>NZ_JADOBQ010000001.1 GCF_015644665.1 Roseobacter sp. MH60115
TGGAGGGGCTTGCGCTGGCGGGGGACAACATGATCAGCGACCTGCACGGCACCGGCGCCTACCGCGCGCATCTGGTCGCCGTCATGACCAAACGCGCAGTGCAAAACGCCACGTAAAAGGCCCGCAACACAAAAAGCCCTGCCAAAAACGGCAGGGCTGAAAAACTCTAGATTGTAATCACCTCGCCCTGACCGGACACCAACGTCACGCGCCCCAAATCGCGCGACGCCTGCTTGATGGTGGTGATTTGATCAAGCGGTGCCAGCACCAGCGCCGTAGAGAGACTGTCTGCCAGTGTCGCTGTCGTCGCTTCAACCGAGACCGTTGACCATTGTGGTTGGGCGACAGGGTGCAGGATGTGATCTGCACAGCCAAGGGACATCGCACCTGGGCTTGAAGTGGCGATCGCCGTATCCGTTACTGTACGTGTGCCCAGATGTCCCCATGACGGATCGCTGAGCCCCAAGCGCCATGGGCCGCCGATGGCTCGGTATTCTCCGATGTTCACCAGCACGTTCTGCAGTCCGTGTGCCTTCAGTCTTTGGGCGACTTCATCTGTAGCAAAGCCCTGGGCGATGCCGTTGAACGTCAGGGCCTGACCTTTGTCCAGCGCGATCTTTTGAGCGTCGAACCGCACCCTGCGCCAGCCGACGGCCCTTTGCGCCACGTCAATGTTTTCACCCGTGGCGGTGGCGCGCCAGAGGGTTTGCACGGTTGGATCGAAGAGCCCATCGGTCACTGTGAAGGCGTGATCCGCAGCCCGCATCAACGCCACAAAGCGGGAATCCGGGCTGTGCAACGCGCCCGTGGTATTTAGCTGTGACAGGGCAGAGGCGGGATCGTGAAGGCTGAAGAGCTTCTCGATCTCGGCAATTTGCGCGCGCGCCTGCCGCAGGGCCGGCTTGGTTTGCGAATTCGGACCACGCAGGGTGATCGACACATCAGCACCAAAAGCACGCCCTTGCCACGTGTTGGCCTGCGCAAATCCTGGTGCACAGGCGAAACCCGCAGAGATGGTCAGGAAGCGTCGTCTGCTCAGGGTCATTCGGCGGCCACCTTCTGCAGGCTGCGCCCTTTGCCCGCGAGGATGAGCGGCACGCATTGACGTGCGTCGTCGTGGATGGTGACGCAGTCAAGGCATTGGAAGCATTCGGAATACTGGATCTCGCCGGTTTTCTTGATGGCGCCGTAGCTGCATTTTACCTTGCACAGTTGGCAGGGCGTGCCGCATTCGGTGCGCCGGGCAATCCAGTCGCGTCCGCGAATCAGCCCGCCAATGGCCATCACGGCACCCAGCGGGCAGAGATACCGGCAGAACCCTTTGAAAAGCACCATGGACAGCACCAGCAAGCCGACGGCGTAGGCGACATAATACCATTCGCGGATGAAAAACGTCGTGACGGCGGTCTTAAAGGGTTCAACCTCGATGGCTTGGTCAAGCCGGGCAGGGGCGGTGAACAGAATGGCGACGAGACCCGCGAGGACGACATACTTCAGGAGCTTCAGCCGGTCATCCCAGACCGCATTCGGTTCGATTTGCGGCAGGCGGAGCAGGCGCCCCAGATGGGCGGTGAACTCCTGCATCGCGCCGAAGGGGCAGAGCCAGCCGCAAAAGAGACCGCGCCCCCAGAGCACGAAACCGATGATCGTGACGGCCCAGAGTACGAGCGAGAAGGGGTCGTAGAGCAGGAAAGCATAGCTGCCGCCTTCAAATGTCGTTCGAAGCACCGCAAGCGGTGTGGCAATGGAGAGCTGTCCCTGACCCCACCAGCCGATGAAGCCGGTCATGAAGGCCAGAATGGCGAGGCGGATCGGGGTGAACTGCGGGTGCGCCGCCAGCCTGTTGAGCGAGAGCCCCAACAGCATCAGCAGTCCGGTCAGGAAAACCCCCAGCACGATCAGGTCAGAGGCGCGGTTGCGCAGGGCATCCACCCAGGGCGGGGCCGGTTTGACCACCTCTTGACGGGCAAAGAACCGTTCGGGGGCCTGATAGGGGACCTCGAACGTCACCGACCCGATCTCCGGTTGAAAGACGCCGTGTTCACGCAAGGCCTTGATCTGCAGCTGCCATTCGGCCGTTGGGTCAAAGCCTAGCCGCCGGTCCGTGCGCAGGATCAGGGCGGTGCCGTCGCGGATGTCTTCGGGCACGGTGTCCTGCATCTCCACGTAGATATCGGCGTCGCGAAAGGCGATGGGAAATCCACCCTGTTCCGCGCTGATCAGGTCGGGGGCTGTGTTGCGCACGAAGTCATCCGTGATCAGGCCGTGCCGTGCTGTCTCCACGACCAGCACGGGCTCGTCCATGGTGGAGATCGACATGAACTGTTCCAGCTCTGCGAGGCTGTCGTCGGACAGAACCGCGCGGGCGATGGAATGCGGCCCGATGTCGATCACCCAGAGGTCGAGATAGGTCTCGTCGGGGTAATCGGTGGCCTCCGGGTCATCGTCTTCCCAAAGGGTACCCGCGAAGGCCGCGTCCACCTCGGCATTGCTGACAACCCGGCGCACGGCGATGCCCTGCGTTACCAGATCGTCCCATGTGAGCTTTTCGGTGTAGTCCTGATCCGGATAGGCGGGTGGGCCGGTTGCAATCCCGCTCATCTTTTCGCGGGCCACCTGAAGGGTTGCGGCCAGCACGCTTTCATGGGCGATGCGGACGCTGGCCGTGGCTTTGGTCACCCCATCCAGATAGACCAGCGCCGATCCGTCACCACCTGATCCATAGGGTGTGCCGACCACGAGGCTATCGGTGATCGAATGGCCACGGTATTGCTCGAAGAACTTATGGAACGGCGCCTGTCCAAGGCCGGAGACAAAGATCGGTTCGTTGTGCGACAGGAGTTTCACATCCAGAAACCGGCCATCCAGATCGAGCACGACCAGCACGTTGATGGGCGCGCCTGAGAAGCCCGGCAGCGGCGCCATCGGTTCCGTCTCAAACACATAGCCTGCATTCGCGCCGCCCGAATTCAGGAGCTGCCAGACACCGGTGTCGCTGATCTGCTCCCCCAGCGACATGGGCGGTGCGATATGGGGTTCCAGAGCCTCACGGGACAACGGCTCGGCTGCTCCCTGTACGGTGGTGACCGCCCAGAAAAGCAAGGCCGTCAACACCTGGAACAAGCGCGCGGCTGCAGTCTCTCTCCCTGTCATGGCGCTGATCCTAGGCTCGCGCAGGCCCCTATCCTATGGGACTAAGGTATAAAGCTGTTTCCCCAATGCTTGGGCAAAACACACAAGCGCGTGACCTAATCCAAAGGTCGCATTTTCCGATCAGACCTTTCTATGCTAGCAATTGAAGGTGTTCAGAGGAGGAATGATATGGCTTGGAACAAACCAAAGGCCCGGGAAATCAAGTGTGGCATGGAAATCAACATGTACGGACCCGGCGAAGATGATGAGCGTGGCGGCGACCGCGACGTGATCTGAATCACCAGCTGATTCGACAGTATGAAGATTGTTGTTCTTGGGGCGGCCGCCGGTGGTGGGCTGCCCCAATGGAATTGTGGGTGCCGGAATTGCGCCGATGCGCGGGCGGGCAAGCTGCCCGTGATGACGCAATCCTCGATCGCGGTTTCGGCGGATGGTGAGACCTGGGCGGTGCTGAATGCCTCCCCGGATATCTCTGCTCAACTGCTGCGGACCCCGCAGCTGCATCCCAAGTCGCTGCGGCATACGCCGATCGGGGCGGTCGTGCTGACCAATGGCGATATCGACCACATTGCCGGGCTGCTGACACTGCGCGAAAAGACCGCCTTTAGGCTTTATGCCACATCATCAGGCATAGAGATCACATCGAGCAATTCCGTTTTCAACGTGCTGGATGCCGATCTCGTTGGGCGTGAGACCATCCATCTGGATACGCCTTTCGAACCGGTGCCTGGTCTGCGTGTGACGCCCTTTGCGGTGCCCGGCAAGGTCGCGCTGTTTCTGGAAGACGAAGCCGCGCTTGATCTTGAAGCGGTGGGAGAGCAGACCGTGGGGCTGCTGCTGGAAACGGAAGGCCGGCGCGCGGCCTATGTGCCCGGCTGCGCGACGGTGCCGGACTGGCTGCTCGACCGGCTGGCGGGCGTGGATTTCCTGCTCTTTGACGGCACGGTCTGGGAAAACGATGATATGGCGCGCACGGGCACCGGGCAGAAAACCGGCGCCCGCATGGGGCATATTGCGCTCAACGGTCCGGAGGGGTCGATTGCGCGGCTCGCCGGTCTGGAGGCGCGCAAGATGTTCGTGCACATCAACAACACCAACCCCATTCTGCAACCGGACAGCGCCGAACGGGCCGCTGTGACCGCCGCCGGATGGGAGATTGCCCATGACGGGATGGAGATATTGCTGTGACCCAAGCCCCTGATCGTGCCGCGTTCGAGGCGCGTCTGCGCCAGATTGGAGAGGAACGGTATCACGACAAGCACCCGTTCCATCACCTGCTGCATTCAGGGGGCTGCACGCCGGATCAGGTGCGCGCCTGGGTGATCAACCGTTATTATTACCAGTCCCGTATCCCGATGAAGGATGCGGCCTTTCTGTCCCGCGTGAGCGATCCCGCGTTGCGGCGCAACTGGCGGCGGCGGATCGAGGATCACGACGGCACCGAAGTGGGCACGGGCGGCATTCACCGCTGGTTGAAACTGGCCGAAGGGGTTGGGCTGGACCCCGACTATGTGTCCTCGGCGCAGGGTGTGCTGCCCGCCACGCGCTTTGCCGTCGATGCCTATGTCCGGTTCGTGCGGGACGAGCCGATGCTGCCGGCGGTGGCCTCCTCGCTCACCGAACTCTTTGCCCCGAAAATCCACAAGGACCGGATTGCGGGGCTCCTGGAACACTATGACTTCGCGAATGCCGAGACGATTTCCTATTTCCAGCACCGGTTGAACGAAGCCCCGCGGGATGTCGCCTTTGGTCTGGGCTGGGTGCTGGATCATGCGGTGACGCAAAGGGATCAGGATGCGGCGGCAAATGCGCTCATCTTCAAGACAGAGGTGCTATGGTCGCAGCTGGATGCGCTTCACTCTGCCTATGTCGACCCCGGTCGCATTCCGCCCGGGGCCTGGCAACCGGGCGAAGGTCTGTTGTGATGGGACCTGCGGATGTCCCCTCTCTGCCGCGCGGGGTGCGTCGGCATTTCGACCGGGTGCGTGACACCCCGGTGCTGCTGGGCCCGGAGCGGGTGTTGATGCTGGACCAGATCGGTTGCGCGGTGCTGGATCACGTCGACGGGCAAGCGAGCATCGATCAGATTTCCGATACGCTGGCCGGGCTCTATGATGCAGAGAAATCCGAGATCATGGCGGATGTGATCGCCTATCTGGGTGACCTCGCGGACAAGCGCCTGCTGGACGTCAGGCCATGACCAACGCGCCGCTCGCCATGCTTGCCGAGTTGACGCACCGCTGTCCGCTGGCGTGCCCCTATTGCTCTAACCCGCAGGAGTTGACCGCCAAGGATCGGGAGCTGTCCACCGAGCAATGGGCCGATATCTTTGAACAAGCCGCAGGTCTTGGGGTGTTGCAGCTGCATCTGTCGGGCGGGGAGCCTGCATCGCGCAGAGACATTGTCGAATTGGTGGCTGCGGCGCGGGATGCAGGGCTCTACACCAATCTGATCACCTCCGGGATCGGCCTGACGCCAAGACGTCTGCAAGCGCTGGAGGATGCAGGTCTCGACCATATCCAACTGTCGGTACAGGGGGTGAATGCCCGGATCGCCGACCGGATCGGCGGCTATAAGGGCGGGTTTGAGCGCAAGATGCATGTGGCGGATCACATCGCCCAAATGGGTTTTCCGCTAACTCTGAATGCGGTGATGCACCGCGAAAACCTCGACGATCTGGAGGCCACGATCGAGATGGCCGTCCGCCTTGGCGCGCGCCGGATCGAGGTGGCCTGCGTGCAATTCCAGGGCTGGGCACTGAGCAACCGGGCAGCGCTGCAGCCGAGCCGCGATCAGGTGGACGCGGCCAAGCGGATCGTGCGCGCCGCGACGGAACGGCTGCGCGGCACTCTGGTGATCGACTTTGTGCCGCCTGATTACTATTCCGATTTCCCCAAGGCCTGCATGAATGGCTGGGGCTCGACCGGGGTCAACATCACGCCGGACGGCACCGTTCTGCCCTGTCATGCGGCCGAGACCATTCCCGGCCTCACCTTTGCGCGGGTGACAGAGCAGCCGCTGCGCGACATCTGGTATGACAGCCGGGCGTTCAATGCCTATCGCGGTACCGACTGGCTCCCGGACCTGTGCCAAAGCTGCGAGCGGCGCGACATTGATTTCGGGGGCTGCCGATGTCAGGCAATGGCGGTTCTGGGTGATCCGTCCGCGACGGATCCGGTGTGCCGAAAGTCCCCGGACCGCGCGGCGCTGGATGCGCTGTTGGTGCAGGAAGTGAGCACCGTCGATGCGCCTGATTTCATCTATCGCAAGCTCTGAATACCTTGTGCGTGGTTGCCCTCCGTTGGTTCCAAAAGCAAGATCCTGAATCTTGAGGTAGCCTCGAGAATCCCTTGAAAACAAACTCTTGGACCTGCCTCCGCGCCTCCTCATCAGGCGGGATCACACTGCCCCGGCACAGGCTGGGATAAACGAAACCCTTGCCAGATCACGCCTTCATGCGCTTTAATAGTTGTTAATATTTTAATCATTTTTATTTTTTCCGGTCATTTTTAGCTGGAGGATTATTGTGGGTAGCCCCCGAACTATTTGTGTATTTATTGCCGTTTTTTTTCTATCCGCCTGCGCGGTACTGCCGAAAAACGAGCTTGTCGCCTATGCGGACAGTGTTGCGAACACCAAGGCGGCTGGGGATCTGATCCTCGACGAGGTGTCTGCGGTATTGGTCACAGACAGCGAACCAAAAACGACATCTTGCGCGCGCAATGCGCAGGGGTATCGCCCCTGTTTCCAGGTCGAATTTGCCCTGGGTGAGGAGGGGGTGCGCGTCAACGAGCATCCCGATATCCAGGTCCGCCGTCTGGCATTGGCGGTTCTGGAGACCTATTCCGAGATACTGCTCGATGTCTCCGCTGGCAGACCTGCATCGGTGATTGCGCAGCGGGGCAAGGAGTTGGGCGCGCTGAACACGGCGGTGACAGCACTTTTTGCCGGGACCGGCGTCGTTCTTGCCGAACTGCCCATTGCGGGCGTGACCAATATTGCTGAACGGCTTGTCACCGCCGCCACGCAGAATGCCGCATCCCGTTCGGTGCTGAAACTGGAGCCGGATATCCGGTCGCTGATCGGTCTCATGATCGACGATACGCCCGCGCTTTATGGGGTTTATGTGTCGCAATTTGTGGGCTCAGTGAAGCAGACATCGATTGCCTTGAACCGGGCCCGTCTGGACGGCAAGACCGAAGAACAGGCACGGTTGCAACGCAAGCTCGACGCGCTGCGCAGCCCCGAAGGCAACGCGGCCAAGGCGATCCTTTTTGAAAACGCCCTGACCGACTACGTGAAGCTACTCGACCGGTCCGACAAGACGCTGGTGTCGCTGCGCGAGGCGATCACGTTGGAGACCGTCAATTCCGTTGAAAGAAGCACTGAATTTGTCCGCAGGGCGACGGAGACCCGCATTTTGCTGGAGAGCGTCCTGACTGATTTGAAAGACCTCAGAGATAAAGATCGTTGATCGGAGCATGAGATGCCGGAATTCAGATACGACGAAGACCATTTCATAGAACTGGCTGCGCAGGCGCAAAGCCACGAAGAGCTTGATCTGGTTGAAAAGCTCTGGACCGAGGCCGAAGAGGCGATGCGGCTGGCCGCCCTGAAGAACCTGCGCGACAACTCGGTGGCCATGCTGGACGTGATTGGGCGGATCATCGGCCATATCGAACATCTGACGCGCACGGTCGGGTTTTCGGCCTCGCCAGCGATTGGCGATATGCGCGCTGAAATGGGGCGGCTGCACGCGGAATTGCACGACGCCGGGCGCAGCGATCCGGCCGATGAGCCCGGCGCGCCTGACCCGGGCAGTGACGCGGCGATCATCGATGGGGCAACGACACCCGTATTGGCCCCGGGCAGTGTTTTGAGTGATCAGATCCCGATCAATTCCAGCAGCTACGCCGATCTTGCGGATGAATATGTGAGGTTTTTCAACGGGGCCGGTATTCGCCCAAGCCACCTGCCGAAGGTCAGGAAGATGGCGCAGACCGCCTTTGACAATCGCGCCCGATACCAATCTATCGGCACCCCTCTGGGCATCCCGTGGTGGTTCATCGCAGGCCTGCATCAGATGGAATCGACCTACAACTTCGAGGCCCATCTGCACAATGGTGATCCTCTGGGTGCCCGGACGTCCCGTGTCCCAGGGGGCAAGCCGGACACCGGCGCGCCGCCGTTTACGTTCGAGGAAAGTGCAACGGATGCATTGCGCCTGAAAGGGTTCGATCAGGAAACAGACTGGTCCCTGCCACGCGCGCTTTTTCGGTTCGAAAGATACAATGGGTTCGGCTATCGGTCTCGCCGCGTGCCATCGCCCTATCTTTGGGGCTTTTCCACCATCTACCGGCGCGGAAAATTCATCGCCGATCATGTGTTTGATGCCAATGCGGTGACACAACAATGCGGGGTCGGCGCCCTGCTGAGACAACTCTCTAACGATGGTCGGATCAAGCTGGTGTCCAACCAATTCGCCGATCTGGAAACCGATGATCCGCTGGAGACGGGCGACAATATCAACCGGGACGCGGCGGCTGTGGCGGGCCACACTTTCGAAGCGTTCTGGCGGGACAACCTGTCGGATGTGCGTCATTTCAATTGGGACGAATTCCTGTTCAAGGGCGCCTCCAACGCGACGCATCGGAACAACACCGACCCGCCCACAGAGCTCTACAACAGCGTAACGCCTTTGGTGCGTGTCCTCGACGAAGTACGGGACCGCATCGGTGGTCGCGTCAGCCTCAACAGCGTTTATCGCAGCCCCGCCTACAATGGGTCGATCAACGGGGCCAGCAGCAGCCGGCACATGGCTTTTGATGCTGCGGATTTCCGCGTCATCGACAGCGGACACGGCAATTCCGGAGACTGGGCGGATGTCGCGCTGGCGCTGCGCAGAGACGGGTTTTTCGAAGGCGGCATCGGGATCTACAACAGTTTCGTGCATGTGGACACCCGCGGCCATCGCGCGACCTGGGATGAGCGGGGCGCCTAGCGTTTCGACCCCGTGCAGCAGGCCGCGATCAATGGGCCGCGCATTAATTCGATCTTTGCACAGAATTCAGGGAACCATGCCGGTTCTCAAGTGTTTGCATGAAGGAGCGCCGGATGCGTGGCACAATGTTGCGCGCCGGACGTCACAGATAGGAAATATCATGAATCGCGTTATCTACATCGTTGGCCTCATTGTCGTCATTCTGGCTGTCTTGTCGTTCTTTGGGCTGAGATGATCCGGAAAGGCAGAGCGTCACGGCTGTCTCCCCTCCTGCCGACCGCTGCAGCCCTTTTCCTGATCGCCGGGCCGGTTGCGGCGGAAACAGTCGGCAATGTCGACGTGGACTGGCTTGGCAATGACATCGTGATCGAGGCCTTTGCGGATCCGGAGGTCGAAGGTGTCACCTGTCATGTGGCGTATTTCGAGCGTGGTCTGATTGACCGTCTTCAGAAAGGCAACTGGTTCGAAGATCCCTCCAACTCCTCCATCGCGTGTCGCCAGACAGGGTCGATTGTCATCGGAGACATCGACAGGTCGGACGAGGGGGAGAGTATCTTTTCGGAACGGCGGTCGATCATTTGGAAGTCGTTGAGCGTAAAACGCATTTTTGATGACGCAAATCAGACTTTGATCTACGTTGCCCATGCGCGCGAGGTGCAGGACGGATCGGCCAAGATGTCGATTTCGACGGTGCCTTTGTACCAGAACTAGGACGGCTTGATCGGCACGGGCAACCGGGCGTTGCCCATCCGGTCCGAAGAACCATCAAGGCAGCTGCCGGGTGCCGCAGGTCCCTTCAGCCATTGAGTGAAGCGATAGATGAACGACGATATCAGGTCCCTGCGACGCAGTGCCAGCACCCTCACAACGATTGCAATCTTTGTGATCGCCTATTTCGCACGCGATCTGATCTTGCCGATCATGCTGGGCTTTCTCTTTGCGTTGACACTCAGCCCCATCAACAGGTTCCTGCAGCGCAAGGGGCTGCCCGCTGCCTTGTCGGCGGGCTTTCTGATCCTGATGGCGACCGCGTCCATCGGTTCGGTCGTATACTTCGCCGGGGATACGGTGCGGTCGTGGACTGATGATGCGCCTAATATCGCCAGGGAGCTTCAAAACAAACTCAGTGGGGTTCAGGAAGCCATCGACGCGGTCAAGGATGCGTCGTCTCAGGTCGAGGAGATGACGGCAGCCCCGGTGGATGGCCCGCAGGAGGTCGTCGTCCAGCAGCCGGGCCTTTTGAATTCTGCAGTTACAGCGGTCGCCAGCAGCGCCACATCCATCGGCGTGGCCCTTATTCTCGCGCTGTTCCTGTTGGCCTCGGGTGATCTCTTTTATGTCAAATTGGTGCAGGCGTTTCCCAAACTCAGCGAGAAAAAGAAGGCGCTTTCAACGGTCTACGACATTGAAAGACGGGTCTCCGGCTACCTGCTGACAATCACGGTGATCAATGCAGGGCTGGGTCTGGCCGTTTTTGCCGCGTTGTGGCTGGTGGGGCTCGAATACGCCTACATCTGGGGTATCGCGGCCTTCCTGCTCAATTATCTGCCCATTTTGGGCGGCGTCATCGGGACCTTGCTGGTGGCTGCCCATGCGGTGATCTTCTTTGACAGTCTGTCCTACGCGCTCTTGGCACCGATTGTCTATCAGGCTTTAACGTCGATCGAGGCGCAATTCGTGACGCCCTACCTGATCGGCAAGCGGCTGGAGCTGAACATCGTCGCGGTCTTTCTGACGGTTGTGTTGTGGGCCTGGCTGTGGGGCGTTGCCGGGGCGCTGGTGGCGGTGCCCTTTCTGCTGGTGTTCAAGGTCGTGTGTGACAAGGTCGATAGGCTGAACGTCATCGGGAATTTTCTGGGGGCGGCTGACGATACGGGAAAACAACTGTCGTGAAGCCCGCGGCTCTAACCCGATTGAGAACCCTTCGAGGCGGGCTGATGTCCGCTTTCGGCTCCAAGCCTGCTCTTGGTTTTGGCCAAGGGGGGACAGGCCCGGATAGCCGGGATATGCGGCACAGGGCGGACAGCGCTTCATGAAAAAACGCGCGCTCCTGCTGAAACTGGCACAGGATATCCGCGCCAGCTACTGGTTCATCCCGGCCACACTTGTCCTGCTTGCGCTTGGGCTGGCGCATGTGACGGAATGGATTGACCGCCACACAGAGCTTTTGCCCTTCCATCTGCCCGATGCCTTCGTGAACACGCAGGTGGACGGTGCCCGCAGCACCCTGTCTACAATCGCCACCGCTGTCATCGGTGTGACCGGTGTGATGTTCTCCATGACGATTGTCGCGGTGTCTTTTGCGGCGGGGAACTACGGGCCGCGCCTGATTGGCAACTTCATGCGGGATCGAGGCAACCAGGTCAGCCTCGGCATCCTGATCGCGACCTTTGCCTATGCGCTCTCCATCCTGCGCGCGGTGCAGGACCCGTCCGAGGCGGCGGGCGTCGACGCCTTTGTGCCGCAGTATTCGATGCTGATGGCCATGCTGGGCTGTATCATTGCCGTTTTCACGATGATCTATTTTGTGCACCACGTGCCGGAAACGATCAACGTCTCCAACATCACGGCGTCCTTGGGGCGGCGGCTGGAGACCGAGATCGTCAACATCATCGAAGCCGAAGCCGCATTGGGAGAGCGCCCTGAAATCGACTATCCGGATCGCGCGCCGGATGATCAGATCATGCTGGGATCGGCGGGCTACATCCAGACGTTGAACTATGACCTTATCGAAGAGATGATGCAGGACCATAATATAAAGATCAGGATCGAGAAACTGCCCGGCGATTTCGTGACCCCCTTTACGCCAACATTGACCGTTTGGGCCGAGGGCGGTCTGTCAGAGGAGCATCGTGAGGAACTCTGTGGATGTTACGCTCTGGGTGTCAGCCGCACGGAGCATCAGAATGTGTTGTTTCTGGTGGACCAACTGGTGGAAATGCTCGCCCGGGCCCTCTCTCCGGGGGTGAACGATCCCTTCACGGCAATCAACTGTCTGAACTGGATGCACAACGCGCTAAAGACGGCCAAGCATCATGGGGACGGGTTGGGCGATGATGGTGCTGGCAAATACGTGCTGGGTCCCCGTCTCACGTATGACGCCCTTTTCAAACGCAGCTTTCTGGCGTCTCAGCCCTATTGCGAAACGGACCACCTGGCACACGCACATTACAAATCCCGCGTCAGCGACCTGAACACAGGTCTTTGAGGCGGGTCAGGAGTGGGTGTCGCCCTGCAGGCCCCGGTCGGCTGGGGATGCCGCGCAATAGAAAGGTCACAGTCTTTCCAAATCTGCGTCTCGCCTTTTGCATTCCGGCATTTCGACAATAAGCTATGCCGATGGAGCCTACGTCGATCAAACCCCTCGCCGCCTTTGATATTGAAAACGGCGAAACGACCCCGGTGCCGGACCCTTGGCCCGCGATTGGTGCTGCCCAGGGGTACCGGTGGCTGCATCTGGATCTGAATGACCCGGATACCCGTGCCTGGGCCAAGGCATCGCTCCCGGAGATTGCGGCGCGCGCCTTGGGCCAGAGCGAGACGCGCCCAAGGTGCGAGCGTCTGGGGGATGGGTTGATCCTCAACCTGCGCGGGGTCAACCTCAATCCCGAGGCCGATCCGGAGGATATGGTATCCTTGCGCATGTGGATCACCGGGAACGCCGTTGTCTCGGCGCGGATCCGAAAAATCTGGGCCGTGGACGCGATGCGGCAGGAGGCCGAGCAGGGCCGCGCACCATCGACCATCGGTCAGTTTCTGGCGGCGCTGACCTACGGGCTGACAAGCCGGATCGAGCGGGTGTCTCTCGATCTTGAAGAACAGACCGACGATCTGGAAGAAGCGCTTGCGGATGGGCGTCGGGTAGAGGCCGACAGGCTGTCCCGGCTGCGCCAGACCGTGATCAAGCTGCGTCGCTTCATCAATCCGCAGCGCGAAGCCATTGCCGCGCTGGCGGGGCTGGACGGATGGATCCTTACGCCGGAAGAGTTGGCCCTGCTGCGCGAGACCAGCAACCGCACGCGCCGTATTGTCGAAGAACTGGATGCCACGCGCGACCGGCTGTCCGCGCTACAGGATCACATCGAGGCCGACCGGGCGCATGCGCTGAGCCGCAACAGCTATGTCCTGTCGGTGGTTGCGGCGATTTTCCTGCCGCTGGGTTTCCTGACCGGTCTTTTCGGCGTCAATGTTGCGGGCATGCCGGGGACCGCGACGCCGATGGCTTTCTGGTTCTTGACGCTATCGTCACTCTTATGCGGCATAGCTCTATTCGCGATATTCAAGCTGTCCAAATGGCTGTAGCAAAAGGGGCTTTGATCGGTGCTTAGAAGTATCCTGCCGCTCACGGCGCTCTTCATGGGGTCGGCCTTCCTGCTTTTTGCCGGTGGAGTAAACGGGTTGATCCTGCCGGTGCGCGGCGAGGCGGAAGGGTTCTCCGCGACATCCCTGGGTCTGCTGGGCACCGGATGGGCCACGGGGTATGTCGCCGGGTGCCTGCGCACACCTGCGCTGGTCGCGCGTGTGGGCCACATCCGGGCTTTTGGCGCGATGTGCGCGCTGGCGGCGATTGCAGTCCTGCTGTCACTGGTTCTGATCAAACCGTGGGTGTGGGTGCCCGTGCGCGCCCTGTCCGGGTTCTGTTTCGCAGGCGCCGCGATGATCGTGGAAAGCTGGCTCAACGAACGGGCGGACGCGGCATCGCGCGGGCGCATCTTTGGCATCTACACCATGGTCAACTTGGCCGCCACGACCGCTGGTCAGATGGTGCTGACGCTGGGCGATTCCAGAGGGTATTTTTTCTTTGTTCTTGCCGCGATGGTCTATTGCCTCGCGCTGCTGCCCACGGCGATTTCGGCGACGTCGACACCGACACCCCTGACCAGTGTTTCGCTGAACCTGCGCGGTCTCTGGAAAAACTCACCCATCGCCGTTTTCTCCGTTTTCATGGTGGGGGTCTCAAACGCGGCATTCGGCACGCTTGCCGCGGTCTATGCGGCGCGCATTGGGCTCACCCTCAGCGACATTGCCCTGTTTGCCAGCATCCCGATCCTGGCGGGCGCGGCACTGCAGATACCGGTTGGTATCGCGTCGGACAGGCTCGACCGGCGCCGCGTTCTGATCGGTGTCGCAGGTCTGGCGCTGCTCGCCGATGCGCTGTTTGTCTTCGGCGGTTTCGTCAATCCGGTGGGCGTGATGGTTCTGGCGGGGCTCTTCGGGGCAGCTGTCTTTGCCATGTATCCGATCATCGTGGCGCATGCGAATGATCACGCGGCACCGGGAACCTTCATCCAGGTCAGCGGTGGGCTGCTCCTGGTCTTTGGCGTCGGTTCAATCATCGGGCCGACCGTAGCCGGGATCGCGATGAGCCGGCTTGGGCCCCAAAGCCTCTTCGCCGTGACGGGCATCGCGCATATCCTGCTCATTCTCTTTGCGCTTCTGCGTCTGAAAACCGCCCCTGCCGTGGCCCAGGAGAAGAAGGGAAGCTTTCAGGCGGGTCCACTCGCGCGCGGCTCCACCCCTGAAACCGCGGCTCTCGCGGCTAATGCCGTCGAACTGGACGCGGACCGGGCGAATGCCCCGGAGACGGCCGGTCCAAAAGACGGCGGGACCTGAAAAAAGCGGGAAAAACCTGATCGTCGTCCTCACACAGTACGCCCGGAGATCGCGTCAGCACCGTTGCCATTCCCGCCATCACCGCACGGCTGAAACAGGGCCCAAAGTGCCATGTGCACCGCCGGTCCTGCCCATCCCGACACTTCCCAGAAATTTAAACTTCTTGACTTGACGCTACGTCACCTCCAGCATCCCTCCAACCAGGGGTGGGGCATGATTAGTAATACGCGGTATCCGATCCGGACCAATGTTGGTCGACCTATCGAGCTTTCCGGGTTTGGACGGAACGAGAATTCAGAAGCGGCCCGGGTTATCAGGCTCAGCGCCGCGACGGATGCGTTCGAGTTTTCATTCAGGTCGAATATTCTTGATCTGGGAACCCCCGGAAAACATCGGTTTGACGACTACCTGCCTTCACTCAATGCCAATGGAAGTGTGATCGCACCAGCGACGGGCCTCACTGTTTTTGAAAGACCGGAATTTACCGGGGGCGACAAACAGGACGCGGTGCACCTCTCCGCCCTCTCCAAACCTTTGCTGCTGTCCAAAACCAACTACGAGGCGGCCTTCACGCATGGGCGCAGAGCCTCGGTGGAACTCCTGATCCGCTTTGCCCGGCCCGCGCTTCTGGGGGGCGCGTGTGTTTTCGGCAATCCCTACATTCCCTACACGTTCAACAGGTTTGGCCAGAGCAGTGCCAACTTCGGGCTCCCGCGTGAAATTCAGATCACGAACGCAGGCTCCGTCGATGCAGCGTTCCAACCCCTCAGAGGGCAGAATTTTTTCGATGCCGACAACACATTGGTGCATCAGGAAAGCAATTATCACTCTGGTGCCAACTATATACCGATTGAGCCGACCTATACTTCGGCGGTTACTCTGAAACTGTCGAACTTTCCCTTCTTCCCGTTCGAATACGAACAGGAAAAGCTGCCTGACCTCACGGATGACATGCGCGAGCGGGTGGAATTCAGACTGGGCTACGACATCCCGCAGGTGGTCTTCTATACGCATGAAGAGGCGATGCGGTACCGTCCCTTGACCGGTTTCGGGGTGCTGTCAGAACAATATCCCGACCGGGACAGCGATCATGGGACTTCCATTCACGCAAAATCGGCGATCCTGCATCCGGATGGGCAGTATGGGGTCTATTCCGCCACGTCGCTGACGTCCCCGGCGCGGTCTTATCGGTCAAATCCCACCGGCGCAGGCAAAGGATACAAGGAGATTTTTGTCTCTGAACCGCTTGGCAACGGTGATGCTGTGGATCTGCTCTTTGAACAGGCGGATGATGAACCGCGCTGTGTGGCCGGGCTGAAGATGCGGCTGCCCTTCATTCCGGACGAAAAACGGGCTGAAGACATCGACGCGCTGATTGACCGGTTGCAGGATATCGAACGCCATTCCGATAGCGTGGACTTCAGCGACATCCTGTTCACCTTTCTCAACAGCCTGAAAACGGCCAGCCGCGAGGCGCTGGAAGAAGTTCTAGAAGACTACATCCTGCAGTTGCCCAATTCGGTTAACTTTTGCGAAAGCATCCAGATCGAGGTGTTTGAGGTTGATCCGCCCGACGGTCTTGCCGCGACACGCATCGCCTCCTCGCCAGAGTATCTTCGCCGCATCGCGCAGACACATGTCTCTACGTTCATGGATATTTTCAGATTGGCGCAGGACGGTCTGCGCTTTGATCAGCCCACCTCTGCGCAATACCTGTCGATCCGGCTGTCCAATGCCGACAGCGAAACCTGCCGGATCGTCGTCTCCCAACTTGACTTCTTTCAGTCGTCTGATGTCTGGATCACGCCCCGCCTGTCGACATCTCAGACCGTGCAGGCTCTGCATTTCCGCTTGATCGGGAAAGACCTGCTGGATGACTATGCCGTGCTGGGATCGCGCGGCTTCACGCTCGGGATCGAAAGGGTCCGGGAAACAGGGCAACGCCAGAAGGTGGCCCAGTTCAAGAGCCTCCTTGATGTGCTGAACACTACCAAGGCGCAGGTGTTCCAGAACTCCAGGCGGCGGTCTGTCGAGTTTGAAAAGTCGGTGGTCTACACGACAAAGGAGACGGCGGGGCAGGATCCCTATGGCGCAAATGACTACACTGATGCTTTTCCAGAAGAAGAGCGACCAAACTACGCGCTGCACATCACGCAATCCTCGTCCCAGGGATATATTCAGACCGAAATGGGGCCCAGCATAAGCTACACCGACCGCAGTGGCGAGACACACGCCGGCTTTGAATCGCGCGGGTCGCAGGAGGTGCGCTCGCACACGGAACACCTCTATCCGACCGTCTCGAACGACTGGGAGGACGCGGCGTCCTATGTGAACAATGCGCGACGTTATGTGACGGGCGACCCGTCGCAAGAGATTGTCACGCTCGAAGACGCCAACCCGCTGACAGTAGATTTTCAGCAAAACTGGGGAGATCTGGCGCCCGGCGAGATCGAGGGCCTGCACACGCTCACCTTCTCGCCGTTTTCGCCGATCCTGTCGTCCGCTTCTGCGGTTCAGAATAACGGCGAATTCCTGCGGCAACTCTTTGAGCTGGTCACGCAGGTACCGCCACCGCCCGATCTGGGGCCCCAGATCATGGCTTTGCTGACCACCGGGCCTGCCAGCAGCAGCGGTCCAACCGTGAATATGATACCGGGGCTTTGGAAGAACTACCTCAACGGCTTCAACATCTCCCCCGGTGTGAACGGAGGCATAAATGTGGGTATCGGGTTTGGCGCCAGCCTGGGCACCAGTTCAGCGCATTTCTGGCCCGGCATTCTCGGGAACCACTCCTTTGGCTCGCAGGGCAGCATCCAGAAAGCCGCGTCCCAATCCACCCACGCCTTCAGCAAGCAAAAGAAGACCGACGGGCAGGATGCGGTGAGCTACGCGGAGACCTCGGGCGGCGAAAGCAAACGGGTCATCGAGCGTAAGGCGGTGCCAAGCACAGATCTGGATCGCATCAAGGGCAATGAAGTCATCTGGCAGGGTGAGCCGCGCGATATCATCGTGGGCACCATCCCGCTGGGCATGGAGATGCCAGCGCTGGCCAACCAGATGCGGCGCGGGGTGCGGGACGCTCTGGCGGTTCGTTTCGGGTCCGATCTGGGAGAGGATGTGGATATCGACATTTGGTATGACGTATCGGAGGCGCCGGTCTGGGATGATAACTGATACGATCGATCTGAGTGGTCTGGCGACCTATTTCACCGACCCAAGCAGTGGAAGCCTGAACCTCGCTTCGGGCGCTACCGGTGTCACAACCGCCCTGTCTTCGCCTCTCAAGGGTGGTCAGCAGTGGGAGGTTTCGGGTCTGGATTTCGTTTTCGATACTGATCAGGCTGCCCAGATGCTGAAACGGCAAACGGATCCGATCCTGGAGATCGGCGTCATTCGCGAACTGCTGCCCGGGCATTACCGGGATGCTTATAAAACCCGTGTGCATGCGATTTCCGGGCAGGAGGATTTCAGCGGTGGTGTGCTGGAAAACGCGTTTCTGTCGGATGTGCAGGGTGTGCTCACGCTCGTGGCGTCGGATCAGGACACCTGCCGCTGGTTGTCCAAGTCCTTTGATCTGGTCACACCGAGCGATATTGACGCGATCGCCTGGCACATGGCGGTGTCCAAGCGCACCCACGACGGCGCCTTCACTTATACCGCGCGGCTTCACGTGGTGGACGAGGGCGGTTCTGCCAATATCATTGATCTGGTCGTCAATGCCGATCCCGCGGACAAGAGTTTCGCCGATGGCTTGGGCCTGTCCGGCATTGTGTCCTTTCAGTTTGAGTTCATTGCGAAGGTCAGGGCCTCCACCCATTTCTCTGAACGCAGGCGCGGGCGGCTTGAGGACGGCGTAGGGCTGCCACTGTTGCACGGGGTTAGCGTATTGGAGGAGATCGACTCCGCGCTCCGGTTTCATTCCCTGTCGGAAATGCTCAGCATCGGGGCGTTTGACCCGCCGGTGGAGCTTGCGGCATCCGGCGTGCAAACGATGCGTTTTTCCGCCAATCTGCAAGCCGTTTTGAACACCAGCAAGACGTTGGATGCCGGTGCTGGGCATTTCGAACGTATCGCGCTGGCGGTGAACGCGGCCGCTTTCACGCATTTCGAGGCGCGGATCATTGGCGAGGAAATGATCACCCGCCTGCAGGACTGACACCATGGATAAAGTCCAGGAATTCAGTATCGAGCGGAACATCCACGCCAACGACAAGGACAAGAGCGAGCCTTACGGAATTTTCCATGGCGATGTGAAACAGGACCGGCAGGGCAATTATTTCCTGGAATACTACGGGCATTCCGGGCTGATCAGTGGCGAGCCAGGCAACCTGTTCTTTCAGGCGTCGCACAATCTGAACACGACCGATTTCAATATCGCTGTTGGCCGGGCGATGGTTTTCGATCCGTTCAAAGATCCAAACTCCGTCACGCCACTGATGGATTTTCACCTGGGCGATCCGGTTACGACGGCCTCGCCTGAGCCCGAGGAAACCGCACCTGCGCCGAGCCCCGCGGATCGCGCCAACAGGCGGCGCGCGCGATTGCGGGCAAACGTCCTGCAGGTTCTGGACGAGATGTATCCCGATCAGGCCGGAGACAGGGACGCGGAGGCGCGTCTTGAGCGGCTGAATTACTGGATGGAGGCCGAGTTCGAGGGCCGCCTTCGGGCGTTGGACTCGCCAGAAGCGGCAGAGTATCACCGGTTGATGATGGTAAAGCGGTGGGATGCCGACGGCGTTGTTCGGACGGGGTACCAGGCGAGTGTTCACCACCGCATCCAACTGCTCAGACTGCAGTTGGATACTGCCAAGATCATGTCGTCCAGCCTCCTTGGCGGCTTTGCTGCGACTGCTACGGGATGGGCCACGGACGATCAGGTGGCAATCAATTCCATGGGCCATCAATTCCAGAGCATTGGAGGGATGGCGGGCGGCAAAAACACGGCCGCGCAGAAATTCACGCGCAATGTCAAACCGCAAGTCGGCGCGCCGACGTCACAGATGATGATCAACGGCCTGCCTGTGACGACAGTGAAACCGTCCACGCGGGCGCAGAAGACAAAAGCACAGGTCGAGGTGACCAGGATCACGGTGCGGACCCGATGGAAACGCATCAAAAAATACCTTGGAAAGAAGTTCCGGCTTGGCAAGCCGCCCGCTCCGGGCTTGCGCGACATAAAGCTGCCGCGCGACGGGTCGGTCGCGTCCGACGTGTTCATTCTCAAGGACGCTGTGGAGGTCATTAACGGGAAAAAAGTCACCCGCGCTTTTGTGATCGTCAAGATGCGCGACGAGAAGGGCGATACCGTGATGCAGGCATTCTATCAATCCACCGGAAAAAACTCCAAAAAACCCGGCCAATGGTTGCCTTTTGATGGTCAATTCCATTTTCCGGGCATGGGTCACAAATGGATCTATAAAAAACGATTTGAGCATGCCGACAAAGATCTTGATCGGTATGGAACCCAAGCGATCAAGGACGTTGGAACGGCTCTGGACAAAATCAATATCAATACCAGCCCCAAAGCCAACAAATCCCTGAGCCAGCACGCGGTAAACGCGCTTTTGGACATGTACGGTGCGATCAATATTCCCCGAAAACACAGGCTGTCGGATGATGGTGACTACAATCCGCCTATTGCGCCTGAGGGACTGAATGAATTGATCAGCAAGGGCGTGGTCGAGAGCGCGGAATGAGCCTGTGTCGCTGAGCGTCCAATGCATGGGGTCTATCGCGGCAAGATAGGGCCGGGTGTCTGTTTTTGACGGCTGATGTTGGTGTCTGCAGCTCGCACGACCATGGGTTCCTGGTAGCAATTCCGCAGGTAGCATTCTCAAAGCAAACCATTGGCCAGGCCCGAAGAGTGACCACGTTTGGGATCGCCATCGTGGGAAGAACGGTCATGCAGGCGCGCATGAGCTGCTTGCGGCGGTTCGGGTTCCGGCAGGACCTGTGTCTGAGTATCTCTGATGTCAGAGCAAAGTGACGGTGTGCGCCCGGTGTGGGTGTGCATGCAATAGATACGACGAATTTGGCCGATGCGCGACGTAAGCGTCGTGCGGAGGAGAAATGTGAAATGATTGAACGGTCGCCATTTTACGGCAAAACATTTGACGTCACTTTGATCATCAAAGGCCGGCCTGTGGGTCGGTTTGGCACTCTGGTCTCGGATGCTTTTTGTTCCTCGGAAAGCAAATCGCAGACCATTTGGCCACATGCGATGGGCATTGCGCGTAAGCGTGATGCCCACGCATCTTTGCGGGCGCGCAATATCAGCTGGAACCGCCAGCTGCCTGCCAGCCCCTGTGAGAGTTTTATTCGAAACACTGGCAGAGCCGTCGTGATCGCAATTTTACGCGCTATGCGGTGCAGATCTCGCGCCGTCAATGCAAGCGCTGCGATGCACGGGGGGAGGGCGCGGCCCCTGAGATTTCGCGGTTGAAGATGCGGGGTTCCTCAACAGTTTGGAATTGGGCGGGGACCCACCACATCGCGCCACTGCTGGTGCGCTGGAACGCAACAAGTCTTGGTCTGGAAAATCCCCTGTCCCATTGGGGCCAGGGCGATCCGACAAGCCTAAATTCGCCTGACGTGACCTGCATTCGAGACCACGCGAAGCGGTTCGCGCCAGGCACTGAAAAAGGGAGTTAAAGCAATGCCTAAGGCACGCGGACAAGTCACCGGACCGGATCCCATCAAGGGAACCGCGCAATCGGATTACATTCACATTTCGGGATTGAAAAACGACGATATGGTGCCGGACGCGCCCTGGGATCATTCCGTTTACGGGTATGGGGGCAATGATTTCTTCAGGTTCAATCCGATTATCGACTGGAGCTTTATGTCCACCCGGTTCGACAGATCGATCTATTTAAACGGTGGCAGTGGGACCGACCATGTAAGCCTGCAGGATTCTCACCATCCCGTCACGATCAATCTGGCAGGTGGGACCGGTATGGTTCACATACCGCCGGTTTCGTGGTGGACCCCGGAGGACGGGTGGCAAAACAGTGAGATGGTCATCGAGATGACCTTCTACAGTGTTGAAAACGCTACCGGAGGCGCCGGTGACGATCACATCACCGGCGACGGCAACGCGAACCACCTTTCCGGCGCCGCGGGCAACGACACACTCCTTGGCGGGGGCGGTGACGATACACTGCTGGGCGGCGATCAGAACGACAGTCTTGAAGGGGGCGATGGCAACGACACGTTGAACGGTGGCAATCACGACGACTTTCTGAGCGGTGATGATGGCCACGACAACATGGAAGGTGGCCACGGCAACGACAGTATATGGGGCGGTGAAGGTCAGGATACGCTGGAAGGCGGCACCGGCGATGATGAGCTTTATGGGGGCGACGGGTTCGACTTTGCCATCTTCGACACGAACGGTGACATGACGGTCGATCTACAGGGCGGGATTGCCTGGGGCGGGGGCCTTGGTATCGACGTGCTGCACAGTATTGAGCGCGTTGTAACCGGTGACGGTGATGATGAGGTCATCGGCACCGATGAGGCCAACATCATGTGGATGGGGGCGGGAGACGATACGGTCTACGGCTTTGGCGGCATCGACAACATAAAAGGTCATGCTGGCGACGATCTGCTGCTGGCGGGAAATGGGAACGACTCCGTCTATGGGGGCGAAGGTCATGACCGTGTCTATGGCGAAAATGGCAAGGACATGCTGTCCGGCGGTGACGGCAATGACACCATGAATGGCGGTGGCGGCAATGATCAGATGTACGGGGGCGACGGCAATGATCGCCTGCTGGGCGACTTCGGAAACGACACGCTGGAAGGGGATGACGGGCACGATTTCATAGACGCGGGTGTCGGTGACGACATGATTGTCGGTGGGAGTGGGAATGATACCATCCACGCCGGGGCGGGGGACGACACCATCCACACTGGAAGCGGTCTGGACGTCATCCACTATGACAACACGCCGGGGGTCGGCATTGATACCATTTATGACTTGAACATCTGGGGGGATGAATTCGCGTTCGAAAGTGGATTCTTCTATGACTTCGACGAACCTGTGGACAACCTGAATTATCTTGTTGCGGTCCAAACCGGTCAGGATTCGCTGCTCTTTGCCACGCGCAGCTTCGCAACTTTACCGGATGGGGTGGCCGGGGATGCGGTCCTCGTTCCAGACGTGCAGGCGATCGCGATCATCAAGGACGTGAACGCGGCACTTCTGAACCAGCAGATTGCCAATGGCGATATCTTCCACACGGAAGTCGGCGTGAAGCAACCGGATCCGTCCTGGGAATTCGAGCTTCCAGTGGTGGAGGTGCCGGTGATTGCCGAAGAATGGTCGATGGTCTGAGCGCTCGCTGTGCTGCGGGGGATTCTCTGCAGCACACCTGTTCCGTCGGGAACTCTTCAACCCCTCCGTGAAGTTTTCAGATCAGTGATCATTTCCGGGAGAATTAATTGGCCGAATGACCCTTTTTTGGGCCGTTTGCCATACCAACCAGGCCTTTCCAGCCCGTGATGAAATTGTTACGTTCAACCCTCGAAACAAAAGGGCTACGTGCGGTTGGGGCTGAATGGCTGAGAAAAGGATAGAACGTGTGCAAACCGGTGTTCGCATCGAGAAACGCATATTGAAAGTTCTCAAGGCAGTCGCGGCTCAGCATGAAATTTCATTGGGCGATCTGCTTGAGGGTATTTTGCTGCACAGTCTGGAAGGCAAATCCCCCTTTGACGCGGAAACGCTGGCTTTCATTGAAAAAATGCGCAGCGCTTATGGCCTTGAGCTGACCTCGGCAGACAGCCAGCCGAGGGACGAAGGCTGACCTCCTTCCGGGGAGTCCTGCAGCTCTTCTGAAAGTCAGGTGTTCTGAAACTCTGCTCGGCATGCGCTGCATTGGACCTGTCGCTCAACTACCCTTTGTCGGCCCGAAAAACGCTCAAGAGGCGATGGCCCGGGTCGACTGACGCCGCGAAATCTGGCCTTCCAACTCAACAGATGTTGGGCGCTCGCCTTCCTCGATCCAATGTGCGAGGGCTGCGGCGGCCCGCCTGCCCATTTCCGCAACCGGTAGCCGCACACTTGTCAGAGCCGGGAAGGTGCTGGCCGATCCCGGCAGATCGTCGATCCCGATGATCGAAATGTCGGTCGGAACCTGCACACCCATGCGCTGCAGGCGAAAGAGGGCTCCTTGGGCAAGCACGTCCGACAGGCACAGAAGGCCCGTCAACCTCGGATGCCGGTCCAAGAGGGCCGCCGCGCTGTCGCCCGCCGCATCGTAGTCGATGGCCGATTGCGCAAACTGCAGGCCGGTCATGCCGTGCCGCTCTATTCCAGTCAGACGTGCGGCCGTTCGGTCGTTGTCTTGGCTGAAACCCGAGAGGACGCCGATCTGGCGATGACCGAGGGCGTGAAGATGCTCCAGCGCCATCGAGGCCACTCTGGCGTTGTCATAGCCGATTGTCGGCAGACTGTGGTCGACCTTGAAATAGGATGTCGCAATAACCGGCACCTTGCGTCGCGCAACCAGAGCCTCGAACCCGTCGCCGCGTGTGATCCCGGAGACAAACAACCCCTCAACCCCAAGATCGAGCAGGTTCTCGGCGCGCTCCGCTTCCCGTATCGGATCACCGCCCGTTGTTGCGACAACCAGAGAAAACCCCTGTTTGACCAGTTCCATTTCCAGCGCTTCGATGTAGCGGGCGAAAATCGCATGGTCCAATGTGGGGACAAGCGCGCCCACCATATACGTCCGGCCCGAGTTGATCGCGCGCGCGGCTGGGCTTGGCACGAAGCTGAGCTCTTCAGCAGCCTGCTGCACGCGCTCGCGCGTCGTCTCCAGCACGCCATCGGCACCGCTGAGCACCCGTGACACCGTGGCGACGGAAACGCCCGCTTTTTCGGCGACATCACGCATATTGCTGCGTGTCTTGCGGTGCCGCGGGCCCATATTTTCATCCTCCACCAATTAATCTGACATAGGAAGAAACGTGATCGTTGACAAATGAAACTAGTTTAATTGATCATGTAACTAGTTACATCGCGCGACTCGCCTGGGGGATATGGTGCTTGCCACTGCGCTGATAAGAGAGTTTTCCAACATCAGCCATCAGGGCCGAGGCCGTCACTTTGCCGGGTTCGAACATGCGGCGTCGCCGCGCAAGCGCTTGTTGGAGCCCCGGATGGCCCTGCGGCTGAATGTGGCTGCCGGAGACCTGGTGCAGGTCGATCTCAGCGACCCGCAGGATCACGTCGCGATCATGGCGTTTACCGATGAGGGAGGGCGTTGCGAAGCGGCATTTGGGCTGCCAGCACCGGTTCCCTTGCTGCGGTCCGACTTCGACAGTGAGGAAGTGACCGGATGGCTTATCCGTCAGGGTGTGGCCCGCGACATCCGATATACCGCGACGTCCGTGACCGGTGTCCGCGAGCCGCTTGTGCTGCGTGCGCCGCTGGCCTGCACATTGTGGCTCGTCGCGCCAGCTGAGCGAACAGCGCTGGTTTCTGCCCGTGCCACAGGTGCCTTGGTCGTGATGCATCAGCGGGCGCCGGGCGCCTCCGCGCTGCCGGACCCGCTGGGCGATGTCCGCGAGGAATTCACCGTATCCCGTGCCACGGCCCGGGCCTTCGAGGTCCGACGTGGTGAGTTCGTTCAGATCATCGATGTCGAGGGCCAACAATGCTCCGATTTTCAGGCATTTCGAGCCAGCGGACTGGATCGCGGTCAGGAATTGATGATCGACAGCACCGCCACCCGCAGCATGGTGCGCCGGGCGTTCCCGGGGCCGGGGCTTTTCGACAAGTTTTTTGATCCGCAAATGGTGCCGATGATGCGGGTGGTCCAGGACACCTGCGGGCGGCACGATACCTTTGGTCTGGCCTGCACGGCGCGCGGCTATGAAGAACGCGGCTTTCCCGGCCATGTGAATTGTTCCGACAATATTTCCGGCGCGTTGGACAATTTCGGCGTTGCCAGCCGCAGGGCATGGCCGGCGATCAACTTTTTCTGGAACACGTGGATTGATGAGCATCAGCATCTGCTGACCGAGGAATCCCACTCCCGCCCCGGCGATTATGTCGCGCTGGAGGCGCTGGATGATCTGGTCTGCGTCAGCACTGCCTGTCCCGATGACATTGATCCCATTAACGGCTGGAACCCCACGGATGTGCATGTGCGCATCTACCATCCCGAAACCCGGATCACCCGCGCGGTTGCCTACCGCAGCAAAGAGGATGCCCCGATGCAGATCTCGCAACATTCCGCTTTCCACGCGCGTCTGGCGCCGCTGACGGATCAGTTTGCGCCCGCCCGTGATCTGTGGGCGCCGGTGTCCTTCCCGTCTTCCGGCACGCTGGGAGAATACTGGGCCTGTCGCGAGGCCGCGACCCTGCAGGACATGAGCGGGCTGCGCAAATACGACATCATCGGGCCGGACGCGGAGCGGTTGCTGCAAAAGGCGATGACCCGCGATATTGCGCGTCTCGCCGTCTGGCGGGCGAGCTATGCGCTGATGTGTGACGAAAGCGGGGAGGTCATTGATGACGGCACCCTGTTCCGCCTTGCCCCGGATCTTTTCCGATGGTGCTGCGGGAACGAGGAAAGCGGTCGTTGGCTGGGCAAACTGGCGGAGCGTGAGGGGCTGCAGGTCCGCATCCACGATATGCAGGGGTCCTTGCCCAATCTCGCGCTGCAGGGGCCGCGGTCGCGGGATATCCTGCGCAAGCTCGTTTTCACGCAACCGCATGTGCCGACGCTGGATCAGGTCAAATGGTTCGGGGTGACGGTCGGGCGTCTGAACGATCGCGAAGGTGTGCCCTTCCTGCTGACCCGCACCGGTTATACCGGTGAATTGGGCTACGAGATTTTCTGTGCGAAGGAAAACGCGCTGCAGGTCTGGGACAGCGTGATGGCGGCGGGCGCAGAGTTTGGCCTGAAACCGATGGGCTCTGCGGCCCTGGAAACCATTCGGATTGAAGCAGGTCTCGCGGCAGCGGGCGCGGAGTTTGCCCCGGGTGTCGATGCCTTCGAAGCAGGCCTTGGCTTTGCGGTGAACCTTAAAAAGACGGATTTTGTGGGTCGTGAGGCTTTGATACGCAACGCCGAAGCACCCCGCCGGGTCTTGCGGGGCATACTGCTGGAGGCGGATGACGTCCCCCGCCACGGCGCGCCGGTATTCTGCGGGGAGCGGCAGGTGGGCGTGGTGACCTCTGCCACCCGGTCCCCGATGTTGGAGCGGGCAATTGCCATGATCCGGCTGAGCGTCGAGCATGCGGCGGCGGAGACGAAACTGGAAATCGGTCAACTCGACGGCCGCATGAAGCGGCTGTCCGGCACGCTCTGCGATGTGCCTTTTGTCGACCCAACAAGAGAGAGGGCGCGCGTTTGAGTGTTGTCGAACTGGAGAACGTCTGGAAGGTTTTCGGATCCCGATCCGCGGAAGCCATGAAAGCCATCAAATCGGAAGGTCTGGGCAAGGCTGAGGTGCTGGAGCGGTTCGAGGCCGTGGTCGGGGTCAAAGACGCGTCCTTTTCGGTCGAGGAGGGGGAGATTTTCTGCCTCATGGGTCTGTCGGGCTCCGGCAAATCGACCCTGGTGCGCCATATCAACCGCTTGATTGAACCCACCTCCGGCACGATCCGGATCATGGGCGAAGACATCGGTGCGATGAAGACGGAACAGCTGCGCGCGACGCGGGCAGACAAGATCGGCATGGTCTTTCAGAACATGGCCCTGCTGCCGCATCGTTCGGTGCGCGACAATATCGGATTTGCCTTGGAACTGCGCGGGATCGATGGATACACCCGCGCGCAGGCTGCTGATCGTGCGCTTGAGACGGTGTCGCTGCATGGCTATGGCGACCGGCTGCCGTCGGAACTGTCGGGTGGTATGCAACAACGGGTGGGACTTGCGCGGGCCCTCGCGGCGGACCCCGAAATTCTGTTGATGGATGAACCGTTTTCGGCGCTGGACCCGCTGATCCGGCGGAACCTGCAGGACGAATTCCTGGGGCTCAGCCAGAACCTCAAGAAAACCACCGTCTTCATCACCCACGATCTGGATGAGGCCATCCGCATGGGCGACCGGATTGGCATCATGAAGGACGGAGAGATCGTACAAATCGGCACGGCGGAAGACATCGTGACAGCGCCCGCCGACGATTATGTCGCTGATTTCGTTGCGGGTATTTCGCGGCTCAAGCTGGTGTCGGCCTCCAAGATCATGCTGGACCCGGCGGAATTCACCGCCACGCGTGGGCCGCTGGACGACAAGGGGGATCATCCGACCGCGCGGCCCGATGACGATCTGGACACGCTTGTCGGTCTCAGCACGGGCACCGACCTGCCGGTGCTGATCAAAGACGACGGTTCGGTGGTCGGGATCATCACCAAGGATACGCTGCTGCGTGGATTGCAAGGGGGGGCCGAGGCATGAGCGGGGCGGAACAGCGTGAAATCGACGACCGCGATGTCTCCATCGGGACATTCGTAGAACAGAACGAGAGCTATTTCGGCCCGATTTTCGAACGCATACAGCGCGGCAAACTCCCGCGCTGGCATGTCAATATCTGGGCGGTTTTGGTGCCGTGGATTTGGGCCGCCGCGCGGGGGTCCTGGTTGCTCTTCTGGGTGTCCCTTGCCCTTGATGTGATTGCCATTGTCTGCCTGATGCAGGTTCTGAAATTCTCGCCCTTGCTGGCGGAAGCGCAAAGCAACGCTGCCGCGAATGCCACGCTGGTGGCGCGCTATTCCAACTGGATCACCACCTATAGCTGGGCTGGATGGGGCCTGCTTTTCCTGGGCCGTTTCTGGATGGGAAGCAGTGCAAACCGTTGGTATTACAGTCAATATGCCCGCTGGCGGATCAATCAGGCGGTGCCAAGCGGCGTCAGCATGAAACGTGTCGTGCTGGGCGTTCTGGTCATGGCGATCATCGTGCCGCTGACCACCTATCGCGCCACCCAGCTGCGCCTGGATGAGCGCGCCTGTTTCAACCAGATTCGCGCTGCGGAAAGCGTGGACCAGTTGCTGCCGCTCTATCAGGCAGAGGATGTCCTCGCGCTCTATGCGTCCATGTCAACCGGTGTTGAAACTCTGCAATCCAAGCTCGATGCGCTCGAAGCTCTGGACGAACTGACGGACGCACAAAAGTCGGAGCGGTCGGCCGTGCGCAAGGAACTGCGCGATCTGGGGCGCAACCGGGACCTTGTCGAGGACTACCAGAACATCTCGACACGTGACCGGTTCGATTGCCTGACCATCGATGATTTCCCGACCTTGGCGCGGCTCACGCCGCCCGAAGACATCACCTACCGCCGTGTTGCCGATGAGGAAGCAATTGCGGCAGGCGATGAAGGCGCCACAAAGGTCATCACGCAGATCAAGGAGCCCGTCGAAGGCCGCAAGGTCACGATCTTCACCTATTCTGCCGAGAGCATCGACATTTCGATCAACCGGCTGCGTGCGCAATATGCCACCGCGTTTGACGCCATGACCAACGTGCTGCGCCAGTCGCTGATCCGGGTCGAGGTTGCCTTTATGCAGACCCCCTGGCCGGTGGTTGCCTTCCTCTTCCTTGCGCTCAGCTGGGCCTTTGCGGGCACCGGGACGACCATCTTTGTCGGCGCCTCGCTGGGCTTTCTGGCCTTGTTCGAACTGTGGCAGATCGCGATGCAGACAATGGCGCTGGTGGTCGTCTCGACGGCCGTCTGTGTGCTTGTCGGCCTGCCCATCGGGATTTGGATGGCCAAGAACAAGTGGTTCCGCTGGATCACCGAGCCGATCCTCGACGTGATGCAGACCATTCCCAGCCTCAGCTATCTGGTCCCGGCGGTTGCCTTCTTTGGCATCTCGCAGCCCCCGGCGGTGCTGGCCACGGTGATCTTTGCGATGCCTCCGATGATCAAGCTGACGGCGCTGGGTATTCTGCAGGTGCCTGAAAGCACCAAGGAAGCCGCCATGGCCTTTGGCGCATCTCATCGGCAGCTGCTGCACAAGGTGGAATTGCCCATGGCGATCCCGTCGATCATGGCCGGGTTGAACCAGACCATCATGCTGGCGCTCTCCATGGCCACGATCTCGGCCTTTATCGGGGCCGAGGGGCTGGGCGCGATTGTGACCTCCGCTCTGGGCGATGCGCAGGCGGGCAAGGGCCTTCTGGCCGGGATTGCCATCGCACTTGTGGCGATGATGATCGACCGCATTCTCAAAGGGATCCGCAATTCGTTCAGTCGGATCTGATCACCTCGCAACCAAAATCAAAATGAAGGGAGACTACCATGAAGGGATTGAAACACTCCGCCGCCGCATCAGCGCTTTTGCTGGCAGCGACAGGCGCGGGCGCGCAGGAGAAGATCACCTTTTCCGACCTCAGCTGGAACGGCGCGCAGGCCATCGGGCATGTGCTGGCGGCCATCGTCGAGCAGGAAATGGGCGGTGATGCGGAAATCGTATCGGGCATGAACCAGGCGGCCGTCATCATGGCGGGCATGGATAAGGGCGACGGATCTATCGATGTCTACACGGACATGTGGATGCCGAACCAGCAGGCGCTTTGGGACGAGTACATCGACGGCAACCAGACGGTGGCGACAAACAAGCCCTACAAGGGCACGTCCAACATCTACGTACCCAGCTACATGGCGGATAAGGTCAGTTCCATCGAGGACCTGAACAACCCCGAGATTGCAGCGATGTTTGATACCGACGGCAACGGCAAGGGTGAATACTGGGCCGGGGATGTGACATGGGCGTCGACCAAACGCTGGCAGATCAAGTTCAAATCCTACGGGCTGGACGGGCTGTGGGAGCCGAACATCGTCTCTGCCGACACGTTCAAGGCGGGTCTCGAAGCGGCCTATACCGCAGGCAAGCCACAGCTTTTCTACTACTGGACGCCTGAGGCGATCCACGTGAAATACGACCTGACCGCTCTGGAAGAGCCCGACCGCTTTGACGGCTGCGAAGTGGTCGATCTGGATGCCGAAGACTGGCTGGAAGTGTCCTATTTCGAATGCGTGATCGCGGCGAACGATATTTTTGTCGCCTATTCCAAGTCGCTGGAAGAGCGGAATCCACCGGTCGCCAAGATGCTGTCCAACGTGCAGTTCACCGGTGACGAGATCAACGGCTGGATCGTTGAAATGTTCGAAAACAAGCGCGATCCGCGTGAGGTGGCCGAAGACTGGATCGCCGACAACAAGGAAACGGTGACCGGCTGGATCAACGGCTGATCTGGTACCACACCACCAAGGGCCGCGCTGTCAAACGTGCGGCCCTTTCACATGCCTGCGCGCGTTTCTGAACCCGCGCCCACATGTTCAAAAGCAAAACCTATACCGACGGCTATCGGCGCTAGGCGAATTGTCGTGTCCCTGTTCTTTTGCAGGTCTGCCCGATGTGCGCCCTTTTGCGTAGACCTGTCCTTGCACAGCCGGTTCGTAGCAACCGTGTTGGTAACGAGTGAATTGGCCTGTCGGAGCACTCTGTTTTTGCCGCTCTGAGGTCAGTTTGAGTACAAGAAACAAGCGGCCCCGAAATCCGCGGGCAGAACGATGGGCCGCATTTTCGACCGCCTTTGTGACATCCCCTCGAACAAGGCGGGGTACTCTATACCGGACCGGCTGTGCATCTTCTGCCCATTGAGTGCACGAAACAGTGCCGGATTGCGCGCGCGCATGATCCGCCCGGCAACGCCCAGCCGTTCGGCAGGCTCCATTTCGCCGATCCTATACCAAAGGATAGGCGGCTATACCGCTGCCATATCGCTTTTGGCTGCTAGTGGCGGTAGTCCGAGGACATCCCTTGCTGCTTTCACGGAGCCGACACCATGTCCATCAAACCTACCCTTTGCGCCCTGTCACTCATTTTGGGTCTGACATCTGAAGGTCTGGCAGAACAGCTGCCCGTTCCGACTGGCGATGTGTTGTTGACCCTCTCCGGGGCACTGACACATGAAACGGCGGATGGGGTTGTCACGCTGGATCGGGCGTTGCTGGAAGTCATGGAGACGGTGGAATTCACCACCTCCACGATCTGGATGGAGGGGGAGGTCACCTTCACCGGTGTGCCGCTGCGTGACGTGCTGGACTATGCCGGCGCGCAGGGGCAGGAGATCAGTGCCGTGGCTCTGAACGACTACAAGATCGAGATCCCGCTCAGCGAGATCGAGGAAGACACCCCAATCATCGCCTATCTGATGAACGGCGAGCCCATGTCGCGTCGTAACAAGGGGCCGCTCTGGATCGTCTACAACTACGACAGCGATGCCAAGTATCGCAGCGAGGTGATCTATTCACGTTCTATTTGGCAACTCGACCGTATAGTCTCGAACAACTAGCGCGCGATGCTGGGCTCCTTATCGGGATGGTACTGGAATTGTTCAGAAAGGACGCGATCTTGCGGCGCATCCTCCCGCTTGGGGTGATCCTCATCGGGATAGCACTTTTGGTCGGCCTGTTCCTGGCGATCACGCAGCGGATGAACACGCTGCGCGAGGCCCCCGGCGACAATCTGACCTGGACCCTGTCCCAGGTTGAGGTGGATGTGCTGCTGCTGACGGATGAGGCGCTGCTGGCGCAGCAGTCGGACCCGCCCGATCTCGCAACCCTGCGGCGACGGTTCGACAATGCCTATAGCCGCGCGGTCAATATCCGCGAAAGCCGCGGCTTTGCGAAGATGCGCGCGGATGACACTTTTTCCGCACAGCTGGCCACGTTGCAGGCCTGCCTGGACAAGCTCGCGCTGCTGATCGACCGCCCCGATGCGGAGCTGGGAAACAGTCTGCGAGAGGTCTGGCAGCTGTCGACCACGATCCGCGAGGACGCACATGACATCGCCTTGACCGGTATCGCGCTGCGCTCTGCGGCGTCCGATGCGGAACGGGCGGCGTTCAGTCGATTGCTGTTTGCCGCCGCCACGATCAGCATCGCGCTCATTCTCTTTCTGGGCTTCATGCTCTTTGTTTTGCTGCGCCAGTATCGCGTCCACCGCGAGATTTCAGAGGCCGCGGAGCGTGCGAATTCCCGGTTGAAGTCGAGTTTTGATGTGTCCCTGGATGCAATCATCGTGGCCGACGATCATGGGGTCATTCTGGACTACAGCGGCGCGGCGGAAACGGTGTTCGGCTTTGCGAAAGAGGAGGCGATTGGGTCCCAGATGGCTGATCTCATTGTGCCCCATCAGCACCGCGCGGCGCATCGGGCCGGGATGGACCGGTTCAACAAAACCGGAGAGGCGCGGCTGGTGGGGCAGGGCCGGATCGAGATCACGGCCTTGCGCAAATCGGGAGAGGAGTTCCCGGTGGAAATCTCCATCGGCATGGCCAAGGACCATCGCGGTACGATCTTCATTTCCTACCTGAGAGACATCACCGAACGGCTGGCCGCCGAGGAAAACCTGAAACGTGCCCGGGACGAGGCCTTGCAGGCCGAACAGGCCAAATCCAATTTCCTCGCGGTGATGAGCCACGAGATGCGCACGCCGCTCAACGGTATATTCGGGACAATCGAGCTTTTGCAAAACACCAAGCTGGGCAAGACGCAGGCGGGCTATCTCGGGATCGCCCGACACTCGGCAGATATCCTGCTCTACCATGTCAACAACGTGCTCGACGTGGCGCGCATGGACGTGGGCAAGCTGGAGCTGAGCGAGGACACTTTCGAGCTTCGGCAGTTCTTCAAGGACGTGGTGACCACGAATGAAACCACCGCCTATGCGCAAAGCAATACGCTCACGCTGGATTTGGCAGGCATGTCACGCTGTCACGTGGTTGCTGATGAACAGCGGCTGCGCCAGATTGCCTTCAACCTGGTCAGCAACGCGCTCAAGTTCACGCACCACGGCAAGGTCACCTTGAAGGCGCGGACGACACCGACGGATGATGGCCATCTGATGCTGGAATTCTCCGTCAAGGATACGGGCGTTGGCATTCCCCCGGAAGATCAGACGCGGGTCTTTGATCGCTTCTTCACGCAGGAAAAATCCTATGACCGGTTGGCCTCGGGTGCGGGTCTTGGGCTGACCATCTGCAAACAGCTTGTGGATATGATGCACGGGACGATCACCCTGAAAAGCAAGGTGGGCAAGGGCAGCACGTTCACCGTTTCGGTCCCTCTGCAGGTCGCCGAGGAGCGTGCCCCAGAGCCACATCAACCACCGACGATGCCGGATACGGAGATGTTGAAGGGGCAAGATATTCTGCTGGTCGAAGACAATGAGATCAACCGTCTGATCGTACGGCAAATGCTGAAGGCGCATGACGTGGAGGTCACCGAAGCCCATAACGGTCAGGAAGCGGTGGATCTGGCGCATCAGCGCCGGTTTGCCGCGATCCTGATGGATGTCAGCATGCCGGTGATGAATGGCCTCGACGCAACGGAGATTATCCGGGCGGCCGACACGCCCAATCGCGCGGTGCCCATCATCGGGTTGACCGCGCATGCGCTGGCCGATGAACAGGCCAAATTCATCGCTGCCGGGATGGACATCTGCCTCAACAAGCCGGTGTCGCAGGCGGAACTGCTCGGCACGCTGGCCACTGCAATTGGTACCGTGGATGTGATGGCACCGGAAAAAGCGAGGGTGCAGGTGGAGGATCTTGTGGCCTCTCACATTTTCGACGAGCTCAGAACAGTGTTCGCCAAGGAAAGGCTGCAGAGACTGGTGGCGGACTTCGAGGCGGAGATTGATGCCTTGTTGGCCGACGTGCCAACCCTTCTGGATGCGTCCGACCTGCCAACCCTGGCCGCACGTACGCATAAATCAATTGGGTCTGCGGGCATGGTGGGTGTGGTCCCGTTCCAGCGGCGCTTGCGCAAGCTGGAACAGGCGGCCAAGGCTGGGAAGCCTGCAGCCTCGCACTCTGCGGCTACGGAGGCTGTCGATGCATGGCCAGAGACCCGCACAGCCCTGAGGGATGCGGCGACATCCCCCTATCCCAAAGGATAGCCCCCTTTAGACTTTTGCGCATGAGAGTGTTCCGCTGCGCCCCTCTGCGGCGCGTCTCCGCCTGATATACCGTCCGGAACGCCGCCGTATCGTCTGTACGCAGCCTGGAGCCCGCCATGAACATTCGCCACGAATGTCCGATGTCAGATCTTTCGTTTTCGGTCACCGCACCGCTGCATTTGCACAAGGCAAATGGCTGCAAGGTGACTGCAAGCCGCTGGTCGCTGGCGGGGATATGGCTGGAGGTCGACGCGCCCGACATGGCCGGCGAAACGATGTTGTGCGTTCCTTTCCAAGGGGTTGAGGTCTCTTTCCCGGTTTCGCTGACGGCGACCGACACGCCGGGTCACTACCAGTTTGCAGAGCTTACCGTGCGGCAGCGAGAGACCCTTTCTACCTTCTATCAGGGGGTGCTTTCGGGCCAGATGGTTTCTGCGGGAGAGATGATCACCAGTCTTGATACCCCGGTGGATCTGGTGCCGATGCACGAGACCGAAGCGGAGGAGGCCGCGGGTCGCGCAGCCGGGAAACCCCGGCTCCTCCGTATCATCTGGAACATGGCATTCTACACGGCAATGGCCGCTCTCTTGACGGTCTTTCTGGGCGGCCACATCTGGCAGCGCCTGTCCCGTATCGATCTGGAGCATGCGCGGTTTACGGCGCCAATCCTGGAGTATGTCGCACCGGGCGCGGGATATGTGACGCGGCTGAACGTGGCGGTTGGTGACGATGTGGCCGCAGGTGACATTCTGGCCCGGATCGAGGACCCGGACCGGGAAAGCGATGTAGAGGATGTGCGGGCCGAAGTGCTGTTGGCGGAACGCCGCCTGAAAACCGCCGAAGACCGTCTGGCACGTCATCTGGCGCTGTACCAGACGCGCCGCGCCGCACTTTGGGCGGCGTTTTCCCAGGTGTGGGACCCGTGGCAGCGGAACGACCCGCGCGCGCTGGTTTACCCCCCTGTGGTTGAGACGGCATGGCGCGAATTATACGCATTTGACCGCGGTCGCGACACGGTTGCGGGGGGCTACTTTGACATGAAGGCCACGTTGGAGGCGGGTGTGGAGGAACGTGAGCTTGATCTGCGTCGCTGGAAGCGCGAGTTGCGGCACCGCAAGGCTGCTGCCGACAAGCTGCTGATCCGGGCACGCACCGCAGGTACCGTCTATGCTGTGCACGCCGAAAAAGGTGGCTATGTCGGGCGGAACACACCGGTTATCGACGTCGAAGACAAGAACCCGCGCCGCGCCGTTGCCTGGTTGGACGATGCCATGGCGACCCGCGTCCATGTCGGCATGGCGGCGCGGATCGCCTATGTCTACCGGGGTGAGGCCAGAGAGGTCACAGGCACCGTCACCGATGTGCAGGCCGGCACGAATATCGCGCAGCCCGACCGGTTTGGCATGATCCTGACCATTCAGGCGGATGATGTCGGGGTCATGAACAGCCGCAAATGGTTCCGCCGCAATGCCCCGGCGCAGGTGTCGCTTGACCGTGTCTCCCCCCTTGTTTTTTGGAAGGGGTGAGAGCATGCAAGCGCCCGATACGGTCTATGCCTTTGAAAAGCACCTGGATGGCTGGTTGAAAAGGCTCTCCGGACCGGTGCCAAAAGGGTTTGCCAAATGGTCTCCGAGGCAGAGCGTTCAGTTCGCCCTTTTGCTTGGCCTGCTGAGCGCCGCGATGGTGTTCTGGCCAAACAACTTCTTTCATCCCGACCTTTTGCAGGTGACCTTTGTTCTGGGTGGCCTTGGCATCTGGCGCTTTGGCTGGTGGTTCACCCATGCGGTCCGCGCCGAGATTTTTGCACGGTTCAAATGGCCGGGCATGCGCCGTCGCGCGGATGCGGTTTGGCAATCGGGATGGCGCCCGCGGCGGTTGCATATCCAGATGACAACATTCTACGAAGAACCCGCCATCACGCGCCGCGTGATCGGCTCCATCCTTGGGCAAATCCGGCGAGAGGGCATCCCGACCACCCTGTGGATTGGCACCGGCGCTTCCTATGATGAGCAGATCATCACGGAATTCGTGCGCACCCATGCCGCCGATCTGGATGCAGAACTGGTGTTCTTGCGGCAGAACCAGCCGGGCAAACGCATGGCCATCGGTATGATCCTGCGGGCGATGAATCGTGCCGGTATTCGCCCGGATGATCTGGTTATCTTCATGGACGGGGACGCGGTCTATGGCACGGATGTGCTGGAAAAGACCTGCTCGATGTTTGGCGCAGACCCCGGCCTGCAGGCGCTGACCACCAATGAGGAGGTGCTGTGTTACGGGCCGGATTGGATTCAAAGCTGGTTGTCGATGCGGTTTGCGCAACGCCGGTTGGCCATGCAAAGCCATGCATTGTCCGACAAGGTGCTGACGTTGACTGGGCGGATGAGCGTCTTTCGTGCGTATCACGTCACGGATGAGACATTCATCCGGACCATCGAAGCAGATCATCTTGATCACTGGCTGTGGGGGCGGTTCAGGTTTCTGTCCGGCGACGACAAGAGCACCTGGTATCACCTGCTAACCAAACGCGCCAAGATGACCTATGTGCCCGATGCCTGCGTCTACACAATCGAACAGATCGAAGGATCGGGCACCGAGCGTATGGTGCAGAATTTCCGCCGCTGGTCCGGCAACATGCTGCGCAACGGTACGCGCGCCATTGCATTGGGGCCGCGCGTGGTCAACCCGTTCATCTGGTGGTGCCTGGTCGACCAGCGGCTTGCCATGTGGACGATGCTGGTCAGCCCGACACTGGCGGTGCTGACGGTGTTCGTCGCACCGGCCTACCTGATGCATTGTCTGATCTGGATCGTGCTCAGCCGGACAATCCTGTGCCTGTTCCTGTTCCGCTATGCGCGCAGCGCCGATATCAGCTGGCCCTTCATTCTCTACTTCAACCAGATCATAAATGCGGGCGTAAAGGTCTATATGATCTTTCACCTCAGCAAACAGAAATGGTCGAACCGGGGCAATCAAACGGCGGGCAATGGCGGTACGTTGCGCGACAGGATGCAGAACGCAGTGGCCAAGTTCCAGCTGGTCACCACGGTCACGGCTTTCGTCACGGCGCTGGCGGTTTATGTGGGCGCGCTGGAGCTGCCTCCTCTCTTCTGAGCCACCGTCATTTCTGTGCCTGACGTGGTCCCCAAACGCGGCACAGCCCGCGTCAGCCCAGGGTCATGCCCACGCTATTTGCTGCGATCTCCCATCCGGGCACGGGGCTATCCCAAAGGATAGCGCCGCCATACAAAGTTTGGCGCACCTATACCGCTGTAGGAAAGATTGTTGTAAAACAGTTGGATAGAAGGATGTCAGTCACAAGTAAGGATTGGTATCATGTTCGACATTCCCCTGAACTTCCCCCAGGAAACCCTGCAAGCGCCGCTGCGGCTGGTAGATGAGAAACCCAGCATCAGCGTTGTTGGCCTTGGCTATGTCGGGGCGGTGTCCACCGCTTGCCTGTCCAGCCTCGGACACCGCGTGGTGGGGGTCGATATCGACCCCGGCAAGGTGGCCTGCATCGCTGCTGGCCGGTCGCCGATCCATGAACAGGATCTGGAGCGGTTGTTGGGAGAAGGCGTGGAGGATGGTCTTGTCTCTGCCACGGATGACCTGGAGCAGGCGGTTGTTGATACGGATGTCACATTTGTTTCTGTCGGCACCCCGACCGCCGCGGATGGCGGCTGTGACCACAGCTATATTGATGCGGCGGCGCGGGCCATTGGCGCCGGGCTGAAACGCAAGCAAAGCTTCCACGTGGTGGTGATGCGGTGTTCGATCCCGCCGGGGGTGACCATGGGCTTCATGGCGCCGATCATCGAAGAGGTGTCCGGCCTGACGGCAGGGGAGGATTTCGGTGTCTGTTTCAACCCGGAATTCCTGCGCGAAGGTGTCGCGGTGGAGGATTTCTACGCGCCGCCCAAGACAGTGATCGGCGCCAATGACGCGCGCAGCGCCGCAGTTCTGTCCCGCATCTACGAGGCGGTGGACGAAAACCCGATTGTCACCACCGTCGAGACGGCGGAGATGGTGAAATACATCGACAATGTCTGGCACGCGACAAAGGTCTGTTTTGCCAATGAAGTGGGACGCCTGTGCAAGCCGCTGGGCGTTGACAGCCACGATGTCATGGATGTTTTCGTGCAGGACACAAAGCTGAACCTCTCTCCCTACTATCTCAAGCCGGGCTTCGCCTATGGGGGCTCCTGCCTGCCCAAGGAGGTGCGCGCGGTCGCGCATATTGCCGAGCAGCAAGGCGTTGATCTGCCGCTGATCCAGAGCCTCGGCGCCTCCAATGAGACACATATCGACGCAGCGCTTCAGATGGTGCGCGACACGGGTGCCAAAAGGGTCGGCGTTCTCGGGCTGGCGTTCAAACCCGGTACCGATGATCTGCGCGAAAGCCCCATTCTGGAGGTGATTGCCGCGCTGAACGCCGAAGGGGTCGAGGTGGTGATCCACGACCCGGCGATCACACCGGAAACCCCCCTTGCCGGTCAGCTTGCCTATGTGCGCCACGGCAGCCCCGGTCTGCAGGCGCTGGCCAAGGACCTGCCGGGTATGATGCGCGCCGATCTTGATGAGGTCACGGGCAGTGTCGAGGCAATGATCGTCACCCATGCCAACCCAACCTACCGCGCTGCGGTAGAGACTGCAGGCGACACGCCGGTCATTGATGTCGCCCGGATCGCGTCTGCGGCGCCGACAGCGGCAAACTATCAAGGGATCGGCTGGTAACAGCCGCCCCGCATTTTGTGAACGTAACCAGTAAAGGAGGGACAAATGTCCGTATCAGTTAATCAGAACCTTAGGATCGGGACACACTTGTCCGAAACACTTGAAGGCACCGCCGACGTGGATTTCGTTGTTGGGCTTTCCGGGGATGACATCATCCAGACCACGCAGGGGGACGACATCGTCTTTGGGGACTTCATCGAAACCAACATGCTTGAGGGCACGGACGGGGCCACCAGTTTTGCCCAATACGCCGATACCGGCGCCTGGGCCGTGTCCACCAGTGATAGTGGCCACACCAGCATGACGCAGGCGGTGGAAACCCGGGCAGGTGAGGTCTATGCGATCAGCTTCGATCTGGCGGCGAACTATGGTGCGGGCTCTGTCAGCGGCGCTGTGGAAGTGTTGTGGAACGGGGCCGTCATTGACCAGTTCGATACCAACAGCGCCAGCTTTTCCGCCCATGACATCACCTTCAAGGGGATTGATGGCGTCGGCGAGCTGACATTCCGATCCATCGACAGCACGCTTGATACCGGCCCGACCATCCACACGGATGCACCTGTCTTTTACTATGAAAAACAGATGGAGATCGGGGGCAAAGCCGTCGATGTCAAAGGCTTTGCCGAGGGGCAGGCGAGCATTTATCAGGTCATCAATGGCACGCTTCAGGTGTTTGATCCGCAGACCGGCAGCTACACGCTGGCTGGGCAAAAGGCGACGGTGACCGTCAACGCCATCGGCTTCAATGTTCAGGATGACATGATCTATGGGCTTGCGGTGTCGAATGGCACGGACAGTCTGGGCAATGATGTTGCCAGTTCCGATCTGGTCATGCTGGACGCCTCGGGGGCAAGTTTCCGGATCGGCAGCACGCCCTATCGGTCATGGACCGGGGATTTCGATGCCGATGGCAATCTCTGGGCGTTCCAGTCCAGCATGGACCGGCTGACCATGATCGACGTGGATAACGTCGGGGCCGATGGTCAGGTGGTCAGCAAGACCTTCCCCTTTCCAAAATCAATGATCCAGGATCAGCTCTGGGATGTGGCCTTTGATGCCGCCAGCGCATCTTTCTACGGTGTGACGCGACCCTCGTCCGAAGGCGCGCCCGCCAAGCTGTATCAGATCGACATTTCCACCGTTGCGGATGGCGGGGTGCCGATCATCACGACCAGCGATATCACAGGGACGCTGATTGACGGCGTGTTGCAGGAAGGTGTCCCGCTGATGACCTTTGGCGCGGCCATTCATGATGCGGATGGCAACCTCTACGTGGGCGGTAACGGGGGCGATCATGATATGAACGACGCCACCGCGACGGCGGGCGGTATCTACCGCGTGGTGCGTCAAGCAGACGGCAAAAGCGTTCAGCTGGAGTTGATGGCGGGCAGTCCGAAATCCTATTCCAATGACGGCACAGCCGATCCGCGCGCCATGAGTCCCTTTGCGGACGTGGATACATCCGCATCGGTTCTGATCCGCGGGCTGAGCGTCGCGGCGACCACCGGCGGGGACACGACATATGACGATGTGATTGCCAATGGCGCTGGCGCGGACATCGCGGATGGCGGGATCGGGGCGGACCTGATCGAAGGCCAGGGCGGCAACGACACGCTCACCGGCGGGCAGGGCGATGACCAGCTTTTTGGCGGCAATGCTACCCGGGTCGGGCCGCAAATGACCTATACCTACGATGATCTCGGCAACCGCTATGACGGCTATGGCAATCTGCTGCCCGAGGAGAACGATAGTCTCTTTGGTGGCGCCGGTTCGGATATGATCCACGGCGGGTCTGGCAATGACACGCTGGATGGGGGCGTCGACAACGATGACCTCAACGGCGGATCGGGGTTCGACTGGCTGCAGGGAGGCGATGGCGATGACCAACTTGCTGGCGGTGCTCAGAACGACGTTTTGCAAGGGGGTGCGGGCAATGACCAGTTGATCGGGGGTTCCGGCGCAGATGATCTGCAGGGAGACGCCGGGGCGGATGTCCTGCGCGGTGGTGAAGGGGCCGACCGGATGGATGGCGGTTCCGGGGATGATCTGCTCAACGGCGGTGTCGGCGATGACAGTCTCGAAGGCGGGCAGGGCAATGACACGCTCGAAGGCAGCACCGGCGACGACATCCTGACCGACAGCCAGGGAGATAACGTCATGGACGGTGGCTCAGGCAACGACATGCTGACGGGGGGAACCGGTATCGACCTTCTCACCGGCGGTTCCGGCGATGACGTGTTGTCAGGCGCGGGGGCGCGGGATGTTCTGAAAGGCGGCACCGGCAACGACACGTTGAACGGGGGGGACGACAAGGACAAGCTCTATGGTGGGTCCGGCAATGACGTGATCAACGGCGGGTCTGGCAGCGACTACATCAATGCCTCGAAAGGGGATGACACCATTGACGCGGGGCAGGGACGGGACAAGATCCTGCTGGGTGCCGGGAATGATGTGGTGCTGGGCGGTGCCGATGCCGATTGGTTCGTTTTCAGAAGCGAGGATACGGACGGCGGCACAGATACGATCCTCGACTTCACCTGCGACGGTACTGAAAACGACCGGTTGGATTTCCGGATGCTGGATCTGTTGACCTCGGACCAGACCAAATCGGACTGGATCGACCAGCACGTGGTGCAGAACGCTGATTTCAGCGTGACGATCGAATTGGCGAACCTGACGGTTGATTTGTGGGATCACAACGACCTGATGGAGATGTTCCTGGTTCAGGTCTGCGACAGCCTGGAACTCTGAAACTCAACAGGAGGCAGGTCAGAACAGGCCCGCCTCCTTTGCGATCATTGCCGCATGCGTGCGGTTTTTTGCATCCAACTTACGGCACAGCGTTTTCACATGCAGTTTGATCGTGACTTCCTGCAGGTCGATTTCCCGCGCGATTTCCTTGTTGGCCAACCCGCGGGTCAGACAGGACAGAACTTGTAGTTCGCGCGGTGTCAGCAATTCCTTGAGCGGGTGTTCTACCTCTTCCTCTTCCTGGGTCATGAAATCGATGGGCGCGTATTTCTCGCCCATCGCCATGAAGCGGATGGCGTTCACCAGTGATTTGGCCGCGACCGTTTTCGGCAGAAATCCGGCGGCCCCCATTTCCAGCGCCTCTTCGGCCACGGCCTTGCTTGCAGAGCCCGAGATCAGCGCCACAGGGCGCGGGCGCACGGCATCCATGATCTTTTGCAAGCCGCTGAGACCGTTCATGCCGGGCATCTCATAGTCCAGCAGGACCAGATCAAACGGATCATGCGCCATCAGTGCCTTTTCGACCTCCGGCAGATCGTTTGACTGCACAACGACAAACCCGTCCTCCTTTTCCAGAAAGGCGGCAATCGTTTCGCGGACAAGTTCGTGATCGTCTGCCAGAAGTATTCGCACTGGGGCCTCGCGCCGATTATTTGCACCCTGCATGTCACAACACGCATTACGTGTACTGTCTTTTGTTTTGGCGAAGAGGCCAAGGGGAAAATGCGGTGGCAGCAGTCAACCGTGGATGCGCGTCGATCTCAAACAGATTCTGATGCCAGCGTTAACTCTTTGTATCCGTCGCGGCCTTTCTCATGCTGTGCAAACGTTTCGCGACAGGGCAAGACGTTCGGCAGACGCAGGCAAAGATACTGTGCGTAGGTGCCATAGAGGTCTTCGTGCTGCACGCTACATCCTGACAGCTGCGCGGTGAAGTGGCGCAGCGCATCGCGGGGTTTGACGTGGAATTTCGCCAACCACTGGCGCAGGGCCCGATCAAACCAGTTGGGCAGGTCGCTCTGGTCGCCGAAATCGACGATGTGCAGCCGCCCACCCGGTGCGAGGTGACGTAGACTTTCGTCAATGGCGGCCCGCCAGTCAGGGATCATCGACAGGCTATAGGACATGACGATGTGGTCGAACTGCCGCGCGCCAAACATCTGCTGCGGGTCGTAGTCGCAGGCGTCGCCGGGCGCGAGCGTCGCACGGTGTCCCAGTTTGGCCCGTGCCGAGATCAACATCTGTTGTGAGATATCGAACCCGTAAAGCTGCCGCCCGGGATAGCGTTTGTCGATCCGGTCCAGATTGCGGCCTGTGCCGCAGGCGACCTCCAGAATACGGGCGTCGGCGGTGGGTTCGATCTGCTCCACAAGATGATCCCGGCCCAGCAGATAATACTTGCGCGTCGCGTCGTAAAAGAGCCGTTGACGGCGATAGACATTGTCCATCAGCGCCGCATGACTTGACCGGGCATCCGTCATCGTCTCACCCCCGCAGTTTATAGACATGGAACCCGCCGTAGATCGCCGAACGGTCGTTTTCAAAGCCGATGCGCGACGCGTCCGTTTGGTATTCCCACATGCTCAGCAGGCTGTCCGCCACACGCCCTGGCAGGATGTTGTCTGCGCCACCCGTGCGGAAAATCACGCGCGCGCCCGGGGCCGCTGTGCGGGTGATCTGGTCCCACAGGGTGTTTAGCTGGGTGTCCGTCATCCAATCCTGGGCGTCGAGCAGAACATAGGCATCTTTCGACGCTGTCGGCTGGTTGGCCAGAACGTCGGTCAGTGATTTATTCAACACCTGAACGCGGGCGGCATTGTCCCTGACAATGTCAAAGTTCTCCGGTTGCAGATAGGGTGGCACGGGGCCAGTGCCCGAAGGATCGTAGCCACGATGCGCAGCCTGCCAGGCAAAGTAGTTCCGTGAAATCGGGAAGTCGCAAAAGAGCTTGCGCGTGCGGTCGAGCAGGACCGGGATCACGTCGCCCCCTGCATCAGAGGCCAGTTTGTCATATTGCGCGGGCGGTATGCCCAGTCCAAAGAGCGATGCGCGACGGCGGGCGAGAAACCGAACGAAACCGGAGGCGTAGAGCGGCGCGATCTTTTCGTCGAAGAACCGGCGTTGTTCGTCCAGAGTCGTCGCGGCGAGCAGAGGTCGAAAATCCACACCAGCGACGCGCGCCACCAGATGAACCGCACCCAGAAAACGGCCGAGCAGCCCAAAGCGGTAGAGCCCCTTCGCCAACATCCGTTTTCGCGGGCCGCGCAGCGTCCAGCCGTTCCAGTAGGCGCGGGTCTCTGCGTCCAGCGCCGGTGCCACATAGGTGTCAAAGAGCTTGATGTTGTGGGCGCGATCCGCGTGGCCGAACATGTCATAGAAGGCCGCGTGATCCGGCAACTGCCGGGCTGCAGTGAGTTTGACCTTGTTGAGCATGACATGCGCAGGCGAAAGATCGACCGCCGTAATCGACGCCGGTTGAGCCGTCAGATAGGACATCACGTTGCAGCCACCTGAGGCGATGCAGATCACGTTGTCCTCCGGTGTCAGGTGCAGCGCCTGCATGTCGACGACGGGGTCTTCCCATATCTGGGCATAGACCAAGCCGTGAAAGAGACGCGAAAACAGCCGCTCCAGCAGGCCGTCGCGCGACAGGCGCGCATTCTGGTGGACGGCGGCGCCAAGCTGGTCCGTCACGGTTTGCGTTACAGTCATGGCAGCTCCTGAATCATGTTTGCGTCTCTACGAGGTCTTTCTTACGGGCCTTGATCCTGGCCAACCGCCTGCGTCGGCGGACCGAGGAGGTCGCGGCAGCCCGGGCTTCCCAATCAAAGAGTTCCAGCGTGCCGTCGGCGCGTTCCACCACGGCGGTACAGCTTTCGACCCAGTCGCCGGTATTCACATATGTGATCTCGCCGATTTTGCGGATGTTGGCGTGATGGATGTGGCCACAGATCACACCGTCATACCCGCCTCTGCGCGCCTCTTCGGCCAGCACGGATTCGTATTCACTGATGAAACTGACCGCGTGCTTGACCTGCCGCTTGGCCCATTTCGACAGCGACCAGTAGCCCCCGCTCCAAAGGGATCTGAGGCGGTTGATCTTGGGGTTCAGCCAGAGCAGCGCCGCATAGACCCGGTCACCCCAATGCGCGAGCCACTTGGCGTTCATCACGACCGTGTCGAACTGATCGCCATGGGTGACAAAATAGCGTTTACCGTTTTGCGCGGTGAAATCCGCTGTCTCAACCACCTCGATCCCGCCGAAATGGGTGCCCAGATAGTTGCGCATGACCTCATCGTGATTGCCGGGAATGAACACAACCCGCGTCCCGTTGTGGGTCTTTTTCAGGAGCAATTGCACAACGTCATTGTGTTTCTGCGGCCAGTGCCAGCCCCGCCGCAGGGCCCAGCCGTCAAAGATATCGCCCACCAGGTAGATTTCTTCTGCGTCGTGCTTATTCAAGAAATCCAGCAGAAGATCGGCGCGGCAGCCCCGCGTGCCCAGATGGATGTCGGACAGAAATATCGTTCGGTGGAGCATGGGCAGGATCCCTTGCGCGGCATTTGGCGGTTTCATAGGAGGCAGGTGTGACAGCCAGATGAAGGCTGCTAGATTGGCTTTGCGCAGCTGATCTTCGTAATGCGCCAATGCCCGCCGAACGGGTGGGAGGCGTTACAATTCTGTTTCAAAAGCCCGCTACAGCCTGCGGCATGAGAGACCGGCTTGACCCGCTGATTGCAGAGCGCGCGCCGTGGCTGTTTGCGCCTCACCCGTTGACGCGGGCGGTGCGCTCTGTCGCGGAATACATCCTGCGTTATCGGGAAACGGTCGAACTGGCGCATCGTTTTCGCGACATGCCGATGCCGGAGATCATGGCGGCCCTGACCGACCGCATCGCGCAGAACGTGCGTATCACCGGCCTCCGCCATATTCCGCAATCAGGGCCTGCGTTGGTCGTGGCCAATCACCCTACGGGGATCGCCGACGGGATCATCCTCTATCACGCCTTTGCACGCTCCCGGCCGGATCTCTTCATCTTTGCGAACTCCGATATCCTGCGCGTTTTGCCCCAGATGCGGAACCTGATCCTGCCGGTCGAATGGCGGCTTGACCGGCGGAACTACGAGAAGACGAAAAAGACCATGCAGCTGACCGGCACCGCCTTGTCGGACGGTCGTCTGGGCATCATCTTTCCTTTGGGCCGATTGGCAAAACGACGGCAGTTGCACCTCTACGAACGCGCTTGGATGCAATCCGCCGTCATGATTGCGCAGAAGTTCGACGTGCCGATCATCCCGGTGAACATCCAGGCGCGCAATTCGGCGCTGTTCTATCTTCTGGACCTGCTGCACCCCACCCTGCGGGACATCACGCTGTTCCATGAAACGCTGAACAAGGATCGCCAGCCGTTCCGCGTTCACATCAGTGCGCCGGTTTCGGCCAGGGACTTGCCCGCAAAACGGTCTGACGCCATCGAGCTCTTGCGCCGCCGGACCGTATCACTTGGCCAGAATGCCACGGGTGGCGTTTCATTGGTCAAATGCTCAGCAAGTTATCATGCGATCCTCGAAACAAGCTGAAATCCGCGCATGTCCGGCAGGCGATACACTTTATGGTTGTTTTGGCCTCAGAACAAAACTGTAAAGTAATCGTTAACAAGTCGTTACATCCACACTCTACCCACGGGTCCAGAAAGCGCAGAAACAGGCGGCGAAGTGTTGCTGTCTGGCGTCTGCGTTCCTCGCTTCAAAGATAGGTTTTGCCATGCGCCGTCAGATTTACGCTAATGATTTCAACGATTTTCTAGGCCTTGGGCTGGATGAGAACCCCGCACCGGGTCAGCTTGATTCCCTTCTTTGGTCTGTCGAAGGGTTCAATTCCGTGGCGGATCTGTCGCGCGGTGAAACGGACGGCGGCGTATCCACGGGGGGACTCTATGCCCTCAACCGCTCCGACGGTGACAACGCGCTTTACCTGCAGCCGGGTGGCAACGATTTCACACCCGGCGACATTACACTGACCCTGAACAGCGGCGAGACCGATTTATCCGATGTCGTTGTGACTTTCGAGCGGCTGGTCAACAATAACGCGCCGCGGGGTAATGCATTTGATCTGTCTTATTCGCTCGATGGCGTCACATTCTCGCCGCTCGATATGTTTGCCAGCGCTGCTGCGCCGAACGCCGATGGCGTGGTTGGATCCGTGATCGCGGTGCCGTTGCCGGATCTGCCTGCGAACACCCCCTTCTATCTGCGGTGGTCAGGTGATGACGTTGACGGCGGCGGTGCCCGTGACGAGTTCGGCATCGATAACCTCGTGGTGGACGGGCTTGAGGCCACCGATGGGGACGGCGGTGTGTTCACGCTGGAACTGCTGCACATTTCCGACCAGGAGGCCTCTTCCGCAGCGGTTGTGGATGCGCCAAACCTCTCGGCCGTCTTGAACGCGCTGCGGGCGCAGGACCTCGGCAACGATGGCGAGCCCGACAACACGCTGACGCTGTCCTCCGGTGACGCGATCATTCCGAGCGTCTTCTTCGACGCGTCCGAGGCGGTGTTCGGTTCCGCCGGGATCGGAGATATCCAGATCCAGAACGAGCTGGGCATCCAGGCCATCGCGCTGGGCAACCACGAGTTCGACTTCGGCACCGAGGCGCTGGCTGACCTGATTTCCGGCGATGCGCCCGGTGATGTCTTCGGGACCGACTTCGGCGGGACGGATTTCGCGTATCTTTCGTCCAACCTCGACTTTTCGACCGACGCAAATCTTGCGCCGCTGGAGGTTGCAGGCGGCGCGGCGCCGCAGGGCAATACGGTGACCTCATCGGTTGTGCTTGAAACAGGCGGTGAGAAGATTGCCGTCATTGGCGCGACCACCCCGACGCTCGACCGGATTTCAAGCCCAGGCGATCTGGGCATCCTGCCGGGTGACTTCGACGACAACCCGACACCCGAGCAGTTGGATGCGCTGGCCGCACAGATCCAGCAGGAGGTCGACGCGCTGCTGGCCGCCGATCCGACCCTGAACAAGGTCATCCTTTTGGCGCATATGCAACGCTTGAACATAGAACAGGAACTGGCCGCCCGGCTTGAAGGTGTCGACGTGATCGTTGCCGGTGGCTCCAACACCCGTCTCTTCGACGACAACGACCGTCCGCGGGATGGCGACAGCGATCAGGGCCAATACCCGATCTTCATCGAGAACGCCGGCGGCACCCAGACAGCGGTCGTGAACACGGATGGTAGCTACAAATACGTGGGCCGCCTCGTCATAGACTTTGACGAAGACGGCAACATCATTCCCGGCTCCTACGATGCGGATGTGTCCGGCGCCTATGCGACCGATGCGCAGGGTGTGGCCGATCTGGGTGCCGAAGGGCTGGTCGATCCGGAAATTCAGGCCATTGCGGATGCCATCGAAGCGCAGATCATCGCAACGGAATCCAATGTCTTTGGCACCTCCGAGGTCTTCCTGAACGGCAACCGCTCGGGCGTTGAAGGCGACCCGGATGGGGTCCGTACACAAGAGACAAATCTTGGCAATCTGACGGCAGATGCCAACCTTGCCGCCGCCAAAGACGCGGATGACACGGTTGTTGTTTCCATCAAGAATGGCGGTGGTATCCGGGCATCCATCGGTGAAACCGTGGTTCTGCCGGGGGACACAATCGCCACGCGTCTGCCCAATGGCGAGATCGTCGATGGTGATGGCAATGTGGTGAAGCCCGAAGGCGGCATCAGCCAGAATGACATCCAGACAGCGCTGGCGTTCAACAATGGCCTGACCTTGCTGACCCTGACCAAGGCCGAGCTGGTCGAGGTGCTGGAGCATGGGGTGGGCGCGCTGCCCGACGTGGCGGGCCGCTTCCCGCAGGTGTCCGGCGTCGAGTTCTCCTTCGATCCCGATCTGCCCGCAGGCGGCCGTATCGTGAATGCCGAGATCGTGGATGAGGACGGTAACCAGATTGCCGAGCTGGTCCGCGACGGCGAGATCAGCGGCGATGAGAGCCAGGAGTTCCGCATTGTCACGCTGAACTTCCTCGCAGGTGGTGGGGACGGTTTCCCCTTCCCCCAGGGTGAGGGCGCAAACCGGGTGGACTTGCCGCAGGTGGATGCGGCGCGCACAGGCGATGCGACCTTTGCCGATGATGGCACCGAACAGGACGCGCTGGCAGAATACCTCGACGATCTGGATGCGCCATTTTCGGAGGCGGACACGGATGCCAGCGGTGATACGCGCATCCAGAACCTCAGTTTCCGCGAAGACACGGTCTTTGACGAAGGGACTGAGGACAGCGTGGTGATCAACGCAGTGCTTTCCAGCACCGTCAGCACGGACGCCGAGTATATAGAGCTTTTTGGTACGCCAGGCGCCTCGCTTGATGGCCTAAGCTTGATCGTGGTGGAGAACGATGCGGATGCTCCCGAGGGGGCTGGCAGCATCGATTTCCGTATTGATTTCGAGCCAGGCACGGTTCTGGGAGACAATGGCTTCCTGCTGCTTGCAAACCAGACAGCCGAGGCGACCTATGGCGTCTCTGCCAACCTCACCCTGCCTGCCAATGCGTTGGAGAATGGCTCGTCCACCTTCGTGCTGGTCGAGACCTCCAGCCTGCAGGGCGATGCCATCACCGGTAGTGAGGTCGTGATCGATTCTGTGGCGACACTGGATGCGGATGGCGATACGCCTGCCCTGGATGCGCCCGGTATTGGCCCCGATGGGAATTTCCTGCCAGCAGGTGTGCGTCGCGTGGAGGACGGCGTGGACACCGACACCGCCGGGGACTTTGACCTGCTCAACTTCTTCAACGACGCCGAGATCAATACTCCGACCTCCGGCACTGGCCTTGGCGGCGGCGGTGGCGGCGGTGGCAACATTGACGATGAACCCACACTGATCAGCGATGTTCAGGGCAGCGGCGCGGCGAGCGCGCTTGTTGGTCAGACCGTCGTGATCGAGGCCATCGTGACGGGCGATTTCCAGAACGGTGACGATGACAGCTTCCGTGATCTGGGTGGTTTCTTCCTGATGGAAGAGAGTGCTGATCAGGATGCGGATGTGAACACCTCGGAAGGAATATTTGCCTTCGAAGGCAATGGTGACCTGAACACGGATGTGAACGCAGGCGACAAGGTCCGCGTGCTGGGCACGGTGATCGAACGCTTCGGCAAGACCACCATTCAGGTCCAGGAAATCCGCGTTGAAGAGGCCGAGGCGGTGGACCCGATGTCACTGGCCCAGTCGATCCAACTGCCCGATGTTGATGACCGCGAAGCCTATGAAAGCATGCTGGTGACCATCGACGAAGCGCTGACATTCTCTGAAAGCTTCGACTACGAGGACTTTGGCCGCGCGCTGCTGACCTCCGATGGCCCGGTCTACCAGTATAGCCAGATCAACACGCCGGATGCCGATGGTAACGCGGCCTACCTGGAAGAGGTCGCCAATCGCACCATTGCTATCGACGACGGCACCAACAGCGAGCGCTCCGATTTCGATCCGATCACCTTGCCGGATGGTACCTTGATTGGCGGGCCGACCGATGGGCCGCGCATGGGCCAGTCGGTTGACGGGCTGACCGCGATCCTAGACTTCGACTTTGGTGAATTCCGTCTGCGCCTGCCCGAAGGTACGGAGGCCGACCTTGACCCCGAGACCAACCCGGTGCCGACCGAGCCCGAAGATGTGGGCAGCAACTACAAGGTCGGCTCCCTGAACGTGCTGAACTACTTCACCACATTGGGCGGGCAGATCGATAACGGCGAAAACGCCCGGGGCGCCGAAAACCCCGAAGAGCTGGCGCGTCAGACTGAGAAGCTGGTGCAGACCATCCTCGGCATGGACAGCGACGTGATCGGTCTGATCGAGATCGAGAACGACTTTGCAGGCGATGATTTTGCGATCAAGACGCTGGTGGCCGAGATCAATGCGACACTGGGGTCCGAGGTCTGGTCCTTTGTTGATCCGGGCCGTGACGTCGTCGGTGATGACGCCATCGCGGTGGCCTTCATCTATGACACCACGACGACCAGGCTGGTGGGGGACGCGGCGATCCTCGACACGGAGGAATTCCTTGATCCGCTGGGCGCCGGACAGGGCGGCGACGCCTTCAACCGCGCGGCCCTGGCGCAAAGCTTTGAGGAGATCGAAACCGGCGGTGTCTTCACCGCGTCGGTCAACCACTTCAAATCCAAGGGCTCGCCCACGGGTGCGGTCGAGGATCAGGATCAGGGCGATGGGGCAGGCCGCAACAACGCCACCCGCGAAGAGGCCGCCCGTGAACTGGCCGCATGGCTGGAAACAAATCCCACTGGTGTGGACGACGAAGACGTGATGATCCTAGGTGATCTAAACGCCTATGCCCGCGAAACCCCGATCCAGGTGCTGGAAGCCGCAGGCTATACTGACCTTGCCCGGGAATTCGAAGGCGACGATGTCTACTCCTACCGTTTCAGTGGTCAGATCGGCACGCTTGACTATGCTTTGGCCAACGAAGGGTTGCGGGATCAGGTCACCGGGGCGACGACGTGGAACATCAACTCCGACACGCCGGTGTTCTTCGACTACAACCTCGATGGCACCTTCTCGCAGTCCGACACACTGCGCCCGACGGATCAGGGCCTGTTTGACGGCAGCACACCGCTGCGCGGCTCTGACCATGACCCGGTGATTGTCGGTCTGGATCTGGACCGCGACACCGATCTGCTGATTGCCGGGACATCCGGGAATGATCGTCTGGCAGGGACCGACGCGGCAGAGCGTATTGTCTCTGGCGGGGGGCGTCTGGATGTTGTCAGCGGTGGCGGCGATGCCGATACCTTTGTCTTCACGGACACCGACGGGCAACGGGACAGCCTGCGCGTGCAGGACTTCGAAGCTGGTATCGACACGCTCGATCTGGACGGCGCGGTGATCGCAGCCACCCGGACCATTGGGCGCGACAACCTCCTGATCACGCTGGACGAGGATCGCGACACAATCCTGCTGCGCGGGATCAGCGACATCGAAGAGATCGATATTATCAACAACGGTGTTTTCGACATCGCGTAATTACCTGGTGCGGCGGCTTTCCTGCCGCGCCCTCTACCCTTGAAGGACTTGAAAATGAAACTTCTTAATGCTTTTGCTGCCGGCTTTTTCCTGCTGGCACCTGTGACAGCCCAGGCGGCCCTTGTGTCGATCTATGAGGCGGAGGGCGAAGCCCTGATCAGCGGGGATGCAGGCACCGGTTTCTTCGGTGAATTCATCGATTTCGACTTTGATGACATCGACGTGGCCGTTAACGGCGAGCAGATCGGCGGTTTGCTGGTGAGTGACCTGCTGATCTCCAATGCTGCTGGTGACACGCTGCTGGAAAGCGCCGACCTGATCGACAGTGTTCTGACCATCAACCCGATCAATGGCGACGGGACCGAGACAGAGGATTTCTTTACCTTGGTGTTCGGGTCTCTGTCCGGTGATGGCGCAAGCCTTTTTGGTGACACGGCGACCGTGACTTTCTCCTTCTTTGAGGAGACGCAGGACAGCGGGCTTTTCGCTCCGGTACGCGTTGGCGTTTTCTCCGACCTCGCACCAATCCCGCTGCCAGCCTCTCTGCCTCTGCTGGGTTTTGGTTTGGCGGCCATGGTCGGTGTGCGTCGGCGTCGCGGTTAAAGCGCAGATTATCCTGATCAAAAAGGGCCGGGGAAACTCCCCGGCCTTTCTCGATTGTCTGGTGTTAGTGGCTACGCCGTGCGTCTTGCGCAGGCCCGGGTTTGCGTGACAATTGCAAGACCATGATGGGCGCCATGGCGATCAAACCGATGCCCATGGTGATCATCCCCGGCGCGATGAACAGGAACGAGGCGAGCGCAACCCACCACCGCTCCCACCGTTTCAGGGGCGCGATCAGGAAACCGGAAAAGGCCACACCGAGGCTGGCGATGCCCAGCATTGCGCCGGTCAAGGTGATGGCAAAGGCCCCCCAGGTAAAGCCATCCGCAACCAGCAGAAGGGCTGGCGAATAGACAAAGACGAAAGGCACCAGCGCCTTGGCGATCCCAAGCCGGAAAGCGGTGTTGCCGGTCTTGAACGGGTTGGACCCTGCGATGCCCGCTGCCGCATAGGCCGCCAGCGCCACGGGGGGCGTGATGTCGGCCAGCACGCCGTAGTAGAAGACAAAGAAGTGGGCGACCAAGGGCTGTACTTGCAACTGCGCGAGCGCCGGGGCGGCGACGGCCACGAGAATGATGTAGGTGGCCGTTGTCGGGATGCCCGCCCCCATGACGATGCAGGAGATGGCGATCAGGATCAGCGAGACGAAAAGCGCCCATTGTTCGATGGCAAAATAGCTCAGCGGCCAGAGTGTCGAGAGAAACGCGCCGATATCCGTGGCCGTTTGCACCACAACATAGCCTAGCCGGAAGCCGACCCCTGTCAGCGTGACGACGCCAACAACCACACCAACCGTGGCGGCCGCTGCCCCGACCGCCAGCGTGTTCTTGGCCCCGGCCGCGAGTGCGTTCCACAGGTCGGTAAGGGTCAGCCGGTTAACCGGATTGAGGAACCCGACAACGACGCAGGCGATGATCCCGTAGACAGCCGCGTAATCGGGCGTTTTGCCTGATAAGATCAAGTAAACGAGGATTCCCAGTGGAATAATCGACAGCCAGTGTTGTTTCAGGACAAGTGCTGCCTTGGGCAACTCCTCGGTGCGCAAGCCTCTAAGGCCCAGTTTGCGGGCTTCGAGATGCACCATGATGAAGATGCCGAAGTAATGCAGCAGCGCGGGGAACAGCGCGGCGGCCAATACATCGCGCAGTGGAATTTCAAGGTATTCAACCATGATGAAGGCCGCAGCCCCGAGGATCGGAGGGGTGATCTGCCCGCCGGTTGAGGCGGTGGCCTCGACCGCACCGGAGAAATGCGCCGGATAGCCCACGCGCTTCATCGCCGGAATGGTCAGGGCACCGGTGGTCACCGTGTTGGCAATCGACGAGCCGGAGATGGTCCCCATGAAGGCCGAGGAAAAGATCGCAACCTTTGCGGGGCCGCCGGAATACCGCCCGGCGATGACCATGGCGAGGTCAATGAAAAGCTGTCCCAGACCGATCCGCGTGGCCAGCACCCCAAAGAGGATGAAGAGGAACACATATTGCGCCATCACCCCGATGGCCACGCCATAGATGCCCTGATTGGTCATGTAGAGGTGATTGATCAGCCCAAGCCAGGATGCCCCGCCGTGTTTCAGCGCGCCGGGCATCAGCGGGCCGAAAATGGCAAAGATGATGAAGAGCAGTGCGATGATCGGCAGGGTGGGACCCACAGACCGGCGCGTGGCCTCCAGGGTCAAAAGCAACAGAGCCGTGCCCATGAAGACATCGAACTGCGACGGGTTGCCGACCCGTTCGGCAACGATGGTGGGCGGCAGGAGCGGCAGATACAGCGCCGCCCCAACGGCGAGCACAGCAAAGATGATATCAAGCAGCGGTACGCCCTGCACGCGGTACCAGGCGGGGGCGGCGACATCCGTGCTTGTGTCACTGCGCCAGCCGAAGAGCAGATAGACAAGGCCCAGGACAAAGGACAGGTGGATGCCGCGATGCAAAAGCTCGCGGATCAGACCAAATCCCGATGCATAGAAGTGGTAGACAGACATTGCGACCAGCACGGCGGCGATGATCGATCCTAGCCCGGGGCCGGTCGCGCGGAATGCGGTTTCGGGATCGAATTTCCGTTCGATTTCCGCCAGCTCCTCGGCGGTCAGTTCTCTCTGTGTATCCGATGTCATATGTCTTCATCCGCCACGGCGCAAAAGGCCCGGGCGTATCCTTACGTCCGGGCCTTGCTTGTTCAGGGTCGCGCTTATTTCAGCAGACCGATTTCCTTGTAAAAACGCTCTGCCCCCGCGTGCAGCGGCACGCCGACGCCGTTAAGCGCCGTATCGGGGGTGATTGTCTTGCCCTTGGCGTGGCCGACGTCCAAGAGCTTGCGGGAATTGTCATTCCACAGGGCCTTGGTGATGTCGTAGATCAGGTCATCGTCCTCCTTGGCGGAGGTAAACCACTGGGCCCCCACGGCGACGGTTGATGTCGTGCCCACGCCCTCATAGGCGCCTTCGGGGATGTCGGATGCGGCGAAGAAGCCGTATTTCTCCACCAATGCGTCGGCGCCGGCACCGTCAATGGGTACAAGCTTGATCTCTGCCGCTGAGGCAAGCTCGACCAGGGAGCCTGTGGGGTAGCCCGCGACCACAAAGAACGCATCGATCTTGCCGTTGCGCAGCGCCTCCGATGCGGCCCCGCCTTTCAGGGCTTCAGCGGTCACATCGGCAAGGGCGAGACCGTTGGCTTCGAGGATCAGGTTCGCATCGACATATGTGCCCGACCCGGGTTCATCCAGGGACACACGTTTGCCCTTGAGATCAGCCACGGCGTTGATGCCGCTATCCGCAAGGGCTACCAGATGGATGTGTTCCTCAAAGAGCGCCGCGATGGTCCGCAGGTCTTCGGCGGGTTCCTTGCCTTCCATCGTGCCTGTGCCGGTATAGGCCCAATAGGCCACGTCCGATTGCGCAAAGCCGGAATTCCGCAGCCCGGAAATGATGGCGTTCACATTGTCCACCGAACCGCGCGAGGACACCGCGGACGCAATCAGCCCCTCGACACCGCAAGACCCGCCCGCATCGCATTCGCGCGATCCCGGGGGTTTGGAAATCGCGTTGGCGATCACGCCGCCCACCGGGTAGTAGGTATAGGCGGTGCCACCTGTTCCGATGGTGAAGAATTTCAGCTCCTGTGCTGAAGCGATCGAGGCCAGACCAGCCACCATGGCGGCCCCTGCAACCAATCCTTTCAGCTTGCGTAATGAAAGTGTCATCTATCTCTCCCAAGTCCATTTCAGATACCCGCGTGACACGCTGCCGTGGGGCTCCGAATTCTCTTTTTTAAACATCAGTCTGGAGACGCTACTTTGACAAATTGCAGAAGGCAAACACCAGTTGCCCATCTGGCTGCATTGATCCCGTTTCGGGACGCGTGACAGAGGTACCGGGAGGCGACGTTGCAATGGCCTTCACAGGTGAAAAATCGGGCGCTAGGCTCGTTGTGTCGGGAGGAGACACATCATGAAGGATCGGGTTGAACTGGAAAGTGGTTACTACGCGCCCGGTGCCTGTGATCTGCAGGCGTTTCTGGAGATTGTACAGCGCAAGACGCGCGCCGCCGATGTGCCGCAGGCGACGGACATCCAGAAGAATGTGCCAATCTACGATATGAAGGCGATACGGGGTGTCTTGGACAGCTCTGACGAACGTTCTGTGCTCTTGCAGGAATGGGCAAATATCTTGCTGACCGGGCCCGGTGTTCTGGTGCTGGCCGGGGCCTATCAGCAAACGGATGTGCTCGATCAGGCGACAGAGATCTACGAGGCGATCATCGCAGAGGAGAAGCAGGCGAACGGCGCGGGCGGGGACCATTTCGCAACCGCCGGTGCCAATGACCGGATATGGAACAGCCTGCAGAAACTGTGTGACAGGGCGCCGGAGGTCTATCTTGACTACTTTTCCAATGCGTCGGTCGCGGCGGTCTGCGAGGCTTGGCTGGGCCCTGGTTTCCAGATGACCGCACAGGTCAACGTCGTCTATCCGGGAGGGGCCGCGCAAGAAGCGCATCGCGACTATCACCTGGGGTTTCTGACGGCGGGGCAGGCGGCGTCCTACCCGGCCCATGTGCACATGCTGTCCCCTGTCCTGACCTTGCAGGGCGGCATTGCCCATTGTGATATGCCGGTTGAGAGCGGCCCGACCAAGCTCTTGCCGTTCAGCCAGACATATCGCCCCGGCTACACCGCGTTTCGGCGAGAGGATTTCCGCGCTTGCTTTGAGGAGCATTGCGTTCAGGTGCCGCTCTCGAAGGGGGATGCGATATTCTTTAACCCGGCACTGTTTCACGCGGCGGGGGAGAACAGGACCAAAGATATCCACAGGATGGCGAACCTGCTGCAAATCTCTTCGGCCTTTGGCCGGGCGATGGAAACGGTGGACCGCAGTGCGATGTGCAAACGCCTCTATCCGATGATTGCGGCGGCGTTGTCGGAGGGGCGATTGTCCGAGGATGAACTGGCCGCCGTCATTGCCTGTACCGCCGAAGGATATGCATTCCCCACCAACCTGGATAGCGATCCGCCAATAGGAGGGCTGGCACCCGAGACGCAAGCCGCGTTCTTTGCACGCGCGCTGAAGGAAGGGATGGATGCGGAGAGCTTTGCCCACCGGATTGACGCAATGGATGCTAAACGGCAGGCCTGATCTGGGATAACGGGGGCAAGCGGTCAGACCGTGCCGCCCAGGCTGCCCTCCAACTGCGCCAGCTCCTGCCCACCGGCCATCAGGTCCTGAAGCTCCTCCGGGGTGATTTCGCCGCGCTTTGCCGTCCCGAGGGTTTTGCCACGGTTCAGCACAGTGAAGCGGTCCCCGACCGCCAGCGCGTGGCGCACGTTGTGGGTGATGAATACAACCGCGATACCCTGTTTGCGCACCTTGTCGATGGTCGCCAGCACGTTGGAGGTTTGCCGCACCCCCAATGCCGAGGTCGGCTCGTCCAAGATTAGCACCTTTGCGCCGAAGTGCACCGCGCGGGCAATCGCCACGGTCTGCCGTTCGCCCCCCGAGAGGGTGCCTACCGCCTGATCGGGCCCGCGCAGGTTGATGCCCATCTTGCGCATCTCTTCCATGGTGACGCGGTTGGCATAGTCGTGATCAAAAAACGTGAGCCCCGCGACCTTCTTGACGGGTTCGTTGCCCATGAAGAAATTGCGGCTCACCGACATCAGCGGGATCATTGCAAGATGCTGGTGCACCGTCGCAATCCCGGCGGTGATCGCATCGCGCGGGTCGGCGAAATCGAGCGGCTTGCCTTCAAAGATGATCTCGCCTGCCGTGGGTTTGTGCACACCTGACATGGTCTTGATGAAGGTGGATTTGCCCGCACCATTGTCGCCCAGCAGGCAATGACATTCACCGGCAAAGACATCGACAGAGACGCCGGCAAGGGCAATCACGCTGCCAAAGTGTTTTTCAATGCCTTTCATCTGGATGATGGGCGGGGTCGCGTTTTGAGAAGCAGACATTAGCGTTCTCCCGTGATGATGCGGCGGATGTAGGTGTTCAGGATCACCGCAAAGAGCAGGATGACGCCCAGGAAAACCCGGAACAGGCTGGATTCAACACCGGCAAAGAACAGACCCTGCTGCACGACCCCGAAGATCAGCGCGCCCAGGGCGGCCCCGATGACCGAGCCATAGCCGCCGGTCAGCAGGGCGCCGCCGATGACCACGGCGATGATTGCTTCGAACTCCTTCAGCAAACCGCGGTCTGCCCCGGCGGAGCCGAACTCCATCACCTGACAGACGGCCAGAACGGTGGCGCAGAAGGCGGTGAACATGAACATCAGGATTTTGACTTTGTTGACGGGCACGCCGGAGTTCCGTGCGGCCTCGGCATCCCCGCCCGAGGCGAAAATCCAGTTCCCGAACCGGGTGCGGGTAAGCAGGATGTGCCCGAAGATGATCAGGACAATGGCCCAGATGATCAGCATCGGGATGCCATCGACCACGGGCTCTCCTGCGCGCGTGCCGCGCTCGAACACACCGATGACGCCGATATCGCCGAGCCATTGAAAGATGGGCTGACCAATCTTGCCGCCAAAGATCGGGGCGAGCCAGTCGCCTTCGGCCGCATCACGAATGCCGCCAATGATGGTTTTACGTTCGATGGTCTGCGGGATGTAGATGGTGAAGCCACGCAGGATAAAGAGAAACGCCAGCGTGACGATGAAACTCGGCAGGCCAGTGCGTACCACAATCCAGCCATTGAGCGCCCCAAGCGCGCAGCAGATCACAAAAGTGATGATGATGGCCATCCACATCGGCCAGGCCAGCACGACGCCGAAAACGGCGATCATCATGCCCGCAAAGCCGATCATCGAGCCGACGGAGAGGTCGAACTCCCCCGCGATCATCAGCAGGCAGGCGCCCACCGCGATGATCATGAATTGCGCCGAGACAATGGACCAGTTCATCACGCCCTGGCTGTTGAACATGCCGCTGTCAAAAGCGAATAGCGCGAACAGGGTGAAGACCGCGAAAGTGCCGACAATCCCGCCAAGTTCAGGGCGGATCAGGGCCCGGCGTAACGGTGAGATTTCTTTGATGCGTTCATCTATCTGCGGGGTGTCCGCCATCGCCTGTCCCTCGGCTTGAAGCGTTTAAAGAAAGGGCGGCCGTCATGATGTGAAGGCCGCCCGGGATCTGTTGAGTAGGATCAGCGGAATTCGCCCGCGAACTCTTCAACCTTGGTCAGGCCGTCCTTGGTGACGAAGCCCGGACCGGAGTTGATGTTGTTGCCGGGCAGCACGCCATAGCGGTCCCAGTTGGCCAGGATCACAACCGGCATATAGGCCTGCAGGAAGGGCTGCTGGTCGATGCCCCAATTGATGGTGCCGTCCTTGATGCCTTTCACGATCTCTTCGCCAAGGTCAAAGGTGCCGAAGTGGATCGCACCGGCCATGCCGTTCTCTTTCAGCGCGGCGATGGTCGGGTCGGCGGAGACAGGACCCAGTGTCAGGATGCCGTCCACATCAGGGTTTGCCGACAGATAGGCCAGAACCTTGTTCTTGATCTCGGACGGGTCGGTGCCGCTGTCCATCATCGCGCTGCCCAGGTCGATGCCCAATCCATCGGCATAACCGCGGCAGCGTTCACCAACGGTCGGCTGCTGGATCGCATGGTTGACGCACAAAAAGTTCGTAACCCCCTCGCTGGCAGCGCGTTGTCCTGCGGCGAAGCCTGCATCATACTCCGGTTGACCCACATACATCAGTGCGCCGAGTTCACGGGCCTGATCCGGTGTGCCGGTGTTCATGATGATGACATCAATGCCCTGATCCACAGCCGCACTGATTGGTCCTTTCAGAACGTCAAAATCGGCGAGCGTTGTAATGATCCCGTCTGGCTGGCTGGCAGCGGCCTGTTCGATGATCCGCGCCATGTCGGCAATATCGCCGGTGGGCGGGTTGCGGTATTCAACCTCTGCGCCGACCTGTTCACCGGCAAGTGCAATGCCGTTTTTGATCGTGTTCCACCAGCTGTCGCTATCGGGCGCGTGGCTGACCAGAATATATTTTTCACCTTCCGCTGCTGCGGTTTGCGCAGTCATGAAAGGGGCGGCGACAACTGCGGTCGCCAGCACAAGTTTCTTCATCAAGGACGTCATGTTTTCCTCCCAAGGATTCACCGTTCTCGTGGCAAAAGAGTGACTTTGTCACCTCTCCGATTCCAACTAAAGCACGAGGTCGTTAATTTTGCAACCGGTTGCAAAAGACGGCACATTGATTCATGCTGCAAGTCGCGGGACCGTCAGATAAAAGAGCGTAGATACAAGACCAACGGACAGATTTGACATGGCCATCACATTGAAAGAGGTTGCAGAGCGCGCGGGAGTGTCTCGGTCGGCTGTGTCACGCACTTTCACCGATGGCGCATCGGTTTCCGAAAAAATGCGTCGCAAGGTCGAGAAGGCCGCGCGTGATCTGGGTTATAGCCCGAATGCGCTGGCGTCGTCGCTGACGACCGGGCGCACAAAGCTGGTCGGCTTGATTTCCAACAACTTTCACAATCCGATTTTCCTCGAAGTCTTCGATCTTTTTACGCGGGGTCTGCAGGACAGGGGCCTGCGCCCGCTGCTGGTGAATCTCACGGATGAAACAGACCCACAGGCCTCTGTGCGCATGCTGCGGCAATACTCCGTGGACGGCGCGGTGGTGGCTTCGTCCACCCTGCCGCCTGGGTTCTCCAAGGCCTTCCGCGACGCGGGTGTACCAGTGGTGCACAGCTTCGGGCGCTACTCAAGCGCGCCGCAGGTACATGTGGTGGGCATCGACAACGTGGAATGCGGGCGCATGGCCGCACGTACGCTGGTGGCGCGTGGGTATCGCAAGATCGCTTTCCTCGGCGGCCCTGAAGGCGCCACCTCCACGCAAGACCGCTACTCTGGCTTCTTCTCCGAACTCGGCGCCCACCGGGACGTCAAGACAAGCTACAGCTTCGCCGACGCCTATTCCTTCGACGCGGGCCGTCGTGAGATGCTGCGCCTGTTGAAGTCCGACCCGGCAGAGGCCTATTTCTGCGGCGACGACGTGCTCTCCATCGGCGTGCTCTCCGCCATCGCCGACAGCGGGTTGCGCGTGCCCGAGGACATCGGGATCATAGGTCTCAATGACATGGAGATGGCGCGGTGGGAGAACATCAACCTCACGACGATCCACCAACCGATCCGCCAGATCGTGACCTCGTCGATTGAACTGATGGTCGCCATGCTCGACGAACCCGACCGCTACCCCGAGGCGCGGATTTTTCCATGTTCGATTGTTGAACGGGGGACGTTGAGGTCGCTAAGCTAGCTGGTTTCAGCGGCGCCGTTTTGGCCCAAAATCTCTGTATCCCACAACAGCCGTTTCCATCCGCAGGCGCTCATTGTAAGCCTGTATCTTGGTAGGGCGTCGTTGGAGTTGCAAACGTGAGTGGCGAGACAAATTTAGACAGATTGATTGCCGCGATGTCGGCTGATCTCGTCGAAGGCCTGTACGTTTTTGCAACCGTTGAAGGGGATCACGATCTCTCAGGCGTTGCACCGCGTATGTTATTTAAAGAGGCCGAAGGGACGACTTACATCCTCTTGAAATCCGAGGCAGAAGAATTGGGATTAACGTATGAATTCCCTTGCAGGATGATAACCCTCAACATTCATTCGTCCCTTGAAGCTGTCGGCTTCATGGCACGCATTGCGACAGAGCTTGCAAAGCACAACATGGGGGTGAATCCTGTTTCTGCTTTCTTTCATGATCACTTGTTTGTTCCAGACGGTCGCGAAGATGACGCAATGAACATCCTCAACGAGTTGTCTAAGGCATAACCGTCCAGTCAACGGCAGCTTCATCTGCTGTGCTGCCGCCTCGTTCGAGCCGATCAGCGCAGCATCGGCGGGCGCGCATCGACCCAGGTCCCGTCCGCCTTGGCCGACTCCACCGCCGCATAAACCGCCGCCATGGACCGGAGGCCATCCGTGGCAGAGGGCAGGGCGTCGCGGGTCTCGCCTCGGATCGCGGCTGCGAGATCCACGTAGATATTCGCCACCGCCAACGGAAAGCCCTCCGGGTGGGCAATCGCTACGCGGGACAGCCGCGCTGCTTCATCCGATAGTCCGGACTCACCCTTCTCTATGATCTGTGTGCGTCCGCCGACCGGCGTGTAGAACACCTGATTGGGCTGCTCAGAAGACCACCGCATGCCCCCTGTCTCGCCAAAGACCTGAATGTCGAACCCGTGCTGCCGCCCGATGGCCACCGAGGAGGTCCAGAGGCGCCCAACCGTGCCGCCTTCCATGCGGAAGTTCACCATCGCATCGTCCTCCAGCGTACGAGACGGTATGGTCGAGGCGAAATCGGCAGAGAGGCTGCGCACCTCGTCGCCCGCAATGAAACCCGCCATATGCAGTGCGTGGATACCGCAGTCGGCGAACTGCCCCGACACCCCCGCCATCGCCGGATCATATCGCCAGCGCACGCGCGGATTGTCCGCGTCGCTCGCATCGCCGTGGTGCCCGTGGCTGAAGTTGGCGACCACCAGCCGCACCTTGCCGATCTGTCCGGTCTTCACCATCTGCCGCATCTCGCGCACCATCGGGTAGGCGGAATAGCAGTAGTTCACCGCGCAGATCGTGCCTGAGGCTTCGGCCACGCGCACGATCTCTTCGCCTTCTTCCACGGTCATGGTCATCGGCTTTTCGCAGAGCACGTTGAACCCAGCCTCAAGGAACGCCTTGGTGATCTCGAAATGGGTGCTGTTCGGCGTTGCTACTGTGACCAGATCAACGCGGTCTTCGCGCGCACGCTCCCCTTCCAGCATCTCTTGCCAATTCGCATAAGCGCGATCTACCGCGACCCCAAGCGACTGCGCATAGGCGCGGCCTTTCTCGGCGTTGACGTCGAGTGCACCCGCCGCCAGCACAAAGTTGCCATCGGCCTGCGCGCCCAGCCGGTGCGCTGGCCCGATCTGGCTGCTTTCACCGCCGCCGATCATGCCCCAGTTGAGTTTTTTCATGTCCCGTGCCCCTTACCGAAACCCAATGGATTCAAGATATTCGCGGTTCGCCCGCGCGTCGCCCAAAGGGTCGGGGTCCAGCAGCGGGTCGCAATCCTGCTCCACCGTGCACCAGCCTTCAAAGCCAGCGTTCAGCAGCACCTGCCGCACCGCCGGAAAGTCCACGTCCCCTTGCCCGAGGTTGCAGAAAATCCCCTGCCCGCAGGCGTCATAGAACCCGGTGCGCTTGGCGATCACATCGGCCTTCACCGCCGGGTCGATGTCCTTGAAGTGCATGTAGGAAATGCGCCCGATGTGCCGCTGCATGAACGCCACCGGATCGAAGCCCGCATAAGAGTGATGCCCGGTATCAAAGCAGATTTTCAGGATTTTTTCGTCGACCTCGTCCAGCAAGCGTTCCAGTTCCGGCTCGAAGTCCATGAACCCGGCCGCATGGGCATGGATGCCAACCGTCAGGTCATACTCTTCGGCACCCATCTTGGCGATGGTGGCGATCCGGTCGCGATAAGCGGTCCACTCGGCGCTGTCCATCTGCTCTGCTTCCGCCGCGCGGCCAGCCGTCGGCGCCCGGCGCGGCGAAATGGAATCGATCAGCACCAGATGCTTGGCCCCATGCGCCGCCAGCGCCTTGCAGGTGCGCACCGATCCGTCCATCACGTTGTCCCAGGCCTCAGGGTCGTGAAACGGGCGGAAGACCACGCCGCCGATCAGTTCCAGATCGTGCTCAGCCAAGGCGTGGCCCAGCTGCGCAGGGTCCTCCGGCATGAAGCCAACCGGGCCCAGCTCAATGCCCTTGTACCCCGCATCCGCGCAGTCCTTCAGCACCGACCGCCATGTGGGGTTGCGCGCGTCATCCGCGAATTCCACACCCCAGGAGCAGGGCGCATTGCCAATTCGGATCGTCATGGGAAGCCCTTTCTTGGGTCAGAAGTCGGAAATCTCTTTCCAGGTTTTATCAGCCGATGACGCCATGGCCGCCGCGATCACGCGGTTGACCTCCATGCCGTCGCGGAAGGTGGGCCAGACCGGCTGGCCGGTCTCGATGGCCTGCAGGAAATCGCGCGCCTCGATGATGATCTGGTCCTGATAGCCGGTGCCATGCCCCGGGCCCTGGCAGAAGGGCGCGTAGTCCGGGTGCGCCGGGCCTGTCAGGATTTTGGTGAAGCCACGTTTCGCCTCGGGCCCCTCGGAACGGTAGAGCCAAAGCGCGTTCTGATCTTCCTGATCAAAGCGAACGGCGCCCTTTGTCCCCGTGACTTCATAGGCGTAGCCCATCTTGCGCCCTGTTGAGATCCGCGAAAAATAGAGCTGCCCCATGGTCCCGCGCGCAAAGCGGCACATCATCTGGCCGTGATCGTCGTTTGTCACTGTGCCGCCCGGGCGTGCCTCATGCACCGTCTCAACTTCGGCGATCAGCCGGTCGATGGGGCCAAGCAGGGCCAGGGACGCGTTGATCATATGCGGTGCCAGATCGCCCATGGTGCCGTTGGCATCGCCTTGCGTCCGCCAGGAGGCGGGCGTCTCCGGGTCAGCCAGGAAGTCCTCGGTGTGTTCGCCGCGAAACCAAGTAACATTGCCAATCGCGCCTTCGGCAATCAGCTGCCGTGCGAATTGGCTGGCGGGAGTGCGGATGTAGTTGAATCCGGTCATATTCGCCACGCCTGCCGCCTCCGCTGCCGCCACCATCGCGCGGCTGTCCTCCAGCGAGGCGCCCAGCGGTTTTTCACAGAATACCGGCTTCCCAAGCGCGAAGGAGGCTTCGGCGATGGCTCGATGGGTCTCCTGAGGGCTGGCGATCACAATAGCCTCGATGGCTGGATCGGTAACCAGCGAGCGCCAGTCACTTGTCGCACGAGCGAAACCGAAAGCCGCCCGGTATCGCTCTGCGCTGGGGGTCGAGCTGGCGCAGACCATCTCCAACCGTGGCCTGAGCTTCGTGTCGAAAACGGCGCCAACGGCTGACATGGCGACCGCGTGGGCCTTGCCCATATACCCGCCACCGACGATGCCTATCCCTATCTCAGCCATGGGCGCCTCTTTTTCGAGAATCCGTTTGCAACCGGTTGCAAAATTAGTATCGTGAGAGTCGAACCTGTTCAAGTCGCGAAATGATCCGGTTGCAATAATCGCCCGAAGGACCTCTGTACCCATGACCTCTCAGACCCTGACCACTGCACAGGCTATCGTCCAATGGCTCGACAATCAGTTCATCGAGATCGATGGTGTCGAATTGCGGGTCTGCGGTGGCGGCTTCGGCATTTTCGGCCATGGCAATGTGCCCTGTCTGGGCGAAGCGCTTTATGGTGTGCAGGAGACGTTGCCGCTTTATCGCGGGCAAAATGAGCAGAGCATGGGCTTCGCCGCCGCGGGCTATGCCAAGCAATGGCTGCGCCAACGGTTCATGTTCTGCACCGCCTCCGCGGGGCCGGGCACCTCCAACCTGCTCACCTCCGCAGCGCTTGCGCACGCCAACCGCCTGCCCATGCTGCTTTTGTGCGGAGATGCCTATGTCACCCGCCTGCCGGACCCGGTGCTGCAGCAGATGGAGCATTTCCACGATCCGACCCTCGGGGTGAATGACGCGTTTCGCCCGGTGAGCCGTTATTGGGACCGGATCACGCACCCTGCACAGATCATCCAGTCATTGCCTGCCGCGCTTGCCACTTTGCTCGACCCGGCGGATTGTGGTCCGGCCTTCATAGGCTTGCCTCAGGATGTGCAGGGCTGGGCCTATGACTACCCGGATGAATTCCTTGAGAAACGTGTACATCGCATCCGGCGGCAGACACCTGACGCGGCCGAGATTGCCGATGCGGCGGCTCTGCTCAAGACCGCCAAGCGTCCGATGATCATTGCGGGTGGTGGAGTGCAATACTCCCGCGCGGTGGCGGAACTGACGGCGTTTGCCGAGACGCACCAGATCCCCGTGGTCGAGACCATCGCGGGCCGTGCCAATCTCACCGACACCCACCCGCTGAATATCGGCCCGATCGGCGTGACCGGCTCTGACAGCGCCAACGCCATTGCCGAAGAGGCTGACGTGATCCTCGCCGTCGGCACCCGATTGCAGGATTTCACCACCGGCTCCTGGACCGCTTTTGCGAAGGATGCGCGGTTCATCTCGCTCAACGCAGGCCGTCACGATGCAGGCAAGCACCGGTCGCTGCCGGTTGTGGGCGACGCGAAACTGGGTCTAACAGCGCTGGGCAGCGCGCTCGACGGTTATACAGCACCCGGCGCATGGCTCGAACACGCACAGGCGGAGCGCGCCAAATGGGTGTCTTACGTGGCCGAGAACGTCTCTTGCGGCGACAACCGTCCGAACTCCTACGCGCAGGCCATCGGTGTGGTGAACGCGCTCTGCGATCCGCGCGACCGGGTTGTGGCCGCCGCGGGGGGGCTTCCTGCGGAGGTGACGGCCAACTGGCGCACGCTGGATCCCGGCACGGTGGATGTCGAATTCGGCTTCTCCTGCATGGGGTACGAGATCGCAGGGGCTTGGGGTGCGCGCATTGCCCAATCCCAGCGCGAGCCCGAGCGGGACACGATCACCTTCTGTGGCGACGGCTCTTACCTGATGCTGAACTCCGACATCTATTCATCTGTGCTTACAGGTAAGAAGCTGATCGTGCTGTTGCTCGACAACGGCGGCTTTGCGGTGATCAACAAGCTGCAGAACAACACCGGCAACGAGAGCTTCAACAACCTGATTGCCGACTGCCCGACAGTGCCGGAACCCTTCGCGGTGGATTTCGAGGCGCACGCCGCGTCCATGGGTGCCAACGCCGAAACCGTGCAAAGCCCGGCCGAGTTGGTCGAGGCCTTCAAGCGGGCGCAGGCCGCAGAGAAGACCAGCGTGATTGTCATGAAGGTCGACGCCTACGAAGGCTGGACCACGCAGGGTCACACCTGGTGGGAATGCGGCACGCCGCACGTCTCGACTTCGGAAAAGGTCCGCGCGGCGCATGCGGATTGGGAAAGCGCGCGGCCCCGGCAGCGGAAGGGCGTCTGATGCTGCAAGACGCACTGGCCACAGGCAATTTTTTGGTGATCGGTCGGGTGGGGATGGATTTCTTCCCGGATCCGCCCGGTACGCGCACCCGCGACGCGACGACAATGCAAGTCAGCATGGGCGGTTCTGCCGCCAATACCGCTGCCGGTCTGGTGAAATTGGGCTGCAAGGCGGCGCTGGTCACGGCGGTCTCGGATGATGCGGTGGGCTGGTACTGCGAAGGGCAGCTGGATCACTACGGGGTCGACCGCACCCATGTGAAGCGTGTGCGCGGCGAATATCGCACCTCGCTTGCTGTCTATGAAACGCGGATTGAGGAGCACCAATCCGTCATCTACCGCAACAATGCGGCAGATTTTCAGATGGAAGTCGATGATATCGAGGTCATCGACTTCTCCGCCTACGACGCGGTGCTGACCGCAGGGACGGTCTTCGCCGCTGAACCGTCGCGCGCGGCTGCGTTTCGCGCCTTTGAAAAGGCGCAAGCGGCGGGCCTGCCGATCCTCTTTGACATCGATTATCGCCCCTACAGCTGGCCCTCGGTGGAAGAAGCCGCCGAGGTGCTGACCCGTGCAGGTGACATGGCGGAAGTGATTGTTGGTAACGACGAGGAATTCGGCTTCATGGCCGGGCACATCAACAATGGCTTGGCCAAGGCCCGCGCTTTGGCTGAAACCTCCGCCCAGATCGTGATTTACAAGATGGGCCCCGATGGCGCGATCACCTTCGCAGACGGGTATGAGACCCGCACCGGCATCTACCCCGTCGAGGCGGTCAAACCCACTGGCGCGGGCGACAGCTTCATGGCCGGGCTGCTGGCCAGCCTCTCTGAAGGCCGCCCGCTGGAGGAGGCGGTGCTGCGCGGCTCGGCCTGCGCCTCTGTTGTCGTGGCCAAGCCCGGCTGCTCCCCCGCCATGCCGGACACCAATGAACTTGAGGCGTTTCTCGCCGCTCACCCCGGCCCCACGCAGGCCTAGGAAGGATACTCCATGCACATAGCCCCGCACGACAATCAGAACACACCGATCGTGGACGCGGAGGACCCCACCGTCCCGCTGAACTACTTCAACATCGTCAAGCTGACCCAGGGCCAGAGCTTTGAGTATCAGGTGCCGGGTTACGAGACCTGCATCGTGCCGGCCACTGGGACCGTGGACGTCGAGGTCGAAGGCGTCGATTTCAAGGCACTTGGCAATCGCGGCGCCGATGTTTGGGACGGCGAGCCCGAAGGGGTCTATGTGCCCGTCGGCGCAAAGGTCCGCATGACCTGCACCTCCGAGGCCACCGAGACCTTCATCGCCGGGGCCAAATACGATGGGGTGCTGGAGCCGTTTGATGTGCGCGTGCCCGAGCTCGACAAGGTACAATACGGCTCGGACGACACTAAGACCCACCGCAAGATCAAGCACATCCTCGGCCAGAAACAGCATGGCAAGGTCGGTCGCCTTCTGGTGTCGGAGCTTTTCACCGTGGGGCAGGGTGGCTGGTCGGGCTTTCCCGCGCATAAGCATGACACCGACAACCTGCCGCATGAGACGCGGCATGATGAGACCTACAATTTCCGGTTCAAGCCCAACCACGGTTCGGGCGTGCAAATCCTGCAGCGCGAGGAGGGCAAGCCTGGCGATGCTTACCAGCTGATGGACGGCTCCACCATCTGCATCGACAAAGGCTATCATCCCTGCGCGGTGATGCCGGGCTATGAGATGTATTACTTCACCATTCTTGGCGGGCTCAGCCAGCGCAGCCTCGTGCAGTTCTTCCAGCCGACCCACGCCTATCAGATCGAGACGATCCCCGGCATCAAGGACATGGTGGCGAAGTTCAAGTGAGGTTGTTCGCAATGTTGCAAAAAGCGCTGAGGGCAGCGTCCGTCCGCGGGCGTCGCGCTGAAAGCGCCCGCCCGGGGGGGCGGACGGGCGCTGCCCGGCGGTGCCGCCGGGCGGTGGCGCGCAGCTCAGCCCGTCATTCCAAGGTCTAGCCATGCCCCTCGTCACCCTCTCCGATGTCCTGCAACCCGCGCTGAAACGGGGCCATGCCGTCGCAGGCCTCGTCACCCTCGGCTGGGAGGATATGCGGGCCTATGTTGCCGCCGCCGAAGCCGAAAACGTGCCTGTGATCCTGCAAGCAGGCCCCTCCTGCCGAGACCACACGCCTCTGCCGGTGCTCGGGAAGATGTTCCGGTATCTTGCCGAAGGCTCCAGCGTGCCCGTCGTGGCCCACCTCGACCACGGCTATACGGCAGACGAGTGCCGCGAGGCTCTGGAGTCGGGTTTCACTTCACTGATGTTCGACGGCTCCCGTCTGCCGCTGCAACAGAACATCGATGAAACCGCCGCCATCGCCGAGATGGCGCATGCCGCAGGCATCTCCTGCGAGGGCGAGATCGGCTTTGTCGGATATGCCGACGGTGAAAGCTCCGCAGGCACCGATCCTGACGAAGCGGCGCAATTCGCGCGTGACACGAAAGTCGATGCCATGGCCATCTCCGTCGGCAACGTACATCTGCAGGAAAACAAGGAGGGCGGTCTCGATGAGCCGCGCATCCGCGCCATTGAAGCCCTCACGCCGGTGCCACTCGTCATTCACGGCGGCTCCGGCGTGCCCATGGCGCAGCGCCAGCACCTCGCGCGAACGTCGAAGATCTGCAAATACAACATCGGGACCGAATTGCGCATGGCCTTCGGACAGGCTCTGCGGGCGGCGGTGAACAGCGATCCAAGCCGCTTTGACCGCGTACAGATCCTCAAGGACACGCACGATCCGCTGGTCGCGGCTACCCGCACCGTGCTTCAAGGTTTCAAGGGAGATGACCCATGCTGAACATCGGGCTTCTGGGCTGCGGACGCATCGGCGTTGTGCACGCGGGCTCCATCGACCGGCTCGATGGCGTGCGGGTCAGCGCTGTCTCGGACGCGGTGCCCGCCGCCGCGGAAGCGCTTGCCGCAAAGACCGGCGCACAGGTGTTGGACGGCGCCGCGCTCATTGCCAGCGCGGATGTGGACGCCGTGGTCATCGGTACCCCGACGGACACGCATTACGACCTGATCCACGCGGCGGCAAAAGCGGGCAAGGCGATCTTCTGCGAAAAGCCCATCGACATGTCCGCTGACCGCATCCGCGACTGCATTACAGCGGTAGAGGCGGCAGGGGTGCCCTTTATGACCGCCTTCAACCGTCGTTTCGATCCGAACTTCGCGCATCTGCAGGCGCGTCTCGCCGCAGGGGACATCGGGGACGCCGAGATCATCACGATCCTCTCGCGTGACCCGTCGCCGCCGCCCGTCAGCTATATACAAAGTTCCGGCGGCATTTTCCGGGACATGATGATCCACGATCTCGACATGGCGCGCTTCCTGCTGGGCGAGGAACCCACAACGGTCTTCGCCGTGGGGGCGGCACTGGTCGATCCGGAGATCGGCAAGGCCGGGGACGCAGACACCGCCGCTGTCACGCTGACGACGCCAAGCGGCAAGATCTGCCAGATCAGCAACTCCCGCCGCGCCACCTACGGCTATGACCAACGCATCGAAGTGCATGGGGCTGCGGGCATGTTGCGGGCCGCCAATGTGCAGGAGCATACGGTCGAACTTGCCACGGCACAGGGCTTTGCGACCGCACCGGCCAAGCACTTCTTTCTCGAACGTTACCAGGCCGCCTATCTTGCCGAGATGCAGCATTTCGTGACCGCCGTTCGTGACGGCAAAGCCCTGTCGCCCGGCATCACCGACGGGTTGCGGGCCCAGATGCTGGCCGATGCCGCCACCCACTCCTGGGAGACCGGCCAGCCCGTGCAGGTCTAACTGACGACCGTCTGCTTCACCCGGCCTGCCAGATCGGTCAACTGATCGGCCAGCGGGGTCGATTTGCGCCAGACCATGCCAATGGTGCGGGTCGGCTCGGGTCGCTTGAAATGTGCAACGGAGACATCCGCCGAGCGGGTCTCCAGCGCGACCGCCATCTCGGGGATCAGTGTCACACCGAGGCCGCTGGCCACCATCTGCACCAGTGTCGACAGTGAACTGCCCTCCATGCTCTCACGCGGCAGGTTTGATGGGGTGCCACAAAAGGCCAGCGCCTGATCGCGAAAGCAATGGCCTTCTTCCAGCAGCAAAAGGCGCATTCTGCTAAGGGTTTCACCGCTGGGCACAGGCTTTTCTGCGTCTGACAGGCTGCGCACCAGAACAAAGCTTTCGTCAAACAAGGGTACCTCGGTCAGGCCGGGCTCCGAGATCGGCAGGGCGACGAGTGCCACATCCAGCTGACCGCCGAGAAGATCGAAGATCAGGTTTTCGGTCTGCGTCTCCCGAATGCGCAGATCAAGTCTGGGATAGGCGCCATTCAGATCGGCAACAAGCCGGGGCAACAGGTAGGGTCCGATGGTGGGGATGATGCCCAACCGCAGTTTGCCCACCAGCCCGTCGTGGGACGCGCGCGCGAGGTCCGAAAGGTCATCAATGGAGCGTAGAATAGGCCGGACCCGCTGGGCGAATTCCTCTCCGAAAGAGGTCAGGCGGATGTGACGCGCATGCCGCTCAAAGAGCAGTTGGCCAAGGGTTTCCTCCAACTCCTTGATTTGCACGGAAATGGCAGGCTGGGAGATCGAAGACGCTTCTGCCGCGCGCCCAAAATGCCCATGCAGGGCGACGGCTTCAAAGTATCGCAGTTGTTTGATCGTAAAATTTTCCATAGGATAAAGTTATTACTGTCATAAAAATTTTCAAATTCAATGTATGAATCGACTCTGTTATCCTTTGCTCGACCGCACGCGCTGTGGCACCCGGAATTCAACCCACATCAACCCCGATCGGAGATACAATGGACGGCAACGATATAGGCAAATGCCCCGTGATGCATGGCACAAGCATTCATGCAACGAACGAAGTGCAGGGCAACCGGCAATGGTGGCCAAACCAGTTGAACCTCAAGATCCTGAACCAAAGCAGCCCGCAAACGGACCCCTTTGGCGGCACGGTCGATTACGCGGAAGAATTCAAATCCCTCGACTACCAGGCGCTCAAGAAAGACCTGACCGCGCTGATGACGGACAGCAAGCCGTGGTGGCCGGCGGACTATGGGCATTACGGTCCCATGTTCGTGCGCATGTCCTGGCACGCGGCGGGCACCTACCGGACCGGCGATGGTCGGGGCGGCGCCTCCACCGGGTCGCAGCGTTATGCGCCCCTGAACAGCTGGCCGGACAACGGTGGTCTGGACAAGGCGCGGCGCCTGCTCTGGCCGATCAAGCAGAAATACGGCAACCAGATTTCTTGGGCGGATCTGCTGGTGTTGACCGGCAATGTGGCGATGGAATCCATGGGCTTCAAAACATTCGGGTTCGGCGGTGGCCGCGAAGACGTCTGGGAGCCCGAAGAGGACATCTATTGGGGTGCGGAAGACGAGTGGCTCGGCAACAAGCGCTACACCGGTGATCGGGAACTGGAGAACCCGCTGGCTGCGGTGCAGATGGGTCTGATTTACGTCAATCCGGAAGGTCCGGACGGCAATCCTGATCCGGTCGCATCCGGTCGCGATATTCGTGAAACCTTCGCCCGCATGGGGATGGACGACTACGAAACCGTGGCGCTGACAGCAGGCGGTCATACCTTCGGCAAGGCACATGGTGCAGGTGACGCCGGTCTGGTGGGTGCAGAGCCAGAGGGCGCGCCCATCGAACAGATGGGGCTGGGCTGGAAAAACACGCATGGCAGCGGCTTTGGCGTCGATGCGACCGTCAGTGGCATCGAAGGGGCCTGGACGCCGACACCGACAACCTGGGACATGTCCTACTTTGATGTGCTTTTCGGGTATGACTGGGAGCTGACCAAGAGCCCGGCAGGCGCGCACCAGTGGCAAGCCAAGAACCTCAAGGAAGAGGATATGGCGCCGACCGCCGACAATGCGGGCAAGACGCATATCATGATGACCACCGCAGACATGGCGATGCGCGTGGACCCGGCCTACGAGAAAATCTCGCGCCACTTCATGGCCAATCCTCAAGAGTTCGCCGACGCCTTTGCCAAGGCGTGGTTCAAGCTCATTCACCGCGATATGGGGCCGAAATCCCGGTATCTCGGTGAAGAAGTGCCGCAAGAAGAGTTCTTGTGGCAGGACCCGCTGCCCGAAGCGACGGGCGGGCCTCTGACGGCGGCGGATATCGCAGACCTCAAGGCGCAAATTCTGGCGTCCGATCTGACGATCCCGGAAATGGTCTCCACGGCCTGGGCGTCGGCCTCGACCTACCGCGGATCGGACTTCCGCGGGGGCGCAAACGGTGCCCGCATCCGGCTTGCGCCGCAGAAAGACTGGGAGGTGAACCAGCCTGACCAGTTGGCCAAGGTGCTGTCCGTGCTCGAAGGCATTCAGTCGGCGTCTGCCGCATCTGTTTCCATGGCTGACCTGATCGTGCTGGCGGGCTCCGCTGCGGTCGAGAAGGCGGCCAAGGAGGCAGGTCACGACATCGACGTGCCCTTCACCCCGGGCCGTGTGGACGCCACGCAGGAACAGACAGACCCGGAAGGCTTCGCTGTGCTGGAGCCGCGCGTTGATGGGTTCCGCAATTATCAGCCGCAGGAGTATTCGGTCTCTGCCGAAGAAATGCTGGTGGATCGCGCGCAGCTTCTGACCCTGACAGCGCCGGAGATGACGGTTCTGGTGGGCGGTCTGCGTGTTCTGGGGGCAAATGCGGATAGCGCCACGCATGGTGTGTTCACCGACCGCGTCGGCCAGTTGACCCAGGACTTCTTCACCAATCTGTTGGACATGAACCTCGCGTGGGCGCCTGTTGAGGGATCGCCGGGCCTCTACGAAGCACGCGATTTGGCCAGCGGTGATGTGAAATGGACCGGCACCCGTGTCGATCTGGTGTTCGGGTCCAACTCGCAATTGCGGGCCCTGGCCGAAGCCTATGCGCAGGATGATGCGAAAGACGCCTTTGTCGAAAACTTCGTGTCCGCCTGGACCAAGGTGATGAACCTGGACCGCTTCGATCTGAACTGATCGACGATGTGAAAACCGTGATGCGCCGTCTCTGTGAGGCGGTGCATCTTGTTGGGCGCTGACACGTCAGGCATGCGTCAGCGCCAGCAGAGGGCACGTGTGGGTGCGATCACCTGCCTGCGGCGCGGATCAGTCGCCGAATACCTCTTTGAAATGCGCGATGCATTGTCGAAAGCCCGCCTCGAAATCCCCGTTGCCGGGATGAAACACGCTCTCAAATGAGACCACACCCTCATACCCGTCCGCCCGGAGCGCGGCGGCGATCTGTGGAAAGAGCGGGCCAAGCTGACCTTCGCCCATCTTGCGTACTTCAAGGGTTGCACGCGGGGTATCGACCAGCACGTCCTTGATATGCACATGCCCCAGATAGCCGTCTTTCACCTCCGCATAGCCATCGGGATAGGCGACCTCATGGCACCAGCAGTTGTTGCCGGGATCCCAAAGCACCTTGAGCGCGTCTCTGGCGTCGAGTGCGTCGATCAATTTGCGCGCGGTGTAATTTGAATTGACCAGCGTGCCGTTGCCGGTCTCGACCACCAGCGTCACCCCTTCCGCACGCGCCAGCTCCACCGCGGGCGCGATCAACGGGGGCATGCTGTCCCAGACGCCATGCGCCACATTCCATTTCTCCGCGCCATTGTGGCCCCAGAGGATCTGCTCCTTGCGCTGGGTCATGATCCGCACCAGCGGGGCGCCGACCACATGGGCCATCTCGATCACCCGCTTCAGCGCGTCCATATGCCGGGTGTGAAGCGCGTCTCCGGCGCGGTTCTCGGCCGACATGCCCGCAAAGATATGCCGCGATAGGCAGGAGACCGGTTTGCCGCGATCCCGCAGCAGGGCATCAATATCGCGCACCTCGGCAGCGGTGTGATCGCCCACTTCCGTGTCACCGACAAATTGCAGTTCCGCATAGTCGAGCCCAAACTCATCCATGACATTCACCGCATGGCGTAGATCCCTGCTGATGCCGTCGCAGATCACCCCAAGCTTCATGGTTTGGCCTGTCGGTGAAGTTCGGCGCCAACGATCTCTTCGATCACGCGCGTGCAGACCCAGTTGTCGCCATCGGGATACCGGGTGCGCCCTGCATGGAAAATCTGCATGGCGGCACTTGCCGTGTGCAGCGGCACGCCCAGTTCCTCTCCCAAGCCCATCGAGATGGTCAGATCCTTGTGCATCGTGTTGATGTGGCTGCCGGTGCCTTCGAACTGACGATCAATGATCTTTTCCAGCGCGTTGTTCACGACGCCGCAGCCCGCCGAGGAGGTCGAGAAGACATCCAACAGCACTTGACCCGGCACGCCCGCCTTGGCCGCCAGTGCTGCCGCTTCGAAGGTTGCCGCAAACTGTGCGCCGATCAGGGATTGCAGGCAGGCCTTGATTGTCTGGCCGTCCCCAGGTCGGGTGCCGACGCGGTGTATGTTGGCCGAGACCGCCTGCATGACCGGGGCAAACTCCTCCAGCACCGCATCAGGCGCTGCAGCCATCATCGTCAGCGTGCCGCCTTGCGCACCCGGAAATCCCCCGGAGACCGGCGTATCTATCAGATGCACGCCCGATCCCGACATTTCCTGCCCGATCTCGCGCGCCTCATGCGGCTTGATCGTGGCGCTGAGCAGAATGGCGCTGCCAGGCCTGAGATGGGCCGCCAGACCGTCCGCCCCCAGGATGACCGACTTGGCCTGATTGCCGCTCATGACCATGACAAAAACCGCCTCCGCAGCCCGGGCCACCTCCGCAACCGATGCCGCAGCGACCCCGCCCATATCGGTGAAGGCGTTCATCCGATCTTTGACCGGGTCGATCCCCGTGACCGAAAATCCATTCTTCAGCAGGTTCTTTGCAAGCCCGCTGCCCATGTCGCCAATGCCGATGACGCCCGTGGTTTTCATGCGAAAAACTCCCGTTTTTTCCGCGTCCAAATACTGATGCGGCGTTCGAAAAAGCCCCCTGCAGAGGGGCCGGTTTCACGGGGATTTCACGCGTCATAGTGACGTCGGGCGAGTCCGGAAGACACCCCGTTGCCCGGTTAGGTTCTTAGAGCTAGCCTCGGAAGCCCTGATTTTGCAAGCAAGCGCTGCGCCCGTCCGCTGGGTGGCGAAATCCTGCTGGGAGCTCTGTCGCAACATGTGGGGCAGGCATTTGGCGGTTTGCGCTCAATCTTCAAAATAGGCGGCATGCGATTTCCGGATGCTGGTGATCACATCGTCCAGCCGGGACAGATGCATCCGTATCGACGTCACGGCACCATCCTCATCACGGGCCTCCAGATGGTCGATAATCTCGCGGTGGTCGGCCAGCAGCTTGTCCATTTCCGTCGCCTGCGTCAGGCTCAACAGGCAGAGACGGTCCACCATGGATTTGTTTTCCGTGATGGTCTTGAAGGCAAAGGTGCACCGTGCAGCGGCGCAGAGCATCTTGTGAAACTCGTAGTCCAACGCGTGGAAGCGCTCGATGTCATTCCGCGCAACGGCGTCTGCCTGCTGCTCCAGGCTCCGGTGCAGGCGCTTGAGGTCCGCGTCATCCGCGTCGGCACAGGCGCGGCGGATGATTTCGCATTCCACGGCGAGGCGAATGAAGCGCGACCGCTGGATCGCCTCGTAAGAGAAGCCTCTGACAATCGTCGCTTTCTGCGGGCGGATCTGGATCAGGTTCTGATTTGCCAGGCGGATAAAGGCTTCGCGGACCGGCTGCCGTGACATGTCAAAGCGTTTGGCAATTTCAACTTCCGAGATACGTGTGCCGGGCATGAGCTTCAGCGCGGAAATCTGACCGTATAGAAAATCAAAGACCTCATCTGCGCTGGTCCGCCGTTCCGCGGTTGTTGGATTTTGCAAACCGTTGTTCCTTTGTCGTCTGAACAACTATTTACCATACCAGTTTCGGAGATAAAAGGCATATACTATGACTGATTTAGGTGAAATTCAGCATATTTACATAGTTTTATGCTGCAGATGCGAAAGAATTCGTGTTTGACCGGTTTGAAAAACTGGTATACTAGTCTGCATATAGATCCTGTGTATGTTGGAAAACTGCAATGAATATGCCCGAGACATCCCCCACCAGCTCCCGGAATTTGACTGGCAAAACGGCCATCGTCACGGGTGGTGGGCGGGATATTGGTCGGGCATGTGTGCTGCGTCTTGCTGCGGCGGGGGCGTCCGTTGCCATCAACTACCACAGCTCGTCCGAAGGGGCAGATAGCGCAGCCCGGGACATCAAAGCCACGGGTGGCAAAGCCATCGCGCTGCAAGGAGATATGACGCGGGAAGAAGACGTCAGCGCGCTGGTCGCCGAGACCCGGGAGGCCTTTGGGGATGGTATCGATATCCTTGTGCATGTGACCGGCGGCCTGGTTGCCCGCAAGGCGATTCCGGAAATGGATATCGACCACTGGCACCGGGTGATGAACCTGAATGCCACCTCCTTCTTTCATGCGGTCAAGGCGGTGCTGCCCCACATGGGGCGCGGCGGCTCGATCATCGGGCTGGCCAGTCAGGCCGGACGCGACGGGGGTGGTCCGGGCGCTGTTGCTTATGGCGCGGCCAAAGGCGCCGTGATGACAATGACCCGCGGGCTGGCAAAGGAGCTTGGACCCGACATCCGGGTAAACTCCATTTGCCCTGGCATGATCGACACCGATTTCCACAATGTTTTTACCAAGCCCGAGGTGCGCAGCCACGTGGCCAACGTAACGCCCCTGAAACGCGAGGGTGCGCCGGAGGATGTGGCCAACCTCGTGGCCTATCTGGCCTCGGAAGAGGCGGCCTTCATCACCGGCGCGAACATCGACATCAACGGCGGAACGCTGTTCTCATAACGCAGGCGCGGCAGAGGCCGCGTCCGCCCGGGAGGGGCGCCGCAAACGACCAAAGACCGATCACGCGCAATAGGGAGGAAAAGATATATGTTTACGCGCTTGACCAAAACCATGGGCACGCTGGGCCTTATCGGCCTGATGGCCACTGCCGCACAGGCAGAGAACTGGCGGGGCTGGAACATCCACACGGATGGCTATCCGAACACCGTCGCGATGGATAAATTCGCGGAACTTCTGGAGGAGAAGACCGGCGGCGAGATCACGCTGCAGATGTTCCACGGCGGCACGCTGGGCAACCAACCTGACGGGATCGAGCAGGTGCGCATCGGCGGGCTGGAAATCGGCAACTTCAACCTTGGTCCGATCGGCCCGATTGCGCCGTCCGCCAATGTCGTCTCCCTGCCGTTCATCTTCAAGGACGTGGACCACATGTTCCGCGTTCTTGAAAGCGAGGGCGGCGAAGCGATTGCGGCAGGCATGGCCGAAAAAGGTCTCGTACCGCTGTCGTGGTTCGATGCGGGCGCACGGTCCTTCTACAGCCAGAAACCGATCCAGACACCGGCGGATGTGACCGGCCTCAAGGTTCGTGTGATGAACAATGATCTCTTCACGGGCATGATTTCGGCACTTGGCGGTAACCCGTCGCCGATGGCCTTTGGTGAGGTGTATCAGGCGCTGAAAACCGGGGTTGTTGATGGCGCCGAAAATAACTGGCCGTCCTATGAGGCCACGGGGCATTTCGAGGTGGCGGGCTACTATTCGCTCAGCCAGCACCTGATCATTCCCGAGTGTCTGTGCATCAACACGGCCGTGTACGATGGCCTGTCCGACGACATGAAGGCGGCGGTCAAGGACGCTGCACAAGAAGCTGCCTTGCTTCAGCGTCAGCTTTGGAAGGAACGCGAAGCCGCCAGCCAGGAAAAGGTCATGGCAGCCGGGGTCAAGTTCAACGAAATCTCGAACAAGGTTCCCTTTCAGGAAGCCATGGCGTCGGTCTATGAAGCCTATCTCGAGGCCAATCCCGACCTGCGCGGCCTGGTCGAACTGATCCAGACCACCGAATAAGAGAAACAGACTTCCCCGCCCGGCGCATTGCTGCCGGGCGGGGAAAGCACGGGGGGGATCATCGAGATGTCGCGCCAAAAATGGGCCCAGTTTGACGCGGCCCTGGATCGTTTGAGCCACGCCTGCAAACTCGTCACTGGCATCGCGCTTGTGACGCTGACCGTGATCTTCGGCTGGCTGGTTTTTGGCCGCTACGTGCTGAACGCCACGCCGACCTGGGTCGAGCAGGTGGCGTTTCTGCTGGTTATGATCATCGCCTTTCTGGGCGCTGCCGTCGGCATCCATGAGAATACACATCTCTCCGTCACCATTCTGCGCACCTCTGTGCCGCGCAAAATCCGGCAGGTGCTGGCCGTGATGACGGATTGCATCATGGGCGGGTTTGGTCTGCTGATGGCGTGGTATGGCGCGCAGCTTACCCTCTTCAAGTGGGGGTCATTGATCCCGATGCTGCAATTGCCAGAAGGCTTACGGTCCTTGCCGCTGACCCTGTCGGGCGGTTTGATTTTTCTCTTCTCTCTGGGACATCTGACGCGCATCCTGCGCGGCGCAGATCTCCGCAAAGACACGATTGAATAGGCGCGTTGATGGGACTTACCATTCTGCTTGGCATCTTTGCCTTCTGTGTTCTCATCGGCGCGCCTGTCGCCTTTGCTCTGGGCATTTCGGCCATCGCCGCCTTCTGGTGGGAGGGTCTGCCGCTGATGATCGGGTTTCAGCGCATTGTCTCCGGCATCAATGTCTTTTCCCTGCTGGCCATCCCGTTTTTCATCTTCGCGGGCGAATTGATGTTCCATGGGGGCATCGCCATCCGACTGGTGCGGTTCGCCTCCGCCGCAGTTGGCGCCGTCAGAGGAGGGCTGGGCATTGTGAATGTCTTCAGTTCCATGCTTTTCGGCGGCATTTCCGGCTCTGCCGTGGCCGATATCTCCGCCTTGGGCTCAATCCTGATCCCGGTGATGAAGGAAAAGGGCTACGACACGGATTACGCGGTGAACGTTACGGTCACCTCCTCCATCGCGGGCATCATGATCCCGCCCAGCCACAATATGATCATTTTCGCCGTGGCGGCGGGCGGCGGCATTTCGATCTCCAAACTGTTTCTGGCAGGTGTGGTGCCGGGCATCCTGATGTGTATCTGCCTTGCCCTGGCCGCCTATGTGGTCGCCGTGCGGCGCGGATATGCGGCGGAAACCTTTCCCGGCTGGACCGCCCTGGCGTTGAGTTTCATCTTTGCGCTGCCCGGTCTGTTCACCGCCGTGATCATCGTCGGTGGCGTTTTGTCAGGCGTCTTCACGGTGACCGAATCCGGTGCCTTCGGCGCGATCTACGCCTTTGTCATCACCTTGCTGGTCTACCGCACGATCACATGGGACAACTTCTGCATCGCCGTCTTGCAGGCGGTACGCACCACGGCGATGGTGATGATCCTGATCGCCTGCGCGGGCGCTTTCGCTTATATGCTGACCTTCTTCCGCGTGCCGACGCAGACGGTGGATTTCCTGACGGCACTGACCGACAACCCGATCATCATCCTGTTGCTGGTCAACCTGTCCCTGCTTGTGCTGGGCATGATCATGGATATGGCGGCGCTGATCCTGATCTGCACACCTATTTTCCTGCCGGTGGCCCACAGCCTAGGGATTGACCCGCTGCAGTTTGGCATGATCCTGATGATGAACCTCGGGCTTGGTCTGTGTACCCCGCCTGTCGGGTCCTGCCTTTTTGTCGGCTGCGCCGTCGGCAAGCTGCCGATGGAGGTGGCCGTGCGTACGATCTGGCCCTTCTACTTTGCGATCCTCGTGGCGCTGATGCTGACGACATTCTTTCCGGCGGTGTCGATGACCCTGCCATCCATCCTGGGGTGACGTTTGTCAGTGGCGATCGGGGGCTGCTCTTGTCAGGGTTAGCGCTATATCTCCATGCACGGGTCTGATCCGACGTCGCTCAGCAGTGTCATGACTTCCTGACGCCAGGCATCGCGCATCTTATTTGCCAGCACGGATGCAGGCCGGTAGCGCGGCGCGATAATGGCATAGCGATAGCGGATTTTTTCAGCGAGCGGGCGCACCTGAATGTGCTCTGTCATCGCCCCTGCGGTTTTCACATGTACCACGGTGAGCGGGTCCAGAATTGAACAGCATTGCCCGGCGGAGACAAATTGAAGGATGGGCAGGAAGGTCTGGCTCTCCACCATGGTTCGAAAGGTCAGATCACGTGCCCTGAACATGTCTTGCAGGTCCTGCTGGTGGGCGTGATTGGCCTGTAGACAGCCCATTGGTTCGTCATCAAGATCTGACAGCGAGACGACATCCCGCGCCGCCAGCGGGTGATCTGCGGGCGTGGCCAGAAAACAATCCGCCGCGATGAACTCGGCGTCGTAGAGTGTTTGTGCTTCGGTGTTTTGCGGCGCATCGGCAAATCCAAAGTCGATATTCTGCGCGCGGGCAAGCTCGGCGATCTGGTTCGAACTGCGCGCAAGGATCGACACGGTGATGCCCGCATCCCCTTTGATCTGGGTGGCAATAAACCGGGGAAACAGGACAGAGACAGGCCCCGGCATGGCGGCGACGCTCAGATTGCCGGTTTGCCCGTCCACAAGGCTGCGCATGGTCTGGCGGACGCGGGACAACTGGCTCAGGATCGCATCGGTTTCGGTCAGCAGGTAGTGCGCCTCCGGCACCGGGACCAGCTTGCGCCCCTGCCGATCAAAGAGCTGCAGGCCCAGCTGGTCTTCCAGCGTCTTGATGGCGGCGCTGACGGCGGGCTGCGTCCGACCGAGTTTCTTGGCCGCATCCGAGAGTGAGGCCGATGTCATGACTGCCTGAAAGGCTGAGATCTGTGAAATATTCATGAGGAAATACATAATCAAAATCTATGGAAAGAAAAGATATTCAAATTTGCCTTTATTTTTGGATTGGCTACGCTGCCCTGCATGACTCGTTTTAGAAGTCAGCTACATGGGAGAATGTAATGAAGGTATTTTCAAAGCTTACGGGCGTTGCCCTCGCAACGACCCTGGCAGCCGGAACGGCGGTCGCCCAGGATCCGACGTTCTTTCGGATCGGGACCGGCAGTGCGGGGGGCACCTATTTCCCCATCGGGGGCACAATCGCCAACGGCATTTCCGCGCCTCCGGGATCGCGCGCCTGCGATGAGGGTGGCCAATGCGGCGTGCCCGGTCTGATCGCAATTGCGCAATCGACGACAGCATCCGTGTTCAACAACACGGCGGTGGAAAATGGCGAGTTGGAAGCCGGTCTTGCCGCCGCGGATGTTACCCGGTCGATGTATCTGGGTGAAGGCAAGTTCGACGGCAAACCGCATCCGAAACTGCGGATCGTCGCCAACCTCTTCCCCGAAGACCTGCATCTTGTGATGCCAAAAGGCGCCTCGCTAGGCGGGCTGGCTGATCTGGCGGGCAAACGGGTTGGTATTGCTCAGGCCGGATCCGGCACCCAGGTTGCCGTGGAGCAGATGCTGGCAGAATGGGGCGTGACCCGCGACAACATGGACGAGGCAGAACTGAACAACAGCCAGTCCGCCGAACGTCTGGCGGACGGGCAGCTTGACGCCTATTTCTACGCCGCAGGCTGGCCGGTCTCCGCGATGGTGCAGCTCTCCACGACCAAGGGCATGGAGCTGCACAGCTTCAGCGACGAAGATCTGGCCAAGATCAACGAGATCATTCCGGCCTACATCCCGTCGAAAATCCCCGCTGGTGTCTATGAGGGCGTGGATTACGACGTGAAAACGCCGGCGGTCTCCGCCTTGCTGATCGTGTCCTCGGATCTTTCGGAAGAACTGGTCTATGGCATCACCAAGGCGATGTGGAACGACAACACGCGCAAACTTCTCGACAATGGTCATGCCAAGGGCAAGCAGATCACGCCGGATACGGCGCTTGATGGCATCGCCGCACTTGGTGTGCCGCTGCACGCAGGCGCCGAGAAGTTCTACCGGGAAGCCGGACTTCTGAAGTAAGGTCTCCTCTTCCAGCCTTACCAGAGCACGGGCGGCGGGCGACACCTGTCCGCCGCCCGATGGATGACCTGCACCACATGACGACAGGGGACGCCAGATGAGCGATCAGCAGTCCGAAGCCGTGCGCGACCTTTCCCAAGCAGAACTGGCCGCCATTGAAGAGAAATACGATGAGGGCGCCGCCACGCGCTCGGTCACACCGGCCTTTGGCAAGGTCCTGCGCTATGTGGCGCTGACCTTTGCGGTCTATCACTATCTGACGGCCGGTTTCGCCCTGCCACCGGACTACTGGCACATGGGCTGGCATCTGTCGGGGCTCTTCATCCTGACCTATGCGCTCTATCCGATGGTCAAAACCCCAACCTCCTTTGACCTCAACACCGGCGCGCTGCGCCTTGGGGGGGTGCCCTATCTCGACATCATTCTGATGGTTCTGGGCGTCGCCTCTGCCCTGTATCTGGGGTTGGCCTGGCGCGGGATCGGGGTGCTGGGCGTGGAGGAAATGACCTTTCGCATGGGCAATCCAAACGGTTACGACCTGCTGTTTGGCTGCATCCTGATCGTGCTGGTCCTCGATATCGCGCGGCGGACGCTGGGGTGGATACTGCCCTTCATCATCAGCATCTTCATTTCCTACGCGCTGCTTGGCCCGTATTTTCCCGGCCTGCTCCAACACCCGGGCGTCAAGTTCAACACCTTCGTTTCCTCGATGTACTTCCCGCAGGAAGGCATCTTTGGTGTTACGCTCTGGGTTGTCTCTACAATCGTCTTTCACTTCGTGCTGTTCGGCGTGATCGCGCAGCGCACCGGGCTGGGGCAGCTTTTCATCGACAATGCGACCATCCTCGCGGGCCGCTACACGGGCGGGCCCGCCAAAGTGTCCGTTGTGTCATCGGCCTTCTTTGGGACGATTTCCGGCTCATCGGTGGCCAATACGGTTTCAACGGGCGCGCTGACGATCCCGAACATGAAACGGCTGGGCTATCCCGGGCACTTTGCTGGCGGCGTCGAGGCCGCCGCCTCCGCCGGTGGCCAGATCACCCCGCCGATCATGGGTGCTGCGGCCTTCATTATGGCGGAGTTCCTGGAGCTTCCCTACACCACCATCGTTATTGCCGCGATCTTCCCGGCGCTGTTGCACTACGTCGGCGTGTTCACCGTTGTGCATCTGATGGCGCGCAAGTTGGGCCTGCAGGGGCTGACCAAAGACGCGCTGCCGAACCTGCGCGCGGTCTGGCGCGACGGCTGGGCAAATATCGTGCCGCTGGTCGGCCTGCTGGTGGTGCTGTTTTCCGGCTATACGCCCTATATGTCGGCCTTCTGCGGCATCTCGCTGGCGATCATCGCGGGCATGAGCCGTGTGAAGGAGCCAGTGACGCTGATCTACGCCGCAGCTTTCATCGGCTTCGTCCTCTGGAAACAGGGCGGCGGTGGCTTTGATATCCCCATGTCCGCCATCCTCATTCTCGGTGCAGTCGTGGCCACGCTCAATCCCCAGTGTCGCATTTCCCTGCAGGAGATGGGCGACACCTTCGAGACGGGCGTGAAATACGCGCTGGCCGTGGGTGCGGCCTCGGCCGCCGTTGGGATCGTGATCGGTGTGATCAACACCACCGGCGTGGGGTTCCGCATTGGCTTCATGGTGACGCAGGCCGCTTCAAATCTGGGCAATGACATCGCGTGGCTCTTTACCTTTGGGGCCTATGAATTGTTCTCCGTCGAAGACCTGACGCTCTTCATCAGCCTGGTCTTTATCGCACTGGCCTGCATCCTGATGGGGGCAGGGGTGCCGACAACCGCGCTCTACATCATGCTTGTGTCCGTGGCGCAGCCTGCGCTGGCGCAACTGGGCGTTCCTCCCATCGCGAGCCATATGTTCGTGCTCTACTACGGCGTTGTCGCTGAAATCACGCCGCCGGTCTGCACCTCGGCCTACGCCGCCGCAGCCATCGCGAATTCCAACCCGTTCCGCACGGGGATTTCCGCCTTCACCCTTGGGTTGGGCAAGGTGGTGGCGCCCATGGCATTCGTCTATGCGCCGGTGCTGCTCTTTGTCTCGTCGACCGGTTTCGACCTTTGGGAGTTCACCTATACGGCGGCCAGTTGCATTGCGGGGGTGATCGCCTTGTCTTCCGCCGTCGTGGGCTACTGGCTGGCCCCGGTGAACATCGCGTTTCGCTGGTTGCTGGCCATTGCCGGGCTGATTTTCATCGCACCGTCGTTGCAGGCCGATTTGGTGGCGCTGGTGGTCGCCTCGCCTGTCATCGTCACGCAACTGATGGCGCGGCGTGGAGTGAAAGCGGCAAGCTGAATGGATCAACCGGTCATCATTCTGGGTGCAGGTATCATCGGTATCTGCACGGCGCTCTCTCTCGCGGAGCGCGGCGTCGCGGTGCGCATCATTGATCGCGGGGAGCCTGGGCAGGAGACCTCTTTTGGCAACGCTGGCATTATCTCGCCCTGGTCGGTCATTCCGCAATCCATGCCCGGGGTGTGGCGGCAAATTCCGCAGTTGATGTTCGGGCAGGCGGCACCGCTCTCGATCCGGGCTGCTGCATGGCCGAAAATGATCCCTTGGGGCTTGCGGTTCCTGCGGCAGGCCAGCGAAGCCCGGGCGCGGGCAACGGCGGATGTCATGGAGGTGCTCTGCGCGCCCTCTATTGATCTCTACCGACGGCACCTGCAGGGGACGGGCGCGGAAAGCCTCATCAAGGACAGCATTTACGTACATGCGTTCAGAGACGGGAGCCGGGCCACCCTCACGTCTCTCGACTACGCGATCCGGCAGGAGAAAGGGGCCAACCTTGAATTGGTGGGATTGGAGGCGCTGCAGGCCACCGAACCGGCGCTCGGGCCTGCCTTCAACGCGGCGGTTTTGATCCACGATCAGGCGCGCGCGCTCTCTCCCGGACGTATCGGGCGTGTGCTTGCAGAAAAGACCCGGGGCCTTGGGGTTGATTTCATTACGGACAACATTCGCAAACTGAACAGGACGGACGGTGCCTGGCAGATTGTCTGTGATGGCGGCACACATGCTGCCGCTCGGGTCGTCGTGGCAATGGGCGCGTGGAGTGCCAACCTCTTGGCACCCCTCGGTCTTCGGATGCCGCTGATGGCCGAGCGCGGCTACCATCTGGAATTCGCGCAGCCGGGGATCGAGATCCGGAACTCGGTGATGGATGTCGATGCGAAACTGGTTGCCAGCAGTATGGAGGCAGGTGTCCGGATCGCAGGGCAAGCCGAATTCGCACCGGTTGACGCCCCACCTGATGACCGAAAACGCGGGCAGTTGCGCAAGCTGGCGAAAGCCGCCTTTCCAGACCTGAACACGGGTGTGGAAAGCTTCTGGATGGGGCGCCGTCCGTCCTTTCCCGACAGCCTGCCGGTGTTGGGCGAAGCGCCGGAGAAACAAGGGTTGTTTCTGAATTTTGGACATTCGCACTACGGCTTGATGATGGCGCCGAAATCGGGTGATTTGCTGGCGGATATGGTGATCGGTCGGGCGTCAAATGCAGATGTCACGGCATTGGGGGCTGAACGCTTCTTGTGACGTTGCCCTGCGTGGACAAGGCGAATTCAACCTTTCTTTTCATGTTTCTAACCCACTGATTTGGTCGCAGGCAATAGGCAGGACTTCTCGTCAGGCAAGAATTTAGTTCATGCTTTGTTCTATCTTTGGTAAACTGCAGAACATGCAGCTATCCTTGATTCCAGATGATCGAGAAGACCGCCTGCTGTCCATCCATCGACGCCTGCGCACGCAGTACGGTCCTCAAGGCCCTCACGTGTTGCTGGACCCGGTCTCACAGCTTGTCATGGGGCTTATCGGGGGCAAGACGCGGGGAGATATTTCGACATCCGTCTTTCGCGCGCTCAAAGGACGGTTTCGTGATTGGGAAAGCCTGCGGGATGCCCCGGTGCAGGAGATCAGGCATCTGATTGCGCCTGTGACCTTTGCGGAGGTGAAGGCGCGCAGGCTCAAGTCAGCCCTTCAGATGGTGACCGCCAGCCAAGGCGCCCTGACGCTTGATCTGCTCAAACCAATGTCGGTGAGCGCGTCGCTGAACTGGCTGGAAAAACTGCCCGGCGTTGGTCGGAAAACGGCGGCGACGGTGTTGAACTTCAGCACCCTTCGCAAACCGGCCCTTGTGATTGACACGCATCACCTGCGGGTTGCCCGTCGCCTTGGTTTGATCCGTCAGCGTGCGGGGACGGTTGAGGCGTTCGAGCAGCTGTCGCCCTTGTTGCCGCAACAATGGGGCGCGCCGAACGTAGACAGCCATCACCAATTGATAAAGCGTCATGGGCAACGTCAATGTCCGACAAGATGGCCGACGTGTCACGGCTGCTGTCTTGCAGACCTATGCGATACCTACCGCGCGACCCGGCGGGTCTAAGCGTTTGGTCGGATCAGCCCGCTGTGAGGTGTTCACCGGTAGGGCGGTGGGAAGGGAAAACGCCGGACAGGCTGATGAGATCAGGTTTCAAAGAGTTGTCACAAAAGCTCAACCCGCGAAAAGGCTTCGAGGGGCTTTCTACCTCAACTTGAATTTTCCGACCATCACGTGCATGGTCTCCTGCAGGTGATAGAGGTGAGATTTCGTGTCCATTGGAAAAGGCGTCTGCGCCTGGTTGATCGCAATTTTCGTCTTATGCAATGGCGTTGTAGTTGCCGAGGAACGTCTCCTTGTCGTCGCGGATGAGTGGCCGCCTTTTTCCGGGGAGGGGTTGCCGGGGCGTGGGATTTCCATCGATGTGACCCGTGCCGTGCTCGAGCGGGCCGGCTATGAGGTGGATACGGCGATCCTGCCGTGGTCTCGCGTGGTCAGCGGCGCAAAATCCGGCGAGTACGATATCGTTACCAGCCTGTTTCTCGACGCGGAAATGCAAAAATCCGTGTTCTATTCCGAGCCGTTCTTTGAAACGCAGGTTCAGTTTGTGCGGCAAAAAGGCAGTGACATCGCGTATGACGGGTTGGAGTCCCTGCAATCCTATGTCATCGCGGTCGGGGCCGGATTTCTGTACGAAGCCGCCTTCGACAATGCGGACTACCTCAACAAGTTCGAAGTGACCACGACCCTGCAGGGCCTGCAGATGGTGGCCGCGGGGCGTGTCGATTTGACCCTGGATAGCGCACATGTCGTGCGGCATTCCATGCAGCTCACGGACGACGCCCTTGAGGACCAGCTTGAGTTTCTCGAACCGGCCCTGACCAAACAACAAATTCACATGGCTGTGTCCCGGCTGCGACCGGATCACGCAAATATCGTAACGGATTTCAACGCGGCGCTGGCCGATATGCGCGCCGATGGGTCGCTGGACGCGCTGCTGAAAAAGCATAGCGCGGACTAGCCTCACATGTCCGAAAGATGGAACAATCGGCTCGCATTCTCGCTGCTATTGTGGGTCTTGCTGTGCAGTGCGTTGTTGTCTGTCCTGGCAACCTCCGTGCAACTCTACGTCACCTTTCAGAGGCAGGAAGACGCGCTTCGCGACACTGTGCTACAGGTCGAACGGGGCTTCGGGCAAAGCCTGAGTTCGGCGTTGTGGTCCTTTGATACGCAGCAGGTCGACGATATTCTGGATGGTATCCACGCCAATCGCGACATCGCCTCGCTCACGCTCTCCGGGAGCAATGGGCAGATCTGGGAACGTCTGCCGTCCAATCCTGACGAGCAACTGGATGTGGAACGTTTCGACCTCGAATATCTCGATCCGGTACGCGGCACGGCATCGGTTGGAACGCTGGAACTGGGCCTGAGCCGTGCGCGGATCTGGTCCAACATCTACGCACAGGTGCTGGTGGTGTTCCTGTCGAACATGGCCAAGACCGGCTTTGCGGCGATTGCAATTCTGGTGATCTTTCGTCGTCTGGTCAGCCGCCATTTACGGCACATCTCAGACTTTGTTTCAAAGCCGGAATGGTTCACGGTCGATGTGCCGCTGACCCTGGACCGAAAACATGTCCACAGCGGGGATGACCTTGATGCGATTGCAACCGAAATCAACAAGACACGGGAACGGTTCCTTGATTTCGAAAGCGACCTGCGGGCAACATCCGAACAGTTGCGTGTCGTGCTGGACACCACCGTAAACGGCATCATCGGGCTTGATGAGAACGGGGTGGTGGATGTCATCAATCCAGCGGCGCGTCATATGCTTGGTGGCAAGTCGGAGATGACGCCCTTTGCATGGCCGGACGAGATCAAGTTTCTGGATGTGGCGGACATGCATCCGCTGGATGCGTCCTCCGATCCGATCAATCGCGCGCTTGCCGGGCAGGTCCTGACCGGTGAAACGCATTTGATGACCCGCAGTGGCAGCCCGGAGAACCGCTACGTCCGCGTGTCCAGCGCTTTGGTCGCCGATGGCACGAACAGTCTGAGATGTGTGATTGTCCTGGATGATGTCTCCCTTCTGGAAAAGAACCGGCAGCAGGTCGAGCGCAAGGGACGGTTGGATGCCCTTGGTCAGCTGACTGGCGGTATCGCGCATGATTTCAACAATCTGCTCGCCACCATCCTCTACGCGATGCAATTGACGCGGACAGACAATATTTCGGAGCGGTCTGACCGGGTTCTGTTGACGGCGCTGAATGCGGTCGAGCGGGGGCGCGCGCTCACCAACCGGCTGCTGGCCTTTGCCAAGCGGCAACCGGGATTGGCAAAGTCGCGCCCGCTCGCCGAGACCTTTGCCGAATTCGAAGCGCTTGCGCGACCTGCGATCGAAGAGACGGTCGACATTTCCTTCCTGGCGCCGAACCCTGAACTTCTGGTCTATTGTGACCATGGCCAACTCGACAATGCGCTGTTGAACCTGGTGCTCAACAGCCGGGATGCCATCATGCGCAGTGGCAAGGGCAGCAAGATCATCGTCAAGGCACGTGCGATTGACGAGGTGGATGTCGATCTGGCGCTCCGGCGCGAGGACCTGCATGCCTATATCACCCAAGGCATGCGGGAGGAGCATGCCGCAGATGTGGCACGCAAGGATGAACGCGCGTATCGCTATGTCGAACTGTCGGTGACAGACGATGGTCCCGGCATGACGAATGAGGTGAAAAGGCGTGCGATTGACCCGTTCTTTACCACCAAGGATACGAATTCCGGTACCGGTCTGGGCCTGTCGATGGTGTACGGGTTCATCCAGAATTCCGACGGCGAATTGCGCATCTACTCCGAACTGGAATTTGGCACGACGATCAGACTGATCCTACCGCGAGGGACACTGGAGAATGAAAGAGAAGAGCCTATGACCCGTCTGCCGCCGCGACGCGGGAAGGGTGAAAAAATCCTTGTCGTTGAAGACGAAGTCAGCCTGCTGATGGTGATGGAAGATCTGATCGGTGAGCTCGGTTTCGAATTCATCGCCGCACGGTCGGGTGCCGAGGCGCTGGAGCTGATCGAGATGGGAGATGCGGTTGATCTGTTGTTGACGGATATCGTCATGCCCGGTGGTATTGGCGGGTTTGAACTGGCAACGCGGGTCAGAAAGCTGCGTCCCGACCTGCCTGTTGTCTATATGTCCGGCTACACCGGATTTACCTCTTCCGAAATGGGAGAGGTTGTGGCACCGATGGTCCAGAAACCCTGCCCGCCCGGTGAGCTGGCAGAGATATTGGCCGATACGCTGGCGGGTAAACCGTCCGAGAGACTGGGATGACGAATGCTGCCTGATGCCTGCCTGCTGCTCTCCGCTTCAAAAATCGCGTCCGCGAACGCCGGGCAACACGTAGTGCCGACAAATTTGGTGGAGTAGCGCATGGCCCGTATTCTGTTGATGGAAGATGATGTTGATCTGAGCACAGTCCTGGACGAGGTGCTCTCCTCCAATGGGCATGTTGTCACGACCTCCCAATCCGCGTCCGAGGCTTTCAACCTGATTGCCAAAAACCGATACGATCTGCTGATCACCGACATCATTGTTCTGAAAGATGACACCCCGGTGCCGGACGGTGGTATTTCCTTGATCTCCCGGTTGCGCGGCGCGCTGAGCTGGAATCTGGAGCCGTGGATGAAAAAGATGCCGATCATCGCCATCTCGGGTGCGATTCACAATCAGGGCATGTCGGAGCTTTTGAAAATATCACGGGATCTCGGGGCGGATATGGCTTTCGGCAAACCGATGGACACCGACGACCTGCTGCAGGCGATCAATCTGTTGACCAAACGTTCGGGCTGACCTGCTTTGCCAGACGGCTTTTCGGGCGCCGAAAACTGGTTTGGAGTCACGGATGATCTTCGAGAGCATCCGTTTGGAGGTATAATTGCCTGATCCACGGGCTCGGTCAAAAATCACCCACCAGCGCCTGGTGCAGACGCTGGTGGGGTTCTCGTGAAACTGTCCCTCGATGCTCTCACTATCCGAGCGCGTGAAGAGGCTTTTGGGCCGGAACGGGGACAGGACGGTCTGTCAAACGAATGCCCACGATCATCATGCGCATCGCGTCTTCTGCCGCACGGCGGAGCAGTTTCTCGCCCTTGTGGATGGCTTCATCCAGCGAACAGGGGCGTTTGATGATCGAGGCGAAGGCGTCAATGCCGTTGTCCAGCGTTTCGTGCACCCCTTTGCCGATGGTTCCGGCCAGAGCGATTGTCTGAATGCCCTGATCACGCGCCCGTCTGGCGACCTCACAGGGCACCTTGCCATAGGGCGATTGCCCGTCCAGAGAGCCTTCGGCGGTGATCACCAGATCCGCCTTGTCCAGCATGTCGTCAAACCGCAGATATTGCATCACGATGTCAAAGCGTGGATGCAGCGTGGCACCGGCAAAAGCGACCAGCCCGGTGCCAAGGCCGCCCGAAGCACCTGACCCATTTGATTGGCCGAGGTCCAGCCCGGTGGTTTGATGGATCAGATCGGCGTATCGCTCAAGTCCGGTTTCAAGGGCGTCGACCTGATCCGGCGTTGCGCCTTTCTGCGGTCCGAAAACACGCGCAACGCCGTTGGGCCCGAGCAAGACATTGTGCCAGTTCACGGCGACATCAATCGACACATCGGCCAGTCGCGTGTCGATCTCACTTGGGTCGATTTCGGCAATGCGCGACAATTCGTAGCCACCAAACCCGATCTCCTGCCCATCCACATCCAGCAGACGGGCACCAAGGGCCTGTGCCATGCCAGCGCCGCCGTCATTGATGCCGCTGTCCCCACAGCCGATCAGAATCCTGTCCGCGCCGTGATCCAGCGCGCGCAAAATCAATTCGCCAACGCCGTAACTGGTGGTGCGGCCCGGATTGCGTCTGTCCTTCGGGACAAGGCTCAGACCAGCGGCAGCGGCCATTTCCAGCACAGCGGTTCGGGGGCCGCCGCCTCCCATCATGCCAAAGAAGGCGGTGACGGGGCAGCCGACCGGGCCGGTCACGATGGCTTTGTGTAATGTCCCCTTGGTGGCGTTGACGAGGGCTTTGGTGAAGCCTTCGCCGCCGTCGACCATCGGGGCTTCCAGCACGCGTGCTGCTGGCAGGGCGCTGCGAACGCCAGCGCTAATCGCGCGGGTGACATCATTGACCGACAGGGATTCCTTGAACCCGGACGGGGCAACGAGAATGGTGAAAGACATATCTTATCTCCTTGAATTTATTCATGAAAGGAGAACGGTGCGGGAGAAGAATTATTCCCTGTAGGTCCCTTTTTTGCGCGTCTTGGGCAGAACGCCGCGCAGTCAGCGCAGGCCCAGTTTTTGTCCCAGAATGCGGACGGACTGCCGCACCTCGCGCGCTGCTGTTGTCAGCTCGGCCTCCAGCCGGGTGACGCGTCGTGACGGCGCAGATCGCTGCGGCTTCGGTCTGGGGGCCGTCGTTGCCAGCACTCTGTCCGGACGCAAAACGGGGCGCGAGCTGGAGGAGGGCACAAGGTCGGAGGTTGCATAGGGTGTAGAGGCCGCCGCCGGGTGGAGAGGCACAATCGCCGCCATGTGATCTTTCGCGGGCGTGTTCAGATCAAGCTGCCAGGGCCAGAGGATCACGGCGACGAGGACAAGTGGCATGGCAACAGCAGGCATCAGGGGCACGGCAAGCCGGAACAGATCTCTCTGGTCAAAGGTTGGCTGCTCCAAACCGCCATAGATCGCCACCGGTTTTGCGCTGGCCATCATCGTCTGGCAGAACCCGGTTCCGAGAACGGCGACCATCACGATGAGCGCCGGATCATGACCGAAGGCGGCAATCGGCAAGGCGACCGCGGGTATGAGAACGGCGGCGCGCGCACTTCGGGAGGTGATCACCAGATGGGACAGCACCGCCGTCAGTGTCATGAAGCCAATGGCAACCGCGCGGTTTCTCGCCAGCGTTTCCGGCAGCACCGACAGCATGCCATCTGCCAGCCAGCGATCCGCGCCGGTCACGATGATGGCGTCTGCGATGACGATGGTGGCCGTCAAATAAAGGATGAGCTCCATATCGACGTCGCGGAAAATCTCTTTGGTCTTCCTGTCCGTGAAGGGCCTGCTGAGCAGGACAAGCGCGCCTGCCAGGGCGATCAGCACGATGGAGACATTGTGCAACCCCGCTGTGGTCCACAGACCCAGAAGCATGACAAGGACGGCGGCTAGCCGTTTCTGGTGCGCGGTCAGCCTGCCGGTGGGCCGTTGCAACACAAGCGGGGCATTCTGCAGCTCCGGTGGGACAAAAAGCCAAAGGATCAAAGCCGTTGCCAGAAGGCAGGAGAGCAGGGATGCCGGAAGACCCAGAGTTATCCATTCCAGGTACCCGATGGTGGCGCCGCCGGATTGTGAAATGGCATCGACGGCAATCAGATGCGCGCCGGCACCCAGCAGGGAACCGCCTGCCGAAATCAGGATCACCGTGGGAAACAGGAGTGCCAGGGGCCGTATCAATCTGGGGTCGGGCAGTTGTGCCGCAAGGGCAAGAAAGACCGGCAAAAGCAATGCCGCGCGCCCTGAGGTCGATGGGATGAAAAACGCGGTGCAGGCGATCAGCAGGGTCAGCACATAGGCGACGGAGACAAAGGTGCGAAACGGGAGAAGGGCACGCTCCACCAGAAGCTCCATCAGCCCACTGGATTTAAGGACGGACGCGATGACAAAGGCGGTCACCAGCAACCACACGAGGTCGCGGCCCAGCGAGGCAAAGAGACGGTCTTCGGGCAGCGTCCCGGTTAAGACGAGTGCAAGGGCAGCGGCAATGGCCACTAGCGAATCCGGTAGGCGCGTCATGATCCAGCCGATCACGGCGAAGGCGGTGATTGTCAGCGCGCTGCGGCCACCGGGGCTGAGCGTTTCAGGGAGTGTCCAGAACAGCGCAACGGCAATGAGCGCCAGCGGGAGGGCCATCATCTCGGTCTGTTGCAGAGGCCAGTTCCGAAATAGAGGTGGCGACAGTGAGAGGCTGGTCATCGGGCGTCCTTCCGTGTGCGTGTTTGAGAAGGAAACGTCGCGGCGCAGCGCTTATTCCAGCGGATGTCATAAAATCGTAACATGGGCGTCTGGTCGCCGATGTGATGAGGTAATTCTTGTAGCCGTACGGGTTCTCATCAAGGGACACGTCCGCTTGCAAAGAGAGGATGGGACGAAGCCCGTCCCAGGAACCTGCGGGGTTTGCCTGAAAGAGTGCACTACCGGGTATCCGGCCATAACCGCTCCGTTCACTGAGCGAAAAAAGCGGATATGCCGCCAACGTTAATGGAGGAGCTGCAGTCTCGCCGCCATCGTCTGCAGAATGGCCAATGGATTGCCTACGCAGCACCTTGGGGGCGCCATACGTCTGCGTCTTGAAACGATGATCCGGGGGGCGGTGAAAAGCCCCTTATTCCAACAGGAGCGGTTGCACACCCGGCGGGCTTGCGCAAATCGGCGCGAATTGGACAAGTCCTGCCCCAAAAACCTCGTCCGGCCCTTCATCGCCAAGATCCAATGCGGTGTCGCGCAGGAATGATTTGACCTCCGCCACCACCATGTCGGGTTGCTCTGACATCAGGATCGCCGCCGCTGCCGTGGCAAAGGGGGCGGCAAAGGAGGTGCCCGTTTTCGTGCGAACTCCTCTGATCGAGGCCGCGGTCCAGACCTCGACGCCGGGGGCCGCAAGATCGACGTGGGGTCCACGCCCGGCGCGCCGATACACCCGGCCCGAGGCATCCACGGCCGTGACGGTCAGGACGGGATCATAGGCGCCGGGGAAAACCGGCGCGGCGCGCGGGCCGTCATTGCCTGCTGCTGACACGATCAGGATCTGCGCGTCACTCAGCCGCGCCACCATCTGCTCCAGCAGCGCGTTGTGCGGACCCGCGAGGCTCATGTTGATGATCCTGACCTCTGCTGCCGCCAATTTGTCCATGGCCTGCACGAGATTGAAGACGTCGCTGCGTTCGTCGCGCCCGGCTGAATAGAAGGCATCGATGGCAATCAGCTTTGCTTCGGGCAGTAGCCCATGCGCGCGTCCCTGGCGGGAAGCAACAAGGATGGCGGCTACGGCGGTGCCATGTTGCGCACCCGATCCCGCATTCTGGCCGGTGTCAAAGTCCAGTACCGACAGCTGGCTGCCGACAAAGGCCTCGTGGTCCGGGTTAATGTCGGTGTCGATCAGGCCGATGGGCACGACCGCCTGACTACAGGAGGCCAGAGACGACGTAGGTGGTTTCCAACTGATCAGGTCGAAGGTGGCACAGTGCAGACCTTCGCATTGCGGCGTGATCCCCTCGCTCATCCGGTAGAAATGATTGAAGTCCGCCGCCTGACCGGTCGGAAGCAGGCGTATCGCGTCCAACGCGGCCTCCAACGATGTCCCGGGCGGCACGCGCAACCGTCGGATGGTGCTGTCCAGGGTGCCGATCTCCGCAACCTGCAGCACCTGATATCCAAGTGCAATCAACGCATCGAGGTCGCTCTGCGCCAGATCAAGAACAACGATCTCGTCAGTGGCGCGGTCTGGCAGGGGTTGCGGCGCCGGTCTCTGGGCTGCGGGGGGCTGAGGGGCGCGGCCAAAAATCCGGTCGAGCAGATTTCCGCCCGGGTTGGCCTGTCTCGGCGGTCTGTCGTTTCCCTGTCCCGAACGGCTTCCCCGGTCCCTGTCGTCATCATCATCATCGTCGTCATCATCGCTATCGCCACCATTGTCGCTGTCCCCGTTGTCACCGTCACTATCACTATCGCCATCATCGTCGTCGGCGAGGGCGATTGAATAATAGGGGCCATATGGTGAGACAATCGGCAGAGCCGACATAAGCAGAAGGGTCAATGCGAACCGAAATAGTGACTTTGGCATTCGGGGCCTCCTTGTGAGCCGCAATTTGCATGTTTGGACAGCCAAAGACCGCAAGTTATTGCGCCGCGCTTCCAGATTGCAATAAAGGTAACGGCACACCCAGCGGAATATTCCATTCTTTAACGAGAGAGAAAATAACAATGGTGTCAGATACCTTTGCAGATGACATCATCGCATTTCTCCCCAACCTCAGGCGTTTTGCGATCTCGCTGTGCAGATCGCCGGACACGGCGGATGATCTTGTCCAGATCACTGTCGAACGCGCCTTTGCTGCGCGGCATCAGTTCGATCCGGACACCCGGCTTGAGGCATGGCTGTTTCGGATTCTGCGCAATGCCTGGATCGACATGACGCGCCGCACCAAGACACGGGGCACACAGATTGACATAGAGGACGCGCCTGATGCCAGCACGGTGGACGGCACCAAGGTAACAGAAACCGCGTTGATGTTGAAATCCGCCAAGGCGGCAATTGAAACGCTGCCCGAAGCCCAACGCGATGTCATGATGCTGATCTGCGTTGAAGAGATGAGTTACAAAGAGGCCGCAGAGGTTCTGGACACGCCGGTTGGCACTGTTATGAGCCGTCTTGCCCGTGCGCGGCTGGCGGTTGCAAGAAAGTTGGGAATAAACACCGACGCCGCGCGTTCTTCTGGCAGTCAAGGAGACAGCTGAGATGCAAAAGCCTGAATTTACAGATGAGGAATTGATGGCCTACGCTGACGGCGAATTGGCAGAGGAACGGGCCTCGGCGCTGGATCTCGCGTTGGCTGAGAGCGTTGATCTGGCAGATCGCCTCGCGCTGTTCGTCGATACCAAGATGGTCGCGAAAGACGCCTGGGAGCCGGTGCTGCAGGAACCTGTCCCGGAGCACCTTGTACAACGTGTTCGCGACCTCGCAGCCGCTGATGAGCGCACACGGGAGGGTGCTGATGACACCGTCGTGGCCTTCCCGCAAAGCGCACGGCCCGAGACGGCAACACCCGTTTGGAAATTGCCGCTGGCGGCAGGTCTGGCGCTTGCGGTCGGTCTTGGCGCCGGATTGATGCTGTCTCAGGATAGCGGCAGCGGTTTTGGCAGCATCGAGATTGCTGCCCTGACGGATCGCCAGGTCATCGCCGCCTTGGATACGGTGCCGTCGGGAGAGGACAGGTTGTTGGACAATGGCGCGCGGATTGCGCCGATTGCGACGTTCTTCGATGGGGCGCAGACTTTGTGTCGGGAATTTGAGTTCGACCGCGCGGACGGTATGACAATTGTCTCGGTCGCCTGCCAGAGAGAGGGGGAATGGGATGTTCAGATGGCCGTCGCCGCAGCAGCTGCAACCGACACCGGCTATGCGCCCGCGTCCTCCCTGGATACGTTGGACGCCTATCTGACAGCCAACAACGCCGGTCCGCCTTTGGATCTGGATGCAGAAGCTGCGGCCTTGCAGGCGCTGCGCTGAACCGGCCCTTCCGACATCCGATCAACAAGCGAAAACCGTCTCCTATGAGGCGGTTTTTACTTTTAAAAACAATATACTAATCTTTCATTTTCTGTTCATTTTCTATTGTCTAACCATTCATTCCGACGACAGGATACGAACAGTCTTGCTGCCTAAATTAATCCTCAGACACACCAACCCAAGAGGATATCAGACATGACCATTCACACCTTTGACTTCGACCTGACGATGTTGCACCTGAACGCGAAATGGGCCTTCACGACACGCCGCGTCAATCGTGACGATGTGACCGGGCTTGATCCGGCTGTGGCCCTTGGCGTCGCGGGCGACCTTGTGCTCTGCGATATCACCGAAATCAATCAGCACCAGAAAATCCAGCTTGCCAGCGGCCGTGCCTCCACCAGCTATGTCGGCGACAAGGTCGTCCTGTGCATCGGTGATCGCTATGCGCCGGATCAATTCGAGGGGGCAGCCCGCATCACGGCAAATGGCGCTGATTTGCTTGCCGGTGGCGGCGTGGTCGGCACCATGGAACACGCGCATGATCGGATGGCGGAGCCCACCAAACTGCGCCCCATCGGTCTGCTGACCGACCGCACGGAGGAGGTGATCAATATCGCACGCTACGGTCTGCCGTCGGTGCAAATCCCTGACCATGTGACCGTCATCGGGGTCTTCGGGGCGTCGATGAATGCGGGCAAGACCACCGCGGCGGTCAGCCTGGCGCATGGTCTTTCGCGGGCCGGCTTCAGTGTAGCAGGTGTGAAGGCGACGGGCACCGGCGCATTCAGCGATTTCAACGCCTTTGAGGACGCGGGGGTCAGCGCCATGGACTTCACGGATGCGGGCATGCCCACAACGTACCGGATGCCGATGGACCGCGTCGAACAGGGGTTCGAGACACTGGTGGGCACGGCGGCAGCAAACGGTGCGGATATCGTCGTGGTCGAAATCGCGGACGGTGTCTTCCAGCAGGAAACTCAGGAGGTTCTCGCGGGTTCGTCTATCTGTGATCGGCTGGACGGCATTCTCTTTGCCACGCCGGACGCATTGGGCGCCGTGGGCGGAGCGCGCGTTCTGGCCGACTACGGTCTGCAGCCCTTTGCGATGTCCGGCAAGCTCACGCAGTCACCTCTCGCCATGATGGAAGCCAAGCGCGCAACAGGTATTCCGCAACTGTCGCGTCTGGATCTCTGCACCCCTTCCGCGGTGATGGCCGTTGCCCGCGACGTCCTGCGGGTCTCGAAACCCCACAAGGCGGCAGAACCGCTTGAGATTGAACAGATGACGGCAGCATGAACGATAGCTCCATTTGTTCCGGGAAGGGTCGCATGTTTCATGCGGCCCTTGTTGTACATGACATTGCAGCTACACAGCCTGTTGCATGCAATGCAGGGTTGATAGGCTGGTGGAAACAGTCGAAACACGCGAAAAAGGAGCCGGAGATGCTTCTGTTCACATCGCTGGAGAACACCACATGACCATCGCCAATCTGCTGCGCATTCTTGCGGCGATCATGCTGATCGTGGCTCTCAGTGGCTCCGTTCTTGCCTATTGGACCACGCAGCGGGCCGCGTTTTTTAACGAACGGATCAACCTGGCGCATGAATCCTACGAGGTTCATCTTCAGCTCAGCGGCAATACCTACCAGCTCTTCAAGCAATATGGCGATGCCATGCTGATCGGGGACCGCGACGAGGGGCGCGGAGAGGCAGAGCTGATCCGGTTGATCCGGCAGAACATCCGCTCGATCCGCTACCTGATTGGTCAGGAGATCGATTTGGTCGGAGATGAGGAGGTCGAGGAACTGGAACTCCTCGCCCAGATTGAGCGTAAGATCGAAGACCTTATCGCGCGGTTTGAGGTCGTCCGCAAAGATACAGCGCTGGATCAGTTTGAACGCAATTGGACCGGTCTTTCGGTCATGTTGGATGATGAGATTGATCGTGAGTTCCACAAGATGATCAACGCAGCTCTCGACGAGGAACTGGAAGAGGTCGAAGCAACCCGCACAGCAGCGGCGCGCCATTTGCAACTGGCTAATTCGGTGGCCTTTTTTCTGGTGTTACTGGCGGTGAGTGTCTCCTCCGGTGCCCTTTGGATTTACACACGCCAGATCGTGCAGCCCATGCGCCGTCTGATGCAGGGCGTAAGCGCTTTGGCGGAGGGCAAATTCTCGAAGCGCATCAATCTCAAAGGACGCACCGAAATTTCCGAGATCGGGGGCGTGATGGACACGATGGCCGCCATGGTCGAAGCCCGCACGGAATCCCTGACCTCGCAGAATACCGAGTTGGAAGAAGCGGTGCGGAGCCGGACTGCTGAGCTGGAAAGCCTGCTCGAAAAATCCCGTCTCGCCGAAGAGACACGGCGACAGATGCTCGCCGATGTCAGCCACGAGCTACGCACGCCGCTGACCATTATTCAGGGTGAAAGCGATGTGGCGCTGCGTGGTGCGGACAAGACGGTTGAGGAATACCGTGAGGCGTTGCGGCGCACACGCGAAACCGCCAAGCACACGAACCTCTTGGTCAATGACCTGCTGTTCATTTCCCGCGAGGAATCCGGACAAACCCGGCTCAAACTGGAACGGATCGATCTCAAGCATTTGCTGTCCGAAACGATCGGTGTCTTTGGTCCGGACATTCCGATCATCACAGATCTGGACCGTGCCGAGATCTCGCTGGATGTCTCGCGCATTCGCCAGTGTGTTGCGGCAATGATCCAGAACGCCCGGCGGTATGGCGGGCCGGAAATTGTCGTTCGTTTGCTGCGGACGTCGACGGGCTATCGCATCTGCGTGGAAGACAACGGACCAGGGCTGCCGGATGATGAGAAAGAGCGCGCTTTCGAGCGTTTCTTTCGTGGGTCCAATGCCGCGGACCAATACGAAGACGGGGCGGGTCTTGGTCTGCCGGTGGTACGCTCCATCGCCCGCGCCCATGGCGGAAACGCGCTTTTGCAGGACCGGGCAGGCGGCGGACTTTCGAGCATCATGGAACTGCCGGCGTCCACGCCCTTGCGGGTTGTCTCGCAATCCTGAAGGATTTTACCGACGCGCGCTGTCAGTGAATTTATTTGGGAATAACTCTCTGCCTGACCCGTTTGTCTTTTACTGGGCGAGAGCAACGCGCCCGAAAGACAGCAAGAAGGCGCTCCAATTATGAATATCCTGTTGATCGAAGATGAAATGCGGGTGGCTGATTTCGTTCGGCGTGGATTGAAAGCCGAAGGATGGGTTGTCGAACATGCGAGCGATGGCGAGTCCGGGTTGGAGATCATCCGGGACCGGGACTTCGACGTGATCATCCTCGACCTGATGTTGCCTGGCATTAGCGGCCAGCAGGTGTGCCAAAGGCTGCGGGCGCGGTTGATCAAGACGCCGGTGCTCATGCTCACGGCACTGGACAGCACGGATGAGCGCGTGGCAGGCCTGCGCCTTGGCGCTGACGACTATCTGCCCAAACCGTTTGACTTCGATGAGCTGATCGCGCGGGTGTCCGCGCTGCACCGTCGCGCCACCGGCTACGCCAGCGATGGTGACGAGGGCAAGCTGCAACATCAGGGATTGATTTACGACAGCGAGGCCATGGTGCTGACCGTGGATGGCATCGTGGTCGATCTCTCCGCGAAGGAACGGGAGTTGATCGCCATTTTGATGGCCAGCAAGAACAAGGCTCTCAGCCGGGAGCGTATTCTGAATTCCGTCTGGGGGACCCATGAAGATCCCATGACCAATGTTGTCGATGTTTACATTGGTCGTCTGCGCAAGAAGCTTGGCCCGTATGGCCAGCTCATCGCGACGGTGCGCGGCGCGGGCTACCGGTTCGGATAAACCGGCGTCCCGCGCTTTGAGCGGCCCCTTGCGGTGTCCCTCACATTTGTCCTTGAATGACTAACCGGGTGCCTGGCACACCGCGCCGCTCCATGAGGCGATTGTGTGTCCCAAGACGCAAAAGCGCGCGCCTTGAAGAGGGGGGGGCTTCAAGGCGCGCTGTCGCCGGGTGTCAGCTGTTGATGCCGAGGTTTATCAACACGTCGTCCGGCGTACCCGTCTGCACGATGCGGCCGTCTTCCACGACCCACAGCGCGTCCATCATTTTTGCAATTTCCATGTTGTGGGTGATCAGAATTGTGGTCGCGTCACACCCCTGCACCAAGGCGCGCACCAATTTCGGCCCTTCGTGATCGAGGGCATCGTCGGGTTCATCCAGCAGCATGAGCCGTGGTTTGGAAAGTGCCGCACGGGTGAGCAGTACCCGGCGGATCTCGCCCGCAGAGAGGTTGCGCCCCCCTTCGGATACGGTGCCGTCCAGCCCGCCCAGACGCGTGATGATATGATCGAGCCCGAAGGCCTTTGCCTGCCGCAGAATATCCTTGTCCTGGGGGCGACCCTGCACCCCCATGGTGAGCGCCCGGCGCAGCGAGCCCTTGAAGATCGGAGACCTTGTGCCAATCAGGGCGATCATCTGGCGGCGTTCCCGGGTGTTCAGGGCCGCAGGTGAGATATCCCCGAGCATCACGGTCCCGGAACCTGGGTGCTCGAGCCCCGCAGCCAGGCTGAGCAACGTGGATTTGCCGGCACCATTTGCACCGATCACCCCGATCCTTTGCCCTGGCAATGCGGTCACGTTTATGTCTGATAGCGCTCCCGCAGAGACGTCGGAAAAGATCAGGCAGGGCGGCGCATCCGGCAGGCTCGCATCCGTCGATCTGTCGATCTCCAGCTTTGGCATCGTCAGCAGTTTGAGGCACTTCTCCCGTGCGTTCTGCCAGGCCCGGTGCCGGTCCCAGACGCCCGCGAGGTCCCGCATGGGCTGGATCATCAGCCCAACGGCGGCAAGGCACCCGGCGGCTTCCGCGGCGGGCAACCCCCGGTGCAGGGCCACGCCAAAGACGCTCGCCGCTGCGATGCCCGAAACGATGTCCGGAATTGCCCGCAGCAGTGCTGCGCCTTTCGCGCGCTCCAGCGCGGCGTCCACCAGTTTCTCCGTCTTGATCTCGATCTGCCGGGTTTCGGTGCGGATCCGCCCCAGCAAGCGCAATTCAGGGGCATGCGGAATACGCTCGCTCATATCTGCGGCCAGCCGCGCGCGTCTTGCGCGCAGACGCTTGTGCGCAGGCCCGAGCCTTGGCCCCAGAACAGCGGAGACCAGTAATCCCACGGCAATCGGCACCGTGGCCGCCAATCCAATCTCGACATTCATGTAAAAGAGAACCCCGGCTGCGACAGGCAGAACGATCAGGGCCGAGATCAGCCGGGCCAATCCCATGCTGATCCAGGCCCGCACAGCCGTCAGATCGCCTACGAACCTCAGCGCCAGTGACCCATTGCGGCGGGCTGCGACATCGCGGGCCGATACCCGCGCCATGTGCTTGAAGAGTTTGATGCGCAGAGAAGCCGCATAGTGCTGGCCGACTTTCTCAGCGGTCAGTCGCTCGCGAAATCTGAAAAACCCGATTGCAAGACCGCTGAGGGCGACGCAGGCCAGCGCCAGAAGAGGCAATGCCGTGGAAGTGTCGCGGAATGCGGCAAAGACATCCCGCGTGGCAAAGGCGGCAATGCCTGTCGCCGTGGCCTGACCCAGGGCCAGACAGGTGAGCAGCAGGATACTGCGCCCGCGTCTTTCGCCCATGATTTTCGGCAGGGTGCTCATCGCGTGGCCTCCATCTGTTGAAGGGGCGTGGCTGCACGCCTGGCTTGGCAGGCCATCTGTTGCCGTGCGCTACATGTGCCCCGGCACAGGGCCGCGGGCTGAAGGTGCGTCGGGGCATCAGGGATCACGATGCGGTCGAGCCCGCCTTTGGTCACGCAGGTCTCGAAGTCATGTCCGCATCCCTCCAACACATGCAGCGTGATCTTGGGCGCGATCCTCATCTCCGCCGCGACGGTGCGGATCGCCTCCGTCCATTTTCGGGCGCGGTCGAGACGGGTCAAACCCTGTTGCGCGTCGATTGCGGCACCGCTGCGGGTGTTCTTGTCCCGCAGACAGTCGTTTTCCCCCACACTCACGCGCATGGGCAGAGCAAGAAACCTGTCAAGATTTGCAATCATGCGGTAGCTCCATGCGTCCGCATGATTGGGGCGTGGCCAGAGACCGTAGGGATAGGTGGCGTTGTCCGGGAAGGTGTACCATCCCGGCGAGGCAGTGCTGAGATGCGAGACGCGGTCGGGATGCAACATGGCAAACCGGTGCGCGAATTGCGCGCCGCCTGAAAAGCCAAAAAGATCGAGTTGCTCCGCTGTTACAGTGCCCTCGCGTCTCAGTGCAAGCATCAGGTCCAACAAGGCCAGGTCGGCGCGTCCACAAAGGAACGTCTGCTGATACCCAAGCCAGCTGGTTTTGTCGAAAATCGGGGCAATCACCACTTGACCCACGGCCGCAGCCCGCTCTGCAAAGAGCGCGGCCTGAAGCCTGGCACCGCGCCGGATGCCATGCACCGCGATGAGCGGAGGGACATCCGGCGCGATTTTGTGGGGGAGCGCCATCCAGCAATCCAATGCGCCCACGCCTTTCCCGGACCGAAAAACCAATCGGTGGGACGGGGTTTTGGGGGTAAGAGTGTTCAAATCGATGCACATGGTGACGCTCCCATTTTCTGGTGGTTCAGGCGGCCGTGCCCAGGACTTCCTCGGCAAGGTGACGGGGCAACATGTCAAAGATCATGTGGATACGGTCCTGATCCCCGTCGTTGTTGGCTTCGTGCATCTGATCGTTATCGAACCACCAGAGCTCACCCTGCTGCATGCGTACTTCCTCGTCGCCGGCCTTCATCCAGGACCCAAGCGTTGATTTCAGCACGAAATGGTAGCGGTTGCGGACGCGGTAATACTGCCCGCGGTCGATGTGTGGATAGACACGTTTCCCTGCAGGCAGGCAGACGATTTTTCCGCGGCCGAGGATGCTGTCTTGCTCTTGTGCGAAGTCCTCCAGAAACGCGCGTGCCAGCGGGTAGTTCTGTGATCCGGTGGTCCATCTGCTTTCATGCACATCGCGCCGTTTGCGATCACCGATGGCCGATTTGCGCAAACCGCGTAGCGGGATAGCCTTGGCCTCGCGCTGGACCGCGATCTTGTCCTGCCGGCCGGTGAAGGCGTCCCAGGCATTTGCGACGCCGTTGATCTCGTTAAGAAACGGGGTCGGGTCAATCTCGGATTTGAGCCGTTTGAAGTATTGCATTTCATGTCCTCTCTGGGGTCGATTGTCTGGTCAGGTTCACGTTCGCACCCGCTTGTTGACCCGAAGGCTGTTAGGCGGGTATGTGTCGAGGATGAGAGGCTTGACCTGTATTTTCAATCAAGATATTGATTTTAATAATAAATTTATGAACGCTTAACTGCGAGTTCATCGAATTTTCATCTGACTTTCAGGACAGGCGTGTTTCAGGTGTTGATTGCAGTTTTGGGCTTTCCGGCGTGGCTGCTTGCGCGAATCGATTGCTATGATTCCTGCGGGCACGGAGGGCGCCACAGGGTGTTCAAGTGACCGGGGTCCATTCTATTTGGGCTTGGTCGGAAAGCCGTTGAGAAGGGGTGGGGTGGACGACGCCAGGTTTTCCTCAAATATCGTGCGGGCGCGAATGCAACGCTCTCGCGTCCGATGGCGTGACGAAAACGCTCTGGGAAAAGTCAGGGTGGATTTGAAGGCGGATCAGGTCAGCCCGGCATTTGATTTCAGCAGGAATTGCGACCAGATCGGCCCGCATGCCGCGCCGATTTCGCGCGCTTTGTGCCCGATCTCGCCCGCTTCGATCTGAGGCGGAATAAGCCCGCGCGTGTCCTGATTTGCAATGTAGCGCCGGGTCCGTTCGACCAGTGTGCGCTTGACGTCCGCAGGTAGGCCGCCGTCGATGAGAATGGCTTCGAAATCGATCACGGCGCAGGTCGAGAGTGCAGCCTTGGCAAGCTCCTGCGCGGTCTGCCTGATCCAGGGTTCGACATAGCGTTCGTAGGGGCTCCAGTCGCCGCTGGTCCACAGGGCGCTGGGGTCCAGCCCCACCTCCGCCAGCCGCGCCTCTAGCAAGTGGATCGAGGCGATGTCGATCAATTGGCGGCTTTCCCCATTCGGGCCGACACTGCGCAAGGACCCCAGCGCACCTGCGTTGCCCTGATGACCTTCGAACACCGAGTGATCCAGCACGACACCGCCGCCCACAAAGGCTCCGACGAAGAAATAGGCGTAGTCGCGGAACTCCTTGCCCCGTCCGTAGACATGTTCAGCACGGCAGGCGGCGGTTGCGTCATTGACGATATGAACCGGTAGATCCGAGAATTCGGCGACTTCCTCGCGAAAGTTGACATCCTGCCACAGCGCGAACTCTTCTGCGCTGGCGCCCACCATCTCGTGCCAGTTCCACAGCTCGAATGGGGCGGCAATCCCAATGCCGCAAATCCTGTCCTGAAGCTTCTGCGGTAAAACACCAACCAGGTCAGCGCAGCCGTCGCTGAGAAATGCGAAGATTTCATGCGGCAGGGGGTATTGAAACCCGATGCTGCGTTCGGCGCGCACGACGCCGGTGAAATCCATCAGTATGATCTTGGCATTGCGTCGTCCGATCGTGACCCCGATCGAAAACACGCCATCGGGCGCCAATTTCATCGGAACCGAGGGCTTTCCGACCTTACCACGTACCGGCTTGCCGCGCTGGAGCAGGCCATCTTTTTCAAGCTTGCGCAGGATGACAGAAACGGTCTGCGGGGATAGACCGGCAAGCCGCGCGAGATCGCTGCCGGGCAGGGGGCCGTTGCGCTGCAGCATCGACAGAAGCAGACGTTCATTGTGGTTTCGCAACCCGCTTTGGTTCACGCCACCACTGAGAGTTCTGATCTTGGACCCATCCATAGATACAGGCCTTAAACGCAAAGTTACGCCTCAAGGATACGTCGCGGTCGATTAATAAATCAAGTTTATTTATTTATTGACGCTGTTCTGAGAATCGGTTTTGTTAAAAATTGGTTCCGCTTAATTGGATCTATCGTCTGGGAGGACATCATGAAAAAACTACTCGCAACAACTGCTGTCGCCATGACCGCGCTGTCCGGCGCGGCATTTGCAGATGGTCATGCCGTGACCGCGTGCCTGATCACAAAGACAGACACCAACCCATTCTTTGTCAAAATGAAGGAAGGTGCCGAAGCCAAGGCGGCAGAGCTGGGCATGACGCTCAAATCCTTTGCCGGTAAAGTCGACGGTGACCACGAAACGCAGGTCGCTGCGATCGAGACATGCATTGCCGACGGCGCAAAAGGCATCTTGCTGACGGCGTCTGACACCTCCTCCATCGTTTCTTCCGTGCAGCAGGCGCGGGATGCTGGTCTGGTTGTCATTGCGCTCGACACGCCCCTCTCTCCGATTGATGCAGCGGATGCAACGTTTGCCACGGATAACTTTTTGGCGGGCGAGTTGATCGGCAAATGGGCCGCTGCCAAGCTTGGCGATGAGGCCGCAAATGCAAAGATCGGGATGCTTGATCTTGCGGTATCGCAGCCAACCGTTGGCGTGTTGCGGGATCAGGGGTTCCTGCAGGGTTTCGGCATTGACATAGGCGACCCGAACAAATGGGGTGACGAGACTGACCCCCGGATTGTCGGCAACGATGTCACGGCGGGGAATGAAGAGGGCGGCCGCAAGGCGATGGAAAACCTTTTGGCGAAGGACCCGGAAATCAATGTCGTCTACACCATCAACGAGCCTGCCGCGGCGGGGGCCTATGAGGCGCTCAAATCCATCGGTCGTGAAAACGACGTGCTGATCGTTTCCGTCGATGGCGGCTGCCCCGGCGTGGCCAACATCAAAGACGGTGTGATCGGTGCGACATCCCAGCAGTACCCGCTGCTGATGGCCTCCAAGGGCGTTGAAGCCATCGCGGCCTGGGCGAAAGACGGCACGAAGCCTGCTCTGACACCGGGCAAGGACTTCTTTGACACGGGCGTTGCCCTGGTCACTGACGAGCCTGTGGACGGCGTCGAAAGCATCGACACAACCGAAGGCACAAATCTCTGCTGGGGCTGACGCCGAGCGGCTTAGATGTCTAGACTAGGAAGAGGGGCGGCTTGGCGCGCCCCTTTTTACCAAGGGAGAGGGAAGAAATGTCACGCGCAGAGATGACAGACGACGGGGTCGCCAAGTTCGACGATCCGCACCGCGGCCTTATCGGGACACTGCAACACTGGCTGCACATCAATCCGGCTCTGGTGCCGCTGATCGTTCTGGTGGCGTCGGTTGTCGTCTTCGGTCTGCTTTTGGGATCTAAATTCTTCTCGCCCTTTGCCCTGACGCTGATTTTACAGCAGGTGCAGATTGTCGGCATCGTCGCCGCAGCGCAGTCGCTGGTCATCCTGACGGCGGGTATTGATCTGAGTGTCGGTGCGATTGCCGTCATCTCATCCGTCATCATGGGGCAGTTCACTTTTCGCTATGGGCTGCCGGTCGAAGTGGCCGTCGCCTGTGGCCTGATTGCCGGGACTGCCATTGGGTATCTCAATGGCTGGCTGGTGGCGGTGATGAAACTCCCGCCCTTCATCGTGACCTTGGGGATGTGGCAAATCGTATTGGCGGCAAACTTCCTTTACTCCGCGAATGAAACAATCCGCAGTCAGGAAATTGCGGCCAACGCCGCCTTGCTGCAGCTGCTGGGCGCCAAGTTCAAAGTGGGGGGCGCGGTTTTCACAGTCGGCGTGCTCTTCATGGTCGTGCTGGTGATCCTGCTGGCCTATGTGCTGCGGCATACGGCCTGGGGGCGCCATGTCTACGCCGTTGGGGATGATCCGGAAGCGGCAGAGCTTTCCGGTGTGAACGTCAAAGGCACTCTTATCTCCGTCTACGCCGTGGCCGGGCTGATCTGCGGTTTTGCCGGCTGGGCCCTGATCGGGCGGATCGGGTCGGTGTCGCCCACCTCCGGGCAATTGCTGAACATCGAAAGCATCACGGCGGTTGTGATCGGAGGGATTTCGCTCTTCGGGGGGCGTGGCTCGATTCTGGGCACCTTCTTCGGCGCATTGATCGTGGGAGTCTTTACCCTTGGCTTGCGCCTGATGGGGGCGGACGCACAATGGACCTATCTTTTGATCGGCGTGCTCATCATCGCGGCGGTTGCCGTGGACCAGTGGATCAGAAAGGTGGCCGCGTAATGGAACCCATTCTCAAAGGACGTGGTCTGGTAAAGCGTTACGGTAAGGTGACGGCACTGGACCACTGCGATTTCGACCTGATGCCCGGTGAAATTCTGGCTGTAATCGGCGACAACGGTGCGGGGAAGTCATCCCTGATCAAGGCGGTATCGGGGGCAGTTGTCCCGGATGAAGGGCAGGTCTTTCTGGAGGGGCAGGAAATCAGTTTCCGGTCTCCCATCCAGGCGCGGGAAGCGGGGATCGAGACGGTCTACCAGACGCTCGCGATGTCGCCCGCGCTCTCTATTGCGGACAACATGTTCATGGGCCGCGAGATCCGTCGCCCGGGCATCATGGGCAATTGGTTCCGCAAGCTGGACCGCCCCAAGATGGAACGCCTGGCGCGGGAAAAGCTCACTGAACTGGGGCTCATGACCATTCAAAACATCAACCAGGCGGTCGAAACCCTGTCCGGTGGGCAACGTCAGGGGGTGGCGGTGGCACGCGCAGCGGCTTTCGGGTCCAAGGTGATCATTCTCGATGAGCCTACGGCGGCGCTTGGCGTCAAGGAATCCCGTAAGGTTCTGGAACTCATTCAGGACGTGAAGTCCCGCGGCATTCCAATCATCCTGATCAGCCACAACATGCCGCATGTCTTCGAAGTCGCTGATCGAATTCACGTGCACCGTTTGGGAAAGCGGCTCTGCGTGATCAACCCCAAGGACTATACGATGTCCGACGCCGTCGCCTTCATGACCGGCGCAAAAGACGCACCTGTGGAGGCTGTCAACGCCTAGGGATATACTGTGACGGCGGAATGAGCGCTTGGTTCGGCGCTGTCGTCTTCCACCTGCCGACTCATGGCGTCTGGCGCGGCAGAGCACAACTATGGGCGTGAAAGCACCCGACGGATCAGGCTACTTCGCGGCAGTGACTTCGATTTCGACCAGCAGGTCGGGCGCAGCCAGAGCCGCGACAACCAAGGTGGTCACAGCCGGGGCCGTGCCTTGGTTCCAACGCGCCTGACGCACCTCCGAAAGACTTGCCAGATGATCGGGATCGGTCACGAAATAGGTGACTCGCAGAATATCCGCGGTTGTCATCTCCGCATCCGCCAACAGTGCCTCGACGTTGTCGATGGCCTGATTGCACTGTTCCTTGAAACTTGCGTGGGTCGTGCCGTCTGGTGCGACACCGATTTGCCCGGAGAGGAAGACAAATCTGCTGGGGCTAGCGATCTGCGTGCCGTGCACATAGATACCCTGATATCGCTCCGGGACGGCGCGGAGGGTGTTGGGCGAGAGCCGTTTCAGCATCGGGAACTCCAATCTTCGGAAAGTGCATGCGTTTTCATCGCCATCCTGCCGATGATACGAAGGATGGACCAATCAGAAGAACCATCCCGGTATTGGCTGTGTTTATGTCGCGCGGACACAATCGGGTCAGAACCCCAGAAGACATGTGCGCTCTGACCCCAGAGACAGGCTGCAACAAGGCCTGCTTGTGTCACGCAGTGGTTTTTCACGGGTGCCCTGACCCGCAGGCGATACATATCTGTCCAGAGAGAGAATTGTCGGTTTGCAGTTGCGTATCAACAGCGACAAACTGCGACTGCTTTCCGTTAAGCGTCGACTGCCGTGTTACCACTCAGATCAAAGGAACCTCGACCATCACCAGCCGTGTAGAAATCCGATCTGCTGCAGAGGTCCAGATGGACGCCCTGCGTGTTGCGATGAACCAGTCCTTTTCGGACTACGCTTTGCCGATCAACCTGACAGCCGAGGCCTTTGACGTAATGATGCGGCAAAGGGGGCTGGATCGCACAGCCTCTAGGGTCGCAATCATCGACGGTGAAATGGCCGCGATCTGGCTTGTGTCCGTCCGGGGCGCGGCGGCCTATCTGATTTCCAGCGGGACACGTCCGGCATATCGGCGGCGTGGGCTGTCGCGTGCGCTGGCGTTGGACTGCCTCGCCGCGCTCAAAAGCAGCGGAGCAACCAGTTTCCAGACAGAGGTTCTGATCGACAACACGCAAGCCCATAATCTCTATCTCTCGCTTGGGGTGACCACTGCGCGTGTTCTCGACTGCTACTCACTTTCTGTCCCGAAGAGTGCCGTACGACGGTATGAGGTTTCAGAGGTTTCCTGGCCGTCGGTGGCGCAGACCGCACCGTCCCTGCAGGATTTTCCGCCCTCCTGGCAGAACGATTCCGCTTCCTTGAACGCGATTGCCGATGACGTGCAGTGCCACGCTGTTTTCGACGATGCAGGGATGGCAGGATACGCGGCGGTCATCCCAATCACCGGGACACTGGCGCAGATTGCCGTGAGACAAGACAGACGACGGATGGGGATCGCGGGCGCGCTGCTGAGCAGCTATCAGGATTTGCAGAGCCTGCGCGTGATCAACGCCGACAACGCGTCGGGCACCTTCCGCGCCTTTATGACATCCTTCGGAGCGGAACCGACACTTGGACAATACGAATTGAAGATGTCCCTGTAAGGATCTTGCAGAAGCTATGGTGGACGCCACGCGCGCCACCCCCGCGGATGATCTCACAAAATGCAGTCTTTGGCCGCAGTCAGGTCACTTTTGCCGATGCGCAGCAGAAGACTGGGGCGGTCCTGAAACGTCCGATGCATCGAACCGCGCAAGCCGCTCCTTCATCCTTTCCGCCCGTAGCGGCGGCAGGGTTGGTGCGGCGCGGGCCATTTCTTCTGCCCGCTCGGGTGCGGTTTTCACAAGATTTGCGATGGCGGCCGCCTCGGGCAGGTTTTTCCAGTATTTCTTGGGCATCTCGGAACACATCGCCGACACCTTCAGGCGGGCGGGGTTAAAGATGTTCTCAAAATAGGCGATCCAAAGGTCTTCGTGCGCATCCTCAGGTAAATCCGGGCGCGGTTGGCCCGCTGAAAAAGACACCACCCCATCAACGCATATGGCGGTTTTGTCGGGCGTTATAATCCGCCAGTCCATGTCTCCAAAGCGTCTCGCGAAAAACGATGCTGTTGGCTCGACCGTGTGATGCGTGGGCTCAAACCACGCGGCGAAAGAGCGGCGTGGCGCCTCCCGGTCGCCGATCTCTCGAAAGCGGACGAAGGCCTTCATCTTGTGCTGACATCGGTGCACGTTCTTTTCCATCCGCCGCAAGCGCGCGAGATGCGGGTCACCGTGATCGCCGATCAAATGTGGCGCATCCCGCAGCCGCCACAGAAAACCGTAAAGGCAAGCGAAACGGTCGCGATCCCGATGCCAGACAACGCTGTTGGCCATCGCGACAAAGCGGCGGGACACCTTGATGTCGCCCGTGGGGGGAGGCGCCTGCGTGCGCGCAAAAAGCTCTGGCGCGGCGCCAGGTTCTTGCCAGCATATCTCATGAGGAGGGATCTGCGCCGCGAGAAAGCCCCGCGCTGCCGTGCGCCACGCAGTGGCGGCTCCGATTTTGGGGATCACGACGTGATACATCAAAAGAGGGTCAACTGTTCGGGCGGCGGCGCAAATCGCGCACGCAAGCAGGCGCTGTCGGTCAGGCTGCCCGGACTCCACCCGCCCGCGACGATAAAGGGCCGGGCCTTTTTCATCGCGCCACCAATCCGCAGAAGATGGTCATAGCGCAGGTAACAATGCCGTCGGGTGCTCACGATCCGCTTGACGGTCTTCACGCCAAAACCGGGCACCCGCAGCAACAACTCTTTCGGCGCCGTGTTCACGTCCACCGGAAACAATGCGCGATGCTCCAGCGCCCAGGCGAGTTTCGGATCGACCGCCAGGTCGAGATTGCCGTCCCGCGTGGTCGAGGTGATTTCATCCAGTTCGAACCCGTAAAAGCGCAGCAGCCAATCCGCCTGATACAGCCGGTGCTCTCTCTGCAGCGGCGGGCTGATCAGGGGCAGTTTGGCAGAGCTGTCCGGGATCGGCGAAAACGCCGAGTAATACACGCGTTTGAGCTTGTAGTCGCCATAGAGCCGGGTGGAGCGGCCCAGGATCGTTTTGTCCGTCGCGCCATCCGCACCAATGATCATCTGCGTCGACTGACCGGCGGGCGCAAACCGCGGTGGACGGCGACCGCGGTGTGACCTGTCTTGTGCCGCGTCCTTGCGGTGTCTAACATCGGCCATCGCGCCCCGGATCTGCTCGGGGCTTTTTTCCGGCGCGTAGGCCTCGACCGCGGCATCCGTGGGCAGTTCGACGTTGATCGACAGCCGGTCCGCCAGCAGCCCCGCCTGGGCAATCAGTTCGGGCGCCGCGTCCGGAATGGTCTTCAGGTGAATGTATCCCCTGAAGGATTCCTCCTTGCGCAGCCTGCGTGCGATCCGCACCATATCTGCCATCGTTGCGTCCGGCGAGCGGATGATCCCCGAGGAGAGGAACAGCCCTTCGATGTAGTTGCGCCGATAGAAGTTGATCGTCAGGTCCACCACCTCGTCAACGGTAAAGCGCGCGCGCGGCACGTTCGACGACACCCTGTTCACGCAATAGCTGCAATCGTAGATGCAGAAATTGGTCATCAGTATCTTGAGCAGGCTGATGCACCGCCCGTCCGGCGCATAGGCGTGACAGATGCCGCTGCCTTCGTTCGAGCCGAGCCCCTTGCCATCCCGCGAGTCGCGCTTGTTGGAACCTGACGAGGCGCATGAGGCATCGTATTTGGCGGCATCGCTTAAGATTTCGAGCTTTCTTTTGACGGTCATACGGGTCATATGTTCACTTTATGTTCTACATACGACAGGCGCAATACAGAAAGGTGCGGGGACGTCGCGCTGACAATTTTCATCCTGCACGCAAGGATATCGGCGGCGGGGGCTTTCCATCCCGGCCCACTTCAGCGCAATCTTTGAACCAGCGTATTCAGTAGAACGGCCGAAGGTCGGCAAGTATCCGGGACACCTTTATGATTTGCTTGAATCTGACGACCCTGCGCCAGGGTTTCCTCGGCTTGATCGTGATCAGTTTGCTGACCACTTCCGTCGCTGCACAGGACGCGAGCCAGGACGCCGACATCTCCGTGCCGGAGCAGACCGTCGCACTCGAACCCACGGCCAGCGATGTGACAATTGCCGAGCGTGTCGAAAGCATTTTCGAGGCGACGGGCTGGTTCATCAATCCGGTGGTGCGCGTTCAGGAGGGGGTCGCATTCCTTGACGGGACTGTGGCACTGGCCGACCACCGCAAATGGGCGCGGGATCTGGCGGCAAAGACCGATGGGGTCGTCGCCGTCGTCAACCGGCTGGAGGTGGAGCAAAAGGTCTCCTGGAGCCTTAATCCGGCGCGGCGGGAATTGCGCAACTTCATGCAGCAGACAATTGTCGCGATGCCGCTCGTGCTGCTGTCGCTGTTCATTCTACCGCTGTCGTGGATGCTGGCCCGGCTGGTGTCGCGCATTGCCAGATGGATGATGGGCAGCCGAATCCAGTCGCCGTTTCTGAAAGACATCATTGCGCGCACCATATCCTTCCCGGTGTTCCTGCTGGGACTTTATCTGGTGCTGCAGATGGCCGGACTGACCCAGCTGGCTCTGTCGGTCATGGGGGGCGCCGGTGTTCTGGGCATCGTGATCGGTTTCGCCTTTCGGGATATCGCGGAGAATTTCCTCGCCAGCCTGCTGCTCAGCATCCGGCAGCCTTTTAGGCGCGGTGACTGGATCCGCGTCGACGGTCAGGAGGGGCTGGTGCAGAGCATGAACACCCGCAGCACGGTCCTCATCTCCGGCGAAGGCAATCACATCCAGATTCCCAACTCGGCCGTGTTCAAGAACACCATCGAGAACTTCTCCGCTGCGGCGAAACGGCGTGACACCTTTGATGTGGGCATCGGCTATGACGCCTCTGTCGTTCAGGTGCAGCAGATCATCACCGATTTGCTGAATGAAAACAATATGATTTACGATGATCCGCACCCGATGGTGCTGGTGGACTCGCTGGGGGCCTCGACCGTCAACGTCAAGGTCTATTACTGGTATGATTTTTCCAAGCTCTCGCCTCTGAAACTCAAGTCAGCCCTGTTGCGGCAGGCCAAGAAGGCACTGACCGAAGGCGGTGTTTCCATGCCGGATGAAGCCCGTGAGGTTATCTTCCCGCAGGGCATACCGATCAAGAAAGCGTCTGACGGCGAGGACGCTGCGGGTGCGACGCCTATTCAGACAGAGGCCCCCGCGCAGCTGCCTCATGAACCCGCTCACTCCAGCCTCGATGCCGACCTGGCAAATGAGGCGGAGGATTTGCAGCAACAGGCGACCACACGTGTCGAGGAGGGAGAAGAAGACCTGCTGTCGCGTGGGGAATAGTCCAAGGCGGCGTCTACTTGGACATCCAGTCCGCGATCAGCCGGTGTTGCACATTGGCCTGCGCGGCCACCCGGTAAAAGCCGATGAGCTCGCGCAGCGGCGACGAAATCCGCTCAAACCCGGAGATGAAGGCAACGATCACACCCAGCTGAACCTCGCCCTGCATGGCGAGATATCCGCCGAACAGCAGGACGGTCAACGGACCCATCGCGTTCAACAGATTGAGCGCTGATTTCATGGCGAATTTCAGGATGAAAAAGCGCATACGGTTCTTGTAGATATCGGTCAGAAGGCTTTTGCACTGGTCCCGCGTTTCGACGCTGTGGTCCGAAATCTCGTCGCCAAGGTCGCGCAATAGGCCGACACGCTCTTCGATCAGTCGATTGAGGCGCCGCTGTAAAAGCGGGGTCAGCACCACCTGCGGCACCAGAAACCCCAGGGCGAAGATGGCAATTTGGGGTTCCACGACAAACATGTAAACCGCTACACCCAACAGCATCGCCCCGTTTGCGCAGGCCCCGGACAGCGCCTCGCCCACGAAGCCGCCGAGTTTTTCCACCTCCGACCCCACAATCGACACGGCGCGCCCGTTGCCGTCCGCCGCGTCGCCGTTGCGCTCCTCGTGAAGGGTCAGGAGATGGCGGCGCGTGTAGAGGCTGGCGCTTTCCGTGATCCAGGACTGATAAATCCAAAGCGCGAATTTGACCGCCTGATGCAGAAGGATAAGCACCACGTAGGCGGTGCCAAACTGCACCAGCATGGAGACGTCCCGGCTTTCCACCACTTCGTTCACGATGCGGCGCTGCAGTTCCAGGGGGGCAAGGTTCAGGACGGCGACACAGACCGCCAGCAGGCAAACAGCAACTTGATGCCCTTCGCTCATGCGCCACACGTACCCCAGCAAGGAGGACGCGGGGCTGTCATCTCCGGTTTGACGCACCCTGCGCGGCGTAGCTGTTCGTCGCAATACTCTCACATATCTGCGCTACCACAGCAGGACAGCGGTCTCAATGCGTGTCATTGCGCGCGGATCGGTCGCCGAGCCTCGCACTCCCGAAGCACCGCCCTGTTGCAATGTCGCCTCGGGAGCGCTGCCACGTCTTGCGGGCCGCCGGAGTATTCTCTAGGCTTCCCGGATCAGGGGAAATGGATAGAATATGGCATCTGCAGATGAGCTTGAGTTCGTCGTTGCGATTGGGGCATCGGCTGGCGGGCTGGCGGCGATCAAGGATCTGATTGCGGAGCTTCCTGCCGATCTTGACGCGCCTATTGTGATTGCCGTGCACAGCGAACCCTCGTCCAGGTTGGCGGATGTTTTGAAGCTTGTGAGTGATCTGCCGATCAAACGCGCTGAAGACGGTGAAAAACTGCGGAAAGGCTGGATTTACACTGTGCCCGGCGCGACCCATGCATTTTTCCGGAACGAGAGAATTCACCTTTCCAGCCTCGTACGAGATTCCGGATTTCGCCCCTCTATCGACGCGTTGTTTATGACGCTTGCGGCTGAATACGGCAGCCGGGCGATTGCCGTGGTTCTTTCAGGGACAATGAAAGACGGGATGCGCGGGGCTCAGGTGATCTATGACATGGGCGGGCAGACCATTGTGCAGGACCCCAAGGATGCGCAACACGCAGGGATGCCAAACAGCGTCATCATGAATGACCACCCCGAAACAGTGCGATCGGCAAAGGAGCTCGGCATCTGGCTCCGCTCTCTGATCGGACAGGAGACCTGATCCTGTAACCACGGCCCAGGGCCTTTGGCACGCATCTCAAAAACGTCTGTCGGAGACCCTCAATGGGCTAAGTGTTGATCAGTGATCGAGAATTTTGGACAGGAAATCCTGCGCACGCTCACTTTCGGGATTGTCAAAGAAGGCCGCGGTTTGCCTGTCCTCGACGATGGCGCCATTGTCCATGAAAATCACCCGGTCGGCGACCTTTCGGGCAAAGCCCATCTCATGGGTCACCACCATCATGGTCATGCCTTCCTGCGCAAGTTCCACCATGACGTCCAGCACCTCCTTGATCATCTCGGGATCCAGCGCCGAGGTTGGCTCGTCAAAGAGCATCGCAATCGGATCCATTGCCAGGGAGCGGGCGATGGCAATGCGTTGCTGCTGACCGCCTGACAGCTGGCTGGGAAACTTGGCCGCATGATCGGCCATGCCGACGCGGGCGAGCAGTTTCTCCGCCCGAGCCACGGCCTCCGCCCGTGGGCGTTTGAGGACCTTTTCCTGCGCCAGGCAGAGGTTTTCCAGCACGCTCATATGCGGGTAGAGCTCGAAATGCTGAAACACCATGCCGATCCGCGACCGCAAGGCTGTCAGATTGGCGCCCTTGGCGGTTACGTCATCCCCATCCACGGAAATCCGACCCTGCTGGACAGGCTCCAGACCGTTCACGCATTTGATCAGGGTTGATTTGCCGGAACCGGATGGTCCGCAGACGACAACAACCTCCCCCTTGGCGACCTGCGTCGTGCAGTCTGTCAGCACCTGAAAATCACCGTACCACTTGGATATGTTTTCAATGTCGATCATGTGGCCATCCGGGATTTGAGGCTTCGGACCAGCATTGAACCGGAGAAGCAGATTACGAAATAGACAAGGGCTGCAAAGAGATACATCTCGACCAGCCTGCCCTCGGTGCGCGCCACGATGGAGGAGGCGGTCATGAAATCCCGCAGGCTGACCACGAAAACCAGCGAGGTGTCCTGAAAGAGGATGATGCCTTGGGTGACGAGGATCGGCACCATGTTGCGGAACGCTTGTGGCAGGACGACATAGCGCTGGATCTGCCAGTAGCTCAGACCGGTGGATTGCCCGGCATGTACTTGCCCGCGTTTCACGCTCTGGATGCCGGCGCGCATGATTTCTGAGTAGTAGGCCGCTTCGAACAGCACGAAGGCAATCAGCGCGGAATAGAAACCGCCGATGGGCCGGCCAAGAGCCAAGGGCACCAGAAAGTAGAACCAGAAGATCACCAGGATCAGCGGTACGGAGCGGATCAGGTTGACATAGGTGGCTGCCACAATCGCCAGCGGGCCAATCCCGGAGAGGCGTGCCAGTGCCAATAGGGTGCCCAGAACGATGCCGCCGATGATGGATAGAAAGGTCAGCAACAAGCTAAGCTGAAGCCCCTGCCACAGGAAGGGCAGGGACGACCATATGACGTTGAAATCGAAATCCGTCATCGCTCAGGCCTCCTTGCCGACATAGCCCGGGATGCGTGTGTATTTCTCCAGCACCTGCATCAGGATGGTCGCGACCAGTGCGATGCAAACGTAGATCACGGTGGCGGCGGTGAAGGCTTCGAACCCCTGAAAAGTGTATTCCGCGATCTGCTGGCTCTGCGCCGTTAATTCCAGCAGGCCAATCGTCAGCGCGAGGGAGGAATTCTTGAAAACAGTCAGGAATTCCGACGTCAGCGGCGGCACGATGATGCGAAAAGAGATCGGCAGGAGGACATAACGGTAGGTTTGTGCCGTGCTGAGACCATGCGCCGTTGCTGCAGCGGAGAGGCCCGGCGGGACCGTCTCAATGCCCGCGCGGACCTGCTCGGCAATGCGGGAGGCGGTGTAGAGCCCAAGGGCGACCACGGCGGTCACGAACTCCGGGTTTGGCAGGTCCCGCTTCATCCAGTGCCCCCAGTCCTCGGGCAGCATTTCCGGCACCGCAAAGTACCAGATGAACATCTGAACCAGCAGCGGGACATTGCGGAAGATCTCGACATAGGTGGCGCAGATGCCGCGCACGATTTTGTTGGGGACCGTCTTGCCGACCCCCACCAGAGAGCCGATGACAATCGCGATGCACCAGGCGGAGAGAGCGACGGAGATGGTCCAGCCAAAACCGGAGATCAGCCAGCTGAGGTATTGCTCTTCAAAGAGAACACCCCAATTCCAATTGTAGTTCATGCTCGTTTGCCCCGCTGCCCCTGTTGATCCGGGGCCGGGTCACATCATGCGTGCCCGGCCCGGAACCGCCTCAGTTCGGCAAAGCGCCCAGCTTGAATGCCGCCTGCAAGAGCGGATCAGCCGGGACGCCCAGCGGGTCGAACCATTTGGCATAGATCGCGTTGATTTCGCCGGACCGGAACACTTCGGCCAGGGCCTTCTTGCCGATGAGCTCAAAGGCGCTGTCATCTCGCCGCACCATCAGCGCATAGGGGTCAAAGGAGAGGAAATCGCCGACAACTGCGAATTCGTCGGGCGTTTTGGATTTGGAGATGAGACCAAAGAGCAGGATGTGGTCGGTGGCGTAGGCATCCACACGGTCCGTCTCCAGCGACAGCATCCCCTCGGCATGGTCCCGCACCGGCAAGACCTTGACGTCGAGACCGGCGGCTTCGACAGCGGCCAGAACGGCACGCTCGTTCGTCGTACCTTGCGCCAGGGCCACGGCCTTCCCATCCAGATCAGCGACGGAGCCGATCCCGGAATCCTTGCGGGTCAGGATCTTTGTGCCAGTCACGAAGGTCACCGGCAGGTATTCCACCTGCTGCTGGCGCGTGAGGTTGTTGGTGGTCGATCCGCATTCCAGATCGATGGTGCCATTGGCCATCAGCGCGATCCGGGTCTTGGGATTGACCGGCACATATTTCACGGTCAGTTCCTTGCCCAATTCGGCAGCAACCGCCTCGACCACCTTGAGGCAAAGATCGATCGAGTACCCAACCGGGTTTTGACTGTCGTCGAGGTACGAAAAGGGGACAGAGCTTTCGCGGTGCCCGATGACAATTTCGCCGCTTGCAGCGATTTTATCCAATGTGCCGCCCTGGCCGTCGGCGAGGGCGGCGGGGGCGGACAGCCCCAAAGCGCATAGAGCAGTGATCAGTGATTTCTTGAACGACATCGTTCATCTCCTTGTTGATTTTATTAATTGTTTAGTCCGCATATCCATGCAGATCGAAAGTGTCGGGATAGCCGAAGAGGGCAGCGCTGCCGCCCGTATGCAGAAAGACAATATTGTCCATCCCGTCGAAGTATCCTTTGCGGATCAGGTCAATCAGGCCATCCAGCCCCTTGCCGGAATAGACCGGGTCGAACAAAAGCCCCTCGGTCCGCGCCAGAAGTTTGACCGCCTTGATCATGCCTTCGGTTGGCAGGCCATAACCCGGCCCGACGTAGTCGCAATTAGCCCGCACCTGCGCGCGGTCGATCTGCAGCCCGGTGGAAAGGTGATCAGCGGTGCGCTGTGCCAGATCGAACACCATCCCTTCCTGTTTTTCCTGCGGTGCGCGTACGCCGATGCCCAGCAGATGCATATCGCTCTGGATTGCTGCCAACCCGGTGACCAGCCCGGCCTGCGTGCCGGAACTGCCGGTGGCATGCACGAAAGCGTCGATGTTCAGACCGATTCCCGCTGCCTGTTCCACCAACTCACGTGCGCAGTTTACGTAACCGAGCGCGCCGGTCGGGTTCGAGCCACCGCCGGGGATGATGTAGGGCGTCTGACCATCATCGCGCAGCGTTTCGGCCAGGGCTTCCATCTCGGCATTCATGTCGGTGCCACCAGCGCGTTTCGACACGGTGGCGTCATGCAAACGGTCCAGCAGAACGTTGCCGTTCAAAGTGTAATTCGGATTGTTCGATCCTGTGCGATCTTCCAGCAGGATGTGGCAGCGCATTCCCAGTTTGGCAGCGGCAGCGGCCGTTTGGCGCGCGTGATTGGATTGGGTCGCCCCTTGGGTCACAATGCAATCAGCCCCCTGAGCCTGTGCGTCGGCCATGAGGTATTCCAGCTTGCGCGTCTTGTTACCGCCCGACGACAGCCCGGTGCAATCGTCCCGTTTGACCCAGAGGCGCGGCCCGCCCAGATGGTCGCTCAGGCGGTCCATGGGCTCCAGCGGGGTGGGTAAATGTCCCAGACGTACCCGTGGAAAGCGGGCCAGCGTGATCGACAGAGCCTTGCACCGGCTTGCCATCATCTCCGGTGCGCCCGCCGCTTCCGGCGTCGTTGTCTCGTCGCTCACTGACATAGGGTTTGGGTCCTTCAAACTGCTGCGCCCAAACTAAGCTGAATGCGAAAGCGAAGAATAATGCTTCTTTCTCTGCCTGCTCATACTTATTGTATGGGCAAAGGAGGGGCGGGTATGGACACACAATGGCTTGAAGACGTTCTGGTGTTGCTGGAGGAGGGCAACATGACCCGCGCGGCATCGCGGCGAAACATCACGCAACCGGCGTTCTCGCGGCGGATCAGGGGGCTGGAAAACTGGATCGGCGCGCCAATTCTCACCCGCGGTACCAACCGGATCGACATCCATGCCGCGCTCAGCGCGAATGAAGACGAAATCCGGGCGCTGATCGCACGTATCCGCGCCTTGCGGGGTCGGATCGCGAATTTCGATCCCGAAAGCACCACGGTCGCTATCGCGGCCCAACACGCGCCGATCTTCTCGACATTTCCGGAGATGGCCTTGCATGCCAAACAATTCTATCCATCGCTGAAGTTCAGGCTTCGTGCCGGAAACCATCATGACTGCGTGTCTCTTTTCCTGCGTGGCGACACCAGCATGTTGCTATGCTACGAAACTGAGTGTGCAGAGCCGCTTCCGTTTGGGGAGACGGTGCGACGTGCCACCTGGGGCAGTGATCAGCTGATCCCGGTCGTCGGCGGTAGCCTGCGCTACGGTGTGACAAGCGATGCTTCGGTCGCCAGCGACACGCCCGCCATTGTCTACCCTGAGGACAGCTATTTCGGAGAGGTGCTTGGCAAGGCGGAACGGTCGTTCGGGACGCAAAGGTTCACGCACAACCCGGTCTGCGAATCCGCGTTTTCCAGCGGCATCAAGGAGATGGCGCTCAAGGGGCTTGGGGTTGGCTGGATCCCGTTCAGCATGGCCCATAGAGAGATCGAAACCGGCGAGCTTGTCTCTCTGGCGAACACGCTGGGGCATGAACCTCTGGCCATCGCGCTCTACGCGGATGCACGCGAGGACGCTGCGGTCGCGCTGCTGAATGTCTGGAGTGCAAGGCATCGATCCCCGGGCGGGTTGAACGCGAGTACACTCGCCTAGCCCGAATATCCGACAATTGCCGGGATGCGCTTGGACGCCCGGTGCACTGGAACGGGCCACCGGACTCGGCGCAGAACCTTTTGATGGCGCCTCCCAAATCGGTTGTGCGGACGCGGGCAGATACCGCAAACCGACCCTTTTCTACGGCTCGGGTGCGCTCGGACGCAGCGCGAAACTTCCTGTCCGGTCACGGCTCGATTTTGAGATTCTGCAACTTCGGGTTATTGTGACAGGCACAACGGCTCCGAGAATTTTGATCGTGATGCCCAATTCAGTCGATTTTTTTAGCTCAAATACATTTTTGGAGAAGGATATGGCCCAGAAAACGCTCCAACGTTCATTGAACAAACCAAAGACATCGCCCCGCAATCGCCGCAAGGACCTCGCTGCTCCGTTTTTGATGCATACGCATGCTGCGGTGAAGACGATGATGGCCGCGACGGAGACGCTGCCGGACTTTCGCAAAACGCCAAGCGAACTTGAAACGGATGAGAAAATCCAACTGGTGCGACAGGGCATGGTGCTGATGCGGGACAACTATGTGCATCTGCCGCTCAAGGAAAACATGCACGCGGTGCGTCCGGTTCAGGCGCTGAGCCTGCTGCTGCAGAAACTGGAATCCTCCGAAGACGACATGTCGGATCTGGAATTCCACGCGGAAATGCTGCGCATCTTCACCTCGGTGCGCGACCTGCACACCAACTACTTTCTGCCCGCGCCCTACAACGCAAAAACCGCCTATGTGCCGTTCCTGCTGGAAAGCTTTTTCGAGGGAGGCGCGCGACGCTATCTGGTGTCCCATCTGGTCGCTGGTCTGGACCAGCCCCCCTTTGGCCCGGGTGTGGAGGTCACGTCCTGGAACGGGGCACCCATCGATCTGGCCGTGGCCACCAACGCCACCCGGTTTGCAGGCTCAAATGCGGAGGCGCGGCGGGCACGCGGATTGGAACGTATGACCATCCGGCCGCTCATCCAGTCGCTGCCGCCGGATGAAGATTTTGTGCTGGTCGGATACCGGACGGCGGATGGCGCTGAGCATGAAATCAGGTTGAACTGGCTGGTTTTCACCCCGGATGCTTCCGGCGCTCTGGTCGCCCAGATGGAAGAGGTCAGCGGGAACGCTTTTGCGATGGGCGTGGACATTGACGGCCAGCTTGCCGGAATTGCCAAGAAGATGCTGTTTGCACCGTCAGTTGTGGCCGCCGAAGCCGCTGTGCGCGCCGCGAAGCCGTCGCGTCGGCGCAACGTCAGTGCTGGTGGCGCAGTGCCGTCATCGATGCCTTCGGTCCTGCATGCCAAGACGGTGGAGACTGCAGCGGGGGAAATCGGACACATCCGCATTCACACGTTCAGTGTCGATGATGCCGACGCCTTTGTGGCCGAGTTTGTGCGCCTTGCCGCGCTGCTGCCGCAAAACGGTCTGGTCATCGATGTTCGCGGCAACGGCGGTGGCCTGATCTACGCAGGCGAGCGGCTGTTGCAGGTGCTGACACCCCAGCCGATCGAGACGGAGCGCACGCAATTCATCAACACGGCGCTGAACCTCGATATCGTCCGCAAGAACGCGCCTTCCTCGTCGGTGATCGGGCTTGATCTGGCGCCGTGGCGGGCGTCGATGGAGGAATCCATTTCGACGGGGGCTGTTTATTCCAGAAGCTATCCGATCACGGAAGTCGAGACGGCGAACGGCATCGGGCAGCGGTATCAGGGGCCTGTCGTGCTGATCACGGATGCCAAGTGTTATTCCACCACGGACATTTTTGCCGCCGGATTTCAGGATCATGATATCGGCCCGATCATCGGGGTCGATGGCAACACCGGCGCCGGCGGTGCGAATGTCTGGACGCATTCTCTGTTGCGTCGTCTGGCAGGGCGGGGTGGTCCCTATGCAGGGTTGCCGGGCGGTGCGAACATGCGTGTCGCCATCCGGCGCACGCTGCGGGTCAAGGAGCGGTCCGGCACGCCGGTCGAGGATCTGGGTGTGCAACCGGATTTCCTGCACAATCCGACACGCGCCGATTTGCTGGACGGCAATGTCGATCTGATTGAATTCGCAGCCAGCAAGCTTGCCGAGCTGCCGACACGGGTTTTGCGCGGAGAGATCGTCAGCCAGAGCGCTGGTGATCTTGCCCTCTCGATCAAGACTGAGAACCTCGCGCGGGTCGATGTTTATCTGGACAACCGGCCGATCGGCGCGCTGGACGTCGAGGACGGTGATACGGAGCTGACCATCGAAGATGTCGATGCGTTCGACACCCTCTATCTGCAGGGATTTGACGGCGATGAATTGGCCGCCGCGTGGCGGATCAAGAGCTGAGCCACCCGCCGGGCAGCAAGAAAACATTCACTCACAGGGGATTATCCAATGGTCGATAACACCAGGGTGCACCCGAGCAGTCATCACTTTGCGCATTTGATTGACCTCTTTCTATTCAAGGGCGCGCCGGTCAACGAAGATGAGGACCATGAGGTGTCCATCCTCATCAACCATGGCTATGTGGCCGGGTACTGTCCGACCCGGTTTCAACCGCTCTGGTCCGCGTATCGGGTCGCGCGTGCCAGTCGCGATGTCGGTTATGACCGACCGCATCTTTACTACGCGGATGAACGTATCGCGCAAGACATTAGGCTGAGTTCAAGGACCTTCGGTCGGAAAGACGGCATTCAATATCATGTGGGTCACATGGTGCCCAATGAAGCTATCAACCGGCAATTCGGGCGTCTGGCGCAACTCGAAACCTTTTTCATGACCAACATGAGCCCGCAGCGCGGCAGCCTGAACACCGGTGTCTGGCTTGATCTCGAAAACAAGATCCGGAACATCGATGACACGTCCGACAAGGATCATGTCTGGGCCATCGCCGGTCCCGTCTTCAGCGAGGATCCTGAGATGATCGCCCGCGACGGCGTCGAGGTGCCAATCCCCGTGGCCTATTACTACATCTCGGTCGATCCGTTCTCCTATCCCTGGGATGCGGAGGGGAACGTGGATATTGCCTGTTTTCTCTTTCCGCAGGATGCGCCGCGCGGCACACCGCTGGATCGGTTTCTGGTTGATATTCTCGATATCGAGGAGGCGACGAAGTTGCGGTTTTTCCCGGGTTGGGACTATTCCGTCGATCTCTCTGCGGCCATGGCGGGCGGACCTGTCGCACAGGTGCGGCACCGATTGCTAAGGCAGCTTTGAGCGCCGGTGTCCGGTCAGAACGGGCGATATCCGCCTTGGCTGGTGGCGTTCACCGCAGCCAGGTCTGGTAGTCGCTGACCAGCAGATGCACCGGATCTGTGTCCTCTTCGACGGTTGCGAAACGGCCAATGCGTTCGCGGAAGATGTTATCGGTTTCATCATCGTTCACGGTGGAAACCTCACCGACCAGCACATCGCCGCCCTCTCCCCAGAAGGCATGCCAGTCACCCGGCCGCAGTGTCACGCTCTCCCCCGGTGCCAGGAGCAGCTTTTCCCCCGGCGCGAAGTCCCGGCGGATACCGTCACACCAGACGGTGCCGCCGCGATCCTCGGCGAAATCACCGGCATCATCCGAGCCGAAGAGCTCGATCACAAGCGTCGCGCCGCCGCGATTGATGATGTCCTCGGCCTTGATGATATGCGTGTGCATCGGGGACAGTTGATCCTGTCGTGAGATCAGCAGTTTCTCTGCGTAGCACATGCCGCCACCGCGTTTCAGATCCGACAGCAAGCCATTGCGCAGGGTGAAAAGGAAGAGCCCCATTTCATCGAAGCGACCCGCGCCGTAATCGGTGATGTCCCATCCGCACCGTGCGTCGATCAGGGCGCGTGCCTCGGTTTTGCGTGCCTTGAATTCTTCGGGCGACCAATAGGCAAAAGGCGGCAGGGTAAAACCGTGAGAGCGGATCATTTCATCCGCCTGTGTCAGCGTGTCGTTGATGCGGGAACGTTTCATGCGGGGTCTTTCGGGTTGAGCATGCGATCAGCAGCGTTCGGGGGCGGTCTGGAGGATTTAGGCATAGTTTCCCGCGGGGCACCACCAATACACGCTTGGCAATTGTAAAAAGAGTGCCACCCTGCAGATCATTGTCAGGCAGGCACTAAGGATAGAGCTTTTCGCCCGCTCGGGCGCCGTTGACATGGCTCAATGCGCAAGATCATGAGAGATGCCAGACTAGGATCGTATCGCGAGAACAGTCATGGCCGCACAAAGCAAGACAGAACTGCTGGACCTCACCCGGAAAGAGTATGCCAAGCTGCAAAAGCTTGTCATGCAGATTGAGGAACCCTTTGCCCAGCTGAAAGACGATGAGGATACATCCGTCAGGGATGTGATCGCACATCGTGCGCATTGGATCGATCTGTTCTTGGGGTGGTATCATGACGGGCTTGCTGGCAAGCCGGTGTTTTTCCCTGCTGAAGGATACAAATGGAACGAGTTGTCGCGGTACAACGCCGAATTACGACAAAAGCAGGCGCATATGAGCTGGGAGGATGCGCACAGGCTTTTGCAGGACAGATACGAAGCGTTGACGCGTTTCCTGGAAGAGCGCTCCGAGACAGAGCTCTACGGAGGTCCCATGAAGGGGGCGAAGAACAACTGGACAACCGGGCGCTGGGCTGAGGCCGCGGGGCCGAGCCACTTTCGATCCGCAGTGAGGTTTATTCGGGCACGCCTCAGAGCGGTCGGATAAGGTTTCCGGTGTTTCAGACCCGCCCCGCGCAAATCACCAACGACGCCGGTTTTGTCGCGCTTACCCAGATATCAGGAGCTTGTTCTGTGCATCGTTTATCCCGACGGCGCTGTTGCCCTTCGGGCGCAGCCACCCACGATAGTGGGCCAGCAGACCGATCACGGGCAGGCTGAGGCGTACATCAAAGCAAAAACGACCCTCGCAATCCTGAAATTCGGAGGTTTCCGACCGTGGTGCGAGGACCTTGGGCAAGGGCATTCTGCCAATGGTCCAGGATGCAACAGGCATCTTGATCCTGTCGGTGCTTGCCTGCACCGGGAGGACAAAGGTGAAAGGCCAGAATGCTTCCGTCAGGCGACCCTCTTTTTGACGGGCCAGACGCGAGCTCAGGATTTTGCCGTCAAAGCTTCTTGTCCAATGCTCAACAAGGCACCTGCGCCTGGAGAGCTTTCGATCAATGCAGACAGAAACGGGTACGTTTCGCCCGGCCTTTGGGAAGCCGAAAACCCATGCGGCAAGTTTGGGCAGGAACCAGCCTCCCGCATCGATATCCGCTTCTCCGGACCAGATGGGAGGCGCTGTTTGTCCGTGAAAATACTGCAAGGCTTGGGGCAACTTTCGAAACCGATCCGTCCCAAGGTGTGCTTCGAACAATCCATGATCTCGCGACATCACATCCGTTTTCGTTTTGATCGCGTAGGAACCTGTCTCTACGAGGATGTCAGGCAGTGTCAGGGCGTCATGTGCAAGACGCGCGCCGACTGCACCCTCACCTGCCAAGAGTTTCTTGAGCGCGGCGGCAGCAGGCAGGATGGGCACGTTGGGCCCGTGGTCGTCTTTGGCAACGAGGGTCCAATTGGCTTGTGTAAACGCGCCTTTTGCATCCAGACCGCAGACTGACACCTGCATGCCGCCCCGATCCGAGGTCGGAAGGCGCGTCACTTGCCTGGCTTTCAGGAGCACCGGGATCAGGAAGCCTGGGTCGGGCAGCAGATGCCATTTGCGCAAGGCCGCAAGTGTTTCAATACCACGTTGCTCAATAGTGGATTCCAGGCCTGCGGAGAAAGAAACGCGGGATTGGACCTTGTGACGTGGACCAAGATACTCGGCGTCATAGGTCTCTACGGCGGCGACGCGACGGCGGCCCAGACCGGCGATGTCAACCACTCTCGGTTCGGACCATCCGGAGGTTTTGGATAATTGGCCGTCCTGCCAGATTGGGGTGTCTTTGCCCGCGTAGCTCAGGATCGCCTCAATGACGGAACGACCGACTTCGCTTTGACCGCCGGGGGCAATGCAGATGTCGATCGTGTCCAGGCGTTGCCAATCCCGGGCCAGATGATCCACCACACAGGCGGACAGGGTCGGGGTCGAGCTTGCGCCGGTCAGCGCTGCGACACCCTTCGCGCGGGCAAGACCCTCCAAGCTTTCGACAAAACCTGCGAGATAGCTGCGTGCATCGGCCAAATCGATCAGATGCGAACCGGAGGCGACAACACTGCGCGCAACTTCGAAATCGGCGTGCTGGAAGGGCCCCGAACAATCGATGACCGCGAAGGGTCTGATGTCGTCCAGCCTTGCGTCCAGATTTTCGCGACAATCGAGCGCGACGCCGTGCACCGGGGTGGCTCCATTCCCCATACGCAGGACCTTGGCAAAACGCTCTGCCTTGACTGCAGATCTGGACGTGATGAAGAGCTCAATATCTTCAAAAGTCATCAGGTGATGGGCCAGGCGTTTGCCAAAGACGCCGGTGCCCCCGATGATCAGAATGCGGGACCGTTTCATAAGCCGAACCTGTGCCGGTTTGCAGCGGTTGGAAGAATGCAGTCGTCTCTCTTTCCAAACAGCCGGTATCGGTTGCGGGCCAGCAGGTCGTAGCCGATGTCGCGGAAGCGCCTTGGCAGACATTGCGTCAAGAGGATCAATCGCGCCGGGCCATTCAAATGCCGGGCAAGCGCAAGGATGGCGTCAGATTTTTCAAGGGCCGCGCCGTTCTCGATGAACAGGAATGTGACCGGATCATCGGGATCGATACCATGTGTCACTGCCAGATCGCGGCCCTCCTGCGATTGGATAGCGACAAATCGAATGCTGTCGGTTTTTTCGTGCTTCAGTGTGTACTGCACGCCGCCATCACAAAGCACACACAGGCTGTCGAAGACCCAGGTCGACTGGTTGGACATCAGCTTGATCCTCCCGCGTCCTGAAAGATTGCATCCTGACCGATCAGCATCCCAAAGAGACGATTGGTGAGGCGCAGCGAAAACCTGAAACGGCCGCCACCCAGATCGTGGTGTCCAATGGTCAGCGCGCCGGGGCTCATCCATCTGGGCAGGCGCATGCGCAAACCGCGAAACGACAGGAAGTAGTGGTCGCTTTTGAAGAAGAGCGCGTCATCCAGTGCTTCGGTCCTCAATGCCATACCGATGCCGTAGCCGATGTATTCTTCCAACCCGGTTGGGCCCGCAAATCTTTTGGAGCTGTGTACCATTTGCGGAAATCCGGATTGACGACCATATTGCCGTATCCAGAATTGCCCGTCTCCCGCGATATCTTCGGTGACAACCACGATGGCGGGCTGACCGACGCAGGACATGTCATAGGGCAGGGGGCCGCCGACCAGACGTGCCGCCTGCGACAGCAGCCACCCGGCCCAATTCATCTGCATATCGGTCACAACCCCCTGATAGGCAACGCTGGCACCACCCCGGACCCTTTTGCCGAAACGCTGTCGGATGGCTTGCGGCAGCTGGTGCCACATTTCGGGCCCCAGCAGGGTGCTGAAGCGGGTGTCTTTTTGCGGGTTATGCGGGTCAAATCGAGATGTCATCTGCATATTGGTTACCTGTTCACTTGATCTGAAATTTCTGTATTGACAGAAATAATTTTGTAAATTTTTTGCGTCAGCCGGATTTTTTCCCCGTCAGCGTGAGTACTGACAGCACCTTGTTACCCATTTTCAACAGCAGGTTCAGTTTCGCCTTGGGGACACTCAGCATCTGCGCATACCAACTGTCCGCTGTTGTCAAAAACTCCTGCATGTCCTTCATGCGCTTCAGGATGACGGGGTTGAGGTGGCCCTCGTTCTCCGCTGTAGTGACGCAATCGGAAATCAGCCGCATGGCCGGGTCAATTTCGCGCTCCTTACGGCCCTGTGCTACGCAGCGCGCGATTTCCCAAACGTCTGTTTCTGCTTCAAAGTGCTCGCGGCGATCTCCGGGTACAGGAACGCGGCGGATCAATTTCCAACTCACCAACTCTTTGAGAGAGTTGGATACGTTTGATCGCGCAATGCCCAGTTCTTCCGAAATCTGTTCGGCATTCAAAGGCGAGACACTCAAAAAGAGCAGTGCCTGTATTTGCGCAACAGAGCGGTTGACGCCCCATTGGCTGCCCATGTCCCCCCAATAGAGGATAAACTGCGATCTTGCATCGGCTTTGTTAGAATTATCAGATATTTCTGTCATGACGGAAATATCAGAGAAGAATGGTGATTTGTCAAGGTTTATGGGCGCGCGCATCTGCTGGCGGTGTAGGAACCGTAGCGCCCGGGAAACAACGGAGTGTTCTGCACCGGGCTAAACGGACTAAAACCGATTGGCGAACGCTCGTTTTATTTCTTTGGATGTTAACGACGTCTTGAGCGACATGATTATGCCTGTAAGGGCTCCAATGCTTTGAGAATGGATGAATTGTTGCTTCGTTTCTCATTTGACACTGGGTGTTTCGGTCAAGTGTCTTCTTTTATAATGTTGAAAATAAACAATATTTTTGAAGGTCGCGGCTCTTCGGCGGTTTTTCTTTAAGAGGCATTTAGTGAAAACTGTCTGCATTTCAGATCAGGCTTTTCCACCCCGTGTTAACGGGTTTTCAGAGATCTCAAAGTACAAAAGATGCTGTGAATGCGCCCATGAGGCGAGGGAGCGGTGACAGATCGGTGGTGGTGCAGATGAAGTTTCTTTGGGCTCAATTGAGTGTTTTTGTTTTAATCCTTGCCGGATGTGGAGAGACCGTTCCGCATGACGAATCCCCGCGCATTCTGGCGATGGGGGATTCGATGATGGCCTGGCATGCCGGGCATGATCAGGGCATTGCCGACGGGGTCGAGCAGATACTGAATGAACCCGTCATTGATCGCTCGGTCGTTGGCGCACGGGTCCTCTATCATCTGCCGGTGACAGGCGCGATGGGATTGAATATTTCCAAGCAGTATGCCCGGGGCGATTGGGACTGGATTATCGTCAATGGCGGCGGCAACGACCTCTGGCTGGGCTGCGGGTGCAGCCGGTGTGACAATAAGATGGAACGCATGATCGGCCCGAATGGTAAAAAGGGTGAGATTGCGCGCATGGTGAGCATGATGCGGCAGTCCGGTGCACAGGTGATCTATGTTGGGTATCTGAGAAGCCCGGGGTTTGGCTCGATTATCGAGCACTGCCGGAATGAGGGCAATGAACTCGAACGTCGCATCTCACGCATGGCACAAGCGGATCGGGGCGTGCACTTCGTCTCCTTGAAGGATCTTGTGCCGCACGGTGACAGGTCTTTTCATTCGGGGGACCGTATCCATCCGTCCAAAAAAGCCAGCAGGGCGATTGCCGAACGCATTGCGCGGATCATCGACCGCTAGCCAAGGGTGCAGGGCAGGCTGGTGCGCCCCATCTGCGCCAGCGTCAGCCCCACTTCCTCCGTGATCAATTCAGAGAAGCGCGTGAGCCCCGCCTCACCACCACCGGCAATCGCAAACTGCATGGCGCGCCCAAAGAAAACGAAGCTGGCCCCCATCATGTAGGCTTTAACCACATCTTCGCCGGATCTGAGTCCGGTGTCATAGAAAAGCGGAAATTCCGAGCCGACGGCCTCGCGGATCGCCCGCAAAGACAGGATCGGAGGCGGGGCGGCATCCAATTGGCGACCACCATGGCTGGACACTTGGATTGCATCCACCCCTTCGGCTTTCAGCCGTGTCGCATCATCCACATGGGTCACACCCTTGGCCACCAGGTTGCCGTCCCATTGATCCCGCAGACGTTTCAGGAAGTCCCAATCCGCAGCGGCCCGACTTTCCGTGCGATCAAACTCGAAACCGGGCTCGGTAAAATTTGCCAAACTCGGAGCGCCTGCAGCCAAGGTTGTCAAAGACCAGCGCGGATGCAGGGCGAAGTCGATGAACTGCATCGGTCCGATCCGGAACGGCATCTTAAACCCGCGTCGCAATTCACGTGGGCGGCGACCGACCTCCGGCACGTCCAGGGTCATGACCAGCGTCCGGTACCCCGCGGCCTTGGCCCGGTCGACCAGCCGGGCCGTCCCGCTGCCGTCACCGCTGAAGTAGAGTTGGAACCACGCATGACCCTCGGCGGCACTGATCAGCGTCTCCATCGAGGTCGAGGCGACCGTGGACACACCGAGAGGCACTTGATGCCGCGCTGCCATCCGCGCCAGCATCAGATCGGCGCCCGGCGCGGACAGGTTGCACATCCCCATCGGGCTGATGCCGAAGGGAACCAGCCCCGCATGATCGAAAACCGGCACCGAAAGATCGCGGTCCCTTACGTTGACCAGAACGCGCGGCTGCAATTCGATGTCGCGCAGGGCAGCAAGGTTGCGCGCTTCCGCCACGCCGTTCCCTGCCGCCCCGTCGATATAGTCAAACACCATCCACGGCAGGCGCCTGCGCGCAAGGCGGCGGGCATCCGCGTAGTCGTGGATGGCGTTTGCCCCTCCCAAGGGATCAGGCCTGCACCGACTTCATAAAGCGGTCACGGATGACCACCGGGTCCATGGTGATGACGGGCAGTTTGATGTTTCCACTGTCGCATTTGCACACGATCACGGTCATCTTCTTGCTGTCGATGGCCTGTTGCAGCACCCCGCCCGTGTCCTTGTCCTGACACTCGATGACGTTTTCGCAACCGCAGGCCTTGGCAACCGCCGCGAGCGACGTCTTTTTGCCGGCATAGGTCGGCTGGTCCCCGGTTGAGCCATATGACCCGTTGTCGACGATCAGCAGAATGAAGTTATCGGCTACGTTGTTGGCGATGGTTGGCAGCGTGCCAAAGTTGGTCAGAACGGACCCATCCCCATCAATGGAGATGACGGTCTTGTCCTGCGCAAGCGCCACGCCGAGGCCAATGGACGACGACAGCCCCATCGTGCCCAGCATGTAAAAGTTGGACGGTTGATCGTCGATCATATGCAGCTCCTGGCTGGGAAGACCGATGTTGCAGACCACAAGATGATCCCGCAGGATCGGAGCGATTTCGCGTAAAACTTCGGAACGGATCATTGGTCGCCGTAGCCTCCCCAGAAGGACGCATCCGTCAGGATCGCCACAGGTTTGTTGCACATGAAAGTGTATTTCAGGATCGTGTCGAGTTCATCCGCATCGCTTTCCTTGTGAAAGTGATAGGTGGGAATGTTGAGCTGATTGAGCAGAGCCTTTGTGTGCACGGCCATTTCCACCTGGCAGGCCACCGGCTCACGCAGTTCGCCCCGGTAGGAGATCAGCATCGGCAGCGGCATCCGGTAGTATTGCGTCAGCGTCACCAGCGTATTGACCGTCACACCGATGGCAGTGTTCTGCATGATGATCGCAGGGCGCTTGCCGCCCATGAATGCACCTGCGCAGAGGCCCATGCCTTCGTCTTCCTTATTGGAGGGGATGTGGTAGATCTCCTCGCGCGCCTCAACTTCGTCAATGACGCCGGCAAGCTGTTTGCACGGGACTGTGGTGACGAACTCGATGCCGTTGGCAACGAAGTCATCCACGATTTTGGTATTGATGGACACCTACGTACTCCTTGTGGTGAAACGCTGTATAATCAGCGTATTGTGAGGGTATTCTAACGTATTACATAAACAGAGCAGGGCGCGTGACGCACCACCCGAGATGCTGTTGAGCCAAGGAAGAAATCGCTCAACCCGGGCTTGTGCGATCCGACGATGATGCAGTCTGCGCCGATTTTCTGGGCATAGCTTGTGAGCGACTGGCCGGGGTTGCCGTGCAGCAAAACCGGATCGACATCGGGTGTATCTGCCACCCGATCCTCTAGCTTTTGCTTGGCGCCATCGACGGCGCGCTTCATCACGTCCTCCGAGACATAGGCATTCACGGTGCTGTTGGGCGTTTCATGGACGTGAACGGCCAGGATCTCGCCGTCGTCTCCTTTCAGATGACGCGCCATGGCCAGCGCCTCTTCACTGATACCGTGATCGAGAGCCAGCGAAACGATGATTTTCTTGTGCATGTCATGTCCTCATATGCGACGGCCTTAGGCCGATTGATCGGGCCTCAACTGTCCGACGTGCGATGTTCCGGGGTCAATATGATTTTCGGCGCGGCCACGGTGCCGGCGCGAATGTCGCGAAACGCGGTTTGCCCCTCCGACAACGGGCGCTCTTCCAGCCAGTCCAGCGGGCCCAGGCGTCCGTCACAAATCGCGGTCGCGGTATCCACGAAATCCCTGGCGGTATAGGTATATGTTCCGATGAAGGTGATCTCCTGCAGGGTCATCCGGCGGATATCAAGGCCGCCGGTTGCCTCGCCCAGGCCAATATGGACAATCGCCCCACCAGCGCGCGCCATACGGCTCGCGGTTTCGCGGGTCGCTGCATACCCCACGCCATCAATGACAAAATCCACCGATCCATCGGGGGGCATGGCGGGCTCATCCGGGGCGCAAACCTCGAACCCGGCGACGTCGGCGAGACGCGCGCGGCGCACTTCATTGGGCTCGATCACCGTGATGTCCCGCGCGCCCTGTGCGGAAAGAGATAGCGCCGCCCCGACACCGATGGCGCCACCCCCGATCACGGCGCAGCGCAGACCGGAGAGATCGCCCCCGAGCAGGGCCCGGCCCAGCCGGACGCCATGCCAGCCACAGGCAATCGGCTCGGCAAGGGCAGCATGCGCAAGCGGAACGTGATCCGGCACCGTCACGAGGTTCCCAAACGGCATGGAGACATATTCCGCGAAGGCCCCCTGGCGTGGCGGCATGGAAATAATCTCCCGCCGTGCACAAAGATTTTCACGGCCTGCCTTACAATCGCGGCAGTTACCGCAGGCAACCAGAGGATTGATGGTGACGCGCCGACCGTCCTCGGGCCCGCCAACCACGATGCCCGCAGCCTCATGTCCCAGGGTCAGCGGGGCGGGGCGCCGGGGGTCGTGGCCGAGGAAGGCATGCATGTCCGAGCCGCAGATGCCGGAGGCCATGATCCGCACAAGGGCCTCGCCATCGCGCGCCTCGGGCATGGGCCGGTCCATGTAGGAGAGTTCTTCGACGTCCGTGTAAACAAGCGCTTTCATTTGGCGGTGAAACCTCCGTCTACGAATAGGGTCTGTCCGGTCACATAGGCGGACGCCTCCGAGCAAAAGAACATCAGCGGCCCATCGAGATCGGCAGGTTCGCCATTGCGCCCGATACAGGTCTGGTCGGCGTTGCGTTGTGCCAGTTCCGGATCAGCGAACACCGGTCCGGTCAGTTCGGTGCGGAAAAAACCCGGCGCCAGCGCATTGGCGGTAATGCCGTGGCCGGACCACGCCTCGGCCATGGCGCGGGTCATCTGCTCTACGCCGCCTTTCGATGCGCCGTAGCTGATACCGCCCGGAAAGGCCCTGCGCGATTGCAAGGATGCAAAATTGACGATCCGACCCCAGCCCTTTTCCTTCATGGCCGGCACCAGATGCTGGGCCAGAAAAAACGGAGCAGCCAGGTTGAGGTTCAATGTCGCGTCCCAGCCTTCGTCTGTGACTTCCTCTGCGGTTTGACGAGTGTTGATGCCTGCCGCGTTGATCAGGATATCAATGGGTCCAAACGGTTTTGCCGCGTCCGTCGCGGTCCCGCGCAGCGCCGCGCGATCCGCAAGGTCGGCGCTGATGGTGGCAGTTTCTCCCGATGTTTCCTCAGCCCAGGCGGCCAGCTGATCCGGCCGTCTGGCCACCCCGACGACCCGGCAGCCCGCACGGGCCAACAGGCTGGCTGCCTGACGTCCGAGGCCACTGCTGGCGCCGGTGACGCAGGCTACTTTGCCGGAAACATCGAAGAGTGTGCTCATCAGGATCAGTCGATCGCAGACAGATCGAAGTTTTCTTCGGGGAAGTATTTGTGCAGCCGCGCGTCCGCAGTGCGCGCATGCCCTTCCATCCCCTCAAGGCGGGAAATCCGCGCTGTTGCTTCGGCCACCGGTCTGGACCCTTCCCGGGTTGCGCGCTGCCAGGTGACGATCTTCATGTATTTATGGACCGACAGGCCACCGGTGTATTTTGCAGACTGCGAGGTCGGCAGCACGTGGTTGGTGCCCGATGCCTTGTCTCCGAAAGCCACGGTGGTCTCCTCGCCGAGGAAAAGTGAGCCGTAACACTGCAGGCGATCAAGCCACCATGGCAAATCCGCTGCCTGCACAGTCAGGTGTTCCGGGGCATAGTCGTCCGAACAGGCCGCCATTTCCTCGCGGTCGGCGCAGACAATCACTTCGGCATAATCGCGCCACGCCGCTTCGGCATTTGCGCGGTTCAATTCCGGCAGATCGGCAATCAGCCCGGGCACGATTTCCATAACCTTTTCCGCAAGCGGATGGTCGTCGGTGACCAGCCAGACCGGCGAGTTGTACCCGTGCTCTGCCTGACCGACGAGGTCTGTTGCGACAATGAACGGATCAGCGTCCTTGTCTGCGAGGATAAGACTGTCGGTCGGTCCGGCGATCATGTCGATGCCCACGCGACCAAAGAGAATGCGCTTGGCCTCCGCCACGAACTGGTTGCCCGGCCCCACAAGGATGTCCGATTTGGGCAGGCCGAAAAGACCGAAGGTCATGGCGGCCACACCCTGCACCCCGCCCATCGACAGGATGCTGTCCGCTCCGCAGAGGTTGGCGGCGTAAATGATGGCCGGGTTGATCCCAATGCCCGGACGCGGTGGGGAACAGGCGGTGATGTGCTGGCAGCCTGCCACTTTCGCCGTGGTTACGGTCATGATGGCGCTGGCGATGTGGCTGTACCGACCGCCCGGGACATAGCATCCCGCAGCCCGGCAGGGGATGGCCTTTTGCCCCGCAATCAGCCCCGGCACAACTTCCAGTTCGACATCCTGCATGGTCGATTTCTGGGTCTCGGCGAAACGGCGGACATTGTCGTGGGCAAACGCGATGTCATCCTTCAGCTTTTGCGACACAAGAACCGACGCGGCAGCGATTTCTTCCTCGTTCAGAATGATGCTGCCCTGATAGTTGTCGAACTTCTCGGCATACTTCAGCGCCGCCGCATCGCCGCCCGCCTCAATATCATTGAGGATGTTCTGAACAGTTTCGCGCACGTCACCGGCATCCGTCATTGCGGTTTTTGCAGCTTTCTTGAGGTACTCACGAGCCATTTAAGGGGTTCCTGTCTGATGATCCGGATCTAATTTCTGGGCGGGAAAGCATGTGCAACTTCGATGCCCACTGCGCTGTACCGACCACAACTGTGCGCGACGAAATGTACATGACAACCCCCAAGGGTGGAGCCTGAACGGTAAGTGAACGGCTCCTCTTGGAATGTTTGTGTAAGCGCTTACATTGATTCTTGCAAGCCTTTCCTTCTAATGTCCGGGCAAGGCCCGGCGGTGTCTGCGCAAGAAACTGCAAGCCTTTGACTGCAAAGGACGATACGATCCACGGATGGCCCGAAACTCTGCCCCCACTCTTGAAGATGTCGCCCGGATGGCTGGTGTATCGACCGCCAGTATCTCGCGGGCGCTGAATGATCCCGATAAAGTCGCCAAGCAAACGCGCGACAAGATCGAGAAAGCGATTGAGGTTTTGGGCTACACGCCCAACTTCGGCGGTCGTGCGCTGGCGTCGAACCGGACCAACACGGTGGGGGCGATTATCCCCAGCATGGCGAATGCCATGTTCGCCAGCGGGGTGCAGGCGTTTCAGGAGGTGCTTTCTGAAGCGGGCGTCAACCTACTGCTGGCCAGCACCGGCTATGATCCGGAGCAGGAGCTTCGCCAGATCAAGGCGTTGATCGCCCATGGTGCGGATGGATTGCTGCTGATCGGGGACGAACGCCCGCAGGCCACACGTGACTTTCTGGCCAAACGGCGCGTTGAACACGTGATCTCCTGGTGTTTCAAGCCGCATTCCGCGCAGACCTACGTCGGGTTTGACAATTGCCGGGCCGCCTATGACGCGACAAGCCGCGTGTTGGCCCTGGGGCATCGCCGCTTTGCCCTGATTAGCGGTGTGCGGGATGGGAATGACAGGGCGCGCGACCGGCACATCGGCATCGAAACTGCCATTGCCGATTTCGGGCAGGGGGCCGCGTTGCTGCATGTCAAAGAAGCAAAGTATCGGCTGGAATTCGGGGGCGAGGCCTTTGCATGGATTATGGAACGTCCTGATACGCCGACGGTCATCATGTGCGGCAATGACGTTCTGGCGGCAGGGGCTTTGATGCGCGCGCGGCAGATGGGGATTGATGTGCCGGATCGCGTCTCACTTGTGGGGTTTGACGACATCGGGCTGGCGTCGGTGTCCAATCCGCCTCTGGCGACCGTGCGCGTGCCGCAGATCGAAATGGGACGTGCAGCAGCCAGAATGCTGCTTGCAAAACTGAGCGGAGGCCCGGTTGAGGCGCCTGCACCGCTGCCCACAGAATTCATTCACCGTGGGTCGCTGGCAGCCCCGCCGGATTGACGCGCCTCGTCAAGCAGTTGTTTCACCCGGTCCCGAACTTCGGTTGCCGCGTCTTCCTTGACCGGACCATAACCGCGTATGTCCTGCGGGGCCTCGACCAGCTTGCGAACGCTTTCGTAATGACCTTCCCGCCACAGCGCTGGCACCTGCGTCAGGATATCTTCGAACCAGACGATCAATCGACGCTCCAGCCTGCGATCGGGATGGTATCCAAACGGATCTGCCCAACCGCCCCGCAGCCATTTCAGGTGCGTCAGAACGCCAAAGAGGGGGCCGAGCCATGGCCCGAATTTGCGCTTTAAAGGTCTGCCGCGGCCGTCCTTCCTGCGCGACAACAAAGGCGGCGCCAAGTGATAGCGCAGCTGAAAATCCCCGTCGAAATCCTTTTGCAGCCGCGCCTGAAAGCCCGGATCCCGGTGCAAACGCGCCACTTCATACTCGTCTTTGTAGGCCATCAGTTTGAAGAGCGATTTCGCCGCTGAAATCTGGATATCCTCCGGCAACTGCTTCAGCGGCGCCAGTTTGTCTTCGAAACGTCGGGCATATGCGGCGTTTTGATACGCCTTCAAAAACGTCCCACGCCGCGCCATCACATCGGTTAGTGTTTCGTCTGCGGCCTGCACGGGGGCCTGCAATTTGCCCGGTGTTGCCGCCATCACCCGCCCAAAGGCAAACGCGCGTGTATTCTGTTCGGGTGCCACGCCATTGAGCTTTATCGCCCGCATCAGCGCCTCAAACCCCACCGGTACCAGCCCCCGCTGCCAGGCAAATCCCAACATGATGACATTGGCATAGACCGCATCGCCCATCAGGTCATCGGCGAGCTGACCCGCATCTATGGCATCCAGCGCGTCCTGGCCCACAACCGCTGCAATCGCGGCCTCACGGTCGTCGATCCGCAGATCCGCATCCCGGTTCAAAACCAGATCGCCGGTCGGCATTTCCGCCCGGTTCAACACGACTTTCGTACCTTTGCGGTAGTGCGCTGAGGCCTTGGGCGACGAACACACAACCACGTCGCAGCCGATGACGGCGTCCGCGGCCGTGGCGTCGATTCGCACTTGGTGCAGGTGATCCGGTCTGGCTCCGATCCTGACGTATCCCAACACGGTGCCGAATTTCTGCGCAAACCCGGTGAAATCGAGCACGCTGGCGCCCTTGCCCTCCAGATGTGCGGCCATGGAAATGAGCGCGCCGACGGTAATGACGCCTGTGCCCCCCACGCCGGTGACCAACAGATTATAGGGCCTAGCCAGGTCTGGTAACGTCGGCAAAGGCAGCGTCGCGCTCAAAGCGATCGCATCCACGTCGCGCAGGGGTGTGCGTCGGCGCGTGGCCCCTTCGAGCGTCACAAAGCTTGGGCAAAACCCGTTCAGGCAGGAGAGGTCCTTGTTGCAACTCGACTGATTGATCCGCCGCTTGGTGCCAAATTCAGTCTTCAGCGGCTCCACGCTCAGGCAATTGCTCTCCGTGGAGCAGTCACCACAGCCTTCACAGACAAGATCGTTGATCACCACAACCTGCTCAGGCTCCGGCATCTGACCACGCTTGCGTTTGCGACGTTTCTCTGTGGCGCACATCTGTTCATAAATCAGGATTGAAACGCCTGAGACCTCGCGCAGCTCTCGCTGCAGCTTGTCCATTTCGCCACGGTCATGGAAAGTTGTCCCGGTTGGACAGTCCAACGCTTTAAACTTACCGATATCGTCGGAGACAAGTGCAATGCGTGTAACGCCTTCTGCGCGGCAGGTCTGTGCGATCCCCGTCACGGAAACAGGTCCGTCCACCGGTTGGCCCCCGGTCATTGCCACCGCATCGTTGTAAAGGATTTTATAAGTGATGTTCGTGCCCGCCGCGACCGCCTGGCGGATGGCCAAAGATCCCGAATGATACCAGGTGCCTTCACCAAGGTTTTGAAAGATGTGTTTGCCACCATTGAAGAGCGAGGTGGCGACCCACGGAACCCCTTCGCCGCCCATCTGCGCATACCCGACCGTCTCGCGATCCATCCACGAGGCCATGACATGGCAGCCGATGCCACTGGCGGCTTTCGATCCCTCGGGCACTTTGGTGGAACTGTTGTGTGGGCAGCCGGAGCAGAAGTAAGGCGTGCGTGTTGCGCCTTCGACCCGGATGACAGGAGGCTCAACCTGTGTCAGCGCACGCGCTGTTTCCACAAACCCTTCGTCCGGAAAGAACCGGTTCAGCCTGTCCGCGATGATGGGTAGCAGCACTCTGGGGCTCAACTCCCCCGTCCAGGGCACCAGCGGTTCCATCTTTTCGTCGTATTTGCCCACCATCCGCGCCGGTTTCCGACCAGGCCAGTCGTAAAAATGCTCCTTGAACTGCGATTCAATGATCCCGCGCTTTTCCTCGATCACCAGCACCTCGCGCTTGCCAGTCACGAAATCCAACGCTGCGTGATGGGCGAGGGGCCAGACCATCCCGACCTTGTAGATGTCGATCCCAAGCGCCCGGCATCGCGCCGCGTCCAGTCCCAGAAGGCGCAGTGCCTCCATCAGATCCAGATGCGCCTTGCCCGTGGTCACAAATCCAAAACTCGCTTTCTGGATCCCGTAAATCGCGTGATCAATCGGGTTTGCCTCGACAAAAGCCTGCACCGCATCGAGCTTGTGGCGGATGCGCGCTTCGATGTCCGGGCTGGGCAGATCCGCAACCCGCACATGCAGCCCGCCGGGTGGACCGGTGTAGTCCGGCTGGCGGAATACCCGGTCCGGCACGATCTCTACAGATTGCCCGCTCTCCACGGTCTCAGAGATGGCCTTGAACCCGACCCAAGTGCCCGAAAACCGTGAAAGCGCAAAACCATATTCGCCAAAGGCCTGGTATTCGGCGACACTTGCGGGGTTCAGGGTGGGCATGAACCACGACATGAAGGCGACGTCCGATTGATGTGGCATCGATGAGCTGACACAGCCATGGTCGTCGCCTGCAATCACCAGCACGCCGCCTTTCGGAGCAGATCCATAAGCGTTGCCGTGCTTCAGCGCGTCGCCGGATCGATCCACGCCCGGGCCCTTCCCGTACCACATCGAAAACACGCCCTCGACAGCACACTGCGGATCCAGGCTGGCTTGCTGTGCTCCCAAAACTGCCGTCGCGCCAAGATCCTCATTCACCGCAGGCATGAATTTGATCGCTGCCGCCTTGAGCAAAGCGTCGGAGCGCCACATTACCTGATCCACACCGCCCAAAGGCGAGCCGCGGTAGCCGGAGACAAATCCCGCGGTGTTAAGTCCGGCGAGCCGGTCGCGGCGTGCCTGGTCCAGCATGATCCGCACGAGCGCTTGCGTGCCAGTCATGAACACACGACCCTTCGCCTTGGTGTAACGATCTTCCAGCGCGTAGCCACTGATGTCGCATGGGTGTTGGGTCATGTCAGGGTCCTGAATTCTATGCCTGCATGCAATCTTATAAAAAGTGGTCGAAAAGACTTGCCGTAAATTCACAGGTTGCCGGTTTGGTGAAGGTAATTTTCCGATTTTCCCGGGTTTGTAGGAATAGTTTTTCAAATCCGTATGTTTCCCTCCGACCATCCTGCTCTTGACATCATGGCCATGCGGCTTTCTCTGGCAGTGTCGGAATTCAATGAGGAGAAAACCCTGTGCTACGGACGCGTGCTGCTGTTGCGGTTGCTGCTGGTCAGCCGCTTGAGATCATGGAGGTGAACCTTGAGGGTCCGCGGGCGGGCGAGGTTCTGGTGGAGATCAAGGCGACGGGGCTGTGCCACACGGATGAATTCACGCGCTCGGGCGATGATCCCGAAGGCATCTTTCCGGCGATTCTGGGCCATGAGGGCGCGGGCGTTGTGATCGAGGTCGGTGAAGGCGTCACCAGCCTGGAGGTGGGCGACCATGTGATCCCGCTCTACACGCCCGAATGCCGCGAATGCGAATATTGCCTGAACCCCAAGACCAACCTCTGCCAGAAGGTGCGCGCCACGCAAGGGGCGGGCCTGCTGCCCGATGGGTCGACGCGGTTTTCGATGCTGGATGGCACGCCGATCCACCACTACATGGGCTGCTCGACCTTCGCCAATCACACGGTGGTCCCTGAAATAGCGCTCGCAAAGGTCCGAAAAGACGCACCTTTCGACAAGATCTGCTACATCGGTTGTGGTGTGACCACGGGCATCGGTGCTGTGATCAACACCGCGAAGGTCGAGATCGGCTCGCGCTGCGTGGTCTTTGGGCTGGGCGGCATCGGTCTGAACGTGATCCAGGGACTGCGCATGGCGGGCTGTGACCAGATCGTGGGGGTCGATCTGAACGACGACAAGGCCACCATGGGACAACAGTTCGGGATGACCGATTTTGTCAATCCGTCGAAGGTGGATGGGGATATCGTGGCCCATCTGGTTGAGATTACGAAGGGTGGGGCGGATTACACATTCGACGCCACGGGCAATGTGAACGTGATGCGGACCGCTTTGGAATGCGCCCACAAGGGCTGGGGGGAGAGCATCATCATCGGGGTGGCGCCCGCGGGGGCGGAGATCGCGACGCGGCCCTTCCAGCTGGTCACGGGCCGGGTCTGGCGTGGCACGGCCTTTGGTGGCGCGAAGGGGCGCACGGATGTGCCGAAGATCGTGGACTGGTACATGGACGGCAAGATCGAGATCGACCCGATGATCACCCACAAGCTCACCCTCGACGAGATCAACCACGGGTTCGACCTCATGCACCAAGGCAAATCCATTAGAGCCGTCGTGGAGTTCTAGGGGGACGCAGCATGGACGGCTTTGACCTTGGCACCTATGCCCGCGCGGTGACGACCAGTTCGGAGGCCGCGCAGGCCCAGGTCAACGCTGGGATGGTCTGGCTCTTCGGGTACAACCACGAGGCCGCGGCGCGCTGTTTCCAGAAGGCGATTGACGCGGATCCCGCGTGCGGGTTCGCATATTGGGGCGTGGCCTACGCGGTCGGCCCCAACTACAATAAGCCGTGGGAATTCTTCACCGCAGAGGAGCGCGTCGCGACATTGCAAGAGGCCCACGAGATGTTGGCCGAGGCACAGCGTGTCAAACACAGGCTCTCGCCGGTTGAGGCCGCGTTGATCGAGGCGCTTTGTGAGCGCTTTCCCGACGATCCGGAGATTGAGGACTTCGCGCCATGGAACGACGCTTTTTCCGAGGCCATGCGCCGTGTCTATGCCGCGCACCCGCGTGATCTTGATGTGATCTGCCTTTTTGCTGAGGCCCTGATGAATCGTACGCCGTGGCTGTTGTGGGACTTGCCCAGCGGTGAGCCGCGCGAAGGCGCGTCAACGCTTGAGGCGCAGGCTGCGTTGGAGACGGCCTTCAACACCCTGCCGGGCGCCTGGGATCACCCCGGTCTTCTGCACATGTACATTCACCTGATGGAGATGTCGCCTTTTCCAGAAAAGGCCCTGCGTCATGGGGACCGGCTGGTCGATCTCGTACCTGATTCCGGGCATTTGGTGCATATGGCGACACATATTGATGTGCTGTGTGGTGAATATCAGAATGTCGTGGCCCGCAATGCGCGTGCAGCAGAGGTGGATCGCAAGTACGAAGCCTTGATGGGCGCCAAGAATTTTTACACCGTCTACCGCATTCACAACGTGCATTTCGAAGCCTATGGGGCGATGTTTCTGGGGCAACCCGAACGCGCGTTGGCGGCCTCTGACCGATTGATCGAAATGCTGCCCGATCCGGTTGTGCGCTACATGCCGGATTTGTTTGAAAGCTTCTGGGGCAAGAAAATTCACGTCATGGTCCGCTTTGGGATGTGGCAGCAGATTATCGACATGGCGCTTCCCGACGACGCGGAGCTCTATAGTTACACAACGGCGGCCATGCGCCAGGCTCGGGTCATTGCGTTTGCCAATCTCGGTCAGATCGATGCGGCGAAGGTGGAGCGTAAGCTGGCTGATCAAGCGCTGACCACCGTGCAAGAAACACGTATGGTTTTCAACAACTTCGGGTTCGATGTTCTTGCAGTGGGTGAGGCGATGATGGAGGGTGAACTTGCCTTTAAATCGGGCGATCCCGAAGCGGGTATCGCGCATCTGCGCCGCTCCGTGACGCTGGATGATGCGTTGCTCTACGACGAGCCCTGGGGGTGGATGCAGCCTACGCGCCACGCGCTGGGGGCATTATTGATGGAACTGCGGCAGTTTGACGAGGCCGAAGCGGTTTACCGCGCAGACCTCGGGCTGGATGAAACGCTGGCCCGCGCCTGCCAGCACCCGCGTAACGTCTGGTCTTTGCACGGCTTGCACGAATGCCTCATGCAGCGCGGCGCGTTGATAGAGGCTCGGCACATCAAACTTCAACTCGACCCGGCTCTGGCTCGCGCGACTGTTCCCATCCGCGCGTCCTGCTTTTGCCGGGGTACGAACGCCGCCGCTTGAGCTGCTTTGCGACTAGCAAATAGCCGATCCCAACAACAAGATTGCCCACAGCTGAAACTTGGCTGAAGTGATGATTTGCGATGAGACGAAGCGCTTTTCCACAGGCGCGACCGTTGTTCGCCAATCGCGCTGACGGCAACCGTCATATGCCAGCCTCCAAGCTGACGCGACGCCGTCATTGCTGCAGATAGCGGCGCAGGTTAAGATAAGAGCACCCCGAAAGGCGCGTCAGATGAAGCTCATAGTGAATGGCACCGAACATACTGTCAACGTGGCGGAGGACATGCCGTTGCTTTGGGTTCTGCGGGATACGCTTGGCATAACGGATGTAAAATATGGCTGCGGGATCGCGCAATGCGGTGCGTGCACTGTGCATGTGGATGGCATTGCGGTTCGGTCATGCCAATTGGCGGTTGCGGATGTCGACGGAGATGTCACGACCATCCAGGGTCTGGGTGCGCCCGGCGCGTTGCATGCAGTGCAGGCCGCATGGATCGAGCATCAGGTGGCGCAGTGCGGCTACTGTCAGTCCGGTCAAATCATGCAGGCGGCCTCTTTTCTGGATCTTGTGCCGGACCCTACCGACGAGGATATCGATGCGGCGATGAGCGGTAATCTGTGTCGATGCGGAACCTATCCGCGCATTCGATCGGCAATCAAAACAGCGGCATCTTCGCTGAAGAGCGAATGAAGTATTTTCTAATATTTTTCATATCTTTCACGGCTCCTTCTCATGTGAAAGGTGAAGTGAATGCCAGCCATGGAGAAGGCCTGGCCGCCTGGGATCGTATCTACGAGGTTGTTTCCCATCCACGCTGCGCAAACTGTCACGTCGGGCCTAGCGATCGCCCCATGTGGTCCGGCCCGAGCTATGGAGATCCGCGACCGCATGGCATGATGATCCGCGCGGGGGAAAGCCGCATTGGCGCGGAAACGATCCCCTGTCGCACCTGCCATGTGACCAATGAGACCGGCGGACAGGATACCCCGCACGCGGCACCGCAGGTTGCCGATGCGTGGCGACTGGCCCCGGTGGAAGCTGACTGGTTTGGACGCTCCAGTGACTTTATCTGTGCTCAGCTGCGCGATCCGGACCGTAACGGCGGGCGCACCATCGTAGAGCTTGCCGCGCATCTGGATCACGACGTGATCTTGCATTGGGCCTGGGAACCCGGCGGCACCCGGGAATCTGCCCCCTATGATCTCGAAAGCCATATCGCGGATCTGCGCCTCTGGGGCGCAGCCGGTCAGCCCTGCGCCTTTGACTGATCTCAGGCGCGGACCAATCCCAGCCCGGAGATTTCGCGTAAAGCGGTGATCACCTCGTCCAGCCCCTCCCGGTGCCGCAGCGCGGTGAACACAAAGGGGCGTCCGGCCCGCATCTGTGTCGCGTCCCGCTTCATCACTTCGAGAGAGGCACCGACATGGGGCGCGAGATCCGTCTTGTTGATAATCAAGATATCCGAGCGCGTGATGGCTGGCCCCCCTTTGCGCGGTATCTCTTCACCCGCCGCCACATCGATCACGTAGAGCGTCACGTCGGCAAGTTCCGGCGAAAACGTCGCGCTGAGATTATCGCCGCCGCTTTCGATCAGAATGGCCTCGATGTCAGGATGGCGGGTCTGCATTTCCGCAACGGCAGCCAGGTTGATCGAGGCGTCCTCGCGGATGGCTGTATGTGGACAGCCACCGGTTTCCACGCCGATGATGCGGTCTTGTGGCAAGACCTGCATCCGCATGAGCGCATCCGCATCTTCCTGCGTATAGATGTCGTTGGTGATCACCCCGATGGAGTGCTGCGGGCTGAGCGCGCGCGCAAGGCACGCCGTCAGCGTCGTTTTCCCGGCACCGACGGGGCCGCCAATCCCGATGCGCAGCGGTCCATTCAGATCTGTCATGTGCGAAATACCTTTGAATAGAGAGTTTCATGCTGCATCGACGCGATATCGGCGGCAAAACAGTTGGCGGACAGGCGCGACAAGGGGGTTTGCGTGGCTTGCTCCACCGTCTCACGGATCAGAGCGGCAAGGCTTGCGAGCAGGGACTGACCCTCGGTCTGCCCAAGGGGCACCAGCCGCACAGCCGCGGAAATCAGATTGGCAGTAAATGCCTGCAGATAGAGGTGCGCGGTCAGATCCAGCGCAAAACCTTTGGCTGATGCGGCGCGTCCAACGGCCACAGGGTAGGTCAGCGCGCCCAGGCCGGTACCCCACACCTCATCCACCGTGCGTGCAAAAGCCCCGCCTTGCTGGTCCGTTTCCATCAGGCGACCTGCACTTGCAGAAAAGGCGCGCGCGGTCGCGTCGATGTCGGCAACGTCGTTCTCGGTCGCGTGGTAGGCCGCCGAGAGGATCACCACATCGGCCTGCCCGCTGCCAAAGGCGATGATGTCGCGCAACCATTCCTCCAGACTGTCCCTGTCGTCGATCTCGCCATGGGCGATGGCCGTCTCCAGTCCATGCGAATAGGCGAAGGCTCCCACCGGAAAGCCAGGCGACATCCATTGCGTCAATGTCAGAACGGCATCAGTGGTCATGGGCGTGACCGTGCTCAGGGCCATGTTGTGCACCGTGATCATGCCCGTGGGTGCGGCCGTGCCCGTAGGCGCCACCCTCAGGGGTGAAGGGTTCCACGACCTCGTGCACATGGGCACCCAAGGTTTTCAGCATCTGCGCCATGACATGGTCGCGTTGGATCAACAGGCGGTCTGCCTCGATCTGGCAGGGGGTGTGGCGGTTGCCAATGTGCCACGCGATGCGGTGCAGATCCTCGCCCTTGATTTCAAGCAGCGGTTCGGCAGCCGCCCGAATGCCGATACGGACACCATCGTTTGTTTCCAGGGCATCCCCATGTGCAAGCGACGTGGTTTTGGGAAGATCCACCAGAACCTGCGCGCCCTTGTCGGTCGTCAGCACCTTGCGGCGCAGAAAGCGGGCGTCGTAGTCCAGCGTAACGTGGTCATCAGCGTCGTGTGTATGAATGAGGTGTTGGGCTGTCAGCATCGAGGTATGTCCCAAGGGCGGTCCCCGGCCGCGGGTGGGGGCAAAGCCCCCGCCCATGGGGGGCGGTCGGGGGCTGCCCGGCGTGCCGCCGGGCGAGGTGTTGCTTCTGAACTAGGCCGTTCCGTTCAATCTGTTATCCTTTTCGATCTCCGCTTCAGCTCGTTTGATAAGGGCTTCGCAGATAATCACGCATTCCTGGAAATCGGGGTAAGACGTAGTACCACCCAGCCTTGGATAGCGTAAAGCGTGCCACCAATTCTCAACCTTCTTGCCAAATTCCAGCTTTGTCATCTTGGACTGCCCCAATGCTCCTAATACTCTAAGTGTCGTCATCAGCCCCACAGGTCGCTTGTCTATCGCTTCAATCTCAATCTGCATCGATGCCTTCGCAACTTCAGAGTCAAGCCCCTCCCATTTGCGTTTGAGGGCTTGGCGGCGGAGCGCCCGCACGTTGCGATATGCCTCCCTCGCGCAGCTTCGTTGTCGACCTTGGCCGACGAGGCGGATCAATTCGACAACGTCGTGTGTGCGTCCGGGGTTTTGAGCGCGCGCTAGAATACATGCCTTTGAAGCGAGTTCAGTTGCATGTAGCAGTAGGAAAAACATCGGATTGCGGTTTGTCCACTTCAACGGGTCTTCCGAAACACCAAGCGCCTCCGTATGAAGAATTTTTGCACTCGCGAGGTACGCTCTAGCCTCCCGCAAATGGAGTGTCGCCTCAGTCTGTTTCCTCAAAACATAAAGTACCGCTGCGCCATCGGCAGGACCTCCGCCGGTTGACAGGTCAGCAATTCACCATCGGCGCGCACCTCATAGGTCTCCGGGTTCACCTCGATCTGCGGCAAGGCATCGTTCAGGACGAGGTCACGCTTACCAATGCCCCGGGTTTTCTCAACCGCCACCGTTTCCTTGCGCAGCCCTAGCTGGCCGCGCAGTCCTGCCGCCTGTGCCGCTGCACTCACGAAGGTCACCGCAGAGTGCTCGACCGAGCGGCCAAAGCTGCCGAACATGGGCCGGGTGTAAACGGGCTGTGGCGTGGGGATCGAGGCATTGGGGTCACCCATCTGTGCGCAGACAATGGTGCCCGCCATCAGCACGATCTCGGGCTTCACACCGAAGAACGCGGTGTTCCACAACACGAGATCCGCGCGCTTGCCTTCTTCGATGGAGCCGATCTCGTGGCTGATCCCGTGCGCAATCGCCGGGTTGACCGTGTATTTCGCGATGTAGCGGCGCACGCGCATGTTGTCGTTCTCGCCGGTCTCTTCCGCAAGCCGCCCACGCTGCTTTTTCATCTTGTCCGCTGTCTGCCAGGTGCGGATCAGCACCTCGCCCACGCGTCCCATTGCCTGGCTGTCCGAGGCGATGATCGAAAAAGCGCCCATGTCGTGCAGGATATCCTCTGCGGCGATGGTCTCGCGCCGGATGCGGCTTTCGGCAAAGGCCACATCCTCGGGGATCGACTTGTCGAGGTGGTGACAGACCATAAGCATGTCCAGATGCTCCTCCAGCGTGTTCACGGTGAAAGGCCGCGTCGGGTTGGTGGAGGAGGGGATCACATTCGCGTCGCCGCAAATCTTGATAATGTCCGGTGCATGCCCGCCGCCCGCGCCTTCGGTGTGAAAGGCATGGATTGTCCGGCCTTTCAGAGCCGCCACGGTGTTCTCCACAAAACCGCTCTCGTTCAGCGTATCGGTATGGATCATCACCTGCACGTCCATGTCGTCGGCGACAGAGAGACAGCAGTCGATGGCACCGGGCGTTGTGCCCCAATCCTCATGCAGTTTGAGCGCGCAAGCCCCGCCTTCGACCATCTCAACCAGCGCCTCGGGCTGGCTCGCATTGCCCTTACCCGACACACCGATGTTCATAGCAAAGTGATCCACGCTCTGCAGCATCCGCCCTATGTGCCACGGCCCGGGCGTGCAGGTGGTGGCCAGCGTGCCGTGCGCAGGCCCGGTGCCGCCGCCCAGCATGGTGGTTACGCCGGAATGCAGCGCGTCGTCGATCTGTTGCGGACAGATGAAATGGATGTGGCTGTCGAACCCGCCTGCCGTCAGGATTTTACCTTCCCCCGCAATGGCTTCGGTGCCGGGGCCCACAATGATATCCACGCCTGGCTGCGTATCGGGGTTGCCCGCCTTGCCGATCTTGTGAATTCGCCCGTCTTTCAGCCCCACGTCCGCCTTGTAGATACCAGTGTGATCCACAATCAACGCATTGGTAATCACCGTATCGACAGCACCGCCTGCGCGTGTGACCTGAGACTGTCCCATGCCATCGCGGATCACCTTACCGCCGCCGAATTTGACCTCCTCGCCATAGATCGTGTGGTCGCGCTCCACCTCTATGATCAGGTCGGTGTCGGCCAGCCGCACCTTGTCGCCCGTAGTCGGGCCGAACATCGCAGCGTAGGAGGAGCGGGAAATTGTGGCTGGCATGGGTGTCGTCCTGGTCAGTTGGTCATTGCAAAAAGGCGAAGGTCATCGGTGCGGTGGCGCGTAAGCCGTTCGAGACAGATGAGAAACAGCTGGCTGGCCATAGTGCCGCCCCGTGCAATGGTGGCCTCGGCACTGCAGGCCTGATCGCGAAAGGTGATCCAACTGCGTTGCGCGTCGCGCAGGATGTCTTCGCTCGGCGGCGCACCGCTCAGATCTGACGCATCCCGCGTTCGGGCCACAGCGATGGCCTGCGCCCAGACGGCATTCAATTCCTTGTCCGCCACATCTGCCGCGAGACCTGCACAGCCCGTCATCTCCACTTGCGTCACCGGATCCTCGCAATTGAGATTCTGTGCTTGCACGGCCGAGCACAGGCCCAGCAGGGCGAGGCCCAAGGCGCAGTGCAACCCGGCACGCAAGGGGGAGAAGACGGAAGGCATGATTACACCATCGCAAAGATGCGGGCAGGCCCGCCTGTGCCGCCCACGTGGTTCGGCGCCCCCACAACCAGCGTTGCCCCTGCGGCTGGCACTTGGTCGAGACCGGCAAGGTTCTCGATCCCGTAGCGTCCGGTGGGCAGCCACGCGTAGTGGGTGGCGAAATCCGGCGACGGGCCGTGGTCGAGCGAGAGCGTATCCACGGCCATGGCCGCTGCTGTCGTTTGCTCCAACAACATCTGAGTTGCCTCGACATGGAAGCCGGGGAAGTGTTTCACACCCTCGTCGTCATTGCCGACATACTCCGGCCCATCCGTCTTCGCCGCCCAGCCCGAATGCATCGCCACACAGGCCCGGTCAGGAATGTCGCCATGCTCGGAAATCCAAGCGGTCAGATCATCCGGCGTCACCTGCGCATCCGGGTTCTCGGCGGCCCGCTCGGCAATATCGATCACGCAGAGCGGCACCACAAGGTTGCCCACCGGGATTTCATCCACCGAGGCCCCATCCGCCGAGAAATGCAGCGGTGCGTCGATGTGAGTCGCGGTATGCTCATTGATGCTCAGGTTCATGAGGTTGAAGCCGTGTTCGGCGAAGTTGAACAGCTGCTCCATCGAGATGCCGGGCACCCCGAAGAAGGTCGGAAACTCCGGGCTGAGCTTGTGGGTCATGTCGATGATCCCACCATGCCCTGCCGCCAATGCAGCAGGCGCTGCCGCCATGGCGCCGACAGTCGCTGCAGCTCCCACAGCGGCAGATGTCTTGAAGAACTCGCGCCGCGACAGCATCCGATCCTTCACCGCATTGATCACACAGATATCACACATGGCTTTTTTCCTCCCAAAGTCAGACAATCACAGATCGCCCATAACCTGTTGATTGAACCCAAAGACCCGCCGCGCCCCAAGCAGCGGGATCAACTGCACCTCGCGCCGCTGTCCCGGCTCAAACCGCACGGCGGTTCCGGCAGCAATGTCCAACCGGCGGCCGCGCGCAGCCTCCCTGTCAAACTCCAGTGCCGGATTGCTTTCGGCAAAATGGTAGTGGCTGCCCACCTGCACAGGTCGGTCGCCAGTGTTGGCCACCATCAGCGTGATCGCCTCCGCACCCGCGTTCAGAACGATCTCACCGCTTGCAGTTATGACTTCCCCTGGGATCATATGCGCATCCTCTGCTTCATTGTTCCAAAAATATGCCTCTGCTACCGGATCGGATTATGCACGGTCACCAGTTTTGTCCCATCCGGAAACGTCGCTTCGACCTGCACGTCGTGGATCATCTCGGGCACGCCCTCCATACACTGGTCACGCGAGATCACCTCGGCTCCCGCCTGCATCATATCCGCAACGGAACGCCCATCGCGTGCCCCTTCGACCACCGCATCGGTGATCAGCGCAATGGCTTCAGGGTGATTGAGCTTCACCCCACGGTCCAGCCTTCTGCGCGCCACCTCGGCAGCCATGGCCACCAGCAGTTTGTCTTTTTCACGGGGAGTGAGCTGCATGGGTCAAAGCCTCCAATTCGCAGGTAGTTTGTGGTGCGTCAGTTGCTCCAGCACCGGGATCAGGCGTTGCCGCAATTCGAAACCGTCAGATGCCAGCAGCCGTGCCACCAGCAACCCGTTCGCCAGAAGGCTCGCGCCGCCGGTCGCGCCGAAGGTCTCACGTACCATGGGAAGCAGCCCTTCCGCCTCCGGCGCGACGAGAACGAGGTTGGCCATTGCGCGCGCGCCGCCGCCGATGGCCGAGCGGTCAAGGGCTGCGACGGCGTCTCCGTCAAATGTGACACCATCGCGGTAGATCAGGCTGCCTGCCTGGCGGATGCTGACGCGATCCCGGAACAGAATACTGCGGGGCTCCTCACCCATGGCCTGCCGACCAAAAAGCACCGACTCCACCATCAGAAATCGCCCCTGATCGGACAATGTAACCTCCAACCGACGTGACAGGGCGCAGGCGTCGTAAAGAATGGTCTCCTGCGGCAGCCAGTGCATCCGGGCGTCGCCTTCGACGGTCAGGCGCGTCCGGACCCGGCCAACCTGGCCCGCCTGCGCGCGATAGGCGCGCTCTGCTGCCTGGGTGGTAAGCGTCAGCCTGGAGCCTGCTTGCGCTGTCGCCGCAACTTCAAATCGGTCCCCACCTGTGATGCCGCCAGCGGTGTTGATCAACGTGGTTTCCAGCAGATCATTGTTGCGCGGGAACAGCAGCTTCAACGCCCCCGATTGCCGCAACCCATCAATACAGGAACGCCCGTCGCGCAGTTTGCTCGACACCATCGCCGACCCGATCGCACGGGGTTGGTCCAGCAAGGTTGCGGGCTGCATCAACAAGTCAAACGGCCTTCGGTTGGTGATTTCTCCGGGCAGCAATCTCACATGGGTCCGGGCCAGTTGCCAGAGTTGGCCCGCTGCTTGGCGCATTTGCAGGCGGCAGTGCCTCTTTTTTGTGCAGATGCTGGCAGGGATGGGCGTGCAAGGCCTTCTGTTGCCAGTGCCGGGCTAGTCGCCCGTGATCAGACCGGGGGTCTTGGGCCCCTGATCCAGCCGCCAGATGTGGTCTGCCATGGCACGCGGAAAGGCCTGCGTGACCAGCGGATCATGCCCCGGCACGATCAAGGTTTTTTGAGAAGCCAGGGCCTCCAGCCTGTCGAAACCGTCCAGCATGTTCTGCAAATCGACCACAATGGGGAAGGGTTTGCGGGCAAAGATGTTCTCATAGTAATGCGCGGCATCCGAGGCCAGCACCAGCCACCCCGCCGCGGTGCGCACGCGTACTGCCTGAAGCCCACGGCTGTGCCCGCCGATGCAATGTACCGTGACCCCTTCGGCAATTTCGGCGTCCCCGTCGTGAAAGACCAGCTGACCGGCGTAGAGCCGTTTGACCGCCTCACAGATATGACCGGCGGTGAAGGGCATGCGCAGCGTGTCATGACACATGCAGGGGCCCGTGGCATAGGCCATTTCTGCCGCCTGCATATGCAGTGTCGCGTTGGGGAAAAGATGCAGGCCACCTGCGTGATCATAGTGCAGATGCGTGACGATCACCGATGTGATGTCCTCGGGTGTCAAGCCCAGGGGCGCCAACGAGGCGGCAGGGTCCATGCGAATGGGGCGGTCGCGCAGACGGGCTTCGTCCGTATCATAGCCGGTGTCGACCAGAATAACCTCCGTCCCCCGGCGCAACACCCACATAAAGTAGTCCATTGGGTGGGGCGCATCGTGGTTGTCATCAAAGATGAAACTGTCGCGCCGGGTCCGCGCATTGCGGTCGGCGTATTTTACGGCAAAGACCTCCCAGGCGCTCATTGGCTCACCTTCGCATAGGTTTTCACGGATTTCGCGGCAATCATGTCGGTGACGGCAGCGTCGAAGGATTTGAAGTGTTCGGAGGCCAGATGCGCCTCGAACGCGGCGGCATCTTTATAAAGCTCATAGAGGAACACCTCTTCGGGCCGTGCCGGGTCTGTTGCGACATCGAACTGGTGACACCCAGGTTCCTCCGCCAGAGAGGTCGCGGCGTTGCGCGTCATGAGAGGCAGGAAATCTGCCACGTGGTTCGGTTTGATCTGAAATGTGACAACAACCGCGAACATGTCCATCCTTGCAACTACTCTATTTGTCAACTACGCATGCATTAATGCATACATTAATGTGACAACCTTTGTCATTATCCAAATATCGACCGGCATGTGACCGCCAGCAAACTGTAAGGGGCGCAAGAATAAATGAAAGAGAGTTTCGACATCGCGGTTTTTCGCGGCGATGGCATCGGGCCGGAGATCACCGATCCGACGCTGGAGATTTTGAGCGCCCTCGCGTCGCAGGGCGGCTACACACTATCGTTCAAGGACTGTCCTGCCGGGGCGGCGCATTACGCGCAAACCGGCCAATCGCTGCCGGAGGCCTCGATGCAGGCGGCCCGCGCCGCGGATGCCATTCTGCTCTCTGCTATGGGGCTTCCGTCTGTACGTTACCCGGATGGCACCGAGATTTCGCCACAGATCGACCTGCGCAAGGCTCTGAACCTGTTCGCCGGGGTGCGCCCGGTACGGATCTTTCCGGGCCAGAAAACGCCGCTGAACATGCCGGCGGGGAAAGAGGTTGATTTTGTCCTGATCCGGGAAAGCACCGAAGGGTTGTTTCACACGCAGGGGCGGGGCGAGGTGACGCCGGATGAGGCGCGCGAGACGCTGCTGATCACCCGGAAAACCTCGGAGCTGCTGTTCAAATTCGCCTTCAGTCTCGCGCGCGAACGCAAGGAAGCCGGGCGCGGTCCGGGGCGGGTGACCTGTGTCGACAAGGCGAATGTATTCCGTGCCTTTGCCTTTTTCCGCGCGTTGTTTGATGCTGAGGCGGCAAACCATCCCGATCTGGCCAGCGATCACGCTTATGTCGATGCGATGGCGCTGTGGTTTGTGCAAAAGCCGTGGGAGTTCGACGTGTTGGTCACCGAAAACATGTTTGGGGATATCCTGTCCGATCTCGGCGCGGGCCTGATGGGCGGTCTGGGCGTGGCGCCTTCTGCGGATATCGGGCTGGACCATGCCGTGTTCCAGCCTTGCCACGGCTCGGCGCCGGATATTGCAGGGCAGGGGGTGGCCAACCCGCTGGCGATGATCCTGTCGGCGGCGATGATGCTGGAATGGCTGGGGTTGCGTCACGACCACCCTGCGATGGTTGCCGATGGTGCGCGGCTGCGGGCTGCAACGGAGGGCGTCATCGCCGACGGCAGCGTGTTGACCGGTGATCTTGGCGGGCGGGCGACAACCGCCGAGGCGGCCGGGGCGGTGACAGCAGCGCTTGGGGACGCGTAATGGCGGCGGCTCTCAAAGTTGCCTGTCTCGGCGCGGGATACTTCAGCCAGTTCCACTATGGCGCCTGGGCGCGGATTCCTGACGTTACTTGTGTCGGTGCGGCAGACCGTGACATCGAGGCCGCGCGGGCAACTGGGTTTCCCGCTTTCAACCGTTTGAAACCGATGCTGGCCGCCACCAACCCTGACATTCTCGACATCATCCTGCCGCCGGTGGCCCATCGCGCAGCCATTCTGACCGCGCTGGATGCCGGGGTGAAAACCATCATCTGCCAGAAGCCCTTTTGCCGTGACCTGAAAGAGGCTGAGGGGGTGAGTTTGCTGGCCGAACAGGCGGGCGCCCGTCTGATTGTTCACGAAAACTTCCGGTTTATGCCGTGGTACCGTGCGATCAGGAAAGAGATTTCCGCAGGGCGAATCGGGACGCCCCTGCAGGCGCAATTTCGTCTGCGGCCCGGTGACGGGCAGGGACCCGACGCCTATCTGGACCGTCAGCCCTATTTCCAGCAGATGCCGCAGTTTCTGGTGCATGAGACCGGCGTGCATTGGATCGACACCTTTCGTTTTCTGTTTGGCAACCCAAGTGCCGTCTATGCCGATCTGCGCCAGATCAACCCGGTCATCCAGGGCGAAGACGCAGGCTTTGTGATCTTTGACCACCCGGAGGGCGTGCGGACCCTCTTTGATGGCAACCGCCATTGCGACCATGCGGCGGATAACCAGCGGCGCACGATGGGCGAGGCCTTTTTCGAAGGAACGGCGGGTGTGCTGACCCTGATGGGGGATGGTCGCGTCGACTTTCGGGCACATGGTCACCTCGAGGTCGAGCCGGTTCTCCCGCCCGACACCTGGGAGGGTTTTGGCGGGGACTGCGTCTACCACCTGCAAAACCATGTGGTGCGCGCGGTGCTCGATGGGGACGCGCTGGAGAACGAGGCCCACGACTATCTGCAGGTCATAAGGATCAAGGATGCGGTCTACAGATCCGCTGAGACGGGGCAGAAGATTGCACTCCCCTGACCGGGCGTGCCGGTTAAGATCCGAGGCTGTCGCGGATCTGGTCGATCTCGCGGATCACGCTGAATGCCGTTGCCATCGATGTCTTTGCGTTCCCCGATGATGCGGCGTTGTCAATCTGCATGGCAAAACGACCCACGGGGCTGTCCACCTCATAGGCGTGGGCATTGCCCGGTGCTGCGGGGTCGGCGATCAATTCAACCCTGGTTGCTTCAAAACCGGCCCCGGCCAAGGCCAGCGTGGCCGCGACATTGGCGTTTTTCGGATAGGTCTGCGCTGCCTCCCGCGCGGAGCCCGAGAAAAACACGCATGGCTCCGTCAAGGCGGCGAGGTTACAGCAATCCTCTGCCGGGGTGCCGCGCCAGGCATCGGGTGGTTTGGTGCCGCGATAGGTTACTGTCACCTCTCCGGCCAGCGTCAGCGCGCTCAGAAGGTCTATGCCGCCAATGGCGCCCGGTGGCAGGATCACGCGGGACCGTCCCGATTGGGTTGCCCGTTGCAGAGTGTCGAACAAAGCCTCATCCGCCAACGCGCCGGTGGAGACAATCACCATGTCGAGGCCAGCCGACAGAACGGCTGCGCCGAACGCCGCGACGGCGGTCTGCCCCGCGCATTCCACCACCAGATCAGGGGCGGCCTCGATGAGTGTCGTGATGTCATCGGTGATCGTCACCGAAGCCCCCGCCTGCGCGAGCGCTTCATCCTTGAGCGCTGTTGTCAGGGACGTAGAGCGTACCAGCACGGTGAGACGCGCAACCGGTTTGGTCCCGAGCCATTCGAGGACCGCCTGCGCAATATTGCCATACCCGATAATCGCAAGATGCATGCTATCCCCTCCCCGGATGTGGGCACGAGCCCCCGAACCTAGACGAGGCCGGGCGCTGCGTCGATCTGCATTTGCCGGAATGGCCATTTTCTTGGCGCGGGATATGCCTCATAGTGGCCCGACGGGCGGCGCACGGTCCGGGACGAGGGAGTTGGAAACATGTCGCAAAAGGTAGCTGTCATCGGTCTGGGCTCCATGGGGTACGGGATCGCGCAATCAGCACTGCGGGCCGGGCTTGATACCCTGGGCTGCGATGTGAACCCCGCCCGCTGCGATGCCTTTGTCGCGGAAGGGGGCAACCCAGGGGATCTGGCCGCCGTGGCCGGTGATCTGGATGCGGTGATTGTCGTGGTTCTGAACGCACAGCAGACCGAAGATGTCCTCTTTGGGGCGGATGGGATCGTGCCGAAGCTCAGGTCCGGTGCGGTGGTCCTGTCCTGCGCCACGGTCCCGCCCGAAGTGGCGCGCGATCTGGCGGCGCGGGCGGCCGCGCATCAGGTCCACTATCTTGATGCGCCGATCTCAGGGGGCGCTGGCAAGGCGGCGTCCGGGCAGTTGAGTGTTATGGCGGGGGGCAGCGCGGAGGCCTTTGCCGCCGCAGCACCGGTGCTGGAAGCCATTGCAGAAACCGTGTTCGAACTGGGTGACGTGGGCGCCGGGTCCGCCATGAAAGCGGTCAACCAGCTGCTGGCAGGCGTTCATATCGCCACGATGGCCGAAGCGCTGACCTTTGGCATGACCCAGGGCGTGCCGCCGGAGAAATTCGTTGAAGTCATCAGCAAATGTGCAGGCACCAGTTGGATGCTGGAAAACCGCGCGCCGCATATCGTTGCGGGGGATTACACGCCGCACAGCGCCGTCAACATTTGGCTGAAAGACCTCGGGATCGTGCTGGACATTGCCAAGGGCGACAACTTCAGCGCGCCGCTGACCGCCGCCGCCCTGCAGCAGTTTGTTGCCGCCGCCGGGCAAGGGTTGGGCGGCGAAGACGACGCCGCAGTGGCCAAGGTCTATGCCCGCAACGCCGGTCTGACACTGCCGGGCGACGCGGCGGAATGAACCTACCGACCAAGAGGGCCCTGTTTTCATGACCACACTGCTTGGCTGCATCGCCGATGATTTCACCGGTGCGACGGATCTTGCCGGTCTGCTGGCCCGCAGCGGCGTGCGCGTGTCCTTGCGTATCGGCGTGCCGAAAGGGCCGCCAGAGGAAACCGCTGCTTTCGAGGTGATTGCGCTCAAGTGCCGAACAGCACCTGTTGCGGAGGCTGTTGCCGACTGCCGTGCGGCATTGGCGTGGCTGAGAGAGGCCGGAGCGCAGCGGTTTTTCTGGAAGTACTGCTCTACTTTCGACAGTACCGAAAAGGGCAACATCGGCCCGGTTGCCGAGGCGCTGATGACCGATCTGGGTGCGCAGCAGACGATCTATTGCCCTGCCTTTCCCGAAAACGGGCGTTCCATCTTCATGGGCAACCTCTTCGTTGGGCAGCAGCCTCTGGCCGAAAGCCCGATGAAGGATCACCCGCTGACACCGATGACGGACAGCAACCTGATGCGCCTGCTCGCGCCGCAGGTTACCGGGTCGACCGGGCTTGTGGACCGGCTGACCGTGGCGCGGGGGGCGGCGGAGATTGGTGTGGCACTGGCCCGATTGGCGGATGATGGGGTCGCGCATGTGGTCGTCGATGCGGTGGCCGATGCCGATCTGCAGGAGATCGCAACAGCCTGTCGGGATATGCCGCTGCTGACCGGCGGCAGTGCGCTCGCGATGCCTCTGCCGTCACTCTATGCGCAGGATGGCAAACTGGACGTTGACGGCGCCAAGGCTGCACCACCGCAGATCGAACCGGGGGCAATTGTCCTGTCGGGCAGCTGTTCGGCCATGACGCGCGCGCAGGTGGCGGACTATGCCAAGGACGCGCCAAGTTACCGACTCGATCCTCTAGTTCTGGCCCGCGACGGGGCCGGGGCGGCACTTGACTGGTTGGCGACACAATCTCCGGACGCCGCTCCGATCATCTATGCCACAGCAGAACCGGAGGACGTGCGCGCCGCGCAGGCGGAGCTGGGCACCGCGCAAGCCGGGGAGGTGGTCGAGGCTGCCCTGGCCAAACTCGCCATCGCAGCGCGGGATCGCGGGACGCGCCGTTTTGTCGTCGCTGGCGGCGAGACATCTGGCGCTGTGACACAGGCGCTTGGTGTCACCCGTCTCGACATTGGCGCAGAAATCGCGCCCGGCGTGCCGTGGACATTCTGCGAGAGCGGCGGTCACCAGATCGCGCTGGCTCTGAAGTCAGGTAATTTCGGGTCCGAGGGCTTTTTCGGCACCGCACTGGCAAAACTGGGGGATTAAAGAGTGGCGGATACGGCCCTGCGTGAACAGATGTGCCTGCTGGCGAAGTCCCTGTTTGACCGGGGCCTGACCGGCGGCAGCACCGGCAATATCTCTGCGCGGACCGAGGAGGGCGGCCTGCTGGTGAGCCCCACCGGGACGAGCTTTGGCCGCCTCGACCCGGCACGGCTCAGCCACTTTGACGCGCAAGGCAATCTGGTCTCCGGCGACGCGCCGACCAAGGAAATGCCGCTGCACGCCGCCTTCTACGACACGCGGAGCACCGCAGGGGCGGTCGTGCATCTGCATTCCTGCCATTCGGTCGCCTGGTCGATGATGCCGGGGGTGGACCCGGATAATTTTCTGCCGCCGACGACCCCCTATGCGATCATGAAACTGGGCAAGGTGAAACTGCTGCCGTTTTTCCGCCCGGGCGATCCGGCGATGGGGGCGGCGGTGCGCGGTCTTGCGGGTAAAAGAACCGCTGTGATGCTGGCCAATCATGGTCCGGTGGTGGCGGGCAAAGACGTGGAGGCGGCCTGCAATGCCATCGAAGAGCTGGAAGACACCGCGCGCCTGGCCATGATGATGCGCGGCTATGATGCCAATATGCTGAGCCCCGGACAGGTTGCCGATCTGGTCACGCATTTCGATGTGGAGTGGGACACATGACCCGGTTTTCCGCCAACCTCGGGTTCTTGTGGAATGATCGGCCCCTGCCGGACGCCATTCGCGCGGCGAAATCCGCCGGTTTTGATGCGGTGGAGTGCCATTGGCCCTATGACATCCCCGCCGCTGAGGTTGCCGCGGCCCTGTCGGAAACGGGCCTGGGCATGTTGGGGCTCAACACGCGGCGGGGGGATGTCGCCGCGGGCGAAAACGGTCTCTCGGCGCTGGTCGGGCGCGAGAACGAGGCCCGCGAGGCGATTGATGAGGCGTTGGACTACGCGCGCCAGACAGGAACGGGCAAGGTGCATGTGATGGCCGGATTTGCGCAGGGAGAGGCGGCCCATGCCTGTTTCATCTCAGCCCTGCGATATGCCTGCGACAAGGCCGCGCCCTTGGGCATCAGCATTTTGATTGAACCGTTAAACCATTACGATGCGCCGGGGTATTTTCTGAGCACAACCACGCAGGCGCAGCAGATCATTGCGGAAGTGGACCGGCCAAATCTGAACCTGATGTTCGACTGCTACCACGTGCAGCTGATGGAGGGCGATCTGAGCCACCGGCTGGAAAAGCTGATGCCGCTGATTGGTCACATCCAGTTTGCCAGCGTGCCCGACCGGGGGCCGCCCGACAGCGGCGAAATCAACTATGCCCATATCTTTGACGTGGTGGCCCGGCTGGGATTCGACGCCCCGCTGGGGGCCGAATATAAATCCACACAGAAAACGGATGAGACATTGGGATGGATGACTGAACTTCGCGCCTAGTCACCACCTACAGTCCGAACTGTCCGGCGTGTTGTTCGAACACATTCGTGAAACGATCAATCGCAAGTGGTAGCTTTTGGTAAGGCGGATAGAAAGCCGTGAGCCAGATCTCAGGCGCGCGCCAATCCTCCAGTACCGTTTGAAGTGTGCCAGCCTCAAGCATGTCGGCCACGATAAACCGGGGCAGTAGAACGATCCCGCCGCCCGCCGCAGCCATCTGCGCGAGCAAATCACCATTGTTGCAGGCAAACGCGGGCGTGAGCCGTACAGGGCGCATCGTCTCCTCCGCATTGTGCGCCAGATGCCAGGTGTCGCCCTCGGATTGATTGGTGTAGCTCAGGCAGCGGTGGTTTGGCAGATCAGCAGGCGTGGCGAGCGGGGGCGCCTGTTTCAGATAGCCTGATGCTGCCACCAGACAGCGCGGCACCGGGCAGATTTTACGCCAGATCGTTGATTTATCTGCGGGCGCTGCAGAAATCCGCAATGCCATATCGTAGCCATCCTTGATGATGTCCACAAAGCTGTCGGTCAGGTTGATCCTGAGGTCGATACCCGGGTGTAATTCCGCAAATTCGGTCAGGGGGGCCTGCAGAAAGCGGGTGCCGAAGGACAAGGGGCAGCTGACCTGCAATGTGCCGCTCAACGCCTTCTGCTGCGCGCGCGCACCATCATCGGCAGCCGTGAGGGCAGAGATCAGGGGGTGCACTTTCTCAAAGTAAACGGCGCCTGCCTGGGTCAGCGATACTTTCCGCGTGGTGCGGACGAAGAGCTGGACACCAAGGGTCTGCTCAAGGTCTGCAACATGGCGGGTGACAGCGGACGACGAGCTGCCCTGCGCGCGCGCCGCAGCGGTAAAGCTGCCTGCGCTTGCCACCTCCATAAAAGTCTTGATCCGTTCTAGGTGCCCGGTCATTTACTATTGTCCCATATTTCGGGATAATCATTTCCACAATAATACTCTTATCGCAACAGTGGGGCGGAACTATCTTTTGTTGCAACCGGCGCCCCTTGCGGGAGCCCCTACCGTTGCAAAGGAACATGCCATGCTTACTCAGATCAAAGGCCTGCATCACATGACGTCGCTCGCCAGAGATGCGGTCGAAAACAACAGCTTTTTCACGCAGGTCCTCGGCCTGCGGCGGGTCAAGAAAACGGTGAACTTCGACGCGCCGGATGTCTACCACCTCTACTACGGGGACGAAGTCGGCACGCCCGGGTCGGTGATGACCTATTTTCCCTTTCCCAACATGGTGAAAGGCAACCGGGGCACGGGCGAGATCGGGGAGACTGTGTTCTCCGTACCCACAGGATCGCTGCCGTTTTGGCAGGATCGTCTGGCTGCGCGGAACGTACAGGGTCTGGCACGCGAAGATCACTTTGGTGAAGCGCGTCTGCGCTTTAACAATCCCGACGGTGAAGGTTTTGCATTGGCGGAGGTTGACGATGACACGCGACCGGCCTGGACCGGCCATGGCGTGAGCGCGGATCACGCCATTCGTGGCTTTCACTCTGCCGGGATGCGCCTGCGCGATGATGGCCAGATGGCCGAGCTTCTGACCTTCATGGGCTATCAGAAGGTGGACAGGCAGGGGAATGTCACGCGCTACGCCGTCTCGGGCCGTACCGGCGCCAATACCATCGATCTGGTCAATCTGCCGGAGGTTGCACCCGCGCGTGAAGGGGCGGGTTCCGTGCACCACATCGCTTTTTCCGTGGACAACCGGGCGGCCCAGCTTGAGGTGCGCAAGGCACTGCTCGACACGGGCTATGCCGTCACCCCGGTGATCGATCGCGATTACTTCTGGGCGATTTACTTTCGCACGCCCGGTGGCGTTCTTTTCGAGGTCGCTACTAATGAGCCCGGGTTCGATCGCGACGAGGATACCGCCCATCTGGGAGAAGCCCTGAAGCTGCCCACCCAGCACGAGCATTTGCGTGAGGCGCTGGAAAAGAAGCTGCAGCCGATCCCGGCCTGATCCCGACCATCGGGAGGCCGCCGCAACCTGTCCCGTTGCGGCGGTTCCTTACGCGTAAGGACGTGGAAATGCCGCCTCCCGCCGGAATGTGGTTGCAAGCCAAGCCGCTGCGCGAAACAGTTGCCCCTAGGATTCGATAATAGATTGTGCGTTTTCCGCCCTGGGCGTGATGCGCCCAGGTTGCATGGGGGTTTTATGAAAAAAATCTATGATACGGCGTCCTCGGCGCTGGATGGGGTGTTGCAGGACGGCATGCTGATTGCCGCCGGTGGCTTCGGGCTTTGCGGTATCCCAGAGTTGCTTTTGCAGGCGATCAAGGACGCGGGCACCAAGGATCTGACCTTTGCCTCCAACAATGCCGGTGTGGATGATTTTGGCATCGGCATCTTGCTGCAGACCCGGCAGGTCAAGAAGATGATCAGCTCTTACGTCGGCGAAAATGCCGAATTCATGCGTCAGTATCTCAGCGGAGAGCTGGAGTTGGAGTTCAACCCGCAAGGAACCCTCGCCGAACGCATGCGTGCAGGCGGCTGCGGCATTCCGGGGTTCTACACAAAGACCGGTGTCGGCACGGTGATCGCCGAGGGCAAGGAGCACAAGGATTTCGACGGGGAGACCTACATCCTGGAACGCGGTATTTTCGCGGATCTGTCCATCGTGAAAGCCTGGAAAGCGGATGAGACAGGCAATCTGGTCTTCCGCAAGACCGCGCGCAATTTCAACCCACCGGCGGCGATGTGCGGCAAGGTCTGCGTCGCCGAAGTGGAGGAGATCGTACCGCTGGGTTCGCTCGACCCCGACAGCATCCATTTGCCGGGCATCTACGTGCATCGCCTCATCCAGGGCACCCATGAGAAACGTATCGAACAGCGCACCGTGCGCAAGAAGGAGACCGCCTAATGCCGTGGGATCGCAATCAGATGGCCGCGCGGGCGGCGGAAGAGCTCGAAGATGGCATGTATGTCAACCTCGGCATCGGCATCCCGACGCTGGTGGCCAATTACGTGGGCGACAAGGATATTACCCTGCAGTCGGAAAACGGCATGCTGGGCATGGGGCCCTTCCCGCTTGAGGGCGAGGAAGATGCCGACCTGATCAACGCGGGCAAGCAGACGATCACCGAGTTGCGCCGCACGTCGTATTTCGACAGCGCACAAAGCTTCGGCATGATCCGCGGTGGCAAGATCGCGGCGGCCATTCTGGGGGCCATGGAGGTGGCTGAGAATGGTGACCTCGCGAACTGGATGATCCCGGGCAAGCTGGTCAAGGGCATGGGCGGCGCGATGGATCTGGTCGCGGGCGTGGGCCGGGTGATCGTGGTCATGGATCACACCAACAAGCACGGCGACAGCAAGCTTCTGACGGAATGTACGCTGCCCCTGACAGGTCAGGGCGTGGTTGACCGGATCATCACCAACCTCGGTGTGCTGGACGTGGTCGACGGCGGTTTGAAGATTGTCGAGACGGCCGAGGGCGTGACCGAAGCGGAGCTGCGCGACGCAACAGAAGCCACGATTGTCTGATCACCGACGCGCTGCGGGAACTGCAGGCCTTTAAGTGGTGGCAGGTGTCGCGCGGCAGCGAATAGGTCATTGTAAATGACACCCTAAGTAGGCCCTCAGCACAGAGCGCTGGGGGCTTTTTTGTCGGCGAATGGGGCGAAGTCAGGGCGGCGCTTATCAACCTCGCCTTGAATCGGGGCGGATGATGGGTCGGGTGACCATCTGAAAGCAAATGGTTTTTCCGTCTGGCGGGCAGGTCGTGCAGGTGATTTCATGGATCGCGCCCAACCTTGCGTCCATCGCATAGGGTTTCGAGTGGGCCACGTCGTCCCGGTGAAGGGCGGCTATCTCATCGCCTTCATGCAATGTCCCGTCAGGATGTTGGATTTGGGGCGCCACGCCGCCGAACTTTAGGTGCTACGACAGGTTTCGCCACGATCAAGTTTTTAACGCCAATACGATTAGATTTTTATGTGATAACGCGACCTTAAGCGCAAACGCCTATCGTTTCCCGAGGTTGTCAGAAGAGATGTGATGCGCCGGAATGGAAACGCAACGGATGTTTCTTTAATCGGACCGCTGGTGGATGCGCTGGCGGTACCGGCATTCTTTGTGGACTGTGACTACCGGATTGTTGCCGCAAATGACCTCTGCAGGACGCTGTTGGCGGGGCGGAACGGGGAGGCGCTCTCTGGTCAGGGCCTTCCTGCGCTTATCCATTCAGATCGCGCGCAGGCTGTTTGCAGACATCTGGACTTGGCGCGGTCGGGTAAGGCTGCGTTGGATGTGGTGGCCCTGCCCGTCGATGTATCCGACGTCCTTCATTTCTTTTCCGCGACCCTGCTCAGGTTTCACGAAAATGAGCCCGGCGGGTTCCTGTGTCAGAGCGCTGATGTGCTGTCGCATGCCGAAGACGGTCAGATTGCGGAAGCTGCGCCCGACACGCCGGTGCAGCGCCATTGGCGTTTTGCCGTTGAAGGCGGAAAGATCCTGCAAGATCAACCGAGTGGACGGGGAATGCCCGCAGTTTCAGGCGAGTATCTGCATGATTATCTGCAAAGTGTTACGGCTGATACCCGGGACCGGCTAAAGTGGGCTCTCGCGGCATTGATCTCCACCGTGACAGAGGAGATTTGCCTGACATATCAAGCGACGGTTGGGCATAAATATGATGTCTCCATCCTGGCAAAGGGGTGCGTGACCCGCCGGGACGCCGAAGGTTTCCCTACCGAAATCAGCCTGGTGGAAACAGACATTTCGGATGTTTCCCGATGCGACGGCAGCGATACCTCGCTCGCCGAGAGCGAACTGCGTTGGAAAACAGCAGTGCTCAGCGCGAAACAGGGCGTTTGGGATCACGATTTCGAGCAGAACAGGCATTTCCTCTCCAAGACCTGGCGCGAATTGCGGGGATTGAATGACGATGACCAGGTGCCGGAAACGACCGAAGACTGGTTGAAAACCATTCATCCGCAGGATCTTGATCACATCAAGGCGGAACTTGAACGTCTCGACAGCGGGGAGACAGATGACATCAACTACAAGTTTCGTCAGCGTCATTCCAATGGGCAATGGGTCTGGTTTCTGAGCCGGGGACGTATTGTCAGACGGGACGCCGAGGGATTGCCGGCACGTATCATCGGCACGGATATCGATATCACCGACATCAAGACGGTTGAGATCGAAAGCCAGAGAATGGCGGAGCGTCTTGGGGTCGCGATGGAAGCGGCAGGCATGGCGCGCTGGGAATTCACCGTCAACTCTGATCAGGCCTTCTGGGACGACCGGCTGCTGGAGATGTTCGGCATCAAGGATGGCCAGAACCTGCGGACGGGCGCGGATTGGAGCACCTTTATCCATCCCGACGACAGAGAGGCCACCGTCGCCTATACCGAGGACTGCCTGCAAAAAGAGCAAGACGTCGCCTGCGACTATCGGCTTGTCGCCAGAGACGGGACCCTCCGCCACATCCGGACACGCGGGAAGTTCGTGAACGACAGTGAAACAGGCCCGCGCTACTACGGGGTGAATTTCGATATCACGCAGGACCAGCAGCGCGCGCAGGAACTGGAGGACGCCCGGGCCCGGTTGGAGCATGAAAGCCGCCACGATGCGCTGACCGGATTGGCAAACCGCAGGCGTCTTGACGATGTCTATACGGAATACATGCGCAACATGGCCGCCACGGATGTGCGTCTTGCCGTCCTGCATTTCGACATCGACCATTTCAAGCAGATCAACGACACGCTGGGCCACGATGCGGGGGATGCGACGCTGAAACACGCCGCTGATATTCTGCGCAGGAATGCGCCGGAAGGGGCGCTTGTCTCACGGGTCGGGGGCGACGAATTCGTTGCCCTTCTCTTTGATGCGCCGGAGGATGTCGTGCTCGAAGAGATCGCGGAGCGGATTATCGATGATATGTCGCGCCCCTACTTCTACGGTGCGCAGGAATGCAACATCGGGACGAGCATTGGGATCGCGACCGTCGATGGGCAGGTGACCCCGGAGTGCAATCTGTTCATTGACGCGGATCTGGCACTCTACGAGGCGAAAAAGGCCGGTCGCGGACGATATCGCTTTTACAACAGGGCGATGAAGGAGGAGGCACGGCGTCGCAAGAACTCGTTTGACGCTCTGCTCGCAGGGTTCGACCAGGGTGAAATCACCTGCCACTACCAGCCGCAGTTCGACACCAACACGCTGGAACTGACCGGCCTGGAGGCGTTGGTGAGATGGGAGAGCGCCAAGTTTGGTCTGATCATGCCGGAAGAGTTTCTACAGACAGCGGAAGACATGGGGCTACTTGCACAGTTTGACGAGTTGGTCCTGCGGCGTGCGCTATATGATATGAAGCAGTGGCAGGGCGCGGGTTTGGCGGTGCCGCCCATATCCGTGAATGTTTCGGCCAACCGCCTGAATGACCCCAGCCTCGGGGATCGGCTGCGCGAGTTGGAGCTGCCGCGGGGCATGCTGTCCTTTGAACTGCTGGAATCGGCGTTTCTGGACGCCCGGAATGACGTGGTTGACAGAAACCTGAAAAAGATCAGCGAGATGGGGATCGACATCGAAATCGACGACTTCGGCAGTGGTCACGCCTCGATCGCCAGCCTGCTGCAGGTCGCTCCGCGGCGCCTGAAAATCGACCGGACACTGATACAGCCAATTGTCGACTCCCGACGCCAGCGGGAGTTGGTCAAGACAATTATTGGCATTGGTCGCATGCTGGATATCCGCGTTGTTGCCGAAGGCGTGGAGACTGCGGCGCATGTCCCGATCCTGAAGAACATGGGATGCTGTTACCTACAGGGATATGGATTGGCCCGGCCAATGGACGCGGACGCGGTTCGTGATTTCCTGGCTGAAATCGGCGAAACGCAGGGCAGACTGCGGTTGGCGTGAACCCACACTGCGCCTTTGGGAAAAGGGCAGACCCGTCCTCAGTCGTCAGAAGTCAAGCCGCTTCCGTCAGAGCGATCATCACGATCCAAATCGCTTTCCGGCTTGATACCTCTCCAGATAGGTCAGCAAATCCGGCAGGCTGAGCGGCTGGGAAAAGTAGTAACCTTGCAGTTTACCGGCACCGAGCTCGCTCAGAATGCGTGCCTGTTCCTCTGTCTCGACCCCTTCCGCAATCACACCGATGTCCAGTGCATTGCCGATCTCAATGATTGATTGCACCAGACGTGTCGCGTTGTTTCCCCGCGCCATGGGGCTGACCAGGCGGCGATCGATTTTCAAGCGATCCGGGGCGATCCGTTGCAGGGCCACGATGGAGGCTCGCCCGCTGCCGAAATCATCCACCTCCAACGCGATGCCCATGTCCCGCAACTGGTCAAGCTGCATCAGGAAGGCATCGCTTTCCTCCTCAAGGAAAATCGTCTCCAGCAATTCAAAGGCAATCTCGCCCGAATATGTATTGGCCAGCCGTCCAATTTCGGCAATCTCTTCAAATTGGATGCGATTGGCACTGACGTTGAAGGATAGGTTGGGCAGCCGTTCCATCCCGTGAAACGCATCCTCGCATTCCCTGATCGCTTTTTCGAAAATCATCTGGTCGATATCCGCCACGACGTTCAAATCCGTCGCGACCGGCAGAAATTTGTCAGGCGCCAGCACACCCTCTTTGGGGTGGTGCCATCGTGCAAGGGCCTCGACACCCACAATGCGGCCCGACTGCGCATCTACTTGTGGCTGATAGTGTGGCACGAATTCGCGTTCTTCCAGCGCGCGCATGATGTCATCCGCCAGTTTTTTGGTCCGGCGCATCTCCTCGATATCTGACCGGTCGAATATCGCAAGCTGTCCGCGCCCGGCGCGTTTGGCCTTGTAAAGGGCCACATCGGAATTCGTCAGCAGGTCCTTTTCGTCGGCCAAAGGTGTCCGCGCGATCCCGATGGACGCGCCAAAACGACACTCGCGACCTTCGAACACCGTCGGCTTGACCAGATCGACGAGGAGCGCCTCGGCCAGGCGCTCCGGACGGTCACTGTCCTCGGGAACACTGAGCAGGATCACAAATTCATCGCCGCCAATCCGCGCAACCACATCTGCCTCCCGGACATTGCCGCGAATGCGGTTGGCCACGTCGATCAACACGTGATCCCCGGCTGCGTGACCAATCGTGTCGTTGATCTGCTTGAACCGATCCAGATCGATGTGAAGTGCAGCAAGTTCGCCGCCGGATGTGCGCCGCAACCGCGACAATTCACTGAATTTTTCGGATAGGTAGCGCCGATTTCCCAACCCGGTCAGCTGGTCATGCAACGCCTTGAAGGTGATCTGTTGGTTGGCTTCTTCCAACTGGTGGGCATAGTTTTCCAACGCGCGGCGCTGGCGTACCGTTTCGGTCATGTTCAGCCGCAGCACCAGGGTCTCGCCGTTTTCCGAACGCGAGCGGACGATGCGGTAGTGCTTGTCCCCTGAGAACTCGAAATCTTCCGCTTCGACATGCACGGTCTCGGAGGTGATATATTCATCCACCCATTCGCTTTCCCGTCCCTTGGCCGCAGGGACATGGCCGTTTCGCGCGGCTACATTCAAGACCTCTGCAACGTTCATGCCAACGTAGATGTCGTCGGGGTCGGTCGTCAGGGATGCGGTAAACGCGGGGTTCCAGATCAGCAGATTGAGGTCCTTGTCGTAGATGGAAAAAGGGTCGGGAAAAGCGTTGATGGCGGAGATCAAGCGATCCTGGGATTCTTCGAGAGCCCGCCGCTGTCGCACCAGCTCAGTGGTGTCGAGACGCACGACCACCAGATCGCCATTGCGAGATTTCGAGCGCAGCAGCCGGTGGTGCATGTCCCCGGCGATTTCAATATCTTCGACCGGGATCAGATTTTCGGCCGCCTTCAGCGTCTCCTGCAACCAAGCCTCCTCCCGCCCGGTGGCATCGATAAAACGACTATTTCGCAAGCCGATGCGCATCGCTTCTTCGAGGCACATGCCTTCGTGCATCTCTTGCGGCGTATCGGTCAGCGCAGCGGCATAGCTTTCATTCCAGGCGACCAGTTTCAAGTCTGAATCGTAGATGCAGAACGGGGCGGGATAAGCGCTGATCGCGGCCAGAAAACGCTCCTTCAGGGCTTCAGCATCGCGCCGTTGCCGGACCAGTTCGGTCGTGTTCATCTGGATGACCACAAAATCGCCATTGGGCGCCTGGCTGCGCAAGACCCGGTGATGCACGTCGCCGGGCAATTCCACATCCGTATGCGGTGACGCCTGCGCCAAGGATCCGGTGTGTCCTGTCAGTTTCGCGGACTTGTTTTCGTCTTGCGGCCGGAAACGCCCATTCCGGGCACCCAGCGCCTGTACCTCCGACGCGGTCATGCCGACCTGCAAGTCATCCGGTGTGCCGGTGATCGAAGTTGTGAAGGCGTCGTTCCACATCACCAGACGTTCTTCGGCATCATAGATGGCAAAGGGATCAGGATAGGCGTTCAAGGCCGCAATAGTACGCTCGTGCACCTCCGTGGACTGGCGGCGCTGGCGGACAAGCTCGGAGATGTCCATCCGGATAATCACCCAGTCACCGTTTTCTGCCACGCTGCGTAGAATACGGTGGTGCACGTCGCCCGCCAGCTCGATGTCCTCCGCCGTGCGCTGGAGTTTGGCAGGTTCTCTGAGCTTGTCGAAATATGCGTCGCGGTCTTGCGGTGGTACGTCGATCAACCCGCAATCAAAGGCGGTATGCATGACATCGCGAATATGCATGCCCGGCGTGATCGCTTCGGGGTCGGTGGACATCGATTTGCGATAGGCCGTGTTGCTGATCACCAGCCGCATGTCCTTGTCGTAAATCACGAACGGGTCGGGATAGGCGTTCATCGCCGAGAGCAGGCGGGTTTGCGTGGCCAGGAGCTCACGGTACATGCCATCCTGCTTGGCCAGCAGGGCGTCGCGATCCTTCAGTGCCTGTGCAGCGGCATCTTCGCGGGCCTTCAGGTCGGAGATGTCGCGAAATGTCGCGCAGCTGTACCGCCCACCACCTTCCGGATCATCAAAGGCGAAAAAGGAAATGCTGGCCCAGAACTTGCTGCCGTCGGCCCGCATGCAAGTGGTTTCGGCACGGAACTGCTGTTCTCCGGCCTCGAACTTTGGCGCGACTTCGGCTACGTAGTCGTCCCAGGTGTCGGGATCATGCACGATGTCCACTGGACCACCGAGGATGTCCTCGGGGTTGTGGCCAAAGAGCTTGGTGTAGGACGGGTTGATATAGACAAGCCGTGCGGTGTCATCCGAGGGGCCGCGATAGCCAATCCCGACCGCGTCCTGGGTCAGCGATAGAAAGTCCTTCAGAACATCTGACAGCTGCATGCGCCGGCCTTTGTGCAAATGACGCAAAACATACAGTTGATAGGTTACCCGAAGCGTAATCCTAGATTTTTAACTATTCGGGTTTCGCGCTGAAAACGGTGTAAATTGGTGTTTTCGAGGTCTTGCAGCGGTGATTTGCTGCCAAAAGCCCGCTGATACATAAAACTCAATGCATTTTCAGTCTTTCCCGAGCGCAGAGGATATCTTGGGCGTGGCTCTGGACGGATTGCGGGGCGGACCAGTCGTCGGCCGCTGGATGCCCGGAGAACAGACTATCGCCGTCTTGCCTCAGTTCCCTTTCCGCGTTCAACCTGGCGGGGCGCTACTTTGCAACCTTGTCAGTTCGTTCAAGGCCGGGCCGGTCGCATTGCCATTTGGCGTCGTGACCGAAGAGCGGTTCCTTCAGACCGATCTTGCACTGTTTGAACGCTGGCCCGGCGACGTCAGCCATCAGAGCGTCGGGTGCGTTGATCCTTTGCCGTGAAGCGGTGTACGCCCAGACCGATTGGTTTGCGTCGGTTGCCGGGCAGGGTGGGGTCCGGGCCCCAGATTGCCTGGTAGGTGTCGACAGCCATGCCGCGCGATTGCAGGACCAGGGACGCGCCGCCCAAACCTGCCCACCAACCCGCCAGCGACAGCCACATCCAGTTCGGCGCATTCGCCTGCCAGAGACCCGACAGAATGGTCGCGATGGAGAGCAGGAGCGCCAGATATCCGGCCCCCTTGTGTACATATTCAAATGCCAGCCGCCGGGGCGTCATGTCATAGTGGTCGCCATGCAGGCTGCCGTCCGGCGCGGGCTCTGTCGGGCCGCCCTTGCTGCCCCTGAGCACCCCTCCGGTCAGCTGAACCACTGCCAGCGCCAGCACGCTCCATCCCAGAAACTGATGCGGGCCGGGGATCGTCGTCAGAGGTGGCGCGCTGCGAATGAACCAGAGCCCGACCACCATCAGCACACAGGCCGAATACTGACAGATACGATGGGTATTCCACCAGAAATGATGGTCCAGCGTTTCAGGCCAGTTCTGGCCGGGCGCAATCTTGAAGTAGCGGGCGATGAATATCCCCAGCGGGACAAGAACACCCCAGGAGACAACCATGAAACGGGCGTGCCAACTCAGATGCAAGCCCACATCATGCAGGCGGCTGGGATCCATCGGGGCGGCAAGCCAGTCCAGCATCAGCCCTTGACCGCGCCCGCAGTCATGCCGGTGATGATCTGGCGCGACGCCACGAAGGTAAAGATGATCGGCGGAATGGCCAGCAACATGCCTGTGGCCATGATTACGCCCCAGTCGATGTCGAACTCGGTGATGGAATTCACGATTGTCACGGGCACGGTGCGTGAGTTGCGGTCGGCCAGCGCATTGGCCAGCAGGAATTCGTTCCACGCCACCCTGAAGGTGAAGATCGCCGCCGCCGCCAGCCCCGGCTTGATCAGCGGCAGGACGACGAGAAAGAAAACCTGGAAGGGCCCCGCGCCGTCCATGCGTGCGGCCTCTTCCAGCTGGATCGGCACCTGCACGATGAAACTCTGCAGGATCCAGATGACGAAGGGGAGGTTCATCGCCACGTAAACCAGAATGATGCCCGCGCGCGTCCCGTCGATCTGGAACTGGAAGGTCCAGATGCCAAAGACGGGCACCAGCAGCACGGCGGGCGGCACCATGCGCATCGCGAGCGTCGAGAGTGACACCGTATCGCGCCCCATGAAACGGAACCGCACCAGCGCGTAGGCGGCCATACAGCCGATCACGAGCGTCAGCACGGTGGAGACAAGCGCGATGATCAGCGAGTTCATCAGCGCGCGCCCGAACGTCTTGTCGCAATAGTCGATATGCGGCGCCTCGTACCACAGGAAATCACAAAGTGCGGTCTCGTAGTTTCGGATGGTCGGCATGAAGAGCAGCGAAGAGCTGTCCGACATGATGTCCACGTTCAGCTTCAGCGAAGTGGTCAGCATCATAACGATGGGCCCCACGGCCATCACCACCAGCGCCACCAAAAGCGCGTAAAAGGCCGGGTTCTGCTTGTCGTAGATTTTCTCGGCCATCAGAGGTCCTCCTCTGCCGCCTTGCGCAGCCGCGCGGCACGGGCTTCGACCGCCTTGTTGTAGGCAAACATCGCGAAGGTCAGGATCACCAGCAGGATCAGCAGGTAGTTCGACATGGCCGCCGCCTCGCCAAGTTCTCGGAATTCCGACGCCGTGCGCGAGATGCGCAGCGACAGGATTTCCGTCGACAGCCCCGGCCCGCCGTTGGTGAGCACGAGGATCACCTCCAGCACCTTGAAGGCATCGATGAGACGCAAGAGCAGCGTCACAATCAGCACCGGCATCATCAGCGGCAGTTTGATATAGACGATCTGCTGCCAGCCGGTGGCCCCGTCAATCCGCGCGGCCTCCATGGCGGATTGGGGCAGCGATTGCAGCGCCGCCAGCGACAGGATGAAGATGAACGGCGTCCACTGCCAGACATCCGCGATCACCACCGAGGCGAAGGCCCAGCTGCCGTCACTCAGCCAGGGGACCGGCTCAAACCCTAGTGATTTCAGCGTTCTGTTAAATATGCCAACCGACGGGTGATACATGTACCGCCACATGAGGCCGACCACGATCGGCGCAATCATCATCGGCAGAATGAACAGCGTCCGCAGCACAGACATGCCGCGGATGTTGCGGTCGAGCAGCAGCGCGAGACCGACACCCAGCACCATCTCCAGCGTGACCACCACGGCGGCGAACTTCAGCGTAACAAAGAAACTCTCGCGAAAGGCCGCGTCGCTCAGCAGGCCGATGTAATTCTTCAGCCCGACAAACTCCGCCTCGCCGATCCGCTGGCTGGGGTTCCAGTCGAGGAAACTGGCGTAGATCATGTAGCCAATGGGGTAGAGCAGGGCCACCGCCATCACCAGCGCTGCTGGCGCCAGGAAGAGATAGGGCGTAAGCCGATTTGCGTTGGCGGTCTGCATGGGGTGCGGGTCCGTGCTACGATGCGTTGAAGGTGGGGTCCCGACGCTAAAACGGCGCGCCGGGGCCTTGGAGGTAGGTTCGGTCTGGGCGAGGACAGGGTTGCACCGTCATCGCCTAGAGTGGTGAGGGGGTGGGGCCGCAGGTTTTCCGATGGAAAACCCGCTTTTCCCCACTCGGTCAGCGGCGCTGACCGTTATTGCCAGGTGTAGTATCCGGCCTCGTCCATGATCGCGCGGGCGCGTTCCGCGACACCGTTCAGCGCCTCTTGCGGGTCGAGGCCCTCGGTCAGCACCTGGCTCATGGTGGTGCCGATGTCGGCGTTGATCTTGCCCCATGTGGGGATGATCGGACGCCAGTCGGGGTCGGCATGCTTCAACGCTTCACCAAAGGTGGCGGAGTAGGGGTACTTCTCGTTCAACTCCGCATTCTCATAGGTGGAGAAGCGCGAGGGGTTGCCGCCCGCCATGGCCACCATCAGATCACCCTTCTTGGAGGTCAGCCACTGCATCAGCAGGAAGGCCGCTTCCTTGTTCTGGGCATTCTTGGGGATGGCGATGCCGAAGCCGCCGGTCTGACTGCCACGACGCACACCTTCGGGGTGCAACGCATAGCCAACGTTACCGGCCACCGTGGATTTGGTCGGATCTTCAAACCCAGCCGCAAAGGCGATGCTGTCCATGAACATGGCCGCTTGGCCTTGCTGGAACGCAGCCGCAGCCTCTGCCGGACCGAAGGTCTGCGACCCTTCGGGTCCGCAATCCACGATGGTTTTCAATGCGTTGGCCGCAGCGACACCGGCCTCATTGTTGATGATCGGCTCCCAGTTGTCGTCAAAGACACGACCGCCCAATGGCGCGAGATGCAAAAGGAACGCGTGACTGGCCTGGTGGCCGGATGCTGCGCGCGACGCCATGCCGCCCATACCCGGCTCAACCTCGGGGATCTTGCAGGCCGCGTCGAGCAGTTGGTCATAGGTTTCCGGCACCGCAATGCCATGCTTTTCGAAGATATCCTTGCGATAAGCCAGAACGGAGGTCTCAGAGCCAAAGGGAATGCCAAAGGCCGAACCCAACTGACCCGGCAGATAGCCCTTCTGACCACCCGCCACGCCGATGTTTTCCACGTAGCCTGAAATCAGGTCCGCCTGATCATAGTTCGGATCGGCTAGCGCGGGATTCATGAAATACTTCGCCAGATTTTCCAGCTGATCGGCATAGACGTAGTCGGCCTTGGAAAAGACCACATAGGCGATCATGTCATAGTCGCCTTCGGATTTGGTCAATTCCAGCGTCTGGCGCTCGCGCATTTTCAGGTATTGCAGCTGGTCGACTTCGACCTCGATGCCGGTCTCTTCGGTGAAGGCGGGCAGCACCTTCATCATCGCGTTGTAATGCGGGTGCGCTGGCACGTTGATCACCAGCGTGGTCCCAGCGTAGGGCTCGTACGGCCCGCCGTGACCCGCGGCAAAGACAGCGCTCGCCAGTGTCGCGGAAACGGCTGTCCCCGTCAGGATTGTCTTGAGTGATAGCATTCGTCAGTCCTCCCTGATGCTATTTCTGATGTGTCAGAGCCGAAGCCCGGACGTTTTGTCGAAAATCATGATCTCGTCGGTCAGAACCCCAAAGGTCTGTTGAGTGCCGGAGCGGACAGGCGAGGCGCTCTGCGTCTCGACCAGGATTTCCGCACCGCCGCAGCGGGTGACCAGAACCGATTGTGCGCCGAGGTATTCGGACACGACCACCTTCAGCTCAATGGGGGCGCCTTGTGTCAGATCGGTGGTGAAACTGGACGGGCGCAGTCCGACCGTCACGGCGCGATCCTTGGCCACTGCCAGACGCTGGCCCGCGTCGGCGGTTAGAGGCAAGGCAAACCCATCCCCGCGCACCCAAAGCGTGCCTTTTTCATCAACAAGATCGCCGTCCACAAAATTCATCGTCGGCGCGCCAATGAAGCCCGCGACGAATTTATTGACCGGCGCCTTGAAGAGTTCCTCCGGCGTGCCCTGTTGCTGGATGAACCCGTCGCTCATCACGACGATCCGGTCGCCCAGCGTCATCGCCTCGACCTGATCGTGGGTCACATAGACCATGTTCTTGTCGATAGTGTCGCGCATCTCGGCAAGCTCCGCGCGCATCTTGCCGCGCAACTTGGCGTCGAGATTGGACAGCGGTTCGTCGAAGAGAAACGTGCCCGCGTCCCGCACCAGCGCCCGGCCCATAGCGACCCTTTGACGCTGCCCGCCCGACAACTCCGCCGGTTTGCGGTCCAGCAAATGTGCGATGTTCAGCATCTCTGCCACGCGCTGCACCTTGGTCTCAATTTCGGATTTCGACACCCGGGCGAGACGCAAGGCAAAGGACATGTTCTTGGCGATGTTCATATGCGGATAGAGCGCATAATCCTGAAACACCATCGCAAGGTCGCGCTCTTTCGGATCCAGCCTGCTGATCGGTGTGTCATCAAAAAAGATCTCGCCACCGGACAGCGTCTCCAGCCCCGCGAGCATCCGCAAGGTCGTGGACTTGCCGCAGCCCGACGGACCAACCAGAACCGTGAACTCCCCATCGTCAAGATGCAGGTCGAAGGGAGGCAGAACCTCCACCGCGCCATAGCTCTTTGACACCTGATCAAAAACGATACGTGGCACTTGCCCCCCTGACGCGCCGACTTCCTTAGAAAAGCCTCCCAGCTTTGGGCTCCAGAGTGCCGAAAGGGGTTCCAATAACGAAGCGAAAAAGCCAAAATGAACGTTAGCGTTAACGTTAACCAGTGTTTAATGTGCTGAAAATATTGATGAAAAATCAAATCTGGAAGAAACGGTTCCATGACCAAAAAGCGTCAACCAGCCAAGATTGAGGATGTCGCAGCCCGCGCGAACGTCAGCATCATGAGCGTTTCGCGCGCCATTCGCGGGGTCGACGGGGTGTCTGAAAAGAAGCGCAGGGAGATCCTCAGGATTGCCCGCGAGATGAAATACGTGCCCAACAGCAATGCCCGTTCCCTCGCCGTCGCGAACTCCAACCTGATTGGCATTTCGCTGCCGACCTTCGCGGGCGAGGTCTTTGCCGACATCCTCAACGGGATGCGACGGACGTTTGATTCAGCGGGCTATTCCAGCGTGATCGACACCACGGAATACAGCCCCGAGGCGGAGCTGAGCTGGGTCCGCCGCTTGCTGTCCTGGCAGCCTGCAGGCATCATCCTGACCGGCCTCGATCACCAGCCGGAGACGGTGGACTTGCTCAGGGCCTCGCCCATTCCGGTTCTGGAGATATGGGATCACACGGACACCCCAATCGATATCTGTGTCGGGATCGATCACTACAGGGCGGGCCAGATGATCGGGGATCACGCAGTGTCTTTTGGGTATCGTCGTCCGGCTTTTGTCAGCACCCCGCGCGGGCACGACACGCGCGCCGATAATCGCCTTGCAGGGCTCCGGGACGTGTTTGCGCGCGAAAGAGGGACCGAGGTGCTCTCTGCCCGCCCGCAGTCTGGCAATTCATTCGCCACGGGGTTTGACGGCACCGCCGAATTGCTGGACGCGGGCGCGCCCGACATCATCTGCTATCTCAATGACCACATGGCTTTTGGCGGGTTGATGTGTTGCCAGATGCGTGGGCTGTCCGTGCCCCAAGACCTCGGTATCGTTGGTTTCAATCAACTGGATCTGGCAAGTGTACTGCCGAGGAAACTGACAACCGTTCGGACGCTGCGGCGCCTGATGGGGATCACCGGCGCCACCCAGCTTCTGGCGCGGATCAACGGGGTGCCGACGGAAAAGAGCAAACCCCTGCCGTTGGAACTGATCCCGGGTGAAACCACGCGGGCGCAGATCTGACAAAGACCGCACGAGAACGTCTTCCTGAGTGCTACCGGCTCAATCGGCGCAGCAACCGGCGGCGTGCCTCCACAGCTTCGGGCAAAATCACCGCGCTGTCGGCGGCAAACCGCCCCGTATAGGCGCCGCTGAACCGAACCCGCGCCTCGGCGTACTGCTTCAGATCAAGGGTCCGTTCGAAACTGTGGCCGAGGCCGGAAATCCGGTAGCCCGGTGCCGTGTCGGTGGGTTCGAGGTATCCTTCGATGGACAGGCGGGCCAAAGGCCCGGCAGCGCCGACAAAACGTTGTGTGCTCAGCGCGTCGACCCGGAAGCGTCCGGTGTCCGCGTCATAGCGACCGGTGGCGCTTGCGAAGGAGCCTTGTGCCAGAGCGCCAACACCTCGGCCCCGCACGGAAACTGTACCAAGGCGTATGTCTCCTGCGCTGCGCTTGACGTCGCCCGAGATCAGATCCAGATCGGAACGCGCCGCGGTGAGACGGCTCGCCATCACGCGCGCGCTCTGCCACAGGCCGGAGACAGCAACACGATCGCCAAGGACAAATCCGCGATCACGGCTGCCGGTCACAACCTCGACACCATTGATCGTCAGCTTGCGCCCGTCTTCAGATGCGGCACTGATCCGTCCGACCAGCGGATGTGTCACATGCACCCGGCGTGCGATCAAGGCGTCGGAAGCGCCGGTCGCCTCGATCGTCAGGCTGTCACCGATCTGCACATCCTCTTCACGCAGACCGCCGAAGCCATCGCTGAACCCTGTTGTCGCGTCCGTCTGCACGCGGTTGCCGCCGACAATCAGGCTGCCGAAATCGGTCAGCACGCCGACGATCCCGGTGCCGCCGATCCCGCCTTCGACCTCGCGCTCCGCCGGTTGCGACCAGACGGTGCCCGGCAGCATCAGGCCGGACAGACCTGCGGCCAAGGCTGCACGGCGGGAGAGTTTACCGGTCGTCATCTGAGGTCTTTCCTTTTGTCTCGGCGTCTTCATCTTCCTTGTAGAAAAACACGCCAAATCTGAATCGGTGGGTGGCAGAGGCCTCTGTCTTGTCTTTTGCCTGTTTGCCCGCAGCCAGCGCATTGATTTGCCGCAAGGCATCCAGCGAAAGACGCCGCGCCTCGCTTTCAACGTCCTCTACGGATGCCGCGTTGAGGTGGTTGTAGAACACCGCGCGTTCCAGATGTTGCGGGTCATCGGACAGCAGGTTTTCAACCGCCGCCTGCATATGATCCCCCAGGTTATGCGCGAAAAAATGCAGTTTCTGATCGGTGTCTGCAGAGCCGACCAGACCCTCTGACATCAGGCTGACCTGATCCTCGTCGATGCCTGTGATGCCTTGACGTGTCAATTCATCCAGCACCGTACGGGGCCGTATGTCTCTGCTGATGAACTGCACCAGCGTTTCGAAATTCGGGCCGTCCTGACTAAAACGGGGCAGGACGCGGGGCTGGCCGTTATCAAGATAGACAGGGTCCGACATCCAGCGTCCCACCACGGTCAGCAGGATGGAAACCTTGCGCTGTGTCTCGCCATCCTCTTCCTGATCGCGGGTGCGAAACTCCTTGACGTCGCGCCGGTGTACCCCGGTCAACACCGTGATCCGGCTGTCTGTTGCCGCCGCGCCCAGATCATCGGAAGCGACCTCCACGTAGGTCTGTTTCACGATCCGGTAGAGTGCCGGAGCAGACACGCCCTGCGCAATCAGCGCGCGCACCAGTGGTCTGAGAAGACGTCTCAGCGCCCGCTCGAACAGGCGGGATTGAGAGATGGGGTCGCGCGCAGTCATGGCGGCAACATGGGTGCAAGTGTGAAAAATTTCCACAAAAATCTTGCCAATTCCGGTGTTCGGTACAGATATGTCGCATGCGTTGTGTGTAAAATGCACACGAATATAGAGGAGGACCCACTTGATGACGTTTTCGAAACTGCTGAAGGCATCTGCTCTGGCCGCGACCGTGGCCCTTGCGGGATGCGCCGGAACAACCACGCCCCCCAATCCCGATATTGTCGAGGTCGCGCAGTCAGCGGGCTCCTTCGACACCCTGGTCGCCGCAGTGAGCGCCGCCGATCTGGTGGACACGCTGAAGAGCGATGGCCCCTTCACAGTGTTTGCGCCAACCGATGAGGCCTTTGCCGCCTTGCCCGCAGGCACCGTTGAGACATTGCTAAAGCCGGAGAACAAAGACCAGCTGACCGCGATCCTGACCTACCACGTGCTGCCCGGCAAAGTGATGGCGGCGGATGTGGCGGGCAAGCGCCTCAGCCCCACGACGGTGAACGGCAAGGCCCTGAAGGTTGACGGGCGCAATGGCGTGAAAGTCGACAATGCAACGGTGGTCAGCGCGGATATCGCGGCCTCGAACGGCGTCATTCACGTGATCGACAAAGTGCTTTTGCCCTGATCCAAGACAGAGAGGACTTTAACATGAGTGTTTTTACTTTCACCGGGTTTGCTGCGGCTGATCTCTTTGGTGCAGGTCATATTGCCCGACACGCCAGTTTCACAATGCCTGAAGCGGCAACCCTCGACTTCAGCGTGACCGATGACGACGCTTACCTGTCGGGGGACGCGTTCAGAAACGAGCGCGGCGATGACCGTTCCGGCCAGACCGCAACCATTACCCGCGACGGCGAGGAGGTCGGCAATGGTGGGCGCCTTTACGCCGAACAGGTGTGGCATCTCTACGGCGACAACGGTCAGACTTACCGGCTGGTGGAGCTGGAACAGCCGGGCCGGTTGCCGGACAGCTTCACCTTCCTCGGGCCTGTGCCGCCTGCGGGGGTGACGCTCACCGTCGGGGGCAGCGCCAATGTGTTCCGGGGGCTGAAATACGATGACCTCTCTGCGGGGGATCTGCCGGCGCCACCGCCCAACATTGTAGACATTGCGGCGGGATCTGATGATTTCAACATCCTCGTGCAGGCCTTGACGGTCACGGGTCTGGCAGGGGCGGTGCGGGCCTCGGACGACATCACCGTCTTTGCCCCCACCGACGCTGCCTTCACCGCGCTGGCGGTTGATCTGGGCTTTGACGGCGACCAGACGGATGAAGACGCGGTCTTTGGCTTCATCGCCGATGCGCTGGCCGGGCTTGCGCCAGATGGCGACCCGATCCCCTTGCTTGCGGATATCCTGCTTTACCATGTGTCTCCGGGCGCCAAGACCGCCGAGGAAGTCGATGAGGCCAGTGAGGTGACGACATTGCTCGACGGGGCGACGTTCGGATCGGAGGGCACCGAGCTGGTGGACAACGAGCCTGACGTTGCCAATCCGAACATCGTGGCGGAGGACATCCCGGCGTCAAATGGCACTCTTCAGGTGATCGACCGGGTGCTGCTGCCCATCGACATTCCCGGCAACACCCCGCCGGAGCCGGAGTTGCCGACCCTGGCCGGTATCGTCGCAGCCAGCGGGGGTACCTTCGATCAGGACGGGACCGACTTCGACTTGCTGTTCAACGCGGTGCAGGCGGCGAACCTGACCGGAGCGCTGGACGATCCGGCGGCTGACCTGACGGTCTTTGCACCCAACGACGCGGCCTTTGTCGGCCTGTCGCAAGCGCTTGGGTTTGAGGGCAGTGATGAAGGCGAGGCCTTTGCCTATCTCGTGGAGGCGCTGACGCTTCTGGGCGGTGGCGATCCGATCCCGCTCCTGACCGAGGTTCTGACCTATCACGTGGCCCCCGAGGCGCTTGGATCAGAGGCAGTGCTGGCCGCCACAGAACTCGAAACCCTGCAGGGCGGTACGCTGGGGGTCGATGGGGTCACGCTTGTGGATGCCGACCCGGACGTGCCCGATCCGACGCTGATTGCAACCGATATCGCCGCCTCGAACGGCATTGCGCATGTGCTGGACGGCGTGCTCCTGCCCGCTGACCTGCTGCAATCCGACGGGTCGAACGATGTGGATTTCATCATTGATGACGATAGCAACAGCCACATCCGCACTGGGCGCGACAATGATCTGGTCGATGGCAATGGCGGGCGGGATTTCATTTCGCTGGGGCGCGGTGACGACGTCGGCTTTGGCGGTCACGGCAATGACGTCATCGCGGGCGGGCGCGGCAAGGATATGCTGACCGGCGGTCAAGGCAACGACAAGCTTTACGGTGGTCGAGATGCGGATGTCTTCATCTTCAACACCGGGGACGGGCACGACCGCATCATCGGCTTTGAGGACGGTCTGGACCTGATTGATCTCAGCGGCACAAGGTTCGAGAGTTTCGCCGAGCTGGAGGATGCCATTCATGTCCGAGGCCACCGGGCAGAGATCACGCTGAGCGACGATCAGAGCATTCTGGTTCAGGGGGTGCGGTTGGATCTGACGGAAGAGGATTTCATCTTCTGACGGTCAACGCTTTTGGCTCCAAGGCCCGGCGCCGCTCAATTGGTGGTGCCGGGTCAGTGCTCAGAACGCGGCGCGGTCCTGCGACCGGATGGATGTGCTGCGCGGCGTTCTGGCGGTCAGCCCCCGAGCACAGGGGATGGTTTCGTGACGTCCAGAAACCAGTCAATGAACTGCTGTTGTTGTTCCGGCAGCGCGGTGGCCTTCAGGGCAACGTAATACCCCTCTTCTGCAGGGACATGTGGCAGGGCGATTTCACAAAGCTCACCGCGCTGGATCGCGTTGCGCGTGATCTGACAGTGGGTCAGCGCGACGCCAGCCCCGGCGATGGCAAGGTCCACAGCCATCCCGTGGGTATCGACATAAAGGTCGGCTTCCAGCGTGTCCGAAAGCTTTTGTCGACGTGACAGAGCGGTCCATCCGGTCGACAGGCCAACCGCCTGTATCAGGGGCAACGCGCGCAGATCCGTCAGACGCACGGGCGCTGGCAACGCGCCCGCAACCTCGGGGGCGGCCACAATATGCAGATAAGAGGGTTCCAGCAGGCTGGCACCGGCCCCCACAACCCCCGGCGCGCCAAAGCGGATCTCGATGTCGGCGGTGCTGGCGGCGAAGTCATCCGGCCAGATCGTCGTGATCAGCTGCAGCGCAATGTCCGGATGGCGCGCGGTGAAAGCAGCCATATGTGGAGCGATCACGAAATGGGCGATACTGGCGCTGGTGGCGATGGTCAGCTTTGCCCGATCGCCATCGGGTATAAACCGGCGCACGGCCTGGGTCAGCAGGCCCATGGCTGCCGTCACATCCGGCACCAGCAGGCGCCCGGCATCTGTCAGTTGCAGGGACCGGTTCGCGCGCACGAAAAGCTGACATCCCAGCCGGTCTTCGAGGGCCCGCACATGCTGGCTGATCGCGGATTGCGTAAAGCCCAGCTCGTCTGCGGCGAGGGTAAAGCTCAGATGCCGCGCGGCGGCTTCGAACGCCCGGAACCAGGTGAGCGGAGGCAGGGATTTCGACATAGGCGGTAATCTCATTAGAGTATCTAATGAATTCATATCATTTTCTATCGTTTGTCACACTCTTTTGCCGTGGATAGGGTTTCACGACAACAGGGAGAGGTGTGGTCATGCAGCCGGATATCCGGAAAATCGTTACATATCAGGAAGATGTTCTGGTGGAAGGCTTCAAGCCTGCAGCCGAGCCGTGGGTGATGTGCGCTGCGGCAGCTGTAGTCAAAAACCCCTGGGCCGGGCGCTTTGTCGAGGATCTCAGCCCGGTAATCCAGGCTTTCGGCCCGCCGCTGGGCGCTTTGCTGACCGAACGGGTCACGGCAATGACCGGGGGTGGAGAGAAGGTCGAAGCCTTCGGCAAGGCCGCCGTGGTCGGGCTGGACGGAGAGATTGAGCATGCCTCGGGTCTGATCCACACGTTGCGGTTCGGCAATCACTTCCGACAGGCGGTTGGGGCGAAATCCTACCTCGCCTTCACCAATATTCGCGGCGGGGCGAATGCGCCCATCCAGATCCCTCTGATGGACAAGAACGATGCCGGGCGTCGGTCACATTACCTGACGGTCCATTTCGCCATTTCGGACGCGCCGCGCGCGGACGAACTGGTGATCGCGCTGGGGGCCGCAACAAGCGGACGTCCGCACCACCGGATCGGGGACAGATATCAGGATCTGAAGGAAATGGGCCATGACGTGGACAACCCGGCAGCGGTCTGAAGGCGCGGGTGCGCTGGCCTATTGCGTCGAAGGGCGCGGTCCAGCAGTGGTTCTGATCCACGGTGTCGGGCTGCGCGCGGAAGCGTGGAACGCGGTTTCTCAGGCCCTTGCGCCCGATTTTACGGTCTACACGCTGGACATGCCGGGGCACGGCGCATCACCGCTGGAAGGTGCAGCACGGCTGAATGACTACGTGGCGCGGATATTGACCTTCATCCATACCTTGGATGCACCCATTTGTTTGGCCGGTCATTCCATGGGCGCGATGATCGCTGTGGAAGTGGCAGCGCAAGCGCCCGAAAGGGTGGCGGCGGTTGCAGGTCTGAATGCAATCTACCGCCGGTCCGCCGAAGCCGCTGCCGCTGTCCAGAGCAGGGCGGCAGCTTTGACGCAATCGGGTGTGCCCGATCCAGCACCGACCCTCGCGCGCTGGTTTGGCGCGGCGCCCTCCGGAGCAACGGCGGAGGCTTCTGCGGCCTGCCGGAGTTGGTTGACGCAGGTCGATCCCGATGGCTACGCAACCGCCTACGGGATTTTTGCGCGGCACGACGGGCCATCAAAAGACAGGCTGCAGCGTCTGCAGATGCCAACCCTGTTCCAAACCGGGGCGGATGATCCGAACTCGACGCCCGATATGTCACAGGCCATGGCGGCGAAGGCGCCGTTTGGTCAGGCACTAACCGTCCCGGGTGCCGCGCATATGATGCCCATGACCCATCCCGAGGCGGTGGCGGAGGCGCTGCACAGCTGTTTTACCCGCAGGGTCCAAGCTGATGCGGATTGATCGGACAACCTTGCGCGCGGCCTTCAGCCGGTTCCTGACCGGGGTCACGGTGGTCACCACACGAACTGCAACCGGGGAGCCGGTGGGCTTCACCGCCAATTCCTTTTCCTCCGTGTCGCTCAACCCGCCGATGCTGCTGGTTTGCCCCGGCAATCACCTGAGCAGTTTTCACGTCTTTCGCGACGCCACGCAGTTCGGGGTCAGCATCTTGGCGGAAGGGCAGGAGGCCGTCTCCAACCTCTTTGCATCCCGCGCAGCGGACAGGTTTGCAAACTGCGACTGGGAAGAAGCAGGCGGCATGCCCCTTATCGCGGGACGCGCCGCGGGGTTTGTCTGCACGACATCTTCCGTGGTCGCAGCGGGCGATCACATCGTGCTGATCGGCCAGGTCTCTCACTTCGATGATGCCGCGCGGCCCGGCCTTGGCTACGGGCCCGATGGCTATTTCTCGCAGGCCAAGGAGCGCAAGGCCGAAGCGGCGGATGCGGCCGCAACGCGTGCCAGCGTGCTACTGGAGGATGGGGCAAGGATTTACCTGACGGATCACGGGCAGTTGCCGATGGTGCCGGTTGAAAGGGGCCAGAGCCCGCTGAGCGCTTTGGAGGCCGGGCTTGTCGCGCGGCACGTCCGGGCGGATCTGAGCGTCGTCTACGCCATCTACGACGAAGCGGACAGCCGCAGGCACATCGTCTTTCGCGGCAGGACCAAGGGCACGCAACCGGGGCTGCAGGCCCATGAGATCGCGACGCTGGATGCCGCAAGTGTGAAAAACACCGCCGTGCGCGCCCTGCTGGAGCGGTTTCAACAGGAACACCGCACGCAGAGCTTCGGGCTCTACGTCGGCGACGCAGAGGCGGGTGACGTGCTGCCCGCCCAAGGGAGGGATTGAGATGGAGTTCTCACTCTTTGCGCATATGGAACGGCTGAGCGCCGATCAGCCCCATGAGGCGCTTTACGGGGAGTTCGTGGCGCTGTGCAAGATGGCCGATCAGGGCGGGATGCGGGCGATCTGGACGGGCGAACATCATGGCATGGAGTTCACGATTGCCCCCAACCCTTTCACCACGCTGGTGGATCTGAGCCACCATACGCAGAACGTGCGGCTTGGCACCGGGACCGTGATCGTCCCCTTCTGGCACCCCATCAAGCTGGCGGGCGAGGCGGCGATGACCGATGTGATCACCGGCGGGCGGTTGGAAATCGGTGCGGCGCGGGGCGCTTACTCTTACGAATACGAGCGGATGATGCCGGGGCTCGATGCCTGGGATGCGGGGCAGCGGATGCGGGAAACCCTGCCGCTGCTGCGGCCCTTATGGGCGGGGGACTGCGCCCATGACGGCACCTACCACAGATTTCCGCCCACCACCTCGGCGCCAAAACCGGTGCAGCAGGATGGCCCACCGATCTGGGTCGCCGCGCGCGATCCCAACAGCCACGAATTCGCCGTCCAGAACGGGTTCAATGTGCAGGTCACCCCGCTTTGGCAGGGCGACGCGGAGATCGAAAACCTGATGGCGACTTTCAAGACTGCCTGTGCGGCCCACGCCGGACCCAAGCCCAAGATCATGCTGCTGCACCACACCTATGTCGGCTCGGACGCAGAGGATGTCGATCTGGCAGCGCAGGAGCTCAGCCGGTTCTACAATTACTTCGGCGCCTGGTTTCAGAACAAGCGGCCGGTGTCTCAAGGGTTGATGGAGAAGATCAGCACGGAAGACATGGCGCAAAACGCGATGATGTGCCCGGAAAACATGCGGCGCGATCTGACGGTGGGCACGGTGCAGGAGGTGATCGACCGGCTCAAACGTTTCGAAGACCTTGGCTATGATGAGTTTTCCTTCTGGATCGACAGCGGGATGAGCTTCGAGCGCAAGCGCGCCTCGCTTGCGCGCTTCATCGATCATGTCATGCCAGCTTTCTGCTAAACCTTCGGAGGGACTATGCCCGATCTTCCTCAGTACTCTCTTTTTATCGCGGGCCAGTGGCGTGCCGGATCGCAAGGTCAGACGTTACAGAGCGTAAGTCCGGCAACAGGAGAGGCCTGGGCCCGTTTCGATTGTGCCAGCCCCGATGACGTGTCGGACGCGGTATCGGCGGCACAGGCAGCACTCGATGCGCCTGCCTGGCGGGACATGAGCCAGACCGCGCGGGGCAAGCTGCTCTACCGCCTGGCCGATCTGGTGGCGGAGAAGGCCGAGCACCTGGGCCGGATCGAGACCACCGACAGCGGCAAGCTCGCTGCGGAGACGAGGGCGCAGACCGGCTATGTGGCAGACTACTATCGCTACTACGCCGGGCTGGCCGACAAGATAGAGGGCGCGGTGCTGCCCATCGACAAGCCTGACATGCATGTTTTTACGCAGCGCCTGCCCATCGGTGTGGTGGCCGCCATCGTGCCCTGGAATGCGCAGATGTTTCTGGCGGCAACCAAGCTGGCACCCGCCCTTGCGGCTGGATGCGCCGTGGTTCTGAAAGCCTCTGAAATCGCCCCCGCTCCGATGTTGGAGTTTGCCAGGCTGATCGAGCAGGCCGGATTTCCACCCGGCGTCGTTTCCGTCCTGACCGGGGATGCAGAGAATTGCGCCATTCCGCTGACCTGTCATCCCGGCGTGGACCGGATCGCCTTTACCGGCGGGCCGGACGCCGCGCGCCATGTCGTGCGCAATTCCGCGGAAAACTTCGCCGTGACAACGTTGGAGTTGGGGGGGAAATCACCCATTCTGGTGTTTGAGGATGCGGACCTGGATGCCGCCGCCAACGGGCTGATCGCGGGCAATTTCGGCGCCTCCGGACAGTCCTGCGTGGCAGGCACGCGCGGTCTGGTGCAGCGCCCCGTCTACGATGCGCTGGTCGCGGCGATCATCGACAAATGCCGCAACTTGGTCGTGGGGGATCCGCATGACCCGGCCACGCATCTCGGACCGCTCTGCACCATGGCGCAGGTGGAAAAGATCGAAACGACGCTGGCCAAGGCCGTGTCGCAGGGTGCACGCATTGCCTTTGGCGGCAGCCGCGCGGGTGGCGACAGTGCGCATTATTTCCAGCCGACACTGGTGCTGGCGGACGGGCCGGGTGTGGAGACGTTGACGGTGGAGATGTTCGGCCCGGTGATGACGCTGATCCCCTTCGACACTGAGGAAGAGGCGATCCAATTGGCGAATGACAGTGACTTCGGCCTCGGATCGGGCGTCTTCACACAGAACGTGGCGCGGGCCCACCGTGTGTCGCGGCGCATCAGGTCAGGGATCACCTGGGTGAACACCTACCGCGCGATTTCCCCCATGGCGCCCTTCGGGGGATTCAATCAATCCGGTTACGGTCGCGAAGCGGGGCAGGAGGCGATCCTCGACTATACCCGCACAAAAACCACCTGGATCGACACGTCCGAGGACCCGATGGCCAATCCTTTCGTCATGCGCTGAACTGCGCCTTCAAACCCGTTGTTAGTTACAAAAGCAACTGGTAGCTGCGGGAGGTGGAAATGCGCGCAGGGAGGAAACAGCAGGTGGCCAAGGCATTCGCATCCCAGGGGGATATGTCGGAAAAGAAAATCACCTTTGATGAAATCGGCGAAGGGCTTTGGGCCTTCACCGCGGAGGGCGATCCGAATTCCGGGGTGATCATCGGCGATGACAGCGTGATGATTGTCGAAGCGCAGGCCACGCCGCGGCTGGCGGGCAAGGTGATCGACAAGGTGCGCGAAGTCACCGACAAGCCGATCAGCCACCTGGTTCTGACGCATTACCACGCCGTGCGGGTGCTGGGGGCGTCCGCCTATGGCGCTGGGCAGATCATCATGTCGGACACCGCCCGCGCCATGGTCGCCGAGCGCGGACAGGAAGACTGGGACAGTGAATTCCAGCGCTTTCCGCGCCTCTTTGAAGGGCACGAAAGCATTCCCGGCCTGACCTGGCCCACCACGACCTTCAGCGATGCCATGACCGTTTATCTGGGGCAGCGCCGGGTCGACATCAAACACCTGGGTCGTGCCCATACGGCTGGGGATGCGGTGATCCACGTGCCGGATCAGAACGTGATGTTCACCGGCGACATCGTGGAAGATCGCTCTGCCTGCTATTGTGGCGACGGGCATTTCGGCGATTGGGGCGGCACGCTGGATGCGATTGCCGCCTATGATGTTGACGCGATTGCGCCGGGGCGCGGCGGCGCGCTGATCGGCAAGGAGGCGGTCGAGCGCGCGATTGCCTCAACCCGCGATTTTGTCGACAGCACCTATGCACCGGCGGCTCGGGTCGCGGCGCGGGGCGGATCGCTGAAAGAGGCGTGGGACGCCGTGCGTGCGGCCTGTGATCCCAAGTTCAAGGATTATGCGATCTACGAACACTGCCTGCCCTTCAACGTATCCCGCGCCTATGACGAAGCGCGCGGCATCGACACACCGCGAACCTGGACCGACAAACGCGATCTGGAGATGTGGGAGCAACTGCAGGGCTGACGACAGGGAGGGCGCGATATGGTAGACGTCAGATATGACATCGCTTTCCGGCTTTACCCCTACGAGAAAGTCCCGGATCAGGACCTGCCGCCCAAGCGGCACCCGGTAGTCATCGTCGGCGGCGGACCCATCGGCATGGCGCTGGCGCTTGATCTGGGACGCAAGGGCACACCGGTGCTGGTGCTGGACGATCACGAAGGGGTCGGGCAGGGCAGCCGCGCGATCTGTTTTGCCAAGCGCACGCTTGAGATTGCGGACCGCCTCGGCGCCGGGCAGGCGATGGTGGACAAGGGTGTCGTCTGGAACGTCGGCAAGGTCTTTCATGGGGATGATCAGGTTTTCGAATTCAACCTGCAGCCGGAAGGCGGCCATAAGAACCCCGCCTTCATCAACCTGCAACAGCCCTATTTTGAGAAATTCATCGTTGACGAGATCCGCAAGGCGCAGGACGACGGCGCACCCATCGAAATTCGGGGCTGCAATGCGGTGACGGGCCTCACGCCGGCCGCAGATCATGTCGTTCTGACCGTCGAGACGCCGGACGGTCACTATCAGGTCGAGGCCGACTGGCTGGTGGCCTGCGACGGCGCGCGCTCTCCGCTGCGCGATATGATGAGGCTGAGTTTTGACGGGCGCGTCTTCGAGGACAACTTCCTGATTGCCGATGTGAAGATGACGGCAGACTTCCCGACCGAGCGCTGGTTCTGGTTCGAACCGCCCTTCAAGGACAGTGGTCAGTCTGCGTTGCTGCACAAGCAGCCGGACGACATCTGGCGGATTGATTTCCAACTGGGCTGGGACATCGATCGCGCCGAGGAGCTGAAAGAGGAAAACGTCCGTGCGCGGGTTGACGCGATGCTGGGTGAGGGGGTCGCATACACGCTGGAATGGACATCGATTTACACGTTCCAATGCCGTCGGATGCAGGCGTTCCGCCATGACCGCGTGTTCTTTGCCGGGGACGCTGCGCATCAGGTTTCACCCTTTGGCGCGCGCGGGGCAAATTCCGGGATTCAGGACGCGGATAATCTGGCCTGGAAGCTTGATCTTGTGATCCGGGGGCTTGCGCCGGAACGGTTGCTGGACAGCTATTCCGAGGAACGGGTGCACGGCGCGGATGAAAACATCCTCAATTCCACCCGCGCCACCGATTTCCTGACGCCGAAAAGCGAGATGAGCCAGATTTTCCGAAATGCCGTGCTGGCGCTTGCGCGGGAGCACGCTTTTGCGCGCCCGCTGGTCAATTCGGGACGGTTGTCCATGCCGTGTGTCTATGACGGATTGTCCCTGAACGGCCCGGACCTGTTGGATGGGCCAAAACGGACGCGGGTGGGGGCACCTGCGGTGGATGCACCGCTGGGTGAAAGCCATCTTCTGGATCATCTGCCCGAGGGGTTTACGCTTTTGTGCATTGATGCATCCGCGCCGGATCTTGAGGCGGTAGATGGGGTGTCGTTGACCCATCTGAACTTGAGCGCAGAGGGCAACCCGCTTCTGGCGGACCGCTATCTCGGGGATGCGGAAGGTGCCGTATACCTGCTTCGCCCGGACCAGCATGTGGTGGCGCGGTGGCCTGCGGTTTCCGCTGATGAGGTGAGAGCGGCGATGCAAACCGCATTGGGAAAGGACGTGGGATGCCCCTGAACCTTGAGCCGAACATCCCAGATCCGGATGGGTTCTACGACCTGTTGCTGGCCGCGCATCAGGGGTTGAGCAAGGATGAGAGCGACGCGTTGAACGCGCGCTTGATCCTCGTGTTGGCCAATCACATCGGGGATGTCGATGTGCTGCGCGAGGCCCTTACAGCGGCGTGCAACAGGTCGGAATGAGGGCGGAGATCGCTTTCCGAAGACAATGGGTGGCTTTCCAATCTGCGCAGGTGTGCGGCTAAGCCGGTCCTTCCGAAACGATGACAAGCGGTCGGAACGTCTCGTTTTGCGCGTGCTGCGCGGCCTCCTGGCAGAGCGCAGCGTAGCCAGCGGCTCCTGACGGCGATGTAGGAAGCCCCAGCGCAGTAACGCGTGCAGCGGCGGCCTCGCCCTCTTCCTCCGACAGGGTGACATAGCGCACGTCACAGCGTTCGAGCGCGGCCCAGGCCACGATGGAGGGATCCTTGCAATCCAAGCGCCCCATGGCGGAGGCTGGCCCGTCCCCGCGGGTTGGGTGCCCCGCCGTGTGGCTGGCCCGAAGGCAGGCGGCTGCGGCAGGTTCCACCACCACCAGATCCGGCTGCTCCGCCCAGTTCAGCCGGATCATATGTGCCGTCGCGGCAGCCAACCCGCCGACCCCTGCCTGCAGATAGACATGGGTGGGCCACTGCCCCGATGCCTCAAAGCTCTCCCGAAGCTCTTCGGCAATGACGCAATAGCCTTCCATCACCCATTTCGGGATCTCTGTGTAGCCAGGCCAGGTCCCATCGGCGAGCAGAACGGCGCCGGTGGCACCCGCATCCTCGATCGCGGCGGCGACGCTCTCCTCATACACCGCGCCGGAACGGACAACCGATGCCCCCAGCGCCCGTAGCCTTTGCGCGAAGCTCTCCGGCACGGTGTCGGCGAGGTGGATGCGGGCCGCAGCCCCGGCGTCCCGCGCGCCTGCTGCGACACCCATGCCGTGATTGCCCGCACTGGCGCAGACGAAGGTTTGTGTGGCTGCAAAGGCACGCAGATCGGCATCGGCCAAACGGTCCTGCGTCGGGGTTTCACCCGCCCTCGACTGCCATCTCTGCTGCAGGATCCGGGCAACGGCATAGGGCGCCCCGAGCGCCTTAAACGCGCCGAGCCCCATGCGGTTCGTTTCATCCTTGGCCAACACGCCGCCGCCGTGCGGACCCACAATTTCGACCAGTGGCGTGGGCTTGTATTTGTCCTGCGCCCTGAAAAATGCGTGGGCAGCTGCGGCATTTGGCGAGAAGTCGAGAGAATCGTTATGTGTCATGGCTTGGCAAGATACGGGCTTTTGATACGGTACATTTTGCATTCTTCGCGAGTTACCCGATAATATTTTGCGTAGTTTTAGCAGTGGAGCGTCGAAACGCATCATGGCCACCGACCTCGACAAGACAGACCTGACAATCCTGCGCACCTTGCAGACCAATTGCCGCATTGGTCTGGAAAAGCTCGCCCATGAGTGCGCCTTGTCGGTGCCTTCGGTGCAGCGTCGCCTGAAACGGTTGCGGCAGGCAAAACTCATTGAAAAGGAGATTGCCGTCCTCAACCCGGCGAAATTCGACTACAAGATGACCTTCATCGTCATGGTCGAACTGGAGCGGGAATCGCTCCAGCAGCTGGAACTGTTTCGCAAGCGCGCGACGGCAGAGCCGCAGGTTCAGCAATGCTACTATGTCACGGGCGACGCGGATTTCATCCTGATCTGTTCGGCAAAGGACATGCAGGATTTCGAGGCGCTGACGCATCGGCTGTTCTTTGAGAATTCCAATGTGCGCCGGTTTCGGACCTCCGTGGCGATGGACCGCACCAAGGTCAGCCTGAGCATCCCGATCTGATGGGCAGGCCGTCGACAGAAAATCTTGTCTGCGGCCCGATCCGTGAAAGTATTTCTGCACGGTACCCGCACAGATGATGCCAAACGTGCATCATAGAGCGCTAAGTTCTGCGCATGGTGGCGAAAGGCACGGAAATGGCTGATTTTCGGACGCGAATGACGCAGCTCCGCCGGGATTTGCATCGCCACCCGGAGCTTGGCTTCGACGAGATGTGTACCAGAAAAATCATCGCCACGCGATTGCGGAAACGGGCACCCGCCGCCGGGGCGGTGGTGTCGGTGACGGAGTTTCTGACCGACGGGCAAAGGAATGTCCTGCCGGGCAAGGCCGTCCTCAAGGGGGATTTCCGAGCACGTTCCGCGGATGACCGTGCCCGCATTGCGCAGTTCATTCAGCAAATTGCCGACGGCATCGGGAGTGCGCATGGTGTTGGTGTTTCGGTCGCCTTTGACACGCAATTCGTTGAGACGATCAACGCAGGCGGCCCGACCGAGGCCGCCTACCGGACCGCGGAGACGGCGGGCTGCACGCTTGTGCGGAACCGGCTTGCGATGCGTTTCTCTGAGGATTTTGCCCATTTCGCGGCCGCGGTGCCGGGGTGTTTCCTCTTGCTCGGCAATGGTGAAACGGGACGTCATGGCCGCCCGCTGCACGCATCGGAATGTGACTTCAACGATGATCTGTCGGCGATCGGGGCTGGGTTCTGGGTGCAGCTGGTTCAGGATCGACTACCTTTGCGAAAGGAGCAGCCGTGACCGACACGCCGGACAGGGGGTTTTCCGAACGCGAATTTGCAGATCGTACGGCCAAGGCTCAGACCGCCATGGCCGGGGCGGGTCTGGTCGGTGTGTTGCTGACGACCGAGGCAGAGGTGCGGTATTTCAGCGGGTTCCACACGCTTTTCTGGCAGAGCCCGACACGGCCCTGGTTCCTGTTTGTACCCGCCTCTGGCAAACCCATCGCAATCATTCCCGAGATTGGCGCGGACCTCATGCGCCGAACGTGGGTGGAGGATATCCGCACCTGGGGTGCCCCGGCACCGCTGGACGACGGCATCGGATTGTTGATCGATCTGCTTGCGCCCTTCGCACGCTCAGGCGCTGCCATCGGCCTCATGAAGGGGCATGAGACACATTTGAGAATGCCGTTGCGTGACTTCGAACGGCTCTCAGCGGCACTGCCGGGGCTTCGGATGGCCGATGCCACTGATCTGGTGCGTGGCCTCAGGATGGTGAAATCCGACGCGGAAATTACCAAAATCCGGCATGTGTGCGCCATCGGCTCTCGCAGCTTTGCCGCCGTGCCGGACGTTGCCCGCGAGGGCATGCCCCTGGAAGAGGTATTCCGCGCGTTTCGCCGGGAAGCACTGGTTCAGGGCGCCGATGATGTGCCCTATCTGGTCGGGGGTGCGGACCAGGGCGGATATCGTGACGTGATTTCACCGCCGTCGCGCCGCCCTCTGGCACAAGGGGACATCCTGATGCTGGACAGCGGCGCCACCTGGGACGGCTATTTCTGCGATTTTGACCGGAACTGGGCCATTGGCGGGGCGGATGATGCATCTCGGCGCGCTTACGACGTCCTGTGGCGCGCGACCGAAGCGGGCATTGCCGCCGCCCGTCCGGGAGCCACCTGCCGCGATCTCTTTCATGCGATGCGGTCCGTCATCTCTGAGCTTGATGACACGGGGGGAGACGTGGGGCGCCTTGGTCACGGTCTGGGTATGCAACTGACGGAATGGCCGTCGCATGCTGCCTGGGATGACACGGTGATCGAAGAAAACATGGTGCTGACCATTGAACCCTCCCTATCCTACGGGGACGATCGCATCATGGTGCATGAGGAAAACATCGTCGTGCGCGCAGGCGGTGCAGAGCTTTTGACCGACCGCGCTGCACCGGACTTGCCGGTGATCTAGGAGCTATTGCATGAAACTCGCATACCAGACGGATGATGGGATCGGCACGCGCGCCAATTTGGGTGTGATCGTTCTGGAAACCGATGAGACGCTGGAGCATGAGTTCCGGCAGTTGGTGAGCGGCGCGGGCATCGCGCTTTATGTCAGCCGGATTGCGATGGTGCCGGAAATCCGATCTGAAACGCTCGCACAGATGGAGATGGATCTGCCGACGGCGGCGGGCCTTCTGCCACCGGCGCTGAACTTCGATGCCATTGGGTTCGGCTGCACCTCGGCGTCGAGCGTGATCGGATCTGACCGGGTGGCGGAGATCATCGCGGCCACCTGTCCGGGCGCGAAAGTAACGGATCCACTGGCGGCAATCATTGCCGCAGGTCGCGCGCTTCAGGCGCGGCGCCTTGGCTTTGTCACACCCTACGTCGTCGACGTCTCCGCACGCATGCGGCAAAAGCTTGAACTGGCCGGGTTCGAGATCGCAAGTTTCGGCTCCTTCGAGGAAGGCAATGACCGGGTGGTGGCGCGGATCACACCGACGGCGATTGCAGCGGCTATCGAGGCAGTTGCGGGCAAGGCATCCTGTGATGCCGTTGTCGTGTCCTGCACCAATCTGCGCTGCCTTGATGTCATTGCCGACGCGGAGGCGAAGATTGGCCTGCCCGTCATCACAAGCAATCAGGCGCTCGCTTGGCATATGCTCGCTCTCGCGGGGGTGGCGGACCGGCGACCCGGATGTGGTCGGCTGTTTGCCTAGACATTGCTTCTCATTGGACAGCATTGGGGCCCGCATGGCCGCTGGCTCTCGACGTTCTCCCGAAAGTCTTCCGTCTGTGTCGCCTGGTGTCTATCGTGCTATCCGGAGTATTCATTTGCCTCGCTCTTTGTCCAAGGCGATGAATCAATATATGCCGCAGAAGAGACTTCAGCGAGGCTGGCGAAACGTCGCCGTGAAGAGATCCGCCCAGGGACATTCGAGATATCGGAGGAGGACATACCATGAAGATCATATTGGTTGGCGCATCGGGCGACGTCGGGCGGGCCGCCTATGACGCGTTATCCAAGCGCCACGAAATCGTCCGGGCGGGGCGCAAGGCTGCCGACGTCACGGTCGATATCGGCGACAGACAGTCAATCGAGGCGATGTATGCAACCGTCGGGGCGTTTGATGCCGTGGTGTCTACCGCAGGTGGCGCGCATTTCGCACCTCTCTCAGATTACACAGAAGAGACGTTCAGATTTGGGCTGGAGAACAAGGCCATGGGGCAAATCAACCTTGTGCTTGCGGGGATGGCCCATGTGTCGGACAACGGGTCCTTCACCTTGACCAGCGGCGTGCTGGATCGTGATCCCGTGATCTCGGGAACCGGTGCCGCCACGGCAAACGGTGCCTTGGCAGGGTTCATCAAAAGCGCCGCGATCGAACTGCAGCGCGGCCTTCGGATCAATGTCGTGAGCCCCGGCCTTCTGAAGGCGTCCGAAGACCGCTATGGCACGCTCTTTCCCGGGCACGAGCGCGTGTCATCAGAGCGGGTCGGGCGCGCCTATGCCAAATCCGTGGAGGGCGCCATTACCGGGGAAGTGGTCATCGTCGCGTGACGCGCCGGTCTGACTGAGCGCCCGGTCGCCGCGCCGGGCGAAGTCACTTGTTCACCTCACGGCAAAACTGCTGGCGGTCGAAATCTGCCAGGCCTTAAACCTCGGGACGCATCAGGAGAGAGATGCCGCAGGGTGCCGCGATGTCCGGGGACGTCATCGACCGAAGGAATGCGTCTTGCACCTGAGACGCATCCCAGTACCATGAAACGCGCTCAAGCGAATAAGGGAAACGCGCGTGGATACCACACTGCTCATCGCCTTTCTGACAACGACGCTGCTGTTTGTCGCGGCACCGGGACCATCGGTTGCCTTTGCCACGGCACAGGCGCTGCGCCATGGCACCCGCGGGGCTTGCGTGACGGTGGCGGGGGACGCCTTGGGCACTGTCGTGCATATCGCGGTCGCCGCCAGCAGCCTGACCGTCCTGATTGCCTTGTCGGACATAATATTGCCCCCGCTGCAGATCGCGGGCGGGCTTTTCATTTTGTACATGGCGTATCAGTCCTTTTCTCACGCGCGATCAGGCAACGGCACACGAGCAAAGGCGTCGGACAAGGCGACATTCTGGGCGGGGTTTTTCGCCTGTGTTTCCAATCCGAAGGCGATTGTGTTCTTCGTGGCCCTCTTTCCGGCATTCATCTCGACCGAGCATAGTATTCTGGTCCAAAGCGTGGTCTACGGTGCGATTTTCCTGACCTTGGATGCGATTTCCATCCTGGCCTACGCATTGTTCACGATGCACACGGTCAAGCGTACCACATCGCGCTGGTTGAATGCGGACATCCTGAGTGGCTTGGGGTTGAGTGGTGTCGGGCTTGCCATGGTCATCAAGGGCTACAAGGCCATTCCCGAGACTTAGGGCTTGCACCGGCGCGCTTGGTCTTCGCGCGGTTTGCCGGATAGTGTCGCAGCCCAACACAGTCTCGAGTGGCCAGCAGCCGCGCGCTGAACGGCCGTGATCAGATATGGAAACCGTGTCATCCTGAGCATTTGAAGTGTGACAAGGTTGGCTTGGCTTAGCTACTTGACGGCATTGGCACCGTACCATATTCCAAGTGACGCTACGCGGGCGTTGTGTAGTGGTAAGACCTTAGCCTTCCAAGCTAATGACGCGGGTTCGATTCCCGCCGCCCGCTCCATCCCCTTCCCACGACAATTGAAGCCCATCGCCCGGACGCGGCATTTTGGCTCTATCAAGCCTTCAAAAGACGCGATCTCTTGACCCTCGCGGCGCAGGTCGCCATGACAGAGGCAGACGACGAAGGATACGACATGGCCCGTGGCACGCCCCCGGCTCCCGCAGCGCCGGGGCAGACAGAAGAACGCGCAAAGTCGAAAAGGATTGGCGCGCTTGCAGCGCTGCTGCCTTTCATCTGGCCCTACCGGCGGCTGATGTTTGCGGCAATCGCGGCTCTGGTCACGACGGCGGTCATCTCGCTGACACTGCCTCTGGCGGTGCGGCGTGTTGTCGATAATTTCGACACGGAAAACGCCTATATCCTCGACCAATACTTCGCTGCCGCCTTGGGTATCGCGGCGCTGCTCGCCATTGGCACCGGGCTTCGGTACATGCTGGTGACCCGGCTGGGTGAACGCGTGGTGGCCGACATACGCAAGGCCGTCTTTGACCGTGTCATCGCGATGAGTCCGGCGTTTTATGAACAGGTGATGACCGGCGAAGTGCTCAGCCGCATCACGACGGATACCACGCTGATCCTGTCGGTGATCGGGTCCTCCGTGTCGATTGCCCTGCGCAATTTGCTGATCTTTGTGGGCGGTCTTGCCCTGATGCTGCTGACATCCGCAAAACTCACCGGGCTTGTGCTGCTGATCGTGCCTGCGGTCATCGTGCCGATCCTGGTGCTGGGCCGCAGGCTGCGGGTGCTCAGCCGGGAAAATCAGGACTGGATTGCGGCCTCTTCCGGGAATGCCTCCGAAACCCTGAGCGCCGTTCAGACCGTTCAGGCCTTCACCCATGAAGCTGCCAGCCGCACGCAGTTTTCGGACGTCACGGAGCTGTCCTACGATGCGGCCCGTCGCCGGATATCCACACGGGCGCTGATGACCGTGATCGTTATTTTTCTGGTCTTTGCCGGCATCGTCGGCGTGCTCTGGATCGGGGCGCGGGATGTGCGCGCCGGCGACATGACCCAAGGCGCTTTGGTGCAGTTCGTGATCTACGCCGTGATGGTGGCCGGTGGCGTGGCCGCCCTGTCGGAAATCTGGGGCGAATTGCAACGTGCTGCAGGGGCGACGGAACGTCTGGTGGAACTGCTGCAGACCGAAGACACGGTCAAGGACCCTGACACCGGTCTCGACCTGCCGGAGCCCGTGACCGGGCGCATCGGCTTCGAGGATGTGAGTTTCGCCTATCCGGCGCGCCCGGGGATCAACGCGCTCGAGCAGGTGACCCTTGAGATTGAACCGGGGGAAACCGTGGCTTTTGTCGGCCCGTCGGGCGCGGGTAAAACCACGATTATCCAGATGATCCTGCGGTTCTACGACCCGGATTCAGGGCGCATAACCCTTGATGGCGTGGACCTGTCGCACCTGCGGCGGGATGTGTTCCGCAAGGTCGTGGCGCTGGTGCCGCAGGATCCGGTGATCTTTGCTGCTTCTGCACGGGACAACATTCGATTTGGCCGCCCCGATGCGTCAGATGCCGAGATTGAGGCCGCTGCCAACGCCGCCGCCGCGCATGAGTTCATCGAAAAGCTGCCTGACGGATATGACGCTTATCTGGGCGAGCGCGGCGTCATGCTGTCTGGCGGACAGAAACAACGGATCGCCATTGCGCGTGCCATCCTGCGGGATGCGCCCGTGCTCTTGCTGGACGAAGCCACCAGCGCGCTCGATGCGGAAAGCGAACGCGCGGTGCAGACCGCCGTCGACACGCTCAGCAAAGGGCGCACGACGCTGATCGTTGCGCACCGGCTGGCCACGGTCAAAAAGGCCGACCGGATTGTCGTGCTGGATCAGGGCAGGGTGGTGGCCAGCGGCCCGCACGACAAGCTGGTGGCCGAAGACGGGCTTTATGCCCGGTTGGCGCGGTTGCAGTTCACAGATGGCATCGCTGCAGAATAACCTGTGATTGCAGAGCTGCTGCGGCTACAGTCTTTTCGTGTCCTTACGTCACATGATTTTACGCAGCGTTCCGAAAGGCGCGTGCGTGCCGGGAAAGCTTGCACAATCGGGTATTTGGCTCCATCTTTCTTGCCACTGAGAATAAGCTCGAAAATGGGCGTTTTGGGAGGAAACTGAATGACTTTTGCCGGGATCGAAGATCGCGATGCCATCGAGGCTGCAATGCCGTGGGCGGACCGTCCGCTGCCGAATACCCTCTATGGTTTGCTGAGTGAAACGGCAGGGAAATTCCCCAACCACAACGCGGTGAGCTACCAGATTTTTTCGGGCCCGAAGGACAAGGCGGAAACCATCACCTGGTCGACGCTCAAGGATCAGGTCACCCAGACGGCCAACCTCTTCCGCTCCCTCGGGGTGACGGAGACAGATGTCGTCGCCTACATTCTGCCGAATGCCAATGAGACGGTGCTGACCCTGATGGGTGGGGCCGTGGCGGGAATCGTCAACCCGATTAATCCGCTGCTGGACGCGGAGCAGATCGGCTCCATCCTGCGCGAAACCAATGCCAAGGTTGTGGTGACCCTGCGCCCGTTCCCCAAGACGGATGTGGCCGACAAGACCGCGGAAGCCGTCGCCCTTGCCCCCAATGTGACCACAGTGTTGGAAGTTGATCTGCTGCGTTACCTGACGCCGCCGAAGTCCTGGATCGTGCCGCTCATTCGGCCCAAGCGCAGCGTGCAGAACCACGCAAAATATCTGAATTTCCGCGAGGAAGTGGCCAAGCAACCCACGACGTTGAGCTTTGAGGATGTCGATGAAGACCGCGTCGCCTGCTATTTCCACACCGGTGGCACCACGGGCATGCCCAAGGTGGCGCAGCATCGCTATTCGGGGATGATCTACAACGGCTGGATCGGGACAGAGCTGCTCTTTAACGAAGAAGACAACATCATGTGTCCGCTGCCGCTGTTTCACGTCTTTGCCTGCCACGTGATCTTCATGGCGGCGGTGACCTCTGGCGCACATGTCATCTTTCCCACCCCGCAGGGCTATCGCGGCGAAGGTGTGATGGATAATTTCTGGCAATTGGTGGAGCGGTGGAAAATCACCTTTATCATCACGGTGCCGACGGCGATTTCCGCCAAGATGCAACGCCCGATCAACGCCGACGTCAGCACGGTGAAGACGGCGTTTTCCGGCTCTGCCCCGCTGCCGCTGGAGCTTTTCCGTCGGTTCGAAAAGGCGACGGGCGTGACGCTGGTCGAAGGCTACGGGCTGACCGAGGCGACCTGCCTTGTGTCCTGCAACCCGGTGGACGGGGAAAAGAAGGTCGGCAGTATTGGCATTCCCTTCCCCTATTGCAAGGTGAAGATCTACAAGACCACCAATGACGGTCCGGTCGAGGCTGATGTCGATGAAATCGGTGAGATTTGCGTGTCCAACCCCGGTGTTTTTGTCGGCCATACCTATACCGAGGAAGAGAAGAACAAAGAGCTCTACTATGGCGACTACCTGCGCACCGGTGATCTGGGCCGCGTCGATCCCGATGGCTATCTGTGGATCACGGGCCGCGCCAAGGATCTGATCATTCGGGGCGGTCACAACATCGACCCGGCGGAGATCGAGGAAGCCCTGCTGCACCATGAGGCGGTCGCCTTTGCCGGGGCCATCGGCCAGCCGGATGCGCATTCAGGTGAGGTGCCCTGTGCCTTTGTCGAATTGGTGGACGGGGCGAGTGTGAGCGAGGAAGAACTGCTGGCCTTCTGCAAGGAACACGTGCACGAGCGCGCGGCACAGCCCAAGCATATGACCATCATGGATGAGCTGCCCAAGACGGCTGTCGGCAAGATCTTCAAACCCGACCTGCGCAAGATGGCGATCACCCGGATTTACAATCAGGCACTGGAGCAGGCCGGGGTGGCGGCGCGTGTCGTCTCTGTGGTGGATGATAAGAAACGCGGGTTGGTCGCGCAGATCGACGCGAATGGGGCAGGGGAAGAGGCCATTGCCCACGCGCTCAGTGCCTTTGTGCGTCCTTGGGTGCTGGCCAGCACTGCCGTGGCCGCCGAGTAATCAGCGCAGGAAAGCCCGCGCCTTCATTGTATCGGCAATCGGCGCCCCGAGACGTGTCAGGATCGTGGGCGCCAGTTGCAACTGGTCGATCACCGTGTCCGGGGCAGGCCCCTCTGCCGGGCCAAAGTAATAAAGTGCGGCCTCTTGCTGCAGCGGGTCCCGCCCGCCGTGATGGCCGCGTGCGTCCTGTCCGTGGTCTGCCGTCACGATCACCTCGTACCCTGCCTGACGCCAGCGGGTGATGTAGGGGGCCAGCATCGCGTCCAGCACGAAACAGGCGTGATCCATCTCCTGGCAGTCATGAAAGAAACGATGCCCCATGCTGTCGAGCGTGCAGCTGTGCAGCATCCCGTAGTCAAGCTGGTAGGTCTCGCACAAGTGGGTCAAGGTGGCAAAGAGGTCGGCATCCGACGGGGTCATCTGGTTGATCAGCCCGTAGCCTGACATGGTGTGAAACCGCCCGTGGTTGATCGTGTCGCTTTCGGGCTCGTCATATTCGATGTCCCGGACCGGATCGAACGGCGCCCGGTTGAAAAGCTCCGACCAGTAGGAATGGGCCACGGCCCCGGTGATGCCACAGGCCTTGCGGATCTGACCGAAAACATCCGCTTGGGTGAGGCGAAAGACATTGTCATTGCCGGTACAGCCATGCGCTGCGGGCACCACGCCGGTATGGATCGAGGCGTAGCAACTTGCCGAGGTCGAGGGCAGTACGGAACGGATCTTCCATACGCGGGCGTCGCCACTGTCGACCCAGCCTTCCAGATTGCCGAACAACCGGCGCCAGTTGCGCCAAGGCACGCCATCGATGATGATCAGAAGTAGTTTGGTGTCCATGACGCCCTCCGTTGCCCTGAGCGCTATCTGAAGCGAACTCAGATTTTCGCGCAACGACGATTGCGACCTGTCAGAAAAAATTCACAAAGGGTGCTCTGGTGTCCGGTCTACACTCAAACTCATCCCCGCAATGGTCCGGAGACGGAGCATCGTGTTCAGGTTGGGCAGGATCGCATTTACCGCGTTTCGGCGAGCTCATCAGGCGCGGCGTTGATCAGATCGCGCGGATACCGCATGTGCTCACGACCCAGGGCAAGCTCGTTCAGCATTCTGCCATTGGCGCTTTTGAGCAATTGATCGTTTATGCGGACAAACGCGGCCTCGAACCGCATCGCAACTGTGTCCAGACGAAAAGTATCATGGGTGTTGATCTGGGTGGCCTCTGTTCTGGCACCATGCCGTACTTGACGTTGTGCCCGGTCGATTATGGCGCAGGTTCGCGCTAAGGTGCCTGCGGTCTGCGTTGGTGTGAACGCAAACTGGCATCCTATCAGCATCTTGTGGGCACGGGTGATCGAGATTGGCTGGATGGCCACCAGATTGAAAAAAGCCGTGCCGTCTTTGCGATAATTCACCAGGCAGTAGGTGTCTGCCTTCTTGTTTCTGCAGGTATCGGCCAGCTCATCCGTGACGGTGCGATCGGTTTCATCGCCCTGCAGGAACCGGCAGTTCCGGCCAATGACTTCGGCGGCTTTGTAAAGTGTCAGTTTTTCAAAGGCCGGGTTTACGTAGACAAGAGGGGTGTCGTCCTGTTCGGGGTCTGCAATGGTGATCGGGACGTCCAGAGCGTCGCCCGCCGCTCTAACGGCTGCATCGAGCATCTCCCCGAAACCCGGATCGTCCGGCATCTTACGTCCCCTTTGCCATGCGTTTTTCCGCAAATTCTGTTAGCCAATTGTTAACAACTAAGTGTGTTCAGGGGGAATTTCAACCATCGCGTGAAGGGATCGCTGCCAGTGCACCGGCCGTCCGTCGCACTGGGCGCACGAGATTGTGACATCGGGAGCGGGGAAAGCTTTTGCCTGGACCGCCTGACGTCCGATACGTTTCGATCAGTGCAACGCATGGAGTAGGGCATGAGCAAATCCCGCAAATCCCAGAAGCGGAAGTCAAAATCCAAGGCGAGCAGGGCTGCGGTGCCGGACACTTCGCGGCGGGATATGCTGAAATTGCTGCGCAACGGTGGCATCGGTGCGGCGGTTCTTGCCGGCGGCGGCTATTTCGGGGTTGGGTCATACCGGGCCTACGCCGCTGAACATGATCTCAACCGTCTGGGACAGGGCAAGCCTGTGGTCGTGCAGGTGCATGACCCGCAATGCCCGACCTGCACGGCGCTGCAAAAGCAGACACGAAAGGCGCTGAAAGAGTTTGGCGAATGCGATCTGGTCTATTTGATCGCGGATATCAACACGCCGGAGGGCCAGGCTTTTGCCGTGCGCCACGGCGTGGGAAACGTCACGCTTATGCTTTTCGATCCCGAGGGCGGGTTGCAGCGTACGGTGCAGGGGATGCGCAGCCAGGATCAGCTTTTGCCAATCCTTCGGGATCATCAGGACGCTTATGGGGGCGTCTCAAGCTGAGATGCCGGAGCCAGTAGGCCACCCCGCCGGTCGTTTTAATGGTTGCGACCCATTGCTCGTGTGGAGGGAAAGCAATTCATGTCAGGGGAGACTGTTTTTCAGCACGGCGGCCACAATCGCCTCCGGCCGATCTTCCTGCACCAGATGACCGGCATCCGGAATTGCGATGCAGTCCCGATCCGAAATCAATCCGGCCAGCTTCTGCCCGGTTTCGAATGGAATCCACGCATCCTGCGCGCCCCAGAGCACCGTGACCGGGCACTCCATCACAGCATACGCACCTTCGATTTCATCGGTATAGGCCTGATCCATTTGTGCGATTTGGCGGTAAAAGGCCGATTGACCCGTCGCGCTCAGCCAAGGTGCGGAGTAGACATCAAACGCTTCGTCCGAAAGCGGATTATGGGCGGCGGTTTGCAGATAGGCCCGCAATAGGGCGCGGTGCATGTAGTCGGGCATCCCGGAAAACGCGTCTTCATGTTGCCGGACGTGCTGGACAAAGGGCGAGCCCCAAGGCGCGAGTGCCACGGCGTCGAAAATCGTCAGTGAGCCATAGCGCAACCCATTGAGATAGTAGCCACGCAGGGCTGTGGCACCGCCAAAATCATGGGCCAGAACATCAGGACGATCGAGCCCCCATTCCCGGAAAAGTGCTGCGAGGATTTTGTTTTGCACAGCGAGGGAGACGTCCTGCCCCGCGCGCATCTCCGATTGCCCGTATCCCGCGAGATCGAAGTAGTAGACCGTTCGGTGATCGATGAGATGGGGGACGATCCGCCGCCAGACCTGAGAGGAGAAAGGTGTCCCGTGGATGGCGACAAGGGCCGGACCCTGGCCGGATTTTCCCCAACGGATTTCATTTCCTGCGATGACGGAAGTGTAGGGCAAGTCCAGCATTGCGATTCTCATATTTACACTTAGCTAAGTAACTATATGATTGTCGATATGGATAGATCAACGCAAATGAAAGCCATGGCGAGCGCGCCGCGGCTGAAGGCCCTACGACTCTTGGCGGAGCCCGACCGGCATTTTGGCCATCAATGGTCGGCGGATGCGGGGGAGTTCGGGGTGTGTATGACGCTGATCGCCGAGGCTCTGGGCGTTGCGCAACCGACGGCCAGTCGCCATCTGGACATCTTGAAACAGGCAGGCTTCATCACGACACAGAGGCATATGAAATGGTCATATTGCAAACGCAATGAGGCTGCGATCAAAGACTATTTGACGTGGCTGAGTACGGAGGTTCTGGCGCAATCCGATGCCTGATCGGACTGTGTCGATGGTCACTTCCGACGCGCCAATATGACGGGGTCAGTTGCCGGCACTTTCCATTTTGCGATGTTCCAGCACCTCTTCGAGCCATCCGAGCTTCATTTCCGGCACAGAACTCAACAAAAGGTCGGTGTAGTCGTCAAAGGGCGGCGAGAGCACTTCGCTTTTGGGCCCGTAGCGCACGACGTTGCCCTGATACATGACCGCAATGCTGTCGGCGATGGCCCGTACGGTGGCCAGATCGTGGGTAATGAAGAGATAGGCGACATCCTCGATCTTTTGCAGGTTCAGCAGCAGTTTCAGGATACCGTCAGCCACCAGCGGATCGAGCGCGGAGGTGACCTCGTCGCAGATGATCAGCTTGGGCTTGGCGGCCAGTGCGCGGGCGATGCAGACCCGCTGTTTTTGCCCGCCCGAGAGCTCTGCCGGGTAGCGGTCCTGAAAACCGTCGCCGAGTTCGATCTCGTCGAGCAACTCCTGGATGCGTTTCTGTTTCTCGGCGCCCTTGAGGCCGAAGTAGAATTCCAGCGGACGGCCGATGATGGTGCCCACGGTCTGGCGCGGGTTCATCGCGGTATCGGCCATCTGGTAGATCATCTGCAGCTCGCGCAGGTCTTCGAGCGGGCGGGTGGCGAGGTCAGGGGTCAGGGTGCGCCCGTCGAAGGTGATCTGCCCGGCGCTGGGCGGTAGCAGGCCGGTGATCACCCGCGCGAGGGTGGATTTGCCCGAGCCGCTTTCGCCCACCACGGCCAGGGTCTGACCGGGGTGCAGATCGACGGTGATGTCCTTGAGGACATCGAAATTTGTACCGGCGTAACGGGCAGTGATGCCTTCGACCTGGAGTACGGGTGTGGCAGTAGGCTGTTTTTCCTCATGGGTGATCGAGCGGACGGAGACCAGCGCTTTGGTATAGTCTTCCTTGGGTGCATTGATGATCTGATCGGTGGTGCCGTATTCGACCATGGCGCCCTGTTGCAGCACCATGATGTGATCAGAGACCTGGGCCACCACGGCGAGGTCGTGGGTGATGTAGAGGGCGGCAACACCGGTGTCGCGGATCGCCTCCTTGATCGCGGCGAGAACGTCAATCTGGGTGGTCACGTCGAGGGCTGTTGTTGGCTCATCAAAGACCACGAGATCGGGTTGGGGGCAGAGGGCCAGCGCGGTCATGCAGCGCTGCAGCTGGCCGCCGGAGACCTGATGCGGGTAGCGGGAGCCGATGTTTTCGGGGTCCGGCAGACCGAGTTTGCGGAAGAGCTCAACCGCGCGAGCCTCAGCGTCTTGTCGGGAGAATTTGTTCTGGAAGATGGCGGCTTCGGTGACCTGCTCCATGATCTGCTTGGCCGGATTGAAGGAGGCGGCGGCGGATTGGCTGACGTATGTCACTTCGGCGCCGCGCAGGCGGCGGACGTCGCGCAAACCGGAGTGCAGGATATCGCGGCCGTTCACCTCGACACTGCCGCCGGTGATCTCCACCCCACCGCGCCCGTAGGCCATGGAGGCCAGGCCAATGGTGGATTTGCCCGCGCCGGATTCCCCGATGAGGCCGAGGACCTTGCCGGGGGCGAGGTCAAAGTCGACGCCATGCACGATTTCGATATCGCGGGATTTCTCGCCGGGCGGGTAGATGGTGGCGCCGATCTTGAGGCCACGCACTTTCAGGAGGGGGTTTGTCATGGGTGCTCCGCTACCGGGCGGGGGCGCTGCCCCCACACCCCCGGCATATTTGACGAACAATGAAGGGGCGGCAGGGATGCAAGGGGTCTGATCATCCGCGGCCCCCTTTGAGGGAGGTGGTGCGGTTCAGCACCCAGTCGGCGACCAGATTGATCGAGATGCAGAGCACTGCGATGGCGTAGGCGGGGTAGAGGGCGGCGGAGATGCCGTAGTTGATGCCCTCCTTGTTTTCTTTCACGATGCCGCCCCAGTCGGCCTGAGGCGGTTGCACGCCGAGGCCGAGGAAGCTGAGGGTGGAGACGAAGAGGACGGCGAAGATGAAGCGCAGGCCTATTTCAGCCACGAGCGGCGAGAGCGCGTTGGGCAGGGTTTCGCGGAAAATGATCCAGCCGATTTTCTCGCCGCGCAGCCGGGCAGCCTCGACGTAGTCCATGACCGTGATATCGACGGCGACGGCACGGGCGAGGCGGTAGACGCGGGTTGAGTCCAGAAGGCCCATGAGCACGATCAGGATGGTAATGGTCGTGGGCATGACCGAGAGCACGACAAGCGCAAAGATGAGTGTGGGGATTGACATGATCAGGTCGACGAAGCGGCTGATGCTCTGATCGACCCAGCCGCCCGAGACCGCCGCAAAGAAGCCGAGGACAGAGCCGATAATGAAGCTGAGCGCCGTGGCGGCGGTGGCGATGAAGATGGTGGTCTGGCCGCCATAGATTATGCGGCTGAGCAGGTCGCGTCCAATACTGTCGGTGCCCAGCAGGAATTGGTCGGAGGGCGGTTCCCAGACGTCGCCCACCACTTCGGCCATGCCATAGGGGGCGATCAGCGGGGCGAAGATGGCCATTGCAAAGAAGAGGCCGGTGAAAAAGAGGCCGATGAGAGCGGCGAGGGGTATTCTCATGGACGTTGCTTTCGGGGGCGGCTGGGCGGCGCTGTTGCGCGGGCGCGCAAGGCGCCCCGCCCGCCGTCCCGTGCGGGCGCTTGAGATGGAGAGGGGGTGCTGGACGCCGCAGGTTTGTGGGGTGAGCCCGCTCTGTCCGCGCGACGTGACCGGGTCCTATTTTCAATAGGTCCGATCACTTTGGGTGCCTCAGTCTGGGGTTGGCGAGGATCGAGACGATGTCCGCAATCAGGTTCAGCCCGATGTAGACCGCCGCGAAGATCAACCCGCAGGCCTGCACCACGGGCACGTCCCGTTTGCTGACGTGGTCGACCAGGTATTGTCCCATGCCCGGGTAGGCGAAGACCACCTCGACCACCACGACGCCCACCACCAGATAGGCAAGGTTCAGCATCACCACGTTCACGATGGGGGCAATGGCGTTGGGGAAAGCGTGCTTGCGGATGATTTTGAGCATGCCGAGACCCTTGAGCTCGGCGGTTTCGATGTAGGCCGATTGCATCACGTTTAGGATGGCGGCGCGGGTCATGCGCATCATATGCGCCAGCACCACCAGTGTCAGCACCATGATCGGCAGGGTGATGGATTTGATCTTTTCGATCAGCGTCATGCTGTCGTTCATCAGCGCAACGGAGGAAAACCGCAGGTTCGACAGCAGCCAGGACCGCAGGCCGTCCGGCAGGAATTCCATCCCGCCGATCAGGAGGGGCAGCTGGATCGACAGGAAAAAGATCAGCAGGTAGCCGATCATGAATTCAGGAATGGAGATCGTCGTCAGGGTGATTGCAGAGATCAGCTTGTCGGGCCAGCGGTCCTTATAGCGCACCGCCAGCAGGCCCAGAGTGATCGCCAGCGGGACGGCGATGAGAGCTGCCCAGAAGGCGAGGAACAGCGTGTTGCCCAACCGGCTGCTGAGGCTTTCCGCAATGTCACGGCCATTGGTCAGCGCGGTGCCCAAATCGCCTTGCAGCACGCCGCCCAGCCAACTGAAGTATCGCGTGATTGCGGGCTGATCCACGCCCAGTTCGGCGCGCAGGTTGGCGAGCGCCTCGGGGGTTGCGGATTGGCCGAGGATGGATTGCGCCACGTCGCCGGGCAGGATTGCGGTGCCCACGAAGATCAGGATCGAGGCGGCGAAGAGCAACAGGAAGCCCAACGCGAGGCGTTGGGCAACCAGTGTCAATATGGGGTGCATCTGTGCGCGTCCGCCTTAGGCGTTCACCCAGCACTTCACGCTTGCCAGATTGTTCATCATCTGGTCGTTGGGATCTTCGATCCAGCCGCCGACGTTGTTGGAGACGCCGTCGACGAAATCGTTGAACATGGGCAGGATCAACCCACCTTCGTCGCGCAGGTTGCGGCCCATCTCGGAGTAGATCGCCTTGCGCTTGGCTTCGTCCAATTCTGCCCGCGCGGCGAGCAGTTTGGCATCGAAGTCCTCGCGTTTCCAACGGGTGTCGTTCCAGTCGGCGGTCGAGAGATAGGCGGTCGAGTACATCTGATCCTGCACCGGACGGCCACCCCAGTAGGAGGCGCAGAAGGGCTGCACATTCCAGACCTCGGACCAGTATCCGTCATTGGGTTCGCGCTTGATTTCCAGCGGAATACCAGCGGCTTGCGCAGATTGCTGGAAGAGGGCGGCTGCATCGACAGCACCGGGGAAGGCGCCATCGGCAGTGCGCAGAATGATGGGGGAACCGTCGTGACCGGATTTCTTGTAGTGCTCCGCGGCCTTGGCCAGATCATGTTCACGTTGCGGAATAGTCTCGTCAAACAGCGGATAGGCCTTGTTGATCGGCATGTCGTTCCCGATCGAGCCGTAGCCACGCAGGATCTTGTCAACCATCTCCTCGCGGTTGATGGCGTATTTCAGCGCGAGACGCAGTTCGTTGTTGTCGAAGGGCGCCGTGTCCACATGCATGATGAAGACGTAATGCCCCCGGCCGGAGACGGATTTCACGCCAAGGTTCGGCGCACGGTCCAGTAGGCCCGCCACCTTCGGATCGATCCGGTTGATCAGATGCACCTGACCCGATTGCAGCGCGGCGGTACGGGCGGTGGAATCGTTGAGTACCAGCACCTCGACCTCATCCGCGTGCCCGCGCGTGTCGTCCCAGTAGTTGGGGTTCTTCTTGAAGCCGTGGCGCACACCGGGTTCATCGACTTCCAGCGTGTATGCACCGATGCCAATGGCGGCTGTCGGGTCGTCCATCCCGCCATTCGGTTGGATCATCAGGTGATAGTCGGCCATGAGATAAGGCAGGTCAGCATTGCCCACGCTCAGTTCCACAACGAAGTTGTCGCCATCGGCCTTCATGTTCTCGATGCCCTTCATGATGCCCAGGGCACCGGATTGGCTGTCGTCGTTGGAGTGGCGCTGCATCGTGGCCAGCACGTCCTCGGCGGTCAGGCTCTTGCCGTTGTGAAATTCCACGCCCTGGCGGATCTTGAAGGTCCAGGTCTTGGCATCTGCAGAAGCCTCGACGCTCTCGGCGGCACGGAAATCCAGGCCGCCATCGGGCGCGGTGTTGACCAGCGGTTCGCCCCATAGGCGCAGGTTCGTGATCGGCGCCTCGGAGGCGGCTGCAGCGGGGTCCTGCGTGTTGGTGCTCTCGCCGCCGGAGGTGCCGATTTTGAGCGTGCCGCCCTTCACCGGACCAGCGGCCTTGGCCGCCGAGGCGAGCATGGAATTGGCAACGGCGGCGGTGACGCCCAGGGCTGCGGCGCGTCCTACGAATTCGCGGCGAGTCATCAGTCCTTTGGTCACGCGGGTACTGAGATGCTTGAGTGCGTCGTTCATTGGTGTCTCCCGATTGGATGGTGCACGTTTCGTGCTTTTTTCATTTGTGCCCAAAGCATGCGCATTTCTGGCCCTGTCGCAAGGGCTTTTGCCCCCATTTTGTAGGGCCAGTTTCAGAGGTGATCCCGTTCGATGCTGTCGGTGTGGTCGCGTTCGTAGATCAGGACGTCGTTTTCATAGGCTTCGAGCCTTGCGCTGAGGTGGACATGCGTTGCATCCGACCACATCTGGCAGCTGGTTTCGGTGCGCAGGCGGATGTCGCCGCGTTCCAATTCGTCGCGCCAGTGGCACGCCCCGGTTGCAGAGAGCGGATCGTTCGGGTGGATCGCCCATTCTTCGCGTGCGACGGAGCCACTGATCAGCCCGTGGTCGCTGTCACGCAGCTTGCCGAAATCGTCTTCTATGCGCAGGGTGACAATACCGCTGGCCATGTCGACTTCCCGAGTGCGGGTGTTTTTCGCCGCGCGCAGGGTTTCGGTTTCCCAAGGATCGGCAGACGTGGGGGGTGGAAAGCTGACTTCGTCCCGGCGGGCCGTGCGGCGCACGGGCAGGTGCAGGCTGCCGCCGAGCAGGGTGACGGTAGCGGCGTTCGGCGCGGGCCAGAGCAGGGGCCAATAGCTGGTGGATACCGCAAGGCGCAGGCGGTGCCCCTCGGGCAGGCGGTAGGCGATGGTATCGAGCCAGAGTTCGATCGGCACGGGCGCGTCAATAGGCATCGGCACCGGGTCCTCGGCGTCTTCCCGGTGGCTGAGGTTCAGCACCCCGTAGGTGATGCGGGTCGAGGAGCCGTCCGGATGCACGTCACACAGGCGCACGGCAATCTGTGCTTGCGGCTGATCTGATGTGAGCTGGAGCCGGACCTTTGGCGCCCCAAAGATATCGGTGTCGTGGTCCGCCGCTGCCGTGTCGAAACAGGCGGACATCGCATCATCGCCCCGCTGGTCGCCGGGCATCTCCGGACCGAGCCAGATGGCGCAATACTCTCCGGCCTCCGCCCCGCAGTCCTGTGGAGAGTTGACTGGCACCGAAATCGGGCCGCGCCCGTCTGACAGCCCATGTTTCGACAGGTACAGCGTCCGGTGCGGGATATGGCTGATCGCGCCATCGGCTTCGGCCACCCAGCGCCCCGGTCGCTCCGTGTACCAGCGCGCGGGCGGGACCGCATCCATCAGGTAGGCGCGATAGTCAGGATCATCCGGCACGCCGGTGTCGGTGCCCTTCAGCCAGTGATCCCACCAGCGCAGCGCCTCTTGCAGAAAACCGATGCGCGGTTCCGGCACAGCGAAATGCGGGTATTTGTGCACCCAAGGACCAACGATACCCTTGGCCCCCGGCAGCGCTTGCACTAGCTGCGGCACAGCGTTCTTATAGGCGTCGCCCCAGCCGCCAATGGCCAGCACCTTGGCCTTGATCGCACTGTAATTCTCGATCACGGACCCATGCCGCCAATAGGCGTCGCGGCGCTGGTGGCGCAGCCAGATAGAGGGCAGGAAGGGTTCGTTTTCAAGGCGTTGCAGCCACATCTCGCGCCAGTTGTCGCGCAAGGCCGGGTCCGGTGCACGGGAGGAGTAGGACCACATGGTCGCGCCCCAACCGAGGTTCTCGTTCAGCAGGCAACCGCCCTTGTAGTGGATATCATCCGCAAAGCGATCAACGGTGGAGCAGAGCGTGATCACTGCCTTCAGCGGCTCCGGGGCCAGAGCCGCCACCTGCAACCCGTTGAAGCCCCCCCAGCTGATCCCCATCATGCCAACGGTGCCGGAACACCAGGGTTCCGCCGCCAGCATCTCGATGACCTCAACCGCGTCACTCAGCTCCTGCGCAGTGTACTCATCCGCCATCAGCCCGTCGCTGTCGCCATTGCCCCGCATGTCGACGCGCACGCAGGCGTAGCCCCGCGCGGCAAACCACGGGTGGGTCAGCGCATCGCGGGCGCAAGTGCCGTCGCGCTTGCGGTAAGGCAGGTATTCCAGGATCACCGGCACCGGATCATCCGCCGCGTCCACCGGGCGCCAGACCCGGGCGGACAGACGGCATCCATCGCTGAGGGTGAGGCCGAAATCCGGCAGGTCTTCGATCTCGCGGAGCGTGTTGTCGAGCGTCATGCGCAGACGGTTGCCCTGACGGCGAATGTTGTCAAGCGGCTGCACCCCCGATACGCGCCGGGACTTTCGTATTGGCAGGTAGGGTGGGCTTTCAGGCCACCTTTTGAGGTGCTCATGATTTCCGTGCGATCACCAGATCCATTACATTGGTGCCGGTGGGCCCGGTCTTCAGCAACGCGCCGCGCGCGTCCAGCCACCGGCCCGCATCCGCGCGATCCAGCGCCTCCTGCCCTGAGGCCTCCCAGGTTTCCCCATCGACGATGGCCCCGGCCGCATCCGTAGGCCCATCCGTGCCATCGGTGCCCGCCACCAGAATCTGCAGGCCTTGGGCGCCCGCAATTTCCCGCGCCAGCAGAAGCGCCAGCGCCTGATTGCGCCCGCCCAGACCAGGGTCTGGGGGCAGCACGACGGTCGGTTCGCCACCAAAGAGATGCACCCCCGGTGACGCGTTTTTCAGCGCGGCAGCAATGCGGGGCGCAACCGCGTTCACATCTGCATAGAGCGTTTCTTCATCATGACCGACGATCAGCCCCGCGTCGGTTGCGGCCCGGCACACGGCGGCACGCGCAATGGCATTGCTCGCCACAATGCGCGCCTCAAAGGTAAACGCAGGCTCTACGGGCGCCGCACCGATGCCGGAGCCAATCACCTGCAGGCTGTCGCCTTCCACATCGGAAATCGCCAGTGTGGTCACCCGCGCGCCGCGAAATGCGCCCAGCAGTTTGCCCCCCTTGATCCGGCTGGCCTGCATCCGCGCGGCGTTCATCGCGTGAATATCCGCGCCCGAGGCGAGCATCTGCTGTGCGCGGGAGGACAGATCATCCAGGCTCAGCCCGTCTGCTGGGGCTTCGACCAGGGCAGAGGCCCCGCCCGAGACCAGCAGCATCAGGTGACGGTCCGCAGACATGTTCTGCACCGTTTCCAGGACCCGCGTGCCTGCGGCGATGCTGTTTTCATCGAGCACGGGATGCGCCGCTTCCATGACGTCCGCCGCCGCAGGTGCACCTTCCGCATGATGATACTTTGTCACGATCAACAGCGGCGTTTCCGGAAAAACCTCATGTGCAGCGCGCGCCATCGCGGTGGCGGCCTTACCCACGGCGATGATCTGATCTGGCGGGGCGACGGGGTCCGCGGTCAGACTGGTGGCGACGGATGTGTCACCGCCCACGGCGGCCACACCGGCATCAAAGAGTGTACGAAGGTCGGTCATGGTATGTCGGTATCCAGCCATAGAGTTACAGGGCCATCGTTGGTGAGCTGCACCTGCATCTCCGCGCCGAAACGGCCGGTTTCGGTCGCGATGCCCAGCTCCTTCAGCACCTTAGCAAAATGCAGGTAGAGCGCTTCGGCGATATCCGGTTTCGCCGCGCCGGAAAAGCCCGGGCGGTTGCCGCGCGAGGTATCCGCCGCCAGCGTGAACTGACTGACCACAAGCGCACCACCGCCGGTCTGCACGAGGCTGAGGTTCATCTTGCCTGCCTCATCTCTGAAAATGCGCAGTTTCGAGATCTTGGTGGCGAGGGCTGCGGCGGTTGCCTCATCATCGCCCGACATTGCGCAGACAAGGATCAGCAGACCGGGTCCCGTGCGACCCACAAGGGTGCTGTCCACCGTGACCTGTGCCTCCCGCACCCGCTGAACGAGCGCTCTCATGGGTGCCACTCCATGATATCGGCCACTTCGGCACGCGCGGTACGGAAGCTGTTGGCGGGATGATCCAAATCGGCATAGCCGAAGGAAATCGCGCAGAGGATCATGCGATCTGCGTCAATCTCAAAGCATTCGCGCGCGACATCCGGATAGGACGCGACGGCGGCCTGTGCGATGCTGTCCACCCCCAACGCGCGCGCGGCCAGGGTGAACGCGGTGACAAAGCCACCGGTATCCATCGCGCCGTAGCCGCCCAGGGCACGCGGGCTGGACACCAGCGCCACATGCGGGGCATCAAAAAGATCGAAATTGCGCATCATCTGCGCGGCGGAGGCGGCGCGGTCGCCTTTCTTGACGCCCACTGCCTCATAAAGCTGCCAGCCGCAGGTGCGGCGGCGGTCACCGTAGACGCCCGGGTAGGTTTCGGGCCATGCGAGATCGGGTGTTGCACTGCTGTTTTCGGCCGCGCGTCTCAGGGCCACGCGAAAGCGTTCCGTGGCCTCTGGGCCGGTGACCGTCACCTGCCAGGGCTGCGCATTGCACCATGACGGCGCATGGCGCGCTGCGGCCACGATCTTTTCGACATCCGCGCGCGGCACCGGATCGGGTCGAAAGGCACGACAGGAATAACGCGCTTCGAGCAGGTGTGTCAGAACATCGAAATCGGTCATTGGCTGATCGCCGCGACATAGCCGATGCCCGCAGCAACCACGAGCCCCAAAATCACCGCCACAGCGATCTTGACGGCGGACCAGGGGCGTTCCCCTTGCACCTTGCCGGTACGCCCGTTCACCACAAAACGGTAGGTCTCGCCCCGGTACTTATAGGCCGCCAGCCAGACCGGCAGCAGCACGTGTTTGAAGGTGACGTCGCGCATGTCCGTCTCCACGCTGTGAATGCGCTGGCGGTCCCCGCCGATGTCGAAGCGGATATCGCGGGCGATAATACCGTCCATCTTCTGCCGCGCTTCAACGAACCCGTCCTTGAGTGTCACCGCGTAGCCCTCGGCGCGAAACCCTGCGAGATATTCCGGCGCATAGGGCTGCATGTCGCCCAGATCCCAGGGTTCCAACGCATCCGTGAACCGTTTGGGCAGCGACGTCGAGGCCAACACCAGCACATCGTCGAAGAACCGCGCCACGCGGCCCCGCACGCCGCGCCAGCGGACTTTTGGCACCTGCACCTGCTGGCGCTTGCCGTCACGCATCACCGTGCGGGTCTCGTAATACACGGTGCCGCGCTCGCCGGTGTATTGGCTCGTGGTGTCGGCATCGAAGGTCCAGTAGGGCACGTAGATGCCCTGCATCCGGCGCCCCTTGCGCGCATATTCCTGCAGCCCGTTCGGCGCGAACCAGAGCCGCCCGAGCCAGTGGGTCATCGCCTCGCGCGCCGTTGCCTCATCAAGGGCGAAGGGCAGCACGCCGCGCGGTTTTATGTGCCGGTGCATGCCGGTGTCGGTGACCACAGGCGTGGCACAAAACGGGCATTCGGTGGCATGCACCTCCGGGTCGAATTCGACCTCTGCCGCGCAATTGGGGCATTTGGAGACGCGCGTCTCTTCCATCTCCATCGCGGGCAGGGCCTTGTTGAGCGCGGCGTCGAAGTCGAGTTCCTTGATTTGCACCTTGCCCCATGGGCCGCTGTCGAGGCGCTGGGTGTTGCCGCAGTGATCGCAGACCAGCTGCCGCCCGTTGGGATCGAACCGCAGGTCCCCCCCGCAGGCGTCGCAGGGAAAATGGTGCTCGGCCAGAGGGGCCTGAATGTCTGTACTCATAACATGCCGTGCAAGGATTTAGGGGTCATCCGGCGCAGCACCCCGTCCCCCAGGGCCGTGTGACGCCAAAGGTGAAAGATCGCGTGCAGGGCGGAGGCGGCGAAAAGCGCAACCATCAGGGTGCGCAGGGGTGGTCCGGGCAGAGGGGCGCCAAAGGCCTGTACAAGGGCGCTCAGTGACGCCCAGCCGAGCAGGGCGTACATGCCGCGGCTGAGCCAGGGGTGCGCTGTGCGCAGCACGCCCTCCAACCTGGGGCCGGGACCGTTCATCAGACCAAAGACAACCGCAAGCGCCACCATCGCCAGCCCCGTGAGCCCGAAGGCGACATTGAGTGCTGCGCTGTCCAGCCCGCCTGCCAGCGCCAGCATCAGCAGGGTGAGCACGGACCAGTGCAGCAGGATGGTGGCGCGGCGGCGGGTCATGCGGGGGGCCTTTCGTCAGAGGTAGCGATGCAGGGCTCTGGGTAGCATGATACGCAGCGCGCCGTCGCGCAAGCGGTAGTGCCGCCAGATGTGAAATGCCGCATGGGCGACGACCACCAGCCCCAAGGCGTAGAACTGGTAGATGTGAAAACTGCCGACCGCCGCGTTCCATTCGGGCCACCCCATCGGCGGCGCGATGGGCAGAAACCCACCCGCCTTGAGCAGCCGTGACGACGTCAGCCCCAGCAGAAACCCCCCCACTGCGATCAGGCAAAGCCCCCAGATCAGCGTCAGATGCAGCCCGCGGTGCAGGCGGCGCTGCCAGCCTTTGAGTTTTGGCCCCGGACGGGAGGCCAGACCGCGCCACATGAGATCCGCAGTCCAGAGCAGCGACAGGCTCACGAAGATCAGCGCAAGGATCGAATGAAACTGGAAGGCGCGGGGCCCGAAGGGCAGCACATCGTCGGGCGTCACCAGCAGGAACCAGATAAAAAGCGGCACCAGCAGCCAATGCAGCCACTTGAGATAGGTGCGACGGCGCAGGGTCATTGCGTCAGACCTCGGGCGCGTGGGCGACGATGCGGAATTCCACCAGCGCGCCGGGGCGGCGCAAGCCGGCCACTTCGACGGCCGTCCAGGCGGGTATCGGGGGCGAAAAAACATCCTCCACGACGGACTGCACTGCGGCAAAGGTGGCGCTGATGTTCACGTGGTAGCTGGTCATTTCGACCACACGGGTTTCATTCGCATCAGCGGCTGCCAGAACGGTTTGCACCTTGTCGAGCGCTTTTCTGGCCTGATCGGCGGCGCTCTCGGGCATCGAGCCGTCTTCCCGCCCCCCGGTCGCGCCGGTCAGGAACAGAAAGTCACCCGCGCGGATGGCCGGAGAGAAGCCGGTTGCAGCTGCGGCCTGTTTCAGCGCCTGCGGGACGATGGCCTGCCTCATCTCTCAGGCCGGGGGCGGTGGCGGCGGTGGCAGCACGGTAAAGAGCTGTGCCAGTTCGGCCACGTCCTCGGCGCGCATCCAGCCGTCCTGTCCCGGGGTCCAGACCATGCTTTCGCGGGTCAGAGCGCCGTCGGTGGCCATACGGCCAAGCGCGGCCTTTGAGTAAGGCCCCTTTGTCTGGCCGTTCTCCGCCACATGCCAGACATGCTCGACCGGTGGCGGCGGGGGCGGCACGGCGGCGGGGCTGGCCGCGCGGGCGCCCCAGGGGCCCTGTTGTGCAGCGGCATTGCCGATCTGCATGCCCAGACCTGCGCCAAGCCCGGCCTGGATTGCGGCAGCGCCCGCGCCCTCGCGGCCCAGTGCTTCTGCCGCCTGGAACTGCATGTATTCATTGAGATTTCCGATCACGCCCATGGACGAACGTTTGTCCATCACCTCCTCAACCGCGGGCGGCAGCGAGATGTTCTCGATGTAAAGCTCCGGCATCGCCAGCCCGTATTCGGCGAGCTGTGCCGCGATCTCCTTGCCCACCAGCTGGCCAAGTTCCCGCGTATTGGCCGCCATATCCATGACCGGGATGCCCGCCCGCGCGATGGTGCGGGAGAACTCCTGCACGAGGATGTTGCGGATCTGAAAGCTGATCTCATCCATCGTGAATTCGCCGTCCGTGCCGACGATCTCCACGAGGAATTTCGCCGGATCGCTGACCTTGATCGAGTAGGTACCAAAGGCGCGCAGGCGCACCGGGCCGAATTCCGGGTCGCGGCAGATGATCGGGTTTTTCGTGCCCCATTTCAGATCGTTGAATCGGGTGGTGTTGACGAAGTAAATCTCGGATTTGAACGGGCTTTTGAAGCCGTGATCCCAGTGCTGCAGCGTCGTCATGATCGGCATGTTGTTGGTCTCGAGCATGTAGAGACCGGGGGTGAAGACATCCGCCAACTGCCCTTCGTGCACAAAAACCGCCGCTTGCCCTTCGCGCACCGTCAGCTTGGCGCCATATTTGATCTCGTGCCCCTCGCGCTCGAACCGCCAGACCATGGTGTCGCGGGTGTTATCCGTCCAATGGATGACATCGATGAATTCACCGGAAAGAAAATCAAAAATACCCATATCGGTCAGTCCTTTATTGCGTGGTCTCAGCTCGGCCCGCCGGTCAGTTCGCGGGCGATGGTGCGGGCGATGGGCGCGGCCTCGGACGCTGACATGCCCGCCTTCAGGCGCGGGTCGTAGAGCATCCTGAGCAACAGCGCGTCATGGCGGGTCAGCAAGGCAAACTCATCATCATCGTTGAAAATCGAGGGCCGCGCATCGCGGCTGTCATTGGCCAGGCCAAGGCCCTGGGCCAGTTCCTCGTGAATGCAGCTGAGCCGCAGCAAGCTGGGGTTTTCTGCGCGGATCACGGCGACGGCTGCCGTGTAGGTGTTCGCATCCGATCCGGCCGCATAGGCGGCCACCGCGCAATAGGTATCGCGCGACAGGCTGCGCAGCGCGTTGAGGCTGTCCGGCGTGATGCCGGGGACGCGGGCGGCGGCGGCATCCAGCGCTTCGCCCCGGTCGTCTTCGCTGGCAACGATCACAACGAAATTCGGTGTGCCGAAGGTCATGACGGGATGCCCGGTGATCTGGCCCAGACGGCGAGCATAGCTGCGGATGGCGCTGCCGTCTGCGGCGCGTTGCGAGGGCGGGATGCTGTTGCCAAAGATCGTGCCGATCCGCACCGGTCCGGACCAGCGGCGCAGCGGGCTTTCGCCGCCCCGTCCCTGCAAGGCGCGCTCGTATTCGTTAAAAAACACGATCCGTTCAAAGTTTCGCGCCAGCATTTCCGAGGTAAAGGGCGTGTCCGGCCCGCCGCCATCCTCACGCAGCAGTCCCTGCTTGAGCTGGGCGGCCTGCACCTGAACCAGATAGCTGCGCAGGGCCGCGCTGGCCTCGGAGGTGGGGCGCAGCTGGGTTTCGGCCAGCACACTGGGTCGTGCGCGCGGCGTTTTCACCGACGCCACCGGCTGCGGGACGTCACAGGCGATCAGCGCGGCACCGGCAATGCCGAGCGCGCCCCAGCGCAGGAAGGTCTGGCGCCGCGCCACGATGCCTCAGTTCGGCACGGAGGTGGCGGCGGTGTCACCCAGACCGGTGGCCTTGGCTTTGGCGCTGGCCAGCGTGTCGCGCAGCTTTGCTTCCATCTCCTGCAGATCGGTTTCGGCGGCGGCGCGGCGGGCCTTGCCCTCATCCGCGATCTGCAGCGATTCCTCGATGGTGCCGATCAGGTCGGCATTGGCCTGTTTCACGGCCTCGATATCGAAGACGCCACGCTCCATCTCTTCGCGGATGATCTTGTTGCTCTCGCGCAGGTTCTTGGCATTTGCGGTCAGCAATTCATTGGTCAGATCATTGGCCTGCCGGACGGCCTGTGCCGCCTCCGCAGACCGCTGGATGGTCACGGCCTGTGCCAGCTGCGTCTCCCAGAGCGGGACGGTGTTCACCAGCGTCGAATTGATCTTGGTCACGAGGCTTTTGTCGTTTTCTTGCACCAGCCGGATTGACGGCAGGGATTGCATGGTCACCTGACGGGTCAGTTTCAGGTCATGCACCCGGCGTTCCAGATCATCACGTGCCGCGCGCAAATCGCGCAGTTCCTGTGCGACCATGACCTGATCGTCTTCGGGGGCTTTTTCGACTTCTGCGGCCTTGGCGGGGATGATCTTTTCGTCCAGCTCGCTGAGCTTTTCCTCACCCGCCGCGATGTAGAGCGCCAGCTCATCATAGAACTGCAGCGTCTTTTCATAGAGCATGTCGAGCGATTTGATGTCTTTCAGCAGCGTGTGCTCGTGCTTCAAAAGCTCGTCGGTGATGCGGTCTATCTGGTCCTGCACCTCTTCGAATTTCGCGGTGAACTTGGCGAAGGGGGCGGCCTTGCCCATCAGCTTTTCCCACCAGCTGCGCTTGCGCCGCACGTCGAGTTCGTCAATGGAAAAGCCGCGAATGGTGGTCACGATGTTGCGCAGGCTGTCACCCGCAGGCCCCACATCCTTGTTGCGCACCCCACCCAGCATCGCCTGGCTGATTTCCTGCAGTTCGACCTGCGCGCGGCTGCCAAAGGCGACAATGGAATTGGTGTCTTCCATGTCGATCTCGGCCATCCGCTTGGAAATCTCCGCACTCACCGGGGCGTCCGCGTCGGCCAGCGGCACGATGGCACCTGCATCTGCCGGTTCAGGCAGCACCACGGCGGTTACTTCCTCGACCATCTTGAGATCCTGGGCGGCTTTCTCGCGTATTGTCTCACTCATTCGTTCAAGTCCTTTGTCCTTGGGCGCCGTCAGTCCAGGCGCACGCCTTCGCGTTGCAAACGGTCCCGCAGGACCTCAATTTCGACCGTGAGGTCACTGTGATCATCCAGCATCATCTTGGCAGTGCGGTCGGTGAAGTTACGTTCAAGATCGTCGAGCAGGGCAAGGTAGTCCTCGCGCGCCTTGGCGTCCTGGGTGCGGGCGTAGATATCGGCGAATTTGACGGAGGCATCGCGCGCGCCCAGCAGGTAGACACCGAGGTATTTGCGCGCCGCCGTCAAATCACGCGGGTCTTCCTCCACCGTGCGGATCAGATCGCGGACCACGTCCTGAAACTGCTCCATCCGGGCAGACACACGCCGGTCGCCCGCACGCCTCAACGCGTCGGTCATGGCCGTGAGATGTGCTTCGGCCTCGTCGACCACACGGGCCACGCGGTCCTGCTGGAAAGTGTCGATGCCTTCCATGCCCTTGCTGGTCAGCGGATCAATGCCGAAAGCGGCCAGATGCAAGCCGCCAGCGGCTGCGCCAAAGAGGACCGCGGCAATCAGATTGCCGTCATGGCTCAGCGCGGCAAGTGCCGTGCCAAGCCCGGCAAGGGCGGCGGCCAGGATCTTGCGGGGGACAGCCGGGCGGCGCGCCACCTTGCGGCCGCGCCAGGCGGCTTCGGCGACCAATCCACCCCGCAGTAACCACGCCGCAAGCGCCAGAACGCCCGCACCCGCAAGGCCGAGGCTCATCCCCAGCGCGCCTTGGGTCAGCGACACGAAAAGCAGCACGACAGCGGGCAGAAACATCAGGTTTGCACGGGCGCCCACCGGGTCCACGCTGGCGCCGCTATAGGCAGACCGCGCCGGCGGGTTCGCGGTTTCCGGGCTTCCGTGGGGGCTGTATTTTCCGCCGAACCGTTTCGCCATGCGTCAAAGACCGCCCAGAATGCCGGACGCCACGCCTGTCATCAGGACAAGCAGCGCCACATAGGCGAATTTTTGAAACGTGCTCGGCGTCATAGTGTCTCCCCAGACCGACGTTACCGCAAATATAGGCGCATGCGCTGCCGCTGACCAGTTTTACCGATGCCCGGGCGTCTTATCGGCCATTCTGACCACGCCCGGTCCCGCAGTGCCATGGCTTTTTACACATTTGATGACAGAAACACGCCGTTGCGAGGGGAATTTTTGCTCAAAAGTGTCAGCCGTCCGCCTATCGCTTGGGGCGTTGCGGCCGATGTACGCCGGACTTTGATTTCGATTGCGGCGGGCGGGCCGTGCGTCTGCGCGTGGCCTGGGTCGGCTTTTTCGCGGCGGTGCCGGTGTCATCGCCCGCATCGAGGCCCAGTTGATCGCGCAGGATCTTGCGTCTGACTTCTTCGACGGCACCGGGTTTCAGCTCTCCAAGCTGGAAGGGGCCATAGCTGACCCGGATCAGGCGGTTCACGGACAGGCCCACGTCGGCCAGCGCCCGCCGGATTTCGCGGTTGCGTCCCTCGCGCAGGCCAATGGTGAGCCAGGCATTGGCCCCCTGTTGCCGGTCCAGCGTGACCGTCATCGGCTGAAAGGCCTCGCCATCGACCGTCACACCCTTGCGCAGCGGCTCCAGCACGGCATCCGTGGGGCGCCCGTTGACGCGCACCCGGTAGCGCCGCAGCCAACCGGTCGAGGGCAGCTCCAGCCTGCGCTTGATGCCCCCATCATTGGTCAGCAGCAAAAGCCCTTCGGAATTGAGGTCGAGCCGCCCAACGCTCATCACCCGGGGCATGTCCTCGGGCAGGGCAGAATAGATCGTCTCGCGGCCTTTTTCATCGTGATCGGTGCTGACCAGCCCGGTTGGCTTGTGAAAGAGCCAAAGCCGGGGCGGTTCCGGTGCCGTCAGCGGTTTGCCATCCACCGTGATCTCATCCGCATCGGTTACGTTCAGCGCGGGCGAAGTGATCTGCGCGCCGTTCACGCTGATGCGTCCCGCTTCAATCATGCGCTCCGCCTCGCGCCGGCTGGCAACACCGGCACGGCTGAGGATTTTGGCGATGCGCTCGCCATCATGCGTTTTGGCGGCCGGTTTTTCAGGGTCAGGCTTGGACATGCGCCTGCCATAGCCTCTTTGCGGGGCTTGCGAAAGGGCGCGCTTTGCGGGCACTCATGGAGCATGGAATTCAACACGCATATGCAGGCGGCGCTGTCAGAGGCGCGCGCCGCCGCCAAGCGCGGCGAAGTGCCCGTGGGGGCGGTGGTGGTCAACCCCGCAGGCGCTGTAGTCGCGGCGGCAGGAAACCGGACAAGAGAGTTGAACGATCCGACGGCCCATGCGGAAATACTGGCGATCCGCGCGGCCTGTGCCGCTGCCGGTTCAGAGCGGTTGGTGGATCACGCACTCTACGTCACGCTGGAACCCTGCGCGATGTGCGCCGCTGCCATCGCGGCAGCCCGGATCGCACGGCTTTACTATGGCGCAAGCGATCCCAAATCCGGCGGCGTCGCGCAGGGTGCTCGCGTTTTTGCCCACCCGCAATGCCACCACGTGCCGGACGTCTTCGACGGTATCGCCGCCGCAGAATCAGAGGCCTATTTGCGCGCCTTCTTTACCGCCCGCAGGTAGGGTGGGCTTTCAGGCCACCTTACCCGCCAACTGATGTGGAAAGACCCGAATGGATTGGACCCGGACCATCGACAGCTACTGCGAGCGCATGGGGCCTCACTATTGGGCCGAACCGATCAATGCGGTGACCAACCTCGCTTTCATTCTTGCCGCGATCTTCATGTGGCGACGCAGCCAGGGGGACAGGCTGGCACAGCTTCTCTGTGCCACGCTCTTCGCCATCGGGGTCGGCAGTTACCTCTTTCACACCCATGCGCAGACCTGGGCGGCCCTGACCGATGTCCTGCCCATCGCAGCCTTCATTCTGATCTATATCTTTGCAATCAACCGCGTGGGCTGGGGCATGTCTCCTCTCGCCGCGCTGGGGGCGACCGCGCTCTTCATCCCCTACGCCGCTCTCACCGTGCCGCTCTTCCAGAAGGTGCCCGGCCTCGGATCATCGGCCGGTTACGCACCGGTGCCACTGCTGATCGGGATTTACGCGCTGCTGCTGTACCGCCGCGCACCACAGCTCGCGCGCGGGCTGGCCATCGGCGCGGGCCTGCTGATCCTGTCGCTCACCTTCCGGACACTCGATATGCCGCTTTGCCCCAACTGGCCCTTGGGCACGCATTTCGCATGGCATCTGCTCAACGGGCTGATGCTGGGCTGGATGATTGCGGTTTACCTGCGCGCCGCTCTTGGCAAGGCCCGCGCGGACCGCTAAACGCCGATGCCAAGCAGATGAGGAAACGCAATGTCCATTGACGAGACCACCGCCGCCCGTGTGGCCAAGCTGGCCCGGATCAAGGTTGAGCCCGAGGCGCTGCCCGCGCTTGCCGGCGAATTCAACACCATTCTGGGGTTTATCGAACAGTTGAACCAGGTGGATATCGCGGGTGTAGAGCCGATGACGTCGGTCACCCCGCAGGTGCTCAAGCGCCGTGTAGATGTGGTCACCGATGGCGATCAGCAGGACAAGGTCCTCTCCAACGCGCCCGATGCCCGCGAGGGGTTTTTTGCCGTGCCGAAGGTGGTTGAGTGATGAGCAAGCTGAACGAATTGTCCCTGAGCGCCGCCCGCGATGCCCTGCGCGCGGGCGAGACAACGTCAAAAGAGCTGACCGAAGCCTGCCTCAGCGCCATTGAGGGCGCCGGTGCGCTCAACGCCTTCGTGCACCACACGCCGGAATTGGCGCTGGAACGTGCCGCTGCTGCCGACGCCCGGATCGCCAAAGGTGACGCGCCCGGCATGTGCGGCCTGCCCATCGGCATCAAGGACCTCTTCTGCACCAAGGGCGTGCCGAGCCAGGCAGGCTCACGCATCCTCGAAGGCTTCCTGCCGGAATACGAATCCACCGTCAGCCAAAACCTTGCGGACGCAGGCGCCGTCATGCTGGGCAAGCTCAACATGGACGAATTCGCCATGGGCTCCTCGAATGAGACCTCGACCTACGGCAACGCCGTGAACCCTTGGCGGCGCGGCAATGATGACGCGCAGCTGACGCCCGGCGGCTCTTCCGGCGGCTCCGCCTCGGCGGTTGCGGCCGACCTCTGCCTTGCGGCCACCGGCACCGACACCGGCGGCTCCATCCGTCAGCCTGCCGCCTTCACCGGCACCGTCGGGATCAAGCCCACCTACGGGCGGTGTTCCCGCTGGGGCATCGTGGCCTTCGCGTCGAGCCTCGATCAGGCGGGACCGATGACCAAATCCGTGCGCGATGCCGCGATCATGCTGGAGGCGATGTGCGGCCATGACCCCAAGGACAGCACCTCCGCCGACCTGCCTGTGCCCAATTTCGAGGCGGCCCTAAGCGGCGACATCCGGGGCAAGAAAATCGGCATCCCCAAGGAATACCGTATGGACGGCATGCCACAGGAGATCGAAACACTCTGGTCCGACGGCATCGCGATGATGAAGGACGCAGGCGCCGAGATCGTCGACATTTCCCTGCCGCACACCAAATACGCGTTGCCCGCGTACTATGTGATCGCTCCGGCGGAGGCCTCCTCAAACCTCGCCCGCTACGACGGGGTGCGCTACGGCCACCGCGCCCGGCTCGACCAGGGCGACGGCATCACCGAGATGTACGAGAAAACCCGCGCCGAAGGTTTCGGAGACGAGGTCAAACGCCGCGTGATGATCGGCACCTATGTGCTCTCCGCAGGCTTCTACGATGCCTATTACAACCGTGCCCGCCGCGTCCGCACGCTGATCAAGAAGGACTTCGAAGATGTCTTTGCCCAAGGCATCGACGCGATCCTGACACCGGCAACGCCCTCCGCCGCCTTTGGGCTGGGCGAAATGACGGATGCGGACCCGGTCGCCATGTACCTCAACGATGTCTTCACCGTCACGGTGAACCTTGCCGGTCTTCCGGGCATCGCCGTACCCGCCGGGCTCGATAAACAGGGGCTGCCCTTGGGGCTTCAACTGATCGGTCAGCCCTGGGCCGAGGCCGATCTGCTGTGCACCGCTCATGTGCTCGAGCAGGCCGCTGGCTTTGTGGCCAAGCCTGCGAAATGGTGGTAATCTCGCGCCAACCAACAACAACAGGCAGACATCCAATGGCACCACGTGTCTTTTTCGCAGCAATCGCTCTGGCGGCGGTCTCCGCCTGTGCGCCACAGGTGCCCGACAGCGGGCAGGGGGTCGGGTTCGACAATTCCTTTGAGGCACAACAGCAGCGTGATGCGGCGCTTTCGGGCGGCCAGACCCGCCTGCCGGACACGGTTGTGCCCCCAACGCCCGGCTCTGCAGAAGCAACCGCGGCCGAGACCACACGTATTCTGGCCGAAACCCGGCCCGGTGCCCCGGACAGCCCCCAGTTGAACTCTGGCGTGGCCCCTGTGCAGGCCAGCCCGTCCAATCCCGCGCCCGCTACACTCGACAACCCCGGCATCTCGAACGAGAACGACTTCGATGCGGTGGCCGAGCGTCAAACCATCGAGAGCGACGCCGAGCGGATCGCCAACAACCGCGCGCAATATGAGGTGGTGCAGCCCGAAGCCCTGCCCACACGCCCCGGTGATGAGCAACCGAACATCGTGGCCTTTGCCCTCTCCACCAGCCATCCCAAAGGGCAAAGCGTCTATGCCCGCGCAGGGTTCGGCGGCGAATCCCGCGCGGCCCGCAACTGCGCCGCCTATGCCTCTCCCGATCTGGCCCAGATTGATTTCCTCGCGCGCGGCGGCCCGACACGGGATCGCAAGGGCCTTGATCCGGATGGCGACGGCTATGCCTGCACCTGGGATCCCGCCCCCTTCCGCAAGGCATCCGAAGGCTGAGACAGGGTGCAGTGGCATCCATCCCCGAACTTTGGACCGCGCAAGGATGGGCTGACCCCGACCCTCGTGGTGCTACACTACACGGCAATGCACACTGTACAGGCGGCCATAGATCGCCTCTGTGATCCGGCAGCAGAGGTCTCCGCCCATTATCTGATTTGCCGCAAGGGGGCTGTGATCCAGCTGATCGATGAAGAACATCGCGCCTGGCACGCTGGCGTGGGGGAATGGCACGGTCAGACAGATATCAACTCCCGCTCCATCGGCATCGAGCTCGACAACGGTGGGGATCACCCGTTCCCCGAACCTCAGATGGCGGCGCTCGAGACGCTGCTGCGCGCCATCCTCGACCGCTGGCAGATCACACCAGAAAACGTCATCGGCCACTCCGACATGGCTCCCGGGCGCAAGATCGACCCTGGCCCTGGCTTTGACTGGGCACGGCTGGCGCGGAAGGGACTGGCAGCCCGCGCCGGATGCGATCACGATTTCAAAAACCCGACGGCTGCGGAGTTCCGAACCCTTGCCCGGCAGGCAGGCTTCACAGCGGACGTCGACGATGAGACCCTTCTCGCCGCCGTCCGGCTGCGCTTCCGGCCCGGGGCCACGGGTCCTCTCACCGCTCAAGACTTCACGCCCCTGGGTCCCAAAGCCCTCTCACCCTGACACCCGCTTTCATTGTTCTCAAAATATGCCCGCCGGAGGCGTCCCAACGTGGATGAAATATTGACGCCGCCTGCATTTGCGCGCATCACCACCCGGCGCGGAAGGCCGGATGACCGCGGCGCCGGGCAACCGGTGTCGAGGAAAGTCCGGACTCCAAAAAGCAACGGTGCCGGGTAACACCCGGGCAGGGCAACCTGACGGAAAGCGCCACAGAAATGAAACCGCCAGCGGAAAGGTCGGGCAACCGAAACCGCCCGTGGGCAAGGGTGAAACGGTGGGGTAAGAGCCCACCGCGCCGCTGGCAGCAGCGGTGGCACGGCAAGCCCCACCGGGAGCAATGCCAAATAGGGATCGCGTGTCGCAAGGCAGGGCCGCTTTTGCCCCAGCAGATCCGGGTTGGCAGCTAGAGCCTGCCGGGCAACCGGCGGGCAAGAGGAATGGTCATCGAACCGGAGCAATCCGGGGAACAGAATCCGGCTTACAGGCCTTCCGCGCATAGACATTTGAGGAACAGAGATCATGCAACTGGACAATAAACTGGTGATCGTCACAGGCGGCAGCGACGGCATCGGCCGGCACATTTGCCTGAAGCTGGCAGCGGCGGGCTGCCGTCTGGCCATCCTGGGGCGCAACGCGGACCGACTGGCCAGCGCCGAGGCGGATACGCGCGCGGCAGGTGCTCCAGAGGCGCAGAGCTACTCTTGCGACATGCAGGATCCGGCGGCGATTGCGACCACCGTTCAGGCCATTCTGGACGGGCAGGGCGCGCCCGACATCCTGATCAACAACGCAGGTATCTGGCACAAGACCGGTCCGCTGGACAGCATTGACGACGCGATGATCGAGGCCACGATCCAGACCAACCTGACAGGCACCATTCAATTGACCCGCGCGCTTTTGCTGACGTTACGCGCGCAGCCTGAGGCCGCTGTGCTCAACGTCATCTCCAAATCCGGCGTCGTGGCGCAGGCGGGGCAATCGGTCTACACTGCGACGAAATACGGCATGCGCGGCTTCACCGACGTTTTGAAAGAGGATGAGCAGGAAAGCGGCGTGCGCATCGCCGGGCTCTATCAGTCGGGCACCAACACCGGCATGTTCGCAAAGGCGGGTGAAGAGGTGCCGAACCACATCTTCACCGAACCGGATGATCTGGCCGATGTGGTGGTTTTCATGCTGTCGCGGCCAGCGAAGCTCTGGATGCATGAGGTGCGCGTCGAATTGTAAGGCGCAGCAGGTGTAATCGCATTTCGCTTAATTTTAGGTCACATCGCGCTCGATGATGCCTAATTTTATATCACTTCGTAAAATGCCCCCTTATTGAGCGGCATATCACCCCTTTGCTGTTTATTTCAGCAGGTCTTTGCACCACCCCGTTGCGCACTTGAATATGGGGAAGGATCAAAGACATGAACGGAGCGGATACCGCCTGGATCATCGTGGCCACGGCACTGGTGCTGTTTATGACATTGCCAGGTCTGGCGCTTTTTTACGGCGGGCTTGTGCGCGCGCGCAATGTGCTCAGCGTTTTCATGCAGTGCTTTTCGATTGCCTGCCTGATGAGCATTCTCTGGCTGGCTGCCGGGTATTCCATCGCCTTTGGCGACGGCAACGCCTATTGGGGTGGTCTGGGCAAGGCCTTTCTGAACGGGGTCGACGCGGACAGCCTTTCCGGCACCATCCCCGAAGTGCTGTTCTTTGCCTTCCAGATGACCTTTGCGATCATCACACCGGCGCTAATCGTGGGCGCCTATGTCGAGCGCATCGGGTATGGGTTCGTGCTGCTCTTCTCCAGCCTGTGGATGCTGATCTGCTATGCGCCCGTGGCGCATTGGATCTGGGGCGGCGGGTTGCTGGCCGGGGCGGAATGGTCGCTGTTCGCCGACGGCGTGAATGATTTCGCCGGTGGCATCGTGGTGCACCAGACCGCGGGGATCGCAGCGCTGGTGCTGGCGGCGATGCTGGGGCCGCGCAAGGGCAAACACCAGCCGCCGCACAACCCGGGCATGGTGATGATTGGGGCGGCAATGCTCTGGGTCGGCTGGTTTGGCTTCAATGGTGGGTCGCAACTGGCCGCAGACGGCGGGGCCGCAATGGCGCTGACGGTCACGCATATCTCCGCGGCAACCGCCTCGCTGACATGGGCCGCGTGGGAGAAATTTCGCTACGGCAAGGCCTCTCTCGTGGGCATGGTCACGGGCACCATTGCGGGGCTCGCTTCCATCACACCCGCCTCCGGTTCCGTCGGTCCGGTTGAGGCGCTGTTCATCGGGGCCGTTGCAGGCATCATGTGTCAGGAGCTGTGCGGGGTCGTGAAGAACGTCCTCAAGATCGACGACACGCTGGATGTCTTCGCCGTGCACGGCGTGGGTGGCATGTTCGGCATTATCATGCTGGCGGGTTTCGGTCACGCCTCCTGGGTGGCGCAACTGGGCGGGCTGGCGGTTGTCGGCGCCTGGACATTGGTCACCACGGTTCTGATCATTCTGGTGGCGCGTGTGATCATGCCGCTGCGCGTCAGCGACGAGGATGAAACCAACGGTCTTGACCTCTCCGCTCACGGCGAACGCGCCTACGATATCACCTCGTAATTCGAGGGAACATCGACGTCTCAAGGCCAGCGCATGCTCCTGCGCTGGCCTTTTCAGTAGGAGCAGAAGGCTTGGTTAGAATACCTGCCTTTTGCGGTTGACTCAGGCACCCATCCGGGTAAAAGCCGGGTTTCAGGATTCACGCAGTCCCTCACCGGAGGCGCGCTGCAGCAGGAGAAGAACCATGGCCAAGCCAACCACGATCAAGATTCGTCTGAACTCCTCGGCGGGAACAGGCCATTTCTACGTCACCAAGAAAAACGCCCGCACCATGACCGAGAAAATGGTCGTGCGGAAGTATGACCCGGTGGCGCGTAAGCACGTCGAGTACAAGGAAGGCAAGATCAAGTAAGATCAGCCTTCGCGATGATCGAAAGGCCGCGCTTCAAGCGCGGTTTTTTTGTGCGCATGGTCCTGCCTAGGGGGCGTCGGCAGGATCGCCTGCCAGCGTGGTGAACCAGCGTGTTCCCGTGTCGCGGTCCAGATGCTGCACGCGGTCTTGGTCCGGGTATGTCACCTTGTCCTGCGGCGCGCGTGTCCCGACCACCACATAGCGCGCGGGCACGTCTGTGTGATTGCGCATCCGGTGCGCCAGAGGCGCGCCTGCTTTCCAGCAGGCCGCATCGCCGGGTGCCAAGAGGGTCGCTACACCGTCTTCATAGAGGGTGACCTGGCCGGACAGCAGCAGCACCATCTCATCTTCCTCCGCATGCCAATGGGCCAGCGAACTCCATGCACCGGGGGCAAGTTCTTCGACACATGCGCCGAATTGGCTGAGGCCGCCGGTGTCGCTGATCAACTCGGTGCGGAAGTCCCCAAGGGGATCATTTGCGTGGCTTTGGTTGATTTTTGCCGTGCCGGACTTGATGACTGCCATGTTTCTCCCCGGGAATGCGGTTTGCGGACGCGATGCTGGTACCGGGAGTATCTCAACCGGCGGAAACAAAAAAGGCCGGTCCCGTGAGGAACCGGCCCAATTCTTAAATCGAGTGTCGCTTATTCGCGATTGCCGAAGAGCGACAGCAGCATCATGAACATGTTGATAAAGTTCAGATACAGGCTCAAGGCGCCCATGATACCGGACTTCTGCAGCCATTCCTGGTCGCCGTGATGGGCATGGGCCAGGTAGGTGTTTTTGATGTTCTGCGTGTCATAGGCTGTGAGGCCCGCAAAGATCAGAACACCAATGGCGGAGATCGCGAACATGATGGCAGGGCTGCCAAGGAAAATGTTCACGATGGAGGCCACGATCAGACCGATCACGCCCATGATCAGGAAGCTGCCCCAGCCGGAAATGTCCTTCTTGGTGGTGTAGCCCCAAAGCGACAGACCCGCGAAAGCAATCGAGGTGATCAGGAAGATCTGCGCAATCGAGAAGCCGGTGAAGGCCACGAAAATCCACGAGATCGACAGACCCATGACCGCCGCGAAGGCGTAAAAGAACAGCTGAGCCGCTGCCGCAGACAGGCGATTGATGGCGGCGCCGAAGGCAAAGACCATGCCCAGCGGTGCGAACATGATGATCCAACCCAGAATGTTGGGCTGCAGTGTGACCGGGTCACGGAAGACAGACAGCAAACCCGGCGCCGTGCCGACGGCCCAAGCCACTGCGAATGTGATCAACATGCCTACGGACATCGTGCCGTAGACTTTGTTCATATGGGCGCGCAGCCCCTCATCAATCTGGGCGGCGCGGGATCCGGCCGTTGACCGGATTGTATTCACGTCAGCCATTAAGACCTCCACTTGAAACTCAATGCGCGTCAGACCTTCTGCGCGCTCTGGCACGAATATCGTGCTCAGACCGGTGCATTTCAAGGTTTTTCGGTCGGGAATGTGCCGGTTTGGGGCGATTTGGGTAATAAAGTGTTAACGCGGTGTCTGACACGGCGCGAAAGAACACGGTTTCAACGATTTATCCAGGTGCTGGGGACATCCCACAGATGGCGCCGCGCCTCTCGCTGTGCGGCCTCGCTATCGATTCCAATGTCTTCCAAAGCACGCGCATCCAGCTGTGCCAGCGCCCGGCGCGAGCGCCACAGAGCCAGATAGGACAGCAGACCGAAGTGGCGGCGGCGGTGAGGAACACCTTTGGTGTGTCCGGAAACGTGATCAATCAAAGCCATTTTATAGTTCCTCTCGTGATGTATGAGGTCGTTTTCATCAAGTGACTTGATATATGGCCAATCATCATTCATATTGAAAACGAATGTTTGTGACGCATTGAATCAAGGATAGTGATATGAGAAACCTCGACATCACCACGTTACGCTCTTTTGTGGCGGTCGCGGATGCCGGGGGCGTCACACGCGCCGCTGGTTTCCTGCATCTGACCCAATCGGCGGTTTCAATGCAGCTGAAACGCCTCGAAGAACTGCTGGATGTTGAGCTTCTCGACCGCTCGGGGCGGACGATTGCCCTGACGGCCTCGGGGGAACAGCTGCTGGTCTACGCGCGCCGCATGGTGGCCTTGAACGACGAGGTGATCGGGCGCCTGACGGATCAGGCTTATGAGGGGGAGATCATCCTCGGCGTCCCGCATGACATTGTCTACCCGGCGATTCCGCAGGTTTTGAAACGCTTTCATGCGGCGTTCCCACAGGTGAAGGTACATCTTGTCTCCTCCTACACCCGCGCCCTGAAGGACAAGTTCGGCCGGGGGGAATGCGACCTGATCCTAACGACGGAGAACACGGTTGATCCGGGGGGCGTCACCCTCATCCGGAAGCCATTGTTGTGGATCGGTGCGCCCGGTGGCGCGGCCTGGCGGTGCAAACCGCTCAACCTGGCCTTCGGACGGCTGTGCACGTTCCGTCCCCGGGTTGTCGAGGCTTTGGATGCGGCGGGCATCGAATGGGAGGTGATCGTCGAGACCGAAAGTGATCGCACGATCGAAGCCACGGTCAGCGCCGATCTGGCCGTGCACACCATGATCGAAGGCACCGAGCCGCCGCATCTGGAACCGATTGATCACGGGGGAGGGTTGCCGGAACTGCCGCACCAGCTGATCAACCTATACGGGGCGCAAGCCACCAAGGGGGTTGTGCATGACACGCTGGCCGATTTCCTGCGGCGTGCCTTCTCCGGGTCGGACGCGGTGCGTTTGAAAATTGCGTGAACTGGCATCGCCATATTCAAAAGCGGCGGCACTTGGATTCGGCAGGAGTCACCGGGGGTTACGGTCAAAAAAATGCGAAAATTTCGCTTGGCTTGGCAATTTTTTGCCAATTTTGCGCAGAACGGGCAATTTCCGCCTATTGATTTCAAGCCTGCTATACTGCCGCCGGGAAAGGGCTCAGAAATTCTAGCCTGCGGCGAAAAAGTTAACGCAAACACGGTAAAAATCAACTTATAAGTGTATTTATCCAGATAAATTTGATCAAATATAAAAAATTTTAAACGAAAAGCGGCAACGCAGAATTTGGCGCAAAAATCACTGATTTCGCTGAAAAAGACCCCTTATGATTGTCTGGACTAACGGTCTGCTCACTTTATTGGGAAGCGATTATTATTGATCGGATAGTGAATTTCACTATTGTTCGCCGACATATCGGTTTTGTGGTGATCGCGGCTAGGTTGTGCCAAGGAGCAGTCCAGTCGAGGACCACCTTTTAACAAGGTTTATGCAAGGAATAAGCAAATGGTACATGTCGTAGACGTTCATGTTGGAAAACGTATTCGCCAGCGGCGCTGGCTTGTCGGAATGACACAGCAGAAACTCGCGGAATGTGTCGGAATCAAATTCCAGCAGATCCAGAAATACGAAACAGGTGCCAATCGCGTCAGCGCATCCCGTCTTTGGGATATCGCCGATGCATTGGAAGTCGACGTGGCCTTCTTTTTCGAAGGTCTGAAATCGGACGCTGAAAGCCCGGCAGAACAAGACTCGATCCCGGCGGATATGATGGGCGACAAGGAAGCAATGGATCTCGTTCGGTCCTACTATGCGATCCCTGAGAACCAACGCCGCCGCCTGTTCGAACTGGCACGCGTTCTGAGCGACGTCGCCTGATATTTCTGGGGTTTTCGTGAGACCGCGGCTTAGAGTGCTGCATGCATGAATACCGCGCGCAAGGCTTGCGCCGATGCGCGCGGACTGGCACCAGTCGGGTATGACCCTATCACCTGATACCGTTGAACTCGAAAACATCGACACAATTGCGCAGCGCATGGCGGATGCAGCACGTGCAGCCATTCTGCCGTACTTCCGGCAGGCAGGACTAGATTCCGAAAACAAGCTGGCAGACGGGTTTGACCCCGTCACCGAAGCCGACCGCGCAGCGGAACGTGCCATGCGTGCCATTCTGGAAGAAAACTGCCCAGATGATGCTATTCTGGGCGAAGAGTACGGCCAATCCAATGGAACAAGCGGGCGCACATGGGTGCTCGACCCGATCGACGGCACCCGCGGGTTTGTCAGCGGCACCCCGACCTGGGGTGTATTGATCGCCGTCTCGAACGCACGGGGCCCATACTATGGCCTGGTGGATCAGCCTTATATCGCAGAGCGGTTCATTGGCAGCGCGGCAAAGGCCGAATTGACGGGACCATCCGGCACATCCGTGTTGAAGACACGGTCCACCAAGGCGTTGCACGACGCAATTGTGTTCACCACATTCCCCGAAGTCGGCACGCCGCAGGAAGCTGCCGCCTTTCGCGCTGTCGCGGAAAAGGCCAAGCTGACGCGTTACGGGATGGATTGCTATGCCTATGCCTTGTTGGCCGCCGGGCAGGTTGATCTGGTCATCGAGGCCGGATTGCAGGCGTATGACATCCAGGCGCCGATTGCGGTGATCGAAGCGGCGGGCGGCATTGTCACGAACTGGGAGGGCGACCCGGCACATGAAGGGGGGCGGGCCCTGGCTGCTGCGAACGCAGACATCCACGCGCAGGCGCTCGCCCTGTTGCAAGAGAGCGCTGCGTGACACGCCTTCTGCTGCGCGGTGCGGATCATCTGCTGACGATGGATGACGACCGCCGGGAGTTGCGCAGGGCGGATGTTTTGATCGAGGCCGGCGTCATCTGCGCCGTCGGACAGAACCTGCAAAGCGATGCGCCGGTGATCGATGCCAGCGGATGTGTTGTAACGCCCGGCCTGGTGAACACGCACCACCATCTTTATCAATCCCTGACCCGCGCGGTGCCTGCGGCCCAAGATGCGCTGCTCTTTGGGTGGCTGCAAACCCTCTATCCGATCTGGTCGCGCTTCACACCCGATCATATGTTTACGTCTGCGCAGGTCGGGTTGGCGGAATTGGCGCTGTCGGGCTGCACGCTGAGCAGTGATCACCTCTACCTCTACCCAAACGGCGCACGGTTGGAAGACACGATCCACGCAGCAGCAGAGGTCGGCGTCCGCTTCCAACCCACGCGCGGCGCGATGAGCATTGGCCGGTCGCAGGGTGGGTTGCCCCCCGATGACCTTGTGGAGCAGGAAGCCGATATTCTGGAGGACTGCATCCGGGTGATCGATGCCTTCCACGACCCGTCGCCGGGGTCGATGTGCCGGGTCGGCGTGGCGCCCTGTTCCCCGTTTTCGGTCAGCCGGGATCTGATGCGCGATGCCGCCCTGCTCGCGCGGGACAAAGGCGTGATGCTGCACACGCATCTGGCTGAAAATGAGCAGGACATCGCCTATTCCCTCGAAACTTTCGGCTGTCGCCCGGGTCAATATGCTGAAGACCTGGGGTGGGTCGGGCCGGATGTCTGGCACGCGCATTGCGTGAAGCTTGATGCGGCGGAAATCGCGCTCTTTGCGAAGACAGGGACCGGTGTTGCCCACTGCCCCTGTTCCAATTGCCGTTTGGGCAGTGGCATTGCGCCGGTGGTCCATATGCGTGCCGCAGGTGTGCCTGTCGGGCTTGGGGTGGACGGATCGGCCAGCAATGACGCAGGCAATCTGGTGGCGGAAGCGCGACAGGCCATGCTGCTGCAGCGGGTCGCGCAAGGGGCGGACGCGATGAGCGCAAGGGCGGCGCTGGAGGTTGCGACCCGCGGGGGCGCGGACGTGCTCGGACGCCCGGAATGCGGGCGGATCGCGGTTGGATGCCGGGCGGATATTGCGATCTGGGACATGTCCGGGATTGAGACTGCTGGCAGCTGGGATCCGGTGGCCCTGCTGCTGGCGGGGCCGACAACAGTGCGGGATCTGATCGTGGAAGGCCGCCGGATTGTGCAGGACGGGCAGATCATCACGCTGGATATGGCGACGCTGATTGCACGCCAAAACCAGATGGCGCACGCCCTGGGAGACGCGGTGTGAGGCACATTTTCAGCGTTCTTATGTGGTGCGGGCTGACCACCGCTGCGGTCTCCGATCCAGCGGCCACCGATGCGTTGAATGCCTATCGCGCGGAAAACGCACGCGCGCCCCTGGCCTATTCCATGGCGTTGCAGAGTGCGGCGGAAGCGCATGCGCAGGATATGGCGGCGTGGGGGTTCTTCGATCATCGGGGCAGTGATGGCTCAGACGTGGGCGAACGGGTGTTGCGGGAGGGATACGAATGGTGTTTTGTGGCAGAGAATATTGCCAAGGGGCAGCCGTCGCTGGCGGATGTCATGCAGGCCTGGGCGGGGTCTCAGGGGCACCGCCGCAACATGCTCTCCCGACAGGCGCAGGAGTTCGCCCTTGTCGAAGTGCCGGGGCGCATCTGGGTCATGGTGCTGGCGGCACCTGGGTGCTGACCGGTTGTGCGTGGTGCAGCCGGGCCCTCCGGGGGGGATATTTTCAGCCAGAAGAAGCTGCGCGGCGTTGTCCCGCGACCCAGACATCGGCAATGGCGCGGTCGTCCCCCATCATGAGGGTGGGGAAGAGGGTTTCCCAGATCGTGTCGGCCTCTGCCGAGCGTTGCGCAATGGCAGGCGTCGAGGCGAGGTCAAGGATGATCAGATCCGCTTCGTAGCCCGCTGCAAGCGTCCCGATTTTTGTGTGCAGATGCAGGCTGCGTGCGGAGCCAGCGGTGGCCAGCCACATCAGCTGTGCCGGATGCAGCGCGGTGCCCCGCAACTGCGCGATCTCATAGGCGGCAGCCATCGTGCGCAGCATCGAAAAGGACGACCCACCGCCGGTATCCGTGGCAAGCCCGAGCGGAATGCGACGGGTCGCGAGCCCGGCCACATCCATTAGGCCGGACCCGATGAAGCTGTTAGAGGTGGGGCAATGCACCAGCGCGGCCCCCGTTTCGGCGATGCGGTCGATTTCACGGGGCTGCAGATGGATGGCGTGGCCGTAGACGGCGCGGTCGCCGATCAGCCCATGCGCCTCATAGGTATCCAGATAGTCTCGGGCGTCCGGAAAGAGCTGCCGCACCCAGTCGATTTCCGCGGGTTGTTCACTCAGATGTGTTTGCATCAGACAGGTCGGATATTCTGCCCAGAGGGCGCCCAAGGCGCTTAGTTGTTCCGGCGTTGAGGTCGGTGAAAAGCGCGGGGTGATTGCGTATTGCGCGCGGCCCTTGCCGTGCCAGCGCGCCAGCAGCGCCTTACTCTCGTCATAGGCCGATTGCGCCGTGTCGCGCAGGCCGTCCGGCGCGTTGCGATCCATGCAGGTTTTGCCCGCGACGGTGCGCATGCCGCGCGTGGCCGCCGCTTCGAAGAACGCGTCCACGCTGCCGGGGTGGATGGTGGTGTAGGAACACATGGTCGTCGTGCCATGGTCCAGCGCAAGGTCCAGATAGCGGGCCGCGATTTGGCGGGCGTAGGCCGGATCATGCAGGCGCATCTCTTCAGGGAAAGTATAGGTGTTCAGCCAGTCGATCAGCTGCTTGCCCCAGCTCGCGATGATCGCTGTCTGCGGGTAGTGCACATGGGCATCCACAAAACCGGGGCAGATGAGATGCTGGCCGTAGTCATGCACGTCCGCCTGGGGCGCGTCGCGGCGCAGCGTGTCCCGATCCGCGACCCGGACGATCTGGTCATTTTCGATCAAAACGGCACCGGCGCTGTTGATCCGCACCGCGTCCTGCCACGGGCCGGTCATCGGATTGCCGGAGGTTTCGAATGTCTGGCCGAGGAGGAGCTTTTGCGTGTTCATGCGTCTTCTCTAGGCGCTTCGCGCGGTGGCGACAACGGGCAAGCGTGCTGGCATTGTGTCCAACGGGGCCGCCGCTTATGGTCCGATCCAAAGCAGGGGGACGCGCGCATGTCAGATCAGACCGCAGAGCTGGAGCCGGAAGGCGAGGACGACGCCTATCTCCTTGGTCCCAAGGCGATTGCTGCGATCCTCTACGCGGTGGATATTGAAGATTCCGCCAAGCTGACAGAGCTGATGGAGCCGCTGCACCCGGCGGATATTGCTGACCTTCTGGAGCAGATCAACGCCTTTGACCGCTCCCGGCTGGTGCGGCTTTACGGGCGCGAGTTTGACGGTGAAATCCTGTCGGAACTCGATGAATCGATCCGGGAGGAGGTCATCTCCGTCCTGACACCACAGGTCTTGACGCAGGCCGTGCGCGACATGGACAGCGATGACGTTGTCGATCTGGTCGAAGATCTTGAGGATCATCAGCAGGAAGCCATTCTCGAGGCGCTCGAAGATGTGGACCGGGCCGCCGTACAGCAGGCGCTGGGCTATCCGGAGTACTCTGCGGGCCGTCTGATGCAGCGCGAAGTGGTCATGGCACCGGAGCATTGGACGGTGGGTGAGGCCATTGACTACCTGCGCACCACGCCCGAGGAGGAACTGCCCGCGCAGTTCTATCACATCGTGCTGGTCGACCCGCGGCTGCATCCCATCGGGAATGTCACGCTGGGCAAGGTGATGCGATCCAAGCGTGAAACCCGGCTGATGGACATCAAGGAAGAGACCTTTCAGGTCATTCCGGCGCTGCAGGACGAGGGCGAGGTCGCCTATGCCTTTAACCAGTACCACCTGATTTCCGCACCTGTTGTGGATGAAGAGGACCGGTTGATCGGGGTGATCACCATTGACGACGCCATGGCCGTCCTGGACGAGGAACATGAAGAAGACATCCTGCGGTTGGCCGGTGTGGGCGAGGGGTCGCTGTCCGACCGGGTGATCGAGACAACCAAGCAGCGTCTGCCCTGGCTGGCGGTGAACCTGGTGACGGCGATTGCCGCAAGTCTGGTGATCGCGCAGTTCGAGATGGCGATTGCGCAGATCGTGGCGCTGGCCGTGCTGATGCCCATCGTGGCCTCCATGGGTGGCAATGCGGGCACCCAGTCGTTGACGGTTGCGGTGCGTGCGATTGCCACCAAGGACCTGACCGGCGCCAACGTCTGGCGCGTGATCCGGCGCGAGGTGCTGGTGGGGCTGATCAACGGGCTGATCTTTGCCGTGGTGATGGGTGTGGTGGGGGTCATCTGGTTCGGCTCCCCCGCGCTTGGCTACGTGATTGCCGTGGCGATGGTCATCAATCTGGTGATTGCGGGGCTGGCTGGAACGGTGATTCCGGTTGTCTTAGAGCGCGTGGGCGTCGATCCGGCGCTGGCCTCCGGCGCCTTTGTGACCACGGTCACGGATGTGGTCGGGTTTTTTGCCTTTCTCGGCCTCGCGGCACTGGTGCTTTTGTGATCGATCTGGTGGAGGCGAAGGCACAGGCGCGGCGGGAGGGGTTTGCCCGGCGCAAGGCGGCGCATGCAGACGACCCGGGCACGGCGGCCGGGGTGCTGTCGGGCTTTCTGGCAGGCTACCGGGGGGTGCCCCTGTCCGGCTATATGCCCATCCGCACAGAGATCGATCCGCGCCCGGCCATGTCGGAGGCCGCCGCCCATGGCCCGGTTGGCATCCCGGTCATCCTCGGGGCGGGACAACCGCTGAAGTTCGCCCGGTGGGAGCCCGACATGCCGCTGGTCGAAGGGGCTTTTGGCGCGCTGATCCCCGAAGACCCCGACTACTTCGAGCCGGAAATACTGATCGTGCCGCTGGTTGCTTTTGACGGGCAGGGCGGGCGGCTGGGCTATGGCGGGGGGTTCTACGACCGCACGCTGGAACAGCTGCGGGCGCGCCGCGGGACCCTGGCCATCGGCTTTGCCTATGCCGCACAGGAGGCCGCTCAGCTGCCGTTGGAGCCGACCGACCAGACGCTTGATTTCATCGTGACAGAGACCGAGATGATCGACCTGCGCTAGTCCTCGACGTCCTCGTAGGTCAGGATGTCACCGGGTTCGCAGGACAGGGCCTCGCAAATCCGCGCCAGCGTGTCGAAGCGCACGCCCTTGACCTTGCCGGACTTCAGCAACGAGATGTTCTGTTCGGTGATGCCCACCCGTTCCGCCAGTTCTTTGGAGCGCATCTTGCGCCGGGCCAGCATCACATCCAGCGTCACGACGATCCGCTTGCCGATTTCTTGTTCCGCATCAGACAAAGGCCTTGTTTTCCTCTGCCATATGGGCGGCGTCCACCATGATGTGGCCCAATGCCACCAGCATCAGGCCCAGGATGATGGCGTAGATGTCGCCGTCCTCAAAGCCAATGCCGAAGGTGAGACGTGTGGGATCGGCCCAATACAGCAGGATTGCGCGTGCGATCCCATCGACGATCATGCTGACCGGGACGATCAGAACCAGCACCCAGCCGACCCGTCGTAGCCGGATGGCGGTCCTTTGGGTGAAGATGCCTGATCCTTCACGGATACCTGCAAAAAGCTGCCGGATGAGCAGCATCATCGCAACCGCCATGACGTCGGTTATCAGCCAGATCAGCGAGGCCAGCAGCGCGCTGGCCGTGGTCAGCTGCAGGGCGCTGATGTCGAGGTTGAGTTCTTGCGTCAATTTCTGTCCCAAAAGCTGCGGATCGCTGATGGATAGAAAGACAAAATAGGCCGCGACAACGATCGCGAGACCCAGAGCGAGTGTGCTGAACCACACACCAGCGCGGGCGGTTGCCGCGATTTTCGATTGCCTGTCGAGGGGGTCGGACATGGGTGCGTACTCCACATAAAATACTACGCTTAAAAATTATCGTAAAACAATAATTATTGCAATCCTAATATGAATTTTTGTGGGGCTCTATCACATGAAGTTGCAAAGGTGCCTACCGGAGTGGTTTCGGTGGGTCATTGGTTCCCGAACCGCACCTCCCGGCAGACCTTGCATGCCTCCAGTCGTCATCCTTTTTCGAAGGCGGAAAATGCCTCAGCCCAGTCCGGATGCCACCGGGACAGGGCCGGGCGGTTTTCAGCGATATCGCCTGCCGCCCAGAGCACGCGGCGCTCGTCCACCGTCTCATCCACCATATTGTCAGGGCAGAGCACGTAGAAATCCCCCCGTCCGACGCGGTCAAAGAGGTATTCCACACATTGCGCGCTGGTCCAGGCGCCCTCCGGTTTTTCCGGCATGATGGCCGCGATCATGCCCGTGTAGGTAAACCCCGGCACGAAGAGGTGGACATCGATGGGGGCGCCTGCCTCACGCAGTTCGTGTGCCAGCTGTTCAGTCAGGACTTTCACCGCCGCCTTGGAGGCGTTGTAGGCCGGGTTTCCGGGCGGGGTGGTGATGCCCTGCTTGGAGCCGGTGTTGATGATCGCCGCAGGCTCGCCCGCGTCGATCAGCCGGGGCACGAAGGCCTGAACGCCATTGACGATGCCGAAGAAGTTGACATCGAAGGTCTTGCGCCACGCCTCGGGATCGTCCCAACAGGAGGAGCCGAGACCAATGCCTGCATTGTTCATGACCACCGCAACCCGGCCCATTGCAAAGGCCTGATCGGCCAGCGCGTTTACGGCATGCGCATCGGAGACATCCACAACCTGCGTCTCAACCCGCGCCCCCGAGGCGCGCAGGTCTGTTGCCGCCGTTTCAAGAGCCTCCGCATTCTGATCGGCCAGCAGGAGGTGAAACCCCCGCCCCGCCAATAGCTCTGCTGCCGCCAATCCGACGCCGCTGGCGCCACCGGTGATGACGGCCAGCCCACCGCGTTTGCTGATTTCTTGCCATGACATCGTTTTGCCCTCCGGTATCTACATATCCCAACTTAAGGCGAAATCGGTTTTCCGCCATGACGCTGTGCCGCATTATTATAAGGCCTGCCCCTTGCCCTGCCGGTGCCGGAGCCCTACCCATCAGACATGAAACTGATGTTCCTTGGCGATGTAATGGGGCGGGCCGGACGGCGCGCGATCACGGAAAACCTTGCGCGGTTGCGGACGGCGTGGAAGCTGGATTTCGTGGTGGTGAATGGCGAAAACGCGACCTCGGGCGTGGGTCTGTCAGGCGCGCATGCCAAGACGCTGCTGGAGGCCGGGGCCGATTGCATCACGCTGGGCGATCACGCTTTTGATCAGCGCGATATGCTGCAGTTCATTGAGCAGGAACCACGGGTCATCCGCCCGCTGAACTTCTCCAAAACCGCACCGGGCAAGGGCGCGCGGCTCTTTACCTCGAAAAACGGGCGTAAGGTGTTGGTGACGCAGGTGCTGGGGCAAGTGTTCATGAAACGGCCCTTTGATGACCCGTTCTCGGCGCTGGAGCCGGTGCTCAAGATGCATCCGCTCGGCGGGCAGGCCGCCGCCGTGATCGTGGACGTGCATTGCGAGGCGACGTCGGAAAAGATGGCGATGGGGCATTTTGCCGATGGGCGCGCGAGCCTTGTTGTCGGGACCCATACCCATGTGCCCACGGCGGATGCGATGATTCTACCCGGCGGCACCGGATATCTGACCGATGCGGGCATGTGCGGCGACTATAATTCCGTCATCGGCATGGATAAGGCCGAACCGCTGCGCCGTTTCATCACCGGCATGCCGCGCGACCGCTTTTCCCCCGCGAACGGCGAGGCGACCCTCTCCGGTGTCTATGTCGAAACCGACGACCGCACGGGCAAGGCCACCCGCATCGCCGCGATCCGCGAGGGCGGCCTGCTTGAGCCGGGCGCCCCGTGACCGTGCCTGTGCGCTCGGACGTGGTGCTGTTGACCGGCGTGCTCATCCTTTTGGGAGCCGGCTGGGGCATGACACAGCCCCTGACAAAGATTGCGGTCTCCACCGGGTACCAGCACTTTGGCCTGATTTTCTGGCAGCTCATTATCGGAGCGGTTCTGATGGCGGCCATCTGCGCGATACGGGGCACCCGGCTGCCGCGCGGACGGCGTCAGATCGCCATTTGCCTGATGGTGGCGGCCATTGGCACGATGATCCCCAACTCCACCGCCTACCAGGCCGCAGTGCATCTGCCCTCGGGCATCCTGTCGATCCTGTTGTCGATGGTGCCCATGTGGGCCTTTCCCATTGCGCTGCTGATGGGGCTGGACCGGTTTTCATGGCGGCGCTTTCTGGGGCTGTCGCTGGGCCTCTGCGGTGTGCTGCTGATCGCGGTGCCGGGGGCGTCCGCGCTCAATCTCGCGGTTTTCTGGGTCGGCGTCGGGTTGATCAGCGGCATCTGCTACGGGCTTGAGGGCAATCTGGTGGCGAAATTCGGCACCGCAGGCATGGACCCGTTCCAGGTGCTCTACGGGGCATCCCTGATGGGGGCGGTGATCATGCTGCCCGTGACGGTGCTCTCCGGCCAGTGGATCCCCGTCGACGCCGCCCAGACCCGCGAGGGGCAGGCGCTGATCCTCGGCTCCATCATTCACGTGGTCGTCTATGCCGGTTATGTCTGGATGGTTGGGCGTGCCGGGTCCGTTTTCGCCGTGCAGGTCAGCTATCTGGTCACGGGCTTTGGCGTCCTCTGGGCCAAACTGCTGCTGGGCGAGGCCTATTCCGCTGGCATCTGGGCAGCGCTGCTGCTTATGTTTGCAGGCATGTATCTGGTGCAGCCGCGCCCGAAAGCGGCGCTTGCTCCTGCGTGAGCAATCGGCGTACCTTACCGCAGGTTGAACAACGACACAGGTCGCATCCCCTTGATCCCATTTGTTGAATTGTCATCTACCGTGAGTGCCGTGCTGACCCTCACGGTGGTTGCGGTGATGTTCGTGCTCTTTGTGCGCGAGACCTTCCCGACAGAGGTGGTCGCCATCACCGGTGCGGCACTGATGCTGCTGCTGGGTGTCCTGCCTTATGAGAACGCGCTGGCCGTGCTCAGCAACCCCGCGCCCTGGACCATTGCCGCGATGTTCATCGTGATGGGGGCGCTGGTGCGCACCGGCGCGCTGGAGGTGCTGACCCAACTGGCGGAACGCTATGCCAAGACCCATCCGAAGGGGGCAGTGGCGGGGGTGATCCTGTCGGTGATGGGCGCCTCGGCCATCATGAACAACACGCCTGTCGTGGTAGTGATGATCCCCGTGATGGTCCAGCTGAGCCAAACCTTGGGGGCCAAGGCCTCGCGCTACCTGATCCCGCTCAGCTATGCGGCGATCATGGGCGGCTCGCTCACGCTGATCGGGACCTCGACCAACCTGCTGGTCGATGGGGTTGCCCGCACGCAGGGGCTCGATCCCTTCACGATTTTTGAGATCCTGCCCATCGGTCTTGTGGTCTGCGTCTGGGGGCTGATCTACCTGTCGATCTTTGCCAAACATCTGCTGCCGGATCGCGACAGCATGGCGAATATGCTCTCTGATCGCTCCAAGATGAAGTTCTTCACCGAGGCCGTGATCCCCCCCGAAAGCAACCTGATCGGGCGCGAGGTGCTGAGCGTGCAACTTTTCAAACGCGAAGGCGTGCGGCTTGTCGATGTGATCCGGGGCGATGCCTCGCTCCGGCGCAACATGCAGGGTGTGACGCTGCAGCTGGGGGACCGCGTGGTATTGCGCACCCAGATGACGGAGCTGCTGAGCCTGCAGGCCAACAAGGAGCTGAAACGGGTGGATCAGGTCTCAGCGGTGGAGACGACGACGGTTGAAGTCCTGATCACGCCGGGGTGCCGCATGGTCGGGCGATCCCTTGGCAGCATGCGGCTGCGCCGTCGCTACGGTGTCTATCCGCTGGCCGTGCATCGACGTAACCAGAACATCGGTCGGCAGCTGGACGATCTGGTGGTCAAGATCGGGGACACCCTGCTGCTGGAAGGGGCACCCGAAGACATTCAGCGGCTGGCTGCGGATATGGACATGGTGGATGTGTCGCAGCCTTCCGCCCGCGCCTTTCGGCGCAGTCACGCGCCCATCGCCATTGCCGCTCTGGCAGGAATTGTCGTCCTCGCCGCTCTCAACGTGGCGCCCATTCTGCTGCTGGCGATCATCGCTGTGGCGCTGGTGCTGGTCACCGGCTGCATCGACGCGGATGAGGCGTTTTCCTTCATCGACGGGCGCCTGCTGGCGTTAATCTTTGCCATGCTCTCCGTCGGCGCGGCGCTGCAGCATTCCGGAGCAATTGCGCTCATCGTTGATGCCGTCTCGCCGACGCTGATGGCAATGCCGCCGACGGTGGTGGTTCTGGTGGTTTTTGCCATGACCTCGACCCTGACAGAGATCGTGTCCAACAACGCCGTCGCCGTCATCATGACCCCGCTGGCCATTGGTTTGGGCACGGCACTGGGCCTGGATCCGCGCCCCCTGGTCGTTGCTGTCATGATCGCGGCCTCCTGCGCCTTTGCCACGCCCATCGGCTATCAGACCAACACGCTGGTCTATGGGCCCGGCGGCTATCGCTTTACCGACTTCATGCGCATCGGCGTGCCGCTTAACCTCAGCATGGCGCTCATTGTCTCAATGATCATCCCGCTGATCTGGCCGCTCTGAAGCTCATGCTGCCATGCAGCAATTGCAGGGCTGCTTTTCGTTTTTGAACGTTGTTTGTTAAGAATTTTGCCACCATGTTGGCGCTATCAGAACATCCGGTTTTGATGAAAGGAACGTCACATGAATGATATTATGAACCGACTGAAAAACGCGGCCGCGAAACGGGCCGAATTCAACCGCACCTATCACGAGCTGCGGCACATGCCACGCGAGACGGCGATTGATCTGGGCATGTTCCCGGAAGACGCTTATCAAGTCGCGTATTCGCACGTCTACGGACGCTAAACGCAAAGGGCACCAGAAGGCGCCCACCGACATTCCTCAAGCCCGCGCCCGTCTCCTTTAGCAGGAGCGCGCGCGGGCTTTTCATTTTCCCACACTAAATCTCAGAGCGGCCAGACAACCAGAATAACGGGGATCGATACCGCCACCACGATCACCTCCAGCGGCAGGCCCATGCGCCAGTAGTCCCCGAACCGATAGCCCCCGGGCCCAAGGATGAGCGTGTTGTTCTTGTGCCCGATGGGGGTGAGAAACGCGGAAGACGCGGCCACGGCCACCGCCATCAGGAACGGATCGGGTGAGACATTCAGGCTCTGCGCCATCTGAATGCCGACGGGCGCGGCCACGATGGTCGTTGCGGTGTTGTTGAGCACATCCGACAAAGTCATCGTCACGATCATCAACACGGTGAGTACAGCCCAGGCCGGCAGCCCGCCGGTCCAGGAGACAAGCGCGTCCGCAATCAGCTCGGTGCCGCCAGAGCTTTCCAGCGCCGCGCCCAGCGGGATCATCGACCCCAGGAGCACCACCACCGGCCAGTTGATATGATCGTAGAGTTCACTGAGCGGGACGATGCGGGTGAGCACATAGGCAACCACCACCAGCCCCAGCGCGATAGGTAGATAGAGCAGCCCGACACTGGCCGCGGCCACGGCCCCGGCAAAGAGGCCGATCGCAAGCCAGACCTTACCGTTTTCGGTCACGGCCAGCCCGCGGTCGGCCAGCGGCAGACAGCCCAGCCAGTCGGTGACATCCGGCCCGGTGTCGCGGGGCACCAGCAGCAGCAGGATGTCGCCGGTCTTCACAACCGTCTTGCGCAGATGCTTGGTGATCCGCGTGCCTTGCCGCGAGATGCCCAAGAGTACCGTGCGCTGTCGCCACGCAAGGCCGATGGATTGCGCCGTCTTGCCGTGGATGCGCGCGGCTTCCGGGACCACGACCTCGATGATCTCGACGCCTTCGCCATCGGCGCGCAGGGCCTCTTCGCGTTTGGCGTCGGCCACGGCCAGGTCAAGGCTGGTGCGAAATTCGTCCAATGCGTCGGGTGTTGCTTCCAGAACCAGTGCGTCACCGGCCTGCAGCAGCGCATTCCGGGCCTGACCGTAGCGGCGCTTGCCGTCGCGGATGAGACCGAGGATGGCCACATCCGCCTTGTCCGCCGCGTCATCCAGTTCCGCCAGACGTTTGCCAAGGTGCTTGCTGCCCTCGGGCACGGTCAGTTCGGCAATGTATTGCGACAGGTCCGCTTCCGGTGTTGTTTGCGTTGTGTCTTGTGGAATCAGCCGCCAGCCGATCAAGGCCACGAAAATCAGGCCCGCAATCGCTGCGGCCCCGCCGACAGGGGCAAAGTCGAACATCGCAAAAGGCGCCCCCAGAGACTCCTCGCGGATCGACGCAATGATGATATTGGGCGGCGTGCCGATCAATGTGGCCATGCCCCCGAGGATGGTGGCAAAGCTGAGCGGCATCAGGCTGAGCCCCGGCGCGCGGCCCGCCTTGCGCGCGGTTTGAATGTCCACCGGCATGAGCAGGGCAAGGGCCGCGACATTGTTCATGAAGGCGGAAAGCACCCCGCCGATGGCGCCCATCAGCGCGATATGTGTGCCCAGAGAGCGCGTCGCATCCACGAGCGTGCGGGTGATCAGGAACACCGCCCCCGACCGCACCAGCCCGGCGGAGACCACAAGGACGAGGGCCACCACCAGCGTCGCGGGATGCCCAAAGCCGGAAAACGCGTCCTGGGTGGGAACCACGCCCAGAACCACACCGACCATCAGGGCGGTAAAGGCCACGATATCATAGCGAAAGCGCCCCCAAAGCAGCAGGCCAAAGACCGCGCCAAAGAGCGTGAAAAGGATGATTTGATCTGTTGTCACGGGGGCCTGCTCCACGCTCTTGATTTTGCGAGTTGTTTTACCTCAACTGCGGTTATGTCTGATTTGAACTTTTTAATCACCAACGGATTTCTGACCGCGTTGGAGAATGCTGGCAAGCTGGCGCCGAGGGCGGCGGCCAGGGCCAAGGTCCGGGTGTTCAAGCTCAGGAAGTATCTGGATGGGGTCGAATACAGCTGGCGCAATCCTGATCATCTGCGCTGGAGCCATATTGATCAGGCGCGGCACGTCAAGAACAGCTATCCGCCCCCCGAATTCGGGGCGTTTCTCTGCGAGATTGAAAAACCGCTGTTGTTTCAGAACATTGCAGGGCTGAACGATCCGGATCCCGAAGGATATTTCGCGCGGTTCCGGTCCCGCAGGTTCGAACTGGCTTGTCTGGTTGTTTATACGGAACAGCCCGACCGGCGTCTGGCTTTCCCTGTGGTCGGCACACTGGCCGAGTGCAACAGACACCTGACTGCCCTGCGCGACAAAAAACTTGCAAAAAAGCTCATTGCAGACGTGCGGGCCTTGCCAAAGCCTTCGACCACCGCGCGGTAAAACCTTGACAGAGAGGGCGTTATTGCCTAAGTGTTGCTTTGCAAGACAACAGTTCTGATCGCCACAAACGGATGATGACCCATGACTGATGTACAAACCAATGCAGGGGCCGAGGCCAAAGCACCCAAACGGGCGAGCGCCCGGCGGGCTGCACGCACCTCGACAACCACCGCCCCACCGCTTGCTGCCTTGGACGAAGCGGCCTTTGATGCCGCCTTCGACGCGCTTGACCCGGCGGAGAAACACGCCGTGTTCCGCGATGTTGGTGAGGAATTGGCCCGTACGCTGGGGGCGCAGGTGATTGCCCAGATGCTGAACGGATCGGACCTCAGCATGCGTGAGATCGGCGCCCAATCCGGGTTTGACCATACCGCGTTATCGCGGATTGCCCGCGGTGCTTCCAAGACCGGACCCACCTTGTGGAAGGTCTTTGCCCTGGCCGAGGCGCTGGGTTACCGGATTGAGCTGAACGCCGTCAAAAAGTGACAAAGGCCGGTCTCGTTTCCGACGCGCTGATCCTGGCCCCGGCGATCTGGGCCTGTTCCTTCCTGTTGCGGTCCCGCTGGTACGAACGTGAGGCCGACCGGCTGATGGCCCGCGATGCCGATGAGCATACCGTCCAGCTCAAACGGGAAGAAGCGCGGTACTATCAGGATTTTGCGCGCGTCATGCCCAACTACATGCTGGCGGCACTGACGCTTGGTCTGGCCATCCGCGCCTTCCTGATCCTCCAGGCCATGATGACGGGATAGGCTGAGGGGTTGAGCGTCCCGCGCGTCACGGATACACATCGCCAAACTCAAAGAATGAATGGAGGGTGCCAATGGCCGGACACTCAAAATGGGCAAACATCCAGCACCGCAAGGGACGTCAGGACGCCGTGCGGGCCAAGCTGTTTTCCAAGCTCAGCAAAGAGATCACCGTGGCCGCCAAGATGGGCGATCCCGATCCCGACAAGAACCCGCGCCTGCGTCTTGCGGTGAAGGAAGCCAAATCGCAGTCCATGCCCAAGGACAACATCGACCGCGCGATCAAGAAATCCCAGGTCGGCGATGGCGACGATTACGAAGAAATCCGCTACGAGGGCTATGGGCCCAACGGTGTGGCGGTGATCGTCGAGGCGATGACTGACAACCGCAACCGTACCGCATCGACCGTGCGCTCCACCTTCACCAAGAACGGCGGCAACCTGGGCGAGACCGGTTCCGTTGGCTTCATGTTCGACCGCAAGGGCGAGGTGACATACCCGGCTGATGTGGGCGATGCGGATACGGTCATGATGGCAGCCATCGAGGCGGGCGCCGAGGATGTCGAAAGCTCCGAGGATGGGCACGTGATCTGGTGTGCGGATACCGATCTCAATGAGGTGGCCACGGCGCTTGAGGGGGAGCTGGGCGAATCCGAGAGCACCAAGCTGGTGTGGCGGCCGACAACGACCACCGAGATGGACCTCGACAGCATGCAGAAACTGATGCGGCTCATCGATGCGCTTGAAGATGACGATGACGTGCAACGCGTCACGACGAATTTCGAAGCTAGCGATGAGGTGATGGAACAGCTCTGAACTGTGCCACGCGCCAAAAAACCAAAAGCCGCCCGGGGGACGTGGGCGGCTTTTGACGTCAGACCGAAACCGGATCAGCGCGGTTGGTTGCAATCGGTGCAGAAAAGGGACCGCGCGAAATGCCCCCAGCCGAGGCGCTGCGTTTCCGGCTGGCCCATCGACCGCCGCGACGTGCTTCGGTTGATCCGCTTCATGAGGTGCTTGAGATCGGTAAGCCGCTTGCGGGCCCCACTGCCGCCCGCTTCGCTTTGCACGGACAGGATCTTCTTTTGAGTGTGCAGCGCGGACTCGATCAATTCGATGTCTTTTGCCGTAAGATCTAGGTTGTGTGAATTGTCCAGCATCTGAGCACATCCTTGTTGCATCCCTATCATATGGGGAACAAAGAGGGATACGCCAATCATCCCGGATAAGATTTCTGTGATTTTATTTTTTCACATCACACCTGCGTGAGTATTCTTAACGAGATGTGACCCTGCGGCGGCTTTGATGCCGCGGCTGAGCGGGGCCAGCGCGTCGGTCATCAAGCGGCTGGTCTGCCAGTAAAGCTCCACATCCAAAGGATTTTCCGGAACGAGCTCGATCAGCGCGCCGCGCTGCAAATGGGTTTTGACAAGGGGCAGGGGATTGAGACCCCAGCCCAGCCCGGCCAGCGCGGCATCGACAAAGGCATGCGTAGAGGGCAGCTGATGCGCGGGCGGGGTCAGCCGTTCACCTGTCTGTTGCGTGATCCACCGGTGTTGCAGGGCGTCCTTGGCGTTGAAAGTCATAACGGGTGCTGCGGCCAGGCTCGCCGCGGTGACACCCTTGCTGAACCATATGTCAAAAAACGCAGGGCTGGCCGTCGCGATATAACGCAATGCGCCAAGCGGTGTGCAGTTGCAGCCCGATACCGCCTGCGCCTGTCCGGTGACCGCCGCACTCACCGCGCCGCGCAAAAGCCAGTCGGTGGAGGTGTCCTGATCGTCGATGACCAGATCAAAGAGCATGCCGGTTGCCTGCGTCAGCCCGGGCACAAACCAGGTGGCAAGGCTGTCGGCGTTGACGGCGACACGCACACGCGGTGCTTGCTGCATCCGATCAGGGGACAGGTCGCGCAGCACGTGCGATTCCAGCAAGGCGACGTCATCGGCGTGCCGCGCCAGGCGTGTGCCGGCCTCGGTCGGGGTGCAGGGCTGGCCCCGGTAGATCAGCGCAGCCCCCATCCGCTCCTCCAGCGCCTTCATCCGCTGTGAAATGGCCGAGGATGTCACGCCGAGATGGGCCGCCGCTGCCTCAAAGCTGCCGTGGCGCACAATGGCGGCAAGGGCCGCAAGCTGACTGGGATCAATCGACATTAGTTGTTCTTAATTAAGCTTCACATGTTTAATTTGAGTAATGTCGAGAGGCGCGCTAGTCAATGCGGCACCTCAAAAGGATGATCGCGTGTTTGATACCTTCCTCCCCGGCTACCTGTTGGGCCTGTCCCTGATCCTGGCCATCGGCGCACAAAACGCATTTGTCCTGCGGCAGGGGCTTCGGCGCGAGCATGTGTTCTGGGTGTGCCTGACCTGCGGGGTGTCTGATGCCGTGTTGATTGCTGTGGGCGTGGCCGGGTTCGGCGCTTTGTCGGAACGCATGCCCTGGTTTGAAACTGTGATGCGTTTTGGCGGGGCCGCCTTTCTGCTGTGGTACGGATGGCGCAGCGCGCGGTCCGCCTGGCAGGGCGGGCAGGCGCTGCAGGCGGATGGCGGCACACAGCGCGCGTTGCTGCCCACGATCCTGACCGTGCTGGCGCTCACCTGGCTCAACCCGCATGTCTATCTCGATACGGTGGTCCTGCTCGGGTCCATCTCGGCGCAATATGACAACCGGTTGCTCTTTGGCGCTGGCGCGGTGTCGGCCAGCCTGACCTTCTTCTTCATGCTCGGCTACGGCGCCCGTTTGCTCGCACCGCTTTTCGGACGCCCCACCAGCTGGCGTGTGCTGGACGGGTTGATTGCGCTCACCATGTGGGCCATTGCCGCGGGATTATTGTGGGCCTGACCCCTTGCGGCGGGCGGCAAAACACGCTGTCTATGGCACATGGTCACCCGCACCCCCCATCGCCCGGTTGTCGGTATTTTCTGGATGCTTGTCACGGGGCTGTGTTTCATCGCGGTGACGGCGTTGGTGAAGCATATGGGCACCCGCGTGCCGCCCGCCGAATCCGCCTTTCTGCGCTACCTGATGGGGCTGATTTTCCTGATCCCCGCCATCGGCGCGCTGCGCGCCGCGCATCTGACCCCCCGGCAGTGGCGTCTCTTTGGCCTTCGCGGCGTGATGCATGGGATCGGCGTGATCCTGTGGTTCTATGCCATGGCCCGTATCCCCATCGCGGATGTCACAGCGATGAACTATCTGGCACCCATCTATGTCACCATCGGGGCCGCGCTGTTTCTGGGCGAACGGCTGGCCTTCCGGCGGATCGCAGCCATTCTCGCCGCCCTCGCCGGGGCGTTTTTGATCCTGCGCCCGGGCTTCCGCGAGATCAGCAGCGGGCATCTAGCCATGCTGGCCACCGCCATTGCCTTTGGGGGATCGTACCTCACGGCCAAGGTCATGGCGGATGAGGTCAAACCCGCCGTGGTCGTCGCCATGCTGTCGATTTTCGTGACGATCACCTTGGCGCCTTTTGCCCTGGCGCATTGGGTCACACCCAGTCTCGCCGATCTTGGCGTGCTCTTCCTGGTGGCCTGTTTCGCCACTGCAGGTCACTACACCATGACCCTTGCCTTTGCCGCAGCCCCCTTGACCGTCACCCAGCCCGTGACCTTTGCCCAACTGATCTGGGCCGTTCTGCTGGGGTATCTGGTCTTTGACGAAGCCGTTGATATCTGGGTGGTTCTGGGCGGTCTGGTCATTCTGGGCTCCGTGGTTTTCATCACCTGGCGAGAAGCCGTGCTGAAGCGGGGAGAGACAACGCCCACCGTAAATGCGACCAAGGTTTGAGCACGCTCTTTTTTATTGATTGACCAGTCAATAAAAAACCCGCTACTGCAGGCGAAACACCGTCACAAGGGGAATCGCATGCCAAAGCTGGGAATGGAGCCGATCCGCCGCACCGCATTGGTGGAGGCGACAATCGCGGAGCTTGCCTCCAAAGGGTCGCTGGATGTGACCGTTGGCCAGATTGCAAAACGCGCGGGCATGTCCACGGCATTGGCGCACCACTATTTCGGCGGCAAAGACCAGATATTCCTCGCGGCGATGCGCCAGATCCTGCGTGATTTCGGCGCGGAAGTGCGGCAGGGGCTCGCGCGGGCCAGCACCCCCAAGGCGCGGGCGGTGTCGCTGATCGAGGCCAGCTTTTCGGACACCTGTTTCTCGCCCCAGACGGTCAGCGCCTGGATGACGCTCTATGCGCAGGCGCAGACCAACCGCGAAATGCTGCGGCTCTTGCAGCTCTACCAGCGCCGTTTGAAATCCAACCTCAGCCATGCCCTGCGCCCGCTGACGTCGCGGCCGGAGGCACATGCCGAAACACTGGCGGCCCTGATCGATGGGCTCTACCTGCGCGCGGCCCTCTCGCGCTCACAAAGCCCCGATGCCGCCCGGCGCACCGCCCTGGAAACACTCAACATGCTGCTGGAGGAGCGCTGATGTCCCGCCCGAATATCCTGATCCTGATGGTTGATCAGCTCAACGGCACCCTGTTTCCGGATGGCCCTGCCGACTGGCTGCACGCGCCCAATCTGAAAAAACTCGCCGCGCGCTCGACCCGGTTTCGCAACGCCTACACCGCCTCGCCGCTCTGTGCGCCGGGCCGCGCCGCTTTCATGTCGGGCCAGCTGCCCTCGGCCACGGGCGTCTATGACAATGCCGCCGAGTTTCCGTCGTCGGTGCCCACCTACGCCCACCACCTGCGCCGCGCAGGCTACCAGACCTGCCTCTCGGGCAAGATGCATTTCGTCGGGCCCGACCAGCTGCACGGGTTCGAAGAACGCCTGACCACCGACATCTACCCGGCCGACTTCGGCTGGACGCCCGACTACCGCAAACCGGGCGAGCGGATCGACTGGTGGTATCACAACATGGGGTCGGTCACCGGTGCAGGTGTCGCCGAAATTTCCAACCAGATGGAATATGACGACGAGGTTGCCTTCAACGCCACCCGCAAGCTCTATGATCTCTCGCGCGGGGCCGATGCGCGCCCCTGGTGTCTGACGGTCAGCTTCACGCACCCGCATGACCCTTACGTGGCCCGCAAGAAATACTGGGACCTCTATGAGGACTGCGACCACCTGCTGCCCGAGGTACCGGCCTTCGCCTACGAGGATCAGGACCCGCACAGCAAGCGCATCTTTGACGCCAACGACTGGCGCAGCTTCGACATCACCGAAGAGGATATCCGCCGCTCCCGCCGCGCTTACTTCGCCAACATCAGCTATCTCGACGACAAAATCGGAGAGATCCTGCAAACGCTGGAAGACACCCGGCAAGAGGCAATCATCCTCTTTGTCTCGGACCACGGCGACATGCTGGGCGAGCGCGGTCTCTGGTTCAAAATGTCCTTCTTCGAAGGCTCCTCCCGCGTGCCGCTGATGATCTCCGCGCCGCAGATGCAACCGGGGCTGCAGACCACACCCGTCTCCAACATCGACGTCTGCCCGACGCTCTGCGACCTTGCCGGCGTGTCCATGGAGGAGGTGAAGGACTGGACCACAGGTGTGTCCCTTGTCCCGATGGGCCAAGGGGTGGAGCGCAGCGAACCGGTCGCCATGGAATACGCCGCCGAAGCCACCTATGCGCCCATGGTCTCGCTGCGCTACGGCAAGTGGAAGTACAACCGCTGCGCGCTCGATCCCGATCAGCTCTTCGATCTGGACGCTGATCCGCATGAACGGACCAATCTCGCAGAGGTCGCCGCCCATCAGGGCACCCTCAGCCAGCTCAAAACAAAATCCGAAGCCCGCTGGGACCTCGCCGCCTTCGACGCCGACGTGCGCAAAAGCCAGGCCCGCCGCTGGGTCGTCTACGACGCGCTGCGGCAAGGCGGCTACTACCCGTGGGACTACCAGCCCCTGCGCGACGCGTCAGAGCAATACATGCGCAACCACATGGATCTCAACGTGCTGGAAGATGCCAAACGCGCCCCCAAGGGTGACTGAGCCTTTCATTGTTCTTCAAATATGCCCCCCGGAGGCGATCATGACCTATCCAACCCAACCTACCGCCAGCCATTTCATAAACGGTGAATACGCCGAAGACACCGCAGGCACGCCCATCGACGTCATTTACCCCGCCACCGGCGAGCAGATCGCCACGGTCTACGCCGCAACACCCGCGCTGATCGAGCGCGCCATCGAAAGCGCGCGGGCGGCGCAGATCACATGGGCCGCCATGACCGGGACCGAGCGCGGCCGCATCCTGCGCCGCGCGGCGGAGATGATGCGGGAGCGCAATCACGATCTGTCCGTGCTCGAAACCTATGACACCGGCAAACCCTATCAGGAAACCAGCGTGGCGGACGCCACCAGCGGCGCGGATGCGCTGGAATACTTTGGCGGCATGGCTGCAACGCTGACCGGCGAACATATCCAGCTGGGCGAGGATTGGGTCTATACCCGTCGCGAACCTTTGGGCCTCTGTGTCGGCATCGGCGCGTGGAACTACCCGACGCAGATCGCCTGTTGGAAAGGCGCGCCCGCACTGGCCTGCGGCAATACGATGATCTTCAAACCCTCTGAGACCACGCCGCTCTGCGCCTTGAAAGTGGCCGAAATCCTGCATGAGGCAGGGCTGCCTGCCGGTGTCTATAACGTGCTGCAAGGTCTGGGCGACGTCGGCGGCGCATTGGTCACCGACCCGCGTGTCGACAAGGTCTCGCTGACCGGCTCTGTGCCCACGGGCCGCAAGGTCTATGCCGCCGCGGCCCAGGGGATCAAGCACGTCACCATGGAACTGGGCGGCAAATCTCCAATGATCGTCTTCGAAGACGCAGATATCGACAACGCCGTCAGCGGCGCGATCCTGGGCAATTTCTATTCCTCCGGTCAGGTGTGCTCGAACGGCACCCGCGTCTTCGTGCACAAGGACATCAAGGAGGCGTTTCTCGACCGGCTGAGCACGCGCCTGAAGGCCGCGGTGATCGGTGACCCGATGCAGCCCGAGACAAGTTTCGGCCCCATGGTTTCCGAACGGCAGATGAATATCGTGCTCGACTATATCGAGAAGGGCAAAGCTGAAGGAGCCCGGCTGGTCTGTGGTGGCACCCGGCTGGACCGCGACGGTTTCTACCTCACCCCAACGGTCTTTGCCGACGTCGCAGATGACATGGTCATCGCGCGCGAAGAAATCTTTGGCCCCGTCATGGCCGTGCTTGATTTCGAGGACGAAGCGGATGTGATGGCCCGCGCGAACGACACCGAATTCGGTCTGGCTGCCGGTGTTTTCACCCGCGACCTGGCGCGTGCCCACCGCGTGGCCGCCGGGTTCGAGGCCGGGACCTGCTACATCAACACCTACAATGACGCACCGGTCGAGGCACCGTTCGGGGGCTCCAAGGCCTCCGGTGTCGGGCGCGAAAACTCCAAGGCCGCCATCGCCTACTACAGCCAGCTGAAATCCGTCTACGTCCGTATGGGCGATCTGGAAGCGCCTTTCTGATGGCCAGTGCGGTGCAGAAACCGGAGGGGTTTCAACCCGTCGATATCGTCAAATGGGTGGCAACGGCCATCCAGTTGGTCGGCTACGGGCTGACGGGTCTGAACATCGTCCCATGGAACGTATTCGCCTTTTTCGGCGGCATCGTTCTGTGGTTCGCGGTGGGTGTGATGTGGAAGGACAAGGCGATCATGGTCGTGCATGTCGGGGCATTTGTCTCGCTGCTCATTGGCTATCTGAACGCTTGAATGGACGAATAAAATGCAAGCAGATTTTGTAATTGTGGGCGCGGGCAGCGCAGGCTGTGCGATGGCCTATCGGTTGAGCGAGGCAGGGGCCTCCGTCATCGTGATCGAGCACGGGGGCACGGACGCGGGCCCCTTCATCCAGATGCCAGCGGCGTTGTCCTACCCGATGAACATGAAACGCTACGACTGGGGGTTTACATCCGAGCCGGAGCCGCATTTGAACAACCGTCGTCTCGCCTGTCCCCGCGGCAAGGTGATTGGCGGATCCTCCAGCATCAACGGCATGGTCTACGTGCGGGGCCACGCGATGGATTTTGACCACTGGGCAGAGCAGGGGGCCGACGGCTGGTCCTACGCCGATGTGCTGCCCTATTTCAAACGGATGGAGAATTGGCACGACGGCGGCCATGGTGGTGACCCGACGTGGCGCGGCGCCGACGGCCCGCTGCATGTCAGCCGGGGTCCCCGGCAGAACCCGCTCTACCACGCCTTCGTCGAGGCGGGGCGCCAGGCCGGATATCATACCACCGAGGATTATAACGGTCAGAAACAGGAAGGGTTCGGCCCGATGGAGCAGACGGTCTGGCAGGGGCGTCGTTGGTCTGCGGCGAATGCCTACCTGCGCCCGGCGCTCAAACGGGACAATTGCACCCTGATCAACGGGTTGGCACAGCGAGTGGTCGTCGAGGACGGGCGCGCTGTCGGTGTCGAAATCCGTCGCGGTGGCCGTGTCGAGGTGATCCGGGCAAACCGCGAGGTGGTACTGGCGGCCTCCTCGATCAACTCGCCGAAACTGCTGATGCTCTCCGGGATCGGACCGGCTAGCCATCTGGCCGAACACGGGATCAATGTGGTGGCTGACCGTCCGGGCGTTGGGCAAAACCTGCAGGACCATCTGGAACTCTACCTGCAGATGGCGGCGAGCCAGCCGATCACGCTCTACAAACACTGGAACCTTGTGTCCAAGGCGGTGATCGGCGCGCAGTGGCTTTTCACCAAGACGGGGTTCGGCGCCTCCAACCAGTTCGAAAGCACTGGTTTCATCCGCTCGCAACCGGGGGTGCAATACCCGGATATTCAATTCCACTTCCTGCCGATTGCAGTGCGCTATGACGGCAAGGTGGCCGCCGAAGGCCACGGGTTCCAGGCGCATGTGGGGCCGATGCGCTCGCCCTCGCGCGGTGCGGTGAGCCTTGCTTCGGCCAATCCGGCGGATGCGCCGCGTATCTTCTTCAACTACATGTCGACCGATGAGGACTGGGCCGATTTCCGGCGCTGCATCCGCCTGACGCGCGAGATTTTTGCGCAGGAGGCTTTCAAGCCCTTCGTCAAACACGAAATACAGCCCGGGGATGCGGTGCAATCGGACGCCGATCTGGATGCCTTTATCAAAGAACACGCCGAAAGCGCCTATCACCCCTGTGGCACCTGCCGCATGGGGCGGGCAGATGACCGCCACGCGGTCGTGGATGCCGAGGCGCGGGTGATCGGCGTTGACGGGCTACGCGTGGCCGACAGCAGCATTTTCCCGCGGATCACCAACGGCAATCTTAACGCGCCATCGATCATGGTGGGCGAGAAGGCCGCTGACCATTTGCTGGGCCGCGATCCATTGGCGCGGTCCAACGATGAGCCCTGGATCAACCCGGCATGGGCGACCGCCCAACGTTAACCACCTGGTAACCTTGGTTAACGAATTCCCTTGCGTGACCATCGGGGCGTCGTCATACCGCGCGCATGCGTATGGTGATGATTATGATGGTCGTGTCCGGACTTTGGCTGCCGGGTGGTGTTCTGGCGGGCAATGCGTTCTCTGGCGCGGTGCGGGTGATTGATGGCGACACGGTCGACGTGGGAGACGTTCGTGTGCGCCTCCATGGGATCGACGCGCCCGAGACCGATCAGACCTGCAGGACCGAGCAGGGTCAGGTTTGGGCCTGCGGCAAGTGGGTGACCGATCAGGTGACCACCCTGTTTGGCGGGCGGATGGCCGAATGCACGCCCGTGACCACGGACAAATATAATCGCACCGTGGCCCGCTGCACCGTGGCGGGTCAGGATGTCGGATATGAATTGGTCAGCGCAGGTCTGGCCTTTGCCTATCGGAAATACGCGCAGGATTATGTTTTTGCGGAGAAGGGTGCCGCCATCCGGGACATCGGGCTGCATGCCAGCCGTGTGCAGAACCCATCCCAGTTCCGCCCAACACGCGCCGTTGGGCGGATCCCACCTGACCGCGCGTGCCCTGTGAAGGGCAATATCTCCAGTCAGGGCACCCGGATCTACCATGTGCCCGGACAACGCGACTATGAACGCACCGGCATCCGCACGGAACGCGGTGAGCGATGGTTTTGCTCTGCAAGCGCTGCGCAACTTGCCGGGTGGCGTGCAGCTAAACGGTAGCGCTTTCTCTGCGCGTCACAAGCTTGGATGTCGCGTCAGGCGCGAGACCGCGCTATTCAACCTGATAGGGTAGAACATCGCGCAGATTGGGATCGACGCGCAGCTTGCGTTCCAGCGGTGGCACCGCACGTTGATGGCAATTCGCCCGTTCGCAAATCCGGCAGGAGATGCCGATGGGCTCAAACGCGCCATCCCGGCTCAGGTCCATGCCATCGGCGTAGACGAGATCGCTGGCGTGCCGCACGTCACATCCTAAGGCAATCGCATATCGGCGCACGGGTGCACCGAACCGGCCTGCGGATTTCGACACGTCGCGCGCCAGATTGATGTAGCGGACACCATCAGGGGTCTCCGCCAATTGCCGCAGAAACTGGCCGGGCAGTTCAAAGGCGCGGTGCACGTTCCACAGCGGGCAGGCGCCGCCAAACCGGGCAAATTGCAGCCGCGTGGCGGAATGGCGTTTGGTGATCGTGCCCGCCTGATCGACCCGGACAAAGAAAAACGGTATGCCTTTGGCGCCGGGGCGCTGGAGGGTCGAAAGCCGGTGCGCCACCTGTTCAATGGAGGCGCCAAAATGGCCTGCCAGTGCCTCGACATCATGGCGGTAGGTGCGCGCTTCCTGCTGGAACGCGGCATAGGGCATCAGCGCGGCACCCGCGAAGTAATTCGCCAGTCCAATCTTTGCAATCGCGCGGGCTTCGGCGCTGTGGAACCGCGCCAGGTCCAGCGTGGCTTCCAGCAAGGCCTCCTGTTTGATCAGCGCGACCTGCAGCAGCAGCTGGAAGGTCTGGCTTTCGGGTGGCGCGCGCCGCGACAGGGTCAGTTCGCGGGTGTCGGGATCGAAACTGCGCAGCTTGTCCGTATCTGCAAACTGCACGGAAACCTTTGCATTTCCCAAGGCTGAAACCGCGGCGACCCGGATGTTGCGATGTCCGCCTTCCTTATTTGCAAAGTGCTCGGCGGCCCGATCCACAGCATCGATATAGTTGTCGCAATAGTGGAAAAAATCGCGCACTTCTTCCCAGGGGCTTGGGGTTGATCGCGCATCTTCCCGGCCCAGTGCTTCGTCCAATGACGCCAGCCTTTCCTGCATCTGGCGGTAACTGCGGTGCAGCTCCAGAAAGGCATGCGCAAAGGCGGGGGCGTTCGACGCGGCAAGGCGCAGATCTGCGACCGGGGGCAGGGCGTCTGCGAAAAGCGGGTCCGCCATGGCTTCGCGCATGTCACTGACCAGCCGTTCGCTGTCGCCCGTGCTCAGCTCGGTAACATCCAGCCCGAACTCCTGCGCCAGGGCCAGCACCACCGTGGTGGACACCGGCCGGTTGTTGTTTTCCATCTGGTTCAGATAGGGCAGTGAAACACCAAGCTTGGCGGCAAAGTCCTTCTGCGTCAGGCCTAGGCGCGTGCGCAATTCGCGCAGCTTGGCACCTGCATAGAGTTTCTGTGTGGCCATCCCCCGCGTCTCTCCCGGTAGTTTGCAAATTTGCAGATTCGTCAAAGCTATCTTTGCAAATCAGTACGGACAAGGTGCGGCAATGTTGGTTAACAAATGGTTTTGTATTTTGGGGACCTGAAGGTTTTTCCGCACACCCTGCCAGTAAATTTGGTCGTGCAGCTGGATTGCTCCAGATACTCGGGGCAGGCCCTGCCATCGCCGCCGTTTCTACTCAGCGCAGATGGCGGTGGCGGGCGGGCCTTCCGCCGGATCGATCGGGGTGTGTCAGGTCAGCGGATCCTGCAGCGCAATGCGTCTTTCGCGACGGTAGACCATCAGGATCGAGAGGACCGCCGCCGTTGAGGTGGCCAGCATGATGTAGAGCAGGGGGAAGGCCCCGGTTTCCGGACCCAGTGACGCGCCGGCCAACATGCTGAGGCCAGCACCGCCCCCGATCATGATGGCGCCGCCCAGGCCGGATGCGGAACCAGCAAGATGTGGGCGTACAGACAGCATGCCTGCGGTTGCGTTGGGGATGACCAGCCCGTTCCCCAGCCCCACAAAGGTCATTAAGCCAAAGAAACTGAGGGCACTGCCGTGGCCCACCAGGAAAATCAGCAGGGAGAGAAATACCCCGAAGGCGTTGATCAAGCTGCCGATCAGGATCAGTTTGTTGACGCCTACCCGCTGCGCCAGCATGCCGGTGAACATGTTGCCAAAGAAATAGCCAAGGGCTGGCGCGCCAAAGTAGATGCCCACCCAAAAAGGGGAGAGGCCGAAGACGACGGATCCGACAAAGGGACCGCCGCCGAGGTAGGCAAAAAACGCGCCGGAGCAGAAGCCCGCAGCAAGCGAGTACCCCCAGAACCTTGGGGAGGTCAGCAAGGCGGGATACTCGCCGAACTGTTGTGTGAGTGTCTTGCCGCTCTTGGTTGCCGTCTCGCCCTGATCTGCCCAAGCGAGCCAAAGGGTCATGGCGCCCATGATGAAGAGCGCCCAGAAATTGGCGCGCCAGCCAAAGAGCTCGTCCAGCACCCCGCCCAGCATGGGGCTGATCATGGGCACGATCGCCATGCCCATCGTGACATAGCCGATCATCGATGCCGCCTTGTCCTGCTCGAACATGTCGCGGACGGCGGCACGGCTGAGGACCATGGCCACGGCGACCATCGCCTGACAGACGCGGAAGACAAGGAATATCTCGGCGGTGGGAGCATAGATGCAGCCCAAGGTGGCGATGAGGAAAATACTCAGTCCAAAAAGGATCACCGGTCTGCGGCCGAACTTGTCGGAGATCGGGCCGATCAGGATCTGCAATATCGCGCTGACCCCGAGATACAGGCCAACCGAGAGCTGCATCACACCGTATTCGGTCTGGAAATATGCGGTCATATTCGGCAGGCTGGGCAGGAACATATTCATGACCATCGCGGACATGCCGGACAGCAGGATCAGCGTCGCGATATGCGGCGGCGTGGTCCGGTCCAGGAAGCGGATGGCAGGCGGATTTTGCATTCGTCAACGCTAGGCCACGTCCGGATTGTTGTCCACGCATAGCTGCTATGCGTCTCGCGCTTGTTTGCTGATTTGCAATTTGCAAAGTACGTGGTGAATAGACTTTGCAAATTAACGAAATATACCTTCGATCCTCCGCAATCCTTGAGTATGGTGCCGCAAACAACCAATGGGGTCCCCATGAAAGATATTCTGCATCAGCTTGAAGAGCGTCGTGAAACTGCCCGTCTTGGGGGGGGGCAGAGGCGGATCGACGCGCAGCACGGACGTGGCAAGCTTACGGCGCGAGAGCGGGTTGACCTTCTGCTGGATGAAGGCAGCTTTGAAGAGTTCGATATGTTCGTGACCCACCGCTGCACCGATTTCGGCATGGATCAGGAAAAGCCTGCGGGGGACGGTGTTGTCACCGGCTGGGGGACGATCAACGGGCGTTTGGTGTATGTTTTCAGTCAGGATTTTACGGTTCTGGGGGGCTCTGTCTCGGAGACCCACGCCAAGAAGATCTGCAAGATCATGGATATGGCGGTGCAGAACGGCGCGCCGGTCATCGGCATCAACGATTCCGGTGGTGCGCGGATTCAAGAAGGTGTGGATTCCCTAGCGGGCTATGGTGATGTCTTTCAGCGTAACATCATGGCGTCAGGCGTGGTGCCGCAGATCAGCGTGATCATGGGTCCTTGCGCGGGCGGTGCGGTCTATTCGCCCGCCATGACCGACTTCATCTTTATGGTCAAAGACAGCTCTTACATGTTCGTGACGGGCCCGGATGTGGTGAAGACCGTGACAAACGAGCAGGTGACGGCGGAAGAACTCGGTGGTGCGGGCACCCATACCAAAAAGTCATCGGTGGCTGACGCGGCTTTCGAGAATGACGTGGAAGCGCTTGCGGAAGTGCGGCGTCTTGTGGACTTCCTGCCGTCGAACAACCGGGAAAAACCACCTGTCCGCCCCTTTTTCGATGACCCCGACCGGGTTGAGACGTCACTGGACACGCTTGTGCCCGAAAACCCCAACACGCCCTATGACATGAAGGAGCTGATCCTGAAGCTTGGCGACGAGGGGGATTTCTACGAAATACAGGAAGAGTTCGCCAAGAACATCATCACCGGGTTTATCCGCCTTGAGGGGCGCACCGTGGGCGTTGTGGCGAACCAGCCGATGGTGCTGGCGGGCTGTCTGGACATCGACAGCTCGCGCAAAGCGGCCCGCTTCGTGCGTTTCTGCGATGCGTTTGAAATCCCGATCCTGACATTGATCGACGTACCGGGCTTTTTGCCGGGGACCAGCCAGGAGTACGGCGGTGTGATCAAACACGGGGCGAAACTGCTTTATGCCTATGGTGAGGCGACGGTGCCGATGGTCACGGTGATCACCCGCAAGGCCTACGGTGGGGCCTATGTGGTGATGTCCTCCAAGCACCTGCAGGCGGACTTCAACTATGCCTGGCCTACGGCGGAGATTGCGGTGATGGGCGCCAAAGGGGCGACGGAGATCATCCACCGTGGTGATCTGGGGGACGCGGAGAAAACGGCGAAACACACGGCGGACTATGAGGAACGCTTTGCCAACCCCTTCGTGGCGGCGGAACGCGGTTTCATCGACGAGGTGATCATGCCGCGCACGACCCGCAAACGCATCGCCCGCGCCTTTGCCAGCCTGCGCAACAAGCAGGCAAACACGCCGTGGAAGAAGCACGACAATATTCCGCTTTAAGCGAAAGAAGTACTTCGAAATGAGGAGAATAGATCAGGTTGTAGATGCTTTTCGAAAGCTTGGCGGCGCGGGCCGAATGGAAGATGTCTACAAGTACTTTGAAGTAACCGCAGAGGAAGAGTTGCCTCGGACATGGCGCGAAGGTGTTCGAGCTAGAATATACGAGCATTCATCTGATGCGCCCGGTGACTTCAGAGAAGACCTTTTCGAAAAGATTGAACATGGATTCTGGAAACTTCGAGGTGCACCCATTGAATCGGGCCTGATCGAAGAGCGAAGAGATTTGTCCGCCGATGAAGTCGTGGAAAAGGTGCTTGTTCGAGAACACTGGAGGAGCAAGCCGCAGCAATCGCTCTGGAGAAACCAGGCCTTCACAATCACCCACGCGGATGATGGCAAGTTCGAGGGCGCGGGGTTGCGGCCCTTCTTCGAATACCGCGATCTGGGGATCAAGGAGGCGACGCAGGGCAAATTCGGCGCACACATCATCCGCGCTGTGCCGGGTATGGAAAGCCCCGCAACATGGCATTCGCATGATCTGGCGTTCCAGATGGTCTATGTCACCCAAGGTTGGGTGGTCTTCGAATACGAGGGTACTGGCGAACATGTTCTGCGCGCAGGGTCCTGCGTGCTGCAACCGCCCGGGATCAAGCACCGGGAAGTGCGCCATTCCGACGATCTCGAACTGTTGGAGGTGATCTCCCCGGCGGATTTCGATACCCGGGACGAGGACGCCCCATGAGCCTGGTGACGGTCATCGCATTCACCGCCGCCACGGCCTTGCCCGTGCTCGATGTGCCATCAGGCCAGCCGGTGGAGCTTTATGAGGTTTTGGTCGATAAGGTCGGTGCCGAAACATGGCTGCGATTCCGCTTTCTGACACCGGAGATCGCGCGCGACGGTGGCAGTATCACCTTCATCGAGGCCGAAGCGGATCTGGAGCACCTCTGCGCCGAAGTCGCGCTGCCCTATCTCGCGGAATACGACCTCGCGCCCGAGATCGTGGCGGTTACGCTGCTGGACCGCCCGGTGGCCTTTGGTCTCACCGATCCGGAGGTCACGCAGTTCATTGATGTGTTCAGGGTTACCTCGGGTGCCTGTATCTGGGAGGGGTTCTGATGCGGCCACAAGATGTTGACGCGCGGCGCGGCATTCGGCGGAAATCTGCGGCCTTGCATGCCGGGCAAGGCGGATTGGCGCTGCTCACATTTCCTTTATCGGCGCCATTGCCTATGGTGACGCCGGGCGGTCGATTGGGCCGCTTCTTTCCAAGAACGGGCGCGGGCACCCAATATGTGCACCCGGCCGACAGACATTGTGACAGGAGATACAGATGTCGAAGAGCATCAAACTGCTGGCGACCTTGGGCTTCATCGCCCTCGTGGCCGCGTGTGCGAGAGAGCAGGAAGAATTCGTCGTGGTCGAGCCTGAGCCGATCTCGACTGAGCCGACATACACCGGCAAATACCAGTAACCAGACGGTGGGGCGGGTCTTTGGACCCGCCCTGACCGGCGCACCTCTGTTGTGGGGAGGGGCGTCATGCTGAAGCACCGCGGATTTCCCGGTCGATTGCCGGGCACCGATTTCCATTTCACGCTCAGACGGTTCAATCCGCGTGGGGTCACCCCGCTGACAGAGCGCGCGCGTTTCAAGGATCGCAAGCCCGCCGACCGGCGCGCAGACGCGGCCTTTTTCCAGGCACTCTGGGAGCATTTTGGCCCTGAGCCGTTCGAGCGGGGCAATCTTGATGCGGGCCGGTTGTCCTGGCTTTTTGGCCGCGAGGTGATTCCCGCCACCGATCCCTTTGATCCAGCGGACTACGAGGCAATGCTGGTGATCGACGAAAGGGTTGCGCGCCAGTCATTTCCGGAAGCGTTCGAGGGAGGATCGGCATGATTTTGCCACTGCCGACGACAAACCGGCGGGTCATGGCCCATTTGCCGCCGATGGCCGCGAAAACAGTAGAATGTTCAACCAATGCGAGTATTGTCGTTGATGCAGCCGCGCGCGAATATCCCCGCACCGTGTCTGTGTACACTATTCGTACCCCTTCCCCTGGCGGGCAGTTCAGCGCGGTTGCGCCCGGACTGCCCGCCTTTTTCGTGAGCCAGTCCAAGGCGTTGGAACAAAGAGGCGCGCTCGGCGTTGACGGTGCGTCAGCAGCGAAAACAAAAGGATACCAGTTATGCCAGTTAGAAAAGTCATGCTTGCGCTTGCCGCCTGCGCGGGCCTCGCGGCCTGCGGCGACACCTTGGGCGAACAGGCGGTCGGCGGCGCGGCCATCGGTGCCGGTACAGCTGTGGTCACCGGCAACGGCGCCCTGGCGGGTGCTGCCCTTGGCGCGGCGGGCAACGTGGCCTACTGCCAACTCAACCCAGGCAGGTGCAACTGACCTAAGGTCAGACACTTCCCATCCTGATTTCAACGCCGCGCGTGCCGCCCACGCGCGGCGTTTTGCGTGGACTGCCTCTTCATTACTTTGCACTGCCAAAAGGACCCCTCATGTTCAATAAGATCCTGATCGCCAATCGTGGCGAGATTGCCTGCCGCGTCATCAAGTCTGCCCGCAAGATGGGGATCAAGACCATCGCGATCTATTCCGATGCGGATAAGCAGGCCCTGCATGTGCAGATGGCTGATGAGGCGGTGCATATCGGTCCGCCGCCCGCCAACCAGTCCTACATCGTGATCGACAAGGTGATGGAGGCGATCAAATCCTCCGGCGCCGAAGCCGTGCATCCCGGATATGGGTTTCTGTCGGAAAACGCCAAGTTTGCCGAGGCACTGGCAGAGGCGGGTGTCGCATTTGTCGGCCCCCCCACAGGTGCCATCGAGCAGATGGGGGACAAGATCACCTCCAAGAAGATCGCGCAGGAGGCTGGGGTCAGCACGGTGCCGGGCTACATGGGACTGATCGAAGATGCGGAAGAAGCGGTCAAGATTTCGAATGAAATCGGCTATCCGGTGATGCTCAAGGCCTCCGCGGGCGGCGGTGGCAAAGGCATGCGCATTGCCTGGAATGATGAAGAGGCACGCGAGGGCTTCCAGTCGTCCAAAAATGAGGCGGCCAATTCCTTTGGGGATGACCGGATTTTCATTGAAAAATTCGTGACCCAGCCGCGCCACATCGAAATTCAGGTGCTCTGTGACGCGCATGGCAATGGCATCTATCTCGGGGAGCGGGAGTGTTCGATCCAGCGGCGCAACCAGAAGGTGGTCGAAGAGGCGCCCAGCCCGTTTCTGGATGAGGCCACACGCAAGGCGATGGGCGAGCAGGCGGTCGCCCTGGCGCAGGCGGTTGGGTACACCAGCGCGGGCACCGTCGAATTCATCGTCGACGGCGACAAGAATTTCTACTTCCTGGAGATGAACACGCGCCTGCAGGTGGAGCACCCGGTGACCGAGCTGATCACCGGTGTCGATCTGGTGGAGCAGATGATCCGCGTTGCCAATGGCGAAAAGCTGACCATCTCACAGTCGGATGTGACGCTGACCGGATGGGCCATCGAAAACCGGCTTTATGCAGAGGACCCGTATCGTGGCTTCCTGCCGTCCATTGGTCGGCTAACGCGCTACCGCCCGCCCGCCGAGGTTGCCGCCGGGCCGCTTCTCGACAATGACAAGTGGCACGGCGATGCCGAGAGTGGTCCTGCAGCGGTGCGCAACGACACCGGCGTCTATGAGGGCGGCGAGATCAGCATGTACTACGATCCGATGATCGCCAAGCTTTGCACCTGGGCGCCGACGCGGGCGGAGGCGATTGAGGCGATGCGCGTGGCACTGGATAGCTTCGAGGTGGAAGGGATCGGCCATAACCTGCCCTTCCTCTCCGCCGTCATGGATCATCCAAAATTCATTTCCGGCGACATGACGACAGCTTTCATCGCCGAAGAATACCCAGACGGTTTTGACGGCGTCGAATTGCCGGAAGCGGAATTGATCCGCATTGCGGCGGCCTGTGCAGCCATGCACCGGGTTGCGGAAATCCGGCGTGCGCGGGTGTCGGGCCGCATGGACAACCACGAACGCAAGGTCGGATCGGACTGGAACGTGCGGCTGCAGGGCCAGTCCTATGACGTGACCATCGCGGCGGATCAGGACGGCTCGACGGTGACCTTCGAGGACGGCGCGGAGTTGCGGGTGTCCGGCGCCTGGACGCCCGGTGACCAACTGGCGGAAATGACCGTGGCCGACGCCCCCCTGGTGCTGAAGGTCGGCAAGGTCAGCGGCGGGTTCCGCATCCGGACACGGGGGGCCGATCTCAAGGTGCATGTGCGCACGCCGCGTCAGGCGGAACTGGCGCGCAAGATGCCTGAGAAACTGCCGCCCGACACCTCCAAGATGCTGCTCTGCCCGATGCCGGGGCTGGTGGTGAAGATGGATGTCGCCGTGGGCGACGAAGTGCAGGATGGTCAGGCGCTCTGCACCATCGAGGCGATGAAGATGGAGAACATCCTGCGCGCCGAACGCCGGGGCGTGGTGTCCAAGATCAATGCGACCGCCGGGGACAGTCTGGCCGTGGACGATGTGATCATGGAGTTCGAATGACCCCTGAGCCCACAGATGCCAACTGCGATATGCGACAGGATCACCGCGTGATGGCGCGGTCTTTCTGTTCGCGGATTTCGCGTTGGCGCATGGGCATCTTGTCGATGCTGCGGCTGATTTCGCGCACGTCCCAGGGGAAGGGCTTGCGCAGCTTCACGCCGCCGTCCTTGCCGATGATCACCAGCATGAACCCGCGCGGACGCAGTTTTTTGCGCAGATCCGACTGTGCATCGGGGTCGGTGTCGGTGATCACAACCACGTCACGCGCGACCAACTCACCGGGGCGCTGCTGCAGCAGGCGCATCTGTTCGGTAAAGGCGGGGTTGTCCTCGCTGTCGGCAAAGACGACAATGGGGCGATTTTTCCACTTAAATTGGTTCAAATCGACTTCTTCCATGGTCACGAACAGCTTCGCCTCAGGCTCTGCCTCTGCGGTCTGCGCGGCGGTCCCATTGGCAAAAAGGCAAGCGAGAACAAGGGGTAATATCGGTTTCATCGTGTCTCCTGTCCCGTCCAATATAGGCCGCTCATCCAGATATGCGATGGGTAATACCGGCAAATTTACCATTAAATCCGCAGCAAGAGATTGCGTGTAATGATGATGTCCTCCGCAACATCCGGACCGATCGGAGCGGTCGTTTCACATCGGGTCACACAGGTCATGGACGTTATCCTTCACGTTGGTGCGCACCGCACGGGAACAACGACATTTCAGGACTACATGCGCCGCCACGCTGACCCCCTGGCGGAGGCGGGCATTGGCTATTGGGGCCCCGGTCGGACGCGCCGGGGGCTGTTCGCTGGTCTGGTGCCGAAACCCGAGGTGGCGAAGGGCCGCGATCTGCGCCGCCGGGCCGAGGGCCGCATTCAGTTGCAACTGACCGCAGCGCGGGCGCGGGGCCTCAAGACCCTTTTGATCAGCGATGAAAACATGATCGGCACGGTGCGCGACAACATCCGCACCGGCAGTCTCTACCCTGCCATTGGCGAGCGCATGTCACGGTTTGCCCGCGCGTTTGAGGGGCAGTTGAGCACGGTTATTTTCAGCCCCCGCAGTCTCGAACTCTACTGGAGTTCGGCCTTGTCTTATGGGATTGCCCGCGGACACGCTGTGCCGGAACGGGACAAGCTGCGCGGCATCGCGCACTCATGCCGCGGCTGGCGGGACGTGATTGCCGATTTGGCCTGCGCGCTGCCCGAGGCTGACATCCGGGTGATGCCGTTCGAAACCTATGCCGGGCGGCCAGAAATGCTGCTTGAAAAAGGGGCTGGCCTGGATGCGCCCCGGAACGCGGAACGCATGTGGCTGAACCGCGCGCCGACCCTGGCGGACCTGCGCCGTGTGCTGGCCGACCGAGGATCGGAGGGCAGCGTGCTGCCCTTTGGCATGGGGCGCTGGAACCCCTTTACCCCGGAAGAAAATGCAGCTCTGCGAGAGACTTACGCAGACGATATGATGTGGCTCCATGCCGGTGCAGACGGCATGGCCACCCTGACAGAGGATCAAACCCGGACAAGAGCAGGAAAAATTCTGCCGGCCGGGCCACAGACAGAAGGACAAGGGAATGAGCTCGACGAAAGACAAGTGGCGCGACCTGGCTGAGGCGGAATTGCGCGGCAGGCCGCTCGACGATCTGACGTGGCAGACCCTCGAAGGCATTGAGGTTCAGCCGCTTTATACGGCGGATGATGTCGCCGATCTTGCGCATCTGGGTACCATCCCGGGGGAGGCGCCCTATACGCGCGGCGTGAAGGCGACGATGTACGCAGGGCGCCCCTGGACCATCCGTCAATACGCGGGGTTTTCAACGGCGGAAGAAAGCAACGCCTTTTACCGCCGCGCGCTGGCCGCCGGGCAACAGGGGGTATCGGTTGCCTTCGATCTCGCCACTCACCGGGGCTATGACAGCGATCACCCCCGCGTCGAGGGGGATGTGGGCAAGGCGGGCGTGGCCATCGACAGCGTTGAGGATATGAAGATCCTCTTCGACGGCATCCCGCTCGACAAGGTCTCCGTCTCCATGACGATGAATGGCGCGGTGATCCCGATCCTCGCGAATTTCATCGTGGCGGGGGAGGAGCAGGGGCATGATAAATCCCTGCTGTCGGGCACGATCCAGAACGACATCCTCAAGGAATTCATGGTGCGCAACACCTATGTTTACCCGCCGGAACCGTCGATGCGGATCATCGCGGATATCATCGAGTACACCTCCGACCATATGCCGAAGTTCAACTCGATCTCGATCTCCGGCTACCACATGCAGGAAGCGGGCGCGAACCTCGTGCAGGAGTTGGCCTTCACACTGGCGGACGGGCGCGAATACGTGCGGACCGCCATCGCGCGGGGCATGGATGTGGACAAATTCGCCGGGCGGCTGTCGTTCTTCTTTGCCATTGGCATGAACTTTTTCATGGAGGCCGCGAAGCTGCGCGCGGCGCGGTTGCTCTGGTCGCGGATCATGGCGGAGTTTGAGCCGAAGAACCCCAAATCCTCGATGCTGCGCACCCATTGCCAGACCTCTGGTGTGAGCCTGCAGGAGCAGGACCCCTATAACAACGTCATCCGCACCGCCTATGAGGCGATGAGCGCGGTTCTGGGCGGCACCCAGTCGCTGCACACCAACGCGCTGGATGAGGCCATTGCCCTGCCCACGGAAAACTCCAGCCGGATCGCGCGGAATACCCAATTGATTTTGCAGGAAGAAACCGGTGTGACCAATGTGGTCGATCCGCTTGCTGGATCCTATTACGTGGAAAAACTGACCTCCGATCTTGCGGATGCCGCCTGGAAGCTGATCGAAGAAGTTGAAGAGATGGGCGGCATGACCAAGGCGGTGGCCAGCGGTATGCCGAAACTGCGCATTGAGGAGGCTGCGGCCACCCGGCAGGCCGGGATCGACCGGGGGACCGAGGTGATCGTGGGGGTCAACAAGTACCGCCGCGAGAAGGAAGACATCATTGATATCCTGGACATCGATAATGCCGCTGTGCGGGACAGTCAGATCGCGCGGCTCGACAAGATCCGCGCTGCGCGGGATGAGACCGCTTGCACCCAGGCGCTTGATGCCCTGAGCACCTGCGCAGCAGAGGGCGGCAACCTGTTGGCCGCTGCAGTAGAGGCCGCCCGCGCGCGGGCAACCGTGGGAGAAATCAGCATGGCAATGGAAAAAACCTTTGGGCGCCATCGTGCCGAAGTCAAAACGTTGGCCGGTGTCTATGGGGCCGCCTACGAGGGAGATGAAGGCTTCGCCGCCATTCAGAAATCGGTGGAGGAATTTGCCGAGGCCGAAGGGCGCCGCCCGCGCATGCTGGTGGTCAAGATGGGTCAGGACGGGCATGACCGGGGGGCCAAAGTGATTGCCACCGCCTTTGCGGATATCGGGTTCGATGTCGATGTGGGGCCATTGTTCCAGACCCCGGCAGAGGCGGCGCAGGATGCGGTTGACAATGACGTGCATGTCATCGGCATCAGCAGTCAGGCGGCGGGCCACAAGACGCTCGCGCCGCAGCTGGTCAAGGCATTGAAAGAGGCCGGCGCTGAGGATATTCTGGTGATCTGTGGCGGGGTGATCCCGCAGCAGGACTACCAATTCCTCTATGATGCCGGCGTCAAGGCGATCTTTGGACCCGGGACCAATATTCCCAAGGCGGCACAGGACATCCTGTCGCTCATTCGCACCGCGCGACAATAGAGGGTGTGGAAGTTCGACACCCTGCGGAGTCGGGAATCCACGAAGAAACAAGGGCTTGAAGGAGCGCGCGGATGCTATTGGACCATGTGGCAATTGCCGGTGAAACGCTGCAAGAGGCGCGGAATTTCGTCGAGAACGCGCTTGGTGTGCACCTGCAGCCCGGTGGGGAACATGCGGTTTTCGGCACGCATAACGCCCTGCTGGGATTGGAAGAGGGCCTTTATCTGGAGGCCATTGCGGCTAACCCGGCAGCGCCAAAACCCGCGTACGCCCGGTGGTTTGACCTTGATCGGTTTGCAGGAACGGCACGTCTGACCAACTGGATTTGCCGGACAGAGGACATCACCGGAACGCTGGCTGCTCTGCCCGGCGACATGGGCCGCCCCGTCGCGCTGGAACGAGGGGATTTGCGGTGGCGGATGGCGGTGCCAGAGGATGGTATTCTGCCATTCGACAATTGTGCGCCTGCGTTGATCCAATGGGATACGCCTCTGCACCCGGCGCTGATGCTGACCCCTTCCGGGGTCCGCCTCAGGCGGCTGACCATTCAGCACCCCGAAAGTGCGGATTTACAGGCGCGTCTGGCACCACATCTGTCAGATGACCGGGTGCAATACGCACAGGGGCCTGCGGGATTGCATGCGGCATTCGACACGCCCCATGGTCCCCGCGACATCGCGTGAGGCTCCGCCCGGCGGTAGCGGCGGACGCGGGCGCAATCGCGGCGCTCTGGAACCCGATGATCCGGGACACGCTCTCTACCTTTACGACGGTTGAAAAAACGCCTGAGGATATCCAAACGATGATCGCCGCACGAAAAGACGCCTTCCTTGTGGCACGGGAACGGGATGCCTGTGTGGGCTTCGTTACTTTCGGTCCGTTTCGAGCGGGACCGGGGTATGCGGCGACGGTCGAACACACTGTGATCGTTGCGGACAGTGCACAGACGCGCGGGACCGGGCGCGCGTTGCTGAGCGCCGCCGAAGATGCCGCCCGTCAGCAGGGCCACCACGTGATGGTCGCGGGGATCAGCCACACCAACAAAGGTGCCCAGATGTTTCACCGGCGGTTGGGCTACACGGAGGTTGCCCGCATGCCGCAGGTCGGGCGCAAAGCGGACCAATGGCTGGACCTTGTGCTGATGCAGAAAATCCTATGACGCGACGCTTCGCCCCCTGACACGCCCGGGGGGAGCAGGTAAGGTTGCCATCATGTCGATCTGGTCCCGCATTTCCGAGGCGCTGTCGGCCCTTACCGCGGGTGAGGGTCTCTCTGCGGTATTCGACCGGTTGCGCAGCCCGCCCGAGCGATCCGTGGCCTTTACCATCGCCGTGATTGCCCTGGGGGCAAAAATGGCAAAGGCCGATGGGCAGGTGACGCGGGACGAGGTGACGGCCTTTCGCGAGGTGTTTCACATCGCGTCGCAGGATGAGCAGGGCGCGGCGAAGGTCTTCAACCTCGCCCGGCAGGATGTGGCCGGTTTCGAGGACTACGCGTCGCGAATCCGGGAGATGTTTGCCAGCCAGCCAGAGACGCTGCGCGACCTGCTGGAGGGTCTTTTTCATATCGCCATGGCGGATGGGTTTTATCACCCGAATGAAGATGCGTTTCTGGAACGGGTGACCGAGATCTTCGGGCTGCCACAGGCGGAGTTCAGTCGCCTGCGCATGCGATTTGCGCCCGATGCGCGGCAGGACCCTTACGCGGTTTTGGGGGTCACCCCCGACACGCCACCCCAAGAAGTACGGCGCGCGTGGCGCAGGCTGGTGCGGGAAAACCACCCCGACGCAATGATCGCCCGCGGGGTCCCCGAAGAGGCCATGCAACTGGCCCAGAAACGCATGGCGGACATCAATCGCGCCTGGGATGAGATTGCGGGCGCCGACGTCTGATGCGTCTGGCGACCTACAACATCGAATGGTTCACCAATCTCTTTGACGACGACAATCGCCTGTTGCGCGATGGCGCGTGGTCTGCGCGCCACAACGTGACGCGGGCAGAGCAGGCGGACGCTCTGGGCGTCGTGTTTCACGCGCTGGACGCGGATGCGGTCTTGATCATCGAGGCGCCGGATTCAAACGGCAAACGCCAGACCGTGCCTGCGCTGGAGGATTTCGCCGAGGTCTTCGGGCTGCGTGCGCGCCGGGCCGTGATGGGGTTCATGAATGAGACCCAGCAGGAAATCGCGCTGCTTTTTGACCCCGATCACCTGCAGGCGCGGCATGCGCCGATGGCGGGCACGGGCACGGTGCCGCGGTTCGACGGCACCTTCGAGATCGATCTCGATATCGATGCGACCCGGGATCAGGTCCGCTTTTCCAAACCACCCCTGGAACTGGACATTGAAACGGCGTCGGGCGTGTCGTTCAGCCTGATCGGCGCCCATCTCAAATCCAAGGCGCCGCATGGCGCGCGCAACAAGGCACATGCGATGAAACTCGCCATCGCCAACCGCCGCAAGCAGCTGGCACAGGCGATCTGGCTGCGCGCGCGCGTGGATCAGCATCTTGCGCAGGCGCGTCCGCTGATGCTGATGGGGGATCTCAACGACGGGCCGGGGCTGGATGAATTCGAGGGCCTCTTTGGCCGGTCGTCGGTGGAGATCATTCTGGACGGGGAGGCCGGTGCCCTCTTTGATCCGCACGCACGCCGGGCGCTTACCTCCCGGCTGGGCGCGGCGCCCACGTCTGCCCGTTTCTGGATCAAACCGGAGAAACGATACCTGCAGGCGCTGCTCGACTACATCATGGTGACGCCGGATTTGCAGCAGAGAGGGGCCAGTTGGCGTATCTGGCACCCGCTGGATGACCCCGCGTGCTGGGCGAATACCACCTTGCGCGATGCGCTGGTGACGGCCTCGGATCATTTCCCGGTCAGCATCGATCTGGACATCTGACCTCGAAGAATCGCGCCGAAACGCCTATATTGCCACCATGACACGCATTCTGACGGTTCTGATCTTTTGTCTTCTCTGTGCCGCACCCGTTGCCGCGCAAGAGGATGACGCGCCCTCAATGATGGAGCGCGGCGCGCAACAATTCCTCGAAGGCCTGCTGCTGGAGATGGAGCCTGCATTCGACAGCATGCGCGGTTTCATGGAGCAGATGGGACCTGCTCTGACGGACCTGATGGGGCAGATCGAAGATTGGTCCGTCTATGAAGCACCGGAAATCCTGCCCAACGGTGACATCATCATCCGTCGCAAGCCCGAAGGTGCAGAGCCATCCGAAGAGACGCCGCCTCAGATCGATCTTTGAGCGGTTCCGCGGATTTTCTTGACTTCCACCTCCGCGCCCAGAGAGGAGGCCAGTGACATCAACCGCGCCTCCGCGACTTCGCCGAAAAGCGGGACCATATCCGGCGTCAGGCGCAGGTGCAGCACCTTTTTCTTCGGGAACCAGCGCAGCGTGCCGCGTTCCGCGTCCTGCGTCATCCAGAGCATGGAGCCAAAGCGCATGGCTTTTCCCAGGATTTCCGCGTCCAGCTGCGTCTTTTCATCGATGAGATCATAAAGCTCTTCGAACCGTGTGCCCTGGCGCTTGTTGGAATAACGGTGCAGCAGCGCAAGACCCAGAAAGACGCGTTCCGAATGCTTGAGACCGCCGAGGTTGGCGCGCGTGGCATTGTCGAAACAGGTTTCCGCACGGTAGTCCGGGTGGGCGCGCCAACTGACGTCATGCAAGAGGCAGGCGGCCTTGATCAGCCGCCGCCGCGCATCGGGCACCGAGCGGAAAATAGGGTGGATGAAAGCATAGAGCAGCTTGCCGAACCCGGGCATGCGCGCGTCTTTGGCTTCGGCGAAACGGCAGGATTCAATCAGCGGATCGCGATCGCGCAGCCTTTGCGGCATCTGCTCATATAGCATGCCCTCGCGGATGCCGTAGCTGGAAATCGCGATGTCCTTGGGGCGGAAGGTCTTGACCAGGCGGCTCAGTACTTCGGTGGCCAAGGGCACAAGGCTCATACGGGCCGAGGAAATGCCACAGGCGGCGCGCAGCTCCTCCAGATCGGCCTTTTGGATGAATTTGACCGTGGCGCTGACGCTGCGGGCGGTCATCCGGTATTCGTGCAGCACATGCAGCGGGTAGTTGCGCCGGTGCATGTCTATGCGGGCAATTGCGCGCCAGGATCCCCCCACGAGAAACAGGCGGTCGCGTTGCACGCCCATGGTTTCCTGCAACTGCAGCATCGTTTCCTTGATGTGCACGCGGCGCGCGGCCTTGCCGCCCTTGATCTCCTGCAGCTTCAGGGGTCCGAGCGAGGAGGAGACGCGGCGGCCCACACGACCGCCTGAAATCTCCGCCAACTCCATGGAAGAGCCTCCGATATCACAGACCAGCCCGTAAGAGCCGGGCCAGCCGAGCAGAACACCCTGCGCGGAGAGGCGTGCCTCTTCCTCTCCGTCGATGACCCAGATGCGCAAGCCGGTTTCCCGCAGCACCTCCTCGCGGAATTCAGGTCCGTCGCTGGCATCGCGAACGGCGGCGGTTGCGACGACCGTCAGTTCGGGCAGCCCCATGCCCTGCGCGAGATGCTGGAACCGGCGCAGCGCGCTGAGCGCGCGTACTCGGCCCTGGGGGTTCAGTTTGCCGCTTTCCGAGAGACCGGCACCAAGCGCACACATGATTTTTTCATTGTAGAAATAGGCGGGCGAGCGCGCCGCCCCGTCAAAGACCACAAGCCGCACGGAGTTTGATCCGACATCGACCACCCCCACACGCGATAGCGCCCGCGCGCTGGGGTCCTGAAACAAAGGTCGGCCAAAAAGCCCCATGTCTGGGTGGTCGAGCTGCGCTAGGGCAGCATCGGGCACTTCAGTTGCTTCGTTCATGCAGACATCCGGCTTTTGCTGACACCACCCTGTTCAATAACCAGCTATGGGTCAACCGGGGCGTTGTGACAAGGTTTCCTGGTCAAGGGTACGCGTGCGGGTGCGATTTCAGTCTTCGGTATGGGTCAGTTTCGGCACATCCGAGGCCCCGGCAGAGCCACGTCCGGAGAGAGATGGGTTTTCCATGAAAAAACGGTGGCAGTTGAAGGCAAATGCCCCTTCGGGCAGCGGCGGACGTTCGAATGTGCCGTCCGGCCCCATGACCCAGCTTTGCGCGACGTCCGCAAGGTTGGCGGCCATGATCTGGCTGACGATCTGTGCCTTTACGGTGGCGTTTTCGATCTCCACCAGCGTTTCCACACGGCGGTTGAGGTTGCGCCCCATCCAGTCGGCGGAGGAAATGAACACGCGCGATTTCTTGTGCGGCAGGCCGGCGCCATTGCCAAAGCAGACGATGCGCGAATGCTCAAGGAATCGCCCGACGATGGATTTCACCCGGATATTGTCGCTGAGGCCTTTGATGCCCGGCCGCAGGCCACAGATGCCGCGGATCACCAGGCTGATGTTTACGCCTGCCTGCGAGGCGGCATAGAGCGCGTCAATCACCTCGCTGTCGATCAGGGAGTTCATTTTCGCCCAGATCACCGCCGGTTTACCCTCCCGCGCGTATGCCGCCTCCGCGGCAATCAATTCCAGCAGGCGCGGCTTCAGGGTTGTGGGCGAAATCGCCAGATTGTCGAGGCTTTCGGGCAGCGCATAGCCGGATAGGTAGTTGAAGACCTTCGTGGCATCGCGCCCGAGCCGCTGATCGCAGGTAAAGAGCGACAAGTCGGTGTAAATCCGGGCGGTAATCGGATGGTAGTTACCGGTGCCATAGTGCGTATAGGTCACCAGCTGATTGCCCTCGCGGCGCACAACGGTCGAGATTTTGGCATGTGTCTTGAGGTCCAGAAACCCATAGACCACATGGGCGCCCGCCCGCTCCAACCGCCGGGACTGCCGGATGTTGGCGGCCTCGTCAAAGCGCGCTTTGAGCTCCACCAGTGCGGTGACCGATTTGCCATCTTCGGCGGCCTCGCAGAGCGCCTCGACAATCGGACTGTCGCGCGAGGTGCGGTAGAGCGTTTGTTTGATCGCAACCACCTGCGGGTCCCGCGCTGCCTGCTGCAGGAAGCGCACCACCATATCGAAGGTCTCATAGGGGTGGTGCAGCAGCATGTCCTTGGATCGGATCGCGGCGAGCATGTCGCCATCATGGTCGGTCACCCGTTCGGGCACGCGCGGCGTGAACATCGGCCAGAGCAGGTCAGGACGCGCGTCCAGCACCAGTTCCTTGAGGTCAGCGGAGCCGATCATTCCGTTGATTTCGATGACCTCTTCCTGATCGACCCCTAATTCCTCCATGATCACGGACTTCAACTGCTCCGGCGCACCGGAGGAGTGGGTCAGGCGCACGACCTCGCCGCGCCGACGGCGTTTCAGCGCCACCTCGAATTCGCGCACGAGGTCTTCGGCCTCTTCCTCGACCTCCAGATCGCTGTCGCGCAGCACGCGGAACTCGAAGTGGGCCTTGAGCTTGTAGCCGGGAAAAAGCCCGGACACGTTCAGCACCAGCAGCTCTTCGAGCGGCAGAAAACGGTGGTGCCCGTCCTCTGCGGGCAGGGCCACAAATCGGTCGATCTGGGCCGGGATCGGGAGCAGGGCCTGCAGTGGTCGTTTGTCGGAAACCCGTTCGAGTTGCAGCGCCAATGCGTAGCCGGTGTTGGGGATGAAGGGGAAGGGGTGCGCGGGATCAATGGCCAGCGGGGACAGAACGGCAAAGACCTGCGTCAGGAAGACGTCTTCGAGATACTTGCGATCCTCTGCGGTCAGGTCGCCGCTGCGCAGAACCGAGATATTCTCCTTCTCCATCTCACTCAGCAGATCGACCAGCACATGTTGCTGGGTTTCCATCAATCGCCGGGCGTTTTCGTCGATCAGGGCCAGTTGTTCGCTGGGGCTGAGCCCGTCTGCCGCGGGCGTGGTATTGCCCGCGTGCGCCAGTTCCCGCAGGCCCGCGACGCGGACAGTGTAGAATTCATCGAGGTTTGCCGCCGAGATCGAAAGAAACCGCAGGCGTTCCAGCAAGGGCACGCGCGGGTTTTCGGCTTCCTGCACCACACGCCAGTTGAAGCCGAGCCAGCTCAGTTCGCGATTAAAGAACCGGGCTGGCCCGCTGGCATCGAGATCGGGCATCTCGGTGGCGGCGGGAAATTCGGCGGAAAGGAAATCGGCTTGGGTCATGGAGGCCTTGTGCGCGAGCTGTGTAAACTATCTATGACAGTTATCGCGCAGGGCCCTGATCATTGTCCAGCAACGTTGCTGCAAGTGCCCGTGATATCGGGCGTTTTTGTGCCAATGAGGCAGTGTCGAGGCGCTCCACCAGCGCGCGCGCCGCGGCAAAAGAGCGATCCATGCGGCGGATCAGATAGGGGATCAGATCCGCTTTTGGTGTCACCTGACGATCCGCAAAGAGCTTGGCGAGCACAGCGCTCAGCAGCGTGTCATCCGGCGCATCCAGGGCGGCGGATTGCGCCGCAGAAACGCGGCTGGCCAGATCGGGTAGGGTAAGGCCCCAGTCGCGCACCGCGCCGCAGCCGGTCAGCAACAATGTGTGACCCTCTGCCAGCACGAGGTTGTGCAGGTGAAAGAGTGCTGTTTGTGCATCAGCATCCGTCGCGATCTCCGGCACGTCTTCCACAGCGACGGCACCCTGCGCAAGCTCTGGAATGTCGTGTCGCGCCAAATCCCTGGCAGAGAAAATGCGCGCGCCGGTCTGGGTGGCCCAGACATGGGCGAGATGTGTCTTGCCTGCCCCTTCGGGCCCGGTCAGCACCAGCTTGTCGGCCCGCGCGCTTTCGATCATCGCCACCGCAACGGCATTGGAAGGCGCGACCAGAAAGTCCGCCCGCCCCAGCGCCGGAACGCTTGGAAGATCAAAACCCAGTTGCTCCGGCATGTCAGTCCTCTTTGCGCCCGGACAGGCCACGGTAGAGCAGCGAGTCCTTGTATTGCGCGACGCCAAACCGCGTGACGACGCCAATGGCTGCGGCGACTGGCACGGCGACCAGCATGCCGACAAAACCGAACGCCGCGCCAAAGACCGACAGCGCAAGGATCAGCCAGACCGGATGCAGCCCAACGGAACTGCCCACCAGTTTCGGGGTGAGGATGTTTCCTTCAACCACCTGGCCGACCACGAAAATACCCGCAACCAGCCCGATGGAAATCCAATCTCCCCAGAACTGAAAGAGCGCCAGACCAATGGCCAGGGCACCGCCGATCAGGGCGCCCAGATAGGGAATGAAGGTGACCAGCCCGGCGACGAAACCGACGACAAGACCGAATTGCAGCCCGACAATCATCAGGGCGATGGCATAATAGGCGCCGAGGATCAGGCAGACCGTGCCCATCCCGCGAATGAAGGAGGCCAGCGTTGCGTCGATTTCGCGCGCAAGGTTGCGGATGGTGTCCGCGTGGTCGCGGGGCAAGAGATCATCGATGCGCGCCACCATCCGGTCCCAGTCCAGCAGCAGGTAGACAGACACCACCGGCACGATGACCAGCAGGACAACCACGTTCAGCAGAGAGGCGACAGAGCTCAGCGCGGTTTCCAGCAATTGCGCACCCCGGCTCTGGATGGTTTCCCCCAGCGAGCTGATCGACTGCCGCAGGGTGGAGCTGTCATCGAGCAGCGATGGGAACCTCTCGGTCAGAAAGGCCGTGATGCTGCGGGAGTAATCGGGGGCGACGTTGACCAGCTGCAACGCCTGGTTGACCAGGGTCGGGATCACCAGCAGGGCCATCAGCACGAAGATCAGAATGCCAACAATCGTGATCAGCCCGGTGGCGGCGACCCGGCTCAGCCCCATCCGTTCCAGGCGGTCGGCGACGGGGTCGAGGAAATAGGCAATGGCCCCGCCCAGCACGAAGGGCAGCAGCACATGGCCGAGCGACCACAGGATCATCAGGAAAACCGCCGCTGCGATCCCCCAATAGAGCAGTTGTTTCTGTACAGGCAGCGCCATCACATGCTCCGATGCATCTCTCTTGCGGTGACATCGCCCATGCGGGCCGGTCATTCAAGGCACTATCCGTCAATTGGCGGGGGGAGTGCAACGGGTGGTCGCGCGCGCTCTGATGCTGGCCCGTGATCCGCTGACGCAAAAGGCCCCGCAGAGTGCGAGGCCTTTTCGGGATTTCCGGTCGAGATCAGTGACAAGCGGGGCGTGTGCCGGGCAGCAGGACCTTGTCGACCACGTGGATGACACCATTGTCCGCCTCGATATTGGCGACGATCACATTGGCGGTTTCCCCTGTGCCATCGGCAATCGAGACACCGTCCGCGCCCTTGCTGATGCACAGACGTTCCGACGCGAGGACCGGCTTGAAGTAGGTGGAGCCGTTCGGGATCATCTCGGCGGTCAGTTTGCGGTCATCGACATGGTAGAGCAGCACGTCTGTCAGCTGGCCCTTGTTTTCAGGCTGCAGCAGGGTGTCCACGGTGCCTTCCGGCAGCGCGGCAAAGGCATCATTAACCGGGGCGTAGACGGTGAAGGGGCCGGGGCCCTGCAGCGTTTCGACCAGTCCCGCCGCGGAAACAGCGGCGACAAGGGTGGAGAAGCGGTCATCGCCGGAGGCGATCTCAACGATGTCGGCAGCCTGGGTAGCGGTCCCGAGCGTCAGTGCAGTGGCAGCGGCAGCAGCGATTTTGTGGATGGGTGTCATGGATTGTACCTCCTTGAAGTGCATTGATGTCTGATTGACATGCAAGGCTTACGGGGGGTTGGCCTGCACGGATCAGCCTCCTCGCGGGCTTGTGAGAAACGTGTAACATTTGCACACGCACCAGATTGTCGCGCGCCCGTTACCGCTTTTTGGCCGTCAGCGCGGCGACCGGACATTCCGGTTTCACGATTGCGGGTCCTTGGTCTTTGGCCTAATCAGGGCTGATCCAAGACCTGAAAGGACGTGCGATGCGCCTGACCCGATATTTCCTGCCTGTTCTGCGCGAAAACCCAGCGGAGGCGCAGATCGTGAGCCACCGCCTGATGCTGCGCGCCGGTATGATCAAGCAGCAGGCCGCAGGGATCTATTCGTGGCTGCCGCTGGGCTTCAAGGTGCTGCGCAAGATCGAGAACATCGTGCATGAAGAACAGCAGCGCGCAGGCCACATGCCGGTGCTGATGCCCACGGTGCAGCCCGCCGATCTGTGGCAGGAGTCGGGCCGCTACAACGCCTATGGTCCCGAAATGCTGCGCATTCGCGACCGGCATGATCGCGACATGCTCTATGGTCCGACCAATGAAGAGATGATCACCGATATCTTCCGGGCGCATATCAGTAGCTACAAAGATCTGCCGATGACGCTCTATCACATCCAGTGGAAATTCCGCGACGAGATGCGCCCGCGGTTCGGGGTGATGCGGGGCCGCGAATTCCTGATGAAGGACGGGTACAACTTTGACCTGACCAAAGAAGATGCGCTGCACGCCTACAACCGCCACCTTGTTACCTACTTGCGCACCTATGAACGCATGGGCCTGCAGGCGATCCCGATGCGCGCCGACAGCGGACCTATTGGGGGCGATGACACCCATGAATTCCTTGTGCTGGCGGAGACGGGCGAGTCGGAGGTCTTCTACGACAGCGCCGTGACTGACCTGACATTCGGCGACCGCGAGATTGATTACGACAGCGTGGAGCAATGCGCGGGCGTTCTGGAGGAATTCACCTCCAGATATGCCCGCACGGATGAGACCCATGACGCGGCGCTGTTCGAGCAGGTGCCCGAAGAACGCCGCCGCACTGCGCGCGGCATCGAGGTGGGGCAGATTTTCTATTTTGGCACCAAGTATTCCGACGCCATGGGGGCCACGGTGCAAGGACCCGATGGCAAGCCGACGCCCGTGCATATGGGCAGCCACGGTATCGGTGTCAGCCGCCTGGTGGGCGCGATCATCGAGGCCAGCCATGACGACAAGGGCATCATATGGCCCGAAGGCGTGACGCCCTATCACTGCGGTATCGTCAATCTCAAGCAGGGGGATGCGGAAGCCGATGCCGCCTGTGAGAGCCTCTACGCCAGCCTGACGGCGCTCGGGCTGGAACCGCTCTATGATGATCGGGATGAACGTGCGGGCGGCAAATTCGCCACGATGGACCTGATCGGTCTGCCCTGGCGGATCACCGTCGGGCCGCGCGGCTTGAAAAACGGGGTGGTGGAGCTGACCAGCCGCCGGACCGGGGAGAGCGAAGAGCTGCCACCGGAACAAGCCGTTAAGAAGATTGCCGAGATTTACAGCGGGCATCGGTCGAGCGAGCACGTGCAGATGATGGGCAAACGGTCGTTCCACACCTACATCTGAGGCTTTGCGGCAGGTCGCGCTTCTGTTAAACTGACACCTGTGCCGCCGGGGGGCGAGCAGGAGCGCAGACATGATCCTTCGCGCAGTGACCTTGGCCGTCGGGCTGACCGGCGCCTTCGGGGCCGCACAATTCCCCGCTTATTCACAGCAATACATGCAACGCCTTGGCGGGGCAGTGGATGCGCTGGCGCAGGTGGTGGCCGATTTCGATGCCTCTGCCGCCAAGGAAGGTCTCAGCCGCACCGAGGCCCTCGCGCAGATGCGCGGCACCGCCTTTGTCGAACGCCGCCGGGCCGACATGGTCCAAACATTCGACCGCTATGCACGGTTGCGCGCCGATCTTTCGGTGCTGCAGGGTCAGGGGCCGTTCATGCGGGCCTATCATGCCACGCATCTGACCGATGCAGAGATTGCCAAACGGGCCTGGCAGGCGTTCCAGCCAGCCTTTCCCCTGACGTTGGCGACCGGCATTTTCGCCTTTGCCGGATTTCTTCTGTCGACCTTCCTGCTGGGGCTGACGCGGGCTCTGCTCCGCTGGTCGTTGCGTCGCAGGTCATTGCCTGCTTGACCCTCTGCCGCCAAAGCATCAGGTTGCGCGCAACCACGGATCAAGGAAAAGCATGGCTTCTTCAACCGCGCCTTTTGCGCCTTTCGAATGGATGATCGCCTGGCGTTACCTGCGCGCGCGCCGGGCCGAAGGCGGGGTCAGCGTGATGACCTGGATCAGCCTGATCGGCATCACCCTCGCCGTCTTTGCCCTGATCGCCACATTGGCCGTCCGCTCCGGATTTCGGGCGGAGTTCGTCGATACGATCCTCGGTGCCAATGCCCATGTCACGATCTACTCGCTGGGGCAGGTGACCGAGAACGGGCAGATCGACCGCTCCATCACCGATTACGAAGCCCTCGCCGAAAGCCTGGCCGCCGTGCCCGGTGTCACGCGGGCAGCACCGCTGATCAAGGGGCAGGTGATGGCCGCCAATCAGGGCCGCAATGCTGGTGTCGAGATATTCGGGATCGACGCCGCAGATCTGCAGACCCTGCCGCGCATTGCCAATCCCGAGACCGCGCGCGGGGACATCGCCGATTTCGACGCAGGGATTGCACTTGGGTCCGGCGTGGCGCGGGAACTCGGCGTGGGCATCGGAGACAAGGTGCGGCTGATCTCTCCGAACGGTGTGAAAACCGCCTTTGGCACATCCCCGCGTGTGAACGCCTATGACGTCACCTATATCTTCAGCGCGGGGCGCTATGACATCGACCGCACTCGAGCCTATCTGCCATTCTCCGAGGCGCAATTGTTTTTCAATAGAGAGGGGTTGGCAGACGAAATTGAAGTGATGGTTGAGGTGCCGGAGCAAGTGGATGCACTTTCTCCGGCCCTGCTGGCAGCTGCGGGAGAACGGGCACAGGTCTGGACCTGGCGCGATGCTTCCGGCGGGTTTCTCCGCGCGCTGGAAGTGGAGGACAACGTGATGTTCGTCATCCTGTCCATATTGGTTTTGATCGCGGCGATGAACATCGTCTCCGGGCTGATCATGCTGGTCAAGAACAAGGGGCGCGACATCGGCATCCTGCGCACCATGGGTCTCAGCCAGGCATCGGTGATGCGTGTGTTTTTCATCTGCGGGGCTTTCACCGGATTGTTGGGCACGCTTTTCGGCGTCATCCTCGGTTCGCTTTTTGCGCTCTACATCGATCCGATTTTCTCATTCGTGAATGTCATGATGGGCGGTGGTGTCTGGGATCCGTCCATTCGCGGCATCTACGCGCTGCCCGCGGAACTGCACCTGACCGATGTGCTGTCTGCGGTCGCACTGTCGCTGGGGCTCTCCTTTGTGGTCACCATCTTCCCGGCCCGCCGTGCCGCCCGGATGAACCCTGTCGAGGCCCTGCGGTATGAGTGACGCCGTCCTGACGCTGAGGGGGATCGAGAAGTCCTACAATCGGGGTCTGCCCGGCGAGGTCACGGTGTTGCGTGGCATCGATCTGGCGGTTGCCAAGGGAGAGGTTGTGGCCCTTGTGGCGCCGTCCGGCGCGGGAAAGTCAACGCTCTTGCACATCGCCGGACTGCTCGACACCGCAGATCAGGGCCGGGTGGAAATTGACGGGCAGGATATGACGCGCCTCTCCGACAATCGGCGAACTGCGGTGCGGCGTGCTGATGTCGGCTTTGTCTACCAGTTCCATCATCTGCTCCCGGAATTCTCCGCCGCAGAGAACATTCTCTTGCCGCAACTGGCCAATGGCACAGCGCGCGGTAAGGCCGAAACCCGGGCGCGCAACCTGTTGGACCGCGTGGGCATCGCCCCCCGCGCCACCCACCGGCCGGCGGCCCTGTCCGGGGGCGAACAACAGCGCGTGGCCTTCTGCCGTGCGCTGGCCAACCAACCAAAGCTGCTTCTGGCGGATGAACCGACCGGTAACCTTGACCCTGAAACCTCTGATCAGGTCTTTGATGCGCTGATGGAACTGGTGCGCGGCACCGGGCTTTCGGCCGTGATTGCGACCCACAATATGGAGCTGGCTGCCCGGATGGATCGGCAGATCCGCCTTGACGCAGGCCGATTGGCGCCAGCCTAGACATACCATGTGTCGCTTGACGGCCCGTTCCTCTTTCGCCCAACCTGCACTCAGACAGGGGCGGGGAAACAATACATGAGCCACCACACGCTGGATGAGATTGAAAGCCTTACCAAAAAGGCACTGCTGGCCCACGGGGCAACGCCCTTCGTGGCCACCGAAGTTGCACGGGCCGTGCGGGCGGCGGAAGGCCATGGCAACAAGATATGCGGTCTTTATTATGTCGAAAGCTATTGTCTTCAGCTTGAAAGCGGGCGGGTCATCGGGGACGCGGCCCCCGTGGTCAGCACCCCGCGCCCGGCGGCCTTGCATGTGGACGCACAGTTCGGTTTTGCGCAGCCTGCCTTTGCGCTGGGATTGATCCCCGCGTTGGACGCAGCCCGACAGTTCGGCACAGCCACGCTCGCCGTTGGGCACGCCCACACCTGCACGTCGCTGGGCTATTTCACCGAGCAGATTGCCCGCGCCGGGTTCATCGGCATCGGCTTTACCAACGCCTCCCCCATCGTTGCGGCGCCCGATGGGAAAACCCGGGTGATCGGTACCAATCCAATCGCGTTTTCGGTGCCGGACGGGGCTGGTGGCCTGGCCATGCAGTTCGATCAATCGACGACAACCGTTGCTCTGGGCAAGATCACCATGGCCAAGGCGTTGGGGCAGCAGATCCCGCTGGGGTGGGCGCTGGACGAGGACGGCAAGCCGACCACGGACCCGGAGGCCGCCTTGCAGGGGTCTCTTGTCTCCACGGGGGGACACAAGGGGTGGGGCTTTGGTCTGATGGCCGAGATACTTGCCGCCGGGATGACCGGCTCCGTCCTCTCCGCCAGTGTCAAACCTTTGAAGGCGCCGGTCGGTCCGCCACATGATCTGGGGCAGTTCTACATCCTGATCGATCCGGGCACATCAGCGGCCTTCGACGCGCGCCTCGCCGCGCTGGCGCAGTTGGTGGCGCAGGATGAAGGGGCGCGGATGCCCGGCCAGAACCGACAGATGGCGGATGAAGTGGAAGTGGACGCGGGCACATGGTCCCGCCTGGAGGAGTTGGCCGAAGGCCCTAGACCTTCTGCGTGACAAAAACCCCGGCGGCCATGAGCGCGATGCCCAGGGCCCGGCTGGCATCCATCGGCGTCACGCGCGCGCCGAAAAGCCCGAAGTGGTCGATCATCGCGGTGCTGATCAACTGCCCGAGCAGCACGAAGAACACCGCATTTCCGACCCCGAAATTCGGCGCGACAAAGGTGATGGACAGCACGTAGAAAGCGATCAGCACCCCGGCCAGCAACAGATGTTTGGGCGCTGACACAACCTTGGTCAAAGCCTGCGGCCCAGTCACGACCATCACCACCGCACAGGTCAAAAAGGCGATGGTGAACAGCACGGTGGCCGCCGCCGCCGGCGATCCGATGCGCACGCCAAGGGCCGCGTTCAACGCCGCAAGCACGGGGATGCCGATCCCGGCCAACAACATGATTACAGCGTAATGAGCCATTCATTCTTCTCCTATAGGCTGACGCGGAACAGTTGCGACCATGGCGGCGCGGCACCGGATCGGCAAGACCGATTGCACGCCGCTGCGTCAGGATGATCAAGCGTGAGGGTCACATGTCGATACGTTTATGGTGGATAGGGCTGCTGGCGAGCGTGGCGGTGACGGGCTGCGGCGAGGGGCGGGACCGGTCGGCCTCCGGTGCTGCGCTCTTTGCGCAGAACTGTGCGGTCTGTCACGGTCAGGACGCGCGTGGTGGCGGCGGTGGCGGGGTCGAAGGGCTGAGCAAAACGCCGCCTGACCTGACCGGCCTGGCTGCGCGTAATGGGGGAAGTTTCCCGGCGAAGGACGTGCTGGCTGTGCTCGAAGGCTATGCGGTCGATGGCCAGCGCGGGCGCCACATGGCCGGGTTCGCCGCCCTGCAAAGCGAGGACCGCAAGCGCGTCCGCCTCGACGGTGCACGTATCCGCACCACGCCCCCGCTGGCGGATCTGCTGGTCTATCTGGAGGCTGTGCAGCGTCCCTGATCAGCGGCAAATGCCACCAATCTCCACACCATCCCAGGGCAACAGCACGTTATGCGGACGCGCTTCGGGCAGGGGGGCGACGGGCATCGCGCCAGAGATCAGCCGGTGCAGGCGTTCGGTGCGTGGCGCTGTAGGATCAAGCGCGCGGCAGCAGACGAACTCCTCCATGATCGCGCCCTGCTGCTCAAAGCCGAAGTCGCTGAATTTCGGGTTGGCATCGAGATCGAAAAGATATGGGTCCCGCGCACCGTCATGCTCAAACGCCGCGCGCAAGGGGGTATAGCCGGTCTCCCTGCGGTTCTGCCATTGCCAGACATGCACCATCTCATGGGCAAAAAGCATGGTGGCGACGAGGCCGATCTGATTCGGATAGTCAGGCAGGTAGTCATCGAGATACCAGTCCTTGTCGAAAAGGATACGGTTCCAAAGCGCGACGGCCGCGGGCTTGGAGGTCACGATCTCATCGGTGCGCGGCGGCAGGATGCGCTCGCGGCAGGTGGTGCGCGGGCGTGGCTCACGGCGGAAGGTGACGGCGCGGGTGGGCGCACCATCGACCAGCCGGACCTTGGCCGTGTCGAGCGTATCGCCATGGATCGTTCGGGCAAAGGCCTCTTCGGTGGGCGTCAGCGGTCGCCCGCAGGCCGTGAGGATCATCAGGAAGAGGAGAGCAAATCGCATGTTCTATGAGGGCCTGAAAAGCGCTGTCGGATCAAGCCCCCGCGGGCGCAGAACAAGCAAAAATGAACATCGGTGGAGTGGGCGGGTGTTGCGCAGGCAACGCATGACCTTACGGCTGTGCGGCCATCACGCGAAACAGCAGTTCAGGGCCGCGCCCGACCTCGGGCCGGAGGGCGTCTTGCAAACGCTCCGGTGGAGCGTTTGAGCCCGGAGGGATGCGGGAAGGGAAGTATCAGTGGGCATGTAGTGCGCTCTCCTGGGTGTAGGGTGAAGCCGGTCTGCAAAGTCTCTGGGAGAGAGTTTGAGTGCTAAACGGGCGAAGCCCTGGACGGGCGTGGCCCGAGGCGGGGCCTCGGGGGATTGAATCTTACTTCTTTTTGTTTGGCCTTTGAGTAAGCGCAGACGCTGCTATTGACTTCGGAGCAGGAGGGCGTTTCAGAACTTGATAGCTTGAGTTGTGGCCGCCCTTCATGGTGCTACCACCACGGATTGTTTTAACCGCGGGCCCCTTCCTCGCTGTGTTCGTCGCCATCGTAAAACTCCTCATTTTCCGTGTACGGAAATTCCAACCATATATTAGATTTAGGCAGAGATAAGTAAAGGTGTGGTACTCTTGCTAATTCTTTACCGTCCTCACCGTAAATATAGGCATCTTCTAACAAAATTTCACGTATTTCTTCCTTCTCGGAGAACGAGTTCACCCAACCAGAGTAAGTCACGCCGATATCAGTGTTCCTGACATTAACGTACTCAACGTGTGGTTGATTTGAATTGAATGTAAACGTCCAGACGTCTTGATCTCCAAAGCGTTTAGTAGCGCCTATCCACTGAAGAAACCTCATAAATATGCGATAGTTCTGGAAAAACATCCAGAAAATCGCAAGCCCGATTGCTAAGGGTACTGACCACAAAATTTCATCGATAAACATCGTGATATCTAGCGTTTTGTCTGCGCTAGAAAAACTCTCATCGCTGAAGTCGTACCCGAGCAAAGAGTAGATGAGATACAGGACACCATATGTAAGCAAACCAAAAGAAAACGCCTTTAGTACAGTGTTGAACTGATTAGACTGCCCGCCGGTGACGTACTTGCTGTCAAGGTTGGCCCAGATTATGCCGGGGAGAAATACTAGAGCAAGTTGTGCTACCACAAAGTCCATTGAAAAACCTCACTCAAACATCCAACTCCTCCACGAACTTCGCGTTTTCCTGAATATACTGGAACCGCAGTTCGGGCTTTTTGCCCATGAGACGCTCGACGAGGTCTCCGGTCTCACCCGGCATGTCTTCGTCAATCGAAACCCGGATGAGCTTGCGGGTGGCCGGATCCATGGTGGTCTCTTTGAGATCCTTGGCGTCCATCTCGCCGAGGCCCTTGAAGCGGGAGACGTCGATCTTGCCTTTGCCGCCCAAACCCTTTTCAAGCCACATGTCCTTTTCCACCTCGTCCAGGCAGTAGACCCGCTTGGCCCCTTGGGTCAGGCGGAAGAGCGGCGGGCAGGCGAGGTACAGATGCCCTGCGTCGATCAGCGGGCGCATCTGGGTGAAGAAGAAGGTCATCAGCAGGGCGGCGATATGGGCGCCGTCCACATCGGCGTCGGTCATGATGATGATCTTGTCATAGCGCAGATCGTCGAGGTTGAATTTCGTGCCCATGCCGCAGCCCAACGCTTCGCAAAGGTCGTTAATCTCGGCGTTGCTGCCCAGTTTGCTGGAGGCCGCGCCCAGCACATTCAGGATCTTGCCCTTCAGCGGCAGCAGCGCCTGCGTGTTGCGGTTGCGCGCGCCCTTGCCGGAGCCGCCGGCCGAGTCGCCCTCGACGATGAAGAGCTCGGTGCCCGCGCGGTCCTTGGAGGTGCAATCGGTGAGCTTGCCGGGCAGGCGGAGTTTTTTCGTGGCGGATTTGCGGGCGGTTTCTTTCTCCTGCCGGCGGCGCAGGCGCTCTTCGGCGCGCAGCACGAGGAAGTCGAGGATGGCGCCGGCGGATTTCGTATCTGCCGCCAGCCAGTTGTCGAAGTGGTCGCGCACGGCGCCTTCGGTCATTTTCTGCGCGGCCTCGGTGGAGAGGCGGTCCTTGGTCTGGCCGACGAAGGCGGGGTCTGCGATGAAGCAGGACACCAGCGCGCAGCCGCCGGAGATCAGGTCCTCGCGGGTGATCTGGGCAGCCTTGCGGTTGTTCGAGAGCTCGCCGTAGGCCTTGATGCCCTTGAGGATCGCGGCCCAGAAGCCTGCGACATGGGTGCCGCCTTCGGGCGTAGGCACAGTGTTGCAATAGGATTGGATGAAGCCGTCGCGGGAGGGCGTCCAGTTGATGGCCCACTCGACCTTGCCCGCCTGCCCGAATTTTTCCTTGAAGTCGACGGTACCTGCAAAGGGTTTGTCGGCGTAGGTGGTGGAGGTGCCCAGGGTTTCGCCAAGATAGTCGGAAAGGCCGCCGGGGAAGTGGAAGGTGGCTTCGGTGGGGGTCTCATTGTCGTCGATGGCGGATTTCCAGCGGATTTCGACGCCGGAGAAGAGGTAGGCCTTGGAGCGGATGGACTTGAAGAGCCGCGCGGGCTTGAAGCGGTGGGAGCCGAAGATGTCGGGGTCCGCGTGGAAGGTGACGGTGGTGCCGCGGCGGTTCGGGGCGCTGCCCACTTTCTCGACCGGGCCGAGGGGCAGACCGCGGGAGAAGCGTTGCTCGTAAAGCTCCTTGTTGCGAGCGACCTGCACAACCATCGAATCCGACAGCGCGTTGACCACGGAGGCGCCGACGCCGTGCAGCCCGCCGGAGGTCTCATAGGCCTTGCCGGAGAATTTACCGCCCGCGTGCAGGGTGCAGAGGATCACTTCGAGAGCGGATTTGTCAGGGAATTTTGGGTGCGGATCAATCGGGATGCCGCGCCCGTTGTCGCGGATGGTCACGGCGTAGTCGTCATGCAGCTCGACCTCAATCCGGTTGGCATGCCCTGCCACGGCCTCGTCCATGGAGTTGTCGAGCACTTCGGCCACGAGGTGGTGCAACGCGCGCTCATCGGTGCCGCCGATATACATGCCGGGACGCTTGCGCACAGGCTCCAACCCCTCCAGCACCTCGATGGAAGAGGCATCATATTCAGGCGCAGCGGTATTGGACAGCAGATCGTTGGGCATCGGGCTCGAACCTCGTTTATTGGTTGTCGGCGATTATGGCAGAGGCGCAGGCGGGGGGGAAGGGAGCGAGATCAATCCGGCTCTAGAAACAGCTCCGATCTAAGGTCTTCGCAGATGCCGTCCAGCCTGGGAAAAAGCGCGGCGGCGGTGATCCCCATGGTGCGAAGTTCGCGCATGACCTCGGCGGGGTCGGGGATATCGAGATCGAAGGCAGTGATGAGCGAGATATCATGTTTAGCTTCGAGAAACTGCAGGAACCCTTCTATGTCGTGCAAATTTGTGGCCGTCAAAACGCCTTGTTGCGGCAACAGGCGGCGGTTGGCCAAGGGCAAAGCGTTCAAAGCTGTCAGATAAGGGCCTGTGAGAATGAAGGATTGCGTATTGCCGACCAAGGGTTGCACTTTTTCGATGTCGAGACAGAAGACCCGGACACGCGTTTGCCCGTGGGGTTCGGTCTTAAGCGCATTTTGTAGAGCGAAGTACATCGCGACAAAGGGCGACTTGGTCCAGTCAAGCATCGGGGTGGGAAAACCATGGTGCTGCGCCAGAGCGATGAATGAGGAATTCTGCACCGGATCGCGCCGGTCAATTCTCGCTTCGGGTACCTCGCCGCTTAGACGGCGATATAGTTCGCGCGTGTCTTGGTTGATATGCCCGTTGAGATCGTTCCGCGAAGAGCGGTGGAATGAGGTCTGCAAGGGCCAAGCCTTGGCTTGACCCCGGAAGAGTCGGGTGCGGTAAGGGCCTTTGCGCATCTCTTCGCGGAAGTTGTCCCAAGAGGTTATGCCGGGTTGTCGCCGGATCTGCGAGCGTAGTGCAACGTAGGCTTTTGTCAGTATGGCCGAACCTTCGGTTCCGATATCGGCACGCCAACGGACCTGCAACTGTCCGCTCCCGTTCAGTGCGATCGTGATTTCTACATTTTTCGCGGGCGTTAGGTCTGGGAGCCGTTCTCGTGCCTCGCGATGTGAGATAATCTGACCCGCAAAGGTATCGACCAGGTGTGTCCGTACCTTGAAAGTCTGGTCACTCGATTGATCCGAAAGGTCCAGCTCAACCAGCGTTGCAAAGAGATCTGGCGTATCCCCATCTTGAGGCAATATCCCGAGATACGTCCGTCAACATGTTCAATTCTACCCAGAGACCGCCTGGGTTCGTGCCTTTGTCTGTGCCCAACCATTGACCTTCCAGCATCGTCTTCCTTTCCCTTTCGCGCTTGAGGTGAGAAACTCCCTCGTTACTCGGGAGCATAGATGCGATGACTTGGATCACCACCATCCCCTTCGATAAAGCCAAAGGTAGGTTGCGGCTGCTTTACACGCGTATCGCGGGCCCCGGAGACAATGTGGATAACATCATGATGGCGCATTCCCTGCGCCCGCACACGATGGAGGGCCATATGGCGCTCTATAAAAACGTCCTGCATCATTCGGGCAATACGCTGCCGAAGTGGTTTCTGGAGGTTCTGGGCGTGTGGGTGTCCCATCTGAACGGATGCGAATACTGTGAGAATCATCATTTTGCTGGCATGAAACGGCTGCTGAAGGATGACGCGCGTGCTGATGCTATCCGTGCCGCGATTGCCGCAAGCGACACCGAAGCGATCCCGCTGGACCAAGCGCAAAAGGCTTCGATGCGCTATGCAGACAAGCTCAGCCGCGCACCGCAGGACATGATCGAAGCGGATGTGCAGGCGTTACGGGACGCGGGGTTCGAGGATGGAGAGATTCTCGAGATCAATCAGGTGGTCAGTTACTTTTCCTATGCCAACCGCACGGTGCTTGGATTGGGATGTTCGACGAAGGGCGACATCATTGGCTTGTCCCCGGGGAATTCCGACGATCCAAATGACTGGGGGCATCGGTAATTCAGCTTAGAGAGGCGGCGACGCGCGTTCTATGAACTCCGGTCGCATCGGACAAGACGCCCGGCCAGCGCCAGTCGCGCATGCTATGACCCTGTTCAAACGCCGCTATTCGCCCTTCTTCAGGGTCTCGAAACGCAGCCCCTTGGCGGTACGCGCGGGAAAGCCAGCCCAGTAGCTGTGATCTTCGGTGGGACGGGCCTCTTCATCCAGCGCCCGGATGCCGTCATCGGCATTGGGGATCAGATCCAGATAGGGGTGTTTGCTGGCATCCCCTTTGAGGTGCAGGTCAAAGAAGGCGGTCGCAAAGTGCTGGGCGATGTTATTCATGCGCGTCGTGTCCCAGACCGGGTCGGCGTAGTGTTCGAAGGGCACAAATTCGAGACCTTCAACAGGTTGCCATGCTTCTCTGGGCGCGGGGATCGGTGCTGCCGCATTGTGATTGGCGTGAATGAAGGTGAGCAGGTGGCGATCAGTGCCACTGGCTTCGGTAAAGATGGTTCTGATCGCATCATAGACCGAAACATCGTCCGACCCGCCAGCCATCAGCAGCGTCGGAACGCGCAGCCCGGCCAGGCCATTGGTGTCCCAGAACCCGGCATTGCGCCCCCACGGTCCAATGGCGATGATCGCACGGACACGCGGGTCCACCAGAGCCTCGTGGCTCTCTGACCCGGCCTGGTGGCTTGCCAGCAAGCCGTTGGGTGTGCCCCAGCTATACTCGGTCGAGGCTTGGGTCACACCGGCACCGCCAAAGATCAGCGCACCATATCCTCCCATGGAATAGCCGATCACGCCCACGGCGCTGGCATCGATGATGGCGCCGAGGTCGCCACCGAGTGCAGCCATCTGATCGAGCACGAACCGCTGATCGAACGGGCGGTGGTAAAGAGTGGCGCCAAAGGCTGCCTGATCCGAATAGGTGCTGTCGGTGTGATCGATGGAAACGGTTACGAACCCTTTGGAGGCTAGGTTTTCGCCAAGATGCGCCATCAGAAAGCGATTGCCCGGATACCCGTGGCTGATCAGGATCAACGGGTAGCGTTCACCGGTGGCGGGTGCGGCATCGCGTGCTGCGCGCCCGGTCAGGGTGACCTCCGTGGCGCCATCACGCAGCATGGCGCGATAGGTGCCACCCGGCTGCGTGCCTTCTGCCGCAGGGTACCAGATTTCCGCTGTCAGCGGACGATCATAGACCGGCTGTTTCTGCCCGTCGATATTGACGATATCGATCTGCTCGGGGTTCACCAGGTCCAGCGTTTGCACGCCAATCGGCATCAGACCATAGGGCGCCAATTCGGGCGCATCGGGACGCACCATATCCACCGGGTTTGCCAATGCGGGAGCCGCAAGTAGGGCTGCCACGGCGGCGAGAGGGCGTGTTGCGGTCATCGTATGCTCCAAGCGGGTATCGTCCTACCTGCACGCATAGATTGACAGGTTTTCCCCGCCGTTCAACCAGTTATGAGTGTTTTTTTGTGTCCAGAACGCTGTTTTTGTGGTGCCAGGCCCAGGCGGCGCGTGACCGGAATTGTATCCAAAGATATCTGGCCGGGCTCTCCGCGCCGCCCACTTTTTTTGAAATGCGATGCTGCACGCCTCTTCCACCGGAGGTTTTCGAGGCGTAAGGCAGGGGTATGGCAAAAGTGATGACATATCCCGAACATGGCCGCGCCATCCTGGTGCTGGGCTTGCCGCTGATTGGCGGTCATCTGGCGCAGATGGCGATCGGCGTGACGGATACCGTCATGCTCGGCTGGTATGGTGTGGACGCGCTGGCGGCGGTCACGCTTGGATCGACCTTTTTCTTTGTGCTTTTCATCTTCGGGTCCGGGTTTGCCTGGGCGGTCATGCCAATGGTTGCCTCGTTTGCCGCCGAAGGCGATGAGATCGGGCTGCGCCGTGCCACGCGTATGGGGCTGTGGCTGAGCCTCGCGTTCGGCCTTCTGGCACTGCCGGTCATGATCTGGTCCGAGCCCTTGTTGCGCTTGCTGGGGCAGGGGGAAATGCTGGCCGCCGATGCCAGTGCCTATCTCTCTATCGCCGGTTTCGGCATCGTGCCGGCTCTCCTTGTCATGGTGCTTAAATCCTACCTCGCGGCGTTGGAGCGTACGCAGGTCGTACTGTGGATCACGGTGATCAGCGCGGTGGTCAACGGGCTGATCAACTATGCGTTGATCTTTGGCAACTGGGGGGCACCAGAACTTGGTATCGCCGGGGCGGCCATCGCGTCTGTTGTGACGCAACTGGTCGGCTTGGTCGGGGTCACAGCCTATGCCGCGATGTCTTTGTCGGAACACGCATTGTTTCAACGGTTGTGGCGCCCGGATTGGCAGATGCTGACACAGGTGTTCCGGCTGGGATGGCCGATTGGGCTGACCAGCCTGAGCGAGGTCGGATTATTCGCGGCGTCCGCCATGATGATGGGCTGGCTTGGAACCGTGCCGCTGGCGGCGCACGGGATTGCGGTGCAACTGGCCTCGCTCACCTTCATGGTCCATATGGGATTGAGCAACGTGGCGACCATCCGCGCGGGCAACGCGTATGGGCGACACGACCCGGCGCATATGGAGAAGGGCGCCTTGATGGTCACCATGATGTCGCTGGGCATGGCCGCGTTGACGATCTTGTTGTTCCTGTTGCTGCCTGAGCCATTGATCTCGCTTTTCATGCAGGAAAACGAACCACAGCGCTTGCAGATTCTTGCAATCGGGACAGGGCTGCTTGCCATGGCGGCGCTGTTCCAATTGGTCGATGGGGCGCAGGTGATCGCCCTTGGGCTGCTGCGGGGCATACAGGACACGCGTGTGCCGATGATCCTCGCGGCGCTGAGCTACTGGGTCGTCGGCATCCCCTGTTCCTACCTCTTTGGCTTCATTTGGGACCTCAAGGGCATCGGCGTCTGGCTGGGTCTGGTCGTCGGGCTCGGACTGGCCAGTGTGTTGCTCTCAACCCGTTTCTGGGCCGTTGCCCTGCGCAAACTCAAGGGTACCGAGAGCCTGCCTGCCTGACCGGCGAGCAATCGGGTTTTGCAGCATTGGCCCCGCTTTCAGTGGTCCGGGTTTTAGGCGGGTAGAGCTTAATGTAATGCTTTAGAATTTCTATGCAATATATTGTTATAAAATATAATTACGCGAATGTGTTTTGTGGAGACCAGGACTTCAAGTGGCTCAATATCTTTGTCAACACCGTGCGGGCGGCCTGGGCCTTTTCCGGGTCGTAGAGCCACGGATCCTGTGCTGCCCGCAGATATGTCGACAGGGACACTTCCATCTGAAGCGCATGCACGCCGCGCTTCGGGGACCCGTAGTGGCGCACAATCCACCCGCCCTTTGACCGCTTGTTTATGGCGCTTGTGTAGTTTTTCTCGCTCAGGCAGATGCCCGCCACATGGGCGGCCAGCTTGTGATCGCAGGTGGCGCCCATATAGGTGCCGATGCTGAAATCGGGTGCGACACCCTCAAACAGGTTCGGGACTTCTGATCGCGTTGCGCGACAATCATACAAAACCGCAAATCCATGCCGGGACCGCACCCGGGCAATCTGTGTGGCAAGGGCTGCGTGATAGGGTACGTAGAAGGCGGAACGCCAGCTGGCCATCTCCAGCTTGTCAGGTGGGTAGGTCCAGATTGCCTGACCGTCCTGATTGAGGATCGGCACAAAGGGAGCGATGTTGAAGTTTCCCAAGCTGCTTGCGCGTTCGGCAGGGTTGCGGTCCGGGTCACAGATGTATCGATGGAAGTTGGCCTGCACGATTGTCACATCCTCCACCAGACCCCTGTAGAGCCGATCAATATGCCAATGCGTGTCGGTGAGCGCGCGCCCAATGTTGTTGAGCCGTTGCATGATGGGATGCGCAATCTGCGTGCTCGCGTGGGGAATGGCGAGGATCAGCGGGCTGGACCCCATTATCACGTTGACTGGCATTGGTGCAATCCTCGCATGGCCGCCTGATGCAAAGCGCGTCGGCGTCTGAGATGCTGTCGATAGCACATAGAGAGTTTCCGCAAGGAAGCCCGGGCGTGCGGTCAGTTCACTGTGGTTAAAATCCCGTCAAAGCCGTACGCAGACTGACATGCGGTGCTGGATGCACCCCATGTCAGCTGCCGGTTCCCATGCCATTTTCCGCAGTGGGATCAGGTTTCTTTCTTGTCGTTCACAATGTTCATCTGTGCCAGCCCGCTTTGCCCAAGATCGACGGAAGAGAAGGGACCACCATGGCACATCTGCCCGGGATCCTTCAGATCGACAGGGGGGGCTTCGGCCAATATCTCCGCTGCAAACTGCTCTGCATTGTCTTTCGGGCGGTACCCCAGAAAGGATGCCTTGGCGTTGTCCACCGGTGCGCGGTCGTTGTTGGACACGCCGTAGACAATCCCAAAACCCACCGACGGGGTGTCAATCGCGCGGGTCACCAATTGGATAAGATCATCATAGCTGAGCCAGGAGCCCAGAGCCCGGGTATTCGTGACCTGCGCGCAGGACAGGATGCGCAGGTGCACCGATTCCAGCCCGCGTTTGTCCCAGTACATGCGGCCCAGGTCTTCGGTGAAACATTTGGCCAGCCCGTAGAAGGTGTCGGGACGGTGCTCCGCATCGATGCCGATGAAATCCGATTTCAGGTGCATGCCGACCGCGTGGATCGACGACGCATAGACGATGCGTTTCACGCCTGCCTTGTAGCCTGCTTCCCAGATGTTGTAGGAGCCGACAAAATTTGGCCCGAGCAGTTCTTCGAAGGGTTTTTCATCTACGATGGCGCCAAAGTGGATGACCATATCCGCACCCTCAAGCACGGGCGCAATCTGGTCCATCTGTGCCAGATCGGCCTGAACGTAGGTCTCTTTGTCATAGAGCGTGCCGATGTCTGCAGCGATGTCCGTGCTGACCAGCGTGTCGCACATGGCCGCAAGTGGTTCGCGCAGGTAAGAGCCCAAGCGGCCTGCGGCCCCTGTTAGTACCAGTTTCATCTTTGTCCTTCCTGACCGTCAGATCACGGCCTTTTCCAAGAATTTCTCACCGCGCAAGACACGGTCCACATAGAAGGGCCTGAGATCAAGACTGCGGTATTCCCCATAGGCGATATGCTCGGCCAACCCGCGTCCGAGAGCCGGTGACTGTTGCAATCCATGTCCCGAAAACCCGTTGCAGAACAGGAAGTTCGACACTTCCGGATGCGGTCCGACAATCGCGTTCTGGTCGAGCTTGTTGTAGTCGTAGTGCCCGACCCACATGTTGATCAGCTTGATCTCTTCGAACTGTGGGATGCGGGTGGCGATGATCGGCCAGAACTTCTCCTCCCAAAGCCCGTGGTCGGCGTTGAAATCGTCAAAATCCACCGCCGGGTCGTCGTCGGGCGGCCCTCCTGCGAGGTAATAGCGCCCGTCGGTGCGCATGTGTACGCCCGTGGGGTCGATGGTCAGGGGCAGGTCGCGGTCCAGCGGATGGGAGGCATCGAAGATATAGGTATAGCGGCGGCGCGGCTCGATGGGGATATCGAGACCTGCCATTTGCGCCACAAGTGCCCCGCGCGTTCCCGCAGTGTTCACCAGCACGCCGCAGGCAATAAAACCGCCGGATTTCAGGGTCACCCCGGTGACGCGGTTGCTATCGCGCGTGATCGCCGTAACCTCGTCATGGGCATATTCAACGCCGTTCTTGCGCGCCATGCGCTTGAACCAGTCGAACATGGTGCCGCCGTCGAAATAGCCCTCATCCAGCAGATTGTGATTGGCCCCGAGGATGTCATCGAGCCGGTAAAAGGGATAGTCGGCGGCGATCTCATCGCGCGTCATGAATTTGGTGCCCGCGCCAAGGCTGGCCTGCACTTTCTGGCTTTCGCGCAGGGTCTCGGCAAATTCGGGCGTGTCGGCGAGGTACATATAGCCGTAGCTTTGCAGCACCAGTTCAGGCACCTCGGGATGATCGCCCATGAAGCGGCGGAAGTTCTTGATGAATTCTGCGCCGAACTGCGACACACCAATATTCACTTTGTTGGAAAACTGTTGGCGGATGCAGCTGTTGGTGTGGCTGGTTGCGGCATGTTCATAGGTCGGGTCCTTTTCGACCACCAGCACGCGCCCGTGAAACCCCGGCATCTGCGTCAGCCACCACGCCACGCTCGAGCCGTAGATCGCGCCGCCGACAATGATCACGTCATAGTTCTGGTGCTGAGTCGTCATCCCGTCCCCCTCCTGTCTTTTCGGAACACGGGCACGCGGGGTCGTCAAGCTTTGTGATCCCTAAAGCGGGCAAAAGGCCTGACCAGCGCCCGTGCGACCATCTCCAGCCGGTCCTGCCCGTAGAACATATCACCCTCGACGAAATAAGTCGGTGATCCAATGACATGGCGGGCGATGGCCTCTTTTGTATTGGCAGCGTGCTGCTCTTGTGTCGCGTCGCTCATTGCTTCTGCCACCAGGGTCTCCGCCTCCATGCCGAGGCCCTCCGCGATGCGGGCAACGGTACTGCTGTCTGCCGGGTCCGCGTCATCGCGCCAATGGGCCTGCAGCAGCGCGCGGCTCAGGGCATGCACGTCCCATCCCATCTCTTGCGCCGCGATGATCGCGCCATTGCCGAGGGCCAGCGGATTGTCGTGATGGGTCGGCCGCCGCATGATCCAGGGCAGGTTCCGAAATTCCGCCCACCGCATCAACTCGCGCCCGAAAAAGTAATCCATATGCGGCTTCGGGCGCGCGTTGAACGGGGCACCCCCTGCCGCGGCCATGACCGGATCAAAGTCAAACGGTCGGTGGATAATCTGCGCGCCATGTTCATCGGCAATCTCTGCCAGACGCCAGGCCCCGAAATAGGCATAGACCGAATGGCAGGCATAGAAGTATTCAATGGTTTTCATGAGCTTATCCTTCTTCGGCCAGAGCGCGTGCGTCCTGTGCCATCAAGGCGATGATCTCTCGCAAGCGTCCTGTGTCCTTGGGGTTCGATGCATTGCCGTCCAACCCGCGTTTCAACACACCCTGCAGGATCGCAAGCAGGCGGAAATATGAAAACACCACGTAGAACACCCAGTGATCTGGCCGGGTAATTCCGCGCCGCGCGCAATAGTCCGTGACATAGGCGTCTTCGTCCGGCAGGCCGGTGGCAGCACGATCCACACCGCCGAGGCCACGGAAGTGGCCCGCATGCGGCAACCGCCAATGCATGCATTGATAGGCCAGATCGGCGAGCGGATGGCCCAATGTGCTCAACTCCCAATCGAGAAGTGCGACCACCTCTTCGCGATCGGGGGCGAAGATCATGTTGTCGATGCGGAAGTCACCATGCACGATGCTGCTGGCACCGTCATCTGTCACCATATGCTCGTCGAGCCAGCGCATCAGCCAGTCCACATCCGGCAGCGGGGCGGTGGCGGTCTGTTGATACTGGCCCGACCATCGCGTGAGTTGCCGCGCAAAATAACTCCCGGGCTTGCCATAATCCGCCAGACCGACCTCGTCAGGCACCACGTTATGCAACGCGGCCAGCGCGCCGTTCATTGCATCGTAGACACGCCCTCGTGCCTCCTGGTCGATCTTGGGCAGGGCCGGGTCCCAGAAAATGCGCCCCTCGACCATTTCCATGACCATGAACTGAGTGCCCAGCGGGGTGTCGTCTCCGGACAGGTGATAGACCTGCGGCACCGGCACATCAGTGGCGGCCAGCGCCTGCATCACGCGGAACTCGCGGTCGACCGCATGCGCGGATTTCAGCAGTTTGCCGGGCGGCTTGGCCCGCAGTACATAATCGGTGCCGCGGCTGGTCACGCGGTAGGTCGGGTTCGACTGCCCGTCCGAGAATTTCTCGAAACCGTCCAGCGCGCCGAAGCCGTCGACATGCGCGGCCAGATAGCGTTCCAGCTCTTTCGGGTCGTGGCGGTGCATCGGCAAATCTCCCTCGTGACCCATGGACAAGTCCCGGTGATCTAAGCAACTCTGCGGGCGCGGGGAAAGCCCCGATTACCGGTCAGGGAGGCGCGGGCGATGGATATGAATTTTGGCATGGCGGAGGAAAATCGGGCCCTTCTGGACCGGGTGGCGGCGATGATCCGTGACGAGGTGATGCCGATGGAGGCGGAATACCACGCGGAGATCGGCAAAGAAGACCGCTGGGCCTACACGGATCGCCAGGCCGAGATCCTCGAAGGGCTCAAAGCCAAGGCCAAGGCGGCGGGCCTGTGGAATTTCTGGCTGACGGATAGTGAAAAGGGGTTTGGTCTCAGCACCGTGGAATACGCCTATTTTGCCGAGGAAATGGGGAAAACGCCGCTTGGCGCTGAGGTTTTCAACTGCTCCGCACCGGACACCGGCAATATGGAGGTGTTCGAGCGCTACGGCACACCGGCCATGAAAGAGCTCTGGCTCGCGCGGCTGCTCGAAGGCGAAATTCGGTCAGCCTATCTGATGACGGAACCCGACGTCGCCTCCTCTGACGCCACCAACATCGCCATGTCCTGCGTGCGGGAGGGCGACGACTATGTCCTGAACGGGGAGAAATACTGGGCGTCGGGGGCGGGGGATCCGCGCTGCAAGGTCTATATCGTCATGGTCCGGACCGGGGATGAGGAGACACCCAGACATCAGCAGCATTCGATGATCGTTGTCGATGCCGCCACGCCCGGCATCGAGATTTTGCGGCCCATGCATGTCTTTGGCCACGACGACGCGCCCCACGGGCATATGCACATCCGTTTCACGGACGTCCGGGTGCCCGCCGAGAACATGTTGCTGGGTGAAGGACGCGGGTTTGAAATCGCGCAAGGTCGGCTGGGCCCAGGGCGCATCCATCACTGCATGCGATCTGTCGGGCAGGCGGAAGCGGCGCTGGAGTTGATGTGTCGCCGCTCGCTGCAAAAAGAGGCATTCGGCAAACCGCTGGCGAACCTCGGCGCGAATTTTGACATCATCGCGGAGTGCCGGATGGAGATCGAGCAGGCGCGGCTCTTGTGTCTCAAGGCGGCCTGGATGATGGATCAGGGGGATGCGCGTGCTGCCGCCCCGTGGATTTCGCAAATCAAAGTTGTCGCCCCGCGGATGGCACTGAAGGTGATTGATGAGGCCATGCAGATGCATGGCGGGCAGGGCATCAGCCAGGACACGCCGCTTGCCATGGCCTGGACCTGGCAGCGCGCCTTGAGGTTTGCGGATGGGCCGGATGCGGTGCACCGACGTCAGGTGGCGCGCGCGGAACTGCGCAAACATACGCAGGCAAAAGTCTGAAAACCGTCATGTTGCCTGCAGGTGAAGGGTGTACCGTCGGGCTGCGTACGCGGGGGTCTGTATCTGGCAACCTACGGTAGCATAAGCGGAATTCTGCCCGAGTTTCTGTCCAGTCACATGGAACTTCCAAGCCTCTTCCGGAGTTTTTAAATCGTTAACGAAAGTCATTCTGGCGCTGCCCGGAACCGATTTAACGAGTGCCTGGGGAGTTTGGGTAACCAGTGCTTGGTGGGTTGGGCCTTTGGTCTGACCCACCATGTTGCTCATATGACAAATGTCCCTCCTGACAGCAAAAAGGTTGTAGCAACCGATACAGATCACGAGCTGTGTGTAAGAGGCTAAAATATTGTATTTTATACAGAATTAAGAATTTTTTGGGGGATTACTTGCCCCTGCTGATTGCAAGACAACAAGAAGCATGGGTGCTCGGACTGACAAATCAATGTCGCTATGCCGATAGGCGGGTCGTTTTTTGAATTGAGGTGACGGCCATTCTTTCCCAGACTGCCCGCATGCGCGCGCCCTTGATCGACAATTTGCAATACGCGAATTTTTCCCCCAGTATCTTTGAGGAAATGCGGGCAGGTGGTGTCGATGCGGTGCATGTGACTATCGCGTATCATGAAAGCTTTCGGGAGATGGTGCTCAATCTCGAACAGTGGAACCGCTGGTTCGAGGCACACCCGGAGTTGATCTTCAAAGGGACGACCGGTGACGATGTGCGTCGCGCGCAGGAGACAGGTCGCACGGCGATTTTTTTCGGATTTCAGAACCCCAGTCCGATTGAGGATGACATCGGATTGGTGGAGATCTGCCATCAGCTGGGCATCCGCTTCATGCAACTCACCTACAACAATCAATCGCTGCTGGCGACGGGGTGTTATGAGGAGGATGACACCGGGCTGACCCGCATGGGGCGTCAGGTGGTGACCGAGATGAACCGTGTCGGTCTCGTAGTGGACATGTCACATTCTGCCGACCGCTCAACGCTTGAGGCGATTGATCATTCCACGCGGCCCATCGCCATCACCCATGCCAATCCGCATTGGTGGCATGCCGCTCTGCGTAACAAATCAGACGAGGTTCTGACGGCCCTGACGGCATCGGGCGGCATGCTCGGCTTCTCCCTCTATCCGCATCACCTCGCGGGTGGCAGCGCCTGCACCCGGCAGGATTTCTGCGCCATGATTGCAGAGGCCGCGCGGCGCTATGGCGCGCAACATCTGGGCTTGGGGTCCGACCTATGCCAGGATCAACCGGACAGCGTGGTCGAATGGATGCGGGTTGGGCGCTGGTCAAAGGTGATCGATTATGGCGAAGGATCGGCGCAGAACGCAGGGTTTCCCCCGATGCCGGATTGGTTTGGAGGCAATCGCGACTTCGGCAATATTCGCAAGGGGTTGTTGGAGCAGGGTCTGAACCAGACGGACGTCGACGGGATCATGGGCGGCAATTGGTACAGGTTCTACTCCGAGAATTTTGGCCGGGCATGAAGGACTTCATCGCCCCTCCTCAAGCCCCTCTGCGTCCGCCAGACACGGTGATGCGGTTGAGCCGCATGGGGTCGATGTTTCCCACCCGGCTTTCGTTTCTGCGCACATTGATGCGGTTCCTGGCAGCTGAAAATGCGCGGATCACGCGCCGCTCGTGGCAGATGTGCGCTGAAGGATATGGCCATGCCGTTTATTGTGTCGACCTTGGCGGGTACACGTATTCGCTGGTCGCTGTCTCAACGAAACTTGATCCGGCGGCGCGGACCGACCGCGTGATCGCCTCCGCCTGGGACACGGCCTATGTGCTCTATGATGGCGTGCCGGATGCAGATGAGGTGGCACGGATCTGTGCCACCGCGCCAAAACAGGAGGCTGCGCGGTTCACCGAACGCGATCTGGTGCTGAGCCGCGCCAACAAATCCGTCCGCTTGTTCGCTCATGTGGTGGACCGGCTGCGGGCGGGTCGTCAACCGGATGCCGCAATGATACGCGACATCGGGTATCTGATGCGCACGACTGCCGTTTACGGCAATGGCAAATTCGGGATTGCGGATCGCGCCTGTATCGACACCCGGCCGGGGTTTTCCGGCCCGTTCATGGCCGAGATGCTGACCGTCTGGCTGATCCGCCATTTCACTCATGATCTGGTGGAGCATGTGGGGCAGGGGCGTCTGGACCGCAACCTCAAACGTCATCTCGGGATTGGCAATTCCACCGGGCTTGGCATGGCACCGTTTCTGGTCACACATCCGGTTTTGCTCAACAACTGGATGCTCGCGCGGGAAACCGCTTTGGCGCGGGTGCGGGCTGTGGCGCACCTAAATGAAGAGATGCAGGCGCGCTTGCGCCAGTTGATGAAGCGGGCAGACCGGCACCTCGCAGAGTGGCAGGTGCCCGATCTTGCGCATCAGCGTCGCATTGATTGCCTCTGCACGGACTGGGCTGCCTTCTCGGCCAAGGTGGTGCCGGATGGGTTTGCCCCTGAAAACGCGATCGAGGCGCTGATCGACCGTGCGTTGTCTGAATCGGAGGACCTTCAGGAACTGCTGGTGGCGCTGGTGATCGAGCTTTTTCCGGACCTTGTGGACGGTCTGGCCGACTGCATGGCCGATCCTTGCGGCCCGGTGCCGGAACCGATTGCCGATACCGGTGGACTGCGTGACGTCCTTGAGCGCAGCTTTGGCTGGGCATTGGCGCTGGACTACGACGCAACAGATCAATGTCGGCAGTTCTGGTATGTGAGCGAAGCCAAACAGGAGCCGCGGCTGGGCGACCGTTTTGCCGAAGAGGGGGCCGCGTTGGAAAGCCCGCTGGATGTTGCGCGGCGGATGAAGGCGCTGCATGATGATCTGCCGCAAACATCAACGGCCCTGACCGTCTTCCTAAAGGAACATCCAGAGCACTTGATGGCCGTCGAGCGGGCTGCGCTTGCGGCGCGCTATCCATACGCTGAAATCCGCGACAACCTGATCGGCCAGCAGTGCCTGCCCATCGACATGCTGCGCTGCAAGCTGTCGTTTTTCGGAGCGTCGAAATTCGATCCGAAATCTGACAGGTGGACCCGCATCACCCTGTGCCAGGGCGCCCCTCTGGCGGATGAGCTGGCAAGCCGCTCGGATGACTGGTGGCTGCCGGTCTTCGAGGGATGAGTTGGTCGCGCGCGGAGGTTCTCGCCCTGGCCACGAAAGCCGCGCGCGGCGCCGGGGCACCGCCTGCGCAGGCGGCTCATTTTGGCAGGGCGGCGGCGATACATCTCGGGCAGGGACGCGATGCCGCCGCGCTTGGTCAGGCGCTCGATGCTCTGCCCGCCGGCGCCATCATGCGCATGCCTCTCCAACTGCAAGAGCTTCTGCTCGCCGCCCACGGCACAGTTCAACACAGGTTGGAAATCCCCACTGGGGGTCAACCGAGCTTGCTGCGGAGCTATCTGGAGACCTTGCCCCATGCGACCGAGGTGGTCGCCGCGCATGGGGATAGCCTTGACGTCACCGTCGATACGACCACATCAGCCCCCTCTCTGAGGCTCGGCAGGGTGGAGGGCTGTGCCGCCCTGCTTGCGCAGATGACGGTTCTGGCCGCCAGAACCTTCGTCCCCGACAGCGAAACCTCGCGCCGGGCAGGGGCGGGTGCGGGGACCAGCGACAATGATTGACGGCAGGTAGGGTGGGCTTTCAGGCCACCTTTGACGGCGCAAACGGGTTCTCTTCAAAACACACATGCGCCAGGTAAAGCCCCTGCGGCGGACAGACGGGCCCGCAAGCGACGCGATCCTGTGCAGCCAGTGCGGCAGCCACCTGATCCGGCGCCCAGGAGCCCGCGCCAACACGCTCCAATGTGCCGACGAAGCTGCGCACCTGATTGTGCAGAAAGGACCGGGCGCGCACGTCGAAATGCACCTCCGGACCATGGGCCGTCTCCACCCTTGCCACGTCCAGACGGTCCAGGGTTTTCACCGGGCTGTCTGCCTGACAGATGGTGGACCGAAAGGTCGTGAAATCATGCCGCCCGACCAAATGCGCGGCGGCGCTCGCCATGGCAGGGACGTCCAGCTCGTGTTTGACCTGCCACACCAGCCCGTCCTGATGGGTGGCCGGTGCCCGGCGCATCAGGATGCGAAAGAGGTATTGCCTTTGCAGCGCGGAAAACCGGGCATGCCAGTCATCGCAAACCTCGGCACAGGCGACAATTGCCACCGGATCGGGTTTCAGGTGATAGTTCAACGCCTCTGACAGGCGAAAGGGATCCCATGTCTCCATCATGTCGCAATGGGCAACCTGCCCCAGCGCATGCACCCCGGCATCCGTCCGTCCTGCCGCGGCAATCGTATGCGCGCGCGGCTCCAACCGGGCCAGGGCGGCCTCGATTTTCCCCTGGACCGTGGCCTGCGCCTTCTGGCGCTGCCACCCGGCAAATGGCTTCCCGTGGTACTCGACTTTTAATGCATAGCGCGGCATGGCGCAGGCCCTAGCGCGCGGTGCGTGTCGCGTCAAATGGCTTTGAAGCCTCTGGTACCCCCGCGCGCCAGCGCTTATGTGTTGCAAAACGAAAACTGCAGGGACAGGCAGGCTTTGGTCATCACTTCAATCGCCGACACGGTGCTGCGCCAGATCGAAAACGTGCAGGACACTGTAAACGAGACCCTGTTCGAGCCGGTGGTGCGTATCGGTGTGACCGGGCTTGCACGGTCCGGAAAGACTGTCTTCATCACCTCGCTGATTGCCAATCTGCTGGACCGGGGCCGCATGCCGCATCTGGTGGCGGCAGCCGAGGGTCGGATCGAGGCGGCTTTCCTGCAACCGCAGCCGGATGACACCGTGCCGCGCTTCGATTTTGAGACCCATCTGGCGCAATTGACAGCGCGCGAACCTGCCTGGCCGGACAGCACCCGAGCCATTTCGGAATTGCGGTTGTCCCTGCGGGTGCAGCGCGCAGGGTTGCTGGCGGGGCTGCAGGGGCCGCGCACGATCCACGTGGATATTGTCGACTACCCCGGTGAATGGCTGCTTGACCTCGCCCTGCTCGACAAGGATTACGCAACCTGGTCCGCAGAGGTTCTGACCCGCATCAAAGACCGCGCGGAGGCCTCGGCGTTCAACGCGCTGGTGGCCTCAACAGACCCGGCTGCGGCGCTTGAAGAACCGGCAGCAAAGGCCCTCGCCGCGGCCTTCACCGATTATCTTCACGCGGCACGGCAAGCGGGGTTTTACGATTGCACGCCGGGGCGGTTCCTGCTGCCGGGGGATCTGGCGGGATCGCCGGTGCTTACCTTTGCGCCTCTGCCCACAGACGGGAAAGCCCCGCGCAAATCGCTCCTGCGCGAAATGACCCGGCGCTATGAAGCCTATAAACACCAGGTCGTGCGTCCTTTTTTCCGTGATCATTTTGCCCGGATCGACCGCCAGGTGGTGCTGGTCGATGCCTTGGGCGCAATCCACAAGGGGCCGCGTGCCGTAGAGGACATGCGCGGGGCCATGACCGACATCCTCGGCGCGTTCCGCCCGGGCCAGAATGCCTTCCTGACCCAGCTCTTCCAGGGCAAACGGGTGGAGAAAATCCTCTTCGCCGCCACCAAGGCGGATCATCTGCACCACCGGCAACACGGGCGGTTGACCGCGATCATGGAGGCCTTGGTACGCGGGGCCGTCGACCGGGCCCGGTTTGCGGGTGCAGAGACATCGGCCATGGCCATCGCCTCCCTGCGCGCTACCGTCGAGGATACGGTTTCCCACCAAGGTCAGACGCTGGACGTGGTGCGTGGCACCCTGCTCGACAGCGGAAAACAGGCTGCATTCTATCCGGGCGCCTTGCCGGAAGACCCCAGCCACCTGCTGACGCCCGCCCGCAGCGGCGCAGAAAGCTGGCTGGAAGACGACTACCGTGTGATGAATTTCGCACCTTCCCCGCTAACTTTGCGCCCCGGAGATGGTCCACCGCATATCCGGCTTGATAAGGCCGCCCAATTCCTTTTAGGGGATAGGCTATGAGCACGATCACCATTTCACCGGCGCGGACCCTTGATGCGGGCGCGGTAGGTCACATCCTGTCGGCCTCCAACGATATGATGCCCTGGCTGCCGCGATTGCACTCGGCTGCCGAAGAGATCATGTACGCAGGCGATATGATCGAGGCGGGCTGGGTTCGCGTGGCCAAGAGGAATGGCAAGGTCGTGGGCTTCATCGCGCGCTGGGAAGAAGAAATCCACGCGCTCTACGTCCTGCCGGATGAGCAGGATAGTGGCGTGGGAACATCGCTGCTGGATGATGCCAAGGCCGACACCGACAGGTTGGCGCTCTGGAGCTATCAGGCCAATTCATCGGCGACGCGGTTTTATGGATTGCGGGGCTTTGCGGAAACAGCCCGGACCGATGGCAGCGAGAACGATGTGGGGCTGCCGGACATCCGGTTCGAATGGACCAGGGGCGCATCCTGATGGCCCGCGGCCCGGTCCTGATCGAGCTGGAAGATGAAAAATCCGACAGGCTGACCGTTGCGGACGCACCGCCGGTGCCAGACGACACGCCGGGAATGCCAAGCGGTCAGGCGATGCAGGTAGCTGCGGGGATTGCCGCGCGCAAACCTTCACGACTGGTGCGCTGGTTCTGGTCGCTGGGCATCGCCCTTGTCGGCGCGATTGTCTCGATCAAGGCGTGGGGGTTTCTGACCGATCTGGTTGCGCGCAATGCAATCCTGGGCTGGGGCATCACTGGCCTGTTGGGCGCGTTCCTCTTTGTTTTGGCTGTGCTGGCCCTGCGCGAGATCGCTGCTCTGGGTCGGCTCGGCCGGTTGGACGGTCTGCGTCGCGCCGCCGATACCGCGCTGGTGGACGAGGATCTTGAGGCGGCGAGGGCGGTCACCGATCGGTTGGTGGCGCTTTACAAAGGGCGTGAGGATACCCGTTGGGGCCGGAACCGACTGGCCGAGCTGCGCCGCGATCAGATGGATGCGTCGAGCCTGTTGGCGCTGGCGGACCGCGAGTTGCTGGGGCCGTTGGATCAGGCCGCACAACGTGAGGTCGAAGCCGCCGCACGACAGGTGGCGACCGTAACGGCGCTGGTGCCGCTGGCGCTGGCGGATGTGGCCGCGGCGCTGACGGCCAATCTGCGTATGATCCGCCGCGTTGCGGAGGTCTATGGCGGTCGGTCGGGGTTTCTGGGCGGCTGGCGGTTGACCCGGGCGGTCATGGCGCATCTCGTGGCCACCGGCGCCGTTGCCGTGGGGGATGATCTGCTGGAGCCGGTGCTGGGCGGGTCCATCATCGGCAAGCTCTCGCGCCGCTTCGGTGAGGGGCTTGTCAATGGCGCGCTGACGGCACGTGTCGGGGTTGCGGCGATGGAAGTCTGCCGTCCCTTGCCCTTCGCGGTTGGAAAAAAGCCGAAAGTACCCAATATCATTAAGAGTAGCCTCAGCGGATTGTTCGGATCGTCGAAATCCTGAACCGCGACGGCGATGATGGGGTTCATGGGAGACGTTTGAATGGAGAGTTTTGCTGCTGATCTTGCCACGATGGTGCGCAGACCGCTGGAGCCCGAACATGTCGCGGCGATGCGCAAGAAGGGCATAGTCAGCGACAAGAAGGCCGGAGAGATGGTGCAGGAGCCAGGGGCGGAGTCGGCGGAGTTTCACTACGTCGTCGACGGTGAGGTCGAAGCCGTCGATCCGATGACGATGGAGCGCATGGGCAATGCGACGCTGGGGCCGGGGCAGTTCTTTGGAGACCTGCAGTTCCTCTCGGGCGGCGTGTCTCTGGCAGGTGCCCGTGCGGTGGTGGACAGCACGCTGCTCTGCGTGCCGCGTGACGAGATGCTGCAACTGATGTCCGACATGCCGGAGATGAGCGACATTGTCGTGACGGTACTGGCGGCGCGGCGGCGCCGGGCGGTGGAGCAATCGGATTCTGCGCTGACCCTGATCGGATCGGAGATCAGCCGCGACATCCGGCATGTGGCGAGCTTTGCCGCGCGCAACCGCATCCCTTTCCGCGAGATCGAGGTGACATCGGATGAGGCGGTGGCCCTGGCTGCGCAATGCGGGATCGAGGAGGCACAGCCGGGCGTGATTTTCGGGCGTGAACGCAAGATCGACCCACCAACGCCGCGCAGCGTGGCCCAGATGCTCGGGCTGCATCTGGAAACCCAGGAAGACGCCAGTTTTGATGTGCTGATCGTCGGCGGCGGGCCGGCGGGTGTGGCTGCCGGTGTCTATGCGGGGGCCGAAGGGCTCAGCGCGCTGGTGCTGGAGGATATGGCCGTGGGCGGGCAGGCGGGCACGTCAAGCCGGATCGAGAATTACATGGGCTTTCCGACGGGCATTTCGGGCGGTGATCTGGTGGGACGCGGCGAGGTGCAGGCGATGAAGTTCGGCACCAAGTTTTCCGTGCCCCGGCGCGCGTCTGCTTTGCGCCAGTGTAACGAGAAATGGTTTCACGCAACGCTGGATGACGGGCAGGAGGTGAGCGCCAAGGCCCTGATCGTAGCCACCGGTGTCCAGTACCGCCGCATGCCGTTGGAAGGTCTGGAAGGGTTCGAAGGCGCGGGCGTGTATTACGCGGCCACGGAAGTGGAATCGCGCTATTGCCGGGACACGGAGGTGGCCGTGATCGGGGGCGGTAACTCGGCAGGGCAAGCGGCGATGTTCCTAGCGCGCACCACGCGCCACGTGCATCTGCTCGTACGCGGGCCCTCGCTGGCATCCTCGATGTCCGATTATCTGGTGCAACGTCTCACCACGCATCCGCGCATCACCATCCATACCCGCACCGAGGTGACCGCGCTGCACGGGGAAGAGACGCTGGACAAGATCACCATCTGCGACAATGCCTCTGGTCAGGACTGGGACCTGCGGACGGGGGCGCTTTTTGTCATGGTCGGGGCGGCGCCCAATACCGAATGGCTTTCCGGGTTGATCAAGCTGGACGACAAGGGGTTTGTGCTGACAGGAGCGGATGCGGGCGGGCGGACGCAATATGAAACCTCCTGTCCCGGTGTTTTTGCCGTAGGGGATGTGCGCGCAGGCTCTGTCAAACGCGTGGCCTCCGCGGTCGGCGAAGGGTCTGTGGTGATGTCCGCGGCCTGGGCGCATGTGAACGACTGAGCGGCAAGGTGGCCTGAAGCCCACCCTACCTGCCTGTTGAGAGCCTTCGCTGCTTGGGACTTGTCGCGCCGTGCCGGTCTGCTTATAAGGCGCGCATGGATGACCTCCGCATGATTATCATTCGAATTATATCCCCGGCGCTCTGAGACCATGAGACGCCGGGCCAAGGTGTTTGAGCCGCTCGCACCGACCGCTTTTCCCATCCCGCCAAGATATCTGAAGGACGTCCGCAATGTGCGCCGACACCACCGAAGCCGCTGAAAAACCTGATTATAAATCAACGTTGAACCTGCCGAAAACCGACTTTCCGATGCGGGCGGGCCTGCCCAAGCGCGAGCCGGAATGGCTGGCACGTTGGGAAGAGCTCGGCATCTACGACCGGCTGCGCGAAAAGCCGGGGCGCACCTCCTTTACGCTGCACGATGGACCCCCCTATGCCAACGGGCATCTGCACATCGGGCATGCGCTGAACAAGACGCTCAAGGATATGGTCGTGCGCAGCCAACAGATGATGGGCTTTGACGCGCGCTACATCCCCGGCTGGGACTGCCACGGGTTGCCCATCGAGTGGAAGATCGAGGAGCAATACCGCGCCAAGGGCAAGGACAAGGACGATGTGGATGTCGTCGATTTCCGTCAGGAGTGCCGCAAGTTCGCCGAAGGCTGGGTGGATATCCAGCGCGAGGAGTTCAAGCGTTTGGGGATCACCGGCAAATGGGAAAAACCCTATCTGACCATGGATTTCCATGCCGAGCGGGTGATTGCCGAAGAGTTCATGAAATTCCTGATGAACGGCACGCTCTATCAGGGATCAAAGCCCGTGATGTGGTCGCCGGTTGAAAAGACCGCGCTGGCCGAGGCGGAGGTGGAGTATCACGACAAGGAAAGCTTCACCATCTGGGTGAAGTTCAAGGCATTGATCGATGAGACAACACCGCCGGTGACGGGTGACGCGGGTCAGGTGCAGGCGATGTCTGATCTGGACGGGGCATACGTCGTGATCTGGACCACCACACCGTGGACCATGCCCTCCAACAAGGCGGTGGTTTACGGGGCGGATATCTCTTACGGGCTGTACGAAATCACCGGGCGGCCAGACGAATGCTGGGCGAACATCGGGGACCGGTATTTGCTGGCGGACAAGCTGGCGGCGGATGTCCTGGGCCGGGCGCGGTTGGATGACACCATGTACCGCCGTGTGCGGGATGTGACGGCCCAGGAATTGAGCCAGCTGCGCGTGGCGCATCCGTTGAAAGATGCCGAGGGCAGTGATGGCGAGTGGGATGACATCCGCGATTTCCGCGCGGCGGATTTCGTGACCGACGAAGAGGGCACCGGGTTTGTGCATTGCGCCCCCTCGCACGGGATGGAGGAATATGAGCTCTACCGTGATCTGGGCATGCTGCAGGATGTCATCACCTACAACGTGACCGATGATGGCATGTTCCGCGCGGGTCTGCCGTTCTTTGGTGGCAAGTACATTCTCAACCGCAAAGGTAAGGAAGGCGATGCCAACAGCGCCGTGATCAGCAAGCTGGCCGAGGTGGGCGGGCTGCTCGCCCGGGGCAAGATCAAGCACAGCTATCCGCATTCCTGGCGCTCCAAGGCGCCGGTGATCTATCGCAACACGCCGCAGTGGTTTGCCGCGATCGACAAGCCGGTGGGTGACGGGCAGGACGATCATGGCACCACGATCCGCGAACGGGCGCTGACCGAGATCGACAATGTACAGTGGACGCCGAAGTCTGGGCGCAACCGCCTGCATTCGATGATGGAAGCGCGGCCCGACTGGGTGCTGTCGCGCCAGCGGGCCTGGGGCGTGCCGCTGACCTGTTTCACCAAGAAGGGCGCGCTGCCGACGGATGCGGATTTCCTGCTGCGCAACGCCGAGGTGAACGCGCGCATCGTTGAGGCTTTTGAGACCGAAGGGGCGGATGCATGGTACATGGAAGGCGCCAAAGAGCGTTTTCTGGGCAATGTCGTGAACCCTGACGACTACGATCAGGTGACCGACATCCTTGATGTGTGGTTCGATAGCGGATCGACCCACGCCTTTACCCTGCGTGACCGCGAAGACGGATCCGACGACGGTGTGGCCGATCTCTATCTGGAAGGTACCGACCAGCACCGTGGCTGGTTCCATTCCTCACTACTGCAGTCGGTGGGCACGCAAGGCCATGCGCCCTATCGCGCCGTGCTGACCCATGGGTTCACGCTGGATGAGAAGGGCATGAAGATGTCCAAATCCCTCGGCAATACCATCGTGCCGGAAAAGGTTGTGCAGCAATACGGGGCGGATATCCTGCGGCTCTGGGTGGCACAGACGGATTACACGCTGGACCAGCGGATCGGGCCGGAAATCCTCAAAGGTGTGGCTGATGGGTACCGGCGCCTGCGCAACACGATGCGCTACATGCTGGGGTCGCTGAATGATTTCAGCACTGCAGACCGGATGGACGTGTCGGACATGCCAGAGCTGGAGCGTTGGGTGCTGCACCGTCTGGCGGAACTGGATCAGACCGTGCGCGATGGCTATGCGAAGTATGATTTCCAAGGCGTGTTTCAGGCGGTTTTCACCTTCGCAACGGTGGATCTGTCGGCCTTCTACTTCGATATCCGCAAGGATGCGCTTTACTGTGATGGGGATACGGTGGCGCGTCGCTCGGCACGCACCGTGCTGGACCTGCTCTTCCACCGCTTGACCACATGGCTGGCGCCGGTGCTGGTCTTCACGATGGAAGAGGTTTGGCTGGAACGGTTCCCGGAGGCGGGCAGTTCGGTGCATTTGCAGGACTTCCCGGAAACTCCCAAGGACTGGTTGGCGCCGGAACTGGCGGCGAAATGGTCTGGTGTGCGTACGGCGCGCCGTGTCGTCACGGCCGCGCTGGAAGTAGAGCGGACCAACAAGGTCATCGGCGCCTCGCTCGAGGCGGCCCCGGTTGTATATGTGTCGGACGATGCCTTGCGTGCGGTGCTCGAGGTGTTGCCATTTGAAGACATCTGCATCACCTCACAGGTAACCGTCACGGGTACAGCAGCACCGGAGGGTGCATTTACCTTGCCGGAAGTGCCGGGCGTTGCGGTGGCCTTTGCGAAGGCGGAGGGCGAGAAATGCGCCCGCTGCTGGAAAGTGCTGCCGGACGTGAGTACCCATGGCCATGCGGGGGTCTGTGGGCGTTGCGATGCCGCAATGACCTGAAAATGGGTTGTGGCGGTGGCCTTCGGGTCACCGCCTATCGTTCAGATGCGCAAAAACCGGGTTGCTGTGACGCGGGTCTGGGGCCACCATGAAACCCATGCTGGAAAAGACTGTCTCAACTCAATTTGGTGATCTGGTGCTCGTAGAGGATGCCGACGCGATCACAGCCGTGCGCTGGGGCAAGGCGCGTCGTGAGGATACGTCGCCTTTGCTGGAGAAAGCGGCGCAGCAGATGCGAGAATATGACGCGGGAGCGCGCGAGGTCTTCGACCTCCCCCTGCAAGTACACGGCAGCGAATTTCAGCGTGCCGTTTGCGACGCAATCTACGCGATCCCCTTTGGCGATACCTGCACTTACGGCGATATCGCCAAGGCTTTGGGGGCACCGGCACAGGCCGTGGGTAAGGCCTGCGGTGGCAATCCGATTCCGATCATCATCCCCTGCCACCGGGTCATGGGTGCCAAGGGGCTGACGGGTTTTTCCGGGGCAGGCGGTGTCGAGACCAAGGTTGCGCTGCTGCGCCATGAAAAAGCCGCTGGTCTGCTGATCTGAACCCTGCAACGGTGGCCTGAAAGCCCACCCTACCTGCATGCCACCGCCGCTTCTCACAGCAGGTAGGGTGGGCTTTCAGGCCACCCTTTCGAGACTAGGACGAGTCCCGCTGCGGGAACAATTGCTGCGCGATCCCAGCAAAAAGCAGGTAAACGGATGTCGCGACCAGGCCCCAATGCGCCCAGCTTTGGGGATGGAAATCCACCCAGGCCGCCCAGCCCGCAAAGAATGTCCAGGCCAGCGCCGTAGGCAAGGTGACAAAGCGCCAGCGCTCCGTGCGCACGGGGTGCACGAATTTCAACGGCAGGAACATGGCAATTGCCAATGCCGTCACCAGCGCCAGCGACACCCAGAAATTCGGCTGCAGTGCGAATATCACCAGCACCAACATATTCCAGCACCCGGGAAAGCCAGAGAAAGAATTGTCCTTTGTCTTCATGCGCGTGTCAGCAAAATAGAGCGCGGAGGCGAAGGTGATGACGATGATGGCAAACCATCCGGTCCAACCATCCATAAGCCCGGATTTGAAGAGTGCAAAGGCCGGGATGAAGACATAGGTCAGATAGTCGATGATCAGATCCAGCAACACGCCGTCGAACTCCGGCGCGTTGACCTTCACGTGGTAGTGCCGCGCCAGCGGGCCATCGATCCCATCGACGAAAAAGGCCACGACCAGCCAGAGGAACATCAGATCCCACTTCTCATCGACCGCCGCCAGCATGGACAGCATGGCAAAAACCGCGCCCGTGGCTGTAAACAAATGCACGCCGAGCGCGCGTAACCTCAAAGTCATGCCGCGTTCATGCCGCAAGGGGATGCGGGATGCAAAAGGAAAAGCTTCGCCAGGCTGCAAGCGCGCCGGAATGTAGCAGTTTTGCAGTCTCTCTGGTTGCCGACGCGCATCTTCTCGGCTGGACAGGTGACGAAATCCTGACCTTTCCAGGCGGCATGGCAGTCATGCCAGAACGCCTGCTTGGCCCGCATCCGTTTGTCGTTCTGGTGCAGACCGTCATGGACCCCATCCTCTGTTTCCGGGGCGGCTTCTGCCGCCACTTGGTCATGATAAACAGCGGACCGGGCCTATTTTTTGCCGAGGGACAGGCTTTCCGTAGCCAGAACCGAGCCCACAGACATGACGACATCGTCTTGTTCGAGTTTCAGATACTGTTAGCGGCGATGTCATTGGCATAGATCAAAAGCGCGTGTTTTCTATGCGCGCCCTGAACATCGGCGGATATCGCTGTTACCGTCCAACTGCGATACGCGGAGCCGGTTGCATCGCCCTGCCTGGGGTCGTCTTGGGCCAGCGCATCTTTCACGCATCATAGAGCACGTCGATCTTGGAGTGTTCGAGGTCGAACGGGCTGCCCGCTTAAGAGGTGCAGGCTACTGCGTAGGAAGCGGTTGTCGAAGAAGTCATGACGAACAGGGCCAGGCTGACACGGTCATTGGGCCCCCTCAGATCATTCCATGCGGCGGTGTGTCTCGCGCTCAGTCCGACACAGGTGCCTCGCAGAGAGCGATAGGCTTGCCGCACGAAACCACGGGTCCATCACGCCTTCGGGTGCGCGCGGTCGTAGACTTCCATCAGGCGGGCGGTATCCACAGCCGTGTAGGCTTGGGTCGTGGACAGGGACGCGTGCCCCAAAAGCTCCTGAATGGCACGCAGATCACCACCTGCGTCCAGCAGATGCGTTGCAAAGCTGTGGCGCATGGCGTGGGGCGTGGCGCTGGCTGGCAAGCCAAGCTGCATGCGGGCCTGCGCCATGACCTTCTGGATCGCGCCTGCGCCCAACGGCCCGCCGCGGATCGCCCGAAAGAGCGGCTGATCAGGCGCCAGCGGATAGGGGCATAGCCTCAGATAGGCATCGACCGCTGTCCGCGCTGCGGGCACCACGGGCACCACGCGTTCCTTGCCGCCCTTGCCCAGAATACGCAGCACATCGGGCAAGGGCGCCTGCGTGCCGGTCAATCCCAACGCTTCCGATATGCGCAGCCCGCACCCCCAGAGCAGTGTCACCACCGCCACATCACGGGCGGCGACCCAAGGCTTCTGTGCCTGTACCTCGATGGCATCAATGAGGTTTCGCGCGGCGTCTTCGGCCAGTGGGCGCGGCAGTTTCTTTTGAAACTTGGGTGCGCGCACCGACAGGACGGCGGTGGGCTCAAAGCCCTCGCGGTCCGCCAGCCACCGGTAGAATGCCTTCACCGCAGAGAGTTTGCGCGCCAGAGACCGGGCGGCGAGCCCCTGGCCTCGCGCCTGCGCCATCCACGCCCGCATGTCGGTGACCGTGATGCGCGACAAGGCGGCCAGACCTTGCCGGTCGCCTTTATGTTCCGTGATGAAAGCGAGAAACTCGATTACATCGCCTTGATAGGCGGTGATGGTGTTTTGGGACGCGCCCTTCAAAGCGCGCTGATGGCTCAGCCAGGTCTCCAGCGCGTCGGCGGCTGCTGGGCTGATCAGGGTCACGACAACCAGCGGCGCATGATCCGTTCGAAAACGCCCGTGAAAAAGACCAACAGGTCGGTGCCTTGCTGCGGGCCAAACATATGGGTATCCTCGGCCCCCAACAGGAGCAGACCAGGCAGACGATCAGCGCCGAAATCCAGTGTGAGACAGGCCTCTGACCTGATCCGCGCGGCTTGCTCGCCGTAGAGCTTTTCCGATCCGCTTTCGACCTGTCGCAATGTCACCTGTCGGGCCGCGCCGCCGCGCGCCTGCGTGACATAACCCTCGACATAGCCGGGATCCGCAACCGTCAGAACGTCACCGAGACCGCTCAGCGTCAGACCTTCTTCGCCTTGCGCGGTCTCCAGCACCAGCCGAACCGCATCGACGCGCAGGATTTCAGCAACCTCACCGCCGAGGTCTTGCAGGAACGGTTCGAAATCCACCGGGTCCAGCATGCGCAGAATGGCGCGATGGATCTGGTTGGTGCCTGCAAGGTTTTCATAGGCCGCCGCAATCACCGAGCGATGGGTATCTTCGAGCCGGTCCAGCCGGGTCTCCATCCGGTCCATGGCGATGCCACGCAGATCGACGATATTGGCGCCCATCGACCGCTCATTCGCGGCAATCAACGCATTCATGACATCCTTGTCATCCAGAATGACATCGGGTTGAGAGATGATCGCCTCTCTCAGGGCGTCTTCAATCTTGGGACTGCTGCTCATTTTTTTTACTCTTTTTTTTGCAACCCTAGCACGACACCCCTGTAAAATCTGCCCTGAAATTCGCGTCCTGACATCAAGATGGGCGAGGTGTTGCCAATGGGTGCCAGCGCCCCGAGCCGAGGCGCTGGTGGCATGCTGTGTCCCGACAGCGTGCTGGTCAGAGAATGTTCTGACCGGTCTTGGCCCAGTCGGCCATGAACTGCTCCAACCCCTTGTCGGTCAGCGGGTGGGTCGCCAGTTTCTTGATCACTTCCGGCGGTGCGGTCATGACGTCTGCCCCGATCAGTGCGGCCTCCTGAACGTGATTGACCGAGCGGATGGAGGCGGCGAGGATTTCCGTTTCAAACCCGTAGTTGTCATAGACCGTGCGGATGTCCTGAATGAGGTCCATGCCGTCGAGGTTGATGTCGTCAAGACGTCCGATGAACGGGCTGATGAAGGTCGCACCCGCTTTGGCGGCCAGCAGCGCCTGATTGGCCGAGAAACAAAGCGTCACATTGACCATCTTGCCTTCGCTCGACAGCACCTTGCAGGCCTTCAGCCCGTCCCAGGTGAGCGGCAGTTTCACGGTGATGTTCGGCGCGATCTCGGCCAGCTTGCGCCCCTCGGCGATCATCGCTTCGGCCTCAAGTGCCACGACTTCGGCGCTGACAGGGCCGTCCACGATGCCGCAGATTTCCTTGGTCACCTCAAGAATGTCGCGGCCAGATTTCAGGATCAGGGACGGGTTGGTTGTCACGCCATCGACCATGCCAAGATCATTGAGTTCGGAGATCGCCTGTGTGTCGGCGGTGTCGACAAAGAATTTCATGGGTCGGGTCCTTTCGGAGGTAGATGTGAACGCTAACAGTTTTCCGTCTTGCGCTTGGCTTTACCGCATGATCTGCGATGCTTAAACCCTCAAATGCCTATTCCCGCCGGAGCCTGCCCCGTTGAGCATGCCACAATTCTACGACCAGGGCGACCTGATCGGTGTTCTGACGACGCAGCCTTTGGGTCGCGCGCTGGACTACCGTGCGCCGGAGGGCGGGTGCCATCTGGGCGCCTTTGTCGAGGTGCCGCTGGGACCGCGCAAGGTGTTGGGCGTGGTCTGGGGGCCGGGCAGGGGTGACTATGATCTTGCGAAAATTCGCGCTGTTCTGCGCGTGCTCGACGTGGCGCCGATGCGCGAGGAGATGCGCAGCTTTCTGGAGCGCGCTGCTGATTATACGCTGACACCACTGCCTGCGATGTTGCGGTTGGCCACGCGCGCGCCGAGACTGGGTGATCCGCCCTCGATGCGCAAGATCTACCGGCGCGGGGCGTCGGAGCCGGACAAGATGACGGCGGCGCGGCGCAAGGTCCTCGATGTTCTGGCCGACTACGGTGATCTGGCGTTCACGCTGAAGGAATTGGCCGAGATGGCCGGGGTGGGCCCGTCTGTGGTTAAGGGCCTCGTGGCGCAGGGGGCTGTTGCTGAAGAGGAAAGCCCGCGCGATCTGCCCTTTCCACGGCTCGATCCGGCGCTGCCGGGTAAAGATCTCACCGACGATCAGGCGGCAGGTGCTGCGCAACTTGCCGAGGCGGTGCGGTTGGAACGCTATGGCACCACGCTGCTGCGCGGTGTGACCGGGTCCGGCAAGACGGAAGTGTATCTGGAGGCGGTGGCGGCAGCGCTGAGTGCCGGGCGGCAGGCTTTGGTGCTGTTGCCGGAGATCGCGCTGACGGCGGAGTTCCTGACACGGGTGCAGGAGCGCTTCGGTGCCAAACCCGCCGAGTGGCATTCCGGGGCCACCATGACCGAACGCCGCCGCATCTGGCGCATGGTCGGGCAGGGCGACGTGCAACTGGTGATCGGCGCGCGCTCGGCGCTGTTCCTGCCGTTTCAGAACCTCGGGTTGATCGTTGTCGATGAGGAACATGACACCTCCTACAAGCAGGAGGAGGGCGTGCTCTACAACGCGCGCGACATGGCCGTACTGCGCGCGTCGATCTGTGGCGCCCAGGTGGTGCTGGCCTCGGCCACGCCGTCGTTGGAGAGCTGGGCGAATGCGGAGGCTGGCAAATACAAGCGTCTGGAACTGACCTCGCGCTTTGGTCCGGCGGTCATGCCCGAGATGCGCGCGATTGACATGCGCGCGGAGCAGCTGCCGTCCAACCGCTGGATTTCTGCAGTCTTGCAGCGCGAGGTCGAAGCGCGGTTGGAAGCCGGGGAGCAATCGCTGCTCTTCATCAACCGGCGCGGCTATGCGCCGATCACGCTCTGCCGGGCCTGCGGGCATCAGATCGGGTGCGATCACTGTGATGCGCGCATGGTCGAGCACCGGTTCCTCAAGCGGCTGGTCTGCCATCAATGTGGTGAGACCAAGCCGATGCCGCAGGTCTGTCCTTCCTGCGGGGTTGAGGGGAAGCTGGCCGCTGTCGGCCCCGGTGTAGAGCGTTTGGGCGAGGAGGCGGCGGCGCTTTTTCCCGAGGCGCGCATCGCCACGCTGAGCTCGGATATGTATGGCTCGGCGCGGGCGCTGAAGGCTGAGATCGAGGGTATTGCCGAGGGGGCGGCGGATGTGATCATCGGCACGCAGCTGGTGGCAAAGGGTCATAACTTTCCCAAACTCACGCTTGTTGGTGTGATTGATGCGGATCTCGGGCTGCAGGGCTCGGATCTGCGCGCGGCGGAGCGGACCTTCCAGTTGATGCGGCAGGTGGCCGGGCGTGCCGGGCGTGCCGAGAAACCGGGTACGGCGCTGATGCAGACCTATCAGCCGGAGCATCCGGTGATCCGCGCCATTCTGGCAGGGGATGAGGAGCGGTTCTGGGCGGCGGAGGCGCGTGAGCGGGAGGCGGCAGGCGTGCCGCCCTACGGGCGTATGGCCGGGATCATCCTGAGCGCGCCGGATGTGGCGATGGTCTTTGATGCGGGCAATTTCCTGGCCCGTCAGGATGCCCCGCTCCGGGCCATCGGCGCGCAGGTCTTTGGCCCGGCCCCTGCGCCCATCGCCCGGGTGCGGGGGCGGCACCGGGTACGGCTTTTGGTCAAGGCGGAGAAATCTGCGCCGCTGCAGGAGGCCCTGGCAAGATGGGTCGGGCAATTGCGCATCAAGGGCGATCTGCGGCTGGCCGTGGATATCGATCCGCAGAGCTTTTATTGAGCATTTTCCCTCTCGCGCTTGCGCCGCGAGAGGAGCCTCCGGCGGGCATATTTGACGAACAATGAAACCGCAGGTGCGTCCGCGGACAGGTTTTGTGCGTTTTTGCGCCTCGCCAAAGGAAAGCAAAAAGCATATGGGTCAGCCATGGCCCAATTTGTGAAACTTGCAGATGCAAAGCGGTTGCCGTTTTGGCGGCGACCGATTGCGTTGTTGTTCCTGATGGCGCTGGCGATGCCGATTGCCTTCAATACATGGTCCGCCTTGCTGAACAACTTCGTGATCGAGGCGGCCAGCTTTGACGGGGGCGACATCGGTTTGCTGCATACGGTGCGGGAAATCCCCGGTTTCCTCGCCGTGGGGGTGATTGCGATCATCATCTTTGTGCGGGAACAGGTATTGGGGCTGGTGTCGCTGATCCTGCTGGGGGCGGCCACGGCGGTCACCGCCTGGTTCCCGTCGATGGGCGGCATTTTGACCATCACCATGCTGAGTTCGATTGGCTTTCACTACTACGAGACGGTCAACCAGTCGCTGCAGTTGCAGTGGTTGAGCAAGAAAGAAGCGCCGCAGATGCTGGGGTGGCTGCTGGCGGCCGGATCAGCCGCAACGCTGGTGGCCTATCTGGCGATCATGGCGCTCTGGGACACGTTGCAGCTCAGCTATAACATCGTCTACCTGATCGGGGGCGGCATCACCGTTGCCATCGCGGTTTTCGCGATGATCGCCTATCCGCAGTTCGAGGCACCCAATCCGCAGATCAAGAAGATGATCCTGCGTCGGCGATACTGGCTCTATTATGCGTTGCAGTTCATGTCCGGCGCCCGACGGCAGATTTTCGTGGTCTTCGCGGGCTTCATGATGGTCGAGAAGTTTGGCTATGACGTGCATGAGATCACGCTGCTTTACCTCATCAATCTGGTGATCAACATGCTGGTGGCGCCCTTGCTGGGGCGCGCGGTCAGTTACTTTGGCGAACGCCGCACGCTGGGTTTTGAATACATCGGGCTGATCATCGTCTTTTTGTCCTACGGTGGGGTCTACTATCTTGGCTGGGGCATGGCGGTGGCCGCGACGCTCTACGTGATCGACCATATCTTCTTTGGCCTTGCGCTGGCGCTGAAAACCTATTTCCAGAAGATCGCGGACCCGGGCGACATCGCCCCCACGGCTGCCGTCGCCTTCACGATCAATCACATCGCGGCGGTCTTTCTGCCGGTGCTTTTGGGACTGTTGTGGCTGGCATCACCCGCTGCGGTGTTCTTCCTGGCCGCAGGGATGGCAGGGGTCTCATTGATCCTCGCGATGATGATCCCGCGCCATCCTGAGAAGGGCAATGAAACCATCTTTTCCCACCCGGTGACGGCAGCGGCGGAATGAGCGATGCGCGGTTTCTGACCGGCTCGACCATGGGGCATGTGGTGCGCATGACGGCTACAGGGGCCATGGGCATCACCTTCGTTTTCCTGGTGGATGCGGCCAATCTTCTCTGGGTGTCGCAGCTGGGCGATCCGTCGCTGGTGGCCGCCATCGGTTTTGCCTACTCAATTCAGTTTTTCTCTGTTTCCTCCGGGGTGGGGCTGATGATCGCGGCGACGGCGCTGATCTCGCGCAGCATCGGCGCGGGAAACCGGGAGGCGGCCCGGCGGCAGGCCGGCGGCGCCATTGCGATTGCCGCGATCATCCAGGCGGTTGTCGCGGTGCTGATCGTCCTTTTCCGGCATGATCTCGTGGCACTGGCGGGCGCCAGCGGCGAGACGGCTGCCCTTGCGGCCCGGTACCTGGGGTTCACGATCCCGTCGCTGCCCTTCATGGCCGTGGGGATGGTCGCCTCCGGGGCTTTGCGCGCGGAGGGGCTGGGGGCGAAGGCGATGTATGTGACCCTGTTGTCCGGCTCCCTTCTGATGCTGGTGGATCCGGTTCTTATCCTCTGGCTTGGTCTGGGGCTGGATGGTGCGGCGATGGGCCTGTGCGCATTCCGGCTTGCGCTGATGGGGCTGGGCCTCTTCTACGCCGCCCACCAGCACCGGCTGATCGCGATGCCCGATCTGCGGATGACGGCCGAGATCCTGCGGCCCTACATGATCGTCGCAGTGCCCGCGATTGCAACGCAGATGGCGACACCGGCGGGCAATTACTTCCTGACGATCGTGATGGCACCCTTTGGTGATGACGCCGTTGCGGCCTGGGCCGTGGTCGGGCGGCTGACGGTGGTGGCTTTTGGCGGGATCTTTGCCCTCTCCGGCGCGATTGGTGGGATTTTTGGCCAGAACTATGGGGCGGGGCAGTGTGACCGCTTGCGCACGACTTACCGTGATGCGTTGATTTTCTGTCTGATCTACACCGGCGTGACCTGGGCGCTCCTGCTTGCGGCAACGCCGCATGTGATCGCGGTCTTCGGGTTGAGCGGGCAGGGCGCGGAAGTGATTTGGGCCTTCACCACCATTGGTGTGGGCGGGTTCATCTTTGTCGGTGCGCTCTTTGTCTCCAACGCGGCCTTCAACAATCTGGGCAAACCCGGGCGTTCGACGGTGGTCAACTGGCTGAAGGACGGGGCGATGAGCTGGCCTGCCGCGGCTCTCTTGGCCACATATTACGGTGCGCCGGGGGTGATTTACGGGCAGGCAGCGGCAGGGGCGCTTGCTGGCGCCTTTTCCGCCCTTTGGGGGTGGCGCTTTGTGCAAAGCCTCCAGCCTGTCCCGCCCGAGACGCTTGACCTTCCGCCCGCCCGGCCCTACCCGAACCCGGACCGATACCGGAGACGTTGATGCCCACTTTTACCGCCCTGACCACATTGCCCGGCAAGGCCGCCGCCGAGAAACTTGGCGCCGCCATGGAGGCGTTGGATCCGGAGCCCACGGGCGTTGGTGTTTTCGAAGTGGAAGACGGCTCCGGCCTGTGGGAAGTCGGCGGATATTTCACGGACCCGCCGGATGACACCGCGTTGACGCTTCTTGCGCTTGCGGTCGGGGCGAAACCCTTTGTCGTCTCCGAAGTGCCGGAAACCGATTGGGTGGCCCATGTGCGGCGCGAATTGGCCCCCGTGGCTGCCGGGCGTTTCTTTGTCTACGGCAGCCATGATGCGGATCAGGTGCCAGCGGGGGCGGAGCCCTTGTTGATCGAGGCCGCAATGGCCTTTGGAACCGGTCACCACGGCACCACGCTGGGGTGCCTGCGTGCGTTGGACAGACTGGCGGATGCCGGTGTAGTGGGGCAGAACGTGGCCGATATCGGCTGCGGGACGGCGGTGCTGGCCATGGCTGCCGCGCGAATCTGGCCAAATCCGGTGCGGGCCAGCGACATCGATGCGGTGGCCGTTGATGTGGCGCGCAGCAATGCGGCGGCAAACGGCCTTGAGGGGCGGGTATTGTGTCTTGAGGCTGCCGGGTTCGATCACCCGGACTTGCTGGCGGCAAGCCCGTTTGATCTGGTTTTTGCCAATATTCTGAAAGGGCCGCTGATTGCTCTGGCGCCTGATATGGCGCGGCATCTGGCCCCCGGCGGACATGCGATTCTGTCCGGTATTCTGAATGAGCAGGCGGATGAGGTGATCGGGGTTTATGCCGATGTCGGCATCAATCTGGTGCACCGCGAAGAGATTGTTGACTGGACCACGCTTACTCTGGGTAGAGAACTGCCTTAATTGCCCCATTTCCGCCTTATTTGGCGGTTTATCTTGAATTTGAGCCGTTTTAGCGCCAATTTTGAAGGGATCCGGTGGGGGCCTGATCTTCAGGAGAGTGTGGTGACAGATTACGCTCAATTCGAAAAACGCCTCGCCGTGCTGAGCGCCAAGCACAAGAAAATGGCGCGCGGCTACACTGCGAAAATCGGCCCTGATGGTCTGATTTCGGTGGAACCGAAGCCTGCGCGCTTTTCGATCAGACCCCGCGCCATCGTCTTCGCCGTTATTGGGGTCTTGCTGTTCAAATCCCTGATGATCGTATCGACCGGGCTTGCCACCTATGAGGGCCGCATTGAGCGTCTTCAGGCCGGCACGGTGTTTGAGCAGACCGTGGCTTGGGTGATGGAACCGGGCATCGTGTCTTCTTTTGTGGCTGAGCAGATTGCATCGCAACTGCCCTAGTCTGTGCGAACGAAACCAGGTTTCGTTCGGGTGTGTGAATGAACGTCCCTCCAAAGGTGTTCACTGGTAAAAAAAGCCGCCTCTTCTAATCAGAAGGGGCGGCTTTTTTGTCTGTGCGCCAGCGTGGCGCATCTCATACGCTTAGCGGATGATGTTGCTTTCGGCGACGGTGTCGATGTCCGCGCGGCTCAGACCGATATCTTCCAGTTCACGATCCGTCAGAGAGGCCAGTGCATTGCGGGTGACGCGTGCGTCATTCCATGCGATCACGGACGCAACTGCTGCGCTGATGGTGTTGAAGAAACGGCTTGCAACGGTTGCGGAGCCATAGGTGGTGCGGGAAGTATCAAAAGTAGCCATTGTAGCCGTCCTTTATCTGAGGGTGAACCGGTCATGCCGGTGTGTCATGAGCCGCAGATAGGGATTGCCTGAATTTTGAGCAAGATGTGAAAACGCATGTTTGATATGCATCCGACGCATGGGTGCATTCCATGGTTAACCATAGGTAAATAAATAGAAAATACCGCGCAGCTATGTGTCGAAAACGGACCTGAAACCGACGTTTTTGACCCCTGATCGGACCGCTGATCGCCGCCCAGTTGAAACCTTCTCCGTAAAACGAAGCGCTTTGCGGGTGTTCGCCTTTCGTGCTAATGCATAAAAAACGACTTAAATGGTCAGGGCAGGGCTTATGATACGGATAATTGGCATTGATCCGGGGTTGCGGAACCTTGGATGGGGCGTGATTGACGTGTCGGGCAGTCGGATCAGCCATGTGGCCAATGGAATCTGTCATTCGACTGGCGCGGATCTGGCGCAGAGGCTCTTGTCCCTGCATACGCAGTTGAGTTGTATTGTCGCGGAACACGTCCCGCAGCAGGCGGCCATCGAGCAGACCTTCGTGAACAAGGACGGTGCAGGCACGTTGAAGCTGGGGCAGGCCCGCGGGATCGCGATGCTGGTACCGGCGCAGGCGGGGTTGAGCATTGGTGAATACGCACCGAATTCGGTCAAGAAGGCGGTGGTCGGGGTGGGCCATGCGGACAAGCGGCAGGTGCTGCACATGGTGCGGTTGCAACTGCCCGGCGCGGAGATTGCTGGACCTGACGCGGCGGATGCGCTGGCGATTGCTATCTGCCATGCCCATCACGGCGGTGCGGGCGGGCTGAGCGCCGCTATAGAGAGGGCACGCGCATGATCGGCAAGATCACCGGTCGGATCGAGTATCGCGCCCCGGATCACGTGTTGATCGATGTGCGTGGCGTCGGCTATCTGGTCTACTGCTCCGAGCGGACCCTGGCCGCTCTGCCGGGGGTCGGCGAGGCGGTGGCGCTTTTTACCGATCTGGTGGTGCGCGAAGACCTGATGCAGCTTTTTGGGTTCACGACACTGGCAGAGAAGGAATGGCACCGGCTGCTGACCTCTGTGCAGGGGGTGGGGGCCAAGGCCTCGCTGGCCATCTTGGGCACGCTGGGCCCCGACGGTGTGAGCCGCGCCATCGCGCTGGGGGATTGGAACGCGGTCAAGGCGGCAAAGGGGATCGGTCCGAAAATCGCGCAGCGCGTGGTGCTGGACCTCAAGGATAAAGCGCCGGGTGTGATGGCCATGAGATCAACCCTTGCCGCCGCGACCGGCGATGCCGTGGCGGCGGTCATCGAGACCCCCGCCACGGCGGCCCCCGCGCCGCAGATGTCGCCCTCGGCTCAGGCGGATGCGCTGTCGGCTCTGGGCAATCTGGGATACGGCCCCGGGGATGCAGCGGGGGCTGTGGCGCAAGCGGCAGGTGAGGCGCCTGAGGCGGATACGCCTGCGCTTATTCGTGCGGCGTTGAAACTTCTTGCGCCGAAGGGCTAAGATGCCCGGGACCCTGCAGGACACCCCATGAGCGATATTGACCCCACCGTGCGGCCGGAGCCGCTGCCCGAGGATCACGACCGGGCGTTGCGTCCGCAGATGCTCGATGAATTCGTGGGGCAGGCCGAGGCGCGGGCCAATCTGCGCGTGTTCATTCAATCCGCCCGGCAGCGGGGCGAGGCGATGGATCACACGTTGTTTCACGGTCCCCCCGGGCTGGGCAAAACCACGCTGGCGCAGATCATGGCGCGCGAGTTGGGGGTGGGGTTTCGCATGACCTCCGGCCCGGTGCTGGCCAAGGCGGGGGATCTGGCGGCGATCCTGACCAATCTGGAACCGCGCGATGTGCTCTTCATCGATGAAATCCACCGGTTGAATCCGGCGGTGGAGGAGGTGCTGTATCCTGCGCTGGAGGATTTCGAGCTCGATCTGGTGATTGGCGAGGGACCTGCAGCGCGCACGGTACGGATCGAGCTGCAGCCCTTTACGCTGGTGGGAGCCACCACGCGGATGGGATTGCTGACCACGCCGCTGCGCGACCGCTTCGGCATTCCCACGCGGCTGCAGTTTTATACCGAGGATGAACTCTTTATCATCGTGGACCGGAATGCACGCAAGCTTGGGGCGCCGGCGGATGAAGGTGGCGCGCGCGAGATTGCGCGGCGCGCGCGCGGCACACCGCGGATTGCCGGGCGGCTGTTGCGCAGGGTCGTGGATTTCGCCGTGGTCGAGGGCGATGGCAAGGTGACGCGCGATCTGGCCGACATGGCGCTCACCCGTCTGGGGGTTGATCATCTGGGGCTGGATGGGGCGGACCGGCGCTATTTGCGTCTGATGGCTGACAACTATGCGGGGGGGCCTGTTGGGATCGAAACCCTGAGCGCCGCGCTGTCCGAGAGCCGGGATGCGCTGGAGGAGGTGATTGAGCCTTTCCTGTTGCAGCAGGGGTTGATCCAACGCACTCCGCGAGGGCGGATGTTGGCACAAAAGGGCTGGACACATCTCGGGCTGCAGGCACCGAAACCGCAATCCGATCTCTTTGGGGGCTGATCCGGTGCACCACCGTCCCCACCTGATCCAAACAGCGAAAGCAAGAAGACCCACATGATGGACGCCACCAAGATCGAGGCCCTTTTCACGCGTGAGAGCGGAGACTATGTCTTTGCCCGTTGGGGCCGCCCGATTGCGCCTGTGGTCTTCGGCGTGACCGACGAGACCTTGGCAGTCATCAAAGGGGCGCTGGAGGCGGTGATGACCTTGTCCGGCCATCAGATGGCCGAGACAGACCCGGAACTGGGCAGCAATCTCATGATGTTCTTCTTTCAGGACTGGGACGAATTGCCCGAGGTGCCGGGGCTGGACCGCCTGATCCTTGAGTTGAGGCCGCTGGTGGAGAAGCTGAAAGCGGCGGAGGCCAATCAGTACCGTGTCTTTCACTTCGATCCGGAAGGCGCGATCAAGGCCTGTTTCGTCTTCCTGCGCATGGACAAGGCCTTGAGCGACGTGCCCGCACAGACCCTGGCGCTGAGCCAGATCGTGCAGTCAGTGCTGTTGTGGTCGGACGCTGCATTTCGGCAGCAGTCGCCGCTGGCCGTGGCCGGGGACAAGACTATCCTGCGGCCGGAGATCTCCGCGCTGATCCGCGCGGCCTATGATCCGGTCATGCCCCCGGCAGCACAGGACAGCAGCCATGCGCTGCGCCTTGCGGCCCGCATCGGACAGGTGCAATGAGCGCGATCGACTATCAGGCCTTTGCCAGGGCGTGGCAGGCAGGCTGGAACAGCCATGATCTCGACCGTATCCTGGCGCATTATAGCTATGACATCGTCTTTCATTCGCGCAAGGCGCAAGCTCTGATGGGCGACGGTACGATCCGCGGCAAGGAGGCGTTGTGGGCCTATTGGGCAAAGGCGCTGGAAGGGCAGCCCGACCTGATCTTTACCGTGGAAGATGTGTTCGAGGGCCATGAGATGATGGTGATCACCTACAAGAACCATCGCGGCGTGCTGGCGGCAGAGACGCTCTATTTCGGGGCCGATGGCTTGGTGACGCAGGCCGCGGCCTGTCATCGGGAGGGCTAGGCCGATGCACCGTTTCAGGCTCCGGGTCTACTATGAAGACACCGACATGGCGGGCATTGTCTACCACGCGAACTACCTGCGCTACATCGAACGCGCCCGCAGCGACTGGGTGCGCGATATGGGCATTGACCAACTGGCGATGAAGGACCAAGGCGTTGTCTTTGCGGTGCGCCGGGTGGAGGCCGAGTACCTGCGGCCCGCACGATTTGACGACACGCTGGACGTCGAAACCACGCTTATCCACATGACGCCCGCGCGCATGGTCATGCGCCAGAAGGTGCGGCGCGATGACGATCTGCTCTTTACCGCCGACGTCACGATTGCCTGTCTCGGCGCGGGTGGAAAGCCCACCCGAATGCCAGCAGAACTTCGCTCAATGCCGATTAGTGCCCCCTCATGACAGCATAGTGATAGTAATCTTGGTTGTTCTTCGATAGAATCGCGTGAAATTGAGGTCGGCAAACGACCCACGAGCGGTGAATAGTAAAGAGCAGGCATCATGGAAGCAGAAACGCTGGCACTGGCGCATGAGATTGATTTCTCATTCTGGGGGCTGTTTGCCCGCGCGACCTTAATCGTAAAAATCGTGATGATCATGCTGATCGCGGCCTCCTTCTGGTCGTGGTCGATTATCGTGATGAAGCTGCTTGTCTACCGGCGCGCCCGCGCCGAGGCGGCAGAGTTTGATCAGGCCTTCTGGTCGGGGGAGCCGTTAGACGGTCTTTTCGAAACAGTTGGACCGGCGCCCTCGGGCAGTTCCGAGAAGATATTCGCGGCGGGCATGACCGAATGGCGCCGCTCGCACCGCGACGATGGCGGTCTGATCGCCGGGGCCACCTCGCGGATTGACCGATCGATGGACGTGGCGATCAACAAGGAGGCCGACTATCTGCGCGGTGGGCTGACGGTGCTGGCGACGGTGGGCTCATCGACCCCCTTCATCGGGCTTTTCGGGACAGTGATCGGGATCATGAACGCCTTCATCGAGATTGCAGAGCAGCAGAACACCAATCTGGCCGTGGTTGCCCCCGGTATTGCCGAGGCGCTGCTGGCCACGGGGCTGGGGCTGCTGGCGGCGATCCCGGCGGTGATCTTCTACAACAAGCTCAGCGCCGATTGTGATAAGATCCTCTCGGGCTACGAGGCCTTTGCGGATGAATTCGCGACGATCCTCAGCCGCCAGTTGGACGGATAGGCCATGGGCGCAGGCGTCATTCAGAACCAGGGCGAAGGCACACGACGCAGACGTCGCGGGCGTGGCAAGCCGCAGCCCATGTCCGAGATCAACGTCACGCCCTTTGTTGACGTGATGCTGGTGCTGCTGATCATCTTCATGGTGGCCGCACCCTTGTTAACCGTCGGCGTGCCGGTGGAACTGCCGAAAACCGCCGCCGGGGCCTTGCCGACGGAGCAGGAAGAACCGCTGACCATCACCATCACCGCAACGGGTGACCTGCAGATCCAGACCACCGAGACGGCGCGGGGGGAGTTGATCCCCAAACTGCGCGCAATTGCTGCGGAACGCACCAGTGATCAGGTTTTCCTGCGCGCGGACGGGGCGGTCCCCTATGCGCAGGTCATGGAAGTCATGGGCGCGCTGAACGCAGGCGGCTTTGCCAATATCGGTCTGGTCACCGACATTGGCGGGCCGACGCTGGACGGGCAGGACCGGTAGGGCGCGGTGCATACCGGGCATTATATCTCAGGGGCGGGGCATCTGGCTTTGATCGGCTGGCTGGTCTTTGGCGATGTCTTCGCCGCCGAACCCTTGCCCTTTGAAGCCACCGCCGTGTCGGTGATTTCGGGGGCTGAATACGCCGCCATGGTCGCCGCCGGACAGGCGCCGCAATCGACCACGGAAGTGGCGCAGCCCTCCAGCCCCGAGGTGACGCCGGATGCCCCCGAGATCGCGGCGACAGAGGATACGGTGAATGATCAATCGATGCCCGCGCCCGCAGAGACGCCCAGCGTCGAAGAGGCCCCGGATGTAACGCAGATCGAGCCATTGCCGCGGGCGGAGGTCAGTGACGAAGCCCCGGTGCTGCCGGAACCGCCTGCGGATGTGGCCGTTCTGGTGCCTGAGGTCAGCGACACGCCGGTGCCCGAAGCTGCCGAGCGCGTGGCCCCCGAAGCCGTGGCCCAACCCGACCCAGAAGCGACCCCGGACCCGGTGGAGCAGGAGGCCGTGGCACCGGACGAGGCGGGTGAGACACCGCAGGAGCCTGCCGAGGCAACCGCACCCGAGGCTGCGGCGACGGAGATTGTCACCGAGGCGGAGCGCCCGAGCGCTGTGCCAAACACATCGGCCCGGCCCCCTGCGCGCCGCCCCGACGCGCCGGTGCAGACCGCGCAACCGGCTGAGACCGAAGAGCCCGACCCACCCGCAAGCGAGACACCCGCGCCCGAACCGGAGGAAGATCCAGTTGCCGCCGCACTGGCCGAGGCACTGAGTGGTGAGAACACGCCCTCAAGCGCACCAAGCACTCCGCAGGGGCCACCCCTGACCGCCGGGGAGAAGGACACGCTGCGGGTTGCCGTGCAGGCCTGCTGGAACGTGGGCTCGCTGTCCACGGATGCCTTGAACACCACGGTCGTGGTCAGTGTCGCAATGAGCCAGGACGGCAAACCGGTCACCTCCTCAATCCGCATGACGTCCAGTTCCGGCGGCACGGAGCAGGCCGCCCGGCAGGCGTTTGAGGCGGCGCGCCGCGCAATTATCAGATGTGGCGCAAGAGGCTTCGAATTACCCGTAGAAAAATATAGCCAGTGGCAGGATATTGAGATGACGTTCAATCCCGAAAGGATGCGTATCAAATGAGATTTCTGGGAATGGTATTGAGTGGGGCCCTGGCGTTTGGCGGGCTCTGGGCAGCGGCCGCTCAAGCGCAAAGCGAGGGTCCCTTGCGGATCGAGATCACCGAAGGGGTTATCGAGCCCCTGCCGTTTGCCCTGCCGGTCTTCGAGGCGGAAACCGGGGATGCGGGCGGATTGGCGGCACAGATCAGCCAGGTTGTCTCTGCTGATCTGTCGGGCACGGGGCTTTTCCGCGAAATCCCGGCAAACGCTTTCATCAGCCAGGTCAGCAGCTTTGCAGCGCCTGTGCAATACGCCGATTGGAAAGCGATCAACGCGCAGGCGCTGATCACCGGGGCGGTCTCGGTGCAGGGCAACCAGCTGGCGGTGAAGTTCCGGCTCTATGACGTGTTCTCGGGCGCGGAGATGGGGGACGGCCTGCAGTTCACCGGCACCACCGAGGGCTGGCGCCGCATGGCGCATAAGGTGGCCGATGCGGTCTATAGCCGGATCACCGGCGAGGGCGGTTACTTCGACAGCCGCGTGGTCTATGTCTCGGAAACCGGCGGCAAGGACGCCCGGCAAAAGCGGCTTGCCTTGATGGATTACGACGGGGCGAACGTGCAATATCTGACGGACAGCAGCGCCATCGTGCTGGCGCCCCGCTTTTCCCCGAGCGGCGACCGGGTGCTCTATACCAGCTATGAAACCGGGTTCCCGCGCATCTACGTGCTGGATGTGGGCTCCGTGCAGCGGCGGGAGTTGGAAAGCCAGGAAGGCACCATGAGTTTCGCGCCGCGGTTTGCTCCCGACGGGCAGAACATTGTCTTTTCGCTCAGCCAGGGTGGCAACACAGATATCTGGGCGATGAATGTGGGCGGCGGTGGGGCGACACGGCTCACTTCTGCCCCATCGATCGAAACCGCGCCGAGCTTTTCCCCCGATGGCAGCCAGATCGTTTTTGAAAGCGACCGGTCGGGCTCGCAACAGCTCTACATCATGCCTGCAGGCGGCGGAGAGGCACAGCGGATTTCCTTCGGACCGGGCCGCTACGGAACGCCGGTCTGGTCGCCGCGCGGCGATCTCATCGCCTTTACCAAGCAGAACAGCGGGCGCTTCCACATCGGTGTCATGCGCACGGACGGATCGGAAGAGCGGTTGCTGACCGCCTCCTTTCTTGATGAAGGGCCCACATGGGCGCCCAACGGTCGCGTCATTATGTTTACCCGCGAAACCCAAGGGGAAGGCGGGCGTTCATCGCTCTACTCGGTCGACATCTCGGGCCGCAATCTGCGCCCGGTGCGCACCCCCGAGGGCGGATCAGACCCCTCGTGGTCGCCGCTTTTGCAGTGAGGCCGCTGAAATCGTTCCCATGGGCTGCCGCCTGTGGTAAAACCACGACAAAATAATAAACGATCTATCCATATGAGGCAGAGAACATGACACTTAAGGTAAAAATCCTACTTCTCGTTGCGGGGCTGGCCCTGGCCGCCTGTACCAACCCGGACCGCTTCGGCGCCGATGGTGGCGCGGGTGGTATTGGTGGTGGTGCCGGCGGCGCAATCGTGCCGGGCAGCGCAAATGACCCGACATCCCCCGCGTATTTCAACCAGGCGATTGGCGACCGGGTACTGTTCGCCGTTGACCAATCTGCCGTGACGGACGAGGGGCGGGTCGTTCTGGACGGTCAGGCCACATGGCTTCTGACAAACACCGATTTCACCGCGATCATCGAAGGTCACGCTGACGAACAAGGCACCCGCGAATACAACGTGGCACTTGGCGCGCGCCGGGCCAATGCGGTGCGGGAATATCTGATCTCCAAAGGTGTGGCGGGCAACCGGTTGCGCACGGTGAGCTACGGCAAGGAACGCCCCATCGAGATTTGCTCCAACGAGGCCTGCTATGCCAAGAACCGCCGCGCGGTGACCGTGCTGGCCGGTGGCCTGACAGGATAACCCATGCGCAATCTGGTCGCTATCGTCACCGCCCTTGCGCTGCTGCCGCTCAGTGTTGCCGCGCAGGACGATCAAACGCTGGCCGATATCCGGCAAGAGATGACCGTGCTCTACGTGGAGATCCAGAAGCTGCGGCGTGAGCTTTCCACGACGGGCGGGGCCTCGGTCAATACGGGCGGCGCGTCGGTTTTGGACCGGATGACCGCAATCGAAGCGGAGATGCAGCGGCTGACCTCCAAGACCGAGGAGTTGGAGTTCCGCATCAACCGCATCGTCGAGGATGGCACCAACCGTCTTGGGGATCTGGAATTCCGCCTGGTCGAGCTTGAAGGCGGCGATATCGCGGCGCTGGGAGAGACCAGCACGCTTGGCGGGGATATCCCGGCCACCGTGGCCCCCACGGCCCCGGCTCCAGGCACCGGTACGGCAACTGCCTTGCCCGAAGGCGGCACACAACTGGCCGTCGGCGAAGAAGAAGACTTCAAGAAGGCACAAGCGGCGCTGGCGGAGGGTGATTTCCAACAGGCTGTCACGCTGTTTGAGAATTTTTCTCAGACCTATCCGGGCGGCCCGCTGGCTGCCGGGGCGGACCTTGGGCGTGGCGAAGCCCTCGAAGGGCTGGGTGATACCCGTGAAGCCGCGCGCGCCTATCTCAATAGCTTCAGCGTGGCCCCGACCGGCCCCCTCGCGCCACAATCCCTGTTCCGCCTTGGGCGGTCGCTTGGCGGGCTTGGTCAAACGCAGGAAGCCTGCGTGACCCTGGGTGAGGTCGGATTGCGCTTTCCTACCGATCCCGCAGCCGAGCAGGCCCGCGCAGAGATGCAACGCCTGGGCTGTGCGTGATGTAATGCCGCAGGATCTGGGCAGTGAGGTTGCGAAACATCTGCTGCCCAATCCCCCACCGGCGCTTGGCATTGCCGTCTCCGGCGGCGGCGATTCCGTCGCTTTGGTGCATCTTTTGCATGCGTTCGCCGAGAGCCATCCGCTGCAACTCTATGCGGTCACGGTGGATCACGGGCTGCGCGCCGAAGCCGCTGAAGAGGCGAAGTCTGTCGGGCAGCTTTGCCAGTCTCTGGACATCCCCCACACTGTGCTGCCGTGGACCGGATGGGACGGACAGGGCAACCTGCAAAAGGAGGCCCGGGACGCGCGCTACAAACTGATTGCGGAATGGGCGCGGGAAAACCGGCTGCAGACCATCGCCCTGGGTCACACACTCGACGATCAGGCAGAGACCGTGCTGATGCGATTGGCGCGGGGGGCGGGCGTGGATGGTCTGTCGGCCATGACCCCGCGGCGCCTGTCCCGCGGGATCACTTGGATCCGCCCCCTTCTGGGGATTACCCGCGCCGATCTGCGCCACGATCTGCAGTCGCGGGGCGCGACCTGGCTGGAAGACCCCAGCAACGACGACCGGCGCTTCAGCCGGGTCAGGATGCGCGAGGCGCTGAAGGTACTCACCCCTCTGGGCATCGATGCGCAGGCGCTGGGGCAGGTTGCGTTCAACATGGCGCGGGCACGCGATGCACTGGGCTGGCAGGCCTTTCTGGAGGCGCGCCGCATCGCCCGCATCGAGGCGGGTGCTGTGCGTATCGACTGGCGCGCGTATCGGACGCTGCCGGATGAAATTGCCCGGCGCATCCTGCTGAGTGCGTTGCGATGGATCAGCGGCTCTGATTACGCCCCGCGCCGCCGCCCGGTTCTGGCCCTGATCGAGGCGTTGAAACAGGGTACAGGGGGCACGGTGGATGGATGCCAGGCATGGCGGGATCGCGACGCGCTGTGGATTTTCCGGGAGTATCAGCCGGTGCGCGATGTAACCTGTCCGCTGGACGCGATCTGGGACGGGCGCTGGCATGTTCAGGGCGGGTTGGCGGATGAGCGGTTGCATATCGCGGCTCTGGGGGCTGACGGTTTGGATCAACTGCCGGACTGGCGCGGGACAGGGCGCCCCCGCGAGGTTTTGCGCGTCACACCCGCAGTCTGGCGCGGCACGGACCTGGTGGCCGCGCCCATGGCCGGTTTCAGAAACGGCTGGTACGCCCGGATCGAGGGCGGCGAAGAAGCATTCTTTGCCGCACTTTTATCGCATTGAACATGGCGGCACAGTGTCTATCTTAAGCGGGTGGTGGTATCATGCCGATCCGCACCACGCGCATATTTGGGAGAATTTCGTTGGGTAACGCACGCAACATCGCCTTTTGGGTCGTTCTGTTCCTTCTGATCCTGGCACTGTTCAATCTGTTCAGCGGCCCCGGCAGCACGCTTCAGAGCCGTGAAATCAGCTATTCGGAATTCGTCAACGCGGTCGAGTCCGGTAATGTCAGCAACGTCACCTTGGACGGGGAACAGGTGCGTTTCCGTCAGGAGGACGGTGCCGACTATGTTGCGATCAAGCCCGAAGATGCTGAAATCACACAGCTTTTGATCGAGAACGACATCGCCGTGCGGGCCGAGCAACAACAGCAATCGGGCTTCCAGACCTTCCTGATGTCTCTCCTGCCGTTTCTCTTGCTGATCGGTGTTTGGGTCTACTTCATGAACCGGATGCAGGGCGGCGGCAAAGGCGGTGCCATGGGCTTTGGCAAATCCAAGGCCAAGATGCTCACCGAAAAGCATGGCCGCGTGACCTTTGACGACGTGGCGGGAATCGATGAGGCCAAGGAAGAGCTCGAAGAGATCGTCGAGTTCCTGCGTAATCCGCAAAAGTTTAGTCGTTTGGGCGGGAAAATTCCGAAAGGTGCCCTGCTTGAGGGCCCTCCTGGGACCGGTAAAACGCTGCTGGCGCGCGCGATTGCGGGCGAAGCGGGTGTGCCCTTCTTCACAATCTCGGGATCGGACTTTGTCGAGATGTTTGTCGGTGTCGGTGCGAGCCGGGTCCGCGACATGTTCGAACAAGCCAAGAAAAACGCGCCCTGCATCGTCTTCATCGACGAGATCGACGCGGTGGGTCGCCACCGCGGCGCGGGCTATGGTGGCGGCAATGACGAGCGTGAGCAGACCCTCAACCAACTGCTGGTCGAGATGGACGGGTTCGAGGCCAATGAAGGCGTGATCATCATCGCGGCCACCAACCGCAAAGACGTGCTGGACCCTGCGCTGCTGCGCCCGGGCCGGTTTGACCGTCAGGTCACCGTGGGCAATCCGGACATCAAGGGCCGTGAGAAGATCCTCGGCGTGCATGCCCGCAAGACGCCGCTGGGCCCTGACGTCGATCTGCGCATCATCGCGCGCGGTACGCCCGGCTTTTCCGGGGCGGATCTGGCGAACTTGGTGAACGAGGCGGCTTTGGGTGCTGCTCGGGTCGGGCGTCGTTTCGTGACGATGATCGATTTCGAACAGGCCAAGGATAAGATCATGATGGGGGCGGAACGCCGCTCCATGGTCATGACGCAGGAACAGAAAGAGATGACGGCCTACCACGAGAGCGGTCACGCGCTGGTCGGTATGATGCTGCCCAAATGCGATCCGGTCTACAAGGCCACGATCATTCCGCGCGGCGGCGCGTTGGGCATGGTGATGAGCCTGCCGGAAATGGACCGTCTGAACATGTTCAAGGACGAATGCCACCAGCGTCTGGCCATGACCATGGCGGGCAAGGCGGCGGAAATCCATAAATACGGACCGGATGCAGTCTCCAACGGGCCAGCGGGCGATATCATGCAGGCCTCGGGCCTCGCGCGTGCCATGGTCCTGCGCTGGGGCATGTCGGACAAGGTCGGGAACATCGACTATTCCGAAGCCGCCGAAGGCTATCAGGGGAACACGGCTGGCTTCTCCGTCTCCGCCAATACCAAGGAGTTGATCGAGGAAGAGGTTCAGAAGTTCATCCAGGATGGCTATGACTGGGCGCTCAAGATCATCAAGGAAAACGAGACGGAATTCGAACGTCTCGCCCAGGGTCTGCTGGAATATGAAACGCTGACCGGTGATGAGATCAAGCGCGTGATGAACGGCGAGCCGCCGGTGCCGCCTGCGGATGAGGAAGACAAGCCGGATGGCGGTTCTGCACCCAGCGTCACGGCCATTCCGAAAGCCAAGGCCAAGGCGAAGAAAACACCGCCCTCCGATGGCGGGTTGGAACCGGAGCCTTCGACCTGATCACGGGTCGCAATGATCCGATCACAAAGTTTCATGGGCTCCGCTGCGGCGGGGCCTTTTCTTTTGCCTAAGGCTCTGATCCCTTGGCCGCACCACTTGTCGGAAGGACATCGAATGCCTGCACTTTTGCCCACCGGGTTCACGGGAAAGATCACTTGGCTTGGCCGGGTCATCGACAGCGAGACACTGCTGCAGGCGGAGCCTTTGAACAGTGCTGAATTGACGTTTCACGGCATCGACGGGGAATGTCACGGCGGGCTGACCCGCCCCTCCTGCGTCCGTACCAAGGCGCAATATCCCAAGGGCACCGAAATCCGCAATGTGCGCCAGCTCTCCGTGCTCTCCGCCGAAGAACTGGCCGCAACCGCCCGCGACATGGGGCTGGAGCTGATTGATCCTGCATGGGTCGGCGCCTCCATGGTGATCGAAGGCATCCCGGATTTCACCCATGTGCCGCCGTCTTCGCGCCTGCAAATGCCCAGCGGGGCGAGCATCACCATCGACATGGAAAACCGGCCTTGTGTGTTGCCGGGGCGCGAGATCGAAAAGGACCACCCCGGGTTTGGCGCGGCGTTCAAACCCGCCGCGAAAAACCGCCGTGGCGTGACTGCATGGGTCGAACGCGAGGGAGCTGTCGCTGTTGGCGACACCGTCACCCTGCATATTCCGGACCAGCCGGTCTGGGCCCATCTCGCAGACGCCCGAACGTAACATTCGTTTCCGAAAAGAAACGATTGGTGCGCTTGCCGCCGCGGATAGTGGTGGAAATGTCGGAATTGCCCTTCTGCCAGCTTCGGCGCGCTCGTAAGCATGACGCAGCAAAACTGCCGTGCGCGGCGCATTCAGGGGGATTCTTCCATGGCCTATAAATCCGACATCGAAATCGCACGCGCCGCGTCGAAAAAACCAATTCAGGAGATCGGCGCAAAGCTGGGGATTTCCAGCGACGATCTGCTGCCCTACGGCCACGACAAGGCGAAGGTCTCGCAGTCTTTCATCAACTCGGTACAGGGGAATGAAAACGGCAAGCTGATCCTCGTGACCGCGATCAACCCGACACCGGCGGGTGAGGGCAAGACCACGACAACTGTCGGTCTGGGCGATGGTCTGAACCACATCGGCAAGAAAGCGGCTGTCTGCATCCGTGAAGCCTCGCTTGGCCCGAACTTCGGTATGAAGGGCGGCGCTGCGGGCGGTGGATACGCGCAGGTCGTGCCGATGGAAGAGATGAACCTGCACTTCACAGGCGACTTCCATGCGATCACCTCGGCGCACTCGCTGCTCTCGGCGATGATCGACAACCACATCTATTGGGGCAACAGCCTTGAGATCGACACCCGCCGCGTTGTCTGGCGTCGCGTTGTCGACATGAATGACCGCGCGCTGCGGCAGATCACGACCTCTTTGGGCGGCGTGGCGAACGGGTTCCCGCGCGAGGCCGGGTTTGACATCACCGTGGCCTCCGAGGTCATGGCGATCCTCTGCCTGTCCAAGGACCTGAGCGATCTGCAGAAACGTCTGGGCGACATGATCGTGGCCTACCGCCGCGACCGCTCGCCCGTCTACGCCCGCGATATCAAGGCTGATGGCGCGATGACCGTGCTGCTGAAAGACGCGATGCAGCCGAACCTGGTGCAGACGCTGGAGAACAACCCGGCTTTCGTGCACGGCGGACCCTTCGCCAACATCGCACACGGCTGTAACTCCGTGATCGCCACAACAACCGCGCTGAAACTGGCCGACTACGTGGTGACCGAAGCGGGCTTTGGCGCGGACCTGGGGGCCGAGAAGTTCCTCAACATCAAGTGCCGCAAGGCGGGGCTCGCGCCATCCTGTGTGGTCGTCGTGGCCACCGTGCGCGCGATGAAGATGAACGGCGGCGTGGCCAAGGCGGACTTGGGCGCTGAGAATGTGGACGCGGTGAAAAACGGCTGTGCGAACCTTGGCCGCCACATCGAGAACGTAAAATCCTTTGGCGTGCCGGTGGTCGTGGCGATCAACCACTTCGTGACTGACACCGATGCCGAAGTGCAGGCCGTGAAGGATTACGTGGCCGGGCAGGGCGCCGAAGCGGTGCTGTCGCGCCACTGGGAGCTGGGCTCCGAAGGCTCCGCCGATCTGGCCACCAAGGTCGTGGAAACCATCGAGAAGGATGAGGCGGATTTCGCGCCGATTTACCCGGACGAGATGGCTCTGGCCGACAAGATCAACACCATCGCCACCAAGATCTACCGTGCCGATGCTGCGGTGATGGATCAAAAGATCCTCAACCAGCTCAAGGATTGGGAAGATCAGGGCTATGGCAACCTGCCGGTTTGCATGGCGAAAACGCAGTACAGCTTCACCACTGACCCCAACGAGCGCGGCGCGCCTACCGGCTTTAACATCCCTGTGCGGGAAGTCCGCCTGAGCGCGGGCGCCGGGTTCGTCGTGGCCATCTGCGGTGAGATCATGACCATGCCGGGCCTGCCACGTGTGCCCTCGGCCGAGAACATCAAGCTCAATGCCGATGGCGATGTCGAAGGTCTGTTCTGATCACGACCGGCTGATGAATGACGCGGGGGCGGCGAAATCTGTTGCCCCCGGCACATGATGCCCGCAAGCTCTGTGTCATGACATTCAGGGAGATGATGATGACCAGATGGATTGCCTTGCTTTGCGCGCTTTTCGTTGCCGGAACTGTCGCCGCGCAGGACCGCTATGTCGGGTACTACTACCCCGATGTCACCTCCGAAGAGACGTTCGACCGCGTGGTCCGGGATGGCGGCGGCGCGGGCAAACCGGTGCGCATCGATTTCGTGAACGTTCTGACCTCGGCGCAGTTGGAATCGCCCGAAAGCCCGCGGTTCGTCTTTTTCGCCAAAGGAGAAGACGCCGATACGCTCATCCTGATCGCACTGGATGACGAGGTGTTTTCCACGCTCTACCGGGCGCGTGCGATCATGGCGCAGCTGACGGTTGCCGTCCGGCAGGGCGGTTTCTTCCAGCAGGAAGAACTGCAATATGTGGCGACTTTTTACGATTTGCTGCAGCTGATGCACTTCGAGGAACTGGTGATCAGCGACGGCGAGGACTGGACCCACAAGGTCACTTTTGAAAGATAACAGGAAGATAGAAATGCCAGCCAAGATCATCGACGGAAAAGCATTCGCCGCCACCGTGCGCGGCCAGGTCGCGGACCATGTGACCAGGCTCAAGGACGATCACGGGATCACGCCCGGGCTGGCGGTTGTCCTGGTGGGCGAGGACCCGGCGAGCCAGGTCTACGTGCGCTCCAAAGGCAAGCAGACCGTCGAGGTCGGCATGAAGTCGGTCGAGCACAAGCTCGATGCCTCGACATCCGAAGCGGACCTGCTCAAGGTGATCGACGATCTGAACAACGATCCCGAAATCCACGGCATTCTGGTGCAACTGCCGTTGCCCAAACATCTGGACGAAGATCTGGTCATCAATTCCATTGCGCCTGAAAAGGATGTGGACGGTTTCCATATCTCCAACGTCGGCCTGCTGGGCACCGGTCAGAAGTCCATGGTGCCCTGCACCCCGCTGGGCTGCCTGATGATGCTGCGGGACCACCATGGGTCCCTGTCTGGCATGGACGCTGTGGTCATTGGCCGCTCGAACATCGTGGGCAAACCCATGGCGCAGCTGCTGCTGGGCGACAGCTGCACGGTGACCATTGCGCATAGCCGCACCAAAGACCTGCCCGATGTGGTGCGCCGCGCCGATATTATCGTGGCGGCGGTTGGCCGCCCCGAAATGGTGCCGGGCGACTGGATCAAGCCCGGAGCCACCGTGATCGACGTGGGCATCAACCGTCTGGACGCGCCGGAGAAGGGCGAGGGCAAGACCCGCCTTGTCGGAGATGTGGACTATGACAGCTGTGCGGCTGTGGCCGGGGCGATCACGCCGGTGCCCGGCGGTGTGGGTCCGATGACCATCGCCTGCCTGCTGGCCAACACGGTGACGGCCTGCTGCCGCGCCAATGATCTGCCCGAGCCCGAAGGCCTGACCGCCTGACGGTCAGAGCGGCACCGGCACCATGGTGCCTTGCAGGATGGCAACCAGCGTTTCCTGACCGTCCTGCAGGGCATGCACCTTACTGCTGACGACGACCAGACGTCTGCCCGGCTTGATCACCGTGCCGGTGGCGCGCAGGTGGTCTCCGATGGCGGGGGCAAGCAGGTTGATCTTGATCTCCGCCGTCACCACCTCGCTGTCCAGGGGCATCATGCTGAGCGCCGCGTAACCTGCCGCGCTGTCGCCAATGGCAAAGGTCAGCCCGGCGTGGCCAAACCCCTGCTGCTGCCGCGCGCCGGGCAGGATCGGCGCGGTGATGTCGACCTCGCCTGCGGTGATCCGCGTGATCTTTGCCCCCAGCGTCGCCATCATCGACTGGGCGTCAAAACTCCGCTGAATGCGGTCTTTGTGAGCGGGGTCCATCTGCACCTCTCAGCGTGGCATCGGGATGCAGGTGGGCACAGGACCGGTCAGGATGGCAAGCGCTTTTGGCTGCATCAACCGGCCCAGCACGTCACTGTGACTGCGGAGCCCCCCGGTATAGGTGCCGTAGGCTGGCAAGATCAACCGATTGGAATCGCACAGGAATGCAGGGCGTGAGATACGTCTTCCCCGCGCCTGCAGGTCGGCCTTGGGATGATAATGGCCGGAAACCTCTCCCTGGGCGTCGGGCGCTGCAATATGGCGAAAGGTCAGAGGACCGACGGTCAACTCCTGCAGATGTTCGCCGCCAAATTCAAGAGGGCCCGGATCATGATTGCCCTCGATCCAGATCCAGCGACGACCCGCCTGCAACCGTGTGATCCAGAGCCGGATGTCGTCGGGCAGCGCAGCCGCCGCCGTCAGATCATCAAAGCTGTCGCCCAGACAAACCACAATGCGCGCATTGCTGTGTGCCAGATCAGCGGCCAGCCGGGTCAGCGTGTCATGGGTCTCATAGGGCGGCAGGGATTGCCCGCTGCGCCGCGCCACCCGCTCCGACTTGCCCAGATGCAAATCCGAGATGCACAAGAGCGCTTCGTCCGGCCACCAAAGGGCGCCCGACCCAAGGGCCTTGAGCGACGCGGAGGCAAAACTGAAATCGTGGCAGTTCATGATTTGTTCATTGCGCAATCCCACGAAGGTTGCAAGGGGTTCAATAGCCCACGCGCCAACGCGGCCTGTTTGACGGTTGTGGGGTGATATCCGCAATCCCGGCAGTGTCCATCAGACGCGCGGCTTCTTCGGCCAGCAGCTTCTCCTCGGCGGCACCCTTCACCGGCACGCGCCCCATCTCCAGGAACATCGGGGCCGCCAGCGGGGTCACCCGCGTCAGTTTCAGGTGATCAATCCGGCCTGCGACACGGCGCGACATCTCCTCGATGCGCCCGAAATCCACCAAACCGCGCAGAGCCTCTTCGCGCGTGATGTCCAGCAGCAAATGGCCGGGGTCGTACTTCTGCAGAGTGTCGTAGAGGATGTCGGAACTGAACGTCGCCTGCCGTCCGGATTTGCGCGCCGATGGCGTATTGCGCTGGATCAGCCCCGCAATGGTTGCGCTGGCCCGAAAGGTGCGTTTCATTACGGCGTTGCCTGCGAGCCAAGTCTCCAACCCGTCCTGCAGGGCATCGAGATCGAAAAGCGGGGCAGGGGTGTCGATCGCGTTCAGCCCCCAGATCAGCGTGGCATAGTCGGTCGCCACAAAACCCATCGGGTTCAGCCCCATCTCCTCCATCCGCTTGGTGAGCAAAAGGCCCAGCGTCTGCTGCCCGTTGCGCCCGGCAAACCCATAGATCACGGTCTGTTCCCGCCCGTCATGGGGGAAGCTTTCGATCAGCAGGCGCCCGGGTCTGGGCAGTTGGCTGACCTCGCGCTGAAGCGCCAGCCAATCTGCCGTGTGGGCGGGCAGTTCCGGCCAGCTCTCCTGCTGGAACATATCGATGATACGGGCGCTGAGCTGGGTGGAGGTGGCGAACTTGGTGCCCATGAAGGTGGCGACCTTGGGCTTTTTGGCGGCGTTGCGGCTCACTTCCACGGTCATTTCGCGCAGACCTTCATAACGCACGATCTGGCCCCCGATCAGGAAGGTGTCGCCAGGGGTCAGAGAGGCGGCAAACCCCTCTTCGATCTCGCCCAGAGGCTTGCCGCCGCGACTGCGTTTCAGCCTGACTTTCAGGGTGTCGGTATCCTGAATGGTGCCGATGTTCATGCGGATTTTCTGGGTTGCGCGGGGGTCGCGCAGTTGCCACCGACCGTCCGGACGCTGCAGCAACCTCTGCCATTGGTCATAGGCACGCAGGGCATAGCCGCCGGTGGCACAGAAATCGAGACAGGCATCGAATGCGGCCCGCGTGAGCGCCGCATAGGCCCCGACCGTGATGACCTCTTCATAGAGATCGGTGGCGTCAAAGGGTCCGGCCGCGGCAGTAATCAGAATGTGCTGGCACAGGACGTCGCGGGGGCCGGGGCCACGCGGGTCACCGTCGAGCGCACCTGCGCGCACCGCCTCGAGCGCTGCCACACATTCCACCACCTCGAAGCGGTTTGCAGGTACCAGCAGCGCCTTGGACGGCGCGTTGTAGCGGTGGTTCGCGCGTCCGATCCGCTGCACCAGACGTTTGACGTTCTTGGGCGCGCCGATCTGGATCACCAGATCCACATCGCCCCAGTCAATGCCAAGATCAAGACTGCCGGTGCAGACAATCGCACGTAGCTCACCGCGCACCATGGCACCCTCGACGCGCTCGCGCTGCTGCCGGTCGAGGGAGCCGTGGTGGATGCCGACGGCCAAGCTGTCCTCATTGGCCAGCCATAGGTTGTGAAAGAAAATCTCTGCCTGGGCGCGGGTGTTGTGAAAGATCAGCGTGGTCTTGTGCTGGCGGATCTGGTCGAGCACCGCCGGGATGGCATAGGCGGCGCCACCGCCTGACCACGGGGGGGCTTCGTCTGTGGTCAGCATGGAGATATCGGGGGCAGGCCCGGGGTCCGCCAGCAGAATTTCGCACGGGTCTGGATGGCGTGCAAGCTGGTGCGCGATGGCAGCGGGGTCCTCAACCGTGGCGGAAAGACCGACGCGTCGCAGATCGGGGCAGAGCCGTTGCAGGCGTCCCAACGCCAGCATCAGTTGATCGCCGCGTTTGGATTCTGCCAGCGCATGGATTTCATCCACCACCACCCGCTTGAGGCCCTTGAACATGCGCGAGGCGTCTTCATAGGAGGTGAGCAGGGCGAGGCTTTCCGGCGTGGTCAGCAGGATATGCGGCGGATCGGCACGCTGGCGTTTCTTGGCGGAGGCGGGCGTGTCGCCGGTACGGTCTTCGACACGGATGGGCAGGTCCATTTCTGTAACCGGCGTCGTCAGATTGCGTTTGATATCAGCAGCCAGGGCCTTGAGCGGTGAGATGTAGAGCGTGTGCAACCCATCGTGTGGCGCCACAGCCAGATCGACCAGCGTGGGCAGGAACCCGGCCAACGTCTTGCCACCGCCGGTCGGCGCGATGAGCAGCAGGGCGGGCGCCTCCGCGCGGTCGAGCATCTGTTGCTGGTGCGGGTGGATGGACCAGCCCTTAGTGGCGAACCAGTCGTGGAATTTCCGGGGCAGGGCGGTCATGTGAGGCAAGATAGCGGATCGCGCGTCGGGAACCAGCCCCATCGCCTGACGGACGCATATTGGGGGCCTTTTGATCGCCGGGGAAACGCGCGGCACGCGTTTAGGCACCCAATAAGAGATACATCCGACCGCAAACCACAAGGCCGGAGTGGATGTTGGGCCTGGTTCGGCAGCCTTGGCTATCGAGGCATCCATCCTTGGAGCCCAGTGCCGATGGATGGCACTGCTTTGGATGCGCGCCGGTAACCCCCCCCCTTTTCCAAGGACCTGTGGATGACATCGAAACCGCCATGGAACAAGCCCTGCACGGGCGGGGACGGTGTCACCGTGATGAGGAGACGACAGGTCGGGTTCGCGGTTTTTAGGGGTACGAGCGATGTGCCTATTCCAGAAACGCCGGATGCTTTCTGCGCAAATGAAGCGTGACAAAACTCGTCCGCTTTTGAGGGCAAGCAGATAAAGCTAGCACGCAGGCCGTCTGCTACCGGCTCTGTGCCACCCCCGGTCGCGCCCCAAGCGCCGCAACGCACAGGTTGTCAGACCGTCGCATGCCCGCGCAGGCGCAGCACCAACGGGAACATCGCCAGCACGAGCAGAGCGGCAAACAGGAACGGCGCCCCCGGCAGGTAAATCCCATCTCCATCGACAGAGGCCTGAAAGAGGCCGGTCATCGCGATGGGGGACAGGATTGCGGCCATCGATGACAGGGAGGCGATCACGCCCTGCACCACACCCTGCCTGTCTTCATCGACCTGGTTCGATGCCATCGCCGTCACCAGTGCTGGCACAAGGTCCGAGAGGGCCGCCAGCAATAAGAAGACCACGAGGGCTGCAACCGAACCGGTAAAGCCGAAGCCGATCATGCCGATCAGCGCCGATGTCATGCCCAGCATCAGGGTGCGGAAATCCCCGATCAACCGGATCAGGATCGGCATCAATCCCCCCTGGACGAGGGCCAGCAGAACACCGTAGGCCGCAAGCGATAACCCGATGTAAAGCGTCGGCCAGTCAAAGACTTCGCGGGTCCAGAACGCCCAAAGCGTTGGATAGACCATATTGGCGAACTCGAAGATGAGAATGCAAGTGAGGGGCACCGCCAGACCCGGCAGGCGAAAGGCGTCGAAGATCGATTTGAACGGGTTGAGGTCGCGCCGCCCGAAGGGACGCCGCTTGTGCGGTGCCAGGCTTTCGGGCAGCACGAAGTATCCAAAGAGCGCGTTGCCCGCCGACAAGGCCGCGGCAATCCAGAACGGGGCGGCAATGCTGATTTCCGCGGCAAGCCCCCCAATCGCGGGCCCGAGCACGAAACCGATGCCGAAGGCGGCCCCGATCAGGCCAAAGTTTGCGGCCTTTTCCTGGGGCGAGGAGATATCCGCAATATAGGCCGTCGCGGTGATATAGGTGGCGCCTGCCAGCCCCGCGAGGGTGCGGCCAAGCAGCAGCAGCCAGAAACTGTCCGCCAGCGCCATGATCACGTAATCCAGCGCCAGCATGACAAGTGCCGCGATCAGCACGGGTCTGCGCCCCACAGCATCCGAGATGCTTCCGACGATCGGGCCACATAAAAATAACGCGCCCGCGTAGGCGGCCATCAAAAACCCGCCCCAGAAGGCTCCTTGTCCAGTATCTCCCGCGCCGACGCGATCCATCAGATCCGGCATGATGGGAAACACGATGCCAATGCCGATGGCGTCGATCATCAGCGTGATGAGGATGAAGAGAATGGCGCGGTTTTTGAACATGAGACTCTATCGGATGGGGCCCGGGTCAAGGCAAGTCGAAAATGGCTTGGGCAAGCGCCTTTGACGGCCTTCCCGCGACGTTCAGGCAGGTGCTCGGCCATCCACGGTTTTCCAGCCATGAGACTCCCGATCACGAACGAGCGCGTTCCAGCGCCCGCCATGTCTTTCGTAGCCATTTTACGGGGGTTTATGGGGAGGGCAGTTATCGCCGGAGCAAAAAGTGCGGTACCGTATGGAGGGCTGACTTAAGGGACGCCGCCAGCTTCGGGGGCCTTTGTCCTCAATGCCCTACGCGGATAATTCCTGATCGCGGGAAAGAGATCCCCGCAACACGAGCCGAGCGGATCGCGTCTTTTGTCACAGTCTGCCAGTCTCCGCGATGCCTCATAGCATCGACAGGACGCAGGTCATGCAGCACCGTTAAAGACGGCAAAATCATCCGAGACAGGCAGAGAACTGACGGCCCAAAACAGGCTGCCACCGGTCACTGCATGCCACAAACTGGGGTGGAATCGCAAAGCACTGGTCGGCGCAGTTTCAGCGTGCGGCGCGCTTCCTTCTCCAGTCCAAGCTTCATCAACACATTGACATATGCCAATTCAATCAAGTCGCGTTGTGCCCGGCTTCCGCCAAGCCGTTCTGTCGTCGCCATCACCTGCGACAAATGCTCCAATGCGCCGCTCCAGTTCCCGCGCGCAATTTCGCCCCAACCTTTGGCAACGGGCCGGACAAGGTCGCCGGCAAACCCCTTGGCCGTGTCCACGATATACGCCAGACGTTCGCCATCACCGGCCATTGCATGGCAGAGAGCCGCATGCATATCCGCAAAGCTTTGGCCCGTTTCGGGAAAGAACCGGGCTGCGTATCCGCTCAGGTCCTTCCAGCGCTCCGGTGCGACCTTCAGACCCGCGATTTCAGCGCGGTACAGAATGGCAGCGGTATCGGTGAGGACATTGATTGGCATGCTGTCCGAGCTTCCGGGCCGAACGCTGTCGTCCACGGCATCCCACATTGCCTGCTCGTCGCCATCATGCAGCGCCCATAGAGCGACATGCCAGCTGAGATGCCCGTGCAAAACGGCTCTCTTGTCGTATTGCTCCATCCACTCCCCCAGATAGTGACGTCCGGCGGCAATTTCTCCGGTCTCATAGAGTGCATGTGCCCGAAAATGCGCACCGTTTGCATTTCTGGGATTGATCGCCAGGGATCTCTCCATGAGCGATAGGGACGCATCGGTCTGTCCTGTCTCACACAGCGATAATGCGTGCATCGACATCATCCACCAGTCATTCTGGTAGTGCGGCAGCAGCGTCTCGGTGTAGGCGAGTAATTCTGCCTCTCGACCGGCTTTCCCCGAAAACCCGATCAATCCGAAAACATTGGTGCAGAGCTGCGCCGCCATGGCGTCCCGGGGATGGTCTCTGACATGGTCCTTGACGATGGTACGGGCAAGCGGAGGGTCGCCATCCAGCAAGGCGGCAAAGGCTGAAACATGTGTCCGCTCTCGGTCAGTCGATGCGCTGGCCAGGCTCTGGGCGCGGGCAATTGCGGCTTTAGCCTCTGGAAGCCGCGCTTCCATCATGAGGGCGCGTGCCAGGCCTACATAGCCCACGGCAAACGCCGGATCCGCGCTGACGGATGCCTCAAACGCTTGGACAGCGCCGAACTCGGCGCCGAGGAACAACTGCACTCCGTGGTCGTAGTGATCTCGCGCATCCGCAGTGTTTGTGGAAATCGTGTTTCCGTAGCCGTCGGAAAGGGTCATCTGTAAATCCATTTATGTCTATGCACCGACCCTATGAGAGAATTTGGCCTGGCCCAAACAATAACTGGTCCGCGTGACAGAGCTGTTGCCGCGCGCGGGGAGGCCGTAAATCAGGGTGTCGGCTTGACAGGCTCCGGGAGAGACAGCCATCACTGGCGTTTAGGTATCCGCGCTAGAGCGTTCTTTTCAGATCCCTGTAACGGCGTCTGCTGACCGGGATTTTTGTGCCGTTGTGAAGCGTGCAGACATAGGCGCTGCCTACAGATTTGATCTTTTGGACGTGTTTGAACCGGACCCAGTGGGACCGGTGGCATTGCGCCCCGTGGAAATCCTTCAGCGCGGTTACGCAATCGGCAAAGGCCAGCTTCAGGGTCGCGGTGCCTTGGGTGGTCGTGATGGTCACATAGTGATCCTGCGCCTCGGCGTGCAGGATGTCGTCCCCCAGACGATGGGGAGCAGATGGCAAAACGCTTCGCAGCGGGGGCTCGGGGAGGTGTCGGGATCGCAAAATCCTGCGGTACCGCTCAGCGATGCCCGCCGCACGATAGGCAAATACGGCCATGAGGGCCGAAAGCCCGAGGGATGGTGGCGCCAGGGACGCAAGTTCCGCAGCATAGAGCCGCCAAAGGCCGGATTTCGCGTCATGTGTCACCGGCTCGCTGTCCAAAAGCAGTTCGGCGACCAAGGAGAAGGGCGTGAGCAGGAAAGGCAAAACGCAAACGGCGAGGATCAGCGGCCATGGCATCCGAGCCCCCAGCAGCACGCCCGCTGCAGTCGTTCCCGCCAGCAGGCACGCAGCGACCAGAAGGTGGAACACCCAATGCAAGGCCGCCAGCCAAAGCGGTAGCGCGGCGGTCACCAGCGGATCAAAGCTTGTGATTACGAGACCGCCGACCACTGAAAAGCCGAGACAGTATTTGGCGAGTTGCTGCCACGAGCTGTCGTGTGACCCGAAGATCGTCAGCAAGGCGCCTGAGAGCATGTCTGTGGTGGCATCACGTCGGGGGCTGGTTTTTGGCATCACAAGTTCGTCTCATCGTTGGGGGTCTGTCGCCCTCCCTACAAAACCATTGCGCCGGTCAGAACGGCAAGTTCGCGAACGGTAAGAGAATGACCGTTCGTGAGCGGTCGCCGACCGCTGACGCATTTTCAAGCCGTCTTCGAGAACAGGCTGTTCTCAATGCCCTGCGTCTCGCGCTGTCTGGGCGCGCGTCTGAGGCTTGGACGCAGAGCAAGATAACTCCATCATTGAGAAGAGGATGTTCCCATGGCGGGACCTTACAAGACTTCGCTGCCATTTCCCTGCGCCCTTATGGTCGCAGTACTCTGCGGTCAGCACGCCGCTGCAAATGAACGCGAGCGCGACCTGTCCGGTGTGATCGGTTTCGGTGTCAGCTCGGCGCCGGAGTTTTCCGGTTCCGACAAGGACACCACCGATCTCTTCCCGATCATCGATCTGACCTGGCGCGACCGTTACTTTCTGAACGACCGTGGACTTGGGTTTTACGCGCTCCGAAACGCGGGGACGCGCAACCTGTCGGTAAGCTTTGCCATCGGTTATGACTTTGATGAGCGATTGGCAGAGGATGATGCCCGTTTGACCGGGCTGCGGGATGTGGAGGCGGGCGCGCTGCTCTCCGCGGGTCTGGCCTTCGATGTCGGTGCCGCCGAGGTTGACCTTGAGATCAACCACGGGATCAGCAGCAAGGGACATGAAGGAACCCGCGCCACCATAAGCGCCGCCTTCAGCCGGATGGCCGGAGATCGGTTGCGGCTGTCGGCGAAGCCGTTTCTCGTCTGGTCGGACGGATCCTACGCCAGTGCATTTTACGGCGTCAGCGCTCAGGAAGCCGCGTCTTCTGCCTTTGCCGCCTACGATGCCGGATCGGGTTTCGAGCGTGTGGGGATCGAACTGCAGGCCTCCTACAGCCTGACACCCCGCACCGCCGTTTTTGTGGGTATCGAGCATTTCCAACTGCTGGGAGACGCCAAAGACAGCCCGATTTCCTTTGACGATTCCCTGACTGAAATCTCTACCGGCGTCATTTTCCGGTTCTGATGGCCTGCGCGTCGCAGAACAACCGGGCCGCGCCGCATCCTACATTCAACAGTCCCAAACCGTAAGAGGTTCGCTATGAGACCTGTTCTATACATCCCGATTTTGACCATTCTGATCCTGTTGACGCTTGTCTTCGGGGTCAGCGAAGATCCGGGGCGCACCAATCCCATCTCGGCCGAGGCCGCGCCGCTGACACCCGGTATTCTGCCGGTGACCGAGGGATTTACATTTGCACGCGCTGCAGGGGCGGACGGGGAAATCCTGCCGCTTTTGGTGACCGGTCTATCCGGCGCGCAGGTCTCTGCAATCGATCTGTCCGAGCATGGCGCAGACCCGGCTGCGGATTTGTTTGCAGCACTGCGTGACGTGGGCGCGCGCCGTCTTACCGCCCTCTTTCATCAGGCGCAGGGGGCGGATGGCGCCGATCTGACACAGAGTTATGCGTGGGGCAGCTTGCTGTCGGTCGCCGGTTCCGGGGACCGACATGTGGCCTCCGGCACGAATTTCATAGAGCACGCAGAGGAAACCAACAGTCAGTCCGTCTTCAACTTCCCCAAGTTCGGCCCGCCCACGCCACCGGTGACGACCGTGGTCCATAAGGAGGGCGTGCTGCTCGATTACGAGGTGGAGCTCTGCATGATCTTCGACCGCGATATCGCAACGATTGACGACTTCGACGCGGCCCAGAAGGGGCTGTTCCTGTGTGGTGATTTCACGGATCGCGCCGTGTTGTCCCGCATGATTGACGTCGACAATTTCGATTCCGGTTCGGGGTTCAGCGACGCCAAAAGTGGACCAGATTTTTTCCCGACAGGCGGCTTGCTGGTGATCCCCGGAGACTGGGAGAGCTTCGTCGACAATGAGCGCATCGTGACCTTTCGCAACGAAGACCTGCGTCAGGATGCGCGCGGCGGCGAAATGATCCTCGATTTCCGTGAGCTGACCGGACAGGTGCTGGCCGATGCGACCTCGACCCGTTTTAGGTATCAGGGGCGCGCCCATACCTTGATCGAGGGGCAAAAAATCGCAAGGGACCAGGTTTTGATGTGCGGCACGCCCGAAGGCGTCATTTTCATGCCACCGACCTGGCGCCAGATGACCCGCGGGGTCCTGCGACATCTGTTTTCCGGAGGATTTCTCACCGGAACCTCCGGATACGATTCCGTGGTCGGCTCCTTCATTCGCGAGGAGGCGCGCTCCAGGAGGTTTCTACAGCCTGACGAGCAGATCACCTATGCGTCCACTTCGATGGGTAAGGTGATCATCACCGTGGTTACGGGGGAGGACGGCACAGCGGGACAGAAAACCGCATCTACGTCACCAATTGAATCCGGGCAAAACGACCCCAGTTGACTAAAAGGGCGTGCCTGTCCGCGCGCAGCATAGTTGAGGTCCACTCCATGGCGAATGTCCTGATCCTCACATTTGGAACCAGGGGAGACGTGCAGCCCTACGTCGCGCTCGGCAAAGGTTTGGCCGACAGGGGCCATCGGGTGACGCTGTCAACGGGCACCGGGTTCGACGATCTGATCAGCGCACACGGTCTTCTTCCGAAACCGTTGTCCATCAATGTGCGCGATTTGATGGACACGCCCGACGTGCAATCCGCGCTGACATCCTGGCATGGCAAATTCAAGGCGATGCGCAGCATGAGAGCTGTGGTAAACAGGCAGTTGGACGACATGTGGCACGTCGCGCAAGAGGTTCAACCGGACCTGATCCTCTACCATCCCAAAGCGTTTGTTGCGCCATATCTCGCCCGGGTCCTCGGCGCCATTGCCGTCCCGAGCTTTCTCCAACCCGCCTTCGTGCCCACGCGGGCGTTTCCAAGCATTCTGGCGCCACCGTTTCCCCTCGGCTCAGCGGGAAACAGACTGGTCAGTGGCGCGATTGTGACGCTGGCAATGGCCGGCCTGACCTTTTCGCTGCGGGGGTGGCTGGCGCAGCATCCGGAGGTTGCCCGGCAACCCCGCCTGAACCCGTTGGAGGGATTTCATCCCGCGGGTCTCGACGTGTCGCGTCTGCACGCGCATAGCAGGCATCTTGTGCCCAAGCCCGCCGACTGGGCGGATCGCGAGGCCGTCACCGGCTACTGGTTTCTGCCCCCAACCCAAAACTGGGAACCACCGCCAACACTGCGCCGGTTTTTGGAGGCCGGTCCGCCGCCCGTCTACATCGGTTTCGGCAGCATGCCTTTTGTGGACACCGCACGGTTGAACGAGGTCATCCGGTCGGCCGTCCGACGCACCGGGACGCGGGTGATCCTGGCAACCGGCTGGGGGACGCTATCGCCGGGAGACCCCCAGGAGCTTGTCCACGAGATCGAAGGCGCGCCGCATGACTGGCTTTTCCCCAGATGCCGCGCCGTCGTGCACCATGGCGGTGCCGGCACTACTCATGAGGCGCTGCGGGCCGGGCGGCCATCGCTGGTTTGCCCGTTCTTTGGCGATCAGGGTTTCTGGGGCGCGCGCGTGCGACAGGCCGGATGCGGGCCCGCTCCGATCCCGGTCAAGAAACTCACTGCGGCGCGTTTTGCTGATGCGCTCTATGCCTTGCAAACGCAGTCCTACGCAGAAGCGGCTGAAGAGCTTGGGCAAAAGATGCGCGCCGAAGGGGGGATCGAGAACGGCGCGGACCGTCTCAATGCGATGCTGGCCATGGCTTGAGATGCGGGCGCTGATGCACGCGTGTTGTTCGTCTCGGACATCGGATCGCGGAAGTTTTTGCCAGGTGCCTGTCTGTGCCGCCTTTGGCCAATGATCCAACGCGGGCCGTCAAGGTGTTGTCAGGATCAGGGTCGGGCCGACCGAAGCTGCACATTGTGGCGCCACGCATGGCCGTAGTCCTGCAGCGGTCGAAGCCGCTTTGCGTCAAGCTCTACCAGCGTGCTGGGGTACGGTCCCTTTCTTTGCGCGTCGCTGGCGATCAGGGCGGCGCCAGCGCTCGTGCCTGTCACGCCTGATGCGCAATGCACGTCTGATGCGGTCGCCACGGCGAGCATTTCAAGAAAGATCCGGTTGGCGGTGAAAGGCCCCTCGACGATGATCGCTCCCTCATGCCCGATGTTGGCCAGGCATTCCGCAGTCACCAGGGCAAGGTAGAGTGCCACGGCGGCGCCCCGTTCGGCACTGCCCATTGGGGGTGCCGCGCCAACCCACTCAGAGCGATACCCCTTGAAAGGCCCAGTGTCGGGCGCAACGGCGGGCATAAGCATGACCTGCCGTCCCAAAACCGTGTCGAGGTCTTCGGTAGAGGGCTGGGGATAGGCACCGCCCGTTGCAATATCATGTTCCCGCCCGCCCATGAACCGCGCTGACGGGGCGGCTGTTCCATGGGCCGTGACATTGATCAGCGTATCAAGATCGGGATTGAGCGGGACCGGCTTGCCCCCGATCGACATCGCAATGACCCACGTGCCGGTCGACACAACGCTGAAGGCGGCCTCGTTCCCCTCGATGTAAGGTAGCAGCGAGGCATTTGAGTCGTGAATGCCGCAGTGGACTGGCGTGCCGGGCGGCAAACCGGTGCGCTCCGATATCAGTGGCAGGATCGGACCCAGCACATGTGACGGCCTGTGGACGGGCGGCAGCTTGTCCGCGATGTCCAGCGTATCGACGAGGGATGAAAAGGTGCCGCTATGCGGGTCCCAGAGGTCGGTGTGGCACCCCAGCGAGGTCACATCCATCGCCGCGACCCCGGTGAGCTTTGCGCCCCAGTATTGCGGGTAGGTAACGATCCGGTGGGTCCGTGCCTTCAATGCCGGATCGATCTGAAACTGCCAGTGCATCTGTGCGCCGATGTTCAGCCCGCCCGCCAGCCTGGGTGATCCGGTTTCAGAAAATGGCGGCCGCAGGGCATCGTAGTCCAGTGCCACGTTGTCCGGTCCCGAATGCTCGTAGTCAAGGATCGGGGCGGCGAGGTTTCCGTCAATATCCAGAAGCGCTGCACAGGCGCCGTGGGTTGTGACGGAAATGGCATCGATGCCGTGGGCTGCATGAAAATCGCGCAGAGCGTCCAGCAGAAAGCTCCAGTGCCCGTCGATATCGAAATGCGGCCAGGGCGGGCCGGGCAGCACGGTGTTCGGGCGGGTCACAACCGCAATCTCCGTCAAGTCCGTGGCGCCCACCAGAGCAAGCTTGGCATTGGTCTTGCCGATGTCGATGACGGCGATGCGGCGCGGGCTCATGGCAAGTGGAAAACGGTTTTCAAGGGTGTGACCATCGGGGCGTTGTCAGGGTACGTCTCCATGATGTCGGCCATATGTGCCCACCATTTCTGCACCACCGGGTGGGTCGGCAGATCATCCATCCCATGGGTCTTCGCGCGCCAGAGCACGGCGAAGAGAATATGCGTTTCTTCATCCAGATGGATCGAGTAGTCGGAAATGCCTGCGTCGCGGAGAAGGGCGGAAAGCTCTGGCCAGATCTCATCATGGCGTTTGGTGTATTCTGCGCCACACCCGGGGGTCAGTCGCATCTTGAAGGCGTATTTTTCCATCACCGGGACCGTCCCATCGACCACAGGCGGGGCAGGGCGATGACACCGATCAACAGCGCGCCGATGACGATGGACATCACGATGCCCGGCACGTTCAGAAGCCCAAGGCCAAAGGTCACCAGCCCCATGACAAAGGCCGCGATCACGACGCCGACGATGGTGCCGGACCCGCCAAGGATGCTGACCCCGCCGAGCACGACCATTGTGACCACTTCCAACTCCCATCCCGTTGCGATGGAGGGGCGGGTGGAGCCGAGGCGCGCGGTCAGGCAGATTGCAGCGATACCCGACATCAACCCGGTCAGCAGGAACAGGATGAACTTGATCCGCTGCACGCGGATGCCGGAGAACAGGGCACCGGTGGGGTTGTTGCCGATGGCGTAGACGGCGCGGCCGAAATTGGTCTTGTGCAGCAGCACGCCGTAGAGGAGCGCGATGATCGCAAAGAGGACGAATTCGAAGGAGATCACCCACCAGACGTAGCCCTGGCCAAACCATGAGAAGCTGGCGGGGTACCCCTTGTAGGACTGATCGCCGAGGACGATGAAACTGATGCCGCGGAAAAGGCTCATGGTGCCGATGGTGACCACGATGGACGGCAGACCAAAGCGTGTGACGAGCACCCCGTTGAAGGCGCCGCAGAGCAACCCCACGCTGAGGCCGATCAGCAACAGCCCGGGAGTTCCCACGCCGATCTGGACCGCGGCCCCCATCGCGGTGGAGGCCAGCGCGATGATGGATGCGACGCTGAGATCGATCTCCCCCGAAATGATGAGCAGCGCCATGGCAAAGGCGATCATCGCCTTTTCGGTGAAGTTGAAAGTGGCGTCGCTGAGGTTCCAGGCGTTCAGGAAGTAGGGTGAGGCGAAGCTGTTTGCGACGAATATGGCGATGGCCACCGCCAGCAACAGTGTCTCCCAGCTTTTCAACCGTTGCTCAAGAGGCGAGCGCAGGCGGTCGGGGATCATGCGGTCGGTTGCGCTCATGTCGCCTGCTCCGCCTGTTTGAGGATGATGCGGCCCTTTTTCCGGTTTGCCTGGGCGTTCAGCGCCACGGCGACGATGATGGCCCCGCCCGAGATGGCCAATTGCCAGAAGGGCGAGATATCAACGACGGGCAGGGCGTTCTTGATGATGCCCAGAAACAAGGCTCCCAGCAGTGCGCCCACCACCGTGCCGATCCCGCCCATGATGGACACGCCGCCGATCACGCAGGCCGCGACCACGTCGAGTTCAAACCCGCCCGCGATGTCCACGTAAGCCACGGCAAAGCGCGACACCCAGAGGTATCCGGCAAGACCCGCCAGCGCGCCCGAGATCGTGAAGGCCCAGAACTGTGTCTTGCCAACGTTGATGCCTGCATAGGTCGCGGCATGCGGGTTGCCCCCGGCGGCATAGAAGGCCCGGCCCAGTGTCGTGCGGGTCATGACGACGGTGAAGAGGATCACCGCGGTGATCGCGATCCAGCTCAGCACCGGTAGGCCGAGCAGTTCGGTGCGGGGAAAGGCTTTGAAGGCGGGGCTCATTTCGTGACTGTTGACCCATTTGCCGTCAGAGATCAGGAAGATCATGCCGCGAAAAATGGTCATCGTCCCAAGGGTGACCACAATTGGCGGGATCGCAAGTTTCCAGACAAGGATACCGTTGACCATCCCCAGCAGCGTGCCCAGCCCGACGGCAATGACAAGGATGAAGAGGATGGGCAGGCCCGGCACGGCGACGTTGATCATGGAGACAACCATACCCGTGAGCGCCAGATTGGCCGCGACGCTCAAGTCGATGCATTTGGTCAGGATGACGATCATCTGGCCGATGGCCAGCAGGATCAGTGGCGAGGTGTCGTTGAAGACATTGACAAGATTGGCGGGCGCGATGAAGGCGGGAAACCGCGACGAGATCAGTGCCAGCAGCAGGGCAATCGCCCCGACCAGAAGCGCCTCGCGCGATGTGATCAGCCGTTTCATCATGACGGCCCGCCCGAGATACCGGCAGCGTGGCGCACAAGCGTCTCGGGGTGCAGATCAGGGCCCGCCAATTCGGCGGCGATGCGCCCCTCGCGCATCACGATCACCCGGTCCGACATGCCCAGCACTTCGGGGATTTCCGAACTGACCATGATGATGGCGAGGCCCTGGGCGGCCAGTTCCGCCATGAAATCGTGCACGGCGGCCTTGGAGCCGATGTCGACCCCCTTGGTCGGTTCGTCGAGAATGATGACCCTGGGCTGCGTGGCCAGCCATTTGGCGATGACGACCTTTTGCTGGTTACCGCCCGACAAATGCCCCACGTGGGTGTCCAGAGAGGCGGCGCGCAGGTCCAGCCGTTCTGTATACTCCCGCGCCAGTTTGAACTCCTCGGCCAACCGCAGAAAGCCATTGCCCGAGAGGCGCCCCAGGGATGGCAGCGTGATGTTCTGAAAGATCGGCAGGTCGAGTATGGCGCCCTGCTGTCCACGGTCTTCGGGCACGTAGACGATGCCGTTCTCGACCGCATCCGCAGGTGATTTGATATCGACCGGGCGGCCATCGATTTCCACAGAGCCCGCAGAAGGCCGGGTGATCCCGAAGAGGGATTGCATGAACTCCGACCGGCCCGCTCCGACCAGCCCGTAGAATCCCAGGATCTCGCCGGTGCGCAATTCAAACCCGATGTCGTCAAACTCGGTCGGATGCGCGTAGCCTGCGACCTTGAGGACCGTGTCACCTGGGTCGGGCGTGCGCTTGGGGAAAATCTGGCTGACGTCGCGACCGACCATCATCTTGACCAGATCGGCCTCGGTGACATCGGCGATGGTGCCATTCCCGATCAGATGTCCGTCGCGAAAGACGGTGTAGCGATCGGCGATCCGGAAAATCTCGTCGAACTTGTGGCTGATGAAGAGAATGGCCTTGCCCTGCGCCTTGAGGTCTTCGACCAGCTCATAGAGCTCCTCGATTTCCTTGTGCGATAGGGCTGCGGTGGGCTCATCCATGATGACGACCCGCGCATCGATAGAGAGGGCGCGAGCAATCGCCACAAGGTGTTTGTTGGCGATGCCGAGATCCTTGAGCTTGTGCTCCGGATCGATCTGCGCGCCGATGCCGTCGAGCAGCGCGCGGGCCTTCGCCGTCATGGCTTTGCGGTCGATGAGGCCAAAGGCACCGCGGGGGGCGTGGCCCAGAAAGATGTTCTCGGCGACGGACAGCTCGTCGAAAAGCACCGTTTCCTGATGGATCGCTGTGACACCATGCCCGGCGGCGGCCTGCGGCACGGGAAAGCTTGTGGGCTTGCCATCGACAAGGATCGTGCCGCCGTCAGGCTGGTAAATACCTGTCAGGATCTTGACGACCGTGGACTTGCCCGCGCCGTTTTCACCGATCAGCGCGGTCACTGTGCCGGGATAGAGATCGAGTGACACGTCGGACAGCGCTTTGACACCCGGAAAGGTCTTGGTGATACCGTGTAGTGCCAAAGCCGCCTGCGTGGCGGGCCTGTCCTCGGACGGCACGGGGGGCTCCATTTGCTTCAGCATCAGGTGTCTCGATGGGGTCAGGGGATAGGCCCCGGCGCGGCACGGGAAGTCCGCGTCGGGGGCCGGTTCACTGTCTAGAAGATCGACTTGAACTGTTCGATGTTGGACGCATCATAGACAAACGGGTCCGCCATGGCGGCGGCGTTTGTGTCGTCCAGCGTGATGGTGCCGACGCGACCGATGGAGATTTCCGCGCCGGGCTCCGCCGTGGCCGCGCCAGAGGCCAGCGCATGGGCAATCATCGTCGCGGAATAGCCCAGATCAATCGGATTCCAGATCGCGAAGGACTGGGAGGCGCCGCTTTCAATGGCGCCCGCCATTTCCGACGGCAGGCCGAGGCCGGTCACGTTGACCTCACCGATCTTGCCCGCATCGGCGACGGCCTGCGCGGCGGCCACAATCCCCACGGAGGTCGGCGCGATGATCGCATCAAGATCGGGGAAGGACTGCATGAGACCTTGCGCCTCGCGGTAGGATTTATCGGCCAGGTCATCGCCATAGACGGTGGAGACGACATTGATGCCGGGATAATCGCCCATCACCTTGGTCATTTCCTCGATCCAGATGTTCTGGTTGGTGGAGGTCGTGGTGGCCGACAGCACGGCGACATCACCGCCCTCGGGGAGGTGATCTGCGGCCAGCTTGATGATCATGTTGCCGATCAGCGCGTTGGAGGACGGGTTCAGGTGCATCTGACGCCCCTCTTCGGCGACGCCGGAATCCCAGGAAATCACGGTGATGCCGCGCTGCATTGCGCGCTTGAGCGCCGGGACCAGCGCGTCGGTGTCATTGGCCGATACGGCGATGGCATCGACGTTCTGCGCGATGAGGGCGTTGATGACCTCGATCTGACCCTCTGCGGTGGTATCCGTCGGGCCGGTGTAGATGACCTCGACGCCGCCCAGTTCGTCGGCAGCCTCCTGGGCACCTTCTGCCGCGGCTTCAAAAAAGCCGATGCCGAGGGCTTTGACGACGAGGGCGATGCGCATGTTGTCCTGCGCCAGTGCGGATGTTCCGAACAGGCTTGCCGCCAGGCTCAGGCCCGCGGTGAGCTTGGTAAAGGTGCGACGTTTCATTGGTTTCCTCCCTAAGGTACGTTCGCTTCTTGGTCGCCTTCTATGAGGCGACGACTTTCTGAGCGCTGCCGGATTGGGCAACGATCAGCTTCACTTCTGCGGCGTCGAGCATGGCGGCCGCTTTGTCTGAAATCTGGTCATCGGTGATGACGGTGGTGATCCGGCTGAGCGGGCAGAGAACAAGGCTGGAGCGCTGCTCGAACTTCGTGCTGTCAACCAGGACGACCAGCTCGTCCGCCTGGCCGATCAGCTTTTGCTCCGCCTGGATCAACAAGGGGTCGGCTTCCATCAGCCCCAGCGGGCCGAGACCCTGCGCGCCCATGAACATGCGCCGGGCGCAGAAATTACGGGTCACGTCGTTGTCAAAAGGCGACAGGATGATGTTCTGCTCGCGGTAGATCGTCCCGCCCGACAGCATCACGGTGTTCTTGGAATGCTTCAGCAGGTGTTCGGCGATCGGGAAGGAATTGGTGAAGACCTGCATGCGGCGCCCGGCCAAGGGATGCACCATCTGGAAGGTGGTCGTGCCGCCGTTGATGATGATGGCATCCCCATCGTCGCAAAGCTCGACCGCGGCAGCGGCAATGGCCTGCTTTTCCTCGATCCGCATGGTCTCGTTCACCGAAAACGGACGCCCGGCGAGGCCGACGAATTGCGGCGGGCTGAGCGCTTCGGCACCACCCCGGACCCGGCGCAGCAGCTTTTCCTGATGCAATGTGGCGATGTCCCGGCGGATCGTGGCCTCCGAGGCGCCGGTCATGTTGCACAGATCAGAAACCGTAACCACGGGCCGCTCTTCCACTGCGGAAAGAATGATCGTGTGCCTTTCCTTTTCGTGCATGTCTGTCTCCCTTGTTCAATACGGTGTCCAGATTCGCACCACCTGTCAATCAAAAACAGTCAATAACAATCATACTGCGCTGCAGCATGATTGATCATGAGTGATTATGATTGACAAGAACCCTTATCATGCTCAGCCTCGGGGGTAAGGCAGAGCATGTGCGCGTCGCGTTGATCGGAGGAAACATGTTGAAATCACTGGAAACTCAACTCCTGGAGAGTCGCTGGAATGACGCGACAGCAGAGGGGATGAGCGAATCGGAGCTGTTGCTGTATCGCTCGAACGTCCTTGGGTCAGACAAGCGCGTGACCAACTATGGCGGCGGCAATACCTCTGCCAAGGTGACGGAGACCGACCCGCTGACCGGCGCGCAGGTCGAGGTCTTGTGGGTCAAGGGATCGGGCGGCGACATCGGATCCATGAAGATGGACGGTTTTGCGACGCTCTACATGGACAAGCTGCAGGCGCTGAAGGCGCTCTACCGGGGGGTCGCGTTCGAGGACGAGATGGTCGGATATCTGCCGCATTGCACGTTCCGGCTGAACCCGCGCGCGGCCTCTATTGATACGCCCCTACACGCCTATGTGCCGCGCAAACACGTCGATCACGTGCACGCTGATGCAATCATCGCGATTGCGGCTTCCAAAGACTCCAAAGCGCTCACACAGGAGATTTTCGGCAAGCGGATTGGATGGCTGCCCTGGAAAAGGCCCGGGTACGAATTGGGCCTGTGGCTTGAGAAATACTGTGTCGAAAACCCGGAGGCTGACGGCGTCGTGCTCGAAAGCCACGGGTTGTTCACATGGGCCGACACGGCCAAGGAATGCTACGATCAGACCATCGACGTGATCAACGTGGCGACCAGATGGCTGGCAGAACGCAGCGGTGGTGTGGCGGCCTTTGGCGGGGCTCTGCACGAGAGCCTGCCTTCTGAGGAACGGCGCGCCACTGCCGCCCGGTTGATGCCTGCGATCCGGGGCTTCGTTTCCGGCAACCAGCATATGGTTGGCCATTTCAATGACAGCGATGCAGTCCTGGAGTTCGTAAATGCCAAGGACATGGCGTCCTTGGCGGCTCTGGGCACCTCCTGTCCCGACCACTTTCTACGTACGAAGATCCGCCCGCTGGTGGTGCCCTTCGATCCAGCAGCGCACAACGTGGATGCGGTATTGGCGGGGCTGCCGGATCAGGTCGATGCCTACCGCCGGGATTACGCCGCCTACTATGAGCGCTGCAAACATGGTGACAGTCCCGCCATGCGCGACCCGAATGCCGTTGTTTACCTCGTGCCCGGCGTTGGCATGATCACCTTTGCAAAAGACAAGGCAACGGCGCGCGTTTCCGGCGAATTCTACGTCAATGCGATCAACGTGATGCGCGGGGCGTCTGCGGTCAGTACCTACCAGGGGCTTGTCGAACAGGAAGCCTTTGATATCGAATACTGGCTTCTGGAAGAGGCCAAACTGCAGCGGATGCCAAAGCCGAAGTCCCTTGCGGGCCGCGTGGCGCTGGTCACCGGTGGCGCGGGCGGTATCGGCGCGGCAACGGCGCACCGCTATCTGGCCGAAGGGGCCTGTGTGGTCATTGCCGATATCAGCGCAGACGGTCTGGCGGCGGCGCAGGCCACGTTGGTCGACCGGTACGGCGCAGATGTCGTGCGAAGCGTCATAATGGACGTCACCAGCGAAGAGGCGGTGGCTGCAGCCTTTGCAGAGGCAGCTGTCGAATTTGGCGGCGTGGATATTCTCGTGTCCAATGCGGGCATCGCCTCTTCTGCGCCGGTTGAAGAGACGTCGCTGGCGCTCTGGAACCAGAACATGGAGATCCTGTCTACCGGCTACTTCCTCGTCAGCCGCGCGGCATTCAAGCTGATGCGTCTGCAGGACATCGGGGGTTCGATCGTCTTTGTCGCCTCCAAGAACGGATTGGCGGCCTCGCCCAATGCGGCCGCCTATTGCACGGCCAAAGCCTCCGAAATCCACCTCGCCCGCTGTCTGGCACTGGAGGGGGCAGAGGCCGGCATCCGGGTGAATGTCGTTAACCCGGATGCAGTGTTGCGCGGGTCGAAAATCTGGGAGGGCGACTGGCTGGAACAACGGGCGGACACCTATGGGACCGATAAGGCCGGGCTTGAGGAGATGTACCGCAGCCGCTCTCTGCTCAAACGCTCGGTGCTGCCGGAAGACATAGCGGAGGCTTGCTATTTCTTCGCCGCCGACACCTCGTCAAAGTCCACGGGCAACATTCTCAACGTGGACGCAGGCAACGTTCAGGCGTTCACGCGGTAGGGGCAGATCATGACCTATGAAACAGCCAAGGCCGCCTTTGCCGACTGGGGTGTTGATACCGAGGCAGCCCTTGACCGGCTCAAGACGATCCCGATTTCGATGCATTGCTGGCAAGGCGACGACGTCGTCGGGTTCGAGCAACAGACAGGCACGTCAGGCGGTGGAATTCAGGCGACGGGAAACCATCCCGGCCGTGCGCGGACACCTGATGAGCTGCGCGCGGATGCCGAATTCGCTTACTCCATGATCCCGGGAAAACATCGGTTTAACCTGCACGCGATGTATCTCGATACGGACAAAACCCCGGATCGCGACGAAATCGAGTTTGCACATTTCGCGCCCTGGGTCGATTGGGCGCGCGGGCTCGGAATTGGGCTGGATTTCAACCCGACCTTCTTTGCCCACGCCAAGGCCGATGACAACCTGACCCTCAGCCATCCCAATGCGGGTATCCGCGACTTCTGGATCGAGCATGGCAGACGGTCCCGCGATATTGCCGCCCAGATGGGGGCGACGTTGGGCGCGCCCTGCGTGAACAACATCTGGGTGCCGGATGGCTACAAGGACACGCCCGTTGACCGGATGTCGGCGCGGCGGCGGCTGGAAGCATCGCTGGATGCCATGCTGGAGCCGCCACAGGACAAGGTCCACATGCTGGACGCCGTCGAAAGCAAGCTCTTTGGCATCGGGGTCGAGGCCTGTACGGTCGGCAGCCACGAGTTTTACTTTGGCTACGCCAGCCGCAAGGGCACGTTGCTGTGCCTCGATATGGGTCACTTTCACCCAACCGAAAACATCGCCGACAAGCTGAGCGCTGTATCGCTGTCGGTGGATGAAATCCTGCTGCACGTGTCCCGCCCGATGCGATGGGACAGCGACCACGTCATTCTCTTGAATGATGACATCCTGCAAATGGCGCAGGAACTTGTGAGCGCTGACCTGCTGGGTCGGACGCATATCGGTCTGGATTTTTTCGACGCGACGATCAGCCGGACCGCAGCATGGGTCATCGGCACCCGCAACATGCAGAAAGCGCTGCTGCGTGCCCTGCTTATGCCGCTGGATCAGTTGAAGACGGCGGAGGACGGGCTAAACTTCACGACCCGGCTTTCGGTCACCGAAGAATTCAAGGACATGCCGTTCGGCGCGGTCTGGGATGAATTTTCCAAACGAGCGGAGGTTCCAAACGGTCAGGCCTTGATCAGGGAGTTGGACCGCTACCAGAAGTCGGTCTCAGACCGGGGCTGAGACGCGCAGCGCAGACTGCCGCGATCTGCGCGATGGGGCGCCGATTTCCGGCCGCTGCCATTGTCCGCCACCGGCTTTGAAAACCGAAAGAGCCGTTCATCCTGGCCGCTACCGTGGTTGAGAGCCGGGAAAAACCGTACTCACGGTACATCACCCAAAACCGTTGCAAAATGCGCTGTGGTTTTCTACCTTCACTCCATCGGGAACAAACAACAACGGGAGGGCACCAGCTGATCATGCGTATTATCCGCCGACTTCAGCACGGTCCCCGCGTCGCCCTGTAAACACCGTTTGCAGGGCTGACCAGAGAGCACTCTTTTACTCGGTCTGTCCATAGCCGCGCCGCGGCCCCTTTTGTTTGTACCGAGACTCCCATGAATATGATCAATATCAACGCCCTGGGCGTGACGCTTGGCATTCCGCTTTTTGCGGACCTGACCCTGACAATTTCCAAGGCCGACAGAATAGGCGTGGTTGCCGCAAACGGACGCGGCAAATCCACGCTGTTCAGCTGCATCGCCGGTGAGCTCGATCCGACCCGCGGTGACATCACGCGCGCACGTGGCGCGCGGATCGGGTATGTGACGCAAAACCTGCCCTCCGAGGTCGAAACGCTGTCCCTCTACGAGCTGGTTCTGGCGGCGCTGCCCGCTGACCAGACCGACTATGAAAGCTGGCGTGTGGATGTGCTGCTGGATGATCTGAAGGTGCCTTATGACCTGCAGCATCAACCGCTGGCAGCGCTCAGTGGCGGCTGGCAACGCACCGCGATGCTGGCCGCAGTCTGGATCACAAAGCCCGATGTCCTGCTGCTGGACGAGCCGACCAACCACCTTGATCTCTCCCGCATCGCCTTGCTCGAAGCCTGGCTGGCCTCCTTGCCCCATAGCGTCGCGGTCGTGATCATCTCGCATGACCGGGCGTTTCTGGACAATACGACCAACCGCACGCTTTTCCTGCGTCCCGAGCGCTCCCGGGTGTTCCAACTCCCTTTCACAGCGGCGCGTGCCGCATTGGACGAGGCGGATGCAGCCGACGAAAGACGGTTCACCAATGATCTCAACAAGGCCCAGCAGCTGCGCAGACAGGCGGCAAAACTCAAGAACGTCGGGACCAATTCCGGCTCCGATCTGTTGCTGACGAAAACCCGCCAGCTCACCGACCGTGCCGAAAAGATGGAGGCCGCTGCCCGGCCCGCCCATCGCGACCAATCGGCGGGCGATATCAGGCTGGCAAACAGTGGCACCCACGCCAAGGCGCTGATCACGTTGGACGATGCGCCGGTCGAAACGCCGGATGGGCGGCTGCTCTACCGGACAGGTCGGAAATGGATCACCAGAGGCGACCGCATCGTCGTGCTGGGCACAAATGGCACCGGCAAAACGCGCCTGATCAAGATGATCCAGGGGGCGTTGAGCGGTGCGGAGGGACAGATAAAATGTGCGCCCTCCGTTGTGCCGGCCTATTCGGATCAGCATCTGAGCCAGCTGGATGCGTTTGAAACGCCGATGGAGGCGGTGGCCGGGCAATTCGATATCGGTGACCAGCGGGCCCGCACGGTTTTGGCGGGGGCTGGGCTCACCGTGCAAATGCAGGACAAGAAGATCGATGCCTTGTCAGGCGGGCAAAAGGCGCGACTGGCCATGTTGATCCTGCGCCTGAGCCATCCCAATTTCTACGTGCTGGATGAACCGACGAACCATCTGGACATCGAGGGGCAGGAGGCGCTGGAGGAGGAACTGATCGCCCATGGCGCGTCCTGTCTGCTTGTCAGCCACGACCGCAGCTTTCTGAGAAATGTGGGCAACCGGTTCTGGTGGATCAAAGGCAAGGCGCTGGTCGAAGTGGACGATCCGGAGGCGTTCCTGAGTGGTGAGCAGCACGCCGGGTAGTATTGGTCCAACCGTGTTTCTGTGCGCCAGCGTCGGTGCCGATGACGCGAAGGTTGCCGCAGTGTGGCGGCTCGATAGAAGTTCGTCGCTGCTTTTGCGGGGAAAGGCCACGCTGCGGCACCTGCCTGGCCAAAACGCGACACCGATGACGTGGAGCTTACTTCACGATGTGTTCGTCTTTCACAAACATGTTCGCCCAGGCCCGGTCGATAAGCTCGGGACTCATCTGGTAGGGGATGCCCTCGAAGTCGCAGATCGAAATCATCTGGTCGATCAGGAAGATCGGCTGGTAGTTGGCGTAGATATTGTCGATCTCGGGGTATTTGACCTTCAGCAGGTGCACCAGCGTCGCCTCGTCCAGCGGCATATTGCGTTTCTTGGCGACCATGGCGAAGATTTTCAGGAAGTTTTCCTGATTGGGCCCGTCGATCTTGATCTTGAAGAAGATCCGGCGCAGGGCGGCCTGGTCGAAAATCTCGTTGGGGTGGAAGTTGGTGGAGAAGATCACCAGCGTGTCGAAAGGCACCTCGAATTTCTCGCCCGACTGCAGGGCGAGGATGTCTTTGCTTTCCTCCAGCGGTACGATCCAGCGATTCACCAGGCTTTGCGGTGGTTCAGCCTGACGGCCAAGGTCATCGACGATGAAGATGCCGCCGGTGGATTTCAGCTGCAACGGCGCCTGGTAGGTACGCGCCGTGGGATTGTACACCAGATCGAGCATCTCAAGGCTGAGCTCACCGCCGGTGATCACCGTGGGGCGTTCGCATTTCACATAGCGCTGATCGAACTTGGTGGCGCGGCGCAGCGCGGTGGGGTCGTCCTCTTCCATGGGCACGGCGGCGTGCACGATGGGGTCATAGACGGTGATCACCTGCCCTGCATATTCGATGGCGCGGGGGACGAACACGTGATCGCCAAGTGCGTCGCGGATGCCGTTGGAGATCGAGGATTTACCATTGCCGGGCGGGCCGTACATCAGGATCGAGCGACCGGCAGAGACCGCAGGCCCAAGCTGTTCCAGCAGCATGTCGGGCAGCACGAGGTGGCCCATCGCGCCGGTCAGCTGATCGCGGGTGATCTGCATATTGCGCACGGACTGGCGCTTGACCTGAGCGGCGTAGACATCAAGCGGCACCGGCATGGCGCCGAAGTATTCCGACTGCGCCAGCGCATCCAGCGCGCGCGCCTTGCCCTGTTCGGTCAGCTGATAACCCATTTCATTACCGTTATTGGCATTGAGCGTGCCGGTCGCCTCCAGCAGACGCTGGTCGCGCGCCATATCCACCAGCTCCTGCGTGACCGGGATCGGCAGGCAGATCGCCTTGCTGAGGTCGCTGACCATATCGACGTTCTTGCGGAACATGGTCTTCAGCACGATGTCCCGCATCATCACGGTGGGCAGCTGCATGTCTTCCAGGGTGCGCGGCGGTGGCGGCACCATGACATTGGCGTTTTGCATATTCATTGCACGATCCTCAGTAACAGCAGTTTTGTCGCGGCGACCTGCACCCCGTTTGCCCAGACCGTAACTGAAGAAAATGGCGTAATTCAGGCGCCTTTGAGGGCACCGAGGATCAAGTAGAGCGCAAGAGCCATGCCCAGTGCGAGGCCCATCGGGAATTTCTTGCCCTGGTCCCAGCTGGCCCAATGCGGCGCCAGCGTGCGCAGGCTGGTGGCGCGCGCAATGCGGTGGGTGACAAAGGCGCCGAGCAGGGAGGCCGCCAGAAGCGCCATGATCAACCGCAGGTCCGGCAGAGCCACGTAGGGTGCGGCGGCGGCGATGAATTTCGCGTCACCCGCGCCCATGGCCCCGATGGCGTTGAGCAGGACACCGATGATCAGCATGATCACCAGTTGGGCGAGCCGCCAGAGGTAGGTTTCCAGATCGGGCATGGCAAAGGGCCCAAGGATCACGAACACCAGGGCCAGCGCGATTACCGACTGGTTGGTGATCTTCATGCGCGACAGGTCGGTGAAGGCCACGTAGAAACATAGCGGCAGCACGAAGGGCAAAAACCACCAGGCAGAAGAGGCCGTGATCGCCATGCCGCTCTGCGATCAGGTGTCGAGGGCGTTCAGCGCGCGCACAGCGGGTTCAAAGTGCTGCGGATGCGTCTCGATCGCGTCCCGCAACAGCGCCTTGCCGACGCTGACATCACCCTGTTTGATCGCAGAAAGGGCCATGGTGTGCAGCAGCTGCGCCCGCTCCGTCTGGTCCATGGGAATCACCGGCAGGCTGTAGTCCTGCTGAGCACCGCGGGCCAGAACGAGGTTGTTCTTGGCGGTGAAGAGGGTCGGATCTTGGCGGATGGCCTCGCCGAAGAGCCGTTCGGCTTCCTTGTAGTCGCCACGGGTCAGCTTGGAATAGCCCCAGTTGTTCAGCACGCCCGAGGGTTTTGTGGTCAGCCCGGTCGCGATCTCATAGAAACTGTCCGACTTGGTCCATTCCTCGTTGCTGTCCGCCAGCATCGCCTCCAGCCTGTAGCGGTTGAAGGTTTCATGGGTGGGGGGCAGGGTGTCCAGCGTCGCTTCGGCCTTGGCCCAGTTGCCCGTGCGGATCAGGGTATCGGCAAGGGCCACGCTGTCTTCGGCCGTGGCGCCCTCCATCGTGGTCACTTTCTCCCACGCGGGTGCCGCTTCGGTAAAGCGTTTCGCGCGGACCAGCGAATAGGCCAGACCCCGTTGCAGATCGATGCGGTCGGGCTTTTCCTTGGTGGTCCGGGTGAAGTACCCCACGGCCTCGTTGGGGTCCGCCACGGTCAGCATCACGTCATTGAGATTGGATTCATCGACAACGTTGACGTCCTGAAAGGCGCGTTCGACAGTCTCGTCTTCTTTTTCGGCGCAGCCTGCAACAAGGAGTACACCCGCCAGACAGGCGGACAGAAGGATGGGATGGCGCATGTTGTGCGTCCTTTTACTGCTCTTACCTCAATTACGGCGTCGGACGGATCAGGAAATCTGTGCTGCCGCGCCGGACCAACTTGTAGTCGTCGGTTTGTAAGGGTGTTGTAGCAGAATTCTGCGATTTTGCGAGTGCTAAGCGCAAGTTGTCGCGAATTGCGACACTTTCGCCATTGTCGAGGGCAAAGGCGCGTTTGAAAATCTGTTCGGCTTCGACGGTTTTGCCCGCTTCCATCAGCACAACGCCAAGATTGTTCCAGTCCTCTGGTTGGGCGCCTTCCATGGAAATGGCGCGGCGCAACTGCCTTTCGGCCTGGCCCAAACGGCCCAACCCCAGATTGGCACTGCCCAGCCCGGCAAGGATTTCCACGTCGATCTTGCCGCGCTCAAGGGCGGCACGGTTAAAGGATTTGACCGCCAGCTCGTACTCACCGGCAGCAATCAGACGGTGACCGACGTCGACCCCGTCCACCGCATCGGCCGTCAGATCAACGCCGGGCGCGTCGATCTGGCCCTCGGGAACGGAGGTGTCGCCCGTGCTGCAGGCGGCAAGTCCAAGGCTGGTGGCAAGCACTGCGGCGGCCTGGGCGGCGCGCCGGACCCTTGTGATCATCAGTTGACGCCTAAGCTCCCCAGTTGCGTGATGCCGTGCACGGAAGGCCCGACCAGAATGATCAAGAGCGGCGGCACGGTCAGCATCATAGTGGCAAGGGTCATCTTGGTTGGCAACTTGTTTGCGGCCTCTTCCGCGCGCATCACCCGCTTGTCCCGCATCTCGCCGGCGTAGACCCTGAGAGCCTCCGCGATGGATGTCCCGAACGTTGCCGACTGGATCAGGACCGTCACGAAGGAGGAGACATCCTGCACCCCGCAGCGTTCGCCCATGTCGTTCAGCACCGTGACCTTATCCTTACCGGCCTTCATCTCATAGGCGACCATGTCGAATTCCTGCGCCAGCGCGGGGTAGGAGGCGTGCAATTCGCGTGCCACGCGGACAATCGATTGATCAAGCGACTGCCCCGCCTCCACGCAGACCAGCATCATGTCGAGGCTGTCGGGAAAGCCGCGGGTGATTTCCTCTTTGCGCATCTCGACCCGGCGGGTTACCCAGTAGCTGGGCAGATAATATCCGACGGCGCCCGGTACGATGAAGTAGATCATCATTTTGTTGCTGCTGAACCCTTCGCCGCCGCCCAGCACGATCAGGTACACAAAAGCCCCCAGCAGGCCCAGAATGGCCAGGGCAAACTGCGCGAAGTGGAAGATGCGCACCGAGTCCTTGCTTTGATACCCCGCCTGCGTCAGTTGCAACTGCTTCTTGCTGAGCGTGGCCACGTCCTGCGGTTCGAGAAAGCTGGCAAATTTCTGAAGCTGCTCATTGCGTTCACCCTGGCGCAGGCGCTGCTGCGGCTCCTTGGCTGCATCTGGCGATTGCACCGATTTCTTCAGCTTGGCCATGGGGTCTTCGGGCTGTTTCAGGATCAGGATAACCGTCACCGCAATCATGATCAGACCGATGGTGCCGAGGATGATGATCGGACCCAGCGGCCCCAGCATATCGACCACCATGGCGTTGAAAGAGCTTAAGAATTCCATCGGGTCAGTTCCTTACACCTTGATGTCGGTCAGAATGCGCATCACCAGCAGGTTCAGCCCGAGCAGAATGCCGACGGTGAAACAGGCGGGGATGAACAATGCGTGGTCGCGGACCTCATCGTAGTAATTGGGGTCGGAGACGTTGATGACGATCAGTGCCACGATCGGGAAGGCGGAGAGGAATTTACCCGACCACTTCGCCTCTGCCGTGATGGCCTTGACACGGCGGAAGAGCCGGAAGCGGGCGCGGATCACCTTGGCCAGACCGGCCAGGATTTCGGCGAGGTTCCCGCCGGAGGTCTGCTGGATCGTCACGGCCACGGCAAGGAAGCGCAGATCCTGCATGTCCAGTCGTTCTGCCATCTCCTTGAGCGCGTCGCCCACGTCACGGCCATAGGCAGATTCGTCCGCGATCATGCCGAATTCAGAGGCCAGCGGGTCCTGAACCTCCTTGGCCACGATCTGGATGGCAGAGGAAAACGGGTGGCCGACACGCAAGGACCGCACCATCAGCTCCACCGCATCAGGCAATTGCTCTTCGATCATCGCCAGGCGTTTGTTCGCCTTGGAGGAGACCCAGAAATAAACCGCCCCGACGCCGATGCCGACAGACAGCAGCGCGCGCACGCCGACTTCGGTCTCGGTGCCCACGGTCAGGCCCATGAAAGCGACACCGGCAAGCAGCACCATGATCATGATCAGCTGACGCGGGGTGAAAGCAATGGCGGCTTTCTGCGCCTTTTCCCCAAGCAGGGAATAGAGCGGGATGCTCCGGCTTTTCATGTGCTGCTGCATTTCCTTGCGCAGCTTTTCGAGCACCTCTTCGCGGCCATTGCCCTTGTCGAGCATTTCGAGCCGGCGGTTCACGCGGCTGTTCAGGCTGATCGATTTGCCGAAGGTGACCAGATACAGGCCTTCGACCAGCACCAGCACGCCGATGAAGATCAGGCCGTAGATGATTGGTTCTGCACTCATTGTCCTGATCCTTATTGGGCCGCGATGGGTTCGTAGATGGACGGGGGCAGGTCGTAGCCCCACATGCGGAACCGCTCTGCATAGGCGGACCGGACACCGGTGGCGGTGAAATGACCGATGATCTTGTTCTCCGGTGTCAAGCCGACGCGCTGGTAGCGGAAGATTTCCTGCATGGAGATGACCTCGCCTTCCATCCCGGTGATTTCGGTGATCGATGTCATCCGGCGGGACCCGTCCTGCAGACGGGACGCCTGCACGATCAGGTTCACCGCCGAGGAGATTTGCGAGCGCACGGCTTTCAGGGGCATTTCAATGCCCGCCATGGCGATCATGTTCTCCAGACGGCTGATGCCGTCACGGGCGGAGTTGGCGTGGATCGTCGTCATCGAACCGTCGTGGCCTGTGTTCATGGCCTGCAGCATGTCGATGACTTCCTCGCCCCTTGTCTCGCCGACGATGATGCGGTCGGGGCGCATCCGCAGGGCGTTTTTTAGACAGTCGCGGGGGGAGACCTCGCCTTTGCCTTCGACGTTCGGCGGGCGGCTTTCCATGCGGCCCACGTGGGTCTGTTGCAGTTGCAGTTCCGCGGTATCCTCGATGGTCAGGATGCGTTCGGCGTTGTCGATGAAGGAAGACAGCGCGTTGAGCGTCGTGGTTTTCCCCGACCCGGTACCGCCGGAGACAATCACGTTGAGGCGCGTGGCCACGGCCGCTTGCAGATATGCGGCCATCTCTTCGGTGAAGGCGCCGAATTCCACCAGATCATCGATGCCCAACTTGTCCTTTTTGAACTTCCGGATGGACACGAGGCTGCCGTCCACGGCCACCGGCGGCACCATCGCGTTGAAGCGCGAGCCATCCTTGAGACGCGCGTCCACATAAGGGTTAGATTCGTCAACACGGCGCCCCACGGCAGAGACGATCTTGTCAATGATCCGCAGCAGATGGCGTTCATCCTTAAAGGTGATGTCCGTCAATTCCAGCTTGCCGGAGCGTTCCACGAAAATCTGCTGCGGCCCGTTCACGAGGATATCGTTCACGGTTTCATCTTTCAGCAGGGTTTCGAGCGGACCCAGCCCCGTGACCTCGTCATAAAGCTCCGATGTCAGGTTCTGACGATCCTCGCGGTTCAGAACGATGCTGCGTTCTTCCAGAAACTCGCTGGAGATCGCGCTGATTTCCTGACGTAGATCCTGTTCGGTCGCATGTTCCAGGGCCGACAGGTTGAGATTGTCGAGCAGCACGCGGTGCAGGTCGAGCTTGATTTCCCCCATGCGTTCCTTGCGCTTGCGCTCCTTATCCATCGGCGTGACCTGTGCGGGAGCTGTTGGTGCGGCCTTGCGGATCACGGCAGTGGCGGCCGCGGGCGTGGTCGCTGCGATGTCGGCAACGGGCGCCTCGTCCTTGGCGTCAGCAGGCGGGGTCGCTGATGTTTTTTTGTACTTCGAGAACATGCATTATTCCTTTGGCGGATCAGGCCGCTTTGACATCTTTGGTGTTCAACTCGTGAATCGAGGCCGCCAGCTTTGCGATTTCGCGCCGCAGCGGGTTCTTGGGCGCGGATTGCGCAAGCGGCAGGCCGTGGTCTGCACCCTGCGTGATGGGCTTGCCGCCGTCGGGCATCTGCACGTCGATCGAGATGCCGAGACTTTCAGCCATCCGTTTCACGCGGGCCTTGCCGCTGAGATCGGTGAACTTCGGGGCGCGGTTCATGACATACCGCAGTTTCTCGACGGGCAGTTCCTCCGCCTGCAACGCGCGCTTGAACCGCAGGGTGTTCTGGGCGCAGCGCATGTCCAGTTCGACCGTGGCGAAATACACATGCGCGGCTGTCAGGATCGCTTCGGACCAGCTGACGAGGGTCGAAGGCATATCGATGATCACATAGTCAAAGTGCCGACGTGCCATATCCAGTACGCGGTTCACGTCTTCGGCTGTGATGATGTCCAGCGGCAGCATTTCCATGGGCGCCGTCAGAACCTGCATCTTGTCCTGAAAAGTCAGCAGAGACTGGCCGAAAATCTCGTCATCCATGCCTTCGGTGTCGGACAGCATGTCGTAGACAACTTCGCGCCGCGGCAGGTCGAGGAAGGTCGCAACGGCGCCATATTGCAGATCGAGATCCAGCATGCAGACACTTGGTCCGTTTGCCTTTTCGGCGGTTGCCAGTTCCCATGCCAGGTTGACGCCCAGCGTGGTGGCGCCGGTCCCACCTGCGAGCCCGTGCACGACGATCACGGCGCCTTCTTTCTGGTTAGAGGATTGCAGGCTCGGTGCTGCGGCGGCGGGCAATGCCTGTTCCTGCAAGCGTACCCGCTCGATGGCTTCGCCCAATTCGTTCTCGGGAAGCGGGTAGGGGACAAATTCGTCCGCGCCCTGGCGCAATAACGCGTGCAGCGAGGCTGGCGTGACATCTTCGGCGATCAGAATGACTTTGATGCCGCCTGCCTTGGCCTGGGTGATGATCTCGCCCATGAGCGGCAGGTTTTCCTCGTCCGTCTCATCGATGGCCAACGCGATAAATTCAAGCGCCTGTGCCTCCGGCTGTCCGAAAAACGCGAGGGCTTCGGCAAAACCCAGATCTCCCCAACTCTCACCGAGGGCCAGCTCCATATCTTCGATCAGCAGATCGAAGTTCTGCACATCGCGACTGACTGTGCAGGCCACGATGAGTGACGTATCTGGTTGCGGCATCGTGCTCATTGCCTCGACTTCCTCTTTTTTCGAGGGCGAGGCAGAAAACTGCTGGAGTCTTGCTTTTTTGTGTCACCCCAACGTCCCCTGCGACCGCCCATGCCTGGCTCTGTGGCCGGACATACGTGTCCCATTGGAGGATAAGTCGCAGTGAACTTGGGCGAGATTAGGGCTTAATCCGCCCAATTGTTGGGTATCTCGACACAATAGCCGAGTTTGAGAGCGGATTTGCCAGAAGCGTGCCGGGGTCTTATTCGGCTGTTGCCGTTTCCACCGTGATGGCCTGACCCGCGCTGCCGACATAGTCGCGGTAGATCACCCGCGCATAGTTGCCATCCAGACGACCGGTGCAATGCACACGGTAGACCGGATTTGCCGGAGAGCTTGCAGGATCAAGAACAACCACCGGATCTCGGGGCGAGACACCGATCTTGCCGGTCTTATAGGCGCTGCCGTTCGGGTTGCAGACCTGGGCCACCATGTTCTGCATCGTGGCGTTACCGAACTCGCCGCTGTCCAGCTGGGCACCGGCCTCGCTGAACCAGACGCTGCCGCTGTTTTGTTCGCCGCAGGCCGCAAGTGTCGCAAGGCCGGCGAGCAGAAGCGCCGCACGTGTTTTCCGATGTGTCATGCGTTTCATCCCCTCACTCCATCACGTAGCCGTAGGACCCGCTGAAATCTTGCTTGGCGACTTCACCGGCGGCACCCCGACGGGGCGCATTGGCGTTTCTCGTGGTGCGACCAAAGAGGAACAGATCCTGTTCGGTCGGCGGCTTGATCCGGTCGGTGGGCAGGGCCAGCGCTTCGCCGCGGGTCGGCGTGACCAGGTGCGCGGTGATGATGATGACCAACTCGGTCTGGCTGCGTTGGTAGTCGGCGCTGCGAAAGAGCGCGCCCAGCACCGGCACATCGCCGATCCAGGGCAGCTGGCTGGCCTGATCGGTGAAGTCATCCTGCAAAAGCCCGGCGATGGCAAAGCTTTCGCCATCGCGCATCTCGACCGTGGTTGAGGTCTCGCGCCGCGAGAAGGCATCCAGGAAGAACCCGTCGCCCAGGCTGACCCCGTTTGACGGATCGATTGCAGAGACCGCCGCGGAGAGCTGCAGATTGATGATGTCTTCATCGACCACACGGGGGACGAAGTTCAACTCGACCCCAAAGGGTTTGAATTCGACGCTGATCGTGTCTTCGTCCTGCGCGATAGGCACCGGATATTCGCCACCGGCGAGAAAATTCGCCTCCTGTCCCGAGAGCGCTACGAGGTTCGGCTCAGCCAGGGTGCGCACGGCTCCCTTGCTTTCGAGGGCTTCAAGCAACAGGCCGATCTGGACGGATCCCAGACCGAAACTCACCGCTGCAGAGCCCGCGTTTTCGGTGGCAGCGGGAAACGTCGGCCCGCCCAGCAGGGTGTTTGCGAACCCGGCAGCGGCGGCATTACCGGTTCCGATTGCGGCCTCGGTGCCCCCGACAACCAAGGAGCTGCTAAGTGTTTTTGACACACTGCGGTTCATCTCGGCAAAGCGGACTTTCAGCATCACCTGCTGGATGCCGCCGACACTCATCAGGTTTGACACCCGGTCCGGGGCATATCGTTGCGCGAGGTCGAGGGCCTTTTGCAGCTTTTGCGAACTCGACACCGTCCCGGACAAGACAATGCCGTCATTTGCGGTGCGCACTTCGACACGTTCACCGGGCAGGATCTGGCCCAGCCGTTCCTTGAATTCGGTGACATCCGGTGCGACGCGGACCTCGACATTGGTGATGAGCTGACCGGCTGCGTCCAGCAGCGTCAGCGTTGTCATGCCGGGCGTTTTGCCAAGCACATAGATACTGCGATCCGACAGGGAGGAGATATCCGCAATACCGGGATTGGCGATGCTGAGCTCGGCAAAGGGAATTTCGCTTTCCACGACCACGGCGCGGTTCATCGGCACGGCGAGTGTCTTGTTTGTGCCCTTGGTGACCACACGCAATGTGTCGGCCTGTGCTGCGACCGGTGCCGTCAGCGCAAGCGAAGACACGCTCAGTGTCAGCCCCAAAAGGGCCGCTCTCAACATTCCGTCAATTTTCATGTGACCTGCCCTTTATGATCACGCCTCGAAGCCGGGTCTTGATGCCCGGATGGGTCACACTCTGCGTTGGTTTTGATTTTTTTGCAAGAATCAACGGGTTCTGCACCTGCCTTTATGTGGATAAATGGCAACAGCGCAAAAACGAAAGGCGCCGCAGAACTCTGCGACGCCGGGATAGTGTGTTGGTTTTACTTTAGTTTGTGCAGGGGATCGGGATCGCCACAACCTCGGCGCCGCGGCGCGTTCGGATACTGCATTCCCGCTTCTGTTCGACCTTGGGAGCAGGGGCTGCTTCTTTCAAACCCAATAGCGATACCTGATCGACCTCGATTTCGGAAAGCTCGGTATCATCGCCAACGCCCACAAGGGACAGCGACAGGGTGCCGGTGGATTGCGCCTGGGCAAGGGCCGCCACCTGTTCGGGGCGCACGGCCACGGTCACCGTCCGTGCGATGCGGGTGCCATTTGTGGTCTTGTCGTCCTGGTCGACCGCGATCAGCTGGACAGAGGTATCAATCAACTTGGTGACGTCTTCGCTGCCGCCGCCGAATTCCACGCGGCCGGTCCAATAGACATCAACCCGGTCGCCCGGGCGCAGAAAACCCGACACGCCGCTGGCCACGTCAACCCGGATGGCAAAGGCGCGCATGCCTCTTTCCAGCCGGGTGGTCAGGCCGATGTCTTCGCCCGGTTCGGTGACTTTCACGGCCAGCACGGCCTCGTCTTTCTCCATCGCGCGCACGATCAAACGTGGCTCTTCTTCATTTGTGGGGAAAAGCGCTTCGATATCGCTGAACGTACCTTCCGGGATCGCTGACTGGGGCCAGGCCACGGGGCGCACGTCCTCTTGGGTCAGTCTTTCACCGTATCCCAACTGCCGCGTCGCAACATAAACGGTCTGGGTCGGCACAACCTGCGCCTGGTTCAGCCGGGCATTTGCCAATTCGGCCTGATACGCCCCGATGTAGTTCTTGGCCATGTACACAGCGCCGCCAGCAAGCGCGAGCCCGGCCAGAAGCACCAATCCGAATATCATTCGCATAGTCTTACCTCGTTTTTCGCATGGCCCGTGAACAAACAGGTCATTTTGCCAAGGGTTTGCCTGCGCATTGTGGCAATTTAGGGATTAACGCGTGTCAGACGCGCGGCTTTCTACCGGATATCGCAACAATCGTATCTATCGCTTGCGTCTTTGCAGCGCGGCAAAAAGCCAATCGGCGCAAGCTCGGAGACCCACGAACCCAGTTCGAAAAAAGAACCGCCCCTTTTGGCAAGAGGCGGTTCCGATCAATCTAATCAGTATGATGCTATGGTGAAGAGGTGCCAATTTGGCCAACAACTTGCGTTCCGAGGAAGCTCTTGGTCTCGGCTGTGACGCCAGACGAACCAGCGCGGAGTTCAAGTACAAGAGCGACCGCAAGTCCAACCACCGCAGCAGTCAAGACCACCCAGTCTACAGTTACAGCCCCGGCCTCATCCGTTTTGAATTTTCTAAAAGCGCACAACATAAGTTAAGCTTTCGATTGAGGAACCTTGTGTGGGTCCGGGTAAAAAGAGGGCCGCGTTCAAGTGAATGAATGCGGCCCTTTTGTTTGAGTTACGCTACAAGGGCGCCCGAACATCTGTTACGGGGTTGTAGGCGTTGTCGGTGCTGCAGGTGCTGCAGGTGCGCCGATGCTACCCACGGACTGGGTGCCCAGGAACGAAGATGTCGCAGCTGTCAGGTCGGTCGCGCCGGTCTGAATGGAGCTGTATGCGGCAATCGCCAGGCCGACAACAGCAGCTGTCAGCACGACCCAGTCAACCGTCACGGCACCGTCTTCGTCTTTGCGGAAGTTCTTGATAAACTTAATCATGGTATGTCCCTCCAAAGGATCAATTACATTCACTTAGTAACCTTGCCGTCCTCAGGAACCGTCTCTCTCGCTTGGCCCGTCCGACTTGGTATGCACCTATATAGCCAAGGGATTGGGGCATGATTTTGGCGGCAAATGTGACTTTTGAGGATTCTAAGCAAATAATTGTAGGAAAAAACGTAACCCAATGAATCCGAAGAGATTTTTTTGCTTTTGAAGTTTATAATTCGTTAAAGTGAAGCCCGAATGTGGCAAAACCGCCGCGTTCGCGGGGCGGATTCACTGGTGTGACGCAGGTTTCTCTGCGATGCTGTGGGAAAAACAAGGCAAAAGCAGAGTGTGAGCAGTCGATATGCGTATCGTTCTATGTGGCGTGGCGATTGCCGCGGCCTTTCCCATCTATTCCGCCTGGGCCGACACCCCAAAACCCTTCCCGGTCTTTGAGGCCAAGCGGATTGGTGTTCCCCAAAGCGGACAAAAGCGCATCCAGGTGCAGATTGATCCTGCGGCGCAAAAAGCCGCCCTTGCGGTGCCCCTCCCACAGCCCAATACCCCCCAAACGGCGCCGGACGTGCCGCGTACTGCGCAGCCGCTTGGTCAATACGGGTGGTTCTGGGACAAGGTGTCACCCTCCATTTTCGACGTGCAGCCGGGCCGGTTGGAGACCATCATGGAGGTGCTCACCGGGTCGGGAAAGGTTGCGGCCCCCCGATTGCAACACATGCAGAGCATCGCTCAGGCCAACGGGGTGGAGATCCTGAAATCCACCATCGGTACGCGGGTCTCGCCTGCGCTGGTGCTCGCGGTGATTTCGGTTGAGTCGTCCGGACGGGTGGACGCGACCAGCACTGCAGGGGCGCAAGGCCTTATGCAGCTGATGCCCGACACGGCGGCCCGTTTTGGCGTGCAGGACAGCCTCGTAGCGGCCGATAACATCGCAGGTGGTGTCAAATATCTCGACTGGCTGATGGGGGAGTTCGCAGGCGATCCGGTGCTTGTGCTGGCCGGATATAACGCGGGCGAAGGATCGGTGCGCAATCATGAAGGGGTGCCGCCCTTTGCCGAAACCCGCGACTACGTGCCCAAGGTGCTGGCCGCCTTTCAGGTGGCCCGCGGGTTGTGCAAAACCCCGCCGGAGCTGATCACGGATGGCTGCGTCTTTGCGGCGATGAACTAAACGCTGAAGACATCGGCCCATTCCGGGTGGCGCCGCCGCTGTGCATTCACGAAGGGGCAGAGTGGCACGATCTTGAAACCTTCGCTGCGGGCATCTGCGACAAAGCGCGCGACAAGCGCTTGACCCGCCCCGGATCCGCGCAAGGCGTCAGGAACCGCCGTGTGGTCCGCGATCACGGTCTGTGGGGAGAGGATAGAATATGTCAGATCCGCCTCATGCCCGTCCTGGACCAGCACGTAGCGTCCCTTGGTCCCCTCGACGCTGCGGGTAATGTCAAATTCGGTCAACCGTGGACCCCATCGGACAGGGCATTCCCAGTCATCATTCTCTCTCTGCCGAAGGATGCAAAATCCATCTTCTGCGCGCCCGTTTCTATCGTGTCAGGGTTGCGCCAGCGGGCACATCAATTGTGATGAAACTCCCGGCGGCCCCGCGCCCGAGCTGTAGGGTGCCCTCGAGGCCTTCGATCAGGCCGTTGACCATGCGTCCGCCGACGGTGGTGGTATCCGGCCATGTCATGTAATTCGGAATGCCCAGACCATCGTCCGATACGGTCACGCGTAAACCGCCCGCGCTCAGCTGTGTCATCCGCACCTCGACAAGCCCGGTGTCAATGCGCTCGAAAGCATGCTGGAACGCGTTGGTCAGAAGCTCCGCCACCACCAGGCCGACGCGCGATGCGGTCTCAATCGGGATGTCCAGCGGATCGAGCTGCAGGTTCAGCCGTATGCCGGAGCGACCGTAGACATGTCCAATCGCGCAGCAGAGGCGCGACAGATAGCTGCCCATGTGGATACTGTCCCGGTTCGACTGCATGTCAGAGAGCTTCATTTCTTCGTAGAGAAGTTGAAGCGTCTCGATACGTCGGGTCAGGGCGGCATATTCCGCCGGCACGGAGGTTGAATTGGACTGCTGCCGGATCATACTGATGATCATCGACATGTCGGTCTCGACCCGGTCCTGCACTTCCATCAGCTGGGTGTTGATCTGTTCAGCCATATCACTGCGGTCGCCGTGCCGCAGTTCCTGCTGGATGCCCATCAAATACTGGACCTGCCCATTTTCATCAAAGATCGGCGCAATCACCAACCGGTTCATGAACGGTTCGCCATTCGCCCGGTAGTTCAGCAGATCGGCCGTGACCGCCTCTTTTGCCTCAACGGATTTCCGCAACAGATCGACAGCAGCTTTCTCGGTGTCTTCACCCTGGAGAAACCGGCAGTTGCGCCCGATTACCGCACTGCGCGCGTAACCTGTTTGCCGGGTGAAGGCCTGATTGACGTAGACAATCGGATTGTCTTCGAGGTTAGGATTGGTCACGACCAGCGGCAGCTGCGTGCGACCGAAACTGTCAAAGGAGATGTCTTCGTTGAGCAGGAAGTTCAGGGAATCCGCCATGGTCGGCACGCCTCAGGTCGCTCGGATTATGCGCCGGTTGGGGCGCTGTTCATGCGTGCCTCGGATGAGGCGACGCTTACGGGTGTCGTGTGGTCCGCAAGGGTCCCGATCGCACCGGGCAGGCAGGATCGCCTTGCGCCCGCACCTCACATGAGGCGCGCAGGCTTCTACGGCAGGGCAGAGAAAATCATCAAGCATAACTAAGCCAGTGGCCGTCAGCTTGCCATGTTGCAAAGCTTCATACTGCGCCGACAGCGCTGCATCATGTCGATTATTCATCTCGCTCCCTTAATCCAGCCGGTCAGCCGAACCTCTTCTTATGCACAATGATCGCTCGTTGAGTGTCGACCCTGTCATTCAATCGCGAGTATAGAGCCGGTTCGACTTTGGTCAAACCGCTTTGACGATTTTCGGAGCAAAGGTGCACTATCCTGCAGAAGCGGAGACTTATGCCTTTTTGGCGACGGCTTTCTTCTTGGCGGGCGCCTTCTTTTTTGCAGCGGTCTTGCGGCGGCCGGTGCCCTTCTTGGCGGCCTTTTCATCGATCAACAGAACAGCCGCTTCGATGGTCAGATCAGCCGGTTCGCTGTCCTTGGGCAACGTCGCGTTGATCTTTTCCCACTTCACGTAAGGCCCGTATTTGCCCTCCATGATGCTGATCTGGCCGCCCTGATCGGGATGTTCGCCCAACTCCCGCAGGGTTTTGGCGGCAGCACCACGCCCGCCGCGGCTGGCAACCTTTTCCGCCAGGAGTTGCACCGCGCGGTTCATGCCCACGGTGAAAACCTCGTCGATGCTTTCGAGATTGGCGTTCGTGCCGCCGCGTTCCGAGGTGGAGGCGGCGTGCTTCAGGTATGGCCCGTAGCGCCCGATGTTCGACCAGACCGTCACCCCATCCTCGGGGTGCGGTCCAATTTCGCGGGGCAGGGACAGCAGCTTGAGCGCCTGCGGCAGGTCCACACCCTCGGGCGGCCAGTCTTTGGGAATCGACTGGCGCGGTGGCTTCTTGTTGTCCTCCGTGACCTCGCCGCGCTGCACGTAGGGGCCGAAGCGACCCTTGAAGGCGTAGATCTTGTCGCCTGCGTCCTCGCCCAGCAGCTTGCCTTCGGGCGGGATGCCGCTGTCGTCTTCTTCACCGGGCGGACCGAAGGCGCGGGTGTAGCGGCATTCGGGATAGTTCGAGCAGCCGATGAAGGCCCCGCCGGAGCGCGCCGTGCGCATGGACAGCCGCCCGGCGCCGCAATTGGGGCAGAGGCGCGGGTCCGTCCCGTCCTCGTTGGGCGGAAACAGATGTGGCTCCAGCACCTCGTTGATCTTTTCCAGCACTTCGGTGATGCGCAGATCGGCGGTCTCGGCGATTGCAGCGGAGAAATCGCGCCAGAAGCGCCGCAGCACTTCTTTCCATTCCGCGTCGCCGGCGCTCACGTCATCGAGCTCGTTTTCCAGATCGGCGGTAAAGCCGTAGCCGACGTATTTACGGAAGTAATTCTCAAGAAAGGCCGTGACCAGCCGCCCTTTGTCTTCGGGGATCAGGCGGTTCTTGTCTTTGCGAACGTACTCACGATCCTGAATCGTGGTCACGATCGAGGCATAGGTGGAGGGTCGCCCGATACCCAGCTCTTCCATCTTCTTGACCAGCGTGGCCTCGGTATAGCGCGGCGGCGGCTGGGTGAAATGCTGCTCCGGCGTGACGGCGCGCTTGTCCATCTTGTCGCCCTCGTCGATCTGGGGCAGGCGCTTGTCGTCCTCATCCACCACATCGTCGCGGCCTTCTTCATAGACCCGCAGGAAACCATCGAAGAGCACCACCTGACCGGTGGCGCGCAGCATGACCTGGCCATCGGCGCTGCCCACATCCACTGTCGTGCGTTCCATCCGGGCGGCTTCCATCTGGCAGGCCAGCGTGCGCTTCCAGATCAGATCGTAGAGCTTGCGTTGATCGGCGTCAGAGGTCTTCAGATCCTCCGCCTTGGTCATCATATCGGTGGGGCGCACGCATTCGTGGGCCTCCTGCGCGTTCTTGGCCTTGTTTTTGTACATGCGCGGGCTGCCGGGCACGTATTCCTTGCCATAAAGCGTCCCAATCGCGTCCCGGGCGGCCTGCACGGCCTCGGGCGCCATGTCGATGCCGTCGGTCCGCATATAGGTAATGTAGCCTGCCTCGTAGAGCCGCTGCGCGGTGGACATGGTCTGGCGCGCGCCCATGCCGAACTTGCGGCTGGCCTCCTGCTGCAGGGTCGAGGTCATGAAGGGGGCGGCGGGGTTGCGGTTGGCAGGCTTGGCCTCGACCGACTGCACCGTCAGGTCGCGGGAGCTGATGGCCTGCACGGCCATTTCGGCCTGGGTCTGGTTCTCGATGTCGAACTTGTCGAGCTTTTTGCCCGCGAGTACGGTGAGGCGGGCCTCGAACTCCTGCCCGCGCGGCGTGGCAAGCTGCGCCTTCACAGACCAATACTCGCGGTTGCGGAAGGCTTCGATCTCCATTTCGCGCTCGACGATCAGGCGCAGGGTGACTGATTGCACGCGGCCTGCGGATTTCGCGCCTGGCAGCTTGCGCCAGAGCACCGGCGAGAGATTGAAGCCCACCAGATAGTCGAGTGCGCGGCGGGCGAGATAGGCCTCCACCAGAGGCATATCGACCTGGCGCGGGTTCTCCATCGCCTCGGTCACGGCCTTTTTGGTGATCTGATTGAACACGACCCGGGAGACCGGGGTATCCTTTTTGATCGACTTGCGCTTGGTCAGCGCCTCCTGCAGGTGCCAGCTGATCGCCTCGCCCTCGCGATCAGGGTCGGTCGCGAGGATGAGCGCGTTGTCCTCTTTCAGCGCATCGGCGATGGCTTTGACGTGTTTCTTGCTGTCGGAGGCCACCTCCCACAGCATGTCGAATTCGTTCTCAGGGTCGACAGAGCCATCTTTCGGGGGCAGGTCGCGGACGTGCCCATAAGAGGCCAGAACGGTATAGTCACTCCCCAAATATGCGTTGATTGTCTTGGCTTTGGCTGGCGATTCAACAACTACAACTGGCATGTACTAGGGCACCTCTGGGTGAAATTCTCTGCGTCTATGCTCAAGCCAGATGTGCTGTGCAAGCACGTTTGTCAATCTGCTCATGTTTGTCGCACGCAGTTTTCCGCGCGTAAGACGGCGGCGCGCAGGGACGGATTCATCGGCCGGTCCGGCTGCGTTCGGTGCAGCGCCGGAGCTGGCTGGACATAGTCGTGAAACGCGTTGGCACAGGTCAGGCGCGAGACAGCAGGCCACCGGCGCGGCGCGTGATTTTGCCGTCCATTTCGAGGTCGAGCAGAACCGGCGCCGCCTCCGCGGGGGCTACGGCAAGGTCGCGGATCAACTGGTCCTCTGCCACGGGGGCGGGGCTCAGGCGCGACAGGATCATGCGGTGCAGGGCTGCGACCTCTCTCAACGCAGGCCGGTCTTTCTTGGGGGGTGCAACGGGGCCGGGCAAAGGCAGTTCCGGCGCATTTCCGTGCAGGGGTGTGAGCGCTTCCAGCACGTCATCTGCACCGCGCACCAGCGTGGATCCTTCCCGGATCAATTGATTGCACCCAGCGGCGCGGGCGTCGAAGGGGCTTCCCGGGACGGCGAGCACATCGCGTCCCTGATCCAGCGCGTCCCGTGCGGTGATCAGGCTGCCCGATTTTGCAGCAGCCTCCACAACAACCGTCGCGCGGCTGAGGCCGGAGATGATGCGGTTTCGGCTCGGGAAGTGCCGAGCAATCGGCTGGAGCCCCATGGGTTGTTCCGACACCCGCAGCCCGGTGGCCGCAATGTCCTGTGCCAGCTTCATGTTTTCGGTGGGATAAATCACATCGACCCCACCCGCCTGCACCGCGACCGTGCCGGTGGCCAGAGCGGCGAGATGCGCTGCCGCATCGACACCACGCGCAAGGCCGGAGACGATCACGTAACCGGCGGCACCGAGATCGCGGGCGAGCGCCTTGGCCATGCGGGTGCCAAGAGAGGAGGCGTTGCGGGCGCCTACAAGCGAAATCATCGGACGTTTTAGAAGGCCGGGATCCCCCATGACCCAGAGAAAGGGCGGGGCGTCGTCCAGATCTTCAAGCAATTCGGGGTAGGCCGGGGTGCCCTGCATGATCAGCCGCGCGCCCGCTTTGCGGGCGGCGTTCAATTCAGCCTGCACCACGGCTTCGGGGCAAATCTGGTATTTTTCAACGCCGGCGGCGCGCGCTACCTCAGGTAGCGCGGCCAGCGCGTTCTGCGCAGTGCCGTGTTCAGTCAGCAGTCGTTTATACGTCGTTACGCCAACCCGGCGGGATCGCAACAGACGGAGACGGGAGAACTGTTCGTCTTCCGAGGTGGGTGGGAGTGGGGGGTGAGTGGAAGAAGGATTGTGGTCCTTGTCATCAGTCATCCGCGTCTCCGTCCGTTGCAGAATCAGGTTTAAGGCGAGTTGGTTAACAACGCATGAATCAATGCCCCGTGTTGGCCTCGCTATTTCTGGGGAGAGGGGCCCGGATCAGGAGGCCGAACCGCCCACCGTCAGGCCACCGATCATCAATGTGGGTTGGCCCACGCCCACCGGCACCCATTGCCCGTCCTTGCCGCAATTGCCCATGCCGGGATCAAGCGCCATGTCGTTCCCGATGGCGCGAATCTGCTTGAGCGCGGTGGCCCCATCCCCGATCAGCGTTGCCCCTTTGACCGGCGCACCGACCTGGCCGTTTTCCACCCGGTAAGCCTCGGTACAGCTGAAGACGAACTTACCGTTGGTGATGTCCACCTGACCGCCGCCAAACCCCACAGCGTAGATGCCATCCTTGAGATCGGCGAGAATGTCGCCCGGGTCGCTGTCCCCGCCCAGCATATAGGTGTTGGTCATCCGTGGCATGGGCGCATGGGCATAGCTTTCACGGCGCCCGTTGCCGGTGGGGGCCACGCCCATCAGCCGGGCGTTTTGCCGGTCCTGCATGAAGCCCACCAGAATGCCGTCGTCGATCAGAGTGTTCTTGCCCGAGGGGGTGCCTTCATCGTCGATGCTGATGGAACCGCGCCGGTCCGGGATTGTGCCATCGTCGAGCACGGTCACGCCCTTGCTGGCGATGCGTTGACCCATGAGACCGGCAAAGGCGGAGGAGCCTTTGCGGTTGAAATCCCCCTCCAGCCCATGGCCGATGGCCTCGTGCAGCAGGATACCGGGCCAGCCCGGGCCCAGCACAACATCCATGACACCAGCGGGGGCAGGCACCGCGCCAAGGTTCACGACAGCCACCCGCAGCGCCTCGCGCGTCTTGGCCTGCCAGTCCGCCGGATCGATCAGGCCATCCAAGCCCACACGGCCACCGCCCCCGGCGGAGCCGCTTTCCCGGCGTCCGTTCTCCTCGACGATCACCGAGACATTCACCCGCGTCATCGGGCGGACATCCCGCAACGACTGCCCGTCGGGACGCAGAATTTCGACTTCCTGCAGGCTGGCGGCAATGGTCGCGGAGACCTGCACGACACGCGTGTCTAGGTCCCGGGCAAAGGCGTCGATCTGGCGCAATGTGTCGATCTTGACGGGAAAGGCGGCCCCGGCAATGGGGTCTTCATCGGTATAAAGCTTGATATTGGTCGGGTTTGGCGCGTCCGCCATTGTGCCGCCGCCGTCGCCCACCGCCAGGCGCGCGGTCTCGGAGGCGCGTTTCAGAGCGGTTTCCGAAATTTCGGTGGAATGAGCGTAGCCGGCCACCTCGCCGCACACGGCGCGCAGGCCGAACCCCTCGGAAGCATCGTAGCTGGCCGTCTTCAGACGCCCATCGTCGAAGACGAGCGCCTCGGAGCGGCGCCGTTCCAGAAACAACTCCCCATCATCCGCGCCCCGGGTCGCCGTGCGCAGCACATCAAGGGCCGCATCCCGGTCGAGCGCATCCTGAAAGGGCGTGAAAGGGGTGTCTGTCATCGGTGATTTCCTCCAAAGGTGGGTAAATCTGCATTCAGCGTCTCTATGACGCAAGCTGAACTCTTTATCTCGCGATCAGAATATGATTGTAAGAGCACAGATTACAACGGACGGGATGGTGCGCAGTCCTTTCCCCGCCCGCCAACCAAAGATGATCCCAAGATCAGGACGACACATGAAACGTTTTTTCACATTCTCAGGCCTGATGGCTGGTTTTGCAGCGACAGCGGCCCAGGCACAGGACAATCTCGAAATCATTGGGCGTCCCGTGGATGGCAAAATGGGCTTTCAACCTGCCGTGACCGAGCTGGCGGAAGACCTGCAGTGGCTGGACGGCATGATTCTGGTGATCATCACCGCGATCACGCTCTTCGTGACGGCACTGATCCTCTGGGTGGCCATCCGCTACAATGCCAAGCGCAATGCGGAGCCTGCGTCCTTCACCCATAACACGCCGGTCGAGATCGCCTGGACGGTGATTCCGATCGTGATTCTGGTGTTCATCGGTGCGTTCTCCCTGCCGATCCTGTTCAAGCAGCAGGAGATTCCCGAAGCGGATATCACGATCAAGGTGACCGGATATCAGTGGTATTGGGACTATGAATATGTGGACGAGGGTTTCGAATTCTCCAGCTACATGATTGGTGCGCCTGCAACGGGGGGCACAAATCAGAAATCACCCGAGGTGATTGCGCAACTGGAAGCGGCCGGTTTCTCCGAAGAGGAGTTCCTGCTGGCCACCGATACCTCCGTCGTGGTGCCGGTCAACAAGACCATCGTGATGCAGGTCACAGGCGGCGACGTGATCCATGCCTGGACCATTCCCGCCTTTGGCGTAAAGCAGGATGCGGTGCCCGGACGTCTGGCGGAGCTGTGGTTCAAGGCGGAGCAGGAAGGCGTCTACTTTGGTCAGTGTTCAGAGCTGTGCGGTCTGAACCACGCCTATATGCCGATCACCGTGAAAGTCGTCTCGGACGAGGCCTATGCGGAGTGGCTGGCCGGAGCGAAAGAGGAATATGCCGGTATTCCGCAAACCCGCGTGATCGCGTCGAACTGATCTGGCACAGGTGGCCTGAAAGCCCACCCTACCTGCTGATGGCATAGAAGGCATATGAATGGCTGATGCGAGCTATACAACTCCAGCCGGAGAGTACGACACGCAACTGGGCGATTACTTCGCCCTGTTGAAGCCGCGTGTCATGTCGCTGGTGGTGTTCACGGCCCTTGTGGGGTTGCTGGCGGCGCCAGTGTCTGTTCATCCGGTGATTACCTTTTCCTCCATCCTGTTTGTGGCGATCGGAGCAGGGGCCTCTGGCGCGCTGAACATGTGGTGGGACGCGGATATTGACGCCGTCATGCGCCGCACCGCCAAGCGCCCGATCCCCTCGGGCCGGGTGCCAGCGGGCGAGGCGCTGTCGCTGGGTCTTGCGCTGTCCGGTCTGTCGGTGATGATGTTGGGGCTCTCGGCGAACCTGCTGGCCGCAGGGTTGCTGGCCTTCACCATTTTCTTCTACGCCGTCATCTATTCCATGTGGCTGAAACGCTCCACGCCGCAGAATATCGTGATTGGCGGCGCGGCCGGGGCCTTCCCGCCGGTGATCGGCTGGGTGATTGCCACGGGTAGTTTCTCGGTCGAGGCCTGGCTTATGTTCGCGCTGATCTTCATGTGGACGCCGCCGCATTTCTGGGCGCTGGCGCTCTTCATGAAATCGGACTACGACGATGCGGATGTGCCGATGCTGACGGTCACCCACGGGCGCCGTGCCACACGGGCGCATGTATTGGGGTATACGCTGCCGTTGGTCGTGCTGGCGGTTGGCACAGGGTTCACGGCCATTGGCGGGCCGCTCTACCTTGCCGCCGCCATTGTCCTGAATGCGCTGTTCCTCAAGGGGGCGTTCGACATCTGGCGCCGCGATGAAACGCAGGCCGAAGCCGACGCATACCGAGTGGAAAAGAAGTTCTTCCGCCTGTCGCTGTGGTACCTCTTTGCGCATTTCGGCATGATCCTGATCGAAGCCATGCTGCGCCCCTTTGGTATGGGAGGCTGGTGATCCATGGCCTTCAAGCCTGAGCATGAACTGCACACACGGCGTAAGGGCCGGAACATCGGCGTTGGCCTGATGCTGGCCGGTTTCGTCGTGCTGGTGCTGGCTCTAACCTTCACCAAGGTCACCAATGGCGACTTTGAACTGCCCAAGGCAGAGGAGTTGACCCAGTAATGGCGCTGTCAGGACCTGCAAAAACCGTTGCCCAGACCGTCAGTGTCGTGCTTGTCATGGGCGGGCTCGCCTGGGCCTCCGTCCCGTTCTACGACTGGTTCTGCCGGGTGACCGGATTTGGCGGTGTGACCGGCGTGTCCGATGTGGCACCGGATGACGTGTTGGACCAGACGATCAAAGTGCGCTTTGACGGCTCGCTGCACAGCGAAATGGCGTGGACCTTCAAGCCGGTCGAGCGTGAGATGGAAGTGCGCATCGGCGAGACCGGACTGGCCTTCTACGAGGCCTACAACCCGACGAACCGCCCGATTGCCGGATCCGCCAGCTACAATGTCACCCCCTATCAGGCGGGCGGCTTTTTCAACAAGATCCAGTGTTTCTGTTTCGAAGAGCAGATCCTGCAGCCCGGCGAACGAGTACAGATGCCGGTCACCTTTTATGTGGACCCGGAAATCGTCGATGATCGTGACGGTAAATATATACATACCATCACACTCTCCTATACATTCTACGAAATTGACCTGCCCGAAGGCTATGCTGCCGTGCAGGACATGGAACCAACCTCAGACACAAGTCTGAACTGACCAAGATAAGGCAAGCGACGTCATGGCCCATGAAAAGAACCACGATTACCACATTCTGAACCCCTCGATCTGGCCCCTGCTGGGGGCTGTCGCCGGGTTCTTCATGCTCTTTGGCGCCGTGTTGTGGATGAAGGGGATCACACCCTTCCTGTTCTGGGCCGGTTTCGTTGCCGTGCTTTACGTGATGTTCGGCTGGTGGTCCGAGGTCGTGGCCGAGAGCAAGATCGGCGATCACACTCCTGTGGTGCGGATCGGCCTGCGCTATGGCTTCATTCTTTTCATCATGTCCGAAGTGATGTTCTTTGCCGCGTGGTTCTGGGCCTTCTTCAAGGACGCCATCTACCCGATGAGCGCCTATGTCGGCACGGAATATGTCCGTCCGGAAATCTACCATGTGGATGCCTTTCACCTGCCGCTGATCAACACGCTGATCCTGCTGCTGTCCGGCTGCACGGTCACCTGGGCCCACCACGCGCTGGTGCATGGCGGGCCGCGCAAGGACGTGATCAACGGTCTGGCACTGTCAGTGGTGCTGGGCGTCGCCTTCACTTGCCTGCAGGCCTATGAGTACTCCTATCTGCTCTACAAGGGCTGGGAGTTCGGCAACGACACGTTCTTCTCGGCCTTCTTCATGGCCACCGGGTTTCACGGGGCGCATGTGATCATCGGGACGATCTTCCTCGCGGTCTGCCTGTTCCGCGCGATGAAGGGACATTTCACGCCGGAGAAACACGTGGGCTTCGAGGCCGCTGCCTGGTATTGGCACTTTGTGGACGTGGTCTGGCTGTTCCTCTTCTTTGCCGTTTATATCTGGGGTGTCGGGCAGATGCCCGGAGCGCATTAAGCGGTCTTACATGTCTTGAGAAAAAAGCGCGCGGCTCTCGCGCGCTTTTCCTTTGGGGTCCGAAGTACGCATGCGGCGACTGGTATTCTTTCTGATCTTCGGGCTGGGAGGGGCGGCGATCCTCATCGGCCTCGGCACCTGGCAGGTCCAGCGTCTGGCCTGGAAAGAGGGCATCATCGCCACCATAGATGAGCGCATTGCCGCGGATCCCGTGGCCTTGCCGACCGACCTGGATGTTGACCGGGACGCCTACCTGCCGGTGCAGGTCACCGGCGTTCTGGGGACGGATTACCTGCGCGTTCTCGTGTCGCAAAAACAGGTGGGCGCGGGCTACCGGATCATTCGTCCGATGATGCGGGACGCGGGCCGGATCATGATCGACATGGGGTTTATACCTGTCTCGGCAGCGGATGATCTGAGCGTTGAAGAAGGCCCGCCCGTCACCATCACCGGGAACCTGCAGTGGCCACAGGAAACCGATGGTTTCACGCCGGAACCCGATCTGGCGGAAAACATCTGGTTTGCCCGCGACGTGCCCGCCATGGCTGCGGCGCTTGGCACCGAACCGGTGCTTGTCGTGCGCCGCGATGCGCCGCAATCAGGCGGTCCCGTGACGCCAATGCCCGTAGACACATCGGCCATTCCAAACGATCACTTGCAATATGCGATCACATGGTTCTCGCTTTCGGCCATCTGGCTGGCGATGACCGCCATTTTCCTGCGCCGTCCGAAGGCGGCCAACAAAAGCTGAGACTATGCGCTATATTTCGACCCGCGGCACCGCGCCGGTTCTGAATTTCGAAGAGGCGATGCTGACCGGGCTGGCCCGTGACGGCGGGCTTTATGTGCCCGAGACAATCCCGCAGATGACCGGGGCCGAGATCGCGCGGCTGGAGGGCTTGAGCTATGAGGCGATTGCCTACCGGGTGATGCGGCCTTTCGTGGGTGATGTCTTCACGGACGACGAGTTCGAGGGGATCATCGACCGGGCCTATGCAGGCTTTGGTCATGCGGCGCGGGCTCCATTGGTGCAGCTTGATCAGGGGCATTTCCTGCTGGAGCTGTTCCACGGGCCGACGCTGGCCTTCAAGGACTTCGCCATGCAGCTGATTGGGCAGATGTTCCAGACCGCACTGGGCCGCAAGGGGGAGCGGGTGACCATCGTGGGCGCCACCTCCGGCGATACCGGCTCGGCGGCCATTGAGGCGTTCCGGGGTCTCGACAACGTGGATGTCTTCATCCTCTACCCGCATGGGCGCATCTCCGAGGTGCAGCGGCGGCAGATGACCACGCCAACGGAATCGAACGTGCATGCGCTGGCGATGGACGGTGATTTCGACGACTGCCAGGCACGGCTGAAGGACATGTTCAACGATTTCGCCTTCCGCGATGAGGTCAAACTGGCGGGTGTGAATTCGATCAACTGGGGCCGGGTGCTGGCGCAGGTTGTGTACTACTTCTCCTCTGCTGTTTCGGTCGGCGCGCCGCACCGCCCGGTCAGCTTCACCGTGCCCACGGGCAATTTCGGCGACATCTTCGCGGGCTACATCGCCAAGCGCATGGGGCTGCCCATCGACAAGCTGGTGGTCGCGACCAACCAGAACGACATTCTCGACCGCTGCCTCAAGGGGCAGGGGTACCACAAGGGTGAAACCGTGCCCTCGATCAGCCCGTCGATGGATATTCAGGTCTCCTCCAACTTCGAGCGCGCGCTGTTCGATGCCTATGACCGTGAGGGTCCAGCCATTGTGCAGCTGATGGAAGAGCTGAAGGCGGGCGGTTTCGAGGTCAGCCAGGGCGCGATGCAGGTGCTGCAATCGCACTACCTCTCGGGCCGCGCCTCCGAGGACGAGACATCGGCCACAATCGCATCCGTGCTGCAGGCAACCGGCGAGCTGCTCTGCCCGCATTCTGCCGTGGGTGTGAAGGTAGCGGAGGAGCAGCGCGTGACCGGGACGCCGATGATCACGCTGGCCACGGCGCATCCGGCGAAGTTTCCCGATGCGGTCGAAGAGGCATCGACGCAACGGCCCCCCTTGCCCCCGCGTATGGCAGACCTGTATGAACGCGCGGAACGGGTGAGCCGGGTGCCGAACGATCTGGCCGCGCTCACCGCGCACATCAAAGGGCACAGAGCTGCGTGACACTGAACCAACACCGCCTGCCAAACGGCTTCCGCATCGTAACCGAAGAAATGCCCGGCCTCGCCTCGGCCTCCATTGGCGTCTGGGTGACCGCAGGTGCGCGGCATGAAACGCCCGCCCAGAACGGCATTGCGCATTTTCTGGAGCATATGGCGTTCAAGGGCACCAAGCGGCGCACGGCGCTGCAGATCGCCGAGAGCATCGAAGACGTGGGCGGGTATATCAACGCCTATACCAGCCGCGAGGTCACGGCCTATTACGCGCGGGTGCTGCAGAATGACGTGCCGCTGGCGCTCGACGTGATCGCCGATATCCTGCTGAACCCGACGCTGGAAGAGGCAGAGATCGAGGTGGAGCGCGGCGTGATCCTGCAGGAGATCGGGCAGGCGCTGGATACGCCTGACGATGTGATCTTCGACTGGCTGCAGGAGCAGGCCTATCCGGATCATCCGATGGGCCGCACCATCCTCGGCCCGGCAGAGCGGGTCGCCAATTTCACCCGCGCGGACCTTCAGGGGTTCATCAAGCAGCACTATGGACCAGAGCAGATGATCCTCTCTGCAGCGGGTGCGGTGGATCATGAAGCCATCGTGAAGCTGGCCGAAGAGCTTTTTGGCGGCATGGAGGCGCGGCCCGTCTTTGACGCGGACGCAGCACGGTTCTTGGGCGGCGAGCGGCGCCAGCCGAAGGCGCTGGAGCAGGCGCATTTTGCGCTGGCCTTCGAGAGCCCCGGCTACCGGGATGACAGCATCTATACGGCGCAGATCTACGCCTCCGCCCTGGGCGGCGGCATGTCGAGCCGCCTGTTTCAGGAAATTCGCGAAAATCGCGGGCTGTGTTATTCGATCTTTGCGCAGGCGGGGGCCTATGCCGATACCGGCATGACCACGATCTATGCGGGCACCAGCGCGGCGCAGCTGCCGCAGCTGGCCGAGATCACCATTGATGAGATGAAACGCGCGGCCTCTGACATGTCCCCGGCCGAAGTCGCACGGGCGCGGGCACAGATGAAAGCGGGGCTGCTGATGGGCTTGGAGAGCCCGTCGAACCGGGCAGAGCGGCTGGCGCGGCTGGTGCAGATCTGGGACCGCGTGCCGCCGCTGGAAGAGACCGTGGCGATGATCGACGCGGTGACCACGGGCGATGTGCGCGAGTTTGCGCAAGACATGGCTTCTGCGGCCCCGGCGGCGCTGGCGCTTTACGGACCGGTTGAAGATGCCCCGAGCCTCGCGGCCTTGCAGGAGCGTCGGGCGGCGTGATGCTGCGCGGGTTTCGGAAACTCCGCATTGAAACGGAACGGATGACCCTGCGCCCGCCGATCCATTCGGATTTCCGGGCCTGGACCGCGCTGCGGGCGCAGAGCAAGGACTACCTGACCTCTTGGGAGCCCAGCTGGGCCAAGGACCATCTGACGCGCAAGGCCTTTACCAACCGGGTCTACTGGGCACAACGGTCGGTGTCGGGGGGCACGGCATTGCCGCTTTTCCTGATCCGGCGGCAGGATGATGCGCTGCTGGGGGCCATCACGCTCGATAATATTCGGCGCGGTCCCGCACAGGCGGGCACCCTGGGCTATTGGACAGGGGAGCCCTTTGCGCGGCAGGGGTATATGCGCGAGGCGATCACCGCATTGGTGCACCATGCCTTTACGCAGTTGGATCTCAGCCGGATCGAGGCGGCCTGCCTGCCGGAGAACGCCGCCTCGCGCGGATTGTTGGAAACCTCGGGGTTCAAATACGAAGGTGTGGCGCAGAGCTATCTGCAGATTGACGGGCGCTGGCGCACCCATGTGCTCTATGCCGCCCTGCGCAGCGACCGGCGCGGCAAGACGCAAGCGGGGTAGGATTCCCATTTGCGGCTTTTTGAAAAAGCCGCGTGCCTCCGGCGGGGATATTTTTGGCCAGAAGAAGGTGTTGGGGCGCAATTTTGGGCGAACGGCCTGTCGTATCGGCGGCGCGCCTGAAAACCCTTCGGTGAATCGGCAGATCGCGATAGGCTATCTGTGTGGGAGGTGGTCATGCTCATTCGGCTTTTTGCAGTTTTTGTTTTTTTGGCGCAGGTGGCGGTGGCGCAGGAGCGTACGCCGAGCCATTGCGTCGCCTTGGCCGAAGCGCCGGGTCTGGAGTATGTGGTGCCCGCGAGCCTGGGTGCGGTGGCCGAAGAGACGGTGCGCATTCATTATATTGCCCACGCAAGTTTTCTGATCCGCAGCCATGGCGGGCTGAACATGGTGACGGATTTCACCGGGTTTACCGGATCGGCCCCGATGATCCCGGATGTGGTGACGATGAACCATGCCCATGACACCCATTGGACCGCGCACCCGGATCCGGCGATCCCGCATGTGTTGCCGGGGTGGGGGCCGTTCGGAGAGGGGATCGAGCATCATCTTGATCTGGGTGAGGTGCTGATCCGCAATGTCTCCACCGATATCCGGTCGCAGTTTTCCGGGGTCGAGGAGAAGGGCAATTCGATCTTCGTCTTTGAACTGGCCGGCTTATGTGTTGGGCATCTGGGGCATCTGCATCACGAACCGGATGCGGCGCAATATGCGGCCCTCGGGCGGCTGGATGTGGTGATGGCGCCGGTGGACGGTGGGTATACGCTGGATCTGCCCACGATGATCCGGGTGCTGAAGCGGCTGAAGTCTTCTGTGGTGATCCCGATGCATTGGTTTTCGCTGTATGCGCTGGACGAATTCCTGACCGGCATGTCGGATGAATTTGCGGTGGTGGAGGTTGGTGGCCCCGCGCTTGACATCTCGCTGGACCGGTTGCCGGGGCGGCCCACGGTGATGGTTTTACGTCCGGCCCTTCTCAGCACACCCTGAGCCCCCTTGCATCGCGATCTTGCGCGGGGGATCAAGGGGCATGGATTTGAACTCTGCCGATTCCGCCTTCGAGACACGCCTGCGCCAGCAGTTGCCGGACGGAGTGATCAAAACAACCGAGCCGCGGCATCTGGAGGAGCCAAGGGGTCGCTACCATGGGCGCGAAACGCTTGTTGCCCTGCCGCGCTCAACCCAAGAGGTGGCGGCGATTGTGCGGTTGGCTGCCGATGCGCGTGTGGGCATTGTGGCCTATGCGGGGGGCACCGGGCTTGTGGGCGGGCAGATATCGCCGGACGGGCCGTTGCCGCTTATTCTGTCCTTGGAGCGGATGACGGAAATTCGCGCGGTTTATCCGGAGGAAAACGTGCTGATCTGCGATGCCGGTGCGGTGCTGGCCGATGTGCAGGCTGCGGCGGAAGAGGCGGGGCGGCTGTTTCCGCTGTCGCTTGCTTCCGAAGGATCGGCGCGGATCGGCGGAAACCTTGCGACCAATGCCGGGGGCACCGCGGTGCTGCGCTATGGGAATGCCCGCGATCTCTGTCTGGGGTTGGAAGCGGTGCTGCCCGACGGGCAAATCTGGCACGGGTTGAAGCGGTTGCGCAAGGACAACACCGGCTACGATCTGCGCAACCTGTTGATCGGGTCGGAAGGCACGCTGGGTGTGATTACGGCGGCAGCGTTGAAGCTGAGCCCACGCCCGGCGGCTATGGGAACGGCCATCTTTGTCGTGCCGTCACCGGCGGCGGCTTTGTCCCTTCTGGCACTGGCCCGATCGCAATTGGGCGAATTGGTGAGTGGCTTTGAATTGATCAACGGTCAGGGCCTGGCGTTTCTGGCGGAAACCCTGCCCGAGGTGCGCCAGCCTTTTGCTGCGCGGCCCGAGTGGTCGGTACTGATTGAGGTGGGGGTGGTCGCCGGTCTGGACCCTCAGGCGGCGTTGGCGGATCTGTTCGAGGTGGCCGCGTCAGAGGGGGTGGCTCTGGACGGGGTGATTGCGCAGAGCGCGCAGCAGTCGGACGCGTTCTGGTCCGTACGCGAACACATCCCGGAGGCCAACAAGCGCGTAGGGGCGATCATATCCAGCGATGTGTCGGTCCCCCTCGGCGCCATTCCGGAATTCATTGCCGAAGGCAGGGAGGTGATCGGAGGGGTAGGCACCTTCCGCATCAACTGCTTTGGCCACGTGGGAGACGGCAACCTGCACTACAACATCTTTCCCCTGCCGGGGCAGAAGGCGTCGGATCATGCCAATCAGCGCGCCGAATTGCAGCGGGTCGTGCACGATCTTGCGCATCGGCTTGGCGGGTCGGTCAGCGCCGAGCATGGCATTGGGCGACTGAAAGTGGAGGATCTGGAGCGTTATGGCGACCCGGCCAAACTCTCTGCGATGCGGGCGATCAAGGCCGCGCTCGATCCTTTGGGCATCATGAACCCCGGCGCGGTCCTCAAGAAGTGAGGCGCTGCCGCGCCGCACGATGTTTTTCAAATTCTTCCAGGATTTGGTTTTTGGCGCGGGCTTAGAGGCCGTCGAACGCACAGAGGGCATGGACATCCATGCCCATGGCTTCAAGCTTCTTGCGCCCCCCGAGTTCCGGCAGGTCGATGATGAAGGCGCAGGAGACGATTTCGCCACCCAACCGCTCCAGCAGCTTGATCCCGGCCTCTGCGGTGCCGCCGGTCGCCAGCAGGTCATCGACTACGAGCACTTTCTCCCCTGCCGTGATCGCGTCGTCGTGGATTTCGACAATCGCCTCGCCGTATTCCAGTTTGTAATCCTGACTGATCGTGGTGCCGGGCAGTTTGCCCTTTTTGCGGATCGGCACGAAGCCGACCGACAGCTGGTGCGCGATGGCCCCGCCGAGGATGAAACCGCGCGCTTCCAAGCCGACGACCTTGTCGATCTCAAGCCCCGCGTAGGGGTGCAGCATCTGGTCGATGGCCATGCGAAAGCCGCGCGGGTCGGCAAAGAGCGTGGTGACGTCACGAAACATGATCCCTTCGTGCGGGAAGTCGACGATGGTGCGAATGTAGTCCTGTACCGTTTTCATGGTGCTCTTCCTCAGGCTGCGCGACGGAGCGTGGCGGTCAGCACGCCCATGCCGATCAGTGTTGTGCCGCCCGCACGGGTGATCCAGGTCAGAACCGAGGGGCGACCGATGACGCGGCGCAGCCGGTCTGCCAGCAGCGCATAGGCCAGTGCGTTTACCGCGGCGAGCGTTACGAAAGTGGTAATCAGGAGCGCAAACTGCGGGAGTAATGGGGCCTCCGGGCGTAGGAACTGCGGGACGAAGGCGATGAAGAAGGCGATGGATTTCGGGTTGAGCGCGGTGACGGCGGCGGTGTGGCCAAAAACACCCTTTGCGTTGATCTCGAGGGTGGCCGGCGCCAGGCCCGCGCTGGGGGCGGAGCGGATCAGCTTGATCCCGAGCCAGACCAGATACACAGCCCCGACCCATTTCAGCAGGGTGAAGAGCGTGGCCGAGGCCAGGACCAGCGCCCCCAGTCCCGCGAGCGAAGCGCTCATGGCGATCAGATCGCCCATGGCAACACCTGCCGCAGAGGCGACGGCGACCGAGCGGCCTTTGGACAGGGCGTAGCTCAGAACCAGCAGGACGGTCGGGCCGGGGATCAGCAGCAAGGCGGTGGAGGCGGCGACAAATGTCAGCCAGAGATCAAGAGGCATTGTGTTTCCTTGGTTTTCGCGATGACACCCCGCCAGTTAAAGTGGTTTGAGCCACGCCACGTCAAGCGTCATGGTCGGGGGGGCGTCATTGAGGTGGGTAGTGTCGGCGCAGCGCCATGATGTCTTGCGGTTGCAGCCGGGTGACAGTGTTGTCGGAGAATTCTGCGAAAATGGAACGAGATGTGTACCAAGGGCTGGCGATGTCAGTCATCAAGCCGGTGGACTGGACGACCTCTTCGAGCATGATGGACTGCACTTCCTCCCACCTTGCATCGCGGGCAAAGAGGATGACGGCCCGCTGGATCTCATTCTTGCCGTTCCACCAGACCCAGAACATCGCGGCGGGCATTTCGTTGCCGTTCAACTCGGGCTCCGGAAAGCTCCGGATTGTGCTGCCGATCTTCTGATCCACCAGATAGATCGCGATGTCCGGTGTCTCGTCCGGGGCGGCCCGGCGCAGGTGCAGCCCGGTGCTGGCGGCGTTGACTTCGGTGATTGCTTGGAAAAGCGCGCGGCGGATCGGCGTGCGCAGAAGGCGCGGGTAATTTTGATGGATGGCGATGATGCCCAGGCTGAGGTCACTGGCTTTTTCTTCCGGCCACCGCACGCGGCTTTTGGCACATGGACCGCCAGGGGCGGCGGCACAGCTGACCAGATTGTAAAAGGCGTCATCACTCAGCGGTGCATCCGGCACGGAAATGTAGTCTTGCGCCCCCGCAGAGGCACCAAGCCAGAGCAGTACTGCACAGAGCCACCGGATCACAAAAGGCGACCGGCAACCGCATCCAGTTTCGCCATCAGGGCCGGATCGCGGACCTCGGGCGCGGTCAAAATCGCGTATTCCAATGCGCGGTCGCATCCGTGTGGGCAGGGCGCGCGCTCGGACCTGAGCAATGCGGGCAGGCGGCGCACCAACTCGCGGCCCTTGTCCGCGTTGCCCATCAGCGTGGCGATGATCTGGGTCACGTCCACCTCGCCGTGATCGGGGTGCCAGCTGTCGTAGTCGGTGATCATCGCGACAGAGGCATAGCAAAGCTCGGCCTCACGGGCGAGTTTCGCCTCGGGCATATTGGTCATGCCAATCACATCCGCGCCCCAGCTCTCGCGATACATCTTGGATTCGGCAAGTGTCGAGAATTGCGGCCCCTCCATGGCGAGGTAGGTGCCACCTTTGTGCACCGTAATGCCCGCGTCTTTCGCGGCGATGTCGCAGGCATCCGTCAGGCGCGGACAGGTCGGGTGGGCGACGGAGACATGGGCCACGCAGCCCGTGCCGAAGAAGGATTTCTCACGCGCGAACGTGCGGTCAATGAATTGATCGACAAGGACAAAGTCACCCGGCGCCATCTCTTCTCGGAACGAGCCACAGGCCGAGATTGAAATCACATCCGTGCAGCCCAACCGTTTCAGCGCGTCGATGTTCGCGCGGTAGGGCACGGTTGTCGGGCTGTGCACATGGCCACGCCCGTGGCGGGGGAGGAAGGCCATCTCGGTCCCGTCCAGCCTGCCCGTGAGAATCGCGTCCGACGGGGTACCCCAGGGGGTTTCCACGCGGGTCCAGCTGGCATCCTCCAGCCCATCGATGTCGTAGATGCCAGAGCCGCCAATCACGGCGATCTTGGGTGCGGTCATGGTATGCTCCGTTCTGTGTCCGGCTTGGATCGTGGCGGGAATAGGCGGTGAGATCAATGGGGTGGGCAGGTTGATTTTTCGTGAGCAGCACGTGCGTCAGTCCCGCCGGATGATGCCGGTCACGGCGGCGGCCGCAAGACCTGTTACAATCCAGCCCGTGGTGGCGCGACCCAACGCCACCACCACAGAAACGTTCCCCAAGCCCCGCGCGAGACCGATGGCGCCCAGGCATCGGTCTGGCCGAACGCGATGATCGGAATGGCAATGTCCGCACCATAGGCCAGCGCATTGAACGTCTCCCAGTCGCGGCCCGGCGCCACGTCGGGCCATTTCTGCTCCGGTGTCTCCGGGTCGGGGGACCATCCGGTCGGTATGACTTCACCGATCCAGACATGGGCGGGCGCCCCCTCAACAGCGTGATGCGCAAGCCACCCCGGTGACACCAGAACATGCGCGGAATTCGGGGTGATGCCGCCTGTCTGCCACGCCCGGTCGGCAAAAACGGCGCTGAGCGCGATCAAGGCAAACAGGATCATCACGCTGCGAAACGGGTGATAGCCATATCCCACCACCATGCGTGCCAGAAAGGACCACAGGATGACGTGGAAATTGATCTGCCGGAGGGGCACACCGTCTTCTGGTGTCCCGTTATTGAGATTAACTGCACTGAAAAAGCGGTGCCGCAGCAAACGCCGCTCCCGCTCGGCGAGGATATCGCGCGCATCGCCGTCCTGCCCCATCTCGCGGTAGACCTTGGCCAGCTGGGTATAGGGCTGGGGGTAGAACTCATGGCCCCAGGTGCTGCCCTTGGCGAGCCAGTCGAGCCGGTCAGAGAGCCGCGGAAACTCTGCATTCTCCATGCGCGAATAGATAAATCCGTCCAGAATGAGTTGGTCTTTTGGTGGCCAACTGTGCGGATCATCCGCCAGGGTGCCCACCTGTGCCGCGTTTAAATCGATCACGCCCTGGCCTGTTCTGACACCGCGAAAGAGGAAACCCTCCATCACCTGCGCGCCTTGGGCGTAGAGCGCGTGTTCCGAGGTCGCGTTGAATGTGGCGCCGTCGCAGTCAAGCTGCCCGCCGATGGTGGCGCTGTTGACCCTGACGGTTGCCTCTGCGGTTATGCTGCGCAGGAAGACGCTCCCCGTTACCTGCGCGCCTTGGGCGTTGAAGGCGTCACCGAAGGTTGCGTTGAATATGGCGTCGTCGCACTCAAGCTGCCCGCCGATGGTGGCGCCGGTTACACGGACAGTTGTCTCGGCGGTGACTTTGCGCAGGAAAATGTCGCCCTTTAGCTTTGCGCCTTGGGCGTTGAGCGCTGGAAACGCGCTGCCGTCCAGATTGAGAAGTTGCAATTTCGCCTGAAGCGCCGCAATTGGGTTGTCAAAACGGCACTGGATGAGCCCGGTGACGCCCTGTGCTTTTGCGAAGTTCAGGTCCAAGGCGCCGGTGACATGGGCGCCGTAGAGCACGATGCCCCAATCGGCGATGGGATGCGTTTTGCAACCACCGGTGATGAGATAGCGCAGGACATTGGCACGGATGTGGACCTGCGGGTTCGGCGTGCCTTTTGCGGGAACCGCATCGCCCAGATAACAGGGCTTCCCGGCCAGACAGGCACCGAGGAGCTTTTCTTCGGCGGGAGTAGGGCCATCGAGCAGGTCGTCAATGTCGGCGCGGGTGCGGATGAGGGGCATGAAAGGCTCAGGTGCTAAAATCGCATTAATTGCGGGCAGAGTAGCGGCGCATCGGGGTTTGTGAAGGGCTGACACGCGGGCGTTCATGAAATATTTACCATAACCGCGCAGGTCGGTGGGGTTTCCATTTGGATCGAAAGCGTCTAGGGAGCGCGCAAATCTACCGGCTCGGTTCGGTTTTTCACAAGATACGATTTAGGATATTGAGCATGGCGCGAACGACGTTCAGCAGCTTTACAAAGAATTTGGACGTGACCGACCTGCGCTGGATGCCGGAGGATGGGTTTTCGCCCGCCCGGCTGCGGATCGAGTTGCTCTCCGGTCTGACCGTGGCGCTGGCGCTGGTGCCCGAAGCGGTGGCCTTTGCCTTTGTCGCGGGGGTGCATCCGCTGGTGGGGCTTTATGCGGCGTTTCTGGTGGGCCTGATCACGGCGTTGATTGGGGGTCGTCCGGGCATGATTTCGGGGGCGACCGGCGCGCTGGCCGTGGTGATGGTGGCGCTGGTGGCTGAACACGGGGTCGAATATCTCTTTGCGACCGTTGTCCTGATGGGGCTTTTGCAGGTCTTTGCGGGCGTGATGCAGTGGGGCAAGTTCATCCGGCTGGTGCCGCATCCGGTGATGCTGGGCTTTGTGAACGGCTTGGCCATTGTTATTTTCCTGGCGCAGATGAGCCAGTTCAAGGTGCCGGGCACCATGGAGAACACCGGCCACGGCATGGGGGGCGGTGAATGGCTGAGCGGTCAGCCGCTGTTCCTGATGCTGACGCTGGTGGCGGCGACCATGGCGATCATCTGGGTCATGCCGCGGATCACGCGGGCAATCCCGGCGCCGCTGGCGGGCATCGGCATTGTTGCCGCCGTGGTGATCGGCTTTGGACTGGAGGTGCCGCGGGTGGGCGATCTGGCCTCCATCCAGGGTGGCCTGCCGAGCCTGCATATCCCGATGGTGCCGCTCAACTGGGAAACCTTCGAGATCATCCTGCCCTATGCGGTAATCCTGGCGGCCATCGGGTTGATCGAGAGCCTGCTGACGCTGAACCTTGTGGGCGACATGACCAACCAGCGCGGCGGGGCGAGCCAGGAGTGTATCGCACAGGGCGTGGCCAATACGGTCACCGGGTTCTTTGGCGGCATGGGCGGTTGTGCGATGATCGGTCAGTCGATGATCAACGTGAAATCGGGCGGGCGGACGCGGGTTGCGGGGATTGCGGCGGCGGTCTTTTTGCTGCTGTTCATTCTTGTGGGCTCGTCCATCATCGAGCTTATTCCACTGGCGGCCCTGGTCGGTGTGATGTTCATGGTGGTGATCGGGACCTTTGCCTGGAACAGCCTGACGATCCTGCGCAAGGTACCCTTTACGGATGCTTTCGTGATCCTGCTCGTGACGGTTGTCACGGTGATGGAAGACCTTGCGGTCGCCGTTGTCGTGGGCGTGATCGTGAGCGCGCTGGCCTACGCCTGGAACAACGCGCGGCGTATCTATGCTACCACGCGGGAGTCGCATACTGAGAAGGGCGCTAAGGTCTATGAGATCAATGGGCCGCTGTTCTTTGGGTCATCGGACGGGTTCATGGAGCTTTTTGACGTGGCGAATGATCCGGATACGGTGATCGTGGACTTTGCCGAGAGCCGCGTGGTCGATCAGTCGGCGCTGCAGGCCATTGAGGCTTTGGCCGCGAAATATGAAGCAGCGGGCAAGACCTTGATGCTGCGTCATCTGAGCCGGGATTGTCACAAGCTTTTGCAGAAGGCCGGGCAGTTGATGGTCGACAGCGACGACGACCCCGACTACGCGCTGGCGGTGGACTATTCGGTGCGGACCGGGATGTTGGGCGGACACTGACGTTTGACGGCGCTGTTGGCCTGCGGCCAAGGCGCCCCGCCCACCGTCCCGCTTGGGCATCGGTGGGCAGACGCGGGCGGGCAGACCGCAGGTTTGCTTTGCAAACCCACTTGTCTGCATCGTTGCTCCTGCGGAGCGACGGGGTCAGTAGATTTTGAAGTTTGCCACGAAGGGCAGATGGTCGGAGACGCTTTTGCGGAAGGCTTCGCGCCCCAAGTTCATGGTCCAGTGCATCGGGAAAAGCCGCAAACTGCCTTTGATGTAATCCGTGGAGAAATTGCGGCTGACGGCAAACCCGTCCAGCAGGTTGGCGCGTCCTTTTTCGAGGATATGTGAGAACCGGTCCTGCAGATCCCAGGAGGACACGAAGTCCATCACATCATCCCCGCCGAGGAAGTGGAAGTTCGACACGTCCTGCCCGGGGATCATGTTGAAATCCCCCATCAGGAAGATCGCGCGTCGCTTCAACCCCGGCGTCTGGTGGATCTGTGAGATATAGTCACCGATCACCTTGCATTGAGTGTCGCGCACTTTCTGCTGCGGCTTGTTGCGCCCGGATTTCAGATGCACGCCGATGACAATGGCTTTGAGCTTGGCGATCTTGATATCGACGGCAAAAGCCTGGCGCCCGCCTGTATAGTCGCCTTCCGAGCCTTCGATGAAACGTGGATTGGTGACCTCTATGCCGGGCTTGTGCAGAAACCCGATGTGAATGTTACCGCTCTTCTGTGGCAGGAGGGTGTGGTTGTACTCGACGCCGTAGGTCTTCAGCTTCTGAACCAGCGTTTCGATGTAACTGGCCGGTGATACCTCTACCAGGGTGACAAATTCGGCATCCAGCAAGGCCAGACCCTCTGCCTGTTTCTCTGCCTTCTTGGAACGGGCGGAGATCCCCACGGGACGCCCTGGCAAGGAGTAACCGGCGAGGTTCCAGACGGCTGCGCGAATAATCGAATGATTGAAATTGGTCATAATACCTCTCACTTCTTGCACCGGCGGTCGAAGGACAGGCCGCCATGCATCTATGGGTTGCACCATAGCACAAGATGGAGAAGGCGTTGCTGTTACTGCGTCAGGCGCCTACATGCCGGGGCGCACCAGCTCAAAAAGCTCCGTCACGCGGGCGTAGTCGTGATAACCCAGACGGCTGAGCGGCTGGAAACTGGTGACGTCGAAACGCCCGTCCACGATGGTGTCGTTGCGGATATGAACGCCCACCACCTCACCAAAAACCACGAAGTTGGTCTCACCCTCGACCTTGATGATCTGGGTCATCCGGCATTCGAGCGCGGCAGGCGCACCGGTCACGCGGGCGCAGTCGATCTCGGTACATTCCGTCGGGGTGATGCCTGCCGCGTCGAATTCATCCTGATCCTTTGCCAGCGGGGCGGAGGAGGCATTCATCACATCACGCATCCCGTATTCGACGATGTTCACGCAGAAGGTGCCGGTTTCGCGGATATTCGCCACGGAATCCTTGGTGTCGCCCCGGTCGGGTTTGCTGCTGGTGGAGGCGAACATCACCTGGGGCGGCACATAGGCCACGGCGTTGAAAAAGGAGTAGGGGGCCAGATTGTTGCGCCCCTGCACATCGCGCGTTGAAATCCAGCCAATAGGGCGCGGGCTGACGATGGCGTTGAAGGGGTTATGCGGCAGACCATGGCCATCGGCGGGGCGGTAGAACATCGGAAACTCCTGATCGTTTGCAGCCGGTGTAACGCATGTGCTACGGGCGGGCTACCTGAAACCCAAGCCGGGGCAACGCGCCTGCCGTGTACGAACTGAAAGTAGAAACCGCGCAGGATGTGCATGAGGTCGAAGCGCTTTTCGATCTGTGTTTTGCGCCCGGACGCGAGGCGCTGTCGTCCTACCGGTTGCGCGATGACGTGGCCCCCGTGGCAGGCCTCAATCAGGTTGCGCGGGATGTGGATGGTATCCTGGCAGGCGCAATCCGCTACTGGCCCGTTCTGGCCGGAGGGGCGGTGTCTCTTTTGCTGGGTCCGATCGCCGTGCACCCCACGCGGCAGGGCGAGGGACTGGCCGGTGAGTTGATCCGCAGCTCTCTGGCGCTTGCGGCGCGCGACGGTTGGGCGCGGGTGATGTTGGTTGGCGACGCGCCTTACTACGCGCGGTTCGGCTTTGAAAAGCTGAGCGGTGTTGTCATGCCGCCCCCCACCAATCCGGACCGTGTGTTGGGACAACCCCTGGTGCCCGGCGCGTGGAAGGGCATCGCCGGAACGGTCCAGCGGTACCCGTCCGACGGTTCGGGGCCCGATTGAAAACGGCACATCTCTCCCCATTTGTGAAAGAGGAGAGATTTTATGGATGATATTTCACAGATCGTACCGGTGGATGTGGACGCGCAGTTGGATGCGCTGGCGCGGCGCTACAAACGTGCCAGCGGCGGGGCGGTCGATCTATTGAACATCATCGGCGGGCGTGCCGAAGGGTTGCTGGACCGATTGCCCAACGCGGCCCAGTCCGGGCTGCAGGAGGCAACGCGCCGGGCGCTGGAGCAGGCCATGAAGGTGGCGCACAGCAGCCGCGATGTGGTGCCGGATCAGAAAGGCTGGCTCAACACCGTGGTGGGCACGGCCATGGGGGCGGCCGGCGGGGTCGGGGGGCTGCCCACGGCGCTCGCAGAACTGCCGGTGACCACAACCCTTCTGCTGCGGATCATTCAAGGGGTCGCCGTCGAACACGGGTTCGATCCATCGTCGGAAAGCGTGCAATTCGACTGCATCGAGGTGTTTGCCGCTGCCGGACCCTTGGCAGAGGATGACGGTGCCGATCTTGGGTTTCTCTCTGCGCGGGTGACGCTGACCGGTCCTGCGTTGCAAGGTATCATCTCGCGTGTGGCCCCAAGGCTGGCCACGGTTCTGGGCCAGAAGCTGGCCGCGCAGACCGTGCCGGTATTGGGGGCGGTGGCCGGGGCCGCGACAAATTACGCCTATACGACCTACTACCAGGAAATGGCCCATGTCCATTTCGGTCTGCGAAAACTGTCGATAGACGCGGATGTGCCCATTGAGGAATTGGTGGCCAGATTGCGCGTGCGCATGGCCTCGCGGGATTTGCGCTGATTCAAGATTGTCACAGGGCCCGATCTGTTTTGCCGCGCAGGCCTTGATTTGTTGGCAAACCGCCCATCCTCGGGCATATTTGAAGATATTCAGCGACGCATTCCGCGCCGGTTTTTCCAGAGTTCTTGTGATCTCACTATGATAAAACAACTGCCAATATCGCTGTCAGGCGCAGGCAAGCGGGACGTGCGGACGCAGTTTGCAGCATTGTGCTACCGGGTTCAGAAAGGCAAGATCCGCGTGCTGATGATCACCTCACGCGGCTCGAAACGCTGGATCGTGCCAAAGGGGTGGCCCATGGATGGCCTCACCCCCGCAGGCTCCGCCGTGCAGGAGGCCTGGGAAGAGGCCGGGGTCCGCGGGGCATCCGACGGGCGCTGTCTAGGCATCTTTTCCTACAGCAAGGATGCAGAGGATCTGGGCGCGCTGCCCTGCCTGGCCATGGTCTATGCCGTGGAGGTCGAAACGCTGGCCGATGACTACCCCGAAGCCGGCCAGCGGGAGCGCGCGTGGATGTCGCGTAAGAAAGCGGCGCGCCTTGTGGACGAACCCGAACTGGCGCGCATTCTGCGCGACTTCGATCCACGTGCCTCGGCCAGATCTTCTTGACGACAGGTGGTCTCTGCCCCATGTCATAAAGACTTGGTAACGGCTTTGGAGTATTCTGCGCGCCATGATTCAATATGCGCTGAAATGTGATCAGGGGCATGATTTCGACAGCTGGTTTCAGTCGGCGTCGGCCTTTGACAAGCTGCAGGCGGCAGGACATGTGGCCTGCGCCGTGTGCGGATCGGAGACCGTGGACAAGGCGGTGATGGCCCCGCGTGTTGCGCTCTCGGCAGAGGATGCACCAGAAAAGCCTTTGCGCACGTCGAAGACGGAGCAGGAAAAGGCGCTGACCGAACTGCGACGGCATGTTGAAGATAACGCGGATTACGTTGGGCCGCGTTTTGCGGAAGAGGCGCGGTCGATGTACCTGGGCGCCACGCCGGAACGGGCGATCTATGGCGAGGCGAACGGCGCCGAGGCCAAAAAGCTGATAGAGGATGGTATCCCGGTGGCACCGCTGCCGTTTTTGCCCAACCGAAAGGCCAATTGAAATCATGACCATTGTCATCACCGGTGCGAACCGCGGGATTGGCGCGGGGCTGGCTGCCGCCTATCGCGCGCGCGGTGAGCAGGTGATCGGCACGGCGCGGGACGGAGAGCACCCGTTGGAGGTCACCGATCCGGCAAGCCATGCAGCCCTTGCCGCCCGTCTGGACGGGCAGGCGGTCGACCTGTTGGTCTGTAACGCCGGTGTCTATCTGGACAAGGGTCAGATGCTGGAGGATGGCTACCCGCTCGAACAATGGGCGCAGACCTTTGCCGTCAACGTGACCGGTGTCTTTCTGACGGTACAGTCGCTGCTGCCAAATCTGCGTCTGTCAACGGCGGGGCGGATCGCGATCATCTCGTCGCAAATGGCATCGTCAGAACGCGCGCCGGGCGGCAGCTACATCTACAGATCCTCCAAGGCGGCAGCCCTGAACCTGGGGCGCAATCTGGCCAGTGACCTGATGCCCGAAGGCATTGCGGTGGGTATCTATCACCCGGGCTGGGTGCAGACCGACATGGGCACATCTGCAGCGGAAATCACCGTCGATGAAGCCGTGAACGGGTTGGTTGCCCGTTTCGACGCGCTTGACGTGACCCGCACCGGTGTCTTTGAAACCTGGGATGGGCGTCCCCACGCCTTCTGAAATCCCGCGACACGATTGCGTGCAATAAGCCCCTGAACGGCTTGTGGTTCCCTGCGCCACAGCGTAAACCCGCCGCGATTAATGCAAGGGGCGCATCATGCCTGTTCTGGTGATGAAATTCGGTGGCACCTCCGTGGCCACGCTGGACCGTATCCGGCGCGCGGCCAAGCGCGTTGGCGTCGAAGTGGCCAAGGGCTACGATGTGATCGTCATCGTGTCGGCCATGTCGGGCAAGACCAATGAGCTTGTGGGCTGGGTGAACGAGACATCGCCGCTCTATGATGCGCGCGAATATGATGCGGTGGTGTCTTCCGGCGAAAACGTGACCGCCGGGTTGATGGCGCTGACCCTGCAGGAAATGGACGTGCCTGCCCGCAGCTGGCAGGGCTGGCAGGTGCCGGTGAAAACCACCTCTGCCCATTCCGCCGCGCGTATCGAGGAAATTCCCCCGGACAATATCATGGCGAAGTTCGACGAGGGCATGAAGGTCGCCATTGTCGCCGGGTTTCAGGGGGTGAGCCCCGAGGGGCGGATCACCACGCTTGGACGGGGCGGGTCCGATACGACAGCCGTGGCCTTCGCTGCGGCTTTCGAGGCGGAGCGCTGTGACATCTATACGGATGTGGATGGTGTCTACACCACCGACCCGCGGGTCAGCCCCAAGGCGCGCAAACTGGAAAAGATCGCCTTTGAAGAGATGCTGGAACTCGCGTCGCTGGGGGCTAAGGTCCTGCAGACGAGGTCTGTGGAACTCGCGATGCGCTACAAGGTACGGCTGCGCGTGCTCAGCAGTTTTGAAGAACAATCGGATAACGCGGGGACGCTGGTCTGCGACGAGGAGGATATCATGGAAAGCAATGTGGTGGCGGGCGTGGCCTTTTCACGCGATGAAGCAAAGATGACCCTTGTCAGCGTGGCCGACCGCCCGGGCATCGCGGCCAGTATCTTCACGGCCCTGAGTGACGGCGGCGTGAATGTCGACATGATCGTTCAGAACATCTCCGAGGAAGGGCGCACGGATATGACCTGGTCCTGCCCGACCGATCAGGTCGCGCGGGCGGAGAAAGCCGTGGCGGACGCCAAAGCCGATGGCGTGATCAACTTTCATGAAGTCATCGCCGACACGGATGTGGCCAAGGTTTCCGTCGTGGGGATCGGCATGCGGTCCCACACCGGCGTTGCCGCGAAAATGTTCCAGGTGCTGAGTGCCGAAGGCATCAACATCAAGGTCATTACGACGTCGGAGATCAAGATTTCGGTGCTGATCGACAGGAAATACATGGAACTCGCCGTTCAGGCGCTGCATGATGCCTTCGAGCTGGAAAAAGCCGCCTGATCCGCGTTGACTGCGGACGGGTGCTCGAAGACGTGGGAGGATCGCACGCGTGGCAGAACGTCTGGAAACCGGATCGCGCAAGCTGCTGGGGCGGCTGCGCGATGCGATGGCGGGCGATGTCGAAGGACAGGCCCGGCTCGACAAGATCACCCATCTGATTGCCGACAGTATGGGGTGCGAGGTGTGCTCCATCTATCTGTTCCGCGATGAGGATACGCTGGAGCTCTGCGCCACGGAGGGGCTCAATCAGGACGCGGTGCACAAAACCCGCATGAAACTGGGCGAGGGCCTTGTGGGCCAGGTGGCGCGGCGGCGCCAAGTGGTGAATACGGCTGATGCGCCTCAGGCCCGGGGGTTCCGCTTTATGCCGGAAACCGGAGAGGAGGTATTCTCCAGTTTCCTCGGCGTGCCGGTACAGCGGCTGGGGGAGGCGCTGGGCGTTCTGGTGGTGCAATCCAGAACGGCGCGCGAGTTTCTGGCGGATGAGGTCTATGCGCTGGAGGTCGTGGCCATGGTGCTGGCCGAGATGACCGAACTTGGCGCTTTCATCGGCGACAATGCGGCGATGTCTGCGCGCCACTCGCAACCGGCGATGTTCCGCGGGACCGTTGGTCAGGAGGGCGCGGCCGAAGGACATGTCTGGCTGCATGAACCGCGCGTGGTGGTGACCAACCCGATTGCGGACGATCCCGTGCGCGAGTTGGAGCGCCTGAAAGAAGCGGTCGAGCAATTGCGTGTTGGTGTCGACAAGATGCTGGAGATCGCGGGCAGTCAGGACAAGGATCAGCAGCAGGTGCTGGAAGCCTACCGGATGTTCGCCAACTCCAAAGGCTGGATGCGGCGGATGGAGGAAGATATCTCCAACGGCCTCTCCGCCGAAGCTGCGGTCGAGAAGGAACAGTCGCTGGCCCGCGCCCGCATGGGGCAGGTGACCGACAATTACCTGCGCGAACGTCTCAGCGATCTGGATGACCTCAGCAACCGGTTGCTGCGGATACTGACCGGGCAGGGGGCGGATACCGGGGCCGAAATGCCCAGCGATCCAATTCTGATCGCGCGCAACATCGGCCCGGCGGAACTGCTGGAATATGGACGGAGCCTCAAAGGCATCGTGCTCGAAGAAGGATCGGTGGGCAGCCACGCGGCCATTGTCGCGCGCGCCCTGGCCATCCCGCTCGTGGTGCATGCCAACCGGGTCACGACCGAGGCGCTGAATGGCGATCACATCATGGTGGATGGGGAGCAGGGCGTCGTGCACTTGCGGCCTGATGACACCGTGGTCAGCGCCTTCCGCGACAAAATCGCGATGCTGGCCGCAGCCCAGGAGCGCTATGCCTCTATCCGCGACAAGCCTGCGGAAACCAAGGACGGTGCTGTCCTGTCGCTGCACATGAACGCAGGTCTGATGGCAGATCTGCCGTCCCTGCCAAACTCAGGCGCCGAAGGTGTTGGGCTTTTCCGCACCGAACTGCAGTTTCTGGTGCGCAACCAGATGCCGCGCCGTTCCGAACTGGTCGCTCTTTACGCACGGGTGCTGGACGCGGCGCAGGGCAAGCGGGTGATTTTCCGCACGCTCGACATCGGGTCGGACAAGGTTCTGCCCTATATGAAACCCAATGACGAGCCCAATCCGGCCCTGGGCTGGCGGGCCATTCGGGTGGGGCTCGACAAACCGGGTATCATGCGGATGCAGCTGCAGGCCCTGATCCGGGCCGCTAACGGGCGTCCGCTGACCGTGATGTTCCCCTTCGTTGCGCAATTCGAAGAGTACCGTGCCGCTCGCAGGCTCATGGAAAAGACGCTGGCTGCCGAGGAACGTCTCGGCCATGTGTTGCCGGAAACCGTCGAGATCGGGGCCATGCTGGAAACACCCAGTCTTGCTTTTGCACCGGTGAAGTTTTTTGAGGAGGTGGATTTTCTCTCTATCGGTGGCAATGATTTGAAACAGTTCTTCTTTGCGGCAGACCGCGAGAACGAACGCGTGCGGCGGCGCTATGACACGTTGAACGTTTCTTTCCTGAGTTTCCTTGAAGGCATCGTCGAACGCTGTGCCAAGACGGGCACGCCGCTGTCATTTTGCGGCGAGGACGCCGGACGCCCGGTTGAGGCCATGTGTCTCGCAGCGATTGGATTGCGCAGCCTGTCGATGCGCCCGGCCTCAATCGGTCCGGTGAAGAACCTGCTCCGCCGCAGCAATCTGGAAGAGGTGCGCAAGGTCATCGCGGACGCGCGCCACCGCGGTGAAATGTCGGTGCGCCCGGCTGTGATGGAGTGGCTGCGCCAGCAGGGCTGATGCGGCGATCAACGATCCCGGACAGCCTTGTCGCGCGTCGGTCTGCGCCTAAGGCTCGCGTCTTAAGTAAGTTAAGAGCAGATCCTGTGGTCCACTAGCTCAGTAGAATAATCTCAAATATGCTGTGATCGGTCGTGTCAGATTTCTCGGCCACCTGCTTGACCTGTATTTTCGCGCCCGTTTCGTCAGCGAGGCCGTGCAGCAGCCCCAGAACCATGGAATCCAGCCCTTTCCGGTGAGAAAAGTAGTGTAAACGGTACATTCTGTCTCCGACCTCCTCCGTTTTGAAGGAGGGTGGCTTCAGATTTGGCATGGAACGCTGAATGCGGGCGTGCATGGCGTCAAGCCCATTCAACCGCTCAAGGAAACTGTCTCCCGCAAGCTTCATCAAATTGCCAAACTCCGAAGCTCCGGCGTAGTCGACCCAGTACGATCCGAACTCGGTCATCACCTTGTCGACGGAAAGGCCGGTGTGTTCCGAAATCGCGCCCGCGAGACGATAGGTTATGGCGTCGTCATAACTGGTCATGCTGTCGAACTGGTGGTCGCTCACGGAAGCTTTTTTGCAAACGGCCTGCCAAGCCTCTTCGTCGTGATGCTTCAGTATGAAAGTGCGAATGCCTTCGTTAACCATGCCGTACATACAAATTACCTCTCAATCTGGCCGAGCGCATTTAGGGAAGGGCATGCAAAGCTCTGTTCATCGCATTGCCCAAATGGAACCTGCGCGCTCGAAACGCGGGTGTCCAAGCGCGTGGGAACGGAATAGATATGCCCGGCAGCCTTGAGAACCCAAACGCCTGCAAGACGCTCTTGCGAAGATGCATTGTTCCGGTGCGAGGTTTCTTATGGATGTCCATTCAACGCGAGTTGAACTCGTTATTCCCAGCGCAAAACCTGGATCAAACGTAGCACAATCTCTTCGATCTGAGCCCCGAACGCTAGCGGTTCGGGACGCTCATCACTTGGTTGACGCATGCAGCAGCAGATCGCCATCGGGCATTGCTCGATCACCCCCGAAGACAGCCGTGCAGTCACCTGATCCTGCGCGGCACCGGTCAGGCGTGCATTGACGCCGACATCGCCGATCCGGCTGAAGGGTTGAGAGGTCGTAGGCGCACGCTCACATATTGTCTTGAAGAGGGTGCGCGTAAGCAAACCCGCAGCGAGGTCAGAACGGCGCTGACCAATGAATTGGCCGCTGCCGTTCGGACGAACGTTGATGTGAACGCCGCGCCGCTGCTCCGATCAAAGGTGTCGTCAGCGATCCGCAATCGCCCGCCCTTTGGCAGGCGGAATGGCCTATGACACATGAGGGCATATCCGCTGAGGATCTCAGAATGCGTCCGCGGCGGCAGTCGCGCGCATGGCGTCGTATCATTCAGGAAGGATATCCTGACGGCTTTCCGTCAATTGCCTTGGTTGAACACGGTCAGGCGACGGGCGGTTGCATGCCCCCTCTGTCGGAGCGGGCGGTGGGATCTTGGGGTCCGTGAGCGGGGATTTGTCACCTATTGGCGGGCTGGTCGCGAGGAGGATGGGACATGCAACGCATGAGACCTCGCGGCCTATCTGAAGGAGACCGGCGAGGTCTAGATGTCAGACGGTGCGGCCTTTGATCAAGATATGGGCAAGACCTGCACATGTTATCCCCAGGCACCGTAAGTTTCCCGATCGCATTTACGGAAAGCGCTCACCCCTCGGGCTAAAGCAAGGGGTTCGCATAGGCAAACCAGATCAGCCTCGCGGCCTGCCTGGAACAACCGCATTGCCCCGCGCAGGGTGAGTGAAACTGTCAACTGAGAGCGCCGCCCCGATCCCGGAGCGGTGCTTTTGCCTGCAATCGGACGCGCTACACAGCCGCCTTGTTGATCTCGGAACTTGCCAGTTCGGTCATTTCCCGATCGCCGCTGTAGCAGGCGTCGAGACAGGTCTGCAACACGGCTTTATCCTCCGGCAGATCAAGGCGCCCGGCAAAGGCGGCGAGACACCCGTAGCCGGCAATCGCGTAATGGACCATGCGCTGATACTGTGTGATGATCATCGCATCACGCGCGTCGTTGTCGCCAAAATCCTCCTCGATCGCATGTGCCTTGGCCTCTTTGACAAGACCTTCCATGCCCTTGCAGTGTTCACCGTTCGGATCCGCGTCGTGACGCCGCACAAGTGCCGCAACCTGTTCCATGCCGTCGCGAATGCCTTCCACACCCTTTTGCAGCAGGCTGCGCAGATCTTCATGCGTCGCCGCATCGGCGAGCGCCTCTGTCATCTCGGCGGCCTGTTTGTTCGCGCTATAGATGTCTTGTAACTGATCGACATAGACCTCTTTCAGGCTGTTCATACTCATGATGTCTCCTTTCTGTTCAGGTTTCGGTTCTCATGGTTTTCAAATGCCCCGGGCGGGCGGTGGCTGCGCGGGCGGCCCTGCCGTGACAGGGGAGGTCCGGAGGATCGGTCTCACTGAAGGCGCTGGTCTTCCCCGTTTTCGGTGATCATGTCGTTCAGCTGCACGCAGATGGAGGCCAGGCACTCACTGCTTGTCCGGAGAGCGTTCCTGGCATCGGTACGCCCCAGTGTTTCGGCAAAATTGGAAAGCAGCTGCAGCCGCTGGGCCTCGAAAGATCCGATCTCGTTGCTGGAGAGCAAAATCGCCACATCCACAAGGGCGGGTTCGTCTATCCGGTCGATCAGGTCGAAAAGATCATCGACCATGGCGGGCACGGCGGTCGGGTCTCGTCCACTCAACTGGTCGGCAACGACCCTCATGGCTTCTTCGGTGCGGTCGGCGTTGTCCCGCACGACATCGAGATAGAGGTTAAGGAGCTTGCGCAAGCCGTCGCTTTCAGCAGCCGAGACCATAAAAGGGATGTGCTGCGCCAGAAAGCATGCGCTGGAGTGGATGTCGCCGAGACGGCGGGACAGAAGATCTTCAGCCGAATAGACGTCCATAAGCCGCTCCTTCATATGGTGACCGGAAATGGTCGCACCCATCACCAACGAGTAAGCCCCTCTCGGGGCAGGGCTGCATCAATCTATCTTGAAGACGGCGCGGATCGCGCCCGACGTGCGGCGTTCAGGAGGGGAACCACGAGGTGTCGAGCGTCGCGTACCGGTCCGAAAAATCGACCATGTCGCGCAGCTTGTCTTCATAGCCCAGCGTCAGCGTAGCCCCGTTCCGGGAAATCAGGCCCGCGTCTTCCATTTCCCGGATTGTTTTGCTGACATAGGTATGTGTCAGGCCAAGGGCATCGCCGATTTCATGCTGGTTCATCGGCATCCGGATCGTGTTGCTCATGGCCTTGTTGGTCACCCGAAGCCGGGCAATGATGTCGAGAAAGAAATAAGACAGCCGTTCGCGGGCATCCATGCGCCCCATGGCGCGCAGCGTGTCGATGACGCAGGCATGATCGCGGTTGGCGATGGAGAACATCAGCGCGGTCAGCTTGGGCGATTCCCGGAAAATGACGTCGAGCTTGCTCTTGGGAAAGGGGCACAGGCAGCCATCTTCGGAAGCCCGGACATTGCAGGTCGCCTCCTCGAACGAGATGTCGGGAAAGCCGATGATGTCGCCGGGATGAAGAACCCGGATGATCTGTCGCCGACCATCGGGCATGTCGGTGTAGGAATAGAACCAGCCCTCCTTGACGACGTGAAGGTACTGCAGTTCGTCTCCCTCGCTGTAAACCTCCTGATGCCGGTAGTAATTGCGCTCGTGCTCCTCCAGCGCCGCGAGATGCTTTTCCGCAATGTCGTCCAGATCCACGTAGTAGGACAGCTTTTCCACAAGGCAGCTTTTACTCTGGGTCGACATGTCACCCTCCTCTTTGTGAGCCCACCAAGCCGGCTCCCGCAGTTGGTGTAACCGGGGACGGCACGCTTTCGTAAGTCCGCACAGAAGCGGACAAATCTGTTTCCTCTGAGCTTAGCACCAATAGGGCGCAAAGTCAGAGGATCGCCATGAATTGGGTCCGTTTCACGATGCCCCGGTTCAGATTTTCATGCTGCGCACGTAAAGATCATGGCGGTTTCAATATAGATTGAGATCGGCCTTCTCTGCCTTGGATACGATCAGGCGACAGACAGAAGGCGAATGGCGTGCTGCCACCGTATCCCTGTCTGCAAAACCGAAGGCCCGCGCCCTGTGGCTCCGCCATACTGCGGGCATTTTTGTCGATCTCAGAAGGAGACCTGCTTCATGAAAAGACTTCTCATCTCAACCGCGATGGGTTTGATGCTGACGACATCGGCGTTCGCCGATGCGCACTCAGGCGCGATGATGACGTATCAATCCGAACAAACCGGAGATATCTATGCATCCAACCTGATCGGCATGCGCATCTACTCCGCCGAAGCGGATTACGATGCGCTGACCGCTGACAGCGTCATGCAGGACGATGCCGAACAGAACTGGGACGACATCGGTGAGATCAACGATGTGATCCTGAGCCGTGACGGGCAGGTCAAGGCGGTGATCCTGGGTGTTGGCGGTTTCATCGGCATCGGGGAAAAAGATGTCGCTGTCGACATGAGCAGCATCAAGATCGTGAACGAAAACGACGATCCGGGTGATTTCTTCCTCGTGGTCAAGACCAACAAGGAGGCTCTGACCGACGCGCCCGCGTATGAGCGGCAGGACGATGTCGCCATGGCCAACGATACCGTGACGTCAGCCGACCGCCCGATACTGGCGCCCCCGGCTGTCGAACGCGATGGCTATGAGGTCGCAACCCCGGATCAGCTGACCACCGAGGATCTCACCGGCGCGCGGCTCTATGGGGCCAAGGATGAGGACATCGGCGAGATCGACCAGCTGATCGTTGATGACAACGGAAAGCTGCAACAAGCGGTTCTGGATATCGGTGGTTTCCTCGGGATTGGCGAGCATCGCATTGCGGTCGCGATGGATGAACTCAAGATCCTGCGGCCAGCCGAAGGCGGCGACGTGCGTGTCTACATCGACGCCACCAAGGAAAATCTGGAAAGCCAGCCAGAATACGAGGGCTGATAGAGCGCCTTCCGACAGCATGGATCTGTCATATCCCTGGTAACGAGTAACGATGCGCTCCCCCGGTCTTCGGGGAGCGCATTTTTTATGGGGGGAGTTCTATCCGTCGGGCGGATCAGCCCTGCGCGATGTCGTCGTCGGCTGCGGCGGTGCCGACAAAACGCCAGGCCTCATCTTCTTGCGATGTCTCGAAAGTCTTGGCGTCAACCGGCAGGATCTTGTCCATGATGGAGATCATTCGGCTGGCGCCGTCCGGTGCGCCGACCACGGCATATTTGTCGACCTTGAACAAGGCCCGCCAACGCGATTCCAGCACATCCCCGTCGAAGAGCGCATCCTTGTCGCTGCCGGTATAGCCGCTCATCCGGATCAACATGTTGACCTTGTCGTGCCGGTCGAAGGCATCGTTCATGTATTTGGCAAGTGCCTCTGCATCGTCGTCCGACACATGGCCGGTCACATCAAAGGCATAGACCGTGTCGCTGTGTGTCGGGATTTCTCTCACGGAGGGTAAGGTCAGGTGGGTCATTCGGGTCTCCTGCTGGCGTGAAACTGGATTGCCATCGCGCCGGTGCCGTCCGCCGCGCCGACATGTCTTCAACTGTCAGACTGGAGCAATCGTTCCCGGCTGACGTTGCACTAGATTGATGGTGACCGTGCTGATCGTTGCTAGATCGGACCCACAACGCAAACCGGTACGCGGTCCTTTGCCGGTACCACCATTGGAGATGTGAAATTGCCCCTCAAAGCAGTACTTTTTGGATCCATCGGAACCCTTGTCGAGACATCGGAACTGCAGCGCCAGGCGTTCAACCAGGCTTTTGCCGAAGCAGGTCTTGAGTGGAACTGGGACCGCGAGAGCTACAAGGCGCGCCTTGCGAAGTCGGGCGGGCGGCGGCGGATCGAAGACTATGCGCGCGAGCGCGGTATCGATGTCGATGCAGAGAGGCTTCACGCGCGCAAGACAGAGATTTTCGACGCGGCCATCACCGCGCGCGGTCTCTCCCTGCGACCGGGCGTGTCGGGTGTGGTCACTGCCGCCAAGGAACAGGGCATCAGGCTGGGGTTTGTCACAACCACGTCGCGGCAGAACGTCGATGCGGTGTTTGCGGCTCTGGCGGGGGATCTCTCTGCGGAGGATTTCGATTTCGTTGGCGACGCAACCATGGTCGATCAGAGCAAACCGGCACCGGACATCTACCGGTACGCGCTTGACGTGCTTGCCCTTGCCGCGTCGGATTGTATTGCCATCGAAGACACGCCGGTCAGCATGAAGGCCGCGCGCGGCGCGGGGATCGATTGTGTGGCTTTTCCGGGGGATTATGCGGATCGCAGTGGCTTTCCCGCCGATGCCCGGATTATGGACAGGCTTTCCACCGAGGCGCTGCTACGCTAGCGCCAGAAGATCAATAGATCGGATCAGACCCGAGCAGGCACTGCGGCGGACGTCAACGCCCGCCGACATGATCGTGACGCAAGCCTCTTGAGGGGCAGCGTTGTCCCGGGCAACACCTTACGACTTGGGTGTGCCGAGATCCTGAGATTTGGCCTCGGCCTCTGCGGCGTCGGCGACGCGCTTGATCGCCGTCTTCGCCTTCTGCTTGGCGGTTGTCGCGGCGGTCTCTCCCGATGCGTTCTGATCCGCCTCCGCCTTGATGTCGCTGGCTGCTTCTCTGGCCTCTTCACCTGCTGCCTGCGCCACCTTGCGGAGTTTTTCCTTCTCCTCACGGAACACCCGCTGGGCTTCGGCCATGGCCGCGTCGCTGCGTTCACCGAGGTAGTCATCTTCGACGCGACTGCGCGGCAGGGCTGCCGCGACGGCGGCCCCGGCAGCCAGGGCAAGCGCCCCGGCAATCAACGGCTGCTCTTCAAAAAGGTCAACCGCCCGGTCGCGGCCCCGTCGGGCCTGACGCACAGCGGCGTCCCGCGCCTCGACGGCCCGTTGGCGGGCGGCGATGATACGATCCCGCGCCTGATCGCTGAAGCCTTCCGTGCCCTCCGCTAGACGGGCCCGCAGGTCCGATGCCGTGTCAGACAACTGGCCGACGGCGCCTCCAACACTGTCGCGCGCCGCCTGCAGCTTTGAGGATGCCGCTTGGGTCGTGGATTTCGCGGCATCGGCGACATTGTCTTTCAAACTATGCCCGGACTGCGCATCTGACTGAGCGCCATCGCCATCCCTGTCCGTGTAAGGCATCGTCCGCGCCCAGGACGGATCATGCGCATGGCGCTCGGTCTCCCCGCTGGGAATATGACGCGGTCTGACGTCGCCGCGTTCCCACTGGTCGTCATATCCATAGTGCCGTTCGCGACGCTCCCAACGCCGTGCCGGGGCGGCGGTGCTGCCAGTTCCGCTGCCAAAAATCAGCCACGCGAGCCCGACGCCGGTCAGCGCGATTGCCATTGGGTTGTCCTTGACCGATTGCGAGATCGATCTGCCGATATCGCCTCCGTTTTCCCGCAGGTGGTCGGTCACCTTGCGGGTGACGGCCTCAACCGAAAACCTGTCCTGCAGATCCTCCAGCGTGTCCGTCAATCCGGCGCGTTCGCGCTCGATCTGACGTTCGATTTCTTCGGGGCTTCGGGTTTTAGTCGTCATTGTATGCCTCCTTGACGGCCGCCGCATCGCGTTGGACATTCTTGGCTGTCCGGGTGGGGGCCAAGTTGCTGAGTTTAAGATCGGTCATGCCCTTGTGCGCCATGCCATAGGCGACAGCAGCAAGCGCCACGCCCACGATGAGCGCAGCCCAGCCGCCATGCAGCCCTGCTTCCGTGAGCCCTGCGACAACTGCTGCCACCAGCACATTCAGCGCCGTCAGCGCAATGATCACGGCGCCGGCCAGCAGTCCGATGGCGACACCGGCGTTTGCGATGTTTTCATTGATCTCGGCGCGCGCCAGATCGACCTCGTTGCGCACCAGGGAACTGACGCGGCTCATCGCGTCGTTCAAAAGCCCGGTTGTTGATTTGTCGGAATGCGTGTTCATAGAAGACCTCCCTTGTCGATATTGGCCGCCGAAGCGCCAGGGTCGGCGGATGACGTGCCGACCGACGTGGTCCCACGCGACGCGTGTGACCGCGCGGCATCGTATCCAGGGTCTTCCGAACCGGTCTTGGATGCCTTGGCAAAGCGTACTGCGGCAAAGCCGACAAGGGCTGCCGCGCCGAGAAAGACCGCCGGATTGCGGCGTGAGATATCATTCAGGTCTGAGACGATCTGACCGAGGTCCTTGTCGCGGATGGCGTCCGACATATCGGCAATACCATCGGCGATCTGCCCCAGCGTGCGTTCCTGAGGCGACCCGCTGCGCATTTCCTGCGCCGCGGTGCGCAGCGCACTGGCGATGTTGTTGCCTTCTGCGGCCACGTTGTCTTTTGCCGCCTCCGCATGGGAGATCGCCGTTTGCTGTGCGTCTTTGGCGTAGGTACCTGCCTCCTCCGAGACGGTCTCGGCGAGCGCCTTGGCCTGTTTTTTTGCTTTTTGAACCGTGTCGGTCTGGTCCGGTTGCGTTTGTGTTGCTGACGTCGTCTGAGATGAGGGACTGCGCGTCGCCATCTGAGCCTCCTGCGGGTTAAGTGATGAAATTGAGAATCGCGAGTACGACCACGACCAGGCCGATGAGGTAAAAAACACTGTGCATGCGGGCCACCCTCCTTGTATGTTCCAGGCTCAGGGTACCGGCGCGGATTTGCGGCGTATCAAGATAGATTGAAGGGCGCGCGGAGCACCGGCGCGGTCTCGCGCATCAGTTGGAAGGGTGGCGGCGTGGCCTAGTGTCAGGGAATGTTGCGCGGGCAGGGTGCGCCGACAGTCAGGGGCGTGAGGAGGACCGAACGCATCACTTAAGATCGATGGTCCAGACGAGAAGCGTTATCGTCAGGCGTTCGTCTGAACCCGCTAGTAGGACATGAAAAATGCGCGGCGTGGTACGCCGCGCATTCATGGGTGGTGCAGGACAAATGCCTTCAGGCGACAGGCTCCACCTTGCCCATCGCGCGATGTAATTCAGCCGTTTCATGGGAAGACAGACCCAGAGCTGTCGCAAAGGATGACAGATAGTGCCGCTCGCTCTCATTATCGAGATCCCCGACCAGCAGCGCGGCCGAATAGGTCTCCTTGCGGGCATGCTGTGGCGTGGCTGCGGCGACAGCCTGCGGGTCGATCGGTTCGCGCAAAGCCGTCTGCAGAATGGCCCGTTCCTCGGGGGAGGCGTCATCCAGAATGTCCAACAATGTCTGCTGTTCCTCCGTGTCAATCGCACCGTCTGCGCGCGCGACCTGAACCATCGCCCGCAGGATCGGCCTGGCATCCTGATCTGCTTCGACGTCCTGCAGATTGAATTGATCTTCGAATTCGCGCGCCGGGGTTTCCGCCTCCGAGCGGTGGCCGAGCGCACTTGCCAAACCACCGAAGAGAGCGCCCAGCGACTGGTTCGCAGGGCTGATCTGTCCCGACGCGCCGGCTTCGCGCGGGCCGGTTGCTCCCGCCATGCCGAGACTGTCGAGAATACTGCCCAGCCCGCCGGTCCGTGCATCGGTCGCGCCCCCGATGCGGCCTTGCATGCCGCCCGGCTGCCGTGTCTGTTCGCCCAGACCCTGCAGGGATGATTTCAGACCGGACAGACCGCCCATTGATCGAAACACCTCGACGCCCTTTTTCGCGGCAAAGGCCAAGGCCAGTTTCGTGATCATTCGCTTGATAGACATTGTAAATCTCCCTGTGTGCTGCACTTTGTTCGTAGCTCTCTGCGCTCGGTGCCGTGGGTGAGGGCCCCCACCCGCTCTTCATTCAATGATCCGGCGTTCGTATCGACGTAAGCCGATAGCGCGCACAGGGGTAACCTCGCTCAAGGTCCAGTGGTTCCATGTGTGGCCACCCGGCGGACCCCGCCGGTTGGGTGGCGGGCAGTGCGATGTCATGCAGCTCCGCTCCGCGACGGGCGGCTCCAGGGATGGTTTCACCCGGCAAGAGCATGGAACAACACCGCAAGCTGCAAAAATGAGTGAAAAACCTCGGAACCTTCCGGAAGCGCAGGGTGTTTCTAACTCAATATCGCAAGTTAAATCGACAAAAGGAGTTATGTCATGCTTGGATGGGCTTTGACGTTTTTGATTGTTGCTCTCGTGGCAGCAGTTCTGGGCTTTGGCGGGATTGCCGGGGCATCCGCAGGTATCGCGCAAATTCTGTTTGTGCTGTTCCTCGTCCTGTTCGTGGTCGCAATGATCGCACGTGCGGTCAAGGGTCGCCCGCCGGTATAACCACAGTCCAATCGTAAAGAGGCGTCGCACATGCGGCGCCTTTTTGCACTTTAGAGACAGAATTCTCGGTGCCATGGCACCATCCAGGCGAACACACTTGGCGGTGCTGCCGCCCGTAACCCACGTGTACCGTTGCCAGCCGGTGGAACCAAACCGGTGCGCAGCGCGTTTTGTCCGAATGCTGAATTTCATTTCGTACGTCGTGGCGGCGGTGATCGCCTTATTCGTTGCAACGGCCTCCCTTGCGGAAGAGGAGACCTGTGACCGCGAGCGCTGGTATTGCGCGGATACTCTGAACCCGGGTTTGCCCGCGTCCTCCGCCACCGTGGATCGCGACACGCCGCGGGCAACCCTTGAAAGCTTCCTCAATGCCGCCCGTCACCAGAACTGGTCTGATGCCGCCCATCTGCTTGATTTATCCGATGTGCCGGAGGGCGATCAGGCCCGGATCGGTGCGCGTCTTGCGGAACGTCTCGAGACCGTCATCAGCCGCAAAGCCGTGATCAGCTGGGACGCCCTGCCGGACCGGCCTGATGGTATGGATGCCACCGCAGCCGCAGACGCGCCGCTGGCCGGTCAACCGCGCAAATCGCTTTTGCTCTGGACCGTCGACCTCAAGCGCTATCCCGCCAGCATTCGTCTCAACCGGATCCGTCCTGACGGCGGCGATCCGGTCTGGGTTTTCTCCCGTCAGACGGTGCAAAACACAGATGCGCTCTTTGCGCTCTACGGCCCGACCTGGTTCGAGGCGCAACTGCCCGAGGCGCTGAAAACAAGCACGCGCTTTGGCCTGATGTGGTGGGAGATACTGGGATTGCCGCTTGTGGTCCTGCTTGCCTTTTTGTGCAGCCGACTTGTCTGGACCGCCCTGACCGCCGCCAAACGTCGGGCCAAGAGAACACTAACGCGCGAAATCCTGCGCTCCGCCCGCGGCCCTGCCGCCATTGGCAGCGCCACCGGGATTGCGCTGGCGATTGGCTCCAACCTCTTCGTGTTCTCCGGCCAGATTTCCACGGTTGTTACTCCCGCCGCCTGGCTGGGGCTCATGGCCTCGGGTCTCTGGTTCGCCGTCAACTGTATCGACGTCATCCTCGACCGGTTGACGGAATTCGATGAAACCGATCTGACCAAATATCAGGCCCACCACATGCGTACCGTCGCAACCCGCGTTGCCGCAGCGCGGCGGGCGCTGGTCGTTGCCGTGGTGCTGATCGGCGGCGGCGTTTTCTTGTCGCAAACCAACGTGTTCCAGAACCTCGGTCTGACATTGCTGGGCACCGCGGGGGCACTCACCCTTGTGCTCGGCTTTGCCGCCCGCCAGGTCTTGGGCAACATCATGGCCTCCATGCAGATCGCCTTGAACCAATCCGCCAGGATTGGCGACCGCATCGTTTACAAGGACTATCTCTGCCATGTGGAGCGCATCAACTTCACCTATGTTCAGCTTCGTGACTGGGACGGAACGCGTCTGGTTGTGCCGGTTGACGAGTTCATCTCGACGCCCTTTGAGAACTGGACGATGCAAGAGCCCGAGATGCTGCGGATCATCAAGCTTAAATGCGCGCATCAGGCGGATGTCGATCAGCTGCGCACGATCTTTGATCGGGTGGTCGCGTCTCTGGACCCGGAGGAGCTGGGCGATCTCGATGATGCGAAAGTCCGGGTCGCCGGGCAGGATGCGCTCGGCAAGGACGTGTGGTTCGCGCTGCCCTGCGCCGATCCGAACACATCCTGGGACATGGCCTGCAAAGCGCGGGAGAAGCTGATTGCAGAAGCCACCGATCTGGAAAAGTCCCAGAACATCGACATTTTCCCGGAGGCGCGATTGTCGGAAGCGGCCTGATGATGCTGGCCCGCATATCTCGGGCTGATGTCGGCAGGATGTGATGGTTCAGGTTTTGCTTTGCGTTGAGCGACTGGTCCGGGCATCGTCCGCTGTCTGTCGGGACCTGAATTGGACTTATCTGACAGAGCCCCCGACATTCGGAGGCCGACAGGCGCGTCAGGCGCGTTGGTCTCCGGTCCGACACAAGCCGGGGCAGGGGACGACGTGGCGTCCCTGACCGCTAGAGAAACCACAAAATGACGCCGGTGCACGCCGCTGCGAAGGTCAGGATCGTGGCAAGCAGGGTCATACGTTTGTAGGATTGCGTCTCCACGTCATGTTCCGACATGCGCGTCTGGGTCTTGCGACAGTTGATTGCCGCCGCCCAGAAGATGAGGATGCCGGACAGGATAAAGAGCTCGGCGATCGCCTTGGCCAGCAGGGGATACTCCGTGCCATTGAAAACCGCTTTGAGGCCAAGGGCCAGCGCGACACATGCCATCCCGGTGCGCATCCATCCCGCAAAGGTCCTTTCATTGGCAAGCACCGTGCGATCTTCGGCCCAGGCCGTTCTCGCATTCGCCAGATCGTTCGAATCCGGATCTTTTGGAAGGTCGGCTGTGGGCATGTCTCTTCTCCTGTGGCTTGGGTTCGGCGGGGCGCAGATAGAAGCATAGACGGCACGACCGTATCTGAGCCAGTGTCACGCCCTGTCGTCTGCTGCCCGGGGTCCCCTAGCTTTCAAGCCAGCTGAGCAGATGTTGCTCGCTCACCCGCAGGTCGGGAATCTCCGTTGGCGCTGGCAGGGTCGCCTCATGTTGCGCCAAATCGATCACCTTCGGATGAATATAACTGTTGCGGGCAATCGTCGGTGTATTGTGCAACCTCTTTGCCGCGGCCTGTGACATCTCCTTGATCGTGGTCGGACCGGCCTGAGCAACTTCGAAAGCCGCCAATGTCCCTGCCCATGTGCGAAACGTCTTGGCGGTGATCCCGTCCATGTCACAGGTGGCCGCGATATAGTCGTTCAGAGCGTGCGAGCTGAGTGTCTGCGGGCCGCCGTCGTCATCGACCCAGCTTAGGAGCGTGGCACCGGGCAAATCGCCGATCTTGTTCAGGATGCGCGCCAGGGTCCGGTCCGCCATCTGCTTGCGGACGCGCTTCCCGCCTTTCGCAGTGTAGCTGAGATTGATACAGGTTCCGTTCAGCGCGACATGGCGCTGCCTGAGCGTCAAAGCACCATAGCTTCCGTTCTCGCGGGCATATTCGTCGCTGCCGACCCGCATCGCGACCCGGTCGATCAAGGCCACCGCACTGGCGAGCGCAAAGGTCTTTTCACCGGCGTTTTCGGTAAGATCACGCCGCACCCGGCGCCGGATGCGCGGCAGGGTTCGGCCGAAGTCGGGCAGCAACTCAAACTTGGTCCTGGCCCGTTCTGCCGCCCAATCCGGGTGATACCGATACTGTTTGCGGTTTTTCGCATCCCGTCCCGTGGCAAGCAGGTGGCCGTGGGGCAGGGGGCACATCCACACGTCATCATAGGCCGGAGGCACGGCGAGCGAGGCCAGCCGCTTGCGTTCGCCTGCATCATCTATCGCCGTGCCGTCCGGGGCGAGGTACCTGAACCCTCGGCCCCATCGTTGGCGCGTGATGCCCGGACGGTCATCCGGATAGTAGACGATGCCTGGCATGATCAGAACTTGGTCACCTCGGAGGCGAGTTTCAGCACAGCGTCCCCGTCCTCCTGTTTGATGTAGAGCGCTTTGTCGTCATCTGACCCGTTCCGCGTGACCTCCGTGCCCTTGATCTTGCGGGTCACCGAGCGGGTATAGGTCTTGTCGACGGTGCCGGTGGCGGTTCCATTGCCCCAGTCCCACTTGACCTTGTCTCCTGTTCCAATCGACATTCTGTGTTTCCTCCTGGTTCGTCATTAAAGCGCTGGTAGCTCCTACAGGCGCCGGCCTCTCAGGATGACTGGGCCTCTTCTTTGTCGAGCGCGCTGGATTTCACGTTCAGTGGTTCCTTGAAAGTCAGTGTCCGGTAGGGGAAGGGGATTTCCACGCCTGCGTCGTCCAGCGCCCGTTTGACCGCCGCGATCACCTGATCGCGAGAGCGGCGGATATCTATGGGTCTGGACCCGGTCCACCAAGTGACTTCGAAGTCGATCGAGGATGCGCCGAAGGCCTGCGCAAAGACCTCCACATCCTTCACATCATCGCGCACGGTATCCACACTGATCACCGCATCTTCAATGATGCTGCGCGCGGCATCGACATCCTCGCCATAGGCAACCCCGCACATGATGGTCGTGCGGCGCAGATCGCGGTCGGTTCGGACGACGACGGCGTTCTGAAAAAGGATGTGGTTCGGCACGACAACCCGCTGGCCGTCCGTCTGGCGGACATGGCTGTCGCGGATCGTGATCTCTTCCACCTGCCCCTCGACGTCGTCGCATTCGATGTGGTCACCGATGCGGAACGGTTCCCGCAGCAGGATCAGGATGCCCGCCAGAAAATTCTCGAACGTGTCCTTGAAGGCGAAACCAATCGCCACGGAACCCAGACCAAGCGTTGTCAGCGCCTTGCCGGGCGTGATGGATGGAAAGACAATCGTGAGCGCCAGCAGTATGCCGACAAGCCACAGACCAACGCCCGCGATCATCGCGAGCACATCGACAAGGTTCTGGCGCATCCTGAACCGCTTGCCGAGCCGCCGCACAATTCCCTTGGCCAGCGACGTAACGGCCCATGTCGCCAGAACCACGACGACAGCGACCACCAGCCGCGGCCCGACGTCGACAAGCGCATCGGCATATTCGGTGAGCTTGTCCACAAGCGCCGTGGTGAGTGTCGTGACTTCCATGATTGCCTTATCAATGACCGATATGCGTTAACGCCCCACAGGACCGAATGTTCCCAACCGCGCGCGCCCGGCTTGCGTGATCCGGCTGAACCTCAAGGATGACAGGCCTCTTTGCCGCACCCCTGGGGCATACATGATCGACGACGAAACCTCATGGTCGCAGTGACTGTTCACGCGACCTGCAACCCACTTTGGGTGTCCATTGTCCGCCTCTTGGTGAGATCAACTGGCAGTCGGTAAAGTCTCTCGCGTCGGCGAATTGGAAGCCCTACCAACCGGAGCAGCCGCGTGATCCTCCCAAGGTTCAGGAGGTCCGGGGGGTAGGTTTTAGGCAAGTGTGCGGGCTGACCATCGCCATCCGCTCATAGCGCCGGCAATTATGGCATCCAAATCAAATCCAAACCGAGCTCTGTTTCGACACAAGCACAACGATTTGGGGAGAAACCCTTGTTCGAATTTTGCAGGCGCTTGGGAACCAAGGTGAAAACAATGCGTTGGCTGATGTGCAGGCCGCAATCAGGCTGTGACATACAGATGATCGGTTTGACTGATGGAATTCATGCCATTTTACATGGTGCCCCGCGGGAAAACTACATTCAGGTCGCGCAGTAAAAATTTGTTAAAGAATGATTTTTGTCCGATTCAGTGGTGTTCACGAAGCCACTATCGGTCTGCTGAAGAGGTGATATGATGAAGACCACCCTCCACAAGTTTGCGCTTTCGCTTGAGCGCGGATTGGATCGGTTTCGACGGCAACAAAAACGAAGCCGCGTGATCGAGGCCTATGCGGGCTACGCGACGCCCACCGCATTGGTTGCAAGGGGGCGGGTGCTAACATCGCTGCGAAAGCAAAATCCGGCAGTCGATGCCTCGTGGCTGACCAACCTGCGCGAAATGATCTCTCTCTTCCTGACCGATGAGGTGGCCGACGTCACAGTCCGCACCGGAGAGACCGAAACAACCAGTGACGAGGAAGGGTATTTCACGCTGAGCCTGCCCCGCGAATCGGCGACGGGCTGGGTGCCTCTGCCGGTGAGGATCGAAGGGTTCGAGGATGAAACGCAATGTTTCGTCCTTGTTCCGTCGCCGGAGGCCAAGTTCATGATCATTTCGGACATTGACGACACGGTGCTTGAAACCGGTGCATATTCCTTGACGCGTAACCTGTGGACCTCAATGACCGGCAATATTCTCAACCGTCGTGTGTATGCCGATGCGGTGCGGCTGTTGCGGGATCTTTCGGAGGAAGGGCGCAATCCGGTCTACTACGTCAGCTCTTCGCCGTGGAACCTGTACTCGTTCCTCACAAGAATTTTCGCGCGAAACGACCTGACGCGCGGGCCGATGTTCCTGCGCGATCTGGGACTGTCTGAGGACAAATTCATTACCGCGGGGCACGGCAGCCACAAAGGCGCAAGCATTCAAACGATCCTGGAGGCCAACCCCACGTTGCCTACGCTGCTGATGGGCGATACCGGACAGAAGGACGCCAAGATTTATGCAGATGTTATTGAGGCCTTTCCTGATCGGGTGAAGGCAGTCATCCTGCGGGAAACGAATGACGGGTCTGACGCTGTCGACAAGTCCGAAATGCTCAGGATCCGAAACGCCGGTGTCGAGGTCTTTCACGGACCGCAGATGCCGCCCAGCCGCGACGTCGCGCGACTGCTGACGTCCGAGACCTAGTTCCTTGGGCCGACTGAGCGGTAGTGGGTGCATACGCGACACCCCCCAGTGAAAAAGACAAAGCTCCGGTGGCAAGGCTTCGGGAGGACACAGCACAGGTATTGAAATGTCGTAGAGCCGATTACTTTTGGATGCCTGGCCCAAAAAGCTGAGCAAAATCAGTCCTTGGCCGTGCCTTTAATTTCCGGATTGTGTCATGAATTGGAGAGTGGGCAGAATTTGGTGATCAAGCGGCCATCTGTGAAACGGTCAGCCTCCCAAGCTTCGCTGGCGCGGATAATGCATCGGATCGAAGCCGTACCCTGTGCCAGCGCGTGCCTCGGTTGATCTCCTCATTGAGGATATCGCTGCCGACTTGGGAGAACGATCCGTCGAAGTGTTGCAAGTCGCAGGCGGCTGGATGCCGCGCATGTGGTTAGGTTGTGCGCCCGCGATCCGGGCGGCAACCGATGTCGGAGACCAACATCTCGACCTGCATGAGTACGATGTCGCCGGGCTGGCGGCCATCGCCTACCACTAGTTGATCACGCGCGATGGGCTCAAGGGCATCTTCGGCAGGGAAGTCAACACATCCGAGCTGATCAAACCCGCCCAGCTAAAGCGAGAGACGGTGGACCAGTAAATCGACATCCTCATTCGGCGGTCGATGGTCACCAAGCTGAGCGCCTGGATGCCTGAGGAACGCAAACGAGATATCAAACAGCCAAAATCTCCATTAGTCGATACGGGCATTGACGCGGCACTTCGTCGGCCAAATAAAGGGTCGTTTAACATCGGCGACAGTCCGGAGTTTCTTGGAGAGCTTTTTTATCGGGGAAAAACTGTCACTGAAAGGGAAATCGGAAAGCGGAAGTTCATTGCAGTCGAGAAGAATTCAGCATGGAGCAAGTCAAGCGGACATGGACGACAAACAACATCGAAAACGCTGATGGGAAAACGCGACCACGTTCTATGCGTTCGCGGTAGCTGAGTAACGGGTGCCTTTGGCCGCTTCAATACATCGCGGTGTACAACGTGATGGAAACGGGATCACCAAGGGCCAGCGGCGCACTGCCACGCGCAAGTAGCCAGCCGTCGTCGCGCTGGAGGTGTGCAACTACCTCCATTTTGTGTGATGTGTTCAGACGCTCAGGCAATGCCAGGGTAAACGATATCGTCTCTGATTTGCCGTCGCTGTTGACCTTTGTTTCCATCGTACCTTGTCGGGTGCCATCCTGAATGGATGGCTCCGCGATCTGGATGTTGATCTGGCCTTTCGGGATAACCTCTCCGCTTGTGTAGGTGACCGCGCCACGCACAACCTGTGACTGCGCCGATACCGCTCTGGCGAACACGGCAACGACCGCAGATCCTGCCGCAATGAGAAGGGTTCGGCGATTGACCGGGGGTTTCACGTCGCTACGTCCTTTCCTGTTGCCTTACCCGCGCGGCGCGCGCGCCGCGCTGATAGACCGGTGACCAAAGGGGCGCCCTGAACGCGCCCCTTCCATGTCGCGTCAGACGACAATGAAGTCTTCTGCAGAAAGATCGAGATTTCTGCTCAGCTGTGCAAACTGGATCGCTTCGCCCTCACCAGAGCCGTCGTCGTCATAGAACAGCGCCCCATCGTCGATGTCATACAGGATGCGATCATCGCTATCTCGGCTTACCCCTGCCGTGCTTTGATGAAATGCGCCAAACGAAAGCGCACCATCATCGCCAAGGTTATCGAAGATGGTGTTGTCCAGCAGGATCAGGTCTTCACCAACGTCAAAGTCCCTGATCCGGTCCACGTTGCCATCCCCAAGGGCTGTCGAGAACCGGAAAGAATCCTCGCCCAACCCGCCAACAAGCGTGTCAGCCGCAAGCCCTCCGTCCAGCAGATCACTGCCCTCACCACCGTTCAGCCTGTCGGCGCCAGCTTCGCCTGGTTCTGTGGGTGCTGGCGGGAAATCCACCGACACGTTCAGTGTGTAAGTCGATCCTTCCGGCACCGTCTCAGCCCAGCCATTGCCCGGTGCATCGGGTGACCAGCTGCCTTGCAAGATGTAGTAGGTGCCGGTTTCTTCAACGACATAGACCGTGCTGGAGTCCCGCGTGGAGGCCGAACCGGGGTCGCCGCCGCCGTCGTCATTTTCGGCAACGATGTCGCCGCTGCTGTTCAGCAACCGGATCCAGCTGTCATGCACATTTGGATCGGCGATGCCATCAACATCGATCGATAGGATCGTTCCGGCGGCCAGATCGATACTGTAATAACCGCCCAGGCCATTCCCGGTGGCTTCGACCGTGGTGTGCAGAACGGTTGTGGAATCGAAAATGTCGGGGTCCTCTTCCAGCGAGAAGTTGTCCGAAATGTCGAAGGCTGTTGCGATTGAATTGTTCGTCGCATCCGGTCCAAGCGTGGCATATCCCGTGCCCAATCCCGGCGTTGGCAAGGCATCACCCTGATAGGCGAAATCCCCAAGCAGCGTGTCATCCCCGCCGCCGCCGCGCAGAGTATCGTCACCGCCCTGACCGGTCAGCACGTTGGCGCCCGCGTCACCTCTTATCAGGTCGTCAAATCCAGAACCGGTGAGGTTTTCAATCGAGACATAGGTGTCCCCTTCGGACATGTCGCGTCTCAGGTTGAGCCTGACACCGCTGGTCGCGTCAGAATAGTCCGCTGTATCGCTGCCAGCGCCACCGCTCAACAGATCGGGCCCGCCGCCGCCGGTCAGCAGATCGTCGCCCGCGCCGCCGGATAGCACGTTGGCGTTGTCATCGCCAATCAGCCAGTCGTCATGGAATGAGCCGATGACGTTCTCGAAATCGACAAGGATGTCGTGATCGATTGTCGTGCCGCGCCCAACGATTTGCACAGGCCCATCCGCGTCCCCACCCGTGGCCCTGCCGTTGACGAGGTCCACGGTCACGCCGCTGGAGCTGTCTGTGTAAACAACCGTATCGTTACCTTCGCCGCCATCGAGATAGTCCTGGCCAGAGCCACCAATGATGAGGTCGTCACCACCCTCACCATACAGGATGTCGCCGTCATTGCCGCCATCCAATGTGTCGTTGCCGTCGCGACCGTTGAACACGTCGCCGCCACCCTGACCGATGAAGTGGTTGGCCGCAGAGGTTCCGATGAACCGGTCGATCCGATCATTGGATCCGATCAGACTCTCGATGCTGTAGAACGTGTCGCCAGATGCGGTACCGCCGTTTGCGACGTTCGTTTCGAGATTGACCAGCAGCTGGAAGGGGCTCTCCTGGCTGTAGTCGACGGTGTCGTTGCCCGCACCACCGCGGAAAACGTCGACGCCGGCCTGGCCGCTCATCATATCGTCGCCGTCACCACCGTCGAGCAGATCGTCACCCTGGCCACCAAAGAGCGTGTCATTGCCGTCGCCACCGTAGAGCGCGTCATTGCCGTCATCGCTTTCAGTCTGGTCTTCGAGGTCGGCAATGTCGATGGTGTTGTTGATGTCGCGGCTTGCAAGCGAGTCCGTGCCACCGATGAGGATGTCATCGCCGCCCAACCCGAAGATGGTGCTGCCTCCTGCGCCCCCGTCGATGGTCTCGTCGGTGCCATCCCCAACGATGATGTTGGTCAGCATATTGTCGCCAGACATGGACGGTGTCTCAACGGTATCTTCTTCGAGTTGGACAAGAGAACTGTCGACATAGATTATGTTTTCGACGTTCTCGATATTGCCAATGTCGAGGTCTCTTGACATCACGAAGACGGTGTCATTGCCGCCATCCTCTTCCTCACGCACCACATCATCCAGCGAGTCGACAAAGTAGGTGTCGTCGCCACCGCCGCCCGCCATACGGTCACCGCCACTGCGGCCATCCAGAACATTGTTGCCGTCATTCCCGATCAGAATGTCGTCATGTTGGCTGCCGATACCGTTCTCGATGTAGTATTCGGTCTCGTCGGCATTGTGCCCTGCAAAGATGGACACATTGTTGTTGTGGCCGTTGACGCTGGAAAACTGCCCGGCGCGCATATCCAGGATCGTGCCCGCGGTAGAACCGGAAAAGTCTATGGTATCGGTGCCCCCGGTGTCGTGGATCACAAAGCCGATATCGCGCTGCATCCCGGACGAGGTGAGTTCGTAGCCATACTTCGAACTGTTGAAGCCATAGACATCGTCACCCGTATTCAGGTTGATCGTCTCGTAGGTCCGCACGCCAGCCTCATCGACAGTCGAAAAATAGGTGCGGATGGCCGCTTCGATGTCTGCCATCAGCGGGGTCGCTGCGGACCAGCGGGTGTCTTCGCCGACATCGATCCCATCGAAATAGGACATGACGCTATATTGCTGACGGTCATAGATCCATGTGGCGTTGTTCAGATGGTTGATCTGCACGCCGCCGGGGCCGCTGTAGTTGTAGAGACCGGGATGGTTGAGGCCGAACTCGTGCCCCAATTCGTGAATGAAGGTGTCGAAAACATAGCCGCCAATGTCTGTGAGGTTGGGTTCCGTGTCGTGAAACCGCTGACCGACGCTGATGTACCGGTTGCTTGAAAATGCGCTCCCGTCGGATTGCTCGCCCACTTCGGGGCTGACAATCTGCATCCAATCCGTGTCGGCATCATATGGTGTGTCATAGACGACTTCGAACTCGAACGGTGTGACCGAGGCCCACATCTCGAGCGCACCAACTGCCGCTTCCTGATAGTCAGGGTGGTTGCTCAACTCTTGAACGTTGATCCTGAGGGGCTCCGCTGCAATCTCCGGCGTCAGGCTACGGTTCAGCGCGCCGAGATAGTCGAGATAGGCTTCGTAATCCTCACTCTTCCCAAAAGGATTGTCCGGCGTCTGATCGTTGACCCACCACGGGTCGTCGGTGTCGTCGGTTTCAAATTGCGCGGTACTGGACGCTTGAAGCGCCCCGTCATTTGAGTCCGTAGAAGCCGTTTCCTGAGTGCTGGCAGTGTTTGCGGATCCAGTATGGATGCGCGACGTGGTAGGTTCCTCGGTATCTACTTCGAGCGCTGCGGGATCAGTCTCCGGCTCTGGAACGGCTATTGCCGCCTCCAAGTCTGCTTGTAGTCCAGTCTCTTGAAAACCAATCTTTTCAAAAGAGGTCACTTTCTCGGGGCCGTACCCCAGTTGGCACATCATGCACATGTTCAGTTCGTCCTTTTTGAGCGACGCGGGAGTCGCGAGTTCAGATCGCCGGGGGAGACCGAGTGACGTTCAAATCCTCAATTGATCACTTCGGACAGGATTGGATTCCCGACAATCGGGTCATCCAATCAATGCAGAGCGTGGATCCGGCCCAGACTACAGACATCGTGTCCGGCCAAGATGCTCCGCTTTCCTGTCGTGTGATTTTTGAACGCCAACGATCCTTTCCCGACGGATCGCCGTGTTACACTTCCTGGATAAAACGCAGCGTTGCGGAGGCGGGGATGGCCCTGGCCGACCTCGTGGTCGAACGGGGTGACGGACGCCTACATCTCCTGAGCACAGATCGCCGATCCTGCCGCCCCGGATGGTCGCTGCGCTCTGTGACATCGATGGCTAGCCACTCTGCGGCGATCTTCGCCATCAAACTGTCATCCAGCGCGCCGGGATCATCGAGGCAGGCCTCGTAGTCGATGCTCTGAACATAGGGGTTCTCCGACCTCTGACGGTTGATCCGCCATGGGTCGGTCGTCTGGCTTGAAGATGGCATGTTTTTGAGACTCCTGTTGGGCAGCCGTAAGTTTCTACGGTCGTTGAGGTTGGGCAAAGCCGATTGGAAACCGACCCTGTCAGTGTTGATTTTGAAAAGGGAGCTGGCTGAAAAAAACGGATCACCTTCATCAATCAATGAGGTGTTTTGATATAGTTGATCTTCTACCTGTGATTGAATTCTTGGGGATTCAGCCTTTGGATTCAACTGGAAATCCAGATCGCCGGTCTATCGGCAAAATCTGGCTTGGTTGATCAAGCGCATGAGCGGAACAGCACTCTCAGCCTCCAGGATAGACTGCCTCGCGCCTCACGATGGCCATCGGTGGCTGCATGCCGCGTCGTTTCCGAGGGTATTGCAAGTACTAGGGACTCAAATAGCGACGTACTGTTTTCCTGCTGCTCACGGATCGGGCTTTCGTGACCTGTGTCCCGTCGCCGCGAGGCTCTGTCGTGTCACGCTCGGCCCCTGTCCTTCCAGCTTACATCACCATAGTCGGCCTGCTCCAATATGTGCTTGCCATGCGTCACGTTCGTTCTCTTGACAGATAGCCGCCTGAAAACATTGGCCCGCTTGGGCATGGCACTCATCAACCGATCATGCATTGGACTGGTGTTTGGCAATCGAGAGGGGCCTTTAGATGAAAGCCTTTGCGTCCATTGCTGACAATTTCTGTCCATAGAAGTGCAATAGAAAGTGAGGCGATGAACGCAGGAACTGCAAACATGGATCACCCGGATCTGGCTGTAAGAGAGCTGAGAAATATTGGAACAACGGTTGCGCAACGGCTCAATCAGGTCGGTATTCGCACAAAAAATGATCTGAAGCGGGTTGGCGCCGTGACGGCCTATTGTGAGATCAAAGAGCGCCATCCCGAAGCGAGGACACCGCTTTGTTTTTATCTGTACTCATTGGAGGGGGCTCTGCGCGATCAGCATTGGGATGATATTGGTGAAGACGTGAAGCAGGCGCTGCGCGCTGATGCTGCACGCTTCTTGGATGCAACCTGACTTTGGCGGCGAATAGCTCCATGGGTTGACGACAGCGTGCGGCGGTCAATTCCCTGCGGCCAGGACACTTCTTCGTGCCCGTGTTTATCTTGAGAATGTAATAGGCAGCGCGAAACTGTATTGCGGGGCTGTGAGTTCAGGCGGCGCCGCTGGGAGGCGGGTTGCCCGCGCGACGGCCTGCATGGCGGAAGCGTCGAAAGCGCTTGACCCCGATGACGTGTGGATCCGATGGCCCAACATGCTGCCTGATCGCGAGACAGTGATCAAAACGACGACCCGACCGGATCCGGACGCGCCGGACGGAAAACTCTTTTTCCGTTCAATGCGGGATCGGATCTGCGCCCCCCAGACCGCCTGTAATTCTGCCTCTCGCCCGGCGGAGAGCGTGCTGGCCTGAGCGACAGCGGATTGGCCCGCTTGCCGTCCACCGCCGGTGCCGGCGGCCCGCTGGGCGGCCCGGCCGGCTTGGGTCACCTGCGCTCTCCCCGATGGTTCTGCGCGTTCCGGGCGATTTTGCGGGCGCTGGACCGTTTTGGGCATCGCGGCAGGCGGGGGTGGCGGGGGCGTGGTTGTCTCGACCTCCGGCAGTCGGGCCTCAGGTGTCGGGTCTGACATAGGCAGTTGGATTGATCTATCCGGCGCAGCTTCCAGATCAAACTCTGGCATATTGGGCGGCGCGGCTTGGACGGGTACCGGCGCTTCGAGCGTATCTGGTTGCTGCGCCGCTTCCGGAGGCTGCTCCCATGTCTCGACCATGGCAGCAATCTGCTGCGTTGCGCCCGTAAGCGACACCAGGCTCTCCCCGCCGACACCGCCCGCCTCAGATCCTGATGAAGGCCTCAGCGTGAAAATCACCGCATGCAGGCAGAGCGCCACCCCCAGAAAAACCACGGCTTCCGCCAGACCTCTCATTGTCGGGTCACGGCCAGTTCGACCCGGGTCAGATTGAGTTGGGCCAGTGTCATCAGTATTTCGGCCAGACGCGCAGCCTCAAGCGTGGCATCTGCGCGCAACAGGAGTTCGGTTTCCGCCGCATTCAGCGCCTGCAAACGGGGCAGAACGGCAGCATCCTCGGCGCCATCAACATGCATCCGGCCGGTGCCATCGATGTACAGCACGACCTTGGCTTGCGCGTCAGACCCGTCTCGCGCCGTGGGTACGGTCACCTCGAAGGGATCGGGAGGCGCAATCTGCGACGTCATGAGGAAAAAGATCAGCAGCAGAAATACGACATTGATCATCGGTACAATTGATTCAGTGCGTGGTTTGCGCAAGGGAGGGGAGAGGTCCACGATATGTCTCTATTTGACCAGCACAACGGCGGTGAAACCCGCCGCACGCAGCATCTCGGTCACCCGAACGATCCGTTGCAGGGTGGCTCCGTCACGGCCACGCAGGATAATTGTATCAGTCGGCGCCTGCATCAACGGACGCAAGGCTGCCACCAGAGTGTCTTCGGTTGCGGCAATGCCATTGAGCTGGATATCCTGCGGCCCCAGATCGATCAACCGCGGCGGGCCGGTGTAGTCGCCGCCTCCCGCGGCAAGGGGCAGGGGTACCATGACCTCCGCGCCAAAGCGCGACGCCAACATGAAAAACACCAGCAAGAGGAAGACAACATCGATCATCGGGGTCAGGCTCGGCTTGCGCCGTGGTCGCGATGGAATGGCAAACTCCATGGCTATTCCGCAGCCAGTTTCAGGGCCGCCGGGCTGTGCGCCACGAAAATCCGGGTGATGCCGTCCTCCAGATCGCGGCGGATGCGGTCTATCACGGCTTCGAACCAGGTCAGCGCGGCCGAGGCCGGGATCGCGACGGCCATGCCGGCGGCGGTGGTCAACAAGGCTTCCCATATTCCGCCCGCCAATAGGGCGGGATCGGCACGGTTGCCTGCTTCCTGCAACGCCTGGAAGGCGGCGATCATACCCAGCACGGTGCCAAGCAGCCCCAGCAACGGGGCGATGGTGGCGATCAGTTCCAGTGCGCGCAAGCCGGTGCCTGCGCCCGCCAGTTCGTTTTTGGCAATCCGCGCGGCTGTTTCGCGCGCCTTGTCCTCCGGCAACTGAGCCACTGCGCTGACTGTTGCATCCACCACTTTTGACCGCACGCCGAGACGCCCGCGCACGATGGCCCGCGCTTGTTCGGCGTCGCCGTTCTCAAAGGCAGCCACGGCCTGGCCAGCCCGGCCTTTCGACCACGCGCCAATCAGGGCAAGCCGCCAAATTTTCCACAAGATCAACGTCACGGTGATCACGGAAAGCGCAGCAATCGCCCAGATGGCAGGGCCGCCATCCTGTAGAAACCGTTGCGCCTCCTGTGCCGCATCCAGAATGCCGGATGTGGTCGGGCCTTCGACCTCTGACGGGGCAATCGACGAGGACGCATCAAAGGACGGAAGGGGTGCTGCCTCTCCCACAGATGTTTCCTCCGGTGCCGACAGGATTGGTGGTGCCGTGCCGATATCAGGGCCGGCGTCGGATGCCTCCTGCGCCGCGATCACTGTGCCAGAGACGCAAATCGGTAGGGATATCAACGCGGGCAGAAAACGGTCTATCATCACGAACTCCGATCAGCCGCACGGAACCGCTGGCGGCGCGCAAACCCGCCGATCCGATGTCAGCCCGCCCTTTCGGTTGCCGAAAGCGCCGCGAGGTGACCGCAAAAAGTCGGGCCGTAAACTGGATTGTTGGCTGGGCTGCGGGTCATGTGCCGGACAGCCTTGCTGGAGCCTGCATCAAACAGGGCTGCAATAGCGCATAAAATCACCAAGTATTTTTGTCAAGTTAGTCGCCTGAACAGGCACTCTATTGTCACCCAACCGCCGACTGCACGCCAATGAGACCGCCGGACTGACGCCGCCAGAGGTCTGCATAAAGCCCGCCTTGCTCCAGTAGCGCGGCATGTGGCCCGTCCTGCACAATCCGCCCCTGATCCAGCACGATGATACGGTCCATACGGGCAATGGTTGACAGGCGGTGCGCAATCGCGATGACGGTTTTACCCATCATCACATCCTGCAAGGCCTCCTGAACCTGAGCCTCTACCGCGCTGTCCAGAGCAGAGGTCGCCTCATCCAGGATCAGGATAGGCGCGTCTTTCAGAATGACTCGAGCAAGGGCGATCCGTTGCCGTTGCCCGCCGGAAAGGGTCACGCCCCGTTCCCCCACGCGGGTGTCGTAGCCAAGCCGTCCGGCGTGATCCTGCAGTCCCATGATGAAATCATGCGCCCGGGCCTGTTTGGCGGCCCGGATGACTTCAGCCTCTGTTGCCTCGGGACGCCCATAGAGGATGTTGTCCCGCACGGATCGATGCAGCAGCGAGGTGTCCTGACTGACCATCCCGATTTGGGCGCGCACGCTGTCTTGCGTGACCGCATTGATCGGGTGGCCGTCAATCAGAATGCGACCCTCTTCAACCTCGTGAAATCGCATCAGCAGGTTCACCAGCGTGGATTTTCCCGCACCTGACCGCCCCACCAGGCCGACCCTCTGCCCCTGCGGGATTGACAGTGTGATATGCGACAGGCCACCCATGTCCTTGCCATAATGGTGGCTGAGATTCTCGATCCGGATTTCTGCGCCACGGCGCGGCAGGGTGACGGCGTCCGGGCGGTCCGTAATGTGATGTGGGGCTGCTATCGATTGCAGACCTTCGCGGATGACGCCTCCGTTTTCGAACAGCCGGACAGTGATCCACAAGATCCACGCACTCATCCCGTTCAGCCGGATTGTCAGGGCCGCCGCGGCGGCAACCTCTCCCAGCGAGACGGTGCCATGGGTCCAGAGCCAGATGGCGGGGCCCACAACAATGGCGATCAGCACACCGTTGATGGCGTTCAGGCCGAAGGCCAAGGCTGTCATCATCCGCAGGAACTTTTGAAACCGCAACCGTAGGCGGCGTAGCGCCGAGAGGGCATAGGTCTGCTCCTGCTGACCGCCGGAGAAGAGCTTGACCGTTTCGATGTTGCTATAGGCATCCACAATCCGACCGCTTGTGCGAGAACGCGCTTCTGCCCAGCGTTCAGAGGCGATGCCGACCCGACCGGCCACATGCCACACGAAAACGGCATATCCGACCACCCAGAGTGCCAAAGGTACGGCCAGCCGCAGGTCGATCTGGCTGAGGATGATGATTGCGCCCAGAACATAGGTCACACTGTACCAGAGCGCCTCAAAACTCATGTGGACACTGTCCTGCACCGCCGGGCCCATCTGCATGACGCGGCTTGACAGCCGACCGGCGAAATCGTTCTGGAAAAACCCGACCGATTGATGGAGCAGATGATGATGTGCGCGCCAGCGAACCTGTTCCTGCAGATTGGACGACAGCGTCTGCTCCAACAAAAGATGGTTCAGGGTGACAACGGCGGGCCGGATCAGCAGGATAAACCCCAGCGCCAGCAGAATTTCCACATGGTGATTGCCCCAGAACGCCTGTGGGCCGCTGGCCGCCATCAGATCGATCAGACGCCCTGAATAGAAGATCAAAGCGGTTTCCGTCAGCGCCGCGATCAGCCCGACAAGAGCGAGCCACGGGAGCCAGCGCCTATAAGGTCTGAGCTGCGATCTGATAAATCCACCCACCGTGCCGGGCGGAGGCCCCACCGGCGTGTGGGCAAAAGGATCGACGCGCGATTCAAAGAAGTGGAACATGATGCGACGGCGTTCTGTTTGAGGAAACGGGAGGCTGTGCCGTGTCCGGTCTGGCCGCCCCGGTCTGCCCTTGCCGAAGCGCCTTGAGATCTGTTTCCAGCACGTTGAACACATCTCCGCCGAACCATTCCAGCGAGACCCGGCAGCCGGGGGTGTCGGCCATGGCCGTGATCAGCGGCCCATAGGCCATTTGCCCTTCCAGGAGCGGTACGATGCCCGCGCGTGATCCGGCGGCATCATAGATATTGGCGGGTGCAAAAACCGGCAAAAGGGATCGATGCGCGATGTTTTTAAAGTGATAGTTGCCGATTTTGGGGGCCAGCGCCTGCAGGGCCACAACTGGATCGTCTCCGCCCTCCCAAACGTGCAGCGCGTCAAAGTTGATGCCCAATGCCGGGTGATCCACGTCTTCGATCAACTGGCAGGTGGAGGCAAGCGTATCCGCCAGCGTGCCCGGGTGCGTTTCGATCAGCAGTGTGCATCCGTGTTCATGGACCTGTTGGCACGCGCCTCGCAGGGCTTGGGTGATTTGGGCGCGCTGATCCGATCCGGTCTCGGCGCTGCCGGTCTTTCCCGCGAAGGTGCGGATGTTGCGGGTCTGCCAGCGGGCGGCGTGCAGCAGGGCATCCGCGGTTTTCTCACCCATCAGATCTGGGCGATCCAGCGGCAGGTAGTCGCTGATCATCGGCACATCGAGGCCATATGCCGCCAGCCACGCCGCATCCTGTCCGCTGTCGGGCGGCAGGTTGCGTGCATGGGCGCCCCATATCTCGATGCCCTGAAAGCCGATCTGGCTTGCCCAGTCTGCGATTTGCTGGAGGCCGATCAAGTGATGGCGGAAACTGATGGTGCAGAGGGAGATTTGCATTAAACTGTTCCTGTCTTGGCGAGGGCAGGGGGTTGCTTGATCTCAGCCGCCGCCTGCCACGCGGTGAACCAGGCCCACAGGCCCGCTTTGATCCTGAATTCCTGTGCATCCAGCGCGTCGAGATCGGCAAAAACCTGAGTGGTCTGCGTGGGGTCCTGCGTCGCGGAGAGCTTCACGATCCGGTAGTGCAGAGCCTTGAAACCCTGATGCAGCGCCTCGATCTGATCGCACCAGTCCTCGAAATCCTGCTCAGGCAGACCCAATTCCCGCCAGAAAAACGCAAAGCCATGCTCGTAGGCATATTTGCGGATCGCAATCACCGGCAGTTCGCGCAGCGCATGATCGAGATCCGACAGCGCCAGCGGGGTGGAGGGGTCAACATGACATCGGACGATCTCGCGCACCGCATCCGTCAGCAGGTTATGCCCGCCGTCAAAGACCGTCAGAAAGTAGTCCTGCAGGGTGTCACGCGACGGGGCGCGTGCCTCTGCCCGATCAAAGATATAGCCGCCCGCGACGCTGGGTTGGGCAATCGCCTTCAGGATCGCGCGGCGTTCCAACGGGCCTTCCCACCGGTAGTCGGGGTCGTGCATGAACCAGATGTCCGGGTTGTCCGTCCTGTCGATCATCACGTAGTGGGGGAACGGGTTCTGATTGAATTTGTTCTCACGCTCCGGCAGGTGGTAGAGATCCAGCATGACCATGAGATGCTCGGTCTCGCGCTTGTCGTGCAAAAGCTGCTCAAACCGGTCGAGATTGTCCTGCTTGGTCCTGGCTGGGTCATACCAGCCGATAACGTTCACGCCGTAGAGTCTGCGAAACCAGTGGCGGAAATGGTCATGTTTCACCGACGGCGCGTGGTAGGTCAGCCGCGCTTTGTCATCGACATGGAAGTCCGTATCCCAAACGCCAAAGTAAAACGGCCGGTGATCGAGGCCGTCGCTGGCCTTGATTGCCGCGCTGAGGCAACTGACAAAGCAATGCACCTTGATGTCGATCTCTGCGTCGTCCGGTGCCTCTGCGGCGGCTGGTTCGCCCGTGATGAAAAGGGCTAACCCCTCCACCGTTTCAAAACTGTCCCTGCCAAGGGTTTCTTCCGGCACATAGAAACCGTGCCGCGTTTCCAGATGCAGCAACAGATTTAGTACCTGAACGGAATCCAGATGAAGGTCTTCGTTCAGCCGCGCCTGCGGGCTGAAATCCGCCATATGCTGGTTTGCCATCTGGTCGCGCAAAACACTCTCGACTGCTTGCAGGATGCTCTGCGTATTCATGCGTCAACCTCCCCCTTCAGGCTGCGCGCGATGTGCCGCCGGTTGATTTTGCCATTCGCCTGTCTGGGCAAAGTCGCGACATGCTGGATCAGCGTGGGCTGTTGGTAAGGCGCAAGCTGCGTTTGAAGCTGTTGGCGCAGAGTGGCCGGGTCAGCCTGCGGTCCGGCGACGAGCAGCGCGACACGCCCGCCAGCGAGCGGGTCGTCGATGCCAAATGCCACTGCGTCGGACACGCCGGGTTGCGCGAGGGCCGCCTGTTCGACATCCTGCGGATAGACGTTCAACCCTGCCACATCAATCACGTCATCCTGACGGGCGACAAATACCAGCATGCCGTCTGCTTTCGCAAAGCCCAGATCGCCGGTGTCGATCTCAGCACCGTCCACCTGCACGGCGATCGGGGCAGGGGCTTCGACACCAGTTCCGGCGCGGACCGTCAGATGCGGTAGCGGATAGCCAATGTCGGCGGCTTGTCGTAAGTCCGGGTTAATCGCAATGCACCCGGTCTCCGAACACCCGTATTGTTGAAACAGATGTGTCGTGCTGGCCCGGATGCTGTCAAACCAGGGCTCTGATAGTACCGTGCCCGATGTCATGGCCGCATGCAGGTTTTCGCCCTTGGGCAGCAAAAGGGCCAGGGTGTGCAGCATCGCCGGCGAGGTATAGAGCAGGGGCCGCGTCACCTCGCGCAGGCGGCGCAGGATGAATTTCGGATTGATCGTGTCGATGATCACTGGCGTATGGCCCCGATGTAGCGCCACGAGCACGCCCGCGATCAGCCCGTAGGAATGCGTGACCGGGCAGGCAATCACCGGCGTCATCGCCTGCGCCTGTTTGAAGGACGCGGCATAGCTGGCCACCTCGACACTGATCTGCTGCCATGTCCGGGTGATCACCTTGGGCGCGCCTGTGGTACCGGAACTCATCTGGACCAGCACGCCGCCTCTGGGCTGACTGTCCGGTGCAACATCCAGGGAGGTTACACCCTCGGCGGTGACGATGGTGTCGCATCCCGCCGCCCGCGCCATCTCCCTCGCTTTCTGTGCCGGTATGTCAGGGTGGATCGGAAACACACCGGCATTGGCATCCCGCAAGAACAGAATGTGGCGCAGCACGTCGCCGGTGTCCTGCAGATGCAGGGCGTATCGGTGAGCGTGGGCGTCGCGGTAGAGCGCGCGCAGCTTCCCCTGACCCTCCGCGGGATCAATGCGTGTTTCATTCAGGACGAACATGGGTGTCTCCTTTGGCGGGTTGCAGGGCGTTGGGGACCCGATGACGGCACAGCCCAGAGGCGGGCATGAGCTTTTGCGTCATCAGGGATTCGGTGAAGATATGCGGGCGGAACGGGTCAAAGAGCGCTTGGCGTTCTTGCAGTTCGTGGCGCTCAACATGGCTATCAATCAGCAGGCGGACGCGCGGCCAGAACAGGGTCTCGGGCAGGCCATAGTGCCGTTGAAGCAGCGCTGAAAGCTCCGCCAGATTATAGATAAAAAGGGTGTCCACCACCAGTTCACGCAGCGCTTCGGCGGATGCCATCGCATGATAGATGTCCGGCGGTGCGTCGATGTAAACAGGATCGATCAGGCCCAGATCAGGCACCAGATCGGGACGGGACAGCAGCGCGGGTACGTATTCCAGGCTTTCGTGAAAATCCCGGGCGACGAGGCCGGTAGGCCATCCGCCCTCATGCGTCAGCAACAGGTTTTGGCCGTGCGCCTCCAACCCGATCCCATGCGCAACCATCAGATGCCACACCGGTAGAACGGTGATCCGAAGAAGCTGGTCCAGCCATTTCTCCAACCCGAAGGACCGCACCCATGGATCGATCAGCGGGCGGCCGTCGGCCTCGGTCAGGGACAGCGCGTTGAAGGGGAGCACCGCGTCGGCAGCCAGGCCGATCCCTTCCGGACTCTGGCGCCAGATCGCCGCAAGATAACCCGCCAGTGGGGTTGCGCGGCCCGCGATCACGCCCGCGTATTCCTTCAAAAGCGTCAGCTTCAACTCCCGCCCAAAAAGCGGGTCGCCGTCCAAAACCGCCGCGAGCCAGTTCGAAACCGCAGGTGCCACGCAGACGGAGTGAGGCTCAATCGTGCGCAACGCGGATGTATTCCGCATCGCCATCGCCGTCTTCACATGGGCGCGTTCCGGCGCATCCGCGTTGATCAGCGTGCGCACGGATTGGCTGGCGACATAGTGATCGCCGAGCGCACCCAGTTCTTTCACGATGCCTTGTCGGCACCAGTCCTGATAGAGCGGTTGCGTGTGCAGGGTTTTGAGTTGCCAGGGATGTACCGGCAGTATGGCGCGCGTCGCCCGGTTCGATGCGGTATCCGCGACTTTGTTCTGCAACGCTTGCCAATGCGCAGCGCCCAGTTCTCTTTGCCAGAACGTGTCAGACGACGGGAGGTTTTGGTCAACGATGTCTGCGTCCAGCAGGAGCCATTGCAGTTTAAATCGCGCACCCGCCTCCGGCCCGTATGACAGATGATCCGCATCGGAAAACCCGCTGCGCGCCTTGAAGCAGGGATGATAGGGGTGGCCTTCGTCAATCGCGGTTTCCAGCAGGCTGTAAGGCAAGGACACCCGCGGCCCGTGACGGTGCACCAGATCGCGGGTCAGGTCGGTCAGATGCGCGGTGCGGATGAGATCCTCGCGCAGCGCCTCACGAACTCCAGTGTCCAGATCAAGGGCCAGCAGCAGATCTTCGCAGGTTGCCGGGCGAGGTCCCCGGGGGGCGATACGGTGGATTGTCCCATCCGTCAGGTGAACGCGGCCAAATGCGCCGCGCCAGCCTGATGCGCGAAACGCATGGTCTCCGATACGCCACGCAAACTGGCCCGGCGCGCTTTTCTGAACATCCAACGCAGGGTGGTTTTCATAGAGCAATGCTTCGCAGAACTGACGCAGTACGCGGTGATGCGCGATGCCCTGTGCCGCTTCGATTGTTGGCTCAGGCTGGAACATTGCGCTGCCCGCTGACCTGTGCCGTTTCCTGTTGCAGGATCGGGTTTTCAAGCCGGATATAGATGGCTTTCTCACCTTCTGCGCGCAGCTCGTCCACATCATGGATGCGGGTCAGGAGATTGGCCTTGGAGGCCAGCCTGGGCGAGGTCAGCAGATGGTGGGCAAACCGCGCCGCCGGACCACGACAGGTTCCAGCAGCCCGGCGCAGCGCTGCGCGCAGCCGATCCAGCAGCAGGTGTTCGGGCAGAAACCCGTCGCGACCGAGACGGCTGATGATCGAAAACACCTGATTGACGATCAGGTAGTATCCAAAGCGGTCCGTGATTTCGGCTTCCGGAAAACAGATGGATTTCAACGTGGTCACGCGCGGCTCCAGCTGGGCCAGCCGGTCGACGCTCTTGTCCGAGATGTAGTATCCCTGATTGTCCCTGAAGTAATATCGTGTCGGAACCCCTTGATGGACGTCCAGCAGGCTGTTTTGCTGATGCGCTTCCAGCGCGATCCCGTAGGCGTCGTAAAGCGCCAGTGCCGGGTGGAGTGCACAGTCCAGGTATGCGTCGAACCACCGGGTTGCGGCCTCGGCCTCCGAGAGGTTTTGCCTTCCCGCCACATCCGTGACCAGCCGCGCCAGCATCGAGATATCGCCTGCAGGCGCATCCGCCGTGAGGGCCGCGATTGTCACGACAGGCTGTGCCGCGCTGCTGAAAGAGTTCTCGCGAATGATGACCTCGAACCCGCTTTCCCGCTGCCCGGGCAGGGTGACAGAAACGAACCCCGGGTCGTTTATCACGCCAAACTGCGGGTGCCGGTCCAGAAATCCGGTTTTGGCCAGCAGTTGCGCCATAACGCCCCCGGCTTCCAGTTCATGACGCAGGTTGACCCGCTGAGAATTCGTGATTTTGACAGGCAAGGAGAATTTGAACATCCAGCGGCAGTCCGGCGCATAAACCGTGCGGACCGACGAGGTCGCTGAGAACCGCGCGCCAGCTGCCCCGAGATCCCGCAGTTTGCCAGTAGCCAGCAGATCCCGGACCGCCGGTTGCAGGCAGAGCGCCTCCGCCTGCAACGGATGCATCGGCAGCAGCAATTCATGGGGCTGGATGCAAAAGCCAGCGTCATCAAGCCCAGGGATGTCCTTGATGAGATCATGCGCGGCCCGACGCCCTACGGCCCCGCTGTACGCGATATCGCGATTTACGGCAAAATACCGCAGCTGAAAAGTTCCATTCAATTCAGGCGCATAGATCGCCGCCTGCCAATCGGTCATGCCCTCACGGCTCTTGGGTGTCGGGTGCAGCCAGTGACCAAAGATCAGGGATTGTTCAGCCGCCAGAAATTCGGGTGGCGGGGTGCCTGCGCGCGTGCAGCATTTTGCGATCTGGTCGTGGCTGTTGAGGATGCGGCGCAGCAGTTCATGCTGCTTTTGCCCGTCATCCGTGTCGCTGCGGGCAAAGCAATCGCGCACCAACATCGGGATGACCTCGCCGGCCTCCGCCGTTCTCCAGCGCCGGTCCTGCGCGTTGCAAAGAGACATCGGGCCAAAATCATGCGGACCCGTAAGGGACCAGTAGATGATGTCCACTTTCAGTCGCGCAAAGGACTGCGGCAGATCGAATTCCACGACACGTGGCCTGTCGTTGGCATGTGCGGTGACATGGCCGCTGACGATCTCGCGCATATAGCCGTTCAAAAATGCCTTCAGCGTTGCGGTTTCAGCCTGCTGCGTTGGGCTAATCCCGTGTGACCTGTGGTTTGTTTTATTGGGTTTTTCGATACCTGCAGTCTGCGGCAGCCTATGCGGCTCTTGCGGGACGGGAGGTCGTTGCACCAGTTGTGACAGGAGCCGTTGCAGCTGGTACGCTGTCTGCGGCAAGTGAAGCTTCGCAAGGGATCGCATCTGAACAAGCCTCCGATTGCGGCAGATGCCGCTGGTTTTTCGATCCCGTCACGTGGCCCAATCGGGTCAATGACGGCATGAACAGCTGGGCGGAGGCCTGGCTTAGGGTGTAAAGGACATCAGCGCATAGACGATCTGCGCTGCTGTGAAGTTGGACACACGGCTGCCCGGTTCAGGGGCAAGTTCCACGACATCGAACCCGACAAGACGCCGCCCCGTCAGGGCGTGGCGGATCAGGTTGAGGGATTGATAGTAGCCGAGCCCACCCGGCACCGGCGTTCCGGTTGCGGGCAGGATGGACGGATCAAGACCGTCCAGATCGAAACTGACGTAAATGTCTTCGGGGAAATCGGTCGGCAGATCGACGGCCTGCACGGCACCTGTTACCAGCGCTTCGGCATCACAGGCGAATACTTCGCACCGTGCGCGCCGCGCCACCTCTTCGCGGCACAGCGCGCGTACACCGAATTGCGCCAACGGCAAACCGTCCTCTTCCGCGAGGATTTGCATCACCGAGGCATGGGAATGAACGTCGCCCTGATAGGCTTTGCGCAGATCGGCATGGGCGTCGATCTGCACGATGCCCACCGGGCGGTCCAGCCCGCGCACCACGCCGCGGACCGCCCCACAGGTCAGCGCATGTTCTCCCCCCAGAACGACGGGCACGGCACCGGCTTTTATGGCAGCCTCCGTGCGCGTGGCGATCTGCTCCATGACGTCGGGCAGTGCTTCAAAGCAGTTGAGTGGCGGTTCGGTAACGATGCCTTTGCGGCAGGGTTCCGCTCCCTGGAACAGACGCTCCAATTCGACACTTGCGGCAAGGATGGCATCTGGCCCACCCGCCGTCCCGCCACCATAAGAAACGGTACGTTCCAGCGGTACTGGGATGACGCGGAACCGGGCCGTTTCCGGGTCCTGCTCGGTGCAGGAAAGTTCGCCGTGTAAAAAGCCGTTCACGCCAGACGCTCCGCGAAATCGCCATAACTGGGACGGCGCAGGATTTTTAGGGCATCCGTTTCAGAGTGCCACAGCGCGATGGTCGGGAGCGGCACGCCGTTGAAGGTATTGGTCTTGACCATCGAGTAATGCGCCTGATCCAGGAAGGCGATGCGGTCGCCGGGGGCCGGGGGCTGGGCAAAGCCGTAGTCACCGATGACATCACCCGCCAGACAGGACGGCCCCCCGATGCGGTGGAGCGTGCCGGTCTCGGTCTCGCCCAGAAGCTCCGGTCGGTAGGGGCCTTCCAGCACGTCCGGCATGTGACAGGTGGCCGAGATATCGGTGATCGCCAGCGGCATCCTGTTTTCGGTCACATCCAGGATTTCGCCGACCAGAATGCCCGCGTGCAGCGCGACCGCTTCACCCGGCTCCAGATAGACCGCGATGTCGTACCGAGCGCGGATTTCGCGGATCAGCGCGATCAAACCGGCGCGGTCATAGTCGCCCCGCGTGATGTGATGCCCGCCGCCCAGATTGAGCCACTTCATCCTCGGCAGCCAGGTGGCGATGGCGGGTTCCACCGCCTCCCAGGTGCGTTTGAGCGGGGCAAACCCCTGTTCGCAGAGCGTATGCATGTGCAGCCCGTCGACGCCAACCAGATCACTGTCGGTCAGTTGTGAAACCGGTGTGCCCAGCCGCGAGCAAGGGGCGGCAGGGTCATATTTATCTGTCCAGCCTTCGGAATGCTCGGGGTTGATGCGCAGCCCGATGCTGACGTCCTGCGCGGCAGCGTCGATCAGCGGCTGGAATTTCCGGTACTGGCCCGGCGTGTTGAAGATCAGATGATCGGACAAGCGGAGGATGTCGGGTAAATCGGCGGCCTTGAACCCGGCGCTGTAGGTTGCAACCTCGCCGGTGAAGTGTTCACGCCCCAGCCGCGCCTCGTAGCGTCCCGACGCGCTGACTCCTGCCAGGTATTTCCCGACCAGCGGGGCCATTTCGGTCATCGAAAACGCCTTGAGCGCCAGCAAGACATGGGCGCCGGATTGGTCCGCCACATCCCGCAGGATCGTCAGGTTACGCTCCAACGCGGCCTCGTCCACGACAAAACACGGCGAGGGCACCCGGTTCAGATCGAACCGGGAGAAGTGTGCCCGCGCCAGTGTTTCGATATCCGTGGTCATGTCCTTCACGCTGCGTCTTGCGCCTCCGACAGATCCGGGTGGCCGTCAAGTTCCACGACCTGCCAAGGCAAGCCATCGGTATTCAGCATCTCCATGAAAGCATCGGGATCAAGCTGTTCGGTGTTCCACACGCCGGGCGCGCGCCACAGGCCCTTCATCACCAGCGCCGCGCCGATCATTGCCGGAACGCCGGTCGTATAGGCCACCGCCTGGCTGCCGACCTCGGCAAAGCAGGTTTCGTGGTCGCAGATATTGTAGATGTAATAGGTCTTTTCGCCCTCGGCGGTCGGCCCGGTGATGATGTCGCCGATACAGGTCTTGCCCTTGGTCAGCGCTCCGAGGTCGCTGGGGTCCGGCAACACGCTTTTCAGGAACTGCAGGGGGATGATTTCAACCCCGTCATGCGTCACGGGGGCGATGCCGGTCATGCCGACATTCTGCAGGACGGTGACGTGGTTGATATAGGCATCCCCAAAGGTCATCCAGAACCGTGCACGCTCGATCTCCGGGAAATGCGTGGTCAGGCTTTCCAACTCCTCATGATACATCAGATACATGTTCTTTTCACCCACGGCGGGAAAGTCGAAAGCGACCTTCTGCGTCATGGCCGGGCTTTCAATCCAGGACCCGTTTTCCCAATGCCGGACCGGAGCCGTGACCTCGCGGATGTTGATCTCGGGGTTGAAGTTGGTGGCAAAGGGCTTGCCGTTGTCACCACCGTTGCAGTCGAGAATATCGATCAGGCGGATGCCGTCCAGCTTGTGCTTGCGCACCCAGGTGGCAAAGATCGACGTTACGCCTGGGTCAAAACCGGATCCCAGGATGGCGGTCAGGCCTTTCTCGCGAAAGCGCTCCTGATAGGCCCACTGCCAGCTGTATTCGAAATGCGCATCATCTGGCGGCTCGTAGTTGGCGGTATCCAGATAGTGCGCGCCCGCCTCCAGACAGGCATCCATCAGGGCCAGATCCTGATAGGGCAGGGCGAGGTTGACCACGAGTTCCGCGCCCGTCTGCCGGATCAACGCCACCGTGGCGGCCACATCCATGGCATCCAGCGCTGCTGTTGCGATTGTCACTCCGGTGCGGGTTTTGACATCGGCGGCGATGGCCTCGCATTTGGACACTGTGCGGCTGGCCAGAGTGATCTGTTTGAAAATCTCCGGGTGCATGGCCATTTTCGTGACCGCCACCGCGCCGACGCCGCCCGCGCCTACAACCAGTACATTCTCCATCTCGTTCCGTCCTTATCTGGGGGGCTGGCTGGCGATGGGGCTGGCCGGGTTAAAATATGTGTTGCCCGAAAGGCTGTCCTTGTAGGCCGCAATCATCATCCGGCGCTCTGCGGTGCTGAGCCGCCCTTTTGCAACCGCCTGTTCCACCGTCCGGCGGAAGGCATCAAGGCAGGCGCTCGGGTCGTATTCGAAGTAAGACAGCACCTCTGCGATGCTGTCGCCCTCGGTTTCATGTTCGATGGTGAAACCACCTTCGCCATCCAGTGAAATCGTCACGACAGGGGCATCCCCAAAGAGGTTGTGCAGATCCCCCAGCGTTTCCTGATAGGCGCCGATGAAAAAGACACCGATATGATAGGTTTCATCGTCGCGCAGCCTGTGTACGGGCAGGGCATCGCCAATGCCTTCTGCCAGAACAAAGCGGTCGATCTTGCCGTCGCTGTCGCAGGTGATATCACTGAAAACCGCTTGCCTGTCCGGTGGCTCGTTGAGCCGCTGGATCGGCATCATCGGGTGCAGCTGATCAATCGCCCAGACATCGGGCAGCGATTGGAACAATGAAAAATTGCCGTGATAGTAGTCGACGAAAGGCCCGGCCTGTGGGTGCACGCTGCCGCGCGGCCCGTCCAATTCGGTCGCTTTTTTAAAACAGGCGTTCAGATACAGAAAGCTCTGCTCCGCCCGGGCCATCTGTGCCAGACCAATCTGGCCACGCCGGAAGAGGGCGCGCAGTTCGTCGCGGTAATAGACCGCGTCGTTGAAGGCCTCCTGCATCCGCGTGCCGTTGATATAGCCTTCAACCGCCAGCAAATCGCTCAGCAAATGATGATCATCCGCAAGAGCGGTCGGCTTGTCCGGGCTGTCGTATAGGGTGGTTTCCAACACATCGAAGATGAAAATGGAGGAATGCGCCACGACATATCTGCCGCTTTCCGTGACCAGAACGGGGTGCGCCAGCCCGGCCGCATCCATCGCGTAGCGCAGCGTTTCGGCAATGTTGGTGCAATACTCCTGCACCGTGTAGTTGACCGAATTTCCATCCGAACACCGCCCGCCGGTGTAATCCACACCCAAGCCCCCGCCCAGATCGATATGCGTCAGCGGTGCCCCCATGGCCGTCAGTTCGGCATAGAACCGGCAGGCTTCCGCGGTGGCCCGGCGGATGTCGATGATGTCCGGCACCTGCGAGCCAAGGTGCGTGTGTTGCAACACCAGGCAATCGAGAAACGCGGTGGCTTTCAGCTCCTCCATCAACGTAACCAGATCCAGCGCACCAAGGCCAAAGGCAGACCTGTCTCCGGAAGAGGCCTGCCATTTACCGCCGACCCGCTCGGTGAGCTTGACGCGCACTCCCAGCAGAGGCCGGATGCCTAAGGATGTGGACACGCGGCGAATGATGTCGAACTCGCGCAGGCTCTCGATCACGATGATCGTGTTGAAACCCGCCTTGCGGGACAGGAGCGCCAGCCGGATGAACGCTTCGTCCTTGGCGCCATTGCAGATCAGCAATCCTTCGTCTGAAAGAGACTGTGCCAGGGCGATCATCAGTTCCGGTTTCGAACCAACTTCCAACCCATAGTGAGAGCTCCGCCCGACCTCTACCAAGCGTCCGATGACCTCTGCCTGCTGATTGACCTTGATCGGAAAAACACCGCGGTAGACGCCCTGATATCCCACCTCTGCAAAGGCCGCCGCAAAGGCCGCATGCAGGCGCTTCAGTGATCTGTCCAGAAAAGGCTGCACCCGCAACAGGATCGGCGCTGAAATGCCGCGCTGGTTCAATGCGTCGACGATCTGGGGCAAGGACACCGGCGGTGCGCTCGGCTCTTCGGTTTGGCACAGCGCCACGGCGCCGCTTGGGTCGACCGTGAGCAGACCGTCGCACCACTGCGTCATCCCATAGGGGGCCGCAAAGTCGATACACGCATCCTTCATCGCAGGGTTTCACCCATAGCGAGAACATGAGCGCATGGCATTACAATCGCAATCATCATCACGTTGCTGCTTTATAAACTGGGGTTTCCTGCTGGGATGCGCTGCTCTCTTGAAAGCACGTCGGGCGCATGACCGGGCGTTGGATGTTTATGTATGGGGCGTTGTCGCACAACTCAAGGTATATCTGGTCCGGTCGGCTGTTTTTCGCAAAGACCGATCATGCGTGGCCGTCTCTGCCTCCTCGGCGGGATCAGTCACCGATGATATTGCACAAAAGGTTTGCCCGCGAGATCGCCAAAAACCACCGGTGTCCGGTACAGCGCGCTGAGGCTGTCGGTTGTCGCCACCTCTGTCAGCGGGCCTTCGAAAGCGATGCTGCCCTTGTCCAGCGCCACGACATGATCGGCCCAGCTGATGGCGTAGTTGAGATCGTGCAGCACGATCACCACGCTCTTTCCCTCCCGATCCACCTTCTCGCGCAACTGCGTCATCAGGCAGCGCGCATGGTGCAAATCCAGGTTGTTTAAAGGCTCGTCCAGCAGCAGCCAGTCAGTATCCTGCGCGCTGGCCATGGCGATGAACGCACGCTGCCGCTGGCCGCCGGAGACTTCATCGAGAAACCGATCCTGTAACCCGATCAGGTCAAAATGGGACAGCGCTTCGGAAATCTTCTCCTGATCTTTTGGTGTCGGACGGCCATGGTTGTATGGCCAGCGCCCGAACCCAACCAGGTCGCGGATGCGAATGCGGCTGGCCACGCCAAGCTGCTGGCCCACAACGGCCATTTTGAGCGCGCGCGCAGGGGCAGTGGTTTTGGCGAGGTCCAACCCGCCCATCGTGATGCGCCCGCGATCAAAGGGTATCTGCTGAGAGATCAGGTGTAACAGCGTCGACTTGCCCGCGCCATTGGGGCCGATCAACGCCGTGATGCGCCCTGCGGGCAGGGTGACGTTGATATCATGCAGAATGGGTGTCCCCGCGATGCTGTAGGTCAGCTCTGATACTTTGATCATCTGATGCGCCCCCGTGCGAGAAGGATGAGAAACAACAGCCCGCCGCTGAATTCGATCACCACCGCCAGCGTGGATTGCAATTGCAGGATCCGTTCAAAGACAATTTGCCCGGTCACGAGGATCAGGGCGGCGATCAGGGCGGCGGCGGGCAGCAGAAGCTGGTGCCGGTGGCTTTGCATCAGGCTGTGGGCGAGGCTCGCGACCAGCAGTCCCAGAAAGGTGAGCGGCCCGACGAGCGCCGTCGACACGGAGACGAGCGCGGCAATGGCACAGAGCATCTGGAACTGCAGGCGATCATAGGCGAGGCCCAACCCCCGTGCCTGCGCACGGCCAAGCGCCATGACATCCAGAATTGCATGGTGCCGCCAGAGCCAGAGCCCGATCCCCGCCAGCAGCACAACCGACGCCACCAGCGCGCCGCTGTCAACGGCGCCGAACCGGGCAAACATCGCGCCCTGGACCATGGTGAACTCGGACGGGTCCATCAGCCGTTGAACGAATGCGGTGATCGAGCGAAACATCAGCCCCATGACCACGCCGACGAGGATCATCAACTGCACATCTTGGCGGGTGCGGTGCAGGATGGCCGCAAACAGGAAGACCGCCGCGCCCATCATCACGATGGTTTCCAGCGCAAAGCTGCGGAGCGGTGACAGCTGGGCATAGCCAAAACCGCCAAGCGCAAAGACAAGGCCGGTTTGCAGCAGAATGAACAGCGCATCGAACCCCATGATGGAGGGGGTGAGGATACGGTTGTTGCTGAGGGTCTGGAACAGCACCGTTGCGGTGCCAATAGCGAGGCCGACGCATACCAGTGCGGCCAGTTTGGTGGCGCGCAGTTCAAGGATGAACCAGACCTTGCCCTGCAGCCCCCAGATCAGGAACAGGGCCATGGCCGCCAGCAGCGCCCCCGCAATCCAGATCAGCCGTTTGTCAGGCATGTGACCGCCGGCCCAGCAGCATCCGCAGGAACAGCACGGCGCCGAAAATACCAAAAATCGTGCCCGCCGGGACCTCGTAGGGATAGCGCACGATCCGTCCGATCATGTCAGACAGCAGCACGAGGCCTGCGCCCAGACCTGCCACGACAGGGAGGCTTTCGCGCAGGTTGTCGCCCATGATCCGCGAGACGATATTGGGCACGACCAACCCGATGAAGGGCAGCATGCCGACCGTGACGATGACCAGCGCAGAGACAAGGGCAACCGTGACAACCCCCAGGGCCAGCACCTGACCGTATCGCAGCCCCAGGGTCAGGCTTGTCGCGCGCCCCAGACCTGCAACGGTGAATTGATCCGCGGCCAGATAGGCCAGCAGCGTCAGTCCGCCCGCCAGCCAGAGCAGTTCATACCGCCCGGCCAGAACGCCGGAGAATTCGCCGTTCATCCAGATGGCGAGATACTGGATCAGGTCCGCCTGAAACGCGATAAATGTTGCCGCTGCACCCAGAATGCCGCCGTAGATCAACCCGACCAGCGGGATCAGCAGCGGTTGTTCTGGCGGCAGTCGGCGGGTCAGTGCGAGAAATCCGACCGTGCCCATAAGCGCGGCGCCCGCTGCAATGCCCATCTTACCAAGGATCGGCCAGGAGGGTGCCCAAATCGTAACGGCCAGCAGCCCAAGCATCGCCGCCTCAGATGTACCGGTCGTGGCTGGTTCGACAAAGCGATTGCGGACCAGCAGTTGCAAGATGAGTCCGGCCACCGCCATGCTTGCGCCGGTCAGCAGGGCGGCCAGCGTGCGCGGCATGCGACTGATGATCAGGAGCTGCAGTGCTTGCGGATCATCGCGCAGCGCAGCAAAGGAAAGCTGTCCCACACCGATGAAAAGGCTCAGCCCTGCCAAGAGGATCAAGCCGACACCGGTCGCAATATAGGGATGCGCAGCCCGCCAGTGCCTGACCCGCCCGTCAGCCACCTGTCTCGAACCCGGCGCGCATGCGATCCAGCGTTTCCATCATGGACTGAATGCCGCCGCCCGCAATATACACATTGGCGGCGTTGAGATGGATGACCTGCCCTGACCGCCATGCCGTTGTGCCCGCGACCAATGCATTGTCCAGCGTGGCGGAGGCTGCAGCACTTGTCTGGCCGAGGGCGCTGGCACGGTCGATCACGATCAGCCAGTCGGGGTCGGCCTGCGCGATGAACTCAAAGGAGATCGCCTCGCCGTGGGTCTGGGCATCGACACCGGGGGCCGCTTCCGGCAAATCCAACCCCCGGTGCAACCAACCGAACCGTGATCCCGCCCCGTAGGCGGAGATCTTGGGGCCATTGGTCATAACGATCAGCGCGTCGCCCCGGCCTGTGATGCTGGTCCGGGTCTTCTCCAGTTTGTCGGCAAAGGCGTCGGCGAGTTTGGCGGCCTTTTCTTCCGTGCCGGTCAGTTCCCCATAGGCCTCAAGACGGGCCAGCGCCTGTGCGATATGGTCATCCCCCCAAATGGTCATATCGAGGGTGGGGGCAATCTCTGAGAGTGGTGCGACCTGCGTGGAGGAGCGCCCGCCCGCAATGATCAGATCCGGGGCCAGATTGGCGATCGCCTCGAAGTCGGGCTCAAAGAGCGATCCAACCTGTGTTGCCTGCGCCGCGGCATCTTGCAGATATCCCACATAAACAGGGGCAGGGACACCCGCCACGGGCACGTCGAGCGCGTCAAGCGTATCGATGGCCGCAATATCCAGCGCGACAATACGCTCCGGCGGCGCGGCCACGGTCATCTCTCCGGTAGCGGTCTCAACCGTGACCTCAGCAGCGGTCGAGGTGGCGCCAAGAAGACTCGCAAAAATCAGGGGAAGGGGTTTGAAAAACGCCATACGAAACCTCCGGGTGGGCAGGGTTTGTCGGCTGGCATTTGCTGGCTGATGAACTTGCCCTGCGGGAATATCGAGTTGCAGCGAGGGGGTCCAGCAAATAATCTGACGAAAACAATCGGGAAATAGAGATGCCACATCTGACCGGAACCTTTGCCACACCGCATGCCACGAAATACATGATCCAGCTCTGCAAACACTGGTCACACAAGGGACCGGCAAAATGGGATGACGACACCGGATCGGTCACGCTGCCTTTTGGTGATGTGGCCTTTGCGGCTTCCGGTGACGTGCTGACGGTCGATGTCGATATCAAGGATGGCACCGATGCCGCCACCGTGAAACAGGTCGTCGACAGCCATCTGCAGCGTTTTGCCTTTCGGGAGGGGTTTGAGACAATGGCGTGGTCAGACACCGAGTGAAATAGGAGACGGCGCCGTAATTTTTTAATCTTGAGTAAATCACTAAATTATGATTTGCGTGCCGCGCGGCAGCCAGATCAAGCCCGATCAAAGCGACCACCAACGGAATCAAACAGGGGTGGTGCGGCATGTCGCGATCAATAACAGTTTTTCTCGTCTCAACAGGTCTGGGGGCCACGGGCGTCATGGCGCAGGACGGGGGCCTGATTGAGCTTGACCCGATCTCGGTGGAAGCCCAGGACACAACCGGCGACGGCGGCAACACCATCGCCATAGACAGCGAAACGCTGGCGCAACAAAACCCGTCGGACCTTCAGGATCTGTTCAAGAGCGAGCCGACAATCTCGGTTGGCAGCTCGATCCCCGCGTCGCAAAAGCTCTATGTCAACGGCGTGGAGGAAACCAATCTGTCGGTGACGATTGACGGCAATCGCCAGAACAACAAGATTTTCCACCACAATGCCACGACGCTGATTGATCCGGCGCTGCTCAAGGCGGTTCGGATTGAGCCGGGCGTCGCCTCGGCAGATGCCGGACCGGGCGCGCTCGCCGGGTCCATCGCCTATGAAACCAAGGACGTCGATGATCTGTTGGCGACTGACCTGAATTTCGGTGGCTCCGTGAAGCAGGAATACGACTCCAACGGTGATGTCTTTACGACCAGCACATCGCTCTACGGACGCTCCGGCGCCTTCGAATACCTTGGGTTTTTCAAATATGCCGACGGTGGCACGCGCGAAGACGGGGACAATCAGGACATCATTGGGTCCGGCACCGGTCTTGTTAGCGGTCTGGGCAAGATCGCTTATCAGGGCGAAACCGGTGACCGGTTCGAGCTGTCCTACGAGCGCGTCATTGATGATGAACTGCGGCCCTACCGCGCCAACATCGGTCAGGTTTTCGGTGGCAGACCGGTTCCGTTGACACGCAACTACGATTTGGATCGCCAGAACCTTGTCTTCACCTATACCGACGAGACGCCGACCGGGTGGTGGGACCCGAAAATCTCGCTTGGGTACAGTGTGACCGACCTTGATATCGTCGAGCCGGATCAGCGGACATTGGGCACGACAGAAAGCATCAACGCCGTCATCCAGAACCGGTTTCCGGTGCGGACAGGGTCGGTGACCGCCGGGGTGGATTTCTTTTCCGACACGGCTGAGCTGGACTATCAGGAGTTTGCGACGCCCGCCAATAATGAAGCGGGCAGAGAAAAAGCGGATAACATCGGCGTCTTTGTGCAGGCGCGTCTGGAACCTACGGATCTGACCCGGCTATCCTTTGGGGCGCGGGCCGACCTGAACGAGTTTGAAGGCGTTGATGGTTCCCGCACAAGCCGCTCCGGTCTCTCGGGAAACATCTCCGGGGAGTATGATCTCACCAACCAGATCACCGTCAGCGCCGGTGCTTCTCATATCTGGGGCGGGGTGGCCTTGGCTGAGAACTTTATCATCAATCCGACATGGACCTATCCAGCGGAAGGCATCACCCCGGTGACCTCCAACAACATCTTTGCGGCCGTGGATGCCGCGTTTGGACCTTGGAACCTGGATGGCAAAATTTTCCGCACAGACCTCAACAACGCGCGGATCCCAGACAATCGGGGCAGTGCGGCACTGACCACCAATCTACGCTCAGAAGGGTTTGAACTGGGCGTGGGCTATCGCTGGCAGAGCGGTTTTCTACGTGTGGGCTATGCCAACATCGATACCAGCATCAATGGCACCACATCCGATTCAGATACCGGGCGCTACCTGACAACACCAATTGGCGAAATCCTGAGCATCGCTGTGGTGCAGAGCTTTGACAATCATGGCATCCGTATCGGTGCCGACGCGCAAATCGTGCTGGAAGAAACCGATACCTTCAACCCCGATACCGGCTTGGCCGGCCCTGCGCTGCCCTCCTACGAGGTGCTCAATGCCTTTGTGGAGTACAGGCCCAAGGCACGGGAGAACCTCACCCTGCGCGCGGAAATCAACAACGTTTTTGACGAAACCTACGCCAGCCGTGCAACCTACGGGCAGGAGTTCAGCAATGTCACACCGCTCAATGAACCGGGGCGTTCATTCGTGCTGAGCGCAGAGTTCACGTTCTGAGCGGACATGCTTGTCACACTACCCATCGCGTAGCTGCTACCAACTATGCGATGGGCTTCGTCAGAAAATGAGTGTTCGAGCGGGGAGGGCAGCGAGATTTCGGTATCGTTGGTGGTTCAGTCGTTGATCTGCGTGTCGGCGTCTCCCATGGATGGGAAACATGACACGCTGAGATATTCCTGACGCAGGCGGTTGTGGAATACCTCGATGCAGGCTTTGCCTGTTGGTTCCCACGGCGATAAGAAGTGCAACCCGGCTTTCTTCAAGAGGATCCCTTGGTTGAGCAATCGACGAGCGAACTCACGGCCACGACCGCAATTGCGCCAACGACAGCCGTCCGTCATCACTTCGCCGGAGACCAACCCGATGCCCGTTTTACGTCTTTCTTTTCGAGTGATGCGATGGCGGTTCCCAATAGGATCAGAGGCAGCGCAAACAGAAAGCTCGTTGAAAGCGAGAGCCTGAAAATCAGCAGGTCCGTCAACGTGGGCCAAAACAGGGCGACATACTCGAATTGTGCGCGCCATTTTGCCTCGGCGTAGCGGAGCGAGGGCTATTGCAATGCGGGAAAACCCGCCGAGAAGGCCGGTCTTGATTGGCAAAAGAAGTTTTCCGCCGCTTGGCGAAGCCACACCAAGACGCCAGATCTCCTATGTGCCCAGCACTAACTTAAGGAAGAAAGCGCGTTTGCGCCCGGGATTTCCCTCGCTTGACCAGTCGGACCCGCCTGCTTTCACTATGATGGCGCGAGCATCACCCGTTTCTGTAGGATGCCTTTCGAGTCCCATCGGAGGGTTCGCAAATCGGAGGGGGTTTTGCAAAAAAGACCGTCAAAACTCATCCCACCCGTCGTCCTGTCCTGACGCGTGTTCGGTAACCTGTGCCGATTCCGCCCCCACTGCCTGCTTTACCGTGGTGGACGTTGCACGCGGTGGCGCGGACACCTGTTGAGCGGTCCTGCTATCCTTCATTTGGTGGACATTGGACGTCGGCTTCGCCTCGTCGATCCGGAAGAAACTCACCAGTTCGCGGAGCTGAGATGCACGTTCGGCGAGTTGCGTCGCCGAAGCCGCGCTTTCCTCAGCCCGAGCCGCGGTCTGCTGTGTCGTGCGATCAATATCTGACACCGCCTGCGTCACTTCGGTGATCCCGGTGGCCTGTTCCTCGGACGCAGTCAGGATGTCACCAATGCTGGTCACGACCTCCCGGACACCCTCGACGATCGTGGACAGGGACTCGCCGCTGCGATTGACCAGATCGGCACCCTCGGTGACCTGACGGTTGCTGGTCGAGATAAGCTCATTGATGTCGCGTGCGGAGTCCGAGGAGCGTTGCGCAAGCGCCCGTACTTCGGATGCGACCACCGCGAAACCGCGTCCTGCATCCCCGGCACGTGCCGCCTCCACGCCCGCGTTCAAGGCCAGCAAATTCGTCTGAAACGCAATGCCGTCGATCACCTCGACAATCTTGCCGATTTCGGCGGTGCTTGCTTCAATTCGCTGCATTGCTGCGATGGCGTCTGTAACAACCGCACCCCCTTTCTCCGCGTGTCGAGATGCGCTGTCTGCCGCTTCATTGGCCGTTTGAGCGTTGCTGGCCGTGCTTTTGACGGCCGCCGATATCTCTTCCATCGCGGCGGAGGTCTGTTCCAGACTGGCCGCCTGTCTTTCGCCCCGCGCGGACAGATCGGCGGAGCTTGATGCGATTGCCTTTGTCTCCTCCGCGATGTCCTCAGACGCCCCGAGAATGCCCACGACCAGCTCTTCCAGCCGGACCATGGTGTCGTTGAACGCCGTTTTCAGAACGGCAAAGTCGCCAGTGAGCGTGTCAGGCAACCGAACCGCCAGATCCCCTTCGGAAAGGGCCATCAAGCCGTTTGAAAAAGCGTCCATCGCATGTTTGCGATCCGTGAGTTCGGCCGCATATTTGACAACCTTGTAGGGCTTGCCACCCGGATCGAGGATGGGGTTGTACGTCGCCTGTATCCAAACCTCCCCCCCGTCTTTTGCAATGCGTCGATACTCGTCCGCAACGAATTGACCCCTGCGCAACGTTTCCCAAAACTCACGATATTCCTCACTTTTGGCATCGACCGGATCGACAAAAATTCGGTGGTGCTTTCCCTTTACCTCCTCAAGACTGTATCCGAGCGTCTTGAGGAAATTCTCGTTGGCATGCAGGATGTGTCCGCTAAGGTCGAATTCGATCACGGCCTGCGACTTGGATATCGCCGCAAGTTGTCCCGCAGCATCGGTCGTCATCATTTTGGATTCGGTGATATCGCTGGCAAATTTCACGATCTTCACCGGTTCACCGGAAGGATCGAGAATAGGGTTGTAGGTCGCCTGGATCCATATTTCCTGGCCATCCTTGGCAATACGCATGAACTCGCCAGCGTGGAACTTACCGGCGCCAAGCGTCTCCCAGAATGTGCGATACTCGGCGCTGTCTGCATAGTCCGGGGTGACGAACATTCTGTGATGGCGACCAGCTATTTCATCGAGTGAATATCCAAGTGTTTTGCAAAAATTCTCATTCGCGGTGAGGATCGTGCCGTCCAGGTTGAATTCGATCACGGCTTGAGATGTCGAGATTGCGTCGAGTTGCCCGGCAAAGTCAGCCGCCCGCTTTTTTGCTTCTGTCACGTCGATGGCAAACTTGACGACCTTGATCGGCTTGCCAGCCTCGTCGAACACCGGGTTGTAGGAGGCTTCGATCCAGACGGTGCTTCCATCTTTGGCCACGCGCGCGAAGTCGCCGCTGTGAAATTTGCCCTGTCCAAGCTTGTCCCAGAAAGCTTTGTAGTCGGCGCTGTTGGCATACCCCTCGGTCACAAAGATCTTGTGATGCCGCCCCTTGATCTCCTCCAGAGCGTAGCCCATCGTTGCAAGGAAATTCTCGTTCGCGTCTAGGATGTGACCATTCAGATCAAACCAGATGATCGCTTGAACCCTGTCGAGCGCGGACACGACCGCCACTGCGTCACGTACCTGAGCCTCATTGAAACCGATCTGATTTTTTTGACCGAATAACTTCATATCTACCTCACAATGGACCGCAAGGCGTCGATTGACCGTCACCTCGAACCACGAAGACAGACACTAAAAGCGTTACAATACTGCTAAATTAAAACTTTTAGTCTCAGTAGGCCGAATAGAAGTCAATGACTTCATGTGATGCCCAAGCATTTCCAATCTTCCGCGCAACAGGGCGCGGCGTTGGGCATCTCGCTCGTGCAACAGATACCGTGTCGAGTGCACGCATCCACCGGTATCTGGACTTAGTCTCCATCAGGATGTTCTGGCTTTCCTAAAAATGCGTCTACGAAAGCTACTCTTAGGGCTGTCCGGGCAAGTTCGAACCGGTAGTATACGTCGCACGCGCGGCGAACGTCGGTAAAGCGGGCTGCGTTTGCAGCATCCGACGCCCTAAACAACCGGTTTTTATGCCGCAACGCCGCAAACACGTAGTCAGGCCCATTTACCCGATGCGGCGCTGTGAACGAATGGCTGTTATCGCAAGGCGCGTGCTGGCTATACGAGCTTAGGCAGCGCTTTCTAAATCTTGATGACAATATTGCCGATGGTAGATTTGCAGTCGACGGCATCGTGTGCCTGGGCGACTTGATCCAGAGAATAGCAGGCATGGATCCGTGCGTGAATGGTGCCCGCGGTGAGCATCGTGGTGAGGTCCGCAATGGCACGGTCCAGAACATCGCGGGGCAGCATGAACACGATGAAAAACGCCATGCGCATTTGCTGGACCACCGCTTCGACCATGGGGAAGTCGCCCGTGAAAGCCTCCGAGCCATAGGCCGCCACGAACCCGCCGTTGCGCAGCAGGCGTGGCAGCGAGGTCGCGTTCGCTCCGAGATTGACCTCTATGATGTGATCGACGCCGGTGTCGTCGGTGATGTCGTGCACGCGGGCGATGACATCCTCACGCTTGTAGTTGATGACGTGGTGCGCCCCGCTTTCGGCGGCCGCGCGCGCCTTGTCGTCCGAACTGACCGTTGCGATCACCGTGGCCCCCTTGGCTCGGGCAATCTGGATCGCGTAGGCGCCGACAGCGCCCGCGCCGCCCTGCACAAGGATTGTCTTGCCCTCGACAGCACCATCTATCGTAACCGCGTGGTAGGCCGTCAGTAGAGGCACGCCGAAGGTCGCCGCCTCTTCAAATGAAACACTATCCGGCAGCGGAACGGCCTGTGTTTCAGCGATCACCGCGTATTCGGCTGCGGTGCCGTCAGTGCCACCCCATTGCGTGGCATACAGCCACACGCGCTGCCCGATCCGGCTCTGAGACACGCCTTCTCCGACCGCTTCGATGACGCCCGCACCATCGTGATGCGGCAGGATGTGTGACCACTCCCCCTGGATCGGAAAAATGCCGGCCCGGGTTTTTGTGTCCGTTGGATTGATCCCCGAGGCCCGTATCCTGACCAAGACCTCACCGGGTTTGGGCTGTGGTTTGTCGATGTCGACGATCTCCAGCACTTCGGATGCGGGTCCTGTTTCCCGGTAGATGACGGCTTTCATGCTCATGGCTCCTGACGTGAATTTCATTGCGGCAAAGCCGACCCGTCCGGGTCAGCACGAAAAACTGCTGACCCGGGTGCGACCGGTGTGATTTTTGGGGCGTTGTTTAGCGCGCCGGGGCGGGCACGCGGATCGGACAATCGATGAAATAGGTCCAGCCGCCATGATCCATCTGTTTGACGACCTCGGTCGAGACGCCGCCGCCCAAAGCATTGCCATCACGGTCCTCTACAGTCCATTCACCTTGCAGGATCGCAGTGTCGCCATTGATCATTTCGCCGGAGACGGTGCCTTTCAAATGGACGCGGTTGGTGACGAAATCGCGGAAGATGTCCCTCACACCGGCATGGCCCTCCATTGGCTGTCCGTCAGGGTCCATCGCCACCCGGCACTCCGGATGGAACATCGAGACGACACCCTCCAGATCGCCCTCTCTGATGAATTCTGCCACGCGCTCGACAATCTGGTGCGGGCGCTCGGCGATTTTGCGTTTGGCTGTTACGGTCATGTGTTTGGTCCTTGGGTCGGTGTTTCGGGGGTCAGGCAAAGAGCGCGGGCGTCACGTCGGGTGGCGTGTTGTCGATGTCGAAGAGCAGTTTCCAATCGCCTGCCGCGTTACGCCGATAGGCCAGCAGGACGCGACCGGTCAGGTGGGCATCCTTGGGCGGTGCGACGCCCTGGGGTGGCTCGAAGTAGTATGCTCCCAGAAGCACGGCCATGTTGCCTTCGATGAACGCCGCCTCTTCCTTGTGGTGCAGCGTGCCATCAATGGCCTCGAAGGCCTGCATGTACCACGGCTTGATCTGGTCGACGCCGCGCATCAGGGGGGCGCTGGCATTGGCGTAGATGCTCTCGGGATCGTAGAGCGCAAAGAGCGCATCGATGTCTTTGGCGTTGAATGCTGCCAGCCAGGTGCTGAGGTTCTCGCGAACCCGGTCGATCTCGTTTGTGTCCAGCATGGGACCCCTTTCTACACTGCGCTGCGCCCCGTTCGGGCCGCTGGTTGAGCGACTCATCTCGATGTGTCAGGGTGACAGGTAGCAATCAGTCAACCTGCGTTCTACATGCAGCTTTGTGTGTTACTTACATCTATGTAAGTGAGATAATGGAAAGCGATGGACATGCCCTTTGAATTTGACCTCGACACCAGCGTCGATGACTGCCCGGTCGAAGTCGCCGTCTCGATGATTGGCGGCAAATGGAAGCCGGTGCTGCTGTTTCATCTGATGATGGGGGCGAAGCGGTATTCTGAGCTGCAAAGGCTCGTACCGCGGGCATCAGATCGCATGCTGACCCGGTCGTTGCGCGAGTTGGAAGAAGCGGGCCTTGTGAACCGCGAGGTCTTCGCCGAAGTGCCTGTAAGGGTCGAATATTCGCTCACTCATGACGGCGAAACGCTCTATCCTATTCTGGTTGAGATGAGCAAATGGGGTACGAACCGGCAGAAGGCCTGAAGCGGCTGTCCCGAGAAACCCGCCGCCAGTTCAGTATCGGGATACGAGCGCGACATGCGCCCGCGATGCTCCATGTGACAAGGCCGCTTTCTTGTCATTTGATGAATGCCGCTGCCATCGGGGCCCGAAGATGCGGGAAAGCCTAGACGGCATTGCCCCAAAAAATCCCACCGAGTCATCCCACATAGCCTTTGCCTTTCCTGAACGCGAGAAACGTGCCAGCTGGCGGAGTGCGTTCAACTTGCTGGATGCGCGCTGAGCAAGACAGCAGAGCATGATGTAGACGAAGCCGTTTGCCTCGATAGCCCGGATGATAGGGAGCTGGGAGCGTATTGCGATGGCTGCAAATCTAATTGGAGCCGTCGCGAACATGGTGGCTCGGTGGCTGTGAGCGAACCGCCCAACGTCGATGCGCTATAGCTGGGTGACCGAAAGGCGACATCTCACTTCAGGCTGCCAGCAATGGGGCGCCATTTCTCACGAGTCAAAGGTATCGAGCGATACCTCTCTCCAAGTGTCGACAGATACATGAAAGATCATGTATTTTTCCGGTATGGATTTCCCTCTGCCCGAAGCGCGCTATGCCCAGCTTGAAGAATTTGAAGCCGCAATTCGAGATGTTTGTGGGGCCTTCTCGATCAAATCACACCAAAACGCATCGCAAGTTCTGAGCCATGTGTCGATACGTGAATTTGCGGCTCTGGACATTGCATGCATCGGACACGACGTAGCAGAGGTTCAGCGGACCCAGAAAGAAATCCGGGAAGACGCGGGCGACTACTACTTCATGATTGTGCAGCACGAGGGCCGTGTCGGCATTTCTCAGAACGATCAGGAATGCTGGCTGGACCCTGGGGACATGGCGATTGTCGATGCCGCGAGGCCATCGCGTTTCTGCTTTGATGGCGGATACTCGGGACAAATCTCAGTGCATCTGCCCCGAGCAGAGATGGACCAGCGGTTCGGGCGTCGGATCAGTGGCGGCATACAGATTCCCAAAGAGGATATGCTGGGTGTCGCGATGCGCTCCATTCTCGCGAAGCTGATGGCAGACCCTGACAAGGCGGAACAGCACGTGCGCGAAGCCTTCTTTGGTGTGCTGGGCGCATTTCTTACAGAACGACACCTTGGCGAAAGACCGATAAACCCCAATAGATTGATCATTTCTCGCGCGATCTCATTGATGTCCGAACACTTTCGGGACCCGGCATTCACCACTGCGGTACTTGCAGACCTGCTTGGGATTTCATTGCGCCGCTTGCAGCGGGCATTTCACACAATTGATGAAACGCCGCACATTCGGTTGCAGAGAATCCGGATCGAACATGCGCATAGGGCGATCATGCGGACTCCGATTGGGCAGGGTGCGGCCAGTATTTCGACAATTGCATTTTCGAGCGGCTTTGGTGATCTCTCCACGTTTTACCGTTCATTCAAAAGCCGCTACGGCACATCCCCGAAAAAACATGCCGGTCGCCTCCTGCAGTGAGATTTGACGTCTCATGCAAAGACAGACGGCAATCAAGTTGTAGAATCTCGCTTCAGAAAGCTGGTCGCGGTGTCAGAGCGCGGCACGAGGGAGACAGATATGACAAAGAAACAAGACAGAATGGACCGCCGGGGTTTTTTGAAATCAGGCGGCGTGGCTTCCGGTGTGCTGACCCTTGGCGGTGGTCTTTGGGGGGCGTCCGTGAACACCGTAGCGGCGCAGACAGGGACTTTTGACTATGTTGTCTGTGGCGCCGGATCTGCCGGTTGCGTATTGGCAAATCGCCTGACCGAGGACGGCGCGAGCGTCCTGTTGATCGAAGCGGGCGGGCCGGATAACTCCGAAGCCATCTCCACGCCGTTGCGCCTGATCGAGCTGTGGCAGTCGGAGTTCGACTGGGGGTACCTGACAGCCCCGCAGAAGCATCTGAACGGCAATCAGGTCTACTGGCCGCGCGGAAAGACGCTGGGCGGATCAAGCTCTCTGAATGGCATGATCTACGTGCGCGGTCACGCGTCGGATTATGACAGCTGGGCCTATCAGGGCAATCCGGGCTGGGATTACAAGAATGTCCTGCCGTACTTCAAGAAATCCGAGGATTTTGACCGGGGCGCAGACAAGTATCACGGTGCCGGTGGTCTGCTGCGTGTGACCACGCAATATGAACCGCACCCGACAACCAAGGCGATTGTCGATGCCGCCGTCGAGGCTGGCATTCCATTCAATGAAGACAACAATGGTGCCGACAGTGAAGGCGCCGGGTTCACCCAGTTGAACACCAAGGATGGCAAGCGTCATTCGACCGCTGTCGCCTTCCTGCGCCCGGCGCTGGAGCGGAGCAATCTGAACCTGATCACCAATGCCCGCGTCAAAAACGTCGTCATGGACGGCACCACGGCCACGGGCGTGACCTACATTCAGGACGGTCAGGAAATGACTGTCACCGCCGCGAAAGAGGTGATCCTGAGCGGTGGTACGCTGGAATCCCCGCGTATCCTGATGTTGTCCGGCATCGGGGAAGCCGCGCAGCTTGAAGAACACGGCATCGCGGTTATCCACGATCTGCCCGGCGTGGGCAAAAACCTGCATGACCACACGCTGGTGCCAATGATTTATGAAGGCTCGGTCGATTTGCCGCCGCCCTCTGATCCGACATTGCAGCCGCTGCATGGGCAGGCCTTTATCCGGTCCCACCCGGATCTGCTCGCCCCCGATATGCAGCCCCTGTTCTTCCACGTACCGACCTACGCACCAAATCAGGAACCTGTGACGCCAAATGCCTACACGCTGAACGCCGCAGGCGTGAACCCGACCAGCCGGGGCGAGTTGCGTATCACCGGGTCGAGTGTCGATGATCCGCTGATGATCGACCCGCATTTGCTGGAAACCCAGTATGACGTCGACATCATCGTCGAAAGCATGAAGATCAACCGCAAAATTGTGGAGCAGCCGTCACTGGCTGCGATTACCAAGCGGGAGATCTATCCGGGACCGGATGTGCAGACAGACGGAGAGCTGGCCGACTACGCGCGCAACACGATGTTCTCTTATCATCACCAGGTCGGGACCTGCAAAATGGGCCATGATGAGATGGCCGTTGTTGATCACGAGTTGAAGCTGCACGGCATTGCCGGGCTTCGGGTCGTTGACGCCTCGATCATGCCGCGTGTGACAACCGGGAATACCAATGCGCCAACGATCATGATCGCCGAGAAAGCGGCAGATGTGATCAAGACCAGCTAGGGCACCAAATGCGAAGAGGGAGCCAAGCTGATCGGGTTGGCTCCCTCTTACTGTTTTGTAGAAGTCAGATTTGGACCGCGTGCAGGCTGGCTGTCCGGTCTCGGCGGTAGAATTCAATCTTGCTGATGTCAACCTCTACGCCGCTGCCCGGTCCTTCGGGTATCGTGACGCTGAAGTTTTGGTAGGTGAGGGGGGTCTGAAGAATTTCATCTCTGAACAGAAGCGGGCCAAACAGCTCCGTTCCCCACGCCAAATGCCGAACCGTCGCAAAGAGCTGGAGCGCGGTGGCTGTACTGACGCCGGACTCCAGCATCGTCCCGGCGTAAAGGCCAATATCGGCCGAGCGGGCGATGGCCACAACCTCGGCTGCACGCTTCAGGCCGCCCGACTGTGCGATCTTCACCGCGAAGACATCTGCCGACCGGTCCGCGGCCAGACGCAGCGCGTCTTTGGGTCCCTGCAGCGCCTCATCTGCCATAACGGCAATATTGATACTGTCGGTCAGCGCTTTCAGGTTGGAAATCTGATCTGCTGGGATCGGCTGTTCCACAAGATCGCAGCCAACGTCCTGCAGCCCCGCAAGGCCCCACCTGGCGTCGGACAAGGACCACGACTGGTTCACGTCCACACGAACGCTGGCCTTGTCACCGAGAGATGCCTTGATTGCCGCCACATGGGCCACGTCATCACGCACCGGTCGCTTGCCGATCTTGAGTTTGAAGATGTTGTGGCGGCCGGTCTCAATCATCTGCTGTGCTTCAGTGATATCGGTCTGCGAGTTGCCGCTGGCCAAGGTCCATGCCACAGGCAGGCTGTCGTGCAGGGCACCCCCGAAAAGCTGCGCAATCGGTTGATCCAGTCGCCGCGCCAAGCCGTCCCACAGAGCCATTTCAACGGCCGCCCGCGCGATGGGGTTGCCGCGCACGGTCGTCTCGATCACGGCCAAAGCCGCGTTGATGTTGTCGCCCTCAAGTCCCGAAATCGCGGGCGCGATGTAGCTGTCGATGGCAAGTCTGATGCTTTCGGGGCTCTCCGCGCAGTAGCGCATGCCGCCGATGGTCGTTCCTTCGCCCCAACCGTCTGATCCATCCTCAAATCGAAGGCGGACAAGCACGATGGATTGTACGGTCATCGTCGTCATGGACAGCACGTGTCCCCGTATCGTGGGAATATCAATCAGGAACGTTTCGACACGGTCAATCTTCGGCACGACTTCACCTTGTTATTAATAGGAACTGTCCGACAGATGCCTTTTGTACGGACGTGTGTCGATGATGCCGGCGGTCTGACGTAATACCCAAAGCTCACGCAGATCAGATCGTCTTGCGCGCTACCGATTGCGCCAGGGTGACAAGGTTGCGCACATGGATGCCCTGCTCATCAATCCGGTAGTTCACGGACAGCTCAGTCTGGGCAAGCTCCGGTGCAATTCTGTGAAAGCGCACGCCGTTGCGCTGCGCGGAGCCGACAGACGCCGGCACCACGCACACACCTTCGCCAATTGCGACAAGGCTCAGCGCGGTTTGCAGGTCCATTGTGAAAACGCGGTTGCTGATCGAGACCCCCTGTGCCTCACAACTCTTGAGCACGAAATCCGCAAAGCTTGGGCGGGGAAATTCCGGATAGAGGATGAAATTCTGATGTTCGACATCTGCCAGCCGAACGCTTGCGTTGCCCGTTGCCAGCAGTGTGTCCGGCGCCGCAAGGACAAGTGGTTCTGAGCCAAGCGAGCGCGTCACGAATTCGCTGTCTTTCAAGGCGGGCCGTGCAAAGGCCGCGTCAATCTGGCGCGACACCAAGGCACGGTGCAATTGTGCGTTGTTCATCGGGATGAGGCTGAGGTTCACATCCTTGTAGTTGGCCCGGAAAGACTTGATGATATTCGGCATTATCCCGAAGGTGGCGGAGCCCACAAACCCGATGCGCAGGCGCCCTTCGGCCCCTTGTCCGATCCGCTTTATCTCCAACTTGATGTCTTCAAGTTCTCGTAACACAGCCGCGCCGCGCTCCCGCAGCTTTTCGCCAGCCTGGGTCAGGGTGATCGCATTGCGACCACGGTTGAACAAGGTGGCCCCCAACGCCTCTTCTATTTGCTTGATCTGCCGCGACAGGGGAGGCTGAGCGATGTTCAGGCGTTCGGCGGCGCGGCCAAAATGCAGCTCCTCCGCGACGGCCATGAAATAGGTCAGTTGCTTGATGTTCACGTCGGTGCCCAGTTGATGCCGTTACGTGTCTGATACCACAAAAAAACCCCCGCCGAAGCGGGAGTTATTTGTTTTGGGAGAGCCGCTATTCCGCCGCGATAGATTGATCCGCCGCCTGCGCCTTCAACACAAAGTCGAAATCGACATGAAGGTCAGTATCAATGCCGTCCGGCGCTTTGTTGAATTTGGCAACGAGGCTTTCTTTCACCGCGAACACGCTGTCGTTGTCGAGATAGGCGCTATCAGCGTCGTAGATCTGGCTGACCAGCGTGCGGTAGCCGTCCTTGGACAGGATGAAGTGCATATGGCCGGGGCGATTGGGGTGGTGCCCCATGAATCGCAGCAATTCGCCGGCCGTTTCGTTATCCGGGATCGGGTAAGGGACCGGACGCACGGCACGGAAGGCATAGTGCCCATTCTCATCGGTTTCGAAACGCCCGCGCAGGTTGTAGTCGGCCTGGTCGTTGTCATGATTCTCATAGAGCCCGTTCGGTGCATCCTCCCAGACGTCGATGGTCACACCGGAGATCGGCGCGCCAGATGCATCGCGGACGTGCCCTTCGAAGTGGACGGATTCCTCGTTGTCGAAATGGGTCTGAACCGTCGACGCGCCTTTGGGCAGCACGGGTGGATTCTCACGATAAAACGGGCCCAGAACAGTAGATTCGCTTTCCGTGCCCTCAATGGGATTCGACAGCATGTCGACGAGGACTTCGACGCCCAGAATATCGCCAAGAAGGATGAATTCCTGACGCTTGTCGTCACAAACAGCACCGGCACGGGCGAGAAACATGCAGGCGTCGATGAACTCATTGTGCTGCAGGTTCACGTCTTTGCAGAACCCGTGCAAGTGCTTCAGCAGCGCCGTCATGATGTCCCGTTGCCGCTCGGTGACGTCGCCGTTCTGGCCAAGCGATGCGATAACCGTGTCGGTGATATTGTCGATTGTGACTTTGCTCATATTCTCGATCTCCCTAATCTGTCGCAAACTTGCGCCGATCATTTCTGATGCGTCTGCCCGGTCCAATGCTTGCTACGGTATCGCGCGATACTCGGGACGCCAATAAGAGGCGTACCTCCGCGGCATTGGTATCAATAGATACCTCCACAGCCATTGCTGAGGCGTATTGGTAGACCGCAAGTAAGCTCAAAGACCAATACGAAACGGGGGTAAAAAATGCTCGAAACACTGCGGGAAATGCAGGCGCGCGTGAATGGTTTGCCGCATCTGAACAGACTGGGTCGGCTCTTTTCCTGTACCGTGCTTTTGAAGATTGATGACGCGGAGTTCTATCTGACCTTTGAGAAAGGCCAGCTCACTTCGCTTTTTGAGGGACCGAGCCGCAAGACGCCTTGGCAGTTCTCGCTGACCCTCGACGCAAACGCGCTCCAGAAGTTCTGGGAGCCGCATCCCGCGCCCGGATTTCACGACATCTTTGGCCTGGTCAAAATCGGACGCGCCACCGTCGAGGGAGATATCCTCTTGCTGGTCAAGAATTTGCGCTTCTTCAAGGAGTTCATGGCGCTCGCCCGGCAGATGGAGCAAACCACATGAGCGCGATTGAACCGATTGTCGGCCGCTATGTGACAGTGGATCTGAATGGGGTCGCGCACCGTATCTATTTTGAGGAGGCGGGGCAGGGGCGCCCTGTCCTCTGCCTGCACACGGCCGGAGCCGATACACGGCAGTGGCGTCACTTGATGAACGATGCCGGGATCACCGCTGCGAACCGTCTGATCGCCTTTGACATGCCGCGCCATGGCAAGTCCTTGCCGCCCGAAGGGTTCGAGACCGAAGAGTACCTGCTTACCACAGAGGCCTATATCGAAACGGTCCTCGCAGTGTGCACGGCTCTTGAATTGGAGCGCCCTGTTCTGGCGGGCTGTTCGATGGGCGGGCGGATTGCATTGCAACTCGCCGCACTGCATGCGGACCACTTTAGCGGCTTCGTCGCCATTGAGGCATCCGATTTTCAACCCGCGTGGTATGATATCGACTGGTTCGACCGGCCCGATGCCCATGGTGGCGAAATGGGGGCGGCGCTGGTTTCGGCCAATATCTCACCCCACGCGCCCCATGCCGAACGCTGGAATACGCTATGGATGTTCATGCAGTCTGGCCCCGGTGTATTTCGCGGCGATCTCAGCTTCTATACACGCGACGACAGCCTCATTGGGCGGTTGGGGGACATCGACACGCAGAAGACGCCGGTGCATCTGATCGTGGGGGCCTATGATCTGACCTGCACACCGGAAGACGCAAAGCGCACAGCAGATGCGATAGATGGGGCAACCCTTACGGTGATGGATGAACTGGGTCACTTCCCGATGAGCGAGCATCCTGATGGTTTCCGACCCTTCTTTGTGGATGCCTTGGATCGGATGCCTCAATGAAATCTCCTTGCATCATTTGTGTCGCGATTACGGGATCTCTCCCGACCAAAGCGAACAATCCGGCGGTTCCGATCAGCATCGCAGAACAAATCGAGAGTACGCAGCAGGCCTTTGAAGCCGGTGCGAGCATTGCGCATTGCCATGTACGTGACGATGCTGGGCAACCCACCTCAGATCCCGAACGGTTCGCTCAGCTGATGGAAGGGCTGCGGACCCATTGCCGTGGCATGATCGTGCAGTTTTCGACCGGCGGCCGATCCGGGGCAGGTCGCGAGCGGGGCGGGATGCTGCCTCTCTCACCGGATATGGCATCGCTTTCCGTCGGCTCGAACAACTTCCCAACCCGAGTCTACGAAAATGCGCCGCACCTCGTTGACTGGCTGGCGTCGCAGATGAAGATCCACCGGGTGAAGCCCGAGATCGAAGCGTTTGATCTGTCCCATGTGGTCCAGGCCTGCAAGATGGCAGATGACAAGCGGCTGAGGGCGCCGTTGTATGTCCAGTTCGTGATGGGCGTGCAGAACGCAATGCCGGCAGATGAGCGCGTTCTTGATTTCTATATTGAAACGTTGAAGCGCTTCGCTCCCGATGCGCAGTGGTGTGCCGCAGGGATCGGGAAAGAGCAGATCGTCGTCAACGAATGGGCGATCGCCAAGGGCGGGCATACGCGTACCGGGTTGGAAGACAATGTGCGTCTGAACAGGGATGTGCTTGCCCCGTCAAACGCGGCCCTTGTGGAAAGAACAGTTGCGATCTGCGCAGAGCATGATCGTCCAGTCGCGACGTGGCAGCAAGCGCGGGCGATTCTTGGGCTGGAACAACCGCAAAACTAACCTGTCAGTGCGCGCTGGGTATGAGCCAATACTCTTTCAATCATGGTCAGGGCGCATCTTCATCGCCATAAATACGGTAACATTCATGTAATTTGAAGGTGTGTCTGAATGACCGCGATATACGTCCCAAAATCGGATCCGGCCATGACCCGCACCTTGGCGCTGGGAAGCGGTGGGCTGTCGGTCGCGGTGAAGGAATGTCTGGACATCGCTGGCCTTACGACACGCTGCGGCTCGGCGGCATTGGCAGATATGCCTCCCGTCGAAAAACATGCGCAGGTAGTCACTCGTCTGCTTGACGCAGACTGCAGGATCATCGGCACCGCAAACATGCACGAGCTTGCTTTTGGCGTAACCGGGATCAACGTTTACCTGGGCACCCCCGTCAATCCGAATTGGCCAGACCGCATCCCCGGTGGGTCATCGTCCGGCTCCGCCGTGCTGGTCGCGCGGGGACTGCGATTTTGCGCTTGGCACGGATACGGGCGGGTCGGTGCGGATGCCCGCCGCCTGTTGCGGGCTTTTTGGGATGAAGCCGACCTTTGGTCTGGTGAGCCGTCAAGGAGCGACGCCAGCGCAAAGCAGTCTTGATTGCATCGGGCCTCTCGCCCGGAGCGCCAGAATGATCACGCAGGCAATGGGGGTTATTGCGCCTGCTTTCCAAGCGGTCAGTCAAACCAACGCGCCGCGCATTCGCCGCCTGATGGTCGACGCGCGTGATGAGGTTCTGACAGCATGTGACGATTGTTTTTCCGACATTGAGCATGACACCACGACACTCCCGTTGTTCGACGCCGCCTATGATGCCGCCTTGACGATCATCAACGCGGAACATTTCGCAGCATTTGGCGCGCTTGCCGCGGAGACTGATGCAATAGACGGCGCTGTTCGGGCCCGCATTCTGGACGCAGGCCGCGTCACTGCTGAAGAGGTCGCACGGGCTGAAACGGTAAGGCGGGCGTTCACGGCTGATCTGGACGCGGTTCTTGAAGACGTCGATGTGCTGATCCTGCCCACTTTGCCTGCCGTCCCACCGACCCTGGAAGAGGCACGGAATATGCAGGCGGTCGTCCCACTGACACGCTTCGTCCGACCGTTCAACCTGTCCGGCCACCCGGCCATCACGCTCCCAATTCTCACCGCCGGTGGCCTGCCCGCTGGTCTTCAAATCGTCGCAGCCAGGGGAAACGATGCGCAGCTCTGCGCCGTGGCCGAGTGGTTTGCGGCCCAGCTTCACCAGATTCAGGAGAAGAGACCATGAACAAGGCGACCAAAATTGAGGCAGTCACGCTGGATGGCATGCTCACGGAGATCCGCGCCCGCCGCGATGAATTTGAACGGCTGACTTACGTGCCGATGGACATGGTCGACCAAATGAAATCCATCGGCGTCTACCGCGCCTTTGTGCCCAAGGACTTGGGCGGTGATGCAAAGACACCGACGGAGTTTCTCGAACTGATCGAGAAGATCTCGGCTGCAGATGCGTCCACCGGATGGGTGGCGAGTTTTGGCGTTTCGACGACGTATCTATCCGCCTTGCCGCCTGAAACCTTCACCAAGATCTATGGCGAGGACCCGAATACCGTTTTCGCGGGAGCGATCTTTCCGCCCCAAACGGCACAAATTGTTGATGGCGGTTTCGAGGTGAATGGCCGCTGGCCCTATTGCTCTGGCTGCATGGGCGCGTCCTTGATCGGCGCCGGCATCAAGGTCGAAGGCGGCACGACTTCTGGTCTGCCGCGCATGGCGGTCATGCCGCGCGACGCTGTATCGATCAAGCACACATGGGACACCGTGGGCTTGAGGGCTACGGGCAGCCACGACATAGAGGTCAAGGATGTGGTCGTGCCGGAGGACTGGACCTTTGTGCGCGGCGCAAAGACCCAGCATGAAGATGCTGTCTTTCGCTATCCATCGCTTGCACTGGCCGCCCAGGTGCTGGCTGTCGTGGCGCTTGGTACCGCGCGCGAGGCGCTCGATTGGCTGCATCGTGAAGCGCTCGAAAAGCCGTCCATCACCGGAGCGCCCTCCATCGGTGCCCGCCCGCACATCCAATCTGAGCTGGCCAAGGCCGAAGCCGAACTGCGCGGTGCGCGGTCGTTCTTTTACGACACGATCAACGAAGGTTACGCGCAGGTTGTCAAGAATGGCGAGGTCTCGCGCGATATGCATATTCGCCTGCGCCTCTGCGCCACCAATGCGGCCTACAAGGGCGCAGAAGCGGCCCGCATGGCGTACTTCATGGGCGGTACAAGTGCGATCCGCACCGGGCACCTGTTATCCCGCTGCATGATTGATGCCTCTGCTGTCGCCCAACACGCCTTCCTGGGCGAGGGCACCTGGACCGCTGGCGGGGCTGCGATGCTCGATCAGCCAACGGCCCCCGGCTACCCCTAAAAACCCGACAGTGGAGAAGACTATGTCCGACAAGAAACCCATGCGCGTTCTGTTCTGCATCAATGTCCAGCAGACCTTCTTTGATCTGCCGTTCGCCGAGATCGGCCCGGTCTGGAAAGCTTTTGGTGCAATGATGAAGGGGATCGACGAACTACCCGGTGTGACCATCCTTGGCATGCTGGACGACGACGAAACCATGGTTGGCGCGGTGAGTACCGGTAGCCCCTATACCGCCTATATCATGGCCGATGTGCCTGACCGCGAGACCGTGCAGGCCGCCTGCAATCTGTTCCGCACGATCCCCATCGGGGAGACGGATTATCGCCTGTGGAAATACTGCACGGTTGAGGCACGCATGGGCCGCTCCCTGGAAGTTCCGGCGGATATCTGATGTCTGACGCTGGAAAATCCCTTTCGACGCGTGTGGCGCGGCTGGAAGCCGAACGCCAGATCCGCGCGGCACTCTCGGAGTATATGTATATCTGTGATCGCCTCGACTGGGACACGGACCTCGCCGCCCTTGGCGCGCTCTTCACCAAAGACGCCGTCTGGCGCGGGCGGGGTGATCGATATGCAAGGGATTTCGGCGAACGCAAGGGGCGCAAGGCCATCGTGGATTGGCTTGGTACCTTTTGCACCGACCCACCGCATTTTGCGATGAACGCGCATTTCCTGTCGTCTGAACGGATCGACGTGGCGGACGACAAGACCGCACGGGGCCGCTGGCTGATGCTGCAAACGCCCACGTTTCACGACGGCCAAAGCCTGCTGATGGCGGCGGAACTGCACGTCACATTCGCACATGAGGACGACGCCTGGCGCATCTCCGTCTTTGAGACAACCAACCTTTACACGCGCGCCGTCGGCGACTGGGCTCAGAACGCCCAGGTTCCCGCGCCAAGCGCCACGACATGAGAGGCTCACCATGACACTCGACACCCCTGCAACGGATCGCGATTGGGCGGCTTTGGTCGATGATGACCGGGTGCGTACGTCGATGTACAAGGATCCCGCCATATTTGACGCCGAGATGGAAAAGATCTTTGGCAAGACCTGGGTCTGGGTCGGCCATACCTCCGAGGTGCCCGACAAAGGATCGTTCAAGACCTCATGGGTCGGACTGCAGCCCGTTATCATCTCGCGCGACCGCAAGGGCGTGCTGCACGTGCTGGTGAATCGTTGCCGCCACCGGTCCGCCACGGTCTGCGAGATTGCCAAGGGCAAGACCAGTTCCTTCCAGTGCCCCTACCACGGCTGGGGCTATGCCTTGGACGGGTCACTACGCGGCGTGCCGTATACCGAGGGCTATTCAGCCGATTTCGACAAAAGCCAGATGGGATTGAAAAAGCTGAAGGTGGATGTCTACAACGGCATGATCTTTGCCAGTTTCGATACGGATGTGGAGCCCCTGGAGGATTTTCTGGGCAACGCCAAGGTCTGGATCGATCTCTTCATGAAGCAGGGTGGGGGCTTTCCTGTCAAAACTGCAGGCGAGCATCAGTTCAAGTTCCCCGGCAATTGGAAAATCCAGTTGGAGAATACAACCGACGCCTACCACTTCCCTGTCGTTCACAAGCCGTTCCTGCAGTCGCTGGATGCCGAAGGGGCAGAGCAGTTCGATTTCCTGGAGGGTGACGGCTATGTCGAGGATCTGGGCAACGGCCATTCCGTCATGGTGATGATGCCCGAACTGGTGGATCTGGAAGACGATCTGGATCGCGATATCCCTGAACGGTTTGCAGCGCTCGCCGAGACGCTGCGCAAGGACTACGACGAAGATCAGGTGCGCCGGATCGTGCGGGCTGTGGGCGGAACGGGTTTCAACCTGAACCTCTTTCCAAATGCGGCATGTTCAATCTCTTTCTTCCGGATTCTGCGCCCGGTCAGCGTGACCGAAACCGCCATTCGCCACATCGCGCTTGCCATGGATGGCGGTCCGGTTGCGGGCAACCAGATGCGCCTGCGGATGCATGAGCATTTCCAGGGTCCCATGGGCTTTGGCAGCCCTGATGACGCCGAAGTGTGGGAACGGGTGCAGCGCGGTGCCGACGGCGGCCCAGACCTCGACATCATGGTGAACCGTGGCGACGGGCTGGAAAAAACCAGCGAAAACGGTCTGCCCGTCGGCGATGTCAGCGCCGAAACCGGCATGCGATCCGCCTACCAGATGTGGAAAAGGATGATGGCCCAATGAACAAGGTTGCAAAGATGACCGCAGAGATCACGCTGCAGGACGCTGCCACTTTCATATGGCATGAAGCGGATATTCTGGACCGAGGTGACTATGACGCCTGGCTGGATTTATGGACCGGTGATGGCCTTTATGTCATTCCGATCAACCCGGACTCTGATGACTACCCCAACGATCTCAACATCGCCTATGACGATGCCGGGATGCGCAAGATGCGGGTTGGGCGGTTGGCGGGTGGTTTCGCGATCTCGGCGGCCCCGGCCGCAAAGACGGTCCGGTTGAATGCGCGTTTCGTCCTGCTGGAGCAGGCAGAGGGGCACGCGCTGGTGCGGTCCGCCATGCATCTGACCGAAGACAAGTTCGGACGCCAACGTACGTTCGCCGCCAATGTCGAACATCGCCTCGTGCGAACGGAAAGCGGCTTAAAAATCCGCGACAAGATCGTGCGTCTGGTCAATTCAGACGGCGTGCTGACCTCGATCAGCTATCTGTTCTGATGGGGGTGCCGTTGCCAGATCAAATCCAAACGGCAGTGGTGACCGGGGCCGCCTCGGGCTTTGGCGCAGTCGTCTCGCGCGCGCTGCACAAGGCCGGGTTTCGTGTGATCTTGAGCGATATCGACGAGGCGGCGGCAAATCCGCTGGCGGAAGAATTGGATCTGGCATCCGAAACAGCCGTGACGGCAGAGCTCGACATCACCAAGCCCGAAGATTTCAAGCGCGTGCTCGACAAAACCGTCGCCCGCTGGGGATCGGTTGAGGTGCTGGTGAACAACGCGGCAGTTACGCAGGCAGCGCCGGTGATGGAGATCAGTCCGGAGGATTTCAACACTGTACTGACCGCAAACGCCGGAGGCACTTTTGCCGGGTGCCAAATCTTTGGCCGTCATTTCGCGGAACGCGGCTATGGCCGGATCATCAACATGGGCTCGCTCGCCGGGCAGAACGGCGGTACGGCGACCGGGGCCCATTATGCGGCCTCGAAAGGCGCGATCGGTACGCTGACCAAGATCTTTGCGCGTGAATTGGCGCCGCGGGGTGTGACCGTGAACACCATCGCACCCGGGCCCATGGACACGCCCATGGTGCACGCGCTGATCCCGGAAGAAAAAATGCCGGGCCTTTTGAGCAATATCCCGGTTGGTCACATCGGTGACCCGGATTTCGTGGCCGAGATGGTCGCCCGGTTGGCCGGTCCTGACGCAGGTTATGTGACCGGGGCCTGTTGGGATTTCAACGGCGGTCTGTGGATGCGCTAGGAGGCGGAAACAATGGAAAACCTTCTGGAAGTGAAAGTGGCAGAGCGCTTGGAAGATCGCGGCAACATCTTACGGTTAAAACTCGTCGGGAAGGAAGACACTCCCCTGCCGCCGTTCGAGGCCGGTGCACATCTGGACATTCAGGTTGCGCACAATGGCACCGACCTTTGGCGCCAGTATTCCCTGTGCGGTGATCCGTCAGAGCACGGCGCCTACCAGCTTGGAATCCTGAAGGATCAAAACAGCCGCGGTGGATCAGTGGCCTTGCACGAGGTCGCACAGCAGGGGGCGGAACTGCGCATCTCCTCCCCGCGCAACCACTTCCCGCTGGATGAGACTGCCAACCATTCCGTCCTGCTGGGGGGAGGGATTGGCATTACCCCGATCCTCGCTATGGCCCACCGGTTGCACCATCTTGGCCGTCGTTTTGAACTGCATTACTGCACTCGGTCCAAAGGCTTGACCGCCTTCCTCGACATTCTGGCCGATCTGCCGTTTCGCGAGGCGATCACGCTGCATCATGATGACGACGGCACGCAATATGATCTCACCACCCTGCCAAAGCCTGATGACGGCGTGCGCATCTATGTCTGCGGGCCGACGGGTTTCATGGAATGGATCATCGAAGGCGCAAGGGCGCAGGGCCATGCCGAAGACCACATTCACCGGGAATATTTCAACGCCGACGTCGATGTGACAGGCGACAGCTTCGAGGTGGAGGCCCGGGCATCCGGTGTGACGGTGACCGTCGGCCCGGAAGAGACCATTGTCGCAGCGCTCGCCCGCGAAGGGATTGAGGTCGAAGTGAGATGCGAGGAAGGCGTCTGCGGCACCTGCATTCTGGATGTGCTGGAAGGCACGCCCGATCACCGCGACCATTTCCTCACCGACGACGAGAAAGCCGAGAACACCGAAATGACCACCTGCTGCTCGCGCGCAAAATCCGCGCGTCTGGTGCTGGATATCTGAGGGAGATCACCATGGACGACGCCGCACTGAAATTCCGCGAAGGGATGAGCCGCCTTGGGGCGGCGGTCAATATCATCACTTCTGACGGGCCAGAGGGAAAGCACGGCATGACCGCCTCTGCCGTCTGCTCGATCACCGACAGCCCGCCGACACTGCTGGTCTGCGTGCATCAGGAAAACCACTCTCACGGCGTCTTCAACGGCAACGGCAATCTCTGCGTGAATGTTTTGGGGGGGCAGCATGAGGAGCTGTCAGCGATCTTCGCTCAACGCGGCGGAAAGGACCGTTTCGGGACCGGCAACTGGACCTCGCTGGCGACTGGGGCTCCGGTGCTCGCAGATGCGGTCGTCGCCTTTGACTGCCGTATCCTCGAACGCCGCTCCATGGGCAGTCATTCGGTGTTCTATGCGCGTGTGGCCGAGGTCCTGGTGCGCGATGCGCCTGCCGAAACCCTGATCTGGTTTGATCGGAGTTATCACAATCTTCAGGCCACAGGATGACCCGAGCGTCAATCGGCCAGCCGATCAAACACTTTCTCAAGTGTGGCGTTGAGTGCCTGACGTTCCGACTGCGGAATACCGCCAAAGGCACGTTCCAGCATCTTTTCGGCAACGGCCCACCCTTTGTGGCGCAACTGTTCGCCGTTTGCCGTCAGGGTGACCTCCGTCACCCGCCCGTCACTCTTGCGGGGCCGGGTTGTCACCAATCCATCTGTCCTCATGCGCTGTATGATCTTCGTCGTCGTGTTCAGACGGATGACGCAAAGATCTGCGATTTCCGAGACACTGAGATGCTTGCCTTCGTACAGCGCCATCACGACGCGCCAGTTTGGCAAATCCAGACCCAAGGGTTTCAGCGCCTTTTCCATCGCCTGAAAGTAACGCGAGTTGACCCGGATGATCCAATAGAACGGCCATTCGCGCATGTGAAACTCGCTGCGGGGCATCTCGCTGGGTGCGGCATCAGTCATCTTCGGTGTCCTTCGGCGTTCTTCATTCCTTTTAGCGGAATGCGATGAAGGATTCGACTAAAATTCAGCAACTTACCTAAAAAATGAACCAACAGGAGACAGAAAAATGATCAGGTTCTCGACAGTTGCCGTGGCGATCTCAATGGTATGCAGTGGCGTCGCCTTCGCCGAAACCCGGCTGAACATGGCCAACTGGCTGCCGCCATCGCACCCGCTGGTGGCAGAGGTCATGATCCCCTATGCCGAACAGATATCGGAAGCGACGGAAGGCCGTGTGACGGTCAATGTGATGCCTGCACCACTGGGGCCGCCTCCCGCGCATTATGACTTTGCCGTAAGTGGCGTGGCCGATATTACCTTTGGGGTTCAGGCCTACACGCCCGGCCGTTTCGCGACCTCCAACCTGGCTGAATTGCCGCTTCTGGGAGACACCGCAGAAGCAATTTCCGTTGCCTATTGGCGGACATTCGATGCCTTTCTCAGAGATGCCGGTGAGTATGATCAGGTGAAGGTCTTGTCCGTGTTCACGCATGGACCGGGCCAGATCTTTGTCGCTGATCGTACCCTCGAAGCCGCTGGCGACATCGCCGGTGCAAAGTTGCGTGTTGGCGGTGGCATTGCCCATGACGTTGCAACAAGCCTCGGCGCAGTTCCAATCGAAGGGCCGTCGTCACAAGCCTACGAGATGCTGTCGCAAGGCGTTGCGGATGGGATCATGTTTCCCTTTGAATCCATTGCTTTCTTCAATCTCTCGGGCCTCATGCAGTCCGGGTTCGAAGTGCCCGGCGGTCTTTACAACACGTCGTTCTTTGTCGTGATGAACAAGGCGAAATGGGAAGGGCTCTCGACCGAGGACCAAGCCGCAATTGACTCCATCTCTGGCGAAGTCTTTGCGCGCATGGCCGGTCAAATGTGGGACCGGGCCGACGCTGCCGGCAAGACCGCGATGAAAGGGGCTGTCACGATCTCAGCCGCGTCGACACAGCAGCTCGCGTCCATTGAAGCGGCGGTCGCGCCCGTTGTTGCAGAGCGTATGAGCGAGATCGAAGCTGCAGGCGTGGACGCCAGCGCGGCGCTTGACATGCTCAAAGCCGAAATCGCGGCGCAATAGCATGGAACAGGTGACTTTCGTTCAGCGCCCAAACACAGACCGGGCGGCAGAGAACCTGCGCCGGGTGACGACCCTGATTTGCGGTGCCATTCTTCTCCTCATGATGGGCATTACAGTTGTCGATGTCATCGGTCGTTATGCAATGAACGCCCCCTTGCGCGGCGCGACGGAAGTCACCGAACTGCTGCTGGTGTGTCTTATTTTCGTTTGTTTGCCAGCAGTTTGCTTGGACAAGGACCATGTTGTTGTCGACCTGTTTACGGGGATGGTGCCGATAAGATGGCAGCCGCTCCGCGCGGCTCTGGCCGGGTCGATTTCCGCTGTTGTGCTTGGCGTGATCGCTTGGCGGCTTCTGGTCTATGGACAGCAATTTGCGTCCTATGGCGGCAAGACAAGTACCCTGGACGTGCCGATTGCTCCTGTTGCCTACCTTTGTGCGGCAACGACCCTTGTCGGCGCTCTGGTCATGGCAGGGGTCGCCGCCGACGCGCTAAGAAAGGGGCAAGTCGATGAGTGAGTGGCCTGTCGGCGCTGCCGTCCTGTTCGTCTTGCTGGTTACCGGGGTGCCGATTTCGATCAGCCTTGCCTTGGTCGGAACGATTGGAACGCTCTCGATTATCGGGGTCACCCCGGCGCTTTCCCTTGTGGGACAGGTGTTCTTTGACAATGGTCGCGCCTATTCCCTGTCGATCCTCCCCTTGTTCCTGCTGATGGGTAACCTTGTGGTTCAGTCCGGGATCGCGCGGGACCTCTACGATACCGCTTATGCCTGGGTCAGGCACCGCAAGGGCGGTCTGGCGATCGCCACGGTAATCGCCTGCGGCGGTTTCTCTTCGGTTTGCGGATCGTCATTGGCAACGGCGGCCACGATGTCAAAGCTGGCGCTGCCGTCGATGCGCAAGTTCGGGTATCCCGACAGCCTGTCCACGGCCTCCATCGCTGCAGGCGGTACGATTGGCATCCTGATCCCGCCGTCTGTCATTCTTGTCTTTTATGGAATCCTGACCCGGCAGGATATCGGCCAGCTGTTTCTGGCGGGTGTCGTTCCGGGGCTGATCGGCATTGCCGGGTACATCCTTGCAGTGCGGTTTTCGATACGATTCCAGAATATGGACATGCCCGTTGAACCCAAGCTTCCGCTGCGAGACCGGATCAGATCGCTAAAGCGCACGGCGGGCGCTTTGATCCTTGTCGTTCTGGTCATGGGCGGGATTTACACAGGTGTCTTTACACCCACCGAAAGCGCTGGCGTGGGCGCTGCGGGCGCGTTTCTTCTGACGCTGGGCATGGGAAAGATGAACCCGAAGATGCTTTCGGATACCTTATACGACACGGCCAAGACGACGACGATGATGTTCTTCATCCTGTTCGGCGCCTTGACCTTCACCAATTATGTGAACCTGTCCGGCATGACCCAGGATCTGCAGGCCGCCCTTGGGTTCTTTGGTGATAGCCCATACGGCGTGATCCTTGTCATCTTCCTCATTTATCTTGTGCTGGGGTGCATGCTCGAAGGGCTGTCAATGATGATGCTGACCGTTCCGATCTTCTACCCGATCGTTGCCGCACAAGGCTTTGATCTGATCTGGTTTGGCATATTCGTCGTGCTGGCAACGGAGATCAGCTACATCACGCCGCCGGTCGGAATGAACGCCTTTGTGCTGCGCAGCGTGGCCAAGGATGTCAAACTCAACACCATTTTCTACGGTCTGCTGCCCTTTGTCGGAATAGATGTCATTCGCGTGGCGTTACTGCTCTTGTTCCCTGTCATCGCGCTTTTTCTGCCGTCTCAAATGTGAGCATGAGCCACGCCAGTCGATCCGCCAGATTGGCAGGTATCGCATGATTCCGGAGCACGCATTGTTGAACCTCTTTGGAGATGCCGGAACGTGGCGAAAAACCAGACGCGTTGCGACATTTCAAGGGGAGATCAAACCAATGGCAGTCAACTTCAAATTCGTTTCAGCCGCCCTTTTGCTCATCACATCGCCAGCGACCGCCGAGCGTTTCGACGTGCAAAGCGCTTGGCCTCTAATCCTGCCCGCGAGCGGCGCGAGCGCAGAAAACTTGGGCGAAATGCTGAACGCGGCGAGCAGCGGAGAGCTTGAAGCAAAGATTTACGACGCAGGCAAACTTGTCCTTTCGAAGAGCTGATGTTCCGTGGTGAAGCGTGCGAAGGTCGCAGATCTTGTGCGTAAGCCCGTGACCGTGGAAGCTCTTGGTGTGGGTCGCAAACCATGCTGGGTTTATTGTTGGTCGCCTATTTGACTGACTGTTGCCGCACACAATTATCGGCTTCTCGGGATCGGCGTTTTTTGTCCGGCTGCTCAGGCAACCATCCATATCCTTTGATACCAAGTCTAACCGGAATGGTAATGTATTTTGACACGGGGCTAGGTCCAATGCTGGGTCTTCAAGCGGGCACGCACAATAATTCTCGGCTATTGTCACCCGAACTCACTGGATCGGATCCGAAAGTATGTTGTTTTGGCGTGTTCTCAACGCGATGCAAGGTTATGGGCCTGCGATCTGGGCGGCTGTGGACATCGGGAGCCAAGAGCTCGATCTGCGCGAGTAAGATGTCGCTGTAGACATCTCCTCTGAGCGCGTCATTTTAGGCTGGTCAATTCCTCGTCCTGTAGGTCGGAGGGGTGGGTCTGGTCACGCATTCCAGCCAACAAGCTGGATTTACCGGATGAATCCCTCACATGCCTTGTGAAACAGGGCCGCGTCAGGGTCACAGCCCTGAAATCCAAACGATCCATGTGGCGAAACATAAGAACGGCCCGAAGGGCAGGGCGATGTTTGCTACGGCTTGCCGCCGCAGAACTGCAACACTGAGCATAACGGCGACCGCTGCGGTCGCCGCCAGAAACACCATTTGCGCTGAGCCAACGGGTCCGCAGAGCAGGGCAAGTGGCGCCATGAGTTTCACGTCCCCAAAACCGAGCCCATCGAATCCGCTCCGCCAGATAAAGACACGGCGGATGATCTCGAAGCTGCCAGCCCAGAAGATTGCCCCAATCGCATGCTCCAGCCACAAAATGCCCGGATCGGTGGCGATCCAGTAGAGCGCAGCACCGGTGAGGCCCACGGTGGCCCAATCCGGAATCTCGAAGCGTTGGACGTCGACACAGCTGGCCCAGACCAGCAGGGCGCCAATGCCCCAGATCAGCCAGAGGCCCGGCCACGGCCCGAGCAGAGCCAAACCGCTTGCATAGACCAGGACATGCAGGACAAGACTGGCGCAGGCAACGGAAAGGGGGCGATGACCTGATGCAACAAGCTGTGCGTGGATCACTTGCGCGCGCGCCGCATGCGCGCCGGCACGGCTATGCCCTGATTGTTGTTCTGGGGGCGTTGATGATTCTGGCATTTCTTGCGTCCTTTAGCAGCAAAACGCTGCTTGCAGAACATCAGAACAGCCGTGCGACACTTGAGCTGCAAGCGCGTCAGGCGCTGTCCATCGATGCGGTAGATCACGTGCTGGATCTGGCGCTTGGCGCGCAGACGCCCGCGCGGATACTCCTGCCGGGACAGGAGGGCGTTTGGGTCGAGCTGGTGGATCTGGGCGGGCTGATCGACCTCAAAACCGCGCGGTCGGCTCTGTCAGCAAAGGTGATGGAGCGTTTGGATTTGACCGCCGATCAGGAACGGCGGTTCCGGAACTGGCAGCGAGACCCCGGGGGAGAGGGGGATCTGTCCGCCGTCCTGCGCGCGATCGGGGGCACACCGGATCAGCTGGCCCTGCTGTCACAGATTGCAACGCTGCGGTCGGGCCGCCCCGGGGTTTCGCCGCGGCATGCCCCCCGCGCGGTCTTGGACTTGATCGCAGAGGGGGCAGACGGTCACGTTCCTGCAGGCTTTGTCAGCCAGCCGCGACGCACGCTCCGGCAAGTCTGGATCACCCGCGATGGGATGCGATGGCTTGCCGGTGAGGTCCGGCTCGCCGATGATCGGAGTGGCGCCTGGCTCTGGGCGCCTTGAGGGGGTCGGGATAAACAGATCCTCAACCCAATTGCCTGATTTCGCTTGATCCGCCACGCGCTTTGCGCAAGGATCAACCCATAGATATTCCACAAGATTACAGGTGACATGTGACCCGGACCGTTTATCGGCGCCGATGGGGTCGTCGTGCTGGCGCGACCATACTTGAGGTGCTTATTGTCCTGTCCATTATCGCGATGATCGCGGCTGTCGTTGGGCCGCGGTTGATCGGGTATCTTGGGCAGGCGAAGACTGAAACTGCAGCGCTGCAGATCGATCAGCTGCGCAACGCCGTGCAGCTGTTCTACATCGACGCAGGCCGCTACCCTTCTGGTGCCGAAGGGCTGTCGGTGCTGTTTCAGGCGCCTGCAGGCCTCAGCCGGTGGAACGGCCCGTATTTGGAGACGATCACGGCGTTGATCGACCCCTGGGGGCGGGACTACATCTATGAGGCGCCGTCAGACGCGCGAGATTTCCAGATCACCAGTCTGGGGCGGGACGGCGTGGCCGGTGGCAGCGGCGAAGACGCGGATTTGCCGAATTGATCACTCGGCCGAGAGGCGCGGCATGGCGATGAAACCCGCCCGCAGCGCGGGGTCTGTGCCCGAGATGCGGATAAGGAGCGGCAGGGTGTCTTGCCCGGTCCATGTCTCATGCCAGCCTGTCTCGCCTTCCTTCTTTCCAAAGTAGCTGAGGCGCAGGTTGGTGTCGGACAGATGCAAGCGGTGTTGGGCTGTGTCGGGGACATCGCCAACCAGCAACTCTGCACCAGCTTCGGTGGGTATCAGTCGGACATGCAGCAGGCCCGTCGTCCAGGCTAGTGCGGTGTCGCTGCGTGTGCGGAAGGTCAGCGCATCGGGCGTGCCTGTGAACTCGGAGGCTGCCGCCCGGACAATCCAGCCGCGCAGCAGGGTCCGATGGTGCATCTGTTCGGACCGGTCGCGGAGGCCCTCGCTGCGGTCAAAGAGACGGACGGCATAGCCGGTGACGGAGGCCATAGCGGTCGAGATCATCGCCAGGAGCAGAAGGGAGATCAGCAGCTCAAGCAGTGTGAGGCCGAGACGCCGTCGCATCATCGCGCGGGCCTCCAAAGCGTGCGGTCTGCCAAAAGTCGGCCATAGGGGCCATAGACACGGAAGCTCACCGTGGTTCCAGACACCCCGTGGAGGATGGTCGGTTGGGCTGTGCGTTGGGTCTCCCAGCCCGGTGGCAGTGCAAGCGATGTATCTGCCATGCCCTCGACGCGCTCAAGGGCCGTCAGGGAGCTGAGAAGGTCCGCCGCCAGCAACTGATCGTTGGAGCGTTGCGCGCGCGCCAGAAGGTCGCCTTGCCCGGGCAAGAGCACGGCAAAGACCAGCGCCATTATCACAAAGGCCAAGAGCACTTCGAGCAGGCTAAACCCGCGTCTGCCCCGTCTCATTGCGGCTCAGCCTCCGCTGGCCGCACGCGCCCGGTCAGAGGGGCCACGGTCAGCCAAAAATCCTGGTCGTCTCGGCGTAGGCAGAAGGGCGCGCCCAGGGCTGACCCATCCGGCAGGTAGAGGATGGCGAGGGTGGGCGCGCCGGAGCATGTCGGACCATCCGGATGCCAAGGCTCCGCTTGTCCGTTGCGAATGGCTGCCAGACGGATGGCAAGCGCCTCTTGCTCCAGCAGGGCGATCTGCTCTTGCAGGGCCAGATGGCGTGGGGGCGCGCGCATCGCTGGAGCCGCGATGCCGATGATCAGGCCCGTGATGGCCAGCACGACCAGCACCTCCAGCAGCGACAGGCCGAGGCGGGCGTCAGAAGGCGAGGTCATTGAGATCCATGATGGCGGAGATGGTCGACAGCACGACCATGCCGATGCCACCGCCGATCAGCAGGGTCATCACCGGCGTGATCAGCTGCACCACCTGTTTCAGCAGGCGTGTCGCGCGCTGGGTCAGATCGGTGGAGATCCGACCCAAAACCGCGCTGAGCTGATCGGACTGCTCGCCTGCGCGGATCATCGCGGCGGCGATGGGGTCAAACTCCTGCGCGGCGCTCAGGTGATCCGACAAAGACGCGCCGGATTGCACATCCTGCAGCGCGCGGCGCATCATCTCGGCGGTGCGGGGGGCGTGGGCGGCGTCCCGCGTGGTGGCGATGGCGGTGGTCAGGGTGGCCCCGCTGCTTAGCATCAGGTGCAGGTTGCGGCAGACCTCGAGCGTTGTGTGCTGCACCATCATCGGGCCCACAAAGGGCAGGCGCCTCAACAGGGGGGCCAGACCGGCGACAAGCGCCTTGCGGCAGAGAAGCAGCACCGCACCCGCCATGATCGGGATGGCCAGAGTGATCAGCCAGTGGTCCAGCAGCGCTGATCGGATGGCGAGCATCATCTTTAGGGGTAGGGGGAGCGTCGCCCCCGCACTGGCGAAGACCGGCGCAAGTGTGGGCACCAGATAGAAGACCAGTACCCCCATCACCACCGCCGCGGTGATCAATAGGATCACCGGGTAGACCATGACGCCGCGGATCTCGCGATAGAACACGGCCTCGGCCTGCAGCAGTTCGGCGATGCGCTGCGCGATGTCGGGCAGGGTGTTGGAGGCCTCGCCAATGTCCACAAGCGTGACGAGACGGTCGGCGAACAAGCCGTTTTCGTCCTGCAGCGCGGTCCGCAATGTGGCACCGTTTTCAACCGATTGCGCAACGCGGGTCAGGCTGCGCCGCATGCGTAGGTCACCCGATTGCTTGGCGCAGAACCTCAGGCTGTCCACCAGCGGCAGTTTGGCTGCCATCAGCGCGGCGAAACTGGCGAAGAAACGCTCCACCTCGGCGCTTTTGTGAGTGTGCGCGGTGCCCGTCAGGGAGATTTCGCGCGCCCACCACGGTTCTTGTGCCGCGCCGCTTTTCAGGCTAATGGGGGTGACCCCCCGGCTTGCAAGGGCCGAGAGGGCTGCGGCCTCGGAGGCGGCCTCCAGATCGCCTTTGGAGATTTGGCCGGAGGCGTCAAATGCCTCGTATGAAAACCGCGGCATCACTCGACAATCCGGTGCCCGACCTTTGGGGTGCGGATGCCGGTTTGCACAAGGTTTTCCGCGCCCCGGATGCGCCTGCGCAGCTCATTGGTCACGCTGCGGGCGTCATGGCCATTGTTCACGATCCGGGGTGTGATCAGGATCAGCAGCTCGGTCTTGCGCACCTTGTCCGACTTGCTGCGGAACAGCGTGCCGATGATCGGTAGATCACCCGCGCCCGGCACTTTGGTGCGCCCGACCTCGCGGTCTTCCTGAATGAGCCCGCCCATGGCGATGGTCTCCCCATCGCCGACCACTACGGAGGTTTGCAGCTGACGGGTGGAAATGGTGGGAGAATCGATCCCCGAGGAAGAGGTGGTGGACACACCCGAGACCTCCTGCTCGATCTCAAGCGTGACGAGACCGCTGTTCGAAGTCCGGGGTTTGACCGACAGGATGACCCCGGTATCGCGCAGGGAAATCGAGTTGATCACCGGCCCATCCGGGTCATCGGTGTCGCGCACCTCGCGGGTGGCGATGGGCACCTGATCGCCGATCTGCAGCCGCGCTTCCTGATTGTCGAGGACCAGCAGGCTGGGGGAGGAGACAACCTCCACATCCGTCACGGCGCTGATGGCGGAGAGCGCCACCTTCGTGGACGTGCCACCCTCAAACAGCACCGAGAGACCGGGGAAACTGCCCGTCACAGCGCCGTTTTCCAGATTGGAGAAGGTGGCGGAAAAATCGCCCTGCTGGAAGAACCAGCGCAGGCCGAAATCCAGTTCGTCGTTCAGGGTGACCTCGGCAATTGTGGCCTCCAGCAGCACCTGCACGGGTGTTGTATCAAGCGTCTGGATCAGCCGCGCGACCGCCTCCTGTTCGGACCTTGTGCCCATCACCAGCAGGGCATTGCGGCCGGTGTCGGCCACGATGCGGGCGGCGGCTTCGGTCTCACTGTCCTCACCGCCGGAGGCCTGGGCCATCATCTCGATGAGAATGGGCGCCAGTTCCTCGGCGTTGCGGTGTTGCAGAGGGAAAACCGACGGTTGCCGCTGCGCGCCTTCGGCGGCACGGTCAAGGTCGCGGATCCAGCGTTCGGCCTGCGCGAGGTACTTGGAGCGGGTCGAGACGACGATCACCGCGCCCAACTGCTGTGACGGCAGAAAGGAGACGACATTTTCGAGGCTGCCGCCTTCGCCGGTCTCGAAGATCAGGTTCAACTCTTCGACCATGGCTTCGGGCGTTGTGGATTTTACGGTGAAGAGCCCAACCGATTTGCCTTTGAGCACATCCACATCGAAGAGGTTCACGGCCTCGATGGCGGCGTTGATGTCGCCCCGGGTGCCGGAGATCAGCACGACATTGCGCTTGGGGATAGACTGCAATTGCACCTGTCGCCCGGCAATGGGGGTCAGCAGGCGGATCATCTCTTCGGTGCCGATGTAGCGCAGCGGCACCGCCACGATGCGCGAGCCCGCGCCCGAAATCGCCGAGGCGCTGGAGATCCGGCGCGTGGCCCCTTCAGCGGGCACGATGGTGATCAGGTCACCAGCTGTTTGCAGTGTGGCGCCGTTGAGTTCGAGCACGGTCTGGAACGTGTCGAGCAAGGCGCGTCGGGTCAGGGGCCGGGTGGTTTGCAGCGTGACCGTGCCGGATACGGCCGGGTCAATCGAATAGTTCTTGCCCAAAGCGTCTGCCAGCACCGCTTTGGCGGCCTGCGGGATGGGCACATCGACAAGGTTCAGGACAATCTCGCCGGTGGCCTGCACGTCGACCAGCGGTTGTGATCCGCGTGCGGCGTCGCTGACGAAGGTGTCAGAGCCGATAACGCGGCGGTCTGCGTTTCGGCGTCCGAACCAGGGCAGTCGGGGGCCACGATTTGCGCGCGCGCCCGGCGTTCCGGATCCGTTGGCCAGCAGCGGGGCCTTGGCCGATGGGGTGCCTGTGTCGGTGGGCGCGCAGGCGCTCAGCACAACAAGGGTGACTGCCGCAGCAAGCCTGCGGGATGCGATGTCCATGAGTGTCCGTCGCTTTCGTCAATAAAGCTCGATCCGCAGTTCCGATGTGTCGGACTGCAACAGGACGCCGTTATTTTCGATTTTGGAGAGCGTCCAACCTGCAATAATATCTTTTTCTCTGTACCAATCCGGCACGGAGTCATTGATTGATAACAATGCTTTATTGTGCTGACCGTTCAGGGCAACACCGTAGACTATAACTGCGGGCAGCGTATCAGACGTGGAATTTTCTGCAATAGGTTGAAATTCCTGCGTCGATTCAATCATCGGTTCTGTGGCCAATGGGCGTCGGTTCGGGGCGAAGAGCGGGCGGGCGAGCAGCTCTGACAGATCCCGTGTTTGGGCTGGTGCGGGGGCTTGCAGGTCTGTGCCCGCAGGTGAGCGTTGCGCTGTTGGGGCAGGGCGCAGCGGGTCGGGCAGCGGGCTTTGGCGGGCTTGCAACACCTGCCAACCAAGTGCGGCAGCCAGTGCCCAGATGGTGAGGCTGCCCAGCAGAGGGAGACCGCGCGACATCATTCTGGGGCCTCATCGGGGGCCTGCACGGTTGCGGCCACGATGCGGAAAGCGGCCTGCAGCACGGGCTGGTCCGTCTCGACGCCCGCGCTCTGCGCCCGTTTCAGGGTTGCGGCGTCGATGATCAACGGCGGCATGTGCGTTTCGACGGCACTGACGAAGCTGAGCACCGCGTCGAGAGGCGCGCGCAGCTCGACGGTGAGGGTTACGGTCTCAGCCCCGAGTGTGAGGTCGGAGTGCGCTGGGGAGATGGCCGAGAAGGCCAGCCCGGCCTCCTGCGCCAACTCTCCAAGTGCGGCTTGCATCTCCAGCGTGACCGCGCGCCCGTCGGTTGGGCGCCAAATCGCCCCCTCGACCGGAGCAGATTGGATCGCGGCGCGGTCCTGCTGCAACGCCCGGATCCCGCTGATCAGGCGCAGATAGGTCGCCTCCGAACGGGTGGCGTCGCGCAGGGTTTGCCGTTTCCACTCCAGCGCAGGCGTGGCCAATGCGGCCCAGACAAGGGCGATCAGAGCAACCGTCAGGGCCGGGGCCAGATATCGGGGCGCGGCTTGGATCATGGGCGCGGGACCGGATCATGCCGCAGCCAGAATTCTTCGGCACCGGACGGGGTGCGGTCAACCTCGCCCTGCATCAGCGCGTTTGGCAGATGCCCCTGATCCGCGAGGGTATAGAGCAGGTCAACGGCAGACCCGTCCACCTGCACGAACATGCGCGTGCCACCCGGGTCGAAGACATATTGCGACACCCAGACCTGATCCGGCAGCGCGGCTGTGGCAGCCGTAAGAGCATCCAGCAATCGGGGCGCGGTTGTGATGCCGGTCAGCAGACCCTGCTGCTGGTCCTGATCGGCTTGCAGGCGGTCCACCTCCTCCCGCAGCCTCAGAGCTTCGGCTTGCAGTCGGGTGATTTCGAGGGTGAGAGTTGCCAGTTTTTCGTTTGCCTGCAGACCGGCTAAGGCCCAGAGATAGAGCGCGCAGAGGCCGGCGACAAATGCGCCTGCCGCGTTGAGCGCGGGCCAAAAGCGCCCAGACCCGCGCAGCTCTTTGCTGTAATCCGCGATCAGGACGTCCTGCCCGTCGACGGTTGCATAGAGCCGCCTCAGGGGGTGATTTGCGGTCTGCATCCGTGCGCGCCACGTGGTCAGATCCGACTGCAGCGCAATCACCTGCGTCACGTGGATCTGCTCTTTGTCGCGCCGCACCGGCCCGATGGCCCAACGAATTTCATGCATTTGAAACGGTGTTTTCTGCAGAAGGTCCAGCGCGCCGATCTGGTGCATGCGCCTTGCGGCCTTTCGGGGCAGGCTGACGCGGCGGGTCAGGACCAGATGGCCCGGCACAACCGCATCCGTCACGCGGCGGGTTGGCGCGCGCGCTGGGGCTGCCTCTCCGGTCAGGAGGGCGAGGGGCAAACTGCCCGCAGGGGTATCACCCCGGCCATCTGTAAAACTGCAAGTGCGGGCCATTGGGTGGCCCAGGAAGACGGCTTTGACCCATTGCGGCAGCACGCTCCCCATAGCGGAGAGATACCACCGCAAAAAGCGGGACGGTTCACGATTTGACATGGAAAAGTGGCTCGAAGTATTGGAATATACTTGGTGATTGGCCCCACTTTAGGCCATGCTTTTCAAAGCGCAAAGCTGATTCTTCTCACATGTTTACGGAACCCCTTTACGGAACCCCGTCTTGACCCCACTTGTGGCCATGGATGATGCCGCGTTGGTGGCATCGCTGATATCAAAGGATGCTCTGACAGAGGCTGATGCCGAGCGGTGCCTGTCGGCGAGCCGCGAAACTGGGCTTCCGGTCGAGCGCAGCCTGCTGGAGTTCGGGCTGATCGAAGAGGAGCTGCTGTTCCGCGACATCGCGACACAGATTGACGTGCCGTTTTCAACAACCATTGCGCCGGAGGCTGATCTGGCGATGCAGTTGGATCTTGGTCGGGAGTTTCTGAAGTCGGCGGATCTGGTGCCGCTGCAGCTGAAAGACGGCGTGCTGGAGGTAGCCAGCGCGAACCCACGGGCGCAGGATGCGCTGGCGGCGCTGGCCTTTCGGCACAAGGCGGAGGTGCGGATGACGTTGGTGCCTCCGGCGGTTCTGGCGGCGGCGATAGACGGCCTCACGTGGCCGGAGGTCGATCAGGCTGCGATGAGCGCGTCGGACATGGATGTCGAAAAGCTCAATGCGCTGGCGAATGGCGGGCCGGTGATCCGGCTGGTCAATGACATCATCAGCCGTGCGGTGGGGGCCGGGGCGTCGGACATCCATTTCGAGGAAGGCGAGAGTGCTTTTGCGATTCGCTTTCGCATCGACGGGGTGTTGCGCGACGGCGGCACCATTCCGCAGGCCAGCCGCGCGGCGGCGGTCTCGCGGCTCAAGATCATGGGCGGGCTGAACATCTCCGAACGGCGTCGCCCGCAGGACGGCCGGGCGCAGGTCTCGGTGCGGGGTCGTGCAATTGACCTGCGGATCTCGACCTTGCCGAGTCAGTTCGGCGAAAGCATCGTCTTGCGGATTCTCGACCGGTCGCGGGTGCAGCTGGACTGGGCGCAGCTGGGCTATGACGCGGGCATGGTGGATCAGCTGCGGGCGATCCTGCGGCAACCCAACGGCCTGTTCCTCGTGGCCGGTCCAACGGGCAGCGGGAAAACCACGACGCTCTATACCGCGCTCACGGATATTCACGACGGCAGCCGCAAGATTGTCAGCGTGGAGGATCCGATCGAATATGCGCTGAAGGGTGTGGTGCAAGTGCCGGTCGACAGTGCGATTGACATGACATTTGCCCGCGCGCTGCGGGCCATTCTGCGGCAGGACCCGGATGTGGTGATGGTCGGGGAGATCCGGGATGCGGAGACAGCCGAGATCGCCGTGCGGGCCGCGCTGGTTGGGCGGATGGTGTTGTCGACGATCCACACAAATGATGCGCCGTCCGCCGTCTCTCGTCTGATCGATCTGGGCGTGCCCTCCTATCTGTTGAGCGCCACATTGCGCGGTGTGCTGTCGCAGCGGTTGGTGGCCACGACATGTGCGGCCTGTCGCGGGGTGGGGTGCGAGGTTTGCGCGGACACGGGGCAGGCCGGGCGGACGGTTCTGGCGGAGCTGTTGGAGATGTCGCCAGAGCTGACAGCGGCGATATCGGACGCGCAGCCGCTTGCGGACTTGCGCCGCTGTGCCGAGGCAAATGGCTTTGTCAGCATGGCACAGCGCGCGTCTGATCCGGTGTTTCGCGCGGTGGCCGCGCCTCAGCAACTGTCGCAGATCATTGGGGGTATCAGATCAGACGCGCGAGAGTAAAGATCTGATTTTTAATGAAATCTTCTTTATTTTCAGCGCGCTTCCGGGTTGCCAGACCGGTTTGACTCCGGGCAGTCTGTGCTCACAGCGTTGCTTTGTGATCCGTCAAAATAGATATGCTTTGATGGATCAGGAATTCAACTTTTGGTTGAATTTCGCTGAGATGGTCGATACGCTGACAGAACCGAGGTTTGACTGCGCCCGGCGCGGGGTCGGATTTTGGGAAAGACTGCGGTCATGGGCCAGAGGATGGCGTTTGACCAAATGCCAAGCTTCGGCATCATGGCACGGAAATATTCCGGCCGGAGTTTGTTTTCCCCAATAGTCTGGGGAGATTTTGCCCAGTGCTGACGTGATCTATGCGCTTGTACCCCAAGCGGCATGACGGTTGCCTTATGGCATGTCAGCGACACACCTCGTGTCTGCGGCTTCGGCGCGCGGTCACGCTGATATCGATGACGTACTCTCACGTCAAAATACCTTTTCAAGATACCCCCCTCCCTCATCAAAATCAAAATCTGGAGACCCCTATGCGCAAGACCGTTTTAACGGCTATGGCCGCGCTATTCTGTGGCAGCTCCCTCAGCGGCCTGTCCGCGGAGACGCTGCTGTCGGCACAAAAACCTGTGACAAGCGACGTTGCAGCCACTGTTGGCACGCTCGCCAGCATCACCGACGGCGACATGAGCAATGACGCCCCCTTTGTCTTTGACAATCAGGCAACGACGGACCGGACCGTGACCATTGATCTGGGCCGCGAGGCCTATGTGACCCGCCTTGGCATCCACACCGGCAGCGCCTACCGCGCGCAGGCGATTCGCAAATTCCGGGTGTGGTATTCGGAGGATGGCGAGACCTTTCTGAATGTCCTCGGCGCGACGCGTCGGGGTCTTGAATATTCCCATATCAAGCAGGAGATCTCGCTCGCTCAGCCGGTCAAAGCCCGGTTCATCCGGTTTGAAAGCCTTGAACGCTGGGGTGCCTCGAAAATCCGCGAGATCGAAGTCTATGGCTCTGAAGATCGGCCCGAGGTCGACACGCGGCACTTCTTTCCCTTGCAGGACGCCGATTTCCCGAAAGGCGAAGCTGACCCGGCCTTTCAGGCCCGCATTACTGAGTTGAACGCGCAGGTGTTGAACCGGTTCGAGGAAAACCTGCCGCGCGCGCACCCGCGTCTGCACGGGGATGAGGCGCAGTATTGGTCGTACTTCCACCCCTTTGAGACAGTGAATGCAGCGGATTATCGCGGCGAAAACTACAGCTATGCGACGACCAAGAATGTCTTCTCGATCTACAATCACCGCACTTACGGGATGAAGAAAGCGGGCTGGGCCTATCCGCACACGCTGCGCAACATTCCCGCCGCGCGCTTCTATCTGGATGTCAATCTGAACGCGAGCGACAAGGATCTGCCCAAGGGCAACGGCACCCGTGCGATGCAGGTCTTGCACCTAATCCGCATGATTGATGGGTGTCTGCAGTTCGATCCGAACTGCCGCTTCTCACAGGCCAACAGCGACACGCCGATGCATGTGGAAGGTGAGCTCTGGGCGCTGAAACGCAAGTTCATCCGCTATGAATTCCGTGACTTCCAACGCCAGCTCACGCCGGCGTATTCGCGGAACAATTGCCCGGCGATTGACGGCAAGTCGGTGCCGCGCCCCTACGCGTGGCATCACGGTGGCAACGGGTGTTACTTCGACCTCGGTGTCATCCGCATGTTCCGGCCGTGGACCGCGATCATGGACTACTACTGGGATGAAAACCAGTTCTGGGCCACGCCCGACGACAAGGCCGAAGTGCTCGATTTCATGACAAGCTACGCCAAGATGTATCTTGATCAGTCTGATCCGGCGAACAAGATCCATTGGACGGTCTCGCTCCAGAACAACTGGAATTCTATCTTAGGCGAATCCGCGCTGCGCTTTGCCACACTGGTTTATGACGAGCCGGGCTATGAGCAGATGGCCAAAGAGCTTTTGGGGAATGTTCTGAAGTTTTCGTGGAATCACCGCCGGATCTACATGGATGAGGGCATGTATCAGGAGGGCGGAGGGTATATGGCGACCGACTATGCCTCGACCGGTGCGATCAACCACTTCTACATGCGCACGATTGGCGAGCCGATGCATGCCATGAAATGGGGCATCGGGTCGGACACGGCGGAATGGTATGTGAATGCCACCGCGCCCGACGGGCACACGGTGAACTTTGGCGATGCCTGGAAAAGTCAGGGCATTCGCAACGCCATTCCGCTTGATCTGATGCTCTGGCGGGAAATGATCGGCCTTGATGCGCCCGGTACGACCGAGTTGACGACAGCGCAGCAATGCGTCGCGGCGCGGTTCTTTGCCAACCACTATTTTGACGATGGCCTGTCGACCCCGATGTTGATGGGGGCGCATCTGGCGCGGGATTGGTATTCCGACGTGGAAGCCTGCGGCGATGGTCTGCTGGCTGATAGCTATGCGGCGGATTTCCCCTTCAACGAATCCGTGTTCCGGGTGGACACGGGCCGCCAAACCTGGGCTGCGGGTGGTGAAAACCCGACGCCACATGTGCGGCAGTCGAACCAGAGCATGATGGCGATGAGCTGTGTGCCCAACAATTTCCCGCATCGGGAGCTGGATTGCTTTGATGTCAAATGGTCGGTGCATGGCAGCCGCTTCATCGATGACACGGGCTATGGCGATTTCACCAAAGGGTACAACTACTATCAGGTGAGAGGGTCCAAGGGGCATGTGCCGCTGACCAGCGCCGCAGACACGTTGGAGTTCTTTGCCAAGCCGGTGAAAAACGTCAATATGGACAAGGCCTTCATTGTGCTGAACGTCGCCGGGAAGACCCAGCGCATGTCCATTGGGGCGTGGATGAAAAACACCACACCCGATGCAAACGGTTGGCATCACATCAAGATCCCGCTGACAGCCTTTGGTGATATCAAGCCGCATCACTGGAACCGCGTTGTGAACGGCGGCAAGGGTGTGGGTTCGATCACTTTCCTGCAGGGTAGCGGGCTGCATCTCTTCCGGGAGGCGAGCTTTGGCATTGACGAGATCCGCTTCACGCAAAGGGGTGGCGGCGACCTGCTGTGGTACGGCGATGACCGGACGGCTTCCGTCGAAGGGGATGCGCTGCAGTACAGCAGGCACCGTCTCTTTGTTGAAGAGCGGTCGGGCAACGGGGCCAATGGCACCGACGGGTGGCTGGAGATTGGCACCAACATCAAGGCCACCGGCCCGGTTGTCAGCTTCTATCGGGATGTCGCCGAGGACCGGATCGTGCAGAACTACTACGATGGTTTTGCGGTTGGGGCGAATTCGCTGATCGTGCCGGATGCGCAGTTCACCGACAATTGGTTCGCGCGCCCCGGACAGACCCATATGGGCCAGATCTTTGGTAAGCACGCCACGGGCGACACCTTTGAGATCAGCACGCTGGAAGGGGCCACCGGCCTGCAGGGTGTCTACTTCGATGCGTCTGAAGTCTATGGCAAGAGCATCGAGGGCGGCTGGATGGACAAGGCGATCCGCTACAAGGTCGCGCTTCCCAACGGCAACTTCATCATTGTCGATGATTTCCGGACGCGACATGTGAATGGCGATACCGGGCCGCGCAAAACCTCGCAGATCCAGCAGTTCTGGTACACGCCGTATGACAACGTGCAGACCTGCGCGCTGCCGCGCAACGGCGGGACAAGTCACCATGTGGATGTCACATACTCGGGTGTGAACACGGTGGATTTCACCCCGCGTTGCATGATTCTCTTCCGGGGCGGCAATGTGCAGGCCGAAGCAAAAGGGCGCATGAGTGCGGCGTCGCTGGCGGGCAATGTGGAGCTGAAATTCGGGCCGCCGTCCTTCATGGCCGATGATCCGTACTTCCGCCGGTTCGTGAACGAGGACACGATCACGCAGGTCAACCGCAAGCGCGGAACCGACGTGCGCCGTCTGCTGCGGTTTGAGCCGCCGGAGCCTGTCAGCGAAGACACGCGGGCGTTCCTCTTCCAAGGCGCGCTGGATCATCCAGACCCCAAGGACGCGCTGAAACCGCAGAGCGTGATTGTCTCAAAAACCCTTCCGGGATGTGAGACGCAGAGCTTCTGTGTGCAGGCGAAGATCGGCAATGAGACCTATACGCTGAACTTCGACAACATTTAAGCTTGTGGTTCAGATTTGGGGCGGCTTCGGTCGCCCCAAAGGCAAGAGCGGCCTCCCGATGCGGGGCCGCTTTTTTCTGCAGATGGCTTTGCGGGGTTACATCGCGGTGTCCGACTGCGACATGAATTTAGGGTGCAGGGGCAAGGCGGCCGCCCCGGCCGCGAGGGCATCCTGGCCAAAGCAGCTTGGGAGCAGCGTAACGTCTGGCGAAAGAGCCTCGCTGGTTGCCTCAATTAGAGCGGAGATGTGCTGCTCCGGCACATGGGAGGCCAGCACAACCGTGGGAATGCGCGCCAGAAAGGAGGCGGCGCTGATCATCCCCACCACCGCTTGTGAGGCGGCGGTGATCCAGTCGGCATCGGGATGATCGGGGCTTGGTGGGGTGATGTGAAAGGGCGGCGGGGTCTGACCAGAATGAATCCGCCCGCTCAGGCAAAGCCGCGGGTGCAGGCAGGTGTCGAGATAGCAATAGAGGAAATCCCCCGTCCGCCGCGTGGCGCCAAACAGTGTCTCTGCACTGGCCAGCGCTGTGACATCGTTCTGAATGAAGGTCTCCAACTGCGTGTGGCATTCCAACAGCGCCTCGATATCCCGCACTACGTCTTCCTGATCGTCGAAATCATCTGATAGCGTCACGCCTACACCCGCGATCAGCTTGCGCGTCTTGGGCGCGCAGCTGTCCATCAGCTGATCCACCATGTCGGTCAGTGCCGTACCAAGGGGGGCATGATCAGGCAGGGGGGCCTGTTGCGTCTGCACGATCTGCCCGGTGAAATTGACAATGGCGCCGCTCAACTGATCCGGCCCGACGTTGATGCCCAGCGAAAACGCTCCGTCCGGGTTCAGAATGATCGGGACGGTCGGCGGGCCGACGCGCCCGCGCACGGCCTCGCCTTTCACGATCAGATTATCCGCCTCAAGCGCGCGGACAATGACCGATATCGTTTGCGCTGAGAGACCGCTTTCTTGCCCGAGCTGCAGCCGGGTCATGCCGTCGTTGCGTAGCAAAAGCGAGGTGATCAACCGTTCGTTCAGCGTGCGCGCCAGCACCTGATTCATGCCGCTGGCGGTGCTTGAGACGCGCACGGCGGGTGGGGGGGCAAATCTCATGTCGGGCATGGTCAGTCTCCGATGCTTATCTGCGTGTTATGCACCGGGCTGCGCCTGCGGCAGCCAGCCAATGGCCGCGACCTCTTCCGCGATGGCCTGCCCCAGCGCGAGATGCGCCGCGACATCGAGGTGAAACCCATCATCGTCGCTGGAGCGCACCACCAGGGCGGCGTCAAAAAAATGCACCTCGTGCATGTCCGCGATGCGCTCGTATTCGGCCGCCAAGGCGCGCGACTTCTCCTGCGCGTCCTGAAAGACACCGGACCAGTCCTTCAGATCCATGGCCGTTGGCGGCGGGGCGACGACGAGCATCTCGGGCACCCGGCCATTGAGGCCCGCTGGCATGGATTTGATGTCGGAAATCAGAGCGCCGATCCCCATAGCAATCTCGCCCGGCGTCTTGTTAAAGCGGATCTTGAGGTCATTTGTGCCCAGCATGAGGATCACAAGATCCAGCGGCTTGTGGCTCATGATACAGGGGCGCAGATAGGTGCGCCCGTTCTTCTCGGCCCCTTCGATGGGGTCGTCGCTGACGGTGGTGCGCCCGCTCAAACCCTCTTCGATCACCATCCACTCCTCGCCCAATTCACGTCTGAGCACGCCCGGCCAACGGACGTCATGCGGGTATCTGTCGTCGGGTAGACTTGCTGTTGTTTGCCCGTAAGTGTTCGAGTCTCCGTAGCAGAGCACTGTCCTCATCGATCACTCCGAGCCTATATAAGGCACTCAATTAAAATGGTTTTCTTTTTTGGCGCCAGAGCGCTTCTGGTTTGAGGCTAGGGTGCTGGGGGCAATCCGTCAATAATCATTCATTCTGAATTATTATTATTGACATCATATCTGAATTCAGGCTGCTTATGATGTAAGCCGCGTCCTGACCCACGTGAATTGGCCGCAGGACGACGGGCGAAAACAGGGGAGGAACAGATGAAACTTATCGGAAAGATCAAAGCCGCCATCGCAGCAGTTGTGCTGGGGTTTGGTGGCGTATCGTCCGTGCTGGCCGATGATGAGGGCCCGATCCTCGTGATCAGCGGCCCGCTGTCCTGGCCGTTCTTTGCAGCCGTGAAGCAGGGCTTTGATGACGGGGCTGAGACCTTCGGGCTCGACTACCAATTTATCGCCGTGACCGACACATCGAACATGACAAGTGACTACCCCCGCCTGCTGCAACAGGCGATCAGCCGCAACCCGCGCATGTTGCTGGTGGGCGAGTTCTTCCCTGACGGTATGGACCCGCTGATCAAAGAGGCCACCGCGTCCGGCATTCCCGTGCTCATCCATAACTCCGGGCAGACGCTGTGGAAGCAGAACGGCTCCATCGGGTTTATCGGCGAGGACCCTTTTCAGATGGGCTTCAAAGCCGGTGAAATTCAGGCCGAGGCTGGCGTGACACTCGGGCTCTGCTTCAACCAGGTGCCTGGCAACCCGACCGTGGAGGAGCGGTGCAATGGCTACGTCGCAGCGATGGAGGAGGCTGGCGTTGAGACCATCTATCAGACCATTGGCACAGGCGATGCCACCAACCCGCAGGCGATGACGCAGGCCATCAAGGGCACGTTGCAGGCCAATCCCGGCATCGACGGGATTTACACGCTGAACGCGGTGCCTGCGATGTCGGCGTTGCGCGCTGTTGACGAGGTCGGGCGCAAGGGCAACGTGATGGTCGGCACCGCAGATCTGTCAAACGAGGCGCTGCTGGCGATCCAGTCCGGTGATCTGGCCTTTGCGATGGATCAGCAACCCTATCTGCAGGGCTTCATGTCGATGCAGGTGGCGTTTCAGTATCTGAACTACGGGCTGCAGCCCATCGGGCACGTGAAAACCGGGCCGCTGGTGATCGACCAATCCAATGTGGATGCGACGCTTGACGTGAACCGCAAACATGCAGGCGTGCGCGGCGCGTCCTAAGCGCCGCCCCCAGACCCTGCTGAACCGTCAAAGAGGCTCGATTTGACACATCTTTTGCGACGTCCGGAAACAGGGGCCTTCGCGGCCTTCTTCCTGACCTATCTCTTCTTTGCGCTGGCAACGCCGGGGACGGGGTTTGTCTCGCTCAACGGCACCGCCGGTTGGTTGAACCTGGCGGCAGAGCTGGGCATTGTCGCCATCCCCGTCGGCCTCTTGATGATTTCGGGGGAGTTTGATCTCTCGATTGGCTCGACCGTTGGCGCGGCCTCCATGATCCTCGCGCTTGGGACAAATCAGTTTAGCGCGCCGACCTGGCCGATGATCGGGCTGGCGCTGCTGGCCGGGGCGGTGATTGGGCTGGCCAACGGGCTGGCTGTTGTAAAGACCAAGCTGCCCAGCTTCATTGTCACCCTGGCGACCAACTTCATCGTGATCGGCGCCACCATGGGTCTGTCGCGCCTGATTGCGAATGTTACGTCGTCGTCGATCTTTGCCTCAGACAGCGCAAAACTGGCCTTTGCGGCGCGGTTCGGGCAGGCCAATATCTCGATCCTGTGGTGGGTGCTTGTGGCCTATATCGGTTACCGGATCCTCGCCAAAAGCAGTTTTGGCAACTGGATTTACGCCACGGGCGGCAATGAAGACGCCGCCCGCGCCGCAGGCGTGCCGGTGGAGCGGGTCAAGATCGTCCTCTTCGTCGCCACCGGCGTCTGCGCAGCCTTGGTCGGTGTTCTTCAGGGCATTCAGTGGAACTCAGGCAATTCGACTTATGGCATGGGCTACGTCTTTCAGGCGCCGATTGTCGTGGTGATCGGAGGGATGCTGCTGACCGGCGGCTATGGCTCGGTTCTGGGGATCGTCTTTGGCACAGCACTCTTTGGCGTGATTTCCAGCGGCATCTTCTACACAGGCTGGAACACGGACTGGATTCAACTGTTCCTGGGTCTGTTGCTCGCCCTTGCTGTCCTGGCCAACAACTACGTCCGGCGCCTCGCGCTGAGCGCGCATTAGGATATGAACGACATGTCCCCCCCGCTGATGGAACTGCGCAATGTCGACAAGTTCTTTGGCTCGACCAAGGCGCTCAAGGATGTGTCGATGGCGGTGCAGCCTGGCAAGATCCTGTGTCTGCTGGGCGACAATGGCGCTGGCAAGTCGACCCTGATCAAGGTGCTGTCGGGTTATCACCAGCCCACCGGCGGCCAGATCCTGTTTGAAGGCCAGGAGATCCGGTTCTCAGGCCCGCGGGAAGCGCGGCAGAGAGGGATTGCGACGGTACACCAGAACGTGGGCTCTATCCCGTTGATGAGTGTGGGGCGCAACTTCTTTCTGGGGGCTGAACCGGTCAGGGGCCGCTGGCCGTTCCGCAGCATCGATACGCAGAAAGCCAACGCCATTGCGGTTGAGCAGATGCAGAAGTTTGGCCTCACCCGAGTGACTGATGGCGATCAGCTGGTGGGCACCATGTCAGGCGGGGAGCGTCAGGTGCTGGCCATCGGGCGGGCGATGTATTTCGGGGCAAAGATGCTGATCCTGGATGAGCCCACCTCGGCCTTGGGCGTCAAGGAGGCGTCCATCGTGCTCAAGATGATGCGGATCGCGCGTCAGAACGGGGCGGGCATCGTCTTCATAACGCACAACGCGCGCCACGCCATGAGCGTGGGAGATGATTTCTGCGTGCTCATTCAGGGTGAGGTGGCGGCCCGGTTCAAACGCGATGAGAAAAGCCGCGAAGACGTGCTGAACCTCATGGCAGGGGGTGAGGATATGACGGACCTCGAAGACGATTTGGAGCAGATAGATTAGCCCGCATGACCTATTTCATTGGAGTGGATGTGGGCACGGCAAGTGCCCGCGCAGGCCTGTTCGACATCCATGGCAACATGCTGGGGGCCTGCGCGCATGAAATACGCACCTGGCATCCCCAGCCCGGCTTTGCGCAACAGTCCACGGCGGATATCTGGTCGGCGACCTGCCACTGCGTGCACGATGTCATCCGCCGCACCGGGACAGACGTTCGACTGGTGTCGGGCATCGGCTTTGCCGCGACCTCGTCGCTTGTGGTGGCGGGGCCCAAGGGCGTTCCGGTCTCCGTTTCGCCCGATGCAGCACCGGAGCAGGATGTCATTCTCCGGTCTGATCACCGGGCAGCGGATGTCGCGAAGCGGATCGACGCGACGGGGCACGAACGGCTGAGCGTCACAGGTGGCATCGCCTCGCCCGAGATGCAGATCCCGAAACTGGTGTGGCTGAAGGAAAATCTGCCGTTCACCTGGAATGACGCTGCGCATTTCTTCGACCTGTCGGACTGGTTGGCCTGGAAAGCCAGTGGATCCTTCAAGCGTTCGCTCTGCACGGTGGTGTGCAGATGGAGCTACCGATCGGAACAGGGGCAGGGCGGCCAAGGCTGGGACAGTTCCTTCTTTCGACAGGTGGGCTTGGGCGATCTGGTGACCGAAACCTATCGGCGCATCGGCCAGGAGATGGTCGCGCCGGGAGAGCCGATCGGCGGTCTGACAGAGGATGCGGCCCAAGACCTTGGCTTGGCGCGAAAGACCCGCGTGGCCATGGGCCTGACCGACGCGCACGCCGGTGCCTTGGGCACATTCGGATCGGCGGGGGAGGGCGCGACCATGGCCCTGATTGCCGGGACATCTGCCTGTCATATCACCCTCTCGGGCGCGCCTGCGTATGTTCATGGTGTCGAGGGCCCTTATCTTGGCGCAGTTCTGCCCGGTCTGTGGGTCAATGAAGCGGCCCAGTCCATGGCTGGGGCGGCCCTCGACACAATCATCAACCGCCATGCCGCAGGGTTTGAGTTGCGGTTCATCGCCTCGCAAGCAAAAGTCACCCCACATGACTACCTCGAAACTGTGTTGCTTGGCCGCGCCGGGCAGGGCCCCTACGATCAACAGGCCCGCCATCGCCACATCGTGCCCGACTTCAAGGCGAGCAGGTCGCCGCTGGCGGACCCGACGCGGTTTGGCATGGCCGTCGGGCAGGGCACCGCGACCGATATGGAGGATCTGGCGATTGAGTACCTCGCGGGCGTGCAATCGCTGGCTTACGGTACGCGGCAGATCATTGAGCAATTGGACGGCGAATCCATTCTCACCACGCAAATCGTCATGAGCGGCAAGATGGCGAGAAACCGGATTTATTGCCAATCTCTGGCGGACGTCACCGGGTGCAAGGTTGTCATCCCGCAGCAACCTGAACCCGTCCTCTTGGGCGCCGCGATGCTTGCCGCCCGCGCATCGGGTGCGTTTTCGACAACGCTGAAGGCGATGCAGGGGATGTCACAGGGCGGTCAAGCACTCGCCCCGCGATCTGAGGCGCGACCGTTCCACGACAAAAAGTATAACATCTTCAAAAGCCTGCAGGACCACTGCGGCTCAATACAAAAGATCATGAATGGCTAATGAACTGACTGAACCAATCGACTTCGGCTTGATCGCACTGGCGTTTCAGGTTGTCACCAAGTCCCGGCATCACGCAGCCCCCTACCTGTCGAGATAGGCCAGCGCAGCAGCCTCACTGTCTTTGGTGGCGATTTCTACCGCCCGCTTTGTCGCTTCAACCAGGCCACGGGCCTTTTCAATTATCTTCGGCATCGTGTATTCGAAGCATCGGAATCGCGCTTGAGAAGAGAGCAGCACAACGCGGTATAGATCTCTCAACTGCGGAGCGGTGGCGTCTCGTTTCACAAATCTACACTGCCCGACTCTTAGGCGAGCCCGCGGCCCGAAAATCATCACCAAACGACTTCATTCTAGACCAGGTTTTTGCAAACAATGGCCACCAATAGCCGAAATACGGTGACTGGCGGGGATGTAGTCGATGCTTCCAAATATCATCATCAGAAGGCTGGTGATCGCGCAGAACTGGTTGATGCAGCCTTGGATGGACACTTGCAAGCACTGGGTGGCGGCGGACGCAAAAGCCGGAAACCTCTGCGTATAACCAGCTCTTCCTGCAGGGCCGTCAGCAGGCTGTCCAAGAGGCAATCACAGAGCGCCAACAGCCAATCAACGAGATTTTGGCCATCGCTTCGGGCACTCAACTCCAGTCACCAAACTACGTCAGCACCAATCAATCCAGGATTAGCACCCCTGACATCGCCGGTCTGACCCAGGCCAATTACCAAGCAGAATTAGACGCTTACAATCAAAAACAACGTACTCTGGGCGGTTTGTTCAGCACAGCTGCGCTTGTAGCTGGCGGCGCGTAGCGAGGGATTTTGAAAATGATGAGATTTAACATGTACCCTGACTACGCTGATATGTCCGCTGATGAAGTCAAAAGCCGCCGTGAGCGTTTAGCGATGTCGCTGGTTGGCAAACGTTCTGCTCCCACAGAGGCGTTAGCGGTACTATCGCAACAGCAGCACGGAGCATGGCCGGTGATCCGGCTTTGGCACGCCAAACTGCCAAAGATATAGTCATGGAACGTATTGGTCGGGCACTTTTGGCACGTGTTGATGATCCTGCAATGCGTCAGTCGAGAATGTCTCAGATTCCACAGCAACTGGATGCGATGGACCAGATTGGAGGGCAGATTCAAAATCAATCGACCCGAGCCATGGCCATCCTCAATGCGTTGATCGCGCAAGAACAGGCACGATCAGGAACACCCTTCAACCGGAGCATCCAAGCGCTTCAATAACGTCGCCTAAAGTGCCCAGAGCGCGAGGGGCTGAACACTGCGCGACGACGGCCATTGCTTCAGGCACACCATGCCATCAAACTGATGTAATGCGCGCTCGACAAGTCCGTGCATCGACCTGCGTGTCAACAGCAGCCCGCACGAGCCTTGTCGCGGCCGCGTGCCTGGAACGCATATGTCGGACGTTCTGATAACCCGCCGCTCTGGCCGCCATAGTCATAAGGGTCAGATGCGAAGGGCTTGCGTCGCCCAACTGTTTGGAAAGGGCGCGCACGAACACGGTGAGGTCGTCGGCGCGCAGCTGAAGGGGCGTTTTCGGCATGGCTTTTCCACATAAATCGCCGGTGGATCACCATTGGTCGCTGGCTCAATGATGCGGCGCTCTCATCGGTTTGAGTAGATGCAATGCTGTTAATATGACTTGGCAGGTTTGGCTCTCCCGGGGGAGCAGCGACGCTTCGATGTCTGCCGACCTTGGCTATCCTATGACGAACTGCGCGAGAGGAGCCAAGGCCATCCTTGGGCAGCTCCACCATCCCCGACCTCATTCTATCCGTCTCGGTCCGGTTCGTTCGGATCATTGGAGAACAACGCAATCTTGTTGCCCTGAGGATCACGAAGGTAGCCAACAAAGAAGTTAGCGCCATACGAGTCCCGGAAGCCGGGCGCACCTTCATTTGAGCCACCCACCGCAAGTGCTGCCGCGTGAAGATCACGGACCTGCTGTTGATTACACGCTTTGAAAGCGACCATCGTCCCGTTTCCAGCCGAAGCGGGCCCTCCATCAAATGGAGTTTTGACATAGAACTCCGGCAGACCTGGCAACTGTCCTGGCTGTTCAGGCAGCGCGTAGCTGAGATCCCCGTGATAAATCTCTAGCTGGTATCCTAGAGCTGGCAGAAAAGCGGAATAGAAGTGTTCTGCGCGTTTGATATCATTAACGCCAATTGTGATGTAGGCAATCAATTTGCGAACTCCTGCCGGTTTGTAGCGCGCATCATTTCGGGACAGATTGCGGCTCTGGCCCACCGATCCCTTTCGGCAGCCCCTTTCTTCTCCATCACCGTACGCCTTTTGGCAATGTCGTCTCGGCCAGCGCCAGCCACATGCGGAGACCAACGGGGAGCAGCTTTTCGTTGAACACAAAACGGCTGCCGTGGAGCCCGGCTCTCGGGCCGACTTCACCGGCCCCAAGCCAAATATAGGCCCCACTTCCCACAGCATTCAGAAGATATGAGAAATCCTCGCAGCCAAGGGATGGAGGTTCATCTGTGACGACGGCCTCGCTTGGCAAGAAGCTGTTGGCGGCTTGTTTCACGATGGCTGCACCCTCAATGGAGTTAATCACCGCAGGATACCCTTTGCGATAGTCCAGTTCGAACTCGATCCCGCTTGCGCGTGAAATGCCAGCGGCGATCTGCCCAATCTGCGTTTCGACATGCTCCGACATCGCTGGGTCGAAAAAGCGCGCCGTGCCCTGTACCGCCACTTCCTCAGGGACGATGTTGTTGATCCTGCCGCCGTGAATTTGGGTAAAGGAAAGAACCAAGGCCGACCTTGGATCGACTGTTCGACTGGCAATGCGTTGTGCCGACATAAGAAACTCGGCCGCTGCAAGCACAGGATCGTCCCCACGCTCCGGCATGGCCGCGTGCGCACCCCTGCCTTTGAACGTTAGGGTAAAGTCATCGACACCTGCCATGATCGGCCCCTGCGTTGCAATGACAGCGCCCTCCTTGACGCCGGGCCAATTGTGCTGAGAGAAGACTTTTTCGGCGGGAAAGCGGTCCAGTAGCCCATCGGCGATCATCTTTTTCCCGCCGCCGTACACCTCCTCGGCAGGCTGGAAGACGAAGTAGATCGTTCCATCAAAGTTTGGGTGCTCACTCAACATTTTGGCGGCCCCGAGCAGCATCGCGGTGTGGGCATCGTGGCCACATGCGTGCATCACGCCATCGACCTCAGAGCTATGGGGAAGGCCAGTATCTTCAACCACGGGCAAAGCATCAAGCTCTGCGCGGAACATGACACTTCGATTACTGTCGCCTGCTTTCAGGACGCCGACCACGGCGGTTTCGGAAACGTCGCGATGGGTTTCGAGGCCAAAACTGTGAAGTTTGTTCGCGACAAAATCCGATGTTTTGGTTTCCTGAAAGCCAAGTTCTGGGTTGCGATGAAGATGGTGATGCCATTCGATGACATCCGGCAGCGTTGCATCCACGAAATCGTTTAGGGCCATTTGTTCCTCTCTCCTTAGTGGAACAGACGCGAGATGCCGTTCCATGTGCAAAGGCGAGGTAATAAGGGCAGAGGTCCTAGTCTTGTACGAAATTGCGCTACGGTGCGCGGATCGCCTGATAGCGACCTGGTGTGAACCCGTAAGCACGCACAAAATGGCGCGTGAAATGGCTTTGATCGACAAACCCGGCAGCCACAGATGCCATCGCGAGCGGCTCACCGGCGTCGATTAGGCTTTTGGCGTGTCGCAAGCGGCAGTCCAGCAGGAAAGCATGGGGCGAGATGCCTTTGGCACGCGTGAATGAGCGCACGAGGTGCCATTGAGAGCATCCAACCTGCGCAGCCACTGCCTCCAGTGAAACACCGATGACAGCTTGTGCGCGCAAAATCTCTTCGATCATTGCAATGCGCTTGGCGTCCCGACGATCAATGCATTCAGTTGGTTTGGTCTCTGAATGACGGGCTACAAGCTGAAACAGAATGTCCGCCCAGGCGAACTGTGCATCGATCAGATCCGATTTCGTTTCAGCTGCCTGATGCAAACCCACAATCCGGGCCGACAGTTCGGGGTCATGCACAACAGATTCCAGGAAACGTGGAGGGCTTGTCGTATTTGCCAAGGCCAGGAAATGATCCTCGCGCGGGTAGATCACACGATAAGCCCACCCAAGCTCTGTGGCTGCTTCTCCGTCATGTTGGGATTGAGGATTCACAAGGATGATATCACCTGGCCCAGCGGTGTGGATTTCTCCTCTGCAGAAGAACGCTTCGGCCCCATCAACAACCACACCAACGACATAGCCAAAATGGCTATGGCGTCGATATTTATGCTTCTTGAATTTGGCCGAGAAAAACTCCAGATCGGAAAGTTTCCGATCAGTCCAGAAACGGTTGTTCGGGTGGCTCTGCTCCACGGTGTTTTCCTAAGACAGTCCGCCAGTCGGTGGTGATATATGCAATTTCGACAGTGGCGCAATAGTCTGTCGGACTGCCGAATTGGTCAACTCTGGCTCCGTCGAGATACCTAGTCGACCGGGGCATCCCAGCACCAAACCTACTTTGATACATGGGATTATCACCCTCTGATCGCCCGAGTGGCGAACGCGGGGTAGTTGACGCAATCCAAGTTTATACAGCGTTCTCGCTCCGATCACATAGCTTATAGTGAAACATAAACTTCTTAATTCCTTTTGATGAGTTGCCAGTGGGGTGTCGGCCCTTAGCCGACATCCGACCCGCTACCTCAATGCTGCGGTCGCAGCCCGCATTGCCGAAATTCGCTACGTGTGCACACTAAGCAAATTGCGCGCTTTTAGACTGAAAGACCAATACCCATATTTCGAAGAAGCCATCTCAATCAGCAAGAGCCGAAAGAAGTCTTTGCTCAATCAAGCTTTCCGGCGAATTTGCACGTCTGATTGCGCCTAGTGGTCTATGAAACTGCGGGTGATCGAATTTCAGAAAGACAAGTTTGTCTTCAAGGTACGAAGCAGTTGTCGCCATGGGCATGGTGGTGATGAGATCCGTAGCAGATACGATCTCAAGAACCGATCGGATCGAGTCTGTCTCGCAGACAATGTGCATAGAGTTCACTCCGGATGCCGTCATCGCAGCCTCTGTTTGTTGGCGAAGTAGACTACCTCTGGAATGTGCCAACCAAACCTGGGACTCCAGATCGGAAGGCATCAATTGATGGCGAGTGGTCAGCGGGTGTCCTGTTCGGCACAATATGCCCACACGGTCATCAATAAGCAGTTTAAACTCCAAGCTGTCGGATGGATCAGCCAGGCTTTGGGGACCCAAGACGACATCCACCTGACCACGTTCGAGCATTGCGCGGAGTTCATGTACCAGCCCGGTCCGCATCTCGACCACGCAATTTGGATTCTCTCGAATGAACCGAGCCATGGCAGTGCTGAGGAACCTGCCAGCAACGATGGGCGGTGCCCCAATCCTGAGTTCTCCAACAGCCCCTTGAGAGGATTGATCCGCGAGGACGCTGGCCTGCTCTTCCGCGAGACGGATAGCTTGGCCGTTTCGGGATAATCGGTGGCCGAGTGCATTCGGCACAGACCTACGTCCGTCCCGGTTGAAGAGGCTCACGCCCAATCTTGCCTCCAGGGCTTTCATATTTCGGCTCAGAGCAGGCTGTGTCAGACCGAGGCGATCTGCTGCCGCTTGAAACGATCCAGCCTCGACGATGACCGAGAGTTGAGAAAGATGCTTTGGGTCAAGTTTCATATCAATTCTTTAAACAAGTCATCGATTGTTTGATTATATTAAATGTGAATGCGCTGCTAGTGTTCTCGGCAAAATCAAGGGAGGACTCCGTGAACAACTTCAGGAAAATCGTTGCTGCCGCTGCGACAGTGGCAACAACCGCATTCGCACCTACGGCGACTACAGCACAAATATTTAAAGGCGAAACGGCAGGCGTAGGCGATCCGGTTCACACCATGTTCGTGACCTTCGCCAATCAAGCGGGCAAGGCGGATGTTGAAATTCAAGTCAACGCCGGACAGACGCTCACAAAGTCAATGCTGAAAGGCGGGCGACAAGAGATCGACTTCTTCTCGACGGTGCCATCGCTGGTCAACCTGATGAAGAACCAGGCGCGGATGTACGAAAGTGTTGGCGACGCCCCTGAGGCCGCCGGTCAGCTTCGGTCAATCCTTGGATTCAAGGCAGGCGCATATCATCCGGTGACGCTAGCCGGATCCGGGGTCGAGACCTGGGAAGACTTGAAGGGCAAAACCATCTTCACGGGCCCACCTGCGGGATCGGCTTCAGCCACATCCGAGGCACTCATCAAAATCATTACCGGTTACGAAGCAGGCACAGATTATGAAGCCGTCCGCCTAAGCTGGGGTGAAGGATATGCTGCCCTTGCGGACAAGAAGATCGATATGATGGTCCGCCCGGCGGAAATTGGCTCGTCCAAGATCGAGCAGTTCGGCTTGTCTGGCGAATTCCGGGTTCTTTCCATCCCCGAGGATGTCGTAGGCTCCGAAGCGATGCAAGCGCTGTTTGGACGCCCGGGTCGCGGAATGCTTCAGTTTGACGGCGGTGTCTACAAAGGTCAGTTGACCGGTGGGGAGATCACTGCGCTTGGCTTCACCCAATTCATTGGCACTCATTCTGGCGTGGATGAAGAAGTCGTCTACAACGCGACCAAGGCGTTTTGGGAGAACCTCGACGAAGTTCAAGCGACCGCATTCTTCCTGAAGGAGGTCACGCCAGAGACCGCATTCACGTCGGTGAACGTGCCTCTGCATCCCGGTGCGGCTCGGTACTATGACGAAGCCGGAATCGCGATTCCGGACGCTCTTCGCCCATAAACCGGATAAGTAGGAGGATCGCATCAGCGGTCCTCTAACCCTTTGACACTCAACCAAGGCTAATGTGATGACTACAGAGGCAAATCCGTCCAGCGGAATTGGTAAGCTGTATCTGCTGCTTTCAGCGCTTGCGTGTCTATTGCTGGGTGCCATCGCTTTTTACAGTTCCGGCATTGGACTCGTGGAGCCAAAGTTCCACCGCGCTGCGGGCTTTGCCTTGGCGTTGGTTGTCGGCATCACGGCGTCGCGCGCCCGCCGCGAAGCCAATGGGCCGGTCACAGGGGCAAGGGCCAAAATGCACTTGGTTCTGGACGCCTTGATGCTTGCCGCTGGTCTCTGGGCTATCTGGTCGTTCTTCTTTGTTCAGACCCAGATGGAAAAGGCGCTGTACGACGTGACCCAGGCCGATGCCTGGCCCGCATTGGCTGGCCTTGTCGTCTTTCTGGAGCTTTGCCGTAGGCTTTGGGGTTGGGGACTGTTCGGAGTCGGGGCCTTTGGAGTGTTGTACCTGCTCTATGGCCAAGACCTGCCGGGGATCATGGCCCATACGGGTTTTTCCCTGAAAGAGGTCGCCGAGGCACTTTGGTACAACACCAACAAGGGCGTCTTCGGATCGATCACCAATATCGTCCTTTCTACCGTTTTTATCTTCATCGTTTTCGGGGTGCTACTGGAAGGCACCGGGGCCGGTGATACGCTGTTGAAGTTCGCCTTCCTCGCCACACGCCGCACACGGGGTGGACCGGCCCATGCGGCCATTCTGGCGTCTTCGATGTTCGGCACAATGTCCGGCTCGACTGTCGCCAACATTGTGGGCACCGGGACGTTTACCATCCCGATGATCAAAAAGCGCGGCTTCTCTCCGACATTCGCCGCTGGGATTGAGGCCACGGCATCTTCGGGCGGTCAGATCATGCCACCTATCATGGGGGCAGCGGCGCTTGTCATGGCTGATCTCACAGGCGTTGGATATCTCAACATCATCGTGGCGGCCCTGTTCCCTGCGCTCTTCTATTACTTTAGCCTGTTTGCGGCTGTCACGGTCGAGGCACGTCGCCAGGGGATCGAAGTTCAGCCGATGTCTGTCGATGATCGAATCACGAGAGTCGATCTTACGAACTCGGTTCTCTTCTTGGGGCCAATAGCAACGATCATCGGCTGTCTGGTTGCCGGTTTCTCAACTTCCGCCGCAGGCTTCTATGCCGTAGTCATTTTGCTGGCACTGTCGGTGATCAATCCGGACGTTCGGTCTGACCCTATGCGTATCTGGCGCTCGTTCCTCAAGGGTTCGCAATCAGGGGCAACCCTTCTTATTGCCATCGCGGCGATTGGGATATTGGTCGGATCGCTCGACTCTACTGGTCTCGGTTTGAAACTCGCTAACGTGATTGCGACCATTCGTGGTGAGAGTCTTTTCTCCGCACTCCTGGTCGCCATGATCGGCGCGCTGGTTCTCGGCATGGGGATGCCAACCCTGCCCGCGTATCTCATTATTATTCTGGTGATGGGTCCGGCCATTCAGCAATTGGGCGTCTCAATGCTGACCGCCCACATGTTCGTCTTCTACTACGGCGTCGCCTCATCGCTGACACCGCCCGTCGCCATCGCGGCCTACGCGGCGGCCCCGATTGCCGGGGCCAACCCGTTGATGACGGCCTTCATGTCATTCCGTCTTGGTATGGCCAAGTTCATCATTCCGTTTGTCTTTGCCTTCTATCCCACGATCCTCATCATCGAGGAATTCAGCCTGTTGCCATTCCTCTGGATCGTTGCCCGGACGTGTTTCTGCATCTGGCTCTTCTCTTCGGCTCTGTCCGGCTATGACCGCCGAAAGCTGACTATCCCTGAGATCATCGTGCGGTTCATTGTGGCGTTCACGATGCTTGTGCCCGCACCTGCCATCCATTTGCCAGCCATTCTAATCGGTGTCGCGCTGATCGCCTGGGACATGCGAGCGGCACGGACAGCACCGCAACATGTCGGAGAGGGCTCATGACCAAACGCCCAAACTTCCTTTTCATCATCACAGATCAACACCGAGCCGATCACCTGGGTTGCGGCGGCAACAAGGTGGTTCGCACGCCGAACATCGACGGTATCGCGGCCAAGGGAAAGATGTGGGATCGTTTCTATGTCGCCAACCCGATCTGTATGCCGAACCGCGCGTCGATCATGACCGGCCGGATGTGTTCCGCTCACGGAGCCCGACACAACGGCATCCCGCTATCGAAGGACCACACGACTTTCGTGGAATTGCTGCGTGACGCGGGATACCGAACAGGACTGATCGGAAAATCTCACCTCCAAAGCTTCACCGGCCTGCCCGCTACCAATCAGTTCGCACCATCCGAGAGCCTTCACACACCCAGCCCACACCTGCGCGATGCCATCAAGAACAATCGACATACGCCGGAATACGACCTGGAAGTCGTACCCGATTGGGACAGGCCTCTGGCAGACCGTATCGACGGGGACTTTTACGGTTTCGAACACGTCGAGGTCGCAGCAGACCACGCTGATCAGGCGTCCGGCGACTACCTTTTGTGGGCTCGGGAACAGCGTGAAGACTTTGATCGGTTGGTCGGCCCGGAGAATGCTCTGCCGGACAATCGGACTAACGCCCCACAGGCGTGGCGAACTGCCGTCCCGGAGGAGCTTTATTCGACTTCTTGGATCGCCGATCGTAGTGCGGCTTGGTTGACCGAACGTGCAAAAGACGACGCTCCCTTCTTCTTGCAAATGTCTTTCCCCGATCCGCATCATCCTTTCACTCCGCCGGGCCGCTACTGGAATATGTACGACCCCGCAAACATCGAACTGCCCCCAACTTTCGGCAAAGGTGATCTACCCCCCATTCGGGCTATGAAAGAAGCGATGGAAAACGGTACTGATCCCCGCGACAATCAGAACCCGTTTGCCGTCAATGAGGACGAAGCCCGATCCATCATCGCTTTGACATACGGTATGATCACAATGATCGACGATGCCATCGGAAGAGTTCTGAAGCGGCTTGACGATCTAGGTCTTGCTGAAGACACGGTCGTCATCTTTACGTCTGATCACGGTGATTACATGGGCGACCATGGCCTGATGCTAAAGCTTCTGCTCCACTATCAGGGCATCATCCGGGTCCCGTTCATCTGGCACGACCCCAAAACACCTGCTGGGGGGAAGAACGATCCCGGTCTAGCATCATCAATCGACATTGCCCCCACCATTCTCGCGCGAGCCGGTATCCAGCCTTACAACGGCATCCAGGGTCGTGACCTGCATTCAACCCCTCCACCCGAAGCGGTGATCGTGGAAGAAGATAGCCAACGTCTGATGACTGGATTTGACAGACCCCAGCGTGTTCGCACAATCGTCACAGATCGGTACCGTATGTCTCTGCGGGAAGGCGAAGACTGGAACGAACTTTACGACATGTCGTCTGATCCGTGGGAAACGGTGAACCTGTATAATCGACCTTCAGGGCAGTCAGCGCGGCAGTCTCTATCGGAAGTAATGCTACGCAGAATGATATCGCTACAAGACCGATCCCCATTGCCTGCATATCGTGCATGATCGCGGGACACCCAGAAAGACCGGTTCGCGCTGAACTTCAAAACCCGGCCCAAACCCGCCGTTGAGCCTCTAGTGGCGATGCTGCGGTCGCAGCCCTCATTGCTGACATTCGCCGCGATCGCGAAATCAAGCGATACCCGCGACGGAAACTTGGGGGCACTAACGACTCTGAACAGGTCGCGGCGAGTGGTAGCCACAAGTTTGAACTACATTCGGAACACTGCATCGTAATTGGCGACCAAACTGAATCGTCAAAAGATACCCACGGTACTACTCAAGCTTGGCCAACTTCTGAAAACTGACCGGCAGGATCGGGTTTCTCGCTTTCGCGAGACCGACAGTTTCTGAGGTTGTTTGTGTCTTGCTGCCAGCGAAGTCTGCCAGCGAGTGCCCGCACATCCGTCCCTGACAAGGTCCCATGCCGATCCGTAATGCGCGCTTGATCGCGTTCGGATCCGTGCCATGGGAGGCGATACTCTGTTCAACCTGATGAGCCCTTATCATCTCGCACCGGCACAAGACCGTGTCCGGTTCCGCATGTGTTGCCGTACAAACTGGTGGATAGTTGCGATCAATAAACCGTCTGAATGACCTCTGCTTCGCCAACACGCTCAGATCAGCATCCGAGCCATCGGCACCACAGACCTCCCTGGCAGCCAATCGACCTGACACTACGGCCGCATCAGCGCCAAGAATGCCCGCCCCATCTCCTGCCAGGCGGATGACGTTATTCGGCTTAGCATGCCAGGTCTTCTGCTGCTCCGAGTAGTGGGTCAAAAGGTTCGCGGCCCGTATGGGGTTAAGGTTGGGGACAATGCCATCGTGAAGTAGCAAATTTGACGCGTCGATTCGAATTTCCTTGCCTGACGTAAACCTGATACCCGTTGCGCGCTCGTCGCCATCGATGGCAATCGCCGTCGTCCTGCGCCAAACGGGCGTGCGCCTGAGAGCACGCTTGGCGAGCAACATGATGCCTTTGAAAGCCGTCTTCGGGGCAGCACATGCATGGTAGGCCAGCGGTGTTGAAGCCAAGAGTGCCGAGGCACCGTCAGGTTCCACAACAGCTTTCACGGGCCTCCCTACCGCAGAGAGTTGCTCGGTCAGAAGAAGAGGAAGCGGCCCAGACCCGACAATAACGATGTCGCCGGCAGGAAGGTCTCCGCCGGACTTCAAGAGGATCTGCGCGGCACCTACACCCATCACACCAGGGAGCGTCCAGCCGGGTAGCGGCATTGGTCGCTCCTGTGCGCCTGCTGCCAGAATGACAGATTTCGCCTGTCCAGCGTGCGAGCCCGCTGGGCCGTCGTAGGCATACCCGCCATCCGGATCGAGCCGCCAAAGCCTGGTGCTTGGGTGATAGATGACCTTCCCAGCTGACACCGCCTCGAAAAAGGCATCGATCAGTTTCGCGCAAAAGCTTCAACGCATCTTCATCCGAATACCGCTTCCGCGCCATCCATCATCCCTCCTGTGACACCAAAATAGTGGCACAGTTCTACGGGGCTAAGACAGATCGCGTCTTGGAACTGTATTCCGAAGTGAAGGCGTTCCGAACAAAGCTGCAGGACGTCAATTCACAAAGAAACGAAATCGCTCGCAGGCGCAAGGATGGTAGCGCTGTTGTTGAAGATGACGCTTCGCTTGGTAAGAGACTAAAGAAGGAAGCTCAGGAAATTGGCGACAAGTTAGCTGAACTTGAAAGCAAGTTCAATTTGGCGGCAGCGGACCTACCAAATTACTTCTCGCCAGATACCCCACTCGGAAAAGACGACGATGACAACATAGAAATCCGTCGATTTAGAGAGCCTACAGAGTTTGAATTTCCAGCTCTGGATCATCTGGAGATATGTGAGAAACTTGATTTGGTTGACTTTGAAGCTGGTGCCCGGTCAACGGGTTCAAAGTTCTATTTTCTTAAAGGTCAGGGCGTGTTGTTAGCTCGGGCTCTTGAGAATTTTGCCTTAGATTTCTTGGTTTCAAAAGGATACTTACCACTTCAAACTCCAGATTTAGCGAGGGAGTCGATCCAAAAAGGGTCGGGGTTCAATCCTAGAGGGGACGAGGAAAATATTTACTCTGTTGCAGGTACAGACTTAAGCCTTATAGGCACTTCTGAGATTACCATCGGTGGTTATTTGTCGGGCAAAATCTTCGACAGCGAAGAACTGCCGTTGAGATTAGCTGGTTTCAGCCACTGTTACCGGCGCGAAGCGGGGGCGGCAGGTAGGACCAGTAAAGGGCTTTATCGCGTTCATCAGTTCTCCAAAGTAGAGATGTACCAAGTCACAACCCCGGAGCAGAGCGACAGGGTGATCGAGGAAATCCGATCGCATGAAGAAGAGTTATACGAATCCTTAGGGTTGCCCTTTCGTGTTGTATCAGTTTGTGCCGGTGACTTAGGTGCTCCAGCATATAAAAAATATGACATTGAGGCGTGGATGCCGGGATTGGGCGATGGTGGGCAGTATGGCGAGGTAACGTCTGTTTCGAATTGCACTGATTTCCAGTCGCGGCGACTGAATATTCGCTTTCGCGACCAAAATAGCAAGAAACCAGAGTACGCTTACACGCTGAATGGCACTGCTATTGCTGTAACAAGAGTGATGCTGGCTATTCTAGAAAACTATCAACGCAGTGACGGTAGCGTCGAGATTCCGGCTGTTTTGAGGAGTTATTTCGGCAAGGACTCTTTGAGCGCCTAGTTTAGGGGCATTGCTAAGCGACACCGCCTTCAGATTTTGTGCATGCGAGCGGGCTCTGCGCAGGGCAAGCGAATACTAGCTCTCTTTTCTGATTTGCGAGCCATCTAACTATGATTTGACTGGCGTTGAGACTGTCGATCTCATGCTGCTGCCTCCTGATGAGACAATCACTTGGTCTGTCTTGATCACGCTTCTTGGCCCTGAAGCAAGTGAACTCTCTCTTTTTTGAGCCTAAATTGAGCCTAAGACGCTGCTTTGCGCCGCAAAAAAATGATATAAGTTATTGAAATTAAATGGAGGCGAGTACCGGAATCGAACCGGTGTACACGGATTTGCAATCCTCCATACCTGACTGAAAAAGTTGCGTTGTTCTGTAAACGGTGCCTGTTTCAGGCCGTTTTGGATCAATGCGTTGCGGCGGGGGTGTAAACCGAAATGGCACCCCAAAAATCCATCTTTCGAACCTTTTCAATGAAGCGCCCATCGCGGTTGTCTGTTTCTTTCAAGAACAGGCGGCCGAGATCGGTCAGGTTTGCAGAACGTGATCGCAAAGAGGTTGAACGCGCCGCAGAATATCTGTCGCTTCTAACGCTCGATGAGATCGACATCCTCGCGGCTGTTGTTTGTCTTGAGTGCGCCGATAACCGTGTGACGCGGTCATGGCGCGGTCGCGTGTTGTCGGCTTGCGCGGCGCTCCGTCGGATTGAGCCGTCTTTGCTCCCGGCGGCAACAGAGCTCGCGAGGTCCCGGCGTCGCAAGATCGACGCGGTATTCGCGGACGGTGAAGACCGCTGGCTTGTTTCGCCCTTCACTGCCGTGTCTCGCGGATCGGGGGCAGAATGAATGCCTTCATTCGCCCCGGATCGCCGGAAGCCGCGCCGATCGACCCTCGATCGCTTTTCGCGCGGGCGTCGGGTCTTGCTGGTGATCCGATCCCACCTCGGGAATGGCTCGTGCCTGGACTCGTGCCGGGTGGGACCGTGACCATGCTTGGCGGCGACGGCGGCACGGGGAAAAGCACACTTGCGCTCGGCCTGGCTGTCGCGACCGTCGCGGGTGTGCCGTGGGTCGGGCGGTCGGTTGAGGATTGCGGGCCTGCCGCGTTTCTCTCGGCCGAAGACGATAAGGATGAATTGCACCGGCGGCTTGATGCGATCTGTAAAGCCAAAGGCGTCGAGATCGAGGCACTGCACGATCTCAGCTATCGTTCGCTTGCTGGGGAAGATGCGCTCTTGGCGGTCCTGAACCGCGCTACCAATACGCTTGCGCCGACACCGCTCTACACCGCGCTTGATCAGTGGATGGCGATCGAGCGGCCGTCTCTGGTCGTCTTGGACACGCTCGCGGACCTCACGGCGGGGGAGGAAAACAACCGCGCCCATGCCCGGCAGTTTATCGGGATGCTCCGGCATTTGGCGATCACGCACGACGCGGCGGTCCTACTGCTGGCGCACCCGTCGCTGACCGGGATTTCGAGCGGGTCGGGTTTGTCTGGCTCGACCGCGTGGAATGCTTCGGTGCGATCGAGGCTCTATCTCGAACGGATTTCCGAAGATGGATACGAACCGGACCCGGACGCACGTCGTCTGTCTACCAAAAAGGCGAATTACGCCCGCACCGGCGACGAAATCCTGCTGACATGGAAAGACGGCGCGTTCGTCGCTGACCGGCCCGTGATGGGCCTCGATCGTCTCGCGGCAGGGGCACAGGCAGAAAGGGTCTTTCTCAAGCTGCTGGGCATGTTTGAGGCGCAGGGGCGGTATGTCTCGGCGTCGCCAAGCAACACCTACGCCCCGAAGGTTTTCAGTGAGCATCCCGACGCCGAGGGCACAACCAAGCGTGCGTTCAAGACGGCCATGGAGTCGCTGTTCTCAAATGGCAAGATCGTCAACGACAAGCATGGATCGGGCGCAAAGGCCCGGTCTCATATCGCGACTGTGAGCGGGGGAGTGCAATGATCTTCTCCGGCAATACCATGGTGCAACGCGTGGGCAACGCTGGTTCAACGGCAGGTACAACGCAGGGTGCAACCTTGGGGCAACGCCCGGGCAACGGGGGGGTGCAACTCTCCCCTTATACCCCTGACGTTGCACCCCGCCTTTCGGGCGGTGGCACGTCCAGTAGTTTGGTACATCAAGCGTGCCTGTCTTTGGGTCCTTCCTCGCGTCTTTCCCACACGGGTAATTCGCGCCCCGCTTCGCAGACAACTTCGATTTATCCCCGGACTTCGGGTTTGGGTTGCAGTTGTTGTCGTCTGCGGTGGTCGTCGCAGGTGCGCGGGCTAGCCGCCGCCATGAATGACACTGACCACACGTTCTCCGCTGCAAGCCTGCGACTCCAGCGGTCCCCCCAATCAAAAGGATTAACCGAATGAAGGATTTTCATTCTCGTCCTGCCCAGATCGGGCAGGCGATCAAACAAAACCGGACCCATGTGATTGCGGCCTCGCTCGCGCTTCTGGTTCGGGAAATGAAGTACGCAAACACGCTGGACGCAATTGCGTTCAAGGTTCTTCGCGAAGCGCCCGACAAGATCGACGCGGCGTTGTCGCGGGGACCTAAGGCGTTGGTGTTCTACCGGATCGAGCAAGACAAAGCGCGGGGCATCGTCTCCGATCAGGAAGACCGGCTGGAACGCTTCGCCAGATCGGCCCACGCCGACGGCGCAACCGTTCTGTGCTTCAACCCATCCTTGATTGCCGCACTGGCATCAATGGTCGAGCCGAAAATCGATTTCCTGATCGAGGCCACATCGGAGGGCGTTCGCTATGACGCCTGATGACACCGTCGAGAACGGCGCGGAACTGACACGCGCAGTGGTGGTCGATCTTTCGGCAGAGATTAAGGACGACCGGCTGGTGAAGCTGTCGTTTTCATCGGAGGAACCCGTGCTTCGGGCCTTCGAATTTGGGGCGGGCTGGGAAGTTCTCGGCCACGCCCCGGGTGAAGTGGACATGACCCGCTTGGCGGCGGGAAGTGCCCCACTTCTCAAGGATCACAGACGCGACCTCGATGCGATGGTCGGCACTGTGGAACGCGCTTGGATCGAAGGCGGCAAGGGGCAGGCGTTGGTCCGCTTTGCTCAAACCGCCGCCGGGTCCGAAATGCTGGCCCGCGTCCGGGCCGGTGAAGTTCAGTCGGTTTCTGTTGGCTACAAGGTGCTTGAACACACCCGCGTTGACGAACTGGACGGAATGCCTCTCGTTCGGGTCCGCTGGATGCCTTACGAAATCTCGCTTGTTGCCGTTCCCGCGGACGCCCTGGTCGGCGTTGGCAGGTCGATGTCGCCTGCGATCTCAACCCAAAATCAACGAAAGGAAAGAGACATGACGTCTCCCATCACTGCTGAAAACTCGGGCGACCAAGCCCACGCTGTAATCGCCCAAGAGCGCAGCCGCGCCGCGGAGATTACCGCAATCGGCCAGCGCTTCGAATTGGCTCCTGAGACTGTCTCGGTCGCTATCGCCGATGGCACCTCGATCGACAAATTCCGCTCGCAGGTCATGGACCACTTGGACAATTCCAGCGCCGAACCCACGCGTAGCGGCTCGACAATGGGCGTTCTGCGTCGCTCTCAAGATCGCCCGTACTCATTGACGCGCGCAATCGCCGCGGAACTGACAGGTAACTGGAAGGAAGCGGGCTTCGAGCGTGAATGCGCCGAAGAATTGGCGCGTTCGGCTGGGCGATCCCCGACTGGTATCTATGTTCCGGCCGTGGCGCTTGCTGGGCGCGATCTGCTGACAACCGGCAACGCCGGGGCCTTGATCGGCACTGAACATATGGCCAGCCAGTTCATTGACGCGCTTCGTCCCGAAGTGCAGGTGATGCAACTAGGTGCGCGCGTTCTGCCCGGTCTTCGCGAGAACGTGTCTGTCCCGCGGATGCCCGCGGGCACCTCTGCGGAGTGGATTGCGGAAGACGCGGTCGCAACCGAAAGCACCCCGAACTTTGACAGCGTGAGCCTGACGCTCAAGCAGTTGAGCGCCCGGACCCGCATGAGCCGTCGTCAGATCAAGCAATCGCTCCCGGCCCTCGACGCCGTGCTGCAAAACGATCTGCGTCGCGAAATCGCGATTGCGGTCGATCGCGCGGCAATCGCCGGGGTCGGATCCGCACTGGAGCCGGAAGGCATTCTCAACACCACCGGGATCGGCACACTGCCCGCCGATGGCGCAGACGGCCGGACGATCAACTGGGCGCACGTCACGGACTTGATGGCACAGGTCGAGGACGCAGGCGCGCCGATGCAGAGCCTCGCGTTCCTGTCGAACCCGAAAGTCAAAGCCCAGCTTCTGGCCACTCCGAAGTTTCCCGGCGGTGACACCGCGATCCTGACAATCTCTGGTTCGACGCTGTCGATCGCAGGGCACACAGCCGCCTTCACGTCGCTTGTGCCGTCGAATTTCACGCTGGGCGCAGGTGCTGACTTGTCGGCGTTGATCTTCGGCGCTTGGTCCGAACTTCTGATTGGCCAATGGGGCGGGATCGATGTGATCGTGGACGACAAGACTGAAAGCGACCGCGGCAACGTGCGGATCACGGCGCATAGCGAGTGGGACATTGTTCTGAGAAATGCCCAGTCCTTCGCCGCTGTCACCGACATCCAGACCTAACCATTATGGCGCGGCCCTTCGGGGCCGCGCCTTCACTGCCGGTCCTTACTGGAAACGAACGGAGACCGATGTCGGTAGGACAACTCCTACGAGTTTGACAGCCCGCTATACAGCGTGTATCCGTTTGGACGCAATATTTGCGGAAAATTTACAAATTTCCGCGTTTAATACGGCGAACGAGGCCGTTCAAATGAGAGAAGCAAGATGCTGCTGAGTTTTAGCGCAACAAATTACAAGTCGATAAGCGATACTCAAACACTGTCGCTTGTTGGTTCTAAACTCAAGGGTCCTAGAGATCCGCTCGAATTGTCGGTTCCAGGAGGAGGCAATGGGGTTTTGCCTTGCGCGATTATCTACGGAGCAAATGCCGCGGGAAAATCAAACCTTGTCAATGCCATTAGCATCATGAGACGTCTGGTGCTTGACTCGCATAGAGATGCGGCGCGGGAAGCCTCGCTGCCTGCTCGGCCGTTTTTGTTGGATGACGATTTCGAGGGCGAACCAACTGCTTTTGAAGTATCTTTCATGGTCAACAGCGTTCGATATGACTATGGCTTTTCTTTTGACGAACGTCAGTTTTTCGAAGAATCGTTGTACTCTTATCCTGAGGGACGGCGGAGGAAGCTCTTTGAGCGCAAAGATGGGTCCATCAGCTTCGGATCTGGGATGAAAGGTGAAAAACGCACACTGCAAAGATTTTTGCGGGAAAATGCGCTTTTCCTCTCAGTAGCAACGCAGAACAAGCATGAGGAGTTGAGTGCCATCTTCTCTTTCTTTGAGGACATGTATTTTTCAAATCGTATTTCGGTAGGTGGCCACGTGATTGATGTGGCTTTCCGGGAGAACGAAATAGATGAGCGCACTATAAGTTTTCTCGAAGCTATTGGAACTGGCGTCGTTGGGTATCAGCAAACAGAAGTAAGCAGACCAGAAGAGTTTAAGGCGATGCTTACAGATATTAAAGCGTTGATGGAAAAACACACAGACTCACCAGCCCCTTCTAACTGGGATGAAGAAGCGGAAAAGGACTTCAAAATTGAACTTGGTCACATGACGAAAAGCGGCGAAAAGAGGTTTTTTGAGGGTAGTTTAGAAAGCGCAGGAACCAGACGTCTTCTTATCATAATGAACAGAATTTTCGAAACTCTGGACAAGGGACAGGTCGCTATAATCGACGAGTTGGACGCCAGCCTCCATAGTGTTGCAGTAAAGGCTATGTTGGCTCTGTTTTTTGACCCAAACGTCAATAAGCACAATGCACAGATAATCGCCACTACTCACGACACAAACTTGCTTGACCCTGAGTTTTTGCGCCGTGACGAAATTTGGTTTGTTGAGAAGGAAGTAAGTGGGGAATCAGAGTATTTTTCATTAGCTGAGATAGTTGCTCGAAAAGGAGAGATTTTTGAAAAATCGTATCTCGCTGGAAGGTATGGCGCTCTCCCTGTTATGCCCGATTTTAGTGATCTTCAAATGAAATCCAATTGAGTAAATGATGCGAGCATCTAAGCGACTAAAAAGAAAAGTTGGCACAAGACCAGTTAGGCGCAAGATCTATGTTTTTGCCGAGGGTCAAAACACTGAGCCACAGTACATCCGAGCATATCAAAGGTTTGCTTGCTCTTCGATTGTCGAAGTAATCTGCGATACTCAAAATGGCGTCCCCAAAACGCTACTATCCTTGGCTGAAGAAAAAAAATTCGAGATTTCACGCCGTCGTTATCAAAGAGAAAATGGAAATCGCGATGAGGTTTGGATCGTTTTTGATCGCGATGAGCACCCCGACGTTGATGAGACGCTGGCCCGTGCGGAATCTTTGGGCATTCAGACCGGATATTCGAACCCTTGTTTTGAGGTTTGGTTAATTCTTCACTTCGCTGACTACGACCGCGACGAACATCGACATTTGACGCAAAAAGAGTGTGAAAATCTATGTGCTGGATACACAAGAGCATCTCGAAAAGTGCCCGACTTCAAAGAGCTTCTTGTTCACGTACAAGCAGCTGAGCAGAGAGCTGAAACTTTGAAGAACCGGCGCGATGCCGACGGTGGCCATGCCCCCCTGACAACGGTTCACAACCTGACCAAAGCGATGCGAGTAAAATAGAGGAGCGTCTATCATACTGTGGCGCTTGGCTCCAAATTTGTTTCTCATCAAAATAGCTAGATGGTTCAATCGCGTCATTGCGGATGTACATAGCGCGGCACGTCAAGAGAGCGTACGCGCAAGATTAACGCGAGCGCACGGTTAGCACGGAAACAGCCGAATTACGCAACACCTTCAAATGTATGCTACAGCTTGAGTCATAACATATACATCAGTATATGACTTTAGGGGCCGCTATGAGTTTCAATATGTATACCTTCCCCATCAATCTGGCACTCAAAGCGATGGGTCCAAATGCTAGCCGCTACAAGCAGCATCGCGCCAAAGGCCAGATTTTGGCTCTATCGGACGCCGACAAAAGGGAACATGCCAAGCCCCAAGGATGGGGCCGCGGCGCGCAAGTACATCTGTCGGTTCATGCAGTCTTACAGGGTGCTATTGCACTTAGAGCGATCGACTGTGGCATCGAGGTTGAACGTGCTTACAATATTGGTTCAAAGGTTGTCTGGTCAGCGCTGACGGGACTTCAAAATACTGACAGTGAATGGGGCCAACGTCTACCGGGTCCAGCCTTTAGAAAAGGGCAGACTTGGATTGCGATTTCGCAACACGCATCGTCACCCTTTGACGTTCCCGATTTCATCGTTGTGTCAGATGCGGACCCAATGTTCGACAGTCAAACGTTGTCGCCATTTCAAATAATGGAAGCCTTGCTTCCTGACGTTTTCGACGGTTCACCATTTATTATGATGAGCCTCAACGGAATTTGGGATGAAATCGCGAAAGTCCTGGACTTGTCGCCCAACGCGATCCGAGAGGGGTTGAATTGATGGCAAGTCGTCGCTCTGCAATTCGTAAGGCCGATCTTGCCCCCGCGTTCGAGGCCGCCAAGATGGCCGGATATGAACGTGTCACAGTCGCGGTGGAGGCGGCTGACGGCAGTCGATTTCTGATAACCGCGGGTTCGGGCGGCGATCTAGCCGACGTAGATGTAACACCCCTCGAAAAGTGGAAGGCGAGCCGTGCCGCAAGCTGATTTACCAAAGGGCGTTCATCGTGTCAGGCGCAAGCTGGCAAGCGGCAGGAGCCGCTTTCACTTTTATGCTTGGAGGGGCGGCCCAAAATTTTGGGAAGACGATAACCGCAAACCGCGAGATCCGGGCTTTTATCAGGCTTATGCCGAAGCTGCGGCCCGGCCGAAGCCCGCTGACTACATGACTCCGCAGATGGTGGATGACTTCCTTTCGAGTACCGCAATGCCCAAAGGTGAGCGGTCTCAGGCTGATATTCGGAAGTGGGGCCTAAGATTTGCAGAGCATTTCAAGGATGCGCCCGCTGTGATATTCGAGGAACGCGGGGCACGAGGCGAGTTGAACGCATGGCGGGCGCTCTGGAAGCACTCGCCGAAGCAGCACGACATGGCCGGTACTCACGCCGTCAGAATCCTTAATTGGGCGGTGGATGAGGGCAAGCTAGCCGAACACCATTGCCACAAACTGCACCGCCTCTATGAAGTTGACCGCTCGGAAATCGTCTGGACCCCCGCTGATCGCGAGGCTTTCAATGCAATCGCGCCGGAATGGGCGCGCCGGATTCTCTGCGCTGCTTGTGAGACAGGCCTGCGGCCTGCCGATCTAATCAAACTGACATCGGCGCATATCGAAGACACGCCGGGCGGCCGTCGTCTGCGGGTCAGGACGAACAAGCGCAAGCGACTCGCCCACATTCCGATTACGCCCGCTTTAGCTGAGATTATCGACGCGACGCCCTCGGACCGCCTTCTCATACTCACCAACGCTAACGGCAACCGGCTGACGCCGCACCGGGCGTCAGAGGGTGTTCGCCAGTGGCGCGACAAAGCCAACCTATCAGACGAACTCCGCCTCTATGACGCGCGCGGAACGGCTGCAACGCGGCTGCTCAACGCCGGGCTTTCCCTTGCCGAGATCGCCAATCACATGGGCTGGTCAATTCGCTATGCGGCGAACGTGATCGAGCACTATGCGAGGGTTTCGCCGGACGAAACTGACGCGGTTCTAGTGAAACTGGCGCGCGCCAAAGGGGGTGTAGCATGAACAAAACTGTAAACGCCCCTGTAAACGACGCAGCCCGCGCATTCGCAGTATTCTGCCAAGTGCTTGAAAACAGATGGAGGCGAGTACCGGAATCGAACCGGTGTACACGGATTTGCAATCCGCTGCGTCACCACTCCGCCAACTCGCCTTGCATGGTGTGCGCGCAGTGCTATCCGATTAGCTATGGTGCTGCAAGTGCCACAATGCGGCAAAATACGGCGTATGAGCGTTGCCGCAGGCGGATGGATGTGGCACATCTGACAAATACACAACTGAACGGACGAGTTTAGCCACATGACCGATTTCGCCGCCCGCCGCACGATGATGGTAGATACGCAGGTTAGGCCGTCAGACGTGACCAAGTTTCCCATCATCGACGCGATGCTGACCATCGCACGCGAAAACTTTGTGCCGGCGGCGCAGCGGGAAGCGGCCTATATGGGCGAAAACCTCGAACTGGGGTCGGGCCGTGTAATTCTTGAACCAAGGACGCTCGCCAAGATGCTGGATGCATTGGATGTTTCCAATGACGAACTGGTGCTCGATGTGGGCGCGGCCATGGGATATTCCTCTGCCGTGATCGCGCATATGGCTGAGGCCGTCGTTGCCCTCGAGGAGGATGAGGCCATGGCATCCGAAGCGCAGGAAGCTTTGGCGGATGCAGGCATCGATAATGTGATTTTACATGTGGGACCGCTTGCCGAAGGGGCGGCACAGCACGGGCCCTATGACGTGATGCTGGTGCAGGGCGGGGTTGCCGAACTGCCCTTGGCGTTGCAGGATCAGCTCAAGGAGGGCGGTCGCGTCGCCTGCCTCTTCATGCAGGGCGCGCTCGGTGAGGTCCGCATTGGACACAAGCAGGGTGGCACGATTTCCTGGCGCATGTCCTTCAACGCAGGCGCACCGGTATTGGCAGGTTTCGCCAAGGAAAAAGCATTCGAATTCTAGAATAATCAGAGGCCCGGGCAGGGCAATGGCAGGAAGAGGCGTATCAAAATGGCCCAAGCGAAGAAATCGAAACGGTTGACATCCCTCTGTCGAGGGATCGCCTGGTCAGCGGGCCTTTTGGTCGTTCTGGCGGGACAGCAGATGAAGGCGGAAACATTGGCGGATGCGCTGGTGGGGGCGTATAAAACCAGCGGGCTTCTGGAGCAGAACCGGGCCCTTCTGCGCGCGGCTGACGAGGATGTTGCCGCCGCTGTTGCCGCCTTGAGGCCCATTCTGAGCTATAGCGCCGATCTGACCCGCGATTTCGGCGATCGCCGGTCTTTGACGACAACAGGCAGCTCCACCTTGAGTGAACTGGAATCCACCACCGGGACCATCGGGCTGGCGGCATCCCTTTTGCTTTATGACGGCGGTGCCACATCGCTGGGTGTGGATGCGGCCAAGGAAACCGTTCTTGGCACGCGTCAGCAGCTCATAAGCCTGGAGCAAAGCGTTCTGTTGCGCGCGGTCTCGGCCTACCTGAATGTGGTCGCCGCCCGTGAATTCGTCTCGCTGCGCCAGAACAACCTGAGGCTGCTAACACAGGAACTGCGCGCCGCACAGGACCGGTTCGAAGTGGGTGAGGTGACCCGCACCGACGTGGCGCAAGCCGAAGCGAGCCTGGCCGAAGCGCGCAGCGGTCTGGCAACCGCGCAGGGCGATCTTTTGCAGGCGGTCGAAGAGTATCGCAACGTGGTGGGCAACACCCCTGGCCAACTGTCGCCTCCGCCGTCGCTTCCAAGGCTTGAAAGCAATGTGGAAAACGCGCGGGCCCGGGCCATCCAAAGCCATCCGGATTTGCGCGCGGCCCAGCATTTTGTGGCTGTGGCAGAGCTCAATATCCTGCGGGCGAAGGCCGCTCTCAATCCGACTGTGTCAGCTGTGGGATCGCTCGGTGTTTCCGAGGACTTCGGAAACAGTGACTACACGCGGTCCGGCAGCGTTGGCATCGAGCTGAGCGGTCCGATTTACCGCGGTGGTGCCCTCTCTTCCGGTATTCGCTCCGCTATGGCGTCGCGTGATAGTCAGCGCGGCAACCTCATTGAGGTGCGCAAGCAGGTGTCTCAGGATGTGGGGAACGCCTATGCGTCCCTGGCGGCACAGCGCGCCAGCCTGCAGGCCAGCGAAGAGCGTATTCGTGCCGCACGCATTGCCTTTGAAGGTGTGCGGGAAGAGGCCACGCTGGGCGCGCGGACCACGCTGGATGTGCTGGATGCGGAACAGGAACTGCTGGATGCGGAAACCTCCCGTATCTCCGCGCAGGCCAACCTTTATGTTGCGGCTTACGCGGTCCTGCAGGCCACCGGACGGCTGACGGCCAGAGACTTGTCGCTCGGCGTGCAGCAATACGACCCCAGCGCCTACTATGATCTGGTGAAGGATGCGCCGGTGCCGTCTTCTGCGCAGGGCCAGCGTCTCAATCGCGTTTTGCGGGCGTTGCAGAAAGACTGAGAACCAACGCCCCATTGTGCGGCATGCGCCTGAGGGGTAGGGTTGTGGTGACCAAGCGTGGTGCAATATGTCAAAGTCGGTGTCCAATTCTGATGTAGAGGACGTATTGTCTTCAATCCGTCGCCTCGTGGGCGACAATAAGGTGCAGGGCGCGTCTTCTGCAGCGTCCGAAAGATCGGGGCGTTTGATGCTGTCGCCGCAGCTTCGGGTCTCAGAAAGTGGCGTGCTCCGGCTGGAACCGACTGACGCCGTGCAACTGCCTGACGACCCTGGGAGCCCGTCAGATGACGAGGTGGTGGGTGATGGCGCCTCGAGTCCGGAGGGCCAGCGGGTCGCCCCATCTTTTCCCGAAGAAGCAGTTTCTGGGGACAAAGCAAGCGGGCCGGACACAGCTGGTCACCCCGAGACGCCGCAGCGCGCTGTTGACGCGCTCACGGCAAAAATCGCAGAGCTTGAGACCGCCATTGCGAAGACGTCCGATCAATGGGAACCGGACGGGATCAGCAAAGACGACTATGCAGGCACGGAATCCGCCGGCATGGCCTGGCCGGAGACTGCCGATCTGGATGCGACCGGTGCGCCGGTGCGTGATGAGCATGAGACTGATGCTGCCGATGCAGCGCCCGCCGAGATCCAGGATGAAAAGGGTCCGGGGGATGATCAGGTTCTGGACGAAGAGGCCCTGCGGGAGCTGGTCGCAGATATCGTGCGCTCCGAGTTGCAGGGGCCCTTGGGAGAGCGGATCACCCGCAACGTGCGCAAGCTGGTTCGCCGCGAAATCCACCGGGCGTTGGCGGCGCGCGACCTCGACTGATCTGGTCCGTTGATACGTCTGGCTAGGCGCGGAGGACCGGCGGCTGCGCCAACGCAAGCAGCGCGTCCAGATCGAGGTGGGTTTCCAGATGGTCCGCCAGATCATCCAGCGTCGCCTCGACTTGGATGTCATAGGTCGTCTGTGAAGTCTGTCCGAACTGCGCAAGCCAGGCGGCGCGAAACGCGTCCGAGCTGAAAATCCCATGCAGGTAACAGCCTTGGATCTGGCCGTTCTTGGCAGTTGCCCCCGTCGGTGTTCCGCCAATGTCGAGCCAAGGATATGCGCAATCCGGCCCCTGCGTATCCCCCATGTGTATCTCGTAACCGCTGAGCGCAGTGCCGCTCTCCAGATGGGTTCCATGGCTCAGCGCCAGCGTCTTGCGCGGGTGCAGCACGGTCTCCACGTCCAGATGCCCAAGACCGGCAGCGGCCCCCGGCGGCCCTTCGATCCCTTCGGGGTCCGCAATCGAATTGCCCAGTATCTGGTAGCCGCCACACAGGCCCAGCACGTGCCCGCCGCGACGGACGTGGGCGGCAATGTCGATATCCCAGCCTTCGGCGCGCAGGGCGGCGAGATCTGACAGCGTCGATTTGCTGCCGCCGAGAAGGATGACATCGGCTTCAACCGGCAGGGGCGCACCCTGCGACGCGATGATGACGTTGACATTCGGCTCGGCGGCCAGCGGGTCCAGATCGTCAAAGTTGGAGATGCGCGGCAGCTGGGGCACCACGACAGTGAGGCCGGTACCGCCTGATCTGGCCCGTGCGGGCAGATCGGCGACATCTTCGGCTGGCAAACGGCCCGCGCCGTCGAACCAGGGGACAACGCCCAGACAAGGCCACCCGGTGCGGGCGCAAGTATCGTCACGACCTTCATCAAAAAGGCGAGCGTCGCCCCGGAATTTGTTGATTGTAAAGGCTTTAATGAGATCACGATCCGCGTCGTCAAGGACGGCCTGCGTGCCCACGATCTGCGCGATGACGCCGCCGCGATCAATATCCCCCATCAGCACCACGGGCACGTCAGCCGCGCGGGCAAACCCCATATTGGCGATGTCGCGGGCGCGCAGATTGGTTTCCGCCGGACTGCCAGCGCCTTCGACAAGAATCAGGTCGCAGCCCTCCGCCAGCCGGTGGAAGCTCTCCAGCACAAAGGGCATCAGCCGATCCTTGGCCGCCCCGAAGTCTCGCGCGTCCTGTTGGCCATAGACCTGACCCTGCACGATGATCTGCGCGCCGGTGCTCGATTGCGGTTTCAGCAGCACTGGGTTCATATCCGTGTGCGGCGCGATCCCGGCTGCCTTTGCCTGCAACGCCTGCGCCCGCCCGATTTCACCGCCATCGACGGTCACGGCGGCGTTGTTCGACATGTTCTGCGGCTTGAACGGGCGCACGGCAAGGCCCCGGCGTGTATAGGCGCGCGCGAGCCCGGCGACGATCATCGATTTGCCGACATTGCTGCCGGTGCCCTGGATCATGATGGCGCGCGCCATGGCGTTCCTCTTTGATGTTTGGCGCAACCTGACGCATGATCGCGCAAAGGAAAAGGACCATTCATGAACACGCCCGCACATTTGCTGATCGGGGCCGCTGTGATGGGCCGCAAGAGCACCCGCCCCGTTGTCTGGGCCGCAATTGCAGGTGCTTTGCTGCCGGATCTGTCGCTGTACCTATTGGCAGGCAGTGCGCTCTACATCTTTGGTATTGCCCCGCAGGTCGTGTTTGACGAGCTCTACTTCTCCAGCAACTGGCAGATGATTTTTGCGATCGACAACTCGTTTCTGATCTGGGGCGGGCTGTTTGCCCTGGCGCTCTGGCGCGGCGCGCCCTGGGCGATTGCCCTGACGGGGGCGGGACTGCTCCATCTATGCTTTGATTTTCCGCTGCATCATGATGACGGGCGGGCGCATTTCTGGCCCCTGACGGGCTGGGTATTCGAAAGCCCGCTCAGCTATTGGGATCGCGATCACGGGGCGATGTGGCTGGCACCCGTTGAGGCCGTTGCAGCAAGTCTGGCCGCGATCACGCTCTGGCAGCGCCGGTTCGGATGGGGATTGCTGGTGCTGATCACGCTGTTACTGCTCGCCGAGATCTGGATCGTGCGGCAGTGGCTGTTCTTCTTTACAGACAGCTGAAAACACAAAAGCGCGCCCGACCGGGGCGCGCTTTTGTTCATAAGATCGAATTGTGATCAGGCAGCTTCGGCCTGTTGTGCAGCATTGCGACGTTCGGATTCTTCACGCGACAGCGCAACAGACGTCCGGACACCTTTGCCCACGAATTCCATCAGTCCGGACACAACCCGCTCATTGGGGTCGATACCGGCGCAGCTCAGCACTTCACGGCCGTCGCGCGACCGCGCCCAGCGTGCGATTTGCTCTGGACCATTGCCATACTTCTTGTCGTCCGCGATGGCGTCGTCCAATGCAGCCAGTACCACAGCTGCAAAAAGTTTACGTGCACGATTGCCTTGCTCGTTATTGAAGGCTGTGCCGTCAACGAAATCCTTCATTCGTCGTCCTTTCCATTATTCTTGCTCTTGTCTTTCGGCATGACGCTCCTTATGGCGGAGTTCAGACGATTCGGATACCCCGTAATTGCATGACTTCCATGCATCGTGCGCATAGCTCTCTGCAGATGCAGCACGAGATATCGTTGTCTTGTCACCACCCAACCTGCCAGATATAGGGTGCGTCAACAATTCATCAACCTTTTGCCACGGTTCGGTCATATGCCTAAAATCAACGGAAACGAGATCCGCCCCGGGAATGTTCTGGAGCATAATGGTGGCCTTTGGGCTGCGGTCAAAGTGGACCATGTGAAGCCCGGGAAGGGCGGTGCGTTTGCACAGGTAGAACTGCGCAATCTCCGAAATGGTTCCAAATTGAATGAACGCTTTCGCAGTGCCGACAAGGTTGAGCGCGTCCGGTTGGAGCAGAAGGACCAGCAGTTCCTTTACGAAGACGCGGGCATGCTGGTCGTCATGGATACCGAAACCTACGAACAGGTGCAGCTGCCCGCCGAGCTGCTGGGCGAGCGGCGTCCGTTTCTGCAGGACGGCATGACCATCGTCGTCGAATTCTATGAGGAAGAGGCGCTGAACGCGACTTTGCCGCAGAAGGTGACCTGCAAGATTGTCGAGACCGAGCCGGTGGTCAAAGGTCAGACGGCGGCAAATTCCTTTAAGCCCGCGGTGCTGGACAACGGGGTCAAGGTCATGGTGCCGCCCTTTGTCGGGCAGGATGAAGACATCGTGGTCAACACCGAAACGATGGAATATGCAGAGCGCGCCTAAGGCGCGACGGAATATGCGAAACGCGCCTGAGGCGCGATGGAATAGGTCAAACGCGCCCGGGATGCACGGATAGGCGCGGCACCCGCGCAGCCTCAGGCGTCGTTGCGCGTGATGGTCGCTTCGCCCGCTGACATCTCACCTTTGGCACGATCAAACCTCAGGTAGGCGATACCCGCATCCTCCGTGCGGCTGAGCAAGGTGCCCGCCGGCTTCCCGTTTGCCGTAATTTCCGTGCCCGTCTCTGCCGCGCCGGAGATACGTACCTGTGCCAGACCCTTGCGCAGCTCGGTCTTGTGTTTCATACGCGCGGTGACTTCCTGCCCGACGTAACATCCCTTGCGGAAATCCACGCCGGAGAGACGCTCAAACCCCACTTCGAGAATGAAGGTGTCCGGTGTCAGTTCGACCCCGGTTTCCGGGATCAGATGCGCCACCCGCAGCGCCGTCCAATCCACATCATCGTCCGTTTGGGGCGCATCCCGATAGGCGCGCCAACCCAAAGCGGTGTGACGCGGATCGGCAAACCCATCCTCGGGCGGCTCTCCAAGGCCACGGTGCAGATGCAGCGGGGCTTGCGTGATCGTCACATCGGCGCGCAGTTTATACATCGTCAAACGCTGTGTCAGCGCGTCGCCAAGGCTGTCGGCCACATCCAGCAGAATGCCGCCAGGTCCCTCGGCCAGGAAGAAATCGGCGATGTATTTCCCCTGCGGGGTGAGCAGGGCGGCATAGACCAGCCCGTCACGCAGCCGCTCGATATCGTTGGTAATCAATCCCTGCAGGAACTCCCGTGCGTCAGCGCCGGAAATCTGAAGAATGCGACGTTTGGTCATGGGGGGGTCCTCTTTTCGCCTTCAATGACATATAGACGTGTCGCCGAAAAGAAGAAGAGGCATAACCTATGCGTGCACCGATTTCGGTGATCATCCCCACACTGAACGCGGAGGCCCATCTCGGCGACTGTCTGGCAGCACTCATGCCGGGGCTGGAGGCGGGTATCATCCGCGAGTTGATCGTCAGCGACGGTGGCTCTGACGATGCCACCGTTGCGGTGGCCAAAGCCTGGGGTGCGGAGGTTGTGACCGGCGCGGCGTCGCGCGGTGGACAGTTGGCGCGGGGATGTGCGCGGGCGCAGGGTGCATGGCTTCTTGTGCTGCATGCAGATACGCAACTGCGCCCCGGATGGGTTGGCCCGGCGATCCTGCATCTGGACACGCGCAAGGCGGGCTGGTTCCGGCTGGCCTTTGCCAATGGGGGTGTGGCTGGCCGCGTGGTGGCGGGCTGGGCCAACCTGCGCAGCCATCTCGGGCTGCCGTACGGCGATCAGGGGTTATTGCTGCCGCGGGCAATGTACGCCGATGCGGGCGGTTATCCGGACCAGCCGCTGATGGAAGATGTCGCACTGGCCCGCGCGCTCAAAGGCAAGCTGGTGCCGATTGATGCGGTGGCAGAGACCAGCGCCGCCCGATATCGCGCGCAAGGGTGGCTGCGGCGGGGCGCGCGCAACCTCTGGACCCTGCTGCGCTATTTCAGCGGCGTTTCCCCACAGCGGTTGGCCGAAAGCTACCGCCGCTGAGACCGATCCAATCGCATTGAATTTGTCAATTTCGACGCCGGGCGCTTCGCTGATTGACCGGGCGAAATAGACGGCTAAGGTTGCGTCACGTAAAAAGGACAGCCTTTATGCCCCAATCACCCGGACACCCCGCCGGACGCGGTTATCTTGCCATTCCCGGCCCCTCCGTGATGCCGGAGGCGGTGTTGAATGCGATGCACCGGCCCGCCCCGAATATCTATGCCGGGGAACTGCCCGATATGATGCCTGATCTGGTGGCGGATCTGAAACGGGTGGCGCGGACCAAGGGAGAGGTCGCGCTCTACATCGCGAACGGACATGGGGTCTGGGAGGCGGCATTGGCCAATGTCCTTGCGCCCGGCGACAGGGTGCTGGTGCCCGCAACCGGCCATTTTGGCACCGGTTGGGGCGGCATGGCCGCTGCCTTGGGCGCAGAGGTTGCGGTGCTGGATTTCGGCAAATCCGCCCCGATGGATGCGGCCCGGGTTGCCGAGGCGCTGTCTTCCGACAAGGAGCACCAGATCAAGGCCGTGCTGGCCGTGCATGTGGACACCTCCACGTCCGTCCGCAACGATATTGCCGCCTTGCGCAGCGCAATGGATGCGACTGGCCATCCCGCGCTGCTGATGGCGGATTGCATTGCCTCGCTGGGCTGTGACCGGTTCGAGATGGACGCCTGGGGCGTCGACGTCATGGTCACCGGAAGCCAGAAGGGGCTGATGGTGCCGCCGGGCATGGGGTTTGTCTTCTTCAACGAAAAGGCCGCGCAGGTGCGCGCTGCGCTGCCACGGGTGAGCAGCTATTGGGATTGGACCACACGCGCCCATCCGGAAGATTTCTACCAATATTGGAACGGAACGGCCCCCACGCAGCATATCTACGGGTTGCGCGCCGCGCTCGACATGATCCACGCCGAAGGGATGGAGGCGGTCTGGGCGCGGCACGACCTCCTGGCCCGCGCCATCTGGGCCGCCTGCGAGACCTGGGTGTCAGAAGGGCCCCTGCGTCTGAACATCGCCAATGCAGCGCACCGCAGCCGGGCGGTCACCGCGCTGCACCTGGACGCGCCGCTGGCGACGCGCCTGCGGGACTGGACGGAACAGCGGCTTGGCCTGACGCTGGGGATCGGGCTGGGCATGGTGGACCGCGATGATCCGGCCTGGCACGGGCATTTCCGGCTGGGACATATGGGCCATGTGAATGGTCATATGATCATGGGGCTGCTGGGCGGGATGGAAGCCGGCATGAAAGCCCTGGAGATCCCGCATGGTGCCGGGGCACTTTCAGCCGCCGCAGCCGTGATCGCAGAACACTAGCGCCGGGGCGGGAGCGACCATCGCGCGTCTTCCATGCGACGTCGGTGGTCGAGCCAGTCAAGCCAGCGGTTCACGGCGAGCCCAAGGAAAACCGCTGCGACCAATCCCCAGATCGCGAAGAGAAACAGCAAGACCCAACTCAGGTTGACCCCGAACATCACGATGCAGGCGCTGGTGTAATTGGGTGCGCGACCCAGTCTGTGTTTGTCCATGGCGCGTCTCGTCTGGTGACTGATGCGCAAATTATAGAGATTGGGCGGTTTTCGTCATCTCATTTCTGCGGCCCGCAGGGCAACGGGCAGAACCTCCGCAAAGATGTCGAGGTTCGCAGGGGTGCCGCAGCTGACCCGGATACAGCGGTTTTGCGGCGCAACCGATGGCATGCGGATAAACACCCCCCGTGCAACCATCTCATGCAGCACATTCGCCGCATATGTCGACCCGCCGCCACAGTCGATGGACACGAAATTGGCGGCGGAGTTCAGCGGTTTGAGCCCGTTCTTGCGGGCGATCTCCTTGATGCGATGGCGCGACGCGACGATGCGGGCCTGCACCGACCGCAACCAGGTCTGGTCTTCCAGGGCCGCCACCGCGCCAGCCTGTGCCGCGCGGTTCATGCCAAAGTGATTGCGCACCTTCTCAAAGGCGGCAATCAGATCTGACGCCCCCATGGCATAGCCCACACGTGCGCCTGCAAGCCCGTAAGCCTTGGAAAAGGTGCGCATCCGGATGACCCGCGGATCATCCATAGGCAGGGGCAGGGCGGTGCCGCCCGGTGCGCATTCCAGATAGGCCTCATCGAGCACCAGCAGGGTGCCCGCGGGCAGCTTGTCCATGGCTGCGACCAGATCGGCCCCGTCATGCGCCGTGCCCATCGGATTGTCGGGATTTGCAAGATAGACCAGCTTGGCATCCACCTCGGCCGCCTTTGCAAACAAGGCGTCAGGGTCTTCGTGATCGTTTTTGTAGGGCACCTTGTGCAGAACACCGCCGTAGCCCGCAACGTGGTAGTTGAAGGTCGGGTAGGCGCCGTCCGAGGTCACAACCGCATCGCCCGGTGCCACCATCATCCGCACCAGATACCCCAGCAGCCCATCGATCCCTTCACCCACGACAATCATATCGGGCCGGATGCCGTGATGGTCGGCCAGCGCCTCGCGCAGCTCATAGCTTTCGGGGTCGCCGTACATCCACTGTGGCGTTTCGGCCATGGCGCGGGTGGCCATGGGCGAGGGGCCAAAGACGTTCTCATTGGCGCCGAGGCGTGCATCAAAAAGGCAGGCGCGCGCGCGTTCCTGGGCCTCGGGGCCAACAAAGGGCACGGTGTCGGGCAGGGATTGGGCAAGCGGGGTCAGGCGGTAGTTGGTCATGGCGTCTCTTAAAACGGCTTGGCCGCCATGGGCAAGAGCGAGATTTCCCCAACGTTTGTCTGGTCAATATGCCGCCGCTGCGCTCTGTTAGGCGGAGTAAAAGGAGAATCCGATGTCGCGCGTCCTCGTCACCCTCACCGATCACATCGCCCATGTGCAGCTGAACCGCGCTGACAAGCGCAATGCCGTCGACCCCGAGATGTTCGAAGCGCTGATCGACGCGGGCCAGCAGGTGGCCGCCTCCGACGCACGTGTTGCGGTCTTGTCCGGGGCGGGCGAAGGGTTCTGTGCGGGCATCGACATCGGGTCGCTGGGCGGCATGATTGGCAAGGATATCGAGGCGATGATCCTGCCGCGCACCCATGGGGAGGGCACCACCAACCAGTGGCAGGAGGTGGCGATGATCTGGCACCGGTTGGAGATCCCGGTGATCGCGGCGCTGCACGGGACGGTCTTTGGGGCGGGCATGCAGATCGCCCTGGGCGCGGATATCCGCATTGCCGCGCCGGATACCCAACTGGCGGTCATGGAAATGAAATGGGGTATTATTCCTGACATGGGCGGGATGGTTCTGCTACCCCGGCTTGTGCGCTCCGATGTCATGCGCCGGTTGATCTATACCGCCACGCCCATTCCGGCAGATCAGGCGGAGCGCTGGGGGCTTGTCACCGAGATTGCCGAGGATCCGCTGGCAGCGGCCTTCGATCTGGCGCGGGAGCTTGCGGGCAAAAGCCCCAAGGCCATACGGGCGGCCAAAGCGCTGATCGCTTGCGCGGAACGCGAGACGGCGGAGGAGGTTCTGCTGGCCGAAGCACGCACGCAGGCCAGCCTCTTGGGACAGCCCGAACAGATGGAGGTCATCGCGGCGCACTTCGCCAAACGCGCGCCGGTGTTCAAGTAACCCCGTCTCTCAGGACAGGAACCTGCGCCGCGCCTCGCGGGCGATTTCATAGCGCATTTCCAGATCGGCCAGCCGGGCCATCGCCGCCTTGCGCGTGTCTGCGTCCGGGGCGTCGGCATAGGCTTTGCGCGCAGCGTCCAGCTGGGTTTTCAACGTGAATTCCTCGGGCACCACACCGGCTTCGGCCATGATCCGCATGGCCGTCGAAACCGCAGCCTGCTCACCGGTTTCGACGGGACGGTCGGGCAGGGGTGCACCTTCACCTTTCAATCCGGTCAGACCGCCCGAGGCCCGCGCCTTGGCGATCTGCCGTTCGATCAGGGAACGAAAGCTGCGCATGGGGCGATTTTACCCCAATTCGGCCAGCCGCGCGAGCGCCTCTTGCAATTTCGCCTCTTCCTCTTCGCGCAGGGCAAGGTTGGCGCGGGTTTCCGCAACCACCTCTTCCGGTGCGGAGGCTGCGAATTTCGGGTTGTTCAACCGACCGCGCAACCCGCCCAACTCCTTCATGAGCTTGTCGAGCGTTTTCTGCAACCGCGCCTTTTCCTCCGCGATATCAATGATATCGGCCAGCGGCAGGCCAAAACTGCCACCAGTGACGGCGAGCGTCACCGTGCCCTTTGGGAAACTGTCGGCCTGCGACAAGGCCTCCACACGCGCCAACCGTTTGATCATCACCTCATTACGGTCCCAGGCCGATTGCCCCGCTGCGTCCAGATCGGTCACCAGCAAGGGCACGTAGAGGCCCGCAGGTACGTGCATCTGCGCCCGGGCAGAACGGATGGCCTCGATCAGCGCAACAACCCAGTTGAGCTCCTGATCCGCCGCCGGGTCCACCAGATCAGCAGCCGTGTAGTCGGGCCAGTCGGCATGCACCAGCATCTTGTCGCGTCGGCCCGTGGCCGCCCAAAGCTCTTCGGTGATGAAGGGCATGATGGGGTGCAGCAGGATCATGCATTGGTCCAGCACCCAGGCCATGGTGGCGCGGGTTTCCGGGGCCAGTGCCGCATTGGCGTCATCCTGCAGCAGCGGTTTGCTGAGCTCCAGATACCAGTCGCAGACCTTGCCCCAGACAAAGCTGTAGGCGGCATTGGCCGCGTCGTTGAACCGGTAATTCTGCAGGCTGGCGTCGATTTCTTCGCGGACCTTCGCTGTCTCGCCAATGATCCATTTGTTCACTGCGGCCGAGGGCGCCGGGCGGGCACCGGTGTTTGCCTGCGCGTAGACGCCGTTCATTTCCGCAAAGCGGCAGGCGTTCCAGAGTTTCGTACCAAAATTGCGATATCCCGCCACCCGCTGCGTGCTGAGCTTCAGGTCGCGCCCCATGGCGGCCATGGCGGTCAACGTGAAACGCACGGCATCGGCGCCGTATTCGTCGATCAGCTCCAGCGGGTCGATCACATTGCCCAGCGACTTGGACATCTTCTTGCCCTTCTCGTCGCGCACCAGCGCGTGCACGTAGACGGTGTCGAAGGGCTTTTGGTCAACCACGGCGTATTGCATCATCATCATCCGCGCGACCCAGAAGAAGATGATGTCGAAGCCGGTGATCAGGATCGAAGTCGGGAAGTATTTCTGCAGCGCGTCGTTCTGCGCATCCTGCTCCGCCTCGCCTGTCCAGCCCAGTGTGCCAATGGGCCAGAGTCCGGAGGAGAACCATGTGTCGAGCACATCGGGGTCTCGGAATATCGCCATTCTTTGAACGGCTTCATTTCGAGCGGAATTCAACGATATCTCTTTTGCCTCATTGAAGTCTTCTGCTTCGACAGCATCCTGACCCCACTGGCCATAGTAGTCGCGCGCTTGAGCAAGTGCTTTTTCGACAGTAGGAGCACAAAACACTGCGTATTCGCCTTGATTGTGTTTTTTCGTTAACCGGCGTGCTTCTTTTTCATCTGCCGTAAAGGTCGTGCAGCTGTGTTTCGGCCCGTACCAAACCGGAATCTGATGCCCCCACCAGAGCTGGCGCGAAATGCACCAGGGTTCGATGTTTTCCAGCCAGTTGAAATAGACCTTCTTGTCCTGCTCGGGGTGGATGGCGACTTCACCATTGCGTACCGCATCAATCGCGGGCTGCACGATCTTCGACGTCTCAACAAACCACTGGTCGGTCAGCATCGGCTCGATGACCACCTTCGAGCGATCCCCGAAGGGCTGCATGATCTTCTTGTTCTCGACAAGCGGTAGGGTCGTCTCATTCTCTTCGCCGTCATCGTCCTTGACCATCGCTGTGGTCATCACCGCGAGACCTTCTTCGGTGATCTGAGCGACGACCCGTTTGCGCGCCTCGAAACGGTCGAGCCCGCGCAGATCGTCCGGCACGAGGTTGACCGCATCGGCTTCGGCCTCGCTGAGGGTCTGCTCCCCCTGCGCCACGGCCATGGCAATTGCGGCAGCTTCCGCGTAGGCCGCGCCGTCCTCGCGGAGCGCACCTTTGGTGTCCATCAGCCGGTAGAGAGGAATGCCGCCGCGCTTGGCAACCGCGTAGTCGTTGAAGTCATGCGCGCCGGTGATCTTCACCGCGCCGGAGCCGAAGTCCGGGTCGGGATACTCATCCGTTATGATCGGGATCAGGCGGCGATGCTCTTTAGGGCCTACGGGAATTTCACATAGTTTTCCAATAATTGGCGCGTAGCGTTCATCTGATGGGTGAACAGCCACCGCACCATCCCCCAGCATGGTTTCAGGCCGCGTGGTGGCGATGGAGATATAGTCGCGGGTCTCGCGCAGGGTCTCGTTGCCGTCTTCGTCCTTCTCCACATATTCATAGGTGGCCCCGCCTGCGAGCGGGTATTTGAAGTGCCACATGTGGCCGTCGACTTCGATGTTTTCGACTTCCAGATCGGAGATGGCGGTCTCAAAGTGCGGGTCCCAGTTCACCAGCCGCTTGCCGCGGTAGATGAGGCCCTTGTTGTACATATCCACGAAGACCTTGATGACCGCGTCGTGGAAATTGGGGCCTTGCCCCGCATCCGGGTCACCGGGCGCGCCGCCCATGGTAAACGCCTCGCGCGACCAGTCGCAGGAGGCTCCAAGGCGTTTGAGCTGCCCGATGATGGTGCCGCGCGATTTGACCTTTTGCTGCCAGACCCGTTCGACAAATTTCTTGCGCCCCATCGTGCGGCGGTTCGGCTCCTGATTGAGCATCATTTCGCGCTCGGTCACCATCTGCGTGGCGATGCCGGCGTGATCGGTGCCGGGCTGCCACAGCGTGTCGAAGCCGCGCATCCGGTGCCAGCGGATCAGGATGTCCTGCAGCGTGTTGTTGAAAGCATGCCCCATGTGCAGCGACCCCGTCACATTGGGGGGCGGGATCATGATGGAAAACGTCTCGTCCCGGGTGGCATTTGCCCCGGCCTTGAAAGCGCCTGATTTTTCCCATGCCGCGTACAGGCGGGCCTCGGCTTGCTGAGCGTCAAAAGTCTTGTCGAGCGCCATGATCGCATCCTCTGTCTGGTCTTGGCGGGGGTCTACCGGAGGATGCGGGCAAGGGGAAGGCGGCGGGTGGGAAAACTTGACCGGCCAAGGTGGCCTGAAGCCCACCTTACCTGCAGGGGGCGACGGGTGTGGTGAACAGGTAGGGTGGGCTTCAGGCCACCCTTGGCAGCGGGGCCGTCGCATCTGCTCCGGGCGGGGCTTCTGGAATATCTTCGAAAAATGCGGACTAAAGCGCTGTTTCTACCGTTATCGCAGGGACGACTGGACAAGCGTGCGGGTGCCGCTAGTGTCCGCCTGAACGCAGCGCGCGAAAAGGAGTTCCCCGATGGAAAAGTTCGGCAAGTCACAATCGATCAAACGGGTGGAAGACGTCCGCTTTCTGACCGGGCACGGGCGCTATGTGGACGATATCGCGCCTGAGGGTGCACTGCGGGCCTTTGTGTTCCGCGCCCCGGTTGCCCATGCCACAATCACCGGGCTGGATGTCTCGGAGGCGCGGGACGCAGAGGGTGTTCAGGCGGTGCTGACGGTCGATGATCTGGAGGCGGCGGGCATGAATATCAACATGTTCGGGGCCACTATCAAGAACCGCGATGGGTCGCAGGGGGCGGCACCCAAGCGTCCCTTGTTGGCCAAGGACAAGCTGCGGTTCGTGGGCGAGCCGGTGGCTTTCATCGTCGCGGACACGCTGGATCAGGCGCGGGACGCCGCGGAGCTCATCATGCTCGACTATGATGATCTGCCTGCCAAGATGGACATCGCGGCGGGCGGTCCGGCGGTGCATGACGATGTGCCGGACAATCGGGGGTTCGATTGGGGGATTGGTGATGAGGCGGCAACCGAGGCGGCATTTGCCAAGGCGGCCCGCACGGTGAGCCTGGAGGTGGGCGACAACCGGATCATCGTGAATTCGCTGGAGCCGCGCGGCTGTTTCGCCGAATGGGATGGCGACCGGCTGCATGTCTCGCTGGGCGGGCAGGGTGTCTGGGGGCAAAAGGACGCGCTGGCCAAGGCATTTGGGTTGGAGCCCGATCTGGTGCGCGTGACCACGCCGGATGTGGGCGGTGGTTTTGGCATGAAGGGGTTTCCCTATCCGGAATACGCGCTGGCGGCCGAGGCCGCGCGGGTCACGGGGCGCCCGGTGCGCTGGATGTCCGAGCGGACAGAAGCCATGCTGAGCGACAATGCAGGGCGCGATCTGACCTCCACGGCGGAGTTTGCCTTTGACGAGACCAACCGGATCACCGCCTACCGGGTTCACTCGCGCTGCAATCTCGGCGCGTATAACAGCCATTTCGGGCAATTCATCCAGAGCCAGCTTTTCAGCCGCGTGCTGATGGGCGTCTATGATGTGCAGAACACGTGGCTGCGGGTCGAAGGCATCTATACGAACACCACATATGTGGATGCCTACCGGGGGGCCGGGCGGCCCGAGGCCATCTATGTGCTGGAGCGCCTGATGGACCGGGCAGCGCGTGAATTGGGGGTGGACTCGATCGAATTGCGGCGGCGGAATTTCATCAAGGCGGACCAGTTTCCCTATGAAACCACAGTGGGCGAAACCTATGACGTGGGCGACTTTGACCGGCTGCTGACCCGCGCCATTTCCGAGGCGGATCTGGAGGGTTTCGCCGCGCGGAAAAAAGCCGATAAGGATCAGGGCCTTATGCGCGGCGTCGGTTTGTGTTACTATATCGAAAGTATTTTGGGCGATCCTTCGGAAGGCGCGAAGGTTGCTTTTAACGAGGATGGTACGGTGACGATCTACGTGGGCACGCAATCCACAGGGCAGGGGCACGAGACGGTTTACGCATATTTTCTGGCGGACCAGACAGGTATTCCTGCAGATCTGATTTCAGTGGTACAGGGCGACAGCGATCTGATCGCGGAAGGCGGCGGCACCGGCGGGTCGCGCTCTGTCACCGTGCAGAACAATGTGACGCTGGCGACCGTTGCCGAGATGACAGAGAAATTTATCGCGTTTCTGGCCGATGAAATGGGCGTGCCCGCGTCCGAGATCACCTTTGATGACGAGCGTTTTCGCGCGGAGGGCTCCAACCTCACCCCCACGATGCTGGAGGTGGCAGAGATGGCGCGCGCGCAGGGGCGCGACGATCTGCTGGTGCATGAAGCACGCGCCACGCTGGAGGCGCGAAGCTTTCCAAACGGCTGCCATGTTTCAGAGGTTGTGGTGGATCCGGACACCGGGGTCGTAACTGTGGATCGCTATACGGTCGTTGACGATTTCGGCAATCTTATCAATCCGATGCTGGCCGAAGGTCAGGTACATGGTGGGGTGGCGCAGGGCATCGGTCAGGCGCTGACAGAGCATGTGGTCTTCGATGAAGACGGCCAATTGCTCACGGCATCGTTCATGGACTACGCCTTGCCGCGGGCCGATGACATGCCCAATATTTCATTTACATCGGAACCGGTGCCCTCCACCGCGAATATCATGGGCATGAAGGGCTGTGGCGAGGCGGGCACCGTGGGCGCGCTGGCGGCCGTGGCAAATGCGGTGCAGGACGCGCTTTGGGAGCGGGGGGTGCGTCAGGCGGATATGCCTTTCACCCCGCATAAGGTTTGGGAGTTGTTGAACGGTGAGGTCCTCGCGGCGGAATAACAGATGGCTCGGCTGGCTGCGCAGCAGGTTCTGGCGCCGGCCTGACAGCGATTTTGGCCCGCGCCGCGGCCCTGTTACCCATATTGTCATTCTCGATGGCACGATGTCCTCGCTGGAGCCGGGCTGCGAGACCAACGCCGGGCGCGCCTATCACCTGTGTCGTGAAGTGGGCAGCCCCCTCTCGATCTATTACGAGCCGGGGCTGCAGTGGGACAGCTGGCGCTCGGCCATGGATGTGATGATGGGGCGTGGCATCAACCGGCAGATCCGTCGCGCCTATGGCTATCTGGCATCACGCTATCGCCCGGGGGACAAAATATTCCTGTTTGGGTATTCGCGGGGCGCCTATGCGGTGCGCAGCCTTGCCGGAATGATCGACCTGATGGGCCTTCTCAAGGCGGAGGATGCAACGGAACGGAACATCCGGGACGTCTATCGTCACTATGAAGGTGACCCCTCCAGCGACTGCGCGCACCAGTTTGCTGCTGCGCATTGCCTCAAGGGGGTCGAGATCGAGATGATCGGCGTCTGGGACACGGTGAAATCGCTGGGCTTCAACGCGCCGATCCTTTGGCGTTTCAGCGAAAAAAGGCATGCTTTTCACAGCCCGCACCTCAGCCACAACGTGAAATCCGGGTTTCAGGCGCTGGCGCTGGACGAGACGCGGGCGGCTTATGCGCCGGTCCTCTGGTCCTCGCCCGAGGGGTTTCAAGGGCGGGTGGAGCAGGTCTGGTTTGCCGGCACCCACGGTGATGTCGGTGGACAACTTGGCGGGTTTGAGGAGGCGAGACCTCTGTCGAACATTCCGCTGGTCTGGATGATGGAGCGGGCGCAGATGAGCGGTCTGCCGCTGCCCGATGGCTGGACCACCCGTTTTGCGCAGGATGCCACGGCCCCCATGTTGGGAACCTTTCGTGGCAATGGCAAATGGTTCATCACCCGGCGCGCGCGCAGACCCTTGCAGGACCCTTCCGAGCAGATCCATGACAGTGTCGCCTTGCGTCAATCCGTGGCCCCCGCGCCACGCGGCTGGATGGGGTTTGGAAAGACGGTCTGAGACCCGCGGCTTGCTGCGACGGAGCGTTGTGAAATTCCCCATTGGCCATTGCACAGCATTTCAATCGGTGTGAAGACGTGCAGCGCTGTAGGTATGCACGAGGGATCTGTTGAAACAACACGCTGTCTGGGGCGTTTTGGCCCTTCTTGGGGCGCTGGTCTTTGCCGGGTTGGGCGTCATGCGTGCGTTTGAGGTCCCCGCCAACGCTGGCATTTCTGAACATGTGTTTACAGTGCAGGGTCAACGCCTCGCCGGGACGCTCGTCTTGCCTCCGAAGGTGGATGCGCCTCCCATTGTCCTGATCGTGCATGGGGACGGGCCGCAGGACAGGTGGTCTGACAGCACTTATCTGCCGCTGGTCAACGCCTTGGTCGCCGGGGGTGTCGGCGTTTTTTCGTGGGACAAACCGGGTACCGGGCAAAGCGATGGTGACTGGTTGGCGCAGTCGATGGCAGACCGGACCAAAGAGGCCGTGACCGCCTTCGAGTATCTGAGAGATCAGCGAGGATTTACCCATAACACCTTGGGATTTTTGGGCTTTTCGCAGGCAGGTTGGGTGGTGCCCAAGGCTGCAAAGGACACCGGTGCCGGATACGCCGTGCTGATCGGGCCTGCCGTGAACTGGCGTCGCCAGGGCGCCTATTACACGTCAAGGCGCCTAGAGAGAGAGGGACACACTGCTGGGGAAATCGAGCAGGCTGTCGCTGACAACCTCGCTGAGAATGATCGAATGTTCCAGGATGGGTTCACGTGCGCAGGCCGCGATGACATAAGCACGTCGCGCTGCGCCTTCGTCCGGCGCAACTATGGGGTCGATGCGACCGAAGACGTGCTGGCAATGACGACACCGACCCTGGTTCTGATGGGCGCGGATGATCTGAACGTGGACCCGTCCGAAACGGCGGAGTTATTTGCGAAAAATCCGCAGCACGATGTGCGGATCGTGCCGCAAGCAACGCACAGTTTACTGCGGGCGCAGCATTTCAATTTCCAGACCCCTGCAGATTGGACCGTTCTGGCGGGGCTGCGCTTTCTGCTCAGCGGAAGCCACGCCTATGCGCCCGGCGTGCTGGATGAGATTTCCCGGTGGGTTGTCACGTGCGCGCAGTAACACGCGGCCCGGAAACAGCGGACCGGCCCTTGGCCACGTCTCTGCCAACAGAATTGCAAACCGGGGCAAATGACCCGAGCCACGAATGGCTCGGGTCGGGACCGGTCAGAACGGGAACCGGTGTGAGAGAGGCGGAGGGTGTTCAACCTCCGGTTCGAGACCCACGTCCTCCCGCAGGTATGCGGGCAGATGCGCGCGCGCATAAGGGTCGCGCCGCAGCCGTCTTGGCGACCGGATTAAAACCGCCACCAACCGCAACAGAACACCGCGCGACCGGCTGAGGGGAATGTAGAGTGATAAGTTTGGCATTTGTGCTCTCCATGAATGATGGAAAGCCGCCGCATGAGGAGGATAAAAAAAGAAAAGGCCGCTTCATGAGGCGGCCTTCGGAATAGAAACCTGTCAGACCGCTTTAGCTGGCAATCACGCCCGCTGTGCAAAGCATATGTGGTTGACGATATTTCATGTCTGACCTTTCTGCTGTCAGGGTTTCCGTTCGGCACGGGTAGCAGGGCCGAGAGATTCGTTCAACTCCCGGGTGCAGAATTGGTACAATTTTGCCGGTGATGGATCAGGTCATCTTCATGATGATGCAGGTCGTGGACCCGGTGGCGTAGAGTTTGCCGTCCTCGACCCCGCGAATTTCACCATGCGCGACACCGGTGGACCGACCGGCGTGATCAATCTCGCCGATACAATCGATGGTCGTGCCAAGGGGGATGTTGCGGGTGATGTTGATCTTGAATTCCAGCGTTGTGTAGACCGAGCCGCGCGGCACTTTTGTCATCACGGCGCAGGCCATGGCGGAATCGAGCAGGGTCCCGTACCAGCCGCCATGCACCGTCCCCATCGGGTTGGTCACGTTGAACTCCGGCGTGCCCCGAAAGACGGCCCGCCCGTTGGACACGGCATGCAGGGTGTAGCCCATAGTCTCGCCGATGGGCGGGCCGGGGTGGCGACCGGCCAAGATGCCCTGCATGAATTCAAGCCCGGACATGGACAGGACATCGGCCTGGGTGAGCAGATCGGCGGGGGATTTAGCAATTGCCATAGCGAGCTCCGGCACGGTGGAATTCATGTCTGGAGCTAAGCGGTTATCGGATTTGGGAACAAGGATTACGCAACGTCGCGCACGCCCGAGGTGGCCAGCGTGACGCCAAGTGCGTGGCAGATCTCGCGCGTCATATCAGGGCGGTTCAGCGTGTAGAAATGCAGATCCTCGACGCCCTCGTCGACCAGGTCGGAGCAGAGTTCTGTGCAGATGGCCGTGGCCAGCAGATCGTGCCGGTCGTCACGGATTGCCGCCTCGAAGGCTTGATCCAGCCAGGCCGGAACGGTCGCACCGCAGCGCAGGGCGAACTTGCGCGCGCTGGTCCAGTTGATGATGGGCAGGATGCCCGGCGTAATCGGCGCCGTGATTCCCGCCTTGGCACAGTCATCGCGGAACCGTAGGAAGGTGTCAGCCTCAAAAAAGAATTGGGTGATCGCTTCATCCGCGCCCGCGTCGATTTTTGCTTTCAGCCAGTCGACATTGGCCTGCTGACTGGCGGCCTCGGGGTGTTTTTCAGGGTAGGCGCCCACGCGCAGGGTGAATTGGCCGGACTGCGCCAGTGCCTCGATCAATTCGACCGCATTGGCAAAGCCGTCAGGATGGGCTGTGAAGCTGTCCTGACCTTCTGGCGCATCGCCACGCAGGGCGACGATGTCGGTGATGCCCGCCTTGGCAAAGCGTTGGGCCACGGCGAGGGTTTCGGCCTTTGACGCGCCGACGCAGGTCAGATGCGCGGCAACCGGCAGGCCGGATGACTTGTGCAGCGTGTAGGCCGCGTCATGGGTCAGGTCGCGCGTGCTGCCGCCCGCACCATAGGTGACTGAGAAAAATCGCGGCTCCAGTGGGGCCAGTGCCTGCGCGGTTTCCCATAGTTTGAACGAGGCATCGATGGAGCGGGGCGGGAAGACTTCAAATGAAACGGATGGGGTGGGCATCGGGCGGCGTCCTTATGAGTTGGCACCTTGTGCCATACCTCACTTCGTGAGACAAACTCATAACTCTCATCTTTAACATGAGGCACGCATGCATATCGAGTTTCGCCACCTGCGCACGATCCAGGCCATTCACGAGGCGGGGGGGCTGGCCCGTGCAGCCGATCAGTTGCATATCACGCAGTCCGCTTTGAGCCATCAGATCAAGGGGTTGGAGGATCAGGCCGGGGTCGAGCTTTTTGTGCGCCGGTCCAAGCCGCTGAAGCTGTCGCCGGCGGGTATTCGTTTGTTGAAACTGGCGCAACAGGTCCTGCCGCAGGTGCAGGCGCTTCAAGAGGAATTCACCGGGCTTCGGGCGGGCAGCACGGGCCGGATGCATATTGCCATCGAATGCCACGCCTGTTTCGAATGGCTTTTCCCGGTGCTGGAGAAGTTCCGCAAAAGCTGGGGGGATGTCGATGTGGATATCCGCCCCGGGCTGGCCTTTGACGCGCTGCCTGCGCTGTTGAAGGAAGAGGTTGATCTGGTGGTCTCTTCCGACCCCGAGGAGTTGCCGGGTGTGAAGTTTGTCGAACTCTTTGATTACGCGCCGGTTTTTGTGGCCGCAAGCACGCATCCCCTGGCGCGGAAACCCTATGTCGAGGCGGCGGATTTCCGGGGGGAGACGTTGATCACCTATCCGGTGGAGCGCACTCGGCTTGATGTCTTCAGCCAACTTCTGATCCCCGCCAAGGTGGAGCCCGCCGCGATCCGGCAGGTGGAGCTGACGGCGGTGATCCTGTTGCTGGTTGCGTCCAACCGGGGGGTGTCGGTGCTGCCGGATTGGGTGGTGCGGGAGGTCAAATATTCCTCCGACTACATCACGCGTCCCCTGACCGAAAAGGGGATCACCCGCAGGCTTTACGCCGCGGTGCGCGAAGACGATCTGGGCAAGCCCTTCATGCAGCAACTGCTGGAATTGGCGGGGGAAGAAGCGCGCAAACTGCAGGCTGTTTGAGCGCTACTTGATGATCCAGGGTTGGGTGGTGTCTGCCTGCCATCCCGCCTCGTGCAGCAGCGGCGTGTCGGAGATACGCGCGGCGTGGCCCAGGCAGAGGTAGCCCGTCAGGGACCAGCTGGGTGGTGCGTCAAGGATCGCGGCAACGGCGACCGGATCAAGGATAGAGACCCAGCCCACGCCAATGTTCTCCGCCCGTGCGGCCAGCCAGAGCGTGTGGATCGCCATGACTGTTGAGTAGGAGAGCGCCTCGGGCATGGTTTGCCGCCCCAGCCCGCGTCCCTCTTCGACGGCGAGATCGGTGAAGACGGCAAGGTGTATGGGGGCCTCGCGCAGCCCGGCAAGCTTCAAGGCCCGGTAGTCGCGTTGTGCGTCGGGCGCATAGGCCTTGGCGGCCGCATCGTTGCAGGTTTCGAAGCTGTCGATGATTCGCGCGCGCCTGTCCTGGCTGTCCACCTGCATCACACGCCAGGGCCGGGAATTGCCGACCGACGGGGCGTGGTCCATGCTGCGCTGCAGCCGGGTCAGCACATCCGCCGCCACCGGGTCTTGCAGGAAATGCCGGACATCGCGCCGCCAGGTCAGGATGTCATCGAGGGCGGATCGATGTGCGTCGGATAGTTCCATGGCTGTCGTGCCTGCTAACGCGCCAGTCGCGCGGCGCGCCCGCCTTTGCGTTTTTTCAACTGCCCGCCGCGCAGGGGCAGTTCCGCCATCACGGCGCGGCGCGCCTCGGGCGTCATGCGCGACCAAGCGCTGATCTCGTCGATGGAGCGCAGGCAGCCGGTGCAGAGCCGTGCCTCGGGGTGGATCACGCAGACCTTGATGCAGGGGCTTTCCGCCTCATCGCGGCGCCAGATGTCGTCTGTCATGTGCTACCCTTCATTGGCCGTGCGGATGGCCCGCAACCGGTCCAGCGCTCCCTGCAAGATAAACCCCGCGGCCACGTGATCAATAACCTCTGCGCGACGTTTTCGCGATGTATCCGCCTCCAGCAAGGCGCGTTCGGCGGCAACGGTGGACAAACGCTCATCCCAGAAGGTGACCGGCAGGTCGAAGCCGTCAGTGCGGTCAAGATTGCGCGCAAAGGCCCGCGTGGACTGGCAGCGCGGCCCTTCAGAGCCATCCATATTGCGCGGCAGGCCCAGCACCAGCCCACCGATCCGGCGCGCGGCGAGGATTTCCGTCAACCGGGCGACATCCTGCGTGAATTTGCGCCGCTTGATGGTTTCCAGCGGCGTGGCGATGGACAGGAAGGTGTCGGAGACCGCAACGCCAATGGTGACCGTGCCCAGATCAAGACCGGCAATGCTGTGCATCGGGGGCAGGGCGGCGGCGAAATCGCCGATCTCTTCGTGTATCATTCGACGACACGGGCGCGCTGGCCCGCGCGCAGCAGCAGGTCCAATGCGCGGGTGTCTTCGGCAAAGACCTCGACGGCATTGTCATAGACCGCGCGCGCCTGTCCGGTCTGGCCCAGCACACCAAGCGCGCTGATCAGCTGTGCCCAATCCTGCACCGGGCCGCCTTCGGTTGCCAGCCGTTCGGACAAGCCCGAAACCATGCCCTGGATCATCTCCAGCCGTTCTGCCGGGGAAAGATCGCCCGCTGCCTCGATATCGGCCGCAGAGGGGCCGCGCCCGGTGCCGATCTCGGGCAGCTGATAGTTGACGCCTGCACGGAACGCCATGTCTTCGATCTGTGCGAGGATGGGCTGTATCCACGGTGCGTCCTCCGGCCCTTCGCGCAGCAGGGCATCCCACATGCGGAAGGCGGTGTCCGGTCGTCCGGTCTGGGCCATCATCAGGCCAATGTAGTAGCGCGCAGTGCCGTTGGCCTGATCGACGCTGAGCGCGGTGCGCAGCGCGGTTTCCGCCTCCGGCGACACATAACCGCCCGCCGCGAGCACCAGCATATCGGCGTAGTCGACGTAATCGGCGACCTCTGCGTCGGGACCTTTCAGGCGCAGCACCTCGCCCTGGGCCTCAGCAGCAGCGCGGAAATTCCCCAGATTTGCCTCGTTTTGGGCCAGCAGAATATGCCCCTGCAGGTCATCAGGCCGCCGGGCCACCGTGTCGCGCAGCTGTTCGACCAATGCGACGTAATCCGGGCTCGCCTCCGGTGGGGCCCCGCGCTCAGTCAGGCTGGCCTCTGCTTCGGCCTGACTGGGGCGTTCGGCCAGCGCTTCCTCGGCAAAGGCGATGCGGTCGGCCAGTGTCAGATCGCCGTATCCCGGTGCCCCGAGTTGCAGGTAAAGTCCGACACTGCCCGCGATCAGCACAAGGGTAATCGCGCCCGCGACGATCCCCGGCGCGCCTTTGCTCGCGTCTGCGGTGACGTCGTCCTTTTGCAGGGCGGCATCGGCGGCAAGAATACGGCGCGACACCTCGGCACGCACACGCTCCGCGTCCTCCTTGCTGACCACGCCGCGCGCGAGGTCCTTTTCAACCTCGCGCAGCTGGTCGCGATAGACCCGCAAATCGTAGGCCGCCGCCGGCACCGCCGCGCCTGTGCGCGGCGCCCGCAGACCCAACGCCAGCAAAATCGCGACGCCCAGGGCGAGCCCGCCCGCCAAGATCCAGAATAACGCCATTCAGTCATGCTCCTTGCGCCCCTGACTTAGCGATCAATGCGCGCGGGCAAAAGGGACAAATCATCACGCCTGCGCGCGCAATTGCCTCAATTGCGGCTTGTGTCGCAAACTTGTTAGAAAGCGCCGCGCCTAGTATCCTCTTTTCCGGTCAGTAACGCAGAACAATAGCAATCTGAATGCCGATCCGAATCCGGCCTATTCGTCTTGGGGTGATCTTGCCATGAAACGTTATTCCGTCTTTGCCGTGGCGCGCGAGGCTGCGCGGTATCACTCCGGGTGGGAGCGGGCGTGGCGTGCGGCGGAGCCCAAGAAGAAATACGACGTGATCATCATCGGGGCCGGGGGGCATGGTCTGGCCACGGCGTACTATCTGGGCAAGCGCTTCGGGATCAAGAACGTGGCCATCCTTGAAAAGGGTTGGCTGGGTGGTGGCAATACCGGGCGCAACACCACGATTATCCGCTCCAACTACCTGCAGGATCCCTCGGCGGCGCTCTATGAGAAATCCCGGTCGCTCTATGAGACGATGAGCCAGGATCTGAACTACAACATAATGTTCTCCCCGCGCGGGGTGATCATGCTGGCGCAGACCCATCATGAGGTGCGTGGCTATCAGCGCACCGCCCATGCCAATGCGTTGCAGGGGGTGCAGACCGAGTTCATCGGCCCGCGCCGGGTGAAGGAGCTGGTGCCGATCATCAACATCGACGGGCCGCGCTATCCGGTGCTGGGCGGGCTCTGGCAGGCACGCGGCGGCACCGCGCGGCACGACGCGGTGGCCTGGGGCTATGCGCGGGCCTGTTCCGACATGGGCATGGATGTGATCCAGCAATGCGAAGTGACGGCTGTGCGCCGCGAGGGTGGCCGCGTCGTGGGCGTCGACACGACGAAGGGCGCGATTGACTGCGACAAGCTCGGCATCGTGGTGGCGGGCAATTCGGGACATGTGGCGGGGCTCGCAGGTTTCCGGCTGCCGATTGAATCCGTGGCGCTTCAGGCGCTGGTGAGCGAGCCGATCAAGCCCTGCATGGATGTGGTGGTCATGGCCAACACGGTGCACGGCTACATGAGCCAGTCCGACAAGGGCGAGATGGTCATCGGTGGCGGCACCGACGGCTACAACAACTACACGCAGCGCGGATCCTTCCACCACATCGAGGAAACCGTGCGTGCCCTGGTCGAGACATTCCCGATGGTCAGCCGCCTGAAGATGCTGCGCCAATGGGGCGGGATCGTGGACATCACAGGCGACCGCTCCCCCATCCTGTCGAAAACCCCGGTGGAGAATGTGTTCATCAACTGCGGCTGGGGCACCGGCGGGTTCAAGGCCACCCCGGGCTCGGGCTGGGCCATGGCGGAGCTGATGGCAAAAGGACACGGGCCGCTGACCGACGCCTTCGGGCTGGAGCGCTTCCGCGAAGGCCGGTTCATTGATGAAAGCGTCGCCGCCGGGGTGGCGCACTGATGTCAGTTGCCGCCCCTACCATCTCCTGGCCCACTGCCGATCACATCACAGGTTCTGCCGTGATCAGGTTTGCGCGCGGTTTCGCGCTGAACGGTCAGAACGACCAGCAAAAGCAGTTCGCCAAGGGCCACAAGATGGCTCAGATCACATCCAAGGCGTCAATCGGTGTGCGTTTTCTCGCCCTCACCGGCGGCAGAACCAAAGGCGATCAGGTTGCTGACGTTCACCTCACGTCCGCCGCGCGCGGCCTTTCGTGCCGCAATGCCACGCCTTTCGCGCACCAGCATGACCAACGCCAGCACGACCAAGACGCCAAACACCAGAACCGCTGTCATCTCATGGCTCATGATCGGATCCTCCTCACCCGGGCTACACAGAGTATAGCGCAGCCCGCCACACTTGGCGACAGTCGTAAACTGCACGTTTCAAGGAACTTTTTCCTTGGGCCGCGTGTTGTCTGTTCAATCGCAACGCGAAAAGGAGAGACAACATGTCCGATCAATCAAATTCCAGTGGCGGCAACACCGGCATCGCCTTCATCGTTGGCGCACTCGTGGTTGTCGTTGCCATTTTGGCATACTTCATGCTGGCTGGCGGCGACGCTGTCTCGGTCGAAGGCCCGGATACAGTCCTTGAAGACGCAGCAGAGGCTGTTTCGGACAACTAAACCCGAAAAAACAATGTGCAATAAAGCCGTCCGGGCGTCCCGTCGCCCGGGCGGTTTTTATCGTTTTACCCCTAAATCGGCACTTTTCGGCTCCCCGATGCGCACATATCTGGCTTGTGCTCGCCGAAATCAGACCACGTCGCCTGCTGTGGTTGCGACAGGGCCGTCAGCCTTCACACTGGCCTCCCGTAACAAGGAGACAAAACAATGGCTGACTATACGACCCACAACGATGGCGTCAGTGGCAAAGGCATTTTCATCGCGCTGGTGGTTATCGGCGCTTTCGTCTTCCTGCTGGCCGTTCTTGGCACAAGCACCGTGCCCACAGATCCCGATGGCGCTGCAGATCCTGCCGCCATCGAAACCGCACCGGCGGCACCCGCTGACACAGCACCCGCTGTCGTCGAATAACACCCTCTCATTTTCGCGGACCGCCAGAGGCGGGCGTCTTAGGACGCCCGCCTTTTTCGCGTGCCGCCTCCCGATGGTCGGAGCCTACCCATGCTGATCCTGTCCTGTCCCGTTTGCGGCGTTACCGCCGAGGAAACCGAATTTCAGGGAGGCGGTGAAGCGCACCTGAAACGCTTTGGTCCGGGCGCATCAGAGGATGATTTCGAAAGCTACCTGTTCATGCGGGAAAACCCGCGCGAAGTGCATTTCGAACGCTGGCGGCACGCCTATGGCTGTGGCAAGTGGTTCCACGCCGCGCGCTGCACCACCACGCTCGAAGTGTTCGGAACCTACGCCGCCCAGACCACGGAACCGCCAAAGGACTTGCGCGACAAGATCTCCGAAAAACGCCCCAACTGGACGTGGAGAGAGTTCAAATGACCTTTCATTGTTCCAAAAATATGCAATTCCCTTCCTCGCCTTCTAAGCCGGACACAGAGTTATGAGCACGCGCCTTGCGACGGGCGGCCGCCTGCTGAACAAGCAAAAGGCCCTGACATTCACCTTCAACGGCAAGCAACTGCGCGGCTTTGACGGCGACACATTGGCCTCCGCGCTGCTGGCCAATGATCAGATGCTGGTCGGACGGTCGTTCAAATACCACCGCCCACGCGGGCTCGTGGCCTCCGGTGCCGAAGAACCCAACGGCTTGGTCAATATGGGCGCCGAAGGCACATTTGAGCCCAACCAGCGCGTCACCACCACCGAGCTTTTCGACGGGCTGACCGCGCAGAGCCAGAACCACTGGCCCAGCCTGGACTTCGATGTCGGCGCGATCAACACGCATCTGAGCCGCTTTCTGCCCGCCGGGTTCTACTACAAGATGTTCATGCACCCGCGGCCCTTGTGGAAACATGTCTATGAGCCGTTCATTCGCCAGTCCGCGGGCCTGGGCTGTGCCCCCAAGGCGCGGGATGCAGATACCTACGAGCATTTTCACTTTTTCTGCGATGTGATGGTCATCGGCGGCGGCGTGGCGGGGCTGCAGGCCGCCAAGACCGCCGCCGCGACAGGCGCCAAGGTACTGCTGGTCGAACAGTCGGCCCATTGGGGCGGGCGCGGCCCCGTCGATGGCGGCACAGTGGATGGCGTGCCTGTGGAAAACTACGTGGATCAAATCATCTCCGAGCTGGAGACAATGCCCAACGTCACGCTGCGCAAGCGGCTGATGGGCGCTGGCGTCTATGATCACGGCTACGTCCTGGGCTACGAGCAACTGCGTGATCATGCGCCGGAAAATCCCGGTCCCCGTCACCGCTTGTGGCGCATCCGGGCGGGTCATATCGTGACCGCCACCGGCGCAATCGAACGCCCGCTGCCCTTCGCAGGAAACGACATTCCCGGCGTCATGCTGGCCTCTGCCATGCGCGACTATCTGGTCAATTACGGTGTCTCCACCGGGGATCGCACGGTGGTCGTGACCAACAACGATGATGCTTACCTTACGGCATTTGACCTTAAAAACGCAGGCCTCAGCGTGCCCGTGATCCTCGATGCGCGGGTGCTGGCACGGGACAGCCCGGCGATGGAACAGGCAAAGGCCCTGGGCATCCGGGTGATGATGGGACATGCCGTCGCATCGGTGAAAGGCACCAAGCGCGTCACCGGCGTTTGTGTCTGCAGCCAGGCGGGCGAAGGGGCTGTGCTCGAAGAGATCGCCTGCGACGCCGTGGCCATGTCCGGCGGCTGGTCTCCCGTGGTGCACCTGTGGTCGCATTGCGGCGGCAAACTGATCTGGGACGAGACGCAGGCGCATTTCCGCCCCGATGTGGACAAAGCGCCGATGGGCGCACAGGGCGAGGCATTTGTGACCGCCGCCGGGGCCGCGAACGGCGCTCTGCGATTGGCCGATGCACTGGGCGATGGCGACCAGGCGGGCAAGCTTGCCGCCGCAGCCACAGGCTTCAAGGTCCGGCAGACCAGCTGTCCTGTCGGCGACAGCCCGGAAGAAGCGCCGATGATGCCGGTCTGGCTGATGCCGCAGGGCGCAGGTGTAAAACTGCGCAGCAAGGCATGGTTGGATTATCAGAACGATGTGAAGGTCTCGGACGTGCAACTGGCCGCGCAGGAAGGGTTTGAGAGCGTCGAACATGCCAAGCGCTATACCACCCTCGGCATGGCGACGGATCAGGGGAAGCTCAGCAACATCAACGGCCTGGCCACGCTGGCCGGTGCGCTGAACAGCACGATCCCGCAGGTGGGCACCACCACCTTCCGCCCGCCCTATACGCCGATTTCCATGGGGTCGATTGCCGGTGAAGCACGCGGCGAGGTCTTCCAGCCCATTCGCCGCACACCGATGCACAACTGGCATGATGCCCATGGGGCGGAATGGGAGCCGGTCGGCCACTGGCGTCGGCCCTATGCCTATGTCCGCGACGGTGAGAACACCCATGATGCGGTGATGCGCGAGACCCGCAATGCACGGGAAAACCTCGGGCTGCTGGATGCCTCAACCCTGGGCAAGCTGGTGGTGAAGGGCCCGGATGCAGGCAAGTTTCTCGACATGCTCTACACAAATATGATGAGCACGCTGAAACCGGGCAAATGCCGCTATGGGCTGATGTGTTCGGAGAACGGCTTCCTGATCGACGACGGCGTGGTGGCGCGGATCGACGAGGACACCTTCCTCTGCCACACCACCACCGGCGGGGCCGAGCGTATTCACCAGCATATGGAAGAATGGCTGCAGACCGAATGGTGGGACTGGCAGGTCTATGTGGCCAATGTGACCGAGCAATATGCGCAGGTGGCTGTCGTCGGCCCGAACGCGCGTAAGGCCTTGGAAAAGCTCGGCGGCATGGATGTCTCCAAGGACGCGCTCGGATTCATGGAATGGGCCGATGGCCACCTCGGCGGCTTCAAGGTTCGCGTCTACCGCATCTCCTTCTCGGGCGAATTGAGCTATGAAATCGCGGTCGATGCGGGGCAGGGGCAGGCCTTCTGGGATGCGCTGATGGTCGTGGGCCACGATCTGGGCGTCATGCCATACGGAACCGAGGCGCTGCACATCCTGCGGGCGGAAAAGGGGTTCATCATGATCGGGGACGAGACCGACGGCACGGTGATCCCGCAGGATCTGGGGCTGCATTGGGCGATTTCTAAGAAAAAGGACGATTTCCTCGGCAAACGCGCGCAGGAGCGGAGCCATATGACCGACCCCGAGCGCTGGAAACTGGTGGGTCTGGAAACGCTCTCGGGCGCGGTGCTGCCCGACGGCGCCTATGCGGTGGGCGAAGGCGAAAATGCCAATGGTCAGAAGACCATGATCGGGCGCGTGACCTCCAGCTACCACTCGCCCAATCTCGGCAAGGGGATCGCCATGGGCCTGGTGCTGCACGGCCCCGACCGCATGGGTGAGGTGCTGGAATTCCCCGGCACCGAGGGTGCGACCTACAAGGCGCGCATCGTGGACCCGGTTTTCTATGACAAGGACGGGGAGAAAGCCAATGTCTGAGCCGGTCACTGCTTTGGGCGGCGCATCTGCCGACAACGGGATCGCGACACTTGCGGAAGCTTCCCTTCAGGGGATGATCAGCCTGCGCGGCGATCTGACTGCCAGCGCGGTCAAAAAAGCCGTCACCTCGGCCTCCGGTGCCGCCATGCCGGAACAGGGCAGGGTCACGGCCGAGGGGGATCGCGCCCTGTGCTGGATGAGCCCGGATGAACTCCTGCTCCTTTGCCCCTACGATGCCGTGGGCGAAACCCTGGATAGGATGCATAAGGCGCTGGCGAAATCGCATGCGCTTGCCGTCAACGTCTCCGATGCCCGGGCGATGTTCCGGGTCAGCGGGGCGCGCGCGCGCGAGGTGATGGCCAAGCTGAGCCCCGTGGATCTGGCCCCCGACCAGTTCACCCCCGGCATGTTCCGCCGCACACGGCTGGCACAGGTCCCCGCCGCCTTCTGGATGCCGGAGGAGGAGGCGTTTCACATCATTTGTTTCCGGTCCCAAGCACAATATGTCTTTGATGTGCTGACTGTTGCGGCACAGCCCGGGTCATCGGTGGGTGTTTACCAAGAGTAACGGTTGACGCCGCTTGGCGTCACTGCCAGCATTGCGCGGAAACCAATCCGGTGCGCGGGTGGTTCCGATGGCGATGGGCGTGAAATCCGTGTGATTTCGCCTCACACTCGATGCGATGCGTGCGCCCACAATTTCTGGATATTGTATGCTACGGCGTTTATCATTTCTGCTCTTTTTGTTTCTGCCGGTACCGGCCCTCGCGGCGCAGGGCGTGCTCTACGACTGCGACATGACCAATCTGAAACGCGGCAAGGGCTGGATTTCCGAAAAGATCGCGATTGTGGTGCGGGACAACGGAACCGCGACGGTCAGTGATGCCTTTGTCCTTGCCGTCTACGCAGCCCCCGTTGCGGCAAACAGCGTGCGTCAAACCGCCAACCGGCTGACGGTCAAATGGACCATCAAAGACTATACCAACGACAGCAATCAGCGCACGCCCTACTTCGACTTCGAAGCCACGATCCGGAAGAGTGGAAAGATCTCGGTCTACGCACGCCCGGATCTCTATCACAACCAGTTTTCAGGCACAGGGACCTGCACCAAGCGCACAAGCTGATTGCCTGCTCCTGACCCTGCGGGTGGGGTTTTCGCCGCCAAAATCTGCAACCGGAACACTTTTTGCGCCCGTTAACACTTGAACTCCGGAGCGGCTGCGCTTCATGTGCAGTACACCCAACTGAAATGACAAAGGGGGCCCGCAATGGCTTTTTCACTTCCTGATCTTCCTTATGCCCACGACGCTCTGGCTGGCAAAGGCATGTCCGCGGAGACATTGGAGTATCACCACGATCTGCACCACAACGCCTATGTGACCAATGGCAACAAGGCGATCGAGGGCACCGAGTGGGAAGGCAAATCGCTCGAAGAGATCATCAAGGGCACCTATAACGCCTCTGCCGTCGCGCAGAACGGCATTTTCAACAACATCAGCCAGCTGTGGAACCACAACCAGTTCTGGGAGATGATGGGCCCGGGCGACAGCGCGATGCCGGGTGAGCTGGAAAAGGCGATCACCGACAGCTTTGGCTCGGTCGACAAGTTCAAGGATGACTTCAAGGCCGCGGGCGCGGGCCAGTTTGGCTCCGGCTGGGCGTGGCTGGTGAAAGACACTGACGGCAGCCTGAAGGTCACCAAGACCGAGAACGGCGTGAACCCGGTCTGTTTTGGTCAGACGGCCCTGCTGGGCTGCGATGTGTGGGAGCATTCCTACTACATCGATTTCCGCAACAAGCGGCCCGACTACCTGTCGAACTTCCTCGACAATCTGGTGAACTGGGAGAATGTCGCCTCCCGGATGTGACCGCCGTACCGGGCTGACCTGCGCGGAGCGCCGACGGGAACACCGTCGCGCCGCCCCTGCCGCTTAAACCCGCTGCCGAATTCAGAGGCCCTGCCATCCGGCGGGGCCTTTTTGCTTGTTGATCCGTGAAATTGAGATCACAACCGGAGGCGAAAGGGCAGGGTCGCATGAACGAGCAAACCAAAGGCGTGCTGGCGATGATCGGGGCCTGCGGTATCTGGGGGCTTTCTCCCATGTACTACAAGCTCCTGTCGCATATCCCGGCGGTTGAGGTTCTGTCGCACCGGATGCTCTGGTCACTGGTTCTCTTTGCCGCAGTGCTGGCTTTGCAGAGACGGTTGCGCGAGATTGCCCGCTCGATGAACACGGGGCGCAGCTTTACACTGGTGGTCATTGCCTCGCTGATGATCGCGGCGAACTGGTCGCTCTTCATCTGGTCGGTTCAGAACGGCAATACCACGCAGACGTCGCTGGGATACTACATATACCCGCTGGTGGCCGTCGTGATCGGGCGTCTGGTGTTTGGCGAGAGGCTGAGCAGCCTGCAATGGGGCGCGGTCGCCCTGGCGACCCTGGCGGTCTCGATCCTGACGGTTGGTCTTGGCACCATACCGTGGATTGCGCTGACGCTGGCCATCACCTTCGGCTTTTACGGGCTGATCAAAAAGCAGCAGAACACCGGGCCTGTGGTCTCCGTCACCGGGGAAATCCTGTTGCTCAGCCCGGTTGCGCTGATCGTTTTGTTGCAAACCTATCACAATGGCGGCGCGGTTTTTGGGGGCGATCCGCAAACGATGGCGCTGCTGATTTTTGCAGGGCCGATCACGGCGCTGCCCCTGATCCTGTTTTCCTATGCGGCGCGCAGGCTGACAATGACCTCTGTCGGCCTGCTGCAGTACATCAACCCGACGCTGCAATTCGCCTGCGCGGTTTTCGTTTTCTCAGAGCCTTTCGGCCCGTGGCACATCGCGGCATTTGTGTTGATCTGGAGCGCGCTGGCGCTCTATTCCGCCACGGCCTACGGTCAGGACAAGGCGCGGCGCAAGGCGTCCCGCGCCGCCGCCGCATCCGGCACGGTTTCATAGTAGCCGTGCAAGCTCTCATCAGCGAATCCCTGACCGGTGACATGCTGTAGCAGCGCCAGCAGAGGGTCCCAGTAGCCGTTTGTATTCACAAGGAAAACCGGTTTTTTATGCAGGCCCAACTGGCGCCATGTCAGGACTTCGAACAGCTCATCCAACGACCCCGCGCCACCGGGCAGGACCACGACCGCGTCGCAGTTCATGAACATCACTTTCTTGCGCTCGTGCATCGTCTCGGTCACCACGTAGGAGGTCAGGTCGGTCTTGCCGACCTCCCAGGCGACAAGGTGCTGCGGGATCACGCCGAATGTCTCTCCGCCCGCCTGCTGGGCCGCCCGCGCGACCGCCCCCATCAGCCCCACATCGCCTGCGCCATAGACCAATCGCCATCCTTCCGCCGCAAGGACGTTGCCAAGGGCGGTTGCGTCAGCCAGGTAAGCGGGATCGGCGCCCGGGCGTGAACCGCAGTAGACGCAGACAGATTTCAGGCGCATGAGAGTATCCCTTACCGTTGAAATTAATGGCAAATGTGATCGCCGGGGTTTTGACCGGTGATAGAGCAGTTGATATGTAGGCTCAACGTCTGTCCCACTGCTCGGGACGGCGAGCATTCGGGAAGAAGAGAATATTATGCGCGAAGAGGGGGCTGACACCAAAGCAGGTGGCACAGGGATGATGGCGGCTGGCATCGTGATCGTCGCGGTGATTGCAGCCGGTGCCTACCTCGGCTTTGGCCCGGATACAGCGCCCGACGAAGAAGACCTGGCGACCATCGTGGCTGAGGATGCGTCGGTGCCTGAGCCGGACGGGTCCGAGCCCGCCGCCGTGGCGGTGGCAACCCCCGACGGGACGGTGGAGGAGACCCCTGCGGCTGAACCGCCGGTGGCCCCCAGCATTGATGAGGTGCGTCTGGAAGGCGATGGTCTGACCGTGATCGCAGGGCGCGCGGAGCCCGGCGCGCAGGTGTCTGTGCTGGTGGATGGCAGGCAGGTGGCAACGGTGACCGCAGATGCGGGCGGCGCGTTTGCCGCCGTCGCCTTGGTTGACCCAAGCGATGAGGCCCGTGTGCTCACCCTGCAGGCAGAGAGCGAGGGCACCTCCGTGGCGTCGGCAGAAGAGGTGATCCTAGCGCCGGTTCCCACGCAGACGGCGCAGGCGGATCCATCGCCCGACCCTGAAGCGGAAACCAGTTCATCAACGCAGCAAGACGTGGTTACGGCGGATGCTGCGCCGGTAGAAACAGACCGGTCCACCAATACAGCAACAGAAGCTGCCACGACAAACGCGCTTCCGGCGCCTGGTGCTGCAGAGAGAGACGCCGTGGTGACAGCAGACGTGGCCACAGAGGCCCCCAGACCCGCAGCGACCACCGCCCTTGCAGAGAGTGCTGATCCGGCAGAGGCACCGCGCAGCGAGGAGACTGCGGTGCTGTCACCGGATACCTCTCAGACCTCCCCGGTTGCAGAACCTCAAACAGCCGAGGGTGCCTCTTCGGACGGAGCCCGCGCGCCCCCCCAGCCGGATGTTGAAACTGCGGCGGTGGATACGCCTGCTCAACCGTCGCCAGCGCCGATTGCCAAGGCCGAAACCGATGAGGCAGCGCCCGCACCCCCCTCGCAATCCATTACAGTGCTCAAATCCACCGAGGAGGGGGTCGAGTTGCTGCAATCCCAGCCCCAGGTGCTGTCCTCCATCGCCATCGACACCATTGGATATTCGGATGCAGGTGATGTGCAGCTCTCGGGGCGCGCAGCTGCGGGCACATCCGAGGTGCGTGTCTATCTCAACAACCGGTTTGTTGGTGGCTTGCCGGTTGACGAGAAAGGGGTCTGGCGGGGTGATGTTCCGGATGTCGACGCGGGCATCTACCAGCTGCGTGTGGATGAGGTGAATGAGGCGGGTGACGTGACAAGCCGCCTTGAGACGCCGTTCAAGCGAGAGGCACCGGCCGTTCTGGCGGAGGCATCGGCGGGGCAGGAGGGGCCGGTCCGCGCGGTGACCGTCCAGACGGGTGATACGCTCTGGGCCATCGCCCGTGACAGGTATGGCGAAGGGCTGCTCTACGTGCGGGTCTTTGAGGCCAACCGCCGGGACATTCGCGACCCTGATCTGATCTATCCCGGGCAAGTATTCGATCTGCCAGTCCCGTAACCGGTCCGGTCGGCACCGGATCATGCCACCTGCGCAAATGTGGCCTGCGGGTCGATGAATTCCTCTCTTTGACTGGCAAAGGCCGGGTGAGTGCCTTACCTAAGCCTTTGAACGCAAGCGGGACACTTCATGCCAGCCGATACAACAACGAGCCCGGACGCGGATACCGCGACGGATGCACAAAAGACCGAAATCGAAGAACGGCAATCGGGCTTGCGCACCATTCGCAAGGTCGCACCCTACCTCTGGCCGGAGGATCCCGCCTGGGTAAGGCACCGGGTGCTGGGCGCGATGGCGCTTTTGCTGTTTTCCAAGCTGATTTCCGTGACCACACCGTTTTTCTACAAGGGCGCTGTGGACGCGCTGGCCGAGGAAGGTGTGCCCATGCTGGCCCTTGGCGCGGTTGGTCTGACGGTGGCTTACGGCGTGGCACGGCTGATGACTGTCGGTTTCCAGCAGTTGCGCGATGCGGTCTTTGCACGGGTGGGCCAACGCGCCTTGCGGATGCTGGCGCTGGAGACCTTCAATCACATCCACAAGCTCTCCATGCGGTATCACATCACCCGCAAGACCGGCGGGCTCAGCCGGATCATCGAGCGCGGTGTGAAGGGGGTCGATTTCCTGCTGCGCTTTCTGCTCTTTTCCATCGGTCCGCTGATGCTGGAACTGGTGCTGGTGGGGATCATCCTCGCCGTGGTGTTTGACTTTTGGTACCTGCTGGTCGTTGCGGGTACGATTGCGCTTTATGTCTGGTTCACCTTCGCCGTGACTGAATGGCGGGTGAAGCTGCGCCGGGAGATGAACGATCAGGACACCGATGCCAACCAAAAGGCCATCGACAGTCTGCTGAACTTCGAAACCGTCAAGTATTTCGGCGCCGAGGCCCGAGAGGCGCAGCGCTATGACAGCGCCATGGAGAAATACGAAAAGGCGGCGATCAAGACGAACTATAGTCTGGCCTTCCTGAACTTCGGCCAGTCTTTCTTGATCACGGGCGGGTTGATCGGGGTGATGGTGATGGCCGCGATCGGGGTGCAGAACGGCTCCCTTACGGTGGGTGATTTCGTGATGGTAAATGCCTATATGGTCCAGATCACCATCCCTCTGAATTTCCTCGGCACGGTCTACCGCGAGATCCGGCAGGCGCTGGTGGATATGGGCGAGATGTTCGATTTGCTTGAACAGCCTGCGGAGGTGACGGACGCGCCCGATGCCAAGCCGCTGGAAGTGACGGGCGGGCGTGTGGAGCTTGACGCCGTGCGGTTTGGATACGATGCCGAGCGGGCAATCCTGAAGGGGGTCAGCGTCACTGCGGAGCCTGGTGAGATGGTCGCCATTGTCGGGTCCACAGGTTCGGGGAAATCAACCATCGGCCGGCTGCTGTTCCGCTTTTACGATGTGGGTGGCGGTGCTCTGCGTATCGACGGTCAGGATGTGCGCCAGGTCACGCAGGAAAGCCTGCACGCGGCCATCGGCGTTGTGCCGCAGGATACGGTGCTGTTCAACGATACCATCCGCTACAACATCGGGTACGGACGCGATGGGGCAACGCAGGCGGACATAGAAGAGGCGGCGAGAGCGGCACAGATCCACGACTTCATCGAGCGCCTGCCGGACGGTTATGAAACGACCGTTGGGGAAAGGGGGCTGAAACTCTCGGGCGGGGAGAAGCAGCGGGTGGGGATCGCGCGGACGTTGCTGAAGGATCCCCCGATCCTGTTGCTGGACGAGGCGACATCGGCGCTTGATTCCGAGACGGAACAGGACATCAAGGAAGCGCTGATGCAGGCGGGGCGGGGGCGCACTGTGCTGACCATCGCGCACCGGCTGTCGACCATTGCCGAAGCGGATAAAATCATCGTTCTGGAACAGGGTGAGGTCGTCGAACAGGGGCGACATGAGGACCTGCTTGAAAAGGGCGGTCGCTACGCACAACTCTGGGCGCGTCAGCAATCTGACGAGGCGGCCTGACCCTTCCGCCAAAGGTGGCCTGAAGCCCACCCTACCTGTTGGCCACACCCGATGCTGCCTGCAGGTAGGGTGGGCTTTCAGGCCACCCTTGCAATCATTCTGTCGCGACCGCTTTTGAGGTGAGCTTGTCCAGGGCTCCGGTCATCATCTGCACGTATTTGGCGTCCGCAGGCAGCCCATGGGCACCCGCGAAATCCGCCGGATCGTGATAGACCACGCGCACCACACCTTCATTGTCGGCATAGGCCAGAACACGCAGCGGCAGGTCCAGACCTGCGGTCTGCCCATCCAGCATCGCCGGTGTGCCGAGCTTGGGATTGCCGAACATCAGCATCTGCGTCGGGCGCAGGTCCATCTCCACTTTCGCGGCCCCTGCCGCGTGATCGACCCGCGCAAAGACAGTGGCCCCTGCGGCTTCCACCGCAGCCTCCAGCCGGTCAATGGTTTCTGCAACCGAATGGGGGCTGGTCTTTTCGATCATATCGGCGGCTCCTGCTGTGGCGGTGATGTTGAGGCCCAGAAGGCTGGCGAAAAAGAGGGATCGGATCATCGGACTTCCTTGTTTGAATACGATGATGTAACCCTAGCATGGATCGCCCGGATGTCCCGTCACGCCCGCGTGAAGGCCGCTATTCAGCGGCTTTCAGCGTGGCGGCGGGGTCGGGTGCCGGTGACAGCGCTTCCTCGTCCCAGAGGATCTCTCCAGACACCACGCGGCGGGCATCCTTCTGAAGCGCCCAATCTCGCGCGACGCGGCTGGCGCGGCCCATGGACATCTTGGCCAGCAGGGTCGCAAGCCACTGCACGTAGGTCGTGGCCCAGACCCGGATGGCCAGCATCGACGGGGTCACGATCAGCGTCAGAACGGTTGCGATCCCCAACCCGAACACCACGGCCGTGGCCAGTTGCTTCCACCACAGGGCCGTGGGGCTGTTGAACGTATAGCCACCCTCTGCAAAGTTCAGGCTGAGACCAATCATCATCGGTGCGAGGCCTGCCATGGTGGTGATTGTGGTCAGCAGCACGGGCCGGATGCGCGCCTGCGCGGTGCGGATGATCGCCTCGATCCGCGGCATGTACTGGCTATATTCCTGATAGGTATCGATCAGGATGATGTTGTTGTTCACCACAATGCCGGCCAGCGCCACGATGCCCGTGCCGGTCATGATGATCGAAAAGGTCTGATCCATCACCAGCATCCCGATCAGCACGCCGGTGGTGGACAGCACCACCGCGAGCAGCACCAGCACCGCATTGTAAAAGCTGTTGAACTGCGCCAGCAGGATGATGAACATCAGCCCCAGCGCCGCGGCAAAGGCGGACTGCAGGAAAGCCTGGCTTTCCGCCTGTTCTTCCTGATCTCCGGTCCATTCAAAGGTGATACCCTCGGGCAGAGGATTGCTCTCCAGCCATGCGCTCAGCACGCCAATACGCTCATTGGCATTCACCGGTATGAAACGGAGGTTTCCGGCATCGATCCCGGCCTGCAGATCGCGATCCGCAGGCGCCATGCGATCCGTGATTTTATAGGCCGTCTGGTCCGCTGCGGTGATATCGGCATCCGCACCGGCAGGGCGCAGGACAGCCAGTGTCTCATCCACATCAACGCCGTTCTCCCGACGGGTTTCCACCAGCTTGACGAGACCCGTGCCCACATCCGCTTTCACATCGAAATAGCGTTTCTGATCGATCCGGTTGATCTCGGCCAGCTTCGGCACCGGTGTGCGTGTGATGAAATTCGACAGCGGGATCAACCCATCCGTCGTGCGGACTTTCAGCGTGTCGAGGGTCGACAGCACGCGGTCGCTCTCCGGCAGGCGTACCCGGATGTCGATCTCTTCGTCCGAGCTGTCCACGCGCATGGTGTCGAGCATCAGCCCGCGTGTCACCAGCTGCACCATCGCGCCCACCGTGGCCACATCCGCGCCGTAGCGTCCTGCCTTTTCCACGTCCACATCGATCTGCCAGTCGATGCCGGGCAGGGGGCGGGTGTCTTCGATCAGGGTCAACCCCGGGGTGCGTTCGAATTGCGTGCGCGCGATGGCAGCAGCTTCGGTCAGGGTCACGAAGTCATCAGCCTTGAGGCGCAGGTGCACAGGCTTGCCCGAGGCCGGGCCATCTGCCACTTCCAGCACTTCGGTCTTGATGCCCGGCAGCGCCGAGAGTTTCTCTGTCAGTTCGGCAATGACGATGTTGCCGTCCAGATCAGGACGGCCTGCGCGATCCTCCCAGGGGATGGTCTCGAACTGCACCTGCCCGATCAGGTCCTTGGGGCGCGCGCCGCCGGAGGTATCGGTGTTCAATCCGCCCTCTCCGGCGAAGGAGAAGGCATTGCTGATACCCGGGTGCGCCAGAACGATGTCTTCGGCCTCGCGCACCAGCCTGTCTTTCTCTTCCAGCGACAGGTTGCCGCGGGCGAGCACATAGACAATGCCCTGTTCGGGCTCGGATTCCACGAAGAACTCGACGCCTTTGTTGTTGTTTGTAAAGAACATCAGGACGGAGCCGACAAAGATGAACACGATGCCTGCCATGACCAGAGGCATGACCGGATTACCGGCGATGCCTTGGATGAAATACCCAAAGAACGACCGCTGATAACCTGAATTGATCTGGTCAGGCTCCCGGCGGAAAAACTTGCTGACCAGCCAGCGGCCGAACCGGCCCAGACGTGTGAGCAGCGCAAAGACTGAGACGAGGGCCAGCAGAAACCCTCCGAGCGCGATAAAGAGACAGGCTGCCGCTGCGAGAATAAGAAAGAAGACAACCAGCAGCGTCGGGATCACCGAGGAGACGATCTGCAGGCTGTTCATTGCCGCGAATTGCGTGCCGATCAGCCCGAAGATCGGACCCATGAAGCTGGCGACGACCATCATGCCGATTGCGATCGGGAAAAGCGCCAGGTGCAGATACCAGCGCAGCCCGGCAATCGCCGTCATGTAGTCGGACATCCAACGCTCCAGACGGCCCGTAACCCCGCCCATCACGGGCAGGTAGATCAGCGCCACGACCAGCGAGGCCGAGAGCACGAAGATCAGGGTGACCGGCAGCATGCCCATGAATTCGCCGGGCACGCCCGGCCAGAAGAGCATCGGCAGGAAGGCGCAAAGGGTGGTCGCCGTGGAGGAGATGATCGGCCAGAACATGCGCTTGGCGGCGTCCACATAGGCCTGCATCGGGCCCACGCCTTCCTGCTGGCGCTTGTCGGCGTATTCAACCACCACGATGGCGCCATCCACCAGCATGCCCACGGCGAGAATCAGCCCGAACATCACGATGTTCGAGATGGAAATGCCCATGAGCGCCAGAAAGGCAAAACAAAGCAGGAAGGAGGTGGGGATCGCAAAACCCACCAACAGCGCCGCGCGGATGCCCAGAGCGGCAAGGACCACGATCATCACCAGCGCAATGGCGGTGAAGACGGAGCCCAGAAGCTGTTGCACCATCGCATTCACGATCCGCGACTGGTCGTTTGACGTGCCTACCTCGACTGCCGCCCGTAGACCTTCAGGCCAGCCCGCGCTCTTTTCCTCGACCATGTCTTTCACGATCTCGGCGGTATCGATCAGGTTGAAACCCTTGCGTTTGACCACCTGCAGCGCCACGGAGTTTTCCCCGTTGAAGCGGGCCGTGCCGGTGCGGTCCTCGAAGGTCGGATTGATTTCTGCAAGATCGCCCAACGTCACCACACGGTCGCCGTTGGTCTTGACCGGCAGATTGTAGACATCGCGCGGCTCATCAAAGGACGACGGGATTTTCACCGAAAACGTGCCCTGTGCGCTGTCGACTTCGCCAGCGGCAATCAGCTGGTTGTTGTTGCGCACGGTGTTGATCAGCTCGCCCGCAGTGACGTTGTAGGCCTCCAGACGCAGCGGATCGATCAGCACTTCGAGCATCTCGTCGCGGCTGCCGGCGATCCCGGCTTCGAGAACCGCATCGACCGCTTCGAGGTCATCCTGCAGGTCCTTGGCCACGCGGATCATGGTACGTTCCGGCACGGGACCGGTCAGATTGACGATGATGATCGGGAACTCGGAGAAATTGATCTCGTTGATCGTGTACTGTTCCGCGCCATCGGGGAAATCGGCTTCGGCCTTGCCCATGGCGTCGCGGACATCGGCGAGGATCTTGGTCTTGTCCCAACCGAATTCGAACTCCAGCGCGACGCCAGCGTAGCTTTCCGCCGCCGTGGCCGACATCGACTTCAACCCGTCAAGATCCGCCAGTTCGGTTTCCATCGGCTTGACGAGCAGCGTTTCACTGTCGGCTGCGGAAATGCCGGGGAAGGGCACGGAGACAAAAAGGGCGGGGATTTCAATGTCCGGTTCGCCCTCTTTGGGCAGGGTCGTGTAGGAATAGCCGCCCACCACAAGGCTGAGCAGGATGAAGGCAAGCACCATCCGCGCCCGGCCTGCGGCCCAATCGACGATACCTGTCATTGGCTAAGCTCCCGATAGGTTGGCGCCACCTGCACGCCCGCGATAACGAATTCCTGACCCAGCACGATCACATCCGCCGTCTCCTCCAGCCCGGTCAGCCAAACGCCTTCCGGCGTGTCGCGCATCAGGGCGATGGGGTGAAATTCCACGATGGCATCGGCATCAATCGTGCGGACACCCAACGTGCCCTCATCGTTCAGGGTCAGGGCCGATTGCGGCAGCAGATGCGCCACCGCGCCCTCGGCGGAAACGAGGATTTCCGCCGTCTGGCCGTCACGGATTTTGCCGTCGGCGTTGGGCACTTCGATCTCGACGCGGAAGGTCCGGGTGGTTTCATCGGCAGAACTGGACAGAAAGGTCACCTGACCGCGCACTTCCTTGCTGCGGGCCTCAGTGCCGCCGGTGATCGCGCCGCTTCCGGTGACCAGACGGGCCGTGGCCATGGCGCCGGGGGTGACCCGCGCCACTTCGGTTTCCGGAACGAAGGCAACGAGCTTGATCGGGTCAAGCTGGATGATCGTGGCGCAAAGCGATCCCGGTTGCAGCAGGGAGCCAAGCTCTGCCGTGTCGCTTTCCAGAAGCCCCGCGAAAGGCGCGCGGATGATCAGCCGTTCGATCTCCTTTTCCGCCGTGGCAACGCTGGCCTGCGCGCTCTGAATGCCGGATTGCGCCCCGCGCAGACCGGCACGTGCGCTCTCGACACCGGCTTCAGCCGTGGCGAGCGCCGCTTCGGTATTGGCTACACGGGTTGTTGAGGCAAAACCACCCTGGCTCAGCTTGGCCGAGGCGTTGAGGTTGATCTTGGCCTCTTCAAGCTGGGCTTTCGACTGGGTCAGGCGTGCCTGCGCCTCCGGCACGCGCGAACGGGCTTCGTCAAGTTCGGCCTCTGCCTGCGCCAGCGCCGTGCCCCGCGTGCCGACATCCAGACGGCACATCGGCTGGCCTGCCTCGACACGCGTTCCCTTGCGCAGAGGCTCCGACACCACGGTTGCGGAGGTTTCGGCACGCACGTTAACGGTGCGGGCAGCCTCGGTTTGGCCGCGCAGGGACACGGCCGTGTCGATTTGACGGGCCGTGGACCGCAGGACGACAACCTTCACCAGGCTGGTTTCTGCGTCAGCGGCGGCGTCTGTTTCCGCCGATTCCGCCGTTTCCGCGGCGTCGTCGCCCATACCCAGCATGTTGAAAAGGCGTGGCCGATCAATAATGAACAACGCCAGGATCGCTGAAACCACAAGGGCTGCAAGAAGTGAAAAAATACGCATGTCGATCGCCTCGCACTGGACTGTCAGAACCGCGCCCGGCCAGAAATTGCCGTCACGTGGCGCGTGCTCAATACGACAGTTACGCTAAACTGACCAGTTCAGATTAGTAATTTCTGCAAGCTATGGCAATGGGAGGTTTGGCGCGCGCTGATGCCGGGTCTTGGCTTGGGCTGAGGACCGCGTTAAGAGAGGCGGAATTTCTTGCCAGCAGGTGATCATGAGCGACACGGATAGTTTTATCGACGAGGTCAATGACGAGGTCCGCCGCGACCGTCTGTTTGCGCTGCTCAAGCGCTATGGCTGGATCGGCGCGCTTGTCGTGGTGCTGATCGTCGGCGGGGCGGCCTGGTCGGAGTATCGCAAGGCCGCGGCGCGCGCCGAGGCGGAGGCGCTCGGCGATGGCATGCTGGCGGCGCTGAGCACGGATGCGCCCGATGCGCGTCTTGAGGCGCTGACGGGCCTGTCTTCTGAGAATCCGACCGCACAGGCGCTTGTCGCGATGCTCACAGCCTCTGCGGCCCAACAGGCAGGCGATATCGAAAAAGCGGTGACAGAGCTGAACGCCGTGGCCGTCAATCCGGATGTGGATCAAATCTACCGCCAGATTGCCGGGTTCAAGGCGCTGACCTTGCAGGCGGATACGCTGGATGCCGCAACCCGGCGTCAGCAGTTTGAGGCGCTTGCCGCCCCGGGGTCCCCCCTGCGTCTGCTGGCGGTTGAACAGCTGGCGCTGATCGACGTGGCCGAGGGACAGACCGACGCGGCCATCGGTCGGTATCAGGACATTCTGCAGGATGCTGCCGTGACCTCGGACTTGCAACAGCGCGCCTTACAGGTGATTGTGGCTCTGGGAGGCTCTCCGGATCTGGACAACCTGCCGATCTCGGGCAATTGACCCGCAGGTAGGGCATGGGTTTGGGGTGACGTAATGGGTGAAGCGAGCAGGGTATGATGCACTTTCTTAAATCCTCTGGGCAAGGGCGCGCGACCTTTGTGCTGTTGGCGGCGGCGACATTTCTGGTCGCCTGCTCCGAACCGGACGTCATTCTGCCCGGGAAGCGCGAAAGCATCCGCTCGGTGTTGCAGGATGGCGAAACCGTCGCAATCGCCGCAGAGACCGAGGACGCGCCGCGCCCGATTTCCCTGCCCACAGTTCAATCCAACACGGAATGGACCCAAGGCATCGGGTCCCCGTCTTTCCGGGTCGCCCATCCGGCGCTCAGCACCGCACCGCAACGCATCTGGACGGCCAACATCGGCGCTGGTGACAGCCGCCGTCATCGGATCACGGCGGATCCGGTTGTGGGGGGGGGGCTGATTTTCACCCTCGACGCCAAGGCGCTGGTGACCGCGACGTCGACCGGTGGTGAAACCGTCTGGCAGCAGGACATCACCCCCTACCGGGATGATGCCGGCGCGGCGACCGGGGGGGGCATGGCCTATAAGGACGGCCGTCTTTACGTGTCCTTGGGCTATGGCGCGCTGGTGGCGCTGGACGCGATAACTGGGAATGAAATCTGGCGCCAAAACCTCGAAGGGACCGGTTCCGGCCAGCCGACAGCCTTTGGTGATTTGGTCTATGTGACATCGGGCGATGACACCGGCTGGGCCCTGCGCGCCGAGGACGGCCGCATCGAGTGGCAGCTGAACGCCTCGCCGGATGTGAACAACGTGCTGGGCGCCCCGGCGCCTGCGTTGTCCGATGATCTGGCGATCTTTGCCTTCGGGTCGGGCGAAATTCAGGCTGTTTTCCGCCGGGGTGGATTACGCCGCTGGGACGCCTCTGCGCTGGGGCAGCGGTTCGCGCGCGCGCTTGGCGCCGTGGGGGATGTCACCGGCGCCCCGGTGATTTCCGGCAACAGGGTCTTTATCGGTAACCAATCGGGCCGGATTGTCGCCCTGAACGTCGATTCCGGCGCCCGCGAGTGGACGGCGCGCGAAGGGGCCGTCGGCCCGGTCGTGCCGGCGGGCGACAGTATCTTCGCGATCTCGGAACTGGGAGAGCTTCTGCGCATCGATGCCTCTGACGGCACGCGGATCTGGGGCACGCAGATGCCGCACTTCGTGAAGGATCGCCCCAAACGGCGTGCGGAAATCTTTGCGCATCACGGCCCCCTGCTGGCGGGTGGGCGTATCCACGTGGCCTCCAACGACGGGCTGCTGCGCAGTTTTGATCCTCAAAGCGGCGGGCTCGTCACCACGGTCGAAATTCCTGGCGGGGCAACCTCTGCGCCGGTGGTGGCAGGGGGCGTGCTCTATGTTGTCTCCACAAATGGCCAACTGCACGCTTTCCGTTGACGTCTATCTAGGGTAAAGCGCTTTTTTACCCGGTTCTCGGAGCCTTTGTCATGTCCTTTACCCTCGCCATCGTGGGGCGGCCCAACGTGGGCAAATCAACGCTGTTCAACCGGCTGGTGGGCAAGCGGCTGGCGCTGGTCGATGACCAGCCGGGTGTGACGCGTGATTTGCGCGAGGGGGCTGCGCGACTGGCCGATCTGCGCTTTACCGTGATCGATACCGCGGGGCTGGAAGAGGTCACTGACGACAGCCTGCAGGGCCGCATGCGTCGCCTGACCGAACGCGCCGTGGACATGGCCGATATCTGTCTCTTCATGGTGGACGCGCGCGTGGGGATCACCCCGTCCGATCTGGTCTTTGCCGATATTCTGCGCAAAAGATCCGCGCATGTCATTCTGGCGGCCAATAAGGCGGAAGGGTCTGCGGCGGATGCCGGTGTGATCGAGGCCTATTCGCTGGGTTTGGGGGAGCCCATTCGCCTTTCTGCCGAACATGGCGAAGGGCTTAATGATCTCTACACCCATCTCATGCCCCTGGCGGATCAGTTTGCCGAGCGCGCCGAGGAAGACGCCCCCGACATCGACGTCACACTGGACGAAGAGGACGGCGACATGGAGGCGGCGATCCCGATGCCGACGGCCAAAAAGCCCTTACAGGTGGCGGTGGTCGGACGGCCAAATGCCGGGAAATCGACGCTGATCAACCAAATCCTGGGCGAGGACCGCCTGTTGACGGGCCCCGAGGCGGGGATCACCCGCGACGCAATCTCGCTGCGCATCGACTGGGCCGGGCCGGAGGGTCAGGCGGTGCCGATGCGCATCTTTGACACCGCGGGCATGCGCAAGAAAGCCAAGGTGCAGGAAAAGCTTGAAAAGCTGTCGGTCGGCGACGGGTTGCGCGCGGTCAAATTCGCCGAGGTGGTCGTGGTGCTGTTGGATGCGGAAATTCCCTTTGAGCAACAGGATCTGCGCATCGCCGATCTGGCCGAGCGCGAGGGACGGGCCGTGGTCATTGCCGTCAACAAATGGGACATCGAGGAAAATCGACAGGCCAAGCTCAAGGAGCTGAAGGAAAGCTTCGAACGGCTCCTGCCGCAACTGCGCGGCGCCCCGCTGATCACGGTCTCGGCCAAGACGGGACGGGGGCTCGACCGGCTGCAGGCGGCGATCATGCGCGCCTATGAGGTCTGGAACCGCCGGGTCAGCACGGCACATCTGAACCGCTGGTTGGCCGGTATGGTGGAGGCGCACCCGCCCCCCGCGCCACAGGGCAAACGCATCAAGCTGCGCTACATGACACAGGCCAAGACACGGCCGCCGGGCTTCGTGGTGATGTGCAGCCACCCCGATAAGGTGCCCGAAAGCTACAGCCGCTACCTGGTCAATGGGTTGCGTCTGGATTTCGACATGCCGGGCACGCCGATCCGGCTCTGGATGCGCGGGCAAAACGAAGCCAACCCCTACAAGGGACGCAAGAAAGCCGCACCGTCCAAGCTGCGCAAACACACTGAGGGGCGGCGCAAGGATTGATCCCGGCAGGTAGGGTGGGCTTTCAGGCCACCTTGCCTCCGGCGCGTTCTGCGCGCCAGGCCTTGAAGACGGGCACCAGCAGCGCGCCCGCGCCGCCACCCGCCATCGCGGCCACCATCTGATCCCCCGACATGTTCTGTACAACGATGGCGACAAGCGCCCAGATCGCCGCCAGACCATAGGTCGGCGTCCGGCGCAGCGTGGTTTGAATGGCAGAGGCCAGGACCAACGCCACAAAGACAAAGAGCAGGGCTGCCGTCGGCCCGTCCATCCAGCCATACCCCGCCGCCAAAAGCCCCAGAGACACGCAACTGGCCCCGCTCAACCAGCCCGCATAAAGACCCAACGGATAGGCCGCCCAGAGACGGTCGCGCGCGGGCGCGCGGTAAAGAGCCACCAGCGCGCTGATCAGCATCGCCCAGATCAGGATCGAGGCCCAGACCGGGCTGCGCACCGCAACCGCCAGCCATATTGCCCCAAACCCCAGCGACACACACAAAGGGGCCCGCATGGGCTGCCAATCCGCCGCATCGGCGCGGCGCAGGGCCCCGAACCCCATCCCCGCGATCAACCACAGGTAGATCGCCCCCCAGATCGAGAACGCATACCCCGCAGGCTGCACGGGCGGATCCTCCTGCGGCACCGGGAACTGCTCGGGATCGAACCCGGAGAAATCCGACACCAGAAACGGCGATGCCGCAAAGGCAACCGCCAGGAGAAAAGCCAGATATGCCGTGAATTTGGATGCCATGTTTGTTCCTTTGACAGCGCCTTGGTGAACGCAGCGTACGCCCGGTTAAGCGCCTGCGATGACCCTTCTGTCATCTCTAGGGCGCAAAAGGGGAATGGCAAATGGCACATATCGCGATCTTCTGTGATGGTACGTGGAATTCGGCACAAAACAGCGCGGCGACACATGTCCTGCGCCTCTCGACCGCCTGCCGCCGGAGTGCGGGGCAAAAGGTGATGTATTTCGAAGGCGTGGGCACGGGCACCGGCATGATCAGCGATCTGGGGCGCTGGATCAGCAAGATGGGCGGTGGGCTCTTTGGCTGGGGCCTCAACCGCAACATCAAATCGGCCTATCTGGAGCTTTGCAGATGCTACCGTCCGGGTGACAAGATCCTGATTTTCGGGTTTTCGCGCGGGGCCTACACGGCGCGCTCGCTGGCGGGCATGATCCGCAAATGCGGCATACTGGCCGACCCCACACCCGCCAACCTGCGCCGGGCGTTCCGTCTCTATCGCAAGAGAGGCGCCCGGAACACGCCCGACATGCCGCATATCCGCGCCGCGCGGCGCCGCTTGTCGCCGAAGTTTGCCACCAGCCAGGCGGATGTGATGGACCGCGGGGATGACAGCTGCCTTGTGCGGATCGCCTATCTGGGGGTCTGGGACACGGTTGGCGCTCTGGGCATTCCGGAAAGCATCTTTGGGCGCATCGCCGGATGGTGGAATGCGCGCTACAAGTTTCATGACACCACCCTGTCGCATCTTGTGGAATCTGCCCGCCATGCGGTGGCGCTGGACGAACAACGCGTGCTCTTTGAGCCAAGCCTTTGGGATAATCTTGAACCGCGTGGAGAAGAGCCAGGCCTGAATGCACAAGATCAGAGCGCCGAGCGGCCCTATCAGCAGGTCTGGTTCGTCGGCACCCACAGCATTGTCGGCGGCTCCGCACAGACGCGGGCACTGACCGATATCACGCTTGCGTGGATCTGGGAGGGGGCCGCCCAGCAGGGCCTGCAGCTCAAACCGGGGCTGGCACTTCCGCAGGTCAGGCCGGACCCTGCCGCGCCCAGCGATGAGCTGGATGACATGCGCTGGATCTACCGAGTGTTCCCGCGCCTCTTGGGCTGGCGTGCCGGACCTGCGCGTGTTTGTGATCTGGATGACAGTGTGCGCCTGCGGCTGGCCAGCAGACCCACCTATCGCCCCGGCAGCCTCCGCCGTCTGATGCCCGCGCTGTCACGTCTGGACGGAGCCCGCCCGGCACGGTAGGAGGCGGGACCCCAGCCGAAGAGGTGCCGACCATGCAAGACGATTCCGACACCGATGTGCTCGCCACCGTAAAGGCCTCGGCAGGACGCCGTTTCCTCGGCATCGGTCTTCTGAGCGTCCTCGGGGTGTTGGTGATCTACGTGGCCATCGCCTCACCGCCGAGCTTTGGCTGGCAGATATTCCTGGTGGCCCTCGGCATCACGGCCCTCTTGGTGGCGGACGCCATGCGCCGATCCACGGCCCATGTGCTGGAACTCACCCGGACCGAGCTGCGCGACAGCGGCGGCGTTGTCATCGCCGACGTGGCGGAGATCACCGGGATCGACCGCGGCGCCTTTGCCTTCAAACCCTCCAACGGGTTTCTGCTGAGGCTGAAAAGCACCGGTCCGCGCAACTGGCGCCCCGGGCTCTGGTGGCGCGTCGGTCGCCGTGTGGGCGTGGGCGGCATGACACCCGGACGTCAGACCAAATACATGGCTGAAATCATCGCTGTCATGCTGGCCGAGCGCGAGGCCGACTGATCACGTACAGGCAGCGCTGTTGTCTTCCCAGGTGATCGCGGGCGCCCGCCGGGGCCGGGTAAAGATGAAGTTGTGGATGTCGTGATCACCGATGCCTACGTTGAAAGGCGCTACATATCGCGTCCAGGTTTCAACCACGGTGATCCGTTCGAAATTCGGCATGATGGGCAGAATCGTGTTCCAGTTCTCCACCTGCGCCAGGGTTGCATCACCCACGGTACCGATGGATTCTGACCAGTCACAGACGTAGCGGTTGTTTGCAGCATCGTACCACACGGAAGTGATCCGAACGGTCGAAGGGGTAGCTGATCGCGCAAGGCTATCGAAGAGGCTGCGTGTCCCGGTCATATAGGCACCACTCAGGGCGCGGTCCTCGCGGGAAACCATATCGCCAATGGTATAGGCGGCTTTCTGGTTGATGCTGTGCTGCCGGTAGGCGTCAAAGATCACGAAAAGCGCCATATAGGCCCAGAAGAGGATCGGCGTGATGATCACGGCTTCGAGGGCAATATTGCCGTCTTCCCGTCTGAAAAATCCAGTAAGGGCATGCCGGGCACGGGCGAGGACAGGAAGGCGCATCAGATTGGCTCCTGCACGAAGGCGGACATGGAAACCATCATGGCCTTGCCCGCGCCGTCCTTGGAAAAGGCGAACCCAAGTCCGGTGGTTGGAAAGACCGGGTCGAACTTCACGCAGGCCCGCATGATCATCAGCTGGTGTTCCACACCGTTGGTAAAGCCGCGCGGCGGGTTGACGGGTTCGGAGACGTCGACGCAATCGATGGTGGCGGATAGACCGACGTAGTTGTACGGGTCGACCGGTTGCATTTCCAAACGCAGAGTGCGGTCGCAGTTGTTCTGTGGGCCTGTGTTCAGAAAACCCGCGTTGTCACAGATCATCTGTTTGACGGTGTCGTGATCGAAGTCAACGATACCATCGCCATCAAGGTCGATGCCGGTGTTGAGCCGGATGGCCCGTACGGTCAGGTCCAGTCCGCGATCCAGAAACATCTGGCGCATCGAATAGATGCCGAATTCGACGGAGGCGAGAAACATGCTGAAGATGGCAGGCACGATGATCGCGAATTCGATGATCATATGCCCTTCTTCGTCCTTGCGAAACCGTTTCAGGCAAGAGGAGATGCGGCGGATCATTGGGTCAGCCTCAGTTCGTTGATCTGGCGGGCAATGGTGGAAAAGGCCGCGGCGATCTCTTCTTTCCCGGTTGCCCGGAAGAAGTGGCTGTCGCTGGACGCACAATACTTCATCTGGGTTTCTGGCGTGCCCGGGGCCTCAAAGGCGATCGTGTAGATCACGACGTTGCGGGAAGCCTCCTTGGCCAGGTCGCATTGCTTTTTGAAACTTGACACATTTGTCGATTGCGACGTGGTTGACTTACGGTCCGACGACCGGTCCCCGAGATGCACTTCAGGGTTCAACACATGCATCGTGTCCTTCGGACGCACCTGTTCGGTGATCTGCCCGTCTGTCATCAGTACGATGTATTTTACCGTTTCGTTATCGTCATAGGCCATCGGGCGGTTGCTGAACTGTGGCGGCACAAGGTTGTTGGCAGGCAGCGCCATCTGGGCAAAATCGGGCTGCGAATCCGGGTTCAGCAGGGCAAGCGCCCACTTCATGGCATAGTGGGTGCCGGTGCCGTCATGCATGCGCATGGAGTCGATGCGGTTTTTCAGAACCGTCGCATTATTGGACGCGTAGATGATGGATGTTTTATCCTGCGGGCACCAGCCCCAGTCCATCACGAGCCGGGTCGTTCCGCCGCTTTCTACCGGCTCGTCATTTTCGTCAAAAAGCACCGGATTGCCGTCTGCATCGCGCACGATCTCGGAGGCGATCCGCCAATTCATGAAATGCGCTGTCTGCTCATAATACCCATCGGAGGGCAGGCGCGCATCCTGGAAATCGCTGTTGTCGATTTCAAGGCAGGAAGACACGTTGGGGTAAACATATCTGGCACTGGAATCGGTGCCGGTACCGGCTGTTTCGCTCGCGGGCAGCTGCGTGTTGTTGACACGTTCGTCGACGCCGCCATCACTTTCGTCCATGGCCACAACATCGTAGCGGTTTCCGCCCAGGCGCGAGAACATGAAGGGACCGGGGTTGGTCTGCCCGGCATAGGGGATCAGGTTGATCGACGTCGTGTTCGCCGCAGGCCCCATCAGAACGATATCGATGAAATCCTTGGCAGCGGGACGCAGGTTTTTCATGCGGTTCGAAAACCGCATGGAGCCGGAGATGTCGAGCACGAGAGAGATTTCCACGTTCGGCACTTCCTCAACAGCCTGGCTGAACGCAGGCACCGGTAATGTGTCGACCCCAAGCAGTCCCATGAACTGGGTGTTGGTGCGCATGAAAGCCTCGGCTGTCACGTTGCGGTAGTTCAAGCCCTGGTTGGGACGCACATCCGTCAGAAATTCACGCAGACCGGTCTTGTCAAAATAGTCTTCCACCACGTCGGTGGGCGGGCGTGTCTGGTCGAGGTCGGCGGCGGCGAGCACGGCCCGGTCAATGGTGTTCTGCAGTGCCGTGCGGCGCATTTCGTTCTGCATCAGGTCGACCCCGATCCCCGCGACCATCAGCATCATCAGCATGATGAAAATGGTAAAGATCGTGATGACCCCGTCCTCGTTGCGGGCAAAGTCCGAAATCCTTTGCCGACGCAGAGCAGGCTCTTCGGGGTTCTCCGGCGAAATGCGTGTCATACGAGTACCAACTTTTTGCATCAGACAGCCCATGGGGCATTCAAAACTGGTCTTCCTATATGCTCGGCTTTTGTGGCGAAAAGCGGGCGGAACCAAGTTGCACCCCCAAAAAAGACTAAAATTTTATCTTGAAATCAGCTTGTTATATGGGTTTTGAGAAACGGTGATGCCGCTACATGCGAACTGTTTCGGATTCCGGGACGCGGTTCCCCGGGACGACAATTTACGTGTTCTTCATAAACCGCCCAAAAAACTGGCGTTGAACGACTCACCATCATAGGGTGCGATTGTCACCCAACGCAGAACAGTGGCGACCAGCAGGAGAAAGACATTGAACAAGCACAGCATGGAACCGGGCTTCAGAGACAGCGTTGACCAGATGTTCAACCGGGCCGTTGGCCTGATGGATCTCTCGCCCGGGCTGGAGGAAAAGATCAGGGTCTGTAACGCCACCTATACAGTGCGTTTCGGTGTCAGGCTGCGGGGCAAGATACATACGTTCACTGGCTACCGGTCGGTGCATTCGGAGCATATGGAGCCGGTCAAGGGGGGGATCCGCTACTCCATGGGCGTCGATCAGGACGAGGTTGAGGCGCTGGCCGCGCTGATGACCTATAAATGCGCGCTGGTCGAGGCGCCGTTTGGAGGCTCCAAGGGTGGGCTCTGTGTCGACCCGAGGGAGTGGGATGAACATGAGCTGGAACAGATCACCCGCCGCTTTGCCTATGAGCTGATCAAGCGCGATCTGATCAACCCATCGCAGAACGTCCCTGCGCCCGACATGGGTACCGGCGAACGCGAGATGGCCTGGATCGCGGATCAGTACAAACGCATGCATACCACCGACATCAACGGCAACGCCTGTGTCACCGGCAAGCCGCCCAATGCGGGCGGGATCGCGGGGCGGGTCGAAGCCACGGGGCGTGGCGTGCAATACGCTTTGCGGGCGTTCTTCCGCGACGAGGAAGGGGTGAAGAAAGCCGGGATGAGTGGCGATCTGGATGGCAAGCGAGTGATTGTTCAGGGCCTTGGCAACGTGGGCTACCACGCCGCCAAGTTTCTGCGGGATGAGGATGGCAGTACCATCATCGGCATCATCGAACGGGACGGCGCCTTGTTTAATCCCGAAGGGCTGGACGTTGACAGGGTGCGCGAATGGATCGCCAAACACGGCGGCATCGCAGGCTATTCGGACATGCACCACGTCAAGGATGGCGCAACCGTGTTGGAGGAAGACTGCGATATTCTGATCCCCGCGGCGCTGGAGGGGGTGATCAACCTGCAGAATGCGGACCGGATCAAGGCACCGCTGATCATCGAGGCCGCGAATGGTCCGGTCACTGCCGGGGCCGATCAGGTTCTGCGGGAACGCGGCGTGGTGATGATCCCGGACATGTATGCCAACGCCGGGGGTGTGACTGTCAGCTATTTCGAGTGGGTCAAGAACCTCAGCCACATCCGCTTTGGCCGCATGGGCCGCAGGCAGGAGGAATCGCGCCACCAGCTGATCATCAACGAGCTGGAGCGCCTGTCGCGGGACAAGGAATTGAACTGGGAGTTGAGCCCGGATTTCAAAGAGAAGTACCTGCGCGGCGCGGGTGAGTTGGAACTTGTGCGCTCTGGCCTCGATGACACGATGCGCATCGCCTATCAGTCTATGGCCGACGTCTGGCATGGCCGGGATGACGTGCACGACCTGCGCACGGCAGCCTATCTGGTGGCCATCGACAAGGTTGCCGCAAGCTATCGCGCGAAAGGCTTGTGAGCCGGATCGACTCTGCGTAATGTCCACCCCGACATGGTTCCGGCGACCGCCACGGCAGGCCGCCGGATACGTGAACGATCTGGGTGGGTGTAGGTATGACGGACGTCGCTTTTTCTTGTTCCTGTGGCACGCTGAAGGGAATTGTGCATGACGCGTCGCCCGCAAAAGCGTGCCACCTGATCTGTTTTTGCAAGGATTGCCGGGCCTTTGCGCGGCATATGGGTCAGATGGAGGCGCTGGAGCCCGGCGGCGGCAGCCCGCTGGTGCAGGTGCTGCCCGCGCGCATAGAGATCACGCAGGGCGCAGACCAGATCGCCTGTCTGCGGCTCTCGCCCAAGGGGCTGCACCGCTGGTATGCGGCCTGCTGTAACACGCCGCTGGCCAATACGGTGGGTTCCTCGCGCATGCCGCTGGCGGGCATGTGGAGCCCGCTGTTCGAGACGACGCGTGCTTTTGGGCCCGTGGTCACCTACGGGTTCACCAAGGCCGCCCTTCCCGGCGGGCCGCGCAAGGACAAGGGGCTTGGGCGCATGATGGGCGGGCTCGCGAAACGCGCGCTGGCGGCCTATCTCAACGGCACCGCACGGCAGAGCCCGTTTTTCGATGCCGCCGGCGCACCGGTCGCCACCCCCCGGATCATCAGCAAGGACGAAAAGGCCGTCGCCTACGCGGAGTGAGCACCGCCGGTCTCTCCGCGACATGATTGGTCGGATTTGGTCGCGGACAGCGCGCAGGACTGCTGTTAGGGTTTGCTGAAAAGCATGGAGAGCGGACGTGAAATTTTCAGGCCTGCGCGTTCTGAAGGAAGGCCTTACCGGGAACAAGGGCTGGACACCGCATTGGCGCGACCCCGCGCCCAAGGCCGAGTATGACGCGGTGATCATCGGGGGCGGCGGGCATGGGCTGTCCACGGCCTACTACCTTGCCAAGAACCACGGAATGACCAATATCGCCGTGCTCGAAAAGGGCTACATCGGCAGCGGTAACATCGGGCGTAACACCACCATCGTGCGGGCCAACTACTTTCTGCCGGGCAATTCGGAGTTCTACAGCCATTCGCTGAAACTCTGGGAGGGGCTGGAGCAAGACCTCAACTACAACGTCATGCATTCGCAGCGGGGCATGATCAATCTCTTCCACTCTGACGGGCAGCGCGACGCCTTTGTCCGCCGCGGCAATGCGATGATTAATCAGGGGGATGACGCGATCCTGCTGGACCGGGAGGGCGTGCGCAAACATCTGCCCTATCTCGATTTCGAGAACACCCGGTTTCCGATCTATGGGGGACTGCTGCACCCCCGCGGCGGTACAGCCCGGCATGATGCGGTGGCCTGGGGCTATGCGCGCGGGGCGGATCAGCGCGGGGTGGACCTGCTGCAGAACTGTGAAGTCACGGGTATCGACATCGAGAACGGCGCGGTCCGCGGCGTGCAGACCACACGCGGGGCGATCCGGGCCAAGAAGGTGGGGATCGTGGTGGCGGGCCGCTCCGGTCAGGTGGCGGCGATGGCGGGGATGCGCCTGCCGATTGAGAGCCACATTCTACAGGCCTTCGTGACCGAGGGGCTGAAGCCCTGCATCGATCATGTGGTGACCTTTGGCATGGGGCATTTCTACATCAGCCAGTCTGACAAGGGCGGTCTCGTCTTTGGCGGCGATCTGGATTTCTACGCCTCCTACGCCAGTCGCGGCAACCTGCCGACCGCCGAACATGTGATGGAGGCGAGCATGACGCTGATGCCGATGATCGGCAAGGCAAAGCTTTTACGCAGTTGGGGCGGGATCATGGACATGACGCCGGATGGGTCGCCGATCATCGACAAGACCGACACGCAGGGTTTTTTCATCGATTGCGGCTGGTGTTACGGCGGGTTCAAGGCGGTGCCTGCCTCGGGCTACGCCTTTGCGCATCTGATGGCGACCGGGCAGCATCACGAGACGGCCAGCGCCTTCCGGCTGGACCGTTTCCGCACCGGGCGGGGCATTCTTGATGAAGAGGGCACCGGCTCTCAGCACAATCTGCATTGAGAGGAGGAGAGGATGCGAGCCTCCGGCGGGGATATTTATAGCCAAGAGAAAAGGTGGGTCGGACCATGCGCTTGACCTGTCCGATGTGCGGGGCACGGGATCGCCGCGAGTTTTACTATCAAGGCGATGCGGTTGCCTGCGCTCGGCCCGCGCGGGATGCGGATATCCCGGCCTGGGATGATTACTTGCATCTTCGCGACAACCCAGCGGGTGTGCGTCGGGAGTTGTGGCATCATGAGGCCGGGTGCGGCAGCTGGTTGGTGGTGGAACGTGACACCACCACTCATGAGGTGCATTCCGTCGCACTGGTGGAGGCGCCGGCATGAGGATTGACGGCAAGGGGCTGATCGACCGGTCGAAAAAGCTGCGCTTTCAGTTCGACGAGATCGGGTATTCGGCATTTGAGGGGGATACGGTGGCCTCCGCGCTGCTGGCCGCAGGGCAGCGGTTGATGGGGCGATCGTTCAAGTACCACCGCCCCCGCGGCGTTCTGACCGCCGGCAGCGAAGAGCCCAATGCACTTTTGACCGTTGGGCATGGCGCGGCACAGGAGCCGAACGTGCGGGCCACCACGCAGGAGGTTTATGACGGGCTGCGCGTTCGCTCTCAAAATGCCTGGCCCTCGCTGAAAACGGATGTGATGGCGGTCAATGATCTGGCCTGGCCGTTTCTGGGGGCGGGGTTCTATTACAAGACCTTCATGTGGCCGCGCGCGTTTTGGGAAAGGCTCTACGAGCCGGTCATTCGCCGCGCTGCCGGTCTGGGCGGGCTGAGCGGCGAACACAATCCGGATACGTACGAGAAGGCCTATGCCTTCTGCGATCTGCTGGTGATCGGGGCTGGACCTGCCGGGTTGATGGCCGCACTCACGGCGGGCCGGGCCGGGGCCGACGTTTTTCTGCTGGATGAGGACAGCCGCATGGGGGGCCGGCTCAATGCAGAGACGTATATCGTGGATGGCATGCCGGGCAGCGACTGGGCCACAGAGGCCGTGGCCGAGTTACGCAGCATGGAGAACGTCCGGCTGATGACCCGGACCACGCTTGTCGGGGCTTATGATCATGGCACCTATGCGGCTCTGGAGCGGGTGAGCAGCCACCGTCGGGTCCCGGCGGAGGGGGCCGCGCTGGAAACCTTCTGGCGTATCGTGGCAAAGCGCGCGATCCTTGCTGCCGGTGCCCTTGAACGGCCCATTGCATTTGAGAACAACGACCGCCCTGGCATCATGACGGCGGGGGCCGTGCGTGCTTATCTGAACCGCTGGGGGGTCAGCCCGGGCCAGCGGGTCGCGGTTTTTGGCAACAATGATGATGCGCATCGGACAGCCACCGATCTGATCGAGGCCGGTGTCGAGGTCGCGGCCCTGATCGACAGCCGCCCGGATGCAGAGTTGAAGGGGCACGCGTTTCCGACCTACTCAGGGGGCCTGGTCACCGGCAGCACCGGGCGTCTGGGCCTTAAGCGCATTGCGGTGAAATCCGACGGCATCACCGAAGAGCTTGAGGTCGATTGTCTGGCGATGTCGGGTGGCTGGAACCCGACCGTGCATGTGACCTGTCATATGAACGGGCGGCCTACGTGGCGCGAGGATATCGCCAGTTTCGTACCTACTCCGGGCAGCGTGCCGGGGCTGGAGGTCGCAGGTGCCTGCAAGGGCGATTTCAGCACCGCCGCCTGTCTTGCTGCCGGTGCGGCGGCTGCGAAATCCGCGCTGAAAGAGCTGGGCCTGAAGGTGCCCCGCGGCGCTGTCCCCGATGCGGAGGACAGCCCCTATCGCCTCTCGCCGCTCTGGGCGGTGCCGGGGAAGGGACGGGCGTGGCTCGACTTTCAGAACGATGTCACCGTGAAAGACATCAAACAGGCGGCCACTGAGAACTTCCGCTCCGTCGAGCACATGAAGCGCTACACCACGCAGGGCATGGCGACCGATCAGGGCAAGAATTCAAACGTGGCCGCCCTTGCCCTGCTGGCAGATGCCACCGGGCGGGGAATTCCCGAAACCGGCACGACGACGTTCCGCCCGCCGTTCACGCCCGTGGCGCTTGCGGCCTTTGGCGCCGGGGCGCAGGGAGAAGGTTTTGCGCCCCGGCGCCTGACAACCTCCCACGCCACCAGCGTCACCATGGACGCACCGATGATCGAGGCGGGGCTGTGGTATCGCCCCAGCTATTTCCCGAAACCCGGCGAAACTCATTGGCGGCAATCCTGTGACCGCGAGGTCGGATATGTGCGTAATGCGGTGGGCATCTGTGATGTCTCGACGCTGGGCAAGATCGATATTCAGGGGCTGGGTGCCGCCGCGCTGCTGGATATGGTCTATACCAACACGTTCTCCACCTTGAAGGTTGGCCGCGTGCGCTATGGCCTGATGCTGCGCGAAGACGGCTATGTGATGGACGATGGCACCACGGCGCGACTGGGGGAACAGCACTACGTGATGACCACGACCACGGCGGCGGCGGGCAGCGTGATGCGGCATCTGGAGTTCGTGCATCAGGTGTTGCGGCCCGATCTGGATGTGCGGTTCACCTCCGTGACCGAGCAATGGGCGCAGTTCGCCGTCGCCGGGCCGAAATCGCGCGAGGTGCTGAACGATCTGCTGGACGACCGCATCGACAATGAAAGCTGGCCTTTCATGGCCTGTGGTCCTGTGGGTGTGGCCGGTGTGCAGGGGCGACTTTTCCGCATCTCCTTCTCGGGCGAACATGCCTATGAAGTGGCCGTGCCCGCGCGCTACGGGGAAAGCCTGTTCAAGCTGTTACTGGCGCGTGCGGAGGCTCTGGGCGGGGGCGCTTACGGCATGGAGGCCCTGAACGTGTTGCGGATCGAAAAAGGGCACATCACCCATGCCGAAATCCATGGGCGCACCACGGCGTTCGACATCGGGTTCGCCCGCATGGTCAGCGCCAAGAAGGATTGCATCGGTCAGGCGATGGCCGCGCGCGAGGGGCTGGTGGAGCCTGACCGGGAGCGATTGGTGGGGCTGAAACCTGTCGGCGCGGTCAAGGAGCTGACGGCGGGCGCGCATCTCTTTGCGCGGGACGCGGCGGCGACACGCGAGAACGATCAGGGCTACGTGACCTCCGTCGGCTTTTCGCCAACGCTTGGCCATTTCATCGCATTGGGCTTTGTCAAACGCGGGCCGGAGCGGATGGGCGAAACCCTGCGGCTGGTCGATCATCTGCGCGGGATCGAAACAGAGGTGGAGATTTGTTCACCCGGTTTTGTCGACCCGGAAGGAGAGCGGACCCGTGGTTGAACTGAGTGCGAAAAGCCCCTGCGCCGGTCTTCTGCCGATGACGATTGGCGGTGTTTCCGTGGCTGAGGTCGATTTGGGGCGCCTGACCTCGATCGCACCTTACAAGGGACGGGCGACGGAGGCGGCAGAAGACTTCAAAGCGGCACATGGCCTTGCCTATCCGGCGGCCAACCGGGCAACGGGCAAGGACGGGAGCCGCGCGCTCTGGTTCGGGCGCGATATGGTTCTGCTGGCGGGACCATCCTGCGATGACCGGCTGGCACAGAACGCGGCGCTGACGGATCAAAGCGACGCCTGGGCCAGTGTCACGGTCACTGGAGAGCGTGCCGAGGAGGTGCTGGCGCGGCTGGTGCCCATTGATCTGCGGGCGGCGCATTTCAAACGCGGCCATACGGCGCGCACACTGATCATGCATATGAATGGATCGATCACGCGGGTCGGGGCAGACAGCTTCCTGATCCTCGTGTTTCGCGCCATGGCCGGCACATTGGTGCACGATCTGAAACAGGCTATGGAAGCCGTCGCAGCGCGCGGCTAAGGTGCGCCCATCGAAATCGATGCGGAGAGTATAAATGTTGCGTTTTGTATTGGTCGGCGCCATCGCCCTGACCGCCTTGCCTGCGGTTGCCCAGAGCGAGAAGGAAGTCAGCTGTGGGTATCAGGCTGAGGTTGTGGCGGCCGTGCGTCAGGCACGGTTGGACCGCGTCAAGGAAGCCAAGGTGCAGGAAACGGTTCTGGCCGGTGACCCGGCCTGGCCTGCGAAGTTCAACAATGCGATCCCGCTGGTCACCCCGTGGATCTACGAAATGCCGCGCAAGGACGTGCGCGACAATGATCTGGCCGAGGTCTGGAAAGAGGCTTGTCTCGCGCAGTAATGCTGCGCGTCCTGCGGTAATTTCCTGGGCGGCCACTGGACTCTGCCAAGGCCTGGGCTGATACTTGCGCCATGAGCCTGCCGCCCGGATTCCTTGATGAATTGCGCACCCGTTTGAGCCTGACATCAGTTGTCGGGCGCAAGGTCATGTGGGATCAGCGCAAATCCAATCAGGCCAAGGGTGACATGTGGGCGCCATGCCCGTTTCATCAGGAAAAATCCGCCAGTTTTCACGTCGATGACCGCAAGGGATTCTACTATTGCTTTGGCTGTCACGCCAAGGGGGATGCGATTTCCTTTGTGCGCGAGACGGAGAATGTCGGTTTCATGGAAGCCGTGGAAATTCTTGCGCGAGAGGCGGGCATGCCGATGCCCGCGCGCGACCCGCAGGCCCAGCAAAAAGCAGATAAACGCACCCAACTGGCGGAGGTCATGGAGCAGGCGGTCAGGTTTTTCCGCCTGCAGTTGAATACCGGGGCGGCGGCAGAGGCGCGCGCCTATCTGGAGCGGCGGGGGCTCGGTGCCGAGACGTTGGAGCGTTGGGAGATCGGCTTTGCGCCGGATCAGTGGCAGGGCCTCTGGGACCATCTCAAGGCCAAGAACGTGGAAGATCAGCTGATCCTCGATGCAGGGCTGGCCAAACCCTCGTCCAAGGGGGGCAAGCCCTATGACACCTTCAGGGGCCGCATCATCTACCCCATTCGCGATGCGCGGGGGCGTGCGATTGCCTTTGGCGGCCGGGCGATGGACCCCAATGACAACGCCAAATATCTGAACTCTCCGGAAACCGAACTCTTTGACAAGGGGCGCAGCCTTTACAATCAGGGCCCCGCGCGCACGGCTGCCGGGAAAGGCCAGCCGCTGATCGTGGCCGAGGGATATATGGATGTCATCGCCCTGGCCTCCGCCGGTTTTGAAGCCGCTGTGGCCCCGCTCGGCACGGCGATCACGGACAACCAGTTGCAGATGCTCTGGCGGATCGCGCCGGAACCGATCATCGCGCTGGATGGCGATACGGCGGGTCTGCGCGCGGCGATGCGGCTGATCGATCTGGCGCTGCCGCTGCTGGAGGCGGGGCGGTCCTTGCGGTTCGCGATCATGCCGCCGGGCAAGGACCCCGACGATCTGCTGCGCGAGCAGGGCGCGCCCGCCTTGCAAAAGCTGTTGGATGAGGCGCTGCCGATGGTGCGGTTGCTCTGGCAACGAGAGACCGAGGGCAAGGTTTTCGACAGCCCGGAGCGTAAGGCGGCGCTCGACAAGGCGCTGCGTGACCGGATCATGACCATCAAGGACCCGTCGATCCGCGGCCACTATGGTCAGGAAATCAAGGACTTGCGGTGGCAGCTGTTTCGGCCCGCGCGGCCGTCAGGTGGGGGTAAGTCGGGCAAGGGGCAGGGGCGCTGGAAAGGCGCACCGGCAAGTGCCTTGGCCTCGACCAAGGCCTCCGTGCTTGCCGCTTCGGACGACAGCCGTACGGCGGAACATCTGCGCGAAGCGGTTATCCTTGCAGCACTGGTGACCTGCCCGGAGGTGATCGAGCCATTTGAGTCCGGCATCGAGCAGATGCGTTGCACCGATCCGCTCCACGCCGATCTGCGGCAACTGTTGCTGCGGGATATGGACCTGGATGGGGACACCCTACGCACCCGTATATCCGATGCTCTTGGCGCCGAGACCCTTGAAAACCTGCTGGCCCAACGCCATGTCGCCATTGTGCCGTGCATCCGGTCCCCTGGGGATGTGGAAAAGGCGCGCATGACGGTGGCCGAAGAACTGGCCAAATTGCACAGCGCACGGGGCCTCGACGCAGAAATTGCCGAAGCGGTTGAAGATCTCAACGGCGTGGCGGACGAGGGCCTGACCTGGCGGTTGTCCGAAGCCGCACAGGCCGCAGACCGGGCCCGCAGAAGCGGGCAGGAGGACACGGCCGAATACGATCTGGGAGACAATGGTGCGCGAATCAGTCGGGAGGAACGCGGTGCGCTGGATGCATTACTTGATGCCATTAAGCACCAGAAACCGGGTGGTTAACCATATTTGAACGGGAAACCGGCAGAAAAAGAAGGTAAACGGGTGGCCGAATCACCCAAAACCACTAGATGATTCCCTAGTGATTCGGGCGAGCGAATCGATGAGACCCTTGAGGAGCAGTGCATGGCCGCCAAAGACAGCAACACCGATGCGAAACCAGACGATCAGGACGCAGGCCATTCGCTTGATATGAGCCAGGCCGCCGTCAAGAAGATGATCGGCGAGGCGCGCGAAAAAGGCTACATCACCTACGATCAGCTGAACACGGTGTTGCCGCCTGACCAGGTGAGTTCCGAACAGATCGAAGACGTGATGTCGATGCTGTCCGAGATGGGCATCAACATCATCGAAGACGAAGACGCCGAGGAAGAAGAAGCCAAGGGGTCGACAGAGCTGACGACCACCGAAGGCACGCGTGAGGTCACGCTGGGCTCCGGCACCTCCGAAAAGCTGGACCGCACCGATGACCCGGTGCGCATGTACCTGCGCGAGATGGGCTCGGTCGAACTGCTGAGCCGCGAGGGCGAGATTGCGATCGCCAAACGCATCGAGGCTGGCCGCAACACCATGATTGCGGGTCTCTGCGAGAGCCCGCTGACCTTCCAGGCGATCACGATCTGGCGCGATGAATTGCTGTCCGAAGAAATCCTGCTGCGCGATGTGATCGACCTTGAGGCGACCTTCGGCAACCAGATGGATGAAGACGGCGCCGTTGACGAGCCCGTGGTTGCCGCCGACGGCACGGCAGAGAAAAAGGAAGAGGCCAGCCCGGAGCTGGATGCCGATGGCAATCCGATTGCCCAGGACGACGATGACGATGATGACGATCAGGCCAACATGTCGCTGGCCGCGATGGAGGCGGCGCTGAAGCCACAGGTGCTGGAAGCGCTCGACATCATTGCCGACGACTACGTCAAGCTCAGCGAAATGCAGGACAGCCGGATTTCCGCGACGCTGAACGAGGATGGCACCTTTTCGCAGTCCGACGAGGACCTCTACCAGAAACTGCGCTCGGAAATCGTGCTGCTGGTGAATGAACTGCACCTTCACAACAACCGTATCGAAGCCTTGATCGACCAGCTTTACGGCATCAACCGCCGGATCATGCAGATCGACAGCGCGATGGTGAAACTGGCGGATCAGGCGCGGATCAACCGCCGCGAATTCATCGACGAATATCGCGGCTACGAGCTGGACCCGAACTGGATGGAGCGCATGGCCGAGAAGACCGGTCGCGGCTGGCAGATGTTCATCGAACGCTCCACCGACAAAGTCGAAGAACTGCGCACGGATATGGCACAGGTTGGCCAATACGTCGGTCTCGACATCTCTGAATTCCGCCGCATTGTGCAGCAGGTTCAGAAGGGCGAGAAAGAGGCGCGTCAGGCCAAGAAGGAAATGGTCGAGGCGAACCTGCGTCTGGTGATTTCCATCGCCAAGAAATACACGAACCGCGGGCTGCAATTCCTTGATCTCATTCAGGAAGGTAACATCGGCTTGATGAAGGCTGTGGACAAGTTCGAATACCGTCGCGGGTATAAATTTTCGACCTATGCGACCTGGTGGATCCGTCAGGCGATCACCCGGTCCATTGCGGATCAGGCGCGCACGATCCGTATCCCCGTGCACATGATCGAGACGATCAACAAACTGGTCCGAACCGGGCGCCAGATGCTGCACGAGATCGGTCGCGAGCCGACGCCGGAAGAGCTGGCCGAGAAGCTGCAGATGCCGCTTGAGAAAGTCCGCAAGGTGATGAAGATCGCCAAGGAGCCGATCTCGCTGGAGACGCCGATTGGCGACGAGGAAGACAGCCAGCTGGGCGATTTCATTGAGGACAAGAATGCCGTGCTCCCTCTGGACAGCGCCATTCAGGAAAACCTCAAAGAAACCACAACCCGGGTGCTGGCGTCCCTTACACCGCGCGAGGAACGCGTGTTGCGCATGCGGTTTGGCATCGGGATGAACACTGATCACACGCTCGAAGAGGTGGGCCAGCAGTTCAGCGTGACCCGCGAACGTATCCGCCAGATCGAAGCGAAAGCGCTACGGAAGCTGAAGCATCCGAGCCGCTCGCGGAAACTGCGAAGTTTCCTCGATCAGTAAGGCCACTTACACGCTTGACTGGAATTGCCTCCTCGCCGTCGAAAATGGCGAGGAGGCTGCTAAAGACGTCAACCTTTTAATCGCGGCACACAGATCCGGTCAGATATCCGTGGGGATTACGACGGTGTCCGCGTCCGAGGCTCTGAGAGGTTCAAAAGAATTTCCACCTGCGGCGACTCAGTTCAACACACGCATAGATGCGCTTGGCTGGGGCGATCTTGATCGTGTCAGGGGCCCGCTCGTTTTTGACTTGACCTGTTGGGACATGTCCGTTGTCGTAGATGACACGTTTGAAGAGCGCATCGGCGCGCTTTGGACAGCTATGTTCCCAAACACTGACCGCGAATTGCCGCCGGGTTTGACACAGGCGGAACTCCACGACGTGAATTTTCATAAATGGCGGAACGCGTGGTGCGATGTTCACATGCTTTGGGCGCACTTCAATGCCGAACGTGATGTCTTTGTGACGACGAACACAAAGGATTTCCAGAAGAACGCGGATAAACTCGCGTTGCATGGTTTGAAGGCTGTACACACACCGGCGGAGGCACTGCGCATTCTTACCGATTGAGGCGACTGCTCTTGGGTTTCATATTGAGTGCTCAGCTGGTTTTCATCCTAGTGACTTTCCCAATGAACTATGCCCCGTTAGGCTGCACGAAACATCGAAGAGGCGCTCAATGTCATTGCTAAAAAAACTATTCGGCGGCGGGAACAAGGGCACCGCATCAGAGGCATCGACCGAAACCTATGAGGGGTTCCGGATCACCGCCACGCCCGTTGCAGAAGGCAACACTTACCGTGTCTCCGCGCTGATCGAGAAAGACGTGGATGGCGAGACACTCAGCCATCAGCTGATCCGCGCAGACACCGTGCAGGGTCTGGAAGAAGCGCAAAAGGCTTGTTTCCGCAAGGCCAAGCAGGTGATCGATGAGCAGGGCGAGCGGATTTTTAGGTGACAAGTAACCAAACGGTGGAGATCACCATCGCCACTGGCGGCCAGGGGCTGTACGAGTTCACGGATCAGATCCCGCGCCTGACAGGGTCGGGGCTGCTCACGCTCTTTGTCCGCCACACCTCGGCCAGCCTGCTCATTCAGGAAAACGCTGACCCGGAGGTGCAGACCGACCTTGCCAATTTCTTTGCCCGCCTTGTGCCGCCCGCCACTGATCCGTCCATGTCCTATCTGACCCACACCTACGAGGGTCCAGACGACATGCCCGCGCATATCAAGGCCGCGCTGCTGCCCACATATTTGTCGATCCCGGTCACAGACGGGCAGTTGATGCTGGGTACCTGGCAGGGCGTCTACCTCTTTGAACATCGCACACGGCCACACACCCGCCGCGTTGCGGTGTCATTTCTGAGCAACGGCTGAGAGCGCATTTCGCCTACCACATGTTGGTGCACAAATCCCCTCTACCCAAAACTTAGGCGCTCGCCTATAAGTGTGGATAAGTGGGGCGGCGATCCCACAAAGAGGCAGATAGACAACATGAAGGGGGACGGCCCATGCGCTGCCCGTTTTGCGGAAACATTGACACTCAGGTGAAAGACAGCCGGCCCGCGGAGGATCACGTATCGATCCGGCGCCGCAGGTTCTGTCCGGCCTGCGGCGGGCGGTTCACGACCTACGAACGGGTACAGCTGCGCGATCTGGTGGTGATCAAATCCAACGGCAAGCGCGAGGATTTCGACCGTGACAAGCTCGAACGGTCCATCCGCATCTCGATGCAGAAACGCCCGATTGATCCCGATCGGATCGACCAGATGATCTCCGGCATCGTGCGGCGGCTGGAAAGCATGGGCGAGACGGACATCAATTCCAAGCAGATCGGGGAGATCGTGATGGAGGCGCTGGCACGGATCGACACCGTGGCCTATGTGCGTTTTGCCAGCGTATACAAGAACTTCCAGGCTGCGGATGATTTCGATAAATTTGTCAGCGAATTGCGGCCGGACGTGCCACCGGAAGAGTGAGCGCGCGCGCCCGTTTCATGGCGCTTGCGCTGTCCCTGGGTCGGCGCGGGCTGGGGCGGACATGGCCGAACCCGGCGGTCGGGTGCGTTATCGTCAAAGGCGGGCGCGTGATCGGTCGCGGGTGGACGCAGCCCGGTGGCAGGCCGCATGCGGAGACGGAAGCCTTGGCGCAGGCAGGTCCTGCCGCACTGGGGTCCGATGTCTATGTCACGCTCGAACCCTGCGCACATCACGGCAAGACGCCACCCTGCGCGCAGGCTCTCATCGACGCCGGCGTGGCGCGGGTTTTTGTCGCGGTGGAAGACATCGATCCGAGGGTTGCGGGGCAGGGGTGCGCGATGTTGCGCGCGGCGGACATCGAGGTGCATACCGGCCTCCTGGAACGTGAAGCGCGGGCGGCGAATGCAGGTTTCTTCACCCGGCTCGACACTGATCGGCCTTTTGTAACTCTAAAGCTGGCAAGCAGTTTTGATGGACGCATTGCCACCGGTACCGGCGAAAGCCAGTGGATCACCGGGCCGGACGCGCGCCGTGCCGTGCATGCCATGCGGGCGCGGCACGACGCGGTGATGGTCGGCGGCGGGACGGCGCGCAAGGACGACCCGAGCCTGACGGTGCTGGGTCTGGGCGTCGATTGGCAACCGGCGCGGGTTGTTGTCAGCCGCCGTCTCGACTTGCCGTTGATGAGTGGTCTGGCCCGCACGGCAAAGGACGTACCGGTGATCCTCTGCCACGGCCATGATGCGGACGGGACGCTGCTGCAGACCTGGCACGATCTGGGTGCCACGCTTCTGCCCTGCGCGGCAAAGGGCGGGCAGCTGGACCCGCAGGACCTGTTGCGGCAACTGGCCTCACATGGGCTCACCCGGGTGTTTTGCGAAGGCGGCAGCGCGTTGGCGGCAAGCCTGATCGAAGCGGATCTGGTGGATGAGCTGGTCAGCTTTACGGCCGGTCTTGCCATCGGGGCGGAGGGGCTGCCCTCCGTCGGGGCCTTGGGTCTTGGGCATCTGGCGCAGGCGCAGCGCTATGTGCTGAAGCAAAACCAGACCATCGGAGGGGACGTGCTGCACATCTGGCAGCGCGCCTCAGGGTAACTCATCTCCGCCAGAGATGCGCGCGGCTGGCCAGAAGCCCCTGAAGCTTTGACAGGAGTCGGTTTGCGTGGCCGGGCGGGGGGAGATCGCCCTCCGCCAGCCTGTCGACGGCCACTTCGACAGGGCAGGGCAGGCCGGTCTTGGGATCAACGTAGCGCGGATAGTCGATCAATGTCGCATGCGCCAGCCCGCAGAGCGAGGGCGTCGCGCGGCGTCGCGGCGGGACGTCCCCAAGGTCCGTGGTCAACCCCCATCCCGCGTAAAACGGCACACCCAGCGTGGTGACGGGCAGATCGCGCAACAGCGCCTCGAACCCCAGCAGTGAGGTCATGGTCCAGACCTCCTGCACCTGATCCAGCAGCGTCAGCACATCCGCCTTTGCCGCGATATGGTCTGCCAGATCGACGGTCTCGCAAGTGCCGGCCCGCAGGCCCGCTTCGACATCCGGGTGGGGTTTGTAGATGATCCGCGCCGCCGGGTGCGCTGTCCGGGCCGCCGTCAGCAGGTCAAGATTGCGGGACACTGAAGTGGTACCAAGCCTGATGGATGCGTCGTCCTCGACCTGCCCGACGACGAGAATCCGATACCCTTCCGGCAAGGGTTCCGTCGCGCCGCCAAGATTGTATTTGGTAACGCGCCTGCGCACCAGTTGTTTGATCAGCGCCCCCGCCCGCGTCTCCTGATCCGGGCGTAATTGTGCTCGGCGGGCGATCAGGTTTTCCAGGCGGCTGGGCTTGGTAGGGTCGTAGTAGATGCCCAGATCATCGGTGACCAGCGAGAGCGGTGGCACCAGTTCCGCCCCCAGCCCGCGCGAGCGCAAAAACCCATCCTCGACGCGCAGAGCGTCACGGTGACCGACCTCTGCCTTGCCTGCCCAGACCATCCAGGGCCGCCCCGTGGCGCGCGCCTTTGCAGGCTGATCTTCAAAGATCATCGGTGTGTGCTGGCCAAAGAAGCGTTGCAGCGGCGCGCGTTTCCACAGGCGCATGCCGGAGGCGACCCAGCCCTTGTGGTCCTCGCGCCACGCACGCGCCTGCGCAGCCATGGCGTCGATTGCCGTGCCCAGATCGCAGAGACGATCCGCGTAGGGGTCATACCATTTCGGGTAGAGCATCATGGCCGCGGCAAAGAGTTGCGCACGGGTCAGGCTGCGCTGACGGCGCTGCACGGGAAATTCGTCCTGTGACAGCCCCCAGCCTGCATAGAAGGGTTGGCCGAAGAGCCGGGGTCGGTGGCCTGCAAAGATCGCCTCAAACCCCAGTTGTGATGAAACAGTGTAGACGCCGATGGCCCCTTCGAACAATATCCACGGGCTGACGGGATCGGTGAGAAAGCGTACCCGGTCGGAGAGGTCCTGATCTTCAAAATAACCCTGGCGAAACCCGGCCACAGTGTCTGGATGTGTCTTGATGACGATGGGCGCGCCGGGATGTTCCTCCTGCGCGACAAAGAGCATTTCCAGAAACCGGTTCCGATCCGCGCCACTGGCGGTCACTGAAGCATCGCCGCGGGTTTGATCGAGGACAAGAACATAGCCTGGCGGCAAGGGTGGCAAGGTGGGATCAACCGCGCTGAATTTTGTCAGATGCGCTTCCTGCAGGCGCGCGATTGCGCCGCGTGCGGCGTCCAGCAGGGCGGTGTCGTCCAGCGGGTGATGGCGCAGCAGGTCTTCGAGATCCGAGACGGTCGACGGATCGTAGTGCACGCCCGACCGGTCGATCAGCAACCCCATCGGGGGCTCCCCCGCACGACCAGGATGCAGGGAGCGCAGCCAGGCGTCTTCGACCCGGACCAACTCGGCGCCCTTGTGATCCGCGACCGCCTCGCCCCGCCGAGCCGTCGGCCGCATGCCCCAGACGCCAACCAGATCATCCGGGCCGGGGCTGCCGATCTTCACCGCGTATCCGCTGAGCGTTAGAATGCGCCGCATGCGCTTTTGCGTCAGAAAGCCGCCGTTATAGACATAAAGCCGCCGGGCAGTCTCCTGTCCGGCGGCTTTTGGGTCACTCCCCGCGCCCATCAGAGGCGTCAGTTTGCCAGTTGGTCGATGGAGGCCGCAGGTCCGACAAGCGAGCCAAAGACGGCGGAGACCGCCTTGTTCCACTGCGCCAGCGGCGCTTCGGTCACGTAGATGGTGTCGCCGTCGCGGATCACGAAATCACGGGCCACGAACATCCCGTTGGGCTCGGTCAGATCAAGCAGGTAGATCATGCGCTGCGCCCCGATCAGGTCATTCCGCCCCAGCACCTCTGCGGCCACCTCAGGCGGCTCGTTCCGGAAGATAAAGACGCCGGTGGCATCCGACGTGGCGGATACCAGCCCGCCCACCTGCGCAATGGCCTCAAGCGCCGAGAGGTTTTGCGATTGGAACGGCACACGTGCCTGCGCGCCGGTCGCCCCCAGCGCTGTGAAGGAGCGTGTATCTTCCTCCACCAGAATACGGTCGCCCCCGCGCAGCGCGATATCGAGTTCAGGGTGGTCAAAAAGGTCCTGGAACCAGATCCGGCTGCGCTCGCGGCCCCGGGTGACGGTGACCTGTGCGATTTCGGGCTCGATTGTGACACCGCCAGCGCGGGCCAGCATGGTCGAGAGGGTGCGTGTCGGACGCTCAATGGCATAGACGCCCTGACCGCCCACAGCGCCGGTCAACGACACGGTAGAGCCATCGCCCGCCTGACGGCGCACTTCGACCTGCGGGTCGGGTGTCTGCTCTTCAAGCTTGCGCGTGATGATGCGGCGAATGGATTCGGGCGAGTTTCCGGCGGCGCGGATACGGCCCGCATAGGGCACAAAGATGAACCCGTCCCCATCGACCTGAACGCTTTCCAGCAGGGTGGCATTGCCGGTCTCTCCGGACAGCAACCCATCATCGACGTTTTCCCAGATCGTCAGGCCCAGAACATCGCCGGGCTGGATCGTGTCCGATCCGATACGGGCGGCATTCTTGAAGCTGTCGGAAAATCCCAGAGCAGGCACAACCGCAATGGCGCGGGTCACACGGTCATTCACGGCCACGACAAAGGCGTCGCCTTGCTTGTTCACGGAGCCCTTGTAGATCTGGCGTTTGTTGGGACCGACATGCGGCAACCCGCACGACGCCAAGACGGCCAGAGCCGTCACAAGGGCGATGGGGCGCACCCACCGAAAACCGGAAGTTGTCACTGCTCGGTCTCCTCGACCAATTCGAATTCTGCCTCAAATCGTCGGTTTTTCCCGACGTATTGGTCATTAATCTATCGCGATTACTTTTGAAAATCCAGCGTTTGGACGGCGTTGCGTTATCTCACCACGCGCAACTGTTGCTCAGGCGCCTCGGTTGGCTGCTCGTCAATCTGGTAGGGATCACGCCCCGAGAGCATCAAATCAACAACGCTACGCAGCAGTTGCGCCCGCCCGCGGCTTGCATAGAAGCTTCCCGGTAACTGGCTTGTTTGTAACAGAAACTGTCTGAACTCCCGGTATGCCCCCAGATCCGGACGTTTGGGGTCGGCAAAGAACTCGGCAAGGGGTTGGTCCGAAACAAGCTCCGGCTTGTCATAGACGGCATCGCCAAAGGCCTTGAGCGGGATGCCGCGCCAGAGCGCCTGCTGACCTGATGTCGAATTCACGGTCACGGCGCTGCGGGCCTCATTGAGAATGCCCGCCAGTTTGCCGCCGCGCAGGTAATGCACGCGGTTGGAGATATCATATTCACGGGCCAGCCGTCTGATGTCGCGCCGCAGGGGCACGCGCCCGTCTTCCAGCGGATGGGCCTTGAACACCAGGTGATGATGCGCGGGCGCACCAGCTGCGAATTGCGAGATGACGAGGCGCAGGAAGGTGTACTGCGTGTCGAATGGCGCATGCATCTGGAAGGCGGAATCGTGTTCCAGCTGCAGCAGGGTCAGGTGATAGGGGAACCTGCCGCGCCTCAGGCGGTAGGTGGCGAGGCGCCGCTCAAGCGCCTGAAACGGCATCAGGAGCAAGCGTCTGATATAGAGTTGGAACTCCTGGCTCACCTGCAGGGAACGATGTGGGCGAAACTGCGGGTAGCGCTGGTTCCAGAGCATTACGAACCAGTGGTAGAGCGCGCCGTAGAAAACGTGCTGGCGCATGTCGCCCCAGTGACCCGGCGGGACCGGCGGGTCAAAGCTGCCGCGCGCCTGCGCCTCCCGCATGGCGCTGAGGGGCATGTCCATCAGGGGGGAATGGCCGTTAGCGCCGCCGATCTCGTAGCTGACCCAATAGGGGCGCAGATAGCCTTCTTCGAAGACGTGCACCCGGATATTGCGGGCCTTTGCGAGGGTCGCGGCCTGCGCATGCATCCACCGGGTATCTCCATAGAGCACCAGGTCGGTCACGCCCTTTTCTTGCAAGAGGTCTGTGATGAAATCGGCCCAACCCTCGCGCGCACCGCGATAGGGGACATAGCTGCGCCGCTGTGGCCAGAAAACGCTGTCACCGGTGTTGAAGCCCACGCGCCAGACCAGTGCGCCGGCCTTTCGCAACTGACGCCCCAGCTGAAAAAAGAACGGACCATGCGGGCCTTGCAGGAACAGAAAAACGCGGGAGGATGCGACGGCGTTTGGGGACAAAGAACGAGCCTCGATCAACGACTATCTTCACTTCCACCGAATTCACCCGGGTTTAGTATGGCATTTTCTGCATGATCCGGCAAGGCAGGGGGTCTTGTCAGGGATCGGTCGCGCCGCTAGGTCAGGGTCAGGACGGCAAGAGGGGCGGCCATGTTCACAGGCATTATCACCGATATCGGCACGATCACCTCGTTGGTTCAGGAGGGCGACCTGCGGGCGCGTATCCAGACGGGGTATGACACGCAGGGCATCGATATTGGTGCCTCCATCGCATCGGATGGTGTCTGCCTGACGGTGGTGGATCTGGGGCCTGATTGGTACGACGTGCAGATCAGCGCCGAAACCGTTGAGAAGACCAACATCGGGCGGAATAACTGGGTGGTTGGCAAACGTGTCAACCTGGAGCGGGCGCTAAGGGTCGGCGACGAATTGGGCGGGCATATCGTGTCCGGGCATGTGGATGGGGTCGCGGAGGTTGTCGCGGTTGAAGACGAAGGCGACAGCACACGCGTGACGCTGCGTGCGCCCGAGGCGCTGGCGCGGTTCATCGCGCCCAAAGGGTCGGTGGCGCTGAACGGCACCTCGCTGACGGTCAACGACGTGAACGGAGCGGATTTCGGCATCAATTTCATTCCCCACACCAAGACCGCGACGACCTGGGGCGATGTGGCCGTCGGCGATATGGTCAACCTGGAGATCGACACTCTTGCCCGTTACGTCGCGCGCCTTGCGGAAATGCACAGCACCTGAGCGCCGGGCACATCTGGTCAAGGCGTGGGCGCTGCGATATGAGCCTGCCAAGTGAAACGAAAGGCACGCGCGCCATGAGCTTTGAAACACCCGGCCCGGTTGAGAAAGATCTGCGGGCCAGCATCGCACCCATCGAAGAGATCATCGAAGACGCGCGGCAGGGACGCATGTTTGTCCTTGTGGATCACGAGGATCGCGAAAACGAGGGTGATCTGGTGATCCCGGCGCAATTTGCCGACGCCGATGCAATCAACTTCATGGCGACGCACGGGCGCGGGCTGATCTGCATGCCACTCACGGCAGATCGCGTCGAGACGCTGGGTCTGCCGATGATGGCGGTGAACAACTCCTCCCGTCACGAGACGGCCTTCACTGTCTCCATCGAGGCGCGCGAGGGCGTTAGCACAGGCATTTCCGCAGCAGATCGGGCGTTGACGGTGGCGGTGGCCATCAATGAGGACATGGGGCAGGCGGATATCGCCACGCCCGGTCACGTCTTTCCGCTGCGAGCGCGGCAGGGCGGTGTGCTGGTGCGCGCCGGACATACCGAAGCCGCCGTGGACATCAGCCGGCTCGCGGGGCTGCACCCCTCGGGCGTGATTTGCGAGATCATGAAACCCGATGGCGACATGGCCCGTCTGCAGGATCTGGTGGATTTCGCGGCTGAACACGGGTTGAAAATCGGCACCATCAGCGATCTGATCGCCTACCGCCACAAGCACGACAATCTGCTGCGCCAGCGCGACGCGCGCACCGTCACCTCCGCCTATGGCGGGGAGTGGGACATGCGCATTTTTTCCGATGAGATCACCGGCACCGATCATGTCATCCTGTCGAAAGGGGACATCGGTTCCGATGCCCCGGTGCTGGTCAGAACCCATGCGCTCAATGCGCTGGAGGATGTGCTGGGCCTCGGGCCGAGCCCGGCGGATGAATTGCCCCGCGCGATGGAGATCATCGCCGAAGAGGGGCGGGGAGCCGTGCTGCTGTTCCGCGAGCCGCACCCCAAGCTGCGCCTGGACGGGGATGAAGACGATGGCCCGCGCACGATCAAACGCACCGGTGTCGGGGCGCAGATCATGTCAACGCTGGGCCTGAGCGAGCTGATCCTGCTGACCGACAGCCCACAGACAAAATACCTCGGGCTTGAGGCCTATAACCTGACCATCGTGGGCACGCGCCCGATTACCAAGGAGTGATCCATGGCTGTGAATGAAGAGCATTATGTCCTGCCCCGCCCGACCTTCGACAAGCCGGTGAAAATCCTGATCGTCGTGGCGCCCTACTACAAGGATATCGCGGACAATCTGGTGGCCGGGGCCAAAGCCGAGATCGAAGCGGCAGGTGCCACCTGGGAACTGGTGGAAATGCCCGGCGCGCTGGAAGTGCCCACGGCCATCGGCATCTCCGACCGGCGCAGCAATTTCGACGGATACGTGGCGCTTGGCTGCGTGATCCGGGGCGAGACCACGCATTACGAAACCGTCTGCAATGACAGCAGCCGGGCCTTGCAATTGCTGGGCCTGCAGGGGCTCTGCATCGGCAACGGCATCCTGACGGTGGAGACCCGGGCGCAGGCCGAAGTGCGGGCTGACGTGCAGGGCCAGAACAAAGGCGGCGGGGCGGCGGCGGCGGCCTTGCATCTGGTGGCGATGGCCCGTAAATGGGCCTCCCAATCCAAAGGCATCGGGTTCAAGCCAGCAGGGCAGGACACGCTGATCGCCGGTTCAAGTGACGGATCCAAAACCGCATGACATCGCTGCATGGCAACCTCTCCGGCAACCAGCGCCGGAAAATGAAATCCGCCGCCCGGCTTTACGCCGTGCAGGCGCTGTTCCAGATGGAGCATTCCGCGCAGACCGTCGAAGCGGTGCGCGCGGAATTCCTAGACCACCGTTTTGGCGCGACCTATGACGGCGACGAGATGCAGGATGGCGACATCGAGCTTTTCGCGGCCGTGCTGGAAGACGCGGTGAACTATCAGGCGCCGATTGACCAGATGACGGATCGCGCGCTGGTGGCGAAATGGCCCATCGCGCGGATCGACCCGACGCTGCGGGCGTTGTTCCGGGCTGCAGGGGCAGAGTTCCAGCGCAAGGACGCGCCTCCCAAAGTTGTGATCACCGAATATGTCGACGTGGCGCGCGCCTTTTTCCCCGACGGCAAGGAACCGAAATTCGTGAATGCGGTGCTGGATCACATGGCCCGCGAAGCGCAACCGGAAGCCTTTTGAATTCGCGCGTGACGGCGCTATGCTCAGGGCAAAGGAGAAATCCATGCCGCGAGTCGTCAGATTATACGTGAAGAGCGCATTGACCGGGTTTGCCGCGGCGGGTGCCTTTGTTTTCCTTGTTTTATGGCTGAACGTCGCCAATCTATGGCATCTTGTGTCCGGCTCGGACGTGGCCGTCATGGCTGTTGCCGTCTTCTGGGTGCTCAACGGCATCGTGTTTTCCGGCGTGCAATTCGCTTGGGCGATCACCGCGATGGCGGACAAACCCGATGCGGGAGATGACGGTGGCTTGGGCCCCCGGCAGGGGGTGCCCGTGCTGGTTGCAGAGACGGTGCGTAAAGAGTCCTGTTAGCGCTATTTCGCGTCATTTGCCTCTGGACATTTCGGCATCAAGTGCCATCTTCTAAGACAAAGGAGACTGGCAATGTTCGATTTCATCCTTCGTTTGATCCGCAGTGCGTTCGCGCAGCCGCAGCGCGAGGAATTGCTGATCCCTGTCCGTGTCGAAGAAAAGCGGGCGCTGCACAAGCGCCGCTGACCCGCCATCGGATTTCTGCCTGAGCGATGAATTGTCTTGCGGGTCTGTGTGACGGGCCCGCTGCAGCCGTTTGGTTTTTTATTCCCGAGGACCTGTATATACAGGTGGGCGCCAGGTAACTTGGCCAGGGCCAGGACAGAGCCAGCTCCCTCGGATTTGCTTAAGGCCACTGGAACGTAACCAGTCACGCGAAGAGCAGCACCCGTCACCCGTCTCACTTAGGCCGCCATCCCCCGGGGAACAAGGGGCAATAGCAACAGAGCGCAGGAATATCCTTGCACGGTGTTCCCGATATGTTCATATTTGGCGCATGGCGCATGATGATCTGCAGAGTTTCCAACCCGGCCAACTTCTGGCCCGCGGCGCAGCGCGGCTTCTGGCAAGCTACGGGTTCGCAAGCGTTGAAGAGCTTGTGCCCGCCCGCGGGTTGCGGGTCGATCTGATGGGGTTGGGACCGAAGGGCGAGATCTGGGTGATCGAATGCAAATCGAGCCGGGCCGACTATCAGTCAGACAGCAAGTGGCAGGGCTACCTGGAATGGTGTGATCGGTTCTTCTGGGCCGTGGATGACAGCTTCCCGACGGAACTGCTGCCGCTGGAAACCGGCTTGATCATCGCGGATGCCTATGGTGCAGAAGTCATCCGCATGGGGCCGGAGGACAAGCTGGCCGCTGCGCGCCGGAAGTCGATGGTTCAGAAACTCGCGACCACGGCTGCGCGCCGTTTGCAAGGCCTGCGTGACCCTGACATGGGGCTGGACTGGGGTTAGCGTTTGCCGCCGCGCATGTTCCGCGCCCGATTGGCGGCGGCGGTGATCTCATCGGCAATTTCATCGGCATCGTCGGGTGAAAAATCCATAGGAATTTCAAGGCCCTGCGATTCGACATAGATCCGGACCATGCCCTTGTCGGTGGGCCCGATCTGCAAATTGGCTTCAATGTCGCGTTCGGTGTCGATACCCATCTCTGCTCTCCTGAGTGAAGTGGAAGCATCGCTAGCCTGCACGGGGTTGAAAGGCAAGGCAGCTTGGGTTCTGGTGCGGGCATGGAAAATGTGACCATCCGACAATTCACCGCCGATGACCGCGATTGGCTCGTGGATCAGCATGGCCGGCTCTACGCGCAAACCGAAGGATTTGACGACAGCTTTGGCCTCCTGGTGGGCGACATCCTGGATGCCTTCATCGCCGAGCATGATCCGGAGTTGGAACGGGGGTGGATTGCGGAGGAAGACGGCACGCGCCTGGGCTCGATTTTCTGTGTACGACTGTCCGAAACGAAGGCCAAACTGCGGCTGTTCCTGCTCGTCCCGCAAGCGCGGGGGAAGGGCCTGGGCAAACGGCTGTTGGAAACCTGCATGGGCTTTGCAAAGGACCGTGGCTATCAGGGCATGCAACTCTGGACCCATGAAAGCCACAAGGCGGCCTGCGCGCTCTACAAGGCCCATGACTGGCAGTTGGAGAGCACCAAACCGGTGCATTCCTTTGGCCAGGATCTGGTGGAGCAGAGCTGGAGCTATCGCTTCTAACCCTCTTGCAATCTGCAAATTGGGCCGTTAAATCCAACCCAGTGCCGCCTTAGCTCAGTTGGTTAGAGCGCCTGATTGTGGATCAGGAGGTCCCCCGTTCAAGCCGGGGAGGTGGTACCATAAAATCAACTACTTAGCTGGTTTTTGAAGCGCTCGGTGGGCGTTTAAAGAATTTTTTCCAACGCTTTCCCAACATCTGAACAAGAAAACCCCGGTTCTGGGTACCGGGGTCATGTTGGAAAGAGTGTTGGAAAGTCATCAGCCCTTGCGTGGTTCGATAGCCGAAGCATGCGGCAGAAGGCCGCGCAGCAGGCGCTCTCCTGCCTCGTGGTTGGCCGCTTGAACCAGCACAGCATAACGCGGGTTGTGCGGTTTCAGCTGCAGGAACATCGGCACGGGCGGGCGCGCCCAGACACGGAGTACGACGTCCAGCGGCTTATGGTCCCAGTATGGCTTCAGCTGCATCGGGTTGGTCACCAGTTCGGGCAGCAGCTCCAGCACCAGTGCGCCGAGCTTCTGGTCGACCGCAGGATCAGGCACTACGCCCTTGGCCGCCATTCTGACGAACCAGCCCTGCCGCCAGTAGGCGATCCGCTCGCGCTGTTTGCGTGGCAGGGCACCGGGCGGGACGCGGTCCCAGTCCGGCGGGATGGCACCCCAGCCCTCCGGGATATTGTGGGTCTCTTCGATCTTACGCTGTGCCATGAGCGGCTCCTCTCTTCAGGTTCTTCAACGACTTCAGGTTCACTTTCTGGTTCTCGCGTTCTCTGCGCCGAGTCTTCAGTTCTGTGCCTGCAGGCAGTGTGCCGTCAGCGATCAGCTCATCGATCAAGTCGTAAGCGTCATCATCGTCCAGCGCATCGATCAGAACCGGTACGGCAAACGCCAAGTCGGACAGTTTCAAGGTGTAGGCTCGGGGGTCAGTAAAGCGGTGTGCGTCGACCAGTGCCTCTTTGGTTTCGCCGAACTCCCGGCGACGGTAGTCGCGATGGTTCTCGACTGCTTTGGCGTCGTCGAAACGGTCGGCCAGTATAGTGGCACAGTTCTACGGGGCTAAGACACTTGCCGCACGGCATCCGCGCTAAGATCGTGCTGGCCACCGGCCTGCGCATGGAGCAGGTGCGAGCGTGGCTCAACAGAAGCGCACCACTCGATTACCAACCGCAAGCCACACCCATGCCGCAGACGCCTGAGCGGCAGCAATTGGAAGCCACGGTCGAGACCTTGCTGCTCAATGCCAAGCGCACCGCCTCTGGCAACCTCGCACCGGGCGAGTTGCAGAGGATCGCAAAAATCGCGGGGATCACGTCCCCTGCCGTGCGCCACATCGCAACCAAGTTGGTAGATGCCGCATGATCGACCCGACCCTCAAACCAGCGCCAACGCAGCGCATCGTACGACGCATGAAGCGGCCCTCTCATGTCGCACCTGTGGCCAAACCAGCAAGCGCGCCGCAGCAAGAGGGATACACCCACCCCCCGGGGGGCGGTGTACCTTTGCAGGAGGAAACAGCACAGGGTGAGCATACAGCGCGAAAAGCTGCGCAAACGAAGGGGGTACCCCCAAATTCGCGCACTTTCGGGGAGAGAAAAGAACAGGCACAAAATTACCGAGCTTCGCCGGAAAAAATCCCAGCCTCCTCCTCAGAAGACCCACTGACAACAGCCGCTCAGGCCACAACTGGATACCAGCCGCGCGACTGGCAACTCACAGTTCACAGCTCCATGAGCCAGCACCGATTTTGTTGTTGCGTCGTACATCGCCGGGGCGGCAAGATAGTACTGGCCGTAAACACACTGATCGCGGCTGCCATGGCGCTGCCCAATGGCCGGTTCGCGTACAGCGCGCCCACCATCAAACAGGCCAAGTCGATCAGCTGGCCCATCTTCCGCGAATACACATTGGGCATCCCCGGCATCGACTTCCGCCCCGCCGAGAACAAGATCGTGTTCCCGAACGGGGCTGAGGTCATGCTGTTCAGCGCCGACCTGCACGACAGCATCAGGGGGCACGGCCTCGACGGCGCTGTCCTCGATGAGGTGGCCAGTTTCCCCGCCGAGGCATGGCCCACCTCCATCCGGCCAACTCTCAGCGACAAGAACGGTTGGGCGCTCTTTGTGGGCACCGTGCGCGGACAGGGCGACGAATTCCACCGCGCCTACCTGCGCGGCCTCGGAGACGATCCTGAGTGGTGCAGCCATATGTTCCTGCCGCACCAGACCGGCGCACTCTCCCAGTCCGAGATCGAAAGCGCGAAGGGCTCCATGAGCGAGAACCAGTTTGCGCGTGAATACGGATGTGATTTTTCCGCTTCGACCGAGGAGACGCTGATCCCAGCGTTCCTTGTTATGGAAGCAATGCACCGCGACACATGGGAGGGGCAGCTGCAGGGTGCACCCAAGATCATCGGCGTCGATGTTGCCCGCTTCGGCGATGACAAGACCGTCTTCGCCCGGCGTTGGGGTAAGAAATTGCTGCCCACCAAATCCCTTACAAAGGCCGACACCATGCAGACGGTCGGCCACCTTTGTCGCATGATCCGCGAGTTCAGGCCGGATGCCGTGATCGTCGACGACGGTGGCATCGGCGGTGCCGTCACCGACCGCATGACCCAGCTGGGCTATGACGTCATCGCTGTGAACTTCGCTCACAAGGCCATCGAACCAGAGCGTTATGCCAACAGGCGCGTCGAAATGTGGGACAAGCTGAAGCTCTGGCTTATCGAGGGCGGCGATCTTCCGGAAGAACCGATCCTGCCGAGCGATCTTAGCGCACCGCAGATCGAATTTGACGCCCAGAACAGGATGAAGCTGGAGCGCAAAGAGAAGATCAAGGCCCGGCTCGGACGCTCGCCGGACTACGGTGACGCCTTCGCGCTGACCTTCGCCGCAGACGTCTACCCACGGCGCGCCGTCGACGAGCACCTGCCGCTCTATCTGCAGCCGGATCACCACAAAGAAGAGGACTGGGACTTTACCCCCGGCGTCTTCCACGATCACAGGGAATACGGATATTGAAGCGCGCCTACACCGGTCCCGACTACATGCCCCAATACAAGGCCGACGCCCTCGCAGCAGGCGAGCAGAAGCGTCGCATGATCGCCATTGCTCAAGCCCGAAAAGGCGAGGCCGAGGGAAAGAAACCACCACCCCCGACGAAGGAAGAACGCATGTACCCGAAGATGAAACAGGCCATGACCCGCGACAAGGTCAGCCGCGAAAAATCCTTCCGCGAAACCACCGGCCCAAGGCAAGTCAAGGACATGTCCAGCGCCGAGAGGTGGGAGGCGTTGCGCCAGCAGGGCTGGCGCGTCGCCACCGATCAGGACGAGCGCAACCTCAAGAGCTACCCGAGCATGACCAACCACATCGTCAGCTCTGTCGCACATGACGGCACGCCCATTGTGCGCTCGTCCACCGAAGCAGAACGCCACAGCGGCCAAGTCATTGAGGAGCTAAGCCCTAATGGATGAACACCGGATCACACAGATCGAAGCCGACCTGCAGCGCGTTATGCGCAGGTTGTTCCCTGAAGAGTTCAAGCGCCCTGGGCCACCGCCACCGGACCCGCTGGAGGACCTCTTCGGTGCACCGCAGGCCAGCGACGATCACTACCTCAAAGTCCGCTGGGACGCGCTGACAGACCACCGCGCCTGCTTCCTCGATGCCGATGAGCATCGCAAGGCAAGGGCTGAGTACATGGACACGCAGGGCTCGTACCTGCCGGATTTCTACGTGAAAGACGGTGAGGTGATCGACGGCAAGACCGGGAAAGTCGTGACCCGCGAACGCGAGCTGCGCAAAATCATCAGGCGCGCGCGCGCGTCGATCAAGCAGATGGCACGCGATCAGATCGATGATGACCCCGAGATGAACTGGACACCTGTGCAGGACGCTCACGACAAGCTGCAAGAAGCAGAGATCGGGCTGGCCAAGCTGAAGGGCAACCCGCGCTTGCGCGAGAGGTCCTGACAGTCCTCGTCTGACCGTGCGCAGGTAGTAGCTGCCGTTCGCTGCATGCTGACAAATGGGCAGGAAGGGCTCGTTGCGGTCATCCGACAGTTTTGGTCAGTTGACCGCTCGCAGCCCAAAGCAGACATGGGTATTCTATCATAGTCTCGCACTCAGCGAGCTTATGACTGCGTACTAGTCCGAACGGTCTTTCAACTGCTGGATCACGCTCTGGATAGAGCCCGATCTCGCGAAAAATGAAAGACCAGCGTGCCCCCCATCTGCGCGATCCTGTGCTGAGCGATAGTGACCACAAATCAGCCCGACTACTTTGGATGGTCTGTGATCCCGCTTTGGATGCCACGACCCGTCCCCCCAACCCTTTTGTAAGGAAATTACCGGCCCTCCTGAGAAGCCAGATTGAGCATAGCTGTCTATCAGGCCGTAATTGCTACCAAGCTCCCCATAAACATCGATTCCATGAATTGGTGGGTAAGCGAACACACCTTGGCGCAGAAGCGGATAATTAAACTCTGACGTCCCAACTCTATTTACTGGAGAGTTATCTGGAAAGCCTACAAAAACTACTGGCTCGCCCGCATGTCGCGACGAAAGGTCTTCATCTGTTGCGAGGAAGTCGAGTCCGAAAGACCACGGTCTGATAAGATTTTCACCCGAATTGATCGGCAGTACGTTCGCTGGTATTTTTATTGCAGCTACATCGACTTCCATATCGTCATGAGCAAACTCAGGGTCACCTATGCAAAGCCTTTGATAACCTATTGCGGCCTTGGGCGTCCCGAGTTCACCGAGGATTGGAAGGATACATCTATTTTTTTGCAGATCGCTTGAGTGATCGCCGCTTTTGGCACGTACTGAGGGTCAACAACATGTCGTGCCGTGACAAGAAAGTAGTGTGTTCTATCATAGATGAAGAAACCGGTTCCAACCCCCTTTCTTCCATCGTCATAAGTGACAGATAACCTTGCAACGGTGAGATACCAGAGCTCTTGTGGTGGCAAATAAAACAACGAAGTTTCTCTCCAAATGCGGAAGATGAGCCACAATGGCAACAGCAGCGAACCTAAGCAATGGTTTCTTGGACGTCGATTGGCGCTTTTGATCGGTCGATGGTAGCCAGCCCGAAGCGGACATTTCCCGGCTCAAGCAGACGCTGCGGCGTGTTCCCTAGCGCTGACGCTTGCTCACAAACCGCTCCCGTGCAAAATGCCAGTCGGCAGAAATGGAGAACGCCGAGTGCCAACTGAACCGACGCTTTCCGGGGCAGCCGATGTTGTCCTAAAAATCTCTGCTCTTGTTGCCGTGTCAGCTGCAATCGCTTCATTCGGCTACAACTACGCCCTTTGCACGTGAGGCACTCACCAAGTTATCTTTTCAGCCCTAGTTTTTTTCTCGCTTTTCTAGTTTTTGGCTTGGTGCTTGCTCTCTCGGATGACACTTTCGGCAATTTTAGGGATCTAGATTCTTCGTCAGGCTCCATTAGCGCGAAGTCTCTCAAAGTTGCTCTGTACTTACTCGGGTTCTTCGCGGAAACGTCACTGTTTGTCGTGGCCTTCTATTCCTTCCGCGTCGCCGCAGACATACCAAACTGCTTGCCTTAGCTGACAGCCCGAAGCGGACATTCCATCGGACCTACGCCCCGCAATCACGCACTTCTAGATCATGCCACGATACCCTTTGGTGAGTTGCTGCGAGATGATTTGCCGCGAACTACCTTCTTGGTCTTTTTGACCTGGATGAACCCATGTCTTAAGGGCGTCGGCACACTAACTTTGTCGGGTCCTTTGCGAATTAGCTCCATTTATGGTAATAGTAGGTAGATTTATTTGGAGTGATTTGATTTGAAACTCAAATTTTTGTTGGTAGTGGCTTGCATCACGCTTGCTGCTTGTACACCCCCTATAGGAGAAGGCAATCTTACTGACCTTGGAAAGCAAACAGACGCTGTGTCTGTTGCGTTAAGCTCGCCTCTTCGTGTCCAACAAAAGATGATTTCAGAGACGGCAAAGTACAACCAGCTATGCGGGTATCTATCAGGTAAGACACCGGAACTCTTACCGTTGAAGTCGCGCATCAAACCTACACAGACGGCTCGCGAAATGAATCAGGTAGCCGGAGCTATCGGCGCTTACGCAGCTGCACTCAAGGAGGCCGCAGCTGGTGGTTCAGTTGCAATTCTGGCAAGTTCTGCGGATTCTTTCAAAGCAGAAGCGTCAGGTTTGCTAGAGGAATTTGAAGCCGATCCGAGTGTATCACCAGCTGTCGAGGCGGGTATAAATGTGATACTCCGTGTAGGCGAAGCTAATCGAATGGCTCGGGTACGAGCTATTATGGACGATGTCTACCTGACACTTGTTCAACTCGAACGCAGATTGGTTTCCGACGCTCCTTCCGTAGTCAACGAGAATCGAAGTTTTGTTTTCGCTTGGGAGCGGTCGACCAAATGTGTTTTGAATCGTGTTCGCTCTGATCGAGATGTTGCGATCCAGTATTTTGATAAATTTCAAAAGGATCGCGCGGAAATTGAAAGAGATACCGCGTTGACACAAAAGGCCCCAGCCGCCGTTCGGACACTTTTTGAGATTCATATTTTGATTATCACCGAACCAGTTGATCCAGAACTCACTCTAAAAACTCTTCAGAATATGTACGACGAAATTGAAGCTGTGCTTGAAGTGGGAAATTGACATGACAACCAACGAACAAGCAAAAAATAAAATTATGAACACACTCCGCGACCTTGTTTTGATCAAACACAATGATCGCCCTAAGACCGGCGATCAGATTGCATCGATAGATTATTCAGTTGACCAGCTAAATAATGAGCGATTTCGCTTGGAGGGCCTTTCCTTGACAGCAACCTACTCAGATATCGCCAGCAACATCGGAGATGCCGAGTCCGATCTGAATGACATTGTGGAGGATAGGGAGGATTTGGCTGATGCGTTAGTTACGGCAAGCAAGATTTTAGGCTCCATTCGTGCAGTGTTGACGTTGATATAAACCAACTAAGCAACTTTCATGCGTTCTGCCGAAAACAGCTGTGCGTGTTTGTCAGATTTTATAGGTCTCAAATCCTGAAACTAGGTCGAGATCGAGTAGCGAAACAACTCATAAAGCGCTCCAAGAATTGGAAATGGGTGCTTCTTTGATGAAGTATGAAGGCTCGCGTAGGAGATACTTGAATGAATAGATCGGTGTTGATCACTTTTTCGTTTTTGTTGTTCGGCTCACTGTTTGGTTGCGATGTCATAGATGATGACCAGAACTCGAATCCTGACGTCGTCAATCCACCTGAAAGAAAGATACCCCACAGCAACAAGTTTGACCCTGCGGATTGCCCACTGTCATTTGACGAGCGTCTTAGAAACCCCGGCTTGGGTGACTCGGGAATTGAAACTCCGGAGCATGTGCTTGACCCTTCAAAAAATATTGATCGCAATGGACTCCGACGTGCCGCTCTTGAGGAGTATTGCGCGGCAATTGATCGTCCTTTTTCCGATCGAGGATGATTGAGTGGAGCAAGATTCACAAGATGAAACCTATCGGCACCCAACTTCCGCTCTTTTGCAACATCCCTCGATGGTGGTTGGGTATGTTGCTGTTCGCTCGATAGCAAACAACAAGACTTTGCAAAGTCCGCTTTCTGCGCATCGCCGACATTGAGACACTGTCCCAATCCGGGCATCTGTCGCTGTCTAGGCTTTCGAGCCCCCACCGCCGGTCTTAGAGCCGCCGCCCTTGGTGCCTTTGCTGTTTCCTGCTTCACTCATGTTCGCCTCCTTGGCTGTTGGGTTTGTTGCGACGCGCCCAGCCAACGAAGCATAGCCGGGCGCGCCGCGTTACGACTGGGAGGAGCGTGTCCCCGCAAGGCCCAGCCGATCTGGTCAGGCGGCCTTTGATTTGGCGCGCCGCTTCTGTGGTTTCTTCGCGTCGGGCAGGTATTGTCGATCCATCTTCGGGGTGACGATGGCGATCCGGTTGTCGGATGCACGAGGTCGTTCGCCTCGTCTTCATCCATGATCTCTGCCGAGCTGGGCAGGAACCTGCGCTTCTTTTTGGCGTCGGTCTCGGCGAAGCTCGCGGGCATCCTGTAGATGTCGCCCCGGTTCTTGCCGGTGCCGATGGCCCCGGTGGCGGGCGAGTAGAACCCGACCTTGTCGAACTGTACGAAAATGGTTTCTTCAGCCATGTGATGTCTCCTCTGTGACTATGCTGCTGCGTGAGAGCCGACGTTGGGGTCGACTTTGTGTTCGCTCTGCTGCAGGACGCTGATGACCGCAGCGACCATCAGCGGGCTATCTATCCGGTCGACAGGCACGTGGGTCGCGCCGCGTTTCTCACAGGTCCATGCCGCGATGTTCAGGGTGGTTTCGACCAGATCGCGCTCTTCTTTGGTAAGCTTGCGCGGTGGCGCGCTGTTCGTTTTCACGGTCTTCGGGCTGTACATGCCGATCACCTCGCCAGTGTTGCGGACTGGGCGACCAGCTTCGCGCGGTTGAGTAAAGGGTCGAGCGACCGGCGCTCCGGTGGCGCTTTGGCGATTCTTGAGTACGGTTTCTGGCAGTGGCGGGCGCATGTTTGGGGCATGATGCGGTCGGACACGATTGTACTGTCTGGCCCAGGTATTGATGACGATCGGCGCCTGTTTGGTGGTGTGGAACCATTCGGCATTCAGGACTTCGCGGCGTAGCGTGCCGTCGAAACGCTCGTTGTAACCGTTCTCCCACGGCGATGCTGGGTAGATTTGGATCGGCCTGATCCCGACCTTTCTCAGCCAGTCTTGCAGCGCCGCCGCGACGAACTCCGCGCCATTGTCGGAACGATTGTATTCGGGCTTTCCGTGCTGCAGCAGCAATGGATAGGGTGCGTCCAGAACGTCTGCACTGTTCATCTTTGGTTTGACTGCAACGCATCGAGCCTCGCGGGTGTTCTCATCGAGCACCGTGAGCATTTTGTAGGACCGTCCGCTGCTCAGCTTGTCGTGAAAAAACCGACGCTCCAGATGTGGTTAAGATATTGCGGTCGGAGCCGGATGAACTCCCACCTCCATCCGCTTTCGTCCTATGATCCAACTTGACCGTAGCCTCAAGTTCACGCCAGTTCGGGCAGCCCCAGTCTTCTACTAGCTCAAGCATTCTTCAAAAACCTTACCTTCGCACTGCGAGCAATTAAGTGCGCTGCCCACTGCTCCATCAGCACGTGTCGTTTCTAAAGTAAGTTAGTGCGCCGATATGCGACATGAACGCACGAGTGCAAGGATATGAGTATCAGGCTGATAAGCGGATGTTAATCATAAGCCTGTTTCCTTCTGCCATCGTTGAGACCAGTCGCTTGGACAGCGGCAGTGACAGGCTGAGGTATGTCAGGTGAAAGCTATCAGTTTGCTCAGGAGCAGGAGGAGTGCTTGGCGTAACTCACTTTTGTTCCTGTCTGTTGTCGCGGTAACAGCGGTTCTGGGAAGTCTAGGTTTCAAACTCGTCAGTGATCTCGGGGCGAAGTCGTCGCACGATCACAAGAACCTGGCGAAGGCCGCGACGATTGATACGATTTTCATGCCTCTTGCGCGTGAAATTGTTCCGATCCCTTCGGATGCCATCGGGTCCGGAGGCGCCATGGCTGACTGGGGCGGCGTGCCGATCGTTCTCACCTCTGTCGGGGAGTTTTTTGCAATCGAAGATGGAACGGCAACGAGGCTCGCGATATCGGCCCCTGAAAACGGGGTCGAAGCCTATGCTGCCCATGTGGCCGAGACCAGCGACAGGGATCCAGCGGCCTACTGGTTTCGGTACAACGACCTGATGTACATCAGGGATCGCAATGAACTTGTCATCTCATACTCCCGTTGGAACGAAACAGAGGCATGCGTTACAAACGCGATCGCTATGGTCCCGGCGCGGGACCGCCCGGGGCCGATCCACGACAGCTGGAGGGTCCTCTATGAGACCGCGCCATGCCTTCCCATCTCGGAGTTCGGCAGCCCGGTGCATGGCCAGATGGCAGGTGGGCGCCTCGCGCTCTCGCCAACCGGACATCTGCTGTTGGCCAGTGGTGACTACGGCAAGGATGGCCTTCACGCCCAGCCCGTCGCTGCCCAGACGGACGGGTACGACTATGGTAAAGTCATGGAAATTGACCTCAATACCGGTGCGGCGCGCCAAATCAGCAGTGGGCACTCAAATCCTCAGGGAATCGCGATAGACCGCGATGGCCAAATCTGGGTGGTCGAGCATGGACGTCGAGGCGGCGATGAGTTGAACCGCATCGAGGATGGAAAGAACTACGGATGGCCTTTGACGTCACTGGGAACGCGGTACAACAAACTTGCCATACCGTCAGTCATTGAAAATGGTCGGCATTCAGAGGCTTTTGAAACGCCTGTATTTGCCTGGCTGCCGTCTGTCGCGCCCGGTGCTCTCGCCCTGATCGAGGGGTTTGATTCGCTCTGGGATGGCGATCTTCTTATGGGCAGTTTGAAGGATCAGGCCTTGTACCGCATTCGGTTGCGCAACGACCGGGTGCTCTTTGCGGAGCGCATTCCCATCGGGCAACGTATCCGCTATGTGCAGGTCTACGAAGACGGTCGCATTGCGCTGTTCACGGACGCAAAGACCGTTGAGTTTCTGACCGTGGGCGCGGCCGATCATGCCTTTGAATACGCGGCGATTTTTGCCGAGCAATTGGATGTCGATGCCGCAACACACGCCGAATTTCTGGCGACGGTGAATGCTTGCGCGCAATGCCATGCGCTGGGGCAGTCTTCGGGTGGAGAGATCCCCGCGCTTGGCGGCGTGTTTGGCAGCGCCTTCTCCGAGAGCATTGCCACAAAACACAGTGCTTCTTTGGGTGCCAACAGTCAGGTCTGGGACCTTGAGACGCTGACGGCATTTCTCGATGACCCTGACGCATTCGCGCCCGGCACATCCATGCCGGATCCCATGCTGGATCAAGGTGAGCTCCTGTCCAACCTGATCCTCTTTCTGTACGCGCTTGCCAAAATTCCGCAATAGATACCTCTCGCTGATCAAACCCGTGCGACGATGGTCGCGTGATGAGAACAAGCAGTCATTGCCTGCGACCCGACCCCTTGTTGGCGTGGCATACGTCAGCCGTGGAGCAAACCGTTGCCATGCGGAACAGCGCGGGGCATCTGCCATCTATGAAAGGCGTCGGGTCAAACGGCGTGTCTCAGGATCGTTGCCGTGCCGGGCATGACGCAGGACATCCGGCCTTGACGTTGTGATACCTGCGGCGCGATTGGATCGACGGTGCCAGCGGTCCAGCTTTTCAGGAATCATTGGTCTGCGTACCCATACGTGGCGGTATGCGTACCATACAAGCGTGCCCGGTTCCCGGGCTGCGACCCGTCCTTTGCTGCATATCGACCAGAGGTCTCAATTTCGCCCTGCGCGTCGACAATTTGGTCTGTCAAAGCCGCAGGTCGGTGAAATCGCATCAGGTCAGATGTGCACATCCACTATGCACTGCGAAATCCGCTGTCGGAGCACCTGTTCTCAACCCTGCCGATGTCTTCACGGCAGGCCTGCACCGCACAGGTTGAGTCTTGGCTGCGTATGCGCTCAATTCTCCCAATGATTTTGACATCCCCTTGCGCGCCGGGCATTGCAGGGTTCAGGTGATCGTTGCGCGCAAAGGGAAACGTCTTGACTGCCCGAATATTCTCGACCCGACATCGGCCGTTTCATCTGGGTCCTTTCCCGCTGGAGCGCCTGGCACGGATCGACGCAGCACCCGACTTGGCGCATGTTCCATCCCCGCAGCCGGTTTCATTTGATCGTGGCGACATGCCGGCCGCGCTGGTCAATGCGATGGCCGAATACCAGGCCATGCTGGATGCGATCCGCGACGGGCTGATCAACCGCGAGACATCGACCTGCCCGACGGATCCGGCAGAGCGCACGCGTCATGTGAAGTCGTTCGGGTATTTTCAGGATGCTCCGATGGTGGGCATCGGGCAGTTCGATCACACGCAGCTTCTGAAGACCCCTCTGCGTAATCCGGGCATCGACCGGCTTGCCGAAGACCTCAAGACCAAACAGACCAAGACGCTGGCTGCCGGGATCGACACGATCATGGCCGATCTGCGGGACAGCATGACCGCACCACCGCGCACCATCGACGCCCATACGCATACGATTGTCTTTCTCTATGACTACAGCCGCGATCCCACCCCGGAGGAGCCCGGATACGACTGGATTGCTGAGGCCAATCCGCAGCGCGCCAGCCTGCGGGCGGCGGAGACGGCTGTCATCATCGCGGGGTATCTGCGGGTTCTTGGGTTTGATGCAAAGGCGCATACAACCACGTCCACGGATGTCGATCTGAACAAGCTTGTGGTTGGCGCGGGCCTCGCGAGCGTCGAGAATGGGCAGCTGGTGAACCCCTTTGTGAAAGACCGCTTTCAGGTATCGGCGGTGACCACGGATTTTGCCATGGCGCCCGACAAACCCCTGCGGCCTCTGGCGGAACAACCCCGGTCGCTGACACGCGGGCTGGCCTGGAAGCTGGGTAAAGGGTCGCAGAAAAGCGCCCGCACGCTGGATCCTTACGCCAAACGGCGCTACGCCGATGGGCCACATCCTTTCGAGACGCTCAAGCGGGTAGACACCCCCACAACCTACATTGATGAAGCGCGGGTGGCGCGGGTGCCCAAACGCACGGATATGTTCGCGCGTGCCCAGTTCGGCGACATGGGCAAGGCCAATCAGCAGGCGACGACCGGTGGCTATTTTGCCCAGAAGGCGCCGATCAGCAATGCGATCCGGCGGCCTTCCGGTGCGCTTTTGCTGCTGCAACAAGGTCCCGTGGCAGAGGTGGTTTCGGACGCGGCGAAAGATGCAGCCTGCAATGCAGAGGGGATCAAGGCCGCGGCTTACTTCATGGGGGCGGACGCGGTGGGCATATCGCGCTGTCCGGACTGGGCGTGGTACTCGCATGACGCCGTGGGGGAGCCGATCACACCCACTCACGACAACGCCATCAGTCTGATCATCGATCAGGGCTTTGAGACCACGGAGGGCTCCTCGGGGGACGACTGGATCGCGGTCACGCAATCCATGCGCGCTTACCTGCGGTTCTCGCTGCTCGGCGGGGTGATCGGCAAGCAGATCCGCAATCTGGGCTACGAGGCGCGCGTGCATACCAACCTCGACGGCGAGGTGCTGCAGCCGCCATTGCTGCTGCTGGCCGGGTTGGGAGAAGTCAGCCGCATCGGTGAGGTGATCGTGAACCCCTTCCTCGGGCCTCGCCTGAAGTCGGGATGCATCACCACCAACATGCCGCTCACGCACGACAAGCCTATCGATTTCGGCATGCAGGCGTTCTGCGAGGCCTGTAACAAATGCGCCCGCGAATGCCCGTCAGGTGCCATCACCGCCGGGCCCAAGCTGATGTTCAACGGCTATGAAATCTGGAAATCTGACAGCCAGAAATGCCTGACCTACCGGCTGACGCAAAAGGGCGGGGCGATGTGCGGGCGTTGCATGAAGACCTGCCCCTGGAACGTGGAAGGGTTGCAGCACGAAAAGCCTCTGCGCTGGATCGCGATGAATGTGCCCGCGATGGCCGGGGTATTGGCCCGGGCGGATGATCTGGTCGGGAACGGCCGGATCAACCCGCAAAAGCGATGGTGGTGGGACTTGAAGGTCAATGACCGGGGCGGTTTCGATCCGGTGGAAGAGCCCAAGAACTACCGCGAACTTCAGACCGATCTGAAGCTTGACTATGAGGATCAGACCCTGGCGGTCTATCCCGCAAATCTCGCGCCGCCACCGCATCCTTTTCCCTTTCCGATGGACCGCGAGAAGGGCATCGAAGCCTATCAGGCGCTGATCACCGCAGAGGAATATCAGGCCCGTCTGGACCGGGGCGAAACGCAAGGACTGGCGCATACCTATCTGGGCGACGGGGATGCGCCGGTGGTGCGCGTCGAGGTCGCGAAGGTCACCCCGTTGAGCGACGACGTCTCTCTATATGAGCTGCGCGCGCTTGACGGTGGTCTGTTGCCGGAATGGCGCGCCGGGGCGCATATCGACATCGTGGTGGCGCCGGAATTCTTCCGCCAGTTTTCGCTTTGCGGGGATCCGGCGGATCGGACCTGCTACCGGGTGGCGGTGCTGCGCGAAGACACCGGACGTGGTGGCTCGAAGCTAATGCACAAGATTTTCACCGAAGGCCGCAAGGTGTTTATCTCAAGGCCGATCAACCACTTCCCGCTGGCCGAAGAGGCGACAAAACACATGCTGATGGGCGGTGGGATTGGGGTAACCCCGATGATGGCATTCGCCCATGAATGCCATGCAAGGGGTCTTGATTTCGAGCTGCACTATTCCGCATCCACGCAAGCCTCGGCGGCCTTCATGAACGCGCTGCAGCACGTGTCCTGGGCAGAGAAAGCCAAGTTGCATATCTCGGATGCGGGCAGCCGCGCCGATCTGGACGCGGTGCTGTCCGGGCAGGGGGTGGGCACACATGTCTACGCCTGCGGACCGGAGATCTACATGACCAGCGTCATGGAGGCCGCAGCACGTCAGGGCATTGCAGAAGACGCACGGCACATGGAGTATTTTTCAGTCCCCGAACTGCCTGACTATGAAAACCATGATTTCACGCTCCGGCTGGCGCGCAGCGGACGAGAACTGCTGGTGCCTGCCGACAAATCTGCCACCGATGTGCTGGCCGAGAATGGCATTCCCATCGACTTGAAATGTTCGGACGGGATTTGCGGGGTCTGCAAATGCGGGCTGCTTGCCGGAGACGTCGAGCACCGGGATTTCGTCTTGTCGAAGAAACAGCGGGAAGGCGCCGTGATCCTGTGCCAGAGCCGGGCTGCCAAACCGGGCGGCGTGATTGAGATCGATCTTTAGCCGCCTTTGTGGACGTGCATCATACCGGGACCGGGTGGTCGGCGGGGTCCGTTCGCAGACCCCGCGCCAGCTTTAGTTCGACATCTTGTGGTCTGAATGATCGACCTTGTCGGCGGCACCGCGTTCTTCGATGCTGAACATGACCTCAACTTCGCCGGCTTGTTCAAAAATCAGCGTGGCAGGGATTTTCTCGCCCACTTCGAAAGGATCGCCGCCCAGTCCCATGAACATCACGTGGAACCCACCGGGCTGCAACAGGACGGTTTCACCGGGGGGAACGTCGATGCCTTCGACATGCATCATGCGGGCAACGCCGTCTTTTTCCTCGGTGGTGTGCAGTTCGACCTTTGGAAAGTCAGCACGCACGCCCACGAGGCGGTCAGCGCTTTCGCCGGTGTTGGTGATGGTCAGATAGCCGCCGCCCGATTTGGCGGTGGCCGCGGTGTTGAAAGCCATCGGGTGGTCGATCACCAGATCGCCAATCGTGTATTCATGGGCAAAGCTGGCTGTGGACAGGGAAAGCAATGCGGCGGTGGCCGCAACCATAAGAGGTTTCATCGTGTGATCCTTTGAAAGATGCGCCGCATCGGCGCGTAGAGAAAAAGTTTCGGAGGGATCAGACGGCAGGTGGTGCTCTGGTTGGATGGGTGCGGTCGGTGGCGCTGTGGGAGATGCGCGCGCCGGTTGTGGGGCAAAGATCGGCGGGTCGTGCATGGAAGGGGCGCGCCGCGATATCCGCAGGGGCGGGGGTCAGGGCGTTGCTGCTGATGATGCAGGCCGCACAGGCGCTCAGCGCATGGGAGGCGTCCGTGTCACCGCAGATGTCCTCCAGCAGGCCCCCCATGCTGAGATAGCTCAGCAATTCGGGCGAGTGGTCCGCATTCGCCACCCGGTGCGCAAAGGCAGAGCCCGTCATGGCAAGGCTCGCAAGGAGCAGCGCAACGAAACCGGCGCGGGAAAGGAGATGGCGGACCATGCTCCTGTCTTAGGGGCTTGGCTGGGGCGGGTCCAGACCGGATGCACGGCTGCGTGGCTCTGTCGCAAGAGGCAAGGTGGCGACTTGACCTGCGACGCATGCGATGCGCTGATCGGTGTGACAGGACGAACAGGGAGAGAGAGCATGACACTACAACCATTGGGTCTTGATCCATCCTTGTGTTTCATCGCTGGCAGATGGCAGGCCACTGCCAGGGGCGAGATGCTTGCGCTGAGCGATCCGTCAACGGGTGAAGCGCTCTGCGAGATCGCACGAGGTCAGGCGGAGGATATTGATCGCGCTGTCGCTGCCGCGCAGATGGCGCTGGACGGAGAGTGGGGGCGCTCCACGGCGGTGGAGCGGGGACGGGTGCTGGCGCGCCTGGGGCAATTGGTGCTGGAGCATACCGAGGCGCTGGCAGCGCTCGAGGCGAGCGATGTTGGCAAGCCGCTGAAACAGGCGCGGGCGGATGTCATCGCCCTGGCGCGCTATATGGAATTTTACGCAGGTGCCGCCGACAAGGTGCATGGCAGCACCATTCCTTACATGGATGGCTTCACGGTCTACACGCTGCGCCAGCCCCACGGGGTGACCGGGCATATCGTGCCTTGGAACTATCCGATGCAGATCATCGGGCGGTCGGTCGGGGCGGCCTTGGCCATGGGCAACGCGGCGGTACTGAAACCGGCGGAGGAGGCCTGTCTGACGGCCTTGGCCTTTGCTGAGCTGGCGCGGCAGGCGGGTCTGCCCGACGGCGCTCTGAATGTGGTGCCGGGGCTGGGGGCAGAGGCCGGAGCGGCGCTGACGGCGCATCCGGGGGTGCATCACATCTCTTTCACTGGGTCCGTGGGCGTCGGCAGGCTGGTGCAGCAATCGGCAGGGCATAACGTGGTGCCGGTGACGCTGGAGCTGGGCGGGAAGTCCCCGCAACTGGTGTTCGAAGATGCGGATATCGATGCGGCGCTACCGTTTCTGGTCAACGCGGGTATCCAGAACGCGGGGCAGACCTGCTCTGCAGCCTCGCGTATTCTGGCGCAGCGTGGGGTTTATGATCAGGTGGTGCGCCGGATGGCGGGACGCTACCGCGACCTGCAGGTCGGGCCTGCGCTGCAGGATCTGGACGTGGGCCCGCTCATCTCAGCCCGGCAGAAAGGTATCGTTGAAGAATATCTCGCGCAGGGTGATGACCTTGAAGTCGCGGGGGCAGCAACCCTGCCCGATGACTTGCCGGAAAACGGGGCCTATGTGCAGCCGACGTTGTTTGCAGGGGCCGCGCCGGATCACCGGCTGGCACAGGAGGAAGTCTTTGGTCCGGTTCAGGTGGTGATCCCGTTTGACGATGAGGCAGAGGCGCTCTCCATCGCCAATGGCACAGCCTATGGGTTGGTGGCCTCGGTCTGGACGCGAGAGGGCGCGCGGCAGATGCGGCTGGCCAAGGCATTGCGGGCAGGGCAGGTGTTCCTGAACAATTATGGAGCAGGCGGCGGGGTGGAACTGCCCTTTGGCGGTACCGGGTTGTCCGGACACGGGCGCGAGAAGGGGTTCGAGGCGCTTTACGGGTTTTCAACGTTGAAGACGGTCGCTGCGCACCATGGGTAGATCATCCCTGGGTATGTAACATCAGATACCTTCGGCCCCTACGCGGAGAGGCTGGGCCAATGGCAGCAACGAGCCCACTTTGACCGATGCTGCGGTGTCCACGAATGTCAGCTTCTACAGAACTGGGTAGCTGAGCAGAATGACCATTGAAAATTCTCAAAAATTTCCAGAGCGTTGCCAATAGTGGAGGCTCAAAATGGCAATCTGTGGTTATCGAACCGGCGTGATCTGGGACGCTTCACGCTCAAACTGGCAAAACAATGCAGACCGCCCAATCGCGTGGTCAGCGTGGTATCCGGCGGAAGGTGTAGAGAAAGCTGAGCGGCCTCCAGGGCAATTCTTTGAACTTGGAAATGCTATCTGGGAGGCCAAGCTGTCCCCGAAGGAAAAGTTTCCCGTCATACTGCTATCCCATGGCACTGGTGGCACGGCTGAGAGTCTTGGTTGGCTCGCGCGCGCGCTCGCGTCGGAAGGCTATGTGGTCTTGGGCGCAAATCACCATGGCAACACGGGCCTGGAACCTTACCTCCCAGAGGGCTTTCTTTGCTGGTGGGAACGAGCGGCCGACTTGTCGGTACTACTTTCAGAAATTGGATCGAAGGGCTTTTTCGCCGACAGATTGGACTTCGATCAAGTAGCTGCGGTAGGGTTTTCTCTTGGGGGATATACAGTCTTGGCCCTGTCAGGTGCTCAAACTTCTTTGCATGAGTTTGACGTCTGGTGCAGAGCTAGCGAGATTACCGAAGGTGGCCCAAAAGAGTTCCCGGATGCGGCGGCAAGCATTCCAACGCTGATCAAAACTTCGGATGCATTCCGTGTATCTTGGGCACGCCATGGAAATGATTACTCAGACGTTCGGATTAAATCTGTCGTTGCGATTGCGCCTGCGCCACCAATCCGTTCATTCGTTCCCGCATCAATAACTGAACTTCATTTGCCCGTTGTGGTTCTTACCGGCGGTGCCGATGACGAAGCGCCATCAGAGCATTGTGCCGATTGGCTTGTTTCCCAGAACGACAGGTTCCATCTCCATTGCCTTGGCGGACATGTCGGGCACTACACATTCCTGGACTTTCCATCTGATAAGTCGCTCATCGGGAAAGCAGACATCTTTTCGGATCATGAAGGTGTTGACCGAAGAAAAGTTCATGAACAGGCCGCAGAAATCGTGTTTCAAAGCCTGAGGACGCGGTAAGCAAACGTGACGCTTAATCGTCCCGCAGGTGGGGAAGCAGACCTTGGCGAAGCGGCCCTTCGTCCGCACTTTTGAATATGGGTCACGATTTGACACAGGTTGGGGTGTGTTACGTGACACACCAATCGGGGTGGTGTTTGTAAACCGATGACGGTGAAGCCAAGCTTTCTAATTGAGCGCCATCAGCCAGAGCCAGACGGTAAAGACCGACGCGCCGGTGGCGATCAGCACTGAAGAGGCTGCGACCCGTTTGGCACGGCCGTACATATTGGCAAAGATATAGGCGTTTACCCCCGGTGCCATGGCCGCCGTCAGCACGCCGGAGCGGAATCCATCTGTTGGTAGGCTTTGAGCGCTGCCAAAAAGCCAGACCAGCGCGGGGTGCAAGACGAGGGCGATGACGCAGACCATGGCGATGGTGCGGCCATCGCCTTCGGGGCGGTATTGTACAAGTACACCGCCAAGCGCGAAGAGCGCGGCAGGGAGGGCTGCGCGGGCCACCAATGACAGCGCGTCGTCGACCACATCCGGCACTGCGAAACCGGAGAGATTGACGATGAAGCCCAGTCCGATGGCCAGTACCAGGGCGTTGCTGAACATCGCCCGGGCCACACTGCGCAGCATCACCAGCACCGACTGGCCACGGTTGCGCACGATCTCCATCGCCGTGATCCCAAGGCCGTAGCAAAACGGCGAATGCAGCGAGACAATGGCGAAATTGCCGGTCAGCGCATCGGGCCCATAGGCGCGTTCCATGATGGGCAGGCCCAGCAGGACGGAGTTGGAGAAAAGGCAGCAAAAGCCGATGGCCACACAGTCTTCCCAGTCGCGCCCGAAGAACAGGCGCGCGCCGAAGAAACCGGCGATGAAACAGAGGCTGGCTCCGGCGTAGAAACTGCCGAGCAGCGCGGGGTCGAAGGAACTGCCGAGGTCGATCTTGGCGATGGCCTGAAAGAGCAGGCAGGGGATCGCGAAATGCTGGGTGAACCGCATGAGCCCATCGACACTCTCTGCTGTAAAGAGATTGCGCCAGACGGCGACATATCCAAAGCCGATGACCAGGAAAACCGGTATGATGACGTCAAGCAGGGTTTGCATGAGCGGGCCTTTGCGCGCGGCGGCAGAGTGCGGGAGCCTCCGGCAGGGATATTTGTCGCCAGAAGAAGATCAGGGCGCGGGGAAGGTGAGGATCAGCCCGTCGTAGGCCGGTTCGATATGGGCGGGCGTTTCGGCCATCAGCGTGTCGTAGTCGAGGTCGATGTGCATATTGGTGAGAATGGCGCGTTTTGGCTTTACCTGATCAATCCACGCCAGCGTCTGGGCAAGATGGGCGTGCGTCGGGTGGGGATCCCGGCGCAGGGCGTCTACGATCCAGCAGTCAAGCGCGTCCAGCATCGGCCAGACAGCGTCCGGGATCTGCGCGACATCCGGTAGGTAGGCCAGATCACCGATGCGAAAGCCAAGCGCGTCCATGCCGCCATGGGCAACCTTGAAGGGTTTGAAGGTGATCGCGCCCCCGGCACCCTCGATGGTCACGTCCCCGTCAATCAGGTTCATGTCGAGGATAGGCGGATAGGTCGAGCCTGCGGGCTGCACGAAGGCGTAATCGAACCGTTGCATCAGCGCGTCGCACGTTGGGACATCCGCCCAGACCGGCAGCCGCGCGCGCATGTTGAAAACGATCATGCGCAGATCGTCGATGCCGTGCACGTGATCCGCATGGGCGTGGGTGTAGATGACGGCGTCGAGCCGTCCGACTTCAGCTGCCAGCAGTTGGTTGCGCAGATCGGGGGATGTGTCGATCAATATGGTGGTGCATCCGCCTGCGTCCTGGCGTTCCACCAGCAGGGAACAGCGTTGGCGGCGGTTTTTCGGGTTCGACGGATCGCAATCGCCCCAGTGACCGCCCAGACGCGGCACGCCGCCAGAGGATCCGCAGCCCAGGATGGTCACACGCATGTCGGCCATCAGGCAGGGATCCCGAATTGCGCTGCCTTGGAAAAGAGCCGATCGAAATTGGCCTGTGTGTGGGCCGCGAAAGCGCCGTAGCTGACCCCCATCGTTTCGGCGCCGCGCTTTGCTGTTTGCACGGTGTAGGCCGGTTCATTGCGCTTGCCCCGGAAAGGAGGCGGCGCAAGATAGGGCGCGTCGGTTTCGACCAGAATGCGCTCCAGCGGGGCGGCGGCGAATATCTCGCGCAGCGCGCCGGATTTCGGAAAAGCGGTGATGCCGGACATCGACAGGTAGAAGCCCAGATCGAGTGCGGTGCGGGCGAGCGCGGCTGAGGAGGAAAAGCAATGCATCACGCAGGCGAATGCGCCGTTCTGGTGTTCCTCTTTCAGGATGCGGGCCATGTCGTCGTCCGCATCACGGGCGTGGATGATCAGCGGCAGGCCGGTGGCACGCGCGGCCTCAATGTGAACGCGCAGGGAGGTTTGCTGCAGCTCGGCGCTTTCTGCCGTGTAGTGGTAGTCCAGTCCGGTTTCCCCGATGCCCACGAATTTCGGATGCCGGGCCATGACGATCAGCTGATCGACCGTTGCCATCGGCTCGGTCGCGGCACTCATCGGATGGGTGCCCGCGGCATAGAAAACCGGCGCATGCGCCTCGGCAATCGCGCGCACGGCGGGTTCGTTTTTCAGCTTTGTACAGATGGTGACCATTCGGGTCACGCCCGCCTCCGCCGCGCGGGCGACGATCTGGTCATGCTGGCCGTCGAAATCGGGGAAATCGAGATGACAGTGGCTGTCGGTGATCTGAGGCGTGTCGGTCATGCCGGTCCGGTCGTTCGGCGACCGGGCAAAGCTTACCCGGTGGCGGTTTGGCTAATCTTGATGAGGGTATCTAGGACCAGAGCGGCAGGGTCAAGGTTCACCGCAACCCCGTGGCGCGCCCGCGTGCCGGTCTCCTGGGCAATCTGCGCCCAGGCACGGCCTGCGGCCTGATCCGGGGCGAGCCGGGCAAGGGTCGCGGCCTCCCCGGGGGCGGCTTCGATCCCTGGTGCGAGGCCGGTTGCACCGGTGCGGGCCAAGCGCGACAGCAGCAGGTCAATCAACTCAAAAAGAAGATCCCTTTTGGCGTCTGCCCCGCGCGCCGCAACTGCTTCGGCCAGCTTCAGGGCGGCGGCCCGGTCGAATTGCGGCAGGTTCTGGATCAGGGCGACCAGATCGGCGTAGGTTTTCAGTCCGTCAAGCAGGGACAGCCGGATGGCCGCGCCAACCGATCCGCCGGAGAGCTCTGCCAGCGCCCCGGTGGCATCCCCCACATCGATACCGGCCTGATCAAAGGCACGCGCCATGTCCTCCGCCGACAGCGTATTGAGCCGCAGGGTCCGGCAGCGCGAGCGGATCGTTGGCAGAAGGCCGGAAGGCTGGTGGCTGATCAATAAAAGCGTGGCCCTCTCGGGCGGCTCTTCGAGCATCTTGAGCAGTGCGTTTGCCGCAGAGGTATTCATGTCATCCGCCGCATCGACAATCACCACGCGGCGTCCGCCGTCGGTGGCCGAGAGTTGGAAAAACCCGGCCAGCGCGCGGATGTCATCCACAACGATCTGGTCACGCATGCGGTCGGTCGTCGGGTTTGGCGTGCGGGTGATGGCCTTTAGTCCCGGTTCGGCCCCGGCGGCGATGCGGCGGGCGACAGGGTGTTCGGGGTCAATCGCCAGCGATGTCGGCGGCGGCGGGGCACCAAAGAGACCATCGTCCTCAAGCGGCGGTGTCGCCAGCAGGAACCGCGCGATGCGCCAGGCCAGTGTGGCCTTGCCGATGCCGCGCGGGCCAGTCAGCAGCCAGGCGTGATGCAACCGCCCGGTCGTGAAGGCGTCGAGAAAGGCCTGCTCTGCCACGTCCTGACCAAAGAGGCTGGGCGTGTCGCGCGGATGCGGCGCACCTTCGATCTGATCCGGTGTGCTCATGCCAGTTCCGCATCCACCAGCGTGGCGATGTCTTGCGCCACGGCGTCGACATCGCGGGCGCCGTCAATGATCCGGAAACGGTCTGCGAATTCCTCGGACAGATCGAGAAACCCCTGCCGCATGGCGGTTTGCAGATCTTCGCCAAAGGCTTCGAACCGTTCATCCACCGTTTGTCGCGAGAGGGCGCGGGACAGGCCGACCGCAGGGTCCATGTCGATCAGAAGGGTCAGGTCCGGTTCCCGCTTGATCATCAGACTGTGCAGCTGATCCACGACGCCGCGCAGATCGCCCCGGGACAGCCCCTGATACATGCGTGTGCTGTCGGCAAACCGGTCGCAGAGCACGATTTTTCCAGCCTTTAGCGCGGGCAGGATCGTGCGCTCCATGTGGTCCCGACGGGCGGCAGTGAACAGCAGGATTTCCGTCTCCGCCGACCAGCGGTCCGGATCGCCCTGCAACACCAGCGCGCGGATTTCCTCAGCACCCGGGGAGCCGCCCGGCTCACGTGTGACCACAACATCATGACCGGCTTTGGTCAGATGGGCGGCCAATCGCTTGATTTGCGTGGATTTTCCGGAGCCGTCGATGCCTTCGAAGGTGATGAACCTGGCTGTCGCGCGCGTGTCTGCGCTCACGTCGCCTCCTCAGGTCCCTGAACGAGCTTCTTGAAAAGCACCAGTGCTGCGGTGCTGACGCGGCTGACAAACCCGCCCGCGGCGATGTCGCGATCCGCCACCAGCGGCAAGCGTGTCTCCGGCAGGCCCTCCAGCGTGAACACCAGCTCCGCCAGTTGGTCTCCGGCCTTGATCGGCGCGTTTACCGGCCCGGTATAGACCACTTCACCCTCGATTTCATTGGCGGCCAGCGCTGGCATCAGAATGCTGATGTCCTCGGCCGCAACAAGGCCTACGGTGGGCTCGCTGCCCATCCAGACGTTGGCCTGGGCAAACTGTTCGCCCGCCGTTGCCAGGGGACGCATGGCAAACTGGCGGAAAGCCCAGTTGACGATGGCCTGGGATTCCTGCGCGCGCGCCTGCACCGTGTCGAGGCCGGAGATCACGAAAATCACCCGCCGGTCGCCCTGTTTCGCGGACCCGGTGAGACCATAGCCCGCCTCTTCGGTGTGACCGGTCTTGAGCCCATCGGCACCGATACCCATGGTCAGAACCGGATTGCGGTTGCGCTTGTTGCTGGGCACGCGGTTGTCGAACTCAAATTCCGTCTCGGCGAAAAGCGGGTAGAATTCCGGGAAATCGGTGATCAGGCGATTGGCCAGCAGGGCCAGGTCGCGCATCGACATCAGGTGACCAGGTTGCGGCCAGCCGCTTGCATTGCTGAAGGTGGAATTGGTCATGCCCAGCTGTTGGGCACGCTGGGTCATCAGGCGGGCAAAGCCATATTCGGTGCCGTCCGGCGACAGCGCCTCGGCAATCACGACGCAGGCATCATTCCCCGACAGGACAATGATGCCGCGGATCAGGTCTTCGACGGACACGCGCTCGCCAGACCGCAGGAACATGCTGGAGCCACCGTAGGATTGCGCGTGCTCGGACACCGGCAATTCCTCATTCAGATCCAGACCACCATCGGCCTTGCCGCGCCGGATCGCCTCGAACGCCATATAGAGCGTCATCAGCTTGGACATGGAGGCTGGTGGCAGAGGGTCATCTGCTTTCTTGTTGAGCAGAACGGTTCCGGTTGTCTGGTCCACCACAAAGGCGGATGTGGCCTGCGTATCGAACGCGGCTGTGGTGGTGGCCGACAGGCTCAGGGCCAGAAGGGCTGCGGCAAGACGGATCACGGCGACACGCTCCTCAATCAGTTAATTCGTCACGGCGTAGGCATCGGAGAAGCCTTCGCCCTTGATGGTGGACAGAATTTTTTTCTGCTCCGACGCGGTTGTGGCCGGTCCGACGACAACACGCCAGAACGGCTTCCCACCAGCTTCCTGCTGCTTCACCGTCGGGATCAGACCCGCGCCGCGCATCTGCTTCGCGGCCCGTTCGGCATTTGCCTCCTGGCTGAAAATCCCGATCTGGATGAAGGGTTTTTGCAACGTCGATTTCGGCAGACTGGATTCGATGACTGGCGCGGATGGGGCAGGGGCCGCCGCCGCAGCTGTGACCGGTGTCGGCTCGGAGGCGTCAATCGCGGCCCCGGCGGCGGCGATCGGATCCAGGGACGTTTCGCTGATCTCGGCAGGTTCCGCGATGGGCGCTTCCGCAGCGGGTGGTGCCTGTTCCACGGTTTCCTTCCGCAGAGCCGTCACATCCAGGTCAACGGGCGCACCGGCCAGCACGCCAAGCGCTTCGGCAGCGTCGGAGGAGATCTGCAGGCGGGGTCCCGGAATGTCCCGCTCGCGCCGGAACAGAGCGCCTACAACGAATTGATCATTGGTTTGATTGCGGATGATGACGCGTTCGGGTTCCTTCACGTCCGGATGGGCCACCCAGACACCGCCCAGAGAGGGACGACCGTCCCAAAGACCAGCTTCGGTTGCTGAAAACACCTCTGGCGCTTCTACGTCGCGCTCGGTCACCGTGGCTGCCGTGTCGACCGCCGCGACCTCTTCAGTTGCGCCCGGTTTAGGTGTGAAAACGTCCTTGAAGCTAAAGGAGCCAGCGTCTTCGCATCCTGCCAGCAGACCCACGGCAAAAAGCCCGGGTGCGAGCTTGAATGCGGGGTTTCGAAAGAGGTTAACATCGCCGCGCATAGTCGAGAGTCCTTGCCTGTTGTCCGGGGTTCCGGCATGCTTTTTGTCCCTTGAAGAGGGAGCTTTGACGTGAGTGTACCTTGGCTTGCACGGTCTGGGAAGATGTTGCGCATCAAATCGGCGACATTCCCCAGAGAATGAAGGTGGATTTTACCGGTTTCAGAATCGTTTGCAGGCCATTAGGACGGTCCAACCGGAGGAGTGGCAGAGTGGTCGAATGCACCGGTCTTGAAAACCGGCGTGCGTGAAAGCGTACCGTGGGTTCGAATCCCACCTCCTCCGCCACTTACGCTAAGCCATTGACCAATAAGGGTGAAATTGGATGTGGTACGCAGTGGGTAGTGGTACATGATGGACCACACGAAAGCTTCCCCTTCAGACCCAAGCAGCGGCAAGCCTGACATGCGGCACCTCACGAAGCCGCGTGGCAAAGGCTACACAATGCGTCTGATAGCACCGGAGGTTTCGGTCGGGACAGAAAACCCATGGACAGGAAAACCGTTTGGGAGGGAAATCAAGCTAGGGCTGAACACGAGAAGTCACGCTGAAGCGGTCCGCCTCAGGGACATTAGGCTGGGGCAGATACGGCAGCTTGAAGCTGAAGCGCTGGCTGCGAGAGGCAGAAAAGCGTCGGCAGGATCATCGACCTATCACCTGAGAGCGCTGCTGAGTGGCGTCAGATACGAGAGGAGGCGCAAGACCCTGACGGCATCGACCATGTGCTCACAGACGAGCTGGAGCGGGCGGACAAAGCAGGGTTAGGGCAAGAAGTTCAAACCTTTGCAGGTATCGTGTTTCGGGAAGGGAACACCCAAGGCTTTGACGCGCTGAGCACCACAACGGCGCTGGACGTCCGTGCCACAGTCAACCACCTGCTGCGCTTCTTCGGCGATACAGAGCCAACCCTAAACGATGTGACACAGGAACCCCAAATAGACCTGGAGCTTGTCCCCTGAGCGCCTAGCAATCGTTTTGCTGCGCATGTCCCCACAGCTTTGGCTTGTGCTTTGCATGGGGCCAGCAAACAGCAAAGATCACACCAACGGATGCCACGACAACAGCTATGCTGGTCCGACCAAGTCTCCTCAAGGCAACAGCAACGGCCAGCCCGACGACTGCGATGGTCCAGCTTTCGATATCGGAAAAGGTTGAGTGCAGACACTCTTGATATTTCATTTAAGCCTTGGTCGAGGGATCGCATCTGTCAGCGCGTCTGACGCTCGCCAAACTGGGCATCCCACGGACCACGTTCTATCGCTGGTATGATCGGTATCTGCAGTGCGGTGAGGCCGGATTGCAGGATCGATCTCCCAAGCCAAAGCACGTCTGGAACAGTGTACCAGCTGAGATAAAGCGTGACGTCGTCAAGCCGGCGTTGCAGGAAACAGAGCTGTCGCCCCGCGAGTTGGCGGTGACGTTCACGGATCAAGAACGCCACTTTGTCTCGGAATCCACCGTCTATCGCACGCTCAAGGCACATGACCTGACCACCAACCCTGCCTTCACCGTACTCAAGGCGGCGAACGAGTTCAAAGACAAGACGACTGGGATCAACCAGCTTTGGCAAACAGACTTCACCTATATCAAGGTCCTCGGTTGGGGCTGGTTCTACCTCAGTACGCTCCTCGACGATTACAGCCGCTACATCGTCTCCTGGAAGCTCTGCACCAGCATGCGGGCTGAAGACGCAACCGATACGCTGGACCTCGCGTTGCAAGCATCCGGCTGCAATCAAGTTCATGTCGCTCACAAGCCTCGGCTGCTTAGCCCCTCTCATTGATACTGCGTATCAACTGCCGGGCAGTGGACAACGGTTCAAGTTACGTCTCAGGCGACTTGGCGGAATGGTTAAAAGACAAAGACATGAAGCATTCTCGCGGGGCACCGTATCATCCTTAAACCCAAGGCAAGATCGAACGATGGCACCAAACCTTGAAGAATCGCATCTTACTGGAGAACTACTTCCTGCCCGGCGACCTCGAAGCTCAGATCGAAGCCTTCGTCGACCACTACAATCATCAGCGCTATCACGAGAGCATCAACAACGTCACACCTGCCGACGTCTACTTCGGGTGTGACAAAGCCATTCTAAAGCAAAGGGAAAGAATCAAACGAAAGACACTCGAAGCGCGGCGCTTGCATCACCGACAGCACGCCGCATAATCAATCCAACAAGATAAGCCAAACTCTCTCTTAGTTTAGCCTGCCATTCCTCCATATATTCCAAAGGCTTGAAAGGAACTGGCAAGCGGGTGCGAACATCTCCTCAAGACTGTGCTGTGGTTTGTCTGATTTGTCCATTTTTCTCGCAAGGCACCAGCTTCTCCTGCTCCAGCGCATTGATCTTGACCTCATAGGCGCTGACTACACACGGGCTGGTGCTGTTTGTCGGAGATCAGATCGACTTCAAAGGGTGGATAAGATCTGTCGCGCTATATTGCCGCACAGTTTTTTGGATCGTCAGCTGTTCGGCGTTGCCACTGTCGGTCATTCAGTGCGCTGTAATCAAAGCGATAGAGCCGACAAGGATCAGGCTGAGCGCCCAGATCAGGTCCAGGTTGAACCAGCTTTTCTGGAGGAAACTGAGGCCGAGCCAATAGTAAACGCCCACGGCGATGGCCCCACCTGCGAGCACCATTGCGCCCGTGTGGGCGAGGGCCACCGCGAGGGCGGCGGTCGCGTTGTTCCACATGAGGCTATAGGCGGCGGCGTGGCCTGCATCCGTCTCAAGTGTGCCACAAATCCCGAGGTAGATCGGCACCAGCATCAGCCCGGCGCCATGCGCCATGGCGGCGAGAAATGACCAGAGGGCGAGGCGCGAGGGCGGCACACGCGCCAAAAACCGGGGATGTCGCCGGTTGATCAGCAAGTAGACCCCGAGCGCGATGACCAGCAGGGCGGCACCGGTTTGAATCTGTACCTGCCATTCGACCAGTATCATGAGCGCGGAGAAGGGAAAGAGGATCGCCGCCATGGCCAGCAGATGCCCGACAGCCAGCGCCGCGAGGGCTTTGTAGAGGTTGCCCGCGTTGCGCGCCATCAGTGCCGCTGACACGGCGAGCGGCCAACCCATGCCCGGATTAACCCCGTGATAGATGCCTGAGACCACGACGGCGGACCAGAGGGACGCCGCCGTGTTCATGCTTTCCACTGCCTAGACGGAAGGGTAGCAGAAACTGTCGGTGGAACAGTCGCCGCCCTCAAGCCGGATCTGGTGGCTGCGGTAGCCCTCGGGGAACTCGACCCAGAAGTTTTCATTCAGGGTCAGCCCGCCGTTTGTCCCCACATCGGCGCAGACCATCGCGGCACCCCGGTCACCGGGATAGAACTGGTCATCCCAGGTGGAGTAGAGCGAGTTGGTCCAGTAGACGCGCTTGCCGTCGCGGCTGATCTCGACCATCTGAGGGCCGTAGCCGAAATCTTTACCGTTGGGATGCGGCGTCTTTTTGACGATCCCGCCTATCTCGACCTTGCCCGCCAGCACCGGGTTCATCGGGTCGGAGACATCATACTGGTGCATCTCGCCGAGGCCCCAGCAGGCGACGTAGAGGTATTTGTCATCAAGGCTGAGGTCGATGTCGGTCACCAGCGGTGGCACAGCGCCAAAACCCTTGAGCAACTCGGGCAGGTCATCCGCATCCGCAGGCACCGGGTCGATGGTCACGGTCTTTTTCGCCTCAAACGTGCCGTCTTCCTTGCGCCACCAGGTGAAAATCGCGCCTTGCAGGTTCGTGGTGTCGACCACCACGCCGCAGAAGCCATATTCCTTGGCCGGGTCATGCGCGGGCCTGATTTCCAGCGCCATCTGGTGGTTCTCGCCCAGATCGATGGTCTGGATGTTCTTGCGTGCACGCAGGTCCCAGAAGTGGATCGAATGGCCGTATTTGTTGCTCAGCAGATCCTCCGGCACCACGCCGTTCTCGAACTGCGGCGGCAGACCCCATTCCGAGCTGACCATGTAATCGCGCGGCAGGTTCCACCAGAAGTCATAATGCTTTTCCTGCGCGCCGCGGTCCATCTCGTAGCGCCCCAGGATCTCGAAGGTCTCGCAATTCATGATGAAGATGCCTGGAGGGCCATCGGTGCCATCCTCTCCGCCGCCGCCCAAGGTCGAGACATAGATGCCCTCGGGGCCGCAATGGATCGTATGCGGGCGCGAATAGCCGGTTTTGGCCTTCAACTCTTCCGGTTCGATGATCTTGTGAATTTTGGCTTTCAGCGGTTCTTTGACGTCGATGATGTAGATGCGGCTCGACCGGATGCCGGGGATGATCAGGTAGCGCCGTTCGAGGAAGGCGTGGCCTGTGAGCGGCGAGAGTGCCGAGGAACAGGCATTCCAGCCGAAGTGGTGAAACTCGTCACCCTTGTTCGGCATGAACAGGCTATGCACGATCTGGCCGTAGGTGTCGGAGTTCGGGTCCACATCGACCACGGCGAGGCCGTCGGGCTGTGAACCATCGGGGCTTAACATCAGCGTGAAGGCGAGCGTTTCGACCGGGGCCTGCATGGCCATCTGTGGTGTGGGGTAAAACGTCGGGTCTGGTCTTAGGTTCATTTTTAATCCTCCCTGACGGACGCAGATGACGGAATTCTATCGCGCCCACGGAAAAGCTGGCACAGAATCAAATGTCAGACAATTGAAATTTGAAGGGCGTGCTGCTGCGCCAAGACGCGTTTTCGCTGTTGTGATCATCTTCAATCATTGCTGAACTGCTTGAACTTGAGGGGGTAAGCAGCTGAACAGAAAGTTGAATACGTATCTCCGACCCTTAGCGTGATACGCAGGTTCCATCCTTCCTTACGGCCCCTTTTTCGGGGCGCGGTCGGCGAGGTTGTGAAAGACCCGTCCGGCCAGAGTTCATAAATACGTCATCCTACTGCGACCCGAACGACATCTGGCGTGGCTACCGTCCGGCGTCATGAACGAGCATTTCCGATGGATGAGGATAGCATGAAAAGAATGACGTATCTGGGTGCCGCCGCTCTCTGTTTCGCCGGCCTGACCGCCACGCTGGGGCAGGCCGCGACCGTTGGCACATACAATACCCTGACCGGCGCGGCACCCTTGGTGATCGGGCATCGGGGGGCCCCGGCCTACCTGCCGGAGAACAGCATTGGCGGCAATGAGCTTGCAGCCAAAATGGGGTCCGATTTCATCGAAACCGACGTGATGATGGCCAAGGACAACGTCTTGATCGCAATGCACGACACGACGCTGGAACGGACGACGAATGTCGAAGAGATTTATGCGCCGCGTAATGGTGGCTATGCGGTGAGCGACTTCACCTACGAAGAGTTGCGCGCGCTGACCGTCAACCCGACCGGCAGCGGGGCGGACACCTTCCCGGGCTTCACGCCCTCCGCCGACAACCCCTACCGCATTCCCACCTTTGCGGACATGCTGGATGCGCTCACGGCCTACAACGACGCCAATGGCACCAGTGTCGGCATGCTGACGGAGGGCAAATACAGCGATAACATCGATACCAGCCGGGCGGTGATCCAGACGCTCATCGACAAGGGATACGACACGCCGGAAAAGTCTGTTGTGCAGTCGTTCGATTTTAACAATGTCAGCGATTACGCAGAGCTACTCGACGCGGCGGGTGTCGAGATGGGCGTCGCACAGCTGGGCGTCGGATGGCCGTTGGATGATGGCACATTGGGTGTGCTCAGCATCGGCGGGGCCTTTGGCACGCTGGCGCAACTGTCCCAGTATACGGATACCGTCGCATTGAGCTTCAGAACCATCACCAAGGAACTGATTGCCGCTGCGCATGGCGAAGGTCTGAGTGTTTATGGCTGGACCTTCCGGCCCGACGACCAGACGGAGGCCTTCGAGCTCGCAGACGCTTTTCTGGACTGGGGGTTGGATGGGTTCATCACCGACAACCCCGATTACCTGCGCCGCGTGGTTGACGCCTATGATGATCAGGTCTCCCCGGTGCCGCTGCCTGCGGGCATGCCGCTTCTGGTGGTTGCCCTGCTTGGCTTGGTTGGGCTGTGTCGCCGGGTCTGACAGAGGGCAGGGTGTACGCCTCTGCACGTCAAATACCGGTCTTCATCAGGCCTCGCTGTCCTTCGGCGGGGCCTTTTTCGTGATGCTTTTAAAAATCGTCTGGCGGTGTCGGCCCGCCGGGGGTGTTCGTATTCTGCCCGAGCGAGCATTTGTCTTTCCCGCTGCTGCCCCATCTGCGAAGAAATGGCGGCGTGAGGCCGCCAGCCTGTGCGCTGCTTAAACGGCGCAATGACGGGCGACATGGCCAGCGTTCCGACAATTCAGATAGAAATCAGATGATTATCCCAGCGAAGCAGGCTGTGCGCGCTGTGCAGGACCTCCGGGCCTTTCAGGTTCCGCAAGTTGCCGGTGCCGGATGTAAGGGTGAACCCATCGACGTGCGGCGCAACCCCGCACACGTCCTCCAGAGGTGTCACGTGATCCAGGCGGGCCAATTCGGCGTCATACACATGCAGCCTGCCACCTCTTGGCGAGGTGACCGCGATGGTGCGCCCGTCCTTCGAGAAGGCGATGCTGCCAACATATCCATTCATCGCCTGTATCTCTTCACCGGACGCGCCCATCAGGACGATTTGCGCGCCGCGTCGGTGCAGACCGACCAAAGCCCTCACCGGCCCATCCCCTTGCCATTGCATGCCCAAAGCGATGTCACCGCGCGCATTGACCGCCAGGTGGCGGATCGAATTCTTGCGCATCTCGGGGGGCAGTGTCGCGGTTTCGATCACGCGCCCTTGCGCGATATAGCTCAGGTTGGGCCGCATCGTGGGGATGTTCAGCTTGGTCCGGCCGCTGTCCGGATGGGTGTCGATGCCGCCATTGGCGACGACCAGCGTGTCTGAGCCCGGCAGCCGCTTGATGTCGTGGGGTCCGATCCCGCCGCTGTCCCATTCATCCACACGCATGTAGTCGCGGGTGACATCCCAGACGCCGATCCGCCCGACACCAGCCTCAAAGTCATTCTCCGTGGTGAACAGAAGGGTCCCGTCTGTCGAATAGGCACCATGGCCATAGAAATGCCGCCCCTCAGGGGCGGTGAGGGTTTGCAGGGTACGCCCCGTTGCACAGTCGATCACGATGGCAAAGGTGCCCGGGCGTCTGGCAAAGGCGACGGCTTCGGGGCGGGATGGATGCGCAGCGGCGGCATGGCCTCGCGCGGGCAGGGGGATCTGAAACCGCACGTCAAGAGCCTCGCTTATCCCGCAGAGCACGTGGCTGCCATCCGGGCGAGCGGCTGCGGAAAGATAGGTGGGGGAGCCCGCATCCGCCCAGGTGGGTTTGGGCAGCAGGCCTGCCGCGAGCAGGCCCCCCAGAAACTGCCGTCGTCCGGGTGCTGGCTTGCGCATGTCAGTCCCCATCCAGCGCATTGAACCCCGCCGCCACGCCGAGGGTTGGGCCAAGTTCATCGCGTACTGTCGCGCGAATGACATCAACCGATTGCTGGATCACTTCGATCCTGACGCGCCCCTGCGGGTCTGCCACGCCGGCAAACACCGGATCCTGCAATGTGGCCAGCCGGGTCAGCGCCCGATCAAAGCCCTTGGTGAGGGTGGCGGAGAGAGCAGCGTCAGAGGCGGCAAGGCGCTTGGCCAGGTCACGCAGCGATGTCAGGCTCAGGGTGACATGTCTGAACGACCGGGCAGAGCGGCGCGCCTCGGCGCGGTTCGGGCGCGGACGGTCGAAGGTGCCGAGCGGTCTGCCCAGCCGTGCGTCCGAGGTGAACTGAAGCCCGGTTGTCAACGCTTTGAAAGCCTCCTGCAGGACTTCTTCTTCGCTGCGGTAGAGGCCACCCGGCGCCGGGGTCCGCATCTTCTCTGCATAGCCGTTTTGCCAATCGGTCAGAATGTCCGAGGAGAGCGCGGCAATGTCTGCGCTGATGGTTTGCACCAGCTGACAGTGGTACCCGGCGTCGCCCGCCGCCATCAGCGTGTCGTCGTAGAGCAGAAATTCCATCGCGTAAAACCCGCGCGCTGCGATGGAGACTGCGGCGTAATCTTCCGGCGATGCGGCGATCGGATCAGCCTCGGCGATCAGCGTATTCAGTGCACGCGGCGTGGCCCCTCTGCTGTCCGGCCAGAAGGCGAGGGCAAAGGCGCGGTCCGCCACCTCCGTCGGACCAAAGCGCAGATGGCTCGCCGCGATCCAGGCATCAAAGGCATCGCCATAGGCACCGCGCAAGGCGTCAGAGGTGGGGGTGCAATCCGCCGCCGCCGTCTCTGCAAGGGTCCGAGAGCGTTCTGCCAGAACCTCGAAACGCGGCAGGATATGGCCCGTCACGACGTCGTCGATCACAGGTGCCGCGCTCTGGGAGGCGGCCATGATGGGGGTCAACAGCACCACCGCCGACAGGATGAAATGCTTCATAGGCTCTCCAGAAAGGCGATCAACGCCGCACGGTCTTCGGTGGACAGGTCAATCACCGCGTCCCGCTGCGGTTGCGCCTCGCCCCCGTGCCACAGCACCGCCTCCAGTAAGGAACGCGCCCGCCCGTCGTGCAGGAAGTAAGTGTGGCCGCTGACCTGTTGCGTCAGCCCGATGCCCCAGAGCGGCGGCGTGCGCCATTCCTGACCGGTGGCGCGTGCTTCGGGGCGGTTGTCGGCGAGACCCGGCCCCATGTCGTGCAGCAACATGTCGGTATAAGGCCAGATCAACTGGAAGCTTTGTTCGGGTTGATCTGCCAGCCGGTGGGTCACAAAGCTGGGCGTATGGCAGGAGGTGCAGCCGGTGGCATAGAAAACCTCCTTGCCCCGCAAGACCTGCGGATCGCCTACGTTTCGGCGCGCGGGCACGCCGAGGTTGCGGCTGTAGAAGGTCACCAGATCCAGCCCCTCGGCGTCGATCTCCGTGCCGCGATCATCGCCGTCTCCATGGATGGCAGCAAGGCAATCGGCCTGCAGATCGGTGCATTCACCGCTGCCCGCCGTGAACAAGGGGTTGGAGATGCCGATATCGCCTGCAAAGGCGGAGGCCGACTGTTCGCGGATCGTGGGATTGCCCGCCTTGAGACCAAAACGGCCCAGCATCGGCTGATCAAACTCAACCGACCACACCACATTGGGGCGGCCGGAAATACCGTCACCATCGGCGTCATCGGGGTCTGCATTGGCGAGGATGTCGGCAGCAGGCACCGCTTCCAGCAGTCCCAGACCAATCATCTGCGGCGCGATGCGGGGGCTGAGCATGGCGTCAGGGTGCAAGGGGCCATAACCCAGATCGGCGGCGTTATAAGTCGGATGGCGCAAAGAGACCTCCACCCCATCGGCCAGCGTGATGATTTCTTCCTCATAGGTGATGTCGAGCCGGTATTCGGAGGCATGGCCCTGCACGGCGAAATCCTGCAACTGGGTGCCGTAGGTCGGATCAGGGGCCGTGGCGATGTAATCCTTGATGGCGGCGATGCCGTCCTCCGCCGTGCCGGGGATCGAAATGCGCAGGAACATCGAGATCGAATTATCCTGCGGTGTTTCCGGCGGGTGCCCGCGCCCATCCTTGATGTGGCAGCGCTGGCAGGAGCGGGCGTTGAAAAGCGGCCCCAGCCCGTCGGAGGCCAGTGTCGAGGAGGGTGAGGACACCCAGAGCTTGCGAAAGAGCCCGTTGCCGACCTTGAAATTCAACTCATCCTCAAAGCTGATGTTGCCCGAGGGTTTGGAGAAGGCATCCGCCGTTCTGGCCACGCGCACGGTCGCAGCCCCGGCGGGTTTGTCCTCGAAGCGTGTGGGCGCCGTGAAATCGCTTGTCAGCGCCGTCACGGCGGCAATCCGTGCGGCCTCTTCCGGGGTGCGGGGGATCACATTTAGATTGGGGTCGCCGAGGTCCCATGTGGCACCATCGGCCAGTGCGAAGGTGCCCGTCACCGCCAGGGTGACGAGCAGGATGTTATTCGGCTTCATCCATTTTTGACGCATTGAGCTGGGCATATTTTTCTTCACCGAGTTTGGCCACAAGATCGAGCTGCGTTTCGAGAAAGTCGATATGACCTTCCTCATCGGTCAGCAATTCCTCAAAGACGTTCTTTGACACGAAATCGCCGACGGATTCGCAGTATTTGCGCGCCTCCGTGTAAAGCGTGTGGGCGTCATGCTCTGCTGCCAGATCGCATTCGAGCGTCTCTTTGGGCGTCTGGCCAATTCTCAGAGGGTCCAGTTTCTGCAGGTTCGGGTGACCGCCCAGAAACAGGATGCGGGCAATGATCTTATCCGCGTGGTTCATCTCTTCGATGCTTTCTTCACGGGACTTCTTGGCCATGTGACCCAGACCCCAGTCTTCCTGCATCCGGTAGTGCAGCCAGTACTGGCTGACTGCGGTCAGTTCACTCCGAAGCGCGGAGTTGAGATATTCGATAACTTTCTTGTCGCCGTTCATTTTGGGTTTCCTGTGGTGCTCCGCTCTTGAGATTGCGGAGGTGCATGGGGACTTCCAGATTGTCGTTCGCGCGCATGGTCGAGAGGAAAAGCGGCATGCAGCCGCCGCAATCCGCTGCCTTTCCAAGCGCCCGATAGACTTTGCCTGGGGTGACGATGGTCTTGTCATCTGATGCCCGCATCCAGTCAATTGCGGCATGGATGTCGTGATCCGTGATGCTTTGACAATGGCAGACGATCATTCTGTGCAACCTTTCGATGTACGCATGATGACAAGACCTTTTGAGATTATTGGAAAACCGCTTCGGGATCATCCAGGCTGTCTGATCCTTCAAAGGCGATCTGGTCGAGACCCAGCGCCGCGACAACCCGTTCGATTGAGCGGGTCTGGTCGATCAGACCGTTGACGCCGCCCATGATCAGAGCCTCGCCTGCAGCATTGCCGCGCTCCAGCATCTGATCGTAGGCAAAACCAGCCTCGGCTGCCGTCTTGATCCGGCCCAGGGCCATCATCGTGTTGCCGAGCTTACCCGACATTTCGGCGTCGAGATCGGCATCGACGGCAGCCACCATGTCGGAGAGGGAGGGGCCGGAGACCAGCGTGCCATCGACGCGGATGTATTCGCCCAGATAGACGTTCTGGATGCCCAAGCCGTCGTAATAGTGGCTGTTGTGGGTGTTGTCGGAGAAGCAATCGTGCTCTTCTTCGGGGTCGTTCAGCATCAGGCCCAGGCGCATGCGTTCACCCGCCTGCTCGCCGTAGGAGAGAGAGCCCATGCCGGTCAGGATCGCGGCCAGCCCGGCGTCGACATTCGATGTCAACTCTGTGCGCGCGGCACCACCATCACCCCACTGGGCCGTCATCCATTCCAGATCGGAGACCAGCAGATCGGTTGCGGCCGCAAGGTATGCGCCGCGACGGTCACAATTGCCGCCGGTGCAGGCGTCCCCGGCTGCGAAATCTGTCCATGGGCGATTGCCCGCGCCGTCACCGTGCCCATTCAGGTCCTGCCCCCAGAGCAGGAACTCAATGGCGTGGTAGCCCGTGGCGACATTCGCCTCGACCCCATCCGCCTCATGCAGGGTTTCCGCCAGCAGGGCCGGGGTGATTTCAGCGGCGTCGATCTCTTTGCCCGACAGGGTGAAGGCAGGGCTTGCCACCACGTTCAGCGCGGCAAATTCGTTTTCATCCGATGGCCCGCCGTAAGAGGCATCGACATAGTCAATCAGGCCCTCGTCGAGCGGCCAGGCATTCACCTTGCCTTCCCAGTCATCGACGATGGCGTTCCCGAAACGGTACACTTCGGTCTGCTGGTAAGGCACCCGCGCGGCCACCCAAGCGCTGCGCGCGGCGGTCAGGTTTTCCGCTGACGGGTCGGCGATCAGCGCAGCAACGGCCTGTTGCAGGCGCTGTGCGGTGATCAGGCTGTCTTCGTATTTGGCCGCGGCAATATCGGCGTAGGTGTCGAGCACTTCGTCTTTTCTGGCATCCGGATCCGCCGTGGCTGCGGTGCCGAGGCCGACGCATAGGGCCAGAGCACTCGTGGCAAGGGTAAGAGGTTTCATGGTTCTGACTGTCCTTTTCAGTGAAGTGTCGTTTTTGATTTTGGGGTCGTGTTTGAATGAGGGGGCGGGAAGCTTTCGGCCTTCAGCGCCATGCGCCGCAGGGCAAAACCGAATTCCTGCGCGGCACCGACAAGCGCGCCTGCCATATCCGGGCGCACGATCGTGGTGGCGATCATCAGGGCATCCTCGTGCTCGCCTTCGCTGGCATAGCCGACGAAATTGGCAAAGCAAGATTCATCCGCGCCCAGGCATTTGCAGGTCACATTGTGCCGCATCAACGGGCGTCGCCCGTGCCGCGCGCACAGATCGCAGAGCATCTCAAAGGATTTCAGTGCCTGCCGCCCGCCTTGCGGGCCCAGGGCTGTGGCAAAGTCGTTCCAGACCTGACGCTGCGCTTCGGGGCCCGTGCACCAGAGCCGCAGATAGAGAACGGCGCCAGCTTCGACAGCGCCAAGCTCCGCGACGTATCCAACCGGCGCACCGCCGCGATGTGGGGTCTTGTCCGTCATTTGGTCAGGATCAACTTTCCGGATCGGGTGATGCGCAGGGTGTAGAGCTGATCCTGAAGCTTGATCTTCGCCAGGTCGCCCCCTTTGGTGAGGTCCTGCGCCTCATAGACCGGGAGTTTTTCCACCGAGAAATGATCGAATTCCTTTGCCACACTCACCACCATAGCCCGCCCCATTCTTCCCGCTCGACGGCGTCGAGAACCCACTCCAGGTTCAGATAGGTGGGCACGCCGCATTCCACGGCGGCACAGATCATTTCCATGCGGCTCTGAGGGTCAAAAAGGCGGTCCATAGTCTGGCGTACTTCAACTTGCATTGGTTCCTCCGATCGAGACGTCGCTGCTGCGTTGGCTCACCCGGAATCGCAGGGCTGGCTGGTTCGGATTAAAGTTGAGTGATTTAATCGGAAAAAGCAACAGAGTAATTGACAAAAAAAGTAAGATACTGAAAGCTGCCGATCAGAGCGGGCACATCTGACCCCGCTGACATCAGGAGAACACCATGACACTTGCACCGCATGTGCATGGTTTCGCTCTTGCAATAGCAGCCAGTGCGACCCTCGTCGCATCCGCCCCTGACGCATCTGCCGAAGCTGTGACACTCACCGATATCGCGGGGCGTGAAATCACGCTGCCACAGGCGCCCACCCGGATCATTCTGGGAGAGGGGCGCATGATGTATGCCATTGCGCCGCTGACCGACGGCAACCCGTTTGAAAAGATCGTCGGCTGGAAAGATGACCTGATCCAGTATGATCCCGATGCCTTCCGCAAATTCGAGGCGGCCTTTCCGCAGGATGCCGCACGCATGGTCAATTTCGGCAACCCCTATGCCGGGGATTTCAACATCGAAGCGGTTCTGGAAAACGAGGCCGATCTTGTGCTGCTGGATCTCGGTAATCTCTTCAAGGCGGAAGAGACCGGGCTGATCGACAAGCTCGACAAGGCAGGCGTGCCGGTTGCCTTCATCGACTTCCGGCAGAACCCGACGGAAAACGCGATCCCGTCGATGCTGTTGCTGGGCCGCGTGCTGGGTGAAGAAAAGAACGCCGCTGAATTTATTGATTTCTATGTGGCCCAGATGCGCAAGGTCTCCAACGTGGTTGCGGGCATCCCGGCAGAGGAACGCCCGCTGGTCGTGGTCGAGAACGCCGCCGGGTGGCAGACTGATTTCTGCTGCTGGTCCTTCGGCCCCTACAACTATGGTCGCTTTGTCGAGCTGGCAGGCGGTACCAACTACGGGTCCAAACTGGCCAATGCCTATTCCGTCGATCTGAGCCTTGAGGGCATTCTGACCGCCGACCCGGATGTCGTGATCGGCACCGGGGCGAACTGGGCCGAGGCCAGACCGGAGGTCACGGCCACCCTGCTGGGCTATGAGGCAGACGCTGCCGAAAACGCCAGACGCATCAAGGCCTTGGCGGAACGCTCCGGCTTCAAGGACCTGCGGGCAGTGCAGGAGGGGCGGATGCACTCCATCTACCACCAGTTCTACAACTCACCCTACCACTTCATCGCGATTCAGCAGATCGCGAAGTGGCTGCACCCCGCTGATTTCGAGGATCTCGATCCGCAAGCGACCTTTGACGAGTTGCACAGCAAGTTCATGCCTTATGAAAACAGCGGGCAGTTCTGGGTGACCCTGAATTGACCGGCCCGTGGTCCCGCGCCCGCGGGGCCACATCCACTACGGGATCCTTGCCATGACTTCTGTTCCTTCCCTTCCGGCGAGCTTTGTCGCCGAAGGCTATCGCGCCCGTTCCATCAAGCGCGTCGCGCTGATTGCCGGGGCGTTTCTTTTATTGCTCATCACGCTGACCATCGACGTCATCACCGGCCCCGCCGATCTGAGTTTCTGGCGCACCTTCACGGTGATCCTCAACCCCTCCGTGGCGACGGTGAAGGAAGAGGTGATCATCTGGGACTTGCGCCTGCCGGTCGCCTGCATGGCCATTGCCGTTGGGGCCATGCTCGGCGTCGCAGGGGCCGAGATGCAGACGATCCTCAACAACCCGCTGGCCGATCCCTTCACGCTGGGCCTGTCGTCGGCGGCCAGTTTCGGCGCAGCCCTTGCCATCGTTCTGGGTTGGTCGGTCATCCCCGGCGTTGGCGGGCTGTTCGTGACGGTGAACGCCTTTGTCCTGGCGATGCTCACGTCGCTGGCGCTCTTTGGCTTCACCAGACTGCGCGGCGTGACGCCCGAGGCGATGATCCTCGTGGGCATCGCCATGCTCTTTACCTTCAACGCCCTGCTGGCCTTCCTGCAATACGGTGCCTCAGAGCTGCAACTGGCCCAGATCATCTTCTGGCAGTTGGGCTCGCTTGCCCGCGCCACATGGGCAAAGGTTGGCGTATGCCTCGCCGTTCTGATGATCGTGCTGCCCTATTTCATTCACCGCAGCTGGGCATTGACCGCGCTGCGTATGGGCGAGGAGAAGGCGGCCAGCCTCGGCGTCAACGTCTCGCTCCTGCGTCTCTCGGTGCTGGCGGGTGTGTCGCTTTTGGCTGCCGTCGCGGTGTCCTTTGTCGGCGCGATTGCCTTTGTCGGGCTGGTCGGACCGCATATCGCGCGCATCATCGTGGGGGAGGACCAGCGCGGTTTCCTGCCCATGTCGGCCCTTGCCGGGGCGCTGATCCTGTCGGGCACGTCGATTGCCTCCAAGGCGATCACCCCGGGCATTGTCTACCCGATCGGCATGATCACCTCGCTCATCGGCATCCCGTTCTTTGTCAGTCTGATCCTCAGCCAGCGCCGGAAGCACTGGCAATGAGTGGGCTGCGCATCGACACCCTCTCCTTCGCCTATGGTGCCCGGCCCGTTCTGGAAGATGTCAGCATGGCCCCTTTGCAGCCGGGCACGCTGACCGCGCTGATCGGGCCCAATGCCTCGGGCAAATCCACGCTCTTTCGCTGTATCGCGGGGCTGCTCAAACCCGCCTCCGGATCGGTTTGGCTGGGGGACACCGATCTTGCCACGCTGCGGAGCAAGGCCCAGCTGCAGCGGGTGTGCATCATGCCGCAGTTCTTTGCCGCCAACGCCGCCCTCACCGTGTTTGACGTGGTCCTGATGGCGCATAAGAATCTGTCCGGCTGGCGGGTCTTACCGTCGGATGTCTCGGCGGTCGCCGCCGCGCTCGAAGCGGGCGGGATCGCGCATCTGGCGGACGCCTACATCGGCGAGCTCTCAGGCGGGCAGGCGCAAATGGTCTCCGTCGCGCAATCGCTGGTGCGCCGGTCGGAGGTTTATCTCTTTGATGAGCCGACATCCGCGTTGGACCTGCGCCACCAGCTGGATGTGCTTGCTCAAATCCGTGCGCAGATGATTGCCCGGAACGCCATTGGCATCGTCGCTTTGCACGACCTGAACCTTGCCGCGCGCTTTGCCGATCATCTGATCTTGCTGGGCGAGGGGCGGGTCCGGGTGCAGGGCTCTCCGGCGGACGTGCTCGGCACGCCTGATCTGTCTGATGTCTACCGGGTGGCCATCGAAGTGGCGCAAGGCCCGAAACAGGAGATTTCCGTGCATGCTTACGCGCCGTAGTCTTTTGCTGTCATCCGCAGCCGCTGGGATCTATCCCGCATACCTATGGGCAGAGGCCTGCAGACCGCCGGTATCGCAGGGCGGTCAGCACGCTGTTCTGATGTTGAACGCCGCCTGCGGAGATACGCAGCAGACCAATGTGTTCGAACCTGCGGTGCTGCATGTGGCGCCCGGCGACAAGGTGACCTTTCACCCGACCCACGCGGGGCACAACACTGCCTCCAAGCGCGGCATGATCCCCGACGGTGCGGAACCGTGGAACAGTTCGCTGGACGTGGCGCACGCGGTCACGCTGACCGTGCCGGGCGTCTACGGATACATCTGCGTGCCACATTATGAGATGGGTATAGTGGGGGTGATTGTTGTGGGTGACCCCTCTGCGAACTTTGAGGCGGTACGCAAGATTAGACATCCGGGCCGCGCCAGAAAGGCCTTTCGGGACCTCTTGGCGCAGGTCTGACCCTCCGCGCTGAAACACGTGCTGCTCTCTGGTGTTCGGACGTGGCTCTACCAGACAAATCTAGCTATGCGCGCTATTCGCCTGGCCTCTGTACCGTTTTCAAGTCGTGGGACCAGACGGAAAAGGGTGGGGGCCAGCACTGCCAGCCCCCGTCCCATGTCTCAAACGAAGCTGAACATATCCACGTCAAGCGCGTCCAGATGGGTGTTGCGCAGGGTCAGGCTGTCGTCCTCGCTGAACTGGAAGGTCACTGCGCGCCCGGACTGGCTTGCACCGGCGATCAGGTCTTCGAAGCTGTCGATGCCGTCGACGTCAATCACAATCTGATCAGAGGGGCGGCTGAAGAACCACCAATCGAACCCGGTATCGAAGTCCTGGATCACGTCGTCCCCACCATTGAAAACAAAGGTATCGACGCCGCGGCCCCCTTTCATCAGGTCATCCCCGGCACCACCGTCCAGTAAGTCGTTGCCGACCCCGCCGTTCAGCCGGTCATCGCCGTCGCCTCCCAGCAGCACGTCATTCGACCAGCCGCCATTCAGCACGTCGTTATCCGCGCCGCCGTCGAGGGTGTCTTCGCCCCAGCCGCCGTTCAGGCGATCCCGGCCCGCATCACCGCGCAGGTGGTCATCCCCCCAGTTGCCGCTGAGGCGGTCGTCGCCTTCACCACCTGAGATCAGATCATCACCTGAACGGCCATTGATGCGGTCGTCATCCGCGCCACCGCGCAACAGATCATCCTGGAAGGTGCCGCGATAGCGATCCTCGGAGGCCGCGGCTTCTTCGGAGGTGGTGAAGTTGAAGGTCGAGGTGTCGCCTTCCTTGATCCCTTCGAAGCTCTGGCCTTCGCTGTCCTCAAAGGCCCCCTCCTCGATCTCCACCGCATAGCGCGCATCCGTGTCCAGATGAGAGGGTGGCGTGATCGTTACTTTATCCCCATCGAAGCTGACGAGCCTGTCATCGGTGACGTCGATCTCGATGCGCGCCCCGGTGTCGCGGTTGACCAGCGTGAGGGTGCCTTCACCAGCCGCGACCTCTTCGGTGAAGGTCAGGGTCAGGGCCGCATCATTCTCCACATCCCGACCGTTGTCGGAGGGGGTCGCGGATTTGAGGAAGGGGGCAGGGTCTGCCTCGAAATCCACCTCCTGCGGCGTGTAGACCGACCCGTCGGAGGCATAGCCCAGACGCCCGTCCGAATTCGACCCCCAGGTGAAGACGGCACCGGTGTCGCTGACCGCTATGATCGAGTTCGGCCCGGTCTGGATCTCGACGATGTTCACGTCATCGAGTTCTGCGATCTTGGTCGGCAGGAAGCTCGCGTCGCTTTCGGCCTCCGGATCACCGTCAAGCCCACCGGTCGGGCCTTCGTCGTTCGGCCCCCAGGCATAGACATCGCCGTCCTCGGTCAGCGCCACGGCCCAACGGGCCCCGCCTTTGACGTCGATCACCCTCTCGGGCAGGCCGGTAAGCTCGACCGGTACCGCCACATCCGCAGGATCGACGGTGAAGGTGCCATCGCCATTGTCACTGCCTTGCAGCAACTGCCCGGTGTCGCTTTGCCCCCACCCAAAGACACGACCGTCGGCGGTGACGGCGAAAGAGGTTTTGCCATCCGCTGTGACACCGACGATGTCAGCAGGCAGGCCTTCGACCAGAACGGGGTCGATCACGCGGCGATCTTCGCTGCCACTGACCTGATTGTCGGTATTGCTGCCGAACGCATAGACTTGGCCGTCTTCCGTTAGCGCCAGCGTGTGCGAGGTGCCAGAGGATACGGCCACCACGGTTTCACCCGCCAGAGCCTCAACCGCCGTGGGCACCAGACGTTCGTCCTGATCGCCTGTGCCGAGCTGCCCGTTGGTGTTGCTGCCCCAGGCGTAGAGCGTGCCCTCGGCCGAGATGGCATAGGATACGCCATTGCCATTCTCGATGCCGGTGATCTCGACATCGTCCAGCGCCTCGATCTTGACCGCCGACTGGCGGCTGTCTTCATCGCCCACACCCAGCGGGCCGCGGTTGTTGAAGCCAAAGGCGTAGACGTCGCCATCTTCTGTCAGGAAAGTCGTGTGCAGCATGCCGGCAGAGACGGATTTGATTATGCCGTCAAACCCCTCGGGCATTTCCACGGCCATCGGTGCCTTGACGTCGAAACCGACACTGCCGTTGCCCAATTGGCTGACGACATTTTCACCGGCGCTGTAGAGCACACCATCTTGCAGGAAGACAGAAAAATGGTTGCCCGCGCCAACGGTGCTGGCCACCATCTGCGTCTCGCCCTGATAGGCCTCGACCGCGCGCGGGCGGATCAACTGGCCGTCATATTGGTCTGAGCCGAAGATCACCGTTTCGCCCGCATCAAAGAAATCGCCGTCGCCGTTGAGGTTGGTCAGTTTGACCACATTGGCGTCGCCCGCAAAGCTGTTCGCGGTCAGGATCAGCCCGCCGCCCTTGTCCGTGGCCAGGGAGAACCCGATCTCGGCGGCGATGCCACCCGGCATCATGTTTGCATTCCAGACTTCCGTGGCCTCATAGACCTGATCGATCTGACCCGACCCGTCGAAGTCATTCAGGCGGTAGATCTTGAGAACCTCGTCGCCCTCCGGGAACCACGTGAGTGTGTAGAGCGCGCCATCCACTCCGACAGCACTGGAGATATCGACAGGTGCGCCAAAGTTCATGTCATCCGAGATGAAGTTGGTGACTTCCTCGGCCTGGATCGTGCCGTCGCCGTTGATGTCCTCGATCCGGTAGATCACATCCGTGGCCGTGCCGGTCAGGTCGTTGAGGTAGGCGACATTACCGTCAAAGCTCAGATCGAACGGCACCGAGGTGTCGATTACGGTCTGCAGGTCGAGCCAGACCGTCGCCTCACCGTCGTCATTTGCATCGCCATCGCCGTTCAGATCGACGGTGCGGTAGATTGCATCCTGTGGTGTCGATGTCGTGCCGGCGTTGGCGATATAGATCGCACCATCAGCGCCTTCGGCAATGCCGTTGGGCGTGACGGTCGACAAGCCGCCCGCGTTCTCGGCAGAGAACCAGACGGAAGCCTCGCCCGCATCCTGCGCATCACCATCGGCGTTTTCATCGGTGAGCCGATAAATCGTGTCGCTTGTGCCGTCGCCGATATAGACAGATGTGTCCGACGCCTGATGTACGGAAAACACATTGTTGGTCGGCACCTCCAAGCCGCTGGCGTTTGTGTCGTCGAAGAAGACGGTTGTTTCTTCGGCCCCGCTGGCCGTGCCGTCCCCGTCCAGGTCCTGCAACAACAGCACCTGATCCTTGCGTTGATCCGCCACCAGAATACCGGTTGTTTTACGTGTAGATATGCGCCCCATTTGGCCACCCCCTTTGAAAAAAGCGAGAGAGCCTAGCGCGCTGCTGGGTACTCAGAATGAATGATTTTCGATGCCTGGCATCTGCCGCTCTTCTGTCTGATTTTAACCGGCGCGTGAAGTCCTATTCGACGGATCGGGGATGTATTTTTGTCGCAGATCATCCAGCCGCACATCAGGTCCGGTTCTGATAGCCAAGAGGTGGCCAACCGGTCCCGGTGTGCGGTCCGATGCACGGGATTTCTGTGCCGACTGTTCAATAGCGCGCTTGACCCAGAGAACAGAATCAATGACACAAGGTGCAGATGGTTCCCGGATGCCTCACGGCATAAAACACCGGGATGAAAAGGGAATACGGTGCGGTATGCCGATGGGCGCCAAATCCGTAACTGCCCCCGCAACTGTAAGCGGCGAGCGACCCCGAAGATCACCACTGGGCCAAAAGGCCCGGGAAGGATCGGGCGAGCTGCGACCCGCAAGTCAGGAGACCTGCCATCACCGGTGCCATCGGCACTGCCTGCAACTCAACCCGGACGGGGTGTCCGGTTAGGAGATCATGATGGTTCTACGGGTTCTGCCGTATAAAAGCACATATCTGCCTGACGCCCCGCGGCTTCGCGGAGGGCGAAATGGACAGACAGACTTCAAACAGAATTACGGTATGCACCTCATGTCGGCACAAGGGCACCACGTGCCGCCCCGGATATGAATTGATCGCGCGATTGCGCGCCGCCATCTCGGCTGCGGGGGATGCGATCCCGGAGGCCTTCGAAATATCGGGCGTGGCCTGCATGGCCGGATGCGACAGGCCCTGCACCGTGGCCTTTCACAGTACGCGCAAGGCGACCTATCTTTTTGGCGACATGACGGCGGAAGATGACATTTCCGATCTGGTCTCCTTTGCCCGCCAATATGCGCATCTGCACGACGGCTGGTGTTCCTCCGTGGATCGCCCGGGCAAGCTGCGCAGCAGCACATTGGCGCGGGTGCCCGCCGCGATCATCGCGATGGAAGAAACGGCAGAGCGCGTCTCATGACGGCGGCGGATCTTTTGGTGCGCGATGTCAGCTGGGCACCGTCCAAACGCGCGCCGCTGGTGCTGCACCCGACGAGTTTTCACGTCAAACCCGGTCGGATACTGGGCGTGGTCGGGCCCAACGGCGCGGGTAAATCCACGCTGCTGCGATTGCTCTACCGCTATCACGCACCGTTGTCGGGCGCGGTGGAAATCGATGGTCAGGACATCTGGTCCATGCCGCCACGGGCCGCCGCGCGCCAAACGGCGGCGGTGCTGCAGGAACAGCCTTCGGGTTTCGGAATGACCGTGCAGGAGATCGTGGCGCTGGGCCGCACCCCACATCGGCTGGGCTATTCCACGTCAGGCGCGCGGGATGCGGAGATCGTGGCAGAGGCCCTCGCAACGCTGGACCTTGCCGCCTTGGCGCATCGCGATTTCGGCACCCTCTCGGGCGGCGAACGGCAGCGGGTGATGGTGGCCCGGGCGCTGGCCCAGGAATCGCGCCTGCTGATCCTCGACGAGCCCACCAATCACCTTGATATCCGTCACCAGCTGGAAGTGCTGGCGCTTATCCGCAAGCTGGACCTGACCATCGTCGTCTCGCTGCATGATCTGAATATCGCGGCAGGCGTGTGCGACGACATCCTTTTGCTGCAAAGCGGGCGTGCCTTGGGCTTTGGCGCCCCCCATGACGTGCTGACGGAAACGCTGATCTCCGGTGCCTTCGCCGTGGATGCACGTCAGGAACAGCTCTCGCCAAGCAACAACCGTCATTTTTCTTTCCATATTCCCCTTTGAAAGGTCTCTCCATGCGACTCCTGTGTTCCTCTCTTGCAGTCTCTCTCGCGGCCTCTGCCGCTTTTGCGCAAACCGCCGTGCAAAGCTGCGACCGCACTGTCACCTTCGATACGCCGCCAAAGGCCGCGATTTCCAATGATGTGAACCTCACCGAAATGATGCTGGTTCTCGGGCTGGCCGACAAAATGGTTGGCTACACGGGGATTTCAGGGTGGAAAACGCTGGATGAAGAAATGCGGGCAGGGGTGGAACAACTGCCCGAACTCTCGGCAAAATACCCGTCCAAGGAGGTGTTGATCGGGGCAGATGCGGATTTCTTCTTTGCCGGGTGGAACTACGGCATGAAAGTCGGCGGCGAAGTCACCCCGGAGACCCTGGCCCCCTTTGGCATCGACGTCTACGAGCTGACCGAAAGCTGCATCCATATCGGGGAAAAAGCCCCCGTGAGCATGGCGGATATGTACAATGATCTGCGCAATCTCGGGAAGATTTTCGAGGTAAGTGACAAGGCGGAAGCCCTGATCAAAGGCTATGAAGCAGACCTTGACAGCTTTCTGGCGGCGCAACCCGCGCTGGACACCCCGCCGCGCGTGTTTGTCTATGACAGCGGTGAGGATGCGCCGTTCACGGCGGGGCGCTACGCCATGCCCAACGCGCTCATCGCTGCGGCGGGCGGGCGTAACATCATGGATGATTTCGACAAAAGCTGGGGGACGGTCGGTTGGGAGGCCGTTGTGGAGCGGAACCCGGAGGTGGTCGTGATCGTGAACTACGGCACCGTGACGGCGGATCAGAAAAAAGCCTTCATGATGGAAAACCCGGCCTTTGCCGATCTGGACGCGATCAGGAACGACCGTTTCGTGGTGCTGGAATATGTCGAGGCGACACCGGGCCCGCGCAACATCAACGCGGTCAAGAAACTGGCTGCGGCCTTTCGCGCCAACTAGGCGCGGATCACTGTGAAAGCCCCTTCAATCGCTGCGCGCAGGCTGAGTTTTCCGCTGGGTCTGTGCGTTGGTCTGGCGCTGCTTGCGCTGTCACTGTCCTGGGCCGTCAGCGTCGGGGCCATTCGCGTGCCCCTGCCGGTTGTCTGGGGCGTGGTGGTCAACAAGATCATCCCGGGCACAGTGGTGGCCGACTGGTCGGCGGGGCGGGAGGCGATTGTCTGGGACATCCGCTTTCCCCGCGCCCTGTTGGCCTGTCTTGTCGGCGCGGGGCTGGCCATGGTGGGCGCCTCGCTGCAGGCGGTCACACGCAACCCGCTGGCCGACCCGCATCTGCTGGGCATCTCTGCGGGCGGCGCTTTTGGCGCCATCCTCGCGCTGCTGCACACGGGCATGTTCATCGGCCTGCTGACCGTGCCGCTGCTGGCCTTTCTAGGGGCGCTGAGTGCCACATTGCTGGTGCTGGCGGTGTCGCAATTTGCAACGGCCACCAGCGCCGACAGGCTGATCCTCGCGGGGGTTGCGGTCAGCTTTATCGTCATGTCAGCGGCGAACCTGTTGATCTTTCTGGGGGATCCACGGGCCACCCATACGGTGGTGTTCTGGATGCTCGGCGGGCTCGGGCTCGCGCAGTGGGGGCAATTGATCTATCCGCTCGCGGTGTTTGTGATCTGCGGCGCTTACCTGTGGCGCAACGCGGGCAACCTCAATGCGATGACCATCGGAGATGAGACCGCCTCGACCCTGGGCATTCCCGTTGCACGTTTTCGCCTGACGGTCTTTGTCGTTGGTGCCCTGATCACCGGCGTCATGGTCGCCTTTTCGGGCATCATCGGTTTTGTAGGTCTGATGATCCCGCATATCGTGCGCCTTGTGGTGGGCGGGGACTATGCACGTGTTCTGCCGCTCTCGGCCCTCTTCGGCGCGATCTTCCTGCTCTGGGCAGATATTCTGGCGCGTACTGTGATGGCCCCGGAAGACATGCCCATCGGTATCGTGACCGGACTGATCGGCGGTCTGTTTTTCGTGTGGTTGCTGCGACGCGCCAAAGGATAGGAAAAACGATCACCGTCGCACGATGGGCCGTGCAGATGCATCGCGGGCCTGCCTACACGGTGTCCGTGAGAAAGCTTTGGTCAAAGCGCTCCTGGAGAAACCGGTTTTGCGGGGCCGCACGGGTTTCGACCTGATCCAGGACAAACGCGGGAAGCCGTAAAGGCTTGGTCTGGTGCACCTTGCGATCTGCATCCTTATACATTTGCGCGGGCAGATCGCAGTGGTGTTCAATCGTTTTCAAAAGGCCAAGAGGGTCTTTCTTGATCTGGCCAAAGGGGAGATAGAGCAGTTGATCCTGCGAAAACCGGCTGTCCCAGCGTGGAATGTTGTTCAAGTAATCGCCTCTGGTGCTTAACGCTGGCATGTCCAGGATTGCGGTCCACTCGGCATCTGTCAGCCGCCCGTTGTACGTGCCGTGCGCCATCATCCGCAGTTGGGATTTCAGCCGCTCCCGGGGGTCCCTGACGATGTAGATCAGCCGTGCGTCCGGCAGAAAGCGTTTGAAGAAGTCCACACCCTCATCCGGAATGCAGGAATACTCAGGGGTCACATCAAGGCACTTCTGCTGATCGTCCGCACGTGAGAATACGCGCTTGTACCATGTGCCGTTGAGGATCGGGCGCGCCGCCAGACTTTCCAGATACGCAAGATATGCATCATCGCGCGGCCCGGGGCCGGAGATATGTCGTTCCCGCGCCGCCTTCAGCCCTTTCTTGACGTGCCAGGGGGCCCAGCGGCTGCATTCCTCTATGAATTTGTGGTCGAAGAAATGCAGTTCCTTGAACGGCGGCACCCAGATATCGGGCCGTGTGGCCAGCGTCTGGTGCAACCAGGACGTGCCCGCTTTCTGCGCCCCGATGCAGACAATATCGGGTTTTCGGCCGGCGTTCACGGGGTGTCCCAGGCCACGTCACGGGCCATCACAACGTTGCCGAGGGTCTTGAGATCGGCCAGGTCGGCCTCGTATTTCTGCTTCGACTGCGCGATCTGGGCATCACTCCAGGGGCTGACAACGACTTTCCGGACGATGGGGACGTGTTGGCCATAGTCAGCGAAAAAGCGCGATGTCACCTCCGTCCACGACGGCACCGTTGGTGGGGGAGAGTTTGCGAGGGCTTCGCGGTAGGGGTCTCTGCCATCCTCCGCCAAGCAGGACAGAGGAAATTTTTCGATCGCATCAAAGGTATGCGTTTCGGGATGTCCGGTAATCAGCGCGACCGTCTTTGCCCAGTTTACGGCAAGGTCATCCGCGTCCACGATGACGAGCAGCGCCTCTGGCCAGGCTTCCTTCATGCGACGGACAAAATCCACCCAGGAGAACGCCAGCTTATGGGGAAATGATGCGACCAGATGCGGCAGATGCGGGTTACGGACCAGCTCCACTTCAACAAACTGCGTGAAATGCTGAAGGCAGAGGAAAATGGTGACCTGCTGCCCGTCTGTCAGGCGTCGCAGCGGTGCGAGCTTTTTTTCCATACGCGGGTATAGCGACCCGGATCGAAACGCTTTTTCGCGGCTGCTGAAGAATGCGTCGAAGTTGTAGATGATGCAGCCGGTGTCTTTATTCTCCAGCACGGTCTTCAAGTAGTTGTCATGTGCGACGTTTTCCGCCAGCCCGTCTTTCAGCAGGCCCAGCGTTCGGGACATGACGCTGCGATGCATCTTTACCTGCGGGAATTCGGTTCCAACGCTGCGTAGGGCTTTTCGATTTGACGCAAGCAGGCTCTGCAACGGGACGGACATGGGAGAATGTGGTCCCAAAACAAGCCGATAGTCGTAGGTTGTCGCCATTCAATCACTGCTCACAGCCGGCGCATCACCCTGCGCGGCATTTCTTCTTGATCTTCTTTTTCGAGCAAGGGCGTGGCGGGCTGATCGCGCATACTGTGTCTGGAGATTTCTGGTGTTTTCTGCAACCATTCGACCTCTTCCATCAGCGCCTTGCCAGCGGCAAATCATCGTCATGTACTCTCTGCCGCGCGCTTGGCGCTACTATTGATCAAATCGCCCATTTCTGTCCAGTAGGGGACCGGGATCATTTCGAGAGATCCCCCCGGTCTGTGCCTTTGCGGCGGCTGTCGGTGCTGACGCGGGATATGACCGGGGCCTGGGTGACCACCCGATCCCGAGGCGGGCATGGTTTCAGAGCGATGCCTGCAGCAACTGTTGCGAGTAGGGGTGCGATGCCTGAGAGGCGCGCAGGGCAGCCACATCCAGTATCTCGACGATTTCACCGTTGCGCATGACGGCCAGCCGGTCACACATGTGACCGACGACGGAGAGATCATGAGACACCATCAGGTAGGTCAGGCCCCGGTCAGCCCGCAGGTCCGCCAGCAGGTTCAGGATTTCCGCCTGCACCGAGACATCCAGCGCCGATGTCGGTTCATCCAGCAACAAGACCGTAGGCTCGGGCGCAAGGGCACGGGCAATGGCCACCCGCTGACGCTGCCCGCCAGATAGCTGGTGCGGATAGCGAAAGCGGAACTTCTGCCCCAGCCCCACATCGTCGAGCAGCTTGGCAACGCGACCGTCGATATCGTCAAACCCGTGCAGATGCAGGGTTTCGCCCAGCACCTGATCGACGGAGTGCCGCGGATGCAGAGAGGCATAGGGGTCCTGGAACACCATCTGCACCGTCTTGAAGAACCCGCGCGGGCGTTTTTTGCCGGTGATGGGGGTGCCGTTGACCGTGACGGTACCGGACCAGTCCGGAGCCAGCCCGGTGATGGCGCGCAGGATGGTTGATTTGCCCGATCCGCTCTCGCCGACCAGGCCAAAGCTCTCGCCCCCCGCGACCTGAAAGCTGGCGCCTTTCACGGCATCGACGCGGTCGCGGTTCTTACCGAACCAGACGTTCAGCCCGTTCACATCCAGCATCGTCATATGCGGCCACTCACACTTTCAGCGTCCGACCAGGCCGGATCGCGCTGCAGTACCTCAAGCCGGTCGCGTGGCGCGTCCAGCCGGGGCAGGGAGTTCAGTAACCCGCGGGTATAGGGATGTTGCGCGTCGTGCAGCTTGTCCGCGTCGCAGACCTCGACAATGCGACCGGCATACATGATCAGCACCCGGTCACAGAAATCAGCAACAAGGTTGAGATCGTGGCTGATGAAGATCAACCCCATGCCGCGCTCCTTCACCAGCTTGTCCATGATGTCGAGCACCTGCCGCTGCACCGAGACATCCAACGCAGAGGTCGGTTCATCCGCGATCAGGATCTCGGGATTGGGGATCAGCATCATGGCGATCATGATGCGTTGGCCCATGCCGCCCGACATCTCATGCGGGTAGGCGCGCATGACACGCTCGGGGTCGCGGATCGACACCGCCTCCAGCATCTCCAGTGACTTGGTGTAGGCCTCGGCCTTGCTGGCCGAACTGTGCAGCCGGTAGGCTTCGATGATCTGATCGCCGATGGTCATCACCGGGTTCAGCGAGAACTTGGGGTCCTGCATCACCATGCTGATGCGCTCTCCACGCACCGCACGCATGTCCTTTTCGGACTTCCTGAGCAAATCCACACCGTCGAGGTTGATGTGATCCGCCTCGACAATGCCGGGCGGGCGGATCAGGCGCAGAATGGCGCGCCCGGTCATGGACTTGCCCGACCCGCTTTCGCCCACGATCCCCAGCCGCTCACGGCCCAGCGTAAAGGATACCCCGCGCACCGCGTCGAAAACGCCGTGGCGCGAGGGGAATTTCACCCAGAGGTTTTTGACGTCCAGAAGTGTGCTCATCATTCACCTGCCTTCGGGTCAAGAACATCGCGCAGCCCGTCACCCAGCAGGTTGAACGCCAGAGAGACGGTGAAAATGGCCAGCCCGGGCACCGTGGCCACCCACCAGTGATCGAGGATAAAGCGGCGGCCTTCGGAGATCATCGCGCCCCATTCCGGGCTGGGCGGCTGTGCACCAAGACCCAGAAATCCAAGACCGGCGGCGGCAAGGATGATGCCCGCCATGTCGAGTGTGACCCGCACGATCAGCGAAGAGATACAGAGCGGCCAGATATGTTTGGTAATGATCCGGATCGGCCCCGCCCCTTGAAGCTTGATCGCGCTTATGTAGTCCGAGGAGCGGATGGTCAGCGTCTCTGCGCGCGCGATCCGCGCATAGGGCGGCCAGGCGGTCAGGGAAATCGCCAGCACGGCGTTCTCGATCCCCGCGCCAAGGGCGGCAACAAAGGCCAGTGCCAGCACGAGGCGGGGAAAGGCCAGAAAGATGTCCGTAATCCGCATCAGCACCACGTCAGCCCACCCGCCGACATAGCCCGAGACGGTGCCCACCAGCAGACCGGCAACGGGCGCAATCAGCGCCACCAGTGCCACGATATAAAGGGTGATCCGCGCCCCGTAGATCAGGCGCGAGAGGATATCGCGCCCGAGACTGTCCGTGCCAAAGACATGCCCCTCGGTGCCCAGCGGGGCCAGGCGGTTGCCAAGGTCCTGGCTGAAGGGATCATGCGGTGCCAGCAGCGGGGCGGCAAAGGCGATCAGCACCAGCGCGATCAGGATGCCCAGGCCGACCATGGCCATGGTGTTCGACCGGAAGGACAGCCAGCCCTGATAGAGCGCAGAGAGTTTGGCGTGCCGGCGCGAGGTTGGCGTTTCAGTCAACAACCATTGGCGCAGGGTTTGTGTGTCAGACATTACTTCGCCCTCGGGTCGAAGACCTTATAGAGCAGGTCGGAAAAGATATTGAGCAGGATGAAGATCAGCCCGACAACCACGGTGCCGCCCAGAACCGCGTTCATATCAGCACTCAGCAGGGCAGTGGTGATATAGCTGCCGATGCCCGGCCAGGAAAAGATGATCTCGGTCAGCACGGAGCCTTCCAGCAGGTTGGCGTAGCTGAGCGCGATGACGGTGATCAACTGCACGCGGATGTTCTTGAACGCGTGTTTCCAGACCACATCCCACTCGGACATGCCTTTGACGCGGGCCGTGGTGATGTATTCCGCGCTGAGCTGTTCGAGCATGAAGGAGCGCGTCATCCGGCTGATGTAGGCCAGCGAGAAATACCCCAGCAGAGAGGCGGGCAGGATGATGTGGGAAAACGCGTCCTTGAAGACGTCCCAGTTGCCGTCGAGCGCGGCGTCCACGAGGATCAGGCCCGTGACGCTGGGCACCACATCGACGTAGAAAATGCCGACACGGCCTGGCCCGCCGACCCATCCCAGAATGCCATAAAAGATCAGCAGCCCCATCAGACCCAGCCAGAAGATCGGCATGGAGTATCCCACAAGCGCCACAACGCGGGCGATCTGGTCGATCCAGGAGCCTTTGCGCACTGCGGCGAGCACGCCCAGTGGCACGCCCAGAACGATGCCGAAGATAATACCAAGCGTCGCCAGTTCCAGCGTTGCAGGGAAGACGCGGGCGATGTCCTCGGAGACGGGCCGCGCGTTCAGCAGGGAGGTGCCGAAATCCAGATGTAGCACGTCCCAGATGTAATAGAGGAATTGCACCAGAAGCGGTTTGTCGAGACCAAGCTGTTGGTAGACCGCATCATAGGTCGATTGCGATGCACGTTCGCCCACGATGGCCAGAACAGGGTCGATCGGCATGACCCGCCCGATGATGAAGGTAATGAAAAGCAGCCCCAGCAGGGTCACTGCGATGGAACCAAGCGTCAGCAGTGTGGTCCTGGCAATGGGCCAAAGCTGCTCTGACAGAGGCGCCCGCTGGGGGCGCCTCCGGTTGTTGTCCTCGGTGAGGGCCATTTACTTGGTGACCTGCCAGTAGGCTGCGGAGGTGACCGCCTGACCGGTTGACCAATCCGTCACGTTATCGCGCAGGGCGGATTGTTCGATCTGCTGGAACATCACCACGAAGGGCGAGGTCTCGCGGAACTCCGCCTGGATATCCAGATACATCTGCACCCGCTTGTCACGGTCGCCTTCTGTGACGGCTGCGGCAACCTTCTCGGTCAGGCCGCCGGTATCCCAACTGTTGCGCCATGCCAGAAGACCCGTGGCATTGGCCTCGTCGGAGTTGTCCGGGTTATAGGCAAAGGTGCCTGCGTTGGTCTGCGGGTCAGGATAGTCCGGTCCCCAGGCGCCGAGATAGACATCCAGTTCCCGTGCACGGTACCGCGCGAGGATCTGTTTGGCCGTGCCGACAGTGATATTGACCTTGATGCCCGCCTGTGCTGCGGCATTCTGGAAGGATTGTCCGATCTCGATGCGCTCCTGCGCTTCACGCACGCCGATTTCGACCTCAAGCCCTTCGACACCGGCGGCGGCCAGCAGTTCCTTGGCTTTTTCGATGTTGTAGGAGAAGGGGTTTTCCTCGGACGCGCCCAGATAGGTGGCGGGCAGGAAGTTCTGGTGGATCGTGTACTGACCGCTCAGAAAGCTGTTCTTCATGCCTTCATAGTCGACCAGATACTTGAATGCCTGGCGCACTTCCGGCTTGGAAAGCTCCGGGTGTTTCTGGTTCAGCGCCAGATACATCAGACGCCCTTTCAGCTCATCCGCGATCTTCACGCCATCGGCGGCAGACGCCCCAGCAATGTCTTCGGGGTTCAGGTTGCGCGCGATATCGATGTCACCACGTTCCAGCAGCAGACGCTGGGAGGCGCTTTCAATCACGTGGCGCACGATCACGCGTTCCATCGCGGGCGCACCGCCATAGTAGTCGGGGTTCGACGACAGCGTGACGCTCTCATTCGGCTTCCAGCTGTCCAGCTTGTAGGGACCGGAACCTGCGGAATTAGTTTTCAGCCAGGTGTTGCCCATGTCGCCATCGACTTCATTAGCCATCACGACTTCTTTGTCGACGATGCCGCCGATGGTCGCGGTCAGACAGTTCAGCACGAAGGAGGTCGCGTATTTCTTGTCCGTCGTGATGATCAACTTGTTGCCTTCGGCGCGGATGGTTTCAGCCGCGTTCTCGGGTGTGAAACCGAACTGCGTCAGAATGAACGCAGGCGTCTTGTTCAGGATCACCGCACGTTGCAGCGAGAAGGCCGCGTCCTCGGCCCGCACCGGATTGCCGGAATGGAATGTCACGCCTTCGCGCATGGTGAAGGTGATGGTCTTGCCGTCCTCCGAGACGTCCCAGCTTTCGGCCAGATCGGGTTTATAGCCCGCCGCAAGGTCGTTTGGGTCGAGATTGACCAGACGGCCATAGACATTGCGGCTGATGTCGGAGCCCGCAAATTCAAAGCTCTCCGCGGGGTCGACGGTTGTGACGTCATCGATCCGGTGCGCGATCACCAGCATGTTCGCCGGTGTCTCGGCCACCGCCGAGAACGACGTCACGCTGACCGCCAGGCCAATCGCCACGCTTGTCAGTAGTCTGTTGAATGCATTCATTTTGAGTACCTCTCCTGTTTCGTTTCCGTTATTTTTGCGCGTGGCATCCGGGGTTATGTCCCCCATGTTTTCTTAAGCACACGCAGCCAGTTCTTGTGGCAAAGCTTGGTGATCAAAGCATCGTCATAGCCGTGCTTTGTCATCGCTTGCCTCAATTGAGGCAACGCTGCACAAGAGGTAAGCTCCTCTGGCACAACGGCCCCGTCGTAATCCGATCCAAAGCCCACGCGGTCTTCGCCCAGATGCTCGATCAGGTGATCGAGATGTTTCAGCATTTGCGCCAGCGGCACATCCGCCAGCATGCGGCCATCGTCCCGCAAAAAGGCGACGGCGAAATTCAGACCGACCATCCCATCGCTCTCGCGGATCGCGGCCAGTTGCTTGTCCGTCAGGTTCCGGCTGTGCGGGCAGATCGCATGCGCATTGGAATGGGTTGCCACCAGCGGTTTGGTGGAATGCCGCGCCACGTCCCAGAACCCGGCCTCGTTCAGATGCGACAGGTCTACCATGATGCCAAGCTCGTTGCACCGTTTTACGAGGCGCAGACCATGGTCGGTCAGGCCATCGCCGGTGTCGGGCGCGCTGGGATAGCGGAAGGGCACGCCGTGCCCAAAGATGGTTTCACGGCTCCAGACAGGGCCGATCGAGCGCAAACCCGCCTGATAGAGCACCTCCAGCGTGTGCAGATCAGGGTCAATCGCCTCGGCCCCTTCAATGTGAAAGATCGCGGCAATCTGGCCATCGGCAAGTGCGCTTTCGATCTCATGCGCCGTCCGGCACACCGTCAAGGCGCCCCGCTTTTCCAGATCAAAAAGGATCGCGGCCTGCGCCATCACAACCGGAAAAGCGTCTTCCCAATCAATGGGTTCCGGCAATGGCAGATCATACCTGGGCTTGCTCATTTCTTCGAACTTGAAGTCAAGATCGACGGGGGAGGGGACGTAGACCGCGAAGAAGCCGCCGCCAAATCCACCTGCCTGCGCTGTGGGCAGATCGATCGCGCCATCGCGACCGGTGACAAAGCTTTCGCTTGCCGTGAGGCCGCCCGCGCGGTGCAGTTTGAGCAGCACGTCGTTGTGGCCATCAAAGATGGCTGGCGTCACGGAATCGGTCACGGTGTCTTGCCCCCAAGGAACCCTGAGACACTGTATGTCAGTAATTCTCATAGACCAGAGGCAATGACTTGATAATATATCATACCTTAATGAGGAATGCGCAGAGGGCACAATGGGCACAAAAACATGGCACAGCCTGCCGGAATATCAGGCATTGCGGGCCTTGATGGAAAGCGGCACGACCTCGAAGGCGGCGATCCGGCTGGGCCTGTCGCAATCCGCGATCAGCCGGTCCATCGCCAATCTGGAGGCGCGCACGGGGCGGATTCTCTTTGAGCGCGACGGTGGCCGTCTGCGGCCCACAAACGAGGCGGCGCAGATGAACCGGCGGCTTGATCCGCTGTTTGAAGCGCTCGACCGGATCGACGGCCCGCCGGAGGTGGCGCAGGAATCGCTGCGGATCATCGCGCCCCCGACCTACGCGCATCGCTTTCTGGTGCATCACATCGCGACCTTTCTGAAAACCAATCCGCATTTTTTTATCAGCCTTGAGGTCTCACCCTCCGAAGACGTCATTCGCGGCATTCTGGAGCAGCGGTTTGACCTCGGCGTCACCGGGGTGGAACTGTCCCGCGATGGGGTGAAGCTGACACCCTACCGGTCTTCCACGGCCGTCTGCGCGATGGGACCGGATCACCCCCTGGCCGGGCGCGCAGAGATCCATCCCGAAGACCTCGACGGGCAGGCACTGATTGCCCTGACTCACCGCCATGCCCGCCGTGCCCAGCTGGAGAAAGTGCTACACGCCTGCCGTAGCACCCCCCGGATCGTGGCGGAGGCATCGACGTCGGTCGCCGCCGTGGACCTCGTCAAAGAGGGTCTCGGCGTGACCATCGTGAACCCGTTCCCCATCGTTCAATACCGGTCTGATGATCTGGTCTTCCGTCCCTTTGCGTCCCAGATCGAATACCGCAGCTACTTTGTCACCCCCGACCACGGCCCGGTGCCCAGCATCACCCGTGCCTTCATGCGGCACTTGCGATTGCACACCGCGCGGGACGTCTTTTCAGAAAAAGCGTGACCTGCGACGCGCCCTCCGGCCCGGCAGATGCACATGCCGCACCGGGTGCTTGTTTCGGGTGCAGCTGACATCACGTTTTTGGCCTGCTGACATGTGCTGTCAGCGGGGAGCTGACTATTTAAATAAATTTACTTTCAATCCGTAGATCCCGGTTTAAGTTGCCGATAGCAAGAATCCATCTGGCGGATCCAAATATGAAACGTTTTACCGCAATGCTGCTTGCCCTCAGCATCAGTGTTTGTCCCTCGACAATTCTAGCGCAGCAAGGTCCCCCGCCGGTTACGGTCGCGCATCCGGTCGTGAAGACAATTGTCGAGGACGACGAATTCGTTGGGCGTTTCGAAGCCAGGTCGGAGGTTGTGCTGCGTGCACGGGTGTCGGGATACCTGGAGACGGTCCACTTCAAGGATGGCAGCCTGGTTGAACAGGATCAGCTCTTGTTCTCGATTGACCAGCGCCAGTTCGATACCGCGTTGCGACAGGCGCAGGCGCAGATTGACGTTGCCCAGGCGACATATGAGTTCGCCGAAGAGCAGCTCGAACGGGCGCAGTCCCTGATCCAGAACGGCAATATTCCGCAAAGCACGGTGGATCAGCGGCGCGAGGCTTACCTTGCGGCACAAGGTGCGCTGGAGCAGGGGCGTGCAGCGCTGGAACTGGCACAGCTGGATTATGAATACTCGCAAATTCGCGCACCCATGGCCGGGCGGATCGACAGGCGTCAGGTGGATCCCGGCAATCTGGTTTCCGCCAACGAGACGGTGCTGACCACCATTGTGGCCTCCGACCCGGTGTATTTCTATTTCGACATCGATGAGCGTTATTTCCTAGCCTATGCGCGGGATGCGCGGGCGCGGGGCGTGTCGTTGCAGGAAGGCGGCGGCGGGCTGGAGGTCAAGGTGACCCTCTCCGATGAAAGCATTCCGCCGCAGTCGGGATATCTGGACTTCTCTGAGAACCGGATCGACCGGGAGACCGGCACCATGCGCATCCGGGCGGTGTTGGAAAACCCCAATGAACTGCTCACGCCGGGGCTCTTTGGGCGGGTGAATGTGCCCGGCTCGCTGCCCTATGAGGGGGTGTTGCTGCCCGATGAGGCCATCGTGGCCGATCAGAACCGCCGGCTGGTGATGAGCGTCGATGGCGAGGGCAATGTGATCCCGCTGGAGGTCCGCCCCGGGCCGCGCATTGATGGCTACCGGGTGATCCGCGACGGGCTTGATGGCTCTGAGACAATCGTGGTCGAAGGCGTCGTGCGCGCCCGGCCGGGCAGCGTGGTAACGCCTGAAATGGTTGACCTTCCCCTGATCGCGGAAAACTGAGATGGGCCGCTTTTTCGTCAGCCGCCCGATCTTCGCCGCGGTGATATCGATCCTGCTGACCATTGTCGGCATCGTCTCCTACTTCCAGTTGCCGATTGAGCAATACCCGCAGATCGCGCCACCCTCGATTGTCGTGCGCGCCAACTATCCGGGCGCGGATGCGGCGACGGTGGCGGCCACTGTCGCGACGCCGCTGGAGCAGGAGATCAACGGCGTCGAGAACATGCTCTACCTGTCGTCCTATTCGACAGCCGATGGCGCGATGAGCCTGACGATCACCTTCGAGTTGGGCACCGATCTGGATGCCGCACAGGTGCTTGTGCAGAACCGCGTGGCCATTGCCGAGCCGCGTCTGCCACAGGAGGTGCGGTCCCTTGGGGTGACGACCACCAAATCCTCCCCCGACCTGATGATGGTCGTGCACATGTTGTCGCCGGATGAAAGCTTTGATCAGCTCTATGTGTCGAATTACGCGCGGTCGCGGGTGCGGGACAGGCTGGTCCGGCTGGACGGGGTTGGCGATCTGATCATTTTCGGAGAGCGGGAATTCTCCGCCCGCGTGTGGCTCGACCCGGACAAGCTCGCCTCGCTGGGCCTGACGGCGGGCGACGTGGTCGATGCGCTGCGCGAGCAGAACGTGCAGGTGTCGGGTGGCTCGCTGGGCGCGCCGCCGAACGCCAGCGACAGCGCCTTTCAGGTTGCGATCACCACGCAAGGACGCCTGCAGACGCCGCGTGAATTCGGGCGGGTCATCGTGCGCGCCTCGGAAGAGGGCCGGGTGGTCCGGGTCCGCGATGTGGCGCGCGTTGAAATCGGGGCACGGTCCTACATCACGAATAGCTATCTGAACAACAAACCGGCGGTCGCGCTGGGGATTTTCCAACGCCCGGGATCAAACGCCTTGGCCTCTGCGGATGAGATCATCTCGGTCATGGAGGAGCTTTCCGAAGACTTCCCCGCGGGTCTTGAATACCAGGTGGTCTACAACCCGACCGAGTTCATCGCTGCCTCTGTGAACGCCGTCTACAAGACAATCTTCGAAGCGGTGCTGCTGGTCGTCATTGTGATCGTCGTCTTCCTGCAGAACTGGCGCACGGCGCTGATCCCGCTTCTGGCCATCCCGGTCTCGTTGATCGGCACCTTTGCGGTGATGCTGGCGCTGGGGTACACGCTCAATCTGCTCACGCTCTTTGGTCTGATCCTGGCCATCGGCATCGTCGTGGATGACGCCATCGTGGTTGTCGAGAACGTGGAGCGCAACATCGCGGACGGGATGAGTCCGCGCGATGCCTCCGCCCGCACGATGGACGAAGTGCAGGGGGCGATCATTGGCACCACGCTGGTGCTGATCGCGGTCTTTGTGCCCTCGGCCTTTGTGCCGGGGATCACCGGGCAGTTCTACACGCAGTTTGCCGTGACCATCTCCGTGGCGACGATCATTTCCTCGATCAACTCGCTGAGCCTCTCGCCTGCCATGGCGGCCATCCTGCTGAAATCCAAGGATGCGTCAGAACGGCCCAGTCCGCTGGCGCGGATCACCGGGCCCCTGTCGCGCGGGTTCAATCGCGGCTTTGATGCCGTGACGCGCGGATACACCCGCGTGGTACGGCTGCTGGTGAGCTCCACGGCGATGATCTTCCTGTCGCTGGCGGTCTTCGTGGGCCTTTTGGGCGCCACCTATCTGGTCAATGAGCAAGTCCCCACTGGCTTCATCCCGGAGGCGGACCAGGGCTATGCCATCGTCGTTGTGCAATTGCCGGATGGCGCGTCGCTGGAGCGCACGGACGAGGTGATGAAACAGGCAACGGAGGTCGCCCTGAGCACGCCCGGTGTGACAAACGCCGTTGCCTTTGCGGGCTTCTCCGGGGCCACTTTCACGAATGCAACCAATCAGGGGGTGATCTTCACCACCTTTGAAAGCTTCGAGGACCGGGCGAAAAGCGGCACCACGGCGGGCATGATCATCGGCCAGCTCTTTGGCCGCATGCAAAGCCTGCGCGAGGCTTTCATCATCGCCATCGCTCCGCCCGCTGTCAGCGGTGTGGGCAATGGCGGCGGGTTCAAGCTGCAGTTCAAGGAGAACGAAAGCGCGGATATGTCCCGCGTTCTGGGCTCGGCCTATGCGATCATGGGCGCCTCGCAGCAGTCTGATCAGGTGCAGGGGCTGTTCACCACCTTCTCCGCCTCCTCACCGCAGGTGTTCCTGGAGATTGACCGGGTGCGGGCGCAGATGCTGAACGTGCCCATCGGGTCGATCTTTGAGACCCTCGCGATCAATCTCGGCTCGTCCTACGTGAATGATTTCAACGCCTTCGGTCGTCTGTTTCAGGTGCGGGCGCAGGCCGATGAACGGTTCCGGCTGGAGGAGGAGGACATCTCCACCCTGCGTGTGCGATCCGCCACCGGCGCTCTGGTGCCGCTGGGCACGCTTGTCTCCATCCGCGAGACGGCAGGGCCCGCGCTGGTGCAGCGCTACAACCAGCAGGTTTCGGTGCCCGTTCAGGGTTCTGCCGCACCGGGGGTCTCGACCGGGGACGCGTTGATCGCGATGGAGGAACTGGCGCAATCGATCATGCCGCCCGGCGTTGATTTCGAGTGGACCGAACTGGCGCTGCAGGAACGCAACCAGGGCAATACCGCGGCCTATATCTTTGCCTTTTCGGTCCTCTTTGCCTTCCTGTTCCTCGCGGCGCTTTACGAGAGCTGGGTCCTGCCGGTCGCTATCATCCTGATTGTGCCGCTATCGATCCTGGGCGCGCTTCTCGGGGTTCTCTATCGCGGCATGGACAACAACATTCTGACACAGGTGGGGTTGATCGTGCTGGTGGGCCTTGCGGCGAAAAACGCGATCATGATCGTGGAGTTTGCCAAACAGGCGCAGGAGGAACGCGGGCTGGACCCGGTCGAGGCCGCGCTTGAGGCGAGCCGCCTGCGGTTCCGTCCGATCCTGATGACCGCCTTTGCCTTCATCCTCGGGGTGATCCCGCTGATGATCGCCTCCGGCCCGGGTGCCGAGATGCGGCAGGCACTGGGGACGGCTGTTTTCTTCGGGATGTCGGGTGTGACCTTCCTGGGGCTGTTCCTCACCCCGGTCTTTTACGTCGCCCTGCGCCGCATGTTCAAACACAGGAAAGTCGCGCAAGAGGCCTGATCGGATCGCAAAATGGCCAGCCCGCCTAGGCGCGGGCGGCCATTGTGCCTGCACTGATGTAGGTGTTGAGCGTGGCCGCACAGCCCTGCGACCAAAGAGCTTCGAGCCAACGGTCGAAGGTGGTCGCAAAGCGGGCGTCGCTGCTCAGGTCCCCGTAAAACTGGCGTTGTTCCAGCCATGCAGCAGGCCGCGTGCGCGCGGCCTTGGCCGCCTCCGCAAGCAGCGACCAGTGGGGATCATTCGGGCTGATTACGGTGCCGTTCTCGCGCGTGCCCTCGCACATCCGCGCCCAGAGCGCCTCGACCAGTGCCAGCCCATCGATACCGGTCCCTGCGTCAAGGGCGGTGCGCACCGTGGGCAGCACAAAGCCGGTATGCCGCGACGAGCCGTCAAAGGCCACGCGCCGGGTGGTGTCCACGATCATGGGATTGGCAAAGCGCCGTTCGATCAGATCAACATAGCTTGCCGCCGTCATGCCGGGGACAGCGGGCACATGCGGGGCAATCTCCTCGGTCTGAACCTTGCGAAAAAACGCGCTGATCTGCGGATGGGCCATACAGTCGGCAATTGTTTCCAACCCCATGATTTCGCCTGCATTTGCAAGGATCTGGTGCCCGGCGTTCAGAATGCGGATCTTCATCGCCTCATAGCTGTGTACGTCGCTGGTGAAGGTGGCGCCGACCTTGTCCCAATCCGGGCGGCCCGCGCAGAAATCATCCTCGATCACCCACTGACGAAAGGTCTCATGTGTAACGGGTGCCCGGTCGTCGATACCGATACCCTGCACCAGCGCGATCTCTTTTGGCCCCGTGGCAGGCACGATGCAGTCCACCATTGAATTGGGGAAACTGCAGGTCTCGTCAATCCAGTCCGCCAAATCCGCATCGGACAGCCGGGCCAGTGACACCACCGTCTGGCGCAGGATATCGCCATTGCCCTGCAGGTTGTCGCAGCATTGTCCAGTGAACGGCCCGATGCCCGCCTCCCGGCGCTGCCGCAGAGCCGCGATCATGGCGCCAAAGGCCGTGCGCGGCGTCCCAGGGTAGGCGGCGTCATGTTGAATGTCGGGGTGGCCTGCGTCGAACCCGCCGCTGGCCGGGTCGATGTAATAGCCGCCTTCGGTGACCGTCAGGGCCACGATGCGGATGGCCGGATCCGCCATCTGCGCAATGAGCGGCGCATGTCCGGGTTCCACCGGGAGATATCCGATCATCGAGCCTGTGACCTCTGCAGCACTGCCTTTCGGGTCAAGCTCCATCAGGGTCGTCAGGCAATCCTGCTCCAGCAGTTTGTCGCGCTGCACCGCATCCTGCGGCCGCACACCGGCGCCGATGATCGCCCAGTCGTGACACAGCCCCGCATCGAAAAGACGGTGCAGATACCACGCCTGATGCGCCCGGTGGAAATTGCCCAGCCCGATATGCACGATGCCGGGGGTAAGGGCGCCGCGATCGTAGGCAGGCACCCGTACGGTGTCCGGCAGCCGGGCCAGCGCATTATTCGAAAGGCGGATCAGCTCATCCATTGGCCGCCATCCACATTGTAGGTCTGCGCCACGACATAATCGGCTTCGTTGCTGGCCAGAAAGACCGCCATGCCGGTCAGGTCCTCGGCGGTGCCCATCCGTCCGTAGGGCACGGCCTCGCCCACTTCTTTCTTTTTCTGTCCGGGCGCCTTGTTTTCATGTTTTGCGAAAAACGCATCGACCCCGTCCCAGTGCTCGCCGTCGACCACACCGGGAGAGATGGCGTTCACGTTGATGCCGTGCTCGATCAGGTTGAGGCCTGCGGATTGCGTCAGGCTGATCACGGCGGCCTTGGTGGCGCAGTAGACCGCGACGAGCGGTTCGCCGCGCCGTCCGGCTTGGCTCGCCATATTGATGATCTTGCCGCCCCCGCCGCGTGCGATCATGTGTTTCGCCGCCGCCTGCAGGGTGAAGAGGGTGCCGCCCACATTGATGTCGAAGACGCGGGCGTAGTCGTCGCGCGTGATCTCGGTGATGGGGCTGGCGGTGAAAAGTGCGGCATTGTTGATCAGAATGTCGATCTGGCCGAGCTGCTGCACGGTCTCGGCGATGGCGCGGTCGATGCTGGCCTGATCGGTGATGTCCATCTCTACCGCGATGGCGGCGGCGCCCAGATCATCGGCGGCTTGCTGGGCGCGGGCCATGTCGATATCGGCAATCGCGACCTGCGCGCCCTCGCGCACATAGGCCTGTGCAAAGGCAAGACCGATCCCGCGCGCGGCCCCGGTGATCAGGGCCGTTTTTCCTTCAAGCCGCATCATGCAATCCGCAATCCCTTGTCGTCAAACCGGTGCATCTGCTCGGCGCGGGGCGTCATGTAGATGGAATCGCCATGGCGGAAGCTGACCTCCCCTGCCGCGCGCACGGTGATGGTCTCTGCCAGACCCGTCTGATGGACGTGGAAAAAGGTATCCGAGCCGAGATGTTCCGCCACGCCCACCTTGCCGTGCCATGGGCCTTCCGTGGCCGAGACATCAATGTGCTCGGGGCGGACACCAAGTGTATGCGCGCCGTATTTCGCGGCTTCTTCACCGTCTATCAGGTTCATTTTCGGCGATCCGATGAACCCCGCAACAAAGGTGTTACGGGGTTCACGGTAGAGCTCCAGTGGGGAGCCCACCTGCTCGATATGCCCGGCCCGCAGAACCACGATCTTGTCGGCCATGGTCATCGCCTCGACCTGATCGTGGGTCACATAGATCATTGTGGTGGCCAGCTTCTTGTGCAGCTCGCTGATTTCCATGCGCATGCCGACGCGCAGCGCCGCATCAAGGTTCGACAGCGGCTCGTCAAAGAGGAAGGCCGCGGGTTCGCGCACGATGGCGCGCCCGATGGCGACCCGCTGGCGTTGACCGCCCGACAGCTGACCGGGGCGCCGGTCGAGATAATCCGTGAGGTTCAACGCTGCGGCGGCCTGCTCGATGCGCCGATCCTGCTCTGCCTGGTCCATCTTGGCCATCCGCATCGGAAAGGCGATGTTCTTGCGCACCGACATATGCGGATAAAGCGCGTAGGATTGGAACACCATCGCCAGCCCGCGTTTGGCGGGCGGGATATCGGTGGCGTCACTGCCATCGATGCTGATCTGGCCGGATGTGATATCCTCCAGCCCCGCGATCAGCCGGAGCAAGGTGGACTTGCCACAGCCCGAGGGGCCGACAAAGACCGTGAACTCGCCATCCTGAATGGTCAGGTCCAGCGGCGGGATCACCTCGACATCGCCGAAACTCTTGGTGACTTTTTCAAGCGTAATCTGTCCCATGATATCGTTCCTTATTTGACCGCGCCGAAGGTGAGGCCGCGTACGAGTTGTTTCTGGCTGAACCAGCCGAGGATGAGGATGGGTGCAATGGCCATCGTCGAGGCAGCGGAGAGCTTGGCGTAAAAGAGGCCTTCGGGGCTGGAATAGCTGGCGATGAAGGCCGTGAGCGGCGCTGCCTTGGCAGCCGTCAGGTTGAGCGTCCAGAAGGCTTCGTTCCACGCCAGGATGAAATTCAACAGCAGCGTGGAGGCAATGCCCGGAATGGCCATCGGCGTCAGCACATAGAGGATTTCGTCGCGCAGGGTGGCGCCGTCCATCCGTGCCGCCTCCAGGATTTCCCCCGGAATTTCGCGAAAATAGGTATAAAGCATCCACACGATGATCGGCAGGTTGATCAGCATCAGCACGAAGGTCAGCCCATAGACGTTGTCCAAGAGGCCAAACTGGATGAAGAGCAGGTAGATCGGATAGAGCACGCCCACCGCCGGCAACATCTTGGTGGACAGCATCCAGAGCAGGATGTCCTTGGTGCGCTTGGACGGCACGAAGGCCATGCTCCAGGCGGCAGGGATCGCGATGATGATCCCCAGGATCGTTGAGCCCCCCGCGATGAAGATCGAGTTCCACAGGAACCGACCATAGTTCGACCGCTCCATGACCGTGGAATAGTTCTCCGTCGTCCAGTCGAAGAAGAGGAAGATCGGCGGATCGGCGATGGCCTGGGCTTCGCTCTTGAAGCTGGTCAGCATCGTCCACAGGATCGGGAAGAAGATCAGCAGACCGATGATCCACGCAGCAGCAGTGTTGATCATCTTGCGTTGGTTTGTAACAGCACGTGCCATGATGTCGTCCTCCCTTGTTTAGTCGAGGTTCTTGCCAACGATGCGCATCAGGAAGATGGCAACGATATTGGCCAGAATGATCGCATAGACCCCGCCCGCGGATCCGAGCCCGATGTTCTGGCTCTCAAGGACGCGCTGGAAGATCAGGTAGGACAGGGTCCGGGTGCCGAAGGCGCCGCCCGTTGTCACAAAGATCTCGGCGAAGATGGCCAGCAGGAAAATGGTCTGGATCAGGATCACGATGGTGATCGCACGGCTGAGGTGGGGCAGCGCGATGTAGAAGAAGCGCGACAACACCGAGGCGCCATCCATCTCTGCCGCTTCCATCTGCTCACCGTCCAGCGACTGGATCGCGGTCAGCAGGATCAGCGTGGCAAAGGGCAGCCACTGCCAGCTGACGATCATGATGAGCGACACCATGGGCGCGTCAGAGAGCCAACTGACCGACTCAGCCCCGAAAAAGCGCCATAGATGCGCCAGCAGGCCATTGGTGGGATCCATAAAGATGTTCTTCCACACCAGTGCGGAGACCGTGGGCATCACGAAGAAGGGGGCGATGACAAGGATGCGGACCACGCCTTGCCCCCACATCGGCTGATCCAGCAGGATCGCGAGCAGGACGCCGAGGACGATGGTGATGGTCAGAACGCCGACCAGCAGCACAAGTGTGGTCGAAATCGCGGGCCAGAAGGAACTGGAGGTCACAAAGCGGACGTAGTTGTCAAAACCGGTCCATCCCTGATCACCGCCGCGCAGCGGCAGGTAGGTGCGGAACGAGAACCACAGGGTCATGATCAGGGGCACCAGCATCCAGCCCAGCAAGAGCACGACGGCGGGCGCCATCATCACGCGGGCGGCTGATCGGGAAGCTTTGGTGGCCATTTGACACGTCTCCTCTGTGCGCAGCGGCCTCTTGCGGGCAGCGCTGCAGAATTGGGGGGTCTACGACTTAAAGATACGTGAAGGGCAGAGGGCGGCTCAACTGGTGCCGCCCTCCGGTCGAACGAAGGGGCGGCCTTATCTGTAGCCGGCCGCTTCCATTGCTTCGTTGGTGATTGCCTGTGCTTTGGCCAGCGCGTCTTCCACGGACTGCTGACCGGCATAGGCCGCCGAGAACTCCTGGCTCACTTCGGTTGCGATACCGGCGAACTCGGGGATCGCAGCGAACTGGATACCCACATAGGGGCTTGGCTCGACAGTGGAGTCGGTCGGGTCAGCCGACAGGATCGAGTCCAGCGTTTTCTGAGCAAACGGCACCTTCTGGTACTCGGGGTTCTCATAGAGCGAGGTCCTCGCACCCGGAGGCACATTGGCCCAGCCTTCGTTCTCGGCAACCAACTCGATGTAGTCCTTCGAGGTGGCCCATTCGATGAACTGCTTGGCTTCGGCTTCCTGCTGCGTGCCTGCTGGCACCGCCAGCGCCCAGGCCCAGAGCCAGTTTGAGCGTTTGCCCAGACCGGTGTCAGGTGCCAGCGCGAAACCAACCGAGTCCGCAACAGTCGAATCATCACCTGTCACGAAGGAGGCCGCAACCGTGGCGTCGATCCACATGCCGCATTTGCCCTGGTTGAAGAGGCTCAGGTTCTCGTTGAAGCCGTTGGTCGCATAGCCCGCCGGACCGGATTCGTCCATCATGCCCTTGTAGAAGTTGAGCGTGTTGGCCCAGGCTTCGGTGTCGAACTGCGCGTTCCAGTCCATGTCGAACCAGCGTGCGCCAAAGGAGTTGGACATCGCAGTGATGAAGGCACCACCTTCGCCCCAACCGGCCTTGCCGCGCAGGCAGATGCCGTTTATGTCGGCATCGCGGTCGGTCATCGCCGCCGCAGCCTCACGGACGAACTCCCATGTGGGCGCGTCAGGCATTTCCATCCCGGCCTTCTCCATCAGGTCGGTGCGGTACATGATCATGGAGCTTTCGCCATAGAAGGGTGCTGCATAGAGCGTGCCTTCGTGGCTCAGACCACCGGCCATCGCGGGCAGGATGTCGTCCACATCATATTCAGCCGACAGATCGTCCAGCGGCACCAGCCAACCGTTGGCACCCCAGATCGGGGTTTCGTACATACCGATTGTCATGATGTCGAACTGACCACCCTTGGTGGTGATGTCGGTCGTCACACGCGAACGCAGCACGTTCTCTTCCAGCGTGACCCACTCCACGGCGATCCCGGTCTTTTCGGTGAAATCACCCGTATACCCCTGCATACGGATCATGTCGCCATTGTTCACGGTCGCGATGGTGAGGGTGGACTGCGCCATGGCAGCCCCAGCGGTAAGTGCAAGTGCACTCGCCGCACAAAGTGCGGTTCTCAGGTACATCCGATTCCTCCCTAGTATTATGGATTGTCCCACCGTCAGCATCGAAAAAAACTTAACGCGCGTCAATATTTAATTTTTCGCGCGTTAATATTGAGTGATTTCAAGCCGATGCGCGCAGGATCAGCCGGGCCTCAAAGAGTTTCTCGGTGCGCGAGGTGAGTCGTCCCCCCCCTTCGATCAGCTCAAACAGCGTCTCGACACTGCGGTTGGAGACGGCTTCGTAGTCATGCGCAACGGTGGTCAGCGACGGGCAGGTAAATCGCGAAAACGGGTGATCGTCATGGGCTGCAACGCGCAGCGCGCTGTCAGGCTCCCGCCCCACACGGATGCCTTTTTCAAAGGCCGCCGCGAGGAAACCAATCGCCAGACGGTCGTTGCTGCAGAGCAAGGTGTCGCTGGCCAGGGTATCTTGTGACAGCACATGCATCGCCCCCCGGTATCCGATGTCCTCGAACGCCCAGCCTTCGCCGTCCACCTTGATGACATCCGGTTCGAACCCAAGACGCTCCATGATCGAGATATAGGCCTTGCGCCTTTTGTTGGCATTGGGGTTTGCCGGCGTGCGCATTTCGAAAAAGGAGGGTGGGGCGCCGGAACGGACCAGATATTCGACACTCTGGGCGACGAAGCTGTAGTTGTCGGAGCCCACGAAAGCCGCTCCGATCCCTTCGAGGTCACTGTCAAACAGCACCGTCGGCACATCCTTGCAGAATTTCTCGATCACCGATCTGTCTGACGCGCGACCCAACGGCGCAAAGAGCACGCCTGCCGGTTTCAGGGACCGCAAGCTGTCGAGAATATTGCACTCCAACTCGCGCGAGCCGTGGGAAGAGAACAGCGTGGGCCAGAACCCGGCAGCGATGCAGCGCTGTTCGATATTCCGGGCAATTTCGGCAAAAAACGGGTCCGAGAGATAGGGAACGACGATGCCGATGTTCTTGGTCAGCCGCCGGTTCTGGTTCATCGCGTAGATGTTGGGCCGGTAGTCGTGCTCTTCCAGCGCCGCTTCGATCCGCGTGCGGATGGTGGCGCGTACACTGGTGGGATCATTGAAGTACTTGGAGATCGTCGGGCGGGATATCCCGCTCACGCTCGCAAACTCCGCCATGTTCTTGATCTTGCTCTCGCTCATGCCTCAACTCTGGCCTTCGGCGCATCCACCGATCCGATTCCAGGATGCCAACTCTCGGGAACAGGCCCTCTTTCGATTTTTGTCGCGCGTTAATTTACAACTTTACAATAGAAAGAGCATTCCTTCGCAGGTCAAGATCAGACTGTATTCTGAAACTTTTCTTCTCGCTTTTTGATGAATGCCCGAGCGCTAGGCGTTTCCGCGGTGCTCGCGGAAGAGCCCCAGTTTCTCCTGAATGGGTCGGTCCGAATAGGAAAACAGCACCGCATCCTCCGCCGTCTCATGGATGATTTCATGCCAGGAGGGGACGACAACGACATCCCTCGGGCCCCAGTCGATCACCTCGTCTCGGACACGCAGGCGTCCGCGCCCCTCCACCCCGACGTAGACCGTCGCATCGGTGGATTTATACGGCGCACTCTGAAAGCCCTTGGGCATCAGTTGCAGACAGGTGCCGATTGTCGGCATCGCCCAACCGCCATCGACAGGGTTGATGTAGCGCATGCGCAGCCCGTGGCAGGGATCCCATTCCTCGTATTTGCGCATCTGCTCAAGCGCGTCGCGGGAGCGGGCGTAAGGATAGTTGAAGATCGGAGAGGTCGGGGTGTGCTGTGCATAGCCCAGCGGCAGCATGTTGGCGCCGTAGCGGGCCGTGCTATCGCCCGTGGGCCTGGTGATCGGCTGCTGATCCTCGCCCAGCCCTTCGGCAAAGGAGGCGTCGAAGAACTGCACCACCGGAATATCCAGCCCGTCGAGCCAGAAAATCGGTTCATTTGTGTCGTTGCCGTGGTCGTGCCATGCCCAGTTTGGCGTGATGACAAAGTCGCCAAAAGACATCTCGGTTTTCTCGCCGCCCACCGCCGTAAAGCCCCCCGCGCTTTCCAGCACGAACCGCAAGGCGGATTGCGTGTGACGATGCGCCGGGGCGACTTCCCCCGGCATCACGCATTGCACGCCGCAATAGAGGCTGGTCGTGACTTTGGAACTGCCCGCCAGCCCCGGGTTTTCGAGGATCAGCACACGTCTTTCCGCCTCTTTTGCCGTGATCAGCTCTGCCGCCTCCAGCAGCCGCGCACGAACGGAGCTGTAGCGCCATTTGAATGGAATGCAGTCCGATTTGGGCTCCGGCGTGATGATGCCTGCCATGACCGACCAGAGTGCGCGCATCGATTCCGGCTCGATCGCGTCATAGAACTGCTGACGGGCCTGGGTGTTTTCAGGGGCGTCGTTTGGGCTCATTTCACGATCCTTTCGGTTGGGGCGGCAGGGCAGCATTGCAGATAATTATGCGTGAGAGCAGCAGATTTAGCAAAGGTCGTGCGCGTGCGTTACGCAGGTCATCACATACCGGTCCGCACTGGCCGCAAATACGTTTTGGAGGCTACGAACAGATACCCATGGGGGGCGTCGACCTTGCGGCGCATATCAAAGAAGCATTTCCTCAGAGGAGCGCTGCGCATTTCTATAATGGCAATACATTGGCACGCCGTCTGCCGTTGAAGCACGGGGTCGTGACCGCGCAGCCGGAAAGTGTGACAGGAAACGAAACCGTGGGTCTGGCCGTGGTCCTCGCGGGGCGGCCCACACGACCTCGCAGGGCAGGGGCATAGCGCTGGCGCAGATCAAGATGTCTGCGCTGACAGAGGCGATTGAGATTTCTGGCACAGGAGAGGCATCGACAAACCTGTGTTCTTCGCCAACACCGCTCATCTGATGGCGCGGCACCGTTTGGCAATTTCATTGCCTTGCCGCAGACGCAGGCCCCCTCACGGTACCTGATTGCCCGGGGCGTCGATGTGCCCAAAGCGGTCCTCATTTCGTTGGCAGGAGCTGCGAGCAGCAGCACCCGCCAGACCGGGATTCGAGATTTTCTGGACGCGCCAACGGCGGGTCAAAGCCGGGGGGGAGCAGCGGTGGACCCTCGAATGACCAGCTCCCCTTCGATCAGGGCGTCGTTTGTCGGCGCATCCCCGTCCAGCAGAACCTGTCGCACGGCCTCCTTCGCCAACAGGGCACTCGGCTGGGAGATCGTCGTCAACCGTGGCACCACCAGAGAGGCCAGCGTGATGTCATCGAACCCCATCACGGAAAGGGTCTCCGGCACGGCGATGTCCATATCGCGCGCGGCGCGCAACACGCCGATTGCCATCTGGTCACTGGCAGCCGCAATCGCGGTAGGCCGGATGTCGGGGGGTGCCGCCAGCAGCCTCCGCGCCATGTGCTCTCCACTTTCGTAGTCGAAATGACCTTCGAGGATGTTGAGAGACAGGCCCGGGGTTGCCGTCTGATGACGTGCCACACACCGTGCGAACCCCAACCGCCGCTGGCGCCCGACCTCGGTGTTTTGTGGCCCGGCGAGATAGGCCATGCGCCTGTGGCCGAGGCTGATCAGATGTTCGGCTGCGCTCTCTGACCCATGCGCATGGTCCGTGCTGACCAGAGGGCTGGCGTGAAAACGCCGGTCCAACGAAATCACCCGCACCTGCGTGTTGTGCAACTGAGAACTGGAATCGTTGGAGGCCACGATGATCAGGCCACGCGGCGATTGCTCCAGCAGCGCCGCAATCTGGCGCTCCTCGGTGGCCGGGTCGTCATGCGAGTTGGTCAGCATGACGGTATGCCCACGCTGCGCCGCTTCGGTTTCGATCCTGAGGGCAAGCTGCGCGAAAAACGGATTGGTGATGTCGGGGACGACCAGACCGACGATGTTGATCTTGTTGGTGCGCAGGGCGCGGGCGGCCATATTCGGGCGATAGTTCAGATCGGAGGCGGCCTTCAGTACCCGTTCGCGCAGCGCTGTTTTCACGGTCGTATTGTTGGACAGCACCTTTGAGACGGTGCCGACCGACACCCCGGCTTCGCGTGCTACATCCTTGACAGTCGACATATGTCCTCGCTGCTCTGTGTCAGCCTGAGTTTCTCCGGTCCCTCGGCTTTGGTGTCAATGGGTTGTGAGAGAAGGCGCTGCCCGCTCCGACCGGAAGGCCAGCAGGTCCGAGAGGGTCGGCGCGGCGGCCGCCGCCCCCTGCCGCGTGGTCGCGAGCGCGGCGGCATCCACCGCCATCTCTATGGCCTGCTGAGGTGCCGCGCCTTCCGCCAGAAACACCGCCAGCGTGCCGTTGAAGCAATCGCCCGCGCCGACGGTGTCCACCGCATTGACCTTTGGCGCAGCCTTGCGTCCCTGCGCCTCCCCGATGTGCCAGGCCACACCCTGCGCGCCCAGGGTCACAATCGCGCCCCGGGGCCCCAGCGTCGTCAGCGCTGTCGCTGTCATCTCGCCTTCGGGCAGGCCGCCCGGCAGGTGGCCGGTGATGAGCGCCGCCTCATGGGCGTTCGGTGTCAGGATATCGAACTGTGCCAGCGTATCTGCCGCCCACATGGGCTGCGGGGCAGGGGCCGGGTCCATGATGACCGTCACCCCGTGCTGGCGGGCAATCTGCGCGGCCTGCAGCGAGGCTGCCAGCGGGATTTCATTTTGCAAAAGCAACACCTTGGATCGTGCGATGAGCGGCGCATGCCGCAGGATGATCTCCGGTGTCAGGGCGGCATTCGCCCCCGGTGCGAGGCGGATGATGTTGTCGCCATCCGGGCCCACGTCGATGAAGGCCATGCCGGTTGCGTCCTCTGCCCGGGTTTCAAGCGCAAGGCTCAGATTTGCCTCCGCTAACAGGGCCGTCACCTGCTGCCCGAAACCATCAGCGCCCACGGCCCCGATCAGGCTGACCTTTGCGCCGAGCCGCGCCGCAGCCACCGCCTGATTGGCGCCCTTGCCCCCCAGACCCACCTGCGTTTGGGTGGCCGTGACCGTCTCGCCCACCTGCGGCCAGCGGGGCAGGTGGGTGGTGAGGTCTATGTTCACGCTGCCAACGACGACGATGTCACTCATGATGCGGAATACTTTGCCCGATAATGGTCCAGAATGACAGCGATCACGATCACCAGCCCGGTGATCATCTGCCGCACGAAATCGCTGAGGCCGATCAGGATCAGCCCGTTGGCCAGCACGCCGATGATGAAGGCGCCCAGCAGCGTCCCGATCACGGAGCCGCGCCCGCCCGAGAGGCTGGTGCCGCCGATGATCACCGCAGCGATGGCGTTGAGTTCAAACCCGATGCCCGCGATGGGTGAGGAGATGTTCAGCCGCGCCATGTAGATGATCGCCGCGATCCCCGCCGTCAGACCGCAGATCGAAAAAGCCGCGACCTTGTACCAGAACACCGGGTGACCGGCGAGGCGCACCGCCTCTTCGTTGTTGCCGATGCCATAGATCAGCCGCCCGAAGACCGTACGGTTCAGCACGAACCAGGCAATCACCACCAGCGCCAATGCGACCAGGAAGACCACCGGCACGCCGTAGATCAGCATCGAGCCGAATTCCTCGAAGGCGAAGGGAAAGGAATAGATCGTCTGCGCTCCGGAGATTTGCAGCGCCGCGCCCCGCGCGATGTTGAGCATGCCCAGCGTGATGATGAAGGAGGGCAGGGACCAATAGGCACTGACCACCCCGTTCAGAATGCCGCAGACCATGCCCGCCAGAACGCCCGCCAGCACCGCGAGGATGATCAGCTCCGTCGCCCCAAGCCCCGGCAGCGTGATCGCCTTGCCCGCCACCACGGCCGCAAAGGCCATGACCGAGCCCACCGACAGGTCAATGCCGCCGATCAGGATCACGAAGGTCATGCCCACGGCGAGCACCAGATTGATGGTGATCTGCGTGAGAATGTTGGTGATGTTGTTGGCGGAGAGGAAATGTTCGCTCGCCACCGAAAAGAACAGGATCATCAGCAAAAGCGCGATGCCGATCCCGGCGTTGTTGATCACGGACCGAATGGACATGCGGGTTTTCTCCGGGGACTGGGGGGTGGTGTCAACGGCGCTCATGCCGGGATCCTCTCTTCGGTCTGCGTCTGCCCGTAGGCCAGATGCAGGATGCGTTCCTGGGAATAGTCGGGCCGCGCCAGCGTGCCCTGGATTTCCTGACCGGCCATGACCATGATCCGGTCGCAGAGCGTGATCAGTTCGGGCAGTTCCGAGGATACCACAATCATCGACATGCCTTGGGCCACGAGATCACGCAGGATGCCGTAAATCTCGGCCTTGGCGCCCACATCGACACCGCGCGTGGGCTCGTCGAGCAACAGCACTTTTGGCGTTTTTGCGAGCCACTTGGCCAGTACGACCTTCTGCTGATTGCCGCCAGAAAGGCTTGCCGCCGGATCCGACAGCTTGCCGTATTTCAGCTTGAGCCGGGCACCGCCCCGAGCGGCCATCTCGCGCTCCTTGCCGAAATTCAGCAAACCGCGCCGTGATACCGCGCCCAGATCGACCAGCGAGCTGTTGGCGCTGATCGGCATGTCGAGGATCAGCCCTTCCTCCTTGCGGTCTTCGGTCACGAACCCGATGCCAGCGGCAATCGCGTCGCGGGGGCCATTGATCTGCACCGGCTGACCCTCCAGATACACCGTGCCGCCGAGCTTTGCATCGGCACCGAAAATCGCGCGCAGCACCTCGGTGCGTCCGGCCCCAACAAGCCCCGCAATGCCGAGGATTTCGCCGCGTCTCAGCTCGAAACTCACCGGCGTTCCTGTGGGGTTTGCGGTGGTGCGCAAGCCATCGACGCTCAGCGCGGTCCCGGCCCCTGGATGCATCTCGGTGCTGCCATGCTGCGCCTCTTCCAATGTGCGTCCCACCATGAAACGGACGACATCTGCGGGTGTCACATCGGTAATATGTTGCGTCGTGATGGTTTCACCGTTGCGGAACACAGTCACCCTGTCACAGATGCCGAAGACTTCTTCGAGGTGGTGTGAGACGAAGACCACCGTCACGCCCTTGGCCTTTATGCCCGCGACAATCTCAAAGAGCCGCTCCGTCTCCCGCTCGGTCAGTGTGGCAGTGGGTTCATCCAGGATCAGGATGCGGCTCTCGCTTTGCAACGCGCGCGCGATCTCGATCAGCTGCCGATGCGCGATCCCAAGCTGCCGCACGGGCGTGGTCACATCCACATCGCTCAGCCCGATGGCATCCAGTGCGGCGCGGGCGCGGCGGTTCATCTCCGCCCGGTCCAGCAGACCCAGCCGCGTTTTCGGCATCGCCTCGATGGAGATGTTTTCGGCCACGCTCAGATCATTGAGCAGGTTGAATTCCTGATGCACCACCTGGATGCCCGCGAGCTTTGCCGCATGCGGCGAGGCGGGCCGGTAGGACGCGCCGTCCAGTGTGATGTCACCAGCGTCAAACATGTGCACGCCCGACAGAACCTTGATCAGTGTGGATTTCCCGGCGCCGTTCTCACCGACCAGCGCGTGCACTTCGCCGGGTTCAAGCTCAAAGCTCACCCCGTCGAGCGCGTGAATGCCGCCAAAGGATTTGCGCAAGGCTGACACGGAAAGGAGGGGGGATGCGGTCATGGCTCTGATCCTGTTGGGGGCACCCGGCGTCGCGCGCCGGATGCCGGGAGGGGCGGTTTATTTGCCCGCAACCAGTTCGATTGGCGTCTTGACCCAGCCTTCAAGCTGCGGGCCACCGGCCAGCACGTCGAGCGCGAGGTCGATGGAATTTGCCGCCATTTCCTGGCCAAACTGATCCACGGAGGCCAGCAGACGCCCGTCTTCGATCATTGGCAGAACCGCGGGAATGGCATCGAAGCCCACCACCTTGATGTCGCTGCGGCCTGCGGATTCCAGCGCCTTGACGACACCGATGGCCATCGAGTCATTGGCCGCCATCACCCCCTGAATGTCCGGGTTCGCGGTCAGCATGGTGGCAAAGACCTGGTTCGCCTCTTCGGTCTCCCAATGGGCCGTGCGGCTGTCGAGCAGGTTCAGCTTGTGCTCCGCCACGGCGTCCTCAAAGCCGAGACGGCGTTGGGTTGCATTGTCCGCGCCCGGGTTGCCTTCGATGATCACGACCTTCGCGCCTTCCCCCAAGGCTGTGCCCAGAGCGTCGCCAGCCAGCTTGGCACCGCCGCGGTTGTCGGGCCCGACAAAGGCCAGCTCGACACCCTGCTGCTCTTTCGCACCCTCATCGAGCGCCACGTCAAAGTTGATCACGACGATGCCTGCTTCCATCGCGCGCTTGAGGGGGCGCACCATGGCCTTGGAGTCGGCAGGGGCCACAACGATCGCGTCAACACCCTGGGTGATGAAATTCTCCACCGCGTTGATCTGGCTTTCGAAGTCGGTTTCATTCTGCATGCCCACTGCGCGCAATTCATAGTCGCCGCGTTTTTCCGCGTGGGCTTCCGCGCCCGCGAGCATGTTCTGGAAAAATTCATTTGCCAGCGACTTCATGATCAGCCCGACAACAGGCTTGTCGTCGGCGGCTGCGATAGACGTGGACAATAAGATACTGGTCGCTGCCGCGGCAGCGAATTTCATGAGCTTCATGTGAGCCTCCCTGAGTAAATCATCAGTCGCACAGCCGCCCCCACGGCGAATGTTCAACCTGAGGCAAGCAAGCCAGTGAAAGTGATTCTTGTCAATATGAAACGTTTCATTTTTGAGTATGAACCAGGTGCGCTCATGGACATTTCGATCGGTTTTCGTAAAAATACCAATTGTATCAGGCGGTAAGGGGGCGAATGTGCCTGACGCCCGAAACAGTGGTTGCTGGCTCCTGAATTCGGCCAGCACGCCATTTGATTGGGTCATCGAGAGCAAGATTCGAGCCGCAGGCACAGCTTAAAGCTGCGCGGGTGTTGCGGGCAGGCGGTTTCATTCCTGGCCGATACCCAGGCGTCCACACTCGGTATCGGTGGGATTTGCAGCAGAAAAACAGACATGCCATTCGAAGCTGTGGCGAGGCCAAGACAAGTGCGGGACCCGCGCTGCTGAAGAAATCTTATAAAAATACTCGGAAAACCACATGATTTACCCAACAATTTCTATCAACAATATTGCTTTCCCCGCCGGAATCAGTAATTGAGTAAATCAATAAGGATTAACCTTTTGGGAGATACCAATGTCCACACCATCGAAATTCATGCTTGCCGCCCTGGCCGCGACGACCGCGATCAGCACCGGCTCTCTGGCGCAGGCGGAAGGGGAATTGAACCTCTATTCATCCCGCCACTATGACACCGACGAACGGCTCTACTCCGACTTCACCGAGCAGACTGGCATCACCATCAACCGGATCGAGGGCAAGGCCGACGAGCTGATTGCGCGGATGGAAGCGGAAGGCGCGAATTCGCCCGCCGATATCCTGCTGACCGTCGACACCTCCCGCCTGGAGCGCGCCAAGGATGCAGGCGTGCTGCAATCCATCGAGAGCGCGGTGCTGGAAGAACGCATCCCGTCCAACCTGCAGGACAGCGACAACCAGTGGTTCGGCTTCTCCCAGCGTGCGCGCATCATCTTCTACGACAAGGCCGACGTGGCAGAGCCACCGGTGGATTACGTCTCGCTGGCCGATCCCAAGTACAAGGGCATGGTGTGTCACCGGTCCTCTTCCAACGTCTATAGCCAGACCCTGCTGGCCGCAGTGATCGAAAACCACGGCGAAGAGGCCGCCAAGGCCTGGGCGCAGGGTGTGGTCGATAACTTCGCGCGTGAGCCCGAAGGCGGCGACACCGACCAGCTGCGCGGTCTGGTGTCCGGTCAATGTGACGTATCGATTTCAAACACCTACTACTTTGCGCGCGCGCTGCGCAAAGATGTCTCCGGCGTCTCTTCGGACATCGAGAAAATCGGCTGGGTGTTCCCTGCACAGGAAGCGGAAGGGGCGCATATGAACCTCTCCGGCGGCGGTGTGGCAGCGCATGCGCCGAACAAGGACAATGCCGTCAAGTTCATGGAATACCTCGCCTCCGATCAGGCGCAGCAATATTTCTCTGCCGGGAACGATGAATTCCCCGCCGTCGACGGCGTTCCGGTGAGCGACAGCGTGTCGAAACTGGGTGAGTACAAGGCCGATGCTGTCGATCTCTCTGCCGTGGCCAAGAATGTGCCTGCCGCGCAGAAGATTTTCAACGAAGTTGGCTGGAAGTAACGCCTTTCGAACACCGATTGGGAGGGGGCGCGGCAGGGTCGCGCCCTTTTTCATTTGGTCACGCCGACAGCCCGTGCCGCATCGGAGAAAAGTAGCCAAGTGTTTTTGTCGGGATTGACTCCCGGCATTGATTCCCGCAGAATTTAAGCACAATCCCAGCCACCCGAACCGGGCAGCCCGGCGCCACGCAGTTTACTGGAGGTCTCAATGGAGCCATGCCCTTTCCCCGCTTTCCCGCGCCTGACACGCGCAATGTTTCCGGTTCGCCCGGAGGTGACATCATGAATGCCATGGTGCCCCCTATGCAATCCGCCGCTGCCGATAGTGTCGCGGCTGACATCGCGACCTACGATGTCCGTGCCTTGATCGAGACCGGTGTGCAAGCGCGGCTGGTGCTGGACGGACAGCCCTATTTCCTGCGCATCACGCGGGCGGGCAAGCTGATCCTGACCAAGTAGCCGCGCCGCTCGATCCTCTCTCCTCGCCGGTCGGCCCAGGCAATCGATTTGCGTACCATGCGTCGGCACCCTTGGCATTCCGATCCAAAACGCTCAGGCTGTGCGCGACATGCGCTTGGGTGCCGAAGCCCGGCGGCGGGTAGCGGAAGGTGAAACGTGGCGCAAAAGAACATCCTCTTCATCATGTGTGACCAGTTGCGCTTTGACTACCTGGGCTGCACCGGTCACCCGCATCTGAAGACGCCACATATCGATGCGCTGGCCGCCCGGGGCGTCCGGTTTGACAACGCCTATGTGCAGTCGCCGATCTGCGGGCCCAGCCGTATGAGCACCTACACCGGGCGCTATGTGCGCAGCCACGGTGCGACATGGAACCAGACGCCGCTGCGCGTGGGCGAAATGACCTTGGGCGATCATCTGGAGCCTCTGGGTCTGCGCACGGCGCTCTGCGGCAAGACCCATATGGCAGCGGATACCGAAGGGATGAAGCGGCTTGGCATCGATCCAACCTCCGGCATCGGCGCGCGGATTGCTGAATGCGGTTTCGAGGTCTGGGACCGGTTGGATGGCGTGCACCCGACGGGGGGTAAAGCGCCGTCGCACTACAACGATCACCTTGCAGGATTGGGATACGGCGGGCCGAACCCCTGGGAGCAATGGGCGAATTCTGCCGCCGGAGAGGATGACGAGATCCTGTCCGGTTGGCTCATGTCCCATGCGGACCAACCGGCGCGCGTGCCCGAACCGGAAAGCGAAACGCCCTATACGACCACCCGCGCCATGGCCTTCATCGACGAGGCGGGGGACCAGCCGTGGTGCCTGCATCTGAGCTACATCAAGCCGCATTGGCCCTATATCGTGCCCGCGCCCTATCATGATCTTTATGGCGCGGACCATGTACTGCCCGCCCTCCGCTCTGGCGTCGAACGGCAAAATCCGCATCCGCTCCTGGCGACCTATTTCGAACACCGGTTCTCCAAGGTGTTCACCCGCGACGAGGTCCGCACCCGCGTGATCCCCGCGTACATGGGGCTGATTGCACAGCTGGACGACCAGATCGGGCGGCTCATGGCGTGGCTGGATGAAACCGACCGGGCCGCGGAGACGCTGATTGTCTTCACGTCGGATCATGGCGACTATCTGGGCGACCACTGGCTGGGGGAAAAGGAGCTGTTCCACGAACAATCCGTCAAGGTGCCCCTGATCGTGGTCGACCCCTCCCCGGCGGCGGACCGGACCCGGGGTCAGGTTCTGCACCAGATGATCGAGGCGATTGACCTGGCCCCGAGCTTTGTCGATTGGGCCGGGGGGGCCGCACGGCCGCAGATTCTGGAGGGGCGGTCGGTATTACCTTTGCTGCGCGGTCAGGATGTCCCGTGGCGCGGCGCCGTGATCAGTGAATATGACTATTCGGGACGCATAGCGCAAAAAGCGTTGAACCAGCCGATTGCGGATTGCCGCCTTGTGATGGTTTTTGACGGGCGCTGGAAGTACATCCATTGCGAAGGCTTCCGCCCGATGCTCTACGACCTGCAAACCGATCCGCAGGAGTTTCACGATCTGGGTGCCGATCCTGCCTATGAGGCGGAGCAGGCACGGCTTGCCGAGATCATGAACCGCTGGGCGCGGCGTCACCACAACCGCACGACCATTACCGATGCCGAGATCGAAGCGGGGCAGGGCCGTGAGGTGGATCAGGGCGTGCTGATCGGCTTTTGGGATCAAAACGAGGTGAATGAGGCGCTAGTGGCGGGCCACAGCGGTAATTGAGCAGCTAGTGAACGGGCCAAGATATCGCAGCGACCCAGACCGTGGTGTTCCACGCCCTCTCTGGCCAGTGATCCGACGCCGGTGATTGCCGCGCGCCACAGGATGCCGCCTTGCCGGGTGAATGTCAGGCCCGGTGGCCGGTTCTGCGGGCCTAGCGCAGGTAGTAAAACCGCCTGGCACTGCCGCCGAATACCTCCGCACGCTCGGTGTCGGACAGATGCGCCGTCAGGGCCTGCGCGATGTCGTGCCAGTGGTCGTATTCAGCCTGCAACCGGCAGACCGGCCAGTCCGACCCCCACATCACACGCGACGGGCCGAAGACCTCAAGCACATGATGCGCAAAGGGGCGCAGATCGCTGAGCTGCCAGCCGTCCTGGGCCTCGGTGACCATGCCGGAGAACTTGCAGAAGGCCTGCGTATCCTCGGCAAGGCGTCGCATGCCGTCTGCCCAGGTCGAGAACGCGTCATCTCCCGCCATGGCGTCGCGGATTTTCGGTTTCATCACGTGATCGATCACCACGCGCATCATCGGGTAGCGCGTCAGCAGACGGTGGAAATTCGGCAAATGCTGCGGAAAGCCCAAGGCGTCGAAGGTCAGGTTCAGATCGATGAGCGCACGGTAAGCCCATTGCACATCGTCGCGCAGCATCCAATCCACATCCGGAATGTCCTGGATCATCGGGCGCACGCCGAGGAACTTCGGGTGTTTGGCCAGCCGTTTCAAGGTGGTCAGTTGGCCTTCATCCTCAAAATCGATCCACCCCACGACCCCTTTGACACTGGGCGTCGCATCGGCAATCCCCAGCATGTATTCGGTTTCCTGCACCGTTGCCGCAGCCTGTACAAGCACGGTGCCGTCGATCTGCTGGCGCGCCAGCGACGGCGCCAGATCGGCGGGCACATAGCTGCGGTTCAGAGTCGGATTGTCCTGCGGCATCCAGTCGTAATCACCGCGCGCGGGCTGCCAGTAATGCTGGTGCGCGTCGATCTTCACGTCGGCGCATCCTCCCGCATCAGGCCCTTCGCCTTCAGGTCGTCCCAAAGGGCGGCGGGGATTTCGGCCTGTGCCGCCTGCAGGTTTGCCTGCATCTCGGACACGCCCTGACCGCCGGGGATCACCGCCACATGCGCCGGGTGCAGCAGCGGGAACTGGAAGGCGGCATCCACCATGCGCACGCCGTGATCTTTGCAAACCGCCTCGATGGCGTTCACCCGGTCGATGATGTGCTGCGGGGCCAGGTCGTAATTGTAATAGGCGCCGGGTTTTGCACCCGTGGCGAGAATGCCGGAATTGTAGGGCCCGCCGGTCACGATCCCGATGCCGCGGCTTTCGCAAAGCGGCAGGAAAGAGTTCAGCGCCTCCTGTTCCAGCAGCGTATAGCGCCCGGCCAGCAGGAAGAGGTCGAAATCTCCGCGTTCGGCCAGCGTCTGGCAGACCTCCCATTCATTGATGCCGCCGCCGATGGCCTGGATCATCCCCTGATCGCGCAGGCTGACCATTGCGTCATAGCCGCGCCCGCCAAAGAATTCCTCGATCCGCATGTCCGAGATTTCCTTGGAGCCATGGCTGAAGATGCACAAATCATGCACGTAGAGGATGTCGATCCGGTCCACGCCAAGCCGCGAGAAGGAGTGTTCGACCGACCGCATGACCCCATCATAAGTATAGTCATACTGCTCGCGTCTTTGCGGCACCTCGAACCACTTGCCCACGCCGGAGCGATGTTCAGGCGCGCAGTGCTGCATCAGCCGCCCGACCTTGGAGGACAACACATATTCATCCCGTGGCTTGCCCCGCAGGAAAGGGTTCAACCGCGTCTCTGCCAGCCCCATGCCATAAAGCGGCGCGGTGTCAAAATAGCGCACACCGCCGTCCCAGGCGGCATCCAGCGTGGCGCGGGCGTCTTCGTCCGAAATCGCGCGGTAAAGATTGCCCAGCGGAGCGGTGCCGAACCCCAGTTCGGTGAAGGTCACACCGCCATTTTCGATCCGATCCCAATGCCTTGTCTTCAGTGCCATGCCGGCCTCCCACTTCTGTTGGCGCTACCATAAACCAGTTTCCCTTTGCGTGAACAGGTCACAAAACCTAAGCTCGGACACAAAAGGGAGAGGGTGCATGACCGAACGGTTCCGGACGGTTTTCCAAACAGAAAAGCCGGTGACTGCCATGGTGCATCTGGGCGCTTTGCCCGGCAGCCCGCTTTACGATCCGGCGGTCGATCTGGTGGCTGCGGCCCGCGCCGATCTGCAGGCCTTGCAGGACGCGGGCTTTGATGCGGTGATGTTCGGGAATGAGAACGACCGACCCTATGAATTTACCGTTGATCCGGCCTCCTCTGCGATGATGGCCTTTGTGATCGGGCAGCTGCGCAATGAAATCACGGTGCCTTTCGGTGTGAACATGCTCTGGGATCCGATGGCGAGCGTCGCGGTGGGGGCCACCACCGGCGCCGGATTTATCCGGGAGATTTTCACGGGCACCTATGCCTCCGACATGGGGGTCTGGTCGCCGGATGCAGGCAAGGCGATGCGGTATCGCGATAGGCTGGGCCGGTCTGACATGGCGATGCTGTTCAACATATCCGCCGAGTTTGCTCATTCGCTGGACACGCGGCCCTTGCCCGACCGGGCGCGGTCAGCGGTGTTTTCGTCGATCCCGGACGCGGTGCTGGTCTCCGGCCAGATCACCGGCGAGGCGGCAGCGCTCTCTGATCTCGAAGCGGTGAAGGCCGTGCTGCCCGACACGCCCGTGCTGGCCAATACCGGCGTGAAACACGATACAGTGGCGGATGTTTTGAACGTGGCCGACGGCTGCATTGTCGGCTCTTCGTTGAAACGGGACGGCGACACATGGAACGCGGTTGATCCGGAACGGGCGGCTGATTTCATGAACCGCGTTCGGGCCGCACGCGGATGACCGGGCGGATCAAAGAAGACCTGATGCAGCTCATGCAGGTGCCGGGGCTTTCGGGGCACGAGGATCGCGTCCGACGTGCAATTGCTGCCCGTCTTGACGCTATGGGGCACACCGCCCAGACCGATGTGCTTGGTAACTTGTGGGTCACCGTCGAGGGCGAGGGTCCGGCAGTGATGCTTTTCACTCATATGGATCAGCTGGGCTTCATCCTGCGCAAGATCGAAGACAACGGGCTTTTGCGGTTGGAACGTCTGGGCGGGGTGCCGGAACGTGCGCTGGCCGCACAGGAGGTGCTGATCTGTCTGGGCGAGGGTCGTGATATCCGCGGTGTGATTGCCAACAAGAGCCATCACGCCACGCGCCCGGATGAGAAATACACCGTGGTGCCCTACGCTGAGTTTTTTGTCGATGCGGGGTTCGCCAGCAGGGAGGCCGCAGAGGCGGCTGGCCTCCGCATCGGGGCCCCGGTGGTCTATGCGCCGCACGCCGTTGAACTGGCCGGCGGTCGTGTCAGCGGGACCAGCGTCGATGACCGCGCAGGCTGCGCCGTACTGCTCGACGTTGCGGCCCAGCTTGCAAGGCGCGACAGCGGTCCGCCCGTGCATCTCTGTTTCACCGTGCAGGAGGAGTTCAACCTGCGGGGCGCGCAACCCTTGGCGCAACGCCTTCAGCCCGACATCGCGATCCAGATCGACCTGATGCTGGCCAGCGACACCCCTGATATGGCCGCGCGCGGCGAGATGGCGCTGGGGCAGGGGCCGGGCATGAGCCTCTACAGCTTTCATGGGCGCGGGACCCTGAACGGTGTGATCCCGCATCCGGCACTTGTGCGCCTCGCCGAGGACAGCGCCGCCGCTGTCGCACTGCCGCTGCAACGTTCGGCGCAGACCGGCGTGTTGACCGATCTGAGCTATGTGCAGCTGGTAGGCGACGGCGTGGCAAGCCTCGATCTGGGGTTTCCCATGCGCTATTCACACTCGGCACGCGAAATGTGCGACCTCAAGGACCTCGCGGATTTGTCGCAGTTGCTGCAGGCGATGCTGGCGCGGATTACCCCTGAATTTTCACTGAACCGGGATGACTATACCTGATGGCATATACGCTTGGCATCGACATCGGGACCTATGAGACCAAGGGGGTGTTGGTCGATTTCGAGGGTGGCATTGTTGCCCAGGCCGCGCGGGGTCACCAGATGCTGGTGCCGCAGCCCGGCTGGGCCGAGCACCGCCCCGAAGAGGATTGGTGGGGCGATTTCATCTACGTCTGCCAGGCCCTGCTGCGGGACAGCTGCGTCGATCCGCGTGACATCAAGGCCGTCGCCTGCAGCGCCATCGGACCCTGCATGCTACCGGTGGATGCGGAGGGCACACCGCTGATGAACGGCGTGCTTTACGGTGTCGATGGCCGCGCCGAGGCCGAGGTGCGGGAGCTGACCGATCGCATTGGCGAAGACGTGCTGATCGCCCGTTGTGGTAACGCGCTGACCTCGCAGTCGGTCGGGCCCAAAATTCTCTGGCTCAAGCGCCACCGCCCGGAGCTCTACGCCCAGACCGCCCATGTCCTCACCTCCACCAGCTTTCTTGTGCAGCGGCTCACCGGCGAGGTGGTGATCGACCACTACACAGCCGCCAATTTCGCGCCGCTCTACGATGTGGATACGCAAACCTGGGCCGACGATCTCGCCGACGATATCCTGCCGCTCGACAAACTCCCGCGCCTGCTGTGGTCAGGTGAGGTCGCCGGGTGCATCACCCCGGCTGCCGCCGCGGAGACCGGTCTCGCGCCCGGCACGCCCGTAACCGCCGGGACCATCGACGCCGCCGCCGAAGCGTTTTCCGTTGGTGTAGATCGTCCCGGTGATATGATGATGATGTACGGCTCGACCATCTTTATCATTCTGCGCGCAGCCGAACGCGTCGCCGATCCGCGTATCTGGTATGCGCCCTGGCTATTCGACGGAGAGCACGCCTCCATGGCCGGCCTCGCCACCTCCGGTACCCTGACCCATTGGTTCCGCGACCAGATCGCGCGCGATCTTGACCCCGCCGATGCTTTTCAGGCACTCGCCAACGAGGCCGCCGCGTCACCGCCCGGTGCGAATGGCCTTCTGCAACTGCCGTATTTCTCCGGCGAACGCACCCCGATCCACGACGTCCATGCCAAGGGCGCGCTTTTCGGCCTGAACCTCACCCACACCCGCGGCGACATGTATCGCGCGCTGATCGAAGGCATCGCCTACGGCACGCGCCATGTGACCGACACCTTTGCGGAACTCGGCCACGCACCTGAACGCCTTCTGGCTGTGGGTGGTGGGACGAAGAATGCCCTGTGGCTGCAGGCGACCTCTGATATCACAGGGATCGATCAGGTGGTTTGCGAGAAAACCACGGGAGCCAGCTACGGTGATGCTTTCCTCGCGGCCCTTGCCATCGGGGGTGTTGCTCGCGAGGATATCGTACAGTGGAATCCCGTTGCCGAAACCATCACCGCCACCCCCTGCGTGGTGTATGAAACAGGCTATCGTCTCTTCCGTCGCCTTTACGAGCAGACGAAAGACATCGCCCGCGTGCTCTAGGTTTCCAGGATTGTCTCGAACCCGCCAAAGATGAGGCGCGCGCCGTCAAAGGGCATCGGGTTGGCCTCTGGCGACATATCCGGGTCCTCCATGATCTTTGCCCAGCCCGCGTCGCGCACCTCTTTCGACGGCCAGACCACCCAGGAAAACACGACCGTCTCATCGTCGCCGCAGTGCACGGCCTGCGGAAAGGATGTCACCTCGCCCGGCGGCACATCATCGCCCCAGTTCTCGACGGTCTTCAGCGCGCCATGTCGTTTGAAGACTTCGCTCGAGATCCGCGAATGCTTGAGATAGTCCTGCTTTTTGCTACTGGGCACTGCCGCCACGAAGCCATCCACATATGACATGATCGACCCTCCTTTACTGGGCAAAGCTTAGCACGCATCAGATGAGATGGGGAGGTCCGGTGGCCCGCCCGGCCCAAGGGCCGGGCGGGCCACCGGACCGGAGCGCCAGCGCAAGGCAGGCCGCGCCCAGGCGCGGCCTGCCTTGCGCTGGCGCCGCTCGCTGCACCGTGGGTTCATTTGACTGCGCCCGCGGCCATGCCTTTGATGATGTATTTCTCCAGAAAGATGGCCACGATGATTAGCGGCAGAATCGCGGCGGAGGATAAAGCTGCCATCGACCACCAGTTGATGCCCTGACTGCCGGTCTGGCTTGCCACCATCACTGGCAAAGTGGTGGCATTGGTCGAGGTCAGCAGGGCGGCGAAGAAGTATTCGTTCCAACAGAGCACAAGGCTCAGGATGAAGGCAGCGACCATGCCCGGCAGGGCGATCGGCAGCACAATCTGCAAGAACGCGCCCCAGATGCCCAACCCGTCGACCAGCGCGGCTTCTTCCAACTCCACTGGAATGCCCTGAAACTGATCGCGCATGATCCAGATCACGATGGGCAGCACCATCAGCGTATAGAGCAGGATCAGCCCAATGCGGCTGTCGAGCAGATCAAGCGAGCGGTAGAGCACCAGAAACGGCAGGGCCAGCACCACCGGTGGCAGGATCATCTGGCTGAGGAAAAAGAAAGAGATGTCGGAGTTACGCATGAACCCAAAGCGGTAGTTAAAGCGCGACAGGCCATAGGCCGCAAGCGAACCCAAAACCACCGCCAGTGTCGAGGCCGACACAGCCACCACAGCGGAGTTCCAGAAGCGTTTCAGGAATTCCTCACGCACGGTCGAGACCTCGCCGATGAGCCGTGGCGAGAGGCCCAGGCTCTCCCAGCCTTTCCATTTCGGCGTGTAGTCCACGAAGGGGATCATATTGCCGCGCATCACGTCGGGCGCTAGTTTGAAGGAGGTGGTGAGCGTCCAGTAGATCGGAAAGAGGCAGATGAAGGCCCAGAGGATCAGCGCCCCATAGATCGCCACCCGGCTGGACCACCATTTGACCTGCACCTTGCGGCTGGCGGCATCATCTTTGAAAATCGCGCTCATGCCGGGCGCTCCATCCAGCGGCTCACCAGTTTCAAAAGCGCGGTGATGAAGAGGATGATCAGCACCAGATAGACCATGGCCAGCAGCGTGCCGTAGCCCACGTTCGAGCGGTCGCGATACTCGCGGAAGATGAAGCTAGTGACACTGTCGGTGGCCCCGCCCGGGCCGCCGGAGGTCACGTTGATGATGATGTCGGCCAGCTTCAGCTTGAAGATGATGCGGATGACGATGGCGGTGACCGAGACGGGCAGCATCAGTGGAAAGATCACCTCCTTGAAACTCTGCCAGCCGCTGGCGCCATCGACCTTGCTGGCCTCGATCACCTCGCGCGGCAGGGCCTGCAGGCCCGCCAGCAGCATGATCATCATGAAGGGGATGAAGGTCCAGGCGTCCATCGCCATGATCATGAAGCGGGCCATCTCCGGTGTGCCGAAGAAACTCGGTTCAAACCCCATCTCCCGCACCAGCCGTGACACCGGGCCAAAGCGCACCTCCAACATCGACTTGCCGACCATCCAGGAGACGGCGACCGGGCTGAGCATCAAGGGCAGCAGAAAGACCACGCGAAAGAACTTGCGCGCCCGGATTTGTGCGTTCAGCAGCAGGGCGAGGCCAAAGGCGATCACGTATTCCACGCTCACCGCAGCCACGTAATAGACCATGTTTTTCAAAGCGTTCCAATAAAACGCATCTCCCCACATCTGCCGCATATTGTCCCAGCCGTTGGGCTGCGCACCGTCGAGCGAGGCGAGGTTCCAATCGGTGAAGGAAATATAGAGCGCAAAGAGCAGCGGGAAGACCACGAGGCTGATCACAAAGAGCGCGGCAGGCAGCACGAAGAGCGTGCGCTTGCCCTTCTCCCCGTTCACGATCACCTGCGCAGCACAGAGGCAGGTGGCCCAGAGCAGATAGGCAAAGAGCACCGGTCGCCATGTGGTAAACCCGACATCCAGACGCCCGGCGTCATGAGCAAACTGCAGCGTCGCCAAAAGCGCAAAGAGCGCAGCAGACCCCCAGACCATCCCGCGCCCCACACGTCTGCGCCTGTCAGAAATATCATCCGCCGTAACGGTGTGCAGCAGATCGCCTTCGATGTTCATGACCAGACGTTAGCGAGGATGGCCGCAGCTGTTAAGGAGGAAATGCACTATTGTGGTTTCCACGGGCGGGCGTCGGCCCGTCGCTCAAAATGGGCTGGCTTTGTGCCTAGGTTTTTGCGCCGGAAACGGTGACGGTCCACCACTTTGGCCGCCCGCCTTTGTAGGAATGGGCGAGAGGCATGAGTTCCTTGCGGTTCGTTTTGTCGAACACGCCCAAGAGCAATACGACGGTCGGAGCGTCATCTATGGCGCCCAATGTGCTGCCACAAGTCGGGCAAAAGGCGCGGGTGGATTTTTCTGATGAACGATAGGTTGACGGTGGGCCGCCCGGTCCTGTCCAGGAGATTGCGTCCTTTGGAAACTCTACCCAGACGGTGGTCAGCGCGCCGCTATGACGCTGACACATTTTACATGAACATGTGTGGGGGTTAAGCGCCGGGCCTTGGGCGTCGAACCGAATGGACCCGCAGAGACAGCCGCCGGAATGGATCATGTTCCGTGCCATTGCTCATCCCCTCGATATCTTCCGTTTCCGAATGCGTGCCGTCGCATTCTCCCTTGCCCTTTGACTAAAGGACCAAAGCGATCCAGCGTCAATCACGGGCACTTCCTGCACAATCCCTATGCCCAGACGTGCGGAAAACGCGACCTGACAGGCGCGTTTCCCAGATTTTTCAACAGTTTCAGAGCCCGAGCGACGCCTTGTAAAGTGCGATCTGGTTCTCGCGACCAATTTGATCGGTGATCTTTTCCCAGGCCGCCGCGATGGCATCTGCCGTTTCCTGAGCGGAGCCGTATTGACCGGCATAGCCCTTGGCCAACTCGTCCTCGGCCACCGAGTAATATTGGAAGATGCCGGGAATGCGGGGTTCAATCGCCGCATTGGGGTGGTTGTAGCTGTCAGCGTTCGAGCTGAGGTAATCCTCCACAAAGGCCCGGTCATATCCGGCCTCTTCCCACTCATCATAGTTGAAGTGCGACTGCCGGTAGGGTTGGAAACCCGACGGGTAGGCGGAGGCCCAGAGCGACAGGTCCTTGCCCCCCAAATGGGCCGCTGCGGACCAGGCCGCCTTCTTCTTCTTCTCGTCGCTGTCCACCGTCGCCATGACGTAGATGCCCCAGCCGATATAGGCGTTGTTGGGCGACACATTGGGCGTCTCTTCCCACGCACCTGTTTGCGAATTCCAGACCTTGGCGGAGCCGGGGTTGATGTCGAACCCAACCACATCGCCGACTACGGAGGTGTCGGAGGTGCGTGCCGAGGAGCCCACATCGCCCCACCAGTTCAGCATACCGCCGGTGCCTGCAAGGAATTGCTGGAAAGCGGTGGTGCCGGGGTCGGCGTTGATCTGATCGGCGGGATAGGCGTCTGCCGCGATCAGGTCCATCACATCCTGAATGGCCTGCACAAAGGCGGGGTTGTTCACACGCGGTTTCATGGTGTCCGGATCAAAAAGCCACGCCGGATCATCCGGGTGCTTGGCATAAGGAGCGGCACGGTTTTCAAGGAAGTAGAAACCAAACCCGCCCCAGCCTTTCAGCGGATCAAGATAGCCATGCGCATCAAGGCCCGTCAGCGGATCGGTCTTGCCGACGAGGAACTTGGACTGCGCGTTGACTTCCTCCCAGGTGGTTGGCTGTGCCCAGGGCGTGGTATTGCCCGCATCGGCCCAGGCCTGCGCCAGTTCTTCGCTTTCGTAGTAGTCCTTACGATACGCAAACGTATGGGTGTCGCCATCGATGGAGACGCGGTAGGTCTTGCCGTCCCAGGTACCCACGGGCGCCTTGAGGTAATCCACATAGTCATCCATGTCGATCTGGTCTCTGACCCAATCGGGCATTTCCGAGGCCATGCCGCGTCCCAGAACATCACCCTCAAAGGGCGCGCCCATCTCGATGATGTCAAAATCCACCGTGCCCGTTGCAATCGACTGCTGCAGCCGCGCGTTGTAGTCGGCCTGTGCGAGGTCGATCCAGTTGATCTTGGCACCGGTGTAGGCCTCCCAGGGTTTTAGGAATCCGCGGAACAGGAAGTTGTGCAGGTTCTGGTTGTTGAGCCCCATGAAGGTCAGCTCGACACCGGCCAATTCGCCTTCGGCAACGTTTTCCTTGGTGGCGCCAAGGCACATCTCGCCCACTTTCTGCCAGTCGCTGTCGGTGGGGGAACCGGCGCCCACGCCGGGGATCTTAAGGATCTCGGCGCGCACGTTGCCGTGCCCGTCGGCATAGGCTGCAGCCTTGGGCATCATTGCGACAGCCCCCACCGCGGCGGTGCCTTTGAGCATCTGCCTGCGGTTCATTTTCTGCGCCGCCTTGATGTAGTTATAAAGGTCAACTTTCATATCCATCCTCCCGGGACCTGATGATACTCTCTTGTCCATGGGCAGATATTTGGACGCGCGTTTTTATCTGCATTTTTGATCAGCAGCGCCCTGTGATCCCCCCACAAGATTTCACTATGGGCGAGATTAACCTTAAGTCAACAAAAGCTGTAAACCGGGCGTGGACAAGGCAAATTCCTTTCTCTAGCATCAAAAATCGAGGGCGGGGGGACATCGCATGGCAGGCGTCACAATTCAGGACATCAAGAAATCCTATGGCGCCGTCGAGGTTATTCACGGGGTGAATGTCGATATCGCCGATGGTGAATTCGTGGCGCTTGTCGGTCCCTCGGGCTGTGGAAAATCGACGCTGCTGCGCATGATTGCGGGGCTGGAGCCGATCAATGGCGGCACCATCGCCATCGGTGACCGGGTGGTGAACAATCTGCCGCCGGCGCAGCGGGATATCGCGATGGTGTTTCAGACCTACGCGCTTTATCCGCACAAGTCGGTTGCTGCAAATATGGGCTTCGCGCTCAAGGTCGCGCGTGCCGACAAGGCCGAGATCGATCGCCGGGTGAGAGAGGCTGCCGAAATCCTGAGCCTGACCGAATATCTGGACCGCAAACCGCGGCATCTGTCGGGTGGGCAACGCCAGCGCGTGGCAATGGGGCGGGCAATCGTGCGTGATCCGCAGGTGTTCCTTTTTGATGAGCCGCTGTCCAATCTGGACGCCAAGCTGCGCATACAGATGCGTACGGAAATCAAGGAGCTGCACCAGCGGCTTAAGACCACGACCGTCTTTGTGACCCATGATCAGATCGAGGCGATGACGCTGGCAGACCGGATCGTGGTGATGCAGGCGGGCCGGATCGAACAGATCGGCACACCGCTGGAGCTTTATGACAACCCGGCCAATGAGTTCGTGGCCACCTTCATTGGTGCGCCATCAATGAACCTGATGTATGGCAGCCTTACGAAAGGGGTGGTCAATCTGGCCGGGCATTCCGTTGCGCTGCCGGGTGTCGAGGGGGTCGGACAGGTGCGCTTGGGGGTGCGGCCGGAACATCTGGCGTTGTCCAGCGAAGGCAAGGGGCTGCCGATGCAGGTCAAGGTGGTGGAGCCGACCGGGTCGGAAACCATGGTGTTCCTGACCTTCGACGGACGCGATGTGACGGCGGTGTTTCGTGAACGTCACGCCTTTGCACCGGGAGACATCATCCATCTGACGCCTGATCCGCATCACCTGCATTGCTTTGACGCCGCGACCGGTCAGCGGATCGGATAAGCGATGTCGCCGCGCACCGTTCTTTGTTTCGGGGACAGCAATACCCATGGGACCTGTGCGATGCGCTTCGCCGGAGACCGGCGGAGGCTGCCGAAGGAGATGCGCTGGCCCAGTTGCATGGCGGAGGGTTTGGGCCCGGACTGGGATGTTGTCGCGGAAGGTCACCCTGGCCGCACAGCTGTTTTTGACGACCCCATCGAGGGGTCGCACAAAAACGGGCAGGCTGCGCTGCCGGTGCTCCTGGAGACGCATCGCCCCATCGATCTGGTGATCGTGATGCTGGGGACCAATGACCTCAAGGCCCGGTTCAACCAGTCCGCCCATGACATCGCGCTGGGGGTGCAGCGGCTTGTGCGCGATATCGCGGCTTGCGATAGCGGGCCGGACGGCAGCGACCCGCAGGTTCTGGTAGCAGCACCGGCTGTGGTCCGGGAAACCGGGGCGCTGGCCGCGACTTTTACCGGTGCGGAGGCGAAGTCTGCGCTGGTGCCTGAGCTACTGGTCGCGATGGCGGAGCGGCAAGGCGTGCATTTTACGGACGTGAACGCCGTTGCTCGGGTGGACCCGGTGGATGGTATCCATCTGACGGCAGAGGCGCATGCTGCAATTGGTGCCGCGATGGCGCAAGCTGTGCTACGCATTTTCAAAGACTGACAAAGGAAGGACGCAAGACATGCTCAAAGGACTGGATCCGATCCTGAACGCGGATGTGCTCTATGCATTGCGCGCGATGGGCCATGGCGACGATCTGATCATTGCCGATACCAATTTCCCCTCCGATAGCGTGGCGCGGGAAACCGTCTTGGGCGAGGTGTTGCGCATCGACCGCCCGGCGGCGGAAGTGGTGCGGGCCGTGCTCTCGGTCTACCCGATTGACACATTTGTCGAGGATGCCGCCGCACGGATGGAAGTGGTGGGGGAACCTGACACGATCCTGCCGGTAATGCAGGAGGCGCAAGCCGAAGTGGATGCCGTCGAAGGGCCCACGATGCTGGGGATCGAACGGTTTGCCTTTTACGACCGGGCCAAGCAGGCCTATGCGGTGATCCAGACCGGGGAGCGGCGGTTTTACGGCTGCTTTGCCCTGCGCAAGGGCGTGGTGCCGCCGGAGGCAGAGGGCTGAGACATGGGGAAGGTCGTCATCCTTGGGGTGTTTGTTGCGGATACCTCCTATCGGGCGGATCGGATGCCGCGCATGGGCGAGACCATTCTGGGCAACAGTTTCGCGCTGGGCCCGGGGGGCAAGGGCTCCAATCAGGCGGTGGCCTGCGCGCGCATTGGTGCCGACACACATATGATCTCCAAGCTTGGGCAGGATGATTTTGCCAAGCTCGCGCTTGACACCTGGGCGGAGGCCGGGGTGACGCCCCATGCGGATCAGATCAGCGAGAGCTATACCGGGGCGGCCTATATCTTTGTCGAGGAAAGCTCAGGCGATAACGCCATCATCGTGGCACCGGGCGCGGCGGCCCTGATGGACACCGCCGATATTGACGCGCGTGCTGAGCTGATCAAAAGCGCGGATGTGTTTGTCACGCAGCTGGAGCAGCCGATGCCTGCCGCCCTGCACGCATTGGGCATTGCGCGGGCGGCGGGGGTGACAACCATCCTCAACCCGGCCCCGGCGGCGACCCTGCCGGAGGGGATGCTGGCGCTGTGTGACTACGTGACGCCGAATGAGACCGAATGCGAGGCCTTGACCGGGATCAGCGTCGAGACGGAAGCGGACGCGGAACGCGCCGCTGCGGCGCTTCGGACGCTTGGCGTTGGCACACCGATCATCACGATGGGAGAGCGTGGGGCTTATCTGGACGGGCATGGTCTGGTCCCGGCGGTCAAGGCAGGGCCCGTTGTAGAGACGACCGGTGCCGGGGATGCCTTCAACGGTGGATTTGCGGCAGCACTGGCGGAGGGCAAATCGCCGCTTGAGGCGGTGCAGATCGGCTGTGCTACGGCGGGGATTTCCGTGACCCGGCCCGGCACCGCGCCGTCGATGCCGGATCGGCGCGAGGTAGAGGCGCTGCTGGGCGCGTAGCTGCGGGCGGTTGCCTGCGGTTTTAGTTGAAAACGGGGGGGCTGCGGTCCCGGCTACTTGGCCTGTTGGTCTTGCGCGCGCGGGGTGTCGCTGATTGCGTCACGGGCGACCGAAACCGCCTTGAGCACTGCAAAGACCGGGGTGCCGGGTGCCAGCGCCAGCGCTTCGGCAGAACGCCGGGTGATCCGCGCCAGAAGGAGCGCCCCGCCAAAGGACAGCTGCACGATCACGCCTGGACCCGCCCCCCTGCGTATCTCTGTGACCGTTGTTTTCAGGACGTTGAGGGCAGAGATGCCGCGCGGCTCTTCGGTGGCCAACATGACGTCCTGCGCTTCGATCCAGACCCGCACGGCGGTGCCGGGGGGCTGATGAACGCGGGGCAGCAGCAAGGTCGCGCCTTCGGCCTCCAGCGTACTCAGCCCATCGGCGTGATGCGCCTGCACCCGTGCGTCGAGCATGGCACCTGCGGAGCGAACGCCAAGGGGGGTGATTGCCGGGTCGCTCATGACATCGGCTGCCGGACCCTGACGCGCCACGCGGCCACCTTCCAATGCGACGACCGTGGTGGCAATCCGCGCCACTTCCGCTGCTGCGTGGCTGACATAGAGGATCGGAATGCTGACCTCATCGCGCAGCCGTTCGAAATAGGGCAGGATTTCCGCCTTGCGTTGTTCGTCCAGAGCGGCCAGCGGCTCGTCTGCGAGGAGGATATGCGGGCTTGCCAGCAGCGCCCGGCCAATGGCGACACGTTGTTTTTCCCCCCCCGAAAGCCCCGCGGGCCTGCGGTTGAGCAGGTGACCAATGCCCAGCAGATCAACAATGCGCGCCATATCTTCGCGCGGGGCCTTTTTGGGGGCAAACCAGCGCCCGTAGCCAAGGTTCTGACGGACGGTCAGATGCGGAAACAGCCGCGCCTCCTGAAAGATATAGCCGACCCTGCGTTTATGAGGCGGCAGGTTCCGGCCCGTCGTGCTGTCCAGCATCACGGTGCCATCGCTGGCGATACGCCCCGCCTGCGGGGTTAGCAAGCCAGCCACGGCGTTGATGATGGTCGTTTTGCCTGCGCCGGATCGGCCAAAGAGCACGGTAATGCCGGTGGGCGCCTTGAAGGCGACATCCAGATCGAAGGCACCGAGGCGATGCTGCAGGGACACCGACAGCGTCATGTGCCGCGGACCTGTTGTGCCGCCCGGCGGGCCAGTGCTTCGGAGAGGAGCAGCGCGCTCATCGCGACCACGATGGAGACAATCACCAACCGCCAGACAGAGGTTTCACCCCCTGGCACCTGCAGGAAGGCGTAGATCGCCGAGGGCACGGTTTGCGTCTGGCCGGGGATGTTGGAGACAAAGGTGATGGTGGCGCCGAACTCTCCCATCGCCTTGGCAAAGGCCAGCACGGCGCCCGCAATCACGCCGGGTAGGATCAGCGGCAGCGTGATGGTTGCAAAGACCCACAGGCGCGAGGCCCCCAGCGTTGCGGCGGCCTCTTCCAGCTTCGGGTCCACCGCCTCGATCGACAGACGCATGGCCCGCACCATCAAGGGAAAGGCCATGACTGCCGCCGCCAATGCCGCTCCGGTCCAGCGGAAGGCAAAGACAATGCCAAAAGGCTCCAGAAGGCGCCCGACGGGCCCTTGCGTACCAAAGGTGGCCAGCAGCAGATAACCGGTGACCACCGGGGGCAGGATCAGCGGCAGATGCACCAGCCCGTTCAGCAGCTGTTTGCCGGGAAACTCACGGCGCGCGAGGATGTAGGCGATCCACAGGCCAACGGGCAGGCTGAAGAGCATTGCCCAGAAGGACACCTTCAGGGAAAGCGCAACGGCGCGCCATTCATCGGGGCCAAGCCAGTCTGTCACGGGCTGGCCTTTGGCAGGGTAAACCCCTGATCCTTGAAAAGGGCACGCGCGGTGGCTGTGTCCAGATGGTCCAGAAAGGCCTGACCACCTGCAGAGGTGCGCCCCTTGAGGAGCGCGGCGGGATAGCGAATGTCCGGATGGCTGTCAGGTGGGAAAATCCCAAGGACGTGCACCCGGGGTTCCGCCTGCGCATCACTGGCATAGACAATACCAAACGCCGCCTCACCCGCAGCCACAAGGGCCAGTGCGGCGCGCACGTTGTCGGTTTGCACGATCTGGGACGACAGCCTCTCCCAGAGGCCCATATGTGACAGGGCGGCCTTGGCATAGAGGCCGGCGGGCACGGCCTCGACCAGCGCCGTGGCGATACGTTCCGCGCCCAGGTGGTGGGTAAGGTTTTCACGGGTGAGCGCCAGAGGAGCACCCTCTGCGCCATGGGCGATCAGCACCAGCCGGTTGCCGATGATCTCTCGCCGCGTATCAGGCACCAGCGCCTGCCGGGCTTCCAGCCAATCCATCCACTCGCGATTTGCCGAGATGAAGACATCCGCAGGTGCACCCAACGAGATTTGCCGCGCCAGCAGCGAGCTGCCTGCGTAGGAGATCGACACACTGTAGTCGGTCTGTTCCATGAAGTCCGCAGCAATCTGATCCAGTGCCGTTTTCAAGCTGGCCGCGGCAAAAACCGTGACCTGTTCCGCCCGAGCGGGGCCAAGGAGCCCAAGCATCATGCAAACCACAAAGATCACCAGGGACCGCATCAGCCGACCTGTCTCAGCAGCGGGCGGGGCATGTGCATCCTGCGGTTTTCGAGCGTTTGGATCATGTCGCTACACTCTTGCACAGGCGGGGTGGTTGCAAGAGGCAGTGACTGGCGCAGATATCTGGGGTGCGATTTTTGCACAAGCCCCTGTGCCACAATCATCATTTCGCGGGCGCTTGGGCAGCGCTAGACTGGTGCGCCAGCAAGACGGAGGATCGGATGCGGACATTGGACGAGATACTGGCCATCAGCCTGGAGAGAAAAGGCTCTGAGGACGCGATTTTCGCAGGACTTGAACCGACGAAGACCGCAACCGAGCTGGCGGCGACACCGGATGACCGCTGGCTGGCGGCGATGTCGCGCGCGATTTTCAACGCCGGGTTCAACTGGAAGGTGGTGGAGACGATGTGGCCGGGGTTCGAGACCGCGTTCAAGGGGTTCGACCCCGGTGCCTGCTCCATGATGGATGACGATTGGTTCGATGCGCTGATCACCGATACCACGATTGTGCGCCACGGTCCGAAAATCCGCGCGGTGCAGGAAAACGCAGTTTATGTGCGGGCGCAGGCCGAGGCTCACGGCAGCTTTGGCGCGTTTGTCGCAGGCTGGGGTCCGGATGAATTCTCGGGGCTACTGGCGCATCTCAAATCCGGCGGCACCCGGCTGGGCGGGATGACCGGGCAGTATTTTCTGCGGTTCATGGGTGTGGATGGCTATATGCTGTCGCAGGACGTGGTGACGCGTTTGATTGCCGAAGGGGTGATCGACAAGCCACCAACCTCAAAAGGGGCCATGAAGGCGGTGCAGGAGGCGTTTTCCACCTGGCACCACGCCTCCGGACGGTCGTTGAAAGAGATCAGCCGGATCTTGGCCACCAGTACCGGTTAGGCATTGCCTTTGGCTGCCTGGCCGGTTTCCACCGCCCGTAGACGGGCCGCGCCAAAGGCGCTGAGTGCAAGCAGCGCAGCGGCCGTTCCCAGACAGAGCGGCAGGCCACCGATCTGATAGCTGGCCCCAGACAGCACGGTACCCAGCAGCCGCCCGGCGGCATTGGCCATGTAGTAGAAACCCACGTCCATCGTGACTCGCTCGCCCGAGCTGAAGGCGAGGATGAGATAGGAATGCAGCGCTGAATTGACCGCAAAAAGCGCGCCGAATACCAAAAGCCCACCGATCAGCGTGGCCGTCAGCCAGCCGGTGGGTTCCGGCGTGACATAGGTGAGCAGCGCCAGACCTGCCGGGAGAATGACCAGCGCCGCAACCCAGCTGCGGGCGTTGCGGATGATCTCGGCTTCGGGGCGTGATTTTGCTTTCAGCAGTTTCGGGGCTGCGGCCTGAACCGCCCCGTAGAGGATGATCCAGAGGGCCATGAAACTGCCGATGGTGAAGAAGGCGGCCCGATTGCCTACCTCCGTGCCATCGGAGAGCACCGCGTAAAAATAGATCGGGATGCCGACCACGAACCAGACATCGCGCGCGGCAAAGAGGAAGACGCGCGCAAAGCTCAGCCAGTTGACATTGGCGTTCTTGGAGAAAACCTCGCGGAATTTCGCATCCTTGCGGCCCGTGGGCAGCCCCGCGGGCATTTTCAGGACGATCACAAACAGGATCAGCGCCAGCACCGCCGCCATGCCCAGCACCGCGCCTTTGAGCCCAACCCACCCCAGCAGCACCGCGCCGATGAGAAAGCCCAAGCCCTTCACGGCGTTCTTGGAGCCGGTCAGCAGCGCCACCCAGCGAAAGAGCCCTCCCTGTTCGGCAGGGGCCAGCAGTTTGACGGCGGATTTCGCGCTCATCTTTGAAAGGTCCTTGGCCACACCGGATGCGCCCTGCACGGCCATGACAAAGACCACAGAGGCGGCGACCGTCCAGTTTGGGTCAAGCTGGGCAAGGGCCACCAGCGCGCCGACCTGCAGCGCGAGACCGGCGTAGAGTGTCGAGGTCAGGCCAAACCGCGCCGCGATCCAGCCCGCGCTGAGGTTGGTGACCACGCCAGCGATTTCGTAGAGCACGAAGAGATAGGCCAGTTGCACCGGCGAAAACCCCAGCGTGTGAAAATGCAGCAGCACCAGCATGCGCAGCGCGCCATCGGTCAGCATGAAGGCCCAATAGGCCGCCGTCACTGCCACATAGGCCGCACCTGCATGCGGGGTGCTCATAGGGAAGCGCCGACCATGAAGGCCACATCCGCCAGCCGGTTGGCATAACCCCATTCGTTGTCATACCAGACGTAGACTTTCAGCTGGGTGCCATTCACCACCATGGTCGAGGGCGCATCCACGATCCCGGAGCGGGGATCATTCGTGTAATCCGTGCTGACCAGCGGGCGGGTTTCATAGCCCAGAATGCCTTTCAGTTCAGCATTCGAGGCGGCCTCAAAGAGGCCGTTGACCTGATCCACCGTTGTTTCCCGCTCCAGCTCAAAGACACAGTCGGTCAGCGAGGCGTTCAGCAGCGGCACGCGCACCGCATGGCCGTTGAGGCGACCTGTCAGCTCCGGATAGATCAGTGTGATCGCCGTGGCGCTGCCCGTGGTGGTGGGGATCAGCGAATTCAGCGCGGACCGCGCGCGACGCAGGTCCTTGGCGGGGCGGTCCACGATGGTTTGCGTGTTGGTGACATCGTGGATCGTGGTGATCGAGCCGTGTTTGATGCCAAGATTCTCATGCACCACCTTGACCACCGGCGCGATGCAGTTGGTTGTGCAGCTGGCGGCTGTCACGACCTGGTGCTGCGCTGGATCATAGACGTCGTGGTTCACGCCATAGACGATGTTGGCGGTCGGGCCATCCTTGACCGGCGCGGAGACCACCACCTTTTTGATGCCCGCGGCGAAATAGGGGGCAAGGGCGGCTTCGGTCTTGAAGGCGCCGGTGCAGTCGATCACCACATCCACACCGTCCAGCGGCAGGGCCGCCAGATCGGTTTCGCCGTGCACGGGCAGACGGGTGCCGTCGATGGTGATACTGTCCTCATCGGCGGCGAAATCCGCAGGCCAGCGGCCGTGCACCGTGTCGAATTCCAGCAGATGCGCGTGCATCGCTGGATCACCCACAGCATCGTTGATCCAGGCGATCTTTGCGCCGCGCTCCAGCAGGGGGCGCAGCGCCAGTTTTCCGATCCGGCCCAGGCCATTGAGGGCGTAAGTTGTCATGCAGGGGTTCCTTCCAGGTGGTCCGCGCCAAGATCATCAATGGCGGCTTGCAGTGAAATGGCATCCAGTGTGTTGATGGGCAGCGCGGCAAAGGCCTTTAGCCGGTTGCGCAGCGCGCCATAGGTCTGTTGAAAGGCGAGCCGACGTTCGGCGAGGCTGCCGCTGGCCTTGACCGGATCGGGCAGCCCCCAATGGCCGCTGATCGGCTGACCCTCCCAGGAGGGACACTCCTCATTGGCGGCCTGGTTGCAGACGGTAAAGACAAAATCCATGCGCGGGCTCTCGGGGCTTTGAAACTCCGACGTATGCTTGGATCGTAACGTCGATGTGTCATGCCCCTTGGAGATCAGCATCTCCACCGCCAGCGGGTTCAGCTCGGATGCGGGCAGCGTGCCGGCGGAATAGGCGTTGAACCGGGATCCATCCAGATCGCGCAGAATGGTTTCGGCAAAGATCGAGCGGGCGGAATTGCCGGTGCAGATGAAGAGAACGTTGTAGCGGGTATCGGTCATCTTTGGTGCTCCTTTGGCGAGAGGGGGGCACAACTCCGGTCGGCCCCTGCAGCAGTCAATGAAGAGGAAATCGATCAGCTCCCCCGCCGCGCCGGGTGCGGCACGGTAAAGCAGCGAAGTGCCTTGCCGGTGCTGGTGGATCAGGCCCGCATCCGTAAGAGCCGCGAGGTAGACGGAGGTCGTGGACGCCTTGAGAGATAGGGCGTTGGCAATTTCACCGGCGGGTACCTCATCCGGATAACGCCGCATCAGCAGACGAAAGACACTCAGCCGGTGCGGGTGGCTGAGGGTGGTCAGGCGAAGAAGCGCGTCTTTTTCCATATTTCATGAATATATGAAATATAGATCTGCGCAAGGCTGATCTGCGGTGGGGTCAAAGAAAAACGCGCCCCTTTTGGAGCGCGTTTTAGAGGTTAAAGAAGGAGCAATCAGCGGACGACGTGCACGCTGCAATTGGAGTGCCGAACAACCCGGGCCGCGTTCGGACCCAACAGGTAATCCTTGAAGTCCGGCTTATGGGCGCCGATCACGATCAGCCCGCAATCCGTCTCCCGCGCCACATGCAGGATTTCCTCATAGGCGTTCCCGGTTGCCACCACATGGCGGACCATCGCATCCACATCCGCGCCAATGCTTGCGGTGATTTCGTCACTCAGCAATTGCCGCGCCTCGGCAACGGCCTTTTCGTGGTGGTCGGCGTCGAAGAAACTGCCCACGATGCTTTCGCCGAAATCGGGCACAACCGTCATCACGTCGAGCGATGCGCCGTCGAGGTCGGCGAGCTTTTTGGCCACGCGCAGAACCTCCGCGTCCTGGCCTTTGTGGCTGACATCGATCGCGCAGAGAACTGAACGGCTCATGCGGGGACTCCTTCCTGTTTCTCTTCTTTGCCCGCGCGGCCGCGCTGCAGCAGGACGATCAGCCCGAGGAACAACAGCGCCGGCAGGAACATCAGCTCCTTGGGCATCTGGTCTGCCGGGGCTTTCACGGCTTTGACGGTCACGAATTCGTCGCCGTAGAAGTCATAGCCCTGGAAGGTTTCCGCATAGGGTGTGCCAAAGAGCGGCTCTTCCAAGGCGATCTCGTCACCCTCTTCGACGGTCAGCAGGCCGTAGGTTTCCATCCGGGTGCCTTCAGCTTCTTCGCCGATGGGCACCAGCAGCGTGGTTTCCTTGGTCTCGCCGGTATCGAAGTCAGGGCCGCTGACGATCACCCTGAATTCACGACCCACCGGGGCGCTTTCCACCTTCTCGGCAAAGTTGGCCGGGGCGATATCCTCAAACGGAGGCTGCAGGCGGTCCATGAAGAAATCCGGCCGGAAGAGCATGAAGGCGATGAACACCAGGGCGACGCTCTCATAGATGCGGCTGCGGGTCAGGAAATAGCCCATGGTGCCTGCGGTGAAGACCAGGATCGCGATGGTTGCCGTGATGAAGACCAATATCCCTTGGGCCCATCCCACGTCGATCAGCAGAAGATCCGTGTTGAAGATGAAGACAAACGGCAGGGCAACTGTGCGCAGGGAATAGAAGAACGCAATGAAGCCGGTGCGGATCGCGTCGCCGCCCGAGACGGCGGCAGCGGCGAAACTGGCAAGCCCCACGGGTGGCGTCACATCCGCCATGATCCCGAAGTAGAACACAAAGAGGTGCACCGCGATCAGAGGCACGATCAGCCCCGACTGCGCGCCCAACTCGACAACCACCCCGGCCATCAGCGACGAGACCACGATGTAGTTCGCCGTGGTGGGCAGCCCCATGCCCAAGATGAGGCTCAGGAGCGCCACCATGATCAGCATCAGGATCAGATTGCCGCCCGACAGGAACTCCACCAGGTTGGCCATGACCTGTCCCACACCGGTCAGCGTCACCGTGCCGACGATGACACCGGCGGTGGCCGTCGCAAGGCCGATGCCGATCATGTTCCGCGCCCCGTCGATCAGGCCCTGCAGCAGGTCCACGACACCGTCGCGGAACGCGTTCACCATATCGTTTTCACCGCGGAAGATGGACTTGAGCGGTTTCTGCGTAAGCAGGATGAAGAACAGCAGCATGGTGGCCCAGAAGGCCGAGAGGCCGGGGGATTTCTGTTCGATCATCAGGAAGTAGACCAGCACGATGATCGGCAGCAGATAGTAGAGACCCGCCTTGTAGATTTCCCCGATGACCGGCAGTTCGACATGTTCGGCGTTCGGATCGTCCGGCATGAGGTCCGGCACCTGTGCGGCCAGCGCCAGCAGCAGGATGTACACGCCACAGACAATTGCGGTCATGATCAGCCCGGCGGAACTCGGCGCCCAGGCGGTCACGGCCTCGACGGGGAACTGCGAGCCATAGCAAAGCCCCGCAAAGACGAGGAAGAACGACAGCATTCCGACAACGGTTTTCACCATGGACACCTCGCGGTCGCCCAGGGTCGGCATGTTGTTCTTCACCGCTTCGAGATGCACGATGTAGACCAGCGCGATGTAGGAAATCGTCGCGGGCAGGAAGGCGTGAGTGATCACCTCGACATAGGAAATGCCCACATATTCCACCATGAGGAAGGCCGCAGCCCCCATGACCGGCGGCATGATCTGGCCGTTCACCGAACTTGCCACCTCAACCGCGCCACCCTTCTCTGACGAGAAGCCTACACGTTTCATCAGCGGGATGGTGAAGGTGCCGGTGGTGACCACATTCGCGATGGAGGAGCCGGAGATGAGGCCCGTTGCGGCAGAGCCGACAACAGCCGCCTTCGCTGGACCACCGCGCAGATGACCCAGCGCGCCGAAGGCCATCTTGATGAAGTAGTTGCCCGCGCCCGCCTTATCGAGCAGGGCGCCGAAGAGCACAAAGAGGAAGACGAATTTCGTGGAGACCCCGAGCGCGATGCCAAACACCCCTTCGGAGGTGATCCACATGTGGCTCATCGCCTTTTGCAAGCTCGCACCTTTCCAGCGGATCACGTCCGGAACCGCCTGCGAGGCGCCGAAGAAGACGTAGAGCAGGAAGATCGTGGCAATGATCGCCATGGCAGGCCCGAGCGCGCGGCGCGCGCCTTCAAAGAGGATGATCAGGCCCACAAGCGCAAACCACTTGTCGGTGTCATCGGCGAGGCCGCCGGAATTCACGATCTTGTCGTAGAAGATATAGCCGTAGAGCGCGATGAACGTGCCCCCGAGCGCCAGGAGCCAATCGTGGATCGGAATGTAGTCGCGCGGGCTCGACTTGAACATCGGGTAGGCCATGAAGGCCAGGAAAATGGCAAAGGCCAGGTGGATCTGGCGCGAATTGTTGATCACGGAGCCGGGCAGCAGCTGATTGGACAGCGGCGAGGCCAGCATCACCTGAAACAGCGACCAGACGATTGCGACAATCGCCAGAAAGGTGCCGACGGACCCGGCCGGATTACGGGCCCCTGCGTCCGACGAGGAGACGAGGTCCTGAAGTTCTTCTTCGGTCAGCGCACGGCCGCCGCTTGTCTTATCTGCCATTTAACTGTCTCCCTGACGTGCCGCGTTATTTTTGGATGCGGCTTTTTGTCGTTTGGTGTGCCCTTTGGCGGGCTTCAAGGGGCGGCGAACCGCCCCTCGCGTTGGCATAGGTGGGTTTACTCAACCCAGCCTTTTTCCTTGTAGTATTTCGCAGCACCGGGGTGCAGCGGCGCGGACAGACCGGCTGTCGCCATTTCTTCCGCTGTCAGGTTGGCGAAGGCCGGGTGCAGCTTTTTGAAGTCTTCAAAGTTGTCAAAGACTGCAGCGACAACCGCGTAGACCGCATCTTCCGAGACGCTCGCGGAGGTCACGAAGGTTGCGCCCACGCCGAATGTGGCTACGTCATCATCGGTGCCGCGATACATGCCGCCGGGGATCTTGGCGGAGCGGTAGTAGGAGTTGTCACCGATCAGCGCGTCAATCTCGGCACCTGAAACTTCAACCAGCACGGAATCGCAAGCTGTTGTGGCTTCCTGGATGGAGCCCGAGGGGTGACCGACGGTGTAGATCATCGCATCGATCTGGTTGTCGCAGAGTGCTGCCGACTGCTCCGCCGCCTTCAGTTCGGAGGCCAGAGCCAGATCGGATGTGCTCCACCCCATCTTCTCCATCACCACTTCCATGGTGCCACGCTGGCCGGAGCCGGGATTGCCGATGTTGACCCGCTTGCCTTTCAGATCGGCAAAGGTCGAGATGCCGGCATCGGCGCGGGCCACCACGGTGAAGGGTTCGGGGTGCACGGAGAACACCGCCCGCAGATCTTCGAACGGGCCCTGCTCCTCAAAGCGTGAGGTGCCTTTGTAGGCGTGGTACTGCCAGTCGGATTGGGCCACACCGAACTCCAGCTCGCCCGCGCGGATCGTGTTGATGTTGTAGACCGATCCGCCCGTCGACTCGACGGAGCAGCGGATGCCGTGTTCCTTGCGGCCCTTGTTCACCAGACGGCAGATCGCGCCACCGGTCGGGTAGTAGACCCCGGTGACACCACCCGTACCGATGGTGATGAATTCCTCCGCCATGGCAACCGGCGCCGTCAACATCGCCAGTGCCGCACCCGCGGCGGTCATTTTCAATCCATTGAACATTTTTGTCTCCCTTATTTGGATTATGAGTCGTAGGTTAGCCGTCTGACACTTCTTGTAAACGGCGGTTATTCTGTTCCACCTCGGCAATGCGCTGCCGCGACGCCTCGCCCCCGATGCGTGCCAGAAGGCCCATCAGGGTTTCGACGAAGAAAAGCGATGCCGTGTAGGAGGAAAAGAAATGTGGTGTCTTGGAAGGGGTGATGAACCCGGCTGCTGCATATTTAAGCGCCGGGCAGGTGTGGGTGTCGGTGATCACCACCACAAAGCACCCGTTTTCACGCGCCAGTTCCGCGGCCCGTGCGGCGCGGGGTGAAAAGGGGGCTTGCGTGATCACGATCACCACGTCTTCTTCGTTCAGCCCGGCGAGACCTGCTCCCAGCGATGCGCCCATCCGCCCGGCCAGGCTCCAGTTGTCAAAAAGCAGACCCGCCATATAGGTCAGATGTTCCGCGACACCGGTTGAGCTCAGCGCGCCGAACACCATGACCGTGCGGGCCGCGTGCAGTTTCTGCACCGTCTCCTCCAGCTGGGAGGCGGGCAGGCTGCCGGCGAGGGTCTCGATGTTGCGGACGCAGGCTGCCGCAAAGCTTTCCGGGAAATCGAGTTGGCCTTCGTTTTGCAGCGTGGACAGCTGCTGCTCGCGCGGGGTGGCGCGGTTGACGCGGCGCCCGATGGAAGTGCGCAAATCCCCCCGCAGCGCGCCAAAATCCTTATAGCCCAGGGCCCTTGCGAGGCGGGAAAAGGACGCGGGCGCGATATCGCTTTGCTCGGCCACAGACCGCAGGGAGCGGGTCGCAATATCAATCTGGTTCTCGACAAGGTAATCTGCGGCCTGTTTCAGCTTGCCGCTGAGGTCGTCATAGCTCGCAGATATCCTGATATCGAGTGGTCCGTCCACGCAGGCTCCCCCAGCCGTCACGAATCCTCAGAAGAGGATTCATTTGTTTCAGCGCATTGTCAACGAAGGCTCCATATGTTTCACAATTGGCAGCGCAACAAGGGAGATTTCGAATGTCACATGTGTTTGCCCGGCACTCTAGGACCAATCTTCGACGGGCGTCTATAGGTAAAGGCGCGTACCTCTATGACGCTGATGGCAAAGAATATTTTGATGGATCGGGCGGTGCGGCGGTGTCCTGTCTGGGACATGGCGACCCGGATGTGATCGCGGCGATTCAGGCGCAGGTGGCGCAGCTGGCCTATGCGCATACAAGCTTCTTTACGTCCGATCCGGCGGAAGAATTGGCCGACCGGCTCGTCAAAGACGCACCCGGCGATCTGGACAAGGTCTACTTCGTCTCCGGCGGCTCCGAGGCGGTGGAGGCGGCGCTGAAACTCGCGCGTCAGTATTTCGTGGAAATCGGCCAGTCCGATCGGCGGCACTTCATTGCGCGGCGGCAAAGCTATCACGGCAACACCCTTGGCGCGCTGGCCACCGGCGGCAACGTCTGGCGCAAGCAGGCCTTTGCGCCGATCATGGTGGAAACCTCGCTGATCTCGCCCTGCTACGCTTATCGCGGCCGGCAGGAAGGTGAGAGCGCGTTCGACTATGGCCAGCGCGTTGCGAACGAGCTGGAGGCGGAATTGCTGCGTCTGGGGCCCGAAACGGTGATCGGTTTCGTGGCTGAGCCCGTGGTGGGCGCCACCCTTGGTGCCGTGCCGCCGGTTGAGGGCTATTTCAAGCGCATCCGGGAGATCTGCGATCAATACGGCATCCTGCTGATCCTTGATGAGGTGATGTGCGGCATGGGGCGGACCGGCAGTCTGTTTGCCCATGCGCAGGAGGGGATCACCGCCGATATCGTGACCATCGCCAAGGGGCTTGGTGCCGGGTACCAGCCCATCGGGGCGATGATGTGCACCGACAAAATTCATCAGGCGATTGCCGATGGGTCAGGGTTCTTTCAACACGGACACACCTACATCGGTCACCCCACGGCTTGTGCGGCGGGCAATGCGGTCCTCCAGAAACTGACCGGAGGGTTGGTCGAGCGTTGCGCGGTGATGGGGGAGAAATTGCAGTCCGCCCTGCAATCCGAGTTTGGCCAGCATCCGCATATCGGAGACATTCGGGGCCGTGGGCTGTTTCGGGGCCTGGAGATCGTCGAGGACCGCGCCAGCAAACAGCCCTTCGATCCGGGGAAGGGCATCAACAAGCAGATCAAACAGACGGCCATGTCGAACGGGCTCGCCTGCTACCCGATGGGCGGCACGGTCGATGGCCAGACCGGTGATCACGTGCTGCTGGCACCGCCCTTTATCATCGAAGACGCCCATGTGGACGTGATCGTCACGAAACTGAAAAAGACCTTCGACGAGGTGCTGTGATCCGCGTCACTCCAGCGTGAAGCCGATGCCGCGGAGGAAGGCGGCAAAATCGGTGCGCTGGGGGGCGGCGTACATCTTCGCCTTGGCCTCGGACCATACCGGACCATCTTGCCCGTCCAGACGGCGGGTGTCGTAGGATTTGATGTCTGCCTCGGTGATATCCGAAAACCGGTCGCGATGGACGGTCTTGGACAGGGGCAGGCGGGCGCTGACGCCCGGTGCGGCGCTGGGGTATCCCACGGCCATGCCCGCCACCGGAAAGACGTGATCCGGCAGGGCCAGCAGGTCTTTGACCTGCGGCAGATGATTGCGAATGGTGCTGATCGGGCAGCACCCCAGCCCCGCCGCCTCCGCTGCCGCCATGAAGAAGGCGAGGGCAATTCCCGCATCGACACTGGCATTGAAGAACGCGTCCAGGTGATCGTTCGGGAAGGGTTGGTCATGCATCATCTGCACCTGGCGCTGACGTCGGTTGTTGGCCAGAAACACGACCATTGCCGGGGCCTCGGCGATCCAGGCTTGCGCATCAAGCAGCGATTTCAGCGCCGCCAGCAGTTTCGGGTCGGTTACGATGAGAATGTCGCGCTGCTGCAAGTCGCTCTTTGAAGGCGCGCAAAGTGCCAATGCGCTAAGTGTTTCCAGCACGTCCGGTTCAACCGTTTGACCGGTAAAACTGCGGCAGGACCCGCGCGTGGCCAAGGCGTTTAACGCCGGGATTTTGGCCAGACCCTCGGGGACCTTCGGCGTCTCGCCAAAGCGCCGGATAAGGGCTGCGGAAAGCGCGGTTTCAGACATCGAAACACCTGCAATTATAGTAAGAAATACTTACAAGAAACATAAGTACATATTCCTTCTCGTTAGTTATTCTGGCGGTTATACCATAGGCGCAATGGAACCGGTCACAAGTCAGGAAAGCGCATTGGACGGGCAAGGCGGCACTCTCGAAGTCTCGGTCTGGCGCGGCACGTCTCAGGGCGGCGGTTATCAGCGCTTCGAGGTTCCCGCGCTCGAAAACCAGACAATCCTTGATGTGGTGTCGTGGATACAGCAATACGTGGATGCGACCCTGACCTACCGTTTTGCCTGCCGTGTGGGCATGTGCGGATCCTGCGCGATGATGGTGAACGGGCAGCCGCGCTGGACCTGCCGCACCCACGTCAAGAAAGTGCTGAAGGCCGGAAAGGTACAGATCGGACCTTTGCGAAACCTGCCTGTGATCAAGGACTTGGCGGCGGATATGGATCCGTTTTTCGACAAATGGGTGGCGGCCGGGGGTGCCCACGCGCCCAGTGCCACGCGGGACGATCCCATCCCGCCAGTCGATCCCGAAGACGCAATCCGCGTGGAGGCGAGCGCAGGCATAGAATGCATCAATTGTTCCATCTGCTATGCGGCCTGTGACACGGTGGCCGGCAATCCGGACTACCTCGGCCCGGCCGCGCTGCAACGCGCCTGGACGCTGTTGAATGACGCGAAACACGACGCGCGTGACCAGATCCTCGACGCGGTGTCGGGTGCGGGTGGCTGTCACAATTGCCATTCCATGGGCAGCTGCACGACATTCTGTCCCAACGACCTCGATCCGATGTCCGCCATCGCCGGGCTCAAGCGCGAAACCACGCGCGCATTCTTTCGCAAGGGGCGCCGCTGATGCTCGATCTGCGCCTTTATATGCTTCAGCGGATCACGGCCCTGATCATGGCGCCGCTGACGCTCGGGCATATCGCCGTGATGATATACGCCGTGCAGGGCGGGCTGACGGCTGCGGAAATCCTGGGGCGTACGCAGGGTTCCGCCTTCTGGTTTCTGTTCTACGGCAGTTTCGTGCTCGCGGTTTCCGTGCATGCGGCCATCGGTCTGCGCGTGATCCTGCATGAGATGGCTGGTCTGAAAGGCCGATCACTGAGCGTGGTGAGCTGGGGCATCGCAGCTGTGCTGCTGGCCATGGGCACACAGGCGTTGGTCGCGGTGACATGGCCGGGGGGCGCATCATGAGCTACGCGCGGGCACATCCGCTTTGGCTGGCCTTCGTGCTGCACCGGGTCTCCGGCCTTGCGCTCGCGCTGTTTCTGCCGCTGCATTTTTGGGTTCTGTCGCTTGCATTGACCCGGCCCGAGCGGCTCGATCAGTTTCTCGGTTTTACCGAGCAGCCTGTGGTAAAACTGGCGGAGTTTGGTCTTATCTTCCTGCTGGCCGTGCATATGTTTGGCGGGCTTCGATTGATGGCGATGGAGTGGCTGCCCTGGTCCGCGCCGCAAAAGACGCTGGCCGCCGGAGCCGTGGGCGTGGCGGTTCTGATCTCCGGCACCTTCTTCCTGCAGGTGGTGTGATGATGCAGATCGACCGGCATGACACTGATATCCTGATCCTAGGCACAGGCGGCGCAGGGCTTTTTGCCGCGCTGCATGCGCAACAGTCAGCGCCCGAAGGGACGAAGATCACCATCGCCGTGAAAGGGTTGATCGGCAAATGCGGCTGTACGCGCATGGTGCAGGGCGGCTACAATGTGGCGCTGGGGGGCGGCGACACGGTCGAGCGGCATTTCATGGACACGATTGAGGGCGGTAAGTGGTTGCCCAATCAGGACATGGCCTGGCGGCTCTGCGAGCAGGCGATTGTGCGCATCCGCGAGCTGGAAAATGAGATCGGCTGTTTCTTTGACCGCAATCCCGACGGCACGCTGCATCAGAAAGCCTTTGCCGGGCAGACGGCGGACCGCACGGTGCACAAGGGCGATCTGACCGGCATCGAGATCATCAACCGGCTGATGGAGCAGGTGCTGAGCCGCCCCGTCGAAAAGCTTCAGGAACACCGCGCGATTGGTCTGATCCCGACAAAGGACGGCAGCGCGCTGGCGGGTGTGCTGATGATCGACATGCGTACGGGGCGGTTCCGGTTCGTGCGTGCCAAGACGGTGCTGATGGCGACGGGCGGTGGGCCGACAATGTACAAATACCATACGCCGAGCGGCGATAAGACCATGGATGGCCTCGCCATGGCGCTGCGTGTGGGCCTCCCGCTGCGCGATATGGAGATGGTGCAGTTCCACCCCACTGGTCTTTTGGCGGGTGAGCACAGCCGCATGACTGGCACGGTGCTGGAAGAGGGCTTGCGCGGCGCGGGCGGGCAGCTGCTGAATGCCGCCGGACAGCGTTTCATGTTTGACTATGACGCAAAGGGCGAACGTGCGACCCGCGATGTGGTCAGTCGCGGCATCTACGCCGAGATGCGCAAGAGCAACGATCCCGATCAGGTGGGTATGTTCATTTCCATGGCGCATCTGGGGCCCGAGAACGTGCGCGCCAAGTTCAGGGGGATGGTCAAACGCTGTGAGGACAGCGGCTTTGATCTCGCGGGCGGGCTGGTGGAGGTGGTGCCGACGGCGCATTACTTCATGGGTGGCGTGGTGGTCGATGTGGACACGCGGACGGCGCTCGAAGGTCTGTATGTGGCGGGCGAAGATGCTGGTGGCGCGCATGGGTCGAACCGGCTTGGGGGCAACGGTGTTGCGAACTCGACCGTCTATGGTGGCATTGCGGGTGACACGATGGGCGCGGATATCCGGGGGATGGCCGCCTTGCGTGACCCGGATGAAGAGGTTCTGGCCGCTGAAGTCGCCCGTGCGACCCGACCGCTCTCACAGGCACCTGATCTGGTGCAGCCCCTGCGCACCCAGTTGCAGGAGTTGATGTGGGAGGAGGTTGGCGTCATGCGCACGGCGACAGGGATGCAGCGGGGACTGGACAAGATCGCGACCATTCGCAATGACCTGATGCAGGTCGGTGTCGCGCCGGACAATCTGGCGTTCAACTTGACCTGGCACGATTGGCTGAACATGGCGAGCCTGTGTGATATCTCTGAAGTGATCGCCAAGGCGGGGGGCGCGCGGGAGAACTCGCGCGGCGCGCACTACCGCGAGGATTTCCCAGAGGCGGGGGCTATGGAAGCGTCCTACTTCACGGTTGCTCAGAAAGAAGGTGACGACATCAACGTCACCAGAGAAGACGTTGATTTTTCAATTGTTCGTCCCGGCGAGAGCATCCTCCCGGAGGGCGAGCCTGAAACACTGGTGGCGGCACAATGATCCCGATTGATCTTATAGAGACGACGGCAGAAACACTGATGGACAAAGCCGCCATTGAGATCCCGCAGGATTATCTCGACGGGCTAAAGGCGGCGGCTAGGAACGAAGACGGCGATCTGTCATCCTTTGTGCTCAAGGCCATGCTGGAGAACTACGAGGCCGCCAAGGAAGACCGTCGTGCGATGTGCGGCGACACCGGTGTACCGCGCTGGTTTGTAAAGCTGGGCAATGAGGCGCGCATCGAAGGTGGCTTTGTTGCACTGGAGGCCGCGCTGCGCCGGGCGACCGCCACGGCGACGACCGGCGTGCCTTTGCGCCCGAACCGCGTGCATCCGCTCTGGCGAACCGACCACAACAACAATGTCGGCATCGGCGCGCCGGAAATTGAATACGGGTTTGAACCCGAAGGCGACTGGATCGATCTGATCACCGTGCACAAGGGCGGGCTCTTTGGCACCGACTACCGGATGCTGTTTCCCTCCGACGGGATCGAGGGGATCAAGCGCTTCTATCTGGATAGCCTGGTGGCGTTCGGCAAACGCGGTTTGGCCTGCCAACCGGCGATCATCGGGATTGGGCTGGGCGGGTCGAAAGACACCTGCATGGTGCTGGGCAAGCGTGCCTCGGTCCTGCGCACCGTAGGCAGCCGCAACTCCGATCCCAAGATTGCGGCGATGGAAGATGAGTTCAAGGAGCTGGGCAATTCCATCGGCATGGGAGCCATGGGGTTTGTTGGTAAAAACATGGTGATAGACTGCAATATTGAAGTGGGATATTGCCACACGGGCGGCATGCAGATGTCGGTGCATGCGTTTTGCCTGTCGTCGCGCCGGGCGGTTGCGCGCATCTTCCCCGATGGTCGTGTCGAACACCGCACGGACCCGGATTGGTTCACGCCGTACCAGCGCCGTGAGACCATTGAATGGGATCCGGTGCGGGAGGCGGCAGAATGAAAATCCGCGAAGTCACGCTCTCCACCACCCCGACCGCAGAGGCGGTGGCCGATTTGCGGCTGGGCGATATCGTCTATCTCGATGGGCTCATCTATACAGCGCGCGAAGGCGTCTACATGCGCGCGCTGGAGGGGCAGGCCAACATCCCCATGGAGCTGCCGTCGCAGAGTGCCGCGAATTTCCACTGCTCGCCCGCCGCAGTGATCCGAGAAGATGGCTCGTTTGATCTGGGCGCGGTCACGGCCACGGCGAGCTTCCGCTTTGCCAAGTGGCTGCCGGAGTGGATTGCCAAGACGGGTGCGCGTCTGATCATTGGAAAAGGTGGCATGTCCTCCAAGGATTACAAGGAATACTTCGTCCCGAATGGCGCGGTGTACCTTTCGACCGTGGGCTACGGCACCGGCGCGCTGCTGGGGCGCGGGGTCGAGACCGTCGAGGCGGTGCATTGGCACGAGGAGTTGGGCATCGCGCAGGCGATGTGGGTGATCCGGGCGCGGCGGATGGGTCCGTTTATTGTCGCCTCTAATATGCAGGGCGAGTGTCTGTTTGAGCGCGAAAACGCCAAGATCGCCGAGAACCTTGATCGAGTCTACGAAGGCACTAAACCGGCGGTCTTGAAACGCTATGGCGAGACAGATGATCGGTCTGACGAGGTGATTGGCTAGGACCTAGAGCAGTTCGCGCAGGAGCAAGACGGCGCCTGACAGAAAACAAACCGCAATCAGCAACCGTCGGAAGACCGCGTCCTCCAAGCGACGGAAGACGAGGATGCCCGCTTGCGCTGCCACAAGCGCTGTCGGCAGGGCGATGCTGGCGTAGATCAGCGTTTGGGCATGGTAGGCGCCGTTCCACGCCAGCAGGAGCGCGGAAAGCCCCAACACCACGACGTTGAAAGGTTGCAGCACCGCACGGGTCTCATATCGGGGCCAGGCCCGCATCGAACACCACATGGTCGGCAGCGCACCGGAGAGCGAGGCCGCGCCCCCCAAGATGCCTGCGAAAAACCCGACCGTACAGTCGATCACCGGGGTCGGACGGTCGATTTTGGGCAGAGTCCGGCGCAGGGTGAAGAACCCGCCGTAGAGGATCAGGAAGGCGGCAATCAGCAGCTTCAGGGCCGACACATCCACCTGTTTCAGCGAGGCAATGCCCAGCGGGATGCCGAAGAGGGCGGGCAAAAGGAAGCGCGCCAGACGCCGGGGGTTGTTTGCGATGGCGTGGCGCACGATCCAGAGCCCTTGCAGACCGCTGAAGACGGAGATCAGCAGGGTGATCGCGACAGCTTCCAGCGCGGGCATGACGCTGAGGAAAAAGCCCAGTGCAAACAGAGCGGTGCCGAACCCCGCAAGCCCGTTGATAAAGCCGCCCGCGATCGCTCCGATCACCAGATAGAGGATGTCGGCATTGTTCATCCGTCACGCTCTTGTGCGCCGGGGTTGCCGAAAACGCCGATCTTGACCGATTCCAGACATAAGTGGTGCAGCGCGGTCAGCACCGGGCCAAAGGCCGTGTCCTGCGGAAAGGCCAGGCCAAGTTGGCGCACCGGTGCGTCGGCGCCCAGCGACAGGCGCTTGAGCGGCAGAGGGTTTTCAACCTGGACGGACCTCTTTGGCGCGATGGCCACACCGAGTTTTGCAAAAACCATGCTGGAGATCGCCTCAAGCCCGTCCAACTCCATCGCCTCGCTGACCTTGATGCCCTTTCGTTGCAGCCAGCTTTCAATCATCCGCCCGACCACCGCATCCCGGTTGAAGCGGATGAACGGGTATCTCTCCAGCAAATCAAACGGATCGTCACTGTCGATATCGCGCGACGCGAGGAGCTGTAGCGGTTCAGCCGCAATTTCGAGGAAATTCAACCCGTTCGGGAGCAGATCGGGGCGGGTGATGATGGCCGCATGCAACGCGCCGCGTTCAAGCTGCGAGACAAGCTGGTTGCTGAGGCCCGGGAACAGACGGACGCGCACCTGAGGATAGTCGGCGACCAGCATTGAGATGGCTGACGGCACCATCGTGGTCAGCGTCGTCGGCAATGCGCCGAGGCTGATGTCTCCGCTCACGCCACTTTCACCCAGGACCGAAGGCAGCATCTGATCATAGGCGTTCACCACCTCGCGCGCCCTGACCACAAGGGCACGGCCCAACGGGGTCAGCTCGGGGGTGCGGCGCGACCGGTCAAAGATCTGAATGCCCCAGGTCTCCTCCAGTGTGCGCATCTGCTGGCTGACGGCGGCGTGGGTCACGTGCACGGCATCTGCCGCCGCGCTGAATGTCGTGTGATCGTGCACGGCGATCAATGTCCGAAGCATACGTATGGACATTCGGCAAGCGGCCTTCTGTTCAGAAAACTTACGAGAACTGTAACTTATTATTACTTCTATAAAGCATGTCTTAACGTTACCAATTGTCAAGGGTGCCGTCGGCTTGGCCCGGAACGGTCCGGAAACAAGACACGACTGGGAGGAAAAACGGATGACATTCAAGACACTCGGTGCGGCTTGCGCCTTGACCCTCGGCCTGGCGGGGGTCGCTTTGGCGGAGTATCCCGAGCGGCCGATCAACATGGTGATCCCCTACGGCGCAGGTGGCGCCACGGACATTTCGGCGCGCACGATTGCCGAGCCGCTGGGGGCGGCTGTGGGCAAGCCGCTGGTCATGGCGAATGTCACGGGCGCGGGCGGGGCCACCGGCTCTGTCGCGGTGCAGAACGCCAAGGAAGACGGCTACACGATGCTCTTTGCGCGCGTCGGCTCGCATTCGGTGAACCCGGCGATGAAAGCGACGCTGCCCTATACGCTGGATGATTTCCGCTTTGTCACGGTCTACGAGATCAACCCGGTGGCCTGCGCGGTCAGCCCGTCATCTGGCATCACCTCGATGGAAGATCTGATCGCGAAGGTGGATGAAGGGGGCGTGACCTATTCCTCCTCCGGTGTCGGATCGCTGCTGCATCTGGCCGCCGTGATGGTGCTGTCGGAGTTCGGTGTCGAAGAACCGCTGACCAAGACCACACATATCCCGCAAAAGGGCGGCGGTGCTGCAGCGACAGCGGTGCTGAACGGCACGGCAACGTTCCTCTGCACCAACTCCTCCGCCATCGCGAGCTTTGTCGCCAACAAGCAGCTGGTGCCGCTGATGGTCACCACGGCAGAGCCGGTGGCCGGGTTCGACGTGCCGACAGCCGCTGATCTGGGCAAGCCCGCGCTGCACCAGCTGGTCGGCTGGACGGGCATTGCCGGGCCGGACGGTCTGCCCGATGATGTGGCGGACAAATGGGGCGCCTGGATGGCGGCCGCGACGGAAGATGCAGAGTTCCTGGAGAAGATGACATCGCGCGGGTCCGTCATTGAACTGATGTCGCCCGAAGACGCCAATGCCTTCATCGAAGGGCAATACAATACCTTCCGGAAACTTGTTGACGATCTGGGCATGAGGATTGAAGGCTAGGTCCGAGGGCCGCAATGCATGCTACATGGAAACGCCGGGCACTGTCTCTGCCCGGCGTTTTTTCTTGAGACCCGGAACGGGCGAGAGGAGGACCGATGACACAAAGGCAGGTGCAATTGCGGCTGGGCGTCGGCGCGCTGCTGGTCGCGGTTTTTCTGGCTGTCTATGCCATTCCTGCCTGGGTGTCTTCGCCCAGCAATGTGGGCAATGTCATCCTGTCACCGTTATTCTGGCCCTACGCGCTGGCGGGCTTCACCGGTCTGGCCGGGCTGGGGTTGGTGTTTTCGGGCCTGCGGCATGAGGACACCGACACGCCCGTCAACGCTCCCAGCGAAAACCCGAATGCCGCCTGGCTGCGGCTGGCCGGTATGGCGGTGATCATGGGGCTGACCATGACTGCCCTGCCGCGTCTGGGCATGGTGCTGACCTCGATGCTGATCTTTGTCGCCACCGCCTTTCTGGTGCGCACGCGCCATCCGGTCACAGCCGTGGTCTGCGCGGTGATCATCCCGTTGGTGCTTTACGCGTTTTTCGCCCATGTCGCCGGGGTCGCGATCCCGCAGGGCAACATCCTGAGGCTGCCATGAGCTTTCTGGACAGTCTTGCGGCGGGCCTCAGCCTGGTCGGCAATATCGAGAGTTTTCTGGCGCTTTTCATGGGTGTGGCCATCGGTGTGATCGGCGGGGCGATCCCGGGCATGTCCGCCACCATGGCCGTGGCGCTGACCTTGCCCTTTACCTTCGCGATGCAGCCGATCACCGGTATCCTGCTGCTGCTCGGGGTCTACAAGGGTGGCATTTTCGGCGGCTCGATCCCGGCAATCCTGATCAAGACGCCGGGCACGCCCGCGTCCTCGGCCACGATCCTCGATGGCTACCCGATGGCTGAGAAGGGCGAGGCGGGCCGCGCGCTTGGCATGGCGCTCTGGGCCTCCTGCACGGCGGATGTGATCTCCAACCTCTCGTTGATCCTCTTCGCGGGTTGGCTGGCCTCCTTCGCACTCAGCTTTGGACCGCCCGAGTTCTTCACGCTCATCCTCTTTTCCCTGACCATCATCGCCGGTGTCTCGGGCGAAAGCCTGTTACGCGGGGCACTCTCGGCGCTGCTCGGGTTGCTGTTGGCGACCATCGGGCTCGATCTGGTCTATGGCACCAACCGTTTCACCTTCGGCGATCCGAACATGATGGGGGGGCTGAATTTTATTGCCGTGCTGATTGGCCTCTTCGCCATCCCGGAAATCCTGGCCATGGTCTGGCATCCCACGGCGCATGTGGGCACGGCGCGCAGCCTTGGCAAGAACTGGGTCAGCTTCGCCGACTACCGCCGCAGCTTCAAATCCATCGTGCGGGGCAGCTTCATCGGAGTGTTTCTCGGCTCCATCCCTGGTATCGGCGCTGCCCCTTCCGCCTTCCTGAGCTATTCTGAAGCGCGGCGCACGTCGAAGAACAAGGAGACCTTCGGCAAGGGCGAGGTCGAAGGCGTCGCCGCCTCTGAGGCGGGCAACAACGGGGTGGCCGGCGCCACGCTGATCCCGCTTCTGGCGCTTGGCGTGCCGGGCGATGTGATCACCGCGATCATCATCGGGGCTTTCATGATCCACGGGCTGCAACCCGGTCCGATGATGTTCATCCTGAACGTCGATATCATCTACGGGCTCTTTATCGGGCTGATAGTCAGCTCGGTCTTCCTGTTCCTGATCGGCACCGTCGCCATCCGCGGGTTCAAATACGTGGCTGACATCCCCAAACGCATCCTGATCCCCGCCGTATTGGTGCTCTGCATCTATGGGGTCTTTGCAGTCAACAACAACATCTTTGATGTGGGCGTGATGTTCGTCATGGGCTGGGTCGGTTTCATGATGGTGCGCTATCACATCCCCGCCGCGCCCTTTCTGATTGCCTTCATTCTCGGTCCGCTGCTGGAGGATAACTTCCGCCAGTCGATGCTGATGTCGGGCAGCGACCCGTCCATTTTGGTGCGCGGCCCGATCACATGGTTCTTCTGGGCGATGACCCTACTGACCATCATCGCGATTGTGCGGGCAGGCGTGCGGGCGGTGAAAGGCACGCCAGCCCTGACGCCAAAGGTGAAGGACTGAGGCGCGGGCGGGCCAACGTGGCACGTGACGCAGGAAAACCACATTGGCGGCATTTTGCCGGCGTTCACGAGGTAAACTGAAATTGTGATTTGGCGGCAGGCGCGGGTTTCGTGCAGGCTTGGCAGGATACGCGCAGCACAACGCCACTGCGTAGCAAAAGACCGGAGTTCAAGATGCCTGCCTGCCTTTCCGCCCCGAGCCAACAGTACGATGAGGGACAAATCGCAGCGGGCAGGGCGGCACGATGAACCAGGCCGAAGCCATTCTGATGGGGCTGCGCATCTGGGGCAGCATCGGTGCCGTGGTGGCCGCGATTTTCCTGACCATCGGCATGGACCGCATCGATGAGGATGCGCGCGGCGCCTATGTTTTTCGCCCCCTACTGATCCCCGGTATTCTGGTGATCTGGCCGTTGGTGCTCTGGCGCTGGTACCTCTATGAGAGCGGGCGCGAGCTCTGGGCGCGCCGCTATGATCCACCGCGCCGGGCGCATTTTGCGGTGGGGTGGGTATTGCCCATCGGCATCGGCCTGATCATCCTGACGGGGCTCAGCCTGCGCCAGACGTGGCCTGCGGATATCGCCCCGGTGCAACTTTCCGGTCCGGCGGAGGTGAGCCAATGAGCGTCAAATACATCCCTGTCCAGTGGAACCCGAACAAATACATCTACGATGCGGTGATGCTGCTGGGCGTGGCGCTCTTTCTCTATGTGTTTCTCTATGCCGCACCGGGCATTCTGAGCCACGAACGCCCGATCAACAGCCAAGTGCACAATGCCCGTGCCCTCGGGGCCTGTGCTTTTGTCATGCTGACCGTGATCCTTTGCATTGGCCCTCTGGCGCGGCTTGATCCGCGGTTTCTGCCCTTGCTCTACAACCGGCGTCATTTCGGGGTGATGACCGTCTTCGTGGCGATCACCCATGCGGGGTACATCGTCGATTGGTACTTCGCCTTCTCGTCATCGAACAAATACGAGGCGCTGCTCTTCGCCAATACCAGCTACGGTCAGCTTGCAGGCTTTCCCTTCGAGGTCTTCGGGGTTTTCGCACTCTTCACTCTGATCTTGCTGGCGGCGACGAGCCATGATTTCTGGATGAAGTTCCTCAGCCCGCCTGTCTGGAAGCGCATCCACTACCTGATCTACCCGGCCTACCTTTCGGTGGTGGCGCATGTGTCCTTCGGCATCCTGCAGGACCAGCAGAACCACGCCTTTACGGTGATATTCATCGGCGGTGCGGCGGCTGTTGGGGGACTCCACCTGATGGCTGCGCTAAAGGAACGTCGCGCGGATCGGGCGCTGACGTCCGAGGTCGCCGGTTGGGTGCCGGTCTGCGACATCTCGGAGATGAAAGACGGTTTTGCCAAGATCAAGCTGCTGGCAAATGGCGAGCGCGTAGCGGTCTATCTAAATGACGGCAAGCTCAGCGCCATTTCCAACGCCTGCGCGCATCAGAACGGTCCGCTGGGGGAGGGGCAGATCATCGACTGTCTGGTGACCTGTCCGTGGCACGGGTTTCAATACGATGTCACCAACGGCCAGTCGCCCGCGCCCTTCACCGAGAAAATCCCCACCTACAATCTGAAGACCGACGGCACCCGCGTGCTGGTCGACCCCCGCGCCAACCCGCCCGGGACTTACGTGGAACCGGTACCCGTAGGAGCACCGTCATGAGTGACAAGGATCGCCCCTTCTTCGTCGGATACCTGCCTGCGCCCAAGGCGCTGCGGGGTCTGTTGCTCGCTGTCTGTGTGCTATTTGTCTCCGGGCTGGCGGGGTTCGGTCTGGCGCTTGGCATCGCGCAGGATGATCCGGGTGACGGGGCATTCCGGTTCGACTACGGGCGGCAAACGGTTACCGGAGTCGTGGAACTGACACCCTATCCGCTCTTGCGCGTCACCGAAGGCAATGAACGCATTCCGGCAGGCCACACGCTGATGCTGGCGGGCGGCGGCAAGACCAATGTGGAAAGCCGCGCGATCCCGCTGGAGGGGCAATTGGCGCAGGTGTCCGGAGTGCTGCTCGAACGCGGATCTTTGGACATGATGCAGGTGCGGGGCGGTCGCAACGGCCTTCAAGCCGCTGAAGGGGAGGTGCCCGTCTTCGAGACCATCCCGCTTGGCCGCTGGAAGCTCGCGGGTGAAATCTGTGACGGCAAGTGCCTGGCCGGTGCCATGCGGCCTGGGCGCGGGTTGGCGCACAAAGCCTGCGCCAATCTCTGCCTGCTGGGAAAGGTGCCGCCTGTCTTTGTCTCGACGCAGCCTGTGGATGGCTCCGAATTCCTACTGGTCACTGGCCCCGATGGCGGGCACCTGCCGGAAAGCGCCTATCACTACGTGGCGCAGTTCGTCTCGCTTGAAGGCGAAGTGGAACGGCGCGGCGACCTGCTGGTTCTGCGCATGGACCCTAAGACGCTGGAGGTGCTGGACTGATGCGCCGCGTTCTCATGCTGATCCTGATCGCCTGTCTCGCTGCGATTTTCTTCTACCTCTCGCGCTTTTGGTACCTGTCGCTCTGGGACCGCCCGGGCCTTTTCGGGCTTGAGGCTTTGCGCCCGCAGGGCGGTCTTGTCGGCCAATGGCTGCGCGGGACCAATGCCGCCCCGTTCGAGCTGCTGATCTGGGCACTGGGGTGTTTCGCCATCCTGAGTCTTGCTCAGAAGCTCTATGATTTCTTCACCACGCCATCTGAAACAGGAGAGCCAAATGAGTGACGAAACCCTCGACTGGATCAGCGTTGGCCACACCGATGACCTGCCTGAAGGCCGGGTCAAGACGGTCACCGCCCGCACCACCTCGATCTGCCTTGTGCATTTCGACGGGCAGTGGGCGGCGATGAACAACCACTGCCCGCATCAGCGGGGGCCGCTGGGCGAAGGGTCCATCGAAAAAGGCATCGACGACAAATGCTGGATTCGCTGCCCCTGGCATGGCTGGGATTTCGACCCGCTGACCGGCAAGCCGCCCGGCGGGCATGAGGACACCGGCCAGCAGATGTACCCGGTGGATGTGCGGGGCGGCGAGATTTTTGTAGGCATCGAACCCGAGCCGCCGCATGAACGGACGGTCACGGACGTCATGGTGGAGACGCTCAGCAATTGGGGCGTGCAATCGGTTTTTGGCATGGTGGGCCATTCCAATCTGGGGCTGTCGGATGCGATCCGGCTGGCCGTGGTGGATGGCAGGATGTCTTATTTCGGCATCCGGCACGAAGGTGCTGCGGCCTTTGCAGCCTCGGCCTACGGCAAGCTGACCGGTACGCCCGCCGCCTGTCTGACCATTGCGGGGCCGGGGGCCACGAACCTGCTCACCGGACTCTGGGACGCCAAGGTGGACCGCGCGCCGGTGCTGGCGTTGACCGGGCAGGTGCAGACGCAGGTCATGGGGCCAGGAGCGTTTCAGGACATCGATCTGCTCTCGGCGTTTCAGGCCGTCACCAGCTTCTCGCAACCGGTGCTGGGCAGTTCCAACCACGCGGAGCTGGCCTCGCTCGCCTGCAAGACAGCGATTGTCGAGCAGAACGTCGCGCATCTGATCTTCCCGGATGATGTGCAGACGAACCGCTCGGACAAACCCGCCGGTGCGCCGGAGGGGCGGGTGACAGCAGCCCCCGTGATCCCGGCGCAAAGTGAGATCGACAAGGCGGCTGCAATGATCAAGGCCGCGAAACGCCCGATCATCGTGGTCGGCCACGGCGCCTACCCGATGCGCGAGGACATCGCGGCGCTGGCCGAAACCCTCGGCACACCTGTCCTGACCACGTTCAAGGCCAAGGGGCTTTTGCCCGATGACCACTCATGCGCAGGCGGGGTGCTGGGCCGGTCCGGCACACCCATCGCCAGCTGGTTCATGAATGAGGCCGATCTGATCATTGCCCTTGGCACCAGTTTCTCTAACCACACCGGGATTGAGCGCAGCAAGGACATCATCCAGGTCGATCACGAGCGCATGCAGCTAGGCAAGTTTCACCCCGTGGCCCTGCCGATCTGGGGCGACGTCGGGGCGTTCTGCGAGGCCATCGCCAAGGCGGATCACAAGAACCCAGACGCGGTGGCTCAGATCACCGAACTGGCAGAGCGCTGGGACATCTGGCGGCGGGAAAAACAGCAGCGGCTGGCAGAAGACACGGGCCGGGGGATCCATTCCTTTGCCATCTTCGAGGCGCTGGGGCGGCTGGTGCCGGAGAACACCATTTTCGCCGTGGACGTGGGCAACAACACCTATTCCTTTGGCCGCTATCTGGAAACCAAGGGCACGCAGCGGGTGCTGATGTCGGGCTATCTGGGCTCCATCGGGTTCGGTCTGCCCGCCGCCATGGGGGCCTGGGCGGCAACGCAGGATAAGGATGATCTGAAGGGGTGCAAGGTCGTGTCCATCTCGGGCGATGGCGGCTTTGGCCAATACCCGATGGAATTCACGACGGCTGTCAAATACGGCATGGATATCACCCATATCCTGCTGCACAACGGCGAGCTGGGCAAGATTTCCAAGGAGCAGCGGTCGGGCGAATGGCCGGTCTGGGAGACCGATCTGCAGAACCCCGGCTTTGCCGCCTTTGCGCGTCTCAGCGGCGGGCACGGGGTGAAAGTCACCGAGGCGGGTGATCTGGAGGCCGCGATCCGGGAAGCCCTGAACCACAAGGGCCCGGCGCTGGTCGAGATCATGACGGATGCGGAGTTGGTCTGATCCGATTGCACCGACCCCGGTGATGTCCTAGGACGGATCAACTGAAACATGAATGCGCGTCCGATGATCCGGCCTGAGACATGAACGATATTCTGGAAGGCCTGGTGGCGGCATTCTGGCTGGTGGTCACCTTCGATCCTGACCTGATGCAAATCTCGCTGCGCTCCTTGCAGGTGAGCCTCTCGGCGCTTGTAATTGCCTCTGCCATTGCCCTGCCGCTGGGGACCTTTCTGGCAATCCGGCGGTTTCGCTACCGGCGGCTGACGATTTCGCTGCTGAACGCGCTGATGGGGCTGCCGCCGGTGGTGGTGGGGCTGATCGTCTACATCCTGCTGTCGCGGTCGGGGCCTTTTGGCGTGTTGGGCCTGCTCTTTACGCCCACCGCCATGATCATCGCGCAGGTGATCATCATCACGCCGCTCATTGCCTCGATCACCCATCAGGCCATGCGCGAGCTCTGGGCGGAATACCACGACCTGCTGATCTCGCTGAACACCAGTGGCTGGCAGCGGATCAAGACGCTGATCTGGGACGGGCGGCGCAACCTGCTCACGGCCTCGCTGGCCGGGTTCGGGCGGGCCATTGGTGAGGTTGGCGCGATCATGATCGTGGGCGGCAACATCGACAATGCCACCCGCGTGTTGACCACGGCCATCGCGCTGGAAACCGGCAAGGGGGATTTCGCTCTGGCGCTGGCCCTGGGCTTTGTGCTGATCGCGCTGGCCATCGGCATCAACATCAGCATCCACTGGCTGTCGCGCACGGAACGGGAGGGGCGGTGGTGAGCGTGATGCTGCCCTTGACACTCAAGGATGTGTCCGTGCGCCGGCGCGGCAAGCGTCTGCTGGGTCCTGTGAACCTGACCCTGAACCCCGAGGGGCTGACCATGATCGTGGGTCCCAACGGCAGTGGCAAGACCACCCTGCTGCGGGTCATGCACGGGGTGGAACGGTTGAGCGAGGGCAGCGCGACATGGGCCGTGCCCGAGGAGGAGGCGCGCCACCGACAGTCCTATGTCTTTCAGACGCCGATCATGTTGCGCCGCACGGTGGCCGACAACCTGCGCTATCCCCTGCAACTGACTGCCAAGCCCCGCGCGGAGATTGAGGAGCTTGTGCATCACTGGCTCAAGAGGATCGGACTGGACGCGCGGATGGGCCTGCAGGCCACCCGGCTCTCGGGGGGGGAGAAACAGAAGCTGGCGCTGGCCCGCGCGCTGATCCGCAAACCGGATGTCCTGTTTCTGGACGAACCCTGCGCCAATCTCGATGGGGCCTCCACCCGCGACATCGAAACCATTCTGCGCAGCGCATTATTGGAAAAAACCCGCATTATCATGACCACACATGATCTGGGTCAAGCCAGACGTCTCGCGGGTGATGCACTCTTCATGTTGCATGGCGTCGTGCATGAAAGGGGTCCCGCATCGGATTTCTTCAGCGCGCCGCAGACCGCCGAATTGCAGGCATTCTTCAGAGGAGACATCATCGCATGATGACGCGCATCGCAGCACTTTTAACAACGGTGTTCTTGGGCACCGCCGCATTGGCCGAAGACATCAAACTGGCCGTGACCACCTCATTTGAAAACTCCGGCCTAGCCGATGTGCTGTTACCGGCCATCAAGGAAGATCTCGATCTGGATGTGCAACTGCTCGTGGTCGGTACCGGCCAGGCCCTGCGGTTGGGAGAGGCGGGGGATGTCGATGCGATCCTGGTGCACTCCCGCACGGCCGAGGAGAAGTTCGTGGCCGAAGGCCATGGCACCTACCGGCGCGAGATCATGTATAATGATTTTGTCTTCATCGGGCCCAAGGAGGATCCGGCTGGCGTGGCCAAGGCAGGCTCAGCTGCCGAAGCTCTCAAACGTATCGGTGTGGTCAAACCCGCCTTTGTCAGCCGCGGCGATGACAGCGGTACCCACAAAAAGGAAATCGCCCTCTGGCAGGCGGCTGATCTGGCGCCAGAGAGTTTTGGCGACTGGTACCGGGAAGTCGGCGCAGGGATGGGTGCGAGCCTGAACACGGCGGCGGGTCTCGATGCCTACATCCTGGCGGATCGCGCGAGCTGGCTCAACTTTGGCAACAAGGCGGGCCTCGATCTGCTCTATGCCGGGGACGCGGCACTCTTCAACCAATACGCCTTTCTGGCCGTGAACCCGGAGAAACACGCCCATGTCCGGAATGATCTGGCGCTGCAGCTGGAAGACTGGCTGACCAGCCCGCGCGCAGCAGAGCTGATCAACGGCTACACCATCAACGGCGAGACGCTCTTTATCTTCAACGCAAAACCCGAATAGGCAAAACCCCAGGCGGTCAGGGCGATGATTGGGTCGTAATGACCGCCCGGAACCCATTTTGATCATACCTTTGCGACGCCGCTGATGTCAGCACCGTTCCCGCCGCCGCCGACGGGTTTTGCGATTCGAACGCGCTCGGGGATCGTCCCTAGTGCACAGCGAAATCCGACAGCGCATTTATGACAACTATTCCCGCGATTATCAGTGAAAGTCCGATGCAAGCCGCGAGGTCCAGCCGCTGCCCAAAGATGAATATACCTGCCAGGACGACCACAATGATGCCAAGGCCGGAGGCCAATGCGTATGTGATGCCAACGGGCATGTACTTCAACGCCAGGGTCAGGAAGTAGAAAGACCCCCCAAGCCCCGCAACCACCAAAAGCGAGGGCCAGAGCCGGGTGAACTGCGCACTGGCGTTCAATGCGGAGTACCCCACGGCTTCGGCAATGACGGATGCGATGAGGTAAAGATAATGAGTTGGCAAGATGGTCTCCTTGTTCGATGATTTTGCTGCGGCTGGGCGCCACGGAAAACGGATGGTCAGATGGCCTCATGTCGGAACCACGCGCATAGGCAGATCTGCCCTGCGGGCAGGTGATGGTGAAGAGGTACAGTCCGCCTTTCGGGTAATAGGCATGTGTGACTGGTTGCGGTGTCGGTGTTCTGCTACCGTCGCTAAGCAACTGAAGAAATGGGTCTGGCGTCAACGACATGGCAAAAGTCGCGAACGACACGGTTGTGGCGGAAACCATTGCCGAGGCACGGGCCTTGGCGCAGCGCGGACGGTTTTGGGCGGCGCTGCTGGGCTTGGGTTTCGTGATCGGCCTGACCGGTCCGTTTGGCACCTATGACACGCTGCCGACGGTGCTGCGCGCCGCCTATTGGACGGTCGTTGTCACGACAACGTTTTGGCTTGGATATCTGGTGTCCTTCGCTGTCGCGACCTGTGCGGAAGCCTATGGTATTCATGCGCCGATCAGCCTTGGGATCGGGGCGGCGGTTGCGAGTGTTCCGCTGACCGCCTGGCTTGCGGGCCTTCACATGGCGTTTTTCGCGACACCGTTCTGGGCCAATGCGGGGGAGCTTCTGCCTTACGTGATTGTCATTTCTTTCGCTGCTGCCACCTTGTTCGAGGCCGTCTCCTCACGCGAAGTGGTCCCGGTGCCGCGCGCGGCGTCAACGTCCGGGCCTGCTTGGCTTGATCAATTGCCTGCACATCTGGGCAAGGACCTGATCTTGCTGCACGCGCAGGATCACTACGTCCGGGCCGAGACTGCGCTGGGTCAGACATTGATCAGAACGACGCTGCATGACGCAGCGACTGATCTGGGTTACTATGGCATACGCCTTCACCGATCATGGTGGGTCGCCCGAGGTGCAATCCAGGCGCAGCGGTACCGCAATGGCGCCCCAGTGGTTGTCTTGCAAGATGGGCGCGAGCTTCCCGTCGGTCGCACGTACCGCCGAGCGTTGAAAGATGCGCTCCGATAACGGCTGCCTATACGTCAGCAGTCATCCACGTGAGCCTGCCGGCAATCTGCTGTGCTGGCATCCCTGTCATACAGATGGGTATTTTTCGCGGCCACGGTGCGCGCCTGCGTCACCCGGCCCGCCTCACTCCGGCGCTAGTGCTGGTGTGGTTCGTCGTCCAGCGACCCGTGGATGGCGAATTGTTCGATGCCAGCGTCCTGCGATTCGATCATGCGGTAGCTTTCCTTCACGCCCGCCTCGGTCAACTCGCGCGTGACCGTCAGCAGGGTGTTGAACGCCTGATCCTCGCAGAGCGCGACCATCTGGCTGATCTCTTCCATCGCCACCCCCATCGCCGCCTCGACCGATGGGGCGCCGTAGATGTCCACGAAATGCTGGGCGAGGGCGGTGGCAATCGCATCGCGCTCGTTCTCCTCGATCTGGGTGACGGCGACAAAGCTCGCGCGGCCAAAGGTTTCCACGCCCATCCAGCCGTTAGTGAAGGCCTGCTTCGCTTTGCCGGTCAGATCAGCCTCCGACCAGTTGGAAAACTCGAACCCGCCCGAAATGCACCATTCGCCGGTGCGCGCGGGGCTGTGAAAGACGCGGGTGTCGCTGTCGTCGAAATGAATGGCGCGAGCCAGTTTCATGGCATCTCCCTCAGGGTGCTGGTCAGCGGTATGATTGTCGAGCCGTCGTCCTGCTGCAACAGCAAACCGAAGGTTTCGTCAATGCCGCGATAGGTGCCGGTTTTGCCCTTCAGGGTGATCGGATCGCCAATGCCGTGGGCCAGCCCGGTCCATTCGTTGTGCACCGGTTTCACGCCCTCATCGTCCCAGCGGTTGATCCAGACCAGTGTGTGTCGCACCCAGGCTTCCAGCAGTTCCACCGGGTCCACCTCGCCGCAGCCTTCGGCAGAGAGCGAGGTCACATCCGGCGTGGTGCCGGTCTCTTCCTGATCCGACCAGAGCGTAAGCGCCAGCCCGATCACCAGCCAATCCGGCGTGCGCTCCGGATCCTCCGGGGCCGCCGCTGCCTGCAGCGTGCCGCAGCGCGCGCCATTGAGCCGCAGGCCACCGTCCCAGTCCAGATGCACCGAGACCTCCGGCGGGGCCAGCGCACCAAAGGCGTTCTGAAACCCGACCCCACAGACCGGCAGCATGATCATCGCATCGCGCAGTGCAACCTCGGGAGCAAAGACAATGGCCGCCCGCAAGTGATCGGGTGCAATGTCATAGGCCACCAGCCCGGCGTCGCAGCCTTGCGCCGCCTCTTCGCAGGCCGCGCGGAACGGGTCCGCTCCCGCCGTCACGAGGCCCGAGAACAGAGGCGGGAACTGCGCGCCGCTCATGCCTTGCCGTCAGCGATCAGGCTGCGGGCCACGGCGCGAAAGGCCTCTGCCTGCGGGCTGTCGGGTTTGGACACCACGATGGGTGCGCCGCCATCCGCCGCCATGCGGATGTCCAGATGCAGCGGGATTTCCGCCAGCAGAGGCACGCCCAGCTTCTCCGCCTCCGCCGCCACGCCGCCATGGCCAAAGACATGCTCCTCATGGCCGCAGTTGGAGCAGATGTGGGTGGACATATTCTCGATCATACCGAGGATCGGCGTGCCGAGCTGGTTGAACATGTCGATCCCCTTGCGCGCATCCAGCAGCGCCACATCCTGCGGCGTCGAAACAACAACCGCACCATCGACCTGGAATTTCTGCGTCAGGGTCATCTGCACGTCCCCGGTGCCGGGTGGCAGATCGACAATCAGCACGTCCAATGCCCCCCATTGCACCTGGTTCATCATCTGCTGCAGGGCACCCATCAGCATCGGGCCGCGCCAGACGGTCGCCTGATCGTCATTTGTCATCAGACCGATTGACATCATGGTCACGCCGAAATTGCGCATCGGCAGGATGGTCTTGCCATCGGGGGAGGCCGGACGCCCGGAGACACCCAGCATGCGCGGCTGCGACGGGCCATAGACGTCCGCATCGAGCAAACCGACACGGCGGCCCTCGGCGGCCAGCGCACAGGCGATGTTGGAGGAGATGGTGGATTTGCCCACGCCGCCCTTGCCCGAGGCAATGGCCAGGATGCGGTCAATGCCGGCCACCTTTTGCGGACCGCTGGGCGCGGATTTCTGGGGTTTCAGATCGGGCGGGGCAGAGGGCGTGCTATGCGCGGTCATGACCACCGAGACGGTGCCAACGCCGGGCAGGGCTTGCACCGCCGCCTCCGCCGTCTTCTGGACTTTGCCATAAAGATCCGCCTGCGAAGGCGGTACCTCGATCACAAAGCGCACGGCGCCTCCGTCCCCGAGGGTCAAGGCCTTGATCAGCCCGGCAGACATCAGGTCGGACCCGCTGACCGGGTCTTCGATCTCCTTCAGCGCGGCCAGAACCGCGTCGCGTGTCAGACTCATTTATCCTTGCCCGCCAGAGATTTGCCCGGTCACGACATGTTCCATATCCAGTCCGTCGATGGTCAGCACCACCTTGGCCTCATAGGTTTTGCCGCTGGTATCCCCGGCATTGCGCATGGCCTCTTCGATGGCCTGCTGCGAGGTCACGCCGACCTGTTTGAGGAATTTGCGCATCGACATGTTGAAGTCTTCTGACATGGGGTGGGTCCTTTTTTGCGGATGAGATGAAAACTTGACGGTGAATTGAGCGCCCGCCTAGGCTGTCTGGACAGAGCAGAGTTCGGGAGGGGCGATATGCGGAGAATACTGAGGGCGCTTGCCTGTCTTGTCCTCCTGCCCACCACGCTCAATGCAGAGGATTTGCGGTTGGCCGTGCCGGAGGCGCTGGAGGCCACGGGGCTGGCGCAATACCTCGCGCCGCGCTTTTCGCTGAAAACATCCGTGCGGATTGCGCGCGTGGGCCCGGATGCCGAGGCCGAGATGCGGTTCACCCGCGGCGGCACGGCAGTGTTTGAAGGGCCGCAGCAGCGTTGGGGGCTGGAGCATGATGGCGACCCGCGCGCGGTGCGGTTTCTGGAGTGGCTGAAATCCGACGTGGGCAAGCGCACGATTGAAAGCTTCACGGCAGAGGACGGTACCACCTATTCCGCCACGCTGACGCAGGCGACGGTCGAGGTGGAGGTGAGCTTTGACGGCGACAGACGAAAAGGCGAGGCACTCTCGCTGTCGCTCTGCGGGCGCTGTCACGTGATCAACGAGAGCAACAGGATGAACGGCATGGGCTCTACGCCCTCTTTCCGGGTCCTGCGGGGCCTGTCGGACTGGGACCGGCGCTTTGCCAATTTCCATCTGCTCAACCCGCACCCGAGCTTCACGCAGATCGACGGGGTGACTGATCCGTTTGATCCAACACTGCCGTCGCCCATCGTGCCGGTCGAACTGACGGTCGATGACCTGGAGGCGATCCTCGCCTATGTGTCCGGGGTGGCCCCGGCGGATCTGGGCGCGCCGCTGCAACTTCAGTGATCCCTGCGCTTGCTCAGGTAATCATCCGTGGTGCGCACGGCGGGCCGCTCGCCCCCGGCGAAGGGGTTGTTTTGCGAATGGTACTGCGCCTGTATCCGGCAGTTGTCACACATCTCGATCATGCGGATGGTGTCGGGATTGGCGAACATCGCGTGTTTGCCCGCGAGCTTTTCCTTGATCCGTTCCACCGTTGATTCGGACCCGAAGAGCGCGCCGCATTCGATGCAAGGAAAGGGTTCTTCCTCATGCATCACCACTTGCGTAAACGCGGAGTCTGTCAGATTCAGTTGCGGGGTCAGGGTGATGGCATCTTCCGGGCAGATATTGCTGCAAAGACCGCATTGCAGGCAGGCGTCTTCCTGAAACCGCAGCTGGGGCTTGTCCGGGTTGTCGCCAAGCGCCCCCGCCGGGCACAGCGACACACAGGAGAGGCATAGGGTGCAGGCCTCCTGATCCACAAGCACCGCGCCATAGGGGGCGGCTTCGGGCAGGGGGATGACCTCAGCCTCCGGCTGCAGGGCCTTGGCGGCGAGGCGGGTGACCTGACGGCGGCTGCCAAGGGGCAGGATGGGGTCCTGAACGGCTTTGGCCTCTGTGTCTGTGTAGAGCGCGTCGCTCAGGGCATCAGGATCGCTCAAGTCCAGCAGCGCGACGCCGTCCTGTCCTGCAATCGCATTGGCCAGGGACATCTCCTGTTCCAGCACCGCGCCTTCGCTGCGCGGGGCCAGCAGAACCGACACATGGGCAAAGCCGCAGGCCAGGGCGGCCAGCATTTCCGCGTGGCCAAAGCTGGCCAGAGCGGAGACCGAGAGGGGGATCACATCGGCGGGCAATCCGCGACCGTATCGTGCCGCGAGCGAAATCATCTCGGCACCAAAGTCATCGTCATGCACCAGCAGGCGCGGGGCCGTGCCGCCCGCCTTGCGATAGGTGCCGGCCAGCGTGTTCAGCCGCGCAAAGAGGTTGGCCACCGGCGGCGCGTCATAGGTGATCGCACCGGAGGGGCAGAGCGACGCACAGGCCCCGCAGCCCGCGCAGATCATCGGATCGATGGCCACATGTTCCCCGGCGGAGGTGATCGCACCGGTAGGGCAGATGTTCAGACATTTCGAGCAGGCGGGCTGCTCGGCGCGGGAATGGGCGCAGAGCGGTTCTTCCAGCCGCACGTAGAGTGGCTTTTCAAAAGTACCGATCATCTGCGAAGCGTCGAGCACCGCCTTGGCCACGGCGGTCTGGCTGCCCGGATCGGCGCGCAGGTATCCGTCGCGTTTTTCCGGGGCCGGAAAGAGGGGCGTGTCGCCACTCAGATCAAGGATGACATCACAGGTACTCCGCGCGCCATCTTTGGGGGGTGTCCAGTCGGCAGCACCACGCCCCCCGGCGACGATCTGGCGAAAGCCATCAATGCGGATGTCGAACTGACCCAGCGACCCGGTCGCGCCGCGCAGCGTGCCGCAGACCGCGTCAAAAGCCAGGCCCGGTGTGGTCTCAAGCGGGGCAGGGGTCAGGAGTGTCACGGCCAGAACACCGGCCAGATCCCGGGCGGCCTGCTGCGCGACCTCGCCCGATCCGATGATCAGGCAGGCGCCGTTCGAGATCACGTCGCGGGTGCGTTCGGGCGGGCGGACCACCATGGCCTCGGCGGCAAGGGCGGCCATTTTCGGTGCCGCCTCCGCGGCTTCATCGCTCCAGCCCGCGCGGTCGCGCAGATCGACGAAACGGGGCTCGGGCGCTTCAACTTCCTCGGCCAACTCCCTGAAGAGAGGGGCTTCCTGTTGGCAGGCGACCATCACGTCCTCCTCGCCAAGATGCTGGGCAACCTCTGCGATCTGGGCGCCGCAGGCATGGGTGAAGAGTTTCGTGCACCCCAGGCCCGTGGCCTTCGCAATCGCGTCACCATCTACGGCCTGACTGCCCAAACAGTCGCAAAGCACCAGTTTTTTTGTCATCTCTCCCCCAGCGGCTGCAGCAACGCCATCGTCCCCCCAACATATATAGGGCACTGGCGCACAAAAAGGCAGGAAACGGCGGCGGCGTAAACCGGAATCGACCGCGCATCTGCCCGGTCCTGCCGGTCTGTCCACATGAAGGCGCAGGTCCAAGCGGCCCCATCCAAATGCAAAATCGCTAAAGCCCCTGTAATTCAGAGAGTTGGGGAAATGCAAGCCGACCGGCGCAGGCCTCTACGACTAAATGTGTACAGATGCATGCTTTTTTTTCTGGGATAATGACCGGGGTTTGCTAAGGTAGGCTCAAGTACAGCGCGCGTTTGAGGAGCAATCTTGGGAGTCGTCTATCCAGAGTCGCAATCTGCGAGACTTGGCGTGGTCTTGCGCCGGTCGCCCGGTGTCACCGCCTGGTCCAAATGGGTATGGCGTGCCACGTCTGTTTTGCCGGGTGCCGGTGATGCCTCCTGGAAGGTGCTGCGCGACGAAGGCGGCGTGACCGAATATCACGCATCAACCCATGATATTCACCTCTATGTTTCGGATACGGAAGCCTACGCGCATGAATTGCAGGCGCAGTCGCCGTCCGTCTATGTGATCCTGCGCGAGGGTGAAGGTGACGCGCCGCTGGACGTTCTCACCGTGACCGTGTCGCCCTATGAGGCGCAGGACTATTCCGACAGCGGGGAAGAGCAGGTGGAGCGTGTGGCGATGCCGCCCGCCGTTCTGGAGTGGGTCACGGCGTTTGTCGACCAGCACCACCGCGAAGAGCCCTTTGTGAAGCGGCGGCGTAACAAACACCGCACGGACCGCAAGCAGGCCGGTATTGGAGATGCCCGCATTTCCCAGACTACGGATGTTTACCGCGCGCCGACTGCCAACCTGCAGGAGGGGGCGGAATGACGGCGCAAAGCTCTTTCTGGGCGCGCAGACGCGCCGCCGTTCAAGCCGAGGCAGAAGCGGAAGCGCGGGTCGAAGCGGAACAGCTGTCTGCAGTGCGTGAAGCGGAATTGGCCGGGAAGGATGACGCAGTGGTTCTGGAGGAGATGGGGCTGCCGGATCCTGACCGGATGCAGGCCGGTGATGATTTCGCCGCCTTCATGGCTGAAGAAGTGCCCAAACATTTGCGGAACAAGGCGCTGCGCAAGCTCTGGCGCAGCAATCCGGTACTGGCCTGTGTCGATGGGTTGAATGAATACGACGACGACTACCGCGCGGCGATGCTGGCCGGTGGGCCGATCCAGACCGCCTATCAGGTGGGCAAGGGCATGATGGCGCATGTCGAAGAGATGGCGCGTCAGGAAGAACTGGCCAAGGCGGATGCGGAAGCGTCTGATGATGTCGTTGAGGACATTGCCGAGCAGGTTGAGACGGAAGCACCGGAGCCTGAGCCTGTTGTGTCCGAGGTGCAATCAGAAGATTTGGTTGCCGATGCGCAAGACACTGTCGAAGCTGCGCCGGTACCACGGCGCATGCGGTTCCAGTTCGAGGAGGCGCAGGCGTGACGGTGGCGGCAGAAACCCTCGACATTGCGGCGGAAGACCGGCTGCGCGCCGATCTTTACAACTTTATTGGCCTGCTGCTGGCCCGTCCGGCAGATCAGATGCTGCTGGACCAGACCGCCGCGCTACAAGGTGATGACAGCCCCATGGGGCAGGCGATCAACAGCCTGGCACGGGTCGCGAAGGTCACGAAACCCAAGGCGGTGGAACGGGAGTTCAACGCGCTCTTCATCGGGCTGGGACGCGGGGAGCTTTTGCCCTACGCCAGCTACTATCTGACGGGGTTCCTGAACGAAAAGCCGCTGGCCAAGCTGCGGCAGGATATGGCCGCGCATCAGATGACGCGCGCCGAAAACGCCTTTGAGCCCGAAGACAGCATGGCGGCGTTGATGGAAATGATGGGCGGCATGATTGTCGGCCGCTTTGGACAGCCTGCACGGCTCGACCAGCAGCGCGGCTTTTTCAACAGCCACATCGCCCCCTGGGCCACGCATTTCTACACGGACCTCGAAGGCGCGAAATCTTCGGTATTCTACGCAGGCGTCGGGGCCGTTGGCCGCGCCTTCATGGAGATCGAGAAAGAAGCATTCAGAATGACGGCGGACTGATCCGCCGAAAAGGGACGGGACGCCGTCCGCAAAGACGAAAGGGAGAAGGATACATGGCACAGAAATCGGATGGCGACACAAATCGCCGGGATTTCCTGAAACTGGCGGGCACAGCAGCCCCTGCGGCAGCCGTTGCCGTGGCAGCCGGGACAGGAACGGCGGAAGCTGCCGAGGTGGATATGACCTCTGACAAGATGCAGGACACCGCCCACACGCGCGCTTATCTCGCCAGCGCGCGCTTCTGATTTGCGCCGGGGGTGCATCTGAGCGGTGCAGCCTGACGGCGCTTCGACATTAAATACCCAGCCACCTGATCGGGGCAGCAAGGGAGGGAAGTATGTTAAGGAAAAAGACCAATTCGGTCACGCAGCGTGCAGGACGGACGAACATCCTGTCGGACGGGGCCGCATCATCCGTTGACCGCCGTGCGTTTTTGCGAGGCTCCGGCCTGGCGATTGGCGGGCTGGCCGCCATCTCCGCCACGGGCGGCGCTGTCACCCAAGCCTCCGCTGCGACTGCAGCGACGGGCGCAGTTGAAACCATCAAATCCGTCTGCACCCACTGCTCGGTCGGTTGTACGGTCGTTGCGGAAGTGTCGAACGGCGTCTGGACAGGGCAGGAACCCGGATGGGACAGCCCGTTCAACCTCGGCGCCCATTGTGCCAAGGGCGCGGCGGTGCGCGAGCATGCGCATGGCGAACGCCGCCTGAAGTACCCGATGAAGAAAGAGGGTGGTGAGTGGAAGCGCATCTCCTGGGAGCAGGCGATCGAAGAGATCGGCGACAAGATGATGAGCGTCCGCGAGGAAAGCGGACCGGATTCCGTTTACCTGCTGGGCTCGGCCAAGCACAATAACGAACAGGCCTATCTGTTCCGCAAGTTCGCGGCCTATTGGGGCACCAACAACGTCGACCACCAGGCGCGGATCTGTCACTCCACCACCGTGGCGGGTGTGGCGAATACATGGGGCTACGGCGCCATGACCAACAGCTACAACGACATGCACAATTCCAAGGCGATGTTCCTGATCGGTGGCAACCCGGCAGAGGCGCACCCGGTCTCGCTGCTGCACATGCTAAAAGCGAAAGAGCAGAACAACGCGCCGCTGATCGTCTGCGACCCGCGCTTTACGCGCACCGCAGCGCACGCGGATGAATATGTGCGCTTCCGTCCGGGCACCGATGTGGCGCTGGTCTGGGGCATCCTCTGGCACATCTTCGAGAACGAGTGGGAGGACAAGGAGTTCATCCGCACCCGCGTCTGGGGCATGGATCAGATCAAGGCCGAGGTCGCCAACTGGACACCCGAGGAAGTCGAACGCGTCACCGGCGCGCCCGGCAGCCAGCTGCGCCGTGTGGCGCGGACGCTGGTCAACAACCGCCCCGGCACCGTGATCTGGTGCATGGGCGGCACGCAGCACACCAACGGCAATAACAATACGCGTGCGTATTGTGTGTTGCAGCTTGCCCTTGGCAACATGGGCACCGCTGGCGGTGGTACCAACATCTTCCGCGGCCACGACAACGTGCAGGGCGCGACCGACCTGGGTGTGCTGGCCAATACGCTGCCGGGGTACTACGGGCTCACGCCTGGCTCCTGGGCACATTGGGCACGGGTCTGGGAAGAGGATCTGGATTGGCTGAAATCCCGCTTCTCCGTCATGGAAGGTGCCGGCAAGGATGGCACCGACCGCCTGATGATGAACGAGACCGGCATTCCGGTGTCGCGCTGGATCGACGGGGTTCTGGAAGAGAAGGACAACATCGACCAGCCCGACAATACGCGCGTCATGATGCTTTGGGGCCATGCGCCCAACTCGCAGACCCGTCAGAAAGAGATGAAGACGGCGATGGAGAAGCTGGACATGATGGTCGTCGTCGACCCCTATCCAACCGTTTCTGCCGTCCTGCAGGACCGCGAGGATGGCGTTTACCTGCTGCCTGCCTGTACCCAGTTCGAGACCCGCGGCTCTGCCACGGCCTCCAACCGGTCCCTGCAGTGGCGCGACAAGGTGGTCGATCCGATCTTTGAATCACTGCCCGACCACACGATCATATCGATGTTTGCCAAGAAACTGGGTTTCCATGACAAGCTCTTCCGCAACATCGAGATGGACGGTGAAGAGCCGGTGATCGAGGACATCACCCGCGAATTCAACCGCGGCATGTGGACCATTGGCTATACCGGTCAGAGCCCTGAGCGTCTCAAGATGCACATGGCCAACCAGCACACCTTTGACCGCACCTCGCTGCGGGCCGTTGGTGGCCCGGCGGATGGCGATTTCTATGGCATGCCATGGCCCTGCTGGGGCACGCCGGAGATGAACCATCCGGGCACTGCGAACCTCTATGACATGTCGCTGCCGGTGGCGGAAGGCGGTCTGGCGTTCCGCGCGCGCTTTGGCGTGGAGCGGGATGGCGATAACCTGCTGGCCGAAGGGGTCTCCAACCCCGGGGCGGAAATTCAGGACGGATACCCTGAGTTCACCATGCAGATGCTGATCGATCTCGGTTGGGACGGTGATTTGACGGATGCGGAAAAGCGCGTCATCGGCAAGTCTGTCGGCATGGAATTCGATACCGTGGGCGAAAGCGACGATACCGAAAAGATGGCCGAAGCCGCAAAACCGGCAGATGGGTCCGAAGAGGTGGGAGAGACGTCAATGTCGCCCTTCCCGTCGGACTACAACGAGCGGGTTTCCAAGATCAATTGGAAGACCGATCTGTCAGGCGGCATCCAGCGGGTGGCGATCAAGCACGGCTGCGCGCCCTTCGGCAACGCCAAGGCCCGTGCGGTGGTCTGGACTTTCCCCGATCCGGTGCCGGTGCACCGCGAGCCGCTTTATACCAACCGGCGTGATCTCGTGGCCGACTATCCGACTTATGAGGACAAGAAGTTCTGGCGCCTGCCGACCATGTACAAGTCGATCCAGGAAAAAGACTTCAGCCAGGAGTATCCGATGATCCTGACCTCGGGTCGTCTGGTCGAATATGAGGGCGGTGGTGACGAATCCCGCTCCAACCCCTGGCTGGCGGAACTCCAGCAGGACATGTTTGTCGAGGTGAACCCGCGCGATGCCAACAATCTTGGCCTGCGCGATGGCGAACAGGTCTGGGTCGAAGGCCCCGAAGGCGGCAAGGTCAAGGTCATGGCCATGGTCACCGAACGGGTCGAGGCGGGCGTGGCCTTCATGCCCTTCCACTTCGGCGGGCATCTGGAGGGGGTCGATCTGAGGGATAAATATCCCGAAGGCGCCGATCCATATGTGTTGGGCGAGGCGTCCAACACGGCGCAGACCTATGGCTATGACAGCGTGACCCAGATGCAGGAGACGAAATCAACGCTCTGCAAAATCTGGGCAGCGTAAGGGAGGACATGAAAAATGGCCGCTAGAGCAAAATTTCTCGTCGACGCTGAACGCTGCATTGAATGCAACGCCTGCGTCACCGCCTGTAAGAACGAGCACGAAGTGCCGTGGGGCATAAACCGCCGCAAGGTCGTGACGATCAATGACGGCAAGCCGGGGGAGCGTTCGATCTCCGTCGCCTGCATGCATTGTTCGGACGCGCCTTGCATGGCCGTCTGCCCGGTGGATTGTTTCTACCAGAACGAAGAAGGCGTCGTCCTGCACTCCAAGGATCTCTGCATCGGCTGCGGGTACTGCTTTTACGCATGCCCCTTCGGCGCGCCACAGTTCCCGCAAGCGGGCAACTTCGGCAGCCGCGGCAAGATGGACAAATGCACCTTCTGCGCCGGGGGACCGGAGGAGAACAACTCCACCGCCGAATTCGCCAAATACGGGCGCAACCGGATCGCGGAAGGCAAGCTGCCGATCTGCGCCGAGATGTGTGCCACCAAGGCGCTGCTGGCGGGGGACGGCGACGTCGTCTCCAGCATCTACCGCGAACGCGTCGTGGCCCGTGGTTTCGGCTCCGGCGCCTGGGGCTGGGGCACAGCCTACGACCAGAAAGGCGGTTGACCTTCGCCTCAAGGTTGTGAACTCTTTCGGGGCGGCTCTTTGGGGCCGCCCCGTGTGTCTTGAGAGAACAGGAAAATCCCATGCTCCGATTTTTATGCCTTCTGATTGTCACGCTGGGCCTCGCCATGAGCGTTCAGGCGCAGGAGGCGGCCCCCGTTGACCGCAGTGCGACAGGCGGGGCGCAGACGCTCGAAGACATTCTCAAGCGTCAGGAAGGGCTCAAGATCGATGACAGCTTTCGCAGCACGTTGACGGGTAATCCTGACAACGCCGCCGCCAAGACCGATCAATTAGGCACCCTCGGTGGGGCATCGGACCCGGATCTCTGGCGCGCTTATCGCTACAATTCGGCAGCCATCACCACGCAGGCGCGCGGACCAGCCGCAGACGTGTTGATCCAGGACGGGGGCATGCGCTGGTTGCTGTTTCGCGAAGGGCCACTGCTGACCTATGGCGGCGCACTTCTGGGCGGTATGGTCGTGCTGCTGGCGCTCTTCTACCTGATCCGCGGCCGCATTCGCATTGACGGTGAAAAGACCGGTCGCACCATCCTGCGGTTCAAAGCCATCGAGCGTTTTGCCCATTGGTTGCTGGCGGGGTCCTTCATTATTCTGGGCATCACGGGGCTCATCACGCTGGCAGGCCGCAAGCTGCTGATCCCGGCCTTCGGTCCCGAAGCCTTCGCAACGCTGGCGATGGGGTCCAAATGGGTGCACAACAATATCTCATGGGCTTTCATGCTGGCGCTGGTGCTCGTCTTTGTCTTCTGGGTGGTGCACAACCTGCCGGACCGGACGGACATCAACTGGATCCTGAAAGGCGGCGGCATCTTTGGCGGCGGCCACCCCCCGGCCAAGAAATTCAACGCAGGTCAAAAACTAATCTTCTGGTCGGTGATCATTCTGGGTGCCTCTATCTCGGCATCGGGACTGTCACTGCTCTTTCCCTTCGAGATGCCGATGTTCGCCGTGACCTTTGAAAAGCTCAACGCCGTGGGGCTGCCACAACTGCTGGGCTTGGGAGAGCTGAACACCGCGCTCGCCCCGCATGAGGAAATGCAATACGCCCAGCTCTGGCATGCCATCGTCAGCTTTGTGCTGATGGCGATCATCATCGCGCATATCTACATCGGTTCGGTCGGTATGGAAGGGGCCTACGCGGCCATGGGCGATGGCGAGGTGGAACTGCAGTGGGCGCGTGAACACCACAGCCTCTGGACCGCCGAGGTCGAGGAGCAGCAATCAAAGGCGGGCAAGGCATGAGAGAGATCATTCTCGCCTTTGTGGCCATGGCCGTCATCGCGGTGGGTGCGAATTTCGCCCTGAATGAAGCCGGATTCTCGGCGGCCGAACAAGGCACTGGCCAGGCGGTACGGCTCGGCGATTGAGCCTATTGCGCCGCGGTGCGCAGTTCCGTCATCAGATGGCGGAATTTTTCGCCCTGAATGCCCACGTGGTCCCGCAGCGCAGTGGCGGCACGGGCGTCATCCCCTGACCGCAGCGCCGCGACAATCTCCTCATGCTCCCCCATCGACTGCGCAAGACGTCCGCGCAGCCGGAGCTGGAGCCTGCGGAAAGGTTTCAGCCGGCGATGCAGCCGCAGGGCCTGCCCGGCGAGATAGCTGTTGCCGGATTGCGCATAGATCGTGTGATGAAACCGCTCGTTCTCGCGGTAATAGGCATCGGTATCCTGTGATGCCATCGCCGCGCGGCAGAGATCATTGGCCTGTTCCAGCTCCGCCAGCGCCTCATCTGAGATACGGCGCGCGGCCAGACGCCCGCAGACCGCCTCGATCTCGGCCATGGTCTCGAACATCTCCATCAGTTCCACAGGCCCCGGCTGGCGCACAAAGACCCCCCGGCGCGGCAGCTGCTCGGCGATGCCGGAGGCCACCAGCCGCTGCAGCGCTTCGCGGATGGGGGTGCGGGAGACGCCGAACTGTTTGGCCAGCCGAATCTCATCCAACCGGTCGCCGTCATTGAATTGACCGGTGAAGACCAGCTCCTCCAGCGCGTCCGCTATTCTGTCTGCGTGCCTGACATCCATATGCCCATTCTAGGCACAAACAGCGTGTGCGACAATCATATTGTTGTATACAAAAATATTGACTCTGAATGCGAGAGGTTAAATGCTGACATATCGGCCGGAGCTATCTCACCGGCATTCTGGGAGGAAAAAATGAGAACATCACTGCTTTCCGCAGCGCTTGCTGCCATTCTCGCCACCGGCGCTGCCACCGCGCAGGCGACCGAGTTGCGCCTGTCACATCAATGGTCCAACAAGGACGTACGCCACCAGGTGGCACAGATCATCGCGGATGAGGTCGCCGCCGCGGATGTCGATCTGGAGATCAAGATTTTCGGCTCCAAATCGCTCTTCAAGCCGCGTGAGCAATACAAACCCCTCAGCCGGGGACAGTTGGATATGACCGTGCTGCCCTTGAGCTATGCCGGTGGCCAGCAACCTGCCTATAACCTGACGCTGATGCCGGGGCTGGTGAAAAACCACGACCACGCGGCCCGTCTGAGCGACAGCCCCTTTATGGAGGCGCTGGAAGCGAAGATGGCCGATGACGATGTCATGGTGCTGGTGCACGGCTATCTGGCGGGCGGTTTTGTCGGCAAGGACAAATGCATCACCAGCCCCGAAGACGTGGTTGGCCAGCAGACACGGGCCGCGGGTAAGGCGTTCGAGCAGATGCTGGCGGGGGCAGGGGCCTCCATCGCCTCCATGGCGTCATCCGAGATCTACAACGCCATGCAGACCGGCGTTCTGACGGCTGCGAATACCTCGTCGTCGTCCTTCGTGTCCTACCGGATTTACGAGCAGGTCTCGTGCTATACCCCGGCCTCGGATGTGGCCTTGTGGTTCATGTATCAGCCGGTGCTCATGAATAAATCCACCTTTGACGGGTTGAGCGACGCCCAGCAGACAGCCCTGCTGGAAGCCTCTGAAAAGGCCGAAGCCTTCTATCTCGAAGAGGCGAAAAAGCAGGACGCGGCTTCCGTGAAGGTGTTCGAGGACGCCGGTGTCGAGATTGCGCAGATGACGGCGGAAGATTTCGCCGCCTGGCAGGCGGTTGCACAGGAGACATCGTTCAAGGCCTTCGTCGAAGAGGTGCCGGACGGGCAGGCGCTGCTCGATATGGCGTTGGCCGTCGAATAAAACACCCCGGGCGGCGTGCAATCGCCGCCCCATTTTTTTCTGCTCAATCAGGATAGCTCATGGCCGGTCCATCCTCTGCCACCGCCACGCAGGTTGGCAATCACCCCTTTCTGCGCGCAGTGGCCGCATTGTCGACAGTCGCCGGGTGGTGCTCTGCCGCGATGATCGTGACCGCTGTGGCGATCACCTGCCAGATGATCTTTGTGCGCTTTGTCCTGAATGGCTCCACTGTCTGGCAGACCGAAATGGTCATCTACCTGGTGATCGGTGCCACGCTGGTGGGGCTGCCCTATGTGCAACGCCTGCGCGGCCATGTGAATGTCGACCTGATCCCGCTTGCCCTGCCGATGCGGGCACGTCGGGCGCTGGCGGTGCTGACCCTGTCGCTCTCCATTGCGATCATCGGCGTGATGCTGTGGTACGGCTATGATTACTGGCATTTCGCCTGGGATCGGGGGTGGAAATCCGACACCGTCTGGGGCGTGCGGCTGTGGATTCCCTATCTTGCGCTGCCGGTGGGCTTTGGCCTGTTGATGCTGCAGCTGATCGCGGATCTGGTGGGCGTGCTGACCGGCACCGAAAAACCATTCGGGCTGGAGGAGAGCTGATGGATCCGCTTGTCCTCGGTGCGCTGGTCGCCCTCTCTACCATCATCGTGCTCTTTTCCGGCGTGTCGGTCGCCATCGGTTTGCTGATCGTCTCCGCCGGTTTCCTTATGATCTTCGACGGGCTGCGCAGCCTTGAGCTGATGCCCGAAATCCTCTTTGGCAAGCTCGATAATTTCGCGCTGCTCTCGATCCCGATGTTCATCATCATGGGCGCATCCATCGCCTCGACGCGGGCCGGGGCGGACCTCTATGAAGCGCTGGAACGCTGGCTGACCCGCGTGCCCGGCGGGCTGGTGATTTCCAACCTCGGCGCCTGTGCACTTTTTGCCGCCATGTCCGGGTCGAGCCCGGCCACCTGTGCGGCCATCGGCAAGATGGGCATCCCCGAGATGCGCAAGCGCGGCTATCCCGATGGGGTCGCCGCCGGGTCCATCGCGGCGGGCGGCACGTTGGGCATCCTGATCCCGCCATCGGTCACGATGATCGTCTACGGCATCGCGACGGAAACCTCGATTGGCCGTCTGTTTCTCGCCGGCGTCATCCCGGGGCTGCTGCTGGTCGCACTTTTCATGGTCTGGTCGCTCTACTCCACGTGGAAATCCGGTAACACCACCCTGCTGACGGCGGGCAGCTATTCCTGGCGTGAACGGTTCGAAATCCTGCCCCGGGTGCTGCCCTTCATCGGCATTATCATCGGTGTGCTCTACGCCATGTACGGCGGCATCGCGACGCCTTCTGAAACCGCCGCCGTCGGCGCGCTCTTGTGCCTGATCATTGCCATGGTGATCTATAAACTCTGGAGCCCGAAGGCGCTCTGGCACGTACTGCGCGACAGCACCAAGGAAAGCGTGATGATCCTCTTCATCATCGCCGCCGCCGGTGTGTTTTCCTACATGCTCTCCAGCCTTTTCATCACGCAATCCATCGCGGAATGGATCGGCACGCTGGAGGTCAACCGCTGGGTGCTGATGGGCACGGTAAACGTCTTTTTGCTGATCGCGGGGTTCTTTCTGCCCCCCGTGGCGGTGATCCTGATGGCGGCGCCCATTCTGCTACCGATCATCACCACCGCCGGGTTCGATCCGATCTGGTTTGCCGTGGTGTTGACGATCAACATGGAGATCGGGTTGATCAGCCCGCCCGTGGGCCTCAACCTCTATGTGATCAACGGTATCGCGCCGGACATTTCGCTCAAAACCATTCTGATGGGGTCGCTGCCCTTTGTGGCCTGCATGGTCATCGCCATCGTTCTGCTGTGCGTCTTCCCCGGCCTTGCGACCTGGCTGCCCAATGCCGTGATGGGTCCGACGTTTTGAGCTTTTTTGCCGATCTTCTTTCAACGGTGTTCGAGCGGCGGTATCGCAGTGCGCTGGAGCCTGACCTCGAAAAACGCAGCATCGAAGAGCTGTGTGGTGACTTGTTGAGCCGTTCCGGGGAGGTGTCCGGTGCCGTGACGGCGGGGCATATCCTCGACCGCTATGGCGCGATGGGTCCTTCTGAAAAACTGGGGTTTTTCGGGTTTCTGGCGCAGGATATGGGCATTGATGCGGATGCGGTACGGCGGGCACTGACAGACTTCGAAACCACGCCCTCCCGGCAAAGCTACCAAGGGTTTGCCTCGGCGGCAGAGCCGAAGCGTCAGGAGTTGGCGCGGCGGCTCAACCAGATACCGGGGGCCACCGCGCGGCTGGTGCAGATGCGCGACGACCTTCTGGGTTTTGCCCGCAGCCACCCTGAGCTTGGCCCGGTGGATCACGATTTTCAGCACCTGCTGTCCTCTTGGTTCAATCGCGGGTTTCTGGTGTTGCGCCCGATTGATTGGGAAAGCCCCGCGGAAGTGCTGGAAAAGATCATCGCCTATGAGGCGGTGCATACCATCGACAGCTGGGATGATTTGCGCCGCCGGGTGCAGCCCAGCGACCGTCGTTGCTTTGCCTATTTCCACCCGGCGATGCCAAATGAACCGCTGATTTTTGTCGAGGTTGCGTTGACACGGGGCGTGCCCGGATCGGTGCAGGGGCTCTTGTCGGACAGGCGCAAGGAACTGGCCGCCGAAGACGCGGATACGGCCGTTTTCTATTCGATTTCCAACTGCCAGTCCGGGCTGGCGGGCATTTCCTTTGGCAACTCGCTGATCAAACAGGTGGTGGCCGATCTGTCGCGGGACCTACCGGGGTTGGAGACTTTCGTGACCCTTTCGCCGATCCCGGGGTTGATGCAATGGATTGCGGAGACCGGCCAGCAGATGGGCGAGGCCCCTGAAGATCAACGCCAGCGTGCCGCGCAGTACCTTCTGGCAGCGAAACGCGATGACGGCAGCCCGCGTGACCCGGTGGCGCGGTTCCATCTGGGCAATGGGGCGTTGATCCACGATGTACACGCCGGTGCCGATCTGTCGCCCAACGGGATGGCGCAATCCGCAGGCGTCATGGTGAACTATCTTTACGACCGGGCCCTGATTGCGCAAAACCATGAAGGCTATGCCGACGGCTATGGCGTTGCCGCGTCTGCGCAGGTACAGGCGCTGGCAGCCGCGTTAAACAAGACAAAGACCTGAGGGCATCAGAATGGCCAATCCTCTTTTCGATCAGCTTTTTGGAATCCATGCGGGCAAGGAGACTCCCTTTCTAATCCTCAAGGGCGGAGAGGTGGTCACCCACGCGGCTTTCCTGTCGATGGCCGCGCGGTTTGCCAATGCCTTTCGGGAATTGGGGCTGCAGCCGGGAGACCGTCTGGCCTTGCAGGCCGAGAAATCCCCGCAAGCACTGGCGGTCTATGCCGCAGCCGTGCAATCGGGTCTCGTGTTTTTGCCGCTGAACACCGGCTACACCCCCTCAGAAGTGTCTTACTTCGTCGAGAACAGCGGGGCGCGCCTGCTGATCTGCGACCCGACCAAGGCAGAAGGGCTGCGCCCGGTGGCCGATGCCTGCGATGCCGGGTTGCAGACATTGGGCGCGGAGGGCGGCGGCTCTTTGCCGGAGCTTGCGCGGGGCCAAAGCGACGTATTTGAAACCGTGCCGCGCGGGCCTGACGATCTGGCGGCTTTTCTCTACACCTCCGGCACCACGGGGCGCTCCAAAGGCGCGATGCTGACCCAGACGAACCTGCTCTCCAATGCCCAGACGCTGGTGGATGTGTGGCGGTTCACCAAGGAGGATGTACTCCTGCACGCCTTGCCGATTTTTCACACCCACGGGCTGTTTGTGGCCACCAATGTGACACTGTTGTCGGGCGGGGCGCTGCTCTTTCTGCCGAAATTCGACGCGGGCGATGTGATTGACCTGCTGCCCAAGGCCACCACGATGATGGGCGTGCCGACCTTCTACACCCGCCTGCTGGACGATCCGCGCTTTACCGGCGATCTGGTGCGACACATGCGGCTTTTCGTGTCGGGCAGCGCGCCGCTGCTGGCGGAGACACATGTTCAGTTCGAAAAGCGCACCGGGCACCGGATTCTGGAACGCTACGGCATGACCGAGACCAATATGAACACCTCGAACCCCTATGACGGCGCGCGGCGGGCGGGGACGGTCGGATTTCCCCTGCCGGGGGTGGAGCTGAAGATCACCGATCCGGCCAGTGGCGACAGGCTACCGGATGGGGAGATCGGACAGATCGAAGTCCGCGGCGCCAATGTCTTCCAGGGCTACTGGCAGATGCCCGAGAAGACGCAGGAAGAGCTGCGCAGCGACGGTTTTTTCATCACGGGCGATCTAGGGCTGATCGACGATCAGGGCTATGTGCAGATCGTCGGGCGCAACAAGGATCTGATCATCTCCGGCGGCTACAACATCTACCCCAAGGAAATCGAAACCGTGCTGGATGATCAGCCCGGAGTGCTGGAAAGCGCCGTGGTGGGCGTGCCACATCCCGATTTCGGCGAAACCGTGGTGGGGTTTGTCGTGGCAGAGAAGGAAAAGCAGCCTGATCTGGACGACATCTCGGTGACGGTTGCCGCGCAGTTGGCGCGGTTCAAACATCCGCGCAAGCTGATCGTCCTGCCGGAACTGCCGCGCAACACCATGGGCAAGGTGCAGAAAAACCTGTTGCGCGAGCAGTATGGCGACCTGTTCACCGCGTGATCTACAGCAGGTCCTTCGGCGTTTTCCCGGCGAAAAACGCATCCAGATTTTCAAGCGCGCGGAACCCCATGGCATCGCGCGTGCGGGTGGTGGCGGACCCGATATGCGGTAGCATGAAGATGTTCTCATGCGCGGCAAAAGCCGGGTTGCCGCCCGGTTCCACCTTGAAGCAGTCAAGACCGGCAGCGGCGACCTGACCGGTGCCCAGGGCCGCCAGCAAGGCGTCTTCATCCACCAGCGCGCCGCGCGCTGAGTTGACGATCACCGCACCGGGCGGCAGCAGCGCGAACCGCTCTGCATTCATCAAATCCATCGTGTCAGGCGTGGCCGGGCAGTGCAGCGACAGGAAATCCGCCACGCCCAGCAGGCTTTCGACAGTGTCGTGATAGGTCGCGCCCTGCGCCTGTGCATCGGGCAGGGGGCTGCGATTGTAGTAATGGATGTCCATGTCGAACCCGCGCGCCTTGGCGGCAAAGGCCCGGCCGACGCGGCCCATGCCGATGATCCCTAGGCGCGCGCCGGTCACCTGCTTGCCGACCATGAAAGACGGTGACCAGAAATCCCACGCGCCCGTGCGTACGGTCCTGTCGCCTGCCACCGCATTGCGGGCGGCCCCCAGCATCAGCAGCATGGCCAGTTCCGCCGTGGCATCGGAGAGCACGTCCGGTGTGTTTGTCACCGCAATGCCCTGCGCCTTGAGGCTGGGCAGGTCGCAGTGATCGACGCCGACGGAATGGTTGGCGATGATTTTCAGGCGCGGGTCTAACTGAGCGGCAACTTCGGCGCTGAAATGCTCGGAATGGCAGGGGATGATCGCATCGAAATCGGCACTGGCGGCGATCAGGTCCTCGGCGCCGCCCGGTGTGTCGGCGTGATTGACGACCGTGTCATAGTCGCGCATCGCGCGCGCGATTGTGGCGTCCGACAGGCGGCGGGTGATCCAGAGACGGGGTTTGGTCATGGTTTATTTCTTCCGGATGCATTCATCCCAGTAGTCATAGATTGCCATGGCGCAGACGATGATCACGATGACCATGAAGGGGAAACCGCCCCAGAAACCCGCAAATCCGGTGGAGATGCTGTGCGACAGCTCGCCGACGAAGATCACCAGCAAAGCGGTGCCGATGAGCCCGACGATCAGTTTGACGGTATATGACATATGTGCGTCCTCTCAGTCAGGCGGCGGCTGCCGCGATGTGGTTTTGCAGCCAGCGCGCGGTGCGCAGCAGCCGGTCGTCTTTATGCACCGGTCCGATCAGTTGCACGCCGATGGGCAGGCCGGTTTCCCCGACCAGCAAGGGTAGCGTCACACAAGGCAGGCCTGCCAGTGTCCAGAGTGTACAGAAAATCGGATCGCCTGTCCCCTCGCGGAACTTCGTCGCCTCGCCTGCGGCTGCCGCGGCGAGGATCGCATCGAAATCGACAAAGAAATCGTCAAAGAAGGCCTGTGCAGAGGCTTTGACTGCCAAGGCATCCTCATATTCGGCGGTGCTGATCTTTCGGGCACGGGTGATGATCGGTTTTAGGGTGTCGCTGATCTGGTCCCAATGACCGTCAAAGACATCGGCCTGATGCCGGGCAATCTCGTATTCGTGGATGCGCGCTTGAACGGCCACCAGCTCCGCCAGTTGATCGGCGGGGTCCATCCGGGTCACACGGGCGTCCAAGATCTCCATCACACCTTCAAACCCGTCCCGCGCCGCCTCTGACAGCCGGTCGTTGAACGGCAGGTTAAACCAGACGAAATCCGGCTCGATCGGCGCGTCCTCCGCAGCCCCCTTGGCCATGGCAGGGCGGGCGTGAGCAAAGCTTTCCGTGTCGCGTTGGTCATAGCCGCTGATGGCGTCAGCCAGCAGGGCGGCATCCTCCAGCGTGCGGGCAAAAGTGCCGATCTGATCCAGTGATTTTGACGTTTGCAGAACCCCGGTGCGGGGGATCATGCCGCGCGTGGGTTTGAACCCGAAGGTGCCACAGAAAGACGCCGGGCGGATCACCGAGCCATTGGTCTGCGTGCCCACGGCGAGCGGCACATGGCCCGCGGCCACGGCGGCGGCTGACCCGCTGGACGAGCCAGCGGGTGAGTGGTCGGGGTTGTGCGGGTTGCGGGTCTCGCTGGGGTGCATGAAGGCCAGTTCGGTGGTGACCGTCTTGCCCATGATCACCGCGCCCGCCTCGCGCAGCATCTCGACGATCCGCGCGTCCTCCGCGCTTTGCCTGCCTGCGAAAATAGGGGTGCCGCGCTGGGTGGGCATGTCGGAGGTGTCGATGATGTCCTTGAGCCCCACCGGCAGCCCGTGCAGCGGCCCCGTGGCCAACCCGCGCTGGCGCAGCCGGTCGCAATCTTCGGCCTGTTTCAGAGCGGCCTCGGGGTCGAGATGTGCCCAGGCGTGGATATTGCCGTCGGTTTCGGCAATCCGGTCCAGACAGGACTGGACCAGTTGCACCGATTTCAACCTGCCAGCGGCGATATGGCCTGCCGCCTCTGTCGCCGAGAGCTCGTGCGGTTTGATCTTCATGGGATATACGGCCCAAAGAGATAATCCGGGAACCAGAGCGCGATGCCCGGGAACTGGTACATCAGCACCATGGTCAGGATCACGATGCCAAGGTAGGGCATGATGCCGCGGAAAATCTCCATCAGCTCGATCTGTTTCTTGAGCACCCCTTTTAAATAATAGGCCGACATGGCCATGGGCGGGGTCAAGAAGGAGGTCTGCAGGTTCAGTGCTACCAGCATCGCGAAGAAATAGGGGTTCACGCCGAAGACCTCCAAGAGCGGCAGGAAGATTGGCACGAAGATGATCAGAATCTCCGACCATTCCAGCGGCCAGCCCAGCAGGAAGATGATGATCTGCGCCAGAACCAGGAATTGCCAGGGCTCAAGATCCATGCCGCCGACCCAATCGGCGATGATGTCGTGCCCGCCGAGGTAGGAGAAGACGGAGGCAAAGGTCCACGAGCCGACAAAGAGCCAGCAGACCATCGCTGTGGCCTTGGCCGTGAGGAACACGCTTTCCTTGAGCTTGGTCCAGGTCATGGAGCGGTAGAGCACGGCCAACACCATACCGCCGAGCGCGCCCATGGCCGCGGCCTCTGCCGGGGTCGCGAGCCCGCCCAGAATGGAGCCCAGCACCAGCGCGATGAGGACCGTGAGCGGCACGAAGCTGACCAGAAGGTTCCAGTAGATCTCGCGCGGGGGCGGGACGTCATCCATCTGCGGTTTGGGCGCAAGCGACGGGGTAATCCAGACCCGCACAATCACGTAGACGATGTAGAGCCCCGCCAGCAGCAGCCCCGGAAAGACCGCCGCAGCATAGAGCCGCAGGGGCGAGAGGTCCGCAATGGCGGAATAGACGATCAGCATGATCGACGGCGGGATCAGGATGCCCAGCGTGCCGCCTGCGCAGATCACGCCCGAGGCGAAGCTTTTGTTGTAATTGGCATTGGCCATGGCGGGGAAGGCCAGCAGGCCCATCAGCGTCACCACCGCACCCACGATGCCGGACGCCGTGGAGAAGACGGCGCAGGTCAGCAGCGCGGCGATGGCCAGTGAGCCCGGCAGGTTGCGCGCCGCCTGGTAAAGAGAGAAGAACAGCTTGTCGACGATGTTTGCGCGTTCGACCACGTAGCCCATGAACAGGAACAGCGGGATGGCGACCAGCGTTGGGTTTTCCATCACCGAATAGGTGTTCTGGTTCAACAGGTAGAAAATATTGTTGTTGAAGATATCGCTGAAGCTCTCGATCGGGCCGCCCTGATGATAGGCGTAATAGCCAAAGGCCACGCCCATCGCCAAAAGCGTGAACGCAATCGGAAAGCCCAGCAGAACGAGCAGGATAAACAGGCCCAGCATCAAAAGGGCGACTTCGGGATTTGTCATCTTTTTATCTTTCCTGGTGCGTCAGAGACGTCAGTTCTTGCCGGGATGGATGGCTTGGATTTCAGCGAGATCCGCCTCGGACAGCAGATCTTCGGTCTCTTTCACATCGGCCAGACGCTCTGGCCATGCACCGGTGCGGATCGCCATGATGCAGCGCACCAGTTCGGCCAGCCCTTGGATCATCAGCAGCGCACCGGCGACCGGGATCAGCGATTTGAAGAAGTAAATCTGGATGCTGGCGGGGCTGTTAAAGCTCACTTCCTTGTACCGCCAGCTGTCGGAGGCGATCTCGTAGCCGAACCAGACCAGTGCCAGAATACCGGGAAAGAAGAAAAGAAAATACAGCACGAAATCGAGGCCTGCCTGCACCTTGATCGGCAGAAGGCGATAGATCACATCCGCCCGCACGTGGGTGTCCTGCGCCAGCGCGTAGGCGCCGCACATCAAAAACAGCGCGCCGTACATCTGGATCATCATATCAAAGGCCCAGACGGTGGGGGCATTGAGCACGTAGCGCACGAAGACCTCGTAAGACACCGAGAGTGTCAGGATCAGGATGCACCACCCAAAGGCCCGGCCTACCCAGAGGCTCAGCCCTTCTATGGCGTGAACAAATTTCATCGTTTTGGTTCCCTGTGGCGGATGTGCAGGCCCTCGCAGCGGGACCCGGTCAGCGGAAAGGAGGCCGGACGCGGATGCGCCCGATCTCCCTGTCACATGTGGCTAACTCAACCGAAGTAGTGGTTGTAGGCCAGCTTGTAGTCCGGCTGGTTCAGGTTGAGGTAGTTCATCACGTCCTTGGCGTAGGCCTTTTGCGATTCCATCACCTTGGCAAAGAACGGATCGTCCTCTGCGATACGTGCTGTCACCTTGTCCCAGGCTTCCAGCTGGGCCGCCATCACCGAATCCGGTGTGCGGTAGACGTTCACGCCATCGGCTTCCTGCAGTTTCAGCAGATCGTCGGAATAGCGCTTGGTGTTGCCCCAGTAGAAGCCGGAGTTTTCGGCCATGGACGCGTTCTTGATGATCGCCTTGTGATCGTCGGAAAGCGCGTTGAACTTGTCCTTGTTGATCGTGACCTCAAAGAACTCCTGGCTCTGGTGGAAGGAGGCGAGGTGGTAGTGCTTGGACACGTCCTGCATACCGAAGTCGCGGTCTGAGGTCGGATTGTTGAACTCCGCCGCATCAATCAGGCCGGATTTCATCGCCGGTTGGATCTCACCGCCGGGCAGTTGCACCACCGACATGCCCATTTCCAACAGAACGTCCGCGGCCAGACCAACGGTCCGGTACTTCAGGCCTTCCATCTGCGAGGCGTCGGTGATCTGCTCCTTGAACCAGCCCATCGGCTGTGCAGGCATCGGCGAGTTGAAGAACGACACCACGTTCAGGCGCAGCTCTGCCATCAACTCGTCAAAGAGTTCCTGACCGCCCCCGGCATAGACCCAGCCCAGCACTTCCTGGCTCGACCAGCCAAAGCAGGGGCCGGTGCCAAAGAGCGAGGCCGCCTTGGACTTGCCGTACCAGTAGGCCGGCACGTAATGGGCCGCGTCCAGCACGCCGCGGTGCACCGCATCCTGCATCTGGCTGGTTTTCACAACCGCATCCACGGAGAGCACTTCGATGGTCAGGGACCCGCCGCTCATCTCGTTGACGCGCGCCGCAAAAGACTGTGCGTTTTCAAGGAAAATACCGCCGCCCCAGGCCGCCTGCATTTTCAGCGTCGTACCATTATCTTGGGCGATCGCTGGCGTGGCGAGGGCTGCTGCCCCCGCCACGGCGGAGCCGCGCAGGAATTTTCTGCGATTTACATTTTCTGTCATACTTCCTCCCTAGGATCGGGCGCTTCATGCCCGTTTCTGATGTGAGCGTCATGCTCGGTCAGTTTACGAAAACTCAGAGAAATATCAGCACCCTTGTGCCGGTTTTTGAACCAAAAGCCCTCCTCGGCCTTAGGTTCACATATCCTTCCCGGAATTCACAAGGATCAAACTAGGCGATCCCCATGGGCAGGCAAGGAAATAAGCTCTGAAAACAACCCGTTAGTGCAACCTCTGGGTGAATTCGTATCATTTAAGCGTGGTTTGGGTCGTGTTCTCCTTCCGGTCTCATTTTTCGTCTGTTTAATCGTCTAGGCCACCGGATCGTCGAGCGGGGCGGTTTCGGAGCGTGGCGGCATCAGGTGGTCGGGGAATCGGCCGCCGATCAGCAGCGTGATGTCCCGCGCGGCCTCTGCGACCGTTGCGCCAAGCTCCGGCACGCGCAAGGCATCAAACCGAGTGCTGGGCCCGGAGATGGACACGCCCGCACAGGGGTCCTGATGCTCGTCGTAGATCACGCTACCGATGCAGGACATGCCGGAATAACGCTCTTCCCGATCAAAGGACCATCCACGTTGGCGGGTCTGTTCCAGGTCGGCGAAAAGCGCGTCGGGCGTGACCAGCGTATTGTCGGTAAAACTGGTCAGACCGGTAGCCATCAGCAGCTTGCGCACACGGTCCTCGGGCAGGGCGGAAAGGATTGCCTTGCCGGTACCGGATGCGTGCATCGAGGTGCGTGTGCCGCGGGTGAAAAAGGCGCGGATCGGATTACTGGTCTCGACCTGCCCGACAAACACCACCTCCGCGCCATCGGGAATGGCAAGGTTTGCGGTCTCTCCGGTTCTCTCCGTCAGATGGCGCATCACCGGTCGGCTCACCGTGCTGAGGCCGGTGCGGTTCATGAAGGACACCCCGGTCCGGTAGGCTTCAATCCCGATGACCCAATCCTGCCGTTCCTCATCAAAAGCCACAAAGCTGTGCTTTTGAAGTGTCGTCAGGATGCGGTGTGTGGTCGCCGTGGGCACGCCGAGCGACAGAGACAGGTCCGTCAGCGTGGCGCGTTCCGATTTCGAGATCGCCTTCAGGATGCCCAGAGCACGGTCCAGCGACTGCAGGGTGCCTGCAGAGCTTTCGCGAAATTGGGACTTGGGGCGTCCACGCTGTCTTTTCTGGGGTGTCACGCGAGGTGCCTCAAAAGAATCTCCAGGATATTTATCTCACGAATGAAAAATAATTTCAATAAAATCATTGTTGCTGGATATGAAAATCATAAAATGTATTAATTATAGCGGCTTGATGATTAAATTTCATAAATGAAAAACATTTTCGAGAAAATTGCATCCCGCACCCTAACTGGTATTGTGCAATGCGACGGAGGAGGACATCGCAATGTCAGATCAAAACCCAGTATTCATTCCCGGGCCCACGAATATCCCCGACCGGCTGCGTGCTGCCATGCAGGTCCAGACACGCGATCATCGGGCGCCTGACTTCGTGGAAACCTTCGCTCCGGTTCTCGAAAACACCAAGCGCGTCTTTGGAACGAGGACAGGCAAGGTCATCACCTTTCCGACAAGTGGCACGGGCGGCTGGGAGGCTGCAATCTGCAATACACTGAGTCCTGGCGACACGGTTCTGGTGGCGCGCTACGGCATGTTCAGCCACCGCTGGATCGACCTTTGCCAACGCCACGGCCTTGATGTGCAGATCATCGAATGCCCCTGGGGATCCGGCGCGCCAGCAGACAAATTCGAGGCCGCTCTGACAGCGGACAAGGCGCGCGATATCAAGGCCGTTTTGGTCACGCACAATGAAACGGCCACCGGCGTAAAATCCGACATTCCCGCTGTGCGGGCGGCAATGGATGCGGCCAACCACCCGGCGATGATGTTTGTGGATTGTGTCAGTTCGCTGGCGTCGATGGAATTCCGCATGGATGACTGGGGCGTGGACATCGCCGTCTCCGGCTCGCAGAAGGGTTTCATGCTCGCCACCGGCATGGCGATCCTCGGGGTCAGCCCCAAGGCGCTGGCGGCGATGGAAACCGCCGAATTGCCGCGCACCTTCTTTGATTTCCGCGATATGATGGCGGCGAACGCGACGGGCGGATTTCCCTACACGCCGCCGCTGCAGTTGATCTACGGCATGCGCGAGAGCCTTAAGATGCTGTTCGAAGAGGGGTTGGAGAACGTCTACGCGCGCCACTTCCGGTTGGCCGAGGGCGTGCGCCGCGCGGTCGATGCCTGGGGGTTGCGGCTGGTGGCGGAGCGCCCGGAGCTCTACTCCGATACCGTCAGCGCAATCTACGTGCCCGACGGCTTTGACAGCAATGCGCTGACCGATCAGGCGTTCAATGCCTATGGCGTGTCCTTTGGCATCGGCTTGGGCGAGATGAACGGCAAGGCTTTCCGTATTGGTCATCTGGGCAGTTTGACGGATGTCATGGTGCTCTCCGGCCTCGCTACGATCGAGATGGCGATGGCCGATCTGGATTATCCGATCGAGCTTGGCAGCGGTGTGGCTGCCGCGCAGGAATACTACCGTGGCCATCGCGCCGCCCTGATCAAAACCGCAGCCTGAAAGGAGCCGCTATGTTGGACACATTGACCGGACCCGATCTGACCATTGATCACGTGCGCGCCGCCCATGAACGGATCAAACCCTATATCCACCGCACACCAGTGCTGACCTCGACCTATTTCAATGAGCTCACCGGAGCCGAACTATTCTTCAAATGCGAGAACTTCCAGAAGGCCGGGGCGTTCAAGGTACGCGGCGCGTCAAACGCGGTTTTCGGTCTCAGCGATGCGATGGCGGAAAAGGGCGTGGCGACGCATTCCTCCGGCAACCACGCATTGTCGCTAAGCTATGCCGCCGGGCGGCGCGGTATCCCGTGCCACGTGGTCATGCCGCGCACCGCACCCGAGGCCAAGAAGGCGGCGGTGCGCGGCTATGGCGGGATCATCACCGAGTGCGAACCGTCGACCACGAGCCGCGAGGCGGTGTTTGCCGAGGTGCAGGAGGCAACGGGCGCCGAATTCGTGCATCCCTACAACGACCCGCGCGTGATCGCGGGACAAGCGACCTGTTCGCTGGAACTGCTGGAGCAGGTGGAGAATATGGACGCGGTGATCGCACCCATTGGCGGCGGCGGCATGATTTCGGGCACGTGCCTGACCCTCTCGAACCTCGCGCCGCAGATGGAGATTTACGCAGCCGAGCCGGATCAGGCGGATGATGCCGCGCGCTCTTTCCGGGCGGGGCACATCATTGCCGATGACGCGCCGGTGACCATCGCCGACGGGCTCAAGGTGCCACTGAAGGAAAACACCTGGCACTTTGTCTCAAGCTTCGTGACCGATGTGCTGACCGCGAGCGAGCAGGAGATCATCGACGCGATGAAGCTCACGTGGGAACGGATGAAAATCGTGATGGAGCCAAGCTGTGCGGTGCCGATGGCGACCATCCTGCGCAACCCGGAGGTGTTCCGGGGCAAGCGGGTCGGGGTCGTCATCACCGGCGGCAATGTGGATTTGGACAAACTGCCCTGGATCACGGGCTAAGGAGGACGCGCTATGAACAGCCAAGTGAAATTCGAAGACTTCGAAGTGGGTTTTGACATCCCGGCAGCCATCGGGATGGACGAGAAACAGATCCAGACACCCGCGCTGGTGCTGGATCTCGACGCGCTCGAACGCAACATCAAGAAGATGGGCGACTGGGCAAAGGCGCACGGCATGCGGCACAGGGTGCATGGCAAGATGCACAAATCCGTTGATGTGGCGCTGTTGCAGGAACAACTGGGCGGTAGCTGCGGTGTGTGTTGCCAGAAGGTGTCGGAGGCGGAGGTCTTTGCGCGCGGCGGCATCAAGGACGTGCTGGTCTCCAACCAGGTGCGTCAGCCCGAAAAGATCGACCGCCTCGCGCGGCTGCCGAAGCTGGGGGCCCGTACAATCTGTTGCGTCGATGACATCGAGAACGTGGCGGACCTCTCCGAGGCCGCCACGCGTCACGGCACGGAAATCGAATGCCTTGTGGAGATTGACTGCGGTGCGGGGCGCTGCGGCGTGACCACGACACCCGAAGTGGTGGAGATTGCCAAGGCCATCGACACCGCCGAAGGGCTGAAGTTTGCAGGCATTCAGGCCTACCAGGGTGCGATGCAGCACATGGACAGCTACGACGACCGCAAGGCCAAGATCGACGTGGCCGTGGCACAGGTGAAACACGCGGTTGATGCGCTGAAAGCGGATGGGCTCGACTGTGATATTGTTGGCGGCGGCGGAACGGGCTCTTACTATTTTGAAGGCAATTCAGGTGTTTACAACGAATTGCAGTGCGGATCTTACGCCTTCATGGATGCCGATTATGGCCGTATCCTGGATGAGAACGGCAACCGGATCGATCAGGGGGAATGGGAAAACGCGCTCTTTATCCTGACCTCTGTGATGAGCCACGCTAAGGCCGACAAGGCCATCGTGGATGCGGGTCTCAAGGCGCAGTCGGTCGACAGTGGGTTGCCGGTGATTTTCGGACGCACGGATGTGGAATATGTCAAATGCTCCGACGAGCATGGCGTGGTCGCGGACCCAGACGGCGTGCTGAAGGTGAACGACAAGCTCAAGCTGGTGCCCGGTCACTGCGATCCGACTTGCAACGTGCATGACTGGTACGTCGGCGTCCGGAACGGCAAGGTCGAAACGCTCTGGCCCGTTTCCGCACGCGGCAAGGCGTACTGACCCTTCCATCGATGACAGAAAACCATGCGCCCGGGCTCTCCGGGTGCATTTCACTGCGAACACCAAAAAGACAGGAATACCCCCCATGGCCGAAGGATTATTGATCGTCAGCGAAGAGGTCTGCGCCGAGGTTGTGAGCAGCGCCGATGCCTTTGACGCGGTGGAGGCTGTGTTCGGCGCGATGGCCAAGGGGGACGCCTACAACTTCCCGGTGATCCGCGAGGCGATTGGCTATGCAGACGCGCTTTATGGGTTCAAATCTGGTTTCGATAAGGCGGGCAAGACGCTGGGCGTGAAATCGGGCGGCTATTGGCCGGGCAACATGGACAAGGGGCTGACCAACCACCAATCCACCATATTCCTCTTTGATCCCGATACCGGCATGCTGCAGGCGCTGGTGGGTGGGAACTATCTGACCGCTGTGCGCACGGCGGCCTCATCCTCGGTGTCCATCGCACATCTGGCGCGCAAGGATGCCAGGGTGCTGGGCATGGTCGGGGCCGGGCATCAGTCCACGTTCCAGCTGCGCGCTGCAGCCCGGCAACGCGATTTCGAAAAGGTCGTGGCGTGGAACCCGCATCCCGACATGCTGCCTCGGCTTGGTGCTGTTGCAGAAGAACTTGGGTTGGCTTTCGACGCCGTCACTCAAGAGGAACTGGGCGCGCAGGCCGACGTCATCATCACCATCACCTCGGCTTTTGAGCCTCTGCTGATGAAAGACTGGATCAAACCCGGTACGCATATTGCCTGTATGGGGACCGACACAAAGGGCAAGCAGGAGGTGGACCCGGCGCTGCTGGCCGCTGCCACTGTTTTTGCGGATGAGATCGCGCAATCGATCACCATCGGCGAGGCACAGCATGCGATTGCCGGCGGTTTGATCGCCGAAGCCGACATCACCCCCATCGGCGCAGTAATCAACGGCGCGCATCAGGGGCGCGGTGGGGCGGAGGAAATCACGCTCTTTGACGGAACCGGGGTCGGTCTGCAAGACCTCGCCGTGGCTTCGGTGGCCGCCGTTCAGGCAGAAAAGCAGGGCAAGGCGACCCGCGTGGCCCTCTGATCGGGTCCGCCTGAGAGGGATGCACCCGCTCCCGCATCCGACCGATGGGCGGGGCCCGCGCTTGGGGACATCCGACGTTAAGACTTCATAAATTCGTATAAACTTGTCCGTTCAGGGCACGGGTCTTCCCCGTGTCGGCCATGTTTTGGACACAGCGTTTCGGCCTTTTCAGTGGGATGTTTTCTGCGCCTGATGGGCTGGAAAGCCGCAGGCAGACATGGACGCATGGCACAACGATGAGCACCCAGGACGGGACATTTGCACCAGAGGTCAACAGCGAGGCGCTCGCCCCCGGCAGCCAGCTGCTGAGCGGGCAGTATGAGATCATCCGCTATCTCAGCAGCGGCGGTTTCGGGATCACCTATCTGGCCAAGGACAGTCTCAACCGCACGGTCGTCATCAAGGAATGCTTTCCAGAGGCCTTCTGCAGCCGGGTCAAGAAAACCGTGCGCGCCCGCACGCGCAATTATGTCGATGATTTCCGCTCCATCGTGACCCTCTTTATCCGGGAGGCGCATGCGCTGTCCCGTCTGGATCATTCCAGCGTGGTGGGCGTGCATCAGGTCTTCGAGGACAATGAGACCGCCTACATGGCGCTCGATCTCGTGGACGGCAAAGACCTGCTGGAGATCATCGAGAGTGGCGCGCCCAAGATGTCGCCCGCGCAGGTGCAGACCCTGACCCTGTCGCTGCTGGACGCGATTGCGCATGTGCATGCGCAGGATCTGCTGCACCGGGATATTTCGCCGGACAACATCCTGGTGGACAAGACGGGCCGCCCGGTGCTGATCGATTTCGGGGCCGCGCGCGAAGAGGCCAGCCGCAAGAGCCGGGTGCTATCATCGGTGCTGGTGGTCAAGGATGGCTATTCGCCCCAGGAATTCTACGTCGCGGGCAGCCAGCAATATCCCTGCAGCGATCTTTATGCGCTGGCCGCCTCGCTGACGCATCTGATTTCGGGCGAGGCGCCGCCCAATAGCCAGGCCCGTCTGGCTGCCTTGGCCGCAAGTCAGCCCGATCTCTACAAGCCGATGCGCGGACGGTTCCCCGGCTATGACGACGCCTTTCTCGCCGCGATCGACAAGGCGATGAACATCGTGCCCGCCGAACGCCTGCAATCCGCCGAGGACTGGACGCTGATGATCGATCACAGCAAACGGGCGGAGCTTGCACGCGCCCGCGCCCGGGACGACGAGAGCATTGATCTGACCATCAGCAGTCTGATCCAGTCGATGCAGGACGAGCCCGTTGCAGCGGTGGAACCGGCAAAGCTGCGTGCAGAAACCGCACCCGAGACTGCAGCGAAGCCCGCGCCAAAACCGGTCGATCCGAAGTATGACGCGGCCTTCCTGCGCGATCTCTATCCACCCGAGGCCGACGTGGAGACCGACCCGAACGCCCTGTCCGTCGAGGAGGTTGCCCGCGATGTCCAGCAGGTTTTGTCCGGGGGACAGGCTGACGCGGAGGATCCGGGTTTGATCGGCCCACCCGCGCCGCAAAAACGGCAGAGCGTGACGATCACCCCGGCCTCCGAGGTGAAAAACAAAAGCCGCCTGCTGCGAAAAGAGGGGGTTGTGGCGGCCAAGGACAGGGCCGGGACAAAGGTCGCGCCAGCGACACGGCACAAATCTCTGCCACCCGTCATCTCGCAGGAAGATTTCGATGCGATGATCTCCGCCGAACGGACGATTTCGAAACCGGCACGGGTGCGCAGGCTGGCGACGATTCCCGTCATCCTCTTTGCCTATTTCTTCCTTGGCCACACCGCGCTGCAGTTTGACGACCTGCACGCGGTCACGGTGGGGCAGATCATCACTCTGGGCGAAAGCTATGGCTACTGGACGCTTGGCCATCCGCGCACGGTCGGGGGCTGACAATGCGTCCTTTGCGACAAAAGACAGTATCAATCACAGGTCCGGGCGTTCCGGGGCCATCGGTAACAAGCGACATTGGAAAGGCATGACATGACACTCTTCCGGAAGGTTTTTCAAAACCAATCTAGACCTGCGACCGGGGACGAGGCTCTGGACGAGGAAGCCTTGCGCGATGTTTTCATCATGGCTGAAGATGATCGCGCAATGCCGCTTGATCCCTTCGCTGTCGTCGATGAGCCTGACACGATGGATGACCCCGTTGAAGAACGGCCCAAGGAGGAGACTTTGGCCGCAAGCGCGCCGCAAGAGGAAGCTGTCGAGACAATTGTCGATGCAGCCCCCGACGCTGAGGCAGACATGAACCTGGATGCAGAAGACATTGACGCGCCGGAGGAGGCCGACATCGCGGCGGTGTTGGCGCAGACCCGGATGATGGAAGAGGCACCGATGCAAGCGGACCCCGCCGACGCAGCAGAGGCGCACCCCGCGCAGTCGCAGGCGGAAGAGATCCCGGAACCCGCAGAGGTTCCCGAAATGTCACCCGAGCCGCATGAAACCAAGGCACCGGTCGATGCCAGTGATGTGGTCGCCTTTGCAAAACAGCAACTGCAGCTTTCGGAGCGGGCTGTCGAGCCAGAGCCTGCCCCTGAGCCCGAACCCGTTGACCTGTCGGACACGGATCAGATGTCGGGCGTGCCCGCGCCAGCGGCGGGTCGCGCCGGCCGCCGCACCGGCCGGGTCAAAACGCGGCTTCTGGGGTTCAACCGTCCCGAAGCGGATGCCAATGATCCGATTGGCGCCCCTGAGAATGCGACGGCAAAGCCCCAGCACGAGAAGTTTCCCGTGGGTTGGCTTGTCGTTGTGGAAGGGCCGGGCATCGGGCATTCCTTCAGCATCTTCACCGGCGCGTCGATGATCGGGCGCGGCGAGGATCAGGTCATCAAGCTCGACTTCGGCGACAACAGCATTTCGCGGCACAATCACGCGGCGATTGCCTATGATGAAGAGCAGAACAAGTTCTATCTGGGTCATGGCGGCAAATCGAACATCATCCGCCGCAACGCCCGCCCGGTGCTCAGCACCGAAGAGCTGCAGCACGCCGATCTCATTCGCATCGGGGAAACGACATTGCGGTTCGTGGCCCTCTGTGGCTCGGATTTCCGGTGGGATATGACGGATGGTGGCGATGCCGCCGAGCTTTGACTTTGACGCCACCTCGGCGCTCAGCAAGGGGCAACGGTCCTATCAGGAGGACGCGGTCATTGCCGATTTCTCCCGCGGTTCCGATGTGGGTCTTGCGGTGCTGGCGGATGGGATGGGCGGTCATGCTGCCGGTGATGTCGCCAGCAAGATCGTGGTCACCGAGGTCTTCAGCGAGTTGATGTTCCAGCGGGGCGATGCGGAGGTGTTCGAGCAATCCGTCACCACCACCCTTTTCGACGCCGCCATGGGCGCCAATGCCTGTTTGCGGGAACATGTGGCAACCCATCCTGAAACGCAGGGCATGGGGGCGACGCTGGTGGCGACGGTGATCATCAACAGGAACCTTTACTGGATATCGATCGGGGATTCTCCGCTGTTTCTGTTCCGCGATGGCAAGCTTAGGCAGCTGAACGAAGATCACTCGATGGCGCCGCAGATCGATTTCATGGTCAAATCCGGGTTGCTCAGCCACGAAGAGGCGCACTGCCACCCGGATCGCAACACGCTGACCTCTGTGCTCTTTGGCGAGGATGTCCCGCGTGTCGATTGCCCGGCGGAGCCGCTTGAGTTGCGCGCCAGCGACATGCTCATCGTGGCCAGCGATGGGCTGCAATTTCTGACGGATGAAGAAATTGCAGCAGTTTTGAAAGTCCATCGGACGGCCAATAGCGCCGAGATCGCCGACAACCTTCTGGAAAGGTTGCGCCAGTTGGAAGACCCTGATCTGGACAATGTGTCCTTTTCGGTCGTCAAGCTGAACGACGCCCGCGCCCGCGACGCCAAAGGCAGCGCTGCGGAGGGCGCGGAAAGCATGCGCCGTGTTGGATGATGCCGCATGCGGGCAGGTTGTTGCCCGTCTTGACCATATCCTGTCTGTCGGGCAGTTGGCCCCGGCTCTGACACACCAGGCGCGCGCGCTGCGGGACCGGTTGCGGAAAGGGGTGCGGGTTGTCCTTCTCGGACCCAAGGGCGTCGGCAAATCGCACCTGCGCGACGTTCTTCTGGGCGAAGAGGTTCCGGGCGGGCCACCGGGTATTGCTGCCCTGTCTGTGTGTCATGACGCCGCGCACCCGGACCCCGGGGAGTTTGATATTCACGCCGTCACCCTGCGCAACCCGCTCCTGGACCGGACCCACGTGATCGACCTGGCTGCATCGGAAGAGACAGGCTTGCCCGCGGAGCGCATAAGCTGGGCGCTGTCCCGGGCTGATATCGCCCTATGGTGCACGCAGTGCTTTTCGCAAGAGGAGGCGGCGCTGTGGGCGCAGGCCTCGGATCACCTCAAGGATCACAGTTTTCTTGTCTTGACCAAGGCAGATGCCCTCGCGGGTGCGGGAACCCTGCACGCACGGGTCGCGGCCCTGCAGGCCGTGGCAGCGGAAGAGTTTCACAGCTTTTTCCCCACATCCACTTTCCACGCGCATAAGGCTCTGCGCGCAGGCCAGGAGGTTTCGGAGGTACAACTGGCGGCGAGTGGGGTCCTAGCGCTTCGCCAGAGTGTGTCGGGTCTCGTGGCCTCGGGCCAGCGCGCAGACCTCGACAGCGCCTTGTTGTTTCTGCAGCGGCATGAGCCACGCGATCTGGTTCTACCGGCATCGGCAGCGGCGCGCGGCAAGAGCAAGACGACCGCTCAGATGCAACCCTATGAGAAAGCGCTCAATCTCCTGCGCAGCCGCACCTGCGATCTGGCCACGGCCACGGCCGAGGCCGACACGGTCCTCGAGACCTGCGGCACCCTGGCCGAGGATCTCGTTGAACTGGCCGCCGAACAAACCCAGAGCGATGCGTCCTTTGATGCCTGGCGCAACGACCTTTATGAAGCCAGTGACAAGGTCATGCTGATGGGGCTCGAAAACGATCTGCGCTCGGCGGCGGATGCGGCGACCGTCATCCTGCAGCTCAAGCGTGATCTCGAAGCGCGCGTGGCTCTCTAAAAACTTAACGATACGCGGTATTTGAGCCCGCCAAACGCCACAATCGCTGCACAATTGCCTGCCAATTTTCTGAAAAGAAAAAATCTCTTTGGGGCTGATTATTCATGGCGTATGAGCCAACATTCAAAGGTTCTGATCGCATGTCGTCCGGGCACGGCGCTGGCAGGCGCGCGGGGCCATGAATGTTCTGAACACATCCGATCACCAAGGTTTTGACCAGGCCGCCCGGGCCGAGCTGTTGGCGCTTGGCCTCCAGCCGTTGCAGGCGGCGGCGACGTCTGTGGAGGCGTTGCGCGGGGCATTGCGCGCGCTGCAATCGCTTGGCGACGACAACACCGCGAAACGGGCGGACAGGTTGCTGCGCCAGCTGGAGAGTTTCGAGCCCAGCATCACGCTGATCGGTCAGATTAAATCCGGCAAGACCTCGCTTGTTAACGCGCTTGTGGGTCAGCCTGATCTTTTGCCCGCGGACGTGAACCCCTGGACCTCCGTCGTGACATCGCTGCACCTGCATCCCGAAGAGACCGAAATCAAACCCGGCGCCTCCTTTCGCTTTTTCGACGAGGACGAATGGGACCGGCTGATCTCCGGCGGTGGTCGGATCGGAGAATTGGCCAGCCGGGCCGGCGCCGATGACGAGCTTGAGAAGATCAAGGCGCAGGCCGCAGAAATGCGCGAGAAGTCCCGTGTCCGCCTCGGCCAGAAGTTCGAGATTCTGCTGGGACAGCAACGCGATTACGGCTACGTCGACAAGGACCTGATCGAACGCTATGTCTGTCTGGGCGAAGAGCCGGATGCGGATGATCCCGATGTCTCCGATGAGCAGGGCCGCTTTGCCGATATCACCAAATCCGCGGACCTGACATTGTCCCGCCCGGCCTTGCCCATGCCCCTGTGCCTGCGCGACACACCTGGGGTGAACGATACCTTCATGATGCGCGAGCAGATCACGATCCGCTCCATCCGTGACAGCCGGATCTGCGTGGTTGTCCTCTCGGCGCATCAGGCACTGTCTGCCACGGATCTGGCGTTGATCCGCCTGATCACCCATGTGAAATCCCGCGATGTGATCATCTTCGTCAACCGTGTGGATGAACTTTCGGACCCCACCACGCAAATCCCTCAGATCGCACAGAGCATTTCCGACACGCTGGCGCATCACAAAGGGCCGGAAGACGCGGAGATCCTTTTCGGCAGCGCCCTTTGGGCAAGCTATGCGCTGGACAATCGTTTGGACACGCTGCCGCCTGCCAGTGCCGACGCGCTTTTGGAGTGGTCGGGAAAGGCCGACCTCAAGGGTGTTCTCAGCGATGCAGACCTGCGTGACCCGGTCAAGCTTGCCTGGGGGTTGTCGGGCATCCCGGCGCTGCAGCACGCGCTGTCGTCCCGCATCGCCGATGGCATCGCGGAAACAACCCTGCGCCGGATCGGCAGCAGTGCCTTGAACCTTGCCAATGCCGTTGCCGCCAGCCGACGGATCAGCGCCCGACCCATGGACACAGCGGATTTGGGGAAACTCGACAGCGCGGCGGCGCATGAGCGTCTGCAGAGTATTTTCACCCAGGAAACGGGCAAGCTCGACACCGCCTTTGACAATATCCTGTCGGAGTTTTCCGACCGTATGGACCGGGTGCAGGCCAGCTTTCTCGACCGTGCAACAGCATCGCTGATCGTGCATCTGGAAAACTACGGCGAGATGACACCCTGGACCTACGATCCGGCTGGGCTGCGCATGTTGCTGAGTTCGTCCCACAAGGTGCTGGCGCGCAAGAGCAAGGCGGCGTTCGAGGCCGCGGCGCAGGCCACATCCGAGGCCCTGTCGCAGCTTTATTTGCAGGCCTTCGGGCTGTCTGCCGAAGAGATTGCCATTTCGCTGCCGCATGCGCCGCAGGTGCCGCCGCCGGTCTCTCTCGGGCGCACCATTGCGCTCGATCTCAATGGCAGCTGGTGGAAGCGGTGGTGGCTGCACCGGCGGGGGTACAAGACCTATGCCGCGAATTTCTACGAGCTGATCAAGGCCGAGACCAATCCCTTTGTCGATGAATTGCGGGATGATCTTGCGCAGGGGGTGCGCGATACCGCCCTGCAGGCTTTTGACGCCTTTTTGACGGAACAGAAATCCGTTTTCACCTCGCTGGATCGTATGGCGCAGGCCGATCCCGAAGAATTGCGCGCCCATATCGCAAAAACCGCGCCCCCCGACACGCAGGCCTTGCTGAGCCGGACACTTGATACCTTGAGCGAGTACGCATGATGACCCTGGACGAAACACTCCGAGACGCCCCGGTCTTTCTGGACAATCTGACCGGCCCACGCCGTCCGCGCATCGCCCTGATGGGCGAGTTCAGCGCCGGGAAAAGCACGCTTGCAAACTTGATGATCGGATCCGACCCGCTGCCGGTTCAGGTGATCGCAACCCAATTGCCGCCGGTCTGGGTCAGCTACGGCACGGCGCCCGCGGTGATCGTCGATCTGGCGGGAAATGAAACGCCCTGCGATCAGGATAGCCTGCGGAAAGCAATCCCCGAAGAGACCGCTTTCATCCGCATCCAGTGTGAAGAGGAAATCCTCAGGAGATGCGATATCATCGATATGCCGGGCATTTCCGATCCCAACATGCCCTCGGAGGTCTGGGAGCGTATTCTGCCTGCCGCAGACGGGATCATCTGGTGCAGCCCGGCAACGCAAGCCTGGCGTCAGAGCGAAGCCTCGGTCTGGGATATGGTGCCGGAAGACATCCGGGCGCACTCCATCCTGCTGCTGACGCGCGGGGACATGATGGTGTCCGAAAAGGATCGCGCAAAAGTGCTCAAACGCGTGCGCGCGGAAACTGATGGGTTCTTTGCCAAAACGCTGATGATATCGCTGACACAGGCGCGGGATGCAGGCGATGACGCGCAGCTGTGGGATGAGAGCGGGGCGGAACCTTTCGTCAGTGATTTCCTCAGCATCATAAGCACGCTGAGCGCGCGGCTTTCGGATGACATGACGGACGCACCCTCGGAGACAATGCCGGATCAGAGCAGCGTTTCCGCACCTGACGCTGCGGCGCTGCCAGAGCCGAATGAGCGGATTGTTCCGCGCAGACCGGTTGCCAAATCCGTTCGTGCACGTCCAGCCCCGCGCCCCGATCCCGACGCGGACATAAGCCTGAGCCCAAAATTCTCCTGAAATTGTCCCGAAACCGTTAACCTGACTCACATGTTCTGCCGCTATGCCTGAGCCATATTGAAAAGGCAGATCGCGTGTGGAACTCGGATAACGATGATTAATACGGCAGTGCAGGACAGGCTGGATCGCTTGCGCACCCGCTTTCCGGGGTGCCGCGTCGTGGCTTTTGCCGATCTGTCCACCAGCACGGTTTTTGCCGCAAGCACCCGCGAAAAGATGGCGCAGGAGCGTCTTGATGCCCTGTGCGACACCGCCCGTACCTCCCTGTGCGGGACCTTGGCGCAATCCGTCGCGCAGAATGCATTTCAATCGTCCGATGAACCGATGCACGCCTTGTCATTCGATGCCGGATCGCTGACCTGCGTCATCCGCTCTCCCGCATCGCCAGCGGAGGCGCTGTGCTGCGTCTGCGATCCGGGCACGGCGGTTGCGGAGATGATTGCGCAGGGTGCCGTGGTTCTGGCCGACCTCTGCGAGGAGGCATGACCCGTGACCGATGGTGTTGCAGAAGATGCGGTAAGACTGCGCGACGTTCTGAAGAGCCTCGGCGAGGCGCCGGAAGAGACGACCGACAAGGGGTGCAAAATTGCGGATGAGGGCGGTGCCGTCGGCCTGGCCTCACTCCTGCGCGAGATTGAAGAGACGGTTTTGCCGCGCCAACTGACTTTCACAGGGGGGGCAGACGCGCAAGTGACAGCCGTTGTTGTGGAGCGGCGGATTCTGCGCATAGGCACGCAGGATGGGGAAATGAAAGCGGCCGAGACGGGAGAGCAGGTCGCGGCAATGCTGGAGACCTTCTGCGCCGCTGCATCCGCAGTGCGCGTGCGCCGCGACCTCTTGGAGGCGGAGCCGACCTCTGCCGCGGCGGGCGTCTCCCTGTCCGATCTTTCCCCATTTCTGTCGGACACCGCTGACCGGTCAGCGCCGCAAATCCCGGTGGAGATCGCCCTGGCGGAAAGCGAGCGCTACGTCCTCGCGCTCTGCGATGCCAGGGGCGAAGGTGGGCCGCGGCTGAAGGGGAAGGATGCCATCGGCGCCCACCTGCAGCGGTTGGAGGACAACCTCTCCGGCGGGGCAGGTGACCCGGACAACCCTGCACCTGCTCACCGGATTTGGATCGGCGGCCCGTCCGATCCCTTTGCCATCCTGCTGGTCACCTTACCGCAAGGCCGGATCTGGCTGGCCTTCGAGCCAGAGCATCTCGATACCTGCATCGCCTGCTGGTCAGGGGTCGATTGATGTCCCGCCGGTGGTCCCGACGGAGATGGGGCCATGTGGGAAGTCACGCTGTGACACGCGGTCTGCGATGAATTATTCAACAAAATCGTGGAATTTGCCCGCTTTTTGGGCGAACATGAGCCTCTGACGCAATTTCCCCGGCATCTTGCTTCCCTTTGGTCAGGATGCTCCGGACGATTTGCGAAAAGCACACAGCGGAGGTTGCCATGTCCCTTTCCAAAATATCACCCCTCGTCGGGGCACTATGTCTGAGCGCAACGGCCAGCCTGGCCGACGGTCATCTGACGCCTGTCGTCTTCGGGACCAACTGGCTGGCGCAGGCGGAACATGGTGGGTTCTACCAATCGGTGGCCGATGGCACCTATGCCGAATGCGGGCTGGAGGTGGAGATCATTTCCGGTGGGCCGCAGGTCAACAACCGGGCGCTGATGCTGGCCGGCCGGATCGATTTCCACATGGGCGGCGACATGCTGCAGGCGTTCAACGCGGTCAAGGAGGGCATCCCGGTGGTCTCGGTCGCCGCGATTTTTCAGAAACACCCGCAGGTGATCCTCGCCCATCCCGGCGAGGCGGAAAGCTGGGAGGACCTCAAGGACCTTACGCTTCTCATCGGGGACAATGGGTTTACCTCCTACTATCAATGGATGATCGCCGAGCACGGATTCACCGTCGAGCAGCGCGAACCCTATACCTTCAACCCCGCGCCCTTCATTGCCGACAAGCAAAAGGGCATGCAGGGGTATCTGAGTTCCGAACCCTATGCGGTTTTGAAAGAGGCAGGCTTTGAGCCCAACGTCTTCCTCATCGCGGATGCCGGTTATTCGTCTTACGCGACCACGATTGAGACCATGGCGGACACCATCGAGAGCGATCCGGAAAAGGTGACGTGCTTTGTCGATGGCTCGCTGACCGGCTGGTACAACTATCTCTACGGGGACAGCAGCGCGGCGGACGCGCTGATCATGACGGCCAACCCTGACATGACGCAGGACAAGATCGATTTTGCCAAGAAGATGATGTTGGAGCAGGGGATCGTCGACAGCGGTGCGGCCCTGGAAACAGGTATCGGTTCCATGACCGACGAGGTGATCGGCGATTTCTATAACAAGATGGTGGACGCAGGTGTGCTGGAAGAGGGCCTCGACTGGCAGGCCGCTTATACGCTTGATTTCACCAATAAATCTGCCGGGAAAGATATCAAGCCATAAGCTGATTGACGTGTGCGCCGGGCGGTCGGGACGCCCGGTTCTGGCCGCGTGGGGGATATATGACAACATCGGGGCTGCCGCCCACAGCGCGTCCGGAGCTTCTGCGGATGGAGCAGGTGGACAAGACCTTCAACGGCACGGTGACTGCGCTCAAGGGCATGTCCCTGCAGGTACGGGAGGGCGATTTCATCTCGCTTCTGGGGCCGTCGGGATGTGGGAAATCCACCGCTTTGCGGCTGATCTCCGACCTGTTGCACCCGACGTCCGGGCGCATCACCTGGGCCGGGGAACATGACAGCGGCGATCTGGGTGTGGTGTTTCAGGAACCCACGCTGATGCCTTGGGCGACGGTGGCGCAGAACGTGTGGTTGCCCTTTCGGCTGCGCGGCCAGAGCTACACCGCCGTGCGCGATGACGTCTTGCAAGCGCTGAAACTCGTCGGGTTGGAAAAGTTTCAGAACAGCTATCCGCGCGAGCTTTCGGGTGGCATGAAGATGCGGGTGTCCATCGCCCGCGCGATGGTGACACGGCCCCGGCTGATCCTGATGGACGAGCCCTTTGCCGCCCTGGATGAGATCACGCGGTTCAAATTGAACAACGATCTGCTGCGGCTCAAGGCGGCCATCGGATGCACGGTCATCTTTGTGACGCATTCGGTCTTTGAATCCGTCTTCCTGTCGGACCGCATCGTTGTCATGGCCGCGCGCCCCGGTCGGGTGATCACGGAGCTGGAGGTGAATGCGCCCTATCCGCGAAGTGCGGACTTCAGAACCTCATCGGAATACGCCGCCTTCACTCGCCGCGCCACGGACGCCCTGCACGACGCCATGGGAGAGGCCGCATGAGCATCGCCGACCCCACCGACCCGCCACTGCAGCTGGATGCGGATGAAACCGCCCGCCTGCGCCGCAAGCGTCTGGAGAAATTCGGAAAATGGCTGCTGCCTGCGCTGGTGCTGGTGATCATGCTGGTGCTCTGGGACCGGATCGTCGTCTGGAACGAGATACCGCACTATATCCTGCCCGGGCCGGGTCTTGTCTTTGAAACCCTGATCAAGGACTGGTCCATGCTGTTCGAGGCGCTGCTGGTCACGGTGCAGATCACCCTGATGGCGCTGGCGGTGGCCGTGGTGGGTGGCGTTGGCCTCGCCGTGCTCTTCACCCAGTCGCGGCTGGTGGAGATGAGTTTCTACCCCTACGCGGTGATCCTGCAGGTCACACCCATCGTGGCGATTGCGCCGCTGATCTTCATCTATGTGGACAGCCGGATTGCCGGGCTGCTGCTCTGCGCCTGGTTGGTGGCGTTTTTTCCGGTGCTGAGCAACACGACGCTGGGGCTGAATTCCGCCGACCACAATCTGCGTGATCTGTTTCGCATCTACGGCGCCTCGCGCTGGCAGACCTTGCGGTTCCTGCAACTGCCCTCCGCGCTGCCCTATTTTCTGGGGGGATTGCGCATCGCAGGCGGTCTGTCCCTGATTGGTGCGGTGGTCGCCGAATATGTGGCAGGCACCGGCGGGCTGAAATCGGGCCTCGCGTTCCGGATATTGGAGGCGGGCTACAGGCTCAACATCCCGCGCATGTTCGCGGCGCTCATCCTCATTGCGGTGACCGGCGTGATCATCTTCGCGGGTCTCAGTTTCCTCAGCCACATGCTGCTGCGCAAGTGGCATGAGAGCGCGTTGAAACGGGACCGCTGATGGATTTTCTCGAACTTCCTCCCGGGCCGGTGACGCTGAAAAACCTGACGGTGCCTGCCTGTTTTGTGGCGGGCAGCGGCGATTTGACCACGCGCGATCTGCATATTCAGGACGGCAGGATCAGCGATCAGCCGGGCACCGAAGTTGATATGAAAGGTGCCATGGTCTTCCCCGCGTTCGTGGACATGCATACGCATCTGGACAAGGGTCACATCTGGCCCCGCGCGGCCAACCCGGATGGCAGTTTCGACGGCGCGTTGGCCACGGTTGGCGCGGATCGGCAGGCAAATTGGACGGCCGAAGACGTGGCGACGCGGATGGATTTCGCCCTGCGCTGCGCCTACGCCCATGGCACCCGCGCCCTGCGCACGCATATCGACAGCATCCCGCCGCAGGACGACATCTCCTGGCCCGTGTTCAGGGAGATGCGCGCGCGCTGGCAGGGGCGGATCGATCTGCAGGCGGCCTGCCTTGTGGGCTGCGATGCCGTTGGGCCGGAGACGCCGTTTGCGCATACGGCGGATCTGGTGGCGGAAGCGGGCGGCGTGCTGGGCATGGTGGCCTATCCAGTCCCCGACATCGCGGAACGCGTTGCGTATTTTTTCAAACTGGCAGGCGAGCGGGGCCTGCAGGCAGATTTTCACGTGGACGAGACGCTTGATCCGGCGTCGGAGACCTTAAGGGTGATCGCCAAGGCGGTGCTGCAGACGGGGTTCAACGCACCCGTCACCGTGGGGCACCTCTGTTCGCTCTCCGCTCAGGATCCGGACCGTGCAGCCGAAACCATGGATTTGGTGGCTGAGGCGGGCTTGAACGTGGTCTCTCTGCCGATGTGCAATCTCTACCTGCAGGACCGACAGCACGGCACACCCCGGATGCGGGGCATCACCCTAGTGCACGAGCTGAAGGCGCGGGGGGTCAACGTCTCCTTTGCCTCCGACAACACGCGCGATCCCTTTTATGCCTATGGCGATCTGGATATGATCGAGGTGATGCGCGAGGCGACCCGGATCGGGCATCTGGACCATTCCACGACGGATTGGAGCCATGCTTTCGTGACCAATCCGGCCAAGGCCTGTGGCTTTGATCTGCCCGGTTTCGAGGTAGGCATGCCCGCCGATCTGGTGATCTGCCGCGCGCGCAGCTGGACAGAGCTTTTCGCCCGCCCGCAGGCGGATCGCATCGTCCTGCGGGAGGGACGACAGATCGACCGCCAATTGCCCGATTACGCCGAACTTGACCATCTGATGAGGACGCCATGACCGCCGATATTGCCGCCGCCAAGGCCGCGCTTTCCCATCTCGACCTTGAAGATACGGGCGCAGGCATCAAAGCCAAGAGCCGGGATTTCTTCTGGTACTCACCCGTGCTCAAGGCGCGGCTGGACGAGGTCACAGCCGATTTCGTCGTCAGCCCGCGCAGCGAGGCCGAGGTCATTGAGGTGCTGAAGGTCTGCTATGCCCATGACGTGCCGGTCACCACGCGCGGGGCGGGCACCGGCAATTATGGGCAGGCGATGCCGCTTGCGGGTGGCTGTGTCATGCACCTGCGGCACATGACGGCGGTGAAGCAGATCCACCCCGGCCGCGTTGTGGTCGAACCGGGCTGCCTGCTCAAGGATCTCGATGCGGCCTGCAAGGCACACTCGGGCCAGGAAATCCGCATGTTCTCCTCCACCTGGGCGACGGCAACCATCGGCGGGTTCATCGCGGGGGGGTCGGGCGGCGTCGGCTCCTGCACTTGGGGGTCCTTGCGCGATCTGGGCAATATCATCCGCCTGCGTGTCGTCACGATGGAAGAAGAGCCGCGCGTTCTGGACTTCCGGGGCGAGGAGCTGGCGCGGGTCAGCCACGCCTATGGCACCAACGGGATCATCACCGAGGTCGAAATGCCGCTGGCCCCGGCCTATGACTGGGTCGAGATGTTCGTGGCCACCGATGACTTCATGCAGGCGGCGCGGTTTGCTGAAGAGCTGGCCAATGAAGATGGCATCCTGATCAAGCTCGCGACCGTTTTCGAGGCGCCCATCGCCAAGGAGTATTTTCAGCGGGTTGCCCCGCATGTGGAGGCAGACACCAACCTGATCGCCCTGATGGTGGCGCCGCAGTCCATGGACGGGTTCGAGACCTTTCTCGGGCGGCGCCCCGAGGCGCGGCTGATCTACCGTAGCGATGATCACGACTGGCCGCGCGGGCCCGGTATGATCTTTGAATACGGCTGGAACCACACGACGCTGCGCGCGCTGAAGGTCGACCCCAGCATCACCTATCTGCAGGTGCGCTATGGCTTCCCGCAACATCTGGAGCTGATCGAGAAGATGCGTGACGCCTTGAGCCCCGAGGTTCTGCAGCATCTGGAGGTGATGAAGGAAAACGGCAAGATCATGTTCGCGGGCCTCAGCCTTGTGAAATTCACCAGTGAAGAACGGCTGGATGAGATCATCCGCATGCACGAAGAGGCGGGCGCGCTCGTCTTCAACCCGCACCGCTACACGCTGGAAGAAGGCGGCCGGCAGACAGTGGACGACCGCCAACTGGCCTTCAAGCGTGAAGCCGATCCCAAGGGGTTGCTCAACCCCGGCAAGATGATCGCCTGGGACGATCCGAACTGGTCGTTTGACCGCATGTACAGCTATCCGAAACTGCGGGCCGCAGAGTAGGCATGACCCGTGCGCTTGTCCTCTTTGCTCACCCTTGCGCGGAAAGCTTTTCCGCCGCGCTGCATGACTGCGTGGTCAAAAGATTGCGCGCGCGCGGGTGGGATGTCGACGACTGTGATCTGAACGCGGAAGGGTTTGCCCCGGTCTTGACTGCCGTGGAACGCCGGACATATCACGATGCAGGGCACAACATCGCCCCGGTGGCGGACTATGTGGCGCGGCTGCGACAGGCCGAAGCGCTGGTTTTGGTGTTTCCGGTGTGGAATTTCGGATATCCCGCTGTCCTGAAAGGATTTTTCGACCGTGTCTTCCTGCCCGGCGTGTCCTTCACCCTGCAGAATGGCAAGGTGATGCCGAACCTAACGCGCATCCGCAAGCTGGCAGCGGTGACGACCTACGGCGGCACGCGCCTTCGGGCGCTCATGGCGGGCGATCCGCCGCGCAAAACGGTGACCCGTGCGGTCTGGCACGTCTGTCGGCCTGAAAAGACCCGATACCTTGCGCTTTATGATATGAACCGAGCGACGGACGGTCAGCGGGCCGGTTTTCTGTCGCGTGTCGATGCGGAAATGGAGAGGCTCTGAATGCGCGCGCTTGTTGTCTATTGTCACCCGAAGGAGTCCAGCTTCACCGCCGCCATCAGGGATGTCGTGGTGGACAAGCTGCGGGACGCGCAGGCGGAGGTGCGGGTGATCGACCTGTATCGTAGCGGCTTCGCGCCGGTGCTGACGGAAGCGGAACTGGACATCTATGAAGACACGCCTGCCAACCGCGCACCGGTGGCGCAGGATGTCGAGGACGTGCTGTGGTGTGACACGCTGATTTTTGTCTATCCGACCTGGTGGTACGGGCTGCCCGCGATGCTCAAGGGGTGGCTCGATCGCGTGCTCTTGCCGGATGTGGCGTTTCTGATGCCGGATGGGCAGAATGACAATATCCGCCCCGGGCTGACCCATATCACGCGGCTGGCGGTTTTCACGACCTGCGGGGCCAGTTGGTGGTTGACGCAGCTGATCGGATCACCGGGCAAACGCATGATCCTGCGCGGCGTGCGCGCCATCTGCGCCAAAAGGTGCAGGACCGCCTTTGCGGCGCACTACTTGATGGACAGCTCCACGGAGGCATCCCGCCGCACCCATCTGGACCGCGTGGCCCGCAAGATGGAGGGTTTTATCGGGGCGCTGCCCGCAAGGCAAAAGGAGGCGCGCGCATGATCCCGTTGCTGGACTGGGGGAAATTCACCACGGATCGCGCGGGCTTTCTCGCGGAACTGGGGCAGGCGGTCCGAGGGCCGGGGTTTTTCCTGCTGGAGAACCATACGGTGTCTGAGGCACTGCGCGCCCGCATCTTCGAGATGGCGGATGCTTTTTTCAGCCAGCCCATCGCGGAGAAACGCGCCCTGTCGATCCTGAACACGCCGCATTATCGCGGCTGGGCGGCGGAAGGCGACGAGTCGCTCGATGACAGCTCGGCGATGGTGGACCGCAAGGAAAGCTTCAACATCGGCTTTGATCTGGCCCCCGATGATCCACGCGTGTTGCGGGGCGAGCCCTTTCGCGGCGTGAACGTCTGGCCGCGGATCGACGGATTTCGGGAAACGGCGCTTGCCTATTTTGATGCGGCCCTGGCGCTGGGCGTCGATATCCACCGCGCCTTTGCCGCCGATCTGGGGCTGGAGGCTGAGCATTTCACGCCCGCCTTCAAAGACCCTCTCGCGGCACTGCGGCTTTTGAATTATCCGCCGGGCTCCGGCGCGCAGAATGAGATCGGCGCGGGCGCCCATACGGATTACGGCGCGATCACGCTTTTGATGACCGATGGCGAGGCCGGATTGCAGGTCAAACCGCGCGGCGGGGACTGGACCGATGTGCCGCATGTGTCGGGGGCTTACGTGGTCAACATCGGCGATTGCCTGATGCGTTGGACCAATGACATCTATGTCTCCACGCCGCACCGGGTGCTGCCGCCGAAGCGCCAACGCCGGTCCGTTGCCTTCTTTGTCGAAGCACATCCCGATACGGTTGTGGCCGCCTTGCCGGGCACGGGGGAGCCGAAGTATCCGCCGGTGCGCGCGGCCGATTATCTTCAATCCCGACTCGACGCGACCTACGCGCCGAAGGCTGCACCATGAGCGGTGCGCGCGACTGGGCGGATTTCAGGGCACCGGATTTCTCGGGCATTGACCCGATGAAGACCATCGCCATCCTGCCGACGGCGGCCATCGAACAGCATGGGCCGCATCTTCCCGTGGGGACCGATACGCTGATCGGGCAGGGCATGCTGGAGGAGCTGCGCCATCAGGCCCCCGACGATCTGGACCTGCGGATTTTGCCCCTGCAGGCTGTGGGCAAGTCGAACGAACACCTTTGGGCAGCGGGCACCCTGACCTTCACGGCGGCAACGGCGCTGGCCGCCTGGACAGAGATCGGCCTCAGCGTGGCGCGGGCCGGCATCCGCAAGATCGCGATTGTGAATTCCCATGGCGGCAACCTCGATCTTGTGTCCATCCTGTCGCGCGAATTGCGTGTGCAGGCGGATATGCTGGCGGTCAAATGCCAATGGGGGGCGTTCGGGACGCCGGAGGGGATGTACTCCGATCAGGAGAAGCAGTTCGGCATTCACGGCGGCGATGTGGAGACATCGCTGATGCTGCATTTCCGTCCGGAAACGGTGGATATGGCGGCGGCGCAGGACTTTCGCTCCACCGCTGAACAGAGCGCGATTTCGCCCATCGGGCCGGTGTCGTACGGCTGGATCGCCAGTGATCTGAACCCCGAGGGCACGGTGGGCGAGGCGCATCTGGCAACGGCGGAGAAAGGGGCCGCAACCGCGCGGCACCAGGTGGCAGGTTTTGTCGATCTGTTGCGCAATATGGCGCAGACCGACCTTCCGCCGTCATCGTAAGAGCGCGGGTTTCGTCCTTATCAAGCGGGGCAGAGGGATCCTACCGCCCTGTCCCAGCCGGACGCTAATCAGGATGATAATGGCCCCGGCGATCTGCAGCGCTGTCAGCGTCTCGCCCAGCAGAAACCACCCCAGTAGAATGGCGGCCAGCGGGCTGAGAAACCCAAGGCTGGAGACTGCTGCAGGATCAATCCGCGCAATGCCTCTAAACCACAGGAAATAGGTCAGCGCGCCGCCGATCAACGACAGATAGGCGAGCCCGGCGAGGTTCGTCGCGCTGAGCGTGGGCCAGTCCGGCACCATCAACACCGCGACGGGGATCAGGAACAGCCCGCCCGCGGTGAGTTGCCAGGCGGTGAAGATCAGCAAGGGCACGTCCGGCTGCCATTTGCGCGTCAGCACGACACCTGCGGCCATGGACGCAGCGCCGAGCAAGCCAGTAGCAATGCCCAGAGGGTCAAGAGAAGCCTCCGGTCGGAAGAGCAGCAACCCGACACCAAAGAGCCCAGCAAGGGCGGCAAAAATCGCCAGGGGGCGGATCGCCTGACCCAGAAGCCCGCGGGCCAGAAAGATCACCGCCAGCGGCTGGACCGCCCCCAACATCGCGGCAACACCGCCCGGCAGGCGGTAGGCGGCAACAAAGAGCAGGCTCCAGAACAGGCTGAAATTGAGGATGCCCAGCACGGCGACGCGCGCCCACCAGCGGCCTTCCGGCAGCTGACGCGCAAAGAGCATCAAGATCAGCCCGGCGGGCAGGGCGCGCAGCAGCGCGATCAGAAAAGGCGACTGACCGGGTAGCATCTCGGTGGTGATGATGTAAGACGATCCCCAGATGATCGGGGCCAGGGCGGTCAGCAGAATATCGGAGAGGCGTGGCATGGCAAATCCATTTAGTTTGAAGTCAAGATATTTATCTTGATGCCAAGATAAGCGTAATAATCTTGACGTCAAGACGGTTGCAGGCAAAAAGAGAATATGGATCACGTCGACAAGATTATCGCGCAATGGGCGGCGGAACGGCCCGATCTGGACACTGCGCCCATGGCCGCCGTGGGGCGGGTGGCGCGGGTTGCGCAAATCTTCTCTGAAGGCATGGGCGCGAACTTTCACGCGCATGGGCTGAACGCGGCATGGTTCGACGTTCTGGCGACCTTGCTACGGTCCGGGCCACCCTATCAATTGTCTCCGGGCCAATTGATCGACAGCACAATGGTCACTTCGGGGACCATGACCAACCGTATCGATAAGCTGGTCGCCGCAGGTTATGTGGCGCGCAAGGTCAACCCGGATGACAGCCGGTCCTTCCTCATTGCCCTGACGCCCGAGGGCAAGAGCGTGGTCGAAAACACGCTGCACGATCACGTGGAGACGCAGGAGCGATTGCTCAAGGCGCTGTCCGGTGACGAACGCGATACCCTGACCCGGCTCTTGGCGCGCATCCTGTCGGATGCGGAAACGGCACCGACGACGGAAGACTAATCGACGAGAACGACCTGTGTGCCCCAGGTCGCACAGCGCTCCGCCAGTTCGCGGGGCAGGGGCAGGTCGGTGAAGACTGTCGACAATGCGCGCATGGAGGCGATGCGGGCGGGGGCCGTGCGGCTGAACTTGGAATGGTCGGCGACCAGAAAGCATTTGCGGGATTGTGCGATGATGGTCTGGCTGACGCCGACCTCCTGAATGTCGAAATCGAGCAGGTCGCCGTCTTCGTCCATTGCGGAACAGCCGATCACGGCAATGTCGAACTTGAACTGCCGGATCGTGTCGATGGTGATGTTGCCCACCAGCCCGCCATCGGACCGCCGCAGCGCACCTCCTGTCACGATGATCTGACAGTCGGCATTGTCCACCAGAATATTGGCGATGTTCATGTTGTTGGTCACCACCATCAGGTCGCGATGATGCAGCAATTCGCGCGCAACGGCCTCGGTGCTGGTGCCGATGTTTAGGAAGACCGAACAGCCTTCGGGGATCTGTGCCGCACAGGCGCGCGCCATCGCCAGCTTGGCGGTTTGGTTCAGATTGCGCCGTTCGTCGTATTCGATGTTGGTGGTGCCTGAGGGGAGAATCGCGCCGCCATGCACACGTTCGAGTTTGTTCGCTTCGGCCAGTTCGGTCAGATCGCGCCGGATCGTCTGCAGCGTCACACCGAAGTGCTCCGCCAGGCCTTCAACGGTGACTTTGCCCTCGCGCTGCGCGATTTTCAGGATATCCGGGTGACGGAACGTCTGCGACATTTAACTCCTCCTAACAGGGTGGGTAGCGGAAAAATGGTTCATTTCCAATGTTTTTTCCAACGTATGCACCCGGGGGATGCGATGCACGGACATCGGCGGCGCCGAGGCATGTCTCCCGCAGAGCGGGAAAACTGCCGTCACGACAACAGGTTCGCATCTCATCGGAACAGAACCTGAAAAACAGATATTATTCGATTTCGAGCAAAAGCGAACATAAACGAAAAAAATCGCTTGATCCGCTGGAAACAGTGCGCTACCCATTCGTTCGTTGTTCACGCACATGGATTGGGAGGGTCTGGTGGCGTCGCTGCAAAAGCAATCCGACACATATGACCTGTTCATCGTGGGGGGCGGCATCAATGGATGCGGTATCGCCCGGGATGCGGCCGGGCGTGGTCTGAGCGTGGCGCTGGCCGAGATGAACGATCTCGCCTCGGCGACCTCGTCAGCCTCGACCAAGCTCTTTCACGGCGGCCTGCGCTATCTGGAATACTTCGAGATCAATCTGGTGCGTCATGCCTTGGCGGAACGCGAGGTGCTGCTGAAAGCGATGCCGCATATCAGCTGGCCCATGCGGTTCGTGCTGCCCTATCACAAGGATATGCGGTTCGAAGGTTCGACACCGACCTCGCGCATTCTGAACACGCTGATGCCCTGGATGAAGGGGCGGCGTCCGGCTTGGCTGATCCGCTTTGGATTGATGCTTTATGACAATCTGGGCGGGCGGAAAATCCTGCCGGCGACTAAAACGCTGAACCTGAAAAACGGGGTCGAAGGCGCGCCGCTCGATGACCGGTTCGAGAAGGCCTACGAGTATTCAGATTGCTGGATCGAGGATTCGCGCCTTGTGGTTCTGAACGCTCGCGATGCCGAGGCGCGCGGGGCCGATGTGATGGTGCGCACCAAGGTGGTCAGCGCCGCGCGGGTGGAGGATCTTTGGGAAATCACGCTCGAAGACATTGCGCGCGCGGAAACCAAGGTGGTGCGGGCGCGCATGCTGGTGAATGCCGGTGGCCCCTGGGTCGGCGATATCATCCAGCAAAAGGTGCGGATCAATTCCACCGAAGGCGTGCGTCTGGTGCGCGGCAGCCATATCGTGACCCGTCGTCTTTATGACCACGACAAATGCTACTTCTTCCAGGGCACGGACGGGCGCATCATCTTTGCCATTCCCTATGAGACGGATTTCACCCTGATCGGCACGACGGACGCGGAACACAGCGACCCGGGCGTGAAGCCCGAGTGCACCAACGAAGAACGCGACTACCTGTTGAATTTCATCAACCAGTATCTCAAGCAGGATATTGGCCCCGAGGATGTGGTCTGGAGCTATTCCGGCGTGCGCCCGCTTTATGATGATGGGGCCAGCAGCGCGACAGCGGCCACGCGGGATTACACGCTGAAAGTGGATGATGCCGGTGGCGCGCCCATCCTCAACGTCTTTGGCGGCAAAATCACCACCTACCGCAAGCTGGCCGAGGACGCGATGGACAAGATCGTGCCGTTCTTTCCGGGCACCTCCGGCCATTGGACAGCCGGTGTTGCCCTGCCGGGCGGCGATTTCGCCGTCGACGGTTTCGACATGCTGGTCCGGCGGCTGCGCGAGGATTTCCCCTTTCTGACCGATTTCTGGTCGCGGCGTCTGGTCCGTGCCTACGGCACTGAGGCCTGGGACGTGATGGCGGGTGTCGAGACCGAAGCGGACATGGGGCAAGGCTTTGGCGCCAGCCTGACCGAGCGTGAAATCCGCTGGCTGCAGAAAAACGAATACGCCCGCACCGCCGAAGACGTCGTCTGGCGGCGCAACAAGCTGGGGCTGAGACTGACAAAAGAACAAATTGCCGAGGTGGAGACGTTCATGCAGGATCATCCTGCAGAACATTCATCCAACGCGGCGGAATAGAATTGGGGGACGGACATGACCTTGATCCTGGAAGGGGTGTCTAAGACCGTTGGCGGGGAAACCCATATTTACCCAACGGATATAGCACTTGAGAAGGGCACGATGAACGTGCTCCTGGGACCGACGCTCTCGGGCAAGACATCGCTGATGCGGCTGATGGCCGGGCTCGATGTGCCCGCCACGGGACGCGTGATCTGGAACGGTGAAGACGTCACCGGCATGCGTGTGCAGGACCGCAAGGTGGCGATGGTTTACCAGCAGTTCATCAATTACCCGTCGATGACGGTCTACGACAACATTGCCTCGCCGATGCGGCTGCTGGGGCAATCCCGCGCGGAGATCGATGCGCGGGTGCGGGAGACGGCGGAGCTGATGCAGCTGACCCCGATGCTGGACCGCAAGCCGCTGGAACTCTCGGGCGGGCAGCAACAACGCTGCGCGCTGGCGCGGGCGCTGGTTAAAAACGCAGGCCTCGTGCTGCTGGATGAGCCGCTGGCCAACCTCGACTACAAGCTGCGCGAGGAATTGCGCGCCGAAATCCCGAAGATCTTCGAGGAATCCGGGTCGATCTTCGTTTATGCGACAACGGAACCGGAAGAGGCGCTGCTGTTGGGCGGCAACACCGCCGCGCTCTGGGAAGGCAAGGTGACCCAATTCGGGCCAACGCCGTCGGTGTACCGCAAGCCGGTGAACGCCACTACGGCGCGGGTGTTTTCCGACCCGCCGATGAATTTCCTCAAGATCACCAAGAAAAGCGGCAAGCTCTCTTTTGGCGACGGGCAAAGCGTCGATGTGACGGCGAGCACGATGGACCTGCCGGACGGAGACTATACTGCTGGCTTCCGGCCCAACCATCTGGAGCTGTCGCCGCATGTGGCGGGGGTCATGTCCTTCAAGACCAAGTTGACGGTCACGGAAATCACCGGATCGGAAACTTTCGTGCACCTCGATCATCACGGCGAACGCTGGGTCGGGTTGGTGCATGGGGTGCAGTCGCTTCAGCCCGGGCAGGCGCTGGAGGTCTATCTCGATCCCGCACATGTCTATATCTTTGGTCAGAATGGCGATCTCGTCGCCGCGGCCCCCTATGCGGAGGCCGCGTAATGGCCAAGATCACGCTGGATAATCTGGCACATTCCTATTTGCCGAACCCGACGTCCGAGGATGATTTCGCGCTCAAGGAACTGAACCACGATTGGGTGGATGGCGAGGCCTATGCGCTGCTGGGCGCGTCGGGCTGTGGCAAATCCACGCTGCTGAACATCATCTCCGGTTTGCTGCACCCCAGTCAGGGCCGCATTCTCTTTAATGATCAGGATGTTACCCAGGCGCCCACGGCAGAGCGCAACATCGCGCAGGTGTTCCAGTTTCCGGTTGTCTACGACACGATGACCGTGCGCGACAATCTGGCCTTTCCGCTGCGCAACCGGGGCGCGGATGCGTCTTATGTGGCACAACGCGTGGACCAGATCGCCAAGATGATCGGCATGGAGGCAGAGCTGAACCGCAAGGCGCGGGGGCTGACGGCGGATGCCAAGCAGAAGATTTCGCTGGGCCGTGGCATGGTGCGGGAAGACGTGAACGCGCTGCTGTTTGACGAGCCGCTGACGGTGATTGATCCGCATATGAAGTGGGAGCTGCGCACGCAGTTGAAATCGCTGCACCACGAGTTTGGCCACACGATGATCTATGTGACCCACGACCAGACCGAGGCGCTGACCTTCGCGGACAAGGTGGTGGTCATGTACGACGGGCGCGTGGTGCAGATCGGCACGCCGCAGGAGCTGTTCGAGCGTCCCGCGCATACTTTTGTCGGCTACTTCATCGGCTCGCCGGGCATGAACCTGTTTGATGCCAAGATCGACGGTGCAACGGCGCAGATCGCCGGGGCAACGGTGCCCCTTGGTGCCGGATACCAGCCCGGCGGCGGCAAGGTGCAGGTGGGCGTGCGCCCGGAATTTGTCAAACTGACGACCGCGGAGGCCGGTGTGCCAGCGCGCATCAAGCGCGTCGAGGATGTGGGGCGCCACAAGATCGTGCGTCTGGACGTCGAAGGCCATGAGATCAGTGCCATCGCGGGCGAGGGCGACACGATCGCGGCGAATACACAGAGAATTACCTTTGATCCCGCTGGGATCAATGTTTACGCGGACGACTGGCGTGTCGCACCGGAAGGGGAGGCCGCCTGATGAACAAGACGGTAAATCAAAAAGCATGGTTCCTGGTGCTGCCGGTGCTGGTGCTGGTGGCCTTCTCGGCGGTGATCCCGCTGATGACGGTGGTGAACTATTCGGTGCAGGACACCTTCGGGAACAACCAGTTCTTCTGGGCCGGTCTGGAGTGGTTCGAGGAGATGTTGCAGGACGACCGCATGTGGGATGCGCTCTGGCGGCAGCTGATGTTCTCCGGGATCATCCTGGCCATCGAAATCCCCTTGGGCATCTACATCGCACTGAACATGCCGAAAAGCGGCTTCTGGGCCTCTTTCTGCCTCGTGCTGATGTCCCTGCCGCTGCTCATTCCGTGGAATGTGGTGGGCACGATCTGGCAGATCTTTGGCCGCGTCGACATTGGCCTGCTGGGCTACACGCTTGATAAGATGGGTATTTCCTACAACTACACGCAGGATATCTTTGCTGCCTGGGTCACGGTGATCGTGATGGATGTCTGGCACTGGACCTCGCTGGTGGCGCTGCTCGCCTATGCCGGGCTGCAATCGATCCCCAACGCCTATTATCAGGCCGCCAAGATCGATCAGGCCAGCCGCTGGGCCGTCTTCCGCTACATCGAACTGCCGAAGATGGCGGGCGTGCTGATGATCGCGATCCTGCTGCGCTTCATGGACAGTTTCATGATCTATACCGAACCCTTCGTGGTCACTGGCGGGGGCCCGGGCAATGCGACGACCTTCCTGTCGATTGACCTTGTGAAAATGGCGCTGGGGCAGTTTGACCTCGGACCCGCCGCTGCCTTCTCGATCATGTACTTCCTCGTCATCCTGCTGATCTCATGGGTCTTCTACACGGTGATGACGAACCTCGACAAAAGGGATGGCGTCTGATGTCCGATACCACCATTCAAGCACCCGGCGCTGGCACGCTGCCCGGCAAGGTGACACAAAGCGAGGTCCAAGTGGCCCGCCGCAAGACGCCACGTGTGAACCGCTCGGCCATCGTCATGGGGCTTTACCTTTTGTTCCTGCTGCTGCCGATCTACTGGCTGCTGAACATGAGCCTGAAGACCAACACGGAAATTCTGGGTGAGTTCACGCTGTTTCCACGCAATCTGACGCTGGCGAACTATGTGAAAATCCTGACCGATGAGAGCTGGTACATCGGCTATATCAACTCGCTGATCTACGTGGTGATGAACACCGCGATCAGCCTCGCCGTGGCGCTGCCTGCGGCCTATGCCTTCTCGCGGTACAGCTTCATGGGGGACAAGCACCTGTTCTTCTGGCTGCTGACCAACCGGATGGCGCCGCCTGCGGTTTTTGCGCTGCCGTTCTTCCAGCTCTACTCGTCCGTAGGCCTCTTCGACACCCATATCGCCGTGGCGCTGGCGCATTGCCTTTTCAACGTGCCGCTGGCGGTCTGGATCCTCGAAGGCTTCATGCGCGGCGTGCCGAAAGAGATCGACGAGACGGCCTATCTGGATGGCTACTCCTTCCCGCGTTTCTTCATCCGCATATTCACGCCGCTGATCGCGTCGGGGATCGGCGTGGCGGCCTTCTTCTGCTTCATGTTCTCTTGGGTGGAACTGCTGCTCAGCCGGACGCTGACCACGGTGGATGCGAAACCCATCGCTGCCATCATGACCCGGACCCAAGGGGCGGCGGGCATTGACTGGGGCGTATTGGCGGCAGCCGGTGTGTTGACCATCGTGCCGGGGGCCTTGGTGATCTATTTCGTGCGCAACTACATCGCCAAGGGCTTTGCCTTGGGGAGGGTGTGATGCAAGGATTTGTTAATCAAGACGCTGTCATCCTCGGGCTTGACCCGAGGATCTCCGACCACAAAGGCTCCGGGGTCAAGCCCGAGGATGACCGAGTGCTGGCGGATGTTGAAGGAAATGGCAGTCTACATTGTGACCAATCGTCCGGATGGGACGCTCTACGTCGGCATGACCAGCAATCTGCAACATCGCGTTTGGCAGCACCGAACCCATGCTTTGCCGGGCTTTACCGACCGCTACAATCTCAGTCGGTTGGTTTGGTACGAGCTGCACTCGGAGATGCGTGTCGCGATCCAACGGGAGAAATCGCTGAAACGCTGGCGCAGAGCGTGGAAAGTGTCTCTCATTCAGGAGAACAACCCCGCTTGGCAGGATTTGTGGCCCGAGGTCGCGGTTGGCTGATTGAGGAAGATCCTCGGGTCAGGCCCGAGGATGACATCACTCTAACGGATGGAGGCAGCTGATATGGCCTGGATGGCATGGACCCTACCGACCGCAATTTTCTTTGGCGTGATCGCTTGTCTGTTGATCACCTTCACAATTCTCGCCATCAAATACCCGGAGACGCCGCGCGTGGGCATTCTCCGTATCGAAACAACGCGGGGTGATCGTCTGTTCATCACGCTGTTGGGCTCAGCCTTCATCAACCTGATCTGGCTGGGTCTTGAGGTCGCACCACAGCCTTATGCGCTGCTGGCGTGTCTGGTCTATGCCGTTGCGGTTTTCCGCTGGGTATAGATGGGAAGAATGGTCGATCCGGGTATTTTCCGGGGGGCCAGTTAAAACAGTTCAATAATGTCTTGGGAGGACTCACATGAACTTTTCACTAAAATCAACCACAGCCGTGGGCGCGATGGTCGCGTGCATGGCCCTGCCGGCCTGGGCCGACATGGAAGCGGCGAAGGCGTTTCTTGACGACGAAATCGCCGGGCTCTCCGTGCTCGACCGCGCCGCGCAGGAAGCGGAGATGCAATTCTTCGTGGACGCAGCGGCCCCGTTCGCAGGCATGGAGATCAAGGTTGTCTCCGAGACGATCACCACGCATGAGTACGAATCTCAGGTGCTGGCCCCGGCCTTCACTGCGATCACTGGGATCAAGGTCACGCATGACCTGATCGGCGAAGGGGATGTGGTCGAAAAGCTGCAGACGCAAATGCAGTCAGGCGAGAATATCTATGACGCCTATGTCAACGATTCCGACCTGATCGGCACCCACTGGCGCTACCAGCAAGTGCGCAACCTGACCGACTGGATGGCGGGTGAGGGCGCGGATGTGACCCTGTCGTCGCTGGACGTGGAAGACTTCATCGGCACGTCCTTCACCACTGGCCCCGATGGCAAGCTCTACCAGCTGCCCACGCAGCAGTTCGCGAACCTCTATTGGTTCCGCTACGACTGGTTCAACGACGAGAAGAACAAGGCTGATTTCCAGGAGAAATACGGCTATGAGCTGGGTGTTCCGGTCAACTGGTCGGCTTATGAGGACATCGCGGAATTCTTCACCGGGCGTAACCTGAGCCACATGGGTGTCGAGGGCGAGGTCTTCGGCAACATGGACTACGGCAAGAAAGACCCATCCTTGGGTTGGCGCTACACCGACGCGTGGATGTCCATGGCGGGCATGGGCGACGTGGGTGAGCCGAACGGTCTGCCCGTGGACGAATGGGGCATCCGTGTGAACGAGAACTCGCAGCCAACAGGGTCCTGCGTGGCCCGTGGCGGTGCGACCAACTCTCCTGCGGCTGTCTATGCGGTGACCAAGGCCATCGAATGGCTGCAGAAGTACTCGCCGCCCGCTGCGGCTGGCATGACCTTCTCCGAGGCGGGTCCGATCCCGGCGCAAGGGAACGTCGCGCAGCAGATGTTCTGGTACACCGCCTTCACCGCCGCCACGGTCGAGCCTGACCTGCCGGTGATGAACGAGGACGGCACGCCCAAGTGGCGCATGGCGCCCAGCCCGCATGGTGTCTACTGGAAAGAAGGCCAGAAGATCGGTTATCAGGACGCTGGTTCCTGGACGCTGATGGAAAGCACCCCGGTGGATCGCGCCAAGGCCGCATGGCTCTACGCGCAGTTCGTGGTCTCCAAGACGGTGGACCTGAAGAAGTCTGACGTCGGCCTGACCTTCATCCGCGAGAGCACCATCGACAGCGATCACTTCACCGATCGTGCGGACAAGCTGGGTGGTCTGGTTGAGTTCTACCGCTCGCCCGCGCGCGTGGCCTGGTCGCCAACCGGGACAAACGTGCCGGACTATCCGAAGCTGGCACAGCTGTGGTGGCAGAACATCGGCGACGCCATGTCCGGTGCCAAGACACCTCAGGAAGCGCTGGATGCCCTTTGTGCCGACCAGGAGCGTGTGCTGGAACGTCTTGAGCGTGCCGGTGTGCAGGGTGATCTGGGTCCGGTCATGAATGAGGAAGAAGATCCTCAGTCATGGTTCGACCGTGACGGCGCACCCTACGCCAAGCTGGAAAACGAAGACGAAGAGCCACAGACCGTCAGCTATGACGAGCTGATCAAGTCCTGGGAAAACTAAGTCTTTGATCATTGGCCGGGGCGCACAGGGTGCGCCCCGGTTTGCTTCAAATTCAGCCGTCATCCTCAGGCTTGACCCGAGGATCTCCGGTCGCAAAGATCCTCGGGTCAAGCCTGAGGATGACGTACGAAAAGAGCCCAACGCATGACCCATATTCTCGCAATCGATCAGGGAACCACATCTTCGCGCGCCATCGTGTTCGATGCGCAGATGAAGATCAGATCCAGCGCGCAGGAAGAGTTCCCGCAGCATTTCCCGAACAGCGGTTGGGTCGAGCATGATCCCGGCGATCTGTGGTCTACGACCGCCGGAACATGCCGCGCGGCCATCGAAAAGGCAGGCCTGGGCCCGGATGACATCGCGGCCATCGGCATTACCAACCAACGCGAGACGGTGGTGGTGTGGGAGAAGGACACTGGCCAGCCCATTCACAACGCAATTGTCTGGCAGGACCGGCGCACGGCTGACTACTGCCGCGAACTGCGGGAGGCCGGGCACGATAAGATGATCACGGAAAAGACCGGCCTGCTGGCCGATCCGTATTTTTCGGGCACCAAGCTCAAGTGGATTCTCGATCACGTCGACGGCGCGCGGGATCGTGCGCGCAAGGGTGAGTTGCTCTTTGGCACGGTTGACAGTTACCTGATCTGGAAGCTGACCGGTGGGGCTGCCCATGTCACCGATGCCACCAATGCAGCGCGCACCTCGCTCTATGACATTCATAAAGGGCGCTGGAGCACGTCGATCTGTGCGCTTTTCGACATCCCCATGGAGATGCTGCCCGAGGTCAAGGATTGCGCGGCTGACTTTGGTATGGCCCGCGCCGACCTGTTCGGGCGTGCCATTCCCATTCTCGGCGTTGCGGGCGATCAGCAGGCGGCGACCATCGGGCAGGCCTGTTTTGAGCCGGGTATGCTGAAGTCCACATACGGTACAGGGTGTTTTGCGCTGCTAAACACGGGAGAGACCGCTGTGACATCGCAGAACCGGCTGCTGACGACGATTGCCTATCAGTTCGATGGCAAGCCCACCTATGCGCTGGAAGGGTCCATTTTCGTGGCCGGGGCGGTCGTTCAGTGGCTGCGTGATGGGCTCAAGATCATCCGCGAAGCAGCCGAGACCCAGCCTTTGGCTGAGAAAGCAGACCCGAACCAGAACGTGGTGCTGGTGCCCGCCTTCGTGGGCTTGGGCGCGCCCTACTGGAATGCGGAGTGTCGCGGCGCAGTCTTTGGCCTCACCCGCAATTCTGGCCCCGAAGAATACGCCAAGGCCGCGCTGGAAAGCGTCGGTTACCAGACCCGTGATCTGCTGGAGGCCATGCAGGCCGATTGGCAGGGAGACGGGGCCGGGGCCACCTTGCGCGTGGATGGCGGCATGTCGGCTTCTGACTGGGCGATGCAGTTTCTCTCCAACATCATCGGCGCGCCGGTAGACCGCCCCGAGGTGCTTGAAACCACGGCACTTGGGGCGGCGTGGCTTGCCGGGCAGCGCGCAGGCATCTACCCGGATATGGCAGGTTTCTCTGACAGCTGGGCGTTGCAGCGGCAGTTCACCCCACAGATGCAGGACGACCTGCGCAGCGAGAAATACGCGGCCTGGAAGCGCGCCGTCGCAGCGACCATGAGCTTTTGAGCGAGACAGCTTTCAGCTTCCTCACAGCCGGGCGGATCGAGTTTGGCCGGGGTGTGTCGGATCAGGCCGCGCAGATCACGCTTGGCTTTGGCAGGCGCATTCTGCTGGTGCGCGGGCGGTCGGTCGCCCGGGTCGATGCCTTGGGGGATGAGATGCGCGCACTTGGCGCGGATGTGGCGGAAATCTTCAGTTCTGGTGAGCCCACGGTGCAGGCGCTGAACGCTGGCCTGACGGCAGGGCGCGAACTGCGGGCCGATGCGGTTTTGGCCGTGGGGGGCGGCGCAGTCATTGACCTTGGCAAGGCCATTGCGGCCCTGCTGCCCGGCGACGGGGCGGTCATGGATCATCTGGAAGGTGTCGGTGGCGCGCGACCGTTGGCCGCCGATCCGCTGCCGATGATTGCCGTGCCCACGACCTCTGGCACCGGGGCGGAAGTCACCAAGAACGCGGTGATCACCGTGCCGGAGGCGGGGCGCAAGGTCAGCCTGCGCGATCCGCGCATGCTGCCCGACGTGGCGCTGGTCGATCCCGCGCTCACTGATCACACCCCGCGCGCGCAGACGCTGGCCTCCGGGCTGGATGCGCTGACGCAGGTGATTGAACCCTATGTCTCGAGCCGCGCCAATCCGCTGACAGATGCGCTCTGCCGCGCGGCCATTCCCAAAGGCGCGCGGGCGCTGGCGCGACTGGCAGAGGCGGAAGACCCGCAGGCGCGCGATGACATGGCTTTTGTCAGCCTTGCTGGCGGGCTGGCGCTGGCCAATGCGGGACTTGGGGCCGTTCACGGTCTGGCCGGTGTTCTGGGCGGCCGGCTGGGCGCGCCGCACGGGTTGATTTGCGGACGGCTGCTGGGGCCGGTGATGGTCGCCAATGGTGCGAGCCTTCGGGCGGCTGGCGAAGTGTCAGAGCGGTTTCAGGACGTTGCAGAGTGGGTGGGTCAGGGCTTTGATCTGGCGCCTGACAGCGTGTTTGAACAGATGCCCGAGCTCTTGGACAGGTGGCAGGTTCAACGGCTGTCGCAGTGGCTGAGCGCTGAAACCGATCTGACGCAGATCGCCGAAGAAGCGGCGGGGGCCTCTTCGATGAAGGCCAATCCATGTGTCTTGCCTGTGTCCGAGCTGGTCGGAATCATGCGTCAGGCAATCTGATATCACTCGGTCAGGGCTGGCCTATCAAAGCTCTGCGGGAAACCCCTCACCCTTTGATTTTTGGGCCGGTCTCTGCATCGCCCGCACAGGCGTCGCGATTTGAAGACTTGCAACCGGCGTGGAAGGCGGCTCTTGATGACTGCAACAAGGGCTGCAATTAAAAAAGAGGACAGTATGAGCCTGACCATGGGCAGCGTGGACACCTTGACAGATCACGTCCTGGCGGCGCCGCGCAAATCAAAGCGCCGGTTGGTCGCGCTTGCCGGCGCGCCGGGCAGCGGAAAATCCACACTGGCGGAAACGCTGGCGCAGGCGCTGACCGCGCGCGGCGCCACGGCGCAGGTCGTGCCGATGGATGGGTTCCATCTCGACAACCGCATCCTGACCGCGCTGGATCTGCTGGACCGCAAAGGCGCGCCCGAGACCTTTGATGTGACCGGTTTTGCCCGGCTGATGCAGGCCCTGGGGTCGGACACGCCGGTGTATTATCCGCTTTTTGACCGCACGCGCGACATCGCCATCGCCGGGGCCGGGCATCTGGAGGATGACTGTGACACTGTGATCGTGGAGGGGAACTACCTGCTGCTGGATGCAGATCACTGGCGGTCGCTGTCGACCTTCTGGGATGTGCGGGTCCGGTTGGAGGTCGACCTGCCCACCCTGCGCCAGCGGCTGATTGATCGCTGGCTCGACGAAGGCCTGACCGAACATGCCGCCATTGCCCGGGCCGAAGGAAACGACCTCAGAAACGCGCAGCTGATACAGTCGCACGCTTTGCCTTGCGACGTGATTTTCGACGCCTCCGTTTCATGAAAGTGAGATGGCGGCATCTTATGCTATGATGCAGCAGGTGGCAGTATCGTGGGCCTGGAACCGCACCACACCGCCGCCTGCTCGAATACCGCGACAAACCGCGCTGAAATCGACCATTGATGTTTACGTCAAAATGTGATCGTTAGCGCTAACAAAGCCCAGTGCGTCGGATCGGCGCGACACAGAATGAATTCTGGAGGAAGAAGATGTCTCACTCAGTTGCAATTAACGGTTTCGGTCGCATCGGTCGCGGTGTGCTGCGGGCCCTTGTGGAGAACCAGATTTCGGATGTCGAAGTGACCGCAATCAACGATCTGTCGACCCCGGAGACACTGGCGCATCTTCTCAAATACGACAGCGTGCATGGTCGCTTTAAGGCGGATGTAGAGGTCAAGGGCGATGCGCTGGTCGTCAATGGCAAGAGCATTCAGGTCACCGCCATTCGCAACCCGGCGGAACTGCCCTGGGACGGTGTCGATGTGGCGATGGAATGCACGGGGCTCTTCACCGCCCGCGAAAAGGCCGCGCAGCATCTGGAAAACGGATCGCGCCGCGTGCTGATTTCGGCGCCGGGCGCGGGTGCGGATCGCACCGTGGTCTATGGTGTGAACCACAAGCATATGACCAAGGATGACATCGTCATTTCCAACGCCTCCTGCACCACGAACTGCCTGGCCCCGGTGGCCTATGTGCTGGACAAGGCCTTTGGTATCAAGACAGGCTACATGACCACGATCCACGCCTATACCGGCGACCAACCCTCCCATGACGCGCCGCACAAAGATCTCTATCGCGGGCGCGCTGCTGCGGTGTCGATGGTGCCGACCTCTACCGGGGCGGCCAAGGCGATCTCGCTGGTGCTGCCGCATCTCGAAGGGCGCCTTGAAGGCTCTGCCATCCGCGTGCCGACGCCGAATGTCTCGCTGGTCGATCTGGCCTTCATGCCTGAAAAGCCTGCGACCAAAGAGGCCATCAATACGGCGATGAAAGAGGCCGCCGAGGGCGAGCTGAAAGGGGTTCTGGCCTACGAGACGGATCCGACCGTTTCCATCGACTACAACCACGACCCGCATTCCTCCAGCTTTGCCGCGCCGCAGACCAGCGTTACCGCAGACGGGCTGGTGCGGGTGGTCAGCTGGTATGACAACGAATGGGGCTTTGCCAACCGGATGATCGACACAGGCCGCAGGCTGGCGGAACTCTCCAAAACCTGACGTGCTGTCTGACCCGTCCAGGGACCGAAAGGAACCGAGATGACACTGAATGACACGATTGCCCGCGTCACCGACCGGATCATCGAGCGGAGCGAAGGACCGCGCGGAGATTATCTTGCGCGGATGAACGCGGCGCGCACAAAGGGACCCGCGCGCGGCCATCTCAGCTGCAGCGGTCAGGCGCATGCCTATGCCGGGGCGGGGCCGGATCAATCCGCGATGGTTACTGAGCAGGCCCCCAATCTGGCCATTGTGACCACCTACAACGACATGCTGTCCGCGCATCAGCCCTTTGAACGTTTCCCGGAACTGATCCGCGAGGCGGCGCGCGCGGTCGGGGCCACGGCGCAGGTGGCGGGCGGTGTGCCAGCCATGTGTGATGGGGTGACCCAGGGCGAACCGGGCATGGAGCTGAGCCTGTTTTCCCGCGATCTGATTGCCATGGCGACCGGCATTGCGATGACGCACAACACCTTTGACGCCGCGGTCTATCTGGGCGTTTGTGATAAAATCGTGCCGGGGCTGATCATCGCAGCGCAGACCTTTGGTCATATCCCGACGGTTTTCCTGCCCGCCGGGCCGATGACCTCCGGCCTGTCGAATGAGGAAAAGAGCCAGGTGCGCCAGAAATTCGCCGCGGGTGAGGTCGGGCGCGACGCGCTGATGCAGGCGGAAATGGCGGCCTATCACGGGCCGGGCACTTGCACCTTCTACGGCACAGCCAACACCAACCAGATGCTGATGGAATTCATGGGCATGCACCTGCCGGGGGCCAGCTTTGTCACCCCGAACACGGAAATGCGCGACGCGCTGACACGGGCGGGGGCACAGCGGGCGCTGGCGCATTCCGATCTGGGTGATGATTATCTTCCGGTGTGCGATGTGCTGGATGAAAAGGCCTTTGTGAACGGTATCATCGGGCTCAATGCCACGGGCGGGTCGACCAATCTGCTGATCCATTTGGTGGCCATGGCGCGCGCAGGCGGCATCATCCTCGACTGGCAGGATTTCTCGGACCTGTCCGAGGTCACGCCGCTGCTGGCGCGGGTCTATCCAAACGGGTTGGCGGATGTGAACCATTTCCATGCCGCTGGCGGTCTGGGCTATATGATCCGCGAGCTGCTGGGCGCGGGGCTGCTGCACCCGGATACCAAAACCGTGGGTGGGGGCGGTCTTGAGGTCTATACGCAGGAACCGAAACTCAGGGGCGGCGATGTTGTCTGGGAAGAGGGCACGGCGCAGAGCCTCAACGAAAGGATTCTGCGTCCGGCGGCGGACCCTTTCCAGCCAACGGGCGGGCTGAAACGTCTCAGCGGGTCGCTGGGCAATGCGGTCATGAAGGTTTCCGCCGTGAAACCCGAACACCAGATCGTCGAGGCCCCGGTGCGCGTCTTCAACGATCAGGAAGAGGTCAAGGCGGCCTGCAAGGCCCGCGAGATCGAAGAGGACACCGTTGTCGTGGTGCGGTTTCAGGGGCCAAAGGCCAACGGCATGCCGGAATTGCACAGTCTGACGCCGGTGTTGAAGAACCTGCAGGCGCGTGGGATCAACGTGGCCCTGGTGACTGACGGGCGGATGTCTGGCGCGTCCGGGTCGGTGCCCTCGGCCATCCATGTCAGCCCCGAAGCGCTGGACGGCGGGGCCATTTCCAAACTGCAGGACGGTGATATCCTGCGGGTCGATGCGGTGAAGGGCGATCTGGAGATCGTCACCCCCGGGGTGCTTGACCGCGACCCTGTCAGGATCAATCTTGGCGCCAATGAATTTGGCCTCGGGCGCGAGCTTTTTGCCCAGTTCCGGCGGTCGGTCGGCACGGCGGACACCGGCGCCAGCGTGCTGTTTTAGGAAAGGACGACCCCATGACCCCGCAAGAGGCGAGCAAACGCGCCCGTGAAATCTGTGCGCTTGCGCCCATCGTGCCTGTGCTGGTGGTGCAGGACAAAGCCCACGCCCGGCCGTTGGCCGAGGCGCTGGTTGCAGGCGGGTTGCCTGCGCTGGAGGTGACCCTGCGCACCCCGGCAGCGCTTGAGGTGATCGCCGAAATGGCGCAGGTGCCCGGCGGCGTTGTCGGTGCCGGCACCCTTGTCACGCCGCAGGACGTCCGCGATGCCAAGGCGGCGGGGGCCACATTCGGCGTGTCCCCGGGGGCCACGGATGCGCTGCTGGAGGCCTGTGAAGCCGAAGACCTGCCACTGCTGGCCGGGGCTGCCACGGCCTCCGAGGCGATGCGCCTCTTTGAGCGCGGCTATGACATGCTCAAGTTTTTCCCGGCCGAGGCATCAGGCGGCGCGCCAGCCCTCAAGGCGATTGGCGCGCCCTTGCCGCAGATCGGGTTCTGCCCCACCGGCGGGGTCAGCCCCTCCAACGCGCAAAGCTATCTGTCGCTGCCCAATGTGGTCTGCGCCGGGGGCAGCTGGGTTGCCCCGAGCGATCTGGTGGTCAAAGGTGACTGGGCGGGGATCGAAGCCCTGGCGCGGGATGCGAGTAAACTCGCGGCATAACGGGTACAGAGGTGTGGCCAAATCGCGGTGCGCCCTTGTGATAAAAGACAATCGGGGAGCAGGAAGATGATTTTATGTTGCGGCGAAGCGCTGATCGACATGATCCCGACGGTCTCCACCGATGGGCAAACCAGCTTTACCCCCCATGCCGGCGGCGCCGTCTTTAACACCGCCATCGCGCTGGGGCGTCTGGGGCAAGACACCGGATTTGTCACCGGCCTGTCGCATGACCTCTTTGGTCAGCAACTGACGCAGGCGCTGGCAGAGAGCCACGTGGACTGCAGCCATGTGATCCACTCCGATCTGCCCACAACGCTGGCCTTTGTGCAGCTTACCGAGGGTCAGGCGCGCTATACCTTCTACGATGAAAACACCGCCGGGCGCAGCCTGACGCCTGATCAGCTGCCGGACCTGCCGGAGGCTGTGACCGCGCTCTATTTCGGCGGTATCAGCCTGATCAGCGAACCCTGTGCGGAGTTCTACGCGGCCCTGGCCGAGCGGGAAGCGGATGGTAGGGTGATCATGATCGACCCCAACATCCGTGCCGCCTTTGTGAAGGACGAGGCCCGGTACCGCGCCCGGCTGGAGCGCATGGTTGCCGTGGCCGATATTGTGAAAGTCTCGGATGAAGACCTCGAATGGATCATGCGGGACGGCGAGACCCTGACCGAAAAGGCACAACTGATTTGCGCCGCCGGACCGCATGTTGTCATCGTGACGCGCGGTGCTGATGGGGCCTCGGCCATCTTTGCGGGTGGCGTCACCGTCGATGTTATGGCGCAGAGAGTGGCCATCGTCGATACCGTTGGCGCAGGCGATACCTTCAACGCGGGCGTTCTGGCCAAACTGGCCGAAGGCGGGTTCCTGTCAAAACAATCGGTGACCCGCATCGGTCCGCAGGAGATCACAGAAGCCCTGGCGCAGGGGGCCGCCGTTGCCGCCGTGACCGTGTCCCGCGCCGGGGCCAATCCGCCCTGGGCCCACGAGCTTTGAGAAAATCGGTGTCGTCCTGCTCCTAAAACCGCTAGAAAAAGAAAACCCCTCGCTTCCGGCGCGTCCCGTGACCGGTGAGCCGAAAAAAGAGACCTGATGTCCGCTATGAGTATCCCCCCTGTTTCCCCGTCAGAATTCAGCGCAGACATCCTGCGCCATCTCAAACACTCGCTGGGCAAGGATGACAGCCATGCCTCGCTCTATGACTGGCGCATGTCGCTGTCGCTGGCCCTGCGGGACCGCGTGGTCGATCCGTGGTTCGAGAGCACGCGCAAGACTTACGAGGCGCGGGGCAAGCGGGTGTATTACCTGTCGATGGAATTCCTTATCGGGCGGCTGATCGAGGATGTCGCGGTGAACCTCGGGCTGGATGCGGTGGCAGAGGCCGCGCTGGCCGATCTGGGTCAGGATTACGCTGCCGTGGTCGCGAATGAACCGGATGCGGCCCTTGGCAACGGCGGGTTGGGGCGTCTGGCGGCCTGTTTCATGGATTCGCTCTCGACGCTGGGCATTCCGGCCTATGGCTATGGCATCCGCTACGAACACGGGCTTTTTGAGCAGCACTTTGAGGATGGGGCGCAAAGGGAGACGGCGGAAACCTGGCTGTCGCAGCGCCACGCGTGGGAATTCGAACGGCCAGAGGTCAGCTATCCCATCGACTTCGGCGGTCATGTCTTTGAAGAGAACGGCAAGACCATCTGGCGCTGCGCAGAAACGGTCATGGCGTCGGCCTATGACACGCCGGTGATCGGCTGGCAGGCACAGTGGGCCAATACCCTGCGCCTTTGGGCCGCGAAACCCACCACCGCCTTTGATCTGGCGAGCTTCAATCGCGGCGACTACATCGCCGCCAGCGCGCCCGAAGCGCTGGCCCGCACGATCAGCCGGGTGCTCTACCCGGATGACACAACGGACATCGGCAAGGAACTGCGGCTCAAGCAGGAATACTTCTTCACCTCCGCCTCGATCCAGGACCTGTTGCGGCGCTTCCTGAGCGAAGGCGGTGATCTGAACGAGTTGCCAGATCACGTCGCCATCCAGCTCAATGACACGCATCCCGCCATCGCGGGCCCGGAACTGGTGCGGCTGCTGATGGACGAACACGGGTTTGACAAGGAGGCCGCGATCAAGACCGCGCGGGGCTGTCTCGCCTATACCAACCACACGCTCCTGCCCGAAGCGCTGGAGCGTTGGCCGGAAGAGCTTTTCATCCGCATCCTGCCGCGTCACCACCAGATCATCCAGATGATCGAAGCCGCGCATCTGTCGGAAACCGGCAGCGCCGTGCGTATTCTGGAGCATGGCGAGGTGAAGATGGGTGAGCTGGCCTTTGTCATGGCGCACCATGTGAACGGGGTCTCGGCGCTGCATTCCGATCTGGTCAAGGAAACCGTCTTTGCCGATCTGCACCGGGATTATCCCGGGCGCATCATCAACCAGACCAACGGGATCACGCCGCGCCGCTGGCTGTATTCCTGCAACCCGCCGCTGCGCAACTTGATCAATGAGACCATCGGCACCTCCTGGCCCAACGACCTGCAGCAACTGGACGGGTTGGCCGCGCATGCGGGTGACCCCGCGTTCCTCGACGCCTTTCAGGCGGCCAAGGACAGCAACAAGGCGCGACTGTCGAACTGGCTCAAAGACCACGGGGGCCACGCGCTGGACCCCGAGGCGATGTTCGACGTCCAGATCAAGCGCATCCACGAGTACAAACGCCAGCTGATGAACCTGCTGGAGACCGTGGCGCTCTGGAATGAGATCCGCGACAATCCCAACGCAGGCTGGACCCCGCGGGTCAAGATTTTCGGCGGCAAGGCGGCCCCCGGCTACGTGGTGGCCAAGCAGATCATCCACCTGATCAACGATGCCGCCAAGGTGATCAACGCCGATCCGGCGACCCGTGATGTGTTGCAGATTGTTTATCCGGAAAACTACAATGTCTCGATGGCGGAAATCCTGATCCCGGCCACGGATTTGTCGGAACAGATATCCACCGCGGGTAAGGAGGCCTCGGGCACCGGCAATATGAAATTCGCCCTGAACGGCGCGCCGACCATTGGCACGCTGGATGGGGCCAATGTCGAGATCCGCGACTGTGTGGGCGCCGATAATTTCTTTCTCTTCGGGCTGACGGCGGCGGAGGTCACCGCGCGCCGGGCAGAGCCCGACTACGCCCGCCGCGCGATCGAGGCCAGCCCGCGTCTGGCGCGGGTGCTGTCGCAGATTGACAGCGGTGTGTTCTCCCCTGGCGACCGGGGGCGGTACGGCGATCTGGTGCAGGGGCTCTGGAACCATGACTACTTCCTCGTGACCTGCGACTTCGACAGCTACTTTGACAGCCAGCGTCAGGTCGATACCGCCTTTGCCGACAAGGCCGGGTGGACCCGGATGGCGGCCCTGAACACCGCCCGCGTCGGCTGGTTCTCCTCCGACCGGACCATCAGCGGCTATGCCCGCGACATCTGGAACGCGCCCAGCCTCATCGCATCAAGAACGTCACGCAAGGATGTGGCCTAGAAAGGAAATCGTTTGGCTCTGACACCGCAGGACGCAGAAGACATCGTTGCAGGCCGTCACGGGGATCCGTTTTCCGTCTTGGGACTGCATCAGGTTGAAGGCAAATGGGTGGTGCGCGCCTTCGTACCCGGCGCACAGAGCATCGAAGCGATTGATCCGAAGACCGGACGCACGATCACCACGCTCCTGCCCTTGGACGGCGCGCAGGGGCTGTTCGAAGGCGCGGCCCCCCGACGCAAGAACCGGTTCACCTATCATCTGAGCGTGACGCGCGACGGTCACCATTGGATCGCCGATGACCCTTACCGGTTCGGACCGGTGATGGGTGAGTGGGACGAATACCTCATCGGCGAAGGCACGCACCGGCAGCTCTGGCATGTGCTGGGCGCCCATGTGAGGGATCATGAAGGCGTGGCCGGCACGCATTTTGCCGTCTGGGCGCCGAATGCGGCGCGGGTGTCGGTTGTGGGGGATTTCAATACTTGGGACGGGCGGCGGCACCTGTTGCGCCGCCGGGGCGCCACCGGGGTTTGGGAGACATTCATCCCCGGCGTCGGCGAGGGGGCCGTCTACAAGTTCGAGGTGCTCGACAGCAATCACCACCTGCTGCCGCAAAAGGCGGATCCGGTGGGGTTCGGCTCGGAACACCCGCCACGCACCGGCTCCGTCGTGCGCCAGATCAACGGGTATGACTGGCCGGACGCGGGCTGGATGACGAAACGCGCGGCCAAGCAGCGCTTTGACCAGCCGATTTCTGTCTACGAGGTGCATCTGGGCTCCTGGCGGCGGGTGCCTGAGGACGGCAACCGTCCGCTGAGCTATCTGGAACATGCCGAGCAGCTGGTGTCCTACGTCAAGGATCTGGGCTTTACCCATATCGAACTGATGCCGATCTCGGAATTTCCTTTTGACGGGTCCTGGGGCTATCAGCCGGTGGGCCTTTTTGCGCCCACGATCCGCCACGGCACACCGGATGAGTTCCGCGCCCTGATCTCGGCCTGCCACGCGGCAGAGATCGGCGTGATCCTCGACTGGGTGCCGGGGCATTTCCCGGAAGATGCGCATGGGCTGGCCAAATTCGACGGCACCGCGCTTTATGAACACGCCGATCCCAAGGAGGGGTTTCACCCCGACTGGAACACGATGGTGTTCAACTATGGGCGTGCCGAGGTCTCCAACTACCTGATCGCCAACGCGCTTTACTGGTTGCAGGAACATCACGTGGACGGGCTGCGGGTCGATGCCGTGGCCTCCATGCTCTACCGCGACTACAGCCGTAAAGAGGGCGAATGGATCCCCAACAAGGACGGCGGGCGCGAGAATCTTGAAGCGATTGCCTTTCTGCAGAAAATGAACACGACCACCTACGGCGAGGTCGAAGGCATCATGACCGTAGCCGAGGAATCGACTGCCTTTCCGGGCGTGAGCGCGCCAACGGATGCAGGCGGTCTGGGGTTCGGGTTCAAATGGAACATGGGCTGGATGAACGACACGCTCAGCTACATGGCCGAGGACCCGGTGCATCGGAAGTTCCACCACTCCAAGATGACCTTTGGGCTGCACTACGCCTTTTCGGAAAATTTCATCCTGCCGCTCAGCCATGACGAGGTGGTGCATGGCAAAGGCTCAATGCTGGACAAGATGCCGGGCGAGGGCCTGGAGAAATTCGCCAATCTGCGCGCCTATTACGGGTTCATGTGGGGCCATCCGGGCAAGAAGCTGATCTTCATGGGCAGCGAGTTTGCGCAAGGGGCAGAATGGAACCACGACAGCAGCCTCGACTGGCACCTGCTGGATGTCGATCTGCACCGGGGCATGCAGACGCTGATACGCGACCTCAACGCGCTCTACCGGGCGCATCCGGCCCTTCACACGCTGGACGCAAAGCCCGAAGGTTTCGAGTGGATCGAGGAAAACAGCGGTGACGAATCCATCTTTGCCTGGGTGCGTCGTGGCACGGGCGACACACCCGCCATGCTGGTGGTGTCCAACTTCACCCCGGTCACCCGGACAGAACGCCGCATCGGCGTGCCGGAACAAGGTCACTGGGGCGAGCGTTTGAACACCAATTCGGAATTCTACGGCGGTGATGGCCGTGGCAACATGGGCGGTGTCCGGAGCGAAGAGATTGCTGCGTCGGGGAGGGCGCAGTCGATCCGGATCACGCTACCACCGCTGACGACTCTCTTCTTCGAAGTGGAGCGTGGCTGACGCCCCGGGAAAAGGGGCGCAAAAAGACAAAAATGGGAGGAAAATCAATGGACCGAGAAACGCAAAGGCTTGCACAGCAGACGATGGCCTTTGTTCTGGCCGGGGGCCGGGGCAGCAGGCTGTACGAGTTGACCGACAGGCGCGCCAAACCCGCGATGTATTTCGGCGGGAAAAGCCGGATCATCGATTTTCCGCTCTCCAATGCGGTGAACTCCGGGATCAGGCGCATCGGCGTGGCCACGCAGTACAAGGCGCACTCGCTGATCCGGCATCTGCAGCGCGGTTGGAGTTTCTTTCGCGCGGAACGCAACGAGTCGCTGGATATCCTGCCCGCCTCGCAGCAGCTCGACAACGAGAACTGGTACAAGGGCACGGCCGACGCGGTCGCCCAGAACAAGGATATCATCGAAGGCTACGGCCCCAAATACATCGTGATCCTTGCAGGCGACCATATCTACAAGCAGGACTATGCGATGATGATCCGCCACCACGTGGAAAGCGGGGCGGATGTGACCGTCGGCTGCATCGAGGTGCCGCGCATGGAGGCCACCGGGTTCGGCGTGATGAAAGTCGATACCGAAGACCGCATCCTGGACTTTGTCGAAAAACCCGCTGATCCGCCCCCGATGCCCGGCCACCCGGATCACGCGCTGGCCAGCATGGGCATTTATGTCTTTGAGACGGAGTATCTTTTCAAGGTGCTGGCCGACTGCGCCGCGCAGCCCGACTACAACCACGATTTCGGCGGCGATGTGATCCCCGAGATCGTCCGCAACGGCAAGGCGGTGGCACACCCCTTCAGCCGCTCCTGCGTACGCTCCAGCCTTGAGAAAAAGGCCTATTGGCGCGATGTCGGAACCGTCGATGCTTTCTGGCAGGCCAACATCGATCTGACGGATTTCACGCCCGAGCTGGATCTCTTCGACAATGAATGGCCGATCTGGACCTATTCGGAGCTCACGGCACCCGCCAAATTCATCCACAACGAGGAAGGTCGCCGTGGCCATGCGGTCTCCTCCATGGTGTCGGGGGGCTGCATCATTTCGGGATCACGGCTGGACCAATGCCTGCTGTTTACTGGTGTGCGCACCCATTCGTTTTCGCAACTGGATGGTGTCGTGGCCCTGCCGTATGTGGAGATCAACCGGAACGCCCAGCTTCGCAATGTGGTGATTGACAGGGGGGTCGTCATCCCGCAAGGCCTCGTTGTGGGCGAGGACGCGGAAGAGGACGCCAGACGGTTCCGACGCACGGCAAACGGCACCTGCCTCATCACCCAACCGATGATCGACAAACTGGACCTCTGACGTGAAAATTCTCTTTGTTGCCTCGGAATGCGCGCCCTTCGTGAAAACCGGCGGGCTGGCGGATGTGATTGGCGCGGTGCCCAAGGCGTTGGCCCCCCTCGGGGTCGATGCCCGGGTGATGCTGCCCGTCTATCCGGCCCTGCAGGCCCTGGCAGCAAAGGGAAAAGAGGTCTGGACCTCGGACGACCTTCACGGCGGACCCGCACGCGTGCTGTCGTGCCAGGCAGAGGGGCTTGATCTGCTGCTGCTCGACGCGCCGCATCTTTTTGATCGTCCGGGCAATATCTATCTGGGCGCGGATGGGCAGGACTGGCCCGATAATGCGCAGCGTTTCGGCGCCCTGTCTTTCGTGGCTGCCGAGGTCGCGGCGGGTGGCCTCACGGATTGGCGCCCTGACGTGGTGCACGCCCATGACTGGCAGGCCGGGCTGGTGCCCGCCTACCTGCGCCAGAAGAACGGCCCCGTGCCGCCCACGGTTCTGACAATCCACAACATCGCGTTTCAGGGGCTTTTCGACCCCTCGCTCATGACCTCGCTTGGCCTGTCCTCTGCGCATTACACACCGGAGGGGATGGAGTATTTTGGACGTATCGGGTTTCTGAAGGCGGGTCTCGCTTTTGCCGACAAGATCACCACCGTCAGCCCCACCTACGCGCGCGAACTCATGCAGCCGGAATTCGGCATGGGGTTGGAGGGGCTGCTCCGGGCGCGAAACGCGGATCTGACCGGTATTCTCAACGGTATCGATCTGGACGCATGGAACCCCGAGACGGATGCCGCGCTGGTGGCTCCTTACTCTGTGAGAAGCCCGAAGAAGAAAGCAAGCAATCGCGCCGAGGTGTTGAAGCGGTTCGATCTGGAAGCTGAGGGGAGTGGTCCGCTCTTTTGCGTGATCAGCCGCCTGACCACGCAAAAAGGGCTCGATCTGTTGCTGGAGGCGCTGCCGATGCTGGTGACGCGCGGCGCGAAACTCGCTGTGCTGGGCAGCGGAGAGAAAGACCTAGAGGCCGGTTTCATGGCCGCCGCGCGCAGCCACCCCGGCGCGGTGGGCGTGATCATCGGGTATGATGAACCGCTGTCGCATCTGATGCAGGGCGGCAGCGATGCAATCCTGATCCCCTCGCGGTTCGAGCCCTGCGGCCTGACCCAGCTGTACGGGCTGCGCTACGGGACGCTGCCGGTTGTGGCGCGCACCGGCGGGCTGGCGGATACGGTTATCGACGCCAATGAGGCCGCGCGCAGTGCCAAATGCGCCACCGGTGTGCAATTCGCGCCGGTCACTGCCCCGGCGCTGGAGCAGGCGATCCTGCGGACCTGCGATCTCTTTGACCAGCCATCGGAATGGGCCGCGATGATGCGCCGCGCGATGCGCCACCCGGTGGGGTGGGATGTCTCGGCGCAGGCGTATAAGGACATCTATGCATCGTTGCTGGATGCACGCACGCTGCAGGATTGACCGCCATGGACCATGACATCACCGCCGGCAGCCCGATGCGCATGGGCGCGCATTTCGATGGTGAAGGCGTCAACTTTGCCGTGTTTTCGGCCCACGCACAGAAAATGGAGCTCTGTCTGTTTGACCCGGCGGGCCAGCGCGAGGTCTCGCGCCTGTCCCTGCCGGAACGCACGGGCAATATCTGGCACGGGTATGTGGCGGGGCTTACGCCCGGCGCGATCTACGGATACCGGGCGCATGGCGCCTATGCGCCGGATCAGGGACACAGGTTCAATCCGCATAAACTGCTGCTCGACCCCTATACCAGGGAGTTGGCAGGGCGATGGGTGAACGACTCCGCGACACTGGGCTATGACGCGGCGGCCCCGACCGGCGATCTGTCCTTTGATCAACGGGATTCAGCGCCCTTCGTGGCGAAATCCGTGGTGTCCGATCCTTCCACCTTTGCGCCCATCACGCACCCCCTGCGCCGGGCGTGGGATGAAACGCTGATCTATGAAACCCACGTCAAAGGCGCGACGCAGCAGCACCCGCAGGTGGCCGACGCCCTGCGTGGCAGCTATGAAGGGCTGGCCTCGGACGCGGTGATTGAGCATCTGCACAAACTGGGCATCACTGCGATCGAGCTTTTGCCGGCGCACGCCTTTCTGAACGACGCCTTCCTGCTGGAGAAAGGTCTGGTCAACTACTGGGGGTACAACACGGTCGGCTTTTTTGCGCCCGAACCCCGATACTTCGGTCCACAGGGGCTGGCAGGTTTTCGCACCATGGTGCGCCGCTTTCACGATGCGGGGATCGAGGTGCTGCTCGACGTGGTCTACAACCACACGGCAGAGGGGGATCATCGCGGTCCCACCTTGTCGTTCCGGGGCCTCGACAATGCATCCTATTACCGGCTGCTCAGCGGTCAGCCGCGGTATTACGTGAACGACACGGGCACCGGCAACACCGTCAATCTGTCCAACCCATATGTGTTGCGCATGGTCATGGACTCCCTGCGCTTCTGGGTGGAGTGCATGGGCATCGACGGGTTCCGCTTTGATCTGGCAACGACCCTTGCGCGGGAAGATCACGGGTTCGACCCGCATGGTGGTTTTCTGGATGCGTTGCGTCAGGACCCGACACTGGCGGGGGTCAAGATGATTGCGGAGCCCTGGGATATCGGGCCGGGTGGCTACAGGTTGGGTCAGTTCCCGCCCAAGTTCGGGGAATGGAACGACGCCTACCGCGATACCGTCCGGCGGTTCTGGAAGGGCGACACTCACAGTGCCCAGGAACTGGGCGCGCGGCTTCTGGGCTCGGCGGGTGAGTTCGACCGGGGCGGACGGCGCGCGTGGTCGTCGGTCAACTTTCTGGCCGCGCACGATGGGTTCACGCTGGCGGATGTCACGCGCTACAACCAGCGCCACAACATGGCAAATCTCGAAGACAATCAGGACGGGCATAACGCCAATTATTCCTACAATTGCGGGGTAGAGGGGCCGAGCGCTGATCCCGCTATCGAGGCCCGACGCCAGCAGCGCCAGCGCAACATGCTGGCCACGCTCTTCCTGTCACAGGGCACGCCGATGGTGCTGGCAGGCGATGAGTTCGGCAATTCGCAGGGTGGCAACAACAACGCCTATTGTCAGGACAATGAAACCGCCTGGCTCGATTGGGATGCGGCAGACCGGGAGATGATCGATTTCGTGGCCGAGCTGTCGGCCTTTCGCGCGCGGCACCCCGCGCTGCGTCAATCGCGGTTTCTGCATGCCGCACAGCGCCCTGCCGATGGGCTACCGGATGTAGTCTGGTCCGATTTCGGCGGCCATCCGCTGAACTGGCGTGACCCGGGGCTGTCGAGCCTCTGCGTCACCTTCCGCTGTTCCGCCGAAGCGGCCACGCAGGTGGCGCATGATGACACCGTCTTTGTGATCTTCAACCGCGCCGAGACGTCTGCGGATGTGTCGGTCCCGGCACCGCCCGCCGGTCGCCAGTGGCGTTATGGCATCGACAGCGCCGGGCAGGTTGTAGCGGGTGCGGCGGTCACCGAAGATCGGATCGCGGTCGCGGGGCCGTCGGTCATGGCCCTGGTTCTGGTACCGGAAGACGCCCCCCTATGACTGCGGATCGGAGCCTTGCGGCGCTCGCCCGCTTTTGCGGCGTATTCGACCGATTTCTCGATCTGGAAGGCGTCATGCGCCCGACCAGTCCGGATACCCAACGGGCCTTGCTGCGGGCAAACGGTCTGGATGTCGGGTCAGACGCCGCCGTGCGCGACACCCTCGCCGCGCTTCAGGCGGAGCAGGAGGAACGTCTGATCCCGCAGGAGATCGTGGTGACCTGCGATACACCGAACGTGCTGCGGTGTGAGGGTGAGGTGGACTGGCACCTGACGTTGGAAGAGACCACGCGCCCCTTCGCCCGAGGCACAATCGATGGCGAGATAGCCCTGCCGCCGCTGCCAGCTGGCGTGCACCACCTGCATATCCAGTCAGGTAAGCGTCGCCAGACCACCACCGTCATCTCCGCCCCGGCGCGCACACCGTCCCTGCAGGAAAGCGCAGGGAAGGAGCATTGCTGGGGTGTGGTGGCACCGCTTTACGGTCTGCAGTCGCGGCGCAATGCGGGGTTGGGCGACTTCGAAGATCTCGCACAGCTGGCCGAGGGGCTGGGCGCACAAGGCGCTGGATTTCTGGGCATCAATCCTGTGCACGCGCTGGGATGGGCTGCGCAGGACACGATCAGCCCCTATTCGCCAAGCCACCGCGGGTTTCTGAACACGGCGCATATCGCGCTGGATCGCTTGGCGGGTCTGCCGGATGCAGGGTCACCGGTCAGGGCAGAGGGCGCGCTGATCGACTACGCAGCACATTCTCAAGCCCATCGCGCCGCCTTGCGGACAGCTTTTGATCGATTTCAAAAGAGCGCGTCGGATGCGGAAAAGGAAGCGCTGACGCGGTTCACGCAAGAGGGCGGCGCGGCGCTGGAGACTTTCGCGCTTTTCGAAGACCTGAGCACCCGTCTGGGGCAGGACTGGCGGCACTGGCCGGAGGAAAAGCGCACGCCCGAGGCGGCGCGCGCCAGCGGGGCAGCATCGGAGACCGGCTTTCACCTCTGGCTGCAATGGGTGGCGGATCACCAATTGCAAGAGGCTCAGAGGCGCGCGCGAAAAGGGGGTATGGCGCTGGGGCTCTACCTCGATCTGGCCGTTGGCGCGCGTCTGGACGGGGCCGAAGCCTGGGCCGCCGCCGACACGCTGGCACAGGGCGTATCGCTGGGCGCGCCACCAGATCACCTCAGCCCGGCGGGACAGAACTGGCAGCTGGCGGCCTATGCGCCCCTTAAACTCGCCGCCCGGAACTACCAGCCCCTGCGGCAGGTGCTGCGACAGGTCCTGCGGCATTGCGGCGTTTTGCGGATCGACCATGCGCTGGGGCTCAACCGCAGCTATTGGATCCCCGAGGATGGCAGCCCGGGGGGATACATCCGGCAGCCGTTTCAATCGCTCATGGCGTTGATTGCGATCGAGGCGCAGCGCGCGGGCGCGGTGATCGTCGGCGAAGATCTCGGGCTGGTCCCCGACGGGTTTCGCGACACCATGGCGGCCAAGGGGTTTTACGGCTACACCGTGCTGCAATATGAGAAAACCAAGGCAGGTCGCTTTCGCAAGGCACAGGACCTGCGCCCCCAGTCACTGGCCTGTTTCGGCACCCATGACACGCCGACGATCCGGGGGTTCTGGACCGGGTGCGACATCGAGTGGTGGCACCGGCTTGACTGGATCGACGATGCAGGCAAAGGCAAAGCGCAAGAAGAACGCAAAGCCGAAAAGGCCGATTTGTTGGGCGTGCCTGACGCGCAGCTGACACAAAGAGATGCCAGTGATCTGCGGGACAAAGTGCATGGTGATCTTGCTCAGGGGCCGGCAGCGCTGGTGGCTGTGCAACTTGATGACGTCTTGGAAGTGGAGGAAGCGCAGAACCTGCCGGGCACGATTGACGCGCACCCAAACTGGCGGCGTAAAATCCCGGTGGACGTCCAGGAGATTGCCACGCAGGATGTGATGAAAAAGACCGCGCAGATTATGGCAGACGCCGGGCGCAGCGGGTTAAAGGTAAAGACGCGAAAGGAATTTCCATGACCATTCAGACCATTTCCAAAGGCCCGTTCGAGGGGCAGAAACCGGGGACCTCCGGTCTGCGCAAGAAAACCCGCGTCTTCATGGAGCCGGGGTATTTGGAATGTTTCGTGCAGGCGACCTTCAACGCTATCGGCGGCGCGGCAGGTAAGAGTTTCGTGATCGGCGGCGACGGGCGGTATTTCAACCGCGAAGCGATCCAGATCATGCTCAAGATGGCGGCGGCAAATGGTGCTGCGCGCGTGATCGTGGGGCAGGGCGGGCTGCTGTCCACGCCGGCGGTGTCCAACCTGATCCGCCAGCGGCAAACCGATGGGGGCTTCGTCCTCTCTGCCAGCCACAATCCGGGTGGGATCGATGCGGATTTCGGCGTGAAATACAATGTCAGCAACGGCGGCCCCGCGCCGGAGGCCATCACGCAGGCGATGTTTGACCAGACGCAGACCATCGACAGCTACCGGATTCTGGAGACGGCCGATATCGATCTCTCCACCTGCGGCACGTCGTCGGTGGACGACATGCAGATCGAGATCGTCGATCCCGTCACCGATTATGCCGCGCTGATGGCAAAGCTCTTTGACTTCGATAAAATCCGCGCGCTCTTTGCGGGCGGTTTCACCATGCGCTTTGACGCCATGCATGCGGTGACCGGCCCCTACGCCACCTCCATTCTGGAAGGGGTCTTGGGCGCCCCGGCGGGCACCGTGATCAACGCCGTGCCCAGTGAGGATTTTGGCGGTGGGCATCCGGACCCCAACCCGGTCTGGGCCAAGGAGCTGATGGATGAGATGATGTCCGACACAGCCCCCGATTTCGGCGCGGCCTCGGACGGCGATGGTGATCGCAACATGATCGTGGGGCGCGGCGTCTATGTGACCCCCTCCGACAGTCTCGCCGTGCTGGCCGCGAACGCGCAGCTGGCGCCCGGATATGCCAGGGGCCTCGCGGGGGTTGCACGTTCGATGCCGACCAGTGCGGCCAGCGACAAGGTCGCCGAACGTCTGGGGCTTGCCTGTTTCGAGACCCCCACGGGCTGGAAGTTCTTTGGCAATCTGCTGGACGCGGGCAAGGTGACGCTCTGCGGGGAAGAGAGTGCGGGCACGGGTTCAGATCACGTGCGCGAGAAAGATGGTCTCTGGGCGGTGCTGTTGTGGCTGAACATCCTGGCGGAGCGCGGTCAGTCGGTTGCCGATATTCTGACCGATCACTGGGCCACCTACGGGCGCAACTATTATTCGCGCCACGATTACGAGGCCGTGCCGACCGAGGCGGCAAATGCCTTGATGCAGGGTGTGCGCGACCGGTTGGGCGCGCTGGCCGGGACCACCATTGCCGGTCTTGAGGTGACGGGTGCGGATGAGTTTTCCTATCACGATCCGGTGGATGGATCGGTCAGCCACAATCAGGGCCTGCGGCTCTGGTTTGCGGGCGAAGGGCGGGCGGTTCTGCGACTCTCGGGCACGGGCACCGAAGGCGCGACCCTGCGGGTCTATCTGGAGCAATATGCGCCGCCCGAGGCGGATCATGGTCTCACACCCGATGTGGCGCTGCGCGCCGTACGCGATGCGGTGGTTGAGATCACCGGCATGCAGGCCCATCTGGGACGGATCGAGCCGGATGTGAAAACGTGATCCCGCCGCGCCTTTCTTGACAGCACGGAAGGGCTGACCGAATCTGACCCCGGACCTGTCACAGCCGGAGTTGCCAGATGATCAGCCAGGAATTGAATGACGCCCTGACCCAATCGGGTCCGGGCACACCTGCGGGCGAGGTCATGCGGCGCTATTGGCAGCCCGCGGCCCTCTCTGATGAACTGGCGGGGACCCGACCGGTGGTGCCGGTGAAGCTGCTGGGCGAGGACCTCGTGCTTTTTCGCGACAGTGAGGGGGAGCTGGGTCTGATTGAGCGGGCCTGCCCGCACCGGGGCGCGGACCTGTGTTACGGGCGGCTCGAAGACAACGGGCTGCGCTGCCCGTTTCACGGCTGGCACTTTGACCGCACCGGCCAATGCGTCGAACAGCCCGGCGAGCCCGAAGGTTCCCAGATGCACAGGCAGATCAGGAACAAGAGCTACCCGGTGGTCGAGCGCAACGGGATCGTCTTTGCCTATATGGGCCCGGGCGACCCGCCACCGCTGCCGGGGTTCGATTGCTTTCGTGCGCCGGACAGCCATGTCTTTGCCTTCAAGGGGCTGTGGGAGTGCAACTGGCTGCAGGCGATGGAGGTCGGCATCGACCCTGCGCATGCCTCCTTCCTGCACCGCTTCCTGCAGGATGAAGATCCCGCCGACAGCTACGGCAAGCAGTTCCGCGATACCGCGGCCAATACGGACATCCCGATGACAAAGCTGCTGCGCGACTACCCGCGCCCCGACATCAGCGTGGAGGAGACTGATTACGGCCTGCGCCTGATCGCGCTGCGTCATCTGGACGATGGCCGCACCCATGTGCGCGTGACCAACCAGATTTTCCCGCAGGCAATTTCCATCCCCATGAGCCGCGAGATGATCATCACGCAATGGCATGTGCCCCTCGATGACAGGCGCTGCTACTGGTATTCGATGTTCACCAGCTTCACCGACCCCGTGGACAAGGAAAAGATGCGGGATCAGCGGTTGAAGGAACACCGCCTGCCGGATTACGCGCCGCGCAAGAACAAGCGCAACAATTACGGCTACGACCCCGAAGAACAGGCGGGCGAGACCTATACCGGCATGGGGCTGGATATCAACGTGCATGACCAATGGGCGGTGGAAAGCCCGGGGCCGATCTTTGACCGGACGAAGGAGCATCTGGGTAAGACGGATGTGGCGATTGTGCGGTACCGGCGCATGTTGCGTGCGGCCATGGCGGCCCTGGAGCAGGGGAACGCGGAGAGCTTGCCGATGGGCAATGGGGGAGACCCGGCCATTATACAGGGACCGATCAGCAATGACACCATCGCGATGACCTCTGACTGGAAAGCGGCCTATACCGCCAGCGATGCAGAGCGGCGCGCAGGCTGCACCGGCTGGGATGCGACGATCACCTGACAGCGTTTTTCGCGTGACGGACCCGGAGACGGCGGGCTAGGCTCTCTCGGGGACAGGAGGACATGTGAGCGGGAATGCGGGGATTTCGCAGGGCAGGCTGGCGCAAACCGGTCTGCTGGCCGCAGATGCGGTGGCAGCGGCAGAGGCGTTGCTGGCCGATCTGCAGGGCAACGATCTGGAAACGGTGCGCGTTCTCTTCCCCGATCAGCATGGGGTGTTGCGGGGCAAGACACTTGTGGCTTCGGCGCTGGCTTCTGTCTTTACCGCTGGCATCTCTGTCCCCTCGACGCTCTTTCTGAAAGACACCTCGCACCGCACCGTTTATCCAGTGTGGGACGGCGCGGGCGACAGCCCGGTGCAGGGCGCAGGGGATGTGTTGCTTGTCCCGGACCCGTCGACGTTTCGGCACTTGCCACAGGCACCGGGGTCTGCGTGGATTCTCTGCGATGCGGTGATGAAATCCGGTGCGGCCCTTCCCTTTGCGCCGCGCACAGTTCTCCGCCGTGCGGTGCAGGCCCTGACGGACGCGGGCCTGCAAATGCAGGTGGGGCTGGAGGTGGAATTCCACGTTTTCGAGATCACCGACCCCGCGCTGGAGCATGGTGATGCCACGATGCCGCCTGCGCCGCCGGTCACCCGCAATCTCGCCCCCGGCTACCAGTTCCTGACAGAGACGCTTTACGCCCGGTTGGAACCCGTTTCCGAGATGTTGCGCCGTGCGGTTCAGGCCATTGGCTTGCCCTTGCGGTCCATGGAGGTCGAGATGGGCCCGAGCCAGCTCGAATTCACCTTCGATCCGGCGGACCCGATGACGCATGCGGATAACCTGATGATGCTGCGCACGCTGGTCAAAGAAGTCTGCGCACAGGAAGGGCTGCATGCAACCTTCATGAGCCGGCCAAAGCTGGACAACGGCTGCGCCTCCGGCTGGCATCTGCATCAGTCACTGTTCGACACCATGGGTACGCCTCTGATGATGCCGCAGCCCGACGGAACCCTCAGCACCCATGCGGCGGGCTGGATTGCCGGGCTGCTGGAGCATGCCGCCGAAAGCTGTTTGCTGACCACACCGACGGTCAACGGCTACAAACGGTACCAACCCTACAAGCTGGCACCTGACCGGGTGGTTTGGGGGCATGACAATCGCGGTGCCATGCTGCGTGCGATCATGGCGCCGGGCGACCGCGCTTCGCGCATTGAAAACCGTGTGCCCGAGACGGCAGCCAACCCCTACTATGCCTTCGCCAGCCAGATACTCAGCGGGTTGGACGGCTTGACCTATGGGCGCACGCCGCCACCGCCCGTTGAAAACCCGCATGGCGCCGGCGCAGAGGCCTTGCCGCGCTCTCTCGGCGCTGCCATTGATGCCTTTGAGACATCGGCGTTCTACCGGGCGGCACTGGGTTCAGAGGTCGTGGACTATCTGGTCCGGATCAAACGGGCCGAGTGGGAACGGTATCTGGCGCATGTCTCGGATTGGGAACAGGCAGAGTATTTCGGGTTGTATTGATGCGTTTTTGTGGATGGGTTTTGGGCGTGATGATCGGCTCGGCAGCGGCGGCGGACTTGCCCGCGCCGGTGACAGATGCCGATTTCATGCCCCTCGATGTGGATCAGGTCCGTCTGGGCCAGATGCTGTTTTACGACCCAATCCTGTCGGGCAATCGCAACATCTCCTGTGCCACCTGCCACCACCCGAAATTCGCCACCGCGGATGGCGTTGCCCTGTCGCTGGGCGAGGGGGCTGTGGGGCTCGGCCCGGATCGCAAGATCGCAGCGGATAATATCCCCGAACAGCGTATCCCGCGCAACGCGCCCGCGCTTTTCAATCTCGGCGCGCGGGAATTTACCGTTATGTTCCATGATGGCCGCATCGAGGTGGACCCCGACAAGCCCGGCGGTCTGCGCACGCCCATGGGGGCGGAGATGACCCAAGGGTTCGCCAACCTTCTGTCCGCCCAGACGATGTTCCCGGTGCTCAGCGCTGATGAGATGGCCGGTCATTATAGCGAAAATGACATCAGCCAGGCGGTGCGGCAGGGGCGGATCACCGGACCGGATGGCGCATGGTCCAGGCTCAGCGCAAGGGTGGCGGAAACCCCCGGATATGCCCCCTTGGTCGCGGCCGCGTTTCCAGAAGCGGAGGCGCTGACCTTTACGGACATCTCCGATGCCATCGCCGCCTTTGTCGCCTTTGAATGGCGCGCGGATGGCAGCACCTTTGACACCCACCTGCGCGGCGAGACCGAGTTGCCGCCGCAGGCCCAACTGGGCATGGACCTCTTTTATGGTGCGGCGGGATGCAGTGCCTGCCACAGTGGCCCCTTTCAGACGGACCACGGCTTCCACGCCATGGGCGTGCCGCAGTTCGGGCCGGGCAAGGCGGCGCGGTTCGAAAGCCACGCACGGGATGTGGGGCGCATGCGGGTGACCGGGCGGGACGTAGACGCCTATGCCTTCCGCACGCCCTCCCTGCGCAACGTGCTGCACACCGGACCTTACGGGCACACCGGCAGTCATGCCGATCTGAGCCAGTTTATCGCGGATCATATGGCGGGGAGGGACGCTCTTGACCGCTTCGATCCTGCGTCGGTGACGCTCCCTGATTTGCCCGGGGCGGAAGATTGGCGGCATATGGACGACCCGGCAGAGCAGGCGGCGTTGCGGGCTGCCGTCACCCTGCCGCCGCAGGGCCTGACCCCCGATGATATCGCCGCGCTGGTTGCGTTTCTGGCGGCGCTGGGCGACCCGGTGGCCCTGAAGGGGCGCCTGGGCGTGCCGGATACCGTGCCGAGCGGGCTGCCTGTCGACCGCTAGGGGCGCAGGGTCTGGCGCTGATTGACGGCTAAATCCCGGCGCTGCGTGATCTGCCCATCCGGCCATGTGATGGTCACGTCGGCGGATGTCGCTGTCCCCAGCCCGAAGTGCAAAGGCCCCGCTTGCCCGCCCGCGTGGCCACCGCCCACGGTGAGCTCCTGCACCTGCGTCACACCGCCCGCAGTGAGTTCGACAAGCGCGCCCACGGCATGGGTGTTGGCGCCTTCCATACGCAGCTCAAGCGCCAGCCAATGGCCCATGCCTTCGGTCACATTGCGATAAAGCTCCATCGGCGCGCGCCGGTTCATCACCACCAGATCAAGCCGCCCGTCGCCGTCCAGATCGGTCAGAGCAGCCCCCCGCGACCGCGCCACCGTGGCAACACCTGCCTCGACCGAGCGTTCCTTGAAGGTGCCGTCGGCCTGCTGAATGAGCAGTGTATTGGGGTCTTCCATGGCCAGTCCTGGCATCTGGTCCACATTGCCCTTGGCAATGAAGAGATCAGGTGCTGCGTCATTGTTCACATCTGCAAATTCAGCATGCCATCCGGTCGACGGGCGCCCGTCATCGCCCACATGTGGCCGTTGCGCGTAGGTGCCAAGGCCAAAGGGCGCGCGGCTGTACAGCCCGTCTTCGCCAGCGATCTGCATCAGCTGGTCGCCCATGGAGGTCAGCATCACCTCGGAACGTCCGTCGCCGGTGATGTCCCGGCTGGCGATGCCCATGCCCCAGACGCGCACGGTTTCCCACCCGTCGTCCGGCCCGAGAAAACGCCCCATCGCCAGATCGTACATCTGTTCAGACCCGTCGCGCACATAGTAATGACGGTCGTTGGAGATGCGCAGGCGTTTGGTCCCGCTGGCATCCCGCGCAAAGAGCATGGAGAGCGCGCAGTGCCCCGGAGAGAGGGGGCTGGCGGCAAACCCGTCGCCCTGCCAGCGGTGCAGGCTATTGTTATCGCAAGCCTCGAAAGGGCCCTCGGGGTCGTCGCGGTCCACGTAGTTGCCAATGGCCAACACCGGACCAGGGGCCTCCCATGTGGCTGAAAAGGCGGTGGACCAGGCGCCGCCACCGTCAAAGCCCAAGGTCTCGTTCGCGGGAGTAAAGCCGCAGGCACCATCACCACGCAGCAGTTGGTTTTCGCCCACGCGCAGCAGCATCACATCCAGATGCCCATCGCCATCAACGTCCAGCGGATAGGCACCGGTTGTGCCCGTGAAAGTGGGCAGGGGGGCGGCGGCAAATTGCATGGCCCCCTGATTGATCATCAGGGTCGCCGGGCTTTCACCGCCCGCCGCCAGCAGATCAGGCAGCGCGTCCCCGTTGCAATCGAAGACAGCCACACCGCCGCCGACAAAATGCTCCCACCCGCCGGTGTATTGGTGCGGGGGCAGGTTGGCTGACAGGTCGTCAAACAGCACCTCGGCGCCGGCGGATTGCGCCAGCAGGCAGAGCAATAGCACCCTCATCCGCGCCCCTCCGCCATCGCATCGGCGATTTCCGACAGCGCCAGTGCCGCAGCCCCATGAGCCCACATCAGGTCACCCCAGGCATGGGTTTCGACCTTTTGCGGGGCGGCATCGCGGTTCAACGTCAGTGTATGCATTTCGCGCAACACCTCATCGGCGTAGAGGTAGTCGTACTGCATCCGCTCGCCCGAAAGGATGATCAGCGGGGGATCGAAAAGGTTCACCAGATTGGCCAGCCCCAGCGCCAGAAACCGACCCGCGCGGCGGAAAATCACCCGCGCGGCTTCGTTCCCGGCCTTCGCCTGCTCGTAGAGCTGTTGCAGCATCACATCCGGGGCGGTTGCGTCCGAATTCGACGGATCAAGGGCCGTGGAGGCCTCGCGCACCAGTGCATAGTCCGCAATATAGGCCTCAAGGCACCCGCGCTGGCCGCACTGGCACAGCGCGCCGTCCATCTGAACCTTGGTGTGGCCCAGTTCCATGCCCAGCGAGCGCGCGCCGCGGTAGAGCCGGTGATTGATCACCAGCCCCATGCCCACGCCCTGTTCGATGGTGACCACGGCGAAATCCGCCATGGCGCGCCCCTTGCCGAACCAAAGCTCGGCCAGCGTGACGAGGTTGGCGTCATTGTCGACCGCCACCGGCACGCCAAAGGCATCCTCGGCGAGCGCCCGCAGGGGTCTGTCCGCCTCGGTAAGCAGGGGAGACCAGACCATCTGGCCGCTGGCGTGGTCGATCATGCCCGGCATGCCAAGGCCGATGCAGGCGATATCGGCGCGCGCCAGCCCGGCCTCCTCCAGCAGGGCATCCAGCACATGACCGGTCTCGATCAGGATCTGCTCTATCGAGCGTCGTTGCGGGATGCAGGCGAGGCTCGCCTGTGCCAGCGGCTGGCCTGCCGCGTCCACCAGAAGGGCAGTATGCTGGGCGCGCGCCAGTTTGATCCCGACCACATAGCCCGCATCCGGTTGCACCGACAGCGCCACGGGCGGTCGCCCGCGGGAGGTGCTGCGCGTGGCGTCGCTGCCTTCCTGCAACAGGCCAAGGTCCAGCAGCTCCCCCACCAGCGCGGTGATGGAGGCCGGGCTCACTTTCAGCTGTTTGGCCAGATCGATGCGTGAAATCTGCCCCGCCGAGCGGACAGATTCGAAGACGCGATGGAGCAGAGAGGTGCTCGGCGCCTCCGATTCGGGGCGAATCGGACCACATCCCACCGGCGCATCCCCGAGATCAGGCTGTGAAATCTCCACGTTCATTTATTCACGTCCCGAAAATAACAATGCAAAACAGACGGGATTTTCACAAAAATCCGCCGATAAATCAGGATATGCCCGATATTTTAGCTCATACTGCATAAATTTATTTTGACAGCTGAATTAAAACAGTCAATCCTTTTGCGCATGCCAAGTTAGAAACGGGCATCAACAGTCAACAGAACTGTCCCATCGGGAGGATACAATGAAGAAGATGATGATTATGGGCCTGGCCGTCTCGGCAGCCCTGAGTACCGCTGCATTTGCGCAGGACCTGACGGTCGGCGTGAGCTGGTCGAATTTCCAGGAAGAGCGGTGGAAGACAGATGAAGCCGCGATCAAGGCCGCGCTTGAAGAGGCGGGCGCTTCCTATATTTCGGCGGATGCGCAGGCATCTGCGGCCAAACAGCTCACCGATGTGGAAGCGCTGATCGCCCAAGGCGCTGACGCGCTGATCATCCTCGCGATGGACAAGGATGCGATTGGCCCCGCGGTCGACAAGGCCGATGCGGAAGGTATCCCGGTTGTGGGCTACGACCGTCTGATCGAAGACGACCGCACGTTCTACCTGACCTTTGACAACAAGGGCGTGGGCCGGATTATCGCCGAGACAGTGACCGCGGCGCAGCCGTCGGGCAACTTCGCGATCATCAAGGGTGACAAAGGCGATCCGAACGCGGGCTTTCTGCTGGAAGGCATGATGGAAGTGATCGGCGACAAGGTCGAGAGCGGCGAGATCAAGATCGTCGGCGAAGCTTTCAGTGATGGCTGGAAGCCGGACAACGCGCAGAAAAACATGGAACAGATCCTGACCGCGAACAACAACGAAATTGACGCGGTTCTGTCCCAGAACGACGGTATGGCCGGTGGCGTGATTTCCGCGCTGTCGGCTCAGGGTCTGAGCGTGCCGGTCGGCGGGCAGGACGGTGACCATGCCGCACTGAACCGCGTGGCCCGCGGCGAGCAGACCGTGTCGGTCTGGAAGAACTCCCGCGAACTCGGGGCTGCGGCTGCCGAAATCGCGGTTGCGATGGCCAATGGCACCGCGATGGGCGACATCGACGGCGCTGTGAAATGGTCCGGCGGCGAGAACGGCGTGGAGATGACTGCCATTTTCCTTGAGCCGACCCCGATCACCAAGGACAACCTGAGCGCGGCCATCAATGCGGGCCATATCGCGAAGGACAAGGCCTGTGCCGGCGCCATGGACGGCGTTGACGGCTGCTGATCCTTGACCATCTGCCGGGCGCGCACCGCCGCGCCCGGCTCTTTTCGAACTTTCTGAATTGCCGGATGTAGCTGTCCCCGCGCGATCACTGTGCGGACAGGACCCGTACATCTCGCAAGGGACGCGCTGAACCATGACCGATCAAACAACGCAACCACCGGGCACCACCAAAGACAGCGAGAGCGCAATCGCGCGCTTTTTCCGCGAGACCGAGCTCGACACCCGGCTGCTGGGCATGCTCGGCGCGCTGGCGATCATCTGGATCGGGTTTCACGTCTATGGTCAGCTGGTGAACGGCTTCGGCGCGTTTCTGACCCCGCGTAACCTGTGGAACCTCTCGGTCCAGACGGCCTCCATCGGGATCATGGCGACCGGTATGGTGCTGGTGATCATCACCCGCCACATCGACCTCTCGGTCGGTTCGATGCTGGGTTTCTGCGCGATTGTCATGGGGGTTGTGCAGGTCAATATCCTGCCGCAGTTCCTCGGCCTTGGCCACCCGATGATCTGGATCATCGCGGTGATCATCGGCATCCTCTGCGGCAGCTTCATCGGTGCCTTTCACGGCGCGCTCATCGCCTACGGCAAGATCCCGGCCTTCATCGTGACGCTGGGCGGGCTGCTGGTCTGGCGCGGCGCTGCCTTCCTCGTCGCGCGCGGCGAGACGATCTCGCCCGTTGATCCAACCTTCCGGCTCATGGGCGGCGGGCCCTACGGAGCTATCGGCGCCACCGGCAGCTGGATTGTTGGCATCCTCGGTTGTATCGCCGTGCTCGGTCTCATTCTGATGGGCCGGCGCAAGCGCACCACGTTTCACATCGCGCAGCGGCCGGTCTGGGCGGAAACCTTCCTTGCCATCGTCGGCTGTGGCGCTGTGATCGGTGCGGTGCTGCTGGTGAATGCCTACCCCTGGCCGCGCGGCATCGTGCGCCGCTATGCTGAGGCCGAAGGCATCACCGTGCCCGAAGGTGGCCTCTTCATATCCCATGGTTTCGCCATCCCGGTCCTGATCCTGATCGCTGTCGCCATCTTCATGACCATTCTGATGTCGCGCACCCGCTTTGGCCGCTATGTCTATGCCATCGGCGGCAACCCCGAGGCAGCAGAGCTTGCAGGCATCAACACCCGCTGGATGACCGTGAAGATCTTCGCGCTGATGGGCGCGCTCACCGGTCTTTCCGCCGTGGTTGCGTCGGCACGTCTCGGCTCGGCCACCAACGCTCTCGGCACGTTGGACGAGCTCTACGTCATCGCCGCCGCCGTGATCGGGGGCACATCACTTGCCGGTGGGGTGGGCACCATCTACGGCGCCATCCTCGGCGCGCTCGTGATGCAATCGCTGCAGACGGGCATGGTGCTCATCGGCTTTGACGCCGCCATCCAACAGGTCGTTGTCGGCTCGGTCCTCGTGCTCGCCGTCTACCTCGACATCCTCTACCGCCGCAGATCCAAGTGAGGGCGCAGACCATGACAGACACATCTCAAACCCCGCTTGTCCAGCTCAAGGATATTTCGATCTCATTCGGCGGCATTCGCGCCGTGGATCACGTGAGCCTTGATCTCTATCCCGGTGAAGTTGTTGGCCTTCTGGGTCACAACGGGGCGGGCAAGTCGACGCTGATCAAGATCCTCTCGGGCGCCTATCAGAAGGACGGCGGCGAGATATGGATCGAAGGCAAGGAAGCCAACATCCAGAGCCCGCGCGACGCACGCGACTACAACATCGAGACGATCTACCAGACGCTCGCGCTGGCCGACAATCTCGATGCGGCCTCGAACCTCTTTTTGGGGCGAGAGCTGACGACCGCTGCGGGCTTCGTCGATGATGCCAAGATGGAAAGCGAGACGGCCAAGATCATGGCGCGGCTCAACCCCAATTTCCGCAAGCTGAAGGAGCCGGTGAGCGCGCTCTCCGGCGGTCAACGGCAGTCGGTCGCGATCGCCAAGGCGGTCTACTTTAAGGCGAAGATCCTGATCATGGACGAGCCCACTGCCGCCCTCGGCGTGCATGAAACCAAGATGGTGGCGGACCTCATCCAAGAGCTGAAAAAGCAAGGCCTTGGCATCTTCCTGATCAGCCATGACACCCGCGAGATGCTGGAGCTCTGCGACCGCGTCTCAGTCATGAAAAACGGCAAGATGATCGGGACCGAGCGCGTCGAGGACGTGACCGAGGACGATATCCTCAGCATGATTATCATGGGCAAGAAGCCGGATCAGGCGGCCTGACCCATGTACCTTGGGCTCGATCTCGGCACCTCCGGCCTGAAGGCCTTGCTGATCGACGCGGATCAGCGGCTGGTTGCGGAAGCGACGGCGCCGCTGACCGTGCAGCGCCCGCACAGTGGCTGGTCAGAGCAGAACCCGGCGGACTGGCTTGCTGCGGCCGAAATTGCGATGACCGCGCTGGCCGCGCAACACCCGCTGGATGCGGTGCGCGGCGTCGGGCTCAGCGGGCACATGCATGGCGCCACGCTGCTTGACGCAGCGGGCGACGTTCTGCGGCCCTGTATGCTCTGGAATGACACCCGCAGCCATGCGGAAGCCGCCGTCTTCGATGCCAACCCGCAGTGGCGTGCGATCACCGGCAACATCGTTTTTCCCGGCTTCACCGCGCCGAAAGTCGACTGGGTCCGCGTGAACGAGCCTGAGATCTGGAAGAAGACGGCGAAAATCCTGCTGCCCAAGGACTATCTGCGCCTTTGGCTGACCGGCGAAGCCGTCTCCGAGATGTCCGACGCTGCGGGCACCAGCTGGCTGGACACCGGCGCGCGCGACTGGTCCGACGTGTTGCTCACGGCCTCCGGTCTTACCCGCGATCAGATGCCCGGTCTCGTCGAGGGCTCCGCGCCATCCGGTAAACTCCGTGACACCCTTGCCAACCGCTGGGGGCTGCCCAAAGGCGTCGTCGTCGCGGGTGGCGCCGGAGACAATGCCGCCTCCGCCGTTGGTATGGGCGTCGTGAAACCGGGGCAGGCCTTCCTGTCGCTCGGCACCTCCGGCGTGCTTTTTGCCGCCAGCGCCGCCTACCAGCCCGACGCGCCCACCGCCGTGCACACCTTCTGTCACGCGCTGCCCGACACCTGGCATCAGATGGGCGTGATCCTCGCCTGCACCGATGCGCTGAACTGGTACGCAGGCCTTGTGCAGTCTGATGCCGCCAGCCTCACAGCTGATCTTGGCCCGCTGCAAGCGCCCGGTGAGACGCTGTTTCTGCCTTACCTGGGTGGTGAGCGCACCCCACACAACGACGCCGCTACCCGTGGCGCGTTCCTTGGCCTCGGACACGCCACCGACCGTACCGCAGGCACCCGCGCGGTGCTTGAAGGCGTAAGCTTTGCGTTCCGCGACAGCCTTGATGCCCTGCGCAGCACCGGCACCCAGATCGACACGCTTGTGGCCGTCGGCGGCGGCAGCAAATCCGACTACTGGCTCCAGGCCCTCGCCACGCTTCTCGATATGCCGATCGACCTGCCGGAAGCGGGTGACTTCGGTGGCGCCTTCGGGGCTGCGCGGTTGGGTCTGATGGCGGCGACCGGCGCGGGGACGGAGATCGCCACGCCCCCCGCGACCGCACGGACCATCGCGCCGGAGATCGGCCTGACATCCGCATTCATGGACAAACACGCGCAATATCGCGCAGCTTATCGCGCCCTCAAGGAGGCCCTATGACCGACTTCTTCGCTGGCATCTCGCCCGTCACTTACAATCCCGACGCGCCAGCCGATCAACTGGCCTTCCGTCACTACAAACCCGACGAGATGGTCGCGGGCAAGCGCATGGAAGACCACCTGCGCTTTGCCGTCGCCTGGTGGCATAGCTTTGCCTGGCCGGGTGGGGACCCCTTTGGCGGACAGACTTTCGAGCGCCCGTGGTTCGGCGACACGATGGACCTGGCGCGATTGAAGGCCGATGTGGCGTTCGAGATGTTCGAAATCCTTGGGCAGCCGTACTATTGCTGGCACGACGCGGATATCCGGCCCGAAGGGAACAGTTTCGCCGAAAGCAAACGCAATTTCGAAGAGATCATCGACTATATCGGCCAGAAGATGGACGCGCAGGGCACTAAGCTGCTCTGGGGCACGGCCAACCTCTTCTCGCACCGCCGCTTCATGGCGGGCGCGGCGACCAACCCCGACCCGGAGGTCTTTGCCTGGTCCGCCGCGACAGTGAAGAACTGCCTTGATGCCACGCACAAGCTCGGCGGTGAAAACTACGTGCTCTGGGGCGGGCGCGAGGGCTATGAGACCCTGCTCAACACCGATCTGAAACGCGAACGCGCGCAGGCCGGGCGTTTCCTGCAGATGGTCGTCGATTACAAGCACAAGATCGGCTTCAAGGGCGCGATCCTGATCGAGCCTAAGCCGCAGGAGCCCACAAAGCACCAGTACGACTACGATGTCGCCACCGTTTATGGCTTCCTCAAGGAGTTCGGCCTCGAAGGGGAAGTCCAGATGAACATCGAGCAGGGCCACGCGATCCTTGCTGGTCACAGCTTCGAGCACGAACTGGCCACGGCTGCGGCGCTTGGCATCTTCGGCTCCATCGATATGAACCGCAACGACTACCAGTCCGGCTGGGACACCGACCAGTTCCCGAACAATGTGCCCGAGGTGGCATTGGCCTACTACGAGGTGCTTAAGGCGGGTGGTTTCACCACCGGCGGCACCAACTTCGACGCGAAGCTGCGCCGCCAGAGCCTGGACCCGAAAGACCTCATCGCCGCGCATGTGGGGGCCATGGACATCTGCGCGCGCGGGCTGAAAGCCGCGGCGGCGATGCTGGACGACGGCGGCCTTGAAGCAGCCCGTGCCGCACGCTATGCCGGATGGGACGCAGCTGAGGGCCAGAGCTGGCTGACTTCCGCGACGCTGGATCAGATCGAAGCGCAGGTGGCGGGCGGCGGTATCGACCCGCAGCCGCGCTCTGGCCAGCAGGAAATTCTAGAAAACCACGTTAACCGATTTGTCTGAGGACACCGAACCATGGCCCTTATCCTCGCCGATGTTGGAGGTACAAACGTCCGCTTCGCCTGTGCGCGGGAGGGCGCAATTCAGAGCGAGTTGACGCGCCGCTATCAGAATGACGATTATGCGGATTTCGACGCGGCGCTGGAGACCTATCTGGCGCAGATCGGGCTCGAAACGGCTTCGGCGCTGAGCGTTGCGGTCGCCGGCCCGGTGACCGACCAGAAGGCGCGCCTGACGAACCGGGGTTGGGAGTTCCAGACCGAGGCGCTTGCGCGAGCCCACGGGCTCCAAAGGGTCTATCTGCTCAACGATCTCAGCGCGTTGGGCTATGCGCTCGACAGCCTGGACGCGGACGGTCTTGCACCCGTCCTTGAAACCGAAGCGCCGTTGAACGGTGGCGATCAGCGCCTGGTGGTTGGCGTGGGAACCGGGTTCAACGTTAGCCCGGTGCTCAGCCTCGCGGGCGCGGCGGTATGTCTGCGGGCCGAGGCCGGTCTCGGCAGCCTGCCGTCGCGGGTCTCGCGCCTGCTCGAAGCGTATCTCGAAGGTCCGGCTTCCTGGGTCCGCTGTGCTGAGGATGCGGTGCGTGGCCCGGGGCTGGCAGAATTGCATGCCGCAGCGACCGGGAAACCGAAGATCGACGCGCGCGACGTCATCGCGGCGGCCAACGGCGGCGATGCGGAGGCGGTTGCATCGGTCAAGGTCTACGCGCGGATGCTGGGCGAGCTGGTGCTGGATCTACGGTTGCTCTACATGCCGCAAGGCGGGATTTTCATGGCCGGATCGGTCGTGCGCGGGCTGCTCGACAGCCCGGCGCGCGCGACCTTCATCGAAACACTGCGCGCGCCGCCGTCGGCAAAATCGACGTTGGCGCCGGTGCCTGTCTCGTTGATCACTCAGGATGAGGCGGCGCTGCTCGGGTGCCTCGCCTTCGCCCGCTCGTTGGGCTGACGCCGCGCACACAGCTGTAGCGTCAGATTGACCACCACGCGACATCTGCCGCCGCGATCATCTTGCCCTGAAACTCGACCGGTTCCGGCCCGTAGTTGAACGCGAAGCGATGGGTGGCCGTGTCTCGCAGGCGCAGTCCTTCCGGGAGATTCTGCGCCGGGAGACCGGCCTCCTTTGCCAGGCCGTGTACGATTCGCTCCCAAAGCTCCGCGTTGGGCCATGCGCCGAGATAGTGCATCTGGCCATCGCCCATCAGCACCGGCTCACCTGTCTCTGCTTCGATCAGCGCCTCGGCGCTGCCTTCAAGGTCCTCGACCCAGTGTTGCACCGCACCACCGCCCAGGACCGCGCGCGCCACGTAAGGCGGCAAGCTCTCCACCCGCGTCGCGGTGACATCGAGGCCGGGCAGGGCGGGCCCCATCGGCGTCGGGATGCGCAGCTCATCGGTGACCGTGTTGCTGCGCGGGCCGACCAGCGCGACCGTGCCCGCCAGCGCATAGCGCAGCGTTTCCGGCATCGTGGCCATACCGGGCGCGAGCACCAGCGCATAGGCGGACAGGTCCGAGGTGGTTGACGGTACGATGTCGATGGAAAAACCGCAGCGGCGCAGGGCCCGGTAGGCATCCAGCATCAACCGGAAGTAACTGAACCCCTCGCCCTGCGGCAGCGTCGCCCAGGCCCATTCCGAGGGGTAGTCGAAGATCAGCGCAACCGGGGCCTGCTGCATGGCAATGTCCGGCATCTCGGCAATTTCGCGGCCCACCTGCGCGGCCTCGGCCAGCCCTGCGGCTGGGGCATTGTCTGGCCGCTTCAACCCGGCGTGCATCTGTTCCTGCGCGAAGGGGGCCTGTCGCCAGCGGAAGTAGCTCACCACCTCCGCGCCATGGGCAAAGGCCTCCCAACTCCAGAGCCGGACCATGCCCGGCAGGGGCGCGGGGTTGTGCGGCGCCCAGTTCACCGGGCCGGGTTGCTGCTCCATCACCCACCAGCGCCCGTCGCGGCCCACGGCGCGGTAGAGGTCGTGGTGGAAGGCCTGCATGTCCGGGTCGCCCTGCTGGAGATAGCGCGCCTTATGCTCTGCTGTGCCTTCCAGGCGGTCCGAGAGGAAGCCAATTGGGTAGCTGTCCCAGCTGGCGATGTCGATGGAGGCGCCCACTTTGAAATGGTCGAAGTCCAGCACCCGGCCCATGTAGTTGTGGATCAGGGGCGCGTCACTTCGGGCGCGCAGGGCGGCCACTTGCACCTCGTGATAGGCCACCACCTGATCGGAGGAGAAGCGGCGAAAGGCCAGCTCGTGGCTTGGGTTTGGTTGCGTCACCGTGAGGTTCGGCAAGTCGATCTCGTCGAAACTGCGGTACTCCATCGACCAGAAGACATTGCCCCATGCCTCGTTGAGCGCGTCGATGCTTTTGTAACGCTCTGTCAGCCACGTCCGGAACGCGTCCCGCGCCGCATCCGAGTAGGAGAGAATCGTGTCGTGGCAGCCATATTCATTGTCGATCTGCCAGGCGTGGATGCGCGCATCACGCCCGTAGCGATCGCCCAGCACTTCGGCGATCTTGCCGCTGGCGGCGCGGTAGCCTGCATGGCTGAAACAGTAGTGCCTGCGCGAGCCGAAGCCGCGGGTATGGCCCTGCGCATCGACGGCCAACATGTCGGGAAACCGCTCCAGCATCCAGCGCGGGGGCGTGCAGGTAGGGGTGCCGAGCACGATTTTCAGGCCTGCGCTGCTCAGCACCTCGATGGCGCGGTCCAGCCAGTCAAAGGCGAACACACCCGGTTCCGACCCAATGCGGCTCCAGGCGAACTCGCCGATGCGCACCCAGGAGATGCCCGCCGCAACCATTTCGGCGGCGTCTGCGGGCCACATCTCCTCGGGCCAGTGTTCGGGGTAGTAGCAAACGCCCAACGCGCGGTTCATAGGATCACCCTTGGTTCCGGCAGCCCCTCCGCGATGTTGTGCAGAGCGAAAGTTTGGCCATGCGGGCTTTGATCATGCGCCACGTCGGCGGACAAGCCTTGCCGGGCGCTGGTCACGTAGAGCGTGCGGAAATCCGCGCCGCCAAAGGCGGGGCAGGTGGCGTGTACCCCTGGCACGTCAACCGCCCGCAGGAACGCCCCGTCCGGCGCGTAGGCCGCGACGCGCGCGGCCCCCCATTGCGCGATCCAGACTGTGCCGTCTTTGTCCACAACGGCCCCATCGGGGTTCAGATGCTCCGTGGAGAGGTCCAGGAATGGTACCGGCGCGGCTTCGGGCCAGCCTTCGCTGTCGAGAGCCAACCGCATGACCTTTTGTGTCGATGTGTCGGTGAAGTAAGCGCAGCTGCGGTCGGGTGCAAAGCAGATGGCGTTGGGGATCGTGATCTCGGCGAACAGCTTGTGCAGCTTGCCCTGATAGAAGCGATAGATCGCGCCCGCGCCGCCCTCCGCGTTGCGGCCCATGGTGCCGATCCAGAAGCCGCCCCAAGGGTCCGCGCGCCCATCGTTTGAGCGGGTCACCGGGTTGTCCTGCTCCAGTCCGCAGATACGCGTCTTGCCGCCGTCTGTGAGGTCGAACCGCCAGAGCCCGCTGGCTGAGGCGATGAGCAGCGTGTCAGTGTCCACCCATCCGGCAGCAGAGACGGGCTCGTCAAAGCGCCACTCCAGCGGGCCGGAGGCATCGCGGCTCAGCAGCCTGTGGCGCATGATGTCGAACCAGAAGAGCTGCGCCCGCTCCGGGTGCCAGAGCGGGCCTTCCCCCAGAATGCAGCGCCGGTCGTCAAAGACCTCTGCGCTCATCCGACCGCCTTGTTGTAGGCGGCGACGATGCGGCTGGCCTGTGCTGCAACGTCCTCAGCGCTCATTCCCGGTTTGTAGAGCGCCGAGCCAATGCCAAAGCCGTCCGCGCTGGCCGCGATCCACTGGTCGAAATTCTCTGGCCCCGCGCCGCCCACTGCATAGACCAGCGTGCCCTTGGGCAGGATCGGGCGCATGGCTGCAAGACCGCTGGTGCCCGCCATCGCGCCGGGGAAGAGCTTCAGCCCGTCCGCGCCTGCCTGCAGCGCGGCGAAGGCCTCGGTGGGGGTGAACACCCCGGGCCAGCTGTGCAGGTCGAGCGCCTTGCTGGCCCGGATCACTTCCACATCGCAGTTCGGCGACACGATGAGCCGCCCGCCGACCTCGGCCACGGCGTTCACTTCTTCGGTCGTCAGAACTGTGCCCGCGCCGACCAGCGCATTGTCGCCATAGCTGCGCACAAGCGTGCCGATGCTCTCCAGCGGATCGGGGGAGTTCAGCGGCACCTCGATCCGGGTGATGCCAGCGTCGATCAGCGCTTGTGCGATGGCGGGGGCTTCGGGCGGGGTGATGCCACGCAGAATGGCAATGATGGGCAGGGTCATGTGTAAACCTTCGACTGTCTGTGGGCGGCGGTCAGCCCGGCCAATGTTGTTTTTTCCGTGTCGACAAGCATCGCTTCCAGTCCCTGCGGGCGCAGGGCGGATTGATAGGCGCGGGCCTGATGCCCGGTGCCGAGAATGGCGATGTTCTGGCCCAGCCAATAGGCGCGGGCGGCAGCAAGCTCGGCCCCGATCAGCAGCCCGGAGAGCGCGGCACGGCTTTTGGCGGCCTCGGTTCCGTGCAGCAGGTGATCCGCGCGCAGCCCGAAGAGGCGGGCAGCAAGACGTTCGGGGTGGGACATGGCGTCGGCGACGGCGGTGGTAAAGGCCTCGGCATCCCAATCCGCGCCGGTGACCGAGTGGCGCAGCACCGAGCGGTCGCTGATCAGCGCAAAGAGTTCGCCGGTCATGAAGGTCTGAAAGCTGACAACTTCGCCTGCGCTCAGATGCACCCATTTCGTATGCGTGCCGGGCAGGCAGAGCACACCATCCCAACCGGGGTTCAGCGCCAGAAAACCGGCGATTTGCGTTTCTTCGCCGCGCATGACGTCTGCCGGGCTGTTCTGCGAGAGGCCCGAGACCACCCGCACGTCCAGGTCCGCTTCGGTTGGTGCCGTGGTCAGATGTTCGGAGAGCGGTGTGCAGGGCACTGTGCGATAGGGCGCTTCGACCCAGCCCTGACGGGACCCGACCATGCCGCAGGCGATGACCGGCACCTTGCCCGCGTCCAACCAGCCCGCGATCAGGCGGAGCAAGGCTGCTTCGAATTCGGAGGCCGCCAGCCGCCCCATGCCATCCTCGGATTGTGCCCGCGCCAGAACACGCGACCCCTGCATGGCAAAGGCGCGCAGATTGGTGGTCCCCCAATCGACGGCAATCCAGTCTGGTGCGATCTCCTCGCTCATACGCTCATCCCGTGGTCACGACGCCGCCATCGACGACCATGCATTGCCCCGTCATCATCTTGCTGGTGTTCGACGCCAGAAACAGCACGGCATCGACGATATCCTGTGGCTCAAGATGGGTCTTCAGGCACTGCCGCTCCAGATGTGCGGCGAGCCCCTCGGGTGTCGCCCATTTGTCCAACTGCTTTTCCGTCAGCACCCAGCCCGGCGCCAGCGCGTTCACGCGGATGCCATCCGGCCCCAGCTCGCGCGCGAGGCTGCGGGTCATCGCGGTGATGCCGCCGTTTGCCGAGGTATAGGCGGGGTAGCCCGCGTTGCCCATCATATAGCTGATCGAGCTGAAGTTGATGATCGAGCCCGCGCCGCGCTCCTGCATCATCGGGGCCACGGCTTGCGCAGCAAAGAAATAGGCCTTGAGGTTGACCGACATCAGGAAATCCCATTCCTCCGGTGTCACGTCCTTCCAGCTGTGCCGCTTGTCATTGGCCGCGTTTGAGACCAGCGCGTGGATCGGACCGTGCGCATCGGCGGCTTCTGCGATGGTCCGTTGCAGGCCTGCGGTGTCGGTGATGTCGCCCTGAAAGAACAGTGGGCGCACGCCGTGCTTGGCCTCCATCTCATCGACAAAGGCACTCGCATCCGAACGCCCGATGAAGGCGACCTTGGCCCCTTGCGCCAGAAAGCCATCCGTCAGGTCGGCGCCAATCCCTGAGCCGCCGCCGGTGATGTAGATCGACACGCCGTCAAGGTCGTGGAATGTGGCTGTCTTGGTCATGAGCGTACCTCGTCAGTCGCGTGCGAAAGGGTCATAGCCGTTTTCCTTCCAGCACCCATAGGGTTTCAGGATAGCTCCAGGGCAGGGCGATCCCATTGTGCATGAGGGCCGCCCCGGTCAGCGTGAGCGGCCCTTGTTTCAGAGCCGGGCTGCCGCGCGACAGTTCGGTGGCCTCATGCCGGTTGCGCAGGCTGATCTCGTAGCGCGCCTCCGGGTCCAGCCGCGTGAGCCGCAGGGGGCGTGGCGCGATCTGGCGCGAGGTGCCGGACTTGCCTGCAAATATCACGAACTGGCTGCCGTCACGGGTCATCTGCTGCTCAGCAATCATCGCAGTGTCGGTCGCATCCAGCCGTAGGATATCCGCGCCATACATCCAGTCGCGATTGGCCTTCCACCAGCTGGTCACATCGCGCAGCACCTCTGCCTCATGCTCGGTCAGCTCGCGCGGGTCCATCTCGAACCCCAGATGTCTTTGTGCCGCCACCCAGGCGCGGAAGGAGATGTCGAGGATGCGCCCCGAGGTGTGGCACTTGCGCGGGCCAACATGGCTGCCAGTCACGGCAGCGGGCAGGAAGAGCGCGGCGTTGTGCTGCATCTGCAGCCGCTCCAGCGCATCATTGCTGTCGCTCAGCCAGACGCGCTGGGTGCGGCTGAGTATGCCGAAGTCGATGCGCCCGCCGCCCGAGGCGCAGCTTTCAATCTCCACATCCGGAAAATCGGCGCGCAGCCGGTCGATCAGCGCATAAGACCCCCGCGTCTGCGCTGCGTCCGGTGCTGGCAGCACGCGGTTGTGGTCCCATTTGATGTAGTCGATGGGATGCGCGCTCAGCAGGGCTGAGATCCGCTCATAGAGGAACTCGCGCACCTCCGCCAATCCCATATTCAGGGCCTTTTGCTGTCGCCCGAGGATCTGGTCTTCGGCCCCCAGCGCCCAGTCTGGATGCGCCCGGTGGATGTTGCTGTCAGGGTTGATCATCTCCGGCTCAAACCAGATGCCGAAGGCCATGCCTTCCGTGTGCACGTGCTCGATCAGCGGCCCCAGCCCGTCGGGATACTTGCGCGGGTCCACTTCCCAATCGGACAGCGAGGAGGTGTCATCGTCGCGTTGCCCGAACCAGCCGTCATCCAGCACGAAACGCTCTGCGCCAAGGTCAGCTGCCCGCGTGGCGATATCCTTCAGCACGTCGAGCTTGTGGTCGAAATAGACCGCTTCCCAGCAGTTATAGTGCACTGGGCGCGGGCGTCCGGGGCGTGTCCAAGTCACGATGCGGTCGCGCAGGTGCCGCTGGAAGGACACCGCGCAGCCGTTGAACCCATCTGAGGAGTAGACCGCATAGAGCGGCGCCGTGCGGAACTCGGTGCTCGGCGCTGTTTCCATGCGTGCAGCATGGCCAAACTGGATCTGGCGGCGGCCATCGGGCAGCTCTTCCGCGATCATCCGGTGTCCGCCGGACCAGCCGTAGTGAAAGGCAAAGGCCTCACCGCTGGCATTGGTGGCACCCCGGCAGGGCACGATCAGCCCGGGGAAATGCTCATGCCCGGTGCGGCCCGTGCGGTTTTCGCGGTAGCGGATGCCGGGGGACCAGGCCGTGCGGTTGAGCTGAAACTCCCCACACCAGCGGCCCGCCACGTCGATCATCTCATCCGACTGCTGCGGCGCGGGCAGCACGGGCGCGGCCAGCCAGTGCAGGTGCAAGGGTCGGTCGGAATTCACCCGTGCGGAGAGCGCAATCACATGGGTGTCCGGGTCCAACACGAACTCTGCCGTATAGGTCAGCCGGTTCCGGGCATCCTCGCAAATCACGGTCAGCTGCTGCCCGGCCTCGACCACCTCGCGCAGCTTGAACGCGGGCAAAAGCGGCGCACCATCGCTGTCGCGCACGATCAACCCGGGCTGGCCGGGGAAGGTGCGCGATGCTTCCGGGCAGATCGACAGATCCGGGTTCTCGTCCAGCATCCCGCCGGTGACGTCGAGCGTCACAGCGGCTGCCAGTTGCGCCAGATCCTCCCCCTCAGGCAGCGGCGGCCCCCAGTAGATCACCTGGAGGCAGCGTCCGCCTGTGGAGGCAAGGACCAAGGTCTGGCGATCATCGTCCAGACGCCAGTGTGTTGTCACTTTACGGCCCCCAGGGTCAGACCTGCGATGAAGTGCTTCTGCATCAGGAAGAACATCAGCACCGGGGGCAGGGCAGCCACAATCGAGCCCGCGCTCATCAGATGATAGGCGGCGCGGAACTGCGCGTTGAAGCTGGTGATGCCGGCGGTGACCGGCTGGCTTTCCGGCCCCTGGGTCAAGACCACGGCCCAGAAGTAATCGTTCCAGATGAAGGTGAAGATCAGCACCGACAGCGCCGCAATCGCGGGCTTCATCAGCGGGATCACCACATACCAGAAGATCTTCCACTCTGCGATGCCTTCCACGCGCGCCGCCTCGACCAACTCGATGGGTAGAGCGCGGATAAAATTGCGCATGAAGAGCGTGCAGAACCCGGTCTGGAATGCGATGTGAAACAGCACCAGCCCGGTCTTGGTGTTGTAAAGCCCCATGTCGAGCGTCAGGTCCCGCACCGGCACCATCAGGATCTGGAAGGGCACAAAGTTGCCCGCCACAAACATGAAGAAGACCCAGATGTTCGACTTGAACTTGTAGATCCCCAGCGCAAAACCCGCGAGGCACGACAGCGCCACCGCTCCAATCACAGTCGGCACCGTGATCAGCACCGAATTCAGCATGTAGCGCGGCATGTCGGAGTTGAAGAACACTTGCCCATAGTTGTTGAACATCTCGAAAGACGACGGCAGGCCCCAGTAGTTGCCCTGGGTGAAATCCACCGCCGGTTTGACCGAAAAGACGGCCACGGCGATCAGCGGCAGCAGCCACATGACCAGCGCCAGGGGCAGCAGCGACTGATAGGTCAGTTGCCAGGAACGCGGGGTTTTTTCAATCGGTGTCGGGAACATCTCAGCACTCCTCCGGCAGGGGCGGCAGCGCGGCCTGCGCCTTCTTGGTCATGCCGCTGCGAATGGTTGTGTAGGAGACGGCAACGCGGTGCCTGGCTTCCTCCGGATCCAGCGTCGGTAGGTCCAGACGGACCCAGGCACCCCGGAAATAGGCGGGCTTTCCGGCGGCCCCGCTCTCGATCAGCATGCGTGCCATCTCGGTATCGGCGCAGCGCACCACCACGTGGTCATCATTCGTCGCGCGCTCTTCGGTGTGGCCAAAGCAGGCGAACATCTTGCCGCCGACCTTCCAGGCATCGAGCTCCCCCGGGCCGGACAGCACCGCGCCGGGATGCACCGCACAGAGGGTATCGAACTCGGGCCGGGTCATCGGCCTTTCTCCTCGGACCACATCGACCATAGGAAGTAGGCGATAAAGACCAGCATGATGAGGAAGAGCACAACGGCGATGGCCGCACCATAGCCCATGCGGAAGCCATATTCGCTGAGCGCTTTCTCGAACATGTAAAAGCTCAGCACCCGCGTCTGTCCGAACGGCCCACCGTTGGTCATGATCGAGATCAGGTCAAAGCTCCGCAGCGCGCCGATGATCGTCACAACAAAGGCGATGAAGGTCGCGGGCTTGAGCTGCGGAATGATGATGTACCACAGCATCTTCCAGCCCTTGGCTCCGTCCAGACGTCCCGCCTCGATCTGCTCGGGGTCCACGGCGTTGAGGCCGGTGAGATAGAGGATCATGCAATAGGCAGTCTGCGGCCAGAGGCCCGCGGCGATGATGCCATAGGTGGCCATCGTCGGGTCGCCCAGCACGTTGATCGGCCCCATCCCGACAAAGCCCAGGATGTTGTTCAGCAGTCCTTCATTGGGCAGGTAGAACCACGAAAAGACGAGGCCCACAACCACCTGCGACAGAACAAAGGGAAAGAAAAACAGCGACTTGTAGATGCGGATGCCGGTCACCGTCTGGTTCAGGAACAGTGCGATGAAAAGTCCGCCCGGGATCGCCAGCAGATAGAACAGCAGCCATTTGAGGTTGTTCCACAGCGAGACCTCGAAGGCTGAATCGTCCATCAGCTCCACGTAGTTGTCCATGCCGATGAACCGCGCCTCTCCCAACCCGTCCCAGTCGTAGAAGGAGATCGCGATCGACTGGTAGATCGGCCAGATGACGTAGAAGGCGAAGAACAGAATCGCAGGCGCCAGAAACAGCCAGGGCGTGACGGCAATCTCGTTGCGTTTGTACCAGCCGCGCTCGGATTTCGCGGGGGCGATTGTGGGGTCTATGGCTGTCATCGACGCATCTCCTCAGTCGTGCGATGCACGCAAGGGCGTGCGGGGCGGCACTTGCGGCGCATACGGCAACACAGGTCCGTGCTGGCGAATGGGTCGCAGGGTGGAAAGGCGGGATGGCCGGGCGTTTGGGAGCCGCCCGGCCAGTCGTTTGTTATTGGTAGACGCGTTCCTGCACCTTATCGAGGCGCTTGAGGATATCGTCGAGGTTGTCGGGGAAGACCATGAATTCCTGCAGACCCTGCATTGCTTCATTGGCCATTTCCGCCGGGAAGTCGCGGTCAAAGAACTGTGCCACGCCACCCGGAGAGTTTTCGGACAACATCGCGAAGCCTTCGTTGAGGAACTTGTCGTCATCCACGGCCGATTTCGAGTTCACCGGCAGCTGCCCGAGGTTTTCACCGTTGTTAATCTCGGTCTGAACACTGGCCGACACCACGTGGCGCAGGAACTCGCGCGCCGCTTCCTTGTTCGACGCATTGGCCGGGATGTGGAAGGTGTCGGTGGGCGCATCTTCGGCCAGCTCGATGCCGGGCGTGATTTCAGGGAACTGGTAGAAGTCCAACTTGCTGTCATCAAGACCCGCTTCGCGCAGCGGCGCCACGGCAAAGTTGCCTTTCAGGATCGCAGCGGCCTCGCCGTTCACCAGGAAGGGCAGCGATTCCTGCCAGGAGTAGTTCTGGTGGTTGTCGACAAAGGCGCCCATGTCGATCAGCTCGCGCCAGTTGGCGAAGGTCTGCTTGACGCGGTCATCCGTCCATTTGACTTGGCCCTGGGCCAATTCCATATGGAAATCAAAGCCATGCGTCCGCATGTTCAGGTAGTCGAACCAGCCGCCAGCGGTCCAGAGAAACTTGGTGCCGATGGTGTAGCACTTGCGCCCCGAATCGAGGATTGTCTGACAGTTGGACTTCATCTCGTCGAAGTTGGCAGGCTCGCTCAGGCCCAGTTCGTCATAGATGTCTTTGCGGTAGTAAACGCCCCACTGGTAGTAGGTATAGGCCACGCCCCACTGCTTGCCGTCGATGGTCATCGCCCCCTTGGTCGAGGCCAGCGCTTCGGCGATCTCGGGCTCTTCCCAGAGGTCCGAGACGTCTTCAAAAAGTCCCGCGTTCACGAAGGGCGTCATCCGGTTTGCCGCGTACCATGTGGCCACGTCAGGCGAATCCGCGGTCAGGAAGTTGCGAATCTGCGTCTTATACGCGTCGCGATCAATGATCGTGGTTTCGATGGCCAGATCGGGGTGCAGGGCCTGGAAGTCCGCAATCATCGCTTCCATGGTCGCACGCGGCGCCGGGTTCGATGTGTCGAGGAAAATTTTCAGGTCGCCCGTCAGCTCTGCCGAAGCCGCGCCGGCAAGCATTGTTGACCCCGCCAATGCCATAAGCATTGTCTTGGTGGTGAAACGCATGGTGTCCTCCCTAAGGTACGTTTGCGATTTTTGTCCCCCCGATCCCGCCTGAATGAAGTTTCATTATTTGGAACCAAGTTTTATATATTGAAAACTACAGCGCAATCTGCTTAGCCTGTCAACAGTGTTCTTCGGGAAACTGAAGACACAGCGCAGCCTGCAAGGAGGCGGAAGGCATCGCAAGCCACTGGTTTGCAAATGATTTTCCGAAATGCAGGGGGTTCGCGCATCACGGGAGGAGACCCATGTCCGGCGACGGCACGGTTGGCAAAGCGTTAGATGTTCTGGATCAGGTGGCCGCCTACGGCCAGCCTGTGCGCTTCGCGACTCTGCTGGCTGAGAGCGATTTTCCCAAGGCGACGCTCTACCGTTTTCTCCAGACCCTCACGAATCAGGGCATGCTGGAATACGACCCGGACCGGCAGACCTATGCGCTTGGTGTGCGGCTCGTGCGGTTGGCGCATGCGGCCTGGACGCAAAGCTCGCTGGCGCCCATTGCGCGGCCCTTCCTTGACCAGCTCAGCGCCGAGACCGGGCAGACGGTGCACCTGGCGCAGCTCGACAATGCCCAGGTGCTCTATGTCGACAAGCGCAACGCGGCCCAGCCGGTGGAGATGTTTTCGGACGCGGGCAAGGTCGGCCCGGCCTATTGCACCGGCGTCGGCAAGGCGATGCTGGCCTTCCTGCCCGAGGAGCATCTGGAGCGGGTGATTGCCCAACAGAGTTTTCATCGATTTACCGACCATACCTACACGACACGCGAGGCGCTCTGCGCGGAACTCGCGGCGATTCGCACCCGCGGCTACGCCTTTGACCGCGAAGAGCATGAACCGGGCATCATCTGCATCGCGCACCCGATCCTGACGGGCACCGGCCGCGTGCTGGGGGCGATGTCGATCACCGGCTCACTGCAAGCCACCGATTTCACACAACTGGAAAGCTGGGCCCCGCGTCTGGCGCGCACGGCTCACACCATTGCGCAAGAGGCTCAGGCCTGGCGCTTTCCGGACACACATCTTCAACACACAGGGACCTAAGATTATGACAGGTGTTACGCTGAACCAGGCCATCAAACGTTACGGCGACGTGCAGGTGATTCATGGCATCGATCTGCAGATCGAGGATGGCGAATTCTGCGTCTTTGTGGGTCCCTCGGGTTGTGGCAAATCCACCCTGCTGCGGATGATCGCGGGTCTGGAGGAGACCACCGAGGGCAAGATGCACATCGGCCCGCGCGAGGTCACCCATATGGACCCGTCAGAGCGGGGCGTGGCCATGGTGTTCCAGACCTACGCGCTTTATCCGCATATGTCGGTCAAGGACAACATGGGGTTCGGGCTGAAGATGAACGGCGTGCCCAAGGCCGAGATCGACGACAAGGTGCAGAAGGCCTCCGATATCCTGAAGCTCGACCAGTATCTGGATCGCAAGCCCAAGGCCCTCTCCGGTGGTCAGCGCCAGCGTGTGGCGATTGGCCGGGCCATCGTACGCGGGCCGGAAGTGTTCCTCTTTGACGAGCCGCTCTCGAACCTTGATGCCGAGCTGCGGGTCGAAATGCGGGTGGAAATCGCCCGTCTGCACAAGGAAATCGGCGCCACGATGATCTACGTGACCCACGATCAGGTCGAGGCGATGACGCTGGCCGACAAGATCGTGGTGCTGCGGCTGGGCAAGATCGAGCAGGTGGGCGCGCCACTGGAGCTCTACCGGAACCCCGACAATAAATTCGTGGCCGGATTCATAGGCTCGCCCGCGATGAATTTCCTGAATGGCACCGTGGTTGAAGGCGGTGTCGAAGTGCCTGGATTGGGCCGTACCGTTGCGGTCGAGGCCAATCTGCCTGCTGTCGGCACCGCCGTGACGCTGGGCGTTCGGCCCGAGCATCTTGAGGTGCAGATGGGGCAGGGCGCTTTAAAGGCAGAACTCTCCGAAGCGCTCGGAGGGGTCAGCTATCTGCACCTCGACACGCCCACGGGCGAGCGGATCATCGTAGAGGAGCGCGGAGACGAACGCGCGAGCGAGGGCGATACCGTCGACGTGACCTTCGAGACCCGCCGCGCCATGGTCTTTGACGCCAAGACCGAAGCCCGCATTCGCTGAGGCTGCGGCAGGTCCGGGCGCGGGCCATCAGGCCTGCGGGACCACCCTGTGCGCGGGGCAGCGGATTTGACATCGGCGGCCCTTATTCGGGCGGCACGCGCTTCCTATATCAGAGGTTGCATCGGGCTCACGCCATCAATCCAACAGGAGGAATTATATGAAATCTGCGCTCACCCTTGCCCTGTCCCTGTCGGCGATCACCGCCGGCGCCGCCATCGCCGCCGAGGCGACCGACGAAGACATCGCAGCACAACGGGCAGCCCTCGCGGCGGCCACAGAAGGGGCGGGTTTCGGGCCACAATCCCCGCGTGACCTCAGCGTTGTGACGGGCGACAATACCCGTGTGTTCGCCAAGGCCCCGGCGCATACGGAGATGAACCTCTGCAACATCCATTTTCACGAAAACGCCGAGCATAAGGGCGGCCAGTTCACGACCTATGCGGGCAACGGCGATGGCAAGGGCGCGGGCACCGGGTTCAAATATGACGGCACCCTGACGGAGGCGGAACTGGCGCCCTACGACGGCACTGTCGGGGCGGGTAAATACGGCGACCTGCAGCCCGGTGACACCATCGAGTTGCATTACGTGCACACGACCGCGCAGGTGACCCCGGGGCCGACCCTTGGGGCCTGCCTCAGCGAGGCGATTGCCAACCCCCAACTGCGGGTCGAAGCGCAGGTCTTTGTTCTGGTGAACGATGATGCCGCGCTCGATTTCACCCAAGCCGCGCGGGTCGAGGTTGTGGATGGCCTGCATCAGGCGCCGGGCATTCCCACCGACACCGGCACGCCGATCCTGTATCCGGGTTCGACCACCGGCCCCAGCTTCAACGAGGCGGGTTCCCCGTTGCAGGTGACGTGGAGCGTGCGGCCCGAGGTGGCCAAGGTATCGATCCGCTCGGTCGAGGCATGGCTTGCCGACAATGTCTTTGACGAGGATCACGCCCATGGTGTCCGCAATCTGGTTGTGAACCCTGCGCTCCTGTCTCCGATCAACTGAACTTTGAAAAATCGCTTTAAGACAGGTATCTAAGGCCCAAAGCTAATCTTGCCCCGTACTCTTCGCGCACGGGGCAAGATGCTGTTTGGATCAATCGGTGTCTTCCAAGGCAGGGGACACCAAACGCCTCAGAATTGATCAGCCTGGCCAAAACTACTTCAAGGTTGAAATATTTGTTCTTGAAATAAATGCGCGCCCCGCTTAGCCTTTTCGCAAGGTGGCAGCGGGTGCGCCTGTTTTTACGGTCGCTTCTGCATCTGCCCGATGGACAAATCCGCCTGTGATGTTCCACAGTCCGGCACATCGACATGCAATAGGGCACGCCAAGAGGCCCTTCAATAAACGGGAGTGTATAGATGCAATTCAAATCACTGATCCTCGCGGCGGGGCTGACAGCATTGGCCAGCGCCGGTTTTGCGGATGGACATGCGGGCAAGGTCAAGGTCGGCATGATCACCACGCTGTCGGGCGGGGGCGCGGGCCTCGGCATCGACGTGCGGGACGGGTTCATGCTGGCGGCCAAGATGGCGGGCAACGACAAGCTGGAGGTCGTGATCGAAGACGACCAGCGCAAGCCCGAGATCGCCGTGCAACTGGCCGACAAGATGATCCAGTCCGAGAAGGTGGACATCATGACCGGCATCATCTGGTCTAACCTCGCCATGGCCGTGGTGCCAGCGGCCACCGCGCAGGGCAAGTTCTACATCTCACCCAATGCGGGGCCTTCGGCGCTGGCGGGCAAGGGGTGTCACCCGCTCTATTTCAACGTGGCCTGGCAGAACGACAACCTGCATGAGGCAGCGGGGGCCTACGCCAATGACGCAGGCTACACCAACAGCTTCATTCTGGCGCCGAACTACCCCGCGGGGCAGGACGCGCTGACCGGATACAAGCGCATGTATGGCGGCGAACTGGCGGGCGAGATCTACACCAAGCTGGGCCAGACCGATTATGCCGCCGAGATCGCGCAGATCCGGGCCTCCGGGGCGGATAGCGTGTTCTTCTTCCTGCCGGGTGGCATGGGCATCTCCTTCCTCAAGCAATATGCGGGCTCCGGCGTGGACCTGCCGGTTGTCGGCCCCGCCTTCAGCTTTGACCAGGGTATCCTGCAGGCGGTGGGCAATGCAGCCCTTGGCGTGAAGAACACCAGCCAGTGGAACAAGGATCTCGACAGCCCGGCCAACGCGGCCTTTGTCGATGCATTTCAGGCCGAATATGGTCGGCTGCCCTCGCTCTACGCCAGCCAGGGGTATGACGCGGCGAACCTCATTCTCAGCGCCATGGACAAGGCGGATGTGAAAGACGCCGATGCCTTCCGCGCGGCCCTGGCGGCAGCGGAATTCGATTCTGTGCGCGGCGACTTCACCTTCGGCACCAACCAGCACCCGGTGCAGGACTACTACGTGCGCGAGGTGATTAAGGAGGGCGATGTCTTCACCAACAAAATCATCTCTGCCAGCCTGACCGACCACGTCGATGCCTACGCCGCCGAGTGCAGCTACTGAGCGATGCTGCAAGCCTGCCTGAACGGAAATGCCAGCGGGGCGGGCGTGCCGGTCACGCCTGCCGCGCTGGCGGCGGATGCGGCTGTCGCCCGCGATCTGGGGGTGCGCCACCTGCATGTGCATCCTCGTGATGCGGATGGGGCGGAAACGCTGCAGCAGGGTCCGACCGATGCCGCCATTGCCGCCTGCCGGAAGGCCGCGCCGGATATGTCTGTCGGCATCGGTACCGGCACCTGGATTGCGCCGGGTCCAAAGGGGCGCATGGACGACCTGGCGGGGTGGCGGTCGCCGCCGGATTACGTGTCGGTCAATCTCAACGAGCCCGATGCGCCGGAGGTCATGGCGCTGACGACCCGTTGTGGGATCGGGGTGGAGGCCGGGATCTGGAGCGACGCGGATGCCGCGCGTTTCTGCGCGCTGGACCTGCCGCCACAAACCCGGATCCTGATCGAAATGCCGGACGCGGGGGACGTGGATTTGGAAATCGACCGTATCCGCGCCCGGCTCAGCACTGCGGGCCGGACCGAAGCTGTCCTGCTACATGGCGAGGGGGTTTCTGCCTGGCCCTGCTTGCGCCGTGCGGCGCAAGAGGGTCTCTCCTCACGGATCGGTTTTGAGGATTGCGACCACCTCCCCGATGGCACGCCCGCCGGCGACAACGCCTCCCTGATCTCGGCAGCGGCGCAGATTTTCCGCGACGCCGGGCGTCCGCTCGCATGAGCACGCTGCTGCTGATCGAGCAGGTCCTGAACGGGCTGCAATTCGGTGTAATGCTGTTCCTCATGGCCGCGGGGCTGACTTTGATCTTTGGCGTCATGGGGCTGATCAACCTCGCGCATGGTTCGCTTTACATGGTGGGCGCCTTTGCAGCCGCAGCCGTGGCTGGGGCCACCGGGTCGTTTGTGCTGGCCCTCATCGCCAGCCTGATCGCCGCCGCGGCTGCCGGGGCGATCATTGAACTTGTGGTGATCCGCAGGCTCTATGACCGCGACCACCTTGATCAGGTGCTCGCCACCTTTGCGCTGATCCTGATCTTTTCCGAAGGCACGCGCTGGGTTTTCGGGTCCTTTCCGCTTTTTCTCGACATCCCCGATTTGCTTGCCGGTCCGGTGACGCTGCCCGGCGGCATTCAATATCCCGCTTACCGCCTGCTGATCATCGCCATCGGGCTTCTGGTCGCCTTTGGGCTGTTCCAGCTCATCGCGCGCACCCGCATAGGTATTCAGATCCGCGCGGGTGAGAGCGACCGCGAGATGATCGCAGCACTTGGCGTCGATATCTCCAAACTCTACACGCTGGTCTTTGCCCTCGGCGCGGCCCTTGCCGGTCTGGCCGGAGCCCTGGTGGGGGCGATCCAGTCGGTGCAGGTGGGCATGGGAGAGCCGGTGCTGATCCTCGCCTTTGTGGTGATCGTCATCGGCGGCATCGGCTCCATCAAGGGCGCGCTGGTAGGCGCCTTGCTGGTGGGGCTCACCGACACATTGGGCGGCGTGCTGCTGCCGGGCTTTTTCGGCACCTTCATGGAACCATCGGCGGCTACTGCCGTCGGCTCCTCTCTGGCATCGATGTCGATCTACATTCTGATGGCGGGGGTGCTGCTCTTCAAACCCACCGGCCTGTACGGGAGCGCCTGAGATGTCCCGCGCCACCCTCCTCAACACGGCCCTCTTTCTGATGTTGCCGATCACCGCGCTGGCGGCACTGCTGCTCGATGAACCCTTTATCATCACGCTCGCCACCAAGGTGGCAATCCTCGCGCTTGCGGGCGTCGGCCTCAACATCGCACTCGGTCTCGGCGGTCTGGTCAGCCTTGGTCATGCCGCGTTTTTCGGCATCGGCGGTTATGCCATGGGCATCCTTGCGCACCATGCCCAGACCTTCACCCCGTTGATGGAGGCGCCCTTCCTCCTCGACGGCACCAAATCCATGCCGGTGATCTGGCTGGTGGCGGTGATCGCAGGCGCATGCGCCGCGCTGCTGATTGGCGCGCTCAGCCTGCGCACCTCCGGCGTCTATTTCATCATGATCACGCTCGCCTTTGGCCAGATGCTCTATTACTTCGCGATCAGCTGGCCCGCTTATGGGGGGGAAGACGGGTTGTCGATCTATGTCCGCAACGGGTTCCCGGGGCTGAACACGCTCGATCCGATCCAATTCTTTGCGCTGTGCTTTGCCCTGCTGGCCCTTGTGCTTTTCTGCGCGGGCAGGCTTGCGGCCGCGCCCTTTGGGCTGGCGCTGTCCGCCGCGCGTCAGAACCCCGAGCGGGTGGAAACGGTTGGCCTGTCGCCCTACAGGCTGCGCCTGCTGGCCTTTGTGATCTCAGGCGCAATCACGGCCCTTGCGGGCGCGCTCTTTGCCGATCTCAACCGATTTGTCAGCCCGACGATGCTCAGCTGGCAGATGTCGGGTGAGATCATGATTTTCGTCATTCTCGGCGGTGTGGGGCGGCTCTTTGGCCCCGTTGCGGGGGCGGCGCTCTTCATCCTGCTGGAACATGTTTTGGGGGGCCTGAGCGATTTCTGGCACGTCTACCTGGGCATATTGCTGCTGCTGGTCGTGCTCTTTGCGCGCGGCGGCATGATCGGGTCGCTGGCCGGACGGGAGGTAGCCCATGACTGAGCCGCTGCTGCAGATCAAATCCCTCAACAAATCCTTTGGCGCACTCACGGCCACGGATGATGTCTCACTCACCTTACACCCCGGCGAAATTCACGCCCTGATCGGGCCCAATGGCGCGGGGAAATCGACCCTGATCAAGCAGGTGGCGGGCGGGCTGCAGCCCAATTCCGGTGAAATCTGGTTTGACGGGCGCAATGTCACCGGGCTCAGCACCGTGGCCCGCGCGCGCGCCGGGCTGGGCCGCACTTTCCAGATCTCCTCTTTGGCGATGGAATACACCGTCCTGCAAAACGCGGTTCTGGGCGCGGTGGGGCACAGCGGTGCGGTCTGGCGGTTTTTCACCCCGGTCATGCGGAATGCTAAGCTGCGCGCGGCGGCGATGGCCGCGCTGGAACGGGTCGGGCTGGTGGAACATGCCGCCAAACGCACCGCCGATCTCAGCCACGGGCAGCGCCGCCTGCTGGAGGTGGCCGTGGCATTGACCCTGCAGCCGCGCGTGTTCCTGATGGATGAGCCGATGGCCGGGCTGGGGGCCAGCGGATCAAAGCGGCTGACGGGATTTCTGGATGGGCTGCGCAGCGAGGCGCCGATCCTGCTGGTCGAACACGACATGGACGCGGTCTTTGCGCTTGCGGATCGCATCTCGGTGCTGGTCTACGGCAAGGTCATCGCCACCGGCACGGCGGAAGAAATCAAGTCCGACCCCGCCGTGCGCGAGGCCTATCTGGGCGAGGAGGAGGCCGCATGAGTTTCCTCACGCTGGATGGGGTCGAAGCTTTTTATGGCCCGTCGCAGGCGCTTTTTGGCGTCAACCTGTCATTGGCCGAAGGCGAGGTTTGCGCGCTCATGGGCCGCAACGGCATGGGCAAATCCTCCACCATCAAGGTGATCTGCCGCCTGCTGAAACACAGCGCCGGGCATCTGGCCTTCGACGGGCGGGACATGGCGGCGGTGCCCCCGCATAAGGCGGCGCGCGCAGGTCTGGGGTTGGTGCCCGAGGGGCGGCGCTGCTTTCCCAACCTCACCGTGCGCGAAAACCTGATTGCGGCGGCACGTCCAGGGCATTGGGATTTTGATCAGGTCGCCCGCCTGTTCCCGCGTCTGGCGGAGCGTCAAGACCAGTCCGCCGCTTCGCTCTCGGGCGGAGAGCAGCAGATGCTGTCCATTGGTCGCGCGCTGATGACGAACCCGCGGCTTTTGTTGCTGGATGAGGCGACGGAAGGGCTCGCGCCCGTCGTGCGGCAGGAAATCTGGGCGGCTGTGCGGCAGCTGAAATCGGGCACTGGCATGGCGATCCTTTTGGTCGATAAGTCGCTGGCCGAGTTGCATCAGGTGGCCGACAGCGCGGTGATCCTGGAGCGCGGGGCGACGGTCTGGTCCGGGGCGATGGCTGAGATCACCCCTGCGGTGGCCGATCAGTTTCTGGGCGTCTGAGCCTCGGCCCTACAACCTGCAAGGGCAGAGACCACGCGGGTCAGCGTCCGCATCACCTGATTTCCCAGAACCATTTGAACCCACGGTGACACAAGGGTTGCGCGAAGGGTGCCGCGCTCCGGGGTATCGGTTTTTTTGCCGTGCGGGCGGGTGACCCTGAAAACGACCCTAAGGTCACCGATTTCCAACGGAACATGCAACAACGAGCCGCCTGTGACAGGCCCGCCATCGTCTTTCATCGTGGCTACCGCTTTTCCAAGGCATGATTTGGCGCTGCCACCCTTGGCGGGCAGCCTTTCAGAGGATCGCCGGGCGCTTATCAATTGTGCAGGGCCAAGAGTGATCGGTGCGCGGGCACAATGATAGGGCTAGTGGAACGAAACCTTCGGACGGAAGTTGGTAAGATGAAGGGAAAATATATATTATTATCAATTTCTTACAGGTATTAATTAATGTGAACGTGCCGCGTCCGCCGAAGAGCCGCGACAGAATAAAGGCCCCGCGGGGGGACTGCGGGGCCTTACATTGTCTGAAATGACTTTAACAATCGTTAGATGGCGATTTTACCGCCACCCTGTTTGGTCACCACGACAACCGACGGACGCGGCGGCATGGATGGGTCGAAGTCGGGCCAGCGTGTCGCTGGATCCTCAAACGTGGAATTCCGTTCGAAGCCTTTGAAGTCCTTGGTCCCGTCCGTGCCGGGGTGCTGAACCGCGAGGAACAGCGTCTCGCCGCTGTCGTGGAAGTAGGGACCGCAGAGCTCGCCCCCCACAGGGCAGCGGAAGAAGAGCTTGGAGTGCCCGCGCAGGTCTCCGTCCGTCTCCAGCGAATACAACCCGTCGGATTTGCCGGTCTTGCCCCAGCCGGAGCCCTGATCGGTCGAGATCCAGAGACGGCCATCCGCGTCGAACGCGCAGTTGTCGGGGGACCCGAACCAGCCGTTTTCGGAGGTTTCCGGGTTCCACTGTGCGCCGACCTCTTCGATGGTCGGATCGCCGCATTTCACCAGGATCGACCAGGTGCCCGTGGTGGCCGCGTGGTCTCCGCCGTCCTCTTTGATCTCGATGATGTGACCAAAGGAGGACTCGGGCCGCGGGTTGGCCGCGTTCACCTGATCGGCTGTCCGACGGGTGTTGTTGGTCAGCATGATATAGGCGGTGCCGTTCGGGCCCGGCTGCGCGTCCTCGGGGCGGTCCATCGGCGTCGCACCCAACAGGTCGGCGGCAATGCGGGTGTCGATCATCACATCCGCCTGGCTGTTGAACCCGTTCTCCGCCGTCAACGGGCCTTCCCCATGCACCAGAGGCAGCCATGCCACGGTGCCATCCGCGTCGAACCGTGCCACGTATAGCGTGCCGTCGGACATCAGCGGGCTGCCGAACACAGCGTTTTCATCCGTCACCGTGCCGCCAGAGACGTATTTGTATTGGTAGTCAAAGCGGTTGTCGTCGCCCGAGTAGATCACCAGCTTGCCGCTTGACGAAATGGTGGTTTCCGCGCCTTCGTGACGGAAGCGGCCAAGCGCCGTGTGTTTGATCGGTGCCGCATCGGGGTTGCGCGGGTCGACCTCGACAATCCAGCCCCAGCGGTTGGGCTCATTCGGTTCCTTGTCGATGTTCCAGCGGTCGTGGTACTGGCCCCATGCGTACCAGCGGCCCGGCACGCCGTAACGCTTCATATTGGCGGCTTCCGGCTGGGCGGAAATGTCCGGCTTGTCCTCGCCGTCCACCACATCGGTCCAGAAATAGCCGTGGAAGTTCTCCTCGGCCATCAGATAGGTCCCCCAGGGCGTCATTCCGCCCGCACAGTTGTTCACCGTGCCAATCACCGTCATGCCTTCGGGGTCCGCGTTGGTCTTCATCCGGGTGTGACCGGCGGCGGGGCCGTCGATGGTCATCTCGGTATTCAGCGGCGTGATCCGGCGGTTGTATGCGCTGTCACGCACCAGTGCCCATTTGCCGTCGTCACCCTGCGCAATCTCGACTACCGAGCCGCCGTGCGCGGCCATCTCGATGTCGACCAATTCCTTGGTCATGCCGGTGAACCCATCGCGGTCCTGACGGCCGAGACCGGGGAACATGACCTCTTCGTTGGTGTACTCGTGGTTGACGCAGAGCAGCCCGCGCGTGCCTTCGTCATTCAGCGCGGTAAAGCCCACGTAGTCGTTGTTGTAGCCGAACTGCTGCAATTGCGCCTCGGCGGTCTGGTTCATCACGTCGAACTCGGGCGCATCGGCGGTGATCGGATCGCCCCAGCGCAGCAGGATATCGGCGTTGTACCCTTCGGCGATATGATGCTTTTCGTCGTTGCCCCAAGTCAGCTCTTCGAAGTTGTAGCGGCCCGTGGCATGGCCTGCGGCGGTCGCCTGCCGCGGCGCAATCATCGCTGACGTCCCAAAGAGCGCGGTTGTCGCAGACACGCCCAGCATGCCCTTGAGCATGTCGCGGCGGCCATAGCGGCTGTTGATCACATCGCCGATCGTGCGGCTCAGATTTGGGTTTGTCGGAATGTCGTCGTAGGCCTCATAGGCTTCCGCTTTGTTTCCGTGCTCCGGGTCATTGATGATATCTTTGCGGTTCATGTGCTTCCTCTGTCGGTGGCGTTATTGTGGGGCGCGGCATCGAATCCTATGCCGCGCACTGTCTCATTCGATCTGCCCGGCGCTTGTAACGCCCTTATGACGGATCACTGCTGTTTTTGAGGTCCCCGGCAAAAAGGTTAACAGCAACCCTCGCGAGAAATCAACCGAGCCGGGAAATCAGCGCCGGGATATGCTTTTTGAACGGAAAAAACCCCTTGGTGGCCAAAGGCCAGGCCGCCGCGTCAAAAGCGCGCTGCAGACGCACCAGCGGTGGCGCCTCCGGATGCTTCTGCACCTGTGCCACCACATCGGCCACCGGCCCCACGGGCGCATAGGCGGTGACAATCTGTTGCAGGTTCTCACGCCGCGCCCAGTCGAGCACGCCGGCGACATCACCCAGCGGCTGGGACAGAACCCCCAGCTTGCCGGACCAGCGCGCGCAGGCATCCTCTGCCGCCTGCGCCCGGAAGGCCGCGACGTGCGGAGCGGGCATCAGCGGGCTGACCCCGTTCGCCGGCGCCACCACGGCGCTGGCCACCGGAGACAGCTGCTCCAGAAGAAATCCCGGGCTGAGGTCATCGGCATGCAGCAAGACGCCCGTGCGCAGGCCGAGATCGACGGGGTCTTGGGCGGGCAGGCCGCGCGGGGCAGGCACGGGCGTTGCCGCGCGCGGCACGGCGGTGGAGGCCAGCCCGGTCGGGCGAAACCGCCCTTCGGTGTATTTGGCGATGTTGTCGGCCCGCGCGAGATACGTCTTGCCGATGGTCTGTACCCCGGCCACCCAGCGCCAGCCCAGCGTGTTGGACGCCGGATCGCCATCCAGCAGATGCCGCAAAAAGAATTCCGCGCCCAGCTGCCACGGCAGCTCCAGCGTGAAAATCCAGATCGATGCAAACCACATCCGCGCGTGGTTGTGCAGATAGCCCGTCTCCACCAGCTCCCGCGCCCAGAAATCGAAACATGCAAACCCGGTCTGGCCGGTGCAGGCCGCTTCCCACCGCGTCCGCAGGCCGGACTGGGTCTGCAACTCGTCGATCTGCTGCCTCAAGTCCTGTTGATACTGTGCCCAGATCCCGGGGCGCAATTCCAGCCACCCTTTCCAATAGGTCCGCCAGAAGACCTCCTGCACGAATTTCTCCGCCGCCCTTGCCGAATGCCGCGCCAGCACCGCCTGCAAAACCTCCGCTTCGGTGATCAGCCGACAGCGCAGGTAGGGTGACAATGTCGAGACCCCCGCATGCCGCCCGGGGCCCAGATCATAGTTGCGTCGCGCGGCATATTGCTGCCCGGCGCGCGGCAGGAAGTCGGCCAGTCTTTCCAGCGCTGCGGTGCGCGTGGGGGGGAAGGCAACAGAAGCGGTCATCCGGGGGGACGTAGTCGCGCCCGCCCGCAGATCAATCCTTCGCGTCAAGATTGCAACGGCCCCCCTTGCAGCCCCCCGACACCGACACTAAGCTTTGCGTAACGGTTCGTCGGGTATGGTCCCTCGAACACCAACTGACAGGCATTCCCACATGAAAGATCCCATCGACACCTATATGAATACGCTTGTGCCCATGGTGGTGGAGCAGACCAGCCGGGGCGAGCGTGCATATGATATCTTCTCGCGCCTTCTGAAAGAGCGGATCATCTTCCTCTCAGGCCCCGTGCACGACGGGATGTCGTCGCTGATCGTGGCCCAGCTGCTGCATCTTGAGGCGGAAAATCCGTCGAAGGAAATCAGCATGTACATCAATTCGCCGGGCGGCGTGGTCACCAGCGGTCTGTCGATCTACGACACCATGCAATATATCAAGCCCAAGGTTTCCACATTGGTCATCGGGCAGGCAGCCTCCATGGGATCGCTGCTTTTGACAGCAGGTGAGGCCGGCATGCGGTTCTCTTTGCCGAACTCCCGCGTGATGGTGCACCAGCCCTCGGGCGGCTATCAGGGTCAGGCGACAGACATCATGATCCACGCGCAGGAAACCCAAAAGCTCAAGACGCGTCTGAATGAAATCTACGTGAAGCATACCGGGCAAACCCTTAAAAAGGTTGAAGAAGCGCTGGAGCGTGACAATTTCATGTCGCCGGAGGAGGCGAAAAAATGGGGTCTCATCGACGAGATCGTCGAGAGCCGCAACAAGGATGAGGACGACAGCTAAACGTCACGCCGGACGCACAGTCAGTTTACCATTTAGCGATTGTGGACCTGCCAGCGCTGGCCTAAGCTGCCATAAAGACAACGCAGCACGCGTTACACGCCGCGTGCTGCCGGACACACGCAAGACCTGGAAGGGTTGACATGGCTACGAATTCAACGGGCGACAGCAAGAACACCCTTTATTGCAGCTTCTGCGGCAAGAGCCAGCATGAGGTGCGTAAGCTGATCGCCGGGCCAACCGTTTTCATCTGCGATGAATGCGTTGAGCTCTGCATGGATATCATCCGCGAGGAGACAAAAGCCTCCGGTCTCAAGGCCACGGATGGGGTGCCGACACCCAAGGACATCTGCGAGGTGCTCGATGATTACGTGATCGGGCAGGCGATGGCCAAGCGGGTGCTCTCGGTTGCGGTGCACAACCACTACAAGCGGTTAAACCACGCCCAGAAGGGCGGCGACATCGAGTTGGCGAAATCCAACATCCTGCTGATCGGCCCCACGGGTTGCGGCAAGACGCTGCTGGCCCAGACACTGGCGCGCATTCTCGACGTGCCGTTCACCATGGCTGATGCGACCACGCTGACCGAGGCCGGTTATGTGGGCGAGGATGTCGAGAATATCATTCTCAAGCTGTTGCAGGCCTCGGAATACAACGTCGAACGGGCGCAGCGCGGCATCGTCTACATCGACGAGGTCGACAAGATCACGCGCAAGTCCGAAAACCCCTCGATCACCCGCGATGTGTCGGGCGAGGGGGTGCAACAGGCGCTGTTGAAGCTGATGGAGGGCACCGTGGCCTCCGTACCGCCGCAGGGCGGGCGCAAGCATCCGCAGCAGGAATTCCTGCAGGTGGATACCACGAACATCCTCTTCATTTGTGGCGGTGCGTTCGCGGGCCTCGACAAGATCATCGCGGCGCGCGGCAAGGGCTCGGCCATGGGGTTCGGTGCTGACGTGCGCGACAACGACGAGCGCGGGGTGGGTGAGATTTTCACCGATCTCGAACCCGAGGATCTGCTGAAATTCGGTCTCATCCCTGAATTCGTCGGTCGTCTGCCTGTTCTGGCGACGCTGGAAGATCTGGACGAAGACGCGCTGGTGACCATCCTGACCCAGCCCAAGAACGCGCTGGTCAAGCAGTATCAACGTCTCTTCGAACTGGAAGACACCACGCTTTCCTTCACCGAAGATGCGCTTTCGGCGATTGCCAAGCGCGCGATTGAGCGCAAAACCGGTGCCCGGGGTCTGCGGTCCATTCTGGAAGACATTCTGCTCGACACGATGTTCGACCTGCCCGGGTTGGAGAGCGTCACCGAAGTTGTGGTGAACGAAGAGGCGGTGGTCTCTGAGGCAGCACCGCTGATGATCCACGCGGACGCAGAGAAAGAACCGGCCAGCGCGGGCTGATCACGCTGCCGGATGTCTCTCAAGGCAGGTCTTTTGGGCCTGCCTTTTTTGCGCGGAGCGTGCATATCTAACGCGGAAATATATGCGTGAGCCGCAATATGTCGTCCAGGCGGGCGGCCAAACAGCGGGCGTAGCGAAGAGATCCAATCGATACACAGTGGGAGTAGGAGTATGGCGATTCAGCGCATCAAATCAGGTGGCGAGTACGAAGAAAAAATCGGCTATTGCCGTGCGGTTGTAGCGGGCGGCTGGGTACATGTCGCGGGAACAACCGGGCAAGGCGACACGGTTTTGCAACAATGCAAATCGGCTTTGCAAATCATCGAGACAGCTTTGCAAACTGCTGGTGCCAGTTTTGCAAATGTGGTGCGTGTCACCTATATGCTGCCTGATGCTGCTGACTTCGCCCCCTGTTGGCCCCTGCTATCGGAGGCCTTTGGTGCGAATCCTCCGGCGGCGACCATGATCGAATGTGGTCTGATCGACCCGAAATTCCGCATCGAGATCGAGGTGACAGCGCTCCTGCCGGAATAGGCGGGTGAAAGCCGTTTCACGCGACGCATCCATCTGGACGTTTCGCACGCAATCGGCCATACGTTGAGACGACAGTGCGACCGGAGGCATTTCATGGGACTTCTGACTTCTATCTTGCGCGCAGTGACCTGGTGGAATGGCCAGACGCTGAACACGCAGCTTTGGACCTGGCGCAAGGGCATCAAGGTCGGCGAGGACAGTCAGGGCAATATTTTCTATGAAAACAAGGATAAAAGCCGTCGCTGGGTGATTTACAACGGAGAGGCCGAGGCCAGCCGTATCGACCCGGAGTGGCACGGCTGGTTGCACCGCACATGGGAAGCGGCCCCGACAGAGGCGCCCTTGCCGCGCAAGTCATGGGAAAAACCGCATCAGGAAAATCTGACAGGCACCGCACTCGCCTATGCGCCAAAAGGATCCATCCGTCGGGCGGATCCTGAACCGCGCAGCGATTATGAGGCCTGGTCGCCGGAGTAATGATTTAAATGTCTGAAAACACCACCGAAGTCATCATCGGCGCGGGGGTTTTGGCCGCCGCTGTCGGGTTTGTCATCTATGCAAGCCAGGTGTCGGGCTTTACCGGCTCGGCAACGACCTATCCGTTGGAGGCCAGTTTCCGCAGCCTCGAAGGGGTCAGCGTGGGCACGGATGTGCGCCTCGCGGGCGTGCGCGTGGGCACCGTCGCGGCGGTTGATCTCAACCCCGAGACCTACCGCGCCGATACCACCGTCTCCGTGCAGCAGGGCATCGAAATCCCCGATGACAGCGCCATCGTGATTTCCTCCGAAGGGCTGCTGGGCGGGAACTTCGTGGAAATCGTGCCGGGCGGCTCGCCGTTCTACTTTGAGGCCGGCGACACGATCACGGACACGCAGGGCGCGGTGAGCCTTGTCTCGTTGCTCTTGAAATTCGTGAGTGGTTCGTCTGAATGATCTGGCGGGCCGCGCTGCTGATCGGGGTGATGGCGAGCGGGGCGGGCGCCCAGCAGGTGACCGAAGCCGAAGGGGCCATCCTGCGTGGCCTCGATAAGATCAGTGGACAGGTTTACGACATCGAGATGAAAGCCGGTCAGACGGCGGTTTTCGAACAACTCCGGATCACGTTGAATTCCTGCCGCTTCCCGGTTGGCAACCCCTCGGGCGACGCCTTTGCCGCGTTGGAGATCGCGGATCGGGTGCAGGGGTCCACCGTCTTTTCAGGATGGATGATCGCATCGGCACCGGCGCTGTCGGCCATGGATCACGCGCGCTATGACCTCTGGGTGATGCGCTGCACCACCTCCTGAGGGCTGCGGAGTGGCGGCAGGGTAAAACTGGCCGGCACATCACGCGCCGCCGCGAGGGCCGCATGGTAGGCCGCGCGTGAGATTTCACGCCCGCCCAGAGAGGCCAGGTGCTCCGTCAGGAATTGGGTATCAAACAGCATGAACCCGCCGTCGTTGAGCCGGTCGACCAAACAGGCCAGGGCGATCTTCGACGCGTTGGTGCGGCGCGAAAACATGCTTTCCCCAAAGAACGCCGCGCCCAGCGTGACGCCATAGACACCGCCCACAAGCGTCCCGCCCTCCCAGACCTCCAGCGCATGGGCTTGGCCGCCCTCGTGCAAGGCCATGTAAAGGCGCCGGATTTCCGCATTGATCCAGGTGTCCGCGCGATCCGCGCAGCCTTCGACGACGCCCGCGAAATCCTGGTTGATGCTGATCTCGAAGCGCGTGTTGCGCATGGCGCGGCGCAGCGACCGCGAGGCGTGAAAGCCATCCAGCGGCATCACGCCCCGGCGCTGCGGGTCCACCCAGAAAATCTCCGGATCGTCGCGATGTTCGGCCATGGGGAAAATCCCCGAGGCGTAGGCCTGCATCAAGACATCCGGGGTCAGGCGCACCGCTCAGCGTCAGCCGTCGCCGAGATTGGTTTCCAGCCAATGCTCCAGCCAGTGGATGTTGTAGTTGCCCGTGAGCACGTCCTCTTCCTGCAACAGCGCATGAAAGAGCGGCACCGTGGTGTCCACGCCATCGACGATCAACTCGCCCAGAGCGCGGTTCAGACGGGCCAGTGCTTCGGGCCGGTCGCGCCCGTGCACGATCAGCTTGCCAATCAGGCTGTCGTAATAGGGCGGGATCGAATAGCCGTCATAGAGCGCCGAGTCCATCCGCACCCCCAGACCGCCGGGCGCGTGATACTGCGTGATCCGCCCCGGGCAGGGCGCGAAGTTCGGCAGTTTTTCGGCGTTGATCCGCACTTCGATGGAATGGCCGTTGATGGTCAGGTCTTCCTGCTGGAACGACATCTCCATGCCAGAGGCCACGCGGATTTGTTCGCGCACCAGATCGACGCCAAAGATGGCTTCTGTGACGGGATGTTCCACCTGCAGGCGGGTGTTCATCTCGATGAAATAGAACTCGCCGTTCTCATAGAGGAACTCGATGGTGCCCGCGCCGGTGTAGTTGATCCGCGCCACGGCATCGGCGCAGGTTTTACCGATAGCCGCGCGTTCTTCGGCGGAAATCGCGGGGCCGGGGGCCTCTTCAAACACCTTCTGGTGGCGGCGTTGCAGGGAGCAATCGCGCTCGCCCAGATGCACGGCGCGGCCCTTGCCGTCGCCGAAGACCTGGATCTCGATGTGGCGCGGCGTGGTCAGGTATTTCTCGATATAGACTTCATCATTGCCAAAGTTGGATTTGCCTTCGGCCCGGGCGGTCAGAAAGGCTTTTTCCATTTCCCCCGCGTTCTGCGCCACCTTCATGCCGCGGCCACCGCCGCCTGCCGTGGCCTTGATGATCACCGGGTAACCCATGTCCTCGCCGAGGCGTTTGGCTTCTTCCAGCGTCGCGACGCCGCCATCGGAACCGGGCACGCAAGGAACGCCGAGCTTCTTCATGGTATCCTTGGCGGTGATCTTGTCGCCCATGATGCGGATATGTTCCGCCGTGGGGCCGATGAAGGTCAGGTCATGATCCTCGACCACCTGCACGAAGCCCGCGTTTTCCGACAGAAAGCCGTAGCCGGGGTGAATGGCTTCGGCCCCGGTCACCTCGCAGGCCGCGATGATGGCAGGTACCGAGAGGTAGCTTTGCGCGCCCGAGGGCGGGCCGATGCAGACGCTTTCATCTGCCATGCGCACATGCATCGCGTCGCTGTCAGCGGTGGAATGCACGGCGACCGTGGCAATGCCCATCTCGCGGGCGGCACGCACGACGCGCAGCGCGATCTCGCCGCGGTTGGCTATCAGGATTTTTTCGAACATGTCCCGCGCCCCTTATTCAAGGATCACAAGCGGCGTGCCGAATTCCACCGCCGCACCATCCTCGACGATGATACGCTTGACGGTCCCGGCCCGGGGGGCGGGGATGTGGTTCATGGTTTTCATCGCCTCGACGATCAGCAGGGTGTCGCCTTCGTCCACGCTGGCCCCGACCGAGATGAAGGCTGGCGCACCGGGTTCCGCCTGCATGTAGACCGTGCCGACCATGGGTGAGGTGACCGCGCCGGGGTGGTTGGCCGGGTCTTCCCCGCCTTCGGCGGCGGGCGCGCTTGCGGCCGGTGCGGATGCCTCCGGGGCGGTGGCCGCTGGGGCCGGAGCCGCAATCTGGCTCACCACCGGTTGTGCCTGTTGCAGATGGCGGCTGACGCGCACGTTCAGGCTGTCATCGGCGCCATAGTCCCGTTTGACCTGCAGCTCTGTCAGATCGTTTTCCCGCAGCAATTCGGCCAGGGCCTGAATAAAGGCCACATCGGCGTCATGGTTCTTTTTTGTCATGTAAGTCCTCGACCGTTCGGGGGAGCCTTGTTTTGCGCGGCCCTTGTTCCTGCATCCCCGTTATAGGGGAAGGTCAGAGCCATGAAAACCCGCCTCTTGCAGCGGTGTCCGGGGCGCGTAGATTGGGCCGCGAGGGAGGGTTGTTTGATGAATCTGGCACATTGGCTTGAACGCAGCGCGACGGCGATGCCGGACCGTCCGGCGTTGTTCCTAGGCAGGCAGCAGGTCGCGACCTATGGCGTGTTTTTTGCGCAGGCCCGCGCGGTGGCGGGGTGGCTGCAATCGCAGGGTGTGCGGCCGGGGAACCGTGTCGCGATTTTCATGAAGAACGTGCCCGACTATCTGGTGGTCTTCTACGGGATCTGGTCGCTGGGCGCCGTGGTCGTGCCGATCAACGCCAAGCTGCACGGGCGGGAGGCGGCCTATATTCTTGAGGATGCAGGCGCCGCGCATGTCTTTGTCTCGCCCGATTTGCGCGAGGGCCTGAGCGACGCGGGCGTTGCCGTGCCGATGACCGAGGCGCCGGGTCCGGCCTTTGACGTCGTCGTGCGCCATGCGCCGATCCAGACCATCACGCCCCGGTCCGCAGAAGACCTTGCCTGGCTCTTTTACACCTCTGGGACGACCGGCAAGCCCAAGGGGGTGATGATCACCTTCCGCATGCTCACAACCATGAGCCTGTGTTACACGCAGGACGCCGACCCGGTGCATCCGGAGGACACAACGCTCTATGCCGCGCCGATGAGCCATGGCGCGGGCATCTACAACATGATGCATGTCCGGGCGGGGGCGCGGCATGTCTGTCCGGCATCAGGTGGGTTCGATCCCGGTGAAATCTTCGATCTTGCCGCGCATTTCGGGTCCGTCCAGATCTTTGCCGCCCCGACGATGGTGCAGCGGATGACCCATGTGGCCAGGGCCACGGGTCGCGATGGGGCTGGCCTGCGCACGGTCGTCTATGCGGGTGGGCCCATGTACAACGCGGACATTATCGAAGCCGTGGACCATTTCGGCCCGATTTTCGTGCAAATATACGGGCAGGGGGAGTGTCCCATGGGCATCACCGCGCTCAGCCGCGCAGATGTTGCCAACCGCAGCACGCCGGGGTGGGCGGACCGACTCCAGTCCGTGGGGCGGGCGCAATCCGCCGTCGAAGTGCAGATTGGAGATGAAAAAGGCGTTCCCGTGGCCCCCGGAACCCATGGCGAAATCATGGTGCGCGGCGATACCGTCATGCCCGGATACTGGCAAAACCCGCAAGCCACGGCCGGGACGCTCGTCAATGGCTGGTTGATGACGGGCGACATGGGGTTCATGGATGCGGGCGGCTATGTCACGATGCAGGACCGGTCCAAGGACATGATCATCACCGGCGGTTCGAACGTCTATCCGCGTGAGGTCGAGGAAGTTCTGCTGCGCGATCCGGATGTGTCGGAGGTCTCGGTGGTGGGGCGGGATCACCCTGAATGGGGCGAGGAAGTTGTGGCCTTCATCGTGGGCGATGTCGAGCCCGCACGGCTGGACGCGCTCTGTCTGGACAACATCGCACGTTTCAAACGCCCGAAGGCCTATATCCCCATCGAGGCTTTGCCCAAAAACAATTACGGCAAGGTGCTCAAAACCGAGCTCCGCGCCCGTCTGAAATCACAGGGCGGCACGTAGCGCGCCGCCCTGCGGGTCGGGTCAGTTTTCAGACTGCAGTACGGTGCAGGTTGTACCATTCGCGCCGATGACAAGGACATCCTCGATCTCGCCCTCACCGATGGCGCCAGTGCCGCTCCAGGGGATGTCCTGACCCAGGCCCAACGGCTGATCAGAGACCGTGACACGCGCCCACATGCATTCCGGCATGCCGCTTGTGCCAATCGGAAAATCGATCTCCGGCATATCGTAGGTGACAAACCCGTCGCGCACACTGACGCGGTGGTTGCGCAGGGCCCATTCGCCCGGCCCGAGAATGGGTGAATCGTCCGTCCAGTCGCCGTCCCGGTTGGCATCGACCAGCACGTTGAAGAACACCTCATGCTGCCCGATGCTGTTGATCTGGATGCGGAAATTGAGTTTCGCCGGAAGCCTGTCGGGCGCTGAAGGTGCCGCAACCAGCCAGTCGTAGGTCACCCCGTCATCATAGTCGGTGGTGATGTTCGGCACATTTGTGCCCGGTGGTCGCCCCCGGGGGTTGATCGGATCGGGATCGTTTGGGTCGGTGTAATCCGCCTCGACCGTGACGTATTCGCCGATCCAGTACCGGCAGCGCACCTGGGCGCGGGGCCCGTCGCTGGCGCGCCGCGAGGGGAAGGCACCGATGTCGGCGCCCGGTGCCGCATAGCCCGTCGGGGTTTGATCCGGGGCATCGCCGAATTCCTCCCCGTCAAATCCGACGCAATTCGTTGTGGTGAAGGGGTCTTGCGTGAAAAGAACGCAGGCAGAGAGTGTTGCAGTGAACAGAAAAGAGATCATTAAAATCAATCGACTAGGAATAAACATTGTCTTGCTCCCAAGTGTTGAATAGGGGGCAAGTGTGCGCCTCATCGCTGGATCGGTCAAATTGCCGCAAAAAAACCCGGTGCAGCGGATGCACCGGGGTCTCATCGTCTTAAGCTCGGATTTCGGCGTCAGATGGCGAGGTATTCCTCGCGCAATTCCTTGTTCTCCAACACCTCCGCCGCAGTGCCGTCAAAGACGATCCCGCCGGTGTCGAGGATCACGGCGCGATCAGCCAGCTGCAGCGCGCGCACGGCGTTTTGCTCCACCAGGATCGTGGTGATGCCCTGTTCCTTGATGATGCGCAGGGTCTTTTCGATTTCATCTACGATCACCGGGGCGAGGCCCTCATAGGGTTCATCCAGCAGCAGCACCTTGATGTCGCGGCAGAGCGCGCGGGCGATGGCCAGCATCTGCTGCTCGCCGCCCGACAGCGTGACGCCTTCCTGGGTCCGGCGTTCGCGCAGGCGCGGGAAGAGGTCATAGACCCGCTCCAGCGACCAGCCGATGGGTGGGGCGATTTGTGCCAGCTTGAGGTTTTCCTCCACCGTCAGCCCGGCGATGATGCGGCGGTCTTCGGGGACGAGGCCAAGGCCCGCCTGCGAGGCCTGGTAGCTGGACATGTTATGCAGCGGCTGGTGATCGAGCCAGATCTCCCCGCGTTTCACCTCCGGATCGGACAGGCGTGCAATCGCTCGCAGGGTCGAGGTTTTCCCGGCCCCGTTGCGGCCCAGAAGCGCGAGGATCTCGCCTTCATGCACGTTGAAGCTGATGCCCTGCACGATGTAGCTCTCGCCGTAATAGGCGTGCATGTCCCAGACCGACAAAAAGGCCGGCGCCGTGGCCGCCTGGTTGGCGTGTTTGGAAAAATCCGGTTTGACGTTCATCGGTATCGTCCTTCGGTTGGCCGGGTAAGCGGTGGACTGAAGTCCACCCTACCTGTCGGTTTCGGATGTCGTGGCCCCTGTCGTACGGCAGGTAGGGTGGGCTTCAGGCCACCCTTGCACAAGGGTCACGCCGCGTCTTGGGTTTCGCCCAGATAGGCTTCGCGGACCTTCGGATTGCCCTTGATGTTGTCCGGCGTGTCCTCGACCAGCGGCGTGCCCTGGGCCAGGACGGTGATCCGCTCCGCCAGGGAGAACACCACATGCATGTCGTGCTCGATGATCGCGATGGTAATGTCGCGCTCCTCGCTGATCTGTCTCAAGAGGTCGATGGTGTTGTTCGTATCCGCCCGCGCCATGCCCGCCGTTGGCTCATCCAGGAGCAGCAGACGTGGCTCCTGACTGAGGCACATGCCGATCTCCAGCCGCCGTTTGTCGCCGCGCGACAGAGACCCTGCGTGCATCTCCCGTTTGTCAGCCATGTTCATGTCTTCGAGCATATGTTCCGCGCGCTCAATCATGTCGCGCTGCGAGGGGATGCTGGACAGCGCGTTCATCTGAAACGCTCCGTCGCGCTTGGCAAAGCAGGGGATCATCATGTTTTCCATGACGGATAAGTCGGCAAAGATTTCCGGCGTCTGGAACACCCGGGAGATGCCCATCTGGTTGATTTCATAAGGTTTGCGCCCGAGCACTGACTGGCCATCGAACATGACCGATCCGGTGTCGGGGATCAGCTTGCCCACAAGACAGTTCAGTAGCGTGGATTTCCCCGCGCCATTGGGGCCGATGATCGCATGCACCGAGTTTTCCGCGATGCTCAGGTTCACATCCCCCAGTGCCTGCAGGCCTCCAAAGCGTTTGCCGACGTTCTTAACCTCGAGAATTCCCATGTCTTCTCTCCTTATTCGGCCGGTGTTGTCTTGCCGTCGGGCTTGTCATCCGCTGGCTTTTTGCGCTTGAAGAGCCGTCCCACACGCTGGCCGCCTTCGACGAGGCCACCGGGCAGGAAGATCACCACCAGCATGAACAGGATGCCCAGGGTCAGGTGCCAGCCTTTGCCGATGAAGGGGTAGACCAGCGTGATCAGCAGATCTTCGATCCCATCGGGCATAAAGGCGAACCATTGTTCCAGGATCGACTTGTTGATCTTGGAGACGATGTTCTCAAAATACTTGATGAAACCCGCGCCCAGCACCGGCCCGATCAGCGTTCCGGCGCCGCCGAGGATGGTCATCAGCACGACCTCACCGGACGCCGTCCAGAACATCCGCTCTGCGCCCACCTGCGTGTCCATTGCCACCAGCAGACCACCCGCAAGCCCGGCATACATACCGGAAATCACGAAGGCCGCCAGCGTATAGGGTTTGGAGTTCAGACCCGTGTAGTTCAGCCGCTGCTGGTTCGACTTCACCGCCCGCAGCATCATGCCAAAAGGCGAGCGGAAGATGCGGATCGAGAGATAGAAGGCGACGAGCATGATCACGGCGGCCACGTAGTAGCCTGCGTTGAAGGTAAAGACCCAATCGCCCATGGTGAGCTCAAAGCTTTGCTTCATATCGAGGCCAAAGAGGTTGGCGCGCGGCGTCTGTCCCGGCTCCAATGCGCCATCGAGGATGCGCGGGTCGGTGTATTTCGGCTGCAGGCCGGTTTCCCCGCCGGTGATGGGCGTCAGCACGGAGTAGGCCAGTGCATAGGACATCTGGGCAAAGGCCAGCGTCAGGATCGAGAAGTAGATGCCCGAGCGGCGCAGCGAAATCCATCCCACCAGCAGCGAAAAGAGGCCCGCCACCAGCACCGAGATCACGATGGCCGGGATCACATTCATGGTCAGCAGTTTCATCATCCAGATTGCGGCGTAGGAACCGACCCCGAGGAAGGCCGCGTGGCCAAAGCTGAGGTAGCCCGTGAGACCAAAGAGAATGTTGAAGCCGATGGCGAAAATGCCAAAGATCACCAGCCGCTGCATCAGATCCGGGTAGCCCGCGTTGAACTGCGCCATGGCGGAGCCCTCGGGGAAGGGGTTCAGGATGAAGGGGGCAAAGACGCAGAGGATGGCGACGATGATCAGGAGGGTGAAGTCTTTTTTTGTCAGGCCCATGATTATTCCTCCATCACGCCTTTGCGGCCCATCAGGCCGCGTGGACGGGTGAGCAAGATGATGATGGCGACCAGGTAGATGATGATCTGGTTGATGCCGGGCAGGGTCTCAAGCACGATGGCCATGGAGGCGAAGCTCTCAAGAATGCCCAGAAGGAAGCCTGCGAGCACAGCACCTGAAAGGGACCCCATACCGCCGACAACCACCACGACGAAGCTGAGCACGAGGAAATCCATACCCATGTGGTAGTTGGGCGAGTTGATCGGCGTGTACATCACCCCTGCAAGGCCTGCCACGGCGGCGGCGATGCCGAACATGATGGTGAAACGCTTGTCGATGTTGATGCCCAAAAGGCCCACGGTCTCGCGGTCGGCCATGCCGGCGCGCACGACCATGCCAAAGGTGGTGAATTGCAGGAAGGCAAAGACCGCGCCGATGATCACGGCCGCAAAGGCAAAATAGACAAGCCGCCAGTAGGGGTAGATGATCGTATTCGGGTCGAAGCCCAGCATCGCGCCGAAATCGAACGAGCCGCGGAAGGCGTCAGGCGCGGGCGTGGGGATCGGGTTGGCGCCGTAGAAATACTTGATGATCTCCTGCAGCACGATCGCAAGGCCGAAGGTCACAAGGATCTGATCGGCGTGGGGACGCTTGTAAAAGTGCTTGATCAGCCCGCGTTCCATCGCAAAGCCGATGCCGACCATGACCGGGATCGCAAAGAGGATCGACAATGGCACCGCCCAGTCGATGATCACATCGCCCGTGGCCTGGCCGAAGATGTCGTAGATATAGGGCACATCCACCTTCAGCGGATTGCCCAGAAAGTCCTTTTGCGTCTCGTCGATCACCGTGTGGCTGAGCGTCAGAATCCGGCTCAGGGTGACCGCGCAGAAGGCCCCGATCATGAAGAGCGCGCCATGCGCAAAATTCACCACGCCGAGCGTGCCGAAAATCAGTGTCAGACCCAGCGCAATCAGCGCATAGGCGGAGCCTTTGTCGAGGCCATTGAGAATTTGCAGGATGATTGCGTCCATGGTCCCACCTTCATGAAACGGTCGTGGCCCCGGAGGTCCCGGGGAGGACAGGGCGGAGACCGGCTCCGCCCTGTAAGAGGTCAGGCGCCCGGGTTGCAGGTGCCTAAGCTACCGCCCGCGAACTGCGGGTGATCCGGCGCATATGTCACCTGCTCAACAGGTGTCACCTCGACGATTTCGAGAAGGTCGAACTCGGATGTCGGGTTCTCTTTCCCTTTCACGACCAGCACGTCCTTGAAGCACTGGTGGTCGTCGGCGCGATAGAGCGTCTTGCCGTTGCCCATGCCGTCGAACTCGAAGCCTTCGAGGGCCTCGACCACGCCGCAGGGGTTGAACGTGCCCGCACGCTCGCACGCATCCGCATAAAGCAGCGCCTGGACATAGCAGGTGTGCGCGGCCTGGCTGGGCGGGAAGCCGTATTTGGTGCCGAACGACTGCACGAAGGCCTTGGACCCTTCGTCGGTCAGCGACCAGTGCCAGTTGGTGGAGCCGAAGATGCCCTTCACGTTGGCGCCCGCACCCTTGGCCATCAGGCGCGAGTAGAGCGGTACGATGATTTCGAAGTTCTTGCCGTTGACCTGCTTGTCGCGCAAGCCGAACTGCACCGCGTTGGTCAGCGAGTTGACCATGTTGCCGCCATAGTGGTTCAGCACCAGCACATCCGCGCCCGATTGCAGGACCGGCGCGATGTAGGACGAGAAGTCGGTCTGTGTCAGCGGTGTCTTCACCGCGTTCACGGTTTCCCAGCCCATCGCTTCGGTGGAGGATTTCACCGCTTCTTCGGTGGTGTAGCCCCAGTTGTAATCGGCGGTCAGGTGGTAAGCCTTGCGGTCCGAGCCATATGCGTTCTTCAGCACCGGTGCCAGCGCGGCGCCTGACATGTAGGAGTTGAAGAAGTGGCGGAAGCCGTTGGCCCGCTTGTCTTTCCCGGTGGTGTCATTGGAGTGCGTGAGGCCCGCCATGAAGATCACGCCCGCCTCCTGGCAGAGCGCCTGCACGGCCACGGCCACCCCGGAGGAGGAGCCACCGGTGATCATCACCGCGCCGTCTTTTTCGATCATCGACTTGGCAGAGGCGCGTGCGGCATCCGATTTCGTCTGCGTGTCGCCCGTGACATATTCGACCTTCTTGCCGAGGATGCCGTTGCCCTGCAGGGCCTTGGACGTGAATGTATTCATCATGCCGCCGTCGCCGCCCCCGTTCAGGTGCTCGACCGCCAGCTCATAGGCGCGCAGCTCGTCCGCGCCCTCATCCGCATAGGGACCGGACTGGGGCACGTTGAAGCCCAGGGTCACAGTGTCGCCCTGCGGGGCGTTCAGATAGCCTGCATGCGCATCGGCACGCAGATACGTCGGCAGTGTCAGACCGGCGGCACCGGCCACGGCACCGGTCTTGATCAGACCGCGACGCGTAAGTTTCGAATTGGACATGAAAATCCTCCCAGTTGGTAAAACGAACACCCGATGTTTCCTCCAAAATCGGGCGCGCGATGCACAAAGGTGCAAACTTAGTTATCGCGTAGTAAATGAAAATTGCGCAACAAGTGCCTTGAAATGCTCATTTATTTTGTAAATAAATCGACAAATTGGCAGGGTGAATTGTAAATTAAGTGATGTTGCGGCGCAGAAAGCCGTTGAAAAGGCATAGTTTTGCGAAAGAGGTTGAAATGGCACGCGAGGGATTGACCGGCAGTCGGATCAGGGAGCGACGGTCAGTTGCGGGCCTGCGGCAGGCCGATCTGGCGCGATCTTTAGGCATTTCGGCCTCCTATCTCAATCTGATTGAACACAACCGACGCAGAATCGGCGGTAAGCTGCTGCTCAACATCGCGCGCGTTCTGGATGTAGAGCCATCGATGCTCACCGAAGGGGCCGAGGCGGCGCTGATTGCCACGCTGCGCGAGGCGGCAACAGCGGCCAATCTGACCGAGGCAGAGGCGGCTCGTGCCGATGAATTCGCCGGTCGTTTTCCGGGGTGGGCAGAGGTCCTGGCAACCGGTCACCGGCGCATTGCCAGTCTGGAGCGCACGGTGGAAACCCTGTCAGACAGGCTGACACACGACCCGCATCTGGCGGCCTCGGTGCATGAGCTTTTGTCGACGGCAGCGGCGATCCGGTCGACGGCGGCCATTCTGGCGGATGATGCGGAGTTGACGGATGAATGGCGTGACCGGTTTCATGCCAACATCAATCAGGAAAGCAGGCGGCTCGCCGACAGTTCCAAGGCGCTGGTGCAGTATCTCGATGCCGGGCAGGGGGTGGAGGATGCCGGTGCGAGTCCGCAGGACGAGTTGGAAGCCTTTCTGAGCGAGCACGATTATACTTTCGCCGCGCTGGAGCAGGGCAAGGATACGCCGGAGGGCATGATCGCCGCCGCGTCCAGCCTCAGATCCAACGCCGCACGTCACATGGCCCGCGGGATTCTTGAGCGGGTGGTTGAGGATGCGCGGCAGGTTCCGTTACCCAGGCTGCAAAGCGCGCTGAACGAGACCGGCCCCGATCCGGTGGCCTTGGCACGTCACCTTACCGTGCCCGTGGCGATGGTCCTGCGGCGCATGGCGAGCCTGCCCGCCGTGGAGGCTGGCTTGGTGGTTTGTGACCGCGCCGGCAGTCTGCTCTTTCGCAAGCCGACCACCGGCTTTGTCATTCCACGGTTCGGTCCGGCCTGCGCGCTCTGGCCGCTCTTTTCCGTGCTGGGACAGCCCGGGCAGGTGGTCCGCACGCCGCTGGTGCAATTGGGACGCGGGCGCGCGGCCTTTGACTGTTTTGCGGTGGCCGAGGTGGTTGGCGCGCCCAGCTACAATCAGACGCCTCTGGTGCAGGCGAGCATGCTGGTGCTGCCCAACAGCGCCGCCGATGCCGCCCAGCCCGCAGAAGTGGGTGCCTCTTGCAGCGTTTGCCCGCGTGACGGCTGTGCCGGGCGGCGCGAGCCCTCGATCCTCAGCAATGGATTGTAAACGCAGTTGTCGTACCGGTTTTTGACGTCAGGGACGCGTAGATGCCGCCCTTCAAAGCTTTGACAGGCAGCATAAAACAGACGATAGTTTAACTTCGCCCCGAGGGAGGCAGGCAACATGTCTGACGGGGCAGCGCCTTTTGGGAGGAGGTCGCGATGGGAAAGCATGTGCTTTTGGTCGAAGATGAGCTGAACATCATCGAAGCCATTCGATTTTTGCTGAGCCGGGAGGGTTGGCAGGTGGACACACATTCTGACGGAGCCGATGCCACGGACGTGATCCGCAGCAGCAAGCCCGACCTTGTGGTGCTGGACGTGATGCTCCCGGGCAAAAGCGGTTTCGACATCCTTGAGGAGTTGCGCGGCGATGCCGCCACGGCGGATCTGCCGGTGCTGATGCTGACCGCGCGCGGGCAGAGCCGGGACCGTGAAATGGCGGAGAAAGCCGGTGTGAGCCGTTTCATGACCAAGCCCTTTTCCAATACCGAGGTGCTGACAGCGGTGCGCGATCTGCTCTACGTGCACGGGCAGCGGACCTGAGCGATGGCGCCGCGCGGCTCACCGCTGTTTCTGGAGCGCGGCAGTTACCGCCAGCGCCGGGTCATGGATGCAGCACGTCTGGTGGTGTTTCTCGGCGTCGGCCTCTGGATGATCCCGCTTTTGTGGCCCACTGCAGGGACGGCGGAGGAGGCCGTGCCGATGTCGCGCGCGCTGCTCTATGTCTTTGGCATCTGGTCGCTGCTGATCCTGGCGTCGGTCTATCTGGCCTATCGCATGCGGTGGCTGCCGAAGACGCCGGAGGACGCTGAGGCGCCATGATGGCCTCGCTCAATGCACTGGTCGCGGTCTGCCTGGCCTATGTGTTTTTCCTGTTCTGCGTGGCCTTTGCCGCTGAACGGGCAGGTGTCCGGGGGCGGGCCCGGTGGCTGCTGCGCTCCCCGCTCGTCTACACGCTGTCGCTGTCGATCTACTGCACGGCCTGGACGTTCTATGGCGCGGTGGGCTATGCCGCCCGGTCCGGGTTGGAATATGTGACCATCTACCTAGGCCCTAGCCTTGTGATGATCGGCTGGTGGTGGATCGCGCGGCGGCTGGTGCGGATCGGGCGCAGCCACAAGGTCACCTCCATCGCCGATCTCATCTCCTCGCGCTATGGCAAATCCAACGGCCTCGCCATCGTGGTCACGGTGATGGCGGTGATCGGCGTGACGCCCTACATCGCTTTGCAACTTCAATCGGTTACGGCCTCCCTGTCTCTCTTTGCCGCCGCCGAGCAGGGCAGCCTCACGGATGCGGACGAGGCCCGCGCCGCCGGGTTCTGGATCGCCGTGGGCCTTGCGCTTTTCACCGTGCTCTTCGGCACCCGCAATCTCAACGTGAACGAACGCCAGCACGGGGTGGTGATCGCTGTCGCGGTGGAGGCGGTGGTCAAGCTGATAGCCCTGCTGGCGGTTGGCGTCTTCGTCGTCTGGGGGATCGCGGGCGGCGTGTCGGAAACGCTGGCGCGGATCGATGCCTCGGACCTCGGCACGTGGGAGATGGATGGCAGCCGCTGGGCCGGGCTGACCTTTGTCTCTGCCGCCGCCTTCCTCTGCCTGCCACGCATGTTTCAGGTCATGGTGGTGGAGAATGACGACGAGCGACATCTGCAGATCGCAAGCTGGGCCTTTCCCCTCTACCTCATGCTGATGAGCCTCTTCGTGGTGCCGATTGCGGTGATCGGTCTCGATCTGCTGCCGACAGGATCGAACCCGGATTTCTTCGTGCTCAGCCTGCCGCTCAGCCAGGGGCGCGAGGGCCTTGCCACACTGAGCTTCCTGGGCGGGTTTTCCTCCGCGACCTCCATGGTGATCGTGGCCACGCTGGCGCTCAGCACGATGGTGTCGAACCACGTGGTGATGCCGGTGTTTCTCTATCTGCATCAGGGGGGGGCCACCCAATCCGGAGACGTGCGCAATGTGGTCATCCTGTCGCGGCGCCTCTCCATCCTCGCCATCATCGGGTTCGGCTATATCTACTACCGCCTGTCGGGCGGCTCCGGCGCCCTGGCCGCCATTGGCTTGATCTCCTTTGCCGGGGTGGCGCAATTCCTGCCCGCCATGCTGGGCGGTATCTTCTGGCGTGGCGCGACACGGGCCGGGGCGCTGGTGGGCCTGGGTGTAGGCTTTTCCGTCTGGGTTTTCACCATGTTGCTGCCGAGCTTCGGGCCGGATGCGATCCTAAGTGCTGCGGTGTTCGACCATGGACTTTTTGGCATCAACGGGCTCCGCCCGCAGGCGCTTTTCGGGATACCGGGGCTTGATCCGACGGTGCATGCGATTTTCTGGAGCCTGCTGCTGAACGCGGTCAGTTTCGCGCTGGTCTCTCTGTTGACCTTTCCGGACCCGTTGGAGCGGCTGCAGGGCGCGCAATTCGTCAATGTCTTCGATCATTCCGGGCAGACCCGCGGTTGGCAGGCCCCCGTGGCCGAAAGCGAAGACCTGATGATCATGGCGCAGCGTATCCTTGGGGCGGAGGAGGCGCAGCGCCTGTTTCAGACCGAGGCAGACAGGCAGGGCAACGGGGGCTATCTGCCCAAACCCACAGCGGATTTTCTGCAACGGCTGGAGTTGGAACTGGCGGGCTCGGTTGGCGGTGCCACGGCGCATGCGATGATCAGCCAGATCGTGGGCGGCACCGCCGTTTCGGTGCAGGACCTGCTCGCGGTGGCCGACGAATCCGCGCAGATGCTGGAGTACTCCAGCCAGCTTGAGGCCAAGTCGCGTGAGTTGAGCCAGACCGCCGCCCAGTTGCGCGACGCCAATGCCAAGCTGATGCAGCTCAGTGATCAGAAGGATGCCTTCCTCAGTCAGATCAGCCATGAACTGCGCACGCCGATGACCTCGATCCGCGCTTTCTCGGAGATCCTGCGCGATACCGACGGGCTTGGTCCGCTGGAAAAGACCAAATACGCCAACATCATCCACGTGGAGGCGATCCGCCTGACCCGATTGCTGGATGATCTGCTGGATCTGTCCGTGCTGGAGAACGGGCAGGTGACGCTGAACCAGCAATCGGGCAGCCTCGTGGACCTGCTGGACCACGCCATTGCCACCGCGCAGGCCAGCGAGGCGCGGCCCATCGCCTTCAAGCGCAGGCGCCTTGATGAAATGGTCACGCTGCACACGGATCTGGACCGGTTGAGCCAGGTGTTTATCAATCTGGTCACCAACGCCCAGAAATATTGCCCTGCGGAGGCGCCGGAACTTCGGATCGTTGTGTCGCAGACGGGGGAAACCGTGGTCGTTGATTTCATCGACAACGGGTCGGGTATTCCGGCCGCGTCGCGTGATGTGATGTTCGAGAAATTCAGCCGGATTGGGGCACAGGATGGCAATGGCGCGGGCCTGGGCCTTGCGATCTGCCGGGAAATCATGGCGCGACTGGGGGGCGATGTCAGCTATCTGGATGGCACTGGCGGCACCGCTTTCCGGGTCACACTGCCGCAATCTCAGGCACTGGCCGCGCAGTAGGTTTTTCGGACGGAAAAAGCGCATGTTTCTGAGGACATAAAGGCAATAGTAACCATTGGCCCTTATCCCGGCCCTACAGGACCGCGCGCGATGGGCGAGGCGCCGGTTGTTTTGACAAGGGCCGCAGATGTCAGTTTTGCAGCGCAAGGCGCAGGCAGGAAAGCAGGAGCATCAGGCACGGGCAATGACCGTGCCCAAGGCGCTGCGCGTGAGTGTGGCAAAAATCGCGGATGAAATCTTTGATATGGCGCTTGTGGTGATCGGCATCACGCAGGAACGCTGCGAAGGTGACACGATTGCCGACAAGCTGGATGACGACTCGCTGCTGATGCTGCTTGATGGCCCTTGGGGTGCTTCTGGCGGTGCGATGCTGGGGCCTGAACTGGTGGGCGCGATGATCCAGCAGCAGACAACCGGGAAAGTTGCCACGACTGCGCCAGCGCAGCGCCGCCTGACCGCGACGGATGCGTCCTTGTGCGCGCCTTTGCTGGAATCGCTATTCAGCCGGGCCAACGGGCTTTTGGAGACCGAAGCGGATCGCGACATGTTCCCGCCCTATAAATTCGGGGCACGGGTTGAAAACGCACGGCTTTTCGGGCTGGCGCTGGACGCGACCGAATATACGATTTTCAAGCTTACTGTGGATATCGCAGGCGGGGCATTTCAGTCGGTCCTGACCCTTTTGCTGCCCATCGTGGAGAAACGTCTCGACCTTATGGTGCCTAACGAAGAGAGCGCGGAGGAAGCTGTCGGTCCGGTGACGCTGGAAAAGACGATGATGGAGATCAAGGCGGATCTGACGGCCATTCTGGGCCGCGTTCGTCTGCCTCTGGCACGGTTGGAAAAGCTCAGCGTCGGGGATGAGCTTGTGCTGCGCCCGGATGCTTTTGAGGCCGTTGAAATCAAAACCATCGATGGGCGGGTGATCAGCCGTGGCGCTATGGGGCAGGTCGACGGGCAACGCGCCGTTCAACTGGAGAATCTGGCTGCGACCCCGGGCAATCCGAAACGTCGCATGACGGATCGTGACGATCTGGACCTGCCACAGGTGAAGATGACGGACTATGGGGCAGATGAAGACCTGCCCGCGGCGCTGCCGGACCTGACGCAGGAGATGTCTCCGGCCCTCTCGGATGATCTTCCAGACTTGCCGGATCTCCCCGATCTTCCGGACTTGCCGCCCTTTGACGCGGAAGAAGAGCAGCCGTCCGAGGCGCCCGAAGCCGAGGCCGCCGCGGAGCTTCCCGACCTGCCTGAGTTGCCCGATTTACCGGATCTCCCTGATCTGCCGGACTTAAATGATCTTGACGGTGCAGAGGATGCGCCGTCGATCGAGGGGCTGTCCGATCTGAAGTCTGCCTGACCGAAGGATCAGCGCGCCATTTGCGCCACGGCGACAAGTGTCGGGCCGAGATGTGTCAGATCGTATCCGCCAGCCCGCGCTGCCTTGATAATGTCATCTGCGGGCATGTCCCGCGCCGCTGCCAGCGCCCATGCGATGGTAGAGCGCGTCCCGGAGGCGCAATAGGCCAGCACCGGACCCTCGCAGCGGTCCATTAACGCCCGGTTGGCGGCGATAACCTCTGCCGTCATGGTTTGATGGGTCAGGGGCTGCACGGCAAACTCCAGGCCTGCCGCCTCGGCCGCCGCCTGGATCGCCGCGCATTGGTGGCTGGGCGGGACTTCTCCATCCGGTCGGTTGCACAGCACCAGCTTGATGCCTGCCGCAACGATCTCGGCCATGTCCTCGGGCCCAATCTGCGGCGCGGCGTAGAAATGAGGTGTGATTTGGCGCATATCCATGGGCATAGAACTATGCAAGGTGTCGGGCACTGTCCAGACGGGTAGAGCGGAAAGCCGGAGGTCCGGTCGCGATTTCAGAACGCGTCACGCCGCCTGCACGTTTCCCGGGCAATGGCTGGCCGCTTCTGGCAATGGCATTGCCGATCCGCCGTGCGATCAGATCTTGTTGACCGGTAATTTCAGCATCACGTCGCCCTGCTCATCCGGCTCTGGCATATGGCCTGCGCGCATGTTGACCTGCAACGACGGCAAAATCAGCTTTGGCATGCCAAGCGTTGCGTCGCGGGCCTGGCGCATTTCCACGAAACTGCTTTCGTCCCGGTCCGCGCCGACGTGAATATTGCGCGCCTTCTGGGCACCCACGGTGGTTTCCCAGGCAAATTCTTCGCGGCCAGGCGCCTTGTAATCGTGCCCGACAAAAATCCGCGTGTCATCCGGCAGGCTGAGAATGCGCTGGATCGACTGGAAAAGATCGCGGGCCGAGCCGCCGGGAAAGTCGCAGCGGGCGGTCCCAAAATCGGGCATGAAGAGCGTATCGCCCACGAAAGCCGCGTCGCCGATCACATATGTCATGCAGGCGGGCGTGTGGCCGGGCGTGTGCATCACATCGGCGCGAAGCTGGCCGATGTGAAAACTGTCGCCGTCGCCGAAAAGGCGGTCAAACTGGCTGCCGTCGCGCTGAAACTCCGTGCCCTCGTTGAAAACCTTGCCGAAGGTATCCTGCACCGTCGTGATCTGATTGCCGATCCCGATCTGACCGCCCAGCTTCTCCTGCAGGTAGGGCGCGGCAGAGAGATGATCAGCGTGCACGTGGGTTTCGAGAATCCATTGCACCGTCAGGTTTTCGGCCTGCACATGGGCAATCACCGCATCCGCCGACGCGGTGTCCGTGCGCCCCGAGGCGTGATCGAAATCCAGCACCGAATCGACAATCGCGCAAGAGGCACCCTGCGGGTCCCGCACGACATAGCTGACAGTGTTGGTGGCGGTATCGAAGAAGGCTTTGACAATGGGTGACATGGGCAAGTCTCCGTTAGACACACCAATTATATGGTGGTCACTACCGCGCTTGCAAGCGGCGGGATCACGCGAGGAAGATGCCCAGAATGACCAGCATCAGCCCAATGACAGACAAAAAGAGCGCGCCGAGGTTCATGGGCAGGGCGGTTTTCAGCTTTGCCCGCATCTCCGCGTCAGGCAGGCGGGCGCGACGGGCGCGGGCCACGTAAATAATGCACCATATCAGGCCGATAAGCCCGATGAAGGACAGCGATGCGCCGCCCCAGATCAGCAAATCGAAGATGGATGTTTCTTGCGTTTCCATGCCGCGGGGCTACCCAATTCCCGGCGCAAGTGCAAGTCACGCGGGCCTGCGGGTTCGCGACCAAGCAGGCGTCGTTTTGTCACAAGCGCAAAGCGGCTTGCAGCGCTAGCGCCGGGAGGCTAGGCAAGGGCCGACTGATTTCCCGCAAGCCATAAGGATATTCTCATGAGTGACAGCGCCACCGATCTGCCGGAACAGGATGTGCAGGGCGATGCGACCTACCGCGTGACCGCCAATGAATTGCGCCAGTTCGTGGAGCGGATCGAGCGGCTGGATGCGGAGAAGAAGGATCTGGCCGAGCAGCAAAAAGAGGTCATGGCCGAGGCCAAGGCGCGCGGCTATGACACCAAGGTGATGCGCAAGGTCATCGCATTGCGCAAGCGGGATGCGGATGACATCGCCGAAGAAGAGGCGGTGCTGGAGATGTATAAGGAAGCGCTGGGAATGTGACCTAGCGGGGCGGGCGACGTCCGCTCTGGCCTCACGGCATCAAGATCCATCCGGGACCGCTGCGGGCGTGTCCTGACTGAAGACGTTGATCCAGCCCGTTCCGGTCCGCTTCCAGATGGAACTGACGTACATGACCTGCTCCTTTGTGCCGGACGGGCGGCTGTACGTCGCGCGATAGCTCAGCAAGGCGTAGTCCGGCCCCATTTCAACCACCCTTGCCTGATCCATTCTGTAGTTCCGGACTGTCGGCCCTGACGCCAACTGCCCGGTATGGTCGTCTTTGCCTGCAAAACCATCGGGGTATACGCCCAGGAAACCGGCGTCCAAAGCTGCAGCATCCTGGGCCATGTCTCCTGACATCAGCGCCTCCCACACGGCGGTTTCGCAGGCCAGCAGTTCGGCCATCAACGCCTCGTTCCTGCGGGGGGTTCGGGTCATGGGGGCGCGCCTTCGATATCAGAGTTTACTTGGCAGGCTTGGGACTGCCGCTGCCCTATGCCTGCAGTATCTAAAGTCCGTTGACGTTTCTGCGCAAGGGGCGGAACCGCCGCGCCGGGATCGGATATTGACGCAGTGTAAAGAATCGCATATTGACACTTTGTAAAGTTTACACAGCGTAAATGCGAAACTTGGAGAATACATCATGAAGGTTATCGTTTTCGGAGCCACTGGCAGCGTCGGAAGGCTTGCCGTGGCAAAGATGGTGTCGGAGGGGCATGAGGTCACGGCCTTTGCGCGTCACCCCGAGCGTCTGGACATCCAGAGTTCGGCCCTGACACGTGTGGCCGGGGATGCGATGGATGCGCGCGCCGTTGCCGGGGCGATCCGGGGTCATGACGCCGTTGTGGTCACCCTGGGCGCGGGTAAATCGCGCAAAGGAACCATTCGGTCGCAGGGCACGCTGAACGTCATCCGGGGGATGCAGACCCACGGGGTGCGGCGCCTCATCTGCCAGTCTACCCTCGGCGCGCATGAGAGCTGGGACAACCTGAATTTCTTCTGGAGGCGGATCATGTTCGGCGCGCTGCTGCGCCCGGTCTTCAAGGACCATGAATTGCAGGAAAACCTGGTCCGGGCGAGCGGGTTGGACTGGACAATCGTGCGTCCCAGTGCCTTCACCGACGGACCGGCCACGGGCACCTTCAAGGAAGGGTTTGGGGGGCAGGAGCGCGATCTCACCCTCAAGATCCCGCGCGCGGATCTGGCGCGGTTCCTGACCCGGCAGCTGACCGATCTTGCCTATGCGCAGCGCGCGGTCAGCATTTCGAACTAGGTCTCCGGGTGCGGGAAGGCGTTTTCCAAGGCCGATTGATAGGCAAAGAGCGAGGCCAGCCCGCCGGTGTGCACGAACAAGACGCGCTCCCCGGCTTTGATGTCTCCGCGTGCCACAAGCGCGGGGACGGCGGCAAAGACCTTGGCCGTGTAGACCGGGTCGAGAATGATGCCTTCGGTCTGCGCCATCATCGCCATGGCCTGCGCGGCTGCCGGTCCGAGCTGCCCATAGCCGGGTGCAAGGGCACCATCCCAGATGATGATATCCTCGTTCTGAACCGTGGCGGTGCCGGTCATCTTTGCCAGCGCGTCGCGCACCTGACGCATCCGCTCGTGCTGTTGTTTGGCATCCCGGCGCACGCAACTGCCGATGACCCGCGCGCGGTGACCCGCCCGCCGCAGCCCGTGCAACAACCCGGCATGTGTCAGGCCACTGCCAGAGGCCACGACCACCACATCGAACCCGTCATCCTGCGACAGGATTTCCTCGGCCGCGCGCATATATCCCAGAGCGCCCAGTGGTGCGTTTCCCAGCGCCAGCGGGATGACGTAGGGGGTGCGTCCGGCCTCTTCCTCCTCCGCCGCGCGTGCACGCAGCGCGGCATCTGCGCCGGCCTCATCTTCCCCCACCGGGTAGCGCATGACTTCCGCCCCCAACAGGCGCGACAGCAACACATTCCCATTCGCCCCGTAGAGCGCATCGGTCAGGGGCACGCGGTCTTCCAACTGGACGATGGTCTTCATGCCCAGTTTCGCCGCGGATGCCGCTGCGGTCCGCACGAAGTTGGACTGTACCGCACCGGTGATCAGTACGGTCTGCGCGCGGGCCTGTTGCGCCGCGCCAAGATAGTATTCCAACTGGCGCGATTTGTTGCCGCCCATGGTGGTTCCGGCCAGATCATCGCGTTTGATATGCAGCGAAATGCCAAGCTCGTCCGACAACCGTGGCAGATGTTCAATCGGGGTCACGGCGCTGACAAGTGAGGCGCGGGGGAAATCCATGCGGCAGTCCCTTGGTTTTGGCTGTCTTCAGGCGACACCGTATCGTCGCATGAAAGCGGGAAATGACCAAGTCTGGTGCTTTTGGAAGATCAATCGGGAACAGTGAAAAGGCAGCAAACCCTAGGCAACTGATAAGAATGGCGAAAACCGAACTCCTAAGACACGCGGGGCAACCATCTTGACGCAGTTTTCGCCCGTCTGACGGCGCACTCTCTTTCCCGGCGGCGCTGAAGCTACTGCCTGTCAAACACCCGTCCATCGGCGACCGGTGGCAGCCACCCGCCATCCTGACCGCACATGTCCCGACCGGGGGAAAGAGCGGTCAGCAGGAGGCGCTGATTTCAGCGATTAGAACGTGCTTTCGTGTGCCACTGGGTGTGAATAGCGGAACTGCTGACATGTTGTGCGCTCGAATACAGTCGGAAACTTAGCAATGCGACTCTGATAGGAGCGCCGCGAGGCTCAGGCTCCGAACTCATTCATAATCTGCTGCATCACCATCATGAAACTCTGATCCTTGTCATGGGTGTATGTCTGCATTCTGCTGTGATCGGCGACAAAGTCCTGCAAGGATATTTCGCCTTCCGAGGCCTGCAGCAAGGCCTCGTACGTCGTCTCGAAAACCACGTCAGGCTCCTCTGCGGCTGCATAGAGAACGGTCGGGGCGCCATCCTCAACCCGCATCGTGATCTGCTCGCCATCCACCCGCAACTCGGCGACGAAATCGTCGGTCAACAGGGTAACGCGCGCGGCGGCTGCCCCGAGCGTGGTGGCAACGGTTCGCAGATTGCCGGGTTTCACCTGCGCCTTGGGGTGGGGCATGCCGCCGCCAAATAGCGCCAGTTCAAAAAGGATGTTTCGGGTGCGTTTGCCGCTGTCGGTGAGCGCATAGAGGGCGGCACCGTGCTGGCCGTCCGATTTGGTAACCAGCCCGTCCGACGTCAGTTTCGCCAGCCGGTCGGTCAGCAGGTTGGCCGCAATACCAGAGAGCCCGGTTTGCAGATCGGTGAACCGGGCAGGCCCCGCGAGCAGATCGCGCAGGATTAGCAGGGTCCAGCGGTCGCCGATCGCATCCAGCGCCCGCGCGATCGGACAGAGCAATTTGTAGGAACGCGTTTTGGCCATAGCACCTCACGGAAAAGTTACTTTAAAAAATAAAGTAATCGCTTTAGTTCATCCAGTAATCTGTGAAAGGGAGAGATTGAAATGTCAACGCATGCCAGAATTCTTGTCACCAGTGCGGCCGGAAAAACCGGCCTGCCGGTCACCCTTCAACTGCTCGAAAAGGGGTTTGCGGTGCGCGCCTTCGTGCGGCGGCAGGATCACCGTGCTCAGCAGCTCAAGGAGGCCGGTGCAGAGATCTTTGTCGGCGATCAATATGCGCTGACCGACATGCGCGCGGCAATGAAAGACGTCCAGCGTGCCTATCAGTGCGCGCCAACCGCGCCCAACGGGTTGCACTACAATGCCGTCTTCACGGCTGCCGCCTTCGAGGCGCGGCTTGAGCATGTGGTCACCCTTGGTCAATGGCTGTCCACGGCTGATCACCCGTCACTCTTCACGCGGGAAACCTATCTTGGGGACATCCTGATCCGCATGCCGGGCGAGATGACCGTGACCTCCATCATTCCGGGCTGGTTTGCCGACAACTACCTGATGGTGCTGGATATGGCCGCCCATCTGGGGCTCTTTGCCATGCCGTTGGGGGCAGGGGATGTGCCCGGAAACGCGCCGCCGTCCAATGAGGATATTGCCAGCGTTGCCGCGGCCGCCCTTGGCGCCCCCGAGGCCCACGCGGGTAAGACATACCGCCCCACGGGGCCTGCACTCCTGTCGCCTGGCGAGATTGCCGAGGCCATGGGGCAGGCCTTGGAGCGCCGGGTAAAGTACCGGAATATATCGGAGAAAATGATGATGAAGGCGCTGAGAGCGATGCCGCCTGCGAATTTTTCACTGGCTGCCGCCTCGCAGCTGGCGCTTTACACGGAGGAGTACAGGCGGGGCACCTTTGCGATCAGCGCGCCAACGGATCACGTGTTGCGGATCGGTGGGCGGGTGCCCGAGCCCTTCGTGTCCATCGTCAAGAGGAGGGTTGCGGAGCGGCCTGATCTGCGGCGCAGTTTTCCCCGTCGCCTGAGTGCGATGGCGGGTTTTGCCCGTATGCTGCTGACGCCTGCGCTGGTGCCGAAGGAGATCGAGGCGCAGCGTGATTATGTGCGTCTCGCAGCCCCTGCGTTCAGCCAGGACGACGCGGAATGGGGTGCCGCGCATAGGCACCTTGGCCTGTCCTGAGCGGGTGTGAACGTCTTTTGCGAGGGCTTCCAGAGGGGCGCCCGGGGATCACGCGGCGTGGCGACCCTGCAGCACTTCGGCCACCGTGGCCCCCATGGCCGAAGGGTTCGGGGCGACGGTAATGCCGACCGCATTGAGCATCTCCACCTTTTCCTGCGCGCTTTCGCCAAAGGCGGAGATGATCGCGCCGGCATGCCCCATTTGCCGACCCTTTGGGGCCGAAAGACCCGCCACATAGGCGACCACGGGCTTGCTCATGTGGTCGCGCACAAAAGCGGCGGCCTCAGCCTCCTGCGGGCCGCCGATCTCGCCGATCATCATCACTGCATCGGTGTCCGGATCCGCCTCGAAAAGCTCCAGGATATCCCGAAAGGAGGCCCCGTTGATTGGATCGCCTCCGATCCCCACGGAGGTCGATACCCCGATGCCCAGAGCCTTCATCTGGCTTGCCGCCTCATAGCCAAGGGTGCCGGAACGCCCGACAATCCCGACACGGCCCGGCGTGTAGATATGCGGCGGCATGATCCCCATGAACCCGCGCCCGGGTGAGATGACACCAGCGCAATTCGGCCCGATCAGACGCATTTTCCGATGCCGTGGGTAGCGGCGCAGAAACCGTTTCACCCGCATCATGTCCTGCGCCGGGATACCGTCGGCCACGCAGACCGCTGTCTGAATGCCCGCATCGGCGGCTTCCATCATCGCGTCGGCGGCAAAGGGCGGTGGCACAAACATGACGCTGGCCTGCGCGCCAGTGGCCTCAACGGCCTCGCGCACCGTGTTGAACACCGGGCGATCCAGAATGCGGCTGCCGCCTTTGCCCGGCGTGACACCCGCGACCACATTGGTGTTGTGCTCAATCATTTCCGCCGCGTGGAACTGGCCGATGCGGCCGGAAATGCCCTGCACCAGGACAGGTGTGGTTTCATCGATGAGAATGGCCATGGGGTCCTCCGATCCGTTTTGGGTTAGGCAGCGGCGTTTTGTCTGCGCAGGGAGACGGCGGCCTCTGCCGCTTCGGCGAGCGTATCGGTCGCGATGATCGGCAGGCCGGATGTCTCAAGCAACGCCTTGCCCTCCTGCACATTGGTCCCGGCGAGCCGCACGATGACCGGCAGGTCCAGCCCGATGTCGCGGTAGGCCTGAATGACGCCATTCGCGATCCAGTCGCAGCGGTTGATGCCCGCAAAGATGTTGACGAGGATCACGCCGACATTGGGGTCCGACAACACGGTGCGAAAGGCGGTGCAGACGCGTTCCGGGCTGGCCCCGCCGCCGATGTCGAGGAAATTGGCCGGCTCACCGCCCGCCAGCTTGATCATATCCATCGTGGCCATCGCCAGACCGGCGCCGTTGATAATGCAGCCGATGTCGCCGTCCAGACCCACATAGGCCAGCCCGTGATCGGCTGCCATCGCCTCGCGCGGGTCTTCCTGGCTGGGGTCGCGCAGGGCCGCCACATCCGGCCGCCGGTACAGCGCGTTGGTGTCGAAGCTCATCTTGGCATCCAGCGCCACCAGATCACCCGAAGCGCGGATCACCAGCGGGTTGATCTCGACCATGAAGGCGTCGAGGTCCCGGTACGCGCGGTAGCACGCGTTCAACACATTGACCATCTGCGCGATCTGCCCGCCCGACAGCCCCAGCGCAAAGGCCAGCTCACGCGCCTGATAACCCGCCAGCCCGACCGCCGGGTCGATGATCATACGGCGCAAGGAGTCCGGGTCCTTTTCCGCGAGGTCTTCGATTTCCATGCCGCCATGCGAAGAGGCGACGATCATGATCCGTTCGGATTTGCGATCCAGCACAAAACCCAGATAGAGTTCCTGCTGGATGTCCGAGGCTTCTTCTACCCAGAGGCGGTAGACGCCTTTGCCTGCAGCACCCGTCTGCTTGGTGACCAACTGCTTGCCAAAGAGCGTGGCGGCATAGTCGCGCACCTCTTCTTCGGTCTTGCAGAGCTTTACGCCACCGGCTTCACCGCGCCCGCCGGAGTGGATCTGTGCCTTGACGACCCAGGCCTCCCCTCCCAATTCGCGCGCGCGGTAGCCTGCCTGTTCGGGGGAATACGCAACCCCGCCGCGGGGCACGGGCACCCCGAACCCAGCAAGAATTTCCTTGGCCTGATGTTCGTGGATGTCCATGGTGTTCCCCCTATGTGTGCGTTCAGACTTTTTCAGCGATGGCGCGCGCCACATCGATCACGTTGCGCGCCATTTTTTCTGAGGCGGCATCGATCATCTTGCCGTCAAGCGAGGCCGCGCCGCGCCCTTCGTCCTCGGCTTTCTTCAACTCCTCGATGATGCGCTCGGCCTTGGAAACCTCGGTTTCCGGCGGGCTGAAGACCTCGTTGGCCAGGGCAACCTGGCTGGGATGGATGGCCCATTTGCCTTCGCAGCCCAGAGCCGCCGCCCGGCGCGCGCCGTCCTTGTAGCCCTCGGGATCGGAGAAATCGCCAAAAGGCCCGTCGATGGCGCGCAGCCCGTAGGCGCGGCAGGCAATCACCATCCGGGTGATCGATGCGTGCCATTGATCGCCGGGGTAGAGCGGGTTCAGACCGCCGATGTTAACCGTACGTGCCCGCATGGAAGCCGCATAATCCGCGACCCCGAAATGCAGCGCCTCAAGGCGGCCACCGAACTGCGCAATTGCCTCGACGTTGGCCATGCCAAGCGCGGTTTCGATCAAGGCCTCAAGTCCGACACGGCTGTGCAGGCTGCGTCCCTGTTCGATCTGGTTCACCATCGCATCGACCATGTAGAGGTCGGCGGGGACGCCAACCTTTGGCACCAGCAGCGTGTGCACCCGGTCCCCGGCCTGTTCCATCACGTCGACCACGTCGCGGTACATGTAGTGGGTGTCGAGCCCGTTGATCCGAACGGAAACCGTCTTGCCCCGGGCTGCCCAGTCGATGTCATTGAGGGCCTGAATGGCGTTGCGGCGCGCCTGTTCCTTTTCGGGGGGCGCAACCGCGTCTTCGAGATCGAGAAAGACGTAGTCGGCGGCGCCCTCGGCGGCCTTGTCGATCATCGTCGGGTTCGACGCGGGCACAGCCAGTTCAGACCGTTGCAGACGTTGTTTGTTCAGAGGGTAGAGGGTGTGTGACACGAGGATATTTTCCTTTGAGACTGTGTTATTCTGCGGCAACGGCCAGTGGCTGTTGCATGGGGGTTTCATCGGCGAACCAGCGCTGTGCGGCAGCAACGCCGGAGCCGAATTCAATGTCTGCGCCCGCCCGGTGCAGCGCCATCTCTGCCACGGAAAGCGCGGTGAGGCACATGCCTTCGTTCAGGTCACCGATGTGGCCGATGCGAAAGACCTTGCCTGCCAGCCGCGCCAGACCGCTGCCCAGCGAGGTGTTGTAGTCTTCATAGGCGATGCGGATCACCTCGCGCGCATCCACATCCTGCGGCGTGCGAATGGCTGAGACGGTGTTGGAATGCAGCGACGGGTGTTCTGCCACCAGTTCAAGACCCCAGGCGGCCACCCCCCGGCGCACCCCTTCGGCGAGGCGGGTATGGCGGGCGATGGTGTTGTCGAGCTCTTCGGCAAAGATGCGGTCCAGCGATTTGCGCAACCCGTGCAGCAGCTGCGTGGGTGGGGTATAGGGGAAATAGCCATCGGCGTTCAGCTTGACCATATCGCTGAATTCGAAATAGGCGCGGCGCGAGGTCGAGGTTTCGGTCAGCGCCATGGCCTTTTCGCTGACGGCGAGAATGCCCAGCCCGGCGGGCAGCATCAGCCCTTTCTGGCTGCCGGTGATGGCCAGATCAACGCGCCAGTCGTCCATGCGGAAATCCAGCGATCCGATGGAGGAGACAGCGTCGACAAAGAGCAGCGCGTCGTGGAAGTTTTCGTCCAGCGCGCGGCGCACGGCGGCAACATCGGATGTCACACCGGTGGCGGTTTCATTGTGGGTGACGAACACCGCCTTGATCTCGTCATTCGTGTCTGCGGCCAGCTGGCGTTCGAATTCGCGCACCGGCACACCAGCACCCCATGGGACGTCCACCAGATGCACATCCAGCCCCAGCCGTTCGGCCATTTCCGCCCAGAGGGTGGAGAATTGCCCGTGCCGCGCCATCAGCACCTTGTCGCCGGGGTTGAGCGTATTGGTGATGCCCGCTTCCCAGGCTGCGGTGCCCGATCCGGGGAAAATCATGACGGTACCGAGTTTGGTGCGGAAGACGGATTTGAGGTCTTGGAACAGGCTGAGGGTGACGTCACCGAAATCCGGGGCGCGCATGTCCTGCATGGGCACATTCATGGCCTGGCGTACAACTTCCGGCACATTGGTCGGGCCGGGAATGAAGAGATGGGTCTGTCCGGTGCGCATCTAGGTTCTCCTTGTTGATGAGAGGACCATGGCGCAAGTTCCGGTTGTGACCTAAGGGAACCGCGTCCTGCTGTGGATGCAAATATTTACAAAGTGGAAATATTGTAAATTTGTAAAGTTTTCTGTATCGAATGCTGTATGAAGACGTTTATCGGCCCAAAACTGCGTCGCCTGCGCGGCGATAGTGCACAAACCCAGGCGCAGATGGCCAAGGCACTTGGCATCAGCACATCCTATGTGAACCTGCTCGAAAAGAACGAGCGCAGCGTGTCGGTGCCGGTGCTGCTGAGGCTGTTGGAGGTCTATGGTGTCGACTGGCGCGATCTGGTTGAGGATGATGACACCGCCAAGCTGGCGGATCTGCGCGGGGTCCTGCAGGATCCGCTCTTCGAGGCCGGACGCCCGGACCTGACCCAGCTACGGGGGGCCTTGACGCATAGTCCCGATCTGGCGGCCTGCTTTTTGAAATTGCATCAGGCGTATCTCGCGGCAACCGACCAGCTGATGAGCATGGCCAGTGCGGGCGAGGGGGCGCAGGCGGCCTTACCCAAGGCGCCCGAAGCGACGGTGCATAACTTTTTCCGCAAGCATCACAACTACTTCCACGAGCTTGAGATTGCGGCGGAGACATTCTGGGGCGGCAGGCGCGTTGCGACGGATGATATCTATGCGGCCCTGAAGGACCGTTTGCGCGAGAGCTTGGGGCTGCGCGTCCGGCTGGCGCCAGTGGCGGAAATGCCCGGGACCCTGCGCGAATACAGCGAGGATCGCCGCGAGGTGATCCTCTCCGAAGCGCTGGACCATCCCAACAGGGTGTTTCAGCTGGTGCATGTGATTGGTCTTATCGAGCACAAGGATGTTCTGGACAGCCTGATGTCGACATCCGGCCTGACCGATCCACAGGGGCGCGCCCGCTGCCGGGTGGAATTGGCGAATTACTTCGCAGCAGCAGTTTTGATGCCCTACGGCGCCTATCTGGATGAAATCCTCAGCAGCAAATATGATTTCGACCATGTCGCCACGCGGTTTGGCGTGAGCTTCGAACAGGCATGCCATCGTGCCACGACGCTGCAACGCAGTGGCGCGCGCGGGGTGCCGTTTTTCTTTCTGCGCATCGACAAGGCGGGCAACGTCTCCAAACGCTTTAACGCCACCGATTTCCAACTGGCGGAATATGGCGGGGCCTGTCCGCGGCTGGATGTGCACACCTCGTTCCGCACGCCGGGGCGCATCGTGTCGCAATTCGTGGAAATGCCGGACGCCAGCCGGTTCTTTGTCTTCGCCCGCACGGTGGATCGCCCCAGCTTCACCCGCTTTGCCCAGGACGTGCGGCTCGCCGTTGCGATGGGCTGCAGTACCGAGCATATCTCGGCCATCGGATATGCCGAAGGGCACACATTGTCCGATACCACGGTGACGCCCATCGGAATCAACTGCCGGATCTGTCCGCGCGTCAATTGCGATCAGCGGGCGCACCATGCGGTGGTGCGGTCGGACCCGGTGGACGAACGGCGCCGGGGGGCGACACGCTACGGCAGCTGAACGCTGCGACATGCCCGCAGTCCCCGTCTGACACCAAGCGCGACCACCGGCAATCCCATGCTGCGCGGCCCCCCGATTATGATTTTGTAAACCTGCCGAAAATATTCTTGTCAATTTCAAGAAGAGGTGGTGCATGCATATTCTGATTGTCGAAGATGACTTGACCCTTGCGAGTTCGCTGAAATCCGCGCTTGAACTGGGCGGCGCAGCCGTGGACGCCGTGCGCTCGGTGGCGGATGCCATGTCGCGTGCGCTGCGGGCGCAATATGATCTGGTGATTCTGGACCTGTTCGTGATCGACGGGGCCACGGTCTCCTTCTCGAATTTTCTGCGCATGCGCATGCCCGACACCCCGATCCTGTCGATCACCGGGTCCAGCATCTTTGCCAATGGGGATCACACAGAGGCGATGAGCGCGGATTACCTGATCCGGAAACCGGTCTCGCCCTCAGAGGTGTCGGACATCGCATTTTACCTGATTGGCAGGGGCAAGATGCCCAAGGAATCGTCCTCGGTTTGACCCGGAGCGGGCAGGGAACGGCCATGGTTTCGGTCGCAGCGCATTGCACCCGGTTTTTGCGAAAGTCGGACCGCGGTTGCGGCGCCGATCCGGGACCGCCCAGGCATCGGTGGCTATTTTTGGCAGGGTAAACTATCCATTAATTGCAGGCACGATCAGGCCATCTTTTTGCGACGGATTTGAGAGAGAAGGAGCCTGATTACGCGGAGTATCCGGAGGAATATGATGCACGCTCGGAGTTCAGATGAAGACCTGATCACAGCGCTGAAACACTGCGCTGCCGAACCCGTGCACATCCCCGGCACGATCCAGTCACATGGCGCGATGATCGCGGTCTGCAACCAGACCCTGCAGGTTCTTTATGCGAGCATCAACACGTCTGACATCCTCGGCCGGGCGGCGACGGATTTGCTGTCGCAATCGCTCAACGCTCTGTGTCAGCGCGAAGAAAGACATGCCCTGCTCAACGGCATGATCCATCAGGACACTGGTCAAAGGGTGAATGAACTGGGGCTTCTGGAGATTTTTGGACGGGAGGTCATCGTTACCGCATCGCCCGCACCCGGGTGCACGCTTTTTGAGTTTGAACCGGCAACCTTGCTGGAAACCGCGGCCCCCGACACGCTGCGGGATCTGGAGTTTTTGACATCGCAGTTGCGGTCTGTGGACCAGACGTCGGTGCTGTTCGACAAGACGGTTCAGCTCTTGCAGATGCTCACCGGCTACGACCGGGTCACCATACATGAGTTCGACGCCGAAGGGCATGGTCGGGTACAGGCCGAAGCCGTTGTTGCCGGGCTGGACCCCTATCTCGGGCTGCATTTTCCCGCCTGGGACATTCCCGCACAGGCGCGTAAAATCATGCTCAAGAACGCCATGCGCTATATCGCAGATGTGGACGGCATGCCTGTTCCTGTCCTGGCCGCGACGCCCGCGCTGCCGCCGCTGGACATGACGGCGGGACACCTGCGCGGCGTTTCCGGTGTTCACATGCAGTACCTGCGCAATATGGGGACGGGGGCGACCTTCACATTGAACATCGTGATCAAGGACGCTCTTTGGGGGATCATTTCGTTTAATCACACAAAGCCGCGGCACCCCAGCCAGCGGATGCGTCAGCTGTGCCGCAACTTTGCGGAATTCTTCAAACTGCAATTGGAGAGCATCCAGCAGGCGGCCCATATGAAGCGGCTTTTGAAAACTGACGATTTGCGTCGAAAGGTGACAAACGGGCGCAGCGAAGGAACGAGCGCCGAGGTTTTCGAGGCCGCAATGGTCGAAGATCTGGCAGAGGCCATGCAGGCCGACGGGGCCGCCATGCTGTTCAAGGAGGCGGTGTTCACAACCGGTATCACGCCGCCCGGAGAGGGGTTGGCAGAGATCTTTGAGACCGGTGAATTCGAACCCGGTGTGACCTCCTCTTCGCGCCTGAGCGAGGAATATCCAACCATTTCAGCGCAATGTGGGCCGGAGATATCAGGGATACTGGTGGCCAAGCTGCCTGAAGACAGCGTGGTCATCTTCTTTCGCAAGGACCGGCAAGAGGCCGTGTCCTGGGCCGGCGCGCCGGAAAAGACGGTCATCAAGGTGGACGGCGTGGCCCGGCTGGACCCGCGAAGCTCTTTTGCGCAGTACAAGGCCGAAGTGCGCGGGACGTCGGAGCCCTGGACCCTGGATCAGAAATCGATCGCAGAGGAAATCTGGTCGATGCTGGTCAGTGCCGAACGCGAGGCGCTGATCGAAAGGACCAACCGTCAACAGTCTTTGCTGATCGATGAGTTGAACCACCGGGTCCGCAATATTCTCGCTCTGATCCGGTCGCTGTCCCAGCAATCGCTGACCCATAACGGCTCCATCCAAAGCTATGTCACCGCGTTGGAGGCCCGCATTTCGGCGGTCGCATCCGCGCATGATCTGGGGGCGGAAAAGACAAACCTCAGTGCTACGGCGATGCAGATTCTGGAGCTGGAGGCCGCCCCCTACAATCAGGAAGACCGGCGCGTCTCCGTGCAGGGCAAGGACGTTGGCATCCGGTCTGAATTGGCACCGATGTTTGCGCTGGTCGTGCATGAGCTGATGACCAATGCCGTAAAATACGGGGCGCTGTCCCGGCCCGAGGGCCATGTATCGGTTGAGTTGCAGCGCGGGGACAACGGGTTGAGGGTCAACTGGCGAGAGCATGGCGGGCCGGAAATTCAACCCCCGGAGGTTAAGGGTTTCGGGACCACGCTGATCGAAACCTCTGTCCCCTTTGAATTGGATGGGAAGGTCGAGCTGGACTATCACAGCGCGGGGTTGCGGGCGGTGCTCACACTGCCGGAATCCGTGCTGGTGGACAAGGTGCCGCTCAAGGCGCTGGACGTTGTTTCAAGCTCTCCCTTCCCGGATCCCGTCGCACCCGGAAACATGGAGATCACGAAAGCCAGATGTCTGTTGCTGGAAGACAATTACGTGGTGTCGCTGGACACGGCACGGGTTCTGAAAACTGTGGGTTTTGAGACGGTCGAAACGGCGCTCAATGTGCAGGACGCGCTGGCAAAACTGGATCGTCTGGACCCCGGCATTGCCATTCTCGACATCAACCTGACGGCTGGCCAGACCTCGGAGCCGGTGGCGGAGGCCTTGGCGGCGCGGGGCATTCCTTTTATCTTTGTGACAGGCTACGGCGATACGATGAAGCTTGGCGGGATGTTTGCCTCCTCTCCCGTGCTGAAAAAGCCGATCCGGGAGGATGAATTGCGTTGCGCGTTGGCGGAGATCGAGACGTGACAGAACTGACCCTTGTTCGAGGTGGCGTCCGGGCACATATTGCGCTGACGACACGCGATCTGCACGAGGCATTGCACCACGACCCGGTGCTGGGCCGTTTGACGGCCCCCGATATCACGCCCCGGTGCTACCAGACCGCCTTGCGGGTCTTGCAGTGTTTTTACGAGGCCGTCGAAAAGGCGCGTCGGCGGGCGGGGGCGTGGCCCGACCTGTCCTTGCAGTCAGTGTGCGCGCACCTGCTGACGGATGTTGGGCCGCCGTGCGCGGTGGAAACCGAGCTGCGTTTTGACACGGAGGAGGCGCTGCTTGGCGGGCTCTACGTGGCGCATGGCGCATCTTTTGGCAGGTCCAGTTTCCGAGCCAACATCGCGCAGGCCTTGCCGGGCGTGTCTCAGGCTTTCATCAGCGAACGTCTGGACAAGGAAACCTGGCGATCCTTGGTGGCGCTGATGGAACGGCGCGGACGTGACACCGCTGCGGCAGAGCGCATGGAGCAGGGCGCGGCACAGAGCTTTGCCTTTGTCGCGGCAGTGTCCGCACGGATGCGGGCGGAAACTTGATTTGCACTCTCAGAGCCGGGTGACCGTCAGTTTGCCATCAATCAACCAGCACTAATCAACTTAAATCATATTGTTACGTGCTGATGTTGAAGTGCTCTCCACGCATGCGCATTGCTTGCGCAACTCAGTAAATCCAGGTGCGTGCCGGCTGTCTCACACGCTCGAGAAGTGGTTTTTCCAGCGTGCAACCTTCGCGGCCTCCTGCAGCTTGATCCGCGTAAGTGCGTCAGAGGCCTCCATTGAGAATTCAGCCTCTCGATCCTCTGCCAGGGCGGCGATGCGCATTGTATACCACGCCGTCACGGCCCCAGCCTCGGTTGAGACCAGCTTTGGAAATGCGGGGGGTCGAGTATCGCCGTGCCGCCATTGATGCGGCAGGTCTGGCTCCAGCACCAGCGCGCGCGCCAGGCCGATGACATCCACGTAGCCTGCACAGAGCAGGTCATCGGCTTGCGCGAAGGTCTTGACCCCGCCGGTGAGCATCAAGGGTTTTGCCGTCCGTTGACGTGCCTGCCGGGCGAATTCAGCAAAATAGGGGCCCTTGCCCGCCCCGTCGGAGGAAGCGGCAGCGCCCGGGAAATAGGTTCCGCCGCTGATGTCGATCAGATCGATGGGGCAGGCCTCCAGCGCGTCGATCAGCGCCAGCGCCTCCACCTCGGTCAGCCCGCCGTCCAGCATGTCGGAGGCGTTGATCTTGATGGCCAGCGGAAAGGCGTTGCCCACGGCATCGCGCACCGCCGAAATCACGTCGAGCACGAGGCGTCGACGCGCCTCCGGTGAGCCGCCGTAGAGGTCGGTGCGCGTGTTGAAGAGAGGCGAGAGAAACTGGCTCAGCAGAAACCCGTGGGCCGCGTGGATCTCTGCGCCGCCAAAGCCCATGGCCTTGGCCGTCCGGGCCGTTCGCGCAAATTCATCAGGCAGCTTCCGGATCTCCTGCAGGGTCATCGCGGCGCAGGTCAAACCGGGCACGTCGATGGCGCTTGGCCCGGCGCGCTGGCTGATCTCCTGATGGGCCAGCGCCCCGGCGTGACCAAGTTGCACCCATAACCCCGCGCCATGGGCCTGTCCGGCCTTGGCCAGGTCCTCAAACGGCGCTGGTGTGTCAGGCTGAAGCACAAGATTGCCCGGGCTTTCGGGAAACTGCGATGTGCCTTGCACTTCGCCGATGATCGATGCGGCAACACCGCCCTCCGCCCAGCGTGCGTATAACCTGCTCTGTGCGGGCGTTGGCAATCCTTCCCCGTTGCCCAACGCGTCCGACATGGCCGCCTTCAAAAGCCGATTCTTCAGGATCGTACCGCACGGCAGCTGCAGCGGCTCAAACATGATCTGGTCTACGGTCTTTGACGCCATTTTGGAGCTTTCTTGTGACAGAAGGGCTAGTCTTCCTCAGACGGGACGCCTTGGAAAGGGGGGTGTCGGCTTTGTTGTCCCAATCGGGCCTGCGTTTGCCAGAACGCGCTGGTTCAAAACAAGATGTTTGGTGCCGTCATCCTTTCCCTTGGTCGAAGAGGTCGGAGGCGCGGTAGTCCCCGTGTTTCGGTGTCCAGCCCAGAAGCCGGTGCAGTTTCTGCGCTGTCATCTGTTGATCCAGGGTCGGTCCCCGCGCCCATGCGCCGTGCCGTGCAACCAGCGTCTCGGTCGGCACCACGACATGCGGGTGATGGGAGCCATGATGCCTCGCGATGTGATCCGCAATCTCCCGGACGGGCACACCTTCTTCCGCCACGGCGTTGAAGTGACCGACAAGATCGCCACGCATGAGCAGGGCGCAGTAGACATCGGCAAGATCCGTTCGGTGAATGATCGGCCAGCGTGCTGCCCGCGTACCCCAGATTTCAATAGGCCGCCCCTGTGCCGCGTCGGACATGAAACGCTCCAACACACCGCCCGTTCGATGATAAACCATTGCCGGATGGACAATCGCCGTGGAGAAATCGGGCGATGCCAGCAGTCGGGTGGCATGCCGGACCATCCAGGCGAAGGCGGGCAGGGGCGCAAAGCCGTGTTCTTCGTCGGCAACCCGGTCCCCGGTTTCTCCGTAAAGCCAACAACCGCCGGTGTAGAGCAGGCGCGGACGGTGTCGCCGTTTCCTGACACTTTCCAACAGCGCGGTGATGACGCCGTTGTCCACTTTGGCCATGTCGTCCTCAAACGTGGCGGCCGTGTGCACAATGGCGTCATGGCCGACGGCCTGGCGGGCCCAGTCGTCCGGCGTACGCAGATCGCCCGCATAGGGCGTGGCCCCCGCGGCCATGATGCACTGGCGCGCGGTCTGGGAGCGGGTCAAGGCCGTGACCTCGTGCCCCTCGGCGACAAGCTGATGTAGAATTGCCGTTCCAATCGTTCCGGTGGCGCCGGTTATGAAGACACGCACAACATCCTCCCTCCTGGTGACCGGGCCATGCTAGAGCCTCAAGCCTGCTTGAGGTCAACCGCGGACGGGAAGTCCGCCCAACTCAATCGAATTCGGAAAAAATGCATTTATTACAAGGAAATGAATGGGGTCGTCATTCGGTTTGAGCGCTCTCTCATAAGCCATATCTATCAAAACGCGCATATTTTCTATTGCGTCCCCAGGGTCCCGGAGCAGGGTGGTGGGCGCGATATCCCGGTTGCGGCAGATCGATTGCGTGACCGCTCCTGTCATCGCGCGGCGACACCGCACATCCTTGGTGTTTTGCAACAGGGATTTGACCTTTGTAGGAACCTCTCGTGCTTGCCTGCAGGACCGTCATGCGGGTCTGTGGGTTCCAAAAGGACGGGCTCGCGCGTAGCCTGTTTTTACCCTCGGATCTGTCTCATTTTAGCCGTGACGCGCGTGCTGGACCTGCTTTTCTGCGTGGTGTGAGCTGGGTGTTATGCCTTGAAACGCAGCAGGAGCAGCGCGCCTCTGATGCCTTTGATGTATGACCGCTGGCAGTACCGAGGGCCAGCCTGCGCGGATGCTACCTGTGACACCTGACCTATGCCCCTCTGTCATTCCTTGATAAAATGGGCCAGACCTTTGCTGAAATTTCCGAAAAACCAGATATTCGATGATTTTCCGATTTTTAACATTCGCGCTTGATACAGAACGGCGGGAGCTGCGGGAAAATGCCCGCATCGTGCCCCTGTCCCCCAAGGCTTTCGATGTGTTGTGGTATCTCATTGAACGCCAGGATCGGGTGGTGCCGAAGGCCGAACTGTTGGATGCCTTCTGGTCGGCGCAGGTCTCCGAGGCGGCGCTGCAGAAAACCATCAGCCTGATCCGCAAGGCGGTGACATCGGAGGGCCCCGCGCCGGAGGTGCTGAAAACCTATCACGGTCTTGGGTTTCGCTTTGTTGCCAGCGCGCGCGAAAGCCAACCGGCTGCACAATCGGGCGCAGTGGAGGAGGGTGTCGTACCACCACTGCTGCGGGAACAGCGTTTGGTCACGATTCTCAGTTTGCGGGTGCGGACGTCAGACAACCAGGCCGCACCAGAACACCCGCCCCTTTCGGATGCTTTTCTCGCCCGCGCCCGGGACATTGTCGATCAGAACCAGGGGCATCTGCTGCGGATGATGTCGAACGGTTTCACCCTGTCTTTCGGCCTGCACGACCTGTTTGAGGATGGTGCGCGGCGGGCGGCACATTGCGCGTTGGGATTGCTGCGGGCCGCGGCGCTGCTCGGGCCGGGCGCGGAGCTATCCATCGGGATTGATACCGGCAACAGCGACGTCGCAGAAGGGCAGGAGGCGGTGAATTGGGCGCCGCCGGGGGAGATCGAGCGCAAATCCGGATCCCTCTCCGAGGGCGCCGCCGGTGGCGAGATTATCGTCAGTTCCGCGACTCGCGACCAGTTGCGGGACGAAGCGGAGTGTGTCCAATGTCCCGGCGGGGCGCGGCTGCTTTCGATGACGCCGATGCAATCGGGCGTCCCGGCACGTCCGCAGAAGAAACCTGCCGCCTTCGTAGGGCGCCGTGCAGAGATGGCGTTCCTGTCGAAAAGCCGGGAGCTGATGCAGGCAGGAGAGGGGCAGGGCATCGTCTTGTCCGGCCCTGCGGGCATTGGCAAAACACGGCTGGTGTCCGAGTTTCTGGCAACGCTGGACGGCGCCGAGGTGCGACAGGTCAAGCTGCAGTGCCTGCCCAGTTTGATGAACTCGCCCCGTGCACCGATACGGGATATGTGCCTGGCGCTGTTTTCACCCGCGCCTGAGGGCACGCGTCTGGATGACGTTGAGGCGGCCTTGCTGAAAGACCTCTGTGAGGAGCCCGGCGGGCCCGGCGCGGTGCTGGAGACCCTGTCCGATCATCAGCGCCGGCAGCGCAGTTTCCAGTTGATCGACAGGTTGCTGGCGGCCCGTTGTGCCGCGCAGCCGATGGTTCTGGTGCTGGAAGACACACATTGGCTGGACGCGACCTCGCAGGCGTATCTTGAGGCGATGCTGCGCGATATCGGCAACAAGCGCTTGATGATCGTGATGACCACCCGTCCCACTGATACACCGCCGCTGACCGAAGGCATCCTGCACCTTGCTCCTCTGGGGCATGCGGACAGCGTCACGTTGCTCAATCAGAATGCCGAGGCCGCAGCCTTTGATCAGGGCGCCGCAGACCATCTGGTCCGCCGCGCCGCAGGCAACCCGTTCTTCATCGAGGAACTGGCCCTGGCATGTCAGGTCGGCGCGGATCCCGCGACCGAATTGCCGGACACTGTGCAGGCGGTCACTGCCGTTCGGATTGGCGCGCTGGATGCCGGGCTGCGCAACCTCCTCTATGTCATCGCCGTGATCGGTCCCCCGGCGCCTCTGGACCTGATGACGCCTCTGCTCGGTCAGCGCGGCGAAGATATCGAGAGGGCGCTTGAACCGCTCATCCGCATGGGGTTTTTGCAATCGGAGCCGGATGGCTACGGGTTCCGGCATATGCTGATCCATGACACCGCCTGCACGATGGTCGCCCCGCAGGATCGCAAGCGCCTGCACGGAGAAATCGCCGCACTGCTGGAAGCTGGGGTGGCGGAGCGGGCGCCGAGGCCGGAACGGCTTGCCTGGCATCATCAGGAAGCCGGAGCGACCGAGACGGCCATTTCCTATTGGATCGCCGCCAGCCGGGACGCGCTCCGTCGCTCGGCACGGCATGAGGCGATTGCCTTTGCCCGGGACGGTCTGGCCCTGATCGATGCCGATGCTCCGGAGGCCGCGAAGAAAGAGCTTGACCTGCAGCTATGTCTGGCACCGGCCCTCGCAGCGCTACGCGGCTATGGCGCGCGGGATGTAGGGGAGGCCTACGCCCGCGCGCGCGTCCTCAACCGTGGCATCGACAGCATCAAGACAGAGATCAGGGTGCTGGTGGGGCTGTGGATTCACACCTGGGTCAGCGGGCGCCTGACAGAGTCGCTGGGCCATGCCGGCAAGCTTCTGGAGATCGCCGCACAGATTAAGGACCCCGCGCTCAATCTTCAGGCGGAGGCCAGCGTCGGGCAGGTCCTGCTGCACCGGGGTGCGACGGTCAAGGCGCTGACGCATCTGGTGTCGGGACTGCACAACACCGGTGATACACCGCCCGCCACGCTGCCCGCACAAAACTCCGCCGTGGCCTGTGCGGCCTACGCGGCCTGGGCCACCAGCCTGTCGGGGGATGCCACGCAGGCCAGAAGCTACATTGAGCGGTCCGGCGGATTGAGCGCGGTCTTCGAAAACCCCTTTGCGCAGGCCATTCACTTCGCGCTCTGCTCGGAACCCTTCATGTTCATGGGAGATGTGGCGGCGTGTCTTTCCTTTGCGGATCGCGCCGTCGCCGTCAGCCGGGAGCACAATTTCGATTTCTGGCTGAGCACTGGTTTGGTCATGCGCGGCTGGGCCTTGGGGCAGATGCAGGACTTCGCGGCGGGCTTTGATGCGCTCGACGAGGGGATCGCCGTTTTCGAAGCTGCCGGGGCGGGTGTACAGCTGGCCAATTGGTACGGGCTGAAGGCAGAGACCTTCCTGGCGGCGGACCAGCCCGACGCGGGGCTGGACGCCGCCCGCCATGCCCTGAGCTGCGCGCAAAAGGCGGAGGATGTTTTCTTCACACCGCGCATCCATATGACGGCGTCGCGCCTGCACGGACTGCTGGGGGCCGAGGACCGCGCCGAAGAGCATGCGCAGCACGCCGCGGATCTGATCCGGAGGTTTGATATGGCCCCGTCGTTCCTCGCGCGCACCGGTGGGGAAACCTGAGGCACGGGCCCAACGTCAGGGTTTGGTCATGACTCTGTCAGGATTCTTTCCACCGCTTCTGAAATCCTCGGCGGGCGCCGTATCGCGCCGGATACGGTCGTCTTTTGAAATGAGTATTGAGCGCGCGCAGGCGGGTGATGGCATGACCGTGTCACACTTCCGATGGTGAATGAGATTGGCTGGGCCGCTGCAAAAGCCATGGCGTTACATTGAGGTACGAGGGGTTTCGGGTCGTGAATTTGAATTGGGATGATCTGCGGATTTTGCTGGCCATTGTCCGTTCCGGCTCGCTCACGCGGGCCTCTGTCATGTTGGGGATTGACCAGTCAACGGCCGGGCGCAGGTTGTCGGCGCTCGAAGCGGCGCTGGGCACCACGCTTTTTCTGAGATCGAAAACCGGCATCATCCCGACCGAGATCGGTGAGAAACTGATCGTGCACGCCGTGGAGATCGAACGGCGCGCCGACACCATCGCCGAGGTTGCGGCAGCGCCCGAAGAGGGTCCTGTGGGGCAGTTGCAGATCATGGGTGATCACTGGGTGCTCGAACATCTGGCAAATCGCTTCCTGCCGTCCTTTGCAAAGGCCCACCCGCAGATGTCGCTGCGGCTGGCCTCCGGGCAGCCCACCGCATCGCTCTGGACGGCGGCAACGATTTCTCTGTGGTTCGAGGATCCGCCGCAGATGGGTGAGTTTGCCATCAAGCTGGCGGAGGTGCCCTTTGCCGTTTACGGACCCCGTGGCGCCAACCATGACGATCTGCCGTGGGTGTCCATGATGGATGAAAGCGCCACCCGCCGCGCGCCCGCCAAGTTTCTCGAGAAGATGCGCAAACCCGAAGAGGCCCTGCAGCTGACGGCCAATGACGCGCGGCTGGTGCGCAGTGCGGTTGCCGGTGGGCTGGGCAAGGGGTTGCTGCCGGTCTGCGTCGGAGATGTCGACCCGGCGCTGCAGCGCATTGCTCATCCGGACTATGAGATCACCCGCGTCCTGCATCTGCATGCGCATCCCGACACGGTGCAGACGCTGCGGGTGCAGACAGCCATCCGGTGGCTGCGCGAGCGGGCCCAGGACATCTTTGGCGATCCGGCGCAGGAGGAGCCGCAGACGAGCAAGGTGGCGCGTTTCAAGGGGCGCACGGACAAGCAGCGCGCCTGTGCATAACGACAGGCGCGGGGCAGGGCGGCATGTCCTGCGCAAGGGGAGGTAGTTGTGTGACATCATCGATTTCCGCCAAATGCGCCTGTGGAGCGCTGCAATTTCAGTCCACCGCGGCGCCGGTGATGCAGGTGATCTGCCATTGCGCAGATTGCCGCGCGGCGACCGGTCGGTCGTTTTGTGAAACGGCCTTCTTCCGCACAGGGCACGGCGCCATCACCGGACCGCAGAGCGTGACGTCCTTTTTTGCGGCGTCCGGTGCGCGAACGGAACGCGTGTCCTGCAGCCGGTGCCGGACCGTCATGTTCGACACCTCCGACAGGTTTCCGGACATCATCGGCGTGCTCGCCGAGACGATCGAGCCGCCCTTCGTGGCGAAACCTGCCTGCCACATGTGGGTCAGCAGCAAGGTGGCCGGCAGCGATATCACCGATGGGCTGCCGCAGCATGCCGAAGGCCTGTCTTAACGGCGGGTGTCAGACCGTCTCCAGACCCGCGGGCCGGTTCAGATACGCCTGCGGATCGGGTACCGGGCCCATCATGGTTGCGCGCCAGGCCTCCTGTTCGGCGTTGATCAACGCCAGTTCCCAGACGCAGGCAATCACCGGCCGGTCACGTGTATCAAGGGGGGCGGTCGCGCCATAGACCCGGCGATAATTGTGCTGGCAGAGGACCGATCCCTGACACCACCAATGCACTGAAATCGTCAGGCCCAGAGCGCCGGGATGCACGAAAACGAAGCCCAGGTCATTGCTCTCGCCCTCGTGCTGGGCGCGCGGCACAACGTCCTCCAGCAGGATCGATTGCGCCAGGGCAACCATGTCGTCGCCTATGGCACTGCCCTCTGCCAGAATGCTGTAGGCTTTGAACTTGAGGGCTCCTGCAGACCAGATGCCGAGGTGTTCGACACGGCGAGGATGGTGAGTTTCTGTGGGTGGATGGGCCATGGGTACTCCCGCATGTGATGGCTCATGTAACAATCTGCTGCGCGGGAAGGCCAGTGCTCTGGTGCGGCGGTTCGCAATGCAGTGTCCATCGCGGGCTAGTGCGTGCCTCGTTTCACAAGGTCCGGGTCGATCATGACGACCTCGCCCGGTTTCTGTGGGTTCGCCAGACGCCCTTCCAGCAGACGCAGCACCTCATCGACGGTTTTGGCCAAGGGGTTGCGGACCGTTGTCAGATTAAACTCCGCCCAGGCCGCCATCGCGATGTCGTCAAAGCCGATGATCGCCAGATCCTCCGGCACCGTCAGGTTCCGGCAGTTTCGGGCGAAGGAAAGGGCCCCAAGCGCCATGGCGTCATTGGCGCAGACAACCGCGTCAGGGGATGTGTCCTGCAAGAGTGTGCGCATGGCCGACTGCCCGCCGCCAAAGCTGTAGTCGGAGGTCACCTGCGCGGCGAGGGTCAGCCCGGCCTCTGCCAACCGCTCGACCACGCCCGCCAGCCGTTCCTGCTCGGATGACAGGGTGGGTGGCCCGCCGATGTACCCAATGCGTCGCCGCCCACTCTCCAACAGCAGGGTCACCGCCTGCACCATGCCGATGTGGTTGCGACAGGCGATACAATCGATGGCCGGATGCGATATCACGCGGCCCGAAAAGATCACCGGGATGTTGAGTTTCGTGCAGTTGTCGATCAGCGCTTCGCCAAGGCTGCCGCCGCGCACGATCAGCGCGTCCAGCGGGTAGGAGAGAATCGATGTGACGCTCTCGTCCAGCCCCTCCGCCTGTCCGCCGAGGACGATAGGCCACTTGCCCGAGGCATTCAGCGCAGACACCAGCGCCGCCAACCATTCGCTGTCGTATGGGTTGCTCAGCTCCCCGACCACCACGCCAACCAGATCGGTCGCAGCACCCTGCAGACTGGCGGCGAGCGCGTTCGGGCGATACCCCAGATCCATTGCCGTTTTCAGCACAAGCTGGCGTTTATCCGCATCCAGGTAGGCGCCGGGCGTGAAGGCGCGCGACACCGCAGAGCGAGACACACCAGCCGCCTCCGCCACGTCAGCAGCGGTTACGCGCGCCCGGCGACGGGGCTGTGCCGCGCGGTCGGCAAGGGGGCGATCATGGGCCATCGCGACGGTCCTCAATTTTTTTCAAAAACCTTCCGAACCGTCACATACTTGTAAAATTTGACAGTTATGTGAACACGCGTGCATATTTCGAATGTCCACGGAGTGTTCCGTGTTCATATCGCGACGCTTGCGTATGTCGACACTCGACTTTTGCACAGGGAAGCCAATGTGGCGCTGCGCCACTAAAACAATATCTCATTCACCGCACTCACGCGGTGACAACATCGGAGCCTGACATGAAATTTCTGCAGATTGCAGCAACAACGGCTGCCTTCGGTCTGACGACCACGGCAACCTTTGCTGAAACCAATATTACCTTTTGGCACGCTATGGGGGGGCAGCTGGGCGAAACCGTCAATCAGATGGCCGAAGATTTCAATGCCAGCCAGGATGACTACAAAATCACGCCCGTCTACAAGGGCAGCTATGAGGAAACCCTGACCGCAGGCATCGCGTCCTTCCGCGCCGGCGAGCATCCGAACATCATTCAGGTTTTTGACGCCGGTGCCGCCACGGTGATCGGAGCCAAGGGCGCGACCATCCCGGTGGCCGACCTGCTGGCCGACAACGGTATCGATTTCGACATCAACGACTACATCACCGGCGTGCGCTACTTCTACGCGGACAGCGACGACAAGATGATCGGCATGCCGTTCAACTCCTCGACGCCGATCATGTATTACAACATCGACGCGCTTGAAAAAGCCGGTGTGACCCCGCCGAAGACATGGGAAGAGTTTGCCTCCGTCACCGCGCCAGCGCTGAAGGAAGCGGGCTATATTCCGCTGTCGCAATCGCACCTGCCGTGGATTTTCACCGAGAACTTCTTCTCGCGTCACAACCTGCAGTTTGCCTCTAACAACAACGGCTATGACAGCACCGACACCAAGATCTTGATCGACAACCCGGCGATCAAGGCGCATTTCACAGCGCTTTCGGACTGGAAAGAGCAGGGCCTGTTTGAATGGTACGGCACCGGCTGGGGCGACAACGCCAAGCCCTTCGAAGAAGGCCAGGTGGCCATGTGGCTGGGCTCTTCGGGCTCTTTCGGTGGTCTGATCCAGAAAGACCTCGGGTTTGAGTTTTCCGCGACCATGCTGCCCTATTGGGAAGCTGTGACAACAGAGCCTACACAGACCTTCATCGGGGGGGCGGCACTCTTTGCGATGTCCGGCAAATCTGCTGAGGAAAACAAGGCCACAGCCGAATTCTTCAAGTTCCTGACCGCGCCAGAGACCCAGTATTTCTGGCACAAGGAAACTGGTTATGTGCCGATCACCACAGCCGCATATGAAGCCGCGGCGAGCGATGGCCACTACGAGCGTTTCCCTGCCGCCGAAGTGGGCATCAAGCAGCTGACCTTGCCAGCCGGTGATCACACCAAGGGCTACCGTATGGGCTTCTACGTGCAGATCCGCGACATCATGAACCGCGAATATGGTCGTATCCTGACCGGTGAATCGGACGTCGACGCGGCTTTCAAAGCCATTGAGACCGAAGCCAACGCCCTGTTGGCCCGTTTCGCAAAAACACAAGGCTGACGCACAGCTTGGGAACCAATGAGAGTGGCCGCCTCCCGCGGCCACTCTGCACATGACAGGGACAGTTCATGAAACGCGCAGGCTTTACCACCGTCTGGCTGCCAGTGGCTTTGCTGCTGCCGCAGCTGATGATCATCGCGATCTTTTTCTACTGGCCTGCGGGCTGGGCTTTGCAATCCTCCTTTTACCTGCAGGACCCGTTTGGCTTCGGCTCGACCTTTGTGGGGGTGGATAACTACACCGATCTGACAAACAACGGCGAATACATGCGGATTGCGTGGTTCACGGTCGTCTACTCGGCGCTTGTCACGTTTTTTTCCCTCTCCATCGCGCTGCTACTGGCGGTCAAGGCCGACAATGTGATCCGCGGCGCCAAGAGCTATCGCACGCTGCTGATGTGGGTCTATGCGATCGCGCCCCCGGTGGCGGGTTTTCTGGGCATCCTCTTCTTTGACCAGCGCAACGGGCCGCTCACGGTGTTTTTTCAGACCTTCGGCTGGGATTTCAAACTGGGCGTGAACTACAACTCGACGGCCACTGCCATGGTCATGGTCGCCGTCTGGAAACAGATCCCCGTGAATTTCATCTTTTTCCTCTCCGGTCTGCAATCGATCCCCCGCGCCGTGCGCGAGGCGGCGATGATCGACAACCGTTCTGCCACAGGCCGCTTCTGGCAGGTGACCTTCCCGCTGCTGGCACCCACCGCCTTCTTTTTGCTGATCATCAACATCACCTATGCGCTTTTCGATACCTTCGGGATCATCGATGCGCTGATGAAGGGTGAGCCGGGCAACAACCCGATGACCCTGGTCTACAAGGTTTATCTCGACGGGTTCCGGGGCAACGATCTGGGCGGGTCTTCCGCGCAATCGGTGATCCTGATGGTGCTTGTGCTCCTGCTGACCGTTTTCCAATTCCGGCTGATCGAACGCCGGATCCACTATACCTGAGGGGCGCGACATGACACAGACATCCCCCCGCCGCCGCATCCGCTGGTCCACCGTTTCGGATCACACGATCCTGACGCTTGGCGCCATCCTGATGATGGCCCCGCCGCTTCTGGCCTTCATCTCCGCATCGCATGACGCGGTGACCATCCACCGCGAGGGCATCCAGTTGGGGTTCGGCGACCAGCTGGGCACCAACTTCCGCAAAGCCATGTTTGAAAAGGGTGGTTTTACCCAGACGGTCGATGGCACGCTGATGCTGATCAACTCGCTGATCCTCGGGATCGGCTTTGCCGTCGGCAAGATCATCATTTCGATGATGGCGGCCTATGCGATTGTCTATTTCCGCCTGCGGTTTGCGACGCTGGCCTTCTGGATGATCTTCACCACGCTGCTGTTGCCGCTGGAGGTGCGCATTCTGCCCTCCTACGAGGCGATCCAGCGGCTGGGGCTGACCAATACCTACACCGGGTTGATCGTGCCGCTGATTGCCTCTGCCACCGGCACCTTCTTTTTCCGGCAGTTCTTTATGTCGGTGCCCGAAGAACTGGCCGAGGCGGCGCGGATTGATGGCGCGGGCCCGGTGAAGTTCTTCATCGACATTCTGGTGCCGCTCAGCCGCACGATGATTGCCGCGATTTTCATCATCATGTTCGTCTTTGGCTGGAACCAGTACCTCTGGCCCACGCTGATCACCACCGATGAGAGCTTCTTCACGCTTGTGCGCGGGATCAAACAGATCGTGCTCAGCTATACGGACGCCCAGATACCCGAACACGGTCAGGCGCTCGCGCTGGCCATCATTGCCATGCTGCCCCCGGTGCTGATCGTGGTCTTTTTCCAGAATTGGTTCGTCAAGGGCCTCACAGAATCCGACAAGTAAGGAACGCGATACATGGCGCAAGTCACGCTTGAACAGCTCCGCAAGGTCTATCCCAACGGCAATGAGGCCGTGCAAACCTGCAGTTTTCAAATCCCCGATGGCGAATTTGTCGTGCTGGTGGGGCCGTCGGGCTGCGGGAAATCCACGCTGCTGCGGATGATCGCCGGGCTGGAGGAAATCTCCGATGGATCGCTCTATATCGGCGATGCGGTGGTCAATGACGTCGATCCCGCGGATCGCAACATCGCGATGGTGTTTCAGAACTACGCGCTTTATCCGCATATGACGGTGGAGCGGAACATGGGCTATGGGCTGCGCAACCGCGGCATTCCGAAGGCGGACATCGATGCCAAGGTGCGCGAAGCCGCCAGCATGTTGAACCTGACGGAATACCTCGACCGTCGGCCCAGCCAGCTCTCGGGCGGGCAGCGTCAGCGGGTGGCCATGGGCCGCGCCATCGTGCGTCAGCCGGAGCTTTTCCTGTTTGACGAACCGCTGTCGAACCTCGACGCCAAGCTGCGCAACCAGATGCGGATCGAGATCAAGGCGCTGCAGCGCAGGCTGGGCACCACGGCGGTCTACGTGACCCATGATCAGGTCGAGGCGATGACCATGGCCGACCGCATCATCGTGCTGAACGAAGGGCGGATCGAACAGATCGGCACCCCGTCGGATGTCTATAACCACCCCGAATCCACCTTTGTGGCGAGCTTCATCGGCGCGCCGCCAATGAACCTGATGCCCGCCACCGTTGGGGCGGATCAAGCAATCACCCTGTCCGACGGCACGGTGCTGGCCGGGCGTGCACCCGAGGGCGCGCCGGGGTCGGTTCTGGTGGGCGTACGTCCCGAAGACGTTCTGATCGGGGCGGGTGATATCCCCTTTACCATCGACATCATCGAAGAGCTGGGCGCTCTGCGCTTGCTGCACGGCCAGTTGGGTGGCGCGCCGTTTTCCGTCAGCATTGGCAAGGACGAACAGGCCCAGGCGGGGCCGTCGACAATTGGCCTCAAGCCGGACGCTCTGCACATCTTTGACCCGCAAACCCAACGCCGCGTATGACGCAGATCGTTGGGGCGCTGCCGCGGGTCACGGCGGCAGAGCGTGCGCGTATCCTGTCCGCACCGCGCACGCCGGAGGCAAATGCGGAGTTGATGTCCTCCATCCCGGCGATGACCATGCTGGAGCAGGGCGGGACACCGGCGCGCGACGCGCTGCCCCGCGCATTTACCGTGGCCGCGTGGAATGTGGAGCGCTGCCTCTTCCCGGCGGAGAGCGCAGATCATCTGGCGCAGTACAGCCCTGCGATTGTGCTCTTGTCCGAGATGGACAGCGGCATGGCGCGCACGGCGCAAAAGAACACCAGCGCCGAGATGGCCGCGGCCTTGGGCATGACCTATGCCTATGGGGTCGAGTTCTACGAAATGGGTCTGGGTGGGGAGACCGAGCGGGATTTCTGTACCGATGACTTTAACGTCGCCGGGTGGCATGGCAATGCGATCCTGTCGTCGGCGCCCTTTGAAAAGCTGGCGCTCATCCGTCTGGATCAAAAGGGCCATTGGTTCTGCACCGGACCGCAAAGCGCAGGCGACGCCGGGCAGCCGCGTCTTGGCGGTCGCATGGCCGTGGCAGCGATTGTGTCCGCCGACACCGGACCGCTCTGCGTGGTGTCCACCCATCTGGAAAGCAACGCGCAGGCGCCATATCGGCATGCTGAATTTGCCCGCCTGCTGGCGGCGGTCGATGAATTTGCCCCGGGGCTGCCGGTGCTGATCGGCGGCGATCTGAACACCGGCAATCACATGCCGCCCGATTTTGATTGGCGCAAGGAAACCCTTTTTGGTCTGGCTGAGGATCAGGGGTACAGCTGGGACCTGACGGCCGAGGGCACGACCACCCGTGCCAGCCTGATCACACCGCATCCGACGCGCAAGATGAAGCTTGACTGGTTCGCCAGCCGTGGGGTGACGGGCGATGCGCTGCCGGTGCTGCCCTCTGTACATGAAAGCGGACGCCCCTTGTCGGATCATGATTGCATGCTGTGCCGGGTGACGCTCTGACGCGACAGGCAGGCGTCAGGCCCGGGTGTATCTGGCGATCATCATGTCGACACTGCTTTTCACGACCGCTTCCATCTGGGCGTTGGTGAGCATCTCTTCGCCCAGAACCACGGGCCAGAAGGCCTTGGCCTTGATCAGCGCGATGAACTCATCCGCGGCGGTGTCGGCGTCTGCGACATCCAGCGCACCATCGTCGTGCGCAGCCCGCAGCATCGCCACGAAGGCCGATTTCTTGTCGATCTTGCCCTGCACCTCCGCCGCCAGCACGGGGCTGCGCAAAGTTTCGCTGATGATCATGCGCGACATCGCCATGACGGCGGGCGAGGAGAGCAGCCGCCCTTCGGCCCAGGCAAGATCCGTCAATTGCGTGCGGATGTCCCGGCTCGAGTCATAGCGTATATCCAGCGTGTCGGTGATCCGCTCCGACAGGGTGGCCACGATGGATTGAAAGAGATTGTGCTTGCTTTCAAAATACTTGTAGAGCGTGCGTTTGGAGACACCGGCGCGGGCCGAGATCGTGTCCATGCTGGCCGCCGCAAAGCCCTTGTCCTGAAATTCCTGCACCGCCGCCTCGATGATCTGGCCGCGTTTGGAGCAGGGGGTTGTGTCTGTCAGTTCCATGTGCCCAGCTTTTAAGCATCCCGCCCGACAGGTCAAATCGCCTGAGTGTAAACTCGCCAGTTTACACTCAGGCGTGTCTCATTTAATCTACACGCATAAAGAGAGTCGCACCCTTGCACGCGAGCGGGAGGAACCCTGAATGGCAATTTCACTGAAACTGAACGGCAAAACACATGAGGTCGATGCCGAGGCCGGCACACCCCTGTTGTGGGTGATCCGGGATGAACTGCAGATGACCGGCACCAAATTCGGCTGCGGCGTGGCCTCCTGCGGGGCCTGCACCGTGCACATGGACGGCATGCCCGTGCGGTCCTGCCAGACCTATGTCGAAGACGTGGGCGATGCCGAGATCACGACCATCGAGGCCATCGCCGACAACGAGATCGGTGCTGCGGTCCAACAGGCGTGGATCGAACTGGACGTGGTGCAATGCGGCTACTGCCAGTCGGGGCAGGTCATGTCCGCAGTGGGGCTCTTGACCGAAAATCCCAAGCCCACCGTCGAGGAAATCGACAGCTACATGTACGGCAACGCCTGTCGCTGTGCCACCTATCAACGCATCCGCGCCGGTATCCAGCGCGCGTCTGAAATTCTGGAGGCTTGATATGACAATTTCCACATCCCGCCGCGGATTTCTGAAAGCTGCCGCCGCCTCCGGTGCCGTGCTGGTGCTGGGCATCCGCCCCGATGGCGTGCTGGCCGCCGCAGACAGCCCGGCCATGCTGAATCCCTTCGTGAAGATCGGCACCGACGGGTCGGTCACGGCCATCGTCAAGCATTTCGAGAAGGGGCAGGGACCGGCCACGGGCCTGTCCACCCTGATTGCCGAAGAGCTGGGTCTGCGCATGGATCAGATCGACTATGAGTTCGCGCCGTCCAACCCGGAGATCTACAACAACACGCTCTTCGGCCCCGTTCAGGGCACCGGCGGGTCGACCGCCATGGCCAATTCCTATCTGCAATACCGCCAGGCCGGGGCCGCCGCCCGCGAGATGCTGATCGAGGCGGCGGCGCAGACATGGGGCGTGGAGGCATCCGCGCTCAGGATCGAGGAGGGCGTGGTTTCAGGCGCTGGCAACACGGCACCCTTGGGTGATTTCGTTGAAACCGCCGCAACGCTGGAGGCGCCCGCAGAGCCGAGGCTCAAGGACCCTTCGGAATTCCGGTTGATCGGCAATCCGGACGTGCGCCGGCTCGACAGCGCCATCAAGGGCGACGGCCGCGCACAATATGCCATCGACGTCTTCCTGCCGAACCAGATGGTGGCGATGATCAAACGTCCCGAGCAGCGTGGTGCCTTGGCCACCGGTCTGGATGACAGCGGCGCGCAGGAGGTCAAAGGCTACATTCGCGCGGCCATTCTGCCCAATCAGGCGGGTGTCGCGGTCTATGCCGAAAACACCTGGGCCGCGATGCAAGCGCGCGATGCGATTGAGGTCGAGTGGGACATGTCGGCGGCGGAGACCCGCAGTTCCGACGCCATCGAGGCCGAAATTCGTGCCGCACTCGACGCGGAACCCACCTATAACGTCAACAAGACCGATGCCGCCGCCACGCAGGCCGCGCTCGACGGGGCGGCGCAGGTGGTGGAGCAGACGTTTTACTTTCCGCTGCTGGCCCACGCCCCGATGGAGCCGTTGAACTGTACCATCGAGGCCACTGAAGATGGCGGTATCCTGTTGCATGACGGGTGTCAGTTCCCGACCGGTCCGCATATGGCGATGGCGGAAATCTTCCAGCTGCCGATGGAGAAGATCCAGATCAAGACCATGCTGGCGGGCGGCTCCTTCGGGCGACGCGCCACGCCCACGGCGGACTATCAGGTCGAGGCGGCGCTGGCCTTTGTGATGACGGACCGGACACGTCCGGTGAAGCTCGTCTGGTCGCGCGAGGATGACCTGCGTAGTGGGTATTATCGCCCGGCGTTTGGTCACAAGGTGCGGGTCGGGCTGGATGCGGATGGCGCGATTGTCGGCTGGGATCACCGAATCGCGGGTCAGCCGATCATGAAAGGCACGTCGTTCGAGAGCTTCAGCGTGCGCGACGGAGTGGATCACACCTCTGTCGAGGGGGCTGCGGACACGCCCTACCGCATTCCGGCGGCGCATTTCGGGCTGACCGATACGGAAAAGGCCACAAGCACGCTCTGGTGGCGCGCGGTGGGCCATACCCATACCGCCTATGTGATGGAGGTCATGATGGATATGGCTGCCAGTGCTGCGGGGCAGGACCCGGTGGCCTACCGGCTGAAGTACCTGGAGGGCGATCTCGATCAGCAGCGTATGGCGGGCGTTCTGAAGCTGGCCACCGATGAGGCCGGGTGGGGCAAGGCGCCCGCCGGGCGCAGTCAGGGTGTCGCCGTGCATAAATCCTTCGGAACCTACGTGGCCGAGGTGGTCGAAATCTCGGGCACAGCCGAAGACGGCGTGCGGATCGAAAAGGTGACCTGCGCGGTGGATTGCGGCGTGGCCGTGAACCCCGACGTGATCAAGGCGCAGATGGAGGGCGGTATCGGCTATGGCATCGGCCACGTCATGCGCGATCAGATCACGCTGACGGATGGGGCGGTGGATCAATACAACTTCCCCGACTACGAGCCTTTGCGGATCGGCGATATTGCCGAGATCAACGTGCATATCGTGGCCTCGGCGGAGGCGCCAACGGGTGTTGGCGAGCCCGGCACACCACCTGCGGCCCCGGCGCTGGCAAACGCGATTGCGGCCAGCAGCGATCTGCGGGTGAGCAGCCTGCCGATGGTGGAAAACGGCGTGTCCTTCGCCTGAGACACTCAGGGTGGAGTGGTCGCCACCTTAAAACAAATTGTCGGAGGCGCAGACCCTGCGCTTCCGAATATTGTTAAGTGACCAGCCTGCAGGCGGCTGTTGTTTTGTACATGCAACGTGCCCCCGGCCTTGGTGCGCGGCTTTCCAGAACAGCCAAGCCGACCTGGCAATTTCCCCCATACCCAGTCGAACCTTGTGGAGCCGGTCTGTCTCCTCTCCCCCATGGCAGGGGCAACATCGTCGACTTCCGCGTGCTGAGATGCGGCATGCACCGTTTCGTCAAACGCGCCATAGAGAGGTTCGCGCGGCGCCAGCAGGCGTGTTTTCGCCGGATCACACCTGTTGGCCTGTCGGGTTGAAATTCAGGCCAGTTCCCCCGGTGACATGGCCTGCGAATCCCGGCAAAGAGCCTTTGCGTTTCGCACCTAAATCCTGATCCGTATTTGCCCGAAAGGCCCGCGCATGACGTTTACAGTCCGCTATCTCAGCCACCCTCAAGTGATCGTCGATCCCGCCAAGGAAATCACCAAGTGGTCATTGAACGACACCGGCCATGCCCGCGTGGCCCGGCTGGCCAAATCCGGGGCGCTGGCGGGGACCACGCGGATCGTCAGCAGCGCAGAAACCAAGGCGCTGGAGACCGCGCGGCCCCTTGCCGAGGCTCTGGGGGGCATGCTGGAGGTGCGGGAGCGCATGCACGAGAATGATCGCAGTTCAACCGGGTTTTTACCTCCAGAGGCATTCGAGCGGATGGCTGATCGGTTTTTCGCCGCGCCTGGTCAAAGCGCGGAGGGATGGGAGACAGCGCAGGAGGCCCAGAACCGTATCTGCGCCGAGGTCGAGGCTTGTCTTGCAACCCACACGGGCGGTGATCTGCTGTTCGTGGGGCATGGCGCGGTGGGCACGTTGCTCTACTGCGCACTTGCCGGTATTCCAATCAGCCGGGCGCATGATCAAGGGCCCGGTGGCGGGGGCAACTATTTTGCCTTTGACGCTGAGACGCGCTGTCCGACGTCGGGATGGCGTCCGATGGAGGACCTGAGCTGAGCCCAATTATCCGGGCGCGACTTCCAGCGCGCCGGGGGCTGATTTATACGCGGTGGGCGTGACGCCCGTCTGCTTCTTGAAGGCCGCATAGAAGGACGAGCGGGAATTGAAACCGACCTCATAGGCGATTGCCAGGACCGTCTGCTCCCCCCGCCGGATCAGCGGTTTGGCTTCTTCGATCCGCCAGCCATTCACGTAGTCGAAAAACGACTGCCCGACACGTTCGTTCAGGGTTTGCGATACGTAGTTGGTGGTGGCGCCTATGTGCTGGGACAGCGTCCAGAGCGAGAGGTTCGGGTCGCGGTAGAGGTGCTCCTGCTGCATCGCGACCCGCAGCTTCCGCTCAATACGGTCCGCATGCGTGTCCGCAAGTGCGCTGCGCTCGTATTTCGAGTGGGGTGCTGTGATGGCCTGATGCACAGCCTCGCGGGGGCCGTGCAGCCCGGGCGATTGCCGCAAGCCCCAAAGCATGAAGATCGAGACGATCACCAGAACCATGAACGCGTCCTGCAGATGCCCCAGAATGTCGATGTCATAGACAAGACCCGCCATGAAATCCGCAAAACACAGGGCTGCGTAAACCCCCAGAAACAGCGCGGTGCCGATCACCCAGCGCGTCTCGAACACCTCCGTGCTGGCGAACAGATCCCGAAGTCTTGCCTTGTGTTGCACCTGAACGCGCAAGACCCAAGGGACATAGAGAAGCCACTGGCAGTAAATCAAACCTTCCATGACAACCAGCGCCAGGGCGGATGTTTTGCCCGCATTGGGCAGGGTGGCAAACGCGGGACCTTCAAAGATCGCCGTGCGGATGTCGGGGGGAAGGGTCAGGAACCCAGCGGCAACAATGAAGCTCAGCGCGGGGAGGGCCATATGGAACCACAGGCCGCGCCGCGCGCAGATGCTCTCCGATCCGGTCAGAAGTCTGACATAGAAGAGAAACAGCGGGGCAATGAAGAAGGTGGAGAAATAGGAGGTCATGCGCAGGACGTCGCGCGCCGTCTCGGGTGGATCGGCCACGGTGATTTCGAACATCACCGACAATTCGCTGATGGCCAGTGCCAGAAACATCAGGCCGAGCATCACGTAGGCCGGGCCGTATCGCCACTGAACAAGGCACAAGGCAAAGGCGATGCAGGCCGCGGAAAAGCCCGCTGACTGCAGGACGACAAAAAGCAGATTAATGTCCACCATGTTTCTGGTCCCTTGGGCAGGGTGATCTTAAAAAAGGTCCGTTCGGCTAATATGTCTCTTCGGGTATTAGGCTTGTCTAACCGGGTCAACTCTTGCGTCGGAATGATCTGTCTTTCCCGAACGGTCAGGACACCGGATTGGTCCGATCCGATGAGGGGAGACGACAGTGCGGCGAGGCCCCGGTAGGGGTTGCAGGACAGGATGGCGGGCCGTTTTGGCCTGCGTTGCAAGGGTAAACTGTAACATGGAATCAAATCTGCACTCCAGCCCGGTACCGGATGAGACGCCGGTGCGAGACGAAGGAATACTGCACCCGTTGTGGGCGATGCCCAGTGTCTGGGTGCATGGCGCTGGTTTGTCGGGGTCCACTTGGGACCGCTTCATCGGACCACTCAACAAAGCCATCACACCGGATTTGCCCGGCCACGGTGACGCGCTGCAAGTGTGTCCTGCCCGGGTCGAGCGGTTTGCCGACATGCTGAAGCAGGGGATCCCGCAAGGCTCTGTGCTGGTCGGTCATTCTCTGGGCGGTATGGTTGCGCTTGAACTTGCCGCACGGCACCCGGAGCGCGTCCGGGCGCTGATCCTGATCGAGACAGTCCCCACCGTCAGAACCAGCCGGTTGCGGGTCTTTGGCACCAGCATCGCGATGAAATGCCTGCAATGGGTGCCGCCCCGGCTCTTTGTCTGGCTGTCCACGCTTGGCCAGACCGAGGAAACGGCGCGCCACCTCCAGCATCAGCTGTCGCGTCATACCCGTAGCAGCGTGAATGCCGCTCTTGAGGCGGCGCTGCACTACGATGGCGTTCCCCTGCTGTCGGGCATCAAAGTGCCCACGCTTGTGGTGATCGGCCAGAAGAACCGCGCGACACATGGCGGTGCCCGCCTGATCGCGCAGACCATTCCGGGCGCAAAACTGGTCTCCTTGCCCGGCGGGCACATGCTGCACACGGATAACCCGACACAGCTGCGCCGCGTCATAGATACCTTTCTGAAAGAGGTGTTTACCCGGAAATGAAGAGTGCGTTTTGGCCGGGTGATCTGGTCAGGAAGCGCTTGCCCGTCACGCCGCGTCGATGGGGATGAGATCCGCCAGTTTCAGCCGTTGGATCTTGCCCGAGGGACCCTTGGGCAGTTCCGCGAGAACATGAATGACCTCCGGGGATTTGAACCCTCCAAGCCGCTGGGTGCAGAGCTCAATCAGCTCCTGACCGGACAGATCGGCGCCTGATCTGAGCGCCACCGCAGCTTCGACCGTTTCACCATAGCGTTTGCAGGGCCGCGCGAAAGCGGCGGCCTCCACCACGTCGGCATGGGTGTAGAGCACCTCGTCGATCTCGCGAGGTGCAATGTTTTCGCCGCCCTTGATGATCAACTCCTTCAACCGCCCGGTCACAAAGACATATCCATCTTCATCGATGCGGCCCAGATCGCCGGTGCGCAGCCATTCCCCGGCAAAACTCGCGGCCGTCGCCTCGGGGTTGAACAGATATTCGCGCATCACGTTGGGGCCGCGAATGGCGATCTCGCCTTCTGTGCCGGTGGGCGCTTCGGTCAGGTCTGGCAGCAGGATGCGCACCTCGTTGCCAAAGGGCACACCGGGCGATCCGATCTTGCGCAGGCCCGGGGGCAGGGGGTTTGACAATATCTGCGCGGCGGTTTCGGTCAGCCCCATGGTTTCCACGATGGGCACGCCAAAGCGGGTCTCGAAAGCCGATTGCGTTTCGACCGCCAGGGCCGAGGACGCTGAGCGCCCAAAACGCAGCCGGGCGCAGACCGCGGGGCCGGGTGCCGCCGCGCCATGCAGCAAATGGCTGATGATAGTCGGCACCACCGAAAACCATGTGACGCCGCCTTGATCTGCCTGCGCCCAGAACTTGCGGGCGGAAAACCGCGAGACCATGGCCAGCGATCCGCCTGACACCAGTGCGCCCATCACGGTGACGCAGAGCCCGTTGATGTGATAGATCGGCAGCACGCAAAAGCCGCGATCCTGCGCGGTCAACTCATGCGCCATGGCGGTGGTCCAGCCCCCGGCCAGAAGGCTGCTGTGGCTGTGCACGACGCCCTTGGGCTTGCCCGTGGTGCCGGAGGTGTACATCAGCAGGGCGTGATCTTCCGCGCTCAGCTCCGGCAAATCCGCGTTGACCTCAAGGTCGTTCGGGTCCAGCAGTGCCATGCCCTTGGGGGCAACGGTCTCGTAAATGTCGATCTGGCTGTGATGCACAAAGGCATAGCGCGCGCGCGAATGCTCCAGCGCATAGGCAATGGCGTCGGGTCCGGCGGCGAGGTTGATCATCGTCGCGCGAAACCCGCCGTAAAGGGCGGCATAGAGCGCCTCTATCCCTGCGCGCCCGTTGGGGTGGATGATCGCCACGCTTTCGCCCTTGGCGATGCCCAGAGCATACATTCCGCGCGCCATCTGCTCTGCCGTGGTGCGCAGCGCCGCCCAGGTCAGGGTCTCCTCCGTTTCGGGAAAGACAATCGCCGTCCCGCCATCCACAGCGCGCGCCGTCAGCCAGTCGCGGACGGTGCCGCGCGGCGGATGTTCGGGGGTAAAGATCATTTTCCGACCGTGTCCCAGTAGTCGGCAAAAATCTCTTCGGGTGCGGGTTCATGGCCGGGAATTTCACGCACGATTTTCGTGGTCTGCATGAAATGTTTCCAATTCACATTCGTGTCGATAGAATTGCCGCCCCAGGACCCGCACCCCATGGAGAGCGAAAAGGGCATGCCGTTGGTAAATGATCCGCCCGTGGCAAAGGTATGCGCCTGATTGACGATGACCCGGCTGGTCGGGATCGCCTTGGCGAGGGTCATGGGCCGGTCCGCCAGGTTTGTGTGAATGCCCACCGAATGGCCCAGCCCTTGATGCAGCTGTATCTCTCGGGTGATCCGCACCGCGTCCTCAAAATCGCGGGCCCGGTAGACCGTCAGCACACGGCTGAGTTTTTCCCCCGAGAGCGGATGGTCCGGTCCGATGCCGGTGGTTTCTACGGCAAGATATTCGGTGCCCTCCGGCACCTCATCCGTTAACCCAAGGGCCGCGATCATCTGGTCCGCATCCCGTGCGATGGCCTGCGGGTTCAGGTGGCCCTTGACCCAGAGCCGGTCGGTGACCTTTGTCTCATCGCGGATCAGCGCGCCGCCGGTGCGCGCCATCTCGGCCACGAAGGCGCCATAGATCGCGTCCACCACCACCACCGCGTTCTCGGACGAACAGGAGGTGGCATTGTCGAAGGTCTTGGAGGCCTTGATCTTCTCTGCCGCGGCGGCCAGATCGGCGGTTTCATCCACGATCACGGCGACATTGCCCGCACCCACGGCCAGCGCGGGCGTGCCGGAGGTATAGGCCCGCCGCACGTTGTTCTGGCTGCCGGTCACCACGATCATGTCGGAGAGTTCCAGCAGGCGCTGGGTCTTGTCCTTGGAGCCGCGCCCCGGGATCATCTGCACCAGATCGCGGTCGATCCCGGCCTTGTCGAATTCCGCATGGATGTAGCCCAGCAGCGCCTCGCAGGTCGCCACGCCCTTGGGCGAGGGCGAGACGACAATCGCATTGCCGCATTTCAGGGCGTTGATGATGTTATTGGCCGGTGTCGCACCGGGGTTGGTGGAGGGGACAACGGCGCCGATCACGCCGATGGGCCGCGCAATTTCCGTGATGCCAGTGGCCGGATCATCGTGGATCACGCCAAAGGTCTTGGCCGCGGCGATGTCGCGCAGCAGACCCAGCGTCTTGCGGTGGTTCTTGGTGATCTTGTCGGGCACGTTGCCCAACCCGGTTGTCGCCACCGCCAGTTCTGCCAGATGACGGTTGCGCGCGGGTTCCATGATGGCCCAGCCCGCCGCAAGGGCGGCACGATCATAGAGCGCTTGCGATCCGCCTGCCTCGAAACGGGCCTGCGCAGCGCGGGCCGTGGCAACGATGGTATCCACCTCGGCAAGATCATCATGGTCATTCATGTCACATGTCCTTATGTGTCGGCGGGGCGGCAGATGCGCCCCGCCATATGTGTTCAGAGACCGGCAAGCAGTTCCTTCAGGGTTTCTTCCCGCGCGGCCCACATGTCCAGCACTTCGTCACGGGTCATGATGTGCATCGGCGATCCGCCTGCCTGCATCTTGCCCGCCACGCGCTTGTTTTCGAACATGGCGGGGACGGTCGCGGCCAGTTTGTCGATCACGCCTTGCGGCGTGCCCTTGGGCACCATGATGCCGCGGAAGTTGACGGAGGAGTTGTCCACGTCCAGGCCCGCTTCGCGCATCGTGGGCACATCGGGCAGGAAATCGTTCCGCTCCAGATCCGCCACGGCAAGGATTTTCACATTCCCAGCCTCGCGTGCACGGAAGGCGTCAGAGAGGTTGTTGATGCCCGCCATGACGTCGCCCGCGATCACGGCTTTCATCGCTGCCGCCCCGCCGCCCTTGGTGGGGATATAGGCCATCTTCAAATCGCCCGCCTTTTCCATCTGCAGGGCGGCGATGTGGTGGCCCACGAAAAGACCCGCACCCGAGGTGGTCAGCTTGCCGGGGTTGGCCTTGGCGAATTCAACCACATCCTGCAACGTGTTGAATTCCGAGTCCGCGCCGACAACCAGCACTGCAGGGTCCGCGCCCCAGTTGGCGATGGGCTCGAAGCTGTCACGGGAGTATTCCACCCCGCCCTTGATCGACTGTGCGATGAAATGGGGGATGTTATAGGCGCCCAGCGTGTAGCCGTCCGCTTCTGCCTGACCCGCCAGCCAGTTCCAGCCCACGCGGCCCCCGGCGCCGGGCTTGTTGATGATCGCGATGGGCATGCCCAGGGCGTCCTCGTTCCCGGCGGTCATGGTGACGATGCGCGCCTGGAAATCGGTGGCGCCGCCCGCGCCGTAGCTGACCATCATCATGATCGGTCGTTCGGGATAGTTCGCGTGGCCGTCGGCCAGCGCGCCCGTGGTGATGGAGGCCAGTGCGATGGCCGCTCCTGCAATCAGTTTTTTCATGTGTAGTTCCTCCCTAGGATGTGAGCTCTGCCGCTGTTGCGGTTCAGAAGAAGACCTCTCGCGGTGTGTACACGGTGAGAAGTTTTGCGAAGAGGCCATAGATGACGACCATGAAGATGGCCGTGATGAGGATGCGTCTGAGCCATGATCTGACCGCGTCGTGCGGTGCGGGATCATAGAGGCTCAGCAGGATGAAAAAGGCGAGGGTGGTCGCAGTATAGAACCCAAGGCCCTTTGCCGCCCAGAAGATGTAGATCAGGGCGATGATCAGACCGGGCAGCAGGTTGGTGAACTGACGCACGGAAATGCCGCCCCCCACCTTGGTCCAGCCGAGGCAGGCCTTGGCGAAGGTCCAGAGCGCCAGCACCACGAAGACAGAGGAGATCAGGCGCGGAAACAGGAAGGCCTCGGACGGTTGTTGGGTGTAGCTGACAAAGGCCACCCAGATGCCGACGGCGGCCACGATGCCGGACCCGATGATGTGCTGGAGGCGGGGGAGAGACGGGGCGCTCATGCCATGATCTCCTCTTTCGAGGTGTAGCGGCGCGACCGCAACTCCATATAGGCGGAATAGAAGATCGAGGCGATGACCACGGCGATCAGGAACAGGTTCAGCCCACCGCCCAGGAAGTATGCGCTCATGCCGTCGGTGGCATTGGCGATCATGGAGCCTTGGATGAAGTTCGCCTCGGCAATGGGCCCGAGGATCAGGCCAAGCACCAGCGGGGCGGCGGAAAAGCCGAAGCGTTCGAGGAAATACATCATCACCCCGAGGGCCGCCATTACATAGACGTCACCCATGGAGGATTGCACCGAATAGCTGCCAAAGACCGCCAACCCCAGCACCACGGCGGCCATGACCGATTGCGGCACCTGCGCGACCTTCGCGGCAAGACCGGCGACGTAGAGGCCGAAGAGGCACATCAACACCTGACCGATCAGCATGGAATTGATGAAGGTCCAGGCGACATCGGGGTGATTGTCGAAGAGATCGGTGCCGGGGAAAATCCCGTGGATCAGCAACCCGCCAAGCAACACCGCCGCTGTGGGGGAGCCGGGGATCGAGAGTGTCAGCAGCGGCACCAGCGAGGGGCCAACCATGGCGTTATTGGCGCTTTCGGCAGCGATCACGCCTTCGGAGTGACCGGTGCCGAATTTTTCGCGCTCAGGGCTGAACTTCTTGGCCTGATCATAGGCGACAAGCCCCGCGATCTGGCCGCCGACACCGGGGATCAGGCCGATGATCGACCCTGACGCCGTGCCGATACCCATGGCGCGCTTGTTGCGCAGAAGCTCGCGGATCGCGCCGCCGATGGGGTGTTTCTGCACCTCGATCACCTCGGCCCCGTCGTTGTGGCGGCCCTTGGCGAACATGGTGATGACCTGTGGAATGGCGAACAGACCGATAAGGGCCGCGATGATGTTGATCCCGCCGCCTAAAGCGGGATGAAAGATGAACCGCTGCGCGCCCATGATATCGTCAAACCCGATGGTGGCGAGCCAGAGCCCGATGCAGCCCGAGAGCAGCCCCTTGACCACCGATTTACTGTCGAGCGAGCCAATCACCGTGACCCCGAGGATCGCCAGCCAGAAGAGATGGCTGGGGCCAAAGGCCAGCGCCCATTGCGCCAGAACAGGCGTCAGGAAGATCAGCAGCAGCACACCGAAGACACCACCGACGGCAGAGGCCAGAAAGCTGATCTGCAGCGCCTTGGCGCCTTCGCCCTTGCGCGCCATCGTGTGTCCGTCGAGCGTGGTGGCGATATTCGCGGGCGCGCCGGGTATTTTCAGCAGGATCGCACTGACCGCGCCGCCCGCCACGGTAGAAGTATAGGCCGCCCCGAGCAGGATCAGCCCCTGTGCCGCGTCCAACTGGAAGGTGAAAGGAATGAGCAGCGCCACCGCCATGGTCGGCGACAGGCCCGGCGTTGCGCCCAGGATCAACCCGCCGATGGTGCCCAGCAGGAGCAGCCCGAAGTTAATCGGCGTGAACACATCCCCCATATAGAACAGAAATTCCATCGCTGCCTCCCGCAACGCTGCTTGACCATTTACGCTACGTGATGAAAATAGTTTTGCAAATGTTTTCATAAATTGCGCAGCAGAGGTCTGTAGATGTCTGATAGAAATGGAAAAAAGTCAGATATTATCAGTGTGGCAAAGGCCGCACGTGTGTCTCCCTCGACGGTGTCGCGATATTTCAATCACCCCGAACTTTTGAAACTGACGACTCGGCGCAGGATCGAAAAGGCAGTGCGCAAGGAAGGCTATATCCGCAATCGCGCGGCCCAGACGATCCATGGAATACGCTCCGGCACCATCGGTGTTCTGGTGCCGACCATCGACCACACGATCTTTGCCGAGGTTGTTCAGGCGTTCTCGGACGCGGTTGCGGAGGAGGGGTTTACCATTCTGCTGGCCTCCCATGGCTATGACCCGCAGCGGGAATACGCGATCCTGCGGAAGTTTCTGGAACACCGGGTGGATGGCATCGCCCTGACCGGGCTGGATCATGACGAAGCCGTGTTTCAGCTGATCGAGAGCCAGGACGTGCCGACCGTCATGATGTGGAACTATGCGGCGGAGTCGCTCTACCCCTCCATCGGGGCTGACAACGAACTGGCGGGGCAGATGATCAGCCAGCACGTGCTGGCGCTGGGGCATCGCGCGGTGGCGTGTCTCTTTGCGCCCGGCGCAGGCAATGACCGTGCCAAGGCGCGCAGTAGGGCGATTCTGAATACATTGGCGGCGGCGGGCGTTGTGGTGCCGCAAGACTGGCAGCTCACCACCGTCTATTCCGTTTCCGAATCCAAGCGTCAGGCCTTTGAGCTTTTCAGCAACGCCAGACGGCCCACGGCGCTGATCTGCGGCAATGACATCCTCGCCACGGGCGCGATCTATGCAGCGGCCAGGGCAGGGCTCAAGCTGCCGGATGACATCTCCATTGTCGGCATTGGGGATTTCAAGGGCTCGTCCGAGTTCGAACCCGGCCTGACCACCGTACGTCTGCCAGCGCGGCGTATCGGACGGCGCGCTGGGATGACCCTTGCCGCAGCCATCAAGGACCCGGATGCCGACAGAACCGGCGCCCATTGTGCGCCGGAACTGGTCATACGGGGATCGTGCCGGGCGATTTGATATTGCGCGCAACCGGCAACCGAAAAACCTCGGTCGCTCAGATGAAATTGCCCCTCGCGTTCGGTCTGCGGCAGGATCGCAGCCCGATCACAACAGTGTTTCATGCATGTGAACGGATAAACGCGCAGACTAAGCGGCAAGTTATCTGGAGGATGTCATGTCAGTCACACGTCGCGGGTTTGCAGGGATGATCGGAGCCGGGGCGTTGACCCCGCATGCTCTTTGGGCGCAGGCAGACCCGGTCCTTGAGGCCATTCGCTCCACGCTCTATGGCACAAGCTCGGAATTTGCCGATGGCATGGCGCTGCTGAAGACGCGCGGCAATCCGGATGTGGTGCCCGCCTTGCTGACCGGGTTGCGGTTTTCCAGACGGCGGCGCGACGAGATCGCCGAGGTGATGGAGGCGCTGACGGGTGAAACCCATGGCACCGACTGGTTTGACTGGATGCTCTGGCAGGAGCGCAACCCGCAGATCGTCCCGCATCCGGCGTTGATCCCGTTCAAACGCGAAGTGCTGCTTGGGGTGGATGAGAATTTCGATGTGTTTTTGCGCCCAGAGTATCTGGCGCGGGATCGGATGAAGATCAGGCTGGAGGAAATCGCCTGGGGCGGGGTCAGCAAGGACGGTATCCCTTCGCTCGACAACCCTGATCTGATCCCGGCCGCGCGCGCTGACTATCTGAGACCCGACGATCTGGTCTTTGGTGTCGCGATCAACGGGGACGTGCGTGCCTATCCGTTGCGGATCATGGGCTGGCACGAGATGTTCAACGAGGTGATTGGCGGGGTGCCGGTGGCCTTGGCCTATTGCACGCTGTGCGGTTCCGGCATTCTGTTTGAAACGCAGGTCGCGGGGCGGGCAAAGCCACTGGTCTTTGGCTCTTCGGGGTTTCTCTACCGGTCGAACAAGTTGATGTTTGATCGCGAAACCCATTCGCTGTGGAACCAGTTCACCGGCAAACCCGTGGTCGGCCCTCTGGTGGACAGCAATATCGAGTTGAAACAGCGTCCGGTCGTGATCACCACTTGGGAGAATTGGACATCGTCGCATCCCAACACAAAGGTGCTGTCGCTGAGCACAGGTCATCGTCGCAACTATGGCTCCGGCGTTGTCTATCGGGAGTATTTCGCCTCCCCGGAGCTGATGTTCCCGGCACTGGTGGATCAAACGGAACACCGGCAGAAAGACTATGTCTTTGCCATACGCCAGTTCGGCGCGGCGCGGGCCTGGCCACTGGCGGCGTTCGACGGAAAGCCTGTGATCAATGACGCGATTGCGGACAGGCCGCTGGTGCTGATTGGCGATGTGTCGCGGCGCACCGTACGCGCGTATGAGCGCGGTGAGGCTGCTTTCACCGCATCGGATGGTGCTTTGCAGGACGAGACGGGGCAGATCTGGAAAGTGACCGAAGACGCGCTGGTGGGACCGGATGGACAGCGCCGGTCACGCGTTGCCGGACATATCGCCTACTGGTTTGCCTGGGACAACTATCTGGGTGACGCGGCCAGCATCTATGAGGGCTGACCGTCCAGACGCCCGGACAATTGAAAGCATCATTCCGGAGTGGATCGACAGATGGCCTGTGCGAAATCGGCGACAGAGTTGATGTCAGAGGCACATGAGAAGTTGCTGCGCATGTCCATCGACAAGCGGGTGGATGCAGATCACAAAGCCGCCGGGCCTTAGGCCGCCGCCCTTTGCCAATTGCTGCTAGTGCCGGTGCAAATCCCTTGGGGCGTCATGCAACTGAATGGCGAAAAGCACCGACACAAGTCCAGCCGCTGAGGCCGCCAGCATCAGGATCAAGAGGATCAGCGCCGGTTCTTCGGCGGGTAAGGCGCGCCCGGTGACCGTGGCCAGCACTGCGCCTCCCGCTACGACCAGGGCACCGTTCAAACCTGCAGCACTGCCGGCAAGGTTTGGCCGCACGGACATGGCTGACGCATTGCTGCTCGGCATTGTAATACCGTTGCCGAGCCCGACGAAAATCGTGCTGCCAAAGAAGAAAAGGGGTGATGTGACGCCCGCAAGGGTGACGACAATACCCGCCGAGAGACCCAGGCACGCGATGAGCCTTCCAGCCATCATCATGCTGGTTGGCGCGTATTTCGGTGCCAGGCGGCCCGCGATGAAGCTGCCCAGTATGAATCCGACTGTAATTGTCCCGATGAAAACCCCCAGCTCGGCGGTGGTCACGCCAAACTGCGCAAAGGCAACCAAGGGGGCACCGGTCAGAAAAATGTAGAACGCGCCGGTGGAGAAGGCGCTGCACAAGGAAAACGCCCAGAAGAGCGGTTCTTTCAGCAGATCGCGCATGCTCTCGGCACGTCCAGCATTGGCGTTCGCCCTGACGGGTTTTGTCTCTCCCAGATCTATCCAGCAGATTGCAAAGAGGCCGACACCTGAGACCGCATAGAAATAGAAGTTTGCGCGCCATCCATAGGCCGTATCCAGAACACCACCGAGCATTGGGCCAAGCATCGGACCGATGGCCATCGCCATGCTGATGTATCCGATCAGACCTGCCGCCCTCCGCTCGCACGTGATGTCCCGGACAATGGCCAGTGACAGCGCATAACCGGTGATTATTCCGCCTTGCAGCATCCTGAAAGCCAGGAATGTCCAAATATCCGAGGCAGTGGCACAGACGACCGATGCTCCGGTGAACACCAGCAGGGAGGCAAGAAGAACGGGACGTCGGCCAATGCGGTCTGACAGCGGCCCGGCAACAAGCTGGATGACAGCGGTGAGGGCGAGATAGCCCGCGACGGCAAGACTAACGATTGCATAGGGCGCGTCGAAATCGGCGGCGATGCTCGCCAGCGATGGCAGGAACATGTTCAGCGACAACGTGGAGAACGCCGTCAGCAGGATCAGCGTCACAAGGGCAGGAGGCGTTCGGGCTTTCATCACGTCTCTGTTTTTCTTTCTTAAAAAAAAAAAACCCCCGAACTTGGTTCGGGGGCGCATGGACATAGATACGGAAACCGTTATCGGACCATGCACCTTTCGGATACGACTACGACGATGTTCTTCGGTTTCATTAAAGCGTCTCCTTCTTAGGTCACGCTAGTGGGGTGGTTGTCGTTTGGCAATGGACGCTTTGGCGAATTTCAGACCGGGACAAACGACCCCGTTGACCTTGTGACGCCGTGCGGTTCAAGGGCATCAGCCCAAGCTTGCTGCGATGCAAGAAGCGCTGTCGGCGATTTTTCTCGCCGCGACGCAGTCTCTCCGACACAGGGTTTCGCACTGCGCGAGGTCGTCCAATTCTGGAATGGACGTATGGAAAGTGGAGAGAAAGAGGCAGCCTCTCTTCTCTCCACGGCGACGACACCACTTACTTGGGCAGCAGCACTGTATCGACAACGTGTATCACGCCATTCGATTGGTTTACGTCCGCAATGGTCACACGCCCGGCGTTGCCGCTCTCGTCATAAATGTAAAGCGCGCCCGATTTGACCTGGGCTGACAGCGCATCGCCGGACAGGGTTTCCAAATGGAAGAAGCCGTCAGCGCTGTTGCGGGACTTGGCCATGAGTTCGGTCCCCGAGAGCTTGCCTGCGATCACATGGGCGGTGAGCACTTTTGTGAGCGTGCCTTTGTTCTCCGGCTTGAGCAGGGTTTCGACCGTGCCGTCCGGCAGGGCGGCAAAGGCGCTGTTGACCGGTGCGAAGACGGTGAACGGACCGTCACCCATCAGCGCGTCAACCAGGCCAGCAGCCTGCACTGCTGCAACAAGGGTTGTGTGATCGGCGGAGTTCACCGCGTTTTCGACGATGTTCTTGTCGGCAAACATGGGTGCGCCACCCACGTCCGGGTTGGCCGCGAATGCCACGCCGCCCAGCAGGAGGGCTGCGATTGTCGAAGAGAATTGAAGTGTGCGGATCATTTGAGTTCCTTTCATGTCCGAGGTCATCCCGTTTTCGATGGGACTGTCCGAAAGACGAGGTGCAGTGCGGGAAAGTTTCAAAATTCTACTGACCAGGCGATTGAAACTCTTTGGCGCACGGCCCCGTAGACTTGAGACGAAACATCAGGATCGGCGAAAGATATGCGCAGGGCACATTCGAACAGACGGCTGATTAAACGGCATACTTTGGCAACTCGGCTGGCGCATTGGGGCTGGGCGGTGTCGCTTCTCTTCCTTCTCGGCTCCGGTTTGCAGATTTTCAACGCGCACCCGGTGCTCTACATCGGTGATCAGTCGGGCTTTGGATTTGACAACGCCATTCTGTCGCTTGGTGGAGGCGGGCCTGCTTGGCCCGCGTGGGCGACGATCCCCAGCGGCGTCGACCTTGCCACCGGGCGGATCGTTCATTTCTTTTTCGCCTGGATCCTGGTGTTTGTGCTGCTGCTGTGGCTGCTGGGCGCGCTGGTGTCGGGGCACCTGTGGCGCAACCTGCGTTTGACAGCGCAGGACCTGCGCAGTCTGGGGGCTGACATCCGCAGCCACGCGCGGTTCCAGTTTCCGCATCGGCGCACCTACGGGCCGCTGCAAAAGCTGAGCTATGCAGCAGTGCTTTTTATTCTGTTTCCAATGGTCATAGCATCGGGGCTGGCGATGTCGCCGGGGATGAATGCCGCAGCGCCGTGGCTGCCCGAGGTTCTCGGAGGCCGCCAGACCGCGCGCACGCTGCATTTCTGCGTCGCCGCCGCGCTGGCAGGCTTTGTTGTCCTGCACATCTCGATGGTCCTTCTGGCGGCACCTCTGAACCAGATGCGCGCAATGCTGACGGGGTGGTACCGCGTCGATGAAGGAGAGTGAGATGTATGAACGACGGATCACCCGCCGAACCGCCCTGCGCCTCGGTGGGGCGGGGCTGGCCACGGCAACGCTGGGTGGGTGTAAGGCGTTTGACCGGCTTGCGGACCCTGCAAACCCGCTGCGCCGCTATATGGAGCGTGCCAATCGCCTGACGATGGCGGCACAGCGCGGCCTGCTGGATCGGGACGCCCTGGCGCAAGAGTTCCAGTGGTTCGACATCCGGCAACCGCAGCGCCCGAACGGCGTGACCAACCCACAGGACGCGGAGTATGTCACGCATGTGGCCAGCGGTTTCAGCGACTATCGGCTTTCGGTGTCGGGTCTGGTGCAAAGACCTCAGATCCTCTCACTGGCGGAGCTTCAGTCGATGCCGACCCGCCGCCAGATCACCCGGCATGATTGTGTCGAGGGCTGGAGCTGCATCGCGCAATGGACAGGCGTGCCGCTCTCGACGGTGCTGGAACGGGCCGGGTTGCGTCCAGGTGCAAGGTTCGTTCTGCTGCGCTGCTTCGATACAATCGAGCGCAGCCTGTCGGGCGGGATCAAATACTACGAAACGATCGACATGGTGGATGCGATGCACCCGCAGACCATCCTCGCCTTTGGCATGAACGGATCGGCGCTTCCTGTCCCAAACGGTGCGCCGCTACGTCTGCGCGTGGAGCGGCAGCTGGGCTACAAGATGGCAAAGTACATTCGCGCCATCGAGGTTGTGGACAGCTTTTCCGGTGTCGGTCGCGGGCGCGGGGGGTATTGGGAGGACCGGGGCTATGAATGGTACGCCGGTATCTGAAAATCACCGTGACGCCACGTCATCCGCAACCATCGGGTCCCGCGTCCCGTCGTGTCATGGTGACACGGATGCAGCCCGCGGGGCGATAACGCAGGACGATGAAACGCATATTGCAGATACTAGCCTTCTGGCGGGCCCGTGGTGATCGGGCGGCACCGGCGCTTCGGCGCGAGGATCTGTGCATGCTTGCGCCTTTGTCGGAGATGCTGGATGAGCGTCGGCCTGAACAGGGGCTGCTTGATGACATCGAGGCAGAGATCGATGCCTGCGGGCCTGCCGCGGCTCTCGGTGCACCCAGAGGATTTGGCGCGCGTGCGTTACTGCTATGCTTTGTGCTGGGGGCCGGAATATCGGCGTCGATTCTCGCAGGACATGCTGCGATGACCGGGCCGACACATCAGATCGCGGTCCGCCCGGCACTGAAACAGAGTTGGTTGCCATTGGGGGCTGTGTCACTGGAAGGCAAAACGCTGCGCCGTTTCGTGGCGGCAAAGTGCCAGGAGCATTCGCATCTGGTGATCGATCTAAGTGGTTATGATGCATCTAAAAATTCCGAACCCTTCGCTGCGGATGGCGCCATTCTCGACAGCTTGCTGATGGCGCCTGACGAAAAAATTCTGATGACGTGCAACTTTTGAGGCGCGACACCCGTCCTTGCTAGATGCCAAGTGAGGGGAGAGACTGACGTGGGAGTAACCAAGCTGGTGCCCGCACCTGAAGCAGAGAAACGCAAGGCCAGGACCATGGCAGCAACAGAGCAGTGCCGACAATTGGCCCAATTGCTTGCCGCATGCGCCGAGGGCGACCGGGCGGCATTTCGCCGGTTCTATGATTTGAGCGCGCGCTACGTTTTTGGCGTGGTGATGTCGATCATGCGGGACCAGGATCTGGCCAAGGAGGTGGCTCAAGAGGCGTTTGTCCGAATGTGGAAGCGGGCACATCAATATCATCCGCAGAGCGGGAACCCCTTGTCGTGGATCGGCACCATCGCCCGCAACTGCGCCATTGACCGGCTGCGCTCGGAACGCACGCGCGGTTTTGTGGAGTTTACCGACGACGTGCCGGAGCTTTCGGACCAAACCGACCCGGCCACCCAGACGATCGACAGCCTGGTGATCCGGCGACTGATGGCCGATCTGAGGCCCGAGCATCGTAAGGCGCTGATGCTTTGCTATTTTCAGGGCTACACCTACATCGAACTCGCAAGTGTAATGAATATCCCCGTCGGAACGGCCAAGAGCTGGGTCAGGCGCGGGCTGGCAGCCTTACGCGAGGCAATGAAATGACACAGGATACCCAAAAAGTAATGCGTTCACTGGACAAGCTGGTTAGCAATCTCAACACCATCCCCGCCATTCCGGGCACCATGCCCCAACTGGGGAAGGACGAAGACGATCTGCTCGTTGGGCTGGCTCCTTTGGCGCAATCGCTGCCCGAGGTCGATCCACCCGAAGACCTGTTGGCGGCGATTGAGCAGGAGCTTGACGCCGCGCCGGATCAGCCGACGCGGGTGCAACGCGCCGATGACGGCACGTGGGAACAGCGGTCCGAGCGGGTCTGGAAGAAGGTGCTGACCCTCGATCCGGGGACCGGTCGGACGATGTACCTGCTGCGCTGTCTGCCGGGGGCGCGGATCAAGGCGCATGTGCATGACCGCTCTGAGCATCTGTTTATCATCGAGGGTGAGTTCTGGATGAACGGCAAACTATATACCGCGGGGGATGCACAATGCTCCCTGCCGGGCACGGAACACCATGAGATCACGATGCCGAACGGCTGTCTCGTCCTGGTCTGCGCCTAGGTCAGGAATATCCAATGCAAAAAGAGACTGGCCGAGAGCCATGGCCCAAAGGCCAGCCTCCGACATCTCGTCACCAAGGCATAAACAAGTGCTGAGATCGCGGCAAAGGCGATGAGGCCGGGCAAGGCCGCCAGACCCGTCCAGGCCCCGGCGGCGCCCAAGAGCTTGGCATCGCCGAGGCCCAGCCCGTCCTGGCCGGTACGCTGAAAATAGAGCGCGCCGATGCCTGCAAAAAGGATGTAGCCGACCGCGGCCCCCGCCATCTGTGCGGCGGGCCATCCGTCTGCCCTCCATGCAGCCAGGCCCAACCCGGAGAGCGCGAGCAGGGCGTTTGCCGGGTCAGGAATCCGCAGATGCTTGAGATCCCAGACACTGATCCAGATCAGCAGGGAGGCGAGCCAGAGGCTGGCCCAGATGTGGAGTATTTCGGGCGTAAAATGCACTTGGTTTCCCCTGTGATTTCAAGGTGCTGTACCAAGTAGTACGGGTGGTCTGGCGGAATTGTTGCAGCGGCTGAAACTTAATCTGAAGCCCCCCCGTTTTAGTGAATACAGCTTGATCAATCCCGCAGCGGAGACCCGCGACCGGATCAAACCGCTGTCGCGCAGAGCCAGGGCAAGAGATCCGTCTTTTGCCAACGGAGACGCTTTGCGTGCAACAAGAACGTGAGGAAAAGAGATGACGACCAAACGACCCCTTGCCATGAGCAGTCTGCTCGCCGCTGCCATCATGGCCGCCGCAGCGCCCGTTGGTGCCTCGTCGCACCGCGAAGCACCGGCCATCACCGAGCATCCCAAAGTGGACGGCACCGACTTCTATGTCTTTCGCAGCTATGAACCGGGCCGCGAGGACTATGTGACCTTCCTGGCCAACTACCAGCCGCTGCAGGTCAACTACGGTGGCCCGAGCTACTACACGATGGACGCAGACGCGCTTTACGAGATCCACATCGACAACGATGGCGACGCGATCGAAGACCTGACCTTCCAGTTCGAGTTCGACAACCAGCTGGCCAATGGCGGCGCGGGCATTGGCCTTGACATCGGTGGGGAACAGGTGGCCATTCCGCTCAAGATCGCGGGGATGATCCTGCCGAACGACCAATCGCTGCTGAACGAATCCGAAAGCTACGGCATCACGCTGGTGGAAGGTGACCGGCGCAGCGGCACGCGCAGTACCGTGACCCGTGCAGGCTCGGCCAATGCGACTTTCGTCAAGCCGCTGGATCACATTGGGGTCAAAACGCTGCCGGACTACGATGGCTATGCGGACCAGTTCATCTATGACATTGATGTCCCGGGCTGCGCCACCCCCGGGCGGGTGTTTGTCGGGCAGCGCTCCGACGCCTTTGCCTTGAACCTCGGCGAGATTTTCGACCTGATCAACCTCGTGCCCATTGAAGGCGACAGCGCGCCCGGCGCTGGCGACGGTGGCGGCCAGGACGGCGGCATCACGCAGAGCCGCGACAACGATGACGTCTTTGGCAAGGTCAATGTCTCGACCATTGCGCTGGAAATGCCGATCTCCTGCCTGACGTCTGGCGATGAAACCGTGATTGGCGGCTGGACCACCTCCAGCCTTGCGCAGGCCGAGCTTGAAGATGCCACCCCGGGATACGAAGACACATCAGTAATCGGCGGTGCTTGGGTGCAGCAATCGCGCATTTCAACCCCGCTGGTGAACGAAGTGGTGATCGGCATTCCTGACAAGGACCGTTTCAACGGGTCCGAGCCCATCGATGACGTCGATCTCGCAACCTATGTGACGAACCCGTCGTTTCCGGCACTGGTTGACCTGCTGTTCCGTACGCCTCTGGGTGCACCTGGGAACATCGCGCCGTCGAACTTCCCCAGGCAGGATCTCGTGACCACCTTCCTGACCGGCTTTCCTGGCCTCAACCAGCCCGCAAATGTGCAACAGGCCGAAATGCTACGGCTGAACACCGCCATCCCCCCCACACCGCGTGCCGATCAGCACACCTTTGGCGTCGTCGGCGAGGACCTGGCGGGCTTCCCGAACGGGCGCCGCCCGGGGGATGACATCATCGACGTCACGCTGCGTGTGGCCATGGGGGCGCTGTGTCACCCGGTGCCGCTTGGCGCGGAACTCGGTGTGGATGGCGCTGTGGACGGAGAGGCCAGCGATCTGATCAACCTCGGTCTTTGCGCCCCAGGGGACGCACCGGTCGGGACAGAGGCGTTCACGGACGGGGCTCCGATTGCCGCGACCGAGCTGCAGAACCGCTTCCCGTATCTGAATTCACCCATCCCCGGCTCGCCGAATTGATCGGGAATAGGACAGGAGTATCGCTATGAGAACCTTCTCGTTCCGCATTATCTGCGCGTTGGGTCTGGCGACCGCACTGGTTGCCTGCGATGACAGCAACGGACCCGTCGACGGGCTGACACTAGCGCTGCAATCGCTGGGCAGCGACTTTCAGGCCGCTTTCAATCAAGGGCGCAATGACACGCCCATCGACGTTGATATGGTGCGTCTGACCCTGGACCGCACCGCCGAACCGTTCGAGTTCTGATCCCCTCAAGACTTGCCTCGAACGTAGGGCGCCGCCGGATTCACTCCGGCGGCGTCTATTGCGTCTGGGGCCAGTCGTGCGGCAGGTCGGTGAGTGTCCCGGTTTCCGGGTCCCGCAGAAGTCTGCGAGCATACTGCACGGTCATGTCGCCGACCTTTGCGGTGACGGCGACGTCGTAGACATCCGATCGCCAGCCGGTCAGCACCGGCTGCAAGATCCCCAGATCAGCCAGATCGCTGCCCGTCAGAAACCCCTTGGCGGCTCGTCTGCGCACCAGGCTTCGGGCCACGATGGCGTTGCCAAAGACCGCGTGCAAGACAGGCTCTGGTGCCGTGTTCAGATTGATGCTGGCGGGGGTCGGCAAGGTTGTGAGATAGGGTGCCAGCTTCTCCAGCAGCAGATCGTCGATCCCGAAGTTTCGCAAGTCATATAGCGAGGTCAGCGGTCCTTCGTTGCTCACGATATCTCTCATCCGTGCGCCAATCTCTTCCGGCAGCTTGAGCGCAGAGAGCAGCCCCGTGAACACACGTTGCTGGGCGATGGCAGTGCCGCCGAGGCTGTTGAGATCAAACCGACCCTGCGCGTCCTGCAGGGTAACCGCATAGCTGCCAAAGTCGAAGTCGACCTCCTGCTGTGCGATCTGGGCCCAGGCCTCTTGCAGGTGGTCGCTGTCGGGCCCGGTCGTCAGATCGCGCCGCAGTGCAGACCGCAGCGATGCCACGCCGCCTTTGGCCAGGGCAAAAGCCTGCGTTCTGTCCGATGCATCCTGGGCTGCGGAGATGGCGCTTTCTTCTGCGCTGAGCATTGCCTGGACAAGCGTCGCCGCGATGGCCATCACGAGCAGAACATTGACCAAGGCGACGCCACTATCGGACGGGCGGCGGGTCATGGTCGCTTAGTCAGAGCGGGTGGAACGGGCACCAGCTTGCGCACGGCTCCGGCGCTGTCGCCCTCTGGCTGCACCACGAATTCAACAGCCGCTTGCGGATCGATCACGCCTGCTGCGTCAACGGTCACAAACCGCCAATTGGCGGTGGAGGGCGGTGGCAGGAGCTGTTGCTCCAGCGGGTCCACCCCTGGACGTTCAATGCGCCGGAGCACACCGCGGGAGGTTTGCGCGTAGGTCACCTGATGATCGCGCGCGACAAAGGACACTGCTTTTGGTGTCACCATCGGCCTGGTCCGCGCCAACAGAGCATCCGCTTCAAAAACCCGCAGAACGGTGTCGATCTTGTCCAGGCTCTCAAGCCGTCCGCTGCTCTGGCGGTCCGTGCGTACAATCGTGTCAAGCACTGCAAAGCTGGCGAGGCCGATAAGTGCGAAGACCGAAAGCGCGACCAGCATCTCGATCAGGGTCACGCCGGATTGCGCGCATCGTTCGGTCATGCCACTTTCATGACCCGGCCATCCTTAAGCTGAAGCACCGCCAGATCTCGGGCACAGGTGCGGTCCTTCCGAAAAGCGCACGGCCCCAAAACCCCTTTCATCGCCACACCACCGGTCATCCGGATTTGCCCGTTGCGCCCGCGCGGCAACGTATTCGCAAGCAGGACGGCATCCACCGCGACGCCTGCGATGATGCCCATTTCTTCGCCCAACGCACTGCGATAGCTGGTGGCGAGGTTTTCAAACAGAAGCGGGTCCGGTCCGACAAAGCGTACATCACCAGCTTCCTTCAGAGCACCATTAGGGAAATCGGCCCATTGCACCGATCCGATCACACGGAGGCCCGCAGCGTTCGCCCGTTTGGCGATGCGGCGGCTGCGTGCATCCGCACCAGGCAAGTAGAGGCTGTCCGGTCTCTGCCCGGGTCCTGCGGAGAGCAATGTCTCCAAGGCGCGCTCCGGGTCCTCGGCGGGCAGGGGCGGCAGGGCGGTCAGGTCACTTGCCTTCGCGGCCGTGGCCAGAGCAACAGTTGACCGCGCGCCAAACACGCCGGCGGGCGGTAGCAAGGTGATCGTTTTCGCGCCGCTCCGTGCGGCATACTTGGCAGCGGCTTCTGCCGATTGCGCAGGGGTGACGCCGAATACCCAGGCACCCGCAGCCGCGAGCTGATTGTTGTTCGACAGCGTGATCACTTGCGCCTTGGGCCCGGATTTCAGGACAGCCGTGGTGTGATCTGAAAAGAGCGGACCAACAATGACATCGGCGCCCGCAGTCTGCGCCTTTTGGGCGGCGGCCACTGCGCCGTCGGGCGATGATCCCGTGTCGAAGACTGCCGCGCGTTGCAACAGTCCGCGCCGATCTTCGGCAAACCACACCGCTTTGGCCATGGTCTGGCCGAGATCGGCCTTTGGCCCGGATAAGGGCACCAAAAGTGCTGTCTGGGCTGGACGCGCTGCGGGCACGGCCTCCGGTCGGGGCGCGGCACCGCATCCAGCGAGGAGTGGCAGCAGCCCGACACCGGCGAGATGCGACAGGATCTTTCGTCTGGAACAGGCTGTGGGCATGGTGGTCTCCTTCATTTCAAAACGGGCGGATCAGCCGACGAGGTTGTTGAGATTGACGATCGGCAGCAGGATCGCGAGCACAAGCAGCATGACGACCCCGCCCATCACCAGCAGCACAAGCGGTTCGACCAGACCGACGAGGGCCTTGATCGTGGCGTCGAGCCGCTGGCTGGTGTCCTTGGCATGCCGGGCCAGCGCGTCCGGCAGGGAGCCACCTGCTTCACCGCTTGCGACCATGGTGATCATCACCGGCGAAAAGACCCGGTGCCGTGCCATGGCCTGTGACAGGGCGGCCCCGTCCCGAACGGCTGTTGCGATCTCTTTGAGAGTGGCGCGGTATGTGAGGTTGCCGACAGTGCCGGCGGCCGCCGTGAGCGCATCGTCGAGCGCCACGCCGCTTTGCGTGAGGGTGGCGAGTGTGCCGGAGAACTGGACCGCTGCCATCTGGCGCACGAGCGGCACCCGCAGGAGCGTCTGGTGCAGCCACTGGCGCGCGGTGTCTCGGCGCAACGCTCGCCAGGCCGCGCCCGTCACCACGGACAATAAGGCCAATATCCAAGGCCACCAGACCAATAGCCCGTCACTCAGCGCGATCAGCGCGCGGGTCAGACCGGGCAGCACGGCCCCCCGGCTTGCAAAGACGCGCACGATGTCCGGCACGACGAACACCAGCAGCGCGATCACCACCGCAACGGAGACAAGGGCGAGGATCGCCGGGTAGATCAGCGCGAGCTGCACACTGTTGCGATTGCGCGACCTCGTTTCAACATGCGCGGCCAGATGGGTCATCACCGCCGCCAGCCGCCCGGCGGTTTCACCCGCCCTGACCGAGGCGATGTAAAAGACGTCAAAGACCTGCGGGTGTTTGGCGAGGGCCGCCGCGAGGCTGTGTCCATCCAGGATGGTGGCGCGCATGTCCGTGGTCAGTACCGCGAGCCGCGTGCCCGATTGCCGACCGACCGCCATCAGGGCGTCCTCGATCCGCACACCGCTGTCCAGGAGTGTCGCAAGCTGGCGCGTCAGCACCGCCAGCTCGGACGGCTTGAGGGGTGTCCGCGTCGGCAAGGAGAACGATATCGGGCGCCCCACTGCTTTCACGTCCAGCGGAAGGAGGCCCTGGGCGCGCAATGATCTGATCGCGGCCTGCTGAGAGGTCGCGGTGATTTTGCCCTCTTGTCTCTGGCCACCGGCGGTTGTCGCCACAAATCGAAATCCGGGCATGATCAGCCCTCAGCCCCATGTGTGACGCGCAGCACCTCCTGCGGCGTGGTCAGGCCCGCCCGGACCTTCTCCAGCCCGTCCTCCAGAAGGGTCCGGGACTGTCGCGTGGCGATGGCCTGCAGATCGGCGTCCTGCAGCCCGCCGGTGATGGCGCCTTCCAGGGCAGCGGTGCCTTCGATCACCTCGTAGAGCGCCACCCGGCCGCGATAACCCGTGTCACCACAGGCGCGACAGCCAGCACCCTTTTGGAAAACCTCATCCGCAGGCGCACCGAGAGAGGCCGCCGCGACCGTGCCAAAGGGGTGATCTGTCGCGCAATCCCGGCAGACCCGCCGCACCAGCCTCTGCGCGATGAGCCCCCGTAACATCGGTGCCAACAGGAACCGCTGCACGCCGAGGTCGACAAGACGCCCGACGCTGCCGATGGCGGTGTTGGTGTGCAGGGTTGAGAGGACAAGATGGCCGGTCATGGCGCTTTCCACGGCGATGCGGGCGGTCTCGCCATCCCGGATTTCGCCGACCATGATCACATCCGGATCCTGCCGCAGGATCGCCCGCAATCCGCGCGCAAACGTGAGGTCGGTTGCTGTGTTGACCTGCATCTGGCCAATGCCGTCGAGTGCATATTCGATCGGATCCTCGATCGTCATGATGTTGCGCTGGCGATTGTTGAGCGCATGTAGGGCGGCGTAGAGGGTGGTGGTCTTGCCCGAGCCGGTGGGACCGGTCACCAGAATGATGCCGTCTGGGCGGGCGAGCATGCGCGTGAACGCCTTTTGCGCCGCGTGCCCCATACCAAGGCTGCTGACACCAGTGCGCGTCTGCCCCCGGTCCAGCAGCCGCAGGACCACCCGCTCGCCATACTGCGCGGGCAGGGTGGAAATCCGCACGTCCAGCTCGTACTCGCCGACACGCAGCGATACACGCCCATCCTGCGGGACCCGCTTTTCAGAGATGTCGAGCTTGGCCATCACCTTGATCCGGCTGCAGAGCAGGGGCGCAATCGCGCGGGAGGGTTCCAGCACGTCGCGCAACACCCCGTCGATGCGGAACCGCACGACGAGACGTTTTTCTTCCACTTCGATATGCACGTCCGACGCGGTTTCGCGGATCGCTTCCAGCAGCAGCGCGTTGATCAGGCGCACAACCGGCGCGTCGTTGGTCTGATCGAGCAGGTCATCGACGGCCGCTGCGTCATCGGCGAGCTCGTTGAGATCAGGATCACCTGAGCCCGCCTCTGCGGCAGCGTCTTCTGCGCTATCGCGGTAGAGACGCTCGATGTGGTCGGCGAGGTCGTCCGATGTGACCCGGCGCAGCCTTAGCAAACCGGGTTGATGCCGCTGCGCTTCGACCACGGCGGCAATCGGAGTTTTTGCGGTCACGAGGCAGGTTTCACCATCGTCGAGCACCACCAGCCCGTGGTCTCGCGCAAAGCTGTAGGACACCCGCGGGATCATCGGCCCGGCTCCAGTACGATCCGCGCCGAAACCATGCCCGGCGCAGTGAGCCGACCCATCTCAAGTGACGCGACGCGCAGCCCGTCGTCGCTTGTCAGAACGGCCATCCAGCCGATCACCGCCTGAAAAGGGGTTTCGTCCAATGTTACGGCGATGGCGTCTTCGGACGGTTCAAGACGGCGGATCGATATGTTTGCCGCCTCTGCCCGCCGGGTGAGAACACTGGTCAGCGGTTGAGGGGCGGCACGCTCCGGCGTCAGCGCGGTCGTGGTCGCAAGCAGGCCTGTAATCGCATCGACCTTGCGGATCTGAGCGAGGCTCTCGGCCCTGTCATTCACGATGGGCAGAACCATCAGCGTGGCCGCCATCCATACGCCCGTCGCGGCGCTGCAGGCTTGGAGCATGCGGCGCTCCCGGTTCGTCAGGCGGCGCATCACGCACCGCTCCTGATCTGCAGCAGCACCTCGGCTCCCGCTTCGGTGGTGTTGGCCGCGCCACTGGTGACGCGCAGGCCCGCATCGATGAGCGCGGTTTCAGCGGCCTGCAGCAGGCTGAAATCACTGCCCTGAAGGAGTAGGGTCATGACCCCGTCGCGGGCGCCATAGCGCAATTCGCGGAACGCAATCTGCGTGGCCTGGGCCTGCAGGGTCTGGGACACATTCGAAAGAAGGCTCATGAACGGATCCTGCTCTAATGGGGTGGTAGCGCTGGTTACGCGGGCTTCGATCAGGTGTAGCGGCTGGCTCACCGTGAGGCCGGGCAGGCGCGCGGTAAGCTGCGCGCCCGTGCGTGCGGTGTGTTCCTCGGCGATCCGGGACAAGGCCCGCGCGTCCGCCGTTAAAAGCGACATGTGACCAACTGCAGCCACCACCGCCGCAGCCAGTGCGCTGTTCAGGACGCGTCGCGGCATGCGTCTGCGGTGCCTGAACGCCCCATGGCGCAGGTTAATCTGCAGATCTTCGATGTCGACGGGTGGCACCGGGCCTGTGATCTCGCTGACCGGAAGGCCACCCGCGATCCGCCCCGAGAGCGATATGAGCCCGGGTTTGCCTGCCAGCGTCCAGAAGGCGTGCAGTTCTGCGCTGCGGCAGAGGAATCCTGTGCCGTCGGATGCGCGCACGTAAACGGCCCCGGCGTCTTCCCACAGGTGCCACATGGGGGTGTCGGACCGCGGGCGGGGCACCGCGAGCACGTCGGGCAGGGCGACGCCTGGCCTGTCTGCCCCCGCCAGCGCGGCGGCGAGCGCGGTATCCTCACAAACGGCCACCAGATAGTGGTCGAGCCCAAGCTGTGGCCCCAGTGCCGGGTGGGGTGCGCCCGTGTTGAGCTGCCCCTCCAGCGCGTAGGTCAGCGCCTTGACCCGCTGCCGATGGGTTTTCAGAGGCAGTGGCACCGAGAGCAGCGTCACCTCGGCCGCTGGGAGGACAATGGGATCAGGCAGGTTCGCGGCGCGCGCCGCCTCTGTCAACCGTGCCGCGAGAGGCCTGCAGGCAGGCGGTGAAAACACCGGTTGCGGGCAGGTCGCTAGGGCATGAGCGTTGCGTTCGCTGGCCTCCGGGTGAGGCGAAAAGCAGCCGTCATCGAATTGTGTAAACATATGTTTTTCCACAATAAAATATCTTTTCAGCACGATTTTTTGTGCCTATGTACTCAGGATTACGAGACTCAGAAGGAAAAGGTTTCATGACCCAACATGCTTTGAAACACGCGCCCCGACGCCCAGACGCAGGCGTCACCCTGATCGAGATGATGGTCGTTCTGGTGATGATTTCGGTTGTGGCCGCGATCATCGTGCCCAATGTCATTGGCCGCCCCGACGAGGCACGCGCCAGTGTTGCGCAGACCGATCTGCGATCCATCGCGAGCGCATTGGAACTCTACCGCCTCGATAACCGCAGCTATCCCACCACCGTTCAGGGCCTTGCAGCTTTGGTCGATCAGCCGGTTAGCCCGCCGGTGCCCCGCAATTGGGCACAGGGCGGCTACCTGACTGCCCTGCCGCAGGACCCCTGGGGCAACCCTTATGTGTACCAGTCCCCCGGCAGTACCGGTGCTTTCGACCTGGTATCGCTGGGCGCGGATGGCGTTCCGGGCGGTGACGGTGCAGCAACCGACATCCCGCTGGGCGGTCGGCAGGCAGGGCTTCAAGCGCAATGACACGCAGACCCGGTACCGCCGGTGTCACGCTGGTGGAGATGCTGGTCATGCTTGTTCTGATTGGCGTGCTATCAGGGGCGGTCGCCCTTGGCCTGTCGACCCGCCCGTCGGGCGATCAGGCGGAGCTGAGCGCGCTGAAACTGAGCGCTGATCTTGACCACGCGGTGCGGCATGCGCTCGACCATCAGATCGGCTTCGGTCTCAAGGCCGATCCGCAGGGCTATGCGTTTTTGGTGCCGTCAGGCGGCAATTGGCGACCTCATCCCGACCGCGCCCTGCAGGACGTGAAACTTTTCCCGCGCAGCCTGCGTATCTCGGTGCAGGACCACGATGGTGTGGTCTTTCGCGTGTCACGGACCCTCGTTCCCGAAGACAACAGGCCGTGGCGCGCAACATTGGGGCATGGGGCGTCCGCGCTTGACGTGATCTTTGACGGGGTCACGGCACGGATTGCCCCGGCAGGCGGAGGCTAGACAGGATGCACAGGGTTCAGGACGCGGGTTTTACCCTCATCGAAGCGCTCGTGGCCCTGGGTGTCCTGTCGACCGCCGCTGTCTTCCTGCTGGCCGCCACTCAGTCTCATGTGACCCGTATCGGGATGATCGCGGACCGAAAGGCCGCGCTCTGGGTCGCGGAGAACCGTCTTGTTGAACTGGAACTGGGCATTCCGGACCTGCCGTCCGATGTCGAAGCGCTTGGTCATCTGTGGCGCATCACCACGGAGCAGCAGGCCACCTCGGATCCCGACCTCGCCCGCGTGGACATCAGGGTCAGCCCGCAAGGCCCCCAGGAAAAGACAGCCAGCGCGTTACTGACGGGCTTCATCGAGAGCCGAAAAGCAGGTGGATCGTGAGGATGGATGTCTGGACAGTCGGGCAATGGGGGCTGCTGCTGTCGGCGGTCGCCTCGCTTGCCATTGCAGCACCGCCGGTCGTGCGCCACACACTGGGGATCGTGGTGCTTGAGCGCCCCGCCCTTACGCGCAAGGCGCCTGCGGACGAGGACCAGAAAGGCCTGGACCTGACCGCCATCCTGACGCTTGCGCCTTTTGGACGTGCCGTTTCCAGCGCGCCGGGGGCTGCCTTATCCTCTGCGGTGGGGAAACCGGATATGACCCTCAAAGGTGTCTTTTCTGCGCAGGACGGCAGCGGCTCATCCGCGCTGATCGCTGTATCGGGTGAGCAGGCATTCTACGGCGTGGGGGACCCGATTTCCGCTGGCGTGCGCCTGCGCAATATTGCGGCCGATCACGTGGTTATCGCGTTGCCAGACAGCACCATAACACTGGCTTTCGATCAGGCGACGGCAACCGACCTTTCGACACCTGCCGTCGAGACCAAAACCGGTGTGATCAATGATCGCCTGCGCCGCGCGGTCGGGGTCGCGGCTCGAAGCCCGCGCACGGATGCGCCGAAGACCACCGAGGACTACATCAGCTATTGGCGTCGCAAGATCCGCAAAAACCCGCAGGCCGTTCTGGAGACAATCGGCCTGGAGCCCGTCGAAGACGGATATAAAATCGCCCAGAAGCACAATCGCGGCGTGCGCCTTGCTGGTCTTCAGGCGGGTGACCTCGTGCGCAGCGTCAACGGACGTGCCGTGGGCAAACCGGAGGAGGACCGCAGTGCCTATGACCAGATTGCCGCCGCCGGCCACGCCCGTCTTGAGGTGCAACGGGGCGACAGAATTCTCACGTTTTCTTTTCCGCTGCGGTGAGGCTCATGATGCGTTTCATATTGGTTCTGCTTGGCGCGCTGCTCATGGCGGGGCCCCTCGCCGCGCAGGAGGCGTCCGAGACCTTCGTGATCAACCTGCGCGATACGGATGTGACGGTTCTGGCCGAGCAGGTGGCCGACATCAGCGGGCGCACACTTGTCGTGCACCCGGACCTGCGCGGTGACATCACGGTGGTTTCTGCCGAACCGCTGGATGCCGAAGGCGCGTGGGAGCTCTTTCAGTCGATCCTGCGGGTGCGCGGCTTTCAGGCAGTGCAGAGCGGCGCGGTCTGGCAGGTACTGCCGCTGGAGGCCGCGCGTACGGCGGCGCGGGTCCGCGGAGCACAAAAACCCGGAAGCCAGGATTTCGTGACCCGGCTTGTCCCGCTTGACCGGGTCTCCGCTGCGGAAGCCGTGCGTGTACTGCGCCCGCTGGTCGCTGCCTCTGGCTCGATCGAGGCGCTGGAAGACCCCAATGCATTGGTAATCACCGACACCTTTGAGAGCACCGCACGGATCATGCAGTTGGCAGCGGATCTGGACCGGGAAGACACGCGCCAATCCCGCGTGTTGCGCTTCAAACATACGCAGGCAACGGTGATCGGGGCTGCAATTGCCGAGGTGCTGGGCCCGGACCCGAACGGCGCACGGTTGTCTGTCGATCCGGGCTCGAACACGCTTGTCGTGCGTGGGACGGCCAAGGATCTCGAAGAAATCGAGGCGCTGGCACAGTCGATGGACTTGCCGCCAGAGCAAAACCCGCAGGTGGCGCTGAACACTCAAGTGATCCGACTGAAGTTCGGGGAAGCCACGCAGGTGGCCGAACTGGTCCGCGCCACCTTGTCCGGATCGGCGGGGCTGACCAACCCGGTGGCCGAAAGCCTTGACGCGACCGGTCTGCAGAGCACTGCCGCAGAGGGTGACGCGCCCGAGATTTCCGTGCAGCCCTCGACCGAGCTGAATGCGGTTGTGGTGCGGGGCACAGCCGCGCAGGTGCGCGAGGTGGCAGCACTTGTCGCACAGCTCGATCAACGCCGCGCGCAGGTTCTGATTGAAGCGGCCATCGTGGAAGTGTCAGGCGACGTTGCTCAACGGCTGAGCGCCCAGCTGGGCTTTGGTGATCTCTCCCCGCCTGGTGGGCTGGCTGCCACTTCTTTCAGCAACGGCGGGGTTTCCCTTGGCGCCGTCCTCTCGGCCATCGGGGTGCCCAACGCCAGCCTGGCGCCGCCGGGTGGGACCTTCAGCATCGGCAACGACAGTTTCGGCTTGCTGTTGCAGGCGCTGAACCAGACGACCAAGGCCAATCTGTTGTCGACCCCCTCGCTCACGACCCTGGACAATCAGGCCGCCTCCATCGTTGTCGGTCAGAATGTGCCGTTCCGAACCGGGTCCTTCGCAACCGATGGCAACACGGTGCAGCCCTTCACCACCATCGAGCGGCGCGACGTTGGGATCACCATGAACGTATTGCCCCGTGTGAACGCCGGCGATGTGGTGCGTCTGGACATCAGCCAGGAGGTGTCATCGCTTGTAAATGCAAATCTGGAAGGTGCCGCTGACCTGATCACGAACCGCCGCTCCATTGAGACCAGCGTGTTGGCCGATGACGGTGCCACAATTGTTCTGGGCGGGCTGATCACGCGGGATGATCTCGAAAGCCTGCAGAAAGTGCCCGGGGCAGGGGACATCCCCGTGTTGGGCAACCTCTTTAAATCCCGCAGCACAACCAGCAATCGCCGCACGCTGTTTGTTTTTCTGAAACCCACCATCCTGCGATCAGCGCCGGACATCCGGAAGACGTATGATGCGCGGCTAAAGGCGCTCAGCCGGGCGCGCGCGGCGCAAAACCCGGATGGCGGCGACCGCCGCGTGCCTGTGCGCCTCGAAATTGGGGGACTGTATTGATGAGCAACCTGACAACGGCACGGGACGCGCCTGTGCCCAACCCTCCGATGGATGGCGAGGTAGACCTGTCCGACTTGATTTGCCGGATCGCGTTGCAGGACCGGCGCGCATTTGACCGGTTGTATCTGGCCACATCGCGCAAGCTTTTTGGTGTGGCGCTGCGGATGCTGCGTGACCCCACCGAGGCCGAGGACGCAATCCAGGAGGTCTACGTGCGGATCTGGCAAAAGGCGGGTCGGTTCCGCCCTGGCCGCGCCCACCCGATGTCGTGGTTGATCGCCATCGCCCGCAACCTGTGCATCGACCGGCTTCGGCAGCGCAAAGCACCCGCAGTGCCGATCACCGATGCAACCGATGTGGCAGACCCCGCACCGGGGCCCGAAGCGATGACCGCGCAGTCGATGCAACGCCGCCGACTCGACAGCTGTCTCGCCAAGCTGAGCGCCCGCAAGGCGGAGGCGGTCAAGTCGGCCTACATAGAAGGCTATAGCTATCAAGATCTGGCGGACCGGTTCCAGATGCCGATCAACACGGTGCGCACATGGTTGCGCCGCAGCCTGCTCTCCCTGCGGGATTGCCTGAAGGAGAACTCGTTGTGACGGATCGTGACGATGATGATGTCCATGCCGCTGAATATGTCCTCGGGCTGATGCCACTGGCGGATCGCAGAGCGTTCGAAGCGCGTTTGCACAAGAGTGCAGCCTTGGCCACGCATGTTGAAGCCTGGGAGTCGCGGCTGGCGCCGTTCAATGCGGATTATGCGGACCGTACGCCACCGCCTGCCGTGAAGGTCGCCATCGATGGACGGCTGTTCGCACAGACCGAGGCGCGTGTGCACTGGTGGTCGGCACTGCGCATCAGATGGGCCGCGGTCACGGCGGTGCTGGCGGCGGTGGTGCTGGTGCTTGGTCTGCAAACCCTGCAGCCGCATCCCAAGCTCGTTGCTCAGCTGGAGCCGGTGGAGATGGGGTACCGCTTCGCGGCAACATTCAATCGCGATACCGGTGTGCTGACAGTCTCGACGCTCGAAGCGGTCGACATTCCCGACCGGGTGCTGGAGCTGTGGGCGATCGGCGAGGCTGGTGTACCGGTGTCGCTTGGACTGCTGACCGCATCGGATGAGGTTGCGATATCGACCGTCCTCCCATTGCAACCCGGCATGACGCTGGCCGTCAGTCTCGAGCCGCCGGGGGGATCGACAACAGGGGCGCCGACCGGTCCGGTCATGTCCGCCGGGGTGTTGAGCGATGTTTAGCAGGCTGGTTCTCGCGTTGGTGATCCTGGCCCCGGCCAGCGTCGACGCGCATGAGTTCTGGTTACAGCCAAACGCCTTTGTGCTGGCGCCAGAGTCGTCGGTCTCCGTTACCGTGCGCATCGGCGAAAACCTCGAAGGGCAGCCCTTTCCATTTGACCCGCGCGCGTACCGATCTGCGATGTGGTCGGGCCCTGCGCAGGCGGTCGAGTTGAGCGGCCTGCCATCCCGTGCAGAGTTCACCGGCTTGCCTGCCTATGGAGCAGGTCTTCACAGTTTGACAGTGTCTTCTTTCGAACAATCCCTCACCTACCGCGATCAGAACGATCTGCTGCATTTCCTGAAATCAGTTGGGCAGAAGGACCTGCTGATGTCTGCTGCCGGGCAAGGTCTCCCACGCAAGCAGATCAGAGAACGATACATGCGATCTTCAAAAGTTATCGTTCACTTTGGTCCGGTGACAGGGGCAGATACCCGCGTGAGCAAGGGGCGGGAGTGGGTTGCCCTTGACGATGGATTTGTGCTGTTCGACCATGAGCGTGTCGCCGAAGAGCAGGAGGTGCAAATCTACTGCAAGACGCGGAATGACGACCACCCTGTCATTCGGCAAAACATAAGGACTCGGCGGGATGGGCGCATTTCTCCAGATCTGCCACCGAACGCGACGTGTTTGCTCAACGCGGTTTTCGTCGAATTGGCCGGTTCAGGCAGTGACCTGACCAGCGACTGGGTTTCGCTCCTTTTTCAAACCAGGTAGCCGAGCGCTGCGGGCCATATCCTTGAACTGATACGGTGTGGGGCTTTGCGGGCCTTCAACGAACGTCCGCAAAGCACGTCCCGCCAGCCTTAAGCTGCCATCTCTATCCGGACTTCGCCGTCATGTAGGAAACATCTCTTGTCAAAAAGCGACAGATCGACGGGGTTTGGCAATCGAATATCACGAATGCTTGGCATGCCGCTTAAGGATTGCTCAAAAGCGCGGTCAATCTGTGAGATCATGACAATAATCGCACCGCGCTCGCAGGAAAATCTCTTCAGCGCCCGGACTTGTTCATCAAGCGGAGGATTGCTGCGCTTTTGATCCAACAGCTGCAGGTAATCGACAACGACCAATGCGTCATCGGGCGCAGCACGGAGACGTTGAATGATATGCGACGCGCAGATGTCGTCCGAGGTATCAACGACAACAGGACGGTCAAAGCTCCAAGGATCGCATCCCAGCTTTTCAAACCGATCCCGGACCTCCGTTTCAGTGTAATCTAGGGTGAAGACATAGCCAGCGCGGTTGATTTTTTCCGCCAGTGCAGCCAGTTCCAGCCCCAGAAGGGTTTTGCCGTGACCGGGGCGCGCACCGATAAGCACCATATCACCTGGCCTCATATGTCTCATGATTTCCTTGGCAGGTGTCGCTTGGGCGTAGTTGGTCGCCAGATGGCTCCAGTCCTTGAAGCCTTCTTTTGTGGCAATCCTGTTCAGCGCTTCATGGAGCCGAATATCGGTGTCGCGGGCCAGCAGTTTTGCCTGACGCTTCAGTTTGTAGATTGGGGATGACAGTTGCATCATGAACCTCCTTTTACGAGCGGTCTCCGCACTCCCTCCTTATGCGCGTGCTCGAACAGGTGGGTTCGAATTCGTATCGCTCTGCATGTCGAATGCTGCCCCAGTGGAGGGGGGAGGCCCGAGCAAGGCCACGTGCGAATACTAGCCTGACCGTTTGAAACACTCAATTGGGTTTCAGTTTTTTCCACACGTTAACGAAAGCCCAGGGTGGCTCGTAGAAGTCACCGGATGCCGCAGGGCATCGACCCGCCGGATCGTCGGTAACCAGTGCAAACCAGCCATCGTTCTCTTCTTAAGCGCCGCGCCCTCGGAGCGGGCAACCGTTAAAGGTCGCAGCAGTGCACCAGTACTGATGTCGATCAAGCGGGAACCAACGGTCTTTTGGACTTGGGATCCCTCTCTTGCCGCTGCGTTGATAAGTGACGATATTGCTCGATGAACCCGGGAGCGAAACAATGCGTGTTGCACCACCTCTTGTATGGATACTCGTCGCCGCGTTACCGGGCGCAAGTGGTGCAGACATACGAGGGGCGACAGATCGTGCCAGATCGGGCGCATTCGACACGATGGGTGCGGTCCGCTGCGCACAGGAAGTCGGGCAGTCGCTGGGGGATTGCAGTGCCGCGGTCGCCCGTGCCGATGGATCAGCGGCAGTTGTCGTGACCTTCGCAAACGGTTTCGCACGGACATTGATGTTTTCGGATGGGGACTTCCTGCGCGGCAATGCGACCATGTCGGGTGTCGGCACCGACACGGACTGGCAGCTGTCGCGCGGCCTTTATCATGTCCGGGTGGATGACCAGCGCTTCGAAATTCCCGAGGCACTGGTCACCGGAGACTGAGCCGCGCGACATCGCCGCGCGGCTCTTGATCCATCAGCCGCCGGGTGTCAGCTTGTAAATCGTGCCTTCGTCGATGGATGTGTAGAGGCTGCCATCGGGGCCCATCACCACCGAACGGAAGCGCCCTGACTCCATCGGGAGGGTCATCTCAGTCACGTCTTCCACGTCCGTGTTGTCGTCATTGAACTGGATGACGTCGATCCGCTGACCAATTGGTGTGCCACCAAAGCCGATGCCCATGATGCCGACAACCATCGCGCCGTCCCAGTCTCCCCAGGCGTCGCCTTTCAGGAAGGCGGCGGATGAGGTGCCTTGCGACCAGCCGTTGTTGTTCCAGATCGGCGCCATGGCGTCAGGATAGGTGTCGAAATCAGTCATCGGCATAAACGCCGCCCGCTCGTAGCGGTTCATCCCGTCTTCCTGATTGGGGCTGTAGCCACAGTAGCCGTCTGGGCAGTCACCGCGCCCTGCCATGTTCGGCCGCGGGTCCCAGCCCGCATTGCCCCCATTCTCAAGAATAGTGATTTCGTCGGAGTGCCAGGGTCCGTGTTCTGCCGTGATCGCCGCACCTGTCTCCGGGTGGAAGGCGATCCCTTGCACGTTGCGGTGTCCGTAGGTGTAGGTTCTGGTGTCGAAACCGTCCGGCGGGCTGTTGTCCGCAATCGCGTTCCCATCGGTGTCGATCCGCAGAACTTTCGAGCCCATCATCGTCGGGCTCTGCGGGACCTGGCCGTTGTGCGTATCACCGGTTGTCAGGAAAAGGTGACCGTTTGCATCAAACCGAACACGCCCGCCGTTGTGCGCGCCGGGACCGCCGAAGGGATGGTTCGATGCCGCCATCTTGTACGGCACGTCATCGACGATATCTGTCCGGTCGGAGACTTCGGTGAAGTCTTCGCTCAGGGTGAAACGCATCAGCCTGTTTGTGTGTGGGTCCGACATATTGGATGTCGAATACACGTAGATGCGGCGGTTGTCCGCGAAGTCCGGATCAAACGCGACACCCATCATACCCGCTTGACCTTCGCAGAAGAGATCCGAGCCGTTTGACGCGTAACCCTCTGTTTCACCGACACCATAAAGCGCTTTGACCACGCCGTCCGGAAGCCGCACCGACAGACCCGAGCATTTCTCGGTGAACAGCATCGTGCCATCCTCCAGAAACGCCATGTCCCACGGATTTTCCAAACCGTCGAGCACAATCTCATGCTGCAGATTGGTGGTGTTCATGCCACTTTGTGCAAGTGCTGATGATGACCAGATGGCCGTACCGGCCAGAAGCGCAGCAGCAACCGGCAGCGCAGAAAAAGACGTGACGTGACCCATGTTTTCCTCCCAATAGTCGAGTCCAAAGTCCGACCGGGAAGGCCTCACGGCGCATTCTCTATCCCGGCGGACCGAGACGTTAACCATAGGTGTCGGTCAATCGACCGGTCAACGCATTTTCTCGTTTTGATAGAATCCCCTGACACAGCAAGGGGTTAAACGAACCGCCTCAGTCGAAGGCCGTGGCGACGTAAACCGAGATATTGGTGATATCCTCATCGGAGAGCTTTTTTGCATGGCTGATCATGAGAATAGAATTCGGACCGATCTTTTCCCCGGACCTGTAGATTTCGAGCTTCTCTGCAATGTACTCCGGCGACTTGTCCGAAAGCTTTGGGTAGCTTGCTGCGCCTTGCGCCTTGTTGCCGTGGCAGGCCCGGCAGGACTTGCGAAAGATTTTCTCTGCCGCTTCCAGATCGACTTCTTGTTCAAGTGCTGCTGTTCCGGTTTGTTCGGCAGCCGTGGCCTCCGTTGCGTGATTGTCTGCCCGCGCCGCAAAGCCGCATATGATCATCAACGCAGTGAGAACATAGAATTTCGACATCGGCAGGGTCTCCTTGCTCGGGCGATACCCTTCTTTCTAACCTGTCTTCACGGCAAGTCCAGCGTCCGGCAATGATCAAGTATCAAGCGGCATCGAGTGCAATTCGCGGGGTGCCATTTGCGTCAAATGCCTGCCCGGCGATCTGCGGACCCAAGCCATCGTCGGGGAAAATGAGTCAGGCCACCAAAAAGGTGCCATCCGAGAACATGACGGGTTGGGTCTGGAAGCCGGTCCCGCCGGAAACAGAAGTGAGGATGCTCAGGCGTGCTAGCGTGAGGAGCAGCGTAGTCATCATCGACATCCAATAAGGAAAAGCAATTATTGATCGATTTGATCAACAGCGTGGTCATGATCATGGCTGGCAAACTCAATCTGCGGATCATGAACAAAGATATGATGATCGTGATGGTGGGTTTGATGTTTCGAGCCTATGAGTGACTGCATCTGGTACCTTCACATTGCTGCAGTGCTTACCGCTTACAAGCAGAGTTTGTTTCATTTGCAACGGAGGATTACATGCAGGATGATACCCCTGAAACGTCGCCCGAAGAACCAGATACGAAGCCGCAATTTAAACCAGCCAAACAATTGGCATCAAAGCCTGAAAACGAAAACTCGACCTTCAGGCTGATACGTCGCGCAGTCGTTGTCGTTTCAGCAGCCACAATCAGTACAATCGTCGCAATCATTACGTTTATTGGTCTGTTCTTTAGTAATCTTCTGGATAGACCGCTGGGCTAAGAAGTCGATCCAAGAGAACGATGTTGGCAACATGCCTTCGTTCATGTCCTACGATCTGGCCAAGACCATCATGCAGTTCCGGTCCTTCATAACCGCCGCCTACAAGCCGCTCCCGTCGCCGTGGCGGCCGGGGCCAAGGGTTCGGACCAGATTTTTCGTCAGCTTTCCGCTAAGTGCAGCCATAAAAATACCACGATTTCTACCACGCAATGAATAGAAACGGGTCTAATCGAAGAGAAATGAAAAGCAATAACGAAAGCAGATAAATCAACAAAAACAGCCCCATAAGGGGTTGAATGAGCACCAACTGAGTTGAATAAAATGGTGGGTGGCGGAGACGAAGGGATTCGAACCCTCGAGACCCTTCCGGGCCTACTCCCTTAGCAGGGGAGCGCCTTCGACCACTCGGCCACGTCTCCGCCGACGGGTATAGCCGCGCAATCCATGGAGTTACAAGGTGAAATCGACGCGACGCCAAAGACGTGTTTTCGGAGACACGCCTAATGTCGCTGCCGCCGTCGGTAACCTGTTCGCTGCTTGCGCGCATGGCGTGAAACCGTGCTTGCCCAAATGAGGCGAGGTTCCTGCCAAACACAACCGCACGCTTGCCCGAGCGGCATGGTCGCCACCCGAATATGGACATATCCGGAAAAGCGTCTCAGGCGCCGCCAAAGAGCCCGCGTGGGCAGGTTGCAGGTGCTTGACCGGGTCGTCTTCACGGCGCTCACCAACTTCGAAAAGCCCATGAAATCGTTCTTGAAAAAGCTTTGCGGATTCTGCGCAAAGAACCGGTGATTGAATTCCAGCGTGCAAAAACGGGTAATCCATGTTACAATTCAACCATAATTTGAAAAAGAGCTTTTTATGTGCCGACTTAAGACATCGACCTCACTGGTCCTGTTGTTAGCTGCAATTCCATCTTTCTCTGCAGCACATTCCACTCCCACCGGGCTGGATGTTCCTCAAGCCACGCAACGTCTCCAAGACGACCGAAACCTGTTGCGGGTGCGGTTGGAGACGGCTGCGGCCAAGCTGCCGGATGCCTCCGATGATCTGTCAGTCGCGCAATGGAATAATTGGAGCAACTGGTCAAACCTTTGGAACAACTGGAACAACTGGGCAAACTGGTAAAGTCGCGGCAAACGCCGTCACTTCTGGTTCTGCAGCCGACGTCGTACTGTAATCTCGATTGCAGTTATTGTTATCTGCAGCATCGCGATGACCGTGCGCGGATGTCGGATGAGACGTTGCGTGCGATTGCCCGAAACATCATTGCCCCCTGTCCACCGGACGAGCGGCCCCTGGTGGTGTGGCACGGCGGCGAGCCGATGACGCTGCCTGCGGCCTGGTACGCGCAGGCTTTTGCTCTGCTGGAAGAGGAGGGCGGTGGGCCACCGCTGCGCCATGCCTTTCAGACCAATGCGGTGGGGGTGAACGCCTCATGGATCGACCTGTGGCGCACGTGGAAGGTCAACATCGGTGTCAGTCTTGATGGCCCTGCGGACCTGCACGACAGCCGCCGACGGACACGGCGCGGAAAAGGGAGCCATGCCCTCGCTATGCGGGGTGTGTCCCGACTGCAGGAGGCTGGCCTGCCGTTCCATGTCATAACCGTACTCACGGCGCAGAGCCTGTCGCGCGCCGACGACATCTATGATTTCTTCACCGGGCAAGGCATTCGAAATGTCGCCTTCAACGTTGAAGAGGAAGAAGGGCAGGAGGGGGGCAGCAGCCTGCTTGCGACCTCTCAGGTGGCAGCGGGCTACACGTCCTTTCTGAAGCAGTTCCTGCACCGGTGTGCCGTGGACCCCGAGCCTTTCCATTGCCGCGAAATCGAGGGGGTCAAGGGGCTGCTCGCCGCGCCGCATGACCAACGGGCTGAGAATTGGCAGGTGGACCCGTTTCGGATCGTGACGGTCGGTGTGCAGGGCGGGCTGTCGACCTTTTCGCCGGAACTCATTGGTGCCACGGCCCCGGACTATGATGACTTTGTCTTTGGAAACGTTCGAGACGGCGGCGTGCAGAGCATGCGGGACAGCGATGCCTTTCGACGGGCGAGCGACGATATCGCCAGGGGCGTTGCGGCCTGTGCCGCTGAATGCCGTTTTTTCGAGGTCTGCGGCGGTGGTGCCCCCGCCAACAAGTATTTCGAGCTGGGCCGGTTCGACGGCACCGAAACGCTGCACTGCAGGCTGACCCGTCAAATCACGCTCGAAACCGTCCTTGATGCCCTTGACGCCGGGGTTTTTGACCATTCATCGCAAGAAGGATTTCTCCATGACCGATCAGGATCCGCCGACCAACGCGCAAGAACAGGATCTGGGCAGCGATAGCGTCGTCACTGGCGCTGGAGAAAAACCCAAGGAGCCGGAGGAGGCCCCAAAGCGCTCGGTCTTGTCCAGGCTCTACGGCACGCTGGCGGGAGTTGTCCGGCCAACCCTGCCGGGTGTTATTCTGGTCTGCGTGATCGTCTTGATCATGGCGGTCTGGCAAGGGGAATGGACGCAATGGCCCGACAAGATCCGCAAGATGGTCACGGCCGGTCGGGCCGCTGTCTCTGATCCTGTCTTGCCGGGGGTTCTGTCGATTGAGCCGCCACAGCTTTATACCCGCGAACGTCTGGTCAACGACCGCTTCCGGCAGGCCAACTGGCTGGAAGAGCAGCTGGCGAAAACCAAGGAGGAACAGACCGTCACCCCGGTGTCGCGCGAGCAGCGCTCGCAGAGCCTGGTTGCGACGCTGATGGGGGCGACCCAGGAGCCGCAAGACCAGAACCAGACGACTGCCGCAGATCCCGTACCCGTCAGTGCGCTGCAGCAGTTGGGCGCGGTTGACAAGATGCGCCTGCGTCTGCGGACCGATCTGATGGATACGTTGCTGGATGACGGCCATGATCTTGAAGGCAACACACTCTACCGGCTGAACTTTGACGCGGTCGTCATGCCTCTGATCAACCGGCGCAGCTATCCAGGCACGGCGGTTTTCATCATCGAGGCCCGCGATCCCTATGCCGAACTCGAAGAGAAATGTGTCGGCACGGAAGACGATGCCGTGTGCACCGACGAAAAGGCGATGATCGAGCAAAGGCGCATTGTCGATGACGTGGAGCTGCTGCGCGGGTGGCAGCGGGAAATCCAGCAGTTCCTGACAAAGGTGCTGGATGCCCGGATCGAGGCCTTCCGCCAGAACGGCCGCCTGCACAATCCCGTCGACCCGAAGGAAAACATTGCGCTGGACTGGTTCTTGCGGCGCGAGCTGATTTCAGCGTTCTTTGGCGCGGTTGTCTACGACCCGGAGGTGTTGTCGATATGCCGCGAACGGCGTTTGGTGCCTGCAAAAATAACCAGTTCCAATCAGTTGGCGCCGGGTTGGGCGAGCGCCTGTCAGAACTGGATTGCCGAGACCATCGGTTTTGACTGGCGTACGGACAACCATGTGCCGACCGTGAATGCCTCTGACGCCTTGGCGCCGATGGTGCAGGCGGGTTTTCGCAAGGCGATCCGGCGCGCGCATTACATTAACACCGTGCTGGCCATTGAAGGGCAGATGTCCGTGCAAAAGCTGCAAAACAGCGCGCGGCCTGCACAGGCCAGCCAGCAGAACACAACCGGTGGCGACGGGTCGTCTGACGGCAGCATTCAGTGTGCCGCCGCGCAGCAAGGCGGCGCGCTCATCGATTGCCCGCAACAGGCTGTGCAAGAAGTGAAATCGCCCCCCCCGATGGACGTGGGTTCCATGCCGCAGGACGAGGATTACAAGCAGGCGCTGGTGCGTCTGATCTCGGTCTGGCAGGGCATGGAGGAGTGGGGCCGCGAGGTGCAATTCGGTGCGATCATGCAGGCAGCCTTTGATCCTCAAACGCGCGAGACGGCGACGGTCCCGGCGAAAAGCCAGGTCGCTGTGCCTGTCAAATCCCGGCTGCTGGCGGCGCTTTCCAAGTTCGATGCTCATCTGCCGTCTGAAACAGATATCACCAGCCTGCGCAAAAGACTGCGGGAGGAGGGCACACAGAATTTCGTGCTGGTCCGTGGCCAGGCGACAATCCATCCGCAGCTGCGCTCATCCGTCGAGCAATGCCCTGAACGCACCGACTATACCGCGCAATCGGTCGTGGGGGCCTACAAATGCCTCTTCATGCGCAGCGAAGCGGGCCGCGCCTCCAACGCGTTGATATCGCATTTCCTGCTGGCGCGCTTGCAAGAAGAACTGCCTGTCTACGACCGTGAAAGCCGGTCCATTCGGGATTTTCTGGACATTTCGCTGAAAGGATGCAGCACCACGGGATGCCGCATCCAGGTGTCGCAATACAAGGACCTGCCTGGCAATGAAATCTTTGGTGCCCGCGAGGCGGGGTTCCTGCCAGCCGTTTCGAGCCGTGCCAACAGAGCGCGCGGCGAGATTATCCCCGCCCGCGTCTATGATGTGATCGACGAGTTCAAGGTCGGCGGTGGTGCTGTCTGGGCCGGGGGCAACTGGAAACAGCGTCTGACGGCGAATTGCATTGCCAAGAACGTCAGGATGCACACGATCCGGCTGACGGATGCGAAACTGAAAACCGCTCTGCAGATCGTGGATCAGAACCTGTCGCCGGATCAGACATCAAAAGGGTGCGAAAAGCGCGCGCTTTCCTACGAAACCCGTGAACGGCTCGAAATGACCAAATACTGTCTCGACCTTGCGAGACGCCATGCCAATCATCACGAGGCGCGGACCGAGATTTACCTGTCGTGCATGCTGCGCGACTGGATCAACACGCAGCGCAGCGACGTGACGGTCTACGCCGTAAGCCCGCGCGCCGGGGACGGGGACGATCTGGCGCACCGGATCGACGCGGCATCGGCTCAGATTGGTGCCGCTCTGCCTGCCAATGCGCCGCTGAGCGGTCAGATGAACCTCGCGGATGTCAGAAGCAAGGAGCAGGTCATCAGCAACCCGCGGGTGATCGGCTTCAGCCATTTGCCGGGGTCTGATCAGCAGGACCGTAACAGGGGCAAGAGCTCTACGGATCGGGCCACATTCGGATGGGCCATCCGGCCGCGACGGCTGAGCACAACGGGCGGGTATCAGTCCAGCCACCACCGTCTGTCTGCGGTGATCAGCCTGCCCAGTTGGTGGAAGCGGGTGGATTTCGATGTCCGGGCCTGCTGGGTGCAGCCCCCACATGTCAATTCGCCCGCGGTTGATTTCACCAAACTCTGTCGGGGCGATCCCGCTGCCGCGTCAGGTCAAACGGATGTGATCATGCCGTCGATGCGGCAATTCCGCCGTCACTTTGAAATCAAACTGCCACGGCGGGTCGAAGAGATCACCGCGCGGTTCAATTTCGATTTCATCCGCGCGCCGTATTACTACCGGGAGTTCGATCAGTATGTTCAGCGCTATCCGCAAATTCTGTCGCTTGAGGCGGGCCGGCCGGGCAAGTTGGTCTTGCAGGGTGAGCGTCTGTGGCGCGGCACGGTTGTCACGGTCAACAACCAGAGCGCGGACAGCATTGTGGTCCTGCCGGACATGAAAGGGGTGGTGGCCCATTTCAAATGCATTCATCCGCCCGACGGGATGTTTCACTTCAAGAAGTTCGACGAGAATTTGAAGATTGCCGACGCGGCGCGCGCTGCCGCGGCAAAGCAGGATGATGGGTCGGGAGGGCCACCGCCCTCCAATGCGCCCGGACGCGCGCCAAGCGTGCCGCTCTTTGTCTGGACCTCGGAAGGCGGGACAACGGACAAGCAGGTCGAAGTCCATCCCTTCGTGCAGCGCTGGACTGACGAGAGACCTTGCTGGCTGGACGCGCCGGAGCCTTAGGCGATTGGTTCCGGTAGACCGCGCTTGACCGGTTTGGCCTCGGCACCACGGGCATCAGGCTGGTTTCCGTCAGCATGCGGCGGTCGGGTAGGGATGGCGCCGATGAGCCCGCGCGTTAGGCGCCGGTCCGCCAATGCGCGCAGGACTTGGGACCGTTGCAGCCACATGTGATTGCCGTCCTACGGGCGACGCCCAAGACTAGCCGTGTCGCTGGCAGGCAACGGCCTTCGCAAGCGCTCAGGCACAGCGCTTTGTCATGCGGAGGCTGAATGCACGGCCAGACCAGCCTCGTCAAAGAAATGAAGCCGATGCGGCGGGAAGATGAGCCCCACTTTTTCGCCGGATTTCAACGTTGTCTCTCCGGATACACGCGCGGTCATCTGGCCCAGAGAACCGCAATCGAGGATCACGAAACAGTCAGCGCCAAGATATTCGACCACGTCTATCGTCCCATCCAGCGCGCCTTCGCCAACTGTGCCGAGCTCCATGTGCTCGGGACGGATGCCCAGGTGAACCGCGTCGTGATCACCGCGATACTCACCGCCGCGCCCGCCAGCGAGCTTATAGGTATCGCCCGTCGCCTCGCAGGGTATGACATTCATCTTAGGCGATCCGATGAATTGGGCGACAAACAGATTGGCCGGACGTTCGTAGAGCGCGCGCGGCGCGCCGACCTGCGCAATCTTGCCGAATTCCAGCACCACGATCTTGTCGGCCAGCGTCATCGCCTCGACCTGATCGTGGGTCACGTAGATCATCGTGGCGCCAAGTGACTGGTGCAGTTTCGCGATTTCGTACCGCATCTCGACCCGCAATGCGGCATCGAGGTTCGAGAGCGGCTCGTCAAAGAGAAACGCCGTGGGGTCGCGCACGATGGAGCGCCCGATGGCCACGCGCTGGCGTTGCCCGCCCGACAGATCCTTGGGACGCCGGTCGAGGTATGGCTCCAGCTTCAGAACACTTGCGGCGTGGTTCACCTTGTCATCGATTTCGGATTTCGGGGCGCCTGCGGTCTTGAGGGAAAAACCCATGTTCTCGCGCACGCTCATATGGGGATAGAGCGCGTAGCTCTGGAACACCATTGTCAGGCCGCGCTTTGCAGGCGGTTCGGGTGTCACGTCGCGACCATCGATCAGGATCGCGCCGCGCGAGGTCTCCTCAAGCCCGCCGATCATGCGCAGCAGCGTGGATTTCCCGCACCCCGAGGGACCGACGAAAATGACGAATTCGCCATCGTCAATGTCAAGGTCCACCCCTTTGATGACCTGCACCTCACCGTACCATTTTTCGACGGCTTCAAGCTTGATCGCACCCATCAGGAGGCTCCTTTCGGTCGTGTCGGTGAGGCCCAGCACAGCCAGACGGCCGCGGTCCAGGTAAAGGTGCCGCCACCGGCCGCATCCCCGGTTATCGGGTCGAAGTATTCGGCAAAGCCGTGTTCCCTGATGAGGTCGGCGGTTGTTTTGCGCAGTGCCTCGGCCCGGTCGTTGAGCCCGCGTTCTTCAAGTCCGATCCCGATCAGCGCGTTCATGACCCCCCAGGTCGGCCCGCGCCAGTAGCGTTTGGCGTCAAACCGTTCGGAACTGGGATCATGACTGGGAACAGGATACCTGCAGATCGAGGCGATGCGGTCGTATTGTGCCTCCATGCCGGGGTGATCCAGGCCGGCGTACCAGTTGAGGAACGACGCGTTCGACACACAGCCGGACCATTCGCCCGAGCGCACATCGCGCGCGTCATAGCTCGCAAGCTCAGGGTTCCAGAGGGTTTCTGCCCCGACCTCCAGCACCTCGATGGCGGCCTCGATGCCGCTGACATCCTCGCCAAGCGCCTGTCCCAGAACGGCCAGATCGCGCTGCGCCCGGAGCAGGGTGAAGGTCATCGTGGGATCGGCGACCCGGAACGGGTTCTGATCCAAAAGCGCGGCTTCGTCCCACTTCAGCCGCCGCCCCAGCTGCACCAGCCAGATGTACCTGTCGTAGTCGTATTTCGTGGGCCGCATCGCAGGATCGACGTGGGAAGTGTCCCGGCGCGTGTATTCACCAACCCCCGTCGGGTCGATCCCGGCCATCGCGCCATCCCAGTCAGGCGTGTTGTCGCGCCCGGCTTCCCAGGGATGCGTGATGCAGACCGCACCTTTGTCGAGACGCCAGTCCATGAACCACTGGTGCCACGCCACCATCCTTGGAAAAAGACGGGCCAAAGCCGGGCGGCTGCCTTCGGGGTCAATCTCGTAGATCCGGCGCGCAAAGCTGGCCGCCACCGGCGGCTGGCTGATCCCCGAGGAGGCCACCGGTCCGGTCCCGCCCCAGATGTCCGGGCCGGGGAAATAGCCCGGGTCCGGGCGGTGAAAGAGGATATGCGGCACCATGCCGTTGCGCCACTGACCGGAAAACAATGTCCCGATTTCATCCCAGGCCCGTGCAACATCGAAGGTGGCAAACCCCCAGGCGGCGAAGGCACTGTCCCAGTTCCATTGGTAGGGGTAGAGACCGGCTGTGGGCACGGTGTAGCCGCCACGGTCATTGCCCCGCAGAATGGCGCGCGCCTGTTCATCCATATTCGGCGTTCTATGCGTATTCATCCCTTTACGCTCCCTGCAGTTAGACCTTTGGTCATGAATTTCTCCAATCCGAGGAACAGGACCATGACGGGCACGGTGGCGATGACGGCGCCGGCCATCAGATGTTCCCGGGGGATTTCCGAGCTGTTGAGCATGGCGACGCCGCGCGTCAGCGTGAATTTCGACGGATCATCCAGCAGCATGAAGGCCAGAAGGAATTCGTTCCAGGCGATCATGAAGACATAGAGGCTGACGGAGGCGAGCGCGGGCAGGGCCAGGGGCAAGGTGATCTTCCAGATGACCTGCAACCGGTTCAGCCCGTCCATCAGCCCGGCTTCCTCCACCTCCGGCGGCAGTCCGCGAAAGTAGCCCTGCAGCATGTAGAGCGCCACGGGGATCGTCGTGACCGGATAGATCATGACGATGCCGAGCACGGTATTGCGCAGCCCGGTGACTGAAAAGGCGATGTATATGGGCAGGGCCAGCACGATCATCGGCACCATGTAGATGAGCAGGATCGAGCGTGAGAAGGCCTTCTGGCCCCGGAACCGCAGCCGGGCCACCGCGTAGGCGCCCGGAATGGAGAAGGCGAGCGTGATGAAAACCGTAAGCACCGACACATAGAAGCTGGTCCACATGTAGGTGCCGAAGTTAAAGTCGCGGAAGAGTTCGTGATAACTGCGAAACAGCGCCCATCCCTTGTCGAGGTCCAGCGAGAAGTCGAGCGGGTTTTGCAAGAGGGCCGACTGCGATTTGAGCGAGGTCATGACCATCACGTAGAAAGGGATCAGCACGATCGCGGTGAAGAAGATGTAGCCAAAGCCGGTGAGGAACCGGATCCACGCCTCCTCCATCTCGTGCCGGGTCAGCGGTCCCATGGGCACATCCTCCATGATTGCGACCATGGACCAGCCGATCACCAACGCGAGGAGGACGGCGGCGATGCTTTCGGATGTCGCCGTGCTCTCCATGACCATGGGGCCCAGGCCGATCAGGGTCAGCATGAAAACCGGTGCGGCGATCATTGCGATCCTGATCTTCCTGTCGTGCGCAAGTGCGGCGACCACACCCGATGCCGCCCCCACGATCAGCGAGATAATCAGCGCGGGGCGAAACGCATCGCCCGTCGCAAAGGAAAGCGTGATCGAGACCGTCGTGGCGAGGATAAAGAGCCACAGCGCACCGATGAGCGGCCCGGTGACGTAGCCAAAACGCAGGACCCTCATAGTCCTTCCTCCCGGCTGATGAATCTGAAGAAGAAAAAGCTGAAGGCCAGCAGGCAGCCGAAGATTACGACGGCCACCGCTGCCCCTGCGCCGATGTTGGATATCGCAAAGGCCTGTTCGTAGACGTTCACCGTCAAGGTGCGTGTCCCGGCATTCCCGCCGGTCAGAAGGAAGATGTCGTCAAACTTGTTGAAGGTCCAGATGAAGCGCAGCAGGAACAGAACCGACAGGATGCCAAGCAGCATCGGCAGGCTCAGGTACCAGAATTTCTGGAACGGCGACGCCCCGTCCATGTCGGCGGCCTCGTACATGTCGGTGTCGATGGACTGCATCCGCGCAAGGATGAAGAGGAAGCTCAGCGGGAAGTAGCGCCAGATCTCGAACACCGTCACCATGATCAGCGCAAGCGGGCGTTGGCCAAAGAAATTGATCGCCTCACTGGTCACACCCATTTGCAGCAAAAGCGCGTTTGCCGAGCCTGAAAAGGGGTCAAAGAGGTTCACCCAGGTGAAGGCCACCGCAATGACCGGCGCCACATAGGGAAAGAGGTAAAGCCCGCGCAGAATGCCTTGCCCGCGAAAGCTCTTGTTCAGGAGCATCGCTGCAAAGAGGCCGAAGAGCAGCGCACCCACCGTGCCGAAAACGGTGTAGAAGATCGTGACCCACATCACGGTCCAGAATGCGTCGCCGTCAAAGACCCTGGCAAAGTTCTCGACTGTGAACTCCGCGTTCGTCAGGATGGACTCCGCCTCGCCGCGGACGATGGGTGTCGACCCTTCGGCGGCCTCTTCAGCCGCGTCTTCCTCTGCGCCGTCGGCCAGCATCACCGGCACGCGCAGCCGCTCGTTGTACCCCGGCTCCAGAGTGCCAAGATCACAGGCGAAGGCGCGGCCGTCCAGCGTGCACCCTGCGGGAAGATCGCCCGTCACGATCAGGCTTTCAGGCCAGACATCGCGAATGGTAACCTCGGTGATTTCGGTGTCCTGACTGGAATTGCGCAGCCGGTATTCGATCCGCATCTCGTCGCCCGATCCACGCAGGCTTTCGCGCAGCACAGGGGCCGGTGGGCGCAGGTCTGCAAGTCCGATGGGTTTGAAGCTGATCCAGAAGATGGCGAGCAGGGGCAGGACCACCACCAGCGAGACGATGGTAATGGTCGGCAAAAGCAGGGACCAGGCCAGGCGCGCCTCTCGCCTTTCCAGCGGGCCGCGACCGTTCGGGGGGATTGCAACGCGCATCGCGTCCTCCGGTCAGCAGGGTTTTGGGAATGATCTGCCCGCCCCGGCGCAAGCACCGGAACAGGCGTGGGGAAACCCCTTATTCGATCTCGGCGAGCTGTTCGTTCATGGCGGCCACGGCGGCGGCCGCGTCAATTTCGCCGTCAATGTACTGGCGCACCACGCGGTTGATGACCTGACTGTTGATCATCTTGGAGGCGAGGCCCAATTGCCCCTCGGTCACACCCCAGCGCTTGGCGACGTCGAGACCACCGACAACCTCGTCAATCATGGCCTGGTCATAGAGCTCGCCCAGAGGGGCCTTGCGATCCACGCCGACAGGCAGCTTGGCCCAGGCCTCCGAGAATTTCGCAGGCGCGTCCGCGGTCCCGCGGCGCACGGGGAATTTGCCCTCGGGCGCGATGGAAAGCGTTTGCGCATAGCCATCGTCCATCGAGAACTTCACGAACTCCATCGCCAGATCGGTGTCGGCATCGTTTGTGATCCCGAAGTAGCGCACATCACCCCAGGCCGCCCCGTCCGGGTTCGACGGGCCGGAAAAATTGGTCACGATGCCGGTCTTCGAGGCCAGCTCGGACGACGTGGGATCATCGGTGATGGTGGGCGGGGCGCTGTCGCGCAGCCCCGCAAGCTCGTCAAGGATGAAGGGCGACCAGATGATCATCGCCGCCTGACCGGCGAAGTAAAGCTCGCGCGACTGCTGCCAGAAAAGCTCGCCCGGCGGGGAGGCTTCCGCGATTGCCTTATAGAATTCGAGGACTTCGGTGGTGGCTGCCAGATCAAGTTCGGTGGCACCATCGGCATCGACGGGTGACACGCCATTCGCAAGGAACACATGCTCCAACACCTGCGACATGAAGTTCTCATCGACTTTGGTAGCGGCGACAAACCCGTACATCTCCGGCGGGTTGTGCAGGGCGTCGAGTGCCGCGATCACATTGGCAAAGGATGTGGGCGGTTCCAGACCCGCCTCTGCGAACTTGTCCGCACGGTAGACAATCATCTGGGTCCAGCCGTCGACGGGAACGGAAGCAACACCGCCCTCCAGGGCCGCCATTGCAAGCGGGCCCGGGGCGAAGGTGCTCTCACCCAGTTCCTCAACCACTTCGGAGGCGGCTTCCGTGTCCAGGATGCCCGCCTCAGCCCAGGGCAGCGCGTATTGCAGCGGGTGGTAGATCACGTCGGGCAGATCGCCCGCCGCAAAGGCCGCGGTGGCCCGTGTGCCCATGTCGGATTCCGAGACCGGGATCACCTCGACAGCGGTGCCTGTCGCCGCCTCGAACTGGGCCGCCATATCCTGCTGCTTGGCCAGACGTTCAGGCTGTTCCTCCGTTGTCCAGAACCGGATCGTGTCCGCGCTCAATGCGCCGACAGAGAGCGCGAGCGCCAGGGCTGCGGTGGTCAGCAGCTTGGTTTTGGTCTGAAATGTCATTTTGGTTCCTCCCATTGGACATCAGATGTTTGTTTGCGTTTTGAGATGCCGCGCCAACGCGGCGGGTGTCAGACGGGGCGGGCGGTCAGACCCCCGCTCGATGAGGGTGGCCGGGGCCAGCTCGCGAAGCTCTTCCGGTGCTGCCCCGCGGATGCGTTTGATCAACAGGGTCGCAAGGCGTTCCCCAGCCTGACGGCTGTTCACCGCAAATGTGGTCAGACCGGGATCGGCATAGGCGCCCTCCGGCACGCCGTCATAGGCAATTACCGAGACATCCGCGCCGATCCGTAGGCTCAGCGCCTGCGCCGCCCGGTAGGCCCCGAGGGCGGCGCGGTCCACGGCGAAGGTGATGGCCGTGGGGGGCTCAGGCAAGGCCAGCAGCGCCCGCGTGGCCATGTCCCCAGCCTGCCGTGTCAGTGCGGGCGGGCCAATAAGAGCCGGATCAAAGGCAATGCCTGCCGCCTCCAACCCTTCGCGGTACCCGCCGATCCGCAGCCTGGAATATGTGTATTCTTCACCACCTGGGACATGGGCAATCCGGGTGTGCCCGAAACTGGCGAGCCGGGTGGTTGCGGCCCGCATCGCGTCCTCGCCTTTGATATCATACCACGCACAGCCCGTGGGGTCAGCCGTCCGGCCAAACATGATGAAAGGCACGTTCTGAGCGCGCAGTATCTCGACCCGTTTGTCGCGCAGCAGCGTGCGCGGCAGGATGAAACCATCGGCTTTGTGCTCGTCCACCAGACGCGACAAGGTTTCCCGAACGCCCTTTTCGCTCTCGGCGGTGGCGATGGTGATGGTCCAGTTCTCGTCACTGGCGGCCTGGGTCACACCGGCAATGAAATTGGCCAGAAACGGGCGCGCGCTGTCTTCGTCATCGATCTGCAGGACGAGACCCAAGGAGCGCACCCGACCGGTGCGAATGGCTTGCGCATGGCTGAGTGGACGATAGCCGAGCCGCTCGGCCGCGCGGCTGATGCGCAGCCGGGTTGCCTCGGCGATATCCGGATATCCGTTCAGGGCACGGCTGACGGTGCTTTTCGTCACGCCAAGGTGTGCCGCAACGTCCGCGATCGTCACGCGGGTCCGTCCCCCCATCGGTCTTGTTGCCCCAACGGCTACATCGCCCGTCCGCACAATCTGTCCTCCTTGATCTCTCTACGCAAACCTCCGAAACCGGTTTCGGCAAGGCTTTTCGTCAAAAAATGCCTAAAGTGACGGGGAAACACCTTGTTCTGTTGGAGATCGGGTCGTCCCAAAAAGGAACGAACGCGAGTGTACCGGGAGGGCAAACGTCACCAAGAGCGTCCGCCCGCAGTAAGCAGATCAAGAGACGATTCGCAGAGGAACCAACCAGCGACGAGACAGGCCAAACGCCAGTCAGAGTAGGCTGACTCAGAGCAATCCATTCGAGTGCCCGGACGATGCTAGAGAGACATGGAAAACGAAATTAAGCAGCCTGACGGAGTTGCAGGCGTGAAGCGTGTTTTGGCCACGATTTCCGGCCTTGGGCGTATCCTACGATGTGCGTTCCCGGATCCGCATTGTTGCGAAGGGCTTGGCGCGAGGTGTCGGGTCTTTCGGAGCTACAGGCTCCTTTTGAACTTCACCTTCTCCATGTTGTAGAGATGTTGCAGAAACCAAAAAGCCGCCCTAGGGGCGGCCTGCTACTCTCTTGTGTTCCTGAAGAGATTTTGGCTCCGGCGGTAGGGATCGAACCTACGACCAATTGATTAACAGTCAACTGCTCTACCGCTGAGCTACGCCGGAACGGTTCGGGCGATATAGCAGCGGCTCTTTGCGCCGTCCAGAGTATTTTGCAGGATTTTCCGAATTTCGAACCTCGGAGCGTCAGGTCAGGTAGAAGCGTGTGTCCGCGCGCAAGGGCGCCTTGGGTGCGACCTTGTTTTTACCAATGAGATCAATCAGATGGGCCAGCACATTCCGGGAGGCAGCAGACATCAACCCGGCGGGCGTATCCCCGTATATGATGCGTGCCAGAGAGAGCGCATCCGCTGGTCCGGCCTCCAGGGCTTCGAGGATCGCCTTTTCGCGCGTCATGCGGTGCGCGATGAGCCAGTCGAGCCGTGCACGGGGGGCGTCCACCGGATCACCATGGCCGGGGTAAAACCGCCGCCATTCGGTCTTTTGCAGACGCCGACAGGAGGCCATGAAATCGGTCAGATCGCCGTCGGGTGGCGACACAAGCGAACTGGCCCAACCCATCACATGATCCGCAGTGAAACAGATGTCTCCCCACGCGAGACAGATGTGATTGCCGATATGCCCCGGTGTATGCAGGGCGCGCAACTGCCAGTCCGGTCCCCGCAGCAGCGCGCCATCTTCCAGTTCGTGATCGGGTGAAAACGCGGCGTCAATGCCCTCGCCTCCACCCATAAGACCGTCCGCTGCGAGCCGTTGCATTACCGCAGACCGACCTTTTTCCGCCGGTCCAAATCCGTAAATCGGCGCACCGCATTCCTTCTGAAGGGCAGCCGCGAGGGGAGAGTGATCGAGATGCGCGTGGCTCACGACGATGTGGGTGATCCGCTGGCCGGGTGTGAGCGCACTGAGGAGTGCTGCCAGGTGATCCTCATCCAGCGGCCCCGGGTCGATCACCGCAATCTCCGTGGTGCCCAGTAGATAGCTGTTGGTGCCGCGAAAGGTCATCGGCGAGGGGTTCGGGGCCACGACCCGCCGCACCCCGGGTTCCAACATGTCAACCGGTCCGGCGGGGGGATCAGGGTCATCGCGCTCAGGCATCTTCTTTCACTCTTTCTAATGGGCAGAGGCACCTTTAGGGTCTAGCCCATGTCGTTTCTCTGGCTCAAATACTATATGCCGCGCAGCCTTTACGCGCGGGCAGTTCTGATCCTGCTTTTGCCGGTGGTGTTCCTGCAACTGGTGGTCACCGTGCTCTTTCTGACGCGCCACTTCGAGGATGTCACGCAACAGATGACGACTGCGGTCGCACGCGAGCTGCGATTGGTCCTGGACGTGGTTGACACCGCGCCGGACCGGGGATCGATCAGCAGCCACGTGGTCGATGAGGCGTCGCAGTTGGCGATTACGGTGGACGCCGTCGATCCTGTAGAGGTGCCTGCCACGCATCTGCGCGACGTCTCCGATTTTTCCGGCCGTGTGATCGTGTCGATGTTGCCCGACGTTGTGACCCAGGTCAGTCAGATCGACCTCACCGAAAACCGCCGCGTTCACGTCTATGCCGACACCCGCCACGGCCCGGTCAGGATCAGTTTCGACCGGCGGCGCGTCTCGGCCTCCAACCCGCACCAGCTCTTCGTGAACATGGTGTTTTTCGGTGGCCTGGTGACGGTCATCGCCATTCTCTACCTGCGCAACCAACTGCGTCCGATCAAAAGGCTGGCGCGGGCGGCAGAGGCTTTCGGGCGCGGGCGGCACGAACCCTATACCCCCTCGGGCGCATCGGAAGTTCGCTCAGCGGGCAATGCGTTTCTCGACATGCGCAGCCGGATCGAACGCCAGATCGAACAGCGCACCCTGATGCTGTCAGGTGTCAGCCACGATCTGCGCACGCCGCTGACCCGCATGCGGTTGAGCCTGTCCATGCTGGAGGATGACGAGCGTGCGGCGCTGGAGCGGGATGTCGATGACATGCAGGAGATGCTCGACGCTTTTCTGAATTTCGTAAAAGGGGCAGGGGAAGGCGAGCCGGAACCTGTTGATCCACATGAACTGGTTGCGACCGTCGTGGAAAATGCCCGCCGGGCAGGGCGCAACGTAATTCTGATGCCGCCGGAGGGGGAGGGTGAGGGCACTGTGCAACTGAACCTGCTGGCGATGCGCCGTGCGCTCGACAATCTGATCTCGAACGCGGTGCGCTACGGCGCGATGGCAGAGGTTTCGGTGCTGTTGACGGAGAAGACCCTGCGCATTCGGGTGGAGGACGACGGCCCTGGTATCCCGGAAAACCGCCGGGCAGAGGCAACGCGCCCTTTCACCCGGCTCGACAGTTCCCGCAATCAGGACAAGGGCGGCGGCGTTGGCCTTGGCCTTGCCATTGCGACGGACATCGCCCGTGCGCATGGCGGCGTGCTGCGGCTGAGCTCGTCGGTGCGTCTGGGCGGGCTCCGCGCCGATATCGTGATCGCACGCTGAGCGCGTCGACAGGCTCTAGCGTTTTGCGCGCCGCAGCGTGACCAGCCCGGCCACGGCACTGAGCAGCATCCAAAGACCAAGCGGCAGGGGAACAGGCGTCGGCACCACCGGGTCCGGATCGCCGGGATCACGGCCATTGTCAGGTCTGTCGTCCGGACCGCCGTCAGGATCGTCGTCCGGATCACCTCCGAAGAGCGTCGTGGTTGTTTCCGGCCCCCCGGAGGGAGGCGGATCGAAAGGCCCAGGCGTTCTATCAGGTTCGCCGCCACTGCCACCACCGCCGCCGCTGCCGCCGCTGCCACCACCGCCGCCACCAATTTGTGGCTCGGAAAGGAGGGGTATCGACGCTACGGCAATCGGCGCATTGCGGACCAACTGATCTTGTACCACACGCGCGCCCAGGATCTGCGCCCAGAATTCGGCGCTGGAGATCGGTTCCTCTGCCACGGCGTCGTCAAAACTGACCACTTCCTTGCGGCAGGCATCAGCATAGCGGGAAAAGTAGCGATCCCATTCGGATTGTTGTGCCGGACGTCCGATTAACTCGGCCAACTTGAAGGGTGTCAATGCCTGACTGCAGGGCTCAGGCAGACAGGTGCGGGGCAACCGCATGCCCTTGCCAGTAGCAAAGAAAGCAAGATCAATATCATCCTCGGCGATACAATCGCCGCCAAGCACGTCGTTCCTGATCAGATCTGCCAGCAGGAATTCCCCAAGCGGCTCTTCGTCCACTGACGGAAGGTCGCGCACCGTGCTTGCCGTCGCGCCGGAGGCGAAAGCTGCTGCACAATAGACTGCAGCCGCTGTAAACAAGTTTACTCGCACAGAAAACACGGGCACTGCCCCTCGGTTACCAAAACAAATCGTCAACACACACGCGCCAACCCAACATGGGTCAGAACAATAGAATTTTTAGCATAAATTTTAGGAAATGTGTCAATTTTGTGGGCGCTTGGTAAACAAATAAAAGTGATTTAAATTGGGGGGATAGCGGATTTCTCGCCTTGGTTGAGGGTCAAACAACGTCGCCTCTGCCATAAATCTGCCTGATTCGTTCAGCGGAACAATCCCAGGCGGATGACACGCGGATTTCCATGAATTTTGTGCCGCTACACGCCGGGAAACTGGTTGCCAAAAACCATAAGATTTGCGCGATCTGACTGCTCACACCTGCACCTTAGGCTTGGGCAATTCTGCACTGGTACAGCCACCCCCTCTGGTCGCGCGCAGTTTGATCTACCGCTGCCCGGCCACCCACCAGTTGTGCATTTCTCGGAACATACTGGTCAGCGCCATCGCCCGATCCGTGGCCGTGTATTCCACGCGCGGCGGTACCTCTGGATAGACCTTCCGCGAGACCAGACCATCGGCTTCCAGCGCCCGCAGCTGGTTCGTCAGCATCGTCTGTGTCACGCCGTCGATCATGCGTTTGAGCTCACTAAAACGCTTCGTGCCGCGGAAAATCAAAATCTGCAGAATGATCAGTTTCCACTTGCCACCGATCAGTTTTGCAATGTCCGGCATCGGACAAAGATCATCGTTATCAATGGGTTCCATATCGCTCTTCGTCTCTGGATCATCCCGTGGCATCGGAAATCCTCTCCTCATTAGTATGGTTTTAGATACTATACCCGAAAAAACTGCCTACTTGCAAAGGCATACCGGGTTCGTATCTTCCAATCACGTTTGGTCAGGAGGATGACATGCAACTGAGGCTGCTTCAAATCAGCGGTGCGCCGCCAAGTTGGCGGGTGCGTCTGGGGCTCGCTTTCAAGGGGCTCGCAGCCGATATTCGCACCCTGAGTGCGTCGGATCGCGAAAATGAAGCCGATGACATCCGAAAGCTGAATCCGCGCGTTACGCTGCCCATTCTTGTCGCGGATGGCCTGTCGCTGCATGGCTCGCTCGCGATCCTTGCCTGGTTGGAACGCCGCCATCCGGATGTTCCCCTCTTCGGGTCGACACCCGACGCGGCCGCCGAGATCTGGCAGCTGGTCATGAGCTGCTACGACGACTTCCGAGCGGCAAACCATAAGCTGTTGAGCGTGGCATTTGCGTCGCGCGGAGAGCTGCCGCAAGCGGGCACGACCGACGCGCAGATGCTGGAGGCCGGTGCCGCGCTGGCTCATGTGGAATGCCGGGCTCTGGAGGCACGGCTGTCGGATGGTCGCCCCTACCTGTGTGGCGATCTGCCCTCTGCGGCGGACGCGCTGGTCTACCCCGAAACGCGCCTGATCGAGCGGGCCGTTGAGACCAAGGCCGCCCTGATGCGATCCGTCGGGTTCGGCGATATGCACGGCCTTTATCCATTGGTGTTCGCCTGGATGACACGCCTGAACGCCACGCCAGAGGTGGCGCGGACGCTCCCTGAACACTGGACGGAAAAATCCGCCACAGATTGACAACGGAAAGGATACTGAAGATGACACCCCACAAAACTGCATCCCGCGCAGATTGGTTGACCGCCCGCAAGGCCCTGCTTGCCCGCGAAAAGGAACACACGCGGCTCAAGGACGACATCGCCAAGGCCCGGCAGGCGCTGCCTTGGGTGAAGGTCGAGGACAGCTACATCTTCGAGACCTCCACCGGTCAAAAATCGCTGTCCGATCTCTTTGGCGGCCGATCCCAACTGATCACCTATCACTTCATGTTCGGCCCCGACTGGGAAAACCCGTGCAAGAGCTGTTCGTTCTGGGCCGATAGCTACGCGGGGCTTACGCCGCATCTGGCCGCACAGGATATCGCCTTTGTGGCGGTGTCATCCGCACCCATCGCGCGTTTGCTGCCGTTCAAGGCGCGGATGGGGTGGGACTTCGAGTGGGTGTCGTCGCGTGGCACGGCCTTCAATGTCGACTATGATGTCGGGTTTGGGCCGGATCGTCCGGACGACAGGCACAACAGCTACAATTTCGGAACCATGCAAAACCCGCATCTGGACGAGATGCACGGCACGTCCGTTTTCGCAAAGGATGATGACGGCGCGGTGTACCACACATACTCAATGTACGGTCGCGGGTTGGATGCGACCAATGCGGCCTACGCCTATATGGATCTGACCCCCAACGGCCGGCGTTCCGAGCCGCCCGAGGGCAATCCCATGGCCTGGCTGGAATACCGCGATTCCTATTGAGCCGGTTACGCGCCCCGGGGAGGTATAGTCCTCCCCGGGGCGTGTTCTGTGCGGCGAAAGCCCTGCCGCGACCGCGCGTGAAATCGCGGCGGCCCATGCGCGCAAACTGGCAAGATACCATCACGAAGCCGTGGGCGCGCTTTCCTCTCCGCCGGGGCTCTGGTAGATTTCGCTCAAAGACGGGCCGCATGAGGTCCGGCCACGTGCAGTATGACCCAACCATTCCAGATCAGTCAGGAGAAATCCGAATGACAAGAATGCCGCTCACCCGTCGAAATCTCATTGTTGCAGGCACCTCCGCCCTGGCGACCGGCGTCTCCGGGCTGCGCCTTCCCGCTGTCGCAAAATCCATTGAACCCACGCAATCCATGCGCGGCGGGTCCAACAATTATCGACCGGGCGCGCCTATCGTAGACAGGATCGGCGGCGGGGGCTTCTGGATGACCGGCACGGTGCGCCGTGCCGGTGACGGCGCACCGCTGGAAGGCCAGCGTATCCAGATCTGGGCGCATACGACCGAAGGACACGAGCGGGACCCGCAAAGCCACGGGGCCACGCTGACCAACGCCAAGGGCGAGTTCCGACTGGAGATGCCGCAGATCGTCCCGGCCTTTGGCCAGCCGCATGGCCATCTGGCCTATGACAGCGGCGATTTTGAAACCGTCTTCCTGCGTCCGGTGATGTCCAGCGCCTCGGACACCCGCCTCGAAGCGCATTTTGTCCTGACCACGGCCTGAGCCGGTTGGCGGTCCGGTCTGCCAGACGGGTTCGCGCGGTTCTGGTGTGGAGCGCCGTCGCCGCCGCCATCCTCGTGCCGCTTGCTGCCGCCTCGGCAAGCCCGTTGCTGGCATGGCGTGAACCGATCTATGTCGTGGCCGGGTTTGCGGGGATCATCGGCATGGTGCTGATGTTGATCCAGCCCCTGCTGATTGCCGGATATTTGCCCGGGGTTTCCGGGACGCTTGGGCGGCGGGTACATCGCTGGATCGGTGGATGTCTGGCCCTCGCCGTGGTCATCCACGTTGCCGGGCTCTGGATCACCAGCCCGCCGGACGTGGTCGACGCCCTTCTGTTCACCTCGCCAACCCCGTTTTCCGCCTGGGGCGTGATCGCCATGTGGGCTGTCCTGGCCACCACGCTGCTGGCGCTCTTGCGCAAACGGTTGCGCCTGGGACCGCGTATCTGGCGCCGTATCCATCTGAGCTTTGTGGTGGTTATCGTGACCGGCACCGTCGTGCATGCCGTGCTGATCGAAGGAACCATGGAAGAGGTCACCAAGCTGGTGCTCTGTGCGCTGGTTCTGGCGGCGGCCCTTCGCGTGGTGACCCGCTTCGGTCGGCTGGCCCTCAGATCGACCCCGCGCGAACGTCAATCGACCGCTGCGAAAGGGCGCTCCGGGGTGGAAAAAAGCGGTGATGGTAGGCCCGGCAGGACTTGAACCCGCAACCAAAGCGTTATGAGCGCTCTGCTCTAACCAATTGAGCTACAGGCCCACCATACCTGCGTGGGTAAGCCGCGCCGTTGGCCGCGTCAAGAGGCCGAAGAGCGCGCTCCAGACATTGCATGCGCGCGGTGAATGCTCTAACCCCCGATGCATCAAATCAGCGGCGCAAGGGACCCTGTCATGACACTGCCAAAAAACGGGATCACCTATGCGGACGCGGGTGTGGATATTGACGCGGGCAACGCTCTGGTGGATCGCATCAAACCGGCGGCAAAGCGGACGAACCGCCCCGGTGTGATGGCAGGTCTGGGCGGGTTTGGCGCGCTTTTCGACCTCAAGGGGGCGGGGTATCAGGACCCGATCCTAGTGGCGGCCACCGATGGGGTCGGGACCAAGCTGCGCATTGCCATCGACACCGGCCATGTGGACGGCGTGGGTGTCGATCTGGTGGCGATGTGTGTGAACGATCTGGTCTGCCAGGGTGCGGAGCCCTTGTTTTTCCTCGACTATTTCGCAACCGGCGCGCTCGACACCGATCAGGCGGCGCGCATCATCGAAGGTATTGCGCTTGGGTGTGAACGCGCCGGATGTGCCCTGATCGGCGGCGAGACCGCCGAGATGCCAGGCATGTATCCCGCCGGTGATTTCGATCTGGCAGGGTTTTCTGTCGGTGCGATGGAGCGTGGACAGGACCTGCCGACGGGGGTTGCCTCCGGCGATGTGCTGCTGGGGCTCTCGTCGGACGGTGTGCATTCCAACGGCTATAGTCTGGTGCGCAAGCTGGTCGAACTGTCCGGGCTGTCGTGGGAAGACGCCTGCCCCTGGGCGGATAGCTCACTGGGGGCGGAACTGCTGACCCCGACGCGGCTTTACGTGCGGCCTGCGCTGGCGGCCATCCGGGCAGGGGGCGTGCATGCGCTGGCGCATATCACCGGCGGCGGGCTGACCGAGAACCTGCCACGGGTTCTGCCCGAGGATCTGAGCGCGCAGATTGATCTGGACAGCTGGACCCTGCCACCGGTTTTTGACTGGATGGCACGCACCGGCGGCATGGCCGAAGCGGAAATGTTGAAGACCTTCAATTGCGGGCTGGGCATGATCCTCGTGGTGGCACCCGACCGGGCAGACGCCTTGACGGCCTTGTTGACCGAGCAGGGCGAGGAGGTGACGCGCATCGGCACGGTGACCGACACCGCAGGTGTGCAATATCAAGGCACGCTGCTTTGACCAAGAGGGTCGCGATTTTCATCTCAGGCAGCGGTTCCAACATGGTCAAGCTGCTCGACAGTATGCATGGGGATCACCCGGCGCGGCCCTGTGTTGTCTTGTCGAATGATCCGTCTGCGAAGGGGCTGGAGCGGGCCGAGGCGCGGGGCGTGCCCACCGAGGTGGTGCGTCACCAGCCGTTCAAGGGCGACCGCGACGCCTTTGAACATGCCATCACCGGTGCGCTCGCCCATCACGCGCCCGATATCATCTGTCTGGCCGGGTTCATGCGCAAGCTGACGGCGGGTTTTGTTGACCCCTGGCGCGGGCACATGTTGAACATCCACCCCTCGCTGCTGCCGAAGTACAAGGGGCTCCACACCCATGCCCGTGCGCTCGAGGCCGGAGACAGCCTGCACGGATGCACGGTGCATGAGGTGACCCCGGCGCTGGATGACGGCCCGATCCTGGGGCAGGCGGAGGTGCCGGTGCAGCCCGGTGATACGGTGGAGACATTGTCTGCCCGGGTGCTGGTGCAGGAACACCGGCTATACCCTGCGGTTCTGGAGCGTTTTGCCCGTGGCGATAAACGTCCGATCCTGTTGCGCTAGGTGTCCGGACATGCGGTTCTGGTCAAAGCCCCGTGCCTCGTGTAACAGATTGGTGACTGGGTATTATTGACGATCATAAAGAAAAAGAAACGCCCGAATGAAAACACTCACCACGACTGCGGAACTGGCGGCCTTTTGCACAGAGGCGGCCGGCCATGACTATGTGACCGTCGATACCGAGTTTCTGCGCGAACGCACCTATTATTCAAAGCTCTGCCTGATCCAGCTGGCCATGCCCGGCAAGGATGACAGCACGGCGGTGCTGGTCGATCCGCTGGCCGAGGGGTTGTCGTTGGAGCCGCTCTACGCGCTCTTTCGGGATACCTCCGTGGTCAAGGTGTTCCACGCCGCCCGGCAGGATTTGGAAATCTTCTACGTCGATGCGCAGGTCTTTCCGGAGCCGCTCTTTGATACGCAGGTGGCGGCCATGGTCTGCGGTTTTGGCGAGCAGGTGGGGTATGAAACGCTGGTGCGGCGGATTGCGAAAAAGCCGCTCGACAAGACATCGCGGTTCACCGACTGGTCTCGCCGCCCGCTGACGGCGGCACAAAAGACCTATGCATTGGCGGATGTGACCCATCTGCGCGAGATTTACGAATTTCTTGCCGCCAAGCTAGAGGAAACCGGACGCAGCCGCTGGGTGCATGAAGAGCTGAAGGTGCTGACCAGCCCGGACACCTATATCGTGACGCCGGAAGAGGCCTGGCGGCGGGTGAAAACACGGACCAATTCGCCCAAATTCCTCGCCGTGGTGCGGGAGTTGGCGGCTTTCCGTGAACGTCACGCGCAAGAGCGCAACATTCCCCGCAACCGCGTCTACAAAGACGATGCGCTGGTGGAACTGGCGTCAAACAAGCCCAAGAACGCCGAAGAACTGGGCCGTGCCCGGTTGCTGCTGCGCGAAGCGCGGCGCGGTGATATCGCCGAAGGCATCCTCAAGGCGGTGGCTGACGGCGTGAATTGCCCGCCTGACAAGATGCCTCAGCCGGACCGGTCGCGGGACAAGCTGCAGGTTAACCCGGCGCTGGCCGATCTGTTGCGCGTGCTGCTCAAGGCCAAGACAGAGAGCGCGGGCGTTGCCGCCAAACTGATCGCCCCGGCGTCGGATCTGGACGCGATTGCCGCCGGTCTGCGGGATGTGGCGGCCCTGCAAGGTTGGCGCAAGGAGGTTTTCGGGGCGGATGCCCTGCGCCTCTGTGAGGGCAGGATCGCGCTCTCGGCAGATGGCTCTGATGTGCGGATCGTCGCGCTCGACTGAGCGGATTATCTGCGTGATTGCAGGGCGTTGCGCGCGGCTTCCACCCGGATCGTGCGGGCACCCGAGAGCGTTTGATTGGTCACCTTGCGCGCAACGGTCACCTCGCGCGTTGCAGGCGCACCCTGCACCGTGCCGCCCCGGCGCAGACCCTGCAGGCTGTAGGTGAGCACGCCGTCGACGGCCTCGTCGTCTTCATTGCCCGGTATCAGCCGCACATCATACACGCCCTGAACAGCAGCAACGCCCGTTGCCCGGATGATCGCGCCACCGGGGACGCGTTCAATGGTCAGATCGCTGACCGTATCAATGGGTTGGCCGGCATAGGGTCTTTCTCTATTCGAAGAAAAGAGGCCCTGACGTGTGGGGATCAGCGGGTTGGTGGCCTCGGTCGAGGCTGCAACCGGCGCGGGCTCGCCGCGTCCGAACCAGTTGAACGGGTTGACCCGGCTGTCACGGATGCCGCCGCAGGCGGCAAGGATCAGGGTCGAGACCAGAAGGACGGAAACTGTCTTGCGCATGGGGCCTGCCATCAAATTCTTGTTCTCTCCCGATTATCTCATCTGATGCGTGTTGAAAAGCGTCAAGGCGGCTGGACCTTTGGCAATGCGCGCCTTACCTCAGGAACGACAAGTGAGGACGGTGATGGCACAGGCTGAATTTGAAGAACTGGTCGAAGATTTCGAGTTCCTGGACGATTGGGAAGATCGCTACCGGCTGGTGATCGAGGAGGGCAAGGGGATGGCGTCCCTGGAGGCGGCGCTGAAGGTCCCTGCGACCAAGGTGGAGGGTTGCGCCAGCCAGGTCTGGCTGCATGCGGTCACGGAGGGCGGTGTGCTGCATTTCGATGGGGAGAGCGACGCGATGATCGTGAACGGCTTGATTGCCGTTTTGCGCAAGCTCTACAACGGGCTGCCGCTGGACGCGGTCATGCGCGTGGATGCACGTCAGGAAATGGAGCGTCTGGGGTTGAACGATCACCTGTCTGCCCAGAGATCGAATGGCTTGCGCGCGATGATCGAGCGCATTCGCAGCGTGGCCGCTGCCGCCGCCTAAGCGCGCGGGCTGTCGGATGTTGCACCGGACGCGCCTTTGGTGGATCAGCTAGAAGGATGTGCCTTCGGCAAGTTGCCAAATGGGCTCGCCTTCGGCTTTTTGCTTAGTTGGCGCACTTTTGGTGCGACACTATGTTTTTCAAATTCCATCCGGAATTTGGTGACGGCCGTCAGAGATCGGCGAGACTTGTTTCCAACTCGCCGTATCCTGTGAACCGACGCTCGAAGGTCAGCCCAAGTCTCTCGGCACAAGCGCGGGCCTTTTCCGTCAGGGCCGGATCGTCGGTCTGAGCCTGATAGACCAGCTTCTCGTAATTGCCGAAATACATGTCGCGCAGTTCCGGGTGACGGTCGAGCCCCATGGGTTTGATGACAAAGGCATCGAACTGGCGCACGAGAAAATCGGTCAGGTAAAAGGTGGTGATTTCGGTTTCGCTCTGCTTCGCAAAACGATCATTGCCTTCGAAGAACGCGTAACAATGGGGCCCTGCGATCATCTCCACCCCCAGTTCCGCGCAAGCTGCCTGCAGCACCCCACCGGTGCCGCAATCGGCATAGACCACGAAGATCGTGTCATAATCATCGGCGTGTTTTGCCACAGTGTCGCGGACGGCCTTGGTGATCTTATCAGGGTAGAGGTGGTACTTGGCGGGCAGGCAGGTGAGATCCAGGTGGGTCCAGCCATTCGCCGCCTTCAGATCCAGGATCTCGCGGGCCAGCGCGCCGCAGGCGATGAGCAGCACCTTGCCTTGCCCACCTGGGGCAAGGCCCTGTTCAGTCAGGATCTCGTCACGAAGCTGCATCGAGCCGCACCGCCGTGCCGTAGGCCACAATCTCTGACGCACCGCCCATGATTTGCGAGGTCTCAAAGCGCATGTCGAGCACCGCATCTGCACCGAGTTCTTGAGCGTTGGCGATCATCCGGTCAAGCGCTTGTTCGCGGGCACCTGCCATCAGCGACGAGTACCCGGTGACCTCGCCGCCCACGAGACTCTTCAGACCAGCGACGATGTCGGTGCCGATATGCTTGGCGCGTACCGTCGAGCCGCGCACGAGGCCTAGCGTTTCTGTTGTGGGGCGCCCGGCGATTTGGGATGCTGTGACCACCAACATCTTAGTGCTTCATCCCATCGTAATGGTCTTCTTCTGCGTTGCCGAGCCGTTCGGACAGCACCCGGTAAAACACGTAGCCCGCAAGCGCCGCAGGGATCAGGGCGAGACCACCGGCAGGCACTTGAAAAGCGGTCAGCAGAAGGGCCGCCAACCAAAGGGTGATGCCAAACGCGGCAAGCACGCAGACACAGATGAGAACCAACTTGTCGAGCGACATATGACCTGTCCTTCCGATTGCGTGGCGCCCGCCTCGCGCAGGATCAGGCGCTCTTTTGGTTGTGCTTGCGCCCCACCCATTCCTTGGCGGTTTCCACCGCGACGGCGGCATCGCGGCAGTAGGCGTCGGCACCGATGGCCTTGCCGAACTCTTCATTCAATGGCGCACCACCCACCAACACAATATAGTCATCGCGGATGCCCTGTTCCACCATCGTGTCGATCACGACCTTCATGTAGGGCATCGTGGTGGTCAGCAATGCGGACATGCCCAGAATATCCGGGCCTTCCTTTTCCATGGCTTCCAGATAGGCTTCCACGGCGTTGTTGATCCCCAGATCGACCACCTCGAACCCGGCGCCTTCCATCATCATGCCGACGAGGTTCTTGCCGATGTCGTGGATGTCGCCCTTAACCGTGCCGATGACCATCTTGCCCACGCGGGGGGCGCCGGTTTCGGCCAGCAGGGGTTTGAGGATGGCCATGCCGCCCTTCATCGCGTTCGCCGCCAGCAGCACTTCGGGCACGAAGAGGATACCGTCGCGGAAATCATGGCCCACGATGGTCATGCCGCCGACCAGCGCCTTGGTCAGGATATCATAGGGCTGCCATCCGCGTTCCAGCAGGATGTTCACGGCTTCTTCAATCTCTTCCTTGAGACCGTCGTAGAGGTCGTCGAACATCTGTTGGACGAGCTCTTCGTCGTCCAGTTCCGCGAGGATGATTTCGTCTTCGTCCGACATTGGCACTTCCTAATGCGTCGCAAGAGCTGCGGTTATGATCTTTCGCCTTTTGTGACAGATCGGTTTACACCGACTGTCCAGATTACGACACGCAGGTAACGGTGTGCGACTCTGTGACGCGAAATTTACCGCGCAAACAGAGCCCTGCACAAGCGTCCTGATGCCGGACGCGTCCGAATTCTTTTCATAAAGATATAGTGGTTAAGCGCGGGTTACTCCGCCGCGTGCACCAGGTTGAGCGCTGGTTGCGGGTCGGCGTCGCGCATTTTCTTGCGGTCTCGCCGCGCATAGAGCAGCGCGAACATAGGCGGCGTGAAATAGAACGACACCACGGTGGAGAGCAGCACGCCGCCCGCGACGGACATCGCGAAAGGTGGCCAGAAGCCACCGCCTGCGAGGATCAGCGGCAGGAAACCCCCGAAGGTGGTGATCGTCGTGCTGATGATATGGCGGCTGGAGCCCATGAGGACCCTGACCATGGCATCCACATCGCCCGCACGCGCGCCGGGATCGTCCCGCAGCCCGGTCATGATGATGATGGCCGCGTTGATCGACACGCCGATGGACCCGATGACCCCGATGATCGCGTTGATGCCAAAGGGGTATTGGAACACGGCCAGTGCCAGGATGCTGAGCCCGGCAGAGAGGACGCTGACCACCAGGGCGATGGCCGAGAGGCGGAAGGAGTTGAAGGTCATCACGATGGCGGCGATGGAGAGGGTCACGATCAGCCCCAGTGAGGCCAGCAGGTTGCCCATGGTTTCGGCCCGTGCATCGCTGTCACCGCCGATCTCCAGCCGGTATCCGGCGGGCAGGGTAAAGCCTTCGGCCTCCAGCGCCGCCTGCACCTGCACCAGCGCTTCTTCGGGCAGAACATCGCGCAGGATGAAGGCCTGGATGGTATTCACCCGTTCCGCGTTGCGGCGGGTGATGATCGGTTCGCTCGGGGTCAGCGCAATGTCAGCGATGGCAGAGAGCGGCACGCCCGGAAAGCTGCCGTTTTGCGACAGGGTGGCGGCGTTCGGCGGCAGGATTGTCATATCGGCAATCGCCGTCAGGTCGCCGCGTGTGGCATCGCCAAAGCGGACGCGCACGGGCAGTTCTTCGGGGCCTTCGAGCAGGGAGCCGCCCGCGACCCCTTCCAGACCTGCCTCAAGCTGCCGGGATACATTGGCAAGCTCCAGACCCAGCTGGCGGGCCTTGGCCTCGTCCACATCGATGCTGACCTCCGGCGCACCGGTGGTCACGGTGCCCCGGGCAAGGGTGACCATATCCACATCCGCCACGATCCGCCGCATCTCGGCGCCGATTTCGCGCAAACGGTCCAGATCAGGGCCGACGATCCGCAATTCAACGGGGGCATCCACGGGTGGGCCCTGAACCAGCCCACGCACCAGCACCTGTGCTTCGGGCGCGGTCCTGTCGATACTACGTTCCAGCCGGGCGATCAGGGCCTCAGTCGCCTCGGGCGAGGTGGTGGTCACAAGGGCTTCGGCAAAGCGTGCGGCGTTATCGCGCCCGCCAGCCATGTTGTAGTAGAAGGCGGGGGCGGATTTCCCGATGACCCAGGAGACCTGCCGGGTTTCGGGCGCGTCCCGCAGCAGGGCATCAAGGCGATCCACCACCTGCTCGGTCTGGCCGATGGCGGCACCGGGGCGCAGGTCCACTTCGATGTGGAATTGATCGCGGTCCACGCCGGGGAAGAACTGTGCCGTCAGCAGCGGCATGGACATGAAGCCCAGCACCGGCAGCACGAGGGCAAAAGCGACGGAGCGAACGGGGTTGCGCACCGCCCACCGCAGGGTTGCGGCAAAGGTATTGGAGAGCGCGGGGATTTTCAGGCCGGAGGACAGCAGGCTGCCTTTTTCGGCAGCGGGCATGGCCCATCCGGCAATGGCGGGGGTGAGGGTCACCGCGACGACGAAGGACCACAGCAGCATGGTGACAACGGCAATGGCGATGGAGCCGACAAAGTCTCCGGCGGGGCCGGGCAGCAGGATCATCGGGGTGAAGGACAGCGCCGTTGTGACGGTCGAGGCAAAGAGCGGCGCAAAAAGACGGCGCACCGCGCCGCGCACGGCATCGATGCGTTTCATACCTTTGGCAATGCGCTGGCCCACCTCATCGGTCATCACAATGCCCGCGTCCACCAGCAGACCCAGCGCCACGATCAACCCGGTGACCGACATCTGGTGAATGGCCAGACCGATCACGTTCATCGTGGCCAGCGTGGCCAGCGACACCAGCGGCAGGATCAGCGCCACGATCAGCGCGGCGCGCACGCCCATGGTGATCAGCAGCACGCCCACCACCAGCGCGACCCCGATGGCCATATTACCGCCCACCTCGGCAAGACGGTCGGCTGTATAGCGGCTCTGATCAAAGATCAGTTCGGCGGTGATGCTGTCGGGCACGTCTTGCTGGAAGGCCTCCAAAGCGCTGACAACCCGCGCCATCCAGACGTCGACCTGCAACCCGTCTTCGAGCTTGGCGGCGACCAGAACGGCGGGCGCGCCATTGTGCAGCGCCTGTTCGGCCAGCGGCAGGCGGGGGCCCCGGCTGATCTCCGCGATATCGGCCACGCGCGTCACCTGACCACCCGGGCCTTCGCGCACAATCATCTCGCGCACCCGGTCAAGCGCGGTAATGTCGCCCTCGATGTCGATGATCAGCTCGTTGTCGAGGCTGCGCAGGCGGCCCGCCTGGCCCTTGCTGTCGGCCCGTGTGATCGCGGCGGACACATCGTCGGCGCTTAGTCCGAGGGCCGCGGATTTCACCGGATCGAGGGTGACCAGCACTTCTTCTTCCGGGGCGCCGAAGGTTTCGACCTGTTTCGTGCCGGAGGTGCTGCGCAGCGCATCGGCCAAGGTCTCCGCATAGCGGCCCATGATGGTCAGGGGCACATCTGCGTGGTCGGCGGAGAGGGCGATGATGGCCCCATATGTGCCCGCACCGTCTGAGGAAAACTCCGGGGTTAGAACGCCTTGCGGGAACTCGGCTTCGGCATCGCCGAGCGCATCCCGGATTTCCGACCACACCTGTTCGATCTGGTCATCCGCCAGCGTGTCCAGCAGATCGACCTGCACAATGGAGATGCCGGTGGCGGAGGTGGAGTTGATCTCGTCCACCTCCGGGATTTCGCGCAGCTCATCCTCGATTTCCGCAGTGACGAGGGTTTCGACACGGGCCGGATCCGCGCCGGGGTAGGCGGTGGTGATCGTGGCAAAGAGGTTGGTGATGGTCGGGTCTTCCTGCCGCCCGATCGCCAGCAGCGCCGACAGACCGGCCGCGATGATCACCAGAAGGGCGAGGGCGACAACACGGGGTTCGCGAAAGGTGAGCGTTTCCATCAGCCTGCCTCGCCGGCGATCTGGACGGTTTGGCCTTTGACCACGCGGTGCGGGCCATCGGTGACAAAGGCTGTGCCATCCTCGAAGGTGCCGCGCACATAGGCCCGCGCGCCATCAGAGAAGAGCACTTCAACCGCTTCGCTGCCGACCTGCGTCGTGCCGTCGGTCTTTGGCAGCGTCAACAGCCGCCAGAGGCCGCGCGGCGCATCCTGCAGCGCCGAGAGCGGCACCCAGGCGCCACGTTCGGCAACCTGCTGACGCAGCACCAGGGTGCCGGTGTCGCGCAGGGGGGGCAGATCGTCACCGGTGAAGTTCAGCAATACCGTGCGGGTGCGCGTGGCGCTGTCGAGTTCGGGCAGCACGGAATCGAGCGCCAGCGGGTATTTCTGCCCGTCAAAAAGGGCCTCGAATGCTGTGGCCTGCGACAGGGCCCCGACGATATCCGGGGTCAGACCCACGCGGAATTGTTGTCCGCCGGTTTCGACCAGCGACAGGATCGCCTGACCGGCCCCCACCGCGCCGCCGGTATCGACCATGCGTGCGGCAATGGTCGCCTCGAACGGCGCGCGCAGCTCGGATTTTTCCAGCTGCAGGGTCACGGAGACAAGACTTGCGTCAATTTCGGCGATGCGGGCCTCAAGCTCCGCCAGTTGCAGCGCCACATTGTCCACCGCCTGGGCGGAGGCAAAACCGCGTTCGCGCAGTTCCGTTTGACGGTTCGTGGTGCGCCGGGCCAGTTCGGCCTGTGCCTCCAGCGCGCGCCGGGCGGCCCGGAGCCGGGTTTGTTCCGCCTCAACCAGCCGCGTGTCCAGACGGGCAACCACGGTGCCGGGCGATACCCTGTCGCCCTCATCCACGGCCAGCAGGGCAACGGTGCCGCCCTGTTCAAAGGCCATGGTGGTGCGTTGGCCTGCCTCGATCTGACCGGGGAAATGGCGCGCGACACTGTAGCCGTCTTCCAGCTTCAGACGCGCCGTCTGCACCTGCATGGGCGCTGTTGCCTCGGGCGGTGTGACAGCGGATGCACGATCCGCCAGCATGCCCTGGCCCAGCACCATGAGGCCAATTGCGAGGCCGATCAGCAAAAGCGTGAAGACGAGGGTGATCCCGTGACGTAGAATGCGGCGCCAGACAGGTTTTTGCGATACGGTGGTCACGGTCATGCGATGTCCTCACTTGCGAAGTAAGTATCGCTTACATATGTTATAGGCTCTAACTTTATCAAGCGCAAAGGAGCGTTTTTTGTCAGATTCTCACGACACACTGCCGGATCAGCGCACGACATATCACCACGGCGACCTGCGCGAGCAGTTGCTGGCCGTGGTGCGCGATCTGGTGGAAGTGCATGGTCCGGAAGGATTTTCTGTCGCCGAGGCCGCGCGGCGGGCCGGGGTCAGCACCGCGGCCCCCTACAAGCATTTCAAGGATCGGACCGATCTGCTCAATGCGCTGGTTTCCGACGCGATGGACCGGCTGGCGGTGCAGATGGCCCGGGGACGGGACCAATATGCGGTCGGAACCTACGAGGCGGTTGCGGGAATCGGTCAGGCCTATATCGACTTTGCCAAGGCGGAACCGGGGATCTTCCGGCTGATGTTCAGCCTGACCGAAGGGCATGAGGACGACGATTGTATTCAGCGCAAGGGGCAGGACTGCCGCGAGATCGTGGAAACAGCCTGTGGTGCGTGCCTGGGAGAGGGCGCCTCGGAACAGGCAGCGGTGCTGTCAGCCTATATTCTGTGGACCAGCGTGCATGGTCACGCGTTCCTCAGCATCGACAAGAAGAACATCGATGAAGCACAGAGCCTGGACGACTGGGATTTCCTGATGGCTGTTACAAGCGCGGTGCTGGACGCCTCGGCGCGCCCCTAACTGGCGGAGCTTGCGGCGCGGCGGCGGCGAGACGTGCGGCGCGCCGGGGCTTCATCGTCACCGGTGCCATCGCTTTGCGAGGAAAAAGCCCCCAGACGATCAACGATCTCTTCGAGTGCTGGCGGGTGATCCATCGTGCGGGTGTCGAGCGCCTCGCGCATGTGGCGCAGGTGGTCCGGCATGGTGCCGCAGCATCCGCCGATGATGCTGGCCCCGCAGGCCCGCGCCATCACTGCGTAATCGGCCATCAGCTCTGGCGTGCCATCGTAGTGGATATGTCCGTCAACGTATTTCGGAATACCGGCGTTCCCCTTGGCGATCACGGGACGTTCGGGACCTTGAGCGGCAAACCCGAGAATGGTGCGCAAAAGATCGGAGGCCCCGGTGCCGCAATTGGCGCCAAAGGCCAGTGGTGCGTGATCGCCCAGATCATCCACCATTTTCACCATATCCGCGCTGGTCAGGCCCATCATGGTGCGCCCGGCCGTGTCAAAACTCATGGTACCGGCCCAGTCGAGCCCGGCGAGGGCAAAGCCTTCGGCCGCGGCGCGGTATTCTTCCGGCGCGCTGATCGTTTCCAGCCAGCCGATATCGGCACCGCCGGACTTCAGCCCGTCTGCGGCCTCATGAAACATCTCGACGGCCAGCGCGTGGCTGAGCGTGCCCACAGGCTCCATGATTTCGCCGGTGGGCCCCACGGAGCCTGCGACAATCACCGTGCGGCCTGCAGTGTCAGCCACCTCACGCCCGATTTCGGCGGAGACGCGGGCCAGCTCATGTGTGCGTTTTTCAGCGCCATGCAGTTTTAGACGGGAGGCATTGGCGCCAAAAGAATTGGTCAGGAAAAGATCGCTGCCCGCATCGACCGCGCCTTTGTAGAGCGTCCTGATCTTTTGTGGCTCATCCGTGTTCCAAAGCTCCGGCGCGTCGCCGGACATTAGGCCCATGTTGAAGAGATTGGTGCCCGTGGCGCCATCGGCCAGCAGGGTGCCTTTTTCGTGCAGCAGTTTCATCATGGGATTGGTCATGGCGCGCCTCGCGGATAGTCAGAGGCCTGCTGTGTCATGAACGCCATCTCAAGGCAAACTCATATTATTCATCTTGGTTATGAGGCTGCTAAGATGTCCGGGGTGGTTCCCTGACCGGGTGCTATGCCACCGGTCAGGAATAAGGTGTTGAATTAAAACTCAGATTTCCTGCATCAGCTGGGCTTTTGCCTCAGCCATCAGCTCGATCATTTTGGTACGGATCGTGGTTTCATCCGCCTTCGAGCCGAGATCGCCGGACACTTTGCGATAGACGTCTTCGTCACCGGCCTCTTCGAAATCGGATTTCACAACTTCCTTGGCGTATTCAGCGGCCTCGTCCCCGGATTTGCCCAGCAGCTCCGCCGCCCAGAGACCCAGCAGTTTGTTGCGCCTGGCTTCCGCCTTGAACTGCATTTCCGCGTCATGGGCATATTTGTTTTCAAAGGCATTTTCGCGCTCGTCGAATGTTGTCATGGGCCGGTCTCCTGATGAACGGGTTGGTGTTACGACAGATATGCGGGCTTGGCGCGCTTTGCGCAAGGGACGCTGGCTTGCAGCAACGCGGGGCTTCCACTAAGAGGGGCGCAACGAGGTCGTGATTGTCGCGGCCCGCGGGGGAAAGGACGCCCATGGCCCGGCGCAAGAAAATCTACGAAGGCAAAGCAAAAATTCTGTATGAAGGCCCGGAGCCCGGCACCATTGTGCAGTACTTCAAGGATGACGCCACCGCGTTCAATGCAGAGAAGAAAGCAGTGATCGAAGGCAAGGGCGTGCTCAACAACCGCCTGTCGGAGTTCTTCATGACTGGTTTGGGCCAGATCGGCGTGCCCAATCATTTCATCAAGCGGCTCAATATGCGCGAGCAGCTGGTGCGCAGTGTCGAGATCGTGCCGTTGGAAATCATCGTGCGCAACTATGCGGCAGGCACCATGTCGAAACGGCTGGGCATTGACGAAGGCACGCAGCTGCCGCGGCCGATTGTCGAATATTGCTACAAGGACGATTCCCTGGGCGATCCGCTGGTGACCGAGGAGCATATCGCGGCCTTTGGCTGGGCCAGTCAGCAGGACATGGACGATATCCTGAGCCTGGCGCTGCGGGTGAATGATTTCCTGTCGGGGGTGATGATGGCCGTCGGCATTCGTCTGGTGGATTTCAAGATCGAGGTCGGTCGGGTTTTTGACGGTGATTTCCAACGTCTGATCGTGGCGGATGAGATCAGCCCGGACAGTTGCCGTTTGTGGGACATCGAAACCGGTCAGAAGCTGGACAAGGATGTTTTCCGCCGGGATCTGGGCGATCTCAAGGATGCCTACACGGAAGTGGCGCGGCGGCTTGGGGTCATGCCGAAGAACGCGCAACCGATCACGAAGCCGACCCTAATCAATTAGGCGTTGGATCTGCATATTTGAAGAACAATGAAGGGCAGACTATGAAAGCGACCGTGCATATCATGCTGAAGAACGGCGTGCTGGACCCGCAGGGCGAGGCGGTGCGTCATGCGCTCGGGGCGTTGGGCTTTGATGGGGTTCAAGGGGTGCGCCAGGGCAAGGTGATCGAGCTTGATCTGGCGGATGGGGCAACGGAAGCGGATGTCACCGCGATGTGTGAAAAGCTGCTCGCCAATACGGTGATCGAATCCTATTCGGTGGAGATGGGCTGATGCATGCGGCGGTGATTGTCTTTCCGGGATCGAACTGTGACCGCGATCTGGCCGTGGCTTTCGAGGCGGCGGGCGCCAAGGTCAGCATGGTCTGGCATAAGGACAGCAGCCTGCCGCAGGGCGTTGATATCGTCGGTATTCCGGGTGGGTTTTCCTTTGGGGATTACCTGCGTTGTGGCGCTATTGCGGCCAATTCGCCGATTTGCCGGTCGGTGGCGGCCCATGCCGAGCGCGGAGGCTATGTGTTGGGCGTGTGCAACGGGTTCCAGGTCTTGACTGAGACTGGGTTGCTGCCGGGGGTTCTGTTGCGCAACGCGGGGTTGAAATACATCTGCCAAGCCGTTGGGTTGAAAGTGGAAACGTCGCAGTCCGTTTATACGGAAGGCTACAATGCGGGCGATGTCATCGATATCCCGATCGCGCATCATGATGGCAACTACTTTGCCGATGACGAGACAATTGCGCGGTTGCAGGGCGAGGACCGCGTTGCCTTTTCCTATACCAGCAACCCGAATGGCGCGCGGGCCGATATCGCGGGTATTCTGTCGGACAACCGGCGGGTGCTGGGCATGATGCCGCATCCGGAACGGGCCGCGGACGCAGGGCATGGCGGCACCGATGGGCAGGCGCTCTTCCGCGCATTGGCCGGAGCGCTTGTCAAAGCGTGACTTGAGCCGGTGTTGCGCTTTCGCGTAGTCTCGCTGCATGGAAACTGCCACCGATCCTGATCCCCAGACCCGCGCCATCAACTGGCGTGTGCGCGTGGCGTTGGCCGTGTTGCTGCTGCTGGCAGTGGCCGTGGTGTCGGTCACCAACAAGCTGCTGACGGATCGCTTTACAGAAAGCACGCGGAACCGTGCGGAGTTGCGGCTGGCGCTTTACAGCGGGAACCTGCTGTCGGAGTTGCGGCAGAACGCGATTGTGCCGCAGTTGCTGGCGCGGGATGCGGAACTGATCGGGGCGTTGAATTCCGCGGATTACACCGCATCGACCCGCCGGTTGATTTCTTTTGTGGAAGAGATCGGGGCGGCCTCGCTGATGCTGCTCGACATCGACGGGCGCACGGTGGCGGCCACGGATCGCAACAGGTTGGGATCGAGCCACCGCCCGGAGGCCTATTTTGTCGATGCGATCCGGGCGAGTGCTACGATTTTCACGGTCGCGGAGCGGGAAACCGGTGGCTACGGGTTTTTCTATTCACGTCGGGTGCAATCGGGGTCTGATGTTCTGGGCGTGATCGTGGTGGAGGTGGATCTGCAGAAATTCGGGCGCGCCTGGGCCGGGATTTCGGATGCGGTGATTGTCACCGACAGCACTGGCACGATCATCTTGACCACGGAGCCGCGGTGGCAGGGGCGCACCGAGGAAGAGGCGCTGGTGCGCCAGACGCCGGCGAATGCCATTCAGCGCGCCATTCAGGCGACCGCGGATTGGACCCAACTGCCCCCCGATGCCTATCTGCAGGGGGAGGCGGTGATGCGGCTGGAGACGCGCATTCCCTTCCGGGGATGGCGCATGGCGAGCTTTACCACCTATGCGAGCGTGCGCGAAAGGGTGAACGGGGTGTTGGCCCTGGAAATCATGGGATTTGCGATTCTTCTCGCGCTCAGCTTCTATGCGCTGAGCCGTCGGACCGCGCTGCGCATGGCGTTGTTTCAGCGGGAATCTGCCGAGTTGCGGACGCTGAACGTGGCGCTGCAGCGGGAAATTGCCGAGCGAAAACGGGTGCAGGAAACGCTGGCTGTGGCCGAGCAGACGCTGGAACAATCCAGTAAACTCGCGGCCTTGGGTGAGATGTCCGCCGCCGTGAGCCACGAGCTCAACCAGCCTTTGGCGGCAATGAAAACCTACCTCGCCGGGGCGCGGTTGCTGCTGCGCCGCAACCGGCAGGAAGAGGCGCTGTCCTCCTTCGGGCGCATCGACGATCTGATCGAACGGATGGGCGGTATTACCCGCCAGCTGAAGTCCTATGCCCGCAAGGGGCAGGAGGCGTTTTCCCCAGTGGACATGGGCGATGCGCTGGCCTCGGCCCTTTCGATGATGGAGCCGCAGCTGCGCCAGCGGCACGTTCAGATTTCGCGCATCGTCCCCGACACGCCCGTGCGGGTGATGGGGGATCGGTTGCGCATCGAGCAGGTGATGGTGAACCTGCTGCGCAATGCCATCGATGCCACCAAGTCCGAACAGAACCCAAAGGTGGATATTCTGTTGTCGGCCGGTGAGACGGCGACCTTGACGGTGCGCGACAACGGACCGGGCATCGAAGACCTCGATCAGCTGTTTGAGCCGTTTTACACCACCAAGCAGGCTGGCGACGGGGTTGGGCTGGGCCTTGCCATCTCGTCTGGTATCGTTAACGACCTAGGTGGAAGGTTAACGGCGCGCAACGGGCAGGCCGGAGGCGCGGTATTTGAAATGCAGCTGCCAATATTGGGCAGCGACCACAGCACACAAGCGGCGGAGTAAGCCATGACACAAGCTATGAAAATTGCAATTGTGGACGATGAACAGGATATGCGGCAGTCGATCAGCCAATGGCTGGCCCTGTCGGGATATGACACGGAAACCTTTGGCAGTGCCGAGGATGCGCTCAAGGTGCTGGGGCCGGACTACCCGGGGATCGTGATTTCGGACATCAAGATGCCGGGCATGGACGGCATGCAGTTTCTCAAAAAGCTGATGGGCAATGACTCTGCGCTGCCAGTGATCATGATTACGGGGCACGGTGATGTGCCGATGGCGGTGGAAGCGATGCGCGTGGGCGCGTTTGATTTTCTCGAAAAGCCGTTCAACCCCGACCGCATGAACGAGCTGGCCAAGAAGGCCACTGGCGCGCGGCGTCTGGTGATGGACAATCGGGCGCTGCGGCGTGAGTTGTCGGATGGCGGCCAGCTGATGAAAAAGCTCATCGGGCAGAGCCCGGTCATGGAGCGCCTGCGTGAGGATATTCTCGATCTCGGTCAGGCCGATGGCCATGTGCTGATCGACGGCGAAACCGGGACTGGCAAGACGCTGGTGGCCCATGCGCTGCATGCGGTCGGCAGCCGCGCGGGCAAGAAGTTCGTGCTGGTCAGCTGCGGCGCTTATGAGGAAGAGGCGTTGAGCAAACGGCTCTTTGGCCCGATGACCCCCGAGGACGCGCAATTGCCCGCGATCGAAGAGGCCCGCGGCGGCACGCTGGTGCTGGAAGATATCGAAGCGCTGACCGAAACCCTGCAGGCGAGGCTGTTGAGCGTGATAAACGAGCAGGGGGCCCCGGCGGAAACGCGGATTGTGGCCATCTCGAACCTGCAAGAGGCCGGGCGCACCTCCGAGGATGCGCTGCGGGCCGATCTCTTCTACCGTCTGGCCGCGCTGCGCATCACCGTGCCACCGCTGCGCCAGCGCGGCGAGGACATCCTGACGCTGTTTACGCGTCTGTCCGAGCAATTCTCGGATGAATACGGTTGTGACGCGCCGCAGGTCTCCGCGCAGGAAGCGGCGCAATTGCTGCAGGCGCCATGGCCGGGCAACGTGCGGCAGTTGATCAACGTGGCCGAACGCGCCGTGCTGCAGTCGCGCCGGGGTTCCGGCACCATCGCCTCGCTGCTGATGAACGATCACGAGGACATGCAGCCGGTGATGACCACCGAAGGCAAGCCCTTGAAAGAATACGTCGAAGCCTTTGAGCGCATGCTGATCGACAACACAATGCGTCGCCATCGCGGGTCCATTGCCAGCGTCATGGAAGAGCTTTGCCTGCCGCGCCGCACGTTAAACGAGAAAATGGCAAAGTACGGCCTGCAGCGCTCCGACTACCTGTAAGGGCGCAGAATTCCGCTGATCACGCGAAAAATCGCGTAGAATCTGCAGGCTAGGCGGGTTTTGCGGTCTGGCCTGCAGATTGCCCATTGTGTTTTATCACACAGTCGCATTATCTAGAGAGACGAAGGTGCATTGCGATATCGCGTGCAACCTCCGGATGAGTTTCGCTGCGATGGGTGCCTGTGTGGGACGTATCACACCGCCGTCGCAGACCGATTGGGCCGGAAACGGCCAACGAACCGCTGACGTGAACGGGGCCAGAGCGCCCTAAGGCACGCAGTATATAATGGATACGAGGCCGCCCTGGCGTGCCCGTGTCGGAGAAGAAACGCGATGACGCGCGCCGATGCACTGAGCAGAACCGCCTTGGCCCCACCGGGTCAGGCCCTGCACGCGTCCCTGATCGCCCTGACAAGACACATCCCATATCTCGCTGATCCGCCTGGACTGGCGCGGTCATGGCTGTGCAATTTGGAAATATGGCTAAGAAAATGCTTATCGATGCCACCCACGCGGAGGAAACCCGCGTCGTGGTGGTGGACGGAAACAAGGTCGAGGAGTTCGACTTTGAATCCGAAAACAAGCGCCAGCTCGCTGGCAACATCTATCTCGCAAAAGTAACCCGGGTCGAGCCGTCGCTGCAGGCGGCCTTTGTGGACTATGGCGGCAATCGCCATGGGTTCCTCGCGTTCTCGGAAATTCACCCCGACTACTATCAGATCCCGGTCGCGGACCGTCAGGCGCTGATGGAAGAAGAACGCGCCTATGCCGAAGCGCAGAAGGCCAAGGAAGACGAGGACGAAAAGCCCAAGCGCCGGTCGCGCAGTCGTAGCCGATCCAAGGCGAAGGCGGCGGAGGCCGCGAGCGATGATGCAACCGCGTCCAAGGACGTCGAATCCGGTCAGATCGACGGGATGGAGACTATCGACCTCGACGACGAGGAAGGTACCTCGCCGATGGAGCGGGTGGCGGAAACGCCTGTCGAAGAGCCCGAGGATACGCCGGATGACGCCCCCGAGGCGGAAAACGCCGATGTGTCCGCGCAGGCCGCGACCGATGGCGACGATGCGGCGGAAACCGCTGACGACAGCGATGAGGACGAGGAGGATGCGCCCAAGCGGAAATCCGACGCCTCGGCCAAGGATGACAGCATCGAGTCCGTGGCCGATGACGATGACCAGGAAGATATCCGGCCTGCGCGCAAACCCCGCCCGCGGCGCTACAAAATCCAGGAAGTCATCAAAGTGCGTCAGATCCTGCTGGTGCAGGTCGTCAAGGAAGAGCGCGGCAACAAGGGGGCGGCGCTGACCACCTATCTGTCGCTGGCCGGTCGGTACTGTGTGCTGATGCCCAACACCGCGCGCGGGGGCGGGATTTCCCGCAAGATCACCAATGCCGCCGACCGCAAGAAGCTCAAGGAAATCGCCAATGAGATCGAGGTGCCGGAAGGCGCCGGGCTCATCGTGCGCACCGCCGGGGCGAAACGCACCAAGGCGGAGATCAAACGCGACTATGAGTACCTGCAGCGCCTGTGGGAGCAAATCCGCGAGCTGACGCTGAAATCCATCGCGCCTGCCAAGATCTACGAAGAGGGCGACCTGATCAAACGCTCGATCCGCGACCTTTACAACCGCGAGATCGACGAGGTGTTTGTCGAGGGTGAGCGCGGGTATCGCATCGCCAAGGACTTCATGAAAATGATCATGCCGTCCCACGCGAAGAACGTGAAACTCTACACCGAGAGCCTGCCGCTCTTTGCGCGCTATCAGGTGGAAAGCTATCTGGCGGGGATGTTCAACCCGACCGTGCAGTTGCCCTCCGGCGGCTACATCGTGATCGGCGTGACCGAGGCGCTGGTGGCGATCGACGTGAACTCTGGCCGGGCGACCAAGGAAGGCTCCATTGAGCAGACCGCGACCAAGACCAATCTGGAGGCCGCTGACGAAGTGGCACGCCAGCTGCGTCTGCGCGACCTTGCCGGTCTGATCGTCATCGACTTCATCGACATGGACGAGCGCAAGAACAACGCCGCCGTCGAAAAGCGCATGAAGGAAAAGCTGAAGACAGACCGCGCCCGCATTCAGGTGGGGCGTATCTCGGGCTTTGGCCTGATGGAAATGTCACGCCAGCGTCTGCGCCCGGGCATGATTGAGGCCACCACGCAGCCCTGTCAGGCCTGCCACGGCACCGGGCTGATCCGGTCCGATGACAATCTGGCGCTGTCGATCCTGCGGCAGATCGAGGAAGAGGGCACGCGCAAGCGCTCCCGCGAGGTGCTGGTGCGTGCGCCCGTGGGCATTGCCAACTTCCTGATGAACCAGAAACGCGAACACATCGCCCAGATCGAAGGGCGTTATGGTCTGTCTGTCCGGATCGAAGGCGACCCGGCGCTGGTCAGCCCCGATTTCAGCCTTGAGAAGTTCAAGACCGCGACCCGCATCGTCACGGCATCTGCCGCGCATGTGGTGTCCGTGGACACGTCGATCATGGATCAGGTGGATGCGGATGAGGACGAGGATATGGTAACCGAGGAGGCTCTGGCACCCCAGGGCGTCGAAGCGACCCGGAGCGACGAGGGAGACGGTGAAGGCAAGCCCAAACGTCGTCGCCGTCGTCGGCGGCGCAGCCGGAACAAGTCAAACGGCGGTGAAAACGGGCAGACCGGTGAGGCCAACGAGGCATCAGCGCCACAGGATGGTGAAACGCCTGTGAAAAACGGCGCTGACACGGCCGTAGAGACCGTTGAAGCACCTGCGGAAGCTGAGGAAGCAACCCCGGAAGCAGCGGCGGAGAAACCCAAGCCCAAGCGGCGCTCGCGGACATCCAAGGCAAAAGCCGAGGCCGAAGCCGCAGCAACCGAGGATGCGACGATCAGCGAAGAGGTTGCGGAACCGGCGGCGGCGGAAGAGGCAAAACCAGCCGAGAAGCCCAAGCGTAAGCGCGCAAGCCGCGCCAAGAAGCCCAAAGCTGAGGAAGCGGTTGCAGAACCTGTTGAGGAGGCGGCGGCGGCTGAGACGCCTGAACCGACCCCCGCACCCGAGCCTGTTGCGCCGGAACCGGTAGCTGCAACGCCAGAACCGGAAGCTGCACCTGAACCGGAACCTGCTGCGGCTGCCCCCGAGCCCGTCGAGGAACCGGCACCGGCCAAGCCGAAACGCAAGGGATGGTGGTCGCTGGGCGGCTGAGGCTCCTGCAGACAAGATCAAAGGCGCGTCTTCGGGCGCGCCTTTCTTTTATCCATCAGCCTTTGCGGATGACGTAGACCTGCACCGCGTCCTCGCTGATGGCCGAGACCAGCTCGTGCCCCGCCTCGGCGCAGAAATGCGGCACATCCACCACGGCGGCCGGGTCATCCGCCCGCATGGTCAATGTCTCGCCGGGGGACAGCGTCTGCAGCCGTTTTCGCGCCTTGAGCACGGGCAAGGGGCACAGCAGCCCGGTTGCGTCCAGATCATTCTTGAGGTCACTCATAACCCCCAGATAAGCGTGATGTTTCAGTCTGTCCACAAGGTTGTGACCGCTGCCTGCGTGACCTCTTAACGCTTATCGATTAGGGGTGAGACATGTTTGGAATCGAAATCATCGACGCAGGCCTGCTCCCGGCCATGATTGTCGCCCTTTTTGCGGGCGTCATCAGCTTTCTGAGCCCCTGCGTGCTGCCCATCGTGCCGCCCTACCTGGCCTATATGAGCGGCGTTTCCATCAATGAAATGTCAGGCGAGGCCGCTGCGCGCCGCCGTGCAGTGATTGCCGCACTGTTCTTTGTGCTGGGGCTCAGCACCGTATTCCTCATCCTTGGGTTCACAGCCTCGGCTTTCGGGGCGTTTTTCCTGCAAAACCAGGTGCTTTTTGCGCAGGTTTCCGGCCTCGTGGTGATTGTCTTTGGCCTGCATTTCGTGGGCCTTTTCCGCATTCCCTTCCTCGATCAGGAAGCGCGCCTGGATGCCGGGGATCAGGGCGGGTCGAGCTTTGGCGCCTATGTGCTGGGCCTCGCCTTTGCCTTTGGCTGGACCCCCTGCATCGGCCCGCAGCTAGGCGCAATCCTGTCGTTGGCGGCGTCCGAGGCCTCGGTCAGCCGCGGCACCTTACTGCTGGGAATTTACGCGGCTGGTCTGGGGATTCCCTTCCTGCTGGCGGCAATGTTCATGACCCGCGCCGTGGGTGTGATGAACAAGCTCAAACGCCATATGAAAACCATCGAACGCGCGATGGGCGGACTGCTGATTGTTGTCGGGCTGGCCATGGTGACCGGGGCGTTCACCACCTTCTCCTACTGGCTGCTGGAGCAATTCCCGGCCTTGGCATTGCTGGGCTGATCCCCTTAGACTGCGTATCACCCCTGCGATGCTGCCGGGATGCATAAGGTCTGGTCATGGGCAGCACGTCTGACACACGCGTATACCGCCGCAAGGTCTTCTACATTCCCGGCTATGATCCGTTCCCACCCCGCCGGTACCGCGAGCTTTACCGCACCGAAGGAGCGGCGCAGGCGGCAATCACCGGCTACAGCCTGGCCATGGGGGCCGGTCTGGAAGGCGACCGCTTTGGCTGGCAGGTCGAGACAGAGATAGAGGGACGGCGCACCCAGGCCGAGATCGAGGTGCTGGTCTGGTCCGACATCGTGCGGGACAGTCGCGCGCAATCCATTCCGGCAACCTATCTGTCCCTGCTGCTGACGGCCTGGATCTACATTTCTACCGGGGCGCTCTGGCGGTTGATGCGCCTGCGCAAGGGACCGGTCATCGCGGCCCTCTACCCGGTTGCGATGCTGGTGGCGCAATTGGTGACCGCCGTGCTGCTGGGCTGGCTGGTCTGGCGTGGTGCGGATGGCTTGCTGCGGTTTATCCTGCCGGCGTCACTCGTTGGACCTGCAGGCGACGCCTTTCTAACCGCCGTCGCAGTGGGTTTGGGCGCGCTATCCGCCCTCTACCTCCTGCTCTGGTTCAGGGATTCGGACGGCAAATTCTTTGCCTATTACCTGATGCATGATTTTGCCCATAGCGCCGCGCTGCGAGGCGCGTACCCCGCCACCATTCTCCCGCGGCTCACGCAGTTTGGCGATGTCATTTCCGCCGCTTTGCGCAGCGATGTGGATGAGGTGCTGGTGGTTGGTCACTCCTCCGGGGCACATCTGGCGGTGACTGTGCTGGCTGAGCTGTTGCGAAAGGGGCAGGTGACAACGGCGGGGCCAGTCTTGGGTTTCCTGTCATTGGGGCATGTGGTTCCGATGCTGTCATTCCTGCCGGACGCGCAGGCTCTGCGCCGCGATCTGCGCGACCTCTCGACGCGGGACGATCTCACGTGGGTCGACGTCACCGCGCCCGGCGATGGCTGCTCCTTTGCGCTCTGCGACCCGGTGTCGGTCTCCGGCCAGAAAACCGACCAAAAACGCTGGCCACTGGTGTTTTCCGCCGCCTTCACCCAGAGCCTGTCCCCCGCGCTCTGGCGCGCCCTGCGCTGGCGGTTTTTTCGACTGCATTTCCAGTATCTCTGCGCCTTTGACCGCCCCAAGGACTACGACTACTTCCAGATCACCGCTGGACCGCTGTCACTGGGCGACCGCTACGCAGGCCGCCCAGCCTCGGCCTCGCGGATCGATCACACCGTCAGCCCATTCACCTCTGTCGGTCCATGATGCAGCCGCCGAAACCTCAGAGCCGCGCGGATAAGGTCAGCCTGTGGCAGTACATGCGGCTCTTTCGGCGCGATATCCTCTCGGCGCAGCCGGAGCGTCTCTACCGCGCGTGGATGGCCGAGTTTCGCACGCTGTTTTTCCGCAGCTATATGGTGAATGACACCGACCTGATCAAAGCGGTGCTGAAGGAGCGCCCCAAGGATTTCCCGAAATCGGACCGTGTCGGGTCCGGGCTGCGGCCCTTGCTTGGCAATTCGGTGTTCCTGACCAATGGCGCGGTCTGGGAGCGGCAGCGGCGCATTATCGATCCGGCCTTCGAGGGCGGGCGCCTGCGCGATACCTTCCCGTCCATTCGCGATGCGGCGCGGGCGGCGACGGAGCGGTTCACCGCGCTGGCAGGTCAGGACATCGATATCGAGCCGGAGACCAGCCACGCGGCCGCAGATGTGATCTTTCGCACGCTCTTTTCCATTCCCATCGACCACAAGGTCGCACGCGAAGTTTTCGAGGCGTTCCACCGCTATCAGCGCAGCCAGCCCATTCTGAACCTCGCGGCCTTTTTGCCCATTCCCGCCTGGATGCCGCGCGGATACCGTAAACCCACCAGGCAAAGCGCGCGCCACATTCGCCGCTTGATCCATACGCTGACGGACGCGCGACAGAGAGAGATCGACGCAGGCACCGCCCCCCAGGATCTGGCCACCAAGATCATGACCACACCCGACCCGGAAACCGGCGCGCGGTTCGATGTAGATGAAATGGTGGATCAGGTCGCGATCTTCTTTCTGGCGGGCCATGAAACCAGTGCCTCGGCGCTGGCCTGGGCCCTCTACCTGCTCGCGTTTTTCCCTGACTGGCAGGACCGGGTTGCGGAAGAAGCGCGCACCGCCGATCTGGATGATTTCAGCCAGATGTCGAAGCTGAAGATCACCCGCGATGTCTTTCGCGAAACCCTGCGGCTCTATCCGCCGGTGCCAATGATGGTGCGTGAAACCACGCAGCCGGAGGTCTTTCGCAAGCGCGCGGTCAATCCGGGCGCCCAGGTGGTGATCAGCCAATGGCACCTGCATCGGCAGAACCGCCTGTGGGACGCACCCGATGATTTTGACCCGGCCCGCTGGGAGACAGAGAACGGCCGCAGCTGCGCGCGGGATGCCTATTTGCCCTTCAGCGCGGGCACACGGGTCTGCCCCGGGGCAGGGTTCGCGATGATCGAAGGGGTGATGATGCTGGCGTCACTGCTGCGCGATTTGAGAGTTGAATTGACCGATGACGCGCCCCCGGTGCCTGTGGCACATCTGACCGTCCGATCCCGCGACGGCATCAGGTTGCGCATTGTCAGGCGCTAACATGTACCATCCCGCGCCGGTCTGTTCTATGGAGGGGCCAAGGGGCGGAATCAGAAGGAAAAACCGATCATGTCAGACCAAAACGTGATGCGCACGCAGATGAAATCCGGCGCGGGCTTTATCGCAGCCCTCGATCAGTCCGGGGGGTCCACGCCCAAGGCGCTGAGCCTTTACGGTGTTGAACCTGCGGACTACTCCGGGGATGAGGAGATGTTCCGTGCGATGCACGACATGCGGGCCCGGATCATCCTGGCCGATGACTTCACCAGTCAGAAGGTGATCGGCGCGATCCTGTTCGAACGCACGATGCATGACGCGATCAACGACACGCCCGTGGCCGAATTGCTCTGGCGCGACCGGGGTGTTGTGCCGTTTCTCAAGATCGATAAGGGGTTGGAAGAGCAGGCCGACGGCGTGCAGCTGCTCAAACCCATGCCCGGTCTGGAAGAGACCCTGAAGGTCGCAAAGTCCAAGGGGATTTTCGGCACCAAGGAACGCTCGGTCATCCATGAAGCGAACGAGAAGGGCATCGCCGAGAATGTGGCGCAGCAATTCGAGGTGGCGCGCACCGTTATCGCCGCCGGTCTGGTGCCGATCCTGGAGCCTGAGGTGAACATTCACTCCGAGACCAAGGGGGAGGCCGAGGTTCTGCTGGAGGCCGAGATCGCCAAGCACCTCGACACGCTCGACGAAGGCGTGGATGTCATGCTGAAACTGACGCTGCCGGACGAACCCTGGCGCTATGACAAGCTGGCCGCCCATCCGCGGGTGCTGCGCGTGGTGGCGCTGTCGGGCGGCTATTCGACCGATGAGGCTTGCCAACGTCTGACGCAATGCACAAGCATGATTGCCAGCTTTAGCCGGGCGCTGACCGAAGGGCTGAACGTGAAGATGTCCGATGCCGAATTCAACGCGGCGCTCGGCAGCAACATCGACAAGATCTATCGGGCGTCCATCTGACCGGATCGCTCAGCGGGTCGATCTGGTGACCGTGCAGGGAATCGCCCTGACCCCCTTGGGTCAGGGCTTGGTCTGCGCCTCTGCGGCACGGTCTTGCAAATCGCGCAACACGAAAACACGGATCGCGGAGGCCAGCCCCATATCGGCCCCGCGATCTACATCAATGTCGGCCACCAAGGCATTGATTGGCTGCGATTTCCGCTCTGCGATTGCGCGCAGAGCCCGCCAGAATTCCTCTTCCAGAGAAATCGATGTGCGGTGTCCTTTCAGGGTCACCGAATGCTTGACGGGCCGCCCGCTCATGTCTCGCGCTTGTGGGCTTCCAGATTGCGGGCGATCTTTTCGGCCTTGGCCTTGAGCAGGTCTTTCTGCGCCTTGGTCTGACCGAAATTGACCGCGTTTTCATCCGCACGGGCCTTGCGGGAGGCCCGGTTGCGCTCTTTGCGCACCTTGTTGAGGTTCACAGGGGTGCTCATTTCGGGCCAATCATGTTTTCCGGACGCACCACGCGCTCGAAGGTTTCCGCATCCACAAAGCCCAGGGCAATCGCCTCTTCCTTGAGGGTGGTGCCGTTCTTATGCGCGGTCTTGGCGACCTTGGTGGCGTTGTCATAGCCGATCTCCGGCGCCAGCGCGGTCACCAGCATCAGGCTTTCGCGCATGAGTTTCTCGATCCGGTCGGCGTCCGCCTTGAGACCCACCACCAGGTTGTCGGTGAAGGCGGAGGCCGCATCGCCCAGCAACTGCATGGATTGCAGCACGTTATAAGCCATCATCGGCTTGTAGACGTTCAGCTCAAAGTGACCCTGAGAGCCGGCAAAACCAACGGCGGCGTCGTTGCCAAAGACATGGGCGCAGACCTGTGTGAGCGCCTCGCATTGAGTGGGGTTGACCTTGCCCGGCATGATGGAAGATCCCGGCTCGTTTTCCGGCAGGACCAACTCGCCCAAGCCACAGCGGGGGCCGGAGCCCAGCAGGCGAATGTCATTGGCGATCTTGAAGAGGGAGGCCGCCACGGTCTTCAGCGCGCCAGAGATTTCCACCATCGCGTCATGCGCCGCCAGCGCTTCGAATTTATTCGGCGCGGTCACGAAGGGCAGGCCGGTGATCTCGGCCATGTTCTTGGCAACGGTGACATCCCAGCCCTTGGTGGTGTTCAGCCCGGTGCCGACGGCAGTGCCGCCCTGCGCCAGCTCATAAATGCGACCCAGCGCGTCTTTCACCCGCTGAATGCCCATGGCAACCTGATGGGTATAGCCGGAAAACTCCTGGCTCAACGTCAGTGGTGTGGCGTCCTGCGTATGGGTGCGCCCGATCTTGATGATGCCATCGAATTCCTCGACCTTGGCCTGCAAGGCTCCGTGCAGCTTTTCCAGCCCCGGCAGCAGCACGTCCCGCGCGGTCATCGCGGTGGAGATATGCATCGCCGTTGGGAAGGTATCGTTGGAGGACTGCCCCATGTTGCAGTGATCATTAGGGTGCACAGGGTCCTTGGAGCCGATCTCGCCCCCCAGAATTTCGATGGCGCGGTTGGCGATCACCTCATTGGCGTTCATGTTCGACTGCGTGCCCGAGCCTGTCTGCCAGACCACCAGCGGGAAATTGTCGTCGAAATTGCCCGCGACCACTTCGCCTGCGGCCTGAACAATCGCGTTGCCGCGTTCTGCATCCAGCTTGCCCAGCTCGATATTGGCCTGCGCGCAGGCCTTTTTGATCACCCCCAGCGCACGTACCACGGCGACGGGCTGTTTCTCCCACCCGATGGGAAAATTCATGATCGACCGCTGCGTCTGTGCGCCCCAGTATTTGTCGGCAGGTACCTCCAACGGGCCAAAACTGTCGGTTTCTGTGCGGGTCTGCGCCATGATATCTTCCCTGAAATTACGCTACCTGCGGTGTAGCCTTGCCGGTGGCGCGGTGCAACGGGCAGATGCCGCCGCAGGGGGGGCTTGCGCAAATTCTTGTGATCGCTTTACCGCTTGCCTGGCGCCGATGGCCGTTGAATAGGCGCAGAAGAATGTTATCTATCAAGGGGAAGTCGCGGCGTTTCTGCCGTATCGTCGCTGTGCGTTGACAAAAGGACTATCCTGATGAGAGCTGTGTACCAACCGTCTTTGTGGCTTTGTGCGCGGTTCCTGGCAGCCTTGGTCCTGCTCGGCATGGCGGTGGCCGCACAGGCCGACATAGAACGGTTTGTCGGCAGCTACTATGGCTCTGCCAAAGTCTCCCTGGCGGACGGCAGCATGCAAAAGCGCGATATGAGCGTCGAAATCTCGGAAACCAAGGCGGGTTTCTCTGTCGCCTGGACCTCCACGACATACCGGCCCGACGGGTCCACCAAGGACAAATCCTACAAGATCGAATTCGTGCCGTCGGATCGCGGTGATGTCTATGCGTCTGCCATGAAGCGCAATGTCTTCGGCCATGACGTGCAGCTGGATCCGATGAAAGGCGAGCCCTACGTCTGGAGCCGGATCGACGGGAACACGCTGAGCGTCTATTCGCTTTTCGTCGCAGAGGACGGCGGCTATGAGATCCAGCAATTCAACCGTACGCTGGCGGTTGGCGGGCTCGATCTCGACTACAAAAGCGTGCGGAATGGAGAAATCCAGCGCACCGTGTCGACGTTTCTGGAAAAGCAGTAACGCCTATTTGCGGAAGCTGTCGAGCGAGACGATCTCCGCATCCTGCGGTTTCTTCTCGATTTTTTCTTCTTCGGCCTTCACCGGCAGCTTGTCGTCTGGCTTGACCGCAGGCAAGGGAGCCGCGGCCAGATCGGGCGCAGAGGGTGCGTCCTCATCCTCGCCCTGGGTCTCGAAACGCAGGCCAAACTCGACCGATGGATCGACGAAGGTTTTTATCGCATCATAGGGGATGTAAAGCGGCTCCGGCGCATCGCCGAAGTTCAGCGTGACCGAAAACCCGTCATCGGTCACGTCCAGCTTGTCATACCAGTGCTGCATCACCACGGTCATCTCGCCGGGGTATCGATCCGACAGCCAATCGGCCAGTTCCGCATCGGGATGACTGGTGTCGAAGGTGATGAAGAAATGATGCGCACCGGGCAAGCCGTTGTCAGATACATCTTGCAGCACCTTACGGATAAGGCCGCGCATGGCCTCATGCATCAGGTTACCATAATCAATGCTGCGGCCCATCGTAATCCTCTGAGCTGTCCGGGATGTTAACTTAAATCATAGCCGATTCCCGCGCGGAGGAAAGAGGGTGCATGCGGAAACTGAGAGGTACTTAGAAAGCGCTGAAAAGAAGGCCTGCCAGCGCCATGAGTGCTAGCGTTTCGACCATGCCGCGTTTGAGACCGAGGAGCAGCCCCGCCGCCAGGACGGTCAGGATCAGGGCAGAGATGTTCAGGGAGGCGATTTCCGGCACCGGTGCTGCGTGCCAGTCTGACGTTCCGATCCGCTCAAACAGCACGTGCATCGCAAACCAGATCGCGAGGTTCAGGATCACCCCGACGACGGCAGAGGTGATGGCGGCGAGCGCTGCGGAGAGGCGGGGCTTGGTTGAGATCAGATCGAGATAGGGGCCTGCGAGGAAAATCCATAAAAAGCAGGGTGTGAAGGTGACCCAGAGCGTCAAGGCTCCGGCGGCGATGGCCATGCCGATCCCGCCCTGCGCGTATCCGGCCAGCAGTGCTACGAATTCGGTCACCAGAATCAGCGGGCCGGGTGTCGTTTCGGCGAGCCCAAGCGCGTCGATCATCTGCGGTGTGGTGATCCAGCCATAGTCCTGCACCACGGTCTGCGTCATATAGGCCAGCACCGCATAGGCCCCGCCAAAGGTCACCACGGCCAGTTTCGAGAAGAAGAGCGCGATCTGCGTCAGGAATGTCTGATCCGCGATCCAGACCGCCAGCACCGGCAGCGCCCAGAGGGCGCCCCAGAGAACAAGGGTTCGCAGACTGCGCGGCCGTGTGGAGGGCACCGCCTCTGTCTCGGGTGATGTGCCGTTTTGCGTCGCGGCACCGTAGAGGGCCGCCAGCAGGATGATCAGGGGAAAGGGCAAGCCGAGGGTAAAGAGGGCCAGAAACGCGGCCCCGGCAAGCACCATGGCGCTGCGGGTGGTTAGCGCCTTGCGCGCCACTTTGAGCAGAGCTTGTAGCACGATGATGATCACGGCGGCCTTGATTCCCGCAAAGGCCGCCTGCACCAGGGGCACTTGACCGTAGAGCGCATATCCCAGCGCGAGCAGCAGGATCACCAGCGCGCCCGGCAGCACGAAGAGAAGCCCAGCGATCAGACCCCCCAGTGTACCCCGCAACCGCCAGCCCGCGTAGGTGGCAAGCTGCATCGCTTCCGGTCCCGGCAGCAGCATGCAGAGCGACAGCGCCCGCAGGAATCCGTCTTCGGTCAGCCAGCCGCGCTCTTCAACCAGTTCCCGGTGCATCAGCGCGATCTGCGCGGCGGGGCCGCCGAAAGACAGCAGGCCGATGCGCCCGAAGACGCGCAGTAATGCGCCCGTGCCGGGCGGGGTCATTGCGCCACCTCTCGCTGCCAGTCGTGGGTTTCGCTCTGGCCATCGCGCGCCCAGCGGTAGAGCGCGTCATACAGCACCATGCCTGCCTCCAGCTGCGCCAGATCATCGCGAAATCCGCGCGACAGACCGATGGACAGGGCCAGCAGCCCGGCGGCCTCAGGCACCTGTGACAGCGTATTGGTGTCCGCCGCGCGTATGACCTGAGCCATCTTTTCCAGCGCGGGCGTGCTCAGGCCGAAGCCTGTGCACATCGTATCGAAGGTGCAGTGCGGGCCGTCATGGCTCCAGCGCGCGCCGACGATGTCGAAGGCGGTGGCCTCGAATTTCTCGGCGACCGCCGCGACCTCGGACGGGGGCACAAAGAGAAATTCGGCCTGCGGGTCGACAAACCGGCGGATCAGCCAGGGGCAGGCGACGCGGTCGATCTTGGGACGCCAGCGGGTGACCCAGCGACTGCCCGGGCTGAGCGTTGGGAGGGCCGCAGCAGGCACCCGTGGCAACCCCGCAGCGTGCCAACCCTGGTTGCCGCCTTCCAGCACTTCGGCGGGGACGCCCCGCGCCCGCAGGATGGCGGCGGCCCCATGGCTGAGTCTGAGACCTTTCTGACAGATCACGATCACCCGTTTGCCGATGAGATCCGGCGCCAGCGCCCCTACCTCCTTGTGCGGACACCGCCGCGCCGTGGGCACCAGATACGGGTCGTCCTGGAAATCGTCATCGATGCAGACGTCAATCACAACAGGGGCCTGCGGTGTGCCGATGAGACGCATAAGAGCAGTCGGGGAAATAGAGGCGAATTGCGCCATGAAAAGCATCCTTTTGGTACGTCAACAGGATGCGATACTTGGGCCTGGGCCTCACGGGGCGATCGCGAACTCCCCATATCGCAGGGGTGCCATGGATCGAGATGTCAGGTCAACGCGGATTTTTCAGCGCAGGACGGTGCCGCCCAGCAGCAGCGCGTGGGTGTTTTCCGGCAGTTGCCCCAGTTGTTCAAAGAAGCGGATGAAGTCAAAGCAGGGATAGCTTTCGGCTTTGCGGTCACCGTCAAACCGCAGCATGATCTGCTGGTAGACCTTGACCGGTTTATGGGTGGCGACCGTGCGGCAATTGATCTCCAGCATGGCGCTGAGCCAATCGCCTTCTTCGATGGAATGCACGATATCGACCCGGATATCGGTCACGAAACTGCGCAGCACAGAGACCCATTCGCGAATTTCCGATGGCTCTATCCCGAGGTTCTGGACGATGTACTGGTGATGCGGCTCCTGCACGAAATAGTCGTCGACAACATCGAACTGACCCTCTTCCCAGACGGCTTTGTACCAGTTTTTCAGAATGTCGGCTTTGGTCACGACATGGGCCTCGAAAGCTTCTGATACCAATGTACCTCCGGCGCATTGAGGAACCCTTAACGCTTCTATGGATCAAATGACTTTGAAGAGGGGGAGAAGTGCAGGCTTCTGTTGCCAGGTGCCTGCGAACCCCGCCTTACGTCGCTAAACGCAAGGAGTTAGGTTTCAGTATCTCAGGTCGCTTACGCGGCCATTGCTACTGGAGCACGATTGTCATTTGCAATTGTACATGTTTCGCCGATAACGGTGGCAGACAGCCGAGACAAAGCAAACCCCTTTAGACGTTCGTCGATCCTGTTTCGACCCCATGATCCCCAAATGAAGGATGGTGGTGGAGTCGCCGGGTACCGCCCCCGGGTCCGATCCGCTTATTACGAGCGCGTTTATGTCCATAGTCCCGAGGGACATGGCAGATATAGGCGGGATGGTTCAAAAACTCAAGAGCCAAGCAGCATTGTTGTCGGTTGATGTTTCCCGATGACAAGGTTGGAAAGCTATTTTTAATCAAAGCATAAGGCTGCGAAGTTGATGTGAGTAGGGGTGTGTGGGTCTCACGCGCGACTGGTGAGGGCGACGATCAAAGTGGGTTTGCCCAGAGGAAGGCGACGGCAAGGGCCGCTTCGATCCCGCCAAAGATCAGAACTTTGCGCCGGGGGGGTGCATCGAAGATCAGGGAGACAAGGCGCCCGAGCGCGGCGCCCACGAAGGCGAAGCCGATCATTGCAAAAGCCACTGGCTCATTGAGCCAGAGCGCTGCAAGCCCCGCCACCACAAAGAGCCCGCCGACGGAGGCGCGCATCTCGCTCAGACCCATGGTGCTGGTGGTCGGTGCGAGGTCGAGCGCGGCGGCGGTGTAGCGCGGCGCCACAAATCCAAAGAGCCCGAAGGCGATGGTCAGCAGGCTGGCGGTAATGTTGATCAGGTCGGTCATGGCGTCACATTTAGCGGGGCGTGAACCCTTGGCAAGATGTTACTGCAGCACCACCGGCTCCGGGCGTCCCATGCGGCAGAGGTCGCAGATGCGCACGGCTTCGGTGATCCCCATCTCGGCCAGGGCGCGGAAGTCGGGCAGGGCGTAAGGGTCCGCAGCGCTCAGATCGACTGCGTAGCCCAGATCCTGGAAGGAGGCGATGGAGAGGCGGCTGATCGGACGCTGGGCGCCGGAGAGAAAACCGGTGAGCAATTCGTCGCCAAACACCAGCTCGCGCCAGTGGCCTTCGCGGGTGCCCGCCCCGCCGGTATTGGCGATGGGAACCGCCGTGCCGGTACCGCCAAGCGCCCGATATTCACGGATCGCCTCGCCGCCGCTGAAACGCGGGTCATTTGTGCCGCTGGCCTCTACCAGTCCCGCGCGCGCCCAGAGCGTGCCGAAGCCCAGCACATGCGCCATCTCGTGTAGCACCACGTCCTCGAAACTGGCGTTTGTCTCAAGCCGTTCGACATCGGCGGTGTCGAACTGCATGATGCCTGCCACCGGCAATTCCGACCCGGGGCGCAGCGCGGTTGGACCGGCCTGGCCCAGCACGCCGTCCGGCCCATCGATGGGGGCGATGGAGACCTCAATAAGCAGCCCATCGAGCTGGCGGCCTTCGAAATTGATGGGCTCGAAGGCAGTGTCGATAATGACGTCCCAGCGGTCGGCGGCGCGGGCGAAGGCATCCCGCCGGGCGTCCGAAATCGGGGTGTTGAAATCGAGTGTGATCATCTTGGCACCTGTCTCATTTGCTGCTGCGAGGGCGTCGTTCAATCACAGGTAGGGTCAGATATGCCTGTTTGAAACAGGCAGGTCCGGCGGCGGCAGAAATCTGCAGGCTTGACATGCCCGAGCGGCGGGTTCCGGCGTACCGGCGTCAGCTGCGTGCCGCGCGGGCCGCAAAGACGCTGTGCGCCAGGTCCTGGGTTTCGGTTTCCAGCGCGGTCAGGGCGGACAGTGTGGTCGGGCCATCACCAGCCTCCACCGCATCGGCGATATCCGTGTGCAGCGCGATGATGCGGGCGCGGTCGCGGGCTGTGAAGGTGATCATATTCATCAGTGGCTGCATGGCCTCGACAGCGCCTGCCAGTTGGTAGCTGAGCACGGGGTTGCCTGCGCCATCGACGAGCGCCCGGTGGAAGGCCACATCGGAGGCGCAGAAGGCTTCGTCCGTCAGGCCCGGCTGGCTTTGGCGGTGGATCTCGGCGCGCATGGTCGCCAGGTGGTCTGGCGTGCGGCGCGCGGCGGAGAGCGGCGCACAGGCGCGTTCCAGCGCATAGCGCGCCTCGCAGGCGGTTTCGAAGCTCACCGCATTCATACTCAGGAGCAGCGTGGAGGTGGTGATCTGCTGCGGTTGCGCCGCCTCAAAGCTCAGCCGGTTCACAAAGGCTCCGCCAGTGGCCCCGCGTTGCGTGCGGATCAGCGACTGCGCCGCGAGCCGTTTCAGCGCCTCACGTACCGTGGGGCGAGAGACATCGAATTGCTCGGCCAGTTCCGCCTCGGAGGGCAGGCGTTCGTCCACGATCAGACCGCCCGAAATGATCGCATCCCGGATGGCCCCGGCAATCTGGGCGGAGAGGTCTGCGGGGTTTGAGGGGTCGATTTTCATATGTCTTACATTTAATGTTTGCCCGGGTTCTAATTGTCTGGCATTTGAATCGCAAGGAGACAAGACGACTCATGCACGCCACCCTGCGCACCACCCTCTGGTTGGGTTTTTTCGCCGCCATTTTGGCGTCATGGTGGGTGATGTATGTCATGAGCGTCGATATGGACCTTGATCTGCTGGGCCGTCCGGGGCCGCAGGGGCAGGCCATGGCGGCGATGGATCCGCGCATGCCCATGTATATGCCGATGGCAAATTTCGGGCCGCTCTTCTGGATGTGGGCGATCATGATGGCGGCGATGATGCTGCCGACGCTGGTGCCGACCCTGCGCGCCTATGAAGACCTGATTGTCAGCGCGGATGGCACGCGAGCCGGGTGGCTGGGCGTGCTGCTGGGGTATTTCATCGTTTGGGTCGGGTTTGCGGCGGTGATTACGGGCGCGCAGCTGGCGCTGCTCTTTGGCGGCGTGGTGGACATGCTGGGGATTGCGCGCTCCCCATGGGTTGCCGGCGGGTTGTTGCTGGTGGTGGGCGCCTTCCAGTTCACGGGGGCCAAGGAAATCTGTCATGGTGTGTGTCATGCGCCCGCGATGTATTTTCTGGGCCACTGGCGCACCGGGTTTGCAGGCGGGTTGCGCATGGGGCTGGGGCTTGGCGCGTTTTGCGTGGGCTGTTGTTGGGGCTTCATGTCGCTGGGGTTTGTCGGCGGCGTGATGAACCTCGCGTGGATGGGCCTGGCGACGCTCTTCATGGTGATCGAGAAGCTGCCTCAACTGGGGCATTACGTGACAAAACCCATGGGGGTTCTGCTCTGTGCAGCGGGCCTCTGGGTGATCGTGGGAGGATAGGATATGGCCAAGAACAGACGCAGCGACGCGGATCGTCTGCCGATTTCGCAGCGCATCGACCAGCGGATGCCGAACCCCAAGCGGCGCGAGATGAGCCCGACGGAATGGGCGATCAAGGGGGAGCTGTTTCTGAATTGCTCCTGCACCGTGTTTTGCCCCTGCGTGGTGTCGTTGGGGGCGCATCCGCCGACTGAGGGGCACTGTCACGCCTGGATGGCGATTGCCATCGACGAAGGGCACTACGAGGGTGAGGACCTCTCGGGGCTGAACATCGGGCTGCTGGTGGACATACCGGGGCGTATGGGTGAGGGTAACTGGAAGGTCGCGGCTTACGTGGATGAGCGCGCCACAGGTAAGGCTTATAACGGGATTTTGCAGATATTCTCCGGTGCTGCGGGCGGCACCACGGGGCTCTTCACCATGCTGGTCAGCGAGATCATCGGGGCCGAGCGGGCGCCGGTGGAGATTGTGCGCGAGGGCAACCGGCGCAGCATCATGATCGGACGGAAGATCCAGGGTGAGATCGAGATGCTGGCGGGCAAGGATCCGGAGCATCCGGTGATGGTCAGCAATTCGAAATACTGGATGGGCCCGGATATCATCGCGGCCACGGGGCTGAAAAGTCGGGTGCGCGACTACGGGCGCGTCTGGGATTTCGGCGGCAAATCGGCTGAGATCTGCCCGATTGACTGGAAGGGCCCCAAGCCGTGATCGCGCCGGGCTATGCGCAGATGATGGCGCGCTACAATGCCTGGCAGAACGACTGGCTCTTTGCCGCTGTGGACGGCCTGAGCGAGCAGGTGCGCGAGGCGGACCGGGGACTCTTCTGGGGCTCAATCCGGGCGACGCTGAGCCATCTGATGTGGGGCGATCTGATGTGGATGTCTCGCTTTGATGGTGGAGAGGGGCCGTCGCGACCGCTGAATGAAACCGGCGATGCCTATAACTGGTCTGAGCTTATGTCGGAGCGCCCGGGCGTGGATGCACGCGTCACTCGCTGGGCCGCGGGTCTCTCCGACGGGGCCTTTGATGGCGATCTGACCTGGTGGTCGGGGGCTGCGGGGCGTGAGATGTCCAAGCCTTACGCGCTTTGTGTCGCACATTTCTTCAACCACCAGACCCATCATCGCGGGCAGGTGCATGCCGCCCTGACCGCGCTCGGGGTCAAAACCCAGGACACGGACATTCCGTTTTTGCCAGAGGATGCCTGAGATGGCGCTCATTTCTCCGTCGCGGCGACTGCGCCGCACGCCCTTCTCCGCCGGTGTCGAGGCGGCGGGCGTGAAAGCTTATACGATCTACAACCACATGTTGCTGCCCACGGTTTTTGAGAGCATCGAGGCGGACTATCACCACCTGAAGCGGCATGTGCAGGTCTGGGATGTCTCGGCGGAGCGGCAGGTGGAGCTGCGCGGGCCGGACGCGGCCAAGCTGATGCAGATGCTGACCCCGCGTGATCTGCGGGGGATGCTGCCGGGGCGGTGTTTTTATGTGCCCATCGTGGATGAGACGGGGGGCATGCTGAACGATCCGGTGGCGGTGAAACTGGCTGAGGACCGCTGGTGGATTTCCATTGCGGATTCGGATCTGCTGCTCTGGGTGAAAGGCATCGCCAATGGCTGGCGGCTCGATGTGCTGATCGATGAACCGGATGTCTCGCCGCTCGCGGTGCAGGGGCCGAAGGCCGAAGACCTGATGGCACGGGTCTTTGGCGAGAGCATCCGTGATGTGCGTTTCTTCCGCTTTGGCCTCTTTGAATATGAAGGGCGGGAGCTGGCGGTGGCGCGCTCGGGCTATTCCAAGCAGGACGGTTTCGAGATTTATGTCGAAGGCGGCGATATTGGCATGCCGCTGTGGAACGCGCTCTTCAAGGCGGGCGAAGACCTGAACGTGCGCGCAGGCTGTCCTAATGCCATCGAGCGGATCGAGGGCGGGCTTTTGAGCTATGGCAACGACATGACCGATGACAACACGCCCCATGAATGCGGGTTGGGGCGGTTCTGTGATACGCAGACGGCCATTGGCTGTATCGGGCGCGATGCGCTCTTGCGTGTGGCCAAGGAGGGCCCGGTGCAGCAGGTGCAGGCAATTGCGATTGAGGGGGAGCCGGTGCCGGGGTGTGACCGGGTCTGGCCGCTTTTTGGTGGAGGCCGTCGCGTGGGACAGATCACCTCGGCGGCCTGGAGCCCGGACTTTGAGACCAATGTGGCGATCGGTATGGTGCGCATGACCCATTGGGACAGCGGTACCGAACTGGAGGTGGAGACGCCTGATGGCATGCGCAAGGCGGTGGTGCAGCCGGGGTTCTGGGCCTGAAGACAGTTATGCGCAGGGGGATCGCTTGCGCATGCATATTTGAAGAACAATGAAACAGGGGCGCGGCCCCGGAATGGAGATCGAGATGTTCAAGGCGCTGGTGGTGACCAAGGATGAGGACAGCGGCAAGACGTCCGCCGGGGTACAGGAGATCGCGGAAGATCAGCTGCCTGCGGGGGATGTCACGGTTGCTGTTGAATACTCGACGATGAACTACAAGGATGGTTTGTGCATCGGGCCGGGGGGCGGGTTGGTGCGCAAGTATCCGCATGTGCCGGGGATTGATTTTGCCGGCACCGTCGAGGCCTCGGACGATGATCGCTACAAGGCGGGCGACAAGGTCGTGTTGACCGGCTGGCGTGTCGGTGAGGCGCATTGGGGCGGCTATGCGCAGAAGGCGCGGGTGAAGGCTGATTGGCTGGTGCCGCTGCCGGACGGACTGGATACGCGTCAGGCCATGGCTGTGGGCACGGCGGGTTTTACCGCGATGCTGGCGGTGATGGCGCTGGAGGATCATGGGCTGAAAGCGGGCGACGGTCCGGTGCTGGTGACAGGGGCCGCAGGCGGTGTGGGCTCTGTGGCGACAGCGATCCTGGCCCATTTGGGGCACGAGGTGGCGGCGGTGACGGGCCGCCCGGAGACGGCGGAGTATCTCAAAAGTCTCGGGGCCAGCCAGATCGTGCCGCGTGAGGAGATCAATGAGACCGTGAAGCGCCCGCTGGAGGGCGAGACCTGGGCGGGCTGTGTCGATGCCGTTGGTGGCGCCATGCTGGCGCGGGTGTTGGGGCAGATGAAGTATGGTGCCTCGGTGTCTGCTGTGGGTCTTGCGGGAGGCGCGGGGTTGCCTGCGACGGTCATTCCCTTCCTGCTGCGGGGGGTGAACCTGCTGGGCATCGACTCCGTCATGCAGCCCTATGACAATCGCCTGCGCGCCTGGCGCCGCATCGCCAGCGACCTGCCGATGGACAAGCTGGAGGCGATGGTGCATCCTGCGACGCTCTCGGACCTGCCGCAGCTGGGGGCGGATATCCTGAAAGGTCAGGTTAAAGGCCGTGTTGTGGTCGATTTGAATGGCTGAGGCCCGGGCAGGTGGAACCTCTCTGTCTTAGAATCCTGATCTATCTGCACCTGTAACGGGTGAATTCAACCTGCAAGAGCGGTTCCTTCTATCCTAACGGGAATCCTGCCGAATTTCTTTGGAACTTGCCGTTATCGGTGCTAGGCCAACGAGGGTTAAGGCTATTTGCAAGGGGGATATATGAAGGTTTTGAGAGGTTTGGCACCTGTCGCATTCGTGACTGGGATGGCGCTTGCAGCACCGGCTGCGGCGACGACCGTCGGTGTGGATGAATGCACCACGTCAGGTGGCAATGGAAATTCGGGCGCGACGTTCACGCTGGTGACGTCGAGCATGGCCGAGTGCTTTGTCGGTGACAATGACGCCAATACCATTGGCAGCACCACAAACGTCCTTGGCATGACCGGCTGGTCGCTGGATGAGAAGATCGATGCCGCCGGATCGGGCAGTGACGGCGACTTCAATTTCAACACCGATCAGGCGGGGAACAAGGAGACCAAGAGCGGCAAGATCATCGTGGATCTGAGCGCCTTTGAATTTGCTTTCATCGTGATCAAGGCCGGGAATGGCTTCGGCGCCTTCAAAGTGTCGGTCAGCGATACATCTTGGGAGTGGACATCGTCCAAGGGCATTTCCCACGCGAGCATCTGGACCAAGGGGACAACACCACCCGACAACAACCCGCCACCCGACGCAGTGCCCCTGCCCGCAGGCGGAGCCTTGCTGTTGAGTGGCTTGGGCCTGCTGGCGTGGCGGCGTAGAAAGGCCTGATCCTGCACTGCCGCGCGCTGCGTTGCGATGGTGGTGAAGCTGTCAGGGCGGGGAAGATCGGTGCTTCTTTGGGAGGGGGCACCGGTTTTTTGTGAGGATGGCCGCCGGTTGAAATGGCCATCGCCGCGCCATTGGACATGAGGCGTACTGCAGGTTCTGGGGGATTGAACGGTCATCCTTGATGCGGGAAGGATAAAACCCGAGCCCGGTTGCCGCGCGTCTTGGCCAGTTTCAAAACCGGCCCATGAAACACCCGGTTTGATCGGGAAGCGCGGCATCGACCCATTGGACGAAGAAAGAGCGCCCGGGTGAGGCGCTCTTGCATGTTTTTCGGACCGTCACTCGGCCGGTTGCGCGTCGGGGTCACCCACGGCGATACCTGCTTTCTCGCGGCGGCTGTCGTTAAAGAGCGCCTTGATCAGCGACAGCACCATCAGCACCATCACCATGGTAAAGGGCAGGGCGCCAATGATCATCGCGTTCTGCAGAGCGGACAGGCCGCCGCCCCCGGCCAGCAGCAGCGTGCCGATGACCAGCGTAAGGATCACCCCCCAGATGATGCGGTGCTTGACCCCGGTTTCCTGTGCGCCGCCGGACATGATGGTGTTCATCACCAGAATGCCGGAATCTGCCGAGGTCACCAGAAAGGTCATGATCAGCACGACGCACATGATCACCAGCCCCTGAAGCAGCCCGCCCGAGAGCATCTGCTCCAGCGTCACAAAGAGCTTGGCAGAGTTCGACGCGGCAATGATGGCCCCATCCGCGGCACCGTTGATTTCCAGATCGATGGCGGTGCCGCCCAGAATGGTCATCCAGGCAAAGCAGACCAGCGCCGGGGCGATCACCGCGCCGAGCACGAATTCTCGCACCGTACGCCCGCGGGAGATGCGCGCCAGGAACAGACCGACGAAGGGCGAGAAGGCGATCCACCAGGCCCAGTAGAAGGTGGTCCACCCGGCCTGCCAGCCAAAGAGACGCCCCTGATCCCCGGCGTCATAGGCGGCGGCGAGATCGGCGGCAGGCAGGCTGGCTGCTGCGCCCTCCAGACCGCTGGTGAAGCCGTCAAGACTGCCCCAGGGGTTTGTCGCGCCAGAGTAGACGGCGCCCAGTGCCTCTGCGGGCAGCGCCTGTACCGACGCGGGGGCGGCGGCCGCAAAGGCCTCCTGGCTGAGCGGCGCGTAGGCTTCGAAGCTGAGGCTGACGAAGGCGATCAGGTAGTCGATCAGCGCCGTGGCATAGGTTGTCACTGCAAAGAGGAAGGAGCCGAAGACGATAAAGGTCAACAGCAGGATCAGGGACAGAACGAGGTTGAGGTTCGACAGGTATTTTACCCCGCGGCCCACGCCGGACACCGCCGAGATGATCGACATGCCCATGATCACCACCAGCGCCGCAATCAGCCCCGCCTTGGCCGGGACCGGCGTGTCGCCCGTGGTATCCATCATCCATGCCGCCCCGGTGATCGCATAGACGCCATCCACCAGCTGGCTCACGCCGTAGCCGATGGTGACGGACACGCCGAGGATTGTCGCAACCACACCCAGCACGTCGATGATGTGGCCGAAGAACCCATTGGCAAAGCGCCCGATCAGCGGCGTCAGCGCCGAGCGGATCGTCAGCGGCATGCCCCGGGTATAGGCGTAATAGGCCAGGCTCAACCCGGTGACCACATAGATGGCCCAGGCGTGAAATCCGTAGTGCAGGAAGGTGTAGCGGTAGGTGCTGGTCAGTGCTTCGGGCGTATTGCCGGGCGCGTCGCCTGCAATCACAACGGGGTTCGACCCCCAGAGCCCCAGCGGCTCCGCCGTGGCGAAGGTCATCAGCCCGACCCCCAGACCGGCCCCGAACATCATCGAGAACCAGCTGAAGTTGGTGAACTCGGGTTTCTGCCCCTGCGGGCCAAGCACCCGGCTTCCGGTCGCGGGGATCAGGGCGATGATGATCAGGAAGAAGGCGAAAACGCCCACCGAGATGATGTAGAACGTGTTGAAAGAGTTCAGCAGCGTGCTGTTGATCTGTGATAGCATCGCCCCTGCACCTGCAGGGAAGACGAGGGCCCAGAGGACCAGTAGCACCATCCCGACTTTCGAGATCAGCGCGATGGGAAGGCTGTAGCCTTCGTAGAATCCGGAGTCCTGTGTATTGATCTCAAGCTCCGTAAACGGGGGTTTGACAGACATAGGGTTTCTCTCTGTTGCGATCCGGCCATCTGGGCGGGCCGGTATCGGGGTCAGACCAGCGAATGTGGAGAATGCGCCAAACATATCGAAAGGCGCGGTCGCCAGTCATTTGGGGCGGGCGAGCATGCCACGCATTCGGGAACTGTGACAAAGGATTATCGCCATGGTTGTCGATTTCGCGACATTTCTGGCGTGGAAACGACCAAAACCCCGCCGTGGTTGACGTGGCGTCGGGGTCACTTGGGTTCTTGACCTGCTGCGCCGCATTGGGGACGGTGCGCGCATGAAACTAGATACAGACTTCGTACGCAGCCAGTTTCCCGCTTTTGAGGTGCCATCGCTTCAGGGGCAGGCCTTTTTCGAAAACGCAGGGGGATCCTACACCTGTGCGCCGGTGATCGACCGGCTGACGCGGTTTTACACCGAGCGCAAGGTGCAGCCCTATGCGCCCTATCCGGCAAGTCAACTGGCCGGCGCGGAGATGGACGAGGCACGCACCCGCATGGCCGCATTGCTGGGCGTGGAGGCAGACGAGCTGAGCTTTGGTCCCTCGACCACGCAGAACACTTACGTGCTGGCACAGGCCTTTGCCGAGATGATGCAGCCGGGCGAGGCGATCGTGGTCACCAATCAGGATCATGAGGCCAACTCCGGCCCCTGGCGCAGGCTGACCGCGCGCGGGATTGAAATCCGTGAGTGGCATTTGAACCCCGATACCGGGCATCTCGACCCGGAGGATCTGGAGGATCTGCTGGACGACACTGTCCGGCTGGTCTGTTTCCCGCATTGCTCCAATGTGGTGGGAGAGATCAACCCGGTGACCGAAATCACCGCGCTGGCCCATGCTGCCGGGGCGTTCACCTGCGTCGATGGCGTGTCCTATGCGCCGCATGGCTTCCCGGATGTGGGCGCGCTGGGCCCGGATATCTATCTCTTTTCCGCCTACAAGACCTATGGGCCGCATCAGGGCCTGATGGTCATGCGCCGCACATTGGGCAACCTGCTGCCCAACCAGGGACATCACTTCAATGGCGATGCGCTCACCAAACGCTTTACGCCCGCCGGACCCGATCATGCACAGATTGCCGCTTGTGCCGGTATGGCGGATTACGTCGACGCGCTCTATGCGCATCACTTCACCGCCGATGCGGGACCCAAGGCGCGGGGCCAGGCGGTACACGATCTGATGCGGGCCCATGAGGAGATGCTGCTGACGCCGCTGCTGGAGGCGATGAAGGCGCGCAACTCCGTTCGGCTGATCGGACCGGAAACTGCCTCTGGCCGGGCGCCGACCGTCGCATTGGCGCTGACGCGTCCGGGGGAGGCTGTGGCAGAGGCGCTCGCCGCCCATGGCATCATGGCGGGTGGCGGTGATTTCTACGCCGGGCGGGCGCTGGATGCCATGGGTGTGGACAGCGAATTGGGTGTCCTGCGCCTCAGTTTCACCCATTATACAACCTCCGGTGAGGTCGATCAGCTTTTAAATGCGCTTGACGCGGTTCTGTGACCTTTGCCGGTGATCCAAACCGACGGGGCTTGCGTAGCTTTTGAAATGAATTGCAAAGGCTTCGCTCTGTGAGCTCATCTCCTGTCCTTGTCTGGTTTCGCCGGGATTTCCGGCTGAGCGATCACCCGGCCCTGCACGCAGCCTGTTCCACCGGACGGCCCGTGATACCTGTTTTCATCCACGATGACGCCGTTGCCGCGCTGGGCGCAGCCCCCAAGTGGCGTCTGGGGCTGGGTCTGGAGGCGTTTGGTCGCGCGCTCGCCGACAAGGGCAGCCGGATGATCCTGCGGCGCGGCCCGGCGCTTGAGGCGCTGCAGGCGCTGGTCAAGGAAACGGGGGCCAGTGCGGTCTATTGGACGCGGCTTTACGATCCCGACGCGGTGGCGCGGGACACGCGCGTGAAATCCACCCTGAAAGAGCAGGGGGTTGAGGCACGGTCATTCGGCGGTCACCTGATGTTCGAACCCTGGACGGTCGAGACCAAGACTGGCGGTTTCTACAAGGTCTACACGCCGTTCTGGAACATGGTAAAAGCCCGCGATGTGGAGCCGCCGCTGGAGGCACCCGCGGAGCTTGCCGCGCCGGAGAACTGGCCCGAGAGCGACGCCTTGGAGGATTGGAACCTGGGGGCGGCGATGAACCGTGGCGCCGATGTGGTCCGCCCGCATGTGCGGCTGGGCGAAGCCGCCGCGCAGGAGCGGCTCGGGATGTTCATCGAGGACATCGTCGCCGACTATGACACCACCCGGAACCTGCCGGGCGTCGATGGCACCTCCGGGCTGTCGGAAAATCTCGCCCTGGGCGAGATCAGCCCGCACCAATGCTGGCATGCGGGCCTGCGCGCGCGGCAGGAAGGCAAGACCGGCGCGGAAACCTTCCTCAAGGAGCTGGTCTGGCGCGAGTTCGCCTACCACCTGATGCATCACACGCCCCGCATCCTCACGGACAACTGGAAAGAGGATTGGGACGCCTTTCCCTGGCGCGAAGACGCCGACACGGAGGCCGTTCAGCGCTGGAAACAGGGGCGTACCGGGCTGCGGTTCGTGGATGCGGCGATGCGCGAGATGTATGTGACGGGCCGCATGCACAACCGCGGGCGCATGATCGTGGCAAGCTATCTGACAAAACACCTCATGACCCATTGGCGGATCGGCATGACGTGGTTCGAGGACTGTCTGATCGACTGGGACCCGGCCAGCAATGCGATGGGGTGGCAGTGGTCGGCGGGGTCGGGCCCGGACGCCACGCCCTATTTCCGCGTCTTCAACCCGGTCACTCAGCTGGACAAATTCGACCCAAAGGAAGACTACACGCGCCGTTGGATTGCCGAAGGCCTGTCGCAGCCCTCGCCGGATGCGCTCTCGTATTTTGACGCGATCCCGCGCCGGTGGTCGTTGTCGCCCGAGGCGGCATATCCCGCACCGGTTGTGGCCGCCGATGAGGGCCGAAAAGTCGCACTTGATGCATATGAAAACAAAGGCTTCTGAAACTCTTGATCGCGCTTTTGCGTGTATCTTACAGTCAGGTACAACAAGCGGAATGACCATGATCCTCACCACGACCGACGGCCAAGACAACCTGCCGCGCTACTTCTCACGTGTCTTTGCCATGGCGCAGCAGATGAACTACGGGCGTGTCGACTTCGTGCTGCCGGACGGGCGCAGATTTCGGGCCGAGGGCCGCGCGCCCGGCCCGATTGCGGAACTGCAGATACACAATGCGGACCTCTTTGCCCGGCTGATCCGCGACGGTGATCTTGGGTTCTGCGATGCCTATCTCGATGAATGGTGGTCGACGCCTGACCTGCAGGCTTTCATGGATCTGGTGCACGCGGACAACGAAGACATCTACGATGGTTTCCCCGGCATGGCCCTGGTGCGCAACTTCGAAAAGCTGCGCTTTTGGCTGCAGCGCAACCACAAGGCACAGGCGCGTCGCAACATCAGCCATCACTATGATCTGGGCAATGAATTCTACGGGCTCTGGCTCGATGACACGATGACCTATTCCTCCGCGCTTTTCGAAACCGGACAGGAGAGCACGGAAAAGGCGCAGATCGCCAAGTACAAATCCATGGTGGACGAAATGGGCGCGCAGCCCGGTGATCATATTCTGGAGATCGGCTGTGGCTGGGGCGGGTTTGCCGAATATGCCGCACGGGAACGCGGTCTGAAGGTCACCGGGCTGACCATTTCCGAAGAGCAGTTCAAGTACGCCAAGGAGCGCATTGAAAAGGCTGGACTTTCCGGGAGCGTGGATTTCAAGTTGCAGGACTATCGGGATGAAACCGGTCTCTACGACGGGATTGCGAGCATCGAGATGTTCGAAGCCGTCGGCGAGAGGTACTGGCCCACCTATTTCGAGGTGCTGCGCGACCGGTTGAAGCCGGGCCGCAACGCGACTTTGCAGATCATCACCGTGGCGGATCGGCGCTGGACGGTCTACAAGCGTGGCGTCGATTTCATTCAGAAGTACATTTTTCCCGGTGGCATGCTGCCAAGCCCGTCTGCGCTGCGAGACCAGATTGGCCGCGCCGGTCTGGCGGTTGAGCAATCCATAGAGTTCGGCGGCAGCTATGCCATCACGCTGCGCCGGTGGCACGAAACCTTCAACGAGAAGTGGGATCAGGTCAGCACGCTGGGCTTTGACGACCGATTCCGGCGGCTGTGGAATTTTTACCTCACCTCTTGTGCTGCGACCTTCGAAAGTGCCAACTGTGACGTGACACAGATTACCGTGAAGCGGCCGGGGTAGGGCCGCGGGACGTACGAAGGACCGATGAATGCCTGACGCAGCCCGACTAGTTGCAGCCATCTGCATCAGCATTGTCGCACTCATCGTCTCCTTACTGGTCATGCCCCTGATGCCGGAAAGCACCGATTTCGGCTGGTTTCTCTACGTCAACCCGGTGATCGGCGCTTTTGTGGGCTGGACGGTCATGGGCAAACGTGCTGGACGCGGGGTTGCATCGGCGATCAGCAACGGTTTTGGCGGCGTGCTCATGCTGGTGCTCTGGGGGCTTTTTATCCACTCCTGCGTGCAGATGTTCGACCGGGCGATGGCCAATTGGTACAACGACGCGTTCCAGGCGCTACTGGCGATTGTGACCTTTATGGCGCAATACGGGCTTGTGCTGATCAACCCGCTGGTGATCTTCACCCTGATCGCGGGCGGCGTTCTGTCCGGTCTTGCCACGGAATACGCGTGGCGGACGTGGCGGTGAGCGGGACATCCAACAGATGACACCGCTGTTTTTCTTTGGCACGCTGCGCCATCCTGCCCTGATCGACGCGGTGGTAGGCGACACCGGCCACATCGATCTCGGCACCGCGATCCTGCCCGGGTATTCCGTTCACGCGGTCGCCGAAGGTCCGTTCCCCACTATAGTCGAGGATCACGCGGGCGCAGTCGAAGGCGTGCTTGCCGAGGGGGTGACCGCGGTCGATCTTGCGCGGCTGGATTACTACGAGGGCGCCTTTGGCTATGTGCTGATTGACGTCACGCTGGCGGATGGCCGTGCGGCGCGCGCCTATATGCCGCCCGCCGGGATGTGGACGCCTGAGGGGGGCTGGTCACTGGACGACTGGGCGCGGGATTGGGGCCCGCTCAGCGTGACGGCAGCACAGGAAGTCATGAGTTATTTCGGGATCAAGCCGCCCACAGAAATTGCAGGGATGTTCCCGATGATCCGCGCGCGCGCCTGGTCCCGGCTGAATGCCCGCACGTCCCGGCATGGTGCTGGCACGTTGAACGGTAAGGTCGAAGTCGCCGCGCGACGACGGGTCTACGCCAATTACTTCGCCCTGGATGAGTACGATCTGCAGCACGAGCGGTTCGACAAAGAGATGACGGATACGGTCACGCGCGCGGTTTTTCTGGCGGCGGATGCGACGCTGGTGCTGCCGTACGATCCCGTTCGGGATCGGGTCCTGCTGGTGGAGCAGATGCGCATGGGGCCGCTGGCGCGGGCGGATGCGTCCTGCTGGCAGCTGGAGCCGGTCGCAGGGCGTCTCGACCCGGGCGAGACGGCAGAGGAGGCCGCGCGCCGGGAAGCCATGGAGGAGGCGGGGCTTCAGCTGGGGGATCTGCACCCGGTGGGCGAGACCTATACCTCTCCCGGCAATTCGTCGGAGTTTTACTACACCTTCGTGGGTCTGGCGGATCTGCCTGACGCCGTGGCCGGTATCGGCGGGCTAGAGGAAGAGCACGAGGACATCCGCACGCATCTGATGTCTTTCGATACGCTCCTTGAACTCTGCGATAGCTGCCGGATCGCCAATACACCCCTGGCGCTGATCGCCTACTGGCTGGCCCGGCACCGCGACCGATTGCGCAGCACCTCTTGAGGTCGCGCCGGTGCGCCGCTAGGTGTTGAGGACATATATCAAAGGAACCGACCGATGCATGTTGCAAGCGATCTGGCTGCGGCCATTGGAAACACCCCGCTGATCCGCCTCAAGCAGGCGAGCGAGGCCACAGGCTGCGAAATCCTCGGCAAGGCGGAGTTCATGAACCCCGGGCAATCGGTCAAGGATCGGGCGGCGCTCTTCATCATCAAGGATGCGGTGGACAAGGGGCTGCTGCGCCCCGGTGGCACGATTGTCGAAGGCACGGCGGGCAACACCGGTATTGGCCTCGCGCTGGTCGGCGCGTCGATGGGGTTCAAGACGGTGATCGTGATCCCCGAGACGCAGAGCCAGGAGAAAAAGGACATGTTGCGGCTGGCAGGTGCCGAGCTGGTGCAGGTGCCCGCCGCGCCCTACCGCAACCCCAATAACTTCGTGCGCTATTCCGAGCGTCTGGCGGCGGAACTGGCGCGCACCACCAATGAGGGCGTGATCTGGGCCAACCAGTTTGACAATGTCGCCAACCGGCAGGCCCATATCGAAACCACGGGCCCGGAGATCTGGGAGCAGACCGGCGGTAAGGTCGATGGCTTCATCTGTGCGGTGGGCTCTGGCGGCACGCTGGCGGGCGTCTCGGAGGCGCTGAAGCCCAAGGGCGTGAAGATCGGTCTCGCGGACCCGGACGGTGCCTCGCTCTACAACTACTACACCAATGGCGAGCTGGTGATGTCCGAAGGGTCATCGATCAACGAGGGGATCGGACAGATCCGTATCACCAAGAACCTCGAAGGGTTTACGCCTGACTTCAGCTACAACATTCATGACAGCGAAGCGCTGCCCATCGTCTTTGACCTGCTGGAGCATGAGGGGTTGTGCCTGGGCGGTTCCTCCGGCGTCAATATCGCAGGCGCGATGCGCATGGCGCGCGACATGGGACCGGGGCACACGATTGTGACGATCCTCTGCGACTATGGCACGCGCTATCAGTCCAAGCTCTTTAATCCTGACTTCCTGCGTGAAAAGGGGCTGCCTGTGCCCGGCTGGCTCGATCAGGCGCCCGCCAGCATTCCCGGTGTCTTCGAAGACGTATGAGGGCGCTGACCCACAGCCTTCTGGTGCTGAGCCTCGCGCTCCTGACGCTCTGGGGCGATCCCGGGAGTGCACAGGAACCGGGCAGCGGACCAAACATCGAGGCCTGGAACGACGTCGCCACGCTGGCCGAGGAAGCCATTGAGCGGGATGAGGCCAGCAACGAACGTTTTGAGCGCTTGCGGGCCGAGATCGCGGAGTATCGGACAGATTTCACCGCGGGCACCAAGATCAACGGAGAGCGGATTGCGACGCTGCGCACCCAGATCGAGGCGCTTGGGCCGGTGCCGGAAAGTGGCTCTGAGCCCGAGGATATCGCAGCGCGGCGCACGCAGTTGGAAGCCCAGCTTGAAACCCTGCTGGCCCCGGTACGCGTCTCCGAAGAAGCGTTCCGGCGTGCCGATGGGCTGATCCGGGAAATCGACACGATCATCCGCGAACGGCAGGCACGGCGGCTGCTGGCCCTGGGGCCATCCCCGCTGAACCCGGCGCATTGGCCCACGGCCTTTGAAGACCTTGGGGGCATTCTGCTGGCCATCGGGCAGGAGGTCGAAACCCTCAGTGACCCGGACCGCCGACAGAAGATGGCGGAAAACCTGCCGCTTGTGCTGTTCCTGATGGCCATCGCGCTGGCGCTGATCATCCGGGGGCGTGCCTGGGCGGGCATGGGGCTGACGTACCTGCGGCGCTGGGGCGGGCGCGGCTCCGGTGTCTGGCGGTTCCTTGTGTCGCTGTTGCGGATCTTCCTGCCACTGACGGGGCTGTTGATCCTGACCCATGCGCTGCGTCTGACCGGCCTTGCCGGGACCCGCACGGATCAGATCCTCGAAGCGTTGCCGGCGTTCGGCTTTGTGCTGCTGGGCTTTCGCTGGCTGGCCGAACGGCTGTTTGCCCGCATCCCCGAAGACGCGCTGATCCCGCTGCCGGACGCCAAGAGATCGGCGGCGCGTTTCTACATGCTGGTGCTGTCGCTACTCTTTGTCTCGCGCGCAGTGGTGGAACTTTTTGTCGGTTTTGACGACGCGGACCCAGCAACCGATGCGGTTCTGGCCTTCCCGATCGTGGTGCTGATCGCGTTGGTGATGGCGCCCGTGGGGCTGATCCTGCGCAGCTTTTACGTTGAGAGCGATCCTGACAGCGAAGAGGCTCCACGAGGCCTCGGGCTGGCGCGGGTGGTGCGTGTGGCCGGAACGGCCCTGGTCGTGGTGTCGGTCGTGTCACCGATCATGGCCGCCATCGGATATGCCGAAGCCGGCAATGCGCTGCTCTACCCCACGCTGGTCAGCCTGCTGATCCTGGGGTTCGTGCTGACCCTGCAGCGGTTCTCGGTCGACCTCTACGGATTGATCACCGGTGATGAAGAGCGGGCGCGTGACGCGCTGGTGCCCGTGCTGGTGGGCTTTGCGCTGGTGCTCTGCGCCATTCCGCTCCTCGCCCTGGCCTGGGGCGCGCGGGTGGCGGACCTCACCGAGGTCTGGGCCATCTTCAGCCGCGGCTTTGCCATCGGCGACACCCGAATCTCGCCCGGTGATTTCCTGACCTTCGCGATCATCTTCATCATCGGCTATTCGGTGACCCGGCTGGTGCAGAGCACCCTGCGGGTCAACGTCCTGCCCAAGACCCGAATGGACATCGGCGGGCAGAATGCCATCGTGTCCGGTCTGGGATACGTGGGGATCTTTCTGGCTGCGGTACTGGCGATCACCGGCGCGGGGATCGATCTGTCGTCGCTCGCCATCGTTGCCGGTGCCCTGTCCGTCGGCATCGGGTTCGGCCTGCAGACCATCGTGTCGAATTTCGTCTCAGGCATCATTCTGCTGATCGAACGGCCGATTTCCGAAGGCGACTGGATCGAGGTGGGCGGGCAGATGGGATACGTGCGCGACATCTCTGTGCGCTCCACCCGGATCGAGACCTTCGACCGCACGGATGTGATCGTGCCCAACGCCGATCTCGTCTCGGGCACCGTCACCAACTTCACCCGCGGCAACAAGGTGGGTCGGTTGATCGTCAACATCGGCGTGGCCTACGGGACCGACACGCGGCGGGTCGAAGGCATCCTGACAGAGATCGCCGAAGCCCAGCCCATGGTGCTGCAGAACCCGCCACCGATGATCCTCTTCAACAACTTCGGGGCGGATTCGCTGGAGTTTGAAATGCGCATGATCCTGCGGGATGTGAATTGGATCCTGAAGGTCAAGAACGACGTGAACCACGCCATTGCGGAACGGTTTGCCGAAGAGAAGATCGAAGTGCCCTTTGCACAGCGCGATCTTTGGCTGCGCAACCCGGAGGTGCTCAAGGACAAGTCCTCATGACGCACATGCTCTTTCGCGACGACCCCTATCTGCAGGCGGCGCGCACGCAGGTTGTCGCCCATAAGGATGCGGGTGGTCTCGTGCTGGCGCGTACGGTTTTCTACCCCACGGGCGGCGGTCAGCCGGGCGACGCTGGCCATCTGACATGGCCGGGTGGCGCGCTGGAGATTGCAACGACGGTAAAGGGCGAGCGCGACGCAATTGTGCTGGTGCCGGCAGATGGGCAGGCGCTGCCTGCGGTGGGGGCCGAGGTCGAACAGACGCTGGATTGGGATCGCCGGTATCGCCACATGCGCATCCACACGGCGCTGCATCTGCTGTCGGTCGCCATTCCCTTTGGGGTCACCGGCGGGGCCATCAGCGCGGAGCGCGGGCGGCTCGATTTCGATATGCCGGAGTTGCCGGAGGACAAGGAGGGGCTGCAGGAGCGCCTGAACGCGATGATCGCCTCGGACGCGCCGGTCAGCGAGGATTGGATCACCGAAGCCGAGCTCGACGCGCAGCCGGGTCTGGTGAAGACCATGTCGGTGCAGCCGCCGCGCGGGGCAGGGCGCATCCGCCTGATCCGCATAGGGGATGTGGCCTCCCCACTTGATCTGCAACCCTGCGGCGGCACCCATGTGGCGCGGTTGGGCGAGATCGGCACGGTCCGGCTGGGCAAAATGGAGAAAAAGGGCCGCAGGAACCGCCGCATCTACCTGCATCTGGACAGTTAGGACACGGGCGCCGGGAAAGGCGATTTTGGCTCTTGCAAAGCGCGGCGCTACCGCGTTACACCGCGCGGACGGAGCGGTGGCCGAGTGGTCGAAGGCGCACGCCTGGAAAGTGTGTAGGCGGGAGACCGTCTCCAGGGTTCGAATCCCTGTCGCTCCGCCACAGGCTTTTCTGGAACAGAAACGCCAGTTTCCTTCAGATCGGAGACCTGAGCGGCAGTTGCATCGCAGATGCAATGAGAGCCTGCAAGGTTCGAACTATGCTCCGTTGGCTCCGAAACCGACATCCAATCAGTATCCGCAAATGAGCGAAAGACACGCTCTGCGCGGGCGTCGGAAAACCGATACGCCTTGTGTGCCGATACGTCTTGGTGGCTTCTGAGGGTTGGAAACGGACCTGTTTTCTCCGGACATCCGCGCCGACATCCCGGTTTGGGCCCCTTTCGATCTGCATAGGGCTGTCCGACCCCTGGCTGGTACGGGGCCCGGTGGTCCCGGGCCCCGTGGAGGTGCGTTCAGAGATTGCCGGCTGAAAGCTCCCGTTCGAGATGATCTGCCTGCCGGATGGCAAGGGCCACGATCGTCAGTGTCGGGTTCTCTGCCGCACCGGTGGTGAACTGCGACCCGTCGGAGATGAAGAGGTTGGCGATGTCGTGGGTCTGACCCCATTTGTTCACGACACCATCCTGCGCCTTTTCCGACATCCGGTTCGTCCCGAGGTTATGGGTCGACGGGTAGGGCGGTGTCGGGAACACCCGCGTTGCGCCAACCGCCTCATAGACCGCAGCGCCCTGCGTGTAGGCATGGTTGCGCATGGCGATGTCATTGGGGTGATCATCGAAATGCACATTGACCACCGGCAGGCCGTGCTGGTCCTTGACCGCGTGGTTGAGCGTGATGCGGTTGGTTTCCTGCGGCATGTCTTCGCCCACGATCCACATGCCTGCCATGTTCTCATAAGCATCCAGGGCAGACGTGAACTCCCGTCCCCAGGCGCCCGGATCCAGGAAAGCCGCCATGAATGGCAGGCCAAGCGCCAGGGTTTCCAGCTCGTAGCCGCCGACAAATCCACGGCTTGGGTCATGGCGGGATTCGTCCTGAATGATGCCCGCCATGGTCGTGCCGCGCCACATCTTCACCGGTTGCTCGAAGGTGGCGTAGACCGATCCGGTCATGTGACGCATGTAGTTGCGCCCGACCTGACCGGAGCTGTTGGCCAGCCCATCCGGGAACATGGAGGAGGCGGAGTTGAGCAGCATGCGCGGGCTCTCGAATGAATTGCCTGCGACACAGACCACGCGGGCCTTCTGCATCTGCAGAGTGCCGTCCTCATCGAAGTATTCGACCCCGGTGACCTTGCCCGCCTCGTTGTGCAGGATGCGCGCCACATGCGATTTCTCCCGCACTTCCAGATTGCCGGTGGCCTCGCCTGCGGGGATGTCGGTGTAGGCCGCTGACCATTTCGCGCCCCATTTGCAACCCTGAAAGCAGAAGCCCGTCTGCTGACAGGCCTGCCGCCCGTCATTGTCGGCGGAGTTGATCGCCATCCGGCCGGTGTGCACCTGCTCGTATCCCAGCGCCTTGGCGCCTTTCTCGAAGACCAGATAGTTGTTGTTACCGGGCAGGCCCGCGCGATCACCGGTGCGGGTCACCCCCAGCTTGTTTTCCGCCTTGGTATAGTAGTCATCCATCTCGCGCGGGTCGATGGGCCAGTCCAGCAGGTTCGCGCCCTGCACATCGCCGTAGGTGGTTTTTGCCTTCCACTCGTGGTCCTGAAAGCGCAGGGACGCACCGGCCCAATGGGTGGTGGTGCCACCAACCGCCTTCACGATCCAGGCGGGCAGGCCGGAGAAATCCTTGGCCACGCGCCAGTCGCCCGAGGTTGTGCGCGGATCGACCCAGGCCAGCTGTCCAAAGCTTGCCCATTCATCGTTGACGTAGTCTTCGGGCAGGTAGCGCCCGCCTGCTTCCAGCGCGACCACGCTGATGCCTTTTTGCGCCAGTTCATTGGCAAGAACCCCGCCGCCTGCGCCGGTTCCAATTACGACAACAACGCTGTCGTCGGTGAGATCAAATGGTGCCGTCATGGTGCCGTCTCCCCCTTATAGCCAGTTGATGTCGTTGAAGCCGCGGTCGATATAACCGCCGAATTCGAAGGAGGACCCTTCATAGCCAAAGATCGGCCAGACCGCCTTTTGGTTGTAGAGTCCGGTCACCAGACCGCCGCGGACCTGCTGGAAAAACGCGCTATCCTCCATACCGCGCAGAATATCCACCCGGTCGCGCTCCCAGCCGGTGCCGAGGTAGCTGCCAAACCCCTTGCCCCGCGCTGCGGCATTCAGCGCGGCGATCCCGGCCTCGACGCCTTCTGCCGCATCGGCAGTGTCATAACCCTTGACCGCCATCACATAGTATTCATCGCCCACCTTGTCGTGCGGATAGATATCGCGGGCCATCTGCACCAGCGTGGCAAAGGTTTCGGGCTTCAGCGCGGATGTCTCCATCGCCCAGGCCGCATTCGGCGCGGCAATAAACCCCGCGCCCACCACAAAAGACGCCCCTGCAGCTGTCGCAGTGGACAGCAACTGGCGTCGTGTTAGCCCTTGTGGGCTTTTTGTCTTATCCATTTCTTCCTCCCTGATATGTCACTGAAAGCGGCCGGACCGCTCCAGCACTTCGATCTCGTAGCCGTCCGGGTCGGTCACAAAGAAAAACCGACCCACCAGCTTGCCGTCGGGCGCGAACTCCACGAGTTTGCGCGGCGCCAGCCCTTCAGCCTCGAAGCGGGCATGTTCGGATGCCAGATCCTCGACCGACACGGCAAAATGGCCGTAGCCATTGCCCAGATCGTAAGGCTCCGCCTGATCCTTGTTGATGGTCAGTTCCAGCTCGAAGCCGCTTTCCGGATTGCTGAGATAGACGAGTGTGAAGTTCGTGAAATCAAGACGATCCGCGACCTTGAGCCCGAATGCCTTGTCGTAGAACCTGACCGACCGTGCCTCGTCCAGCACACGGATCATCGAATGTATCGCTTTGGCCAAAGCCTCCTCCCTCACGGTTTGACAGGATCAGGATACAGGCCAGGACAGGACATGCAGGTAGTATAGGTTTACTACCGGGCAGTTATTCTTAGCGCGGCGTGGGGGCGGCTACTCAGCCGCCACGGCTGTCTGGCTTTCATGCGCCGAAACCTCCATGAATTTCAGACAGGCGCACCGCAGCAGCGAGGTGAAATTCACTGGCTCCCCCCGAAGCTCCAGCACCTCCGAATGCAGCTTGGAAATGAAAACTGGGGTTGTTGTTCCGTCATTCTCCGCAATGGTGTCGATCACCTGCCAAAAGGCGTTCTCCAGCCGGATGCTGGTGCTTTGGCCATTCAGGCGTATGCGGCGCGTTGTACTGGCATAGCGTTCTGGATCCTGACCGGCAAATACCTGGCACATGTGTTTCCTCCCATAAAACATCGATAGTTTGCATAATTCGGCGCCATCTTGCACCTCTTTTTGCAAAAGAACGCCTGTGCAGGGGGGGGCGCGCCGGTGAAGACAGACGCAGGCAAGGCGGCGGCAGCTGCCAAATCCGCGGGTTGGGACAGTGCCGCCGGGTGCATCTGTCCGGCTTGAAATGGGCGGGATCGGCGCCTTGCTACGGCGCGCGCCCGCGTGTACCTCTCGCCCCATGACAGTGAACATGAAATCCGCTTTCGCAATCGATCTTTGCCAATCGGCAGGCCGCAAGGCGCGCGATTATTTCCAGAACCGTGACCAGTTAACAGTGGATCAGAAGGGCGCACAGGACTGGGTCAGCGACGCAGACCGCAACGTCGAGCAATTCATACGGGAGCAGATTTCCGAGCGGTGGCCCACGGATGGCATATTCGGAGAGGAGCACGGCGATACTGCCGGTCAAAGCGGCTTTGACTGGGTGATCGACCCCATTGATGGCACCACCAACTTCGTGAATGGCATTCCGAACTGGACCATCGTGCTGGCGGGCGTTTCGGGCGGCGAGACACAGGTGGGCGTGATCCACGATCCGATCATCAACGAGACATTTGCGGCGGTGCGGGGCGGCGGGGCCACGCTGAACGGGACGCCGATGCATGTCGCGACGGGTACAGCGCTGGAAAACGGCACCGTGGCCGTGGGCTATTCAAACCGGCTCAGGGCAGAAAGAACCGTGCCCGTGGTGGGTGCCCTGATCGATCAGGGCGCGATGTTCCACCGCAATGGCAGCGGCGCGCTGTCGCTGGCCTATGTGGCCGCTGGTCGGTTGCTGGGGTATCTGGAGGAGCATATGAACGCCTGGGACTGCCTCGCCGGTCAGTTGATGATTGCAGAGGCGGGGGGTGTCGTTGAGGTGCAGGATGCCAGCGACATGATCCGAAATGGCGGGCGGGTCATCACCGGCACGCCGGACGTGTTCGACACACTGAAAGGCATCGCGATCTCCGCCTGGAACACCTGACACCCGGCGGTCGGATTTTCGTGTACGAGACCGGAGTGCGCTGAGAGAACACGCCGCCAGCACACGGGCGGCAGCGAAACCGGACCTCTCCCGGCAAAGCGTGCTCTCCGCGTCAAAAGATGTCCCGGTGCTTCATCCGAGCGCTACATGTCCCGGACATGCCTTCTGACATAGGTCATCTTGATACCTGTCTTTCCGCCAGCAAGGCTGCGCGAGGGCCACATAGCGCGGTCCCAGGCGGGCAAGGAGATGCCATGAGCGTTCCACATTGATGATCGCCGCGTCGTTCATCGCCGACCCTAGTGTGCAGCCATCGGCCTGGCCTGCCTCAGAATTCTGTGGTGAAACGGTCATGGGGCGCATCGCGGCGCCCTCAGGGCCGTAGGAGACCAACGGCCTCACGCTAGATTCCGTGCTTGCGCAGGAACCCCTTGGTTTGCCGGACGCAGTCGTGCCACGCGGGCTCGTATCCCAGCAGAATGTGGTTCTTGCTGTCCAGCGGCACGAATTCCGCATGCTCTATGCCAATGGCCAGTTCGCGCCCCTGTTCGATGGAGATCCGCTGATCCTCGCGCGCATGAAACACGATGGTCGGCGCCTTGATCTTGGACAGACTGTCACGCACGTCGATTGTCCCGAAAGCTTCCTGAAATCGCACGGCGTTTTCAGGCGAGACGGTCAGACGCTGGAATTCGTCGAACCAGGCCAGATCCTCCGGCCTGGCATCCGGCATGAAGGTCTGGGAAAAGATGTGGCGGTAGGCCGGGTTGGCGGTGCCCCAGCCGTGGCGGGTCAGGGTCAGCACCGCTTCACGCCGCGCCTGCTCCTCCGGGCTCGCGCCGATGCGCCACCCGGTCGGATAACCAGCCACGAGGATCAGGCCCGAGACACGTTCAGGGTGGCGTGCGGCATAGGCGATGCTCACGGCACAGCCCTGCGAAATGCCCAGCAGCGGGAAGCGTTCCAGCCCCAGCGCATCGACAACGGTTTCCAGATCCTTCACGAAGGCATCGAAGGTGATGTCCGGCACGTCCCAGTCCGACAGGCCGTTGCCGCGTTCGTCATAGCGGATGAACCGCCGACCGGTCGCGCAGGCGTCGAATGTCGGGCCCCAGATCGGGCTGTTGCAATCAAGTTCCAGATGGTTGAGCCAGTTGGCCGCCTTGACCAGCGGCGGGCCCTCGCCAATGCTGGCATGGGCAATCCGGACGCCATCGCTTGCCCGGCAGAATCCGATCTGCTGCTTGCGCAGCATACGCCGCTGTATGGTTTCATCCGGGCGGGCGTGCAATTCATCGTCTTCCACGGTTTTTGTGGCGTCCGGCATCAGAGGGCCGGAGACCAACAGCCCGGCCTCCTTGGCAGCGGCAAGGAAATCGGCCTCGCAGTGGCGCGCTTCCTGTTCCCGCCCGGTGTGCGCCAGCGCGTGGATGAGGCTGCGCGCGGCTTCTTCCTGCAGCGGGGTCTGCTCTTTCCAGTGACGCGCCCATTTCACCGCTTCCACCCGGTCGATCTCCGGGTGCAGCGCCAGCCTGCGCAGCACGTTCAGGCGCAGCAGGTGCACATCTTCGCGCTCCGACAGCAGCCAGTTGTCGAAATCCGCATCGCCCGCATGGTCCAGCCCGTCCAGGAACGGCAGTTCCAGCTGGCTGGCCATGATCCGCAGTTCGGGAGGAGGGATAAGCGGCGGATCGTCAAGCAGACGCGCCCGTATGCCCAGCAGATCCACGGTTGCGGTTTCCGCCGCAAAGGCCACGCGCTCGCGGTCGGCAATGATGCGCGGGGTTGCCGCATCATCCACAACGGCGCGCAACCTGCTGAGCGCCCAGCGGAGCGAGCCGCGCGGGTCGTCGGGCAGATCCCAGAAGAGCTCACACAGCCGTTCCCGCCGGACAGGCCGCGCCGTGGCGACCAGATAGCCCAAGACCGCCCGCGCCTTGCGCGAGGCAGGCAGCGGGACGGGCGCGCCATTTCGGGTGACCGACAGCTCGCCCAGCAGGGAAATGCGCAGCGAAGGGTTCATAAATCCGGCTTGTGCCTCAATTAACACGGGGTTTCTAGAAAAATTAAACGCTCACTACCACGCTCACTCACACGGTGGGGCAGGAGAAGGGTGCGTTCGTTTATGATTTTTGGAGATTACGATGACAAAGCAATTGCCCCATGAAAACACCCGTCCTTTTTTGACGGATGCCGGGCTTGAGACCTGGTTGCTCTTTCAGCAAGGGTTCGATCTGCCGTATTTTGCGTCCTTTTCGTTGTTGAACGACGTCAAGGGCAGCACGGCGATGACCGAGTATTTCACCGGTTTTCTGGATCTGGCGGCCCAGCAGGGCACCGGCTTCGTGCTCGACACCTGCACCTGGCGGGCCAACCCGGATTGGGCGGCGCGCATGGGCCACGATCTTGTGGCGCTGGAAGAGATCAATGCGCAGGCGGTGTCCTTCGCGGCAGCGCTGCGCGCACAGCGGGCGCAAAACGCGGATGTGCTGATCAACGGTGTCGTCGGGCCGCGTGGTGACGGCTATGATCCGGCAACCGTGATGTCGGTCGTGGAGGCGCGTGCCTACCATCAGTTCCAGGTGGATGCGCTGAGCCGCAGTGGGGCCGATCTGGTGTCTGCCATCACGATGACAAACACGCCCGAGGCCATCGGCGTGGCGAATGCAGCGGCCAAAGCGGGCGTTCCCTGCGTCGTCAGCTTTACCGTTGAGACGGATGGCAAGCTGCCCACCGGGCAACATCTGTCCGAGGCCATTGCCGAGACGGACGCGCAGAGCGAGGTGCGCCCGGCCTACTACATGATCAACTGTGCGCATCCGGATCACTTCCGCGATGTGCTGGGGGATGGGAGTTGGACCGACCGGATTTGCGGGCTGCGGGCCAATGCGTCGCGCATGTCGCACGCCGAGCTTGACGCCTGCGAGGAGCTGGACGACGGCGATCCGCAGGAGTTGGGCAGCCTCTATGCCGATCTGCGGCGCTACCTGCCGCGGCTGAACGTCTTTGGCGGCTGCTGCGGGACCGACTTGCGCCACGTGAGCAGCATTTGCCACGCGGTGCACGCGCCGCAGGTCGCCTGAACCACATCGCTGATACTGCACGGACACCGGCGCGGGATTGAGAGAACCGCGCCGGGGATATCGGGCAGCGGGGTGCATTTCCCCCGCTGCACCCTCTCACTTTTGTTTAACGATTGGATAAGACGATGATGAAATCTATTTTTCTCGGCGCGGTGTTTGCCCTGGCAACGCCATGGGCTGCGATGGCGGCAGAGCCGATCACCCGGTTCGACGTGGCGGAGGATCACACCCGGTTCGCCTTTGCCCCCGCACCGGTGCACGCAAGCGGCATGCCCGCCCATGGCAATCCCTTTGTGACCCAGGGCTACATCTATCCTGCAGGCACGCTGAAAGACGGCATGGACGGTGTCCTCGCGGACGGCAGCCCGGCCTTCCCCGAGCTTGTCTTGGGCACCTGGACCTGTGATGGCTGGTTTGTGGGCGAGGGGGGCGATGCCACAACGGGCGTCTGGCTCGTCAGCCGCCAGATCCTGCAGTTCACCTCCGGCGATGTGATTATCACCCAAGGCACCGAACTTGCAGATGTTGGCGTTGCAAATATCCGTCCCATCACCGCCGCCACCGGCGCCTTTGACGGTGCGGGCGAGGTGATGGAGCAAACGCTTCTGGGCTTCAACACGCATATGGGGGTGCAGACGCGCCTTGTCATTCCCGAGGATGACTACGCCGCCCAATACCGGTTTTTCGAAGACTGATTTTTCAACACTTGCCGTCCCTATTGTGCGTCCCTGTGGGCGGGCGGTAGGGCACGGCCTTTTTTCAAAAGGAACACTTCATGACAATGCATCACACTGAAGGTCTGGCCTTTCGCGCCGCCCAGCCGGACGACGCGGATCATCTGGCCAATTTCGCCGTTCTGGCCAGCAAGGGCCTCTCTGAAATCACCTGGGAAGATCTGCGGGAGGGGGATGAGACGGCGTTGGATGTTGGCCGCCGCCGCGCCCGACAGACCACGGGTGGATTTTCCTACCGCAATGCGGATGTGGCCCTGCGGTCAGGCGCGGTCATCTCTGCCATCGTGTCCTACGCCATCGAACAAAGCGGGCCCATGGATACGTCCGGCGTGCCCGAGATCTTCCACCCCCTGATCGAGCTGGAAGAGCAGGCGGCGCCAAGCTGGTACGTGAACATCCTCGCCACCTATCCGGACGCACGCGGGCTGGGGGCGGCGTCTGCGCTCATGGCGGGGGTAGAGACGCGCGCGAAGAAACGGGGGCACACCCGGATGAGCATCATCGTTGATGCGGTAAATCCAGCCATGAAGCTCTATGAACATCTGGGCTATGCAGAAGTGAGCCGTGCCGCCTTTGCCCGACCCCGCCCGGATGATCCTGAAGGGTTCTGGGTGCTGATGATCAAGAAGCTTCACTAGGCACACCACGCACGCGGCGGCAGGACGGGTCGAGACAGTCCGGCCTGCCGTTCACCCCGCTGGGGTCAGGATGAAAACGGCCCGTTCCGCCTTTGCAGGGGCAGGAAAATCGCCGCCGGGTGCAAAACTGATGGCGTCTGCGGATATCTGCGCTAAGTGACTGGGCAGCCAAGGATACCAGGGATTGATATGACCGGAAAACCCAGTGTTGCGATCATCGGCGCGGGCCTCAGCGGCTTGCGTCTTGCACAGCGGTTGACACCTTTCATGCAGGTGACCGTCTTTGAGAAGTCACGCGGGCTGGGGGGGCGCATGTCGACACGTCGGAAAGATGGGTTCGCATTCGACCACGGGGCGCAATATTTCACCGCACGCAGTGCGGATTTCGAGGCCTTTCTGCGCCCTTATCTGGAAGACGGCACGGTGCAGCCATGGGCACCACGCCTTGCACAGCTGTCCAGTGCACAGGCACCGCCGCGCTGGACCGCGCCGCGCTATGTTGCGACACCCGGGATGACAGGCCTGGCAAAAGCCATGGCGGCCGAGCTGACTGTGCGCCGCGCCGTTCAGGTGGACCGGCTGGTCCGGTCCGGCGATCAATGGCAGGTGCTGGACGCGGAAGATACCGATCTGGGCCGGTTCGATTGGGTGATCAGCACGGCACCATCCCCCCAGACGACCCGCCTGATGCCCCTAGAATTCGCCGGTCACCCCTCCCTTGAAACCGCGGTAATGCAGGGGTGTTACAGCCTGATGCTGGGGTTTGACACGCCGCAGGTGCTGGACTGGGAGGCTGCGTGGGTCGGGCAAGATCCGCTGGCCTGGATTGCCGTGAACACGTCGAAACCCGGGCGGCCTGACCACTACTGCATCGTGGCGCAAACCAGCAACAGCTGGGCCCAAGCCAATCTGGAACGGGATCAGGATGCCATACGGACCGAGTTGATGGCCACAGTCGAGATTGTTACCGGTGTTGCGGCATCGACCGCCGCTTACATCGGCCTGCACCGCTGGCGCTATGCCAGCGTGGCCACGCCGTCGGCTACGCCTTTCCTGATCGACCCGGACAACCGGCTCGCCGCTGCGGGAGACTGGTGCGGCGCGGGCAAGGTCGAGGCGGCGTTTGACAGCGCCTCCGCCCTCGCAGAGGCGCTGGAGATTACCCTGACGGGGTGAGGAGTGCCGCGCCCCCGGCGTAGATCAGCCGCAAAGCTAGCAGGGTCAGGATCACGTTCAGGATGCGTTTGAAACGGACCTCGTCGATGCGCATGAGGACCGAGCGCCCGATAATCGTGCCTAGGAACCCGGCAAGGATCAGCAGGGCGATGAACCCTGCCCACTGCGTGAAGGCAAAGCCCAGCAGGCCGAACGCGATGGTCTTCAGCAGATGCTGCGCGGTCATCATCGCCGCATGGGTGCCGACATGGGCCATCCGGTCGAGCTCCAGCGTTTTGACAAAGGCTGCCACGAACGGGCCCGTGCCGCCGACAAACATGGTCAGAAAGCTCGAAAACGCGCCGGTGACTGCGGACGACCGTTGCATCAGCGCCGGTATCGGCAAGAACACGGTCCACAGGATGAAGGCCCCGACCGTGATCTGCAGGATACCGGCATCGAGTTGCACGACAACGCTGCTGGCCAGCGCAATGCCGATCACGGCGCCGGTGAGAAAGGGGATCAGGGCGGCTCTGTGAACATGTCTGAAGAACAGGATCGTGCGGCCCGCGTTTGACCCGAGTTGGACAAGCCCATGCACAGGGATAATGGCGGGCACGGGCAGCAATGTGGCCAGAACCGCCAGCATGACAGCACCACCGCCGATCCCGAAGGCCGCCGTGATCAGAGAGCTGAAGAAGCTGACCGCGATGGTCGCCGTGGCAATGGGCCAGCCGAGACCGGCATGCAGCAGATCAGCGAGCATTCTGCGGGGCGGTCAGTGACCGATATGCTTTGGGAAGTTGTTGGTGGAACATGAGGAAATTCGTGTAAATTATTGAAAAATTTTGTATTTAGTGAACTTCAAACTCATCTGATCCAGACCCTCAGTCGCGCGTTCCATGTCATCGCCTTCATGAACCGCTCCTACGCCCGCATGGGTGCCCAACAGGACGACATCGCCCGCCGCGAGTTCGACGTCGTCGGAGAGATAAGAGATCATTTCCGGCCCCTTCCGGATCAGGGGGTTCAAATCGCCCTCCTGCCGCAGCGCGCCATTCAGCTTGAGTTTGATCGTGCCTTGGTCGGGGTATCCGATATCCATAGTGGGATGCACCGGACCAACGAGCGCGGTGCGCGCGAACCCCTTGCCGATTTCCCATGAACACCCGGCCTTGTTCATTTCGCCCCGTCGGTCCCGGCGCACCGGGTATTGCGCGCGGCTGCCAGCGACGGGCAGGGCGATGGGTTTTGGGGCATTTATGGGGTAGTCGGGCATTCGTTCTCCACCGCTTCTGATCCGGACTGCCTGACCATACCGCAATTGAAGCCGGGCGAAACCACTCTCTTGACCGCGCGCAAAGGAGAACCAGACGAAGGGTTTTGCCCGCGCCCGCTGCGGCCTATAAGACAGATACCGGGATAGAAACGATGTGGGATTTCCAGCGGTTGGTCCCGGCATAGGTCCCGCGCAGTCGGGGCATGACAACAAGGACGGCACAATGCATTCAACGATGAAATCAATGCTGCGCGATCATCCGGCGGACGCTCTGGCCTTTGGTGCGCCGGGCAGACCGTGGATGGATTACGGTGGGTTGCGGAGGCTGTCGGAAGAGGTGGCGGACGCCCTGCACGCGATGGGCATCGGCGCCGGGGACCGGGTGGCGATTGTGCTGCCGAATGGGCCGGAAATGGCCGCCGCCTTTGTCACGATCGCACAGGTTGCGACCACCGCGCCGCTCAATCCGGCCTACCGCGAAGAGGAATATGATTTCTATCTCTCGGACCTGAACGCCAAGGCGCTTGTGGTCACCGAAGATGACGACGGGCCCGCCGTGGCGGCGGCGACCAAGGCCGGGATGTCCCTCATCCGGCTTTCTGTCCCCGAGGGGGCTGCGGCAGGTTATTTCACCCTGCAGTCGGAGGCTTCCGGGGGGGCAAAAACGCAAGCGCCGGAGGCAGAGGATGTGGCGCTGATCCTGCACACTTCCGGCACCACCTCACGCCCCAAGATCGTGCCCTTGAGCCAAGCGAATGTCGCCGCCTCTGCGCAGCATGTTCAGGCGTCCCTGGCGCTTTCCCCTGCGGATCGTTGCCTGAACGTGATGCCGCTTTTCCATATTCACGGGCTGATTGCTGCGGTGACGGCCTCGCTGGCGGCCGGGGCGTCGGTCTGGTGTGCGCCGGGGTTTGACGCGCTGCGGTTCTTCGGTTGGATGAAGGATGCGCAACCCACATGGTACACGGCGGTGCCCACCATGCATCAGGCGATCCTGACCCGCGCCGGGCGCAATGCGGAGGTTATTGCGCAAGGCCGGTTGCGTTTTCTGCGCTCCTCTTCCGCGTCCCTGCCTGCGCAGGTCATGCGCGCGCTGGAAGAGACATTCGGTGCGCCGGTGATCGAAGGCTACGGCATGACAGAGGCGGCCCACCAGATGGCCTCGAACCCGCTGGGCGCGGGCCGGCAGAAACCCGGCTCGGTTGGCGTGCCCGCAGGTCCGATGGTGCGGATTGCCCATGAGGCCGAAGATCACCTCATGGAGGGGACCGGCGAGGTGGTGATTTCCGGCCCCAATGTCACGCCCGGCTATGAGGGCAACGCCGAGGCCAATGCCAAGAGCTTTTTCGAGGCGGAGGGCCATCGCTGGTTCCGGACCGGCGATCAGGGCGCCTTTGACACGGAGGGGTATCTGCACCTCACGGGGCGGTTGAAAGAGATCATCAACCGGGGTGGTGAAAAGATCAGCCCGCTGGAAGTGGATGGCGTGCTGATGGATCACCCGGCGGTGGCGCAGGTGGTCACCTTTGCCTTGCCACATCCCAAGTTGGGCGAGGAGGTCGCCGCTGCCGTGGTGCTGCGCGAGGGGCAAGAGGCCAGCGCGCAAGACATCCGCGATTTTGCCGCGACCCGTATGGCCGATTTCAAAGTGCCGCGCCGCGTGATCGTGATGGAAGAGATCCCGAAAGGAGCCACCGGCAAGATGCAGCGGATCGGTCTTGCAGAGAAGCTCGGGCTGGTGGAGGGAGCGTGAGATGTTTCTTGACAGACATGAAGTTCGCTGCACAACGCACTGCTACAGAATAGAAAAAGAGATGCATCAATGAAGATATGCATCTTTGGGGCCGGGGCGATTGGCGGCTACATGGGGGTCAAGCTGGCCCAGGCCGGGGCGGATGTCAGCCTGGTGGCGCGCGGCCCGCATCTGGCCGCGATGCAGCAGAACGGTCTGACGCTGATCGAGGATGGGCAGGAAACCACGGTGCCGGTCACCGCTAGCGATGATGCAAGCGCGCTGGGGCCGCAGGACTATGTGATCGTCACGCTCAAGGCGCATTCGGTGCCCGCCGTGGTGCCCATGATGCAGCCGCTGATCGCCGATCACACGGCAATTGTCAGCGGCGTGAATGGCGTGCCCTGGTGGTATTTCCACAAGATCGGCGGACCGCTGGAAGGCACACGGGTGCAGAGCGTCGATCCCGGGGATGCGCAGTGGAACGGCTTTGGCCCGGACAGGGTGCTGGGCTGCGTGGTCTATCCGGCGGCGGAGGTCAGCACCCCGGGCACGATCCGCCATATCGAGGGCAATCGCTTTTCACTGGGAGAGCCGGACGGGTCGAAATCCGACCGGGCGCTTGCGCTCTCCAAGGCGCTGATGGCGGCGGGGTTGAAAGCGCCGGTGCGGCCCCGGTTGCGCGACGAGATTTGGGTCAAGCTCTGGGGCAACCTGTCGTTTAACCCGATCTCGGCGCTGACCCATGCTACGCTGGATGTGCTCTGCACCGATCCCGGCACGCGGGCCGTGACGCGCGGCATGATGGTCGAGGCGCAGCAGATCGGGGAAGCATTGGGCGTGAAATTTCCCATCGACGTGGAGCGTCGGATTGATGGCGGCGCGGCGGTTGGCGCGCACCGGACCTCGATGCTGCAGGATCTGGACGCGGGTCGCCCGATGGAGATCGACGCGCTGGTCCGGTCGGTGCAGGAACTGGGGCGGATCACGCAGACGCCGACCCCCACCATCGATACGGTGCTGGCGCTGATCCAATTGCGGGGCAGGACGGCGGGCCTTTACTGACAGCGCCCGGCGGCTTTGAGACCGGGCGCGGATTGCGCCCTAACGCCGCAGCGGGCTTCTGGCCTTGCGCATCCCGTCGTTTGCGCCATCTGATGAGGGAGAGTTTCGCGGGACGCATCATGGTATTGAAGATCGCCAATCTGGCAAAACGATACGCTGAGGGCGGCGAGGCCGTCCTGAAAGATGTCTCTTTCGACATGGCCGCGGGAGAGACCCTCGCCCTCGAAGGGGAATCGGGCAGTGGCAAGAGCACGCTCTTGCATCTTGTGGCCGGGCTGGACCGGGTCAGCGGCGGTCGGATCGAGGTGGATGGCGCGGATATCACCGGCTATTCCGACGCCCAATCCGCCCAGATGCGCCGCCGGGTCGTAGGGCTGATCTTTCAGCAGTTCAACCTGATCCCCAGCCTGACCGTCGAGAGCAACATCGCCTTTCACGCACGTCTGGCCGACCGGCACGATGCGGCATGGGCGGCGCATCTGGCGCAGGTCATCGGGTTGGATGCGCATCTGCAGAAATATCCGGAGGCCTTGTCGGGTGGACAACAGCAACGGGTGGCGATTGCCCGCGCCCTGGCGGCGCGCCCCCGGTTGCTGCTGGCCGATGAACCCACCGGAAATCTGGATGAAACCACGGCAGATGCGGTGCTCAAACTGATGCTGGAGACTGCTGCCGAAGCGAGCACGGCGCTGTTGATGGTCACCCATTCCCCGCGTCAGGCCGCCCGCATGCAGCGCCGCTTGACCCTGTCCCACGGCAGGGTGCATGCAGCGTCGCCCGCAAGGCATGTGTCGTGATCCGACTGGGTCTTTCGGCGCTGCTGTCTCACTGGCGGCGCAACCCCTGGCAATTTGCCACGCTGATCGCCGGTCTGGCGCTGGCGACGGCCCTGTGGTCCGGCGTGCAGGCCATCAACGCCGAGGCGCGCGCCAGCTATGATAATGCTGCGGATGTGCTGTCCGGCGGGGGCCTGCAGCAGATACGCCGGGCGGATGGTGCGCCCTTGCAGGTGGCGGAGTATGCCGGGCTGCGCCGCATGGGCTGGCAGGTGAGCCCTGTGCTGGAAGGGGCGCTGGATGTCGATGGTCGGACGATCCGCCTTACGGGGATCGAGCCGCTGACCCTGCCGCAGGCCGCCACCGGCGACACGCCTGCGCAACCCGCTGATCCCGATAACGTGCTCTTTGCCGAGGGTGATGTGGTCTTTGTCCATCCCGATGATGCGGCGCTGTTCGACGGGCGTGCGGTCACCGTTCGGCCCGACGCATCGCGCGCGCCCGGCATCGCCGTGACCGACATCGCCACGGCAGAACGCCTGTTGGACACCCGCGATGAGATCACCCGGTTGATTGTCGCGCCCACGCAGCCCTTGGGCGTGCCTGCCTTACCGCCGCGCTATGTGATGACGGCCCCGGGCACCCGGAACGATGTGGCGCGCCTGACCGAGAGCTTTCATCTCAATCTCACGGCCTTTGGCCTGCTGTCCTTTGCCGTTGGGATTTTCATCGTCTATGGCGCGGTGGGGCTGGCCTTTGAGCAGCGGCGTGGCGTGTTTCGGACCCTGCGGGCGCTTGGCCTGCCGCTGCGGACCCTGATGGGGTTGTTGGCGGTTGAACTGGGCGTCTTTGCGCTGATTGCCGGGGGCGTCGGTGTGACCCTGGGCTACCTGATCGCGGCGGCGCTGCTGCCGGATGTGGCAGCCACGTTGCGCGGGCTTTACGGGGCCGACATCACAGGCCAGCTGCAGCTGCGCCCGGCGTGGTGGCTGTCCGGTCTCGGCATGGCGCTGGCGGGCACGGCCATTGCCGCCACCGCCGCCCTGATCAAACTGGCGCGGCTGCCGCTTTTGTCCTTCAACCACCCGCGCGCGATGAGCATGCATGCCGCAGGTGCGGCGCGCTGGATGGCGGCTGTTGCCCTCGGGCTTTTTGCCCTGGGGGCTGCGATCGCCTGGGGCGGGCAGGGCCTTTTCGCCGGGTTCGCATTGCTGGCCTGTCTGTTGATCGGGGCCGCCTTTTGCCTGCCATTGCTGCTGTCTTCGGCGCTGCTGCTCGCGGGGCGTCTGCACCGCTCCGTGCTGGCCGAATGGTTCTGGGCCGACAGCCGCCAGCAATTGCCTGGCCTCTCCATGGCGCTGATGGCGCTGTTGCTCGCGATGGCCGCAAACATCGGTGTGTCGACCATGGTGTCGAGCTTCCGGCTGACCTTCACCGGCTATCTCGACCAACGGCTGGCCTCGGAACTCTACCTGACGGCGCAGACCTTCGAGGAGGCGCAGCAACTGACCGCCTTTGTGCAATCCGAAGGTGCTACCGTGCTGCCGATCATCTGGCAGGACCTGCGCATCGGCGGCTTGCCGGCAGAGATCTACGGCATTCGCGACCATGTGACCTATCGCGAAAACTGGCCCTTGCTGGCGGCGGTGCCGGATGTCTGGGACCGGGTGGCGCGGGGCGAGGGCGCGTTGATCAACGAACAACTGGCGCGCCGCAATGATCTGGCACCCGGGGACATGCTAGAGACGGGGGACAGGGTGCTGGGCGTCTATGGTGACTACGGCAATTCCGCCGGGCAGGTGGTGATCTCGGATGCGCTCTTTGCCCAGCGGTATCCCGAGGTTCAGGCGCTGCGCTTTGGCCTGCGCACGGAGGATGCTGCCCACCTGTCGGAGCGGCTGGAGGCGCGGTTCGACCTTACCGAAGACGCGCTGATCAACCAATCGGAGCTCAAGGCCTTCTCGCTGGCGGTCTTTGAACGCACCTTCTCCGTCACGGCGGCGCTGAACGTGCTGACGCTCTCGGTGGCCGGGCTGGCGCTGCTCATCGGGTTGCTGACCCTGGCGAGCCTGCGATTGCCGCAACTGGCGCCGGTCTGGGCGCTGGGGCTGACCCGCCGCCACCTCGCCACGCTTGAACTGGCGCGGGCACTCTGTCTGGCGGTTGTGACCGGCGTGCTGGCGGTGCCGCTGGGGCTGGCGCTCGCCTGGGTGCTGCTCGCCGTGGTCAATGTCGAGGCCTTTGGCTGGCGTCTGCCCATGTTCCTCTTCCCGCTGGACTATCTCAAACTGGGGGCGCTGACGCTGCTGGCCGCCTTTCTGGCCGCGCTCTGGCCCGCTGTTCGTCTTGCGCGGACGCCACCCGACCAACTGCTCAGGGTGTTCAGCAATGAACGTTAGGTCTTTCCTCCTATGCGCTTTCATGGCGCTGGCCTTGCCCAAAGTGGCGGCCGCGCAAAGCTTTGCAGGTCTTGGCAGTGACGCCGAAGGTTTTGCCACGCCTGAACGCGGATACGTATTTCAATTTCCCAAAGACCACGGCGCGCATCCCGCTTACCGGATCGAATGGTGGTATCTGACCGCTAATCTGCAAGACGCCGGGGGTACGGCCTACGGGCTGCAGTGGACGCTGTTCCGCAGTGCGATGGCACCTGAAGAGCGCGCAGGATGGGACAGCCCGCAGCTCTGGCTGGGTCACGCGGCGGTGACAACACCCAGCGCGCATTTTGTAGCCGAACGCCGCGCGCGTGGTGGCATCGGGCAGGCTGGCGTGATGGCCGACCCTTTCAAGGCCTGGATCGACGAATGGCACATGACCGGGGCCGATATGCAGCAGATGCGTCTTACTGCGGCGGGGGATGATTTCGCCTATGACATGCAGTTGAGCGCCAAAGGCCCGCTTATCTTTCATGGCGAAGACGGCTATTCACAGAAATCCGCCTCGGGGCGGGCGAGTTACTATTACTCGCAGCCCTTCTTTGAGATCACGGGCACCCTGACCCTGCCGGAGGGGCCGGTTGAGGTCACCGGGCAGGCGTGGCTGGACCGGGAATGGGCATCGCAGCCTCTGGGCGCGTCGCAGGTCAGTTGGGACTGGTTTTCCATGGCCTTCGAAGGCGGCACGCGCTTGATGGGCTTCACCCTGCGCGACAGTGCGGGGCCGGATTACACCGCCGCCACCTGGATCGAGCCGGACGGGCGCACCACCGCCTTCCCCGATGGTGCTTTTTTCGCCGAACCACTAGCGCAGAGCGATGTCGCCGGGCGCCGCATTCCCACGCGCTGGCGCGCCGTGCTGCCGGAGAAAGGGGTGGATGTGACGGTGCAGGCGATCAATCCGCAGGCCTGGATGGCGACCTCGATACCCTATTGGGAGGGGCCGGTAACCCTCTCCGGCAGCCACACCGGGCGCGGCTATCTGGAGATGACGGGCTACTAGAGCGTTTCGACTGTATAGTGATTGATCTTCGCCTTTCGCGTTCGACCGGAGCGAGAGGCCGCGCACAAGTGCTCCAATGTTAAATCGAAACGCTATAGGCGCCCATCTGACGTTCGGTCAGGACCTGGCCCAAGGCTTGAGCACTTTGCCAGGCGCCGCGCAGGCCTTAAGATACACTCATTCATTCACGGAAAGGGTGCAGATGAGCCGGTTGGGAAAAGTGACGCGCCGCGGGTTGATGATCGGTGCCTCTGCAGTTGCGGGCGGCGTGGCCTTTGGCAGCTACAAGGTGCTGACGCCGCATGCCAACCCGCTGGCCGAGGGGTTGGGCCCGGACGAAGCAAGCTTCAACCCCTTCATCCGCATCACGCCCGATGGCATCACGCTGATCCTGCAGCATGTGGATCTGGGGCAGGGGGCCGCCTCCCTGCAGGCGGCTCTGATCGCTGAGGAGATGGACATCGCGTTCGGGCAGTTCGCCGTTGAGCATGCGCGCCCGGATCCCGCCTATTACAACACCGCCATGGCGGATGAGGCTGTGCCCTTCATGTCCACCGATACCGGGTTTGCCGCCGAAACCATGCGTGGCGCTATGGGGGCGGTGATCAAACTGGCGGGCGTGCAGGTCACCGGTGGCTCGACATCGGTGCCCGACAGCTACGAAAAACTGCGTGTCGCTGGTGCCGTTGCGCGCGAGACCCTGAAGGCCGCCGCCGCGCTGGAAACCGGCCATGACGTGGCCCTGCTGACGACCAAAGACGCCCATGTGATCCTGCCGGAAGGGCAGGAAATTCCCTACACCGCCCTGGCCGCCACAGCCGCCACGTTGGAGCCTGCCTCGGAGGTGATCTTACGCCCGCCAGAGGCCTGGCGGATGCTGGGAAAGCCGATGCAGCGTCTTGATATCGTGGCGAAATCCACGGGGCAGCAGCGCTATGGGATAGATCTGCAGATGGAGGGCATGGTGTTTGCCGCCGTGCGCTGCAATCCCCGCAAGGGCGGCGCGCTCAATGGTTTTGACGCGTCGGATGCCTTGACCCTGCGCGGTGTGCAGCAGGTGGTGCCGGTGACCGGCGGCGTTGCCGTGATTGCGGAAAACACATGGTATGCGCTGCAGGCGCTGGAGGCGATTGACTACGACTGGGGGCCAGCCCCCTATCCGGCCGAGCAGGCGGATCACTGGGCAGCGGTTGCTGCGGCCTTCTCGCCGGATACGCTGGATTGGGTTTGGCGCGACGATGGAAATGCCGGCGCAATGACAGCGGAACATGCTGATATCGAGGTGGAATACCGTGCGCCCTATGTGGCGCATCAGCCGCTGGAGCCGCTCAGTGCCGTTGTGCGGGTCACCGATGCCCGGGCCGAGGTCTGGGCCGCACATCAAATGCCGCGTTTTGTGCAGAAACGGGTGGCGGAGAAGACCGGGCTGGACCCCGATCAGGTCGTGTTTCACAACCAGTTTGCCGGGGGCAGTTTCGGCCACAGGCTGGAGTTTGACAACATCGACCGCGCGACCGAAGTGGCGATGCAACTCAAGGGCACGCCCGTCAAGCTGATGTTCAGCCGGGAAGAGGACTTCGCGCAGGACTATCCGCGTCAGATCGGCATGGCGCGGGTGCGTGGGCGGGTTGGTGGCGGGCAGGTGACAGCGCTGGATCTGGAGATAGCCACACCCTCTGCCGTGCGCAGCCAGATGGGACGTGTGGGGATGCCGGTGCCGGGCCCGGATACGCAGATCGCCGCGGGGGCGTGGAACCTGCCCTATGCGATCACGGATTTCCGCGTGGCCGCCTATGCGGTGCGCGAACTCGCGCCCACAAGCTCATGGCGTTCTGTCGGCGCCTCAACGGCAGGCTTCTTTGCCGAGAGTGCGCTGGACGAACTCATCCACGCCGCCGGTGTCGATCCGATGGAGGAGCGATTGCGGCTGATCAATGACCCGGTGGCGCGCGGTGTGCTCGAAGCAGTTGCGGAAATGTCCGGCTGGGGCAGCCCTCTTGACGAAGGTCGGGGCAGGGGTGTTGCGCTGGTCAATTCCTTCGGCGTGCCGGTGGCCGAAGTGATAGAGGTCTCCCAAACCCCGGAGGGTATCCGCATTGACCGTGTTTATGTCGCCGCCGATGTGGGCCGCGTGATCGATCCTGTGAATTTCGAAAACCTCGTTCAGGGCGGGGTGATCTGGGCGCTTGGCCATGCCATCAACTCCGAGATCACCTATGCAGACGGTCAGGCAGAGCAGTCAAACTACCACGCCGCCGAAGGCATGCGGCTCTACCAGACCCCGGAAATCCGGGTGCGCGGGCTCGAGACCGCTGATAAAATCCGCGGTATCGGAGAGCCGCCAGTGCCGCCCGCCGCACCCGCCCTGGCCAACGCGATCTTTGCTGCCACCGGTCAGCGGCTGCGGGAAATGCCCTTCAACCGGCATATCGACTTTATCTGAGACAACACGCCCGCTGTTGCAGCATCGCTGATACATGGTATCTCACGCGGGCAAGCCGTCGCAAATGCACCGCGCGGCCTGATGGCAATGGGAAAGGGTCAGCTCTTGGATTTTGCAGCCTCGGAAGAACAATCCGCAATTTTCGACATGGCATATGCCTTCGGGCAAGAGCATATCGCGCCCCATGCGCAGGCGTGGGAGGCGCAAGGCACCATTCCCAAGGAGCTCTGGCCCAAGGTGGCGGAACTGGGGTTGGCGGGCATCTATGTGTCCGAAGAGTTCGGCGGCTCCGGCCTCAGCCGGCTTGACGCCACGCTGGTCTTTGAGGCGCTGTCGATGGCCTGCCCGGCGGTCGCCTCGTTCCTGTCGATCCACAATATGTGTGGCGGCATGATTGACAAGTTCGGCTCCGCCGAGAGCAAAGCCAAGTGGCTGCCAAAGCTGTGCCGAATGGAGACGATCTTTTCCTACTGCCTGACGGAGCCCGGGTCCGGATCGGACGCCGCCGCCTTGCGGACACGCGCAGCCCGCAGCAATGAAGGCTATGTGTTGAGCGGTACCAAGGCCTTCATTTCGGGGGGTGGTTATTCCGATGCCTATCTGACCATGGTGCGCACTGGCGAAGACGGCCCCAAGGGGATTTCCGCCATGGTGGTTGAGACCGGCAGTGCGGGGCTCTCGTTCGGCGGGCTGGAAAGCAAGATGGGATGGCGCGCCCAGCCGACAGCGCAGGTTCAGTTTGATGATTGCGCGGTGCCCGCCGAGAACCTTATTGGCGAGGAGGGGCGCGGGTTTTCCTATGCCATGGCCGGATTGGACGGTGGACGTCTCAACATCGCGGCCTCTGCCTTGGGCGGCGCGCAGGCGGCGCTGAATGCCGCCCTGACCTACGCGGGCGAGCGCAAGGCCTTTGGTAAATCCATTGATCAGTTTCAGTCGCTGCAGTTCAAGCTGGCCGATATGGAAGTGAAGCTGCAGGCCGCCCGTGTGTTCCTGCGTCAGGCCGCGTGGAAGCTGGACAACAAGGCGCCGGATGCCACGAAATTCTGCGCCATGGCGAAGGTTTTTGTGACGGATGTGTCCTTTGACGTGGCCAATGATGCGCTGCAAATCCATGGCGGCTATGGATATTTGGCCGACTATGGTGTCGAGAAAATCGTGCGCGATCTGCGGGTGCATCAGATTTTGGAAGGCACCAATGAAATCATGCGGCTGATCGTGTCGCGCCAGATGATCGCCGAAAACGCCGCTTGATGGCGCGCCCGTCCGAGGCCAAATTCGTCGGGCATTAAGTCTCGCTTCATAACTCTTTGCCATATCTTGGCGCGTGACCGGCGCGGCCGGCCTCTGCGTGGATGGCACAGGAAAGTGATGTGACAGCGACCTATACGACTGATGCGGCAACTGGCCGCGACGCGCCGAAAAAAGTGCTGATTGTGGATGATTCCCGGGTCATGCGATCCTGGCTGAGGGCCGTGTTGTCGGCGGATCAGCGATTGAACGTCGTCGGTGAAGCCTGTGATGCGGTCGAAGCCCGGGACTATCTCAAGGCACATACCGCTGATGTGCTCACGCTGGACATCGAAATGCCGGGGATGAGCGGGCTTGATTTTCTGACCCGCCTGATGCGGGCGCGGCCCATGCCTGTCGTGATGATGTCGAGCCTGACTGCGGCCGGCAGCGATGCGGCCATTCAGGCCCTGTCACGCGGCGCCATTGATTGCATGGTCAAACCCTCCTCGGCCTATGGTGACGAACTCACCCAGGATATCTGCGAACGTGTATACCACGCGGCCTGCACCCGACCCTCGCAGCTGCAGATGCGCCTGAAGTCAAATGCTGGCAGTGCTGCGCCACAGCAGGCAGAGGCTGCGGCACCTCCCGCATACGGCGTGGGGGAGCCCTGTCGGCGCGGCGCAATCATCCTTATCGGGGCGTCCACCGGTGGTGTTGCCGCGTTGGAGACCGTGCTGCCCATGCTGCATCCCGATGGACCACCGGTGGTGGTCGTCCAGCACATGCCGGGCAATTTCCTGTGTAGTTTTTCTGAACGCCTGAACCGTCAATTACGGCAGAACGTGTATCTCGCGCAGGAAAATCGCGTTCTGGACAGAGGGGACATCGTACTCGCCCCCGGGAATGGCACGCACACGGAATTGCGACGCAAGGGCGGGCGCTGGTATTTTCAGTTTGTGCCAAACGATCCTCCGGCATTGCATTGCCCGTCGGTTGACGTGCTTTTTTCTTCTGCTGTTGCCGAGGCCAAGAATGTTTCGGCTGCCCTGTTGACCGGGTTGGGCCGCGACGGGGCGGAAGGCCTGCTGAAGCTGTCAAAGGCCGGCGCAAAAACCTTTGGTCAGGACGAAGAAACCTGTGTCGTCTACGGTATGCCCCGTGCGGCCAAGGCGCTGGGTGCCGTGCAGGAAGAAGTCGCCTTGGAGCGCATCGGTCCTGCTTTGCGTGACAGTCGGATCGTAAAACGGCGCCCGCATAATCCGTCGGACACGGTATCCATGAGATGACCGCGTCCCACATCCACATCACCCAGGGTGAACAGGCAATCGGGTCTGATCCTGATCTGGTGATTACCACGCTGCTGGGGTCCTGTGTGTCCTGCTGCCTGTGGGACCCGGTCGCCGGTGTTGGTGGCATGAACCATATGCTCTTGACCACCAGTGCGGCGGAGTCCGGTGTCTGCAATCTTGTCGGGATCAACGCGATGGAACTCCTGATCAACGACATCCTCAAGGAGGGCGGTCACCGCGACCGGCTGCGTGCCAAGGCGTTTGGTGGCGCCCGCATGGTGTCCGGGCTGAGTGAGATCGGGAAGCAAAACAGCGATTTCATCCTCATGTTTCTCGAACAGGAGGGGATCGTTTGCGAGGGTCACTCGCTTGGGGGCGAAGCTGCCAGGCACCTCAAGTTCTGGCCAGCGACAGGCCGCGTCATGCAGAAAATCCGAAGCGATGGCCTGCAGGAGTCAGTGTCTGAAGTTCAAGCGCCCGCTGACTCCGGAAATGAACTTGAGCTATTCTGAGCATTTCCCGCTGGGATTGGTTCTGGGCCTTCAAGTCGGCATACCTCTCTGATACGCGATGTCGCAAAAGGGACCGCCGCGTTCAGCAACAGTGATAAAGCGTTCCCGCATTTCCGGGACGCCGAACTCTGAGGCGCCGAATACTACTTACCTTGGATCATAGCCGGTGTCGTTGTTGATCGGTGTGATACTTTCCAAGACACTCACCCAAGCCCTCGGGTTTGCCATTGTGCGAAAAGCCCGGAACGTTTTCGAGAGAGAAGCCATTGGATTGCGTGCCGCACAGGACTTGGGCTTGTAGGCGTCCCAGGTATCCGCGTGAGGATCACCAATTGCTTCGGGTCATCGCTGTGCCAATGGCCGGGCTTTAAAAACGAAAGGCGGAGAGTTCTGCCAATTGGGATATCGCCTCATATTTTTAGGCCGCATTTGCGATCTTTTCAGAGAGTGTCGTCAAAGGCGCCCTCAAGGACAGCCCAGTTGTGGTTTTCCGCAAGGTTTCGGCAAGCAGCAGCAGCCGATCCAAGTGTTACGATCGCCTCCAAGCCGACATCCAGTCCACTTTCGCCCGACTTATGGATGATAACCTTGTTAGTCACATTGGCGGGCATAGAACGGATACAACGAATGTCTCATGGGAACTCTTCGCCATGAAATCCGCAACACCGAATAGTTTATCACAACAGAGCAGACCCAAGGCACAATCAAAGGTTGGCTCAAGCGAGACCACTACAACCGGCCGTATAAGACCCGCAAGACGCCTCCACCAACACCAGAAGAATTTCCCCATCTGCGACCCGGAATCAGGGGTCTAGACAAACAGATACAGAGCATGCTTTCCTTCTCTCTAGTTATTTTTATCAGAGGTCGTTTTGCGTTTCGTAGATTACTACATGCGGCTGAAGCATTCGCGCCTGGCGTGGCTCCTGAATAAACATCCCAACCACCCGGCGCAGTTCGATGGTCTTCCGAAAACGATCTGGATCTACTGGGATGAAGGGGTCGGTGCCGCCCCCCCGGTGGTACAGATTTGCGTGCAATCCTGGCGCATTCTGAACCAAGGGTGGACGATCCGTCTTCTGGATAACCGCAATGTTGCCGACTTCGTCGACATGAGTGATCTGGATGGCTGCGATGTACCCATTCAGAAATACGCGAACCTGCTGCGGACACGGCTCTTGAAATCCCATGGCGGCGTGTGGTGTGATGCAACCCTGCTCTGCACCAAACCGCTCGACCACTGGTTGCCCTTGCTGATGCAAACCGATTGCTTCTTTTTCAGTGCGCCCGGCCGGAACCGGATTCTTTCGAACTGGTTCATTGCGTCGATGCCGAAGGGCGGAATTATCTCTCAGATCGATGATTTCTACACCGACTATTTGACGAACCCCGCGCCGAGCAAGCGGACCGGTCACCGATCGCCTCCGTACTTCAATTACCACTACTCGATAGAGTACATGGTGCGGACAAAACCTCGATTCCGACGGCAATTTGAGACCATTCCGAAGATTTCGGCGCTCACATTGCACGAGCTTCAGGAGCGTTTGGTGGCCAAGGACGCCAGTATTTGGGACCATCTCGACCATATTGCCACGGCGCCAGTCCACAAATTGACCTGGAAGCATCACATCGACTGCAATGAATTACGCCAGATTGCTGCGAGGCTAGACCCGGCCCTCGGCGTCTTGACCGTCGGTCCCGGGGATCAGCAGGAGACGGCGGTCGATAGCAACAAGGAGCACGTCTGATGCCCCGCGGCGCGATGATGAAGGCTGCGGTGGCGAAGTACGCTTGGTCGGGCAAGGTTTTCGTACAGTACGGGATGAAGCGCAGCGGTAATCATGCCATCATCAACTGGTTGCTGACAAAGCTCGAAGCCACCGAATTCAACAATGTCGTGCCGATGGGCGAGGTCTACGCCGGCAATTGCGACGTGCCCGATTATCCGGAGTTCCTTTCGTGGTATTTCTCCAAGCCCCCGACTCGGGAGAAGGCGGGGCGCGGTCCGGCATCGGGGTTTGGCGCTATTCGACATCCGGTCTACGCCACTTTCGAAGACATCAGCGGACACAACGATTTCTTTCGCGAGAACGCCCCAACCCGGATCCTCGTCATTCGGTCCTTCGAGAACATGATGAGCAGCCGCATCAGAAAGAGTTTCAACGTCGACATGGCCGCCTATCCGCAAACCGTGGGAACAGTCATGTCGCGCGTCATTGAAACCTGGAAGACCCACGCGGCATGGTATCTGGCGGAAGAGGCGTCCGGGGCGGAGCGGGTCGCGATCCATTTTGACAGCTGGTGCGTCGACCGCAGCTACCGTGACGAGATTTGTCGCGCGCTATCCGTCGCGCCGGGCGACGAGGTCCTTTCACGGGTCAGCGACACCGGCGGCGGCAGCTCTTTTGATGGCACGAAGTATGATGGAGATGCCAACAGCATGGCAGTCGACAAGCGGCGGGACGCCTTGACGGAGCGGGAGCGGGCGCTGCTGGATCAAGTGATGGCCGACACTGAATTGCGTGCCTTGGCGGATCGGGTCGAGACCGCCGATCCGCATCGTCAGCTGCGCGCGAAACCTTGAAAGGGAAAATGTCGTGGATTATCGTTGCAGGATGCACTCGTCGAGAGATCATGGCGCTCATGCGCGGCAAGGCGTTCTAAAGTGAGCTCCGTCTCTGCCAAGGCCGCGGTCAACGCATTGCATTTCGACAGTGCCTACAAGGCGGTCCTCCGAGCGGCGGCGACAGCGGACCATTCCTCGCTCCCGCATCGCGAACAACTTGGTTTGGCACCCGAGCGTGCGAACAGGAAGTCTTCGATCAGGAAGGTTGCCGGGGCGCTCCGCCGAGGTGATCTCAACGCTCTTTCCCGGCTCATTTCGAAGGAGGCCGACGCACAAGCGCGCGGTTTCGATCTCGTTTCGTCTGCGATGGGTCGCTGGCGCTGGCTTTATGACGCCGTTTCGGACGACACTTCCCGCGACATCCTCATCTTTGTTCTGGCCTACCGTGCGCTTGGTTGGCCGCGTGTCCGCATGCCACTGAACACAGAGGAGTACTGGCGGCAGGCGGCGCTGGTCGAAAAAGCCCTGTCGTCAGATGATCGTATCCCCGCGCCTAACGTTCTCGATCAGGACCTGGCCCGGATCTCGCTGGCGGAGTGGGGTTTCGATATCGACCTCTACAGCCGAACGGTGGACGTTCTGGCGCAGTTTGTCTGCCAGCAGTATCGATGCGAAACTGCAGCCGCCGACATCTCGCCGTCAGCCGGAGAGGTGGCCCTCGATTGTGGCGCGTGTTTCGGCGACACCGCGCTCAACTTCGCCAGCAAGGTGGGGCCTCAGGGTCGGGTTTTCACCTTCGAATTCCTGCCGGTCAATCTTGAGATCCTGGCGCGCAATCTGGAATTGAACTCGGAGCTTGCAGACCGGATATCCATTGTGGAGAGCCCGGTCTGGTCCGAACATGGCACGCCGCTTTGGATCCACGGCGATGGCCCAAGGGCGCTGGTGAACGATCAGGAAGCAGGGGCCGATGGCAAAGCCACGACTGTCTCCATCGACCAATTCGTCGCCGACCGCGACCTTGACCGTGTCGACTTCATCAAGATGGACATCGAAGGCGCCGAACTGGATGCCCTGAGAGGTGCGGCCGAGACCCTGCGCCGGTTCAAGCCGCGGCTTGCAATTTGCCTCTATCACCGGCTCTCGGATATTCACGAAATCCCATGGTTGATTGATCAGATGGGCCTTGGCTATCGCTTGCACATCCGCCATTTCACAGTCTACGGAACCGAAACCGTTCTCTTTGCCGATGCGCGCTGACGCCGTGGCAGTGCACTTCTGGCGGCGGGCCGGTACATGAGGCTCAGGCGCATTTTCCGCAACCGCTTCAGGACTGAAAAGACAGCGTTTGACGCTCTTGGGCTGCGCCTCTGGGAGCGGCTCACGCTGCCCGCGCCGCGCGCCCGCCTCCTTGGGGTCCAGCGGTTTTCGCAGAACCCGATCATCCACTCTGATCTCAGCCCGTCGATTGGCGATAACATCTGTGGCCCTTCTCTGGTGGCCGTGCCCAAATCTGTTCCGAACCGGCTGGGCGCCTACTACCTCTACTTTGCCCATCATCGCGGGCGGTTCATTCGCATGGCATATGCCGATCAGATCGAGGGGCCCTGGACGATCCACGAACCCGGGGTCCTGACGCTGGAGGCAGCCCCTGGCTTTACCGACCACATCGCGTCCCCGGACGTGCATTTCGACCCTGCCGAGAACCGGTTCCTGATGTATTTTCATGGTCCGAGCATAGAAGAAGAGGCACAGCTTACGGCGGTCGCTCAATCGATGGATGGGATTCGCTTCGACGTCATCCCCGACCGCCTTGGCAAGTTTTATTTCCGCGTCTGGTCTTTTGAGGGCCAGTTTTATGCGTTGGCCAAGAACTTCAACTCAGGCTGGAACGAAATCTACGTGAGCGCGAGCGCACTTGGCCCCTTTCAGCGCAGCAGGAACATACTCCGGCGCGCACGCCATACGGCTGTATTCGTAGAGGGCTCGACGCTTTTGATCTTCTACAGCAGGGTAGGAGACCGACCGGAGCGGATCCTGTTGTCAACAATTGACATGCGTGATCCTTTCGAGAAATGGACACCGTCCCGTTCAATTGAGGTTCTCCGGCCAGAGACATCGGTCGAAGGGGCCGACCTGCCAAGCGCGATCTCCAGATACGGCGCCGCAACCGATGTCCAGCAGTTACGTGACCCGTTTTTACTTCGCGATGGCGAGCGTTTTGTGCTTCTTTACGCACTCCGGGGTGAGGCGGGTCTTGGTGCAGCTAGAATTGACCTTGAACTACCACCAAATAGATAAGTGAGTGTGTCGATCGTCAATAATGGGATGTTGGACCGTACAGGCGCACGGGTCGAGGAATACAAAGAAATGAGTGCGGCGAAGAAAGCGACTGCTATAAAGTTCCGCGACGATCTTATGCGCGCAAACGCGCAGGTCGAACGCCTGTGTAGTCCGTTGTCGGACAGACGTTTCCGTCAGGAGGCGCACTGAGAACCGCTGGCCGACTACAGGTCGTACTTCGACTTTACCGACCCTCATGATACCCCCGCGATTTCTCCAATCTCGCAGGGCAGTTCTCGTTTGTGCAAGACGGTGCCCTTGCCATCGACAATAGAGATCGCACAAGACTGCAGTGATACGTCCAAGCGGGCAAATCACTCCGTTCGAAATCTCCCATGTTCAGAGATATCCTGTGATCCTATCGAGAGCTTGACCTCAGTTCAGGGTCAGTCCAGTTACCCATGCTTTGGCCCACATCGGTCATCTGAACAAATCGGTCAGATGTCGGCTGCGAGCCGATATTGCCATGTTTCTGCAGAGCGGCGAATGACAGCTCCGGGAATCGTTAGGTGTTGAGAACTAGCTTTCGCCGAACGTGTCTCGATAGGCCAAAGGAGAGACGCCGACGTGGCGTTGGAAGGCGCGCCGAAGCCGTTGTTCATCCGAAAAACCTGCATTGAAAGCGATCTTCGCCAACTGCAGATCGCTTCGGGCAAGGGCGCGTTTGGCGGCATCCACACGCATGATCTCGACGGCTTTTGCAGGCGTCATCCCCGTTTTCTCCTTGTACTTTCGAGAGAAGCTGCGAGGGCTCATGGCGATCCGTGCTGCAAGTTTCGGAACGCTCAGGTCACTTTGCAGATGCCCTGCAATCCACGCATGAAGATCGCCGAACAGCCCTTCGGTTTCCGACGCCTGGATGTTAAGTACATCGCTGAACTGGGCTTGTCCGCCCGGTCGTTTGAAAAACACCACAAGGGCTTGCGCGACCTGCATGGCAGCTTCATGGCCCATGTCGTCCTCGATCATGGCGAGGGCGAGGTCGATGCCTGCCGTAACACCGGCCGACGACCACATATTCCCGTTTCGAACGAAAAGCGGATCGCGCTTCACGTCAATGTCCGGGAAGCGTCTTTTTAACTCATCCACCTGACGCCAATGGGTCGTCACGCTGTGTCCGTTGATCAATCCGGCCGCAGCTGTCAGAAACGATCCCATGCAGGTCGATGCAACCCGCCTGCATCCTTTGCTGGTCGTGGCGAGCCAGTCCACAGTGTCTTGCTGTTCTACGGCATCGAAGACACCTTCGCCGCCTGCGACAATCAACGTGTCAATAGGATCAAGCGCCGCCTTTACAAGAGGGATGCTGCTCAGTTCCACCTGACAATCAGTCCCAACAGGTCCGCCATCGGGAGAGGCGACTTCAATCTGATAATGCTGTTTGCCATTCGCAACCTCGGTGTTGTTCGCACTTGAAAACGCCTGAAGCGGTCCCGTGACATCCAGAAGCGTGACGCCTGGATAAGTGACGAAAACGATGCGGCGAACGGGATTGGCTGTTTTTGACTGCATATTGTCATTTATGCCATTCTTTGTGACATGTAAACCGATCTGGCCAAACACATCGGAGCCGGTCATTTGCCCTTAGCATCTCAAAACAAGACAGCAACACTGATTATTGGATTGTCCTTTGTTGCCCTCGCCCTGACATTTTCGGCAAGAGCGGCCCTTGGATTGGTTATGCCTGTTCTGGAACAGGAACTCGGCTGGTCTAGGAGCTTTACGTCAGGTGCTGCGGCTGTTGCCCTTCTGGTCATGGCCGCAATTGCCCCATTCGGGGGGCGCCTCGTCGACAAACAGGGCGCGCGCGCGATCTTGTTGATCGGGCTCGGGGCTTTGGCAACAGGGTGTTTTCTGATTGCCGCCACAGCCAACCCGATTGCTTTTTTTCTGGCGTTCAGTGGCATCGCAGCTGTCGGATTTGGCCTGGTCGCCACGCATGTCGTTTCAACCGCCGTCGAACAAGAGGTTGAGACGAACAGAGGTCTGGCGACGGGTATTGCGACATCAGGTTCGACGGGTGGTCAATTTGTCTTTGTCCCGCTGCTGGCATTGCTCATCAGCGCGTATGACTGGCGCATGGCCTTTGCAGCACTTGGCATCGGGACACTCATCATCATGGGTTGCGTCTTGCGATGGTTTCCCAAAACCGTGGGAAGCGCAGACATCGCCATCAAAGAGAAAGGCTCAGCTAGCACACTGCTACAGGATTTGCGGAGCATCCTGAGACTACCCGCGTTTCAAATCCTGTTCTGGAGCTATTTCATTTGTGGCTACACGACCTCGGGTGTGATCGAGACCCACTTCCTGCCTTATGCTGCGTTTTGCGGGTTTGGGCCGGTGCCTTCCGCCACCGCTTACGGACTCTTGTCCGCGATCAACCTTGTCGGGATGATTCTGGCCGGGTGGTTGACGGATCGCGTGAACAGACCGCTGCTGTTGGGACTGATTTATTTGATACGCGGCATGACCTTCATCATCCTGCTCAACGTCGGTGCAAGTTTCGAGACGCTGGTCTTCTTCTCAATCCTCTTTGGACTGGTGGACTATTCAACCGTGCCAGTGACCGCGAGCCTTGTGGCATCTCATGTCGGCAGGGGGGTCATGGGATTGGCGTTCGGATTGATTTCGGCAGGACACCAGATCGGTGCTGCCGCCGGGGCCTACTTTGGGGGAATCCTATATGATCTCTACGCGCAATATGACTGGGTTTGGTGGTCATCTGTCTGGCTAGCAGTGTTTGCTGGCATCCTGGTGTTCTTGATGAACGATAAACCGCAAGTCCCGTCTACTTTGCCAGCCTGAGACACGTCATCGAATTCCATAAGAGGTCGTTGGAGCAGACATCCAACAAACTTGCTCAGACGGCGGAAAGGTCCCGTGTGCGCCCGAAGCGTCATTGCACTGCTCAAGCACTAGTGACAGGTATCGCGTGAAGCGGTTGACGCAGGACCGCGAAAGGCATCCATCAAAGCGGCTTGCTCCCGGACAAGCGCTACGCCTTCTTCCTGTTCTCTCACGGTTTGCTGAAAAGAAGGTCCTTTGGATCGCCTTGAGAAGGTCCTGAGGAATTCTCCTGCGGAAGGTTTTGCGTCCGTTCTTGATCACGACATGTTCTAGCTTCATAAGCATCGCAATAGCAGATGTATCCCCATTGTATCCCGAAGCGTATCCGGCGGAAGAGGGTAAGAGCCTGAAATGCTTGAAAACAACGGCTCTGCGGCCTGTGATCTGGTGCCCCCACACGGACTCGAACCGCGGACCTACTGATTACAAATCAGTTGCTCTACCAGCTGAGCTATAGGGGCACTGCGCGGTCATGTACTCAGTTTGAAAGCAGCGCGCAAGAGGGGAAATGCGGCATTGTTTGCGTTTGAACCTCAATCTCCCACAGGCTAGTTTGCAGGGACGCACATCCAATCGCACGGAACGATATGCAACTGGTTTTTCACGCGGGCGCACACTTTACCGAAGAAGAGCGCCTCATGAAATGTCTTGTGAAGAACAAGGAAGCTTTCGGAGCACAGGGCGTGGCTGTACCGGGTCCTGGGAAGTATCGCAAACTGCTGCGCGATAGCATGGAAGCGATGGAAGTCAGCAAACCTTCTGAAAACGCGCGCGAAATCCTCTTGGAGGCCATTTTGGACGACGAGAAGGCTGATCGGGTCATCCTGTCGAACGGGCATTTTTTTAGCCCGGTCCGCATGGCGGTGCAGGACGGTTTGATCTACCCCAAGGCGCCGACGCGTATGGCTCAGATGGCGGAAATTTTTCAAGAGGATCAGCTAGAGCTCTTCCTGGGGCTGCGCAACCCCGCGACTTTTCTGCCGGAAGTCTTTCGTCGCTCGCCCAAGGACGGTCTGGCCGATTTCATGGGCGGCATAGATCCGAGGCAGTTGCGTTGGTCGGACACCTTACATCGCATCCGGGATGCGGTGCCACGGGTTTCAATCACGGTGTGGTGCAATGAGGATGCCCCTCTGATCTGGCCGGAAATTCTCCGTGAAATGGGCGGCATAGACCACGGTGACCCCGTCGAAGGGGCGTTTGATCTGCTGGGCGAGATCATGGCCGAAGACGGCATGGCCCGTTTTCTGGCATATCTTGAAAAGCAGCCGACCATGACGGACATTCACATGCGGCGCGTCATGATGGCGTTTCTTGACAAGTTCGCAATCGACGAGGCGATTGAGGAAGAACTGGACATGCCGGGCTGGACCGATGATCTGGTCGCCGAAATGACCCAAGGGTATGATGAGGATGTCTTTGACATCGCGCGCATTCCGGACGTGCGGGTGCTGTCTGCTTAACGCGTCTCTGCCTGCAAATCGATGGCTTGACCGGTCAGTGCGGACCGTTGTGCCGCCATGCCCATCTCGACCGCACGCAGACCATCTTCAAACGTCACCTCTGGTGTGTTCGACACGCCCCGAACCACGTCCAGAAACCGCTGATGCTGATAAAAGGTGGATCCGTTGTGGTCGCCAGCGGCCAGGAGCAGCGGATCGACCGGAATGGCCCGTGTTTCTGGCCGTTTCGGCGCGCGGGGGCTGACCTCCAGGATCGGCGTCGGGGCGGGGCCGAGGTCATCCGGCCAGAACCGGGTGGGGCCGGGCACAAAGGCTTCGATCTTGCCTGCCGGGCCAAGCGCCGCAATCGTTTCCTGATACCGTGCGCCTTCCGCGAACATGCACAGCTCCAGCATCGCACGGGCGCCGCAGGCGAAATCGACGATCACAAACCCATTGTCGAGGATGTCCGGCGTGGCCCCGTCATAGGTTTCTTCAAGGTGGTTCACGGATTGGCTGGCGCTGGCCATGACCCTGATCGGGTCACTGCCGATCATCAGGTGCATCAGGTCGAAGAAATGGCAGCACTTCTCGACAAAAGTACCGCCGGTCTGATGGTTGAACCGGTTCCAGTTGCCGACTTTCTGCAGGAAGGGGAAGCGATGTTCGCGGATGCTCAGCATCCTGATGCCGCCGGTGACGGTTTCGACATCGTCAAGCAGGGCGGCAATAGGCGGCATATACCGGTATTCCATGGCGACCCAGATCGGTGCGGGGTAGGCCGCCGCGATCTCCTTGAGGCGCGGGATGTCGGCAGGATCGGTCAGCAGAGGCTTTTCGACCAGCAGCGGCAGCGGGTTGCGCGCCGCGATCTCTGCCATCTGATCGGCGTGGCAGTGGTTCGGGCTGGTGATGACCAGACAGTCGAGCGCGCTGTCGGCCAGCAGATCGTCCAACGTATCGACGAAACGCGCGTGCGGCGCGAGGTCGGCGGCGATGGCGCGCATGGCTGCGTCCGGTTCATAGATCACCGTGACTGCCGTGTCCGGCAGCAGGGCTATGTTTTTCAGATGCTCCTGGCCCATCATGCCGCACCCGATCATGCCATAGCGCGTGGTCTGTCCCATTCTTCTTCCTTACTTCAACCGCTGTACGTAGACGGATTTGTCCGTATCGAACCATGTGCGGGAAAACTCAATAGGGTTTGGGCCCGCAGCCCAACTAAAGCGTTCGATGTAGCCACAGGGCGTGCCTGCGGGACCAAACCCGTCCGGTGTCCAGGCGGGCAGGGCGCTGATGCTCACCCGGTCTTCGGCGCGGGTGATCCAGAAATTCAGCTCTGTGAGGTAGGTCTGATAGAGGGAATCACCCAGCATCTGAGGGGTCAGCACGCCTGCGCTGGCGTCGAGCCAGATTTCCTCCACGGCGATTGCTACATCATTGAGGTATCGCCTGCGACGGATGCGCGTGGCCCGAGGGCTATCGCCAAACACAGGCAAATCCTGCGGCTTGTGCATGGCGTCGACCTGCAGCACGTCCGCCGTGGGCAGCCCACCCCCTGACAGCAGTTCCAGCCGGAACATGGCGTAGACGCCCATGGGTTTGCGCGGTTTGCGCACGTAGTTGCCGGACCCTTGCACACGGTCCAGCAGCCCCTTTCTGTCCAGCTCCGCCAGTGCTTTGCGCAAGGTGCCGATGGAGGCACCCAGCGCCACGGCCATCTCGCGCTCCGGCGGCAGCCTTTCGCCATCAAGCAACCGGCCCGCGTCGATGTCGCGGATCAGCAATTCGGTCAGTTGGATGTATTTCGGCAGCGCGGTGCTGCGGGAGGGTGGGTGCGTCATTTTCTCGGGCAGTATCGATATCAAAAATTGATACACCATTGATCTACTATATTGAGAGTGCTATTCAAGACAGAAATCACCGCTACCTGACAAAGGGAAATTTATGACCGTTGTGCCCGTCACCTCCGCCGATCTGGATGCGGCAGAAGTCTCGTGGTTTTCCGCGCTGTGCTCGGATGACTACCAGTTTCTGGGGGTGCCGGAGGGTGATCTGCGCTCAAGCTGGGCGCATTGTTCGGACATCGTGAAGACGGCGGAGGCACAGGGGTTCCGCAACATCCTCTGCCCGTCGTCTTATCAGGTGGGGCAGGACACGCTGAGTTTCGTGGCCGGCTGCGCGCCGATCACCGACAAGATCAACCTGCTGGCCGCCGTGCGCTGCGGCGAGATGCAGCCCATCATGCTGGCACGCACCATCGCAACGCTTGATCACATGCTGGAAGGGCGGCTGACGGTCAACATCATCAGCTCCGACTTCCCGGGCGAGAAGGCCGATAGCGAGTATCGCTACCAGCGCTCGCGCGAGGTGGTGGAAATCCTGAAACAGGCCTGGACCCGCGATGAAATCAACCACGAAGGCGAGGTCTACTCGTTTAAGGGCCTGACCACGGACCCGGCGAAGCCCTTTCAGACCGGCGGGCCGTTGCTCTACTTCGGGGGTTACTCTCCCGCAGCGCTCGACCTTTGTGCCGAGCATTGCGATGTTTACCTGATGTGGCCTGAGCCCAAGGACGCTATTGCCGGGCGGATGCAGGCCGTGCACGCGCGCGCAGCCGAGAAAGGCCGAACATTGGATTACGGGCTACGGGTGCACATGATCGTGCGCGACACCGAAGCCGAGGCCAAGGAATACGCCGATTACATCGTCTCGAAGCTCGACGATGAATATGGCCGCAAGATCCGCGAACGGGCGCTCGATGCCACGTCGCTTGGCGTGTCTCATCAGTCGAAGAACCGCGATATCGCCGATGAATTCGGCTATGTGGAGCCGCATCTTTGGACCGGTGTGGGCCGGGCGCGCTCGGGTTGTGGCGCGGCGCTGGTGGGCTCTGCCGATCAGGTGCTGTCCGAGATCGAAGCCTATCAAAGGATGGGTATCCGCGCGTTTATCTTCTCGGGCTATCCCCACATCGACGAGGCTGAACACTTCGGTCGCCTTGTGATGCCGCATCTCAAAACCTGTTCGCTTCCAGAGGCCTATGGCCGTGTGCCGCAGGCCGCTCCAGCCACGCCCCTTGCTGCGGGGGAGCGTCGCTGATGGATCGCGTTGCCCTTTCAGAAACGCTCGACTTCAGCCGCATTGTCTATGGCATGTGGCGGCTTGCCGATGATGACGACACCTCGCCTGCGCATGTGCGGGCCAAGATCGACGCCTGCCTTGCGCAGGGGATCACCACGATGGATCAGGCCGATATCTACGGCGGCTACGCGGCCGAAGAGGTACTGGGCGCGGCCCTCAAGGAAAGCCCCGGTCTGCGCGATGAGCTGGAGATCGTGACGAAATGCGACATTGTCGCGCCTATCGGCAAGTATGCGGACCGCCGGGTCAAGTACTACGATACATCGGTGGCCCATATTCAAGCGAGTGTCGAGGCCTCGCTGACCTACATGGGGATCGAGCAGATCGACCTGCTGCTGATCCACCGCCCTGACCCAATGATGGATGCCGCTGAAACCGGCGGCGCGCTGGATGCGCTGATCCAGAGCGGCAAGATCAAAGCAGCGGGGGTGTCGAATTTCCGCCCGTGGGATTGGGACTTGTTGCAATCGGCGATGACCAACCCGCTGGTCACCAATCAGATCGAGATCAGCCTCGCCGCTCGCGATTGCTTTACCAACGGCGATCTGGCGCACCTGCAGCAGCATCACATCAGCCCGATGGCCTGGTCGCCGCTGGGCGGCGGCAGCCTGATGACCGACGACAGTGCCGTCGCGCAACAGATGGATGCCCTCGCGCAGGCGCAGGGCTTGGACCGTGCCGCTGTCGCCGTGGCCTGGTTGCTGGCCCATCCGGCGGGCATCCTGCCGGTCATGGGCACCAACACCCTGTCGCGCATCGCCACATTCAGCGATGCGCTCAACGTCGAGATGGACCGCCAGACGTGGTTCGAACTTTACGAGGCCGCAAACGGTCAGGAGGTGCCATGATGGCGGATGGAACACGGACACTGGCCCGGTTGAACAGCTTCATGCCGGGCCCGGATACGCAGAGACAGTTTCGCACAGCGCTCGGCCAGTTCGGCACCGGAGTCACAGTGGTGACGGCGCAGACGCCGACCGGTCCCATCGGGATGACTGCGAATTCATTCTCCAGCGTCTCGATGGAGCCGCCCCTGGTGTTGTGGTGCCCGGCGAAATCCTCCAGCCGCTATCCGCATTTCATCGCCGCCAAGCACTTTGCGATCCACGTCATGGGGATCGAGCACGAAGAGATCACCATGGGCTTTGCCAAATCCGGACAGGCCTTTGACGGGCTCGATGTGACACTCAATGCCGAGGGTGTGCCGCTGCTGGGCGATTGTCTCGCCCGCTTCGAATGCACCACTCACCAGATCCACGACGCAGGCGACCATTCGATCGTTCTGGGCCGCGTGCGCTCAGCTGCGTTCCGGGAGGGGGACGCGCTGATTTTTTGCCAAGGCCGCTTCAGACGGTTTGACAATCAGGCCTAAAAGGCCAACCAATGGAGCGTGCGGGGAAAACCCGCACGTCGTGACCCGGAATACCCGGGCACAAGGGAGGAGGCTCCGGAATGGGAGCATTGCTGGCGGTGATGACACCGCTCAGGCTGGTCAATGAGGCCGTGCTCAAACTGGGCAGGGGCCTCGGCGTGGTGGCTGTGGCGCTTATGGTCACGGCGATCCTCATTCAGGTGTTCTACCGCTATGTGCTGAACAATGCGCTGCCTTGGCCCGATGAGGCGGCGCGGTTTTGCATGCTGTGGATGACCGGACTGATGGCGCCCACCGCCTTCCGGCGCGGCGGATTCGTGGCCATCGACACGGTCGTGCGGTTGCTACCAGAGCGTTTGGGCGCCCTGATTTCGCTGATCTTGCTGTTCCTCAGCCTTGGTGTCTTGATCGTCGCGGTGCAGATTGGCTGGTCGGAAGTCACCGGATTTGCTGGAAAATTCGCAACCGCCGCCCTGTACTTGCCCACAGACCTGAGCTTTGAGAGCTGGTTCCGCGTGCCGCGCAGCTGGATGATGGCGTCGCTGCTCTTTGGGGTGACCGCGCTGATTTCGGTGAACATCGAGCTGATCCTGCGCGCGCTCGTCAAGATGATGGGCGGGGCAGAGGCCTTGCCGCCGATTGCGCTCGAAGAGCAGGTAGGAGCTGAATAATGCTGGTCTGGTTCCTCCCGCTCTTCCTGCTGTTCCTGATGATCGGCCTGCCGGTGTTCTTTGGCCTGCTGGCCGCTCCGGGCATCTTGCTGTGGCTGAACGGGCAGGAGCGGGACATCACGCTGCTCTACCGCAACCTCTACAACGGAATGGACAGTTTCCCGCTGATGGCGATCCCCTTCTTTATGCTTGCGGGCGAGCTGATGAACCGGGGCGGTATCACCATGCGGCTGGTGGAGTTTTCCCAAGCCATGATGGGTCATTTCCGGGGAGGGCTGGCCCATGTGAACATTCTCAGTTCCATGCTCTTTGCGGGCCTGTCGGGCTCCGCTGTGGCCGACACGTCTGCGTTGGGGTCGATGTTGATCCCCGCGATGGAAAAACAAGGCTACACTCGCCGCTTCGCCGCAGCCATCACTGCCGCCAGCTCCGTGATCGGGCCGATCATTCCGCCGTCGGGCATTATGATTATCTACGCCTATGTGATGGGCGAGAGCGTCGCGGCGCTGTTCCTTGCAGGCATCGTGCCGGGGGTGATGGTGGGCCTTGGCCTGATGTTGATGGTGAAGTTCCAGGCCGACAAATATGACTTCCCGGTCGCCACGAAAAAGCATTCCTGGGGGGAACGCGGGCAGGCGAGCCTCAAGGCGTTTTTCCCGCTGCTGACGCCAGTGATCATCCTGGGCGGTATCCTTGCGGGTGTCTTTACACCGACCGAAGCGGCTGCTGTCGCCGTGGCTTATGCGCTGATCATTGGGCTTTTCGTGATGCGCACGCTGAAATTCAGCGACCTGCCGGATGTGCTGAACCGCGCGGGGATCACCTCTGCCGTGGTGCTGCTGCTTGTGGGGGCCGCAATGGCCTTCAAGACGGTCGTGAGCCTCAGCCACGCGCCTGAGACCATGGCGGAGTTCGTGCTCAGCCTCACGAGCAACCCGCTGATCCTGCTGTTCCTGATCAACCTGCTGCTGTTCATCGTGGGCATGTTCCTCGATGCGGGCCCTGCGATCATCATCCTTGGCCCGATCCTCGGCCCGATCTTCGTGAGCCTTGGGGTCGATCCGATCCACTTTGCGATCATCATGAGCGTGAACCTGACCGTGGGGCTGGCCACGCCGCCCATGGGGCTGGTGCTGTTCGTCGCCTCGTCGGTGTCAGGTGAACGGGTCGAGACCATCTCCAAGGCGATCCTGCCGTTTCTGGCCGTTGAAATACTGGTGATATTCCTGATTACCTACATACCGGCAATCTCCATGACGGTCCCGCGTCTGACGGGCTTCGCAAACTAAAACCGATATCCAATGGGAGGACTAAAATGATCAAAAACACCCTCAAATCGTTGACTGTCGCGGCCATGCTGGCCGGGTCCGCGATGGCGGCAGCGGCGCAGGACTACACGCTGCGTGCCACGGCCAATTCCAATGAGAATGACGAAGACTATGACGGCCTTGTGGTCTTCAAGAACTACGTGGAAGCGGCTTCCAACGGCGCCATTGCGGTGGAGCTCTTCATCGGTACACAGCTTTGCGGTAACGGCGCAGAGTGTCTGCAAGGCGTGGCCGACGGCACCATCGACATCTTTGTCTCCACCTCGGGCGGGGCCTCGGGCATCTTCCCATACGTCCAAGTGCTCGACCTGCCGTATCTGATGGCCGATGACCGGATTGCCGAACACGTGCTCTCGGGCGATTTCACCCGCAAGATGCGCGAGATGGCGCTGGAAGACTCCGGTGACTCGATCCGCCTGATGACCATCGGCAATACAGGCGGCTGGCGCAACTTTGCCAACACCAAGCGCCGGATAGCAGAGCCGTCGGACATGGAAGGTCTGAAGATCCGCACCGTGGTCGCCGACCTGCCGCAGGAGCTTGTGAAAGCCCTCGGCGCTGCCCCCACGCCGATCCCATGGCCTGAACTCTTCACGTCGTTCCAGACCGGCGTGGTCGAAGGCTCCAAGAACGGCATCACCGACATCATGGGCATGAAATTCCCCGACGCGGGCCTGAAATATGTCACCCTGGACGGCCACGCCTATATGGGTGCGCTGTGGTGGATGAGCAATGCGCGCTTCCAGGAGATGCCGGAAGATATGCGCCGCGTCGTGGTCGATGGCTTCTACGCGCTGCAACAGGCAACCTTCGCCTCACCCAAGCGCAAATCCATCGCGGCCTATGAACAGTTTGTGGCCGAAGGCGGTGACCTCTACGTGCCGACACCGGAACAGAAAGCCGCCTTCAAGGAAGGGGCCGCCCCGGTGTTCGACTGGTTCAAGGGCAACGTTGGTCGCGGTGAGGAAATCTTCGACGCGCTGACCGCTGCGGTTGCCGAAGCGGAAGAAGAGATCGGCGCCGCTCGCGCAGCCGACCTGAACTGACACCAGCGTAGCTCCGAGAGGGCCTGTCCATGCGGGCCCTCTCCATCATTGTTCCAAAAATATGCCCGGCGGCGCGATCTGACACAGGCGCAACACCAGAGGTTTGAAAGCCTCGGCGGCCTAGCGGAACGGATACATCCAGACCTTGTAGTCGGCCACCAGAACATGCGCTTTTTCGATCTCTTCCTGCGTCATCTTCTTCACAACCTCTTCCAGGCTGATCGCCGCGTCCGGGTCGCCACCAATCGCCGACAGCGTGTACCACATGTAGGCGCGGACCAGATCAGGCGCCGGCATCCCGCGCCCGACCTCATAGTACCAGCCGACGCCGGACTGCGCGCCGGGATGCCCCTTCATCGCCGAGCGCAGATACCACTCGAAGGCCCGGATGTCGTCGCGCGGCAGCCCCAGCCCCATGGCGTACATCACACCGATCAACTCTTCAGCATCCGCATTGCCCGACCGCGCCGCGGGCCAGAGCGCGTCATAGGCCTCCTCAAAGCGGCCTTCTTCCATCATGTCGCGCGCCTCTTCGATCTCTGCAAAGGCCGGGGCCGCAAGCAGCGCAAGCAAAAGACATATGGTGCGCATGGGATCGTGATCTCCTGTTTAACCTCCGCTGCCATGGCGGGCGATCTGCCGGCCGCCTTGACCTCCGCCGACTTTCTTGACTTCGACCGCGATCAGGCCGCACTGGGCCAGTCCTTGTTCTACGATACCATCCTGTCGGGCAACCGGAATATCTCTTGCGCTCATTGTCACCACCCGGATTTTGGCACTGGCGACGGTCTGAGCCTTGGTATCGGCGAGGGGGGGCAGGGGCTTGGGCCTGACCGCACGCCCGGTACGGACCTATCGCGTATCGCCAAACGGATCCCGCGCAACGCACCGGGGCTCTGGAACCTCGGCGCACGCGATCTGACGGTGATGTTTCACGACGGGCGGCTGAGCACCTCCGATCTCTTCGGCAACGGCTTCAATTCCCCGGCGGAGGAATGGCTGCCGCAAGGGCTGAACTCGCTGCTGGCGGCCCAAGCCCTGTTTCCACTGGTGGCGCAGTTCGAGATGGCGGGGAACCCCGGAGAGAACGAGGTCATCGGCGCGGTTCATGACCGCATCGACAACGCCTGGCCGATCCTCGCCAAACGGGTGCGTACGGAGAGCGACTACGGTCGGCGCTTTGTGGCGGCTTTCGATCACATCGAGACGCCGGAAGAGGTGACCATCGTCGAGATTGCCAATGCACTCGCTGCCTTCATGGCCATCGAATGGACCAGCATCGACAGCCCCTTTGACCAGTATCTTGCTGGCGACAGCGCCGCGCTGTCGGCGGAGCAGAAAGCAGGCATGGATCTGTTTTATGGCAAGGCAGCGTGCAGCACCTGCCATGCGGGGCCGCTAATGAGCGATCAGAAGTTCCACGCCCTGGGGCTGCCCGCGTTCGGCCCGGGGCGCACCCGAGTGTTTGATCCCTATGCCCGCGACGTGGGGCGCATGGGCGAGAGCAACCGGCTCGACGACGCCTACGCTTTCCGCACGCCGATGCTGCGCAACGTGGCGTTGACCGCGCCCTATGGGCACAACGGCGCCTATGCAACACTCGACGCCATGGTACGACATCATCTCGACCCCGGTGCCATGCGCTATATCTGGCAAAAGCAGGACGCAAATCTGCCAGAGGTGCCATGGTTGGCCGCGACGGACTTCATCATCCAATCGGACAGGCGTGAAATGGCCCGTCAGGCGCGGTCTGTGCCCGAACGGGGGCCAGACCTGACTGAGGCGGAAATCGCTCAGATCGTGGCATTTCTGAACAGCCTCACCGGCACCACGGTCGACACACCGCCCTTCGGCGTGCCAGCGTGGTTCAAGCCCTAAGCGCCTCGGCCAGCGCGCGATAAGACGCCTTCGGTGTCCGCTCCAGCGTGTCAAAATCCACATGGATCAGACCAAAGCGCTTCTCGTATCCCAGCGCCCATTCATAGTTGTCCATGAGCGACCAGAAGGTATAGCCGGCCAGCGGCACGCCCTCACTCATGGCCTCGCGGGCCGCAGCGATATGGGCGTTCAGATAGTTGATCCGCGCCTGATCTGGCACGCCGACTTCGTCCGGATTCGCCATGCCGTTCTCGGTCACATAGAGCGGCAGGCCCTTGGTGTAGGTCTCATGCACCCATGTCAGGAAGTGATGCAGGCCCTTGGGGAAGATCTCCCAGCCCATCTGTGTCTTGGGCAGCGGGCCCTCGACCTCTTCATGCGCGGGCCAAGGGCCGTCAACCGGGGCGATCCGCTTGCAGGTGTAATAATTCAGCCCGCACCAATCCAACGGCTGGCCGATCAGATCGAAATCCTCTTCCCAGCCCTTGGGCATATGCGGGGCGAGGCCCTCCATCACGTCGTCGGGGTAGGCGCCCTTGAAGAGCCCGGCGAGGAAAAACCGGTTATAGTAGCCATCGTAGAGCTGTGCGGCCGCAGCCGCTTCGGGCGTGTCGTCCACCGGGTGTGCATATTCGAAGTTGCACACGGCGCCCAGGTTTTTCACTCCAAGGGCGCGCATCGCCTGGATTGCCCGGCCATGCCCGGTCAGCACGTGGTGCATCGCATGGGCTGTCGCCCGGATATCGCGCAGGCCGGGCGCATGATGGCCCATGAAATGCGACAGCCAGCCCACACACCAGGGCTCGTTGATGGGGGCTGCGCTGAACACCCGGTCCCCGATGCGTTTCATGATCACGGTGGTGTAGTCGGCCAGCCAATGCGAGATATCCGGATTGCGCCAGCCGCCCAGATCGGCCAGCGCCACCGGCAACTCCCAGTGATAGAGCGTCACCATCGGGTTCAGTCCCCGCGCCAGCAGCCCGTCGACCAGCCGGTCGTAGAAGTCGAGACCTTCCTCGTTTGGCGTGCCGCGCCCCTCCGGCAGCACCCGCGCCCAGCTGGTCGAAAACCGGTAGGCATCGAGCCCCAGCGCCTGCATCAGGTCAAGGTCTTCCTCCCAGCGGTGATAGTGGTCGCAGGCGATGTCACCATTCTCCGCCCGCACCACATTGCCCGGCGTGGCGGCGAAAGTATCCCAATGCGTCTTGCCAGCGCCACCAAAGCTGTGCCCCTCGATCTGATAGCTGGAGGTGGCTGCGGCAAATTGAAAATCTGCCGGGAAGTCGGATCGCTTGAAGTCCATCAGATGTCCTTTAGGGGCAGGGGCCGGTCGATGCGCCGATGGCAAGCTCTGCATCCCAGAGCTCGGTGCGTATCTTGTGATCGGGGTGCGCAATCTGGTCAATAAGCAATTCCGCGCATCGGCGGCCCGCTGCGCGTACCGAAGAGTGCACGGCGGTGAAGACGGGCCGGGTCTTGCCATTGGGCAGGTAGGAGATTTCATCGTCAAAACAGAGGACCGAAATGTCTCGGCCCATGACCAGCCCGCGCTCGTGCAGCGCCCTGCGGATGCCAAGCGCAGAGACGATGGAGGAGGCAACGAAAGCGGTCGGTGGCGTGGCGCTGTCCAGCATTTCCTGGGTGGCCAAATGGCCGTAGGGCTCACTCATCTCGCCAGAGCGCATGAGCGCGGAATCCGGGGCGATCCCGGCAGCGCTGAGCGCTGCCAGGTAGCCATCGCGCCGACGCTGCGCAAAATCCATCCGCTCCTCGCCATTGATCAACCCGATCCGCCGATGCCCCAGATCCAGCAAGTGCCGCGTGCCGGTTTCGATCGCGCGCTTGTTGTTCACGTCCAGCCAGGAATAGGGCGTGGTGACTTCCGATGCGCGCCCGTGCACCAGAAACGGGATGTCGAGGTCTGCGAGAAAGGCGATCCGCGGATCGTCCCGCGCCGGGGAATGTACGATAATGCCATCGACCGCCCCCTTGTCCGCAACACCCCGGTAGGCGCTCAACTCGTCTTCATCGCGCACCAGAGAAAGGCTCATGCTATAGCCATGCTGGGCATAGATTTCACCGGCCCCGGCGATGAAATCGGCAAAGACGATGTTCACCATCTCGTTCTGTTTGGAGAAGGGGATGATGTGCCCGATGGACATCGACCGCCCCGTCGCCAGCGTACGGGCCCGGATGTTGGGGCGGTAGTTGAATTCCGCCGCCGCCGCCGTGACCCGCTTGCGGGTTTCCTCGTTGACTTCCGGGTACCCGTTCAGCGCGCGGCTGACGGTGGTCTGGGACAGGTTCAGCCGTTTGGAAAGCTCGCGTAGATTCATAAGACCTGCAGTTTCATTTTTTGCCCTCAAACAGGCCACAGCCTAGGCAGCCCGCTGGCGCAGGTCAAAGCGGAAACGGCAGGACGGTTTCTCAGAGGCGCAGAGCATTGAAAACTTGTCCAGAAACCCAACCGCGAGTTGACACATTTGGCACCTTCCTCCAGTTTTCAGGCATCCAAAGCGCTTTGAAGTGATTCTTTGCGCCCAAAAAATGGTCAAGACGATGTCGAAACAGGCATTGCAACGGGAGGAACTCATGAAGGCACGTTTTTACGCGGGTGCTGCGGCACTGGCTCTGTTCGCTGGGACGGCCCATGCGGATGGGCACCAGCCCTTTGCCGTGGGCGAGGGCGATTTCAGCTGGGACAGCTATACTGAATTCGCTGACAAGTATGACCTGAGCGGTCAGACGGTCGAGATCACCGGCCCCTGGACAGGGGATGAAAAAGCGAAGGTCGACAAGGCGTTTGCCTATTTCACCAGCGCCACCGGCGCGACGGTCAACTATTCCGGATCCGACAGTTTCGAACAGGATATCGTGATCTCTGCGCGGTCGGGTTCCGCGCCGAACCTCGCGGTCTTCCCGCAGCCCGGTCTGGCGGCTGATATGGCGAGCCAGGGGCTGCTGACGCCGCTGCCCGATGGCATGTCCGACTGGGTGCGTGACAATTATGCGGCCGGTCAGTCCTGGGTCGATCTGGGCACCTATGCGGACCAGAATGGCGACGACCAGATGTACGGCATCTTCTACCGGGTCGATGTGAAATCTCTGGTCTGGTATTCGCCCGAAGCCTTTGACGAGGCGGGCTATGACATCCCCGAAACCATGGAAGAGCTGAAAGAGCTCACCGATCTGATCGTGGAAGAGGGCGGCACACCCTGGTGCATCGGTCTGGGATCCGGGGCGGCGACCGGCTGGCCGGCGACCGACTGGGTCGAGGAGATGATGTTGCGCACCCAGGCGCCGGAGGACTACGACGCCTGGGTGGCCAATGAGATGAAGTTCGACGACCCCAAGGTCATCGCGGCCATCGAGGAATTCGGCGCCTTTGCGCGGAATGATGATTACGTCGATGGCGGGGCCTCTGCGGTGGCCAATACCGACTTCCGCGACAGCCCGGCAGGTCTCTTCTCGATCCCACCGAAATGCTACATGCACCGTCAGGCCTCCTTCATTCCGGCCTTCTTCCCGGAAGGGACAACCGTGGGCGACGATGTGGATTTCTTCTACTTCCCGGCCTATGCGGAGAAAGACCTGGGCAAGCCGGTGCTGGGCGCGGGCACGCTTTTCGCCATCACCAACCCGTCAGAGGCGGCCTCCGCCTTTGTCGAGTTCCTGAAGACCCCCATCGCGCACGAGCTTTGGATGGCGCAGGGCGGTTTCCTGACCGCGCATGCGGGTGTGAACACCGAGACCTACCTCGAAGACAGCCTCAAGGCGCAGGGCGACATTCTGCTGAATGCGACCACCTTCCGCTTTGACGCCTCCGACCTGATGCCGGGTGAAATTGGTGCCGGCGCCTTCTGGACCGGCATGGTGGATTACACCACCGGGGCCAGCGCTGAAGAGGTTGCCAAAGGCATTCAGGACCGCTGGGACACCATCCAGTAAGGTTTTTGCACATGGGTCCGGCGGTGTGCGCCGCCGGACCAAACCCGCACATGCGTCTTGGGAGGGATCGCCATGTCACCGCTGCTCCAGGGAATTATCACCGTTATTGTCGGGGTCGGCGGCTGCGTCGGCTATTTCTTCCTGTCCAACCTGATCCTTGACAAGGTCATCTTTCCGCCGCGCGCGGACAACCCGGGCCAGAACATCAACCGCGCCAATCTGGTGCGCCCCTGGCTGTTCCTCTTCCCGGCCATGGCGGCACTGGGGCTCTATCTGGTCTACCCGGTGGTGGGCTCGTTCTACCGCTCGCTCTACAATCGCTCGGGTGATGAATTCATCGGCTTTGGCAACTACACCACCATGTTTGCCGATGATGGCTTCCAGATTGCCTTCTTCAACAACATGCTCTGGGTGCTCGTCGTGCCCGCAGCGGCGACCTTTCTTGGGCTGCTGGTGGCGCAGCTCACCGACCGGCTGAAATGGGGTAATATCGCGAAATCGCTGATTTTCATGCCGATGGCGATCTCCTTCGTGGGGGCCTCGCTGATCTGGAAATTCGTCTACGCCAACAACGCCGACATCGGGCTGATCAACGCGATCCGCGACTTCTTCGGCGCCTCGGAGCCGCTGGACGTGCTGCAGGTGCGCTTCTGGAACAACTTCTTCCTGATGTTCATTCTGGTCTGGATTCAGACCGGCTTTGCCATGGTGATCCTCTCTGCGGCCCTGCGCGGCATCCCCGAAGAGACCATTGAGGCCGCGATCATCGACGGCGCGAACCCGTTTCAGGTGTTCTTCAAGATCAAGGTGCCGCAGATCATGGGCACCATCGTGGTGGTCTGGACGACCATCACGATCCTCGTGCTCAAGGTCTTTGACATCGTCTACACCATGACGGGCGGCAATTTCGGCACCGACATCCTGCCCAGTTACATGATGTCCTACATGTTCCGCGATGACGGGCGTGCAACAGCGGTGGCCTTTGTGATCATGATCGTCGTCTTGCCGGTGATGATCTGGAACATTCGGCAAGCCCGGGCGGAGATGAGATAATGGACAATATTGCAGGCACAAAATCTTCGCTCACCTGGGCCGTCAATCTGTCGGTGATCTTCCTGGTGGTGCTCTGGCTCATTCCTACCGTGGGGTTGCTGGTGTCGTCCTTCCGGGACCGGGACCAGATTTCGGCCTCGGGCTGGTGGCTGTCACCCTTCGCGGTTGAGCAGAATTTCCAGGCCAAGATCCCCGCCGGTGAAGTCCGGCAGGATGGCGACTTCTTCGTGATCGAGGGCAACATCTTCTCGGGCGGTGAGGGCGAGGTGATCCGCTTTGGCGGTGCGCGCTCCAACCCGACCATTGCCGCTGCGGGCGAGACCGCCGAACTAACCCGCGACCGCAGCCTGACGGTGCAGGAAAACGGTGATTTCGTCTACCGCTCGCCTGCGGAGATAAAACGCGACCCGAGCGTCTATTACTCGACCGCGACGCCGCCTGATTTTTCGCTCGACAACTACCAGACCATCCTCTTCTCCAACAATATGGACATCGCCTTCATCAACACGCTGACGGTGACGATTCCGGCGACGATCATCCCGATCCTGATCGCGGCCTTCGCGGCCTATGCGCTCGCGTGGATGGATTTTGCGGGCAGGGGGCTGCTGATCGCCATGGTGGTCGGCTTGCTCGTGGTGCCCCTGCAACTGGCGCTTGTGCCGCTTTTGCAGTTCCACAACAAGATCGGCATCGGGCAGAGCTTCCTTGGCATCTGGATGGCGCATACTGGGTTCGGGCTGCCGCTCGCGATCTACCTCTTGCGCAACTACATGGTCGGCCTACCGCGCGACATCATCGAAAGCGCCAAGGTCGACGGGGCGACGGATTTTCAGGTCTTCACCAAGATCGTGCTGCCGCTGAGCTTCCCGGCGCTGGCCTCTTTCGCGATCTTCCAGTTCCTCTGGACCTGGAATGATCTGCTGGTGGCGAAGGTCTTCCTGCCGTCGAACTCCGAGTCCTGGGTCATGACGGTGAAAATCGCCGATGATCTTTTAGGCTCACGCGGGGGCGACTGGGGTATTCTGGCCTCGGCGGCCTTCATCTCGATTGCCGTGCCGCTGATCGTCTTCTTTACAATGCAACGCTATCTGGTGCGCGGTCTCTTGGCCGGCTCCGTAAAATAAGAAAGCCAAATACGAATGACAAAGATGGAACACCATCTGCACCTGCCCGTGATCGACAAGGACTGGTGGCGCGGCGCGGTGATCTACCAGATCTATCCGCGCAGCTTTCAGGACAGCAATGGCGACGGCATCGGCGATCTGATCGGCATCTCGCAGCGCATGAGCTATATTGCCTCGCTGGGCGTCGATGCGATTTGGATCTCGCCGTTCTTTACGTCGCCGATGAAAGACTTCGGCTATGATGTGAGCGATTATTGCGACGTCGATCCGATGTTCGGCTCGCTGGCTGATTTCGACGTGGTGGTCGAAGCGGCGCATCAACACGGGCTCAAGGTGATGATCGACCTGGTGCTGAGCCACACCTCGGACCAGCACCCGTGGTTTGTCGAAAGCCAGTCGAACCGCACCAACTCCAAAGCTGATTGGTATGTCTGGTCCGACCCTAAACCCGATGGGACACCGCCCAACAACTGGCTTTCGATTTTTGGTGGCCCTGCGTGGCAATGGGACCCGGGGCGCGAGCAATACTATCTGCACAACTTCCTGGTGGAACAGCCGGATCTGAACTTTCACAATGAGGACGTGCAGAATGCCATTCTCGCGACCACGCGGTTCTGGCTGGACCGCGGTGTGGATGGGTTTCGCCTCGACACGATCAACTTCTACTACGCGGACAAGGAGCTGCGCGACAACCCGGCGCTGCCACCCGAACGCCGCAATGCCAATATCGCGCCCTCGGTGAACCCCTATAACCATCAGGAGCACATCCATTCCAAGAACCAGCCGGAGAACATCGAGTTCCTGAAACGGTTCCGGGCACTGCTGGATGAATACCCGGCGGCCGCCTGCGTAGGTGAGGTTGGCGATGCACAGCGTGGCCTTGAGCTTCTGGGAGAATACACCAAGGGCACCGACCGGGTGCACATGTGTTATGCTTTCGAATTCCTCGCCAAGACGCCGCTCGATGCGACACGGGTGGCCCAGGTTTTCGATGAACTGGGACGGGTGGCCAAGCATGGCTGGCCCTGCTGGGCGTTTTCCAATCACGACGTGATGCGCCATGCGACCCGTTGGGACCTGCCGCCGGCAGCGCAGCGCATGTTCGCGACGCTGATCATGTGTCTGCGCGGATCGGTCTGCCTCTATCAGGGCGAGGAACTGGGATTGCCAGAAGCGGACGTGGCCTTCGAGGATCTGCAAGACCCCTACGGCAAGCAGTTCTGGCCCGAATTCAAAGGCCGCGATGGGTGCCGCACGCCAATGGTCTGGGAGGCGTCGAACCAGAACGGCGGGTTTTCCGAAGGGTTCCCCTGGCTGCCGGTCAGCCACGATCATCTGAACCGCTCCGTCGGCGTGCAGGAAGAGGACCCGAGTGCCATCCTGCACCACTATCGCCGCGCGATCGCCTTCCGCAAGGAGCACCCCTCGCTGATCAAGGGGGACCACGGGGGCGTCTTCGCCTACTGCGACGTCTTGCAGTTCACCCGCACCCATGGGGACGAGACGCTCTTTTGCGCCTTCAACCTGTCGGACACACCGTCGCTGCACGGGATGCCGCCGGGTGATTGGGTGACCATCGGGCATGAGCTGGGCGGGGCCACCCCGTCCCCGGATTTCAAACTACACCTGGGGCCGTGGCAAGTCTGCCTCGCCATCAAACAGGGTTAAGCCCAACGTCTTGGGAGGGACAAGGATATGGCAAATCTGAAGCTGACGGATGTGGGCAAGGCCTATGGCGGCAACGTCGAGGTGCTCAAGCACATCGATCTGGATATCACCACGGGCGAGCTGATCGTCTTTGTCGGGCCTTCGGGCTGCGGGAAGTCGACCCTGCTGCGGATGATCGCCGGGCTGGAGAAGATCACCGCGGGTGAGCTGACCATCGACGGCGACCGCATGAACGACGTGCCCCCTGCACAGCGCGGTATCGCGATGGTCTTCCAGTCCTACGCGCTTTACCCGCATATGACTGTGCGCGACAACATGGCCTTTGCGTTGAAGCTGGCCAAAAAATCGCCACAGGAGATTGACGAGGCGGTGGGCCGGGCGGCCAAGGTGCTGCAACTCGATGAATACCTCGACAGGCTGCCCAAGGCGCTTTCGGGCGGCCAGCGGCAGCGGGTGGCGATTGGACGTTCCATCGTGCGTGACCCCAAGGTCTATCTCTTTGACGAACCGCTGTCGAACCTCGATGCCTCCCTGCGGGTGGCCACGCGGATCGAGATTGCGCAGCTGAAAGAGAGCATGCCGAATTCGACGATGATCTACGTGACCCACGACCAGGTAGAGGCGATGACGCTGGCCAGCCGCATCGTCGTGCTGGCCAACAAGGGCATCGCGCAGGTGGGCAGCCCGCTGGAGCTCTACGAGAAGCCCGAGAATGAATTCGTGGCGCAGTTCATTGGCTCACCGGCGATGAACCTGCTGGCGGGCGAGATCGTGGAGACGGGAGAGGTGACGACCGTTTCCTGCCCGGAAGGGGGCGGCACCTTCCAGTCAAATGTGCCGACACGGGACTCGGAAAAGGGTATGAAGATTAACGTTGGCATCCGCCCCGAAGACATGATTGCCACCGACGGCGAGAACTATGCTTTCGCCGACAAGGTCACCATCGTCGAGGCCTTGGGCGAGGTCACGCAGCTTTACTTCGAGGCCCCCAGTTCCGATCACGACACCGACACGGTGATCGCCAAACTGGCCGGGATTCATACCAATATGCGCGGCCAGACCCTGAAATTGACCGCAGACCCGTCCAAAGTACATCTTTTTGCGAATGGAAAGTCACTGCTCTACCGGACGTGACGCGCCGATTTGGCGCGCATGCCCCTGCAATCGGCGTTTTCCTGACAGGAAGATATTCCCTCCTGCGCCGAGAAATGCAAAACTGCAGGGGTTTTTGGTAGATTGCCGGATTTACAGGTGATCCCCGCTGGCATTAGTCTTCAATGTGCCGGGAGGGCGGTGAAAGGAAGATGTCTTGGTAGTGAGTTACAGCACACTGTTGATCCTGTTGTGCCTTTTACAAATTAAACACATGCTGGCGGACTACTTCCTTCAGACGCGGATGATGCTCGATGGACGCGGGCAATACCTGCACCTTGGTCGCTTCCTGCACGCAGGCATCCATGCCGTCGGATCGTTGCTCGCCTTTGTCCTTGTTGGTGCGGCCTTCGCCTTTATTCTTCCGGTCATTCTGCTGGAATGGGCCGTGCATTTCCACATCGACTGGTGGAAGGGGCGCCATACCGCAGATCTGAAACTGACACCCGCCGATGCGGGCTATTGGCGCGCCTCGGGCGTGGATCAGGCGCTGCATCAGTTCACCTATGTCGGTATGATCTGGCTCTGGCTGATGGCGGCAGCGGCCTAGTGATCGCCTCCGCGCGGATCATTCGCACGAGTTAAAACAGACTGCTCCGAGAGATCGGGCACAGCGCCCTTTGGGCCGCACGCACATACCGAAACGCCTGACAGATTGCTTTTTTGACTGAGTTGGTTAACGTAAGGTCATTGGTTTATGGTATTTTGTGCGGGGGTGCTGGGGGCTTGATCTTGAAACGAATGCGCAAATCGCTCTGTGCAGGTCTGGCTGTCTCGGTGCTCGCTGGCATGGTCTATGCCGAAACGTTGCCTGACGCTGTGCGCTTTGCCGTCACCACCAATCCGGCGATCAAGGCGTCACAGGCCGAAATGCGCGCCACAGCCTATGACTTGATCCAGCTGCGCGGGGAATACGAACCGCGGGTGACCCTGTCGGGAGAAACCGGCTGGCAGCGGGTCAGCGACGGCAATTCCCTCTCTGCTGCCGATAATGAAAACACCAAGGCGCGCAATCAGCTGGGCGTCCGGGCGGAACTGGTGCTCTTTGACGGGTTTCGGCGGGCCAATCTCGTCTATGCAAATGCGGCGCGCGTGGATGGCAGCATCTTTCGCCTGCTTGACGCCTCCGAGACCATGGCACTGAATGCCACCGAGGCCTATATCGACGTCCACCGGCACCGGCAGTTGCTGACCGTTGCCAAACGCAATGTGGCCAAGCACGAAGAGATCGGCGCGCGGGTGCGCGATCTAGTGCAGGGCGGGCGCCTGCCGTTCAGCGACGAGTTGACAATCGATGACCGGGTCCGATCGGCGCGGCTTGCTCAGCTTGATGTGGAACGTGCATTGCGGGATGCAAATGCCCGGTATGAAAGAGTAATTGGTCGCCCGCCCACAGGTGCCATGAGTGTTCCATTGGCCAAGGCACCCCCGTCGCTGGCGCAGCTGTCCAGCATCGCCGAACGCAACAGCTACCGCGTGCAGTTTGCCCGCACGCAGATTGACCAGACCCGGTTTCAGTCCGAGGTGACCTTGTCTGATCGCTACCCGGAACTGTCGCTGAATGCGGGCGTGGTGCGCGACATAAACCGCAATGGCGTCTCCGGCACGCGCACGGACGAGACGGTAGGGATCGGCCTGCGGTGGACGATCTACCAGGGGGGGCGGCAGGCGGAACGGCGCGCGCTGGCCGAACGCAACAGCCGCGCGCTGGCGTTACAGGCCGTGGCCGTGCGCGATGTGCGTGAACTGGCCGCCCGGACGTGGAACACATATCGGACGAACGCGGACCGGGTGGCACAGCTGAATGATCAGCTGCGCATCAATCGGCTGATCGTTGAGGTCTACGGCGACGAGTTTCTGGCGGCCAAGCGCACCTTGCTGGATTTGCTGGAGGTCGAACGGGCCCGGTTCAACGTGGAGTTTGAAGCGGTTGGGGCGCGGGCAGGGCTTGCCTTCAGCACCTACCGCGCACTGGCAGCGCAAAGCCTTCTGGCGGAACACTTCGGATTGGCCAAGGCCGATATCGCGCTGGAGCCCAGGTTTCAGGATCGTGTGAAGGGTAACCCGACCGCCGTCTTCAACGTCGCAATCGAGCCGCTCGAATGAGACTGCAGGGCGGCACAGAGGCTGGCGCTGTCCCTCTGCGCCGTGCAGGCACCGACAGAGCGCCCACCGCAGCGGACGGGCCGGATATGGCTGTGATCGCATGGCTGGCGCAGGCCTTTGACCAGCCGTTTTCGGCGGATGCGGTGCGTGCGCGCCTGTCACAGGGGGCCGCGCTCTCCGACCCGCAGGATCTTGCGCGGGCGCTGGAGGCCATCGGGCTGACATCCCGGCTGGTGCTGCGTGACCCGTCGGCTGTCGACGCGATTGCGCTCCCGTTTCTGGTCTGGCGGACGTCCGGGCAGGTGCTGATCGTTCAGGGCCTGGGCAAGAATGGGAAAACGGCACAGGTGGTCGACCCCGCGCAGGGCCCGTTGGAGCAGGAGATCCCTTTGCGCAAGCTGCGCAAGGAGATCCGCCCCGAATTGATGCTGGTGACCCGCAGCGCCGATCGCGCGGGCGCGATGCTCTCACCTGACGCCGCGCAGGCGGGTCGGCAACGCGGGCATTGGTTTTGGGCACCGGTGCGCGCCAACTGGGGCAACTGGGCACAGATCCTTGTCGCCGCCTTGCTGCTCAACCTGATGACGCTGGCGCTGCCGCTCTTTGTCATGAACGTCTATGACAAGGTGATCCCCAATCTGGCCTATGTGACCCTCTGGACACTGGCCATCGGGGTGGGGATCGCGCTGTTGCTGGATCTGGTGATGCGCACGATCCGCGCGAATATCCTGGAAAACATCGGCCGGCGCGTGGATCTGAAAGTCGCTGCCACCCTGTTTCAGCAGGCGATGAATACCCGGCTGCTGGACCGCCCCGGCGGGGCTGCGGGCATTGCCAGCACGATCCGAGATTTTGAGGTGGTGCGCGAATTCTTCGCCTCGGCTACCTTTGTTGCGCTCATCGATCTGCTGTTCATCGGGATCTTTGTCGCGGCGCTCTATCTCATTGTCGGGCCGATTGCGCTGGTGCCGCTGCTCGCCGTTCCCGTGGTCCTGCTGATCGCCATTGCCGCGCAATTGCCGTTGGGGCGCAGTGCCGGACGCGCGCAGCAGATGGCCACCAAGCGCCATGTGGTGCTGGTGGAATCGCTGGCGGGCATCGAAACCATCAAGAGCCTGAACGCCGAACCCCTGATGCAGCGCGAGTGGGAGGCGGCGGTGGCGGCCTCGTCCCAGATCAACGGGCGCACCAAATTCTGGTCCAATGTCGCCACCAACGGCACCATGCTGGTGCAGCAGCTGGTATCGGTCCTGATCATTGTCTGGGGCGTTTTTCTCGTCTCCGACGGGGTGATCACCGTGGGCGGTCTGATCGCGGCAAACATCCTTGCCGGTCGGGTGCTGGCACCGCTGGGGACCATCGCACAGACGATTTTCCGCGCGCAATATGCGTTCAAATCGCTGGCCGCGCTGAACCGGTTCATGGCCCTGCCGGTGGAGCAGGGTCCGGCAGTGAAAAGCGATGCACATATCAAGGAGGGCGCGCTGGCGCTGGACGCCGTGTCGCTCACCTATCCGGGGGCGGCGCGTCCGGCGCTGAAGGACCTCAGCTTTACCGTGGCACCGGGGGAATGTGTCGCTTTGCTGGGCCGTGTCGGGTCCGGCAAAACCACGGCGGGCAAAGTGTTGGCAGGGTTGATCCAGCTTGACAGCGGCACGGTGCTGATCGACGGGATCGCCCTGCCGCAATACGAGCCTGCGGAGCTGCGGCGCGGCATCGGTTATCTGCCGCAAACGCCGGAACTTTTCACGGGCACCCTGCGCGAGAACCTTGTGATCGGTCAGCAGAATGCCAGTGATGAAGAGATCGCGCGGGCGCTCTATTTCGCGGCGATGGATGAGTTCCTTGCCGAGGCTCCGGAAGGTCTCGATATGTTCATAGGAGAACAGGGCAAACACCTGTCTGGCGGACAAAAGCAGGGCGTGGCCCTGGCCCGTCTGCTGCTGCGCCGCCCGAAAACGCTTTTCCTGGACGAGCCGACCAACGCAATGGACCAGCGGATGCAGACGCTGATCATCGACCGGCTGGCAGAGCTGAACAAGACCGGCGTCGGCATGGTCATCTGTACACATCGCCAGTCGCTGGCGGCGATGGCGGAGCGGTTGATCGTCATGGACCAGGGACGCGCGGTGCTGGATGGGCCACGCGCGGATGTGCTGGACAAACTGCGCGCCATGGGTGCCGCGCGGGCAAAGGGGTAGGGTATGTTCGGCAACCGCATCGAGGATGGTTTTGCCAATAACATCTCCGGCGCACGCGCGGCCGTGCATGATGGAGGGCCTTGGCGTCTGCTGGTGGCTGTGGCGCTGGGGGTCGGGGCTTTTCTGGCCTGGGCGGCCACCTACAAGATCGAGGAAACAGCGCGCGCCACCGGGCGCGTGATCCCGTCGCAACAGGTGCAGGTGGTGCAGAGCCTTGAGGGCGGTATCGTGCGCGATATCACGGTGCGCGAAGGCGATATTGTAGCGCCCGGCGACGTGCTGATGCGGATAGACGACACGCGGTTCGATGCCGAACGCGGGGAGCTGCTGGAGCGGGAGGCGGCGATACTGGCCGAATCCGCACGGCTGACGGCAGAGGCGCGATTTGCGACGGAATTGGACTTTCCCGTGTTGCTGCAAGCCCGCGCGCCCTTGGCCGTCGCGGCAGAACAGGAAGTGTTCCTCTCGCGCCGCGAGCAACTCAAACGCGAACTGCGGGTGCTGGAGGCGCAACTGCTGCAGCGCCGGGGAGAGTTGAGCGAAATCAGGGCGTTGCGCTACAGAACGGAAGGTATCATTGCGCCGTTGAGCGCGGAGATTGCCCTGACGCAGGACATGTTCGACCGGGGGTTGGTGCCGCAGATTGAACTGCTGCGGTTGCAGTCGCGACTGGCTGAACTCAACGGCGATCTGGGCGTGAGCCGCGCCTCGGAACCGCGGCTGCAGGCAGCAATTGCCGAGGCGGAAAACCAAATCGACGCGGCGCGCTCGGCCTATGTGCTCTCGGCGCGTCAGCGGCTGGCGACCCTGCAGTTGGAACTGGCGGTGGTGCAGGAAACCCTGCGCAGCGCCAATGACCGCGTTACCCGCGCGCAGCTACGCGCACCGGTGCGCGGCACGATCAACCGGGTGAACGCCACGACAATTGGCGCAGTTGTGCAGCCCGGGGCGGCCCTTGTGGAGATCGTGCCGATTGACGACAGCCTGCTGATCGAGGCGGATCTGGGCCCGCGCGACATCGCCTTTGTCAGCCCGGGCGAGCCCGCGTCGGTGAAAATTTCCGCCTATGACTACGTGATCTACGGCGCGCTGGAGGGCGAGGTTGTCCGGATCGGCGCCGATACGATTGCCACGGAGGAGGGCGGGGAGTTTTTCCGGGTGATCGTGCGGACAAACAAATCCTATCTTGGCACGGAGAAAAAACCGCTGCCGATCACGCCGGGGATGATCGCCTCGGTCGACATCCAGACCGGGGAAAAGACCGTGCTGTCCTATCTGGCCAAGCCGCTCCTGCGCGCACAGGCGGAGGCGCTGCGCGAACGCTGATCACTTGCGGGTCGAGGAAAACACACCGTCCCAACCGGCATCGGGCGGCGTGGCGCGCAGATCGGTAATGCGGGTCGCATACATGTCCAAGTATTCCTGCAAGGAGATGTCCAACGCGCCAAGGGATGTGCGGACCTCGGCAAGGAGGGCTTCGGCCTTGTCCCAGCTGCGGGACCGGTAGGCCGCCAGCATATCGTTGTTCACGGCCCAGAGGGTCTGGAACCGCGGGTCTTGCCGCAGGGTTTCATCGCCCAGCAGGGCATAGATCGTCTCTGGCACTTCCTTGCCCACGACGCGGATCACATCCAGCTCCATCACGGCGAAATCGTTCATTACCTCGCGCGCCGTGGCCTGGCCCAGGATGATCGCCGCCCCATAGTAGCGCGATTGCCCCTCGAGCCGCGAGGCCACATTCACCGGATCCCCCAGGGCGGTGTAGTCGAACCGTGTATCGCTGCCCATGTTGCCGACCACGCATTGACCGGTATTTATGCCAATGCCGACGTTGATCTTATGCACGGAGACCCAGGGCTGCCGTTTTTCGGTGCGCTGACGCTTTTGGCCAACCCGCTTGCGTTTCTGTGCTCTGAGCCGCTCTTTGTTGAAGCTCTGCACATCGGCGATCATCTTCAGGGCGGCGCGGCAGGCGGCGCGCGGGTGGTCGTGATTGTCCAGCGGCGCGTTCCAGAAGGCCATCACCGCGTCGCCCATGAATTTGTCGATGGTGCCTTTCTGCTCCATGATCGCATTGGACAGGATGGTCAGGAAGCGGTTCATCAGGCCGGTCAGGGCCTCGGGGTCGTCGCGGAATTCCTCGGCAATCGCCGTGAAGCCACGCACATCGCTGAAAAGAAGGGTCAGCTGTCGCGATTCACCGCCTAGGGTCAGGCTGCCCTGGTTGCGGCTGAGCTGATCCACCAGATCGGGCGAGACATATTGGCCGAAGGCGCTGCGGATTTCGCGCCGCTTTCGCTCTTCGCGCAGGTAATTTACGGTGGAGATCAGCATGACCGCCGTTGTCACGGCGACCACCGGGAAGGACGGGTCGAGCAGGATGCGCTTGTCGTAAAAAAGGTAGTAAGACACCGCCACATAGCCGCCCAGCAGCAGCACGGACGAGGAAATGAGCAGCCGTGCGGAGAGGGCGGGCGCGAAGATGATGACCAAAAAGCAGAGGACCAGCGTTGTCACCAGTTCGATGGCGATGGTGTAATTCGGTCGGATCAGCAGGGTCTTGGCCATGATGTTTTCGAGCACCTGCGCATGTATCTCCACCCCGGCCATGGCCACGCCCAGTGGGGTGGCGCGGAAGTCCTCCAGCCCGATGGCGGAGGTGCCGACCAGCACGAGATGCCCCGCAAGCCGCCCGTCGGGCACCCGGTCCCGCAGCAGATCGGCGGCAGAGACATATCGGCTTTGTGCGGAGGGGGTCAGGTAGGGCCAGACCGTGCCGTCCCGCGCCGTCGGGATCAACTGGCGGGCCAGGACAACCCCCTCGACCCCGGCATCATTCGTGCGCACGGCAAAAGGGCCACCGCCCGTCGCCACGCGCAACAGTTCCGGCGTCAGGCCCAGCCGGATCTGGCCCTGCACGCTCATCACCAGCGGCACGCGGCGGTAAACGCCGTCAGCATCGGGCCGGGTTGCGAACATGCCGCGCCCGGCGGCATTGGCCTCAAGCGCAGGCAGGTTTTGCACGATGTCGGGAAATTTCATCAGGTAGGGCATCGGGTCCGGCCCGATGAGCGCATGCGCCGCGTCCGCCATGTCACGTTTTTCCGCCCGGTTGCCCGCCACATTGCGCACGCTGGTCTGCCCGACAATCACGCGGGCCTCCGCAAAGGCCTGCGCCAGCTTGGTGTCATTGTCCGGTAGTTGCGCCAGGCGGGTTGCGAGATCGCCTGGCATGTCCGGATTGTCTTCGGCGATTTGGGCAGGCGAGAGCCGATCCGGTTCGGAAAAGATGATGTCGAAACCGATGGCGACAGCCCCCTGCGCCGTGGCGCGGGTGACCAGTTCGGCGATGTAGCTGCGCGGCCAGGGCCATTGACCGATCTCCTCGATGCTGCGGTCATCCACATCCACGATGGCCACAGGCATCGGGGTCAGATCGCGCGGTTTGGACTGGTGATAGAAATCGAAGGAGGCATTGCGCAGCATGGCCACCGCTTGCGGGTCACCGATGCGAATGACGAGCCCAAAGAGCAATCCCATCAGGGCGATCACGCGAACCCATCCAACCCATTTCGAAAACCACTGTTTCATCGCGGGGACCGCCTGCCCGGTGCCAAAAAACTACACAACCCGTGCAGAACAGACCGGCTCTCCCGGTTGCTGTGCTCATACTGACCGAATCGGCGAACGGATCAAGTCAGTGGACAACCAGCGATTGTTCCCACTATGGAAATAATCAAGGGTTTTATTGGGTGTCGGTGAAAATATGCTGTTTTTAGAGCCTTAATTGGGCAAAATGTGGTGTGGATCACATACGTCCGCGCATTTTTAAGTTAATCATCGCTTAATTTGAATTTCTGAGGATGGCGCGGTGTCCCTGTTTCATGAGGCACAAAATGAAGACCCGGATGAGGTAGTTACCCTGTGGGGCAACGCTTCTGACGCGGTTGTCGTGCCGGACAGCGCGTTGCTCTTCAACGGTGAATTCTTCCGGCTGGGCCCTGACCTCTATATCGTGAACGACGGGGCGGCGAATTTCCGCGTACCGGACTATTTTGCGCAGTCCAAACCGGCTGATCTGCACGATCCCAACGGGGCAGTGCTGCGCGGCGATCTGGTTGAGTTGCTCGCCGGTCCGATCGCCCCCGGCCAATATGCGCAGGCAGGCGACGCCACGGCGTCCAGCCCGATCGGGCAGGTTGAAACGGTCGAGGGGGCCACCTCCGTCCAGCGGGTCGATGGGTCGGTCGAGACCCTGCAGGTCGGCTCAAAGATCTATCAGAACGACGTGATCACCACCTCCAAGGACGCTTCGGTTTCCGTCACCTTCGTGGATGGCACCATCTTCACGCTGTCCGCCTCGTCGCGCATGGTGATTGACGAGCTGATCTATGATCCCGATGCCACAGATAACTCGGGCAGCTTCAGTCTGATCCAGGGCAGCTTTGTTTTCATCGCGGGGCAGGTGGCCAAGACCGGCGGCATGGATGTGAACACGCCGTCCTCGACCATGGGCATTCGCGGCACGACCGTGGTGGTCGAGGTAGGCACGGTCAATGGCGTCGACACCACCGAGGTGACGCTGACCACGGACCCCGACGGCGACACCGGTCGCGTCGAGCTGCGCGACATCGATGGCAACCTCGTCGCCTTCATCGATCAGACCAATACCAAGTGGATCGTCTCTGCCGCCACCGGCGAGACCCGCGAGGTGGACCGGACGCTGCAGGACGACGCCGAGGATAATCTGCTGATCGCCGAAGCCTTTGCCGCTTTCCGCTCTGCGGTGGCGCGTGTCGATGCGGGCGACACTTTCGTGTCGCTCTCCGATCCGGGCAGTGGGATCAGCATCGACCCGCAGAACCAATCGCAATCCCCCGCCGATCTGGAAGTGGATTCCCTCGACGAACCCGGCGCGGTCGAGGCCCCCGCGGAAGTGGACGATCAGGAGGCCCCGGAGAGCGAACCCTTTGACGAAGGGCTGCTTGCGCCGGAAGAGGCTGGACCCGTTGTGGTGGTCAGCGGCCCCGAAGACGCGGGCGGAGAAGAGGCAATCAGCGGTGACATCGCCGTGCCTGGCAGCGTCGCGGGCACGGTCTTTGCCCTCGCAGGGGGGCCGTCGAACGGCACTGTGGTTGTCACGGCCGACGGCCAGTTCGACTATGTGCCCAATCCGAACTTCAACGGCATCGACAGTTTCACCTTTGCGGCGACCGACCCCAACGGCGACACGGTCGAAGGCTCCGTGATCGTGCAGGTTCTGCCGGTGAACGATATCCCCGACGCGCAGGATACAGAGGCAACCGGTGTCGAGGACAGCATTCTGACCGGCACCATTGTCGCCAGCGACATTGACGGCGACGTGTTGAGCTATGCCATCGGCACAACGCCCGGCAACGGTGAAGTCGCGCTCTTCCCCGATGGCACATATTCCTACCGGCCCGATGTGAACTTTGCGGGCACTGACAGCTTTAGCGTGATCGTTTCTGATCCGTCAGGCGAGACCGCCGAGGCGACAGTCAGCATCAGCATAACCGGCGAAAACGATGCGCCGATCGTCACGACAGCCGTGGGTGCGAACCTCGGCACGGTGGTGGAAGGCGACGAACAGGCGGATGCCAGTGGCCAGCTCAGCGCGGATGATCCCGAAGACAACGCCGTTACCTGGACAGGGACGTCCACGGCGCTTTTTGGCGCCTTTGCGATCACCAGTACCGGCGCCTGGACCTATGTGCTCGACAATGACGTCGCCGACAGCATCGCCGAAGGTGAAACCGTCACGGAGACGTTCACGGCCACCGCCTCGGACGAGTTCGGCGCAACGGTCACACAGATCATCGAGGTGACCCTGACCGGCACAAATGATGCGCCGACCGTCACCCAAAACAGCGTCTTCGAGACTGATCAGAACGGTGTGCTGACCAATCAGCTGACGGCGACGGATGTAGACAGCAGCGGTCCGCTGAGTTTTGCCCTGGGCGATGACGGTCCCGAAAACGGTATCGCCACGATCAATGAGGATGGCAGTTTCACCTATACGCCGAATGCCGATTTCGCGGGCATCGACCGTTTCAGCTACACGGTCACGGATGCGCAGGGCGGCGTGTCCACAGGGCGGGTCACAGCGGCGGTGGAAAGCACATCGGGCGCTGTCGGAGAGCAATCGGTGAGTGTTGCGATCACTGTTGATGCCACCGCTGAAGCAGCTGCCGGTGCGGTGGCCATCGACGCGCAGACCGTGGAGGCGCAATCGGTCAATCTGATCATTGCCATGGACAGCTCGGCCAGTATCGAAGGCGGCAACTGGATCGCGCAGCGCGAAGCCGTCCGAGACGCGATCGAGCAGCTGAGCGACCAGTTCGAGGGCTCGACAACCTCAGTGGATGTGCAGGTCATCGCCTACTCGAACAGGGTTGTTGCCGTCGGGCCCACCGATCTGCACGATCCGGATCTGCCGGGGGATATTCTGTCACTGCGGTTCCAGCGCGGCTCCACGGGCTGGGATCTGGCGCTGGATGAGGCCAATGACTTCCTGACGGGAGAGCCTGCAGGTGAGGCAAACTTTCTGCTCTTCATCACCGATGGTGTCCCGTCCAACGGCGCGTGGCGCCAGTCGCTGGAGGCGCTGACCAACCCGCCGGGGGGCGCCTTCACCGTGGACATCAAGGCCTTTGGCATCGGGGAGGAGTATGATCCCACCTTGCTGCAGGAGATTGACCCCGATCCGACCCTGCTCTTGACCGCCGACGACCTTGCGGCCGCGCTGACGCAAACGCCTGTCTTCTCGCCCAAGCTGATTTCTCTGGATGTCTCGCTTGAGGCCGATGGCGAAGATCATGGCATCATCGCCACCCAGGACAGCGATGCGTTGATCGTGGAAGGCATCGACTACGAACTGCCGCTGGCGAGCATCGAAAACATCGAACTGCTGCTGGGCGAAAGCAACCGGATCAGCGTGGCCACGCGCTTTGATCTGGATGGGGACGACAGCACCGCCGAGATCGAGCTCTTTTCCAGCGATGTGATCGGCAAGGCAGATACGGCGCAGAGCATCGCCGGTCTGGACGCGACTGACCTGCTCTTTGGCAGCGATCTGGCGGACGACATTGCAGGCGGGGGCGGCAGTGACCTGATCCTGGGATTTGACGGTGCGGACACATTAGACGGGGGCGCGGACGCGGACATCGTTCTGGCAGGGGGCGGCGATGACGTTTTGCGTGTCTCCGAAGCGCCGGGTGCCGGGGTTGAGCTGCTGGACGGCGGTGCCGGACGCGACGTGCTTGAGATCGGTGTTGGCGGCAATCTGACCGACGATCTGATCCCGTCGCTGGACATCAGGGACATCGAAGCCATCGACATGGAGAACGGCCAGGCCAACAGTCTGGCACTCATATTGGAAGATGTGATCGATATGTCCTCCACCAGCGACAGCCAGTTGGAAGCCTTGCTGGACGCGGCCCTGCCGGAAAGTGCGGTGATCTACGGCGATGCGACGGACAGTCTGACCCTTGTTTCTGGCCCGGAAGGCGGGTTCCAGAAGGTATCCGATACGCCGGTGGCGGATGGCAACGGCAACACGCTGGACATCTACGCCTATGTGGAGGGCGGCAATGTACTCGCCACGCTGGGCGTGGACAGCGATATCGACGTCTCAGGCGCGGTGCCGGTGGGCTGACGCGGCGTGATCGCTTTTTGGCAAATGTGGCTCAGGCGTCAGCCAGTTCCTTGCGGGCGATGGCGGCGCTGAACTGCCGTTCCTGCTCGGCCCCCCAGGCCGCAACGGAGTATTTGCCGACCACGCGGCGCAGTTCCTTCATCCGGTCGCGCCGTTCCTTTTCCGGCATCTCCAGCGCCTGCAGGATCGCCTGATCCATGGAGCGGTGGGAAAACGGATTGGTGATCACGGCGGAGTTCAATTCCACCGCTGCCCCGGCGAATTCCGACAGCACAAGCACCCCGTCACCATCCGTGCGCGCGGCCACGAATTCCTTGCAGACGAGGTTCATGCCATCGACCAGCGGGGTGATCCAAGCCACATCCGCCGCCAGATAATATTTGATCAGATCGTCAAAGGGGATCGCCCGCGAGATCAGGGCAATCGGCTGCCAGTCGAGCGTGCCAAAGCGTCCGTTGATGCGCCCGGCGGTCTCCTCGATCCCGGTTTGGGTCAGCGCATAGGCCGACATATTGCGGTTCGCGCTGACCGAGACATGCATCAGTTTGACCTTGCCGCGCAGGTCGGGGTTGTCCGCCAGCACGCGCTCGAAGCTTTCCAGCTGATCGACGCCGCCCTTGGTGTAATCGGTGCGGCCCACGGAAAGGATCAGGCGGCGCTCTCCCTGTCCCTTGCGGATTTCCTTGGCATCCGCCTGTACTTGCGGGTCGGTGGCGCGCTCTTCGATGAAATCCACGGCGACCCCGACACTGGCAGAGCTGACCGCAACCTGCCGCCCCTCGAAAGACAGCAGGGTCGGCGCCGAGCGTTCGCTGAGCGCGGTGCCGTCCGAAACGAGTTCTGCTGCCACCGTTTCCCGCTTCACAACGTCCACGTCAAAGAGGCTGCGCGCGACCGAGACGAAATTCGCGGCATAGCGCGGGATGTGAAAGCCCACGATGTCGCACTCCAGCAGGCTTTTCACGATTTCGCGCCGCCAGGGCAGCACATTGAACATATCCGCCGCCGGGAAGGGCGTGTGGTGGAAAAACGAGATGGTCACGTCGGAGCGCAGCTGCCGCAAATACCCGGGCACGAGCCAGAGATTGTAGTCATGTATCCAGACCCGCGCGCCCTGCGCCGCCTCGCGCGCGGCGGCTTCGGCAAAGGCCCAGTTCACTTCGCGAAAGGTGGGCCAGTCCACGGGGTCGTAGTTAAATTTCTCCTTGAAGCTGTGCAGGATCGGCCAGAACGCCTCCTTGGAGGACACATGGTAGAAGCTGCTGACCTGTTCGTGGGTCAGGGGCAGGCGCGACACGGAATAGGTGCCATGGGCATCGCTGATCTCCACCACCTTTTCAAAGTCGGGATTGGCCGGGTCGTCGGCCAGTTTCCAGGCGATCCAGGCGGCATGCTCTGCGGTGCCGAAAAAGCTCTTGAGCGTGGGGACAATACCATTTGGGCTCTTGTTTTCACGCAGAACCGTCTGGCCGTTTTCCTCCACTTCCTCATAGGGTTGGCGGTGGTAGACGATCACGAGATCAGACGGCATGGATCAGACCCTTTCCGGGGTTGGGTGCAATTCGAAATGAGCGATGGCCTCGAAGATGCCTGCGGTGCCAATACCCTCTGCGCGGTAGATATGGGCAGCGTCGGGCAGGGCGCTCAACAGCGGCGGTTCGGAGCCGCCCACGGCAACGGCGGGCGTACCCGCCACCAGCATGGACAGATCGTTCAGGGTATCGCCAGCGGCTAGCACTCGGGTTTGCGGGATGTTCAGATGATCGAGCAGACGCAGCAGAGAGGGGCCCTTGCTGACGCCTTGCGGCAGCACATCAAAGAACCGGTTGTCAGAAATCAGCACGTCAAAGCCCATTGCCTCGACCGTCGCGGTCGTGGTCGGGTCGAACTGATCCGGATCGTAGTCATAGCTCACGCGGTAACGGAAGTCGGTTGGTTGCAGCGTCAAACCCGGCGCGCTTTCAAGGGTCGATCTGACCTGATCGCCCCCATCCCGCCAGCGCTCGGCAATCTGCCTTTCCAGATCCGTGATCGGTGCGATGGTGCGATCCGGGGCCACATGCGCAATTGTCGTGCCGACGTCGCCAATCACATATTCCGGCCAGGGCACTTCACCGCTGCCGCAAAGCTGGTGAATGAACGCCGGGTCGCGTCCACTGACAAACACAAGCCCGACAGAGCTACGATGCGCCTCGATCCAGTCGTAGAGGGCCTGCCGGTCCGCCGCACTGCCACCGAGAAAGGTCCCATCCAGGTCGGTGGCCAGCACAAACTGCCGCTCGGAAAGGGGGTTGCTCACGGCGTGTCTCCTCGCGGTGTTGACTGTGAGAGACCGGCGTGTTGGCGATTTTCGGGGAGCATGTTGCGGAACTCGCCGCTGACAATCACCTTCGGGGTCTTGGTCTCAAGGGCTGGCCGGCGACACGCTTTAGACGGGTATTCGCCTGTCAAAGCAATCCGTCGCACCATTTTTTTTGACATCTGAAATAGCATCACCCTGTCAGGTAACGGGATTGTGCCCAGCTTCAACCCTATGATCCGTTTACGACATTCACGTGACGGGATTTTTGGCAAAACGCTTAAAAAAGGGGCGGAATCGCTGGATTCGGACTGTCGAGTTTTCCCCGAACTGGCAAGATACGGGACGGAATAACCTGACATCCAGCTTTAATGGCGGAGATTAACCAATTGATTTAATGAAATACGATGCACCTGCACTTGGGTGAGTGAAAGACCTCGGTGCGCTACGTGCGCAAGGTCCTGAAAATCTCCGACCTGAAACAGATCAGATGTCGTTTTCAGGACTTTGAATCCACCATCGACACCGCCCGTCTCCGGCGGTTTGCCCGAAGCGCATTGCGTGGATGGAAAATCCCTCGGGCTTTCCTGCTCAAACGCCCCGCTTATGCCCTGTCCATTTGCAGAGCGCAGTCTATTTCCGCTAAAACGGAAGAAAGAGGTGAGTCCGCCTATCCACCACATGCTGCCGCGGTGGGGTGATATGGACGGGCCGATCAGGGGGAAATTGTGCAGGTAACCATTATGGGCAGGGGGCTGCCGGGTCGTGGTCTTGTCAGCGCCATCAGTCTGGCCGCGCTTTTGGCGCAGCCCGCGATGGCGCTGGATGTGACCTTGCAGGGCGCGTTGAGCGACGATCTGCGCAGTGATCTCGAAGGCGGCTCGCTGCTGATCGAACAGGAGCTGTCAGAGGCAGACGTCTCCCCACAGGAAATCGTATCCATCGCGCAGGCGGATTACCAACGTCTGCTCGCCGTCCTCTACGACTACGGGTATTACGGCGCGGTTATTCGCATCACCCTGGATGGGCGCGAGGCATCCACGATCAAATCCGTTGCTCCGCCGCCCAGCGTGTCGCGGGCGGAAATTGACATCACGCCCGGCACGGCATTCCGGTTTGGCAGGGCCGAGATCGGGCCGTTGGCCCCGGACACGACGCTGCCGGATGGGTTTCGGTCCGGTGAAACCGCACGGCTGAGCCTGTTGCGCGATGCCGCCAGTGCCGCCACGGATGGTTGGCGCGATGTGGGCCATGCCAAGGCGGAGCTTCAAAGCCAGCGTGTCACGGCACGGCACAACGACGGCACGCTGAACGCGACGCTGCGTGTCGACCCGGGGCCCAAGCTGCGCTTTGGGGCATTGAGCGTGCGGGGCAATCAGGCCGTGCGCACCGAACGCATTGTCGAAATCGCGGGCCTGCCCGTGGGCACCACCTATTCGCCCCAGGAATTGCAACAGGCTGCGGCCCGCCTGCGGCGCACCGGCACCTTCAGTTCGGTTGCCATGATCGAGGCGCAGGAGCCCGGGCCGGGCGATACCCTGGCGATCACCGCGCGTGTGGCCGAAGAGAAACCACGGCGGTTCGGCTTTGGTGGTGAAATCTCGACTGTGGAAGGGTTGTCCGTCAGCACGTTCTGGATGCACCGCAACCTCTTTGGTGGCGCGGAGCGGCTGCGTCTGGATGCGGAGATCGAGGGGATCGGCGGCGATACCGGCGGGACGGACTTCCTGGCGCGTGCGCTTTATCAGCGCCCGGCGACCTTCAATGAGGATACCGGGCTCTACATACTTGGTGAGATTGAACAGCAGGACGAGATCAACTTTTTCTCGCGGCAGGGCACCATCGGCGCGGGGATCGAACGGATTGCATCGGATCAGCGCAGCTACCGCTTCGGGCTGGCGGTCCGGCGCGCGACCACCCGCGACGCTTTTGGCGAAAACGACTACACGCTGCTTCTGGCACCTACTGGCGCGACCTTCGATTACCGCGATCGGACCCTGGATGCCCGGCGCGGTTATTTTCTGGACGCGGAGGTGACCCCGTTTCTGGCCGCCTCCGGCGCGGACAACGGGCTGCTGACCAAGCTCGATCTGCGTGGGTACCGGACATTCGGTGAGGTGCGTCCCACAACCATTGCCCTGCGCGGACAGCTTGGGTCGCTGATCGGGCCTGCGCTCTCCGTGGCACCGGCTGATTTCCTGTTCTATTCCGGCGGCAGTGACACGGTGCGCGGACATGAATACCAGTCGCTTGGCGTCGATTTGGGCGGAGGTCAGACGGTCGGGGGCCGGTCCTTCCTTGGGTTGTCCGCCGAGATACGCATGCGGACGTCCGGCAATCTGGGCTATGTCGGATTTCTGGACGCGGGCTATATCGGGGAGGAGGTCTTTCCCGACGGATCGGGCGAATGGCACAGTGGCGCCGGGGTGGGCCTGCGATATGCCACGCCCATCGGGCCCATCCGTCTCGACCTGGCGGTGCCCACATCGGGCGACGACGACGGGTCATCGTTTCAGGTCTACATTGGCATAGGGCAGGCATTCTGATGCGGGTTTGGGTGAAAATACTGGCCGTTATCGCGCTGCTCTGGGGCGTTACCCATGCGCAGGCGCAGAGCGATGAGGATGACGGCGGCTTTCTGACCCGCACGATCGAAGACCTGCTCTCAGGCGCGGGGCGCGAGGTCAACATCGAAGGCTTTGCCGGGGCGCTGAGCTCCGAGGCATCGTTTGACCGCATGACCATTGCCGATGACCAGGGCATCTGGCTGACACTCGAAGACGTGAAGCTGAACTGGAGCAGGCTGGCCCTGCTGCGCGGACGGCTCGAAGTGGACAACCTGAGCGCTGCTGTGCTTGATCTGCCGCGCCTGCCGGAGGTCGAGGAAACAACGGAGGTGCCCGCTGCTGAAGCCACGGAATTTGCGCTGCCAGACCTGCCGGTGTCGGTGAACATCCAGCAGTTCGAAGTCTCCCGCATCGCCCTGGGGGAACCGGTTCTGGGTGCCGCCGCTGTTCTGGACGTGAAGGCCAGCGCGCGGCTGGATGACGAGGGGGCCTTTGTCGATCTGACGGCAAACCGGGTGGACAATACGGCGGGCACCTATGTGGTGCAGGGCAGTTTTGCGCGGGAGACGTCAGAGATTTCGGTGCAGATGGAACTGGACGAAGCCGCGGGCGGGCTGGTCGGGCGGGTGATGAACCTGCCGGGCCAACCCTCTATCGATCTGACCGTGGCGGGCACCGGACCGCTGGATGATTTCACAGCGGATATCGCGCTGGCCACCGACGGGCAGGACCGTGTCGCGGGGCAGGTGGTGTTGAGCACGCTGCCCGTGGCGGTCGAGGGCGCTGTGCCTGATCGCCGCGTGCGGGCTAACCTTGGCGGCGATATCACCGCCCTGGTTGCACCGGAGTCGCGGGATTTCTTCGGCACTGACGTTCAGATCGCGGCGGTTGCGGTTTTGGCCGCTGATGGCGCCGTTGATGTCTCGGAATTCAGCCTTGATGCGCAGTCTGCACAGTTGAGTGGCGCGGTGCGGCTCAACAGTGAGGCCTGGCCGGTGTTCATTGACATCAATGGACAGATCGCGCGGTCCGATCAGCGACCCGTTGTCTTGCCCGGATCGGATGTGGAAACCACGGTGCAGGCTGTGACGCTGAGCGTGGATTTTGACGCTGCGGATGGCGATGCGTTTCGCGGTGTTTTCGACATCGTGGACCTTGATCGCCAGGACGTCCGTTTCGCCGAGGCCGCATTGGTGCTCGACGGGACGCTGGAAAGTGCCGCGGGCACGGTTGGTCGTTTTCTGGGCGATCTTGATCTGACGACGGAAGGGCTGGAATTGTCCGATCCGCAGGCTGCACAGGCGTTGGGGCAGGACCTGCAGGGCAAGGCCAATATCGACTATGTCGAAGGCCAGCCAATCCGGATTACCGGTCTGGAGCTTACGGGCGAAGACTATGGCTTGATGGGGGATGTCATCATCGACGGGCTGGCGGGCGGCTTCCCGACCGAACTGGACCTGAGCGTGCGGGCCGAAGAGCTGGCGCGTTTTGCCGGGATTTCCGGTCAACCTCTGACGGGCGGCGCGCAGCTGGACATTCAAGGGAACGTCACCCCGCTCAGCAGCATGTTTGACCTCGCTATCCAGGGCACAACCAACGATCTGACGGTGGGCATTCCGCAGGCGGATGCGGTGCTGGCGGGCGAAACGGCGCTGACCCTGCAGGCGCGGCGCGATGTGTCGGGGACCTTCGTGCAGGATCTGATCCTGCGCAATGCCGCGCTCGACGTGGCGGGTGATTTCGAGCTGCGCACGGATGACAGTGTCGTCTCCGCCCGCGCGACCCTGCGTGATATCGCAGTGGTGCTGCCGCAATATCAGGGGCCGGTGAGCGTGGTGGCCGACGCCACGCAGGACAGCCTCGGCTGGCAGGTCGATCTGACCGCGGATGCGCCCTATGACAGCGCGCTCAGCGTCAAGGGACGCGCCACCGGGCCGCAAACCGATGTGGTCTTTGATCTCTCCGTACCTGAGGTCAAGCCGCTGGTGCCCACTGTGCAGGGGCCGCTTCAAGCCACCGGACGCATCTGGCTGACCGAGCAGGGCTATAACGTGGATGTGGACGCGGGCGGGCCCTACCAATCGGATGTCAGCGTCGCGGGGCTCGCCACCGGACCCGATGCCGCCGTCACCTTCTCCGCAGCACTCCCGGACATTAGCGTTTTTGTCCCCAACATCCGGGGCCCATTCTCCATTGCGGGGGATGCAAATCGGGCCACTGGCGGGTGGCAGATCGATACGGTTGCGCAAGGACCCGCCGGGACGGATGCCACGATCGCGGGGCTTGTGCGGGAGGACGGGACACTTGACCTTGACGTCGCAGGCGCGCTGCCGTTGGGGCTGTCCGAGCCGTTTCTGGCCCCCCGCAGCCTTCAGGGGCAGGCCCGATTTGATCTGGCCGTGCAGGGGCCACCGGCGCTTGGCTCCGTCTCGGGGCGCATTACCACGGATGGTGCCACCTTTGCCGCGCCCAATCTGCGGCTTGCGCTGACCGATCTCGACACAACGCTGGATCTGAACGGGGGGGCGCTGCGCATCGATGCACAAAGCGCGGTCGAAGGCGGCGGGGGCGTGACGGCGTCAGGCACGCTGAACCTGACCAGCCTCTCCTCCGATCTGCAGGTGGCGCTGAACGGTGTCGGTTTTGCCGATCCGCGCCTCTTCTCGACCGTTCTGGATGGTGCGATTTCCGTTACGGGGCCGCTGACCGGCGGGGCCCGGATCGCGGGGGAAATCAACGTCGGCGAAACCCTCGTGACGGTGCCATCGTCGGGGTTGACCAGCATCGGCGAAATACCCGACATCACCCATGTGGGCGCGCCCGCGGCAGTGACCCGGACACGCCGCCGCGCGGATGTGATCCCGGAGCCGCAGGCCTCGGGCGCGTCCGGTGGCGCCGCCTACCGCCTTGGTATTCAGATCAACGCGCCGCGCAGGATTTTTGTGCGCGGACGCGGGATCGATGCGGAACTGGGCGGCGGGCTGGAGATCACCGGCACCACGGCGCGGGTGATCTCTGCCGGTCAGTTCGACCTGGTGCGCGGGCGGCTCGATATTCTGGGCAAGCGGTTTGATCTGGTTGAAGGGTCGATCCAGTTTCAGGGGAATCTGGTGCCCTACATACGTTTCGTGACCTCCTCGAGTACCGAAACCGGCAGCGCCGGGATCGTGCTCGACGGCCCTGCGACAACGCCCGACGTGTCCTTCATCTCAACCCCTGATGCGCCACAGGATCAGGTGCTGGCGCAACTGCTTTTCGGACGCAATATCGATGAAATCTCGGCCTTTCAGGCGCTGCAACTGGCGAATGCGGTGGCCGAACTGGCCGGGCGTCAGGGGTCCGATGTCATCGGCAATCTCAGAGAGGGCTTTGGCCTCGACGACTTCGACGTGACCACCACCGATGACGGCGAGGCCGCGGTGCGCGCGGGTAAATACATCTCCGATAACATCTATACGGATGTGACCACGGGTGGCGGAGAGACGGAATTGTCGATCAATCTGGATGTGACGGAATCGCTGACCGCCAAGGGCACGCTGGAACAGGACGGCAATACCGCCCTCGGTATCTTCTTTGAGCGGGATTATTGATCGGCGGCGGCGGCATCCGGTGTGAACTGGCCAAAGCGGCCCCGATCAAACAGCAGCCCGGGCGCCTCTGACATGCCCTGCGCCACATGGCGCACTTCGCCCAGGATCAGCGAGTGATCGCCCGCCGGGTGCACCGCGTGGGTGGTGCAGAAAAACGCGGCAAGACATCCGGCGAGATGCGGGGTGTCCAGCGGGCCTGCCTCCCATGCCAGTGTTTTGAACCCGTCCCCGCTGGTTGCGAAGTGCCGCGCGAGGTCGAGTTGATCGGCCCCCAGAACGTGGATGCAAAAGCTTTCCGCCCCGGCGAAGGCGTCGTGGCGGCGCGATGATACCGCAGGCGACCACAGCACCAGGGGCGGGGTCAGCGACACGGAGGAAAAGGAATTCGCTGTCATCCCAAGCGGTCCCGTGGGCGTCTGCGTGGTGATCACGGTGACACCGGTGCCGTAACAGCCAAACGCGCGCCGCAGGTCTGGCAGGCGATCAGGGTCAGGCGAAAAGAGCGCCGTGTCAGCGGACATTCCGGCGTCCGCTGGCCTTGCCTGGTTCAAAATGGATCATCGCACCTCGCCGGGTCAGTCTTGTAACGCCATGTATGGCATGAACCGCGCAGGGCAAGGCCCTTGGCGGGACCTACCCGCACGGGAACAGGCTGGCACACATGGCACCGGCCCGCTCGCTCCAATAGCCTCGGCCTCAGCCCTTGTTCATCCGGTTCTCGATCAGATCCTCCACCACCGAGGGATCGGCCAGCGTGGAGGTGTCGCCCAGAGCCCCGAAATCATCCTCCGCGATCTTGCGCAGAATACGCCGCATGATCTTTCCCGACCGGGTCTTGGGCAGGCCGGGCGCCCATTGGATGAGATCCGGGCTGGCAATCGGGCCGATCTCTGTCCGGACCCATGTGCGCAGCTCCTTGCGCAGCTCTTCGGTGGGCTCTTGGCCGCTCATCAGAGTGACATAGCAGTAAATGCCCTGACCCTTGATGTCATGCGGATAGCCAACCACCGCCGCCTCGGCGACCTTGGTATGGGCGACAAGGGCGCTTTCGACCTCTGCGGTGCCCATCCGGTGGCCCGAGACATTGATCACATCATCGACACGCCCGGTGATCCAATAGTCACCATCCGCGTCGCGTTTGCAGCCGTCGCCGGTAAAGTAATAGCCCTTGTAATCTGCGAAATAGGTCTTCTCGAACCGCGCGTGATCGCCCCAGACGGACCGCATCTGCCCCGGCCAGCTGTCGGCAATGCAAAGGACACCTTCCACATCATTGCCCTCGATCACCTCCCCGGTGGTCGGCTCCAACACAACCGGCTTGATCCCGAAGAAAGGCTTCATCGCCGCGCCGGGTTTCATTGCATGGGCACCGGGCAGGGGGGTCATCAGGTGCCCGCCGGTTTCGGTCTGCCACCAGGTATCCACGATCGGGCATTTGCCCTTGCCCACCACGTCGTTGTACCAATTCCAGGCTTCGGGGTTGATCGGTTCGCCCACGGTGCCCAACAGTTTGAGGCTGCTCAGATCGCAGGTCTCCACGAACTGGTTGCCCTGACCCATCAGCGCGCGAATGGCGGTGGGCGCTGTGTAGAACTGGTTCACCTTGTGCTTTTCACAGACCTGCCAAAAGCGGCTGGCATCGGGATAGGTGGGCACCCCTTCGAACATCAGCGTCGTGGCCCCATTCGCAAGCGGCCCGTAGACGATGTAACTGTGGCCGGTGACCCAACCGACGTCTGCCGTGCACCAGTAGATATCGCCGTCGTGATAGTCAAAAGTGATTTCATGCGTCATCGCGGCATAGACAAGATAGCCGCCGGTGGTGTGCACCACGCCCTTCGGCTGGCCGGTCGAGCCGGAGGTGTAGAGGATGAAGAGCGGGTCTTCGGCCCCCATTTCTTCGGGGGCGCAGTCCTCGGACGCTTCGGCGGCCAGCGCGTTGTAGTCGAAATCGCGCCCGTCGATCCACGTGGTCTGGCCGCCCGTGCGCTTGACCACCAGCAGCTTCACATCGTCCGCCGTGTGCAGCAACGCCTGATCCGCGTTGGATTTCAGCGGTGTGTCGCGCCCGCCCCGCGGCGCGTGGTCTGCGGTGATCACCACCTTGGCATCGGAACCGTTGACGCGCGCTGCCAGCGCATCGGGTGAAAACCCGGCAAAAACAATCGAATGGATGGCGCCGATGCGGGCACAGGCGAGCATCGCATAGGCCGCTTCGGGGATCATCGGCATGTAGATGATCACCCGGTCCCCCTTGTTGACGCCAAAGTCTTTCAGCACGTTGGACATTTTGCAGACCGCGCTGTGCAACTCCTTGAAAGTGATGTGCATCGCCTCGTCGTCGGGACTGTCGGGCTCCCAGATGATCGCGGTCTGATCGCCGCGTGTTGCCAGATGCCGGTCAATGCAATTGGCAGAGACATTCAGCGTCCCGTCGGCAAACCAGTTGATGGAGACATTGCCCAGCGTGTAGTCGACATGCTTGACCTGGGTGAAGGGTTTCATCCAATCGATACGCGCCGCTTCCTTGCGCCAGAAACCTTCCGGATCCTTGATCGATGCCGCATACATCGCGGCGTAGCTTTCGGCGTCGACATGGGCGTTGGCGGCCATGTCGGGCGATGGCGGATAGGTTTTGGCTGCGGTGGCGGTGTCGGACATGAAGGCTCCTCCCTTGGGTCGTCACAGTGCGAAGGAACGGAATACGGGCGCGTCTGCCCGCGTGGTCTGTCCTCTCCTCCGAAGCGGATCATAGCGTGATCGGAAAAGAAGGGAACACGCTTCGAACAAGCTGTGATCATGGCAGGATATCGGCGGTCGGGCTCTTATCGCGGGCGTGGATGGGGATGGGTGGGTCGCGCTGATCGCAGCCTCGACTTGGTCAAGTGATATGCGGTGCGCGCCCTCTACCGGCGGCGGGACCGCACAAGGCGGCACCCATCCGGCATTGCAGAGCACCCCTTGCGCGTTTTGCCGCTACACCCTATCCAGGCACCATCCGCAGAAGGAGATTTATGCACAGAAGCCCTGGTTGAACCGCATGGTGCGGTGTCTCGCAGCGTCGCTTTGGCGCTGTTTCTGTTTGCATAAACATCTGCAGGAAAATCATGAAAAACATGGAAATTTCTATCCGTGCCTACAGGGCGACCACGGACCTCGAAACACTGTCGGCGATCTGGTTTGACGCCTCTCTGCTGGCGCATGGCTTTATCGGTGAACCGCGTCTGCGTGACCAGCGCATCAGGGTGGAGACGGTGTATCTGCCCAATGCAGAAACCTGGGTGGCCTGCCGGTCCGGCGTGCCAGTCGGTTTCATCAGCCTGATGGACAGCTTCATCGGCGGGTTGTTCGTTGCGCCGGACTGTCAGGGGCAGGGGATCGGACGGGCCTTGATCGCCCAAGCCCTGGCGTTGAAGGGCGCGTTGACGCTGGAGGTCTACACCCAGAACGCGCAGGCCGTCGCCGTCTACCGGGCGCTGGGGTTCACGGAGCTTTCGAGGCAGGCGACGGATGACGATGGGCTGCCGTTCGAGAACATCCGCATGCGCCTGATGGGTTGAGAAACGGCGGGGCGGCAATTGTCGCCCTGCAACACACCCATCAACTGAAAAAATGCTGTCTTTGCGCCGGTGGATCGCGGGATCAGTATCGCCCGCTTTCCAGCAGGCGCAGCCTCGGCTGGTGCCGGGCGCGGTAGAGATACCCTGCCCAGAGCGCGAAGACAGGCGTGAGGAGCCCGGCGTCGATCTCGATCCGATCCTGCAGACGACTGCCCGCTTCGGTTTCGATGACCGTCAATGTGTGCAGCCAGCGTTTGACCCCGGCCCCCTGTTCAGACGACCGCAGGATCATGGCCTGATCATCGCACTCCAGAACATCTATGCGGTAGGGCTGTGCGGGCAGCCTGCCAAAGAGTGAAACTTTCACCTCCAGCCTTTGCCCGGTTCGGGTGCGCCCGTCCGGCAGCCCTTCAAAAGAGACCAGGCCTGCCATGACCTCGCGCAGAGCCGCGTAGTCGGTGGCCAGCGCCCAGAGCCTTCTGGCACAGACGGGATAGTCGTTTTGAACCGTTATCGTCTTCACGTCATCCTCCGCGGGATACATTCCGGGTGTCGATAGACACCCCACATCGTGGGTGACCCGCACCACCGGCGGGTGTCACGGCGGCCATCTCCTTTAGCGTCATATGGGTGCCCTTTACAGGGGCGCGCAGGCCCGTCGCGCGGATTTCATCCGCCAAAGTAGAGAAGCCCTGCGCAGACAAACCACACAAGCCAATGCGGGAGCCGCCATAGGGTGACCGCTGGCCGGTTGAGCCATTTCATCTGGACAATCCAGACCAGACCCCAGAGGAAAAACAGCCCGCTCAGCAACAGGATCGCCGGGCGTTCCAGCGGTCCCAGGTCAGTGAATGTGATCCCGAAGAGGGCCACCGCCACGACGAAAAGATCGACAGACAGCATCTGAAACGCGCACATCGCCTGCACCCAATGCGTCGTCAGCTTGTCGTCCGACGCCGCGGGCGCGATGCTGGCGGTTTCTCGTGTACCGATTATGAGATGCGCCAGAAAGGCAGCGAGCGTGATGCAGGCGACGCTGAAAACCCAGATATTCATGTGATGTCTCCTTGAAGCGATGGATATGGCGGCGTGGCCGGTTGGGGTCAAAGCCCAGCTGCGGGACGGCAGGTTATTCCGGTCCGGGGGGAAGGGGGCGCAACCCATCGCCCAGCACCGCGACGGCCTCCCGGATCATCCGCTGGTGTCGCCGTTCGGCGATGCCGAAGAGGCCCCGGTGCAGCACCACCCCGTCCATCATGCTGGCCAGCACGCGACCGATGGACGGTGCGTGGTGATGGGGCGTAATTTCGCCCAGATCCTGCAGATGCGTGATCCGTTCCGCGTAATGCGCGCCCAGCCGGTCAAAGAAGCCGGCGACATGCGACGTGAAGGCATCCGAGGCAAAGCTGGGACCAAAGACTTCGAAGAAGACGCGATGAAAGGAGGACTGCTCGGCCGGGATATCCATCGTTCGGCGAAGGTCCTCCAGAAAGCCGTTCAAGGTCTCACCGGGTGCGCCGCGCGCGATCTGCGCCTCCAGAGCGGCAAAATGACGGTCGACAATCGCCGTCGTCATCGCCTCCTTGCTGTCGAAGTAGAGGTATAGCGTTCCCTTGGCCAACCCCGCGGCCTGGGCGATATCACTGACCGACGATGCGTGAACCCCATGCTCTGCGAAAACGGTCATCGCAGCGTCGAGGATGGTGTCCCGCATTTTTGCCTTGTCCACGATTTTTGGCATCTGTCGGTATCCTCTTCATGGCGCACAAGCGGCAGCATAGACATTAGGCTTATTATGACCGACCGGTCATTTTGCCGCATCCCATTTTAATGACCCGATAGTCATAATAAACCCATCGAGAACGAAGCCGACTGGTTGTCCCGGCCTGATCCGGACATCGGTGCGCCGCTCGAATGGAAGGACGAAAGATGCAAACTGCTCCCATACGCTGGACGTATACCGGCGGCACAGACCCGCTGTGCGGCACCGGGGCTTCGCCCGCCGAACGGCTGCTGGCCTATGGTATGGCCAGTCTTTTCATGGGTCTTATTCTGCTGTTCGATCACCACCGGGAGGTGCCGGTTGCCGAGGGGTGGCGGATTTTCTTGCTTGCCTTTTTCGCCTTCGACATCGCGGGTGGGGCCGTCGCAAATATGCTCAACTCCTGTAAGCGGTTTTATCACAACGACCTGCAGCCGGGTGAGGGGCTCAGCGCCCGGCTGGCCAAGACCCCGATGCTTTTCACCGCGATCCATGTGCACCCGATCATCACTGCCTATTTCCTCGGGGGCAGCCTTTTGAACGCGGTGGTCTGGTATATCCTGCTGCTTGCCAGCGTGGCTTTGGTGCTGGTCCTGCCGCTCTACCTGCGCCGCGCGGTGGCAACCGGCCTCACCGTTCTTGCGCTGTTCGGGAACCAGTATCTGCTACCCTTGGGTGCAGGGTTGGAGTGGTTCATCCCGTGCCTCTTCATCAAGATGGTCCTCGGTCACGCCGTCCAGGAAGAACCCTACCGTGCGGGTTAATTGAAGCGGGCTCGGCACGTCGGATCATGGCCAACCCCACGGATCGGCATCCTGCTCGGCGGATTGGTCGAAGGCCTTTGCTGTCATCTTCAAAGGCATCCTGTCATTCTTCGCCACGATCCGGGCGGTGCCCCGACGGGAATATTGCTTAAGCTTGGCGAACCTTCTCGGCTTGAAACAAGAGACCGTTTCGGGCCGGAATACTCCCAAGACGATACAGAAAGTTATATTTTACAGCCTCTTACAGCGTGTTCTTGTGAAAACTCTATGCATGCGCGGCGCATCTCAGACGATCTCAGGATTACGGCGATCACGCGAGACGGCGGATGCTGGCATTCTGGGCTTGGCAGTGAGGGGCAGCTTGGGTAGCTTTGCGTCAAGCGTGCCCCAGATGAGGTGCGTATATAGGGAGAAATCACATGAACAAATATCTGTCCGGCGCCGCCGTCGCCGCCATCAGCTTCGCATTTGTCTCGGAGGCCGCCGCCACGGAATGGAACGTCTCCGTCTGGGGCAAACGCCGCGCCTTTACCGAGCACGTTGAAAAACTGGCTGAACTGGTGTCCGAAAAGACAAACGGCGAATTCACCATGAACATCAGCTACGGCGGCCTGTCGAAAAACCGCGAGAACCTCGATGGTATTTCCATTGGCGCTTTTGAAATGGCGCAGTTCTGCGCCGGCTACCACCGGGACAAGAACCGTGTGATCACCGTGCTGGAACTGCCGTTCCTCGGCGTTGAGAACCTGGAACAGGAAGTGGCCGTTTCCTCTGCCGTTTACGCACACCCCGCCGCAACCGAAGAAATGGCGCAATGGAACGCGAAACTGCTGATGACCTCGCCCATGCCGCAATACAATATCGTCGGCACCGGCGAGCCCCGCGACGAGTTGGCCGAGTTTGACGGCATGCGGGTGCGCGCCACCGGCGGATTGGGTGAAGCCTTCAAGGCGGTGGGGGGCGTGCCAACCTCCGTGACGGCGACCGAGGCCTATCAGGCAATGGAAGGCGGCGTTGTCGATACCGTGGCCTTTGCCCAGCACGCGCATCTGAGCTTCGGCACGATCAACCAGGCGGATTGGTGGACGGCCAACCTCAACCCCGGCACGGTGAACTGCCCCGTCGTGGTCAACATCGACGCCTATGAATCCCTGAGCGATGCGGAACGCGAAGCGCTCGACAGTTCCGTCTCCGAAGCGCTGGATCACTACCTTGCCAACTACGGCGAATTGCTCAAGCGCTGGGATTCCGTGCTGGAAGAGAAGGGCGTGCAGAAAGTCGATATCGCACCGGAAGTGATTGAGGAATTCCGCGCCAAGGCCGCAGACCCGATCCGCGATCAGTGGATCAAGGACATGGAAGCGCAAGGCCTGCCGGGCCAGGAGCTTTATGATCTGGTCGTGACAACGCTCGAAGAAGCCAAGGGCGGCAGCTGATCTGAAACGATCTGACCGGGCCGCGCCTTCGGGGGCGGCCCCACCTATAACAACCGGGGGGCAGAGCGATGGCGGGATCCGCTGCGGTGCTCGAAGATTCCAGTCTGCTGAGCCGACTGGATCGCACACTTCTACCAATCGAACGGTTCTGCGCGCTGCTCAGCGGGCTGGCGATTTTCTCGCTGATGTTCCTGGCGGCCTATTCGGTCACCGGGCGCAAGTTCTTTGCCTCGCCGCTTGCGGGCTACGTGGATTACATCGAGGCGGCGATGCCGATCATCGCGATCATGGGCGTATCCTACGTGCAGCGGGATGGCACCCATGTGCGCATGGACATGCTGGTCAGCGCGCTGAGGGGGCGGATTCTGTGGTTCTTCGAGCTGGTCTCCGTTCTGCTGATCCTCGTGCTGATCGTGGCGCTGACCTGGGGGGCGTGGGATCATTTCGACCGCTCCTTTGACTGCGCGCGGCCCCTGTGCAGCCGCGACAGCTCCATCGACATCGGCTTGCCGATCTGGCCCTCGAAACTGGTGGTGCCCATTGCCTTTGGTGTGCTTTGCCTGCGGCTTTTGCTGCAGGCCTGGGGCTATGGGCGGGCGCTGGTGCTGGGGCTCGAAAGCCCGGTTGCGGTGCCGCTGAACCTCTCGGTTGCCGAACAGGCGCGGCTTGAGGCCGAAGCGCTGGATGGGGCGGATTGATGGAACCCATTGAAATCGGATTGTGGGTCAGCGGGGGCCTTCTGGTCTTTGTCGTCCTCGGTATGCGCGTGGCCTTTGCCGCTGGGTTGGCCGGATTTGTCGGGCTTGTCTGGCTGCGCTGGAACGGGTTTGACTACGACCCGGAACGGTTCTGGAAAGCGGTTGAGATCAGCGTGAAAATCGCAGGCCTCACCCCGCATTCCAAAGTCTCCGCACAGGTGCTGAGCCTGATCCCGGTCTTCATCCTGATCGGCTATCTGGCCTATTACGCCAAGCTCACAACAGCCCTCTTTGTCGCGGCAAAACGCTGGATCGCCTGGGTGCCGGGGGGGCTCGCCGTCTCCACCGTCTTTGCCACCGCCGGATTTGCCGCGGTCTCGGGCGCGTCAGTTGCGACGGCGGCAGTCTTTGCCCGCATCGCGATCCCGGAGATGCTCAAGATCGGCTACAACAAACAATTCGCAGCCGGTGTCGTGGCGGCGGGCGGTACGCTGGCCTCACTGATCCCCCCCTCGGCGATCCTCGTGATCTACGCGATCATCGTGGAGCAGGATGTGGGCAAACTGCTGCTGGCGGGATTCCTGCCCGGCATGTTTTCCGCCGTGGTCTATGCCACCCTGATCATCGGCATCGCCGTGGTTTTCAAAACCGTGGGGCCGCCCGTCGGCGGGTTTTCCTGGCGCGAACGCTTTGAAGCATTGCCCCCCGCGCTGCCCATTCTGGCGGTCGTGGTGATCATCATCTTCTTTGTCTACAACCCCTTTGGCGATGCCTGGGGCACCCCGACCGAAGGTGGTGCCATCGGGGCCTTCATCATCTTCCTGATGGCGCTTTATCGGGGCATGCGGTGGGCCCAGCTCAAGGACGCCCTGCTGGACACCGCCAAGCTGACCGTCATGATCTTTTCCATCATCTGGGGGGTGCTGATCTACGTGCGGTTCCTGGGCTTTGCCGAACTGCCGGAAGCCTTTGCCGATTGGATCACCTCGCTGGAAATGTCGCCGATGCTGATCCTGGTCTGCATCCTGCTGGCCTACGCGGTGCTGGGCATGTTCATGGATGCCATCGGCATGCTGCTGTTGACGCTGCCCGTGGTCTACCCCGCGGTCATGGCGCTGAATGGCGGCGAGTTCGTCAGCGCCGCAGACAGTGCCTTTGGCATGTCGGGGCCGATGTGCGCGATCTGGTTCGGTATTCTGGTGGTCAAGATGGCGGAGTTCTGTCTGATCACGCCGCCCATTGGTCTCAACTGTTTCGTGGTGGCGGGCGTACGCGATGACCTGACCGTGCAAGATGTGTTCAAAGGCGTGACGCCCTTCTTCGTGGCGGATGCGGTGACCATTGCGCTGTTGGTCGCCTTCCCGGGCATCGTGCTTTTCCTGCCGGCGCTGGCCGGTTAATAGGGCAGGCCCACGTAGTTTTCGGCCAGGGCTTTCTGCGCGGCATCGCTGCTGCGCAGGAATTCAAGCTCGGCGCGTTGCATGCGCAGATCGAACGCGGACTGGTCGGGATAGCGGTGCATGAGGGAGGAAAACCACCAGCTGAACCGCTCGGCCTTCCACACCCGCGCCAGTGCTTTTTCCGAATAGCGCTCCAACCCCTCGTCCGTGCCATCGAGGTAGTGCTGGCAGAGCCCGGTATAGAGGTAATGCACGTCTGAGGCGGCAGTGTTGAGGCCTTTGGCCCCCGTGGGCGGCACGATATGGGCGGCATCGCCGCAGAGAAAGAGGCGCCCCCAGCGCATCGGTTCTGTCACGAATGATCGCAGGGGGGCGATGGATTTCTCGATGGAGGGGCCGGTGACCAGCTGCGCCGCCTGATCCTGCGGGATGCGGCGTTTCAGCTCCTGCCAGAAGGCGTCATCCGACCAGTCCTGCGGTTTGTCCGCCATGCTGCACTGGATGTAGTAGCGCGACAGCTGATCGTTGCGCATGGAGCAGAGGGCAAAGCCGCGCTCCGAATTGGCGTAGATGATCTCATCGTTCACGGGCGGCGTTTCACTCAGCACGCCCAGCCAGCCAAAGGGATAGACTTTTTCGAATTCGCGCCGCGACCTCTGTGGAATGGAATTGCGGCTGACCCCGTGAAACCCGTCACAGCCCGCGATAAAGTCGCAGTCGATGCGGCGTTCCGCGCCCTCGACCGTGTAGGTGACATAAGGCGCGTCGCGATCTGCGTCGTGGATGGCAACGCCCGCCACCTCAAATTCGATCTGTCCGCCATGGGCTTCGCGGGCGGCATAGAGATCCTGTGTCACTTCGGTCTGGCCATAGACCATGACCGAGGTGCCGGTATGTTTTTGAAAATCGATGCGAAAAAGCGTGTCATCATAAGAGATCAGCGTGCCATGATGCGCGATGCCCTTGGCCTTCATGCGGGCGTCGACCCCGGCCTCGGCCATCAGCGCCATCATCCCTTGTTCCAGCACGCCCGCGCGGATGCGGCCCAGCACGTGGTCGCGGGTCTGGCGTTCCAGCACAATGCTGTCGATCCCCTTGGTGTAGAGCAGCTGCGACAGCATCAGGCCAGATGGGCCGCCGCCAATGATGACAACCTGTGTACGCATGATCCCGTTTCCTCTTCCCCGCAGGGCGCAGGATAGAGGACCATCAGGCAATGGCCAATGGGGAGGATGAAACGGCGATGGACGGATGTGGATGCGTCAGGAGGCCTTGGTATCCGGGGTGCTGTCGAAGATTTTGAGCATTTCTTCGCGATTCATTGGGCGGCCAAAGTAAAAGCCTTGTACGGAATCGCAGCGTTCCGACCGCAGGAAAGTCAACTCATCCTCAATCTCGACGCCTTCGGCCAGAACCGGAATTTTCAGCGCGGCACCCAGCAGCAGGGTGGATCGCACGATGGCCGCGCGCTGCTGGTCCAGATGCACATTCTGGACAAAACTGCGGTCGATCTTGATCTTGTCAAAGGGGAAGGTCTGCAGGGTCGCGAGCGAGGAGTAGCCGGTGCCGAAATCGTCCATCGCAATGCGGATGCCCATTTCCTTGAGACGGTGCATCACCCGCAGCGTATGGGCCTGATCGTCGATGATGCTGGCTTCGGTCACTTCTAGTTCCAGCCGTTCCGGGGGCAGGCGGCTCTCAAACAGGATATCCGACACATGTTCGAGAAAGGAGGGCTGCACCAGTTGCTGCGGGGCGACATTGACGGCGATGCTGTAAGGTTTGGGCCATTGCGTCGCTTCGAAACACGCTGTGCGCAAGACCCAAAGACCGATCTCGCGGATCAGCCCGGTCTCTTCGGCAATGGGGATGAATTCCCCAGGTGAGACACGTCCCCGCGTCGGGTGGTTCCAGCGCAGCAAGACCTCGAACCCCACCGGCGCCAGCGACTGGATGTCGTTCTGCAACTGATAGGCCAGCTCGAACTCACCCTTTTCACAGGCCTGTCGCAGATCACTGATCATGACCTTCTTTTCGCGGCTCTGCTGGTCCATCTCGGCGTTGTAGTGGCAGATGTGGCGCTCCGGCTCCATCTTGGCGCGGTACATGGCCAGATCGGATTTATGCAGCAGGTCATGGAGCTCCCGACCGTCTTCGATGGTCGAGGCGATGCCGATGGAGGCGCCGACCACAACGGAGGCCTGGTCGATATTGATGGGCTCAACGATCAGGGCATGGACCCGCTCGGCAAAGGCGGTCACCTGATCGAGACGGCGAAAGCCCCGCTTGAGGGCCACGAATTCGTCGCCACCCGCGCGGGCGATGAACTCATCCGGCTGGAGAGATTGGGACAGGCGCTTGCCGACGGTCGACAGCACGGCGTCGCCGGCCGCGTGTCCATAGACGTCGTTCACTTCCTTGAAGAGGTTGAGGTCGATGGTCAGAACGGCAGCACGCTGGGTTTCATCCTGTTCCAGCCGCGCCGAATACTCCGTCATCTTCTGATTGAGATGCATACGGTTCGGCAGGCCGGTCAGCGGATCATGCAGGGCTGCCCGTTGCAGACGATCCCGCGCTTCATCCTCGATATTCGTCTCAATGCTGACAGAGGCGAAGCCGACCAGCAATACCACCCCCATCACCCCCATGATGACGATCCCCAGCGTTTCATCCGAGACGACCTGCGGAGGTACCTGGTACAGGGGGCTCAACTCGATTGTAATGGCGCTCATCCCGGTGAAGTGCATGGCGCAGATCGCAAGCACCATGAGCAGGGAGCCGCCCAGCCAGCAGTATCTGGTCATCGGGAATACGACCCGGTGATAGGCCCCGGCGCCCAGCAGCGCGCCAAGCGCGACCGAGACTGTCACGGTGTTTTGCGTCCAGACGATCACCCCCGGCAGAAGATAGGCGGACATGCCAATGTAGTGCATCGACGAAATGGTGAGGCCCATCACCGCACCAGCCAGCAGTGCATAGACAGTTTTGGGGGCATAGGCGAGGATGGTGTTTGCCGCGAGCAGTCCAATCACCGCAACGACCAGCGACAGGCCGGTGGCCACGGGCTCGTACCCATGTTCGTATCCCGGATCATAGGCCAGCATCGCAATGAAATGTGTCGACCAGATCGTCGATCCGGCGATCAGGCTGCTCAAGGCCAGTTGCACGACCTTGCGCGATCCGCTGGAATGGATCAGTCGCCGCGCCAGCAGGATCGACAAACAGCTGCCAATGACACAAATGAACGCCGCAAGCGCAACCAGCCAGTGGTTGTGTTCCTGAGTAAGGCATTCGATAAAGCGGTTCATTGTCGTCCTGGCACTCGCCCAAACATAGATGTGCCGGGATCACATGAAACCAGTAAACACATTGATACGATACCGAAAAATAAGCCGTAGCATTTAGTTCATATTGCGCCTATTTCGCCGTTCCGGCGCCTGCGTCGTGGTGACGCCTGCTGTCCTCCGGCGCCTCCGCCCGGTCTTCCATGCCATAGTCGCGGATCACGCTGGCGATGCGCAAACGGTAGCCGTCGAAAATGCCGCCACGGCCCGCGCTTTGCGCCGCGCGATGCGCGCTCAGCCTGCGCCAGCGAGCGATGGCCTCTTCATCCTCGAAAAACGAGAGCGACAGGATCTTCTTTGGATCTGTCAGGCTCTGGAACCGTTCCACAGAGATGAATCCTTCGACCTCATCGACCATCGGGCGCATTTTCGCCGCGATATCCAGGTAGTCTTCCTTGCGCCCGTCGGCGGGTTCCACTTCGAAAATCACGGCAATCACTTAAGCTCTCCATGCGGCGCTGAGGCCAGCGTCAAAAAGGTTCGGTCTTCGCGCAGCAAGAACTTCTCCGACTGGGCAAAGGCATAGTTTTCGCGGCCCAGGGGGTCATCGGCAAGCCGCGCGCGATACGCTTCATAGGCGGCAAGGCTGGGGATGTTGTAAAGCCCATAGGCCAGGGTCGATGATCCTTCATGTGGGGCGAAATATCCAATCAGATCGGCACCACAGCGCGGGATCGCCTGACCCCAGTTGCGGGCGTATCTGATGAAGTTGTCGCGTTTGGTCGGGTCGATCTGATAGCGAATGATACAGGTCAGCATGTCAATCTCCTTTGATGCACATCTGTGTCATAGCGAATTGATCTCTGCGGATGCTTCGATTAACGTCGAACTATGAAAGAAGGACCGGATATCGCCCGTGTGGCGGCGCTGATCGGAGATCCGGCGCGGGCCAACATGCTCACCGCGCTGATGACGGGCAAGGCGCTAACCGCGACGGAACTGGCGGCGGAGGCGGGCATCACCAGCCAGACCGCCAGCACGCATCTGGCCAAGCTGGATGGTGGAAACCTGCTGCGGGTGCGCAAGCAGGGGCGGCACAAGTACTTCTCCCTTGCGACAGATGACGTGGCTGCGGTTCTGGAAGGGCTGATGGGGCTGGCGGCCAAGAGCGGCCATCTGCGCACGCGCACCGGGCCTCGCGATGCATCGCTGCGCAAGGCGCGGGTCTGTTACAACCACCTGGCGGGTGACATGGGCATCCGCATGTTCGACAGCTTTCACGGGCGTGGATTCCTGGCGCTGGAGGATGAAAACCTCCAACTCACGCGCACTGGTGCGGAGTTCATGACCGGGTTCGGGATCGATCTCGACAGCCTCACCGCGCAGAAATCGCCGCTGTGCCGGGAATGCCTGGACTGGAGCGCGCGGCGCTCTCATCTGGCGGGCAGTCTGGGGCGCGCATTGCTTGCGCGGATTGAAACGCTGGGTTGGGCCAGACGGGACGCGGGCAGCCGCGCCGTGATCTTCACGCAGCGCGGCGAGGCCGCTTTTGCGGAGCGGCTTGCGGTCACGCCGGTCTGATCCATCTAAGCGCGCTGCGACGGGGCAGACCTGCGCAAAAAGGGCGTGGATCTGCGGGACACAAGGGTCACGCGCCGCAGGCGGAAATGACCTCTCTTTTCCCATGTCTGCCGTTTCCTGCGCCTCTGACCGGATCGCCAGCACCAAAAAACAGACATTTCGCAATGCCTCGTAAACCTTTGGATATCTGAGAACCCTCCCTGCCCGTGGCAGGCTGGCGCAGGGGTGCGTGTGCAGCACGGCCCGGATCATTGGGAGGACAGAATGTACAAGAATTTCATGACGGGTACGTCGATGCTGGCGCTGCTGCTGGGGGCCGGGGCTGCCTTGGCCGATGCTCATGGTGGACCGCTGAAGGTGGGGGTGCTGGCCACGCTGGAAGGCACCTACACGGCATTGGGCGAAGACGGTGTGCGCGGGCTCCGGACCGCTCTGGCGCAAGCGGACAATCAGGCCGGTGGCCGCGAAATCGAAGTGATCATCCAGTCAACCGACACCAGCCCCGACAGCGCGGTGCGCGGCGCGCGCAAACTGGTCGAGCAGGACGGCGTGGCGATCGTGATCGGCCCATTGTCGGGATCCGAAGGGATCGCCATTCGCGACTATTCCAAGACGCAGCCTGATGTGACCTTCATCAACGGCATCTCGGGCGCGATGGAGACGACCTACGTCACGCCGTCAGATAATTTCTTCCGCTTCAACACCGATGGGGCGCAATGGTCCGTGGGGCTGGGCGATTATGTCTTCAACGAGAAGGGATGGGAGGTCGTCGCGACCGTGGGCGAGGATTACTCCTTTGTCTACACGCAGGTCATGGGCTTCGTGACTGATTTCTGCCAGGCGGGCGGCGAGGTGACTGAACGGCTCTGGGTGCCTCTAGGCACCAAGGACTTCGGCTCGATCATTGCGGCTTTGCCGGATGACGTCGACGCGATCTATCTCGGGCTAGGCGGCGGCGATGCGGTCAACTTCCTCAATCAGTATCAACAGGCGGGCGGCGATGCCAACCTCATCGGGGGCTCGATCATGGTCGATGGCACCGTGCTCAATTCCAAGGGCGACGCCAAGAACGCACTTATCGGCACACCGTCCTCGGGACCGCAGGCCGACACCTGGGACGATCCGGACTGGCAGGCCTACGTCAAGGCCTATCAGGATACCTTCGCACCTGAGGATCGTTTCCCATCACCGTCGCTGCTGGCCACGGGGTACTACAATGCCACCTCGGCCATGCTGCAATGTTTGGGCGAAGTTGGGGGCGATCTGTCGGACGGGCAGGCGGCCTTCCGCGAGTGCCTCACCGGGCTGGAGCTTGATGCGCCCAACGGAACCATCACGCTGGATGAAAACCGTCAGGCCATCGGGTCCAACTTCGTCTCCGAAGTGGTGGAGCTGGACGATGGCTCGCTGGTGACGCAGATGGTCAAGAAGGTGGATGGCGTGAACCAGACGCTCGGTCTGGAAAAGGCCGCCTTCGACGGGGTCGGCCTGCCATCACGCGACACACCGGCCTGTCAGAGCTCTTACTGAACACCTGCTGGCCCGGCCGTGATGGTCGGGCCAGTTGCGTCTCACCGCATCGTCTTCACCTGTCTGCTGCGACATGCGGGCCAATTCCCTTTGCTTTTTCGATATGACCCTGATCACGCTGCACTCCCGGATCCATTTCGCGCGCGATGTGCTCGAAGAAGCGCTGCGCGCCGAGGTTGATGAAAACCGTCTCGCGCATGCGCTGCTGCTCTGTCCCGTTGCCTTTTGTGAGGGTGAATTTCTGTCGCGGGTGGAAAGCGGGCTCAGTAGCTGCGCAGAGGTGACGCTGCGCGTCATCACCCCGGCGCAGAGCAAATATGATACGGGGGCGTATGCTCGGGAGGTCGAGCGCGCCCGAACCGTCGATGTTATCATCGCCTTCGGGACCATGGAATGCATTGCCCACGGGCGCAAATGCCGGCACGAGATTGTGACAGCGCGCTACCGGCAGCTGGCGGGCCGCAGGCGTGATCCGGCGCGCAAGACTGCGCTGCAGCCCGCATTTTTCGTGATCCCGGGCATTGAGGGGCTGCCTGATCCCTGCCTGGAAAGCACAACGCAGAGCAGTTTCAAGACCGCCCCGCCCGGCGTGATCATCTGCGACCCTTCGGTGATCGACGCGGCCAGCGAGGTCGAGATTGCCCGCGCGGTTGCCCAGACCATGGGGCGGTGCCTGAACGTGCTGGGCGCGCAGGCCTTCAACCCGCTGGCGGACGGGCTGGCCATCGACGGCTTGGCGCGGCTGGCGCGGATGATGGATGATGGCGCCCCGGTGATGGCGCCCCACGACCGGTTGCGCGATGTGATGGCCGCGACGTTGAACGGGGCTCTGGCGCTGCAAAAGGGCACCGGGCTGGTGGAAGCCCTGCGGTTTTCCTTCGGCAAGGCGGTGGGGCGCGAGTTGGACGGGGCGCTGCTTTACCGGGTGATGCTGGCGCGGATGCTGGATGCGGCAGAAGCGCCAGACACCGCGATGATCGCCCGTGTGCTGGGCGTCCCCCCGGGCGCCGGGCTGCCCGAATTCGTGGCCGGGCAGATGGCCGCGCTTCCCCTGCCGGGGACGTTGCAGGAGATGGACATCCGCTGGGACGAAGTCGAACAGGCGGTGGGGTTCATGGAACCGAAATTCGGCACGCCGCAGATGCGCTCGCAGGCCCAGCTGAGACAGGTGTTGCAGGATGTCTATTGAGGGTGGGTGGGCATGAAACCGAACTGGATCAACGGTGCATGGGTCCCTGCGGGCAGTGCGCGCGACAACATCAACCCCTCCGACACGCGTGACGTCATCGGCGCCTATGCCGAGGCGGGGCGGGCAGAGACAGAAGCGGCGATTACGGCGGCAGCAGCGGCCTTTGAGGGCTGGAGCCATTCCCCGGTAGAGCAACGCCACGACATCCTGCGGCGGATCGGCGATGACATCCTCGCCCGCAAATCAGAGATCGCCGAGATGCTGGCCCGCGAGGAGGGCAAGATCCTGCGCGAGGCCCTGGGCGAGACCGAACGCGCGGGGCGGATTTTCCACTTCTTCGCCGGGGAGGCCCTGCGGCTCTCAGGGGAAATGCTTCCCTCGGTGCGTCCCGGCGTCGGCATCGAGGTGACCCGCGAGCCGGTCGGCCCTGTAGGGCTGATCACCCCGTGGAATTTCCCCATTGCCATCCCCGCCTGGAAAATCGCCCCGGCGCTTTGCTATGGCAACACGGTGGTTTTCAAACCGGCGGAACTGGTGCCCGGCACGGCGTGGCTCCTGAGCGAGATCATTGCGGGTGCCGGGCTGCCTGCTGGCGTTTTCAACCTCGTCATGGGCCCCGGACGCGTGGTCGGCCAGGCGATGCTGGACGCGCCAGAGCTGCGCGCCATCAGTTTCACCGGCTCACAGGCCACGGGGCGGATCGTGGCCGAGGCGAGCCTGCGGCACGCGCGCAGGTTTCAGGCGGAGATGGGAGGCAAGAACCCGCTTGTCGTGCTGGATGACGCCGATCTGGATCTCGCCACCGATGCCGCCCTCGATGGGGCGTTCTTTTCTACCGGCCAGCGCTGCACGGCCAGTTCAAGGCTGATTGTCACTGACGGCATCCACGGCCGTTTCGTCGAGATGCTGACCGAAAAGACCCGCGCGCTGAAGGTGGGCCCCGCGCTGGACCCCGACTCGCAGATTGGCCCTGTGGTGGATCAGACCCAGCTCGATCAGGATCTCGCTTACATTGAAGGGGCGCGGCGCGACGGGGCCAATCTACGTGCGGGTGGTGAGGTTGTGCGCTGCGACACGCCGGGGTTTTTTCTCGCCCCGACGCTCTTTACGGACACTGACCCTGCGATGCGGATCAACCGCGAAGAGGTTTTCGGCCCGGTGGCCACGGTCCTGCGCGCGCGTGACTACGATCATGCGCTGAGCCTCGCCAATGACACAGACTTCGGGCTCACCGCCGGGATCTGCACCGGCTCGCTGAAACATGCCCAGCACTTCAAGCGGCATGCAAAGGCGGGGATGGTCATGGTCAACCTGCCCACCGCCGGGGTCGACTATCACGTGCCCTTTGGCGGCACCAAGGGCTCCAGCATGGGCCCGCGCGAGCAGGGCCGCTATGCCGCGGAGTTCTTCACCACCGTCAAGACCGCCTACACCTGGGCATAATCAGAGCGATGCATTTATACCGAATCGTCTGTTTCCAGCGCATTTTCGTTGCCAAGTCACATGCGCTGCCGCATCCTCTAGCCCGCGATGAACGGCCACAGAAGCCGACGCGCACATAGGGAGGACTGCTGCATGAGCAAAGCGCTTGCAGTTAGTCATGGGGAGTTTGGACGCGCGGCGCTTTACGATCTCGACCGTCCGATCACAACCCATGCGCACCGCGAAGGGCATCTGATCTTTCGCGTTGGAGGAGCCGTACCGAATGTCCGGATCCGCAACAAGCTCGTCCGCTGTGGCAATGGATACGCCGCTGCCGTCAGCCCGTGGGAGCCGCATTCCTTCGACACGCCGCAAGGCCCCTGCCTGTCGCTTGTGCTCTACATCAAGCCGATGTGGTTTCTCGAAAACACCGGCAGTTCCGAGTTCGCGCTGGACTTCGGCACCGCCCAGCTGCCGCTCACGCCGGACATCCAGGCGCTGATCAACCGGCTGACCAGCCTGATGGTGATGGATGAGACCGATATGGGCGTGGAACAGCTATTGATCGAACTCACGTCCAGCTGTTATGCGCTGTCCTGGCGCCATGGTACGCGCAAGTGCAGCTACCAGTCGGCCCTGCGGTTCAGCGATTTCCGTATCCGCCGGTCGCAGAAGCTGATGACAAATTACCTCAGCGATCACGAAGGGCTGGATCGGCTCGCCGCCGAGGTCGGGCTGTCACGTCCGCATTTCTTCAAGCTGTTCAAAAAGCAGACCGGGGTGACGCCGAACATCTACTTCAACACCCTGCGGTCGGAACGCGCGATCGAGACGCTGGTGACCACTGATAAATCCGTGACCGAGATCGCCCATGATCTGGGCTTTGCCTCGCAGGCGTCCTTCACCCGCTTCTTTACCTGCAACATCGGCATCGCCCCCACCGAATACAAACGCGTCGCCCATCACTAGCGGCGCAGAATTACCGACGCTGGGGCACTGGTGAAGACTTTTGGATACGCGCCTGCAGACAAGCATTGGCTAACCTCCCAAGTGGGAGTGCGCAGAACGGGCGCATTTCAAGGGAGGACACTATGCTGCTGCAGCACGTCTGTGCAGATCATCCAGCCGCAGTCGGGGCAGCGCCGTGAGGGCCGTGGTTGCGCGGCATCCGGTGTGGTCCGGTGTTCTGGCCCTTTTGGCCCTGATCCTGCTCTATCTGGTCTTTGCAGTCTGGCCTGACGCGCTGATCGACCGGATCGGCCGCAAGAAGGTCTTTCTTAATGCGCTCTTCAACGGCATCACGCTCGGCGGGCTCTATTTCCTCGTGGCCTCCGGTTTCACCCTGATCTTCGGGCTGATGCGTAATGTGAACCTCGCGCATGGCTCGCTCTACCTGCTGGGCGGCTACATCGGGTTTTTCATCGCGGATGTGACCGGGCTCTGGCTGCTGGCCTTTCCGGTGGCTTTCCTGGTCGTTGGGCTTCTGGGTGTTCTGCTGCAGATCTTCGTCTTTCGCCGGATGGAGGGGCAGGATCTGCGCCAGACGCTGGTCACCATCGGCATTTCCATCGTGCTGGCCGATCTGATGCTCTGGGGCGTGGGGGGTGATTTCTACAACATCAACCCGCCCCGCTGGCTGTCGGGCCCGCTGGAGACCGGGCTGATCACCAGCGAACGGGTGCGCAGCTCGGGCGAGGTGGTCACCTCCTACCTCAAATATCCCATGGTGCGGATCGTGATCTTCCTGGCCTCCGTGGTCATCGGGGTTGCGATGTGGCTGGTACTGAACCGCACGCGCATCGGCATGCTGGTGCGCGCCGGTGTCGATGACCGCGATATGCTGAGCGCCACCGGCGCGCGCATTCAGCTTGTCTTTGTTGGCGTCTTCTTCTTTGGTGCGGGGCTTGCCGGGCTTGCAGGCGTGGTGGGCGGCACCTTCCAGTCGGTCGCACCGGGGGAGGACATCCGCTTTCTGCTGGCCTCGCTGGTGGTGGTCATCGTCGGCGGCATGGGGTCGATCCCGGGCGCGGCGCTGGGGGCGCTGCTGATCGGCTGTGCCGAGCAGTTCGGCTCGGTCTACTTCCCCACCTATGCCGTGGTGCTGACCTTCTTGATCATGGTGGTGGTGCTGGCCTTCCGCCCGCAGGGCCTCTTGGGGCGCGGCTGAGATGGCGATGCCCGAGATCACCCGCGCGGCGGCCCCGCAGGACAGCCGGCTCTGGGTGGAGCGGATCCCGCCAGCCTATTGGATCATCGGCGTGATCCTCCTGATCATCCCCTCCTTCGCCTCCGATTTCGTCATGTTCCAGATCTTCGGCTGGACCTTCATCCTTGGCATGATCGCCACGTCGCTGATGTTTCTGGGCGGCTACGGCGGCATGGTCAGCCTCGCGCAGATGACCTTTGCGGGCGTCGCGGGCTATATGGTGGCGATCTTTGGGGACAGCGCGATCACCAACATATCCATGGGCTGGCCGTGGTACATCACCATCCCACTGGCGCTGCTGATCGCGGTGATCTTTGCCACCTGCATCGGCTGGCTCGCGGTGCGGACCGAGGGCATCTACACCATCATGATCACGCTGGCCATCGCGGCGGCGTTTTTCTATTTCACCCGGCAAAACTACGACATTTTCAACGGGTTTCAGGGCTTCAACTCGGTCCTGCCGCCGCGGCTCTTCGGGGTCAACTGGCGCGGGCCGGAGGCGTTTTACTACCTCACGCTCTTCTGGGCGGCAGCAACCTATTTTGCCGTGCTCTACATCTCGCGCGCGCCTTTCGGCCTGGCGCTGCAGGGGGTGCGCGACAACCCGCGGCGCATGGCGGCGCTGGGGTTTAACGTCACCGCGCACCGGGTTGCGGCCTATGCGTTTTCGGCCATTCCGGCGGGCCTGGGCGGCATCCTGCTGACCTGGCAATCGGCGCAGATCAGCCCCGGCACCGTCGGCATCCAGCCCGCTATCGACATCCTGATCATCGCGGTGGTGGGCGGGATGCGCCACCCGGCAGGCGCCTTCATCGGGGCGTTTCTCTACGTGATCCTCAAGACCTTTGCCGTCGATGTGCTGATCGCCCTTGGGCTCAGCGGCGACCGGTTCCAGTTGCTGATCGGACTGGGCTTCCTGCTGGTGGTCTTTTTCTCCGAAGACGGGCTCCTGGGTCTCTGGCACAAGCTGCGCGCCAGCCGTGCCCGCGATCCGCTGACCGGGGAGCGCCGCTCATGAATGCACGCGGCAGCACCGGCACCGAAAACGCACTGGAATTGCGCGGTGTGTCGAAACGCTTCGGCGCGCTGGCCGCGCTCAGCGATATCGAGCTGACCGTGCGGCCGGGTGAGCGGCGCGCGGTGCTCGGCTCCAACGGGGCGGGCAAGACCACGCTCTTCAACTGCATCACTGGTGATTTTCCACCTTCCGAAGGCTCGATCCGGTTCTTTGGCGAAGACATCACCGCCTTTCCCGCGCAGGAGCGTATCCGCCGGGGGCTGCGGCGCACCTATCAGATCTCGTTGCTCTTCTCGGGGCTGACGGTGATCGACAATGTCTATCTGGCCTGCCTCGGGGTCTCTCGCGGGCGGTTCTCCTTTCTACGTGCGCGCCGGGACGACGCGCTTGTCGCCTCCGCCGAGGAGCTGACCCGGATGGTCAACCTCTGGGATGCCCGCGACACCATGGTCAGCGATCTCAGCTACGGCCAGCAGCGCCAGCTGGAGATCGCGATGGCGCTGTCGGGCGCGCCGCGCTTCATCCTCTTTGACGAACCCGCCGCCGGGCTTAGCCCGACGGAGCGGCGCGAGCTCATCACCATCCTCAACGGGCTGCCCGACCACATGGGCTACATCATCATCGAGCATGACATGGACGTCGCCCTCCGCGTCTCCGAATACGTATCGATGATGCACAACGGGCGCATCTTCAAGGAGGGCAAACCGGCGGAGATCGAGGACGACCCGGAAGTGCAGGCGCTCTATCTCGGGGGGGACGCGGCATGACCCCGGCGCTGGAAATCCGTGACCTGAACGTCTACTACGGTCAGTCCCATGCGCTGCAGGGGGTGGATCTGACGCTGGAGCGCGGCGTGCTGTCGGTGGTCGGGCGCAACGGCATGGGCAAGACGACCATGTGCAAGGCGATCATGGGGCTGCAGCCGGTCACCTCCGGGTCGATCTCCTTTCACGGCCAGTCGCTGGCGGGCATGGGTCCGTCAGAGGTTGCGCGCGCCGGGATCGGCTATGTACCGCAGGGCCGGCGGCTCTGGCAGTCATTGACCGTGGATGAACACCTCAAGCTGGTGGAAAAGCGCGGCGGCGCCTGGACGGTGGAGCGGGTCTATGGTGTCTTCCCGCGGCTCGCCGAACGTAAGAGCAATGGCGGCGCGCAGCTGTCGGGCGGAGAGCAGCAGATGCTGGCCATCGGACGGGCCTTGCTGCTGAACCCGCGCCTGCTGGTGATGGATGAGCCAACCGAAGGCCTGGCCCCGGTGATCGTGAACCAGGTGGCCGAGATGCTGGTGCGTCTGGGGCAGGAAGGCGACATCGACGTGCTGGTGATCGAGCAGAACATCGGCGTGGCCTGTGATGTGGCCTCGCAGGTGGCGATCATGGTCAACGGACGCATCAACCGGGTGATGGACAGCAGCATTCTGGCCGCCGACCGCGATCTGCAGCAGGCGCTTTTGGGCGTGGGCCGTCACGCGCATGACGAGACCGACGAGGTGACAGAGACGCGCGACACGGCCCCGGCCACGGCAGCGACCGAGGCGCGGGCCAAGGTCACGCGGATCTATCTCTCCAATCCCAAAGTACCCACTCGTTGGACGGCGCCGGTGCCGGTGGCGGTCCTCGAAGGCTCCGCCCGGACGGTGACCGATGCCGTGGACCGGGGCAGCAATGTGGTGCCGCTCGCCGTGGAACGGCTGCCGATGGCGCGGCGCACTGTCTATGTCTGCGGCACCTTTGACACCAAGGGGCGAGAGCTGGAGTTCATGGCCGGGCTGGTGCGCGCGCAGGGCCTGGCGGTGCAGACGGTGGACCTTTCCACATCCGGCGCACGGTCCGGCGCGGATGTACCGCCGCATGTGGTGGCCGCGCATCATCCCAGAGGGGCGGCGGCGGTCTTCACCGGCGATCGCGGCAGCGCCGTGGCGGGCATGACGCTGGCGTTCGAGCATTGGATCACGGGCTGCTACGATGTGGCGGGTCTTTTATCGGCAGGCGGTTCTGGCGGCACCGCGCTGGTCTCCCCTGCCTTCCGCGTGCCGCCCGTTGGCGTGCCCAAGCTCATCGTCTCCACCGTCGCCTCGGGCAATACCGAGCAATATGTCGGCCCCTCGGACATCACCATGATGTATTCGGTGGCCGATGTGCAGGGGATCAATTCGATCACCCGCGAGGTGCTGGCCAATGGCGCCCATGCGCTGGCCGGGATGGTGCGCGCCCGGGCCCGGCAGGCGCCCGCGTCCGCGCCCGACAAACCCGCGCTGGGGCTGACCATGTTCGGGGTGACCACGCCTTGCGTGCAGAACGTCACCAAGGCGCTGGAGGCGGATTACGATTGCTTGGTCTTTCACGCCACGGGCGTTGGCGGTCGGTCGATGGAGAAACTGCTCGACAGTGGGATGCTTTCGGCGGTGCTGGATCTGACCACGACGGAGGTCTGCGACTATGTGGCGGGTGGGGTTTTTGCCGCCGATGACGACCGCTTTGGCGCCTCCATCCGTGCGGGGTTGCCGTATATCGGTGCCGCAGGCGCGCTCGACATGGTGAATTTCAACGCGCCGGACACGGTTCCGGCAAAGTACCAAGGGCGGCTTTTCTACGAGCATAATCCGCAGATCACCCTGATGCGGACAACGGTTCAGGAAAACCGCGCCATGGCCCGGTTCATCGGCGAGAAGCTCAACCAGATGACGGGGCCGGTGCGGTTCTTCCTGCCAGAAGGCGGCGTTAGCCTGCTCGATGCGCCGGGCCAGCCGTTCTGGGACCCGGCGGCGGATGCAGCACTTTTCGACACGCTCGAGGCCACGGTGCGCCAGACCGCCAACCGCCAGCTTGTGCGCGTGCCCCACAATATCAACGACCCGGAATTTGCGGATCTGGTGGTGCGGACCTTCCGGTCCTTTCACAGCACACCCGCCCGCGCCAGAGGAGCCTGACCCATGTTCGACCGCCAAGACCTGATGACCAAATTCCGCGCCATGCGCGACGCCGGTGAGCCGATCATCGGGGGCGGCGCAGGCACCGGCCTGTCCGCGAAATGCGAGGAGGCGGGCGGCATCGACCTGATCGTGATCTACAATTCCGGACGCTACCGTATGGCGGGGCGCGGCTCGCTCGCCGGGCTGATGCCCTATGGCGATGCCAACGGTGTGGTGATGGAGATGGCGGGCGAGGTGCTGCCGGTGGTCGAAAGAACCCCCGTCCTCGCGGGCGTCTGTGCTACCGATCCTTTCCGGTTGATGGACAGGTTCCTCGATCAGGTGAAGGCGGCGGGGTTCTCAGGCGTGCAGAACTTCCCGACCGTGGGTCTCATCGACGGCACCTTCCGGGCCAACCTGGAAGAAACCGGCATGGGATACGCCCATGAGGTCGAGATGATCGCGATGGCGCACGAGCGCGACATGCTGACCACGCCTTATGTCTTCTCAGAGGCCGATGCCACGGCCATGGCGGAGGCGGGGGCCGACATCATCGTGGTGCATCTGGGGCTGACCACCGGTGGCGCCATCGGGGCGGAAACCGGCGTGACCCTGCAGGAGGCGCCCGCCCTGACCGATGCCTGGGCGGCGGCGGCGCTCAAGGTCAACCCGGAGGTGCTGGTGCTGGTGCACGGCGGGCCCGTGGCCATGCCGGAGGATGCCGATTTCGTGCTGAAGAACACCCGACACTGCCACGGCTTTTACGGCGCTTCCTCGATGGAACGGCTGCCGACGGAAATCGCGCTGCGGGACCAGACCGCGGCCTTCAAGAACATCGGACGCAAAGGGGGATCGTCATGACCGGTCAACTCATTGGGCAACTCATCCTGTGGCTGATCCTCGCGGTCATCGTCATCTTCATCCTCTACTGGGTGATGCACTGGCTTTACCGTCGCTCCACCAAGGAAGTGGCCTTCGTGCGGACCGGGTTTCTAGGCGAACGGGTGGTGATCGACGGCGGTGCCTTCGTCTGGCCGATCATCCACGACATCACGCCGGTGAACATGAATTCGCTCGATCTGGGGGTGACACGGGCACGCGAAGAGGCGCTGATCACCGGCGACAATCTGCGCGTGGACGTGGATGCGGAGTTCTACGTGCGGGTGCGCGGGACCAAAGAGGCGGTGAGCCTGGCCGCGTCGACCATGGGGCGCAGGACGCTGGAGCCGGAACGGCTGCACCGGCTGCTGTCGGGCAAATTCATCTCGGCCCTGCGCACGGTAGCGGCGGAAATGACCCTTGAAGAGCTGCACACCCAGCGCAAAGAGGTCACCGCCCGGGTGGCGGAACTGGCACAGGAGGGGCTCGACAAGAACGGGTTGGAGCTGGAAAGCGTCGCGATCACGGATATCGACCAGACCGATCTGCAGTATTTCAACCCCTCCAACCGCTTCGACGCCATCGGCCTGACCTCCGTGATCGAGCAGGTCGAGGCACGGCGCAAGCTGCGCAATGACATCGAGCAGGATGCAATGATCCAGATCCGGACCCGCAATCTGCAGGCGGAGAAGGAAACACTGGCGATTGATCGGGCCTCCGAGGAGGCGCGGCTAGAGCAGGAGCGCGACATCGAGTTTCGGCGCGCCCAGCAGCGGGCCGAACTGGCGCGCGAACGCTCGGAACGGGAAAAAGAGGGCGAGGAGGCGACGCTGATCAGCAAGGAGGCCATCGAGACCGCGCGGATCACCAATGAGGAAAGGGTCGCCGAGGCGCGCATCGCCTCGGAGCGCAAGATCCGCCAGCAGGAGATCGAGCGCCAGAAGGTCATCGACGAGGCCGAGATTGCCACGCGCGAAGCGGTGGAGAAGGCACGGATCACCCAGGAAAAATCTCTGACCGAAACCCGGATCAAAACCGACAAGGACACGCAAGCGGCGGAGATTTCCGCCAAGGAAGCCATCGAGAAAGCCCGCATTGCGCAGGATCGGACCTTGACCGAAGCGCGCATCGAGAAGGATCGCGAGACGCAGGCGCGCGAGATCGACCGCAAGCGCCAGATCGAGGAGGCGGATATTGCCGCCAAGGAGGTCATTGAAAAGGCCCGCATCGCGCAGGAACGCGAGGTGACGGAGGCCCGGATTGCATTGGAGCGCACGACTCGGGAGCAGGAGATCGCGCGCAATCTCGCGGTGGATGAGGCAACAATTGCCGCGCAGGAGGCTGCGGAAAAGCTGCGCATCACGCAGGAGACCACGATCAACGCCGAACGCATCGCCTCCAGCAAGGCGACCCGCGCGCTGGAGATCGAACGGCAGAAGGCGCTGGAAGAGGCCGAGATCGCCTCGCAGCAAGCCACCGAAGCGGCCCGCATTGCACGTGAAAAGGCGCTGGCGGCGGAACGGATCGCTGCCGAACAGGACACCCGGGCGCGGGAGATCGAACGTCAGCGCGAGCTTGACGCACAGCAGATCGACGCCGCCGAGCAAACCTCGCGTGAGCGGATTGCGCAGGAGGAGCGGGTACGCAGCCTCGAGATCGCGCGCAACAAGGCCATCGACGAGGCCGAGATTGCCGCGCGCGAAGCGGTGGAGGCGCAGCGGATTGCCACCGAGGCCGCGACCGAACTGCGCCGGATCGAAAGCCAGGAGAGCACGCAGGAGCGCGAAGTTGCCCGCGCCAAGGCCATCGAAAGCGCCGAGATCACCAAGGGCGAAGCCATTGAGGCCACGCGCATCGCCCGCGAAAAGAAGCTGGCCGCCGAACGGATTGCCTATGAGCAGGACCTGCGCGAGCGCGAGATCGCGCGCAACCGCGCCGTGGATGTGGCCAATGTCGGCGCGCAGGAAGAGATCGCTCAGGCCCGCATCCAGGAAGAAAAACGCACCCGCGCCGCCGATATCGCCAAGGAGGCGGAGCTGCGGTCGCGCGAGATCGAAAAGCAGGAAGCCATTGAGGCGGCAGAGATTTCCTCGCGCCGGCTGGTCGATCAGCAGCGCATCGAGAAGGAGGCGGAGACAACCGCGGACAAGATTGCCCGGGACGAGCGTATCCGCACGCTGGAGATCGCCCGCAACAAGGCGATGGATGCGGCACAGATTGCCGCAGATGAGGCGACGGAGGCCGCTCGCGTGGCCAAGGAGAAGACCGTCGATGCGGAGCGGATCGCCGCCGAGCAGGAGCTCGATGCCAGAAAGCTCGAACGCAAGAAGGCGCTGGAAGCGCTGGAAATCGCCCGCGTGCAATCCCTGCGCGAGGCCGAGATCGCCAGTCAGGAAGACGTGGAGCGGGCCAAGATCGCCAGCGAACGCGGGCTGGATGACGCCCGTATCGGACACCAGACCGAACGCCGCACCCGCGAGATCGCCCGCGAGAAGGCCGTCGAGGAGGCGGCGATGGAAAAAGCCATCGCGCTCTATCAGAAATCCCTCGATGAAAGTGCCGCAGCGGTGGAGGCTGAAAACGCCCGGGCCCGCGCGCTGGAGGCAGCCGAGAAGGCCAAGACCGCCGCCGAAACCGAAAGTGCCAGCCGCGAAAAGACACTGGAGACCATCCGCGCCGAGAAGGAGGCCGACCGCATGCGTGTCATCGCCGAGGCCGACAAGATCCGCAGCGCGGTGGAGGCCGAAGCCGCGCGGCTTATCAACGAGGCGGAAAATGTGCTCACCGATGGCGCCCGGCATTCGCTCTTCAAGCGCAAGATGCTGGAGCATGTGGAGGGCATCATCGCGGCCAGCGCCAAGCCGCTGGAAAATGTCAGCGATATCAAGATCATGCAGCTGGGCGGGTCCGGCACGCAGGGGCTCGACTGGGCCAATGGCGGCGGCGGAGGTGGCGCAGGCAAGAGCGATGCGCCAAGCCCCACCGACGAGGTCATGAACTCGGCCCTGCGCTACCGCGTACAGGCGCCGTTCGTCGACAGTCTGATGCAGGAGATCGGCATCGACGGGGCCAACGTGAGCAAATCGGACATCTTCCGCAACGCCTCCGACATGACCCGGGCCACCTCCGAGATTGCGCGGGCGAAGAACGCCAAAACCCCGCGCAAGCCCGAGGAGAAGTCCTAGATGGCCCGCGTTTTCGTCTCCTCGGTGATTGGCGCCTCGGCGGAGCAGGTCTGGGAACGGGTGCGGGATTTCAACGCGCTGCCAAAATGGCATCCGCGCATCCGCGACAGCCGTATCGAAGATGCGCTGCCCGCCGATAAAGTCGGCTGCATCCGGAACTTCAACCTGCAGAACGGCGACAACATCCGCGAGCAGCTGGTGGGGCTGAGCGATTACGACCTCTTCTACAGCTACACAATGCTCGACGGGCCGATGCCGCTTTGGGACTACATGGCCACGATCCGGTTCACCCCCGTGACAGATGGCGCGCGCTGTTTTGCCGAATGGTCGGCGGAGTTTTCCTGCGAACCCACGGATGAGGCGGATCTGGTCGACGGGATCGGGACAAACGTGTTTCAGGGTGGCTTTGACGCGCTCAAACGGCATTTCGGAGGGTAGCGGATGACATCGGGATCGATGCAGGCCGGAGGACGGCGCCCATGGTAAAGGTCTATCGCAGCACCATCCTGCCGGCCCCCATTGAGGCGGTCTGGGACATCCTGCGCGATTTCAACGGGCACGACCGCTGGCATCCGGCCATCGCGGAAAGTCAGATCGAACGTGGCAACCCGGCAGACAGGGTGAGTGCAGTGCGCCGCTTTCGGCTGACCGACGGGGCGGAGCTGCGCGAGCAACTGCTGACCCTGAGCGATATGGAGACGAGCTTTTCCTACTGCCTGCTTGAGACGCCGGTGCCCCTGCTGAACTACGTGGCCCACGTGCGGCTGGCCCCCGTGACCGATGGCGACTGGACCTTCTGGGAGTGGGAAAGCCGGTTCGACACGCCCAAAGGGCAGGAAGACTCGCTGGCTGCCCTGGTGGGGGACGACATCTATCAGGCCGGGTTCGATGCGATCCGGGCCGAGATGGGATTGGAGGCCGCATGACCGAGGTTCGGAGTTTTTCCACCAGCGCCGAGGCTGCGGGTGCAGAAGGCGCGATCCTGGGTGGCGGCACGCTGCTGATGCGGCAGGTGAACGAGGCGCCGCAGACCGTGCCGCGGCTGATCCGCATCACCGATCCGGCGCTGCGCGAGATCCGAGCCGAGGGGGACGGCCACCTGATCGGGGCGGGCGTGACCATGGCGCAGGTCATCGCGCATCCCGATCTCGCCGCTCTGGCCCCCGTCGCGCGCAGCATCGGCGGCCCGGCGCTGCGGAACATGGCGAGCGTCGGTGGCAACCTCTTTGCACCGCATCCCTATGGTGATTTCACCGTGGCGCTGCTGGCGCTGGAGGCGCAGGTCCTGTGGTCGGATGGGCGGCGCGAGGAGATCGAACGCTTTCTCTCGGCGCGGGATACGGCGCGCGGCGTGGTGACGGGCATCTGGGTGCCGCGGATCGCGCCGGGTGCGCTGCGCTACCGCAAGGTCAGCCGCACGCGGCCCAAAGGCGTGTCGGTGATGTCGATTGCCGCTTACCTGCCCAATGGTGGGTCCGCGCCGCGGATCGCCTTCGGGGCGATGGGCCCCACGCCCTTGCGGGCCAAGGCGGCAGAATCTGCTCTGCAAGGCCGGGGGTTGACCGAAGAAAGCGTCACTGCCGCCGGGGCCGTTTGTTTGCAGGGGTTAAGCCCGGCGGACGATGCGCTGGCCTCCGCCTGGTACCGCAGCGAGGTCGCGCCCGTGCATCTGCGCCGCTGCTTGATGGGAGAGACATGATGCCCAAGACACCGCTGGCCTTCACGCTCAACGATGCCGAAACCGGCATCTTCGTGGATGACGGGCAGAACCTGTTGGAGGCGCTGCGGCGCGGGGCCGGGGACTTGTCGCCCAAATACGGCTGTGGCCAGGGCACATGTGGCGCCTGCACCGTGTTGATCGACGGGGTGCCGCATCTGAGCTGTCTGACGCTGGCCGAGGCCGTGGCGGGGCGCCGGATGGACACCACCGCCGGGCTTGCAGAGGGCGCGGAGCTGCACCCGCTGCAGCGCGCCTTCATGGAAGGGTTCGCCGCGCAATGCGGCTATTGCACCCCCGGCATGCTGATGGCGGCCAAGGCGCTGTTGGCAGCCAATCCACGCCCCAGCCGCGAGGAAGTGATTGAGGCCATCAGCGGCAACCTGTGCCGCTGCACCGGCTATGAGCCCATCGTGACGGCCATCCTTGAGGCCGCCGCGAAACTGCAGGGGCGCGCGGCATGAGCATCGAATTTCGCAAGGATCTCTTTGCCGATGAGCGCGACGACAATCTCAACGAGATCGGCAAGCCGAAGCTGCGCCAGGACATCGAAGGCCATGTGACCGGGCGCACCGCCTATTACGACGACCACCTCTTTGACGGTCTCCTGCACATGCGCTGTCTGCGCTCCCCGCATCACCACGCGCGGGTGCGGTCGGTGGATGTGGCAGAGGCAGAGCGCATGGCTGGGGTCAGGCGGGTGGTGCGGCCTGCGGATGTGCCCAGCAATCTCAACACGTTGCTGAGCCTCATCGGCTTTGGCAAGGACGACGAACAGCTGCTGTCCGACCCGGTGGTGCGCTATCGCGGCGAGCCGATCCTGGCGATCATCGCCGATACCGAGGCCATTGCCCGTTCGGCCTGTGCCGCCGTGCGTGTCGATTGGGAGGTCTTGCCCCATGTGCTGGATGTGGAGGAGGCGATTGCGCCGGGTGCGCCGTCGGTGAACCCGGCCTATCCGGACAACACCTTTACCTACGCGCCTTATGACCATGTGAAACTGCGATTTGGCGATGTGGCGGCAGGCTTTGCGCAGGCGGATCACATCGTCGAGGCCGAATACGAGATGTCGCCCATCGAGCAGGCCCCGATGGAGACTTGCGGAGCGATTGCGGCACCCGAAACCGCGGATCGGTTTGTTTGCCACACCGGCACGCAGGCGCTGTTTTTCTCGCTGGGCACCACCGCGAAGCTGCTGGATATCGCCTCCTCGCGGTTGCATTTCATCGGCGGTACGGTGGGGGGGGGATTTGGTGGCAAGGTCGACAGCATCACCGAGCCCATGGCCGTTTTGGGCGCGATGCTGACGGGCCGTCCGGTGAAGTTCCAGTGGGATCGCATGGAGGAAATGCAGGTCGGCGCGCCGCGCGGGGCGGAACGCTGGCGGATCAAGGACGGGGTGATGGCTGACGGGCGGATCGTGGCACGTCAGTTCACCGGGTTTTTCGATGCGGGGGCCTACACCCGGCTGAGTTCATATGCGGGGCACAAGGGGACGGGCCACCTGCCGGGGCCTTATACGATCCCCAATGTGGCCTCGAATGTGTTTTGCGTCTTCACCAACCGGACGCCCGCGACGGCGATGCGCGGCTTTGGGATCACGGGTGTCGATTTTGCCCTGGAGTGCCATATGGACCGGGTGGCGGAGGCGGTGGGTGTCGATCCGGTCAGCCTGCGCATCCTCAACGCCTACCGGGACGGCGATATGAAGGCGCACCGGCGCAGTGCCAAGAATTGCGCGCTGGTGGAATGCTGCCAGGTGGCGGCGGGCAAGGCGGGCTGGGGGCTGAGCGCGCAGGATATGGCGGCGAGTTCTTTGACCGGTACGACGGCGGCGCGCGCTGCGATCCCCGAAACAGCGCTGGACGACGAGGGACAGGAAGGCGCGCGCCGGGCCGGGCGCTGCGCCAGTGCCGATCCGGCACCCGGGACGCGGCGGCTGCCCGCAGGCGTTCAGGGGCGTGCGATGGCCGCGGTGCCAGTGCAGCGACCGGATATGCAGATCCTTGCCGAGCGGATTGGCCATAAGATCCCGGAGGGCGGCCCGGCCCCGGCGGCTGCGCCGACCGCGCCCGCCCGCCTGCCCAATGACCCAGCCGCCGCCGCGCCGGGTCCGGCACTGCCCGCCGCCGCCGCTGACCCGGCACCTGTGCCGCCCGCAGCCGCACCGACACCCCCGGCTGTCCCTGAACCGACGGCCCCCTATGCGCCGGAGAAGCCGTTCAGCCGCGGGGTCAAACGCCCGGGCGTATCGCGGTTTCTCTCCGGATCAAGGAGGCGCTGATGACCCGACATTCAGGACGCGGCTTTGCCTGCATCAACTATCCCATCGGCATGAACCTCGGCGGCGATCCGGCGCAGGCGCTGGTGCATTCCACACCCGATGGCAAATTCATGGTCACGCTCTCGGCCATCGATCTTGGCCAGGGTATGAAATCCGTGACGCGGCAGATCGCGGCGGAGGCGCTTGGCGTGCCTTTGGCGGATGTCTATGTCGACACCGCCGATAGCGACACCGGCCCGCATGACATGGGCTCTTTCGCCTCGCGCGGCACGCACCGGGTGGGCAATGCGGTGATCCGCGCGGCCTCCGAGGCGCGCGCGCAGATGATGGAGGCCGCGGCGGAAGAGCTGGAGGTCAGCGCGCAGGACCTCGATACCGATGGGGCGGGCAACATCCACGTCAAGGGCGCGCCCAGCCGTCAGATCACCGTCGCGGACACCGCGATTGCCGCGCAGTTCAAACAGGGGCGGACGCTGTCGGGGCGGGGGATCTTCCTGATCGAACCCTCGGGCGTGGACCCGGATACCGGCGAGATGAGCCCCGTGACCACCTATGCCCATGCCGCGCTCATCGTCGATCTCGACGTCGATGACGAGACCGGAGAGGTGGAGGTGACGCAGATCAACTCTGCCTATGAGGTGGGGCGCGCGCTCAATCCCAAGCTGGTCGAGCAACAGCTCATCGGTGGGGCCTGGATGGGGGTGAGCCACGCGCTCTATGAAACCACGGAACCCTACTATCCCGATCGCAGCCACGGGCCGGAGGATTTTAACACCTATTTGATGCCCGGACCCGGCGAGATCGTCCCGCATGACATCGCCGTGCTGGAACGCCCGGCGGCGGATGCGCCTTACGGCGGCAAGGGGCCAGGCGAGATGTGCGCCAACCCGGTGCTGCCGGCGGTGGCGAATGCGGTTTACAATGCGGTGGGCGTGCGGGTCGACAAGCTGCCGATCACGCCCGAGAAGATCCTGCGCGGGATCCGGACCAATGGCGGCGCGCGGCCCGGTCCGCGCCGGCCGGGCGTCTGAGCGGCGTGGCGGTGCAGTCGAATATCGCGGGGATCACCAGCCCGGAGACGCTGGGCGCGGCCCTGCGCGACGCGCAATACATCGCTGCTCCCGCGCTGGCCACCGCGTCCTATCTGGCCTTGGCCCTTGCCAAACCGCTGCTGCTGGAAGGCGCGCCGGGTGTGGGCAAGACTGAGGCCGCGAAGGCGCTTGGCGGCGTGCTGGGGCGCCAGGTGATCCGCCTGCAATGCTATGAGGGGATCGACGCGGCGGCGGCGCTTTATGAATGGAATTACCCGCGGCAGATGCTGTCGCTGCGCCAGATGGAGGTGGGCGAGACCAATCTCTACGGTCCGGATTTCCTGCTGGAACGGCCTTTGCTGACCGCCCTGCGCAACCCGGCCACCACGCTGCTGCTGATCGATGAGATCGACCGCGCGGATCAGGAATTCGAGGCCTTCCTGCTGGAGTTCCTGTCGGATTTCACCATTTCGATCCCCGAAACCGGCACCGAACGCGCCACGCGCCCGCCGGTGGTGGTGCTCACCTCCAACCGCACCCGCGATCTGCACGAAGCGCTGCGGCGGCGCTGCGTCTATCACTGGATCGACTATCCCGATCCGGCGCTGGAGGCGCAGATCGTGCAGATGCGCGCCTCGGCGGTGGTCGAGGCCACGGCACAGGCGGTTGTGGCCTCGGTCGGGCTGATGCGGGCCGAACCGCTGGCCAAGCCGCCCGGCGTGGCCGAAACCGTAGAATGGGCCGAGGCGGCGACGCTCCTGAACCTGCAGGGCGCGGCCTGGCCTGATGCTTTCCGCCGGTCCATCGGGGTGGCGATAAAGGATCACGATGATCTCGACTATCTGGAGCCGCACCTTGACGCGTTCCTGCCGGGAGCGGCGGCATGACGCGCGCGCTGGAGCCCTTCTTTGCGCTGGCCGCTGCCTTGCGGCAGGCAGGTTTTGCCATCGCCCCCGACCAGACAGCGGGCTTCATTGCGGCCACGGGCGTGCTGGGCCCGCGCGGCATTGCCGATGTGCACGCCGCGGCGCTGGCGCTCTTTGCGATCCCGCCGGAGCGGCGCGCGGAATTCGATGCGATTTTCCAAATGATCCTTGCCGGTCAAAGCCTGGCCGCCGATGCGCCCGGCGAAGAGGATGACACCGAGGCGCTGGAGCCTGAGCAGACCACCACGGAGATCGAGTTGGACGAAGGCCCCGATCCCAGCGGCGCCGAGGCCACGGCGGCGGAGCGACTGGCCTCACGGGCGGTGATGCCGACGGCGGCGACGGCGCTGAGCGCTTTTGAGCGGGAGGCTCCGAGACGGCTGCCCCGGCGGCTGTCCTACCGGCGCAGCCCCGCCCGGCGTGGCGACCGCTTTGATCTGCGCCGCGCGCTGCGGCAGGCGGCCCGCACGGATGGCGATCTCTTTGCACTGCCACGCACGAGGCGCAAGACCCGGCAGCGGCGGATCCTTTGCCTGATCGATGTGTCGGGATCGATGAAAGAGCGCTCGGACGCGCTCTTGGCCTTTGCCCATGCGCTGGTGCAGGCCGCTGAGCGGGTGGAGGTGTTCACCTTGGGCACACAGCTGACGCGGATCACCGCAGGGCTCAGCCCCTCAGACCGGCCGGCGGCCATGGCCCGGGTCGGCCAGCAGATCGCCGATCTCGATGGCGGCACCCGGCTGGGTGCGGCGCTCTCGGCGTTTCTGGCGGTGCCGCGCTATGCCGGTTTTGCCCGCGGGGCGCTGGTGCTGGTGTTGTCGGACGGGCTGGAGCGGGGCGATCCGCAGATGATGATTGACGCCACGGCGCGGCTGTCACGGCAGGCCTGGCGGCTGCACTGGTTGACCCCGCTTGCCGCTGACCCGGCGTTCCGGCCCGAGACGGCGGCGCTGACGGGCATCCTGCCCTGGATCGATGATCTGGGCGACGGCGCGAGCGTACAGGCCATCTGTGCGCATGTACTCAACCTGGCGAGGGCGGCATGATCGACGCACATCATCACATCTGGCGGCAGGCGGATCTGCCCTGGCTTCTGGGGCCGGAACAGCCGCGCATCTTTGGCTCCTACGCGCCGATCAAACGCGACTATATGATCGAGGAATTCCTTGAGGACATCGACGGCACCGGCATCACCGGATCGGTCTATGTGCAGGCCAACTGGGCGCCGAACTGGGCACTGGACGAGGCGCGCTGGGTCGCGGCAGAAAGCGCGCGCAGCGGTTGGCCAATGGCGATTGTCGGTTTTGCGGATATGCGCAGCCGCCGGGCGGCAGAGGCGCTCAAGCGGCTGACGGATGTGCCGGGGGTCTGCGGGATACGGCACCAGTTCCACTGGCATGAAAACCCTGCCTACCGCTTCGCACCGGGCCCCGATCTCTGCGAGGAGGGGCAGGTGATGGAGAACATCGCCCGGCTGGGCGACCTGGGCCTCAGCTTCGATCTGCAGGTCTTCGCCAGCCAGATGCCGGGGGCGGTGAGCCTCGCGCAGGCCTGCCCGGAAGTTACCTTTGTGCTGCAACACGCGGGCATGCTGGAGGACCACTCCAAAGCCGGGCGCACGCTCTGGCTCACCGGCATGACCGCGCTTGCGGACTGCCCCAACGTGATCTGCAAGCTCTCCGGGCTCGGCACATTCATTCACCGCAATGACCCCGAACACATTACCGATCAGGTCAAAACCGCACTCAAGCTCTTTGGCCCCGAGCGCTGCATGTTCGGCTCCAACTACCCGATCGAGAAACTCTGGACCTCTTACGCCGATCTCTTCGCCGCCTACATGGACGCGGTGCCGAAATCCCACCGAAACGCCGTCTTCGCGGGCACCGCCGCCCGCGTCTACGGCCTGAATAACCACACTTAAAGGGAGTGACCTGATGGCTCTTCAAATTCACGTCTTGGACTATGGCGATATCGAACTGGAAACCTCGTTTCTGGTGCTCGGCCATGAATGCGGCCGCACGCGGCGGGTGCCGGTCTACGGGTTCCTGATCACCGGCGGCACCTATCCGGTGCTGGTGGACACGGGCTATCGCGACAATGCCATCATGGAATCCCTCGGCATGCGCGGGCTGCAGTTTCACGACAATATGATCGAAAACCAACTGGCCAAACACGGGCTGAAACTGGGCGATATCCGCTACATTCTGCACACCCATCTGCACATCGACCATGCGGGCAAGGATGACCTTTTCCCGATGAACACAACCGTCTGCATCAATCGCCGCGAAATGGAGTTCTCCGTCTCCGGCATCATGTATCCGCAATACCCCAAGCCCGACATCAAACATCTGGTTGATCGCATCTACGAGCCCGAGGCGATGCGTTTCCTCGATCTGGAAATCACCGCCGCCGAAGAGATCATCCCCGGTGTGTGGTGCGAACTGGCGGGCGCCCATACCGAAGGCTCGATGAATGTGGTGGTGGAAACCGCCGAGGGGCTGGCCTGCATCTGCGGCGACGTGATCTATGATTTCAACGACCAGATCGTCAACCACGTGCGGGTCAACAACCATATGGAGCCGCAGGTGACCGGCAATCACGCGGGCTCCAAGCGGGCCGAGAAGGGTGCGGTCAAGAAACTCTTGCAGAACTTCACCTTTCTGCTGCCGATCCACGACCGGCCTGCCAAGATCGAACATGCGCAGGTGGTCGGGCGCCTGGGCATGCAGGTGCCCGGGCCGATGACCGAAACCCTGCCGAGCCGCGACTGGTTTCCGGTCTAGGCGGGCTTGACCGTCTGGCCGCGCAGGGAGGGACGCATGGGACATATCGCAACCGACGACAGGTTTGCCGCACTGGTGGAGGCACATGCGCCGGTGCGTCAGATCGGCACCGGGTATATTTTCACCGAAGGGCCGCTCTGGCATCCGCAGGAGCAGACCCTGCTCTTTTCGGACATGCCGGGCGACGTGCGGCGCCAATACGTGCCCGGGCAGGGCGTGCGCGAGCTGGCGCGGCCCTCTAACAAGGGCAACGGCATGACCTACGATGCCGACCTCAACCTGCTGGTCTGCGAACATGCGACGTCTTCCGTGGTGCGGCTGGGCCGGGACGGCAGCCGCACGGTGCTGGCCAGTCATTTCGAGGGGCGCGAGCTGAACTCCCCCAATGACATCGTGATGCGGCGCGACGGGGCGATCTTCTTCACCGATCCGACTTACGGGCGGATGGAGCATTTCGGCGTGCCGCGCCCGTTGCAGATGGGGTTTCAGGGCGTCTACATGCTGCCGCCCGGCCATCAGCCGGGGCAGGAGCCGGTGCTGGTCTCGGACCGCTACATGTTCAGCCAGCCCAACGGGCTTTGCCTGAGCCCGTGTGAGAAGTTCATCTGGGTCAATGACACCGATCAGGCCAATATTCGCAAATTCGATCTGGGCGCAGACGGGCGGCTGCAGAACGGCCGCATCTTTGCCAGCGGCATCCGCGAGGATCTCCGCCGTGGCGTGCCTGACGGCATGAAGTCGGACAAGGACGGCAACATCTATGTCACGGCCCCCGGCGGCATCTGGGTCTATGATTTCCACGGCATGAAGCTGGGCGAGATCCAATTGCCGGAGATGGCCGCGAACCTGCATTGGGGCGATAGCGACTGGGGCACCCTCTACATCTGCGCGGAGACCTCCGTTTACGCGGTACGGACCCAGACGCAGGGCAAGATGGAGGCCTTCATGACCGCGCAGCCCGCCGCTGTTAAACCGCCAGAGACCAGTCCTGCGCAGTCGGCGGATGTGCAGCCGCAGGCGGCGCTGGCGCCGATCACTGGCGCGCGCACGGCGCTGATCCTGCAGGACCTGCAAAACGACGTGATGATTGCGGGCGGGGCTTTTGCCGGCACCGGCAGCCCCGATCACGCGACCGCCCAGAATGTCGTTGCCAACGCCCGGCGTCTGGCCGAGGCTGCGCGCGCGAAGGGCGTGATGGTCATCCACGTCTGGATGGTCTGCGAGGAAGGGCATCCGCATCTGGCGCAGCACTGTGAGCTGATGCGCGGTCTGAAGGGCGAAAACGCGCTGGTCCGGGGCACCTGGGGCGTGGCCCCTGCCGCGGGGCTGGAGCCGCAGCCGGGCGATCTGGTCGTGGAGAAGATGTTGATGAGCGCCTGGGAGACCTCGCGGCTGGAAAGCTACCTGCGGCATGGTGGGCGCGATACGATCATCAACACCGGCGCCTGGACCAACATGAGTGTCGAGCACACGGCGCGCACGGGGGCGGACAAGGGCTTTCACATGATCGTGCCCGAGGATGCCTGTTCGACGATGAACGCCGATTGGCACCGCGCCTCCATTGACTATGCCATGCAGAATGTGGCGACTGTGACACGCACCGACGCGGTGATCGCAGCTTTGAGGTAGGGATATGAAACAGATTGCAGTTGTTACCGGCGGGGCCCAGGGGATTGGCCTCGCCTGTGCGCGCCAGTTCAAGGACGAAGGCAGTGCCGTGGCGCTTTGGGACAGTGATCCTGCCGCGCTGGAGGCCGCCAAGGCGGAGCTCGGACCAGAGACCGTGACCTGCGTGGTCGATGTGGCGGATTTCGCCAGTGTCGCGGCGGCGCAGAAAGAGACGGAAAAGACGCTGGGCGGGATCACGCAGCTGGTGAATTCCGCAGGGATTGCGGGGCCCAACGCGGTGATAGAAGAGTATCCGCTGGAGGACTGGGGCAAGATCCTCGACGTGAACCTCACCGGGTCCTTTCACGTGCTGCGCGCCGTGTTGCCGGGGATGAAGACCAGCGGCTACGGGCGTATTGTGCTTATCGCGTCCGTGGCGGGCAAGGAGGGCAACCCGATGGCCTCTGCCTATTCAGCCTCCAAGGCCGGGGTGATCGGGCTCACGAAATCCGCGGGCAAGGAATGCGCCACGCTCGATATCGCGGTCAACTGCGTGACGCCCGCCGCCGCGAAGACGCGCATTTTCGACCAGATGAGCGAGGAGCACATTGCCTATATGCTGTCCAAGATCCCACGTGGCCGCTTTTTGCAGGTCGACGAGGCCGCCGCGATGATCTGCTGGCTCTGCAGCGCCGAGAACGGCTTTGCGACGGGCGGCGTCTTTGATCTGTCGGGCGGGCGCGCAACCTACTAGGCGCTTGAAAAGACACAAGCGGACCATCCCGAGGGGATCAATCATCGTGTTTGGCGACGTTCCCGGCGCAAATACATGGCTCGTCTGCCCATCCCTGTGGGCTTTCAAAAGGCCCGGGCCGATGCCTTCGTGACACTGCGGGTCGCCATCACAACGGTCGGATGGACAGGATGACATGCGGCACCTGCTGGGATCGATTGCAAAAGGCGCCCGGAAAAACTCCGGGCCCCTTTGCCGCCTCAAAGCAACGTCTACACCGCCGGGATCGGCGCGCGCTTTGCGTTGACGTAATGTGCCGGCGTAAGCCATGACTGCACGTTGCGCGTGAGGGCCGGATCCCCCTGAATGGACAGATCGCCGGACTTCATCGCGTCCTTATACGTGCGGTCCCCCATCCAGACATCATGCATCGTGCGGACCGAGCCGTCGAAATAGACGTTTACGTCCTTGCCCGGATCTTTGAGGCAGACCTGCGCCTTGCCGTTTTGAACCAGCAGCCACCAGTTGGGTTGTTCGGCCAGATCGGTAAAGCGAAACTTGATGACTGTCTCACCCCCAATCAGCTTTGAGGGATCGATGCTGCGTTCAAGACAGAACATCAGAAACTCGACGTCGAAATCCGAATCCAGAATCGTGTGTCTCGCCCAGAGCAGGGCCCATTCTCCCAGAGAGATGATAACCGGCAGCAGCGCTTTGCAGGCCTCGGTCGGGAAGTATTCATATCCGCGTTGTCCCGAAATTCTGCGGCGGGCGATCATGCCTTTGCCTTCCAGCATCTTCAGCCGGTTGGTCAGCAGCGCTGGAGAAATATCGCCAAGCCCGCGTTGCAGTTCGTTGAACCGCGTGCTGCCGAGAAGGATCTCGCGCACGATCAGAATGGTCCACTTTTCACCGAGGATCTCGGTGGCTTTGGCGATAGGACAAAATTGGTTGTACTGTGTCATGCCGCGCTCCTGACGGCGAGTATAACACCGTTACTTCATTTTGTGTAGTTCGTTGCTTTGATTTCTGTAGTGCATCGCTACTGTCCGTGAAGTATTCGCGCTGCTCCCATCTCCCTAAAACCTCGCTCATCCAGTCCGGTCACCATCCGGACAGCTCTTTTCAGCGATGCCCATTGGGCACGGGAGACCAAAGATGAACGTACATAATACACTGACTTTCAGGGGTGAACCGTCACCTCTGGTTGACTTCTGGAACGACGTGCTTGCGCCGAAGTTTATGACCTATCGTCATATTCTGGTGGGCGGCCTGTCCCGGCACAGCGCCGAAATCATGCCCGTGCTGGACATTCGCAGCGGCGACAAGGCGCTCGACGTCGGCTGCGGGTTTGGCGACACGGCGGTGGAGCTTGCCCTCCGCGTCGGGCCCGGCGGTGACGTTCTGGGGGTGGATTGCTGCGCGGCCTTTATCGATCACGCCGCGCAATTGGCCGCGTTGAGTGAGATGCAAAACCTGCGTTTCACCTGTGGGGATGTCGAACAGAGCGTCGGGACGGGTGCCTTTGATTTCGTCTTTGCCCGCTTCGGCACGATGTTTTTTGCCAACCCGGTCGCGGGGCTGCGTGCCATGCGGGCGGCCATGCGGCCCGGGGGGCGGATGGCCCATATCGTCTGGCGCAGGCGCGCCGATAATCCCTGGTTGATCGCGGCGCGTGACGTTGTGCAGACGATCCTGCCCAAACCCGGCGAGGACGCGCTGACATGCGGCCCCGGTCCGTTTTCCATGGCGGACGAAACCACCACCCGCGCCCAGATGATTGCTGCCGGTTTCACCGACATCGCCTTCAAGCGCATCGACGCCAAGGTCATGGTCGGACGCACGGTAGAGGAGGCGATTGCCTTTCAACTGGCGATCGGCCCGGCGGGTGAGACATTCCGCGAAGCCGGCGCGCTTGGCGAAGAGTGCCGCGCAGAAGTCGAGGCTGCTTTGGCCGAGATGTTCGCACCCGTTGAGACGAATGAGCAGGGACTGTGGATGGACAGTTCCTCCTGGCTCATCACCGCCCGCAATCCTGCGGACACGTAACTTCCATCAACACAGCTAAACCTTTGAAAGGAATGACAATGAATACCGTAGAAACCAAGGTCGACAATGGCGTCAACACCGAAGCGCTGATCGGTGCCCGGGGGGCGTTCTCCCAGATGCCCGAGGCGGCGTCTTTCGTATTCCGCAGCACCTGTGATTGGGTCAGCGGCACCGAAAGCAGCAATACGATCAATGGCTATTTCGGTCTGGGCGAAGAACAGATCCGCAAGGAAACCTTTGTGGTCAACGCCGATCACCCCGAGGTTTTCGCAGCCGCTGATACCGCGCCGACGCCGCCGGAGCTTGTCTTGTCCGCGCTTGGCAGCTGCCTCACAGGCGGTGTGGCTGCCGTGGCCCAGCACCGTGGCATTCAGCTGCGCAAGGTGCAGGCGATCATCGAAGGCGAAATCGACGTGCGCGGCATCCTCGGGATGGACCCCGACATCCGCAACGGTTTCAATGCGATCCGCGTCCGGTTCGAGATCGACGCAGATGCGTCTGAGAGCGACATCCGCGCGCTGGTCGCCCAATCACAGAAGCGCTCCGCCGTTTTCGATCTGCTGACCAACCCCACCAACGTCTTTGTGGACGTGGCCTAAGGCACACTCAAAAGAAAGGGCGCGTGGCGTGAGACACATATCGACCGTCATCATCGGCGCCGGTCAGGCCGGGCTCGCCATGAGCAAATGTCTCTCGGACCGGTCGGTCACCCATGTGGTGATCGAGCGGGGAGAGATCGCGCACGCTTGGATCAGCGAGCGCTGGGACAGCCTGCGTTTGCTGACCCCCAACTGGCAAAGCCGACTACCGGGCTATGCCTATTCGGGTGATGCCCCGGACGGCTTCATGACAATGCCGCAGATCGCAGATTATCTGCGCGGCTATGCGGCGTGTTGTGCAGCGCCGGTCGAAGAGCGGACAACCGTCACATCCGTGACGTCTCAGGGTTTTGGATATCGGGTTGAGACGACGCAGGGCGCTTGGCAGTGCGACAATGTCGTCTTGGCCACAGGGGCCTGCGCACAGGCTCAGATCCCACAGCTGGCCAACAACTTGCCACCGGGCGTCACCAGCATGACACCGATGTCCTACAAATCCCCCGCGCAACTTGATCCCGGCGGCGTGCTGGTGGTCGGCGCCTCGGCCAGTGGAACGCAGATTGCCGCCGAACTGCGCGCGGTCGGTCATGAGGTCACGCTCGCGGTCGGCTCGCATTTGCGGGCGCCACGGTCTTATCGCGGGCGCGACATCCAGTGGTGGCTGGATCGAAGCGGTGTTCTGGATGCCTGCCTTGATCCCCTCGACGACATTGATCGCATCCGGCGCTTGCCCTCTATGCAGTTGGTCGGGGACGCGACACTTGCGGCACTGGATCTCAACACATTGCGCGCGCGCGGCGTTCAGATCGTCGGCAGGATTGCTGGTATTCGGGAGGGGTATGCGCAGTTCTCAGGAGCGCTGGCCAATCACTGCGCGCTGTCGGATCTGAAACTGAACCGATTGCTGGAGAGCTTCGACGCCTGGGCGGAGAGCCAGACCCTCAGCGGGTTGAAACCGCCCCACCGGCTGGAGCCGACCGAGGTGGGGAGGGACCCGGTCCTGAGACTGCGGCTGGATGACGGGCACATCCGCACCGTGATCTGGGCCACCGGATATCGCCCGGATTTCCACTGGCTGGATCTGCCTGTGTTCAATGCAAAAGGCGGGCTCGACCATACATTCGGGGTCGTTGGCCCCGGCCTCTATGTCCTGGGGATGCCCGCCCAGCAGCGTCGGAAATCCGCGTTCATCGACGGTGTTGGCGCCGATGCCGAAGTGCTGGCCAACCATCTCATTCACAACCGCGCAAGCCGCGTGGCATGACAAGGAAGACGATCATGACAGTCACCACCAGGAACCTGAGCAAGCAGCGCCAGACAGACCGCGACCGACACATTCGGTCCAGCCAGAAACAGGTCATGGACCGTCTGTCTGCCGACCCGGAAAAGGCCGTTGTCACGCTGGCAATGTCCGGCACCGTCGATGACGGGCTGGCGTGCCATGTCACCCAGGGAAAGCACCGGGCAATTATGGACATGGGGGCCGCCATGGGGGGCGACGCACGGGGGCCCTCGCCCGGTTTCTTTGCCCGTGCGGGCATTGTCGGCTGCGTGGCCATTGCCACTAGAATGGCCGCGGCCCGCGAAGGTCTTGTCTTCCGGTCCGTTCACGTGGACCTTGAAATGGAGAGCGACGATCTTGCTCTCTTCGGTCTGGGGGGCGGGAACGCGGGACCCCTTGAGACCCGGATCACACTTCAGATCGACACGGAGGAACCTGATGACGTCGTGTCTGATCTGGTCAATCGGGTCCTCGAGATGGACCCCTGGTTTCTGGCCTTGCGCGATCCGCAGAAAGTATCGGTCGCATGGCAGCGGAGGTCGGTGTGACGGGACCCTATGCATTGGCACGCGGCTCACAGGCTGATCCAGAACCCCACCCGTAAGCCCGGTAGTAACGGTAGGGCGCAGGCTTGGGGTGTGTTTGGCCGAGTGGCCATCCTGATCGGCTGGGCGGGCAAATCCACCGTCCCGCCGGGCGCGGTAAACCGATGCTGTTCGGCAAGCTTCGGAACCGTCTGCTGCGCGATAACGTCCTTTGCCTGAACCGGAACCGCTTGCGCGATCTCTATAGGGACCCGAAATCCATCAGATCATCGGGGTCACGGCGGCTTCTGACCACCTATAGCCTGCGCGTGCCGACATTCGGAAACTCTGGTACGTCACTCATTCGCGTATGACGCCCGCTTGTCGCAAGTCCGCCCAGAGCTCCTGCGGCAGCTCTTGATGGTATTGCGCAATATTGCGCGTCAGCGAGCCGGGTTTTGACGTTCCAATGAGTGTCGAGACAACATGGTCGCTTTGCGCCGGGAATTGCAAAGCCGCAGCCGCCATGGAGACCTGATGCCGGTCGCACATGCGCGCAATCCCGGCCGTTCTGTCCAGGATATGCTGCGGGGCTGGCTGGTAGTCATACATCGCCCCGCGCAGCGGTCCGGTGGCCAGGATGCCCGAGTTGAAAACCCCGCCGATGACCAATTTCGTCCCGTGTTTGCACAGCAGGGGGAACAACCGGTCCTTAGCAGTCTGGTCCAGCAAGGTGTAGCGCCCGGCCAGAAGGATCAGATCCATTTCGACCTGGCCTAGAAGCTCTTCGCAGATCTCGACCGTATTCACGCCCAGACCCACGGCAGCGACAACGCCTTCCGCTTTCAGTTGGCGCAAGGCCTTCTGCCCGCTATCCAAAAGCTGGGCGCGATGATGCGCCGTGTCTGTCCCCGCACCGGGGTCGCCGATGTCATGCACATAGAGGATATCGATCCGGTTCAGGCCCAGTCGCTGAAAGCTATCCTCAACAGACCGCATGATAGCATCATAGGTGAAGTCGAAGTGCTGCTTGAGTGGCAGCGCGCTGTGAAAGCCGTTGATAACGGCGGGTGGGGCGGCATCGGGCGTCAGGAGGCGTCCGACCTTGGTGGACAGCACCCAGCCGGTCTTGTCCCGCAGAAAATCACCCAACCGGTGTTCGGACGCGCCATTGCCGTAATGCGGTGCTGTGTCGAAGTAGCGGATACCGGCGTCCCACGCGGTTTGCAGAACCGCCTGGGCGTCTTCGGGCTGCACGGGCTGGTAGAGCCCGCCGAGGCTTGCGGTGCCAAAGGACAACGCGTGATCTGACGTCAAAACCATCGCGTTATGCCGCCGGGTGACAGCCGGGTTCCGGCGCGCTGGCGTTTTTGTAGGTGAGCACGAATTCTGTGTGCCCAAGGTCCTCCGAGGCGGTCGTTCCCCCGGCGGCCAGGCCCAGAAGGGCGTCGTAAATTTCGCCCCCTACGTCATCCAGCGTGGCGTCTCCGTCCAGAATGCGCCCCGCGTTGATATCCATGTCTTCTTGCAGGGCCGCGTAGGTTCTGGGGTTTGCGCAGACTTTCAGGACAGGTGAGATCGCTGATCCCACGACCGACCCTCTGCCCGTGACGAATATCACCGCATGGGCCCCACAAGAGATCAGCTCGACGATTTCCGCGGTATCGTTGATGTTGGGAAAGCCAAAGGTCGGCGGGCCGTCCGGGACCACATCAAGCAGATAGAGCCCTGCGCCGGGCGGTCGCTCGGCGGGGCGCAAGATCCCGTTGATCAGGCTGTCGCCGGATTTCGCATAGGCGCCCAGGGATTTCTCCTCGATGGTGGACAGGCCGCCGGTGGCATTGCCCTGGGAAAACGAGCCATACCCCATGGCGCGGTAGTAGCGGCTGGCTTTCTCCACGGATCTGATCAATGCTTCTTTCAGCACGGGGTTGTCCGCACGTGCGGCCATGATGTGTTCACAGCCGATCAATTCGCCCGTCTCCTCGAACAGACAGGTTGCCCCGTCCGCCACCAGACGGTCAAATGCGCGGCCCGCGGCAGGATTGCCGGTCAGTCCGGACGTGGCATCAGACCCACCGCAAATTGTCCCGATGACCAAGTCAGATGGGGACATGGCAACCTTTGGCATCTGGCGCAGATGGGCCACCTGTTCACGGACCCAGGCCGTGCCATCTGCAATCGCGGCCCGTGTCCCGCCCGTGTTCTGGATGGTGATGAGGTTCACAGGACGGCCAGAGGCTTCGATATGGCGCATCAGATCGGCTTTGCGGAAATTCTCACAGCCCAGCGAGACCAGTTGCACAGCGCCGACATTGGGATGGGTACAGAGCGCCTCCATCATGTCCTGGCCGTACCGGCTCGGAAAGCATCCGGAAAATCCGATCACCTGCGCCTCACTGTCAGAGAACGACCGCGCGATGCGTGTGCAGACGTGATGGGCGCATTCCACCAAATAGGCGACAAGCACCACGTTGCGGATGCCTTTGCGGCCATCTTCGCGCAGCCATCCGCTCATTGCATGTGTCATCGTTGACCCGCTTCCATGTCCTCGATCACCGTGTACCGGCTGGTTACATTGTGCAGATGGACGTGCTCGCCGATGGCGATGTCGCGGGCTGCAAAACCGATGGGTGCGCCGTATTTGAGCACGTCAGCCCCCTTGGCAATTGGCGCAACGGCAATCTTGTGCCCCATGCCCAATGCCGTGGGGATGGAAATACAGCGCGCCCCATGCCGTGTCGTCGCACCGATTTCAGCGTCCTGCATCAATACCGCCACGTTATCATTTCGGTGCAGATGAAGCAGTCTGACCGCCGGTTTTTCACCCTCTGACATCACGTTTACCCCCGCTTGAATGTATTATTTGCAAAAAAAACAATTGACGACAACCTAAAATGTTTTTTACGCATAAAGAGCAATTTTGAGGTGTGGAACAAGAATGACGGGCCCTGGAGCCGATAGAGCTGCAAAGCCACCAGTGCTGGAAGCACGTGGGATATCAAAGCATTACGGCGGGATCGTGGCGCTTGATGAGGTGGGCCTCACCTTGAACGAAGGCGAAGTCCTGGCGGTGGTCGGCGACAATGGGGCGGGTAAATCGACGCTGATCAAAGCGCTGACCGGTGCGATTTCCAAGACAACGGGGGTCATTCGCTTTGACGGGACAGAGACAAAGATCGACACGCCCAGCGATGCGAAAGCGGCCGGGATAGAGACCGTCTATCAGGACCTCGCGCTGGTCAATGAAATCTCGATCACCAAGAATGTCTTTCTGGGGCGCGAGATCGTGCGCGACGACTGGCTCGGGCGCTGGTTTGGTGTCCTCGATTTCAAGAAGATGGACGCCGAGATCCGCGACCTCTTCGGCAAACTCGATATTCGGATCGCAGATATCTACCGCGACGCGGAAGCATTCTCAGGCGGCCAACGTCAGGCCGTTGCGCTGTCAAAGACGGTCATGTTCGGCAAACGCGTTGCCATTCTGGATGAACCAACAGCGGCGCTGGGGGTGCGCGAAAGCAAGATGGCGATGGACCTGGTGCGTTCTCTCAAAGACCACGGTCTGTCGGTGATCATGATCACCCATAATATGCAGCATGTCCTGAACTACTGTGACCGCGTGATGGTGCTCCGACTGGGCCGCCTGGTTGCCGTGCGCAAGGTGGCGGAGGTGGACGGCGATACGTTGGTCGGCCTGATCACGGGCGCCAAAGAAACCGAGGGCCAGGCATGAGTAGCGCAGACAGCCAAACCGGTATTTCAAACCCCGGCACCAGCGCGGGAGGTCTAGAGCTGGCCAGGCACAACTTCATGCAGATCTGGCAGGTCCTCGCGGCGCTGGCGCTGATATACGGGTTCTTCTTTCTGATGTCGCCGCCGTTTCGCAGCATCGACACGTTGCTGTCGATCTTCGGGCAGGCGTCTATTTTGGCCATTCTCGCCTGTGGCACAACGATTGTTCTGATCTCGGGCGGGCTGGATCTGTCCGTGGGCTCGATCTTTGCGGTGGTCGGTGTTTCGGTTGGTATTTTCATGGCCGAATGGGGCCTGCCGCCGGTTGCTGCCGTCGGGCTCGGGCTGGTGATCGGGGCCGCCTTGGGCGCGCTGAACGGAACCATACAGGTGCTGACAAAGGTCCCTGCCTTCATTGTCACGCTTGGGGGTTTGACTGCCTACAAGGGGCTGGCTGAAATCCTGGCGAGCGGGCGTGATTTGTCGCGTTTTCCTGATGGGTTCAAGTTTCTCGGGTCCGGCAACACCGTGCCCATGCTGATCATGTTTGCAGCGGCCATTCTGACCGGATTGTTCCTGACCAAGACACGCCTTGGCAGCCGGGCTTTTGCCATCGGCGGCAACGAGGAGGTTGCGCGCCTGTCCGGCGTGCCGGTCGCCAAAAGCCGCATCTACTACTACATGCTGGGCGGTCTGCTGGCGGGTCTTGCGGCAATTGTCGAGGTCGCGAAGTTGAACTTTGCCATGCCCGCGCGTGGTCAAAGCTATGAACTCTACGCCATTGCGGCTGTGGTCATCGGCGGCACCAGTCTTTTTGGCGGGCGTGGAGGGGTCGGAAAGACGCTTCTGGGCATGTTCATCATGCAAACCATCATTGTCGGACTGTCCTACCTGGGTGTCGGCACCTCATACCAGCGCATTGCAATCGGGGCGATCATCATTGTCGCCGTCTATTGGGATGTCTGGCGACGCACGGCGCGGTGAATGATCTTATCGCCGCGCATATCAAAGCCCGCCAACGGGCGTCATCAAGTACTTCTGGGAGGAAACTATGAAGTTCAATATCACAAAGACTGTTTTTGCAGCTGCAACGGCTGTCGGCATTGCCAGTGCGGCCTACGCCGAGGACCTGCGGATCGCCTATACGGGCTATTCCACGGATAACACCTTCTGGATCGGCGTCGCGACCGCCGCTGCGGGTGAAGCCAAAGCGCAGGGGATCGAATTCATCGATATGACGGCCTCCTCGCCGGATTCAGCCGCGCAGAAAGATGCTGTGGACCGCGCGATCGATATGGGTGTGGACGGGATCATCATCGGCTCCGTCGACAATCGCGCGTTTGATGCCTCGCTCGACAATGCGGCGTCCAAGGGCATTCCGGTGGTTGCCGTTGACACAGGCATTGACCACTCACATGTATCGAGCCTCGTTCAGACCGACAATCTGGCGGCTGCCGGTATCGCAGGCGACTACATCGTGGAACAATTGGGCGGTGAGGGGTCGGTTCTGATCCTGGGCGGCTCTGCGGGTCACCAAACCGGGAACGCCCGTCGTGACGGCGTCCTCACAGCGGCAGAAGCTGCGGGTCACGAAGTCATCTTCCAGATTTGCGATTGGCAGGATGCCTGTGCGTTCGAAACAACGACGAACTTCCTGCAGTCAAACCCCGATATCAAGGCCATCTTCTCCGCGTGGGATCCGGGCGCCCTGGCGGCGGTCTCTGCCTCGCAGGCATTGGGCAAGCTGGACAATCTGGTCATCGTTGGATTTGACGGCAACCCGGCCAACCTCGTTGCCATCAGCGAGGGGGAGCAATCGGCGACCATCAAGCAGGACAACACCCGCATGGGGATCGAATCTGTTCAGAACCTCGTCAGCATCATCAAGGGCAAGGATGCTCCTGCCGTTGTGCCAATCGATGGCATTCTGATCACCGGCGATAACGTCGCCGACTTCCAGTAAAGACTTCCCGGACGGCGGCTCTGTCGGGTCGCCGTCCCGTTCCTTGATTGAAAGACCTGGCATGCAATCTCTTGTCATCGACGACATCGGGCACACAGCGTTTCGCGACACGGACGCCGTCGCGCCGGGCCCGGGAGAGGTTCTGCTCGACGTCGCCTTTGTCGGGTTATGTGGCAGTGATCTGAACACATTTCTGGGCCTGAATCCGCTGGTCGAGCTGCCGCGCATCCCCGGGCATGAGATCGGCGGCACGGTTGCGGCCCGTGGTCCCGACGTGGACCCGGAGTTTGCCGTGGGGCAGGGGGCAATCGTCATTCCCTACACAACCTGCGGCACCTGCCTGTCCTGTCGCAAGGGGCGGGTGAATGCCTGCCAATTCAACAAAACGCTGGGGGTGCAGCAAGATGGTGGGTTGCGTACCCAGATCGTTCTGAAGACTGATCGCCTCATCCCCAATGACAGCCTGTCACTCAAACACATGGCGCTGGTGGAGCCGCTGTCGGTCGGGTTCCATGCCGTCTCCCGCGGGTCCGTGTCCGCCGCCGATACCGTCTTGGTTCTGGGCGGCGGTATGATCGGTGTGGGGGCAATCCTGGGGGCGAAAGCCCGTGGTGCAAAGGTCATCGTCAGCGAAGTGGCCGACAGCAAGATCGACACCCTGCGCGCGTTGAAGGTTGACGGTGTCGTGAACCCGATGACCGACAGTCTTTCCGAGGCGGTGTCGGCGTTGACGCAAGGGGCCGGGCCGGATGTAGTGATCGAGGCGGTGGGGCTTGGTGAAACTTTTCGCGCCGCCGTTGATCTTGCGCCGTTTTCCGGGCGTGTCGTCTACGTCGGATATGCCAAATCAGAGGTCAGCTACGACACCAAGTTTTTCAACCTCAAAGAACTGGACATTTTTGGATCCCGGAACGCAACGCTCTCCGATTTCAAGGAGGTGATTGCCTATCTTGAAACCCATCCATCGATTGCCGACCGGCTCATCACCAAAGTGATCCCCTGGACCGAGGCGGATCAGGCTCTGGCGCATTGGGTGAGCCACCGCGACGCCGTGTTCAAGATCATGATCGATATGAAGGACGCGCAATGAACCTGGATCCAGTCTATGGGCTTGAAGGGCAACGTGCGCTGGTCACCGGCGGCGGTACTGGCATCGGCAAGGCCATTGCCAACTGCCTTGCGCAAAGCGGCGCAGAGGTGACACTCGCCGGTCGGCGCGCGGAGGTGCTGAGCGCGGCGGCGCAAGAGATTGGCCATGGCTGCAAAACGGTTGTGTTGGATATCACAGACACCGCCGGTCTGGCAGATGCAGAAGCGGAGATAGGCCCACTGGACATCCTGGTCAACAATGCGGGCAACACGCTGAAGAAGGCTTTTGAAGACCAGACGCTCGCGGAGTTCGACCAGGTTTTTGACGTGCATGTGCGCGGCGCCTTGGAGCTCAGCCGTCTTGTGATGCGGCGCATGCTGGCCGAGGATCGCGCGGGCAATGTACAGTTCTTATCTTCGATGACAGCGTTTATTGGGCAACCCATGGTCTCCGGCTACACGATCTCGAAAACGGCCATAAACGGCGTGGTGCGTGGTCTGTCTGCGGAATTCGCATCGCGGGGGATACGCGTCAACGGCGTGGCGCCGGGGTGGATCGACACCGACATCTTTCGCAACGCCACCAGGGGTGATCCCGCACGCAAGGAAAAAATCATGAGCCGCATCCCGATGGGGCATCTGGGCCAAACGGAAGACATCGGCTGGTGCTGCGCATTTCTGGCCTCGCCAGCGGCAAGATACATCAATGGTCAGGTCATCCTGGTCGATGGCGGCGGCGCAACCGGATTTTGATGGATGGCTTGATATGGCAATTGATTTTGAGAAGATAAGAACCGATCTCTTCACCGCCGTGATTGGCGATGTGCTGGATCAACGGGGGTACACCCATCAATTTCTAGCCGCCGGCATCGTGCCACTGGTCCCCGGCACCCGGCTTGTCGGCCGGGCAATGACAGTCCTGGAAGCGCCCTATACGGACGGTGCCGGGCGGGGCCCGCTCTCCGACAAACCGTTCGGGTTGATGTTTGAAGCTCTGGACGATCTGAAGCCCGGCGAGATATACATCGCCGACGGCACGTCGCTCAGCTGCGCTCTATGGGGAGGATTGATGTCGACGCGCGCCCTGCACCTCAACGCGGCTGGCGCGATCCTGAACGGTTATGTGCGTGATACGTCCGAAATCCGCAAGCTGGGGTTCCCTGTCTTTTCGCGCGGTGCCTATGCGCAGGACCAAGGTGTGCGGGGCAAAGTCGTGGACTACCGGATGCCGCTTCAGATCGGCGCTGTCTCGATCCGGGACGGCGATCTGATCGTCGCCGATGATGAGGGTGTCCTGATCGTGCCGCAAGAGGTGGAGGCCGAGGTGATCGCGGCGGCGGAAGAGAAAGTGGCGACTGAAAACGAGGTCGCTATTGCGATCAAGGGTGGTATGAGCACGGTCGACGCGTTTCGCAAATTCGGGGTCATGTGACATACCATGACGCCGAGAACCGGAAGAATATGGAATGTCACGCAGCAGCAGCACCTTCAAGGAAGGCTATAATCGCGCGCTCGATATCATTGGCTCTGTCGGACCCAATGCCGATTTGCCGACCGAAGTAACACTTTCCCAAGAGCTGGATGTCAGCCGCACAACCGTGCGGGGTATCCTGACGGGATTGCAAAACGCAGGCATTATCGAATGGTCGGGTCGGTCGAAGCGGGTTTTGCGCAGACCAAGGAAGGCGGAGTATTTCCCGGCTTCGGAAACGGAATCTGTTACCGAGAAACTGTCCTCCCTGTTCATGGAATACATATTCGCAAGCGAGCTGACCCCCGGCGCCACGCTGCGCGAGACGGATTTGGCCAAGGAGTTTGGCGTCAGTTCCACGGTGATACGGGAGTTTCTGATCCGCTTCTCCCGCTTTGGCCTGATTGAAAAAACGCCAAATCGTCACTGGGTTCTGAACGGTTTTACCCGAGCATTTGCCGAGGAGCTTTTTGCGGTCCGCGAAATGTTCGAAAAGAGGTGTTTTGAAGAGTTTCTGGCCGGAGGTGCAGACCGGCATCTGGAGACGATCAAGTTGCGGGCGGAACACGAGGCCATCGCAGAGAACATCGCCGATGACTATCTGCTCTTCCCCCGTTTGGACGAGAAATTCCACCGGGTCTGGATCGACAGTTTCGGCAACCGGTTTGTGCAGGATTTTTTCGAACTGATTTCTCTCGTCTTTCACTATCACTACCGCTGGAACAAGCGCGATGAACTTGAACGCAACCACTATGCGATTGTTCAGCATCTGGAGATTATCTCGGCCCTCGAAAGCTCTGATGCGGATCGCGCCATGGTGGCTTTTCAAGCGCATATCGATCACGCCAGGGAAACCTTGCTGGCATCGGCGGTGTGGGACGGAAAACCCTAGCGTGCGAAGTGATCGTGCCTGGTCTGTGTTTGAACACTCCCTCTCTCCATCCCCATCCACGGGATCGATACCTCACCGGGATCTTGCGGCTTAAGGAGCTTTGTAACCTGTTGCCATTATTGCCGCGACCTGGACATCGGGGACGTACTGAGAGCCGGGGCCGACAGTGAAGTGCGGGATGAGGCACCCCATCTGATGTCAAGGACGATAACTCAGGCGGGTGGAGAGAACGGCCACGGTGTCAGCGGCTGGAGCGCGAGCTTTTCAATCCGCTCTATTCCTTGAAATCCAATCGCGCGCCGACCCAAGGGAGGACCGTCTTTTCCAATCTGTCGCCGATATGTTGCCGATGATCGCCCGCGTAGACATCCAATTGATGTGGAACGCGCTCTTCGCCAAGCCTTTGTGACAGATCGAGTGTCCCCGCAGGAATGTGCAGGAATTGGTCGCCAAGTCCTACCCCCAGTCCCAGCCCGCGTAGGTCCCGAAGGTTTGCGCGAGCCGAGCGCACCTGCCGCGTCGGGAAGACGTCCGCATAGGCATCGAATGTCTGGTCATCGAGAACGACCTCCCCCCGCACGATCTCGAACGGAAAGTGCCCGTAGACCGGTTCATGGTTTGGCGCGGGGCTGAATGCAGTTACAATTCCGAGAATGGCAATAGGGTAGAAGTCCTGACGATCAATAAGTGCCTGAATGTCGTTCTGGTCTTTGACGGTTGACGCGCGCCGCCACGCATCATTGCCGAAGCCGAGATCCTCCGTCGGTGCCAAGCAGCACGGGCTCATAGCCCAAACCACCGAATAGATACCGGGATGGGCCATGGCAAGATGAATTGCCCCATATCCCCCCATGGAGTGGCCGATCACGGCGCGGCTTTCCGGAGAGGCAAGGGTGCGGAAATTGGTGTCGACAAACCCGACGAGATTATCGGTGATGTAGTCCGCCCAGTTCCCGCTCACCGAAGAGTTCCAGTAGTATCCTCCACCATATCGGTTCCCGCCGTTTGGCATCACCGCGATCAGGGGCTCAAGGCGCTCGCGCGCGATAAGCCGGTCCAGAATGGCAGGGACGTCATAGTTCTCGATCCAAACCCCGTAGTCGTCGAAGATGCCGTGTAACAGATACACAACCGGAAAACGAGCATCCGGCTGTTGATCGTAGCCGGGCGGCAGGTAGATAGCAGCGTTCTGCATACTTGGGGTTCCCAGCAGATTTCCGTCAAGGGATGGTGCTGGCGTCTCAAGTTCGACGACCCGGCCCGAAGGATACTGCGCCAGCTGAGCAAAGGCGCCTAAGGTGCCAACGGCGAGGCCGACCGCAATGGTAACCCCCATAGGAGTAACATACGCATCGGAGATCTCCCCACATGTAAATGAGATTCACATAAGGGGAAATTTGATCGTCAGTCAATGGCGTCGGTTTACGCATGGTCAAACAGACGGCTTTTCCTGCGCACTATGAATTTTATCAGTGAGGAAACGCCAATCTACCGATCAGCGTCCGTTCCGGGAAAGCCGCCATGCGGCGTTCATGACCGCAAAATGGCTGGAACGGGCCGTCTTCACGGATCGAATTTGGCTCGTCGGTCAGCTACTGCGCTACCGCCAAGTCTGGCAGAGAACCCCTAGTACCTACATGCGGCGGCGATCACTAACGCTCGACTTGGTTGAGCGGCCGTCGCTTGACAGCCACTCCCGATCTGTCTGACGTGACTGGTTCGAATGCAGATGTTCGGCGTTGCAGCGCGTCTCTGATCTGATCTGACCAAGCCTGAGCGTCGCGCGGACACGGCGATGTGCTCACGTCAGAATGTCGAAATCCTGAAACACATATCCATCACCGTAGTCGGTTTGCTGGCGGAGTTTCAGTGTGAGCGAGTGCCGAAACGGCGCGAACAAGGGAGTACCATTGCCCAACACGATGGGCGCACGCTTTAATCGCAAGCCCTGCAAATGGCCGAGCTCCAAGAGCGCGGTGGCCAGAATGCCACCCCCGCACAGGTAGATCGGGGAGGGGCTGTTACTTCGCAATTCCGACAGCCAGGCATCGTCCAGCGCCCGCCGTACGATCACCGCGGCCTCATCGGGCAAGCGGATACTCTGCGAGACAACGTAGGAGGCCGCCTTCGGGTAAGGGTTTTCGCCCGGTTTCAGACCGAAGTCGTAGCCGACTTCATAAGTGGCGCGGCCCATCAGGACTGTCTTGTAGGTGGAGAGCCGTGCGAAATAGTCTTCGACGACCTGTTCTGTATGTGGAAATGCGGAAACGTCATTGTTTGGTCCCGCGATAAAGCCATCGGCGGAAACCGCCACGTCATAGACAATCGGTTGCATTGAATGCTCCTGATGTTGAAAGCCAAGTGGTAGGTCCGCTTGTTGCGGACGGATCGGATCAGGCTTTCAATGTCATCGGCAGGGTCCTCCAGAGTTAGGACGTTTAAATTACCACCACGCGTGCCGCGCCGTCAATCTGTGATGCCGGTCGGATGCCGGAGTGGCGTTCGGCTCTCTCTATCATTGGTTTGTCCGGTTGGCGGCGCCTGCAGGTCTTTCGCCATATAGGCCAGGTTGAACGTCGCACCGTTGCAGGCCGTCAGGCCGATGTCCTGCAGGACTGTGTATCCGCACCCCTGATACAGCAGCTTTCCGACCGGTGTGGCCAAAAGCTCCATGGACGTGTAGCCGGCCAATCTCGCAGAGGTCTCGGCAATGGCAACCACCATGCGTCCGATGCCTTTTCGCGCCATGGCCGGATCGGTGTACATCGCGCGTAGACACGCGGTGTTCGTCGAGCGAATTTGTGCCGTTGGTGCTACCGGCTCTTTCGTGTGCACAAGCCCGTCCCGAAAGCTCCATCCGCCGGACGCGCGGATCAGGCCGCCAATCTCGATCACGAAATAGGTTTGATCCTCGATCAGCCACGGGTCGAGCGCGGTGAATTCCATCGAGGCAATCTGCTGGGACGGGTCCAGGAACGGCCCCAGCAGATCGCGTGTTGCCAGCTTGGCCAGCGCCTCAATTGTCACCAGATCGTCTTTCCGGGCCAGCCGGACGGAAAGTCGGGGCGTCGGCATTGTCGCTTACCAGTTCCGGACGGTTTGGAAACCGTCACCTGTCACGACAACTTCGCGATAGGTGCCGGACGCATCGCCGTCCGGGGTGAATTCCACCGAACTCGCGCCGACATAGTCGATCTGACCACCAGCGCGCAGAATGCGGAGCGCCTTGGCAATTTCGCCTGCACCGATGGGTGTTCCGGGCGCGTTTGCCACAGTGTGAATTGCCCGCGCGACATCCGCGCTGTTGGTCGAACGCGCCGCTTGCATGGCAAGAACAAGAACGGCGGCGGCGTCGTAGGCCTCTGCCCGATAGGGGCCCTGACCGTCGATCCCGTTTTCGTGCAGCATCGCCTCGAAACTCGCCGAGGCGGCACCGGAAGTCCCGGGCAACGTGCCAATGGCCCCCGCGATCGCGCCGCCAAACGCGTCCAGAATACTATCCGCCACCATCCCGTCGGGCAGCACGAACCGGTCGAATGCGCCAAGATCCAAAGCTGTCTGAAGGATCGCGCGACCGCCCTGGTCTGCATAACCGGCCACCACCAACACCTTTGCGCCACTGGCGGCCAAGGCACCGACCTCGGCTGAATAGTCGCCCTTGCCGTCCGTATGTGGCAGTTCGATGGCTACCTTGCCGCCAAGGCGGGTGAAAGCGTCACGGAACGACGATGCAAGACCCGCGCCATAGTCGTTGGCGGTATAGGTGACCGCGACGGTCTCAATGCCCCGTGCTTTCAGAACGTCGGCCAGGACTTCACCCTGCCGGGCATCAGAGGGCGCAGTCCGAAAGAACAATCCCCGGTCGTCCAGTTCGGTCAGGCCGGGAGATGTGGCCGTTGGCGAAATCGACAGGATGCCATGCGGAACCGCAACCTGCGCGACGACCGCCGAGGCAGCGCCAGAGCAATCCGCACCGATCAGCGCGACGACACCTTCGCTGGTCACCAGCCGCTCGGCAGCGGCAACCGCGAGCGCCGTGTCGATACAGGTGCTGTCGGCGCGGACAGGTTCGATTGTCCGCCCCTCCAGAAAGAGCCCGGACGCGCTGGCTTCGCTCAGCGCCAGTTCGGCGGACGCCGCGACCTCCGGAGCCATCGACTCGATGGGTCCTGTGAAGCCAAAGAGCAGCCCGATGCGAAGCGGTTGGTCGGCAATGGCCGTGCCGGGCATCACGGTCCCGATCAGGGTGGCAAGGATGAGGTTTTTCAGCATGTGTGTCTCCATCATCGTGGTCCAAGCGGACGTCAGAAGCGCCGCAGGCGACGGATTTCCAGGTCGATCTTCTCCCGACAGATGCCGACGTCCTTCAGCAAATGGTCCGGAAGCGAATGCAGATGCTGGGCATCTTTCCGAAAACGCCGGTGGAACAGGCCTCCCAAAAACCGATGCCGCAGTGAAGGGGCGTGAGCGTTTCCATTGAACATGTCGATCTCCGTACCGTTGTCTCGCTTAAGAACTAGCAAGGCGCAGTGGATCGGATTTCGTGAATTTTCGTCTTCAAGCGTGATTTTCTATCGAAATTAGTCTACTTTCCGACATAATTTCTCGATTGCCGAGATTACTCTTTGCTTGACGGAGGCACATGGAAAAGCTCGACGACTTCGATCACCGCCTGCTGGACTTGCTGCAGGTCGACAGCAGGCAAACCGCCGCAGAACTCTCCGAAAAGCTGGGGTTGTCGCCAGCGGCTTGTAGTCGGCGGGTGCTTCGGCTGCGCAAGTCCGGCGTGATCGAGCGCGAGATTGCGATTGTTGCGCCAAAGTACCAAAATGCCGCCACCCGCGTGATCGTTCTTCTGTCCATCGCCCGTGACAATCCGCAACGGATCGACATTCTCAAGCAAAAGCTCCGTCGCTTGCCGGAGGTAGAGCGTGTTTTCTACGTCACCGGTGATGCGGACCTGGCCATTATCGTCAGATGCGCTTCGATGGAGGATTACGCGACCTTCACGGAAACGCATCTTTTCGAGCCGCCTCTCACCGGCTTTGAAAGCCTCGTCGTGCTTCGTGAATACAACAAGGACATGACGCCGGTCAGCCATCGCGAGCCGGGAGACGATCTATGACGCGTCGCTACCGCCCACGGACCTGCTGACCTCGAAGCGGACGCGTTCATCTGCGACATACGCCCTCAACACACCTGACCACTTTTGCCCCTCGCCATCTCATGCGTTCTTCCAAGTCTTGCGGAAACAGAAGCCCGCGCTGCTGTGCACGGCAACCTGACCACCTGCAGACCGGCTCAACGCACTGGCTATCTTGAAGGTGGAGAGCCTGCCACAGGTGTCTGATAGGGCGACTCATCCCACGCCGGAATTTGCAGCCCTGATCCGCACGGCAGAGAAAAGCGTGCTGCATCCAGCCGTTTTGCTTGCGGTCGGCTCGATCCACAATCGGGCTGAGTTTAGGCAATTTACGTGCCTGCGCCCTGACCGATCGCCATTCGCCATGGCAAAACGCTGTTGATCGAAGACATGCTGGCGCTGACCTGTTTGAAGATCGGCCCAGAGATGTGTTTGCCGGTCTTCCACCTGCCGAAGTCGGATGTGCAGGCGTCGCTTATGGCATTTGAACGCGTCACCCATTGCTGAACAAAAATACAGTGAAGCACGCCTACCGAAAATGGACAGGTGTAAAAGAGTGACAGGCGCGAGAGGACTCAAGCGTTTTGAGATCGCCGATGTCGGTCGGAGCATTGGTGGAACCGGACCGCACACGTGGAAAGTATTCCAAGTCCCATCCAAAAGCATTTCACTAGCCTTGCGTCTCTCCATATTTAATCTGGCTTTCCCCACAACGTCGCGCGTAGACGGTACGCAACGCGTCTTCGAACGCCCGTGTCAGGTCCGGTTTGCTATTCCCATCGGGGATGAAATAGCCGATTTCGACGTCCATTTGCGGCTCCCAGTCGATAAGGCGCACTTTGCCTTCAAGCTCGGGGTCCAGGGCCACCGGATCGGCAAAGGTGAAGCCGAGGCCACGTTCCACGAGGCGATAGGCGGCGGAGCCCAGGGATACCTCATGGGCCACGTCGAGATGCGTACCGGTCGCCGCGATTTCGCGATCCGCGATGCGGCGGATGACGGTGGTCTCGTCCAGCGCGATGTAGGGCACGCCAGCCATGTCCGGCGGGCGTAGAACATAGCGGGTGGCAAGCGGATGATCCCGAGCGATGGCGATCTTGAGCGGGGCGGTGCCCAGTCGCACTGGGGCAGGGTGGTCCACCGGCAAGGGCAGGGCGGTCACGCCAATATCGTAACGGTCGTTCATCATGCGCCGCCCCAGATCGCGGCGCGGATGGATTTCGAGCTTCATGGGCTGATCGGCGAACGCCGCGCGGATGAGTGCGATCGCGGGAATGATGAGCCCGTTCACGATCCGGGTTTGTGCGATGATGCGAAAGGGCTCGGGGCGATCGCTTTGAATGCGCTGGACGAACCCCGGTAGCGCTTCGATCTGCGACAGGATGCGCAGCGCTTCGGGATAGAAAGCTTCGGCCTCTGCCGTCGGGATCAGGCGACGGCTGTCGCGGTGAAAAAGGTGAATGTCGAACTCTTCCTCCAGCAGCTGTAACAGACGGCTGGCGGCGGATTGGCTGAGATGCATGGTCTGGGCGGCCCGCGCCAGCGTGCCTTCTTCCATCACGAGGGCAAAGATCTTGAGGCTGCGCAGGTTCATTGTTCGAATTTTTCGATCCGTACTTCTGATAATTGCGTTTTTTCTACGGCATCGATTGCGATAGCGTAACCCCATCTTTGTCAGAACGGGCCGCGAACAGGCACCGATGACCGATGGGAGGATATGATGAAACGACGTGACTTTATCCGGACGGGTCTGTCCGCGTCCGCGCTGCTGACGGCAGGTCCGGCGCTGACGGAATGGGCGCCGCGGCGGCCCATCAATGCCATTCTGCCCTATTCCGCAGGGGGCGGAACCGACGCGCTGGCCCGGGCGGCTGCGGCCTCGGCCGATGGCATTTTGCCAGTGCCGCTGGTCATCGTGAACAAGCCCGGCTCCTCCGGTATCACCGGCGCGACCGAGGCGGCAATGGCCCGGCCGGACGGCACCACGGTGATGGTGACCTCGGCGGGGTCGTTCCTGCTGACCTCGATGCTGCGGGACACCGATGTGACCCCGTTTGACAGCTTTGACATCATCGCGCAGATCGGGAACCTGACCCCGGCGGTGATTGTGCCGGCAAACAGCCCGTTCCAATCGGTGCAGGATCTTGTCGATGCGGCACGTGCCAATCCCGGCGGTCTGAGGTGGGCACATAATGGGCGCGGCGGGTTCCACCAGGTGGCAGGGCAGAGCTTTCTCAACCGCAACGGGCTTGAGGCACAGGATGTCCCGTTCAAAGGCGGCGGCCCAACGCGCGCCGCAGTGATCGGCGAACAGGTCGATTTCGCCTTTGTCGGCATCCAGCAGGCCGCGGGGTTCGAGAACGAGCTGCGCGTGCTGGCGTTGGTCGCGCCCGAGCGTGACCCTATTCGTGACGATGTGCCGACCCTGGCGGAGCTGGGCTTTGACTACGTCGCCGTATTCTCGCCCATCGTCTTCTTTGCGCCCAAGGGCACTGATCCCGAGATCGTATCGGGCATGGAGCAGGCGTTGAGGGCCATCACCGAGACCCAACAATTTGCGGATCTCATGCGGGAGCGCGGCAATGTCCCGGCCTTTTTGACAGGGGCCGAGACCGAAGCGCGCCTGCGCGAGATGCAGGACCAAACCCGGCCCGTGATCGACGCCCTGAAAGAGCAGGGCTGAGGCGCGTGACCCCAGGAACGTCTCCCACCCCTCGGGTGGTCGGTGTGGCGCTGATCCTGATCGGGATGGGCGCCACGCTCACATCGATGGGCATCGCTCTGGACCCATACGGGCGGTGGGGTGCGCGGCTGTTTCCGCTTGCGGGGTCGGTGGCGCTGATCCTGCTGGGCGCGGCAGAGCTGCGTCAGGCCCCGGGGGCCAGTGCGGTCGAGCGGCGGCACCTGCCGGCCATCGCCGCGCTGCTGGTGTTGTCCGTGGGGTATGTCTGGGCCATCTCTGCCGTCGGGTACCTGATCGCCACGGCGGTCGCGGCCCCTGCGGCGTTGTGGATTTTTGGCGTGCGGCGTCCTCTGGGCCTGCTCACCGCAGCGATTTCGTGCCCGGTGGCCTATCACGTGGTGTTTTTCGAGCTGCTGGGCGTGTTTCCTCCGCTGGGGCGATACGTCGACCTTCTGGATGTGGTCGGAGGCGTTTGATGGACATCTTTCCTGCCCTGATTGGCGTGCTCGCAGATCCTGTGCTGCTGGGCTGGGTGCTGCTGGCCGCTGTCGTCGGTATGGTCGTGGGGGCGATCCCTGGCCTGACGGCCTCGGCTGCCATTGCGATGCTTCTGCCCCTGACCTTTTACATGGAGCCGCTTCCGGCGCTTGCCTTCCTCTATGTCATCGGAAAATCGGGGCGATACGGCGGGTCCATCGCGGCCATTCTGTTCAACACGCCCGGCACGGCGGCCTCTGCGGCGACGCAGCTGGATGGCTATCCGCTGGCGCGGCAGGGCAAGGCCAGCAAGGCGATGAAGGTGGCGACCATTTCGTCGGTGATCGGTGATTTCACCGGGGAGATCCTGTTGATCGCGGGCGTGGCCTGGATTGCCGCCATTGCACTGAAGCTGGGACCGCCCGAGCTGTTTGCGGTCTATTTTGCGGCCTTCATCGTGATCGGGTCGGTGATCGGCAAGTCCGTCACGCGCGGGCTGGCGTCGGCGGCCTTGGGCATCCTCGTGGCGATGATCGGGCTCGATCCTATCAGCTCGACCGAGCGGTTCACCTTCGGCAGTTTCCATCTGACCAACGGCATCGGACTGGTGCCTCTGATGATCGGGATTTTTGTGCTGGGCGAGGTCTTTGCCCAGATCGAGGACCGTGGCAGGGCGCCCGCGCTGATGGCAACGGATGATCCGGCGCGCAACCGGCTCAGCTGGGCGGAGTACCGGCCCTGCCTGCCACATGTGGCCCGTTCGTCCCTGATCGGGGCGTTCATCGGCATGCTGCCGGGGCTGGGCTCGGCCATTGCCGCCTTCGTGGCCTATGGCGAGGGCAAGCGGCGTGCGCGCGACCCAGAGGCCTGGGGCACCGGCGCGCTGGAAGGGGTCGCAGCCCCCGAGGCGGCCAACAACGCGGTCAGTGGCCCGTCCATGGCGCCTCTGCTGACACTGGGCATTCCCGGCTCGACCATCGGCGCGATCCTGATCGGGGTGTTCCTGATCCACGGCATCCAGATCGGGCCAACAATGTTCCTGACCAGCCGGGATCTGGTCTATGCGCTATTTGCCTGTGGGCTGATCGGGATCGCGATCTACGGGGTCATCGGCTATTTCGGCGCCGCCTTTGTCGGGCGGTTCATCACGCGGGTGCCGACGCGGGTGCTGTATCCGGTAATCTTTCTGACGTCTTTCGTGGCGGCCTATACCTCGCGCGGCAACCTCTTTGATGTCTACGTCATGGTGGCGGCGGGCTTTGCCGGGTGGGCCATGCGCAAACTTGATTTCAACCCGGCGGCCTTTGTCATTTCCTTTGTCTTGGCGGGCGGGGCGGAGGAGACGTTTCGCCAGGCGCTGCTGCTGTCGGACAATGGGTTGATGATCTTTGTGACGCGACCCGTGGCGCTTGTGTTTCTGTTGATCGGTCTGGCGGCCCTTCTGGTTCGGGTACGAAGCCTGCGCCGTCAGACGCGGGCGGCGGTGATGACACCATGACCGCCCCGCTGGAGGGCATCCGGGTCATCGATTGGACTCATGTGCTGGCCGGACCAGCTTGCGCCTACTACCTCGGTCTGCTGGGCGCGGAGGTCATCAAGGTCGAACGCCCGGGCCGCGGTGACGCGATGCGCCATCGCGGCGGCAGCGACAAGGCACGGGCAGCGGCGGGCATGAGCACGGCCTATATGACGCAAGCCGCAGGCAAGCAGTCGCTGGCCCTGGATCTGGGCACCGCTGCGGGGCGTGCAGTGTTTCACCGGCTGCTCCGGTCGGCGGATGTGCTCGTGGAAAACCACCGGCCCGCGACACTTGAGCGTTTGGACCTGACCGAGGGCGCCACCCGCGCGATCAACCCGCGCCTGATCCACTGTGCCATGACGGGCTACGGGCGGGGCAACGACATGGCCGGCGCTCCGGCCTATGACGTCAACATCCAGGCGATCAGCGGGTTGATGACCTTGACAGGCACGGTCGAGACGGGGCCGACCCGCACGGGCGCACCGATCATAGACTATGCCACGGGGCTCGCCGGTGCGCTGGGAGTGATGTCGGCGCTGATGACCCGGACGCGGACGGGGAAGGGGGCCTTTGTCGATGTCTCGATGCTCGAGACGGCGTTCAGCCTGATGAGTTCGACGATCGCCGACTACCGCCTGACCGGCACCGCGCCCAGGGCACGCGGCAACGCGGCCAACAGCCGCTCGCCCTCGTCCGGGGTGTTTAAATGCGCCGAGGGGCAGATCAGCCTCGGCGTGAACGAAGAGGGCCAGTTCCGTGCCTTTGCTCGCGCGCTTGACCGGGCAGAGTGGCTGGACGATCCCCGCTTTGGCAATCCAGAGGCCAGGGATCGCAACGGAGTGGCGCTTGGACAGGCGATATCCGGCGTCTTATGCACGCAATCGGCCGACGTATGGGAGCAGGTCCTGATGGCAGCGGGCGTGCCGTGTGCGCGGTTGCGGACGCTGCCCGAGGCGCTTGACCTGACCGCGTCCCTGCAACGTGGTTTCGCCGCGCGGGGGAGCGCTGGCTTCTGCGGCCTGCCGTTTGCGATGGCGGCGGCACCGGATCCGACCAATGCAACAGATCCACAAGCGCTCGGCGCGGATACGGGCGCGGTGCTCGGTGATCTGGGGTATGCGCCATCGGAGGTCGAAGACCTTCAGGCGCAGGGTGTTATCGGCTTCGGCAAATGATCGAAAATCCTTTGCGATGATGCTGTGGAACGGACCAAGCCGCATTGATCCGCTGCCGCGAAGACGGTGGGTGTGGGTCAAACCACAAGCGCAATCGGGCGACCATGGACCCTCATGCAGCAATGATCTGGAAAATCTTCCTCACCTCGTTCGGCTGCATTGCAGCATCGGTTCAGCGGAGCGTTATCGGCTTTCAACCGGCGGATACGGCAAGAGTTTGCTTGGCGGGCATTTCTGCGGCGAAGCTGATGATCGTTGAACGGCCAATCTGACCTATGCAAAAGCTGAGACGAGCTGAAGCCTCATCGGGTTCGCATCTGACCAAACGCCAGCAGGTCAAACATTTCTGCGTTTGGTTCACGATGGCCGATATTGGTCGTGAGGGGTTACCACTTCACTTCCTGAGGTTCGGTTGCCAGAAGCGAACCTGTCAGTGCCTCAATGTCTTTCATCGGGGGCTGCCCGAACTGCCTGCGGTACTCGCGGCTGAACTGTGAGGGGCTTTCGTAGCCGACAGAGAACGCAGCCTGCGCGGCAGATCTGGCCTCAAAAAGCATCAGTCGCCGCGCCTCCTGCAGGCGCAATCGTTTGTGATACTGCAAGGGCGACATCAAGGTCGCAGACTTGAAGTGATGATGCAGCGCGGATGGCTGCAGGTGCGCTTCTTCGGCAAGACGGGCCAGCTCAAATGGCGCGCGGTAGTTTTTCTTGATCAGAGCGATGGCCCGCGCGATCTGCCGCCCCTGTCCCGGACCGTAGACGCTGCGCAGGACGGCCTGCCCACCAGGTGCCCGTATGATCCGGTAGAGGAGTTCACGCTCATAAAGCTGTGCCAAGGCCGGTATGTCGTCGGGCGTGTCCAACAATTGCACAAGACGCGTCGCCGCATCCACGATGTCCGGTGTCGTCTCTCCCAGAAAGAGGCCCGGACCCCTGGCGGGGGGCGCCTGCTCCCACGGTATGGTTGCGGCCAGATCGGACAGAACTGCGGCATCGATCCCGAACCGGATGCAGAGATAGGGCGCCGCCCGATCGGCGGTCGTGATCTGACCAATGATCGGCAGATCGAATGAGACAACGAGGTATTTGGCGGCATCGTACTCATAGATGTGATCCGCGACCATGACCCGCTTTGCCCCCTGCACCACGATGCAGAGCGCAGGCTCGTGAACGGCGTGCAGATCCTGTGTGGGTCGCGCGCTGCGGATCAGGTCCAGCCGGGGAACGGCTGTTGCGTGAATGCCGTCCCTGTCTGCACATCGGGCAACCAACGTCGCAAGGCGATCAACTGAGCTGTTCATCCGTTTTCCCCTTATCCCTGCGCAGAGCCAGGGCCTTTCGGTGCAACATCATCTAGGGGCAGATCAACGGTTTTCCCACCGACGCGGAGAATTGGGCAATCATCCCGTGAGATCGTTCTACCGCTGGGCGCAGCGGCCTGCACAGATCTGCTGCAGAAGGCGCCCCCGGCTAAGGGGGTGCCAGATGCCAGGAGGTTGATATGGCGAAGGATAGAAAAGTGTGGTTCATCACCGGCGCGTCGCGCGGTATTGGACTGGATATCGCAAAGGCCGCGCTGAGCGCCGGTGACCGGGTTGTGGCGACAGGGCGTGACGCGGGCGCAGTCAAAACAGCCTTGCCGGACACGGATGATGCCATCGCGCTGCAACTGGATGTGACCGATCCCAAGCAAGCCACGACAGCGGTTGCAGAGGCTATGGAGCAGTTTGGGCGGATCGATGTCCTGGTCAACAATGCCGGATATGGCCAGCTCGGTGTGTTCGAGGAGATCGGGCACGACGCCATTCTTCGGCAGTTTGACACCAATCTGCACGGCACCTTGCACGTCACCCGCGCCGTGCTGCCAGTGATGCGCCGCAACACATCGGGTCATATCTTCAACCTCTCGTCCATTGGCGGTGCACTGGGGTTCGACATCGCGTCGATCTACTGCGCGACCAAGTTCGCGGTGGAGGGCTTTTCGGAATGCCTCGCACTTGAGGTGAAGCCGTTCAATATCGGTGTGACCATCGTGCAGCCGGGCTTCTTCCGTACTGATTTTCTTGATGAGAGATCAATCCGGTTTTCGGAGAGGGCGATCAGCGATTATGCCGACTACGCCCAAGCGACGCAGGGGTTCTATACCTCGCAGAACCATGCCCAGGCGGGAGATCCGGCAAAGCTTGGCGCCGCGCTTGTGCGGCTTTCCCGCGAAAAGACGCCGCCGCTCCGCTACGCTGCGGGGTCAGATGCTCACGAATATCTGAGCGGGGCCTATGAAGCACGCATGGCCGAGCTGTCAGACTGGCAAAAGCTGTCCAAGTCGACGGATGGCGCGGCCGTGTCCGCCGCCTGATCGCCGAAGTCTCAACATTCAAAATGCCCACTGACCGGGCAGAATCCTCTCACCGCACTCAAGAAGGACGGACCATGACCATTCAGAACACCACGTTTTCGGCTGTCGCCCTGACGATTGGACTGACCATATCACCCGCGACTGCACAGACTGACGAAGGACGCACAATGCCCGACACGACGCAAGAACGTCTTCAGCAGGGGGCCGATGTCATTCTGAAACTGAACAACGGCGTGCCCCAGACAACGCTGGAAAACATGCGGCAGGAGTTCCCTTTCCTCGCAGACGCGACCCAGGCCTACGCGCTTGGTGATGTCTGGACGCGGCCCGGTCTCGATGATCGCACGCGCCAGCTCGCAGCTGTCGCCGCCTTTGCCGCCATGGGGGAACGCGGCCTGATGAAGATCCATGCGGGCTATGCGCTCAACGTCGGCGTCACGGAAGATGAGTTGAAGGAAATCGTCTACATGATCACCGTGCCCGCAGGCTTTCCGAAGGCAATTCTGGCCTCGCAAACCATGGCGGACCTCTTCGAAGAGCGACGCGCGGCTGGCGGCGGAGCGGAGCAGTGAGGAGGTCGGAGCGTGGGCTGCAAACACGCATTCTCGCAACCCTGGCTGTCGCCATGACCGGATCCGTCGCGCAGGGACAATTCGTCACCACCGATTTCCCGCAATCTCCCCGACCGGAGGCCGCGACGGAGCCGCAGACCCACGGGTTTGTCGGCATGTGGGTGACGGAAGACGGACATATCTGCCACAGTCTTTTGCCGAACGGACGCTACGACGAAGCGCGCGGCAGCCGGGAAAGTGCCTATCAGGGCCGGTATCATGTCACCGGCGATATCATCCAATACTGGGATGACACCGGGTTCTACGCGGATGGGCAATTCCGCGACGGGGCCCTCTATCACGGTGGCTACATCTTCTACCGCCGGGAGTGATGGGGCGTCCCAGCCAAGACATGTCTTGAAGCCACCTAAGGAGCCGACCATGTCTTTGAAGAATTTCCGATCTATCGCGCTGATCTTAGGTCTTTCTGTCTGCCTGCCAGCGCTGAGCAATCGTCCGGCCAACGCCGCAGACCGGTTGGTCGAAGAGACCAATCGCCAGATCGTCCGTGACGCCTTCGAGGGCTGGGAAGCAGGGACATTCAATATCTTCGACTTACTTGATGCGGATGTCGTCTGGACCATCATGGGCTTTGATCCGGTCGTCTCTGGCACGTATCGCGGCAAGGAAGATCTCCTGTCGCGGACGGTGGCGCCATTCAACGCACGCATGAGCGAAGGGCTCAGTCCGACGGTGCACGAGGTCTGGGCGGATGGCGACGATGTTCTGGTGCGTTTCGATGGCCAAGGCAGAACGGCAGCCGGTGACATCTACAGAAACCACTATCTTTGGATATTCACGATGCAGGAGGGTGCCGTCACAGAGGTGACCGCGTTCCTCGATATGGCAGCCTTTGCAGCGCTCCTCGCGCGCGATCCGGCAAGTGCTGTAGATGAAAGGACCGATTGAACGCACTTTCGGTCTCTGGCCTCGCGCGCCTTATGCGAGATTGCGCCCTTCCCATCATAGAGGCAGAGGAACCATGATCGGCATCCGCGTTATGGCTTCGCCGCCGCCTACAACCGCCAAATGGCGTAAAACGCCCAGGGGTCTCGCGCAGAGTGATCGCGATACCGTCAGGAGCCGCCTTGGGGCGCACCACGTGAGGCCGTGTCGCAATTCGCCATGTCATTTCTCCACCCCTCCGCGAGCTGCGCGACGGTGATCCCGTGTAACGACATCTCGAACTGCCGTCTTGCGGCGGCCAAAGCCGCATTGGTCGCGGCATAGGCTGATTTCGCGAGCAGACAGGTTGGGTCGTCCGCATCGTTGCCAATGGCAAAAAGCTGCGGGGAGCCCAAAGCCTCGTAGATCACCAGAAGCGTGATCTGGTCCAGCGGCTTTGCCAGGGACCACCCCCCGCCATGGCCCTTGGTCGACGCAACGATCCCCGCATCCCGCAAACCCGACATGGTTCGCCGTACCACCGCGGCGTTTGTCTGCAGCATCTGCGCGATCTGCGCGGAGGTGGCAGGCGCGTCCATCCCGTCCAGATGGAGCAGGGCATGAAGCACACGGGAAAGTCGATTGTCCTGTCGCATGAGGTTTTCTATCAGCCTCTCGCAACATTTGAAAGCACAAGAGATTGACTCTCACTCTCTCATGATACATACGAAGTTACATGAATGTTGCATCCAAATCTGATCACAACCCCGACCGTGCCGCCGCAAACCGGTGGGCAGCGCTCTCCGTTCTGTTCATCGCCAACTTCATGAACCTGATCGACGTCAGCATCGTGAACGTGGCCTTGCCGCAGATACAGGCGGACACGCGCGCAACTCCGACGCAACTCGAATGGATCGCTGCAATCTATGTGTTGGCCCTCGCGGTCGGCCTCCTGCCGTGCGGGCGCTTCGGCGATGTCTTCGGACGGCGGCGGATGTTCGTCTGGGGGTTGATGGGGTTCACCCTGTCCTCCGCCATCTGCGGTCTCGCGCCGGATGTCTTCAGCCTGATCGTGGCCCGCGCGCTGAAAGGCATCGCAGCGGCGATGATGGTCCCTCAGGTTCTCGCCATCGCGCATGTGATCTTTCCGCCTGAGGAAAGATCCCGCGTTTTTGGCATGTTCGGAACGGTGTCCAGTCTGGCGGTCGTGGCTGGTCCCATCATCGGCGGTGCGCTGATCTCTGCGGATATTGGCGGTCTAGGCTGGCGCCTGGCCTTCCTGGTCAACATCCCACTTGGTCTCGCCGCGCTGATCGGCACGCGCTTGTTTGTCCCGGAACTGGATACGGACACCCGTACGCGCCCCGACTGGATCGGGACGGCATTGTTCAGCATCGCCGCCGTCTTGCTTGTTCTGCCGCTGATCGAAGGTCGCGCCCTTGGATGGCCGTGGTGGTGCTTTGCCGCGATTGCCGCGTCGGGTCCGGTGGCGTTTGGCTTCATTGTGTATGAGCGGAGACGCAGCGCGGCGGGCCAGCCGGCGCTGATGCCACCCGGTCTTCTGGCAAACGGGCCTTACCTGCGACGGCTCGGGCTGGTGGCGCTGTTCTTCAGCGGCATCCCCGGTCTCTTCCTCGTCCTCGCGGTCTTTCTGCAATCGGGCTTTGGTCTGACGGCGCTGCAAAGCGGCCTCGTGACCACTCCCTTCCCGGTGGGGGTCATGCTGGCCTCGATGACAACAGAGCGGTTTGGAAATCACTATCTGTCGCTGCGCATCGCAACAGGGGCGGCGCTGCTTGTGATCGGCATGATCTGGCTGCGGAGCGTCATTCTATCCACGGGCGCAGAGCTGAATCCTTATGCGTTCACACCGCCGCTGCTGATCTGTGGCTTTGGCATTGGCACGGCAATCATGTCTCTCTTCCAGGTGACCATGTCGAGCGTTGAGACACAGGATGCCGGTGCAGGCTCCGGGGCCATGCAAGCCTTTCAACAGATCGGTGCGGCGCTTGGTATTGCCATTGCCGGCACCATCTTCTTCGGGTCGCTCGGTGAAGGCGGAATGGAGATAGAGGCGGACATCGCACCGCGTTTCGTGCACGCCGCGGCGACCGCAACGCATTATTCGATCGCCGTATTTGCAACGCTCGCAGTATTGGTCGGCGTTTCAGCATTGAGCGCAGGAAAGGATACAAAGTGACAATCCCCGAAGCCCATGAAAACCCCACCGCCTTCTGGGAAGGCCACTATGCGCGGATGACCAATCCCTCCGGCGGGCGTCCATCTGCCATCCTCGTGCGCTTCACGGAGGGCCGCACACCCGGTCGTGCGCTCGATCTTGGCTGCGCGCGGGGTGACGATGCGATCTGGCTTGCGAAACAGGGTTGGACCAGCACAGGTGTTGATGTCGCGGGGTCGGCGCTGGACGCAGCGCGGCGCGCGGCAGAAAACGCCGGCGTCGCAGGTAAAACCCGATTTGAGCAGCGCGATCTCGGCGTATCAATCCCGGACGGTAAATTCGATCTGGTGACGGCCATGTTCCTGCACTCACCAGGCCGGTTTGACCGGGTGTCGGTACTGCAACGCGCCGCAAATTCAGTGGCGGCGGGTGGTTTGCTGCTGATTGGCGCGCATGGGTCCCGTGCCCCCTGGTCATGGGCGGGTCCGGATACGATCTATCCAACCGCCGAGGACGAGTTGACCGATCTCGATTTGAATCCGTCTGAATGGGATCGGGTCTTTGTCGGCCCCCTGGAGCGGACTGCAAACGGACCAGATGGGCAGGTGGCCGTGGTCATCGATACCGTGATCGCGGTGGAGCGTCGGATGAGCGGGTCCAGGATTTGATGAGTAGGAGGTCCGGCTTGTTCCGAATTGGGTCGGTTGAAACTGTCCGCTCTCGCCCTCGCGGCGAATGTCTCCCGTTGCGGACCGCACCGCAGCGTCGAGATCAAAGGGCCAATGTCCGCCAAGAGCCAATCTTCGCCGAGGCGGAAGCTCAGCCCAGTTTCAGCCGTGATCGGGCGAGATACGCTCCATCACACTGTCGAATCGGGCCAAGCTGATGGAGGCTCTGTTTCCCGCATAGTCATGATAATGGGATTTGCCTGAAGAGTTGGGCAGTCCTGCCCAGATCTTTGCAAGGTTGTTCATGAAGGACTGGCGATCCAAGGTGCCTGCGCGAAAATGGTGGAGTCCAGCTTCGGCAAGCAGAATATTGGCAAGCCTATCCTGCACGGATGGGCTGAAGCGTTGGCTGGGCTTCAGACCTGCTTTGATCACCAAACGGCGCAGGGTGTCGGGTATGAACTGATAGCGTCCAATCGCATGGGGTTGTCCCGGTGTCCGGTCTATCCAGGCGAATATCTCTTCCAACGTCATGTGCGATGGCTTGTTTTTTGGCCTGATCAGCGCGCCATTTTGAATGGCATCATAGCCGTCAGCACGCGATTCTGCCTCTTGGATAAGATCACGGATCATTTCCACATCACGCCCGTGCAATCCCAATACGGGTTCGTTTGAAAAAATTGGCGCTACAGCAGGTCTATCAGCAAATAAGCCTCGCTCTCTGCCTACGAAGAGGCCGGAGATACTGGCGTTGTCGGTGCTGTTCGTCGCCAGAAACAAGCTTCCCGGGGTTGGCTCGGCTTGCGCGACAACCGCTGACGTCATCAACACAGCCATATAAAGTCTAAAAGTCATCCGCGTTCCAAAAAATCATGATTAACAGCGACTATGCATCAAACAAGTTGCGATCCTGTTAGCTTCGGCTTTGAGGCTGTGAGCGGCTTGCCGAACGCCGCATGGAAGGCTGATGCGGCGCACGGCATGAATGTCAGCACCGGCTTTTCGGACAGTGGCTCACACCAAACCTGTGAATGGGCCGTGTAGAGAAACATATTTACAAAGACCCCAATGACTTACGTGATTTTGCCTTGATCAAGACAGTTGAGGGTTCAGATCAGCGTCCACAGCAATCGTTTTCGCGTCGCGTTGCTTTTTGATCGGGTGATCGGCGCAGCGGCGCCCGTTGGAAAGATTGAAATACCTACCCCGCCGATGCGGGATAGGTTTCCCATGCTGGGTAGAATTTAAGACGCTGCCTTGATCTTTGCGACGGCCTCTTCCGTGCTCCACACGGCGTTTGCCATATAGCGGAAGTTGATCAGAGCGGCGAGATATCCGTCGCCCTCGGGCAGCATGGCCGCAGCGGTGGCGTCCCGCACGACGGCAACTTCGAACCCGTCTTCGAGCAGTTCACGCATATGGCTCTCAGTGCAGAGGTTGGCCGACATACCCGCCAGGATGACCTGATCGACACCTTGTTTACGGAGCTGCAGGGACAGGTCGTTGGTGTCGTTGCCATAGACCTTGTGCGGCGATGTCACGATGGTTTTGCCGTCTTCGATGTATTTCTTGTATTGCGGCATCCAATCCGCGCCAGATCCGTCAAAGCCGTCGAGGTTCAACGGGCCCTTGCGGTCGAACATGCCGATCTTGTGCATCAGTTTTTCCAGTGCGCCCTCGAACTTCCAACCGTGATCGGTTGGGTAGTAGTAGTGCGGGGAGACGGCTGTCGTGATATCGGCACCCTTGGCTGCTTTGAACAGAGCTTCGATGTTGTCGACAGTATTGTGCTCCATCACGCTGGCCCCGATGACACCCCAGGTCACGCCCTCGGGGTGCAGGAAATCCACCTGCGGGTCCGTCACAACCAGAGCGGCGCGCGACAGATCAAGCTCCATGTCGGACGGTGGCAACGCAGGCTCTGCCGGTGCCGCGTAAGGGTTGGCCTGCTGCGCAGTGGCGGCTGTTGTGCCGACCGCGACGGAGGCCGCCGCCGCTGTGGCCGCGACACCGCCGCGTAGCGCGGCGCGACGCGTGAGGGTTTGGCGATTGTGGTGGTGATCGTGATCATCGCAGTTGCACATTGGGTGGTTCCTTCTGTTGTGTTTCGATGACCCAAAGCTAGGAATGGCGAGGTGTCTTTTCGTCTTGATTTGGTGCCCAGGCAAAGTCTGGCGTGCCTTTCCGTCTAATTTTCGGTTACTTCTGTAGCATGAAATACGATCACATCTTTGATGAGCTGGACATTGTCACCGATCCGTTCGCTTTGTGTGAGCTGCGCGGCGCCAGTGATCTTGGGCTTGGACGGGATGCATCGGCTACGTTGCACTACATTTTGTCGGGTGAAGGCGAGATCAGTCTGCGCGGCCGTGCGCCCATAAAAGTGTCGCGCGGCATTCTTGTGTTCATACCCGCATTGCAAAGCCATGCATTGCACAGTTTTGGTGGCAACCATCACCCGATACCAGAGTGCAAGCCCGCAGCGCTGAAACTGGCCAGCCTTATGGCCGGGTCAGAACACGTTGAAAGCGGGCAACTCACCGCCCTTTGCGCCCATGTTACTGTCGGTCTGCGCGGCATCAGGGATATCATCGATGTCATCCGAGAACCTATGATCGAAGACGTATCGTCTCCCAGTCATATGCGTCCGGCATTGCAGGCATTGCTCACCGAGGTGTCGAACCCGTCTTTGGGCAGTCGCGCGATGATCCGCGCTCTTTTGATGCAGTGCGTGATCGAGATGTTGCGCAAGCGTTTGACCGGAGAGGGCGGCGCGATGAGATGGATGGCCGCGCTGGCTGATCCATCCATATGGAATGCCTTGAAGGTGATGCTGGACGAGCCGGGCGATCCTCACACCGTCGAAAGCCTGGCCAGAAACGTAAGCATGAGCCGGGCTGCATTCGCCAAACGCTTTGCTGACGCGTATGGATCGGGACCAATGGAGCTTCTTCGCGATTTGCGGATGAGGCGGGCAGGCGACCTGCTGGGAATGACAGATTTACCGATAAAACGCGTCGCGGACCTCGTTGGCTTTGCATCACGCAGCGCCTTTACCCGCGCGTTTGAAGCTAAGACTGGCCAATCGCCAAGTGATTTCCGGGCATCGCGACACGTCAGGTGAGAGCATGCGGCATTCCCGCTCGGATCACGAACACCACGGTGGTCTGACTTCAGGGGGAAACGTCACGGTTCTGACTGCGACCATCTCCGGCTTGACGGGGATGTGGAGAGCGTAGGCCGTCTTTAGCGTGCGATTGACGCTTCGAACGCCATGCGCGATTGGCCCGCCTGATTATGAAACCCAGCCGATGATGCGGCTCTCGCGGGTCTGGTTGCCATTGAGCGGGCGGTCCTCTAGCGATCTGGCCGCCGTTGTATCGAGCCACGAAACCCACTCCATCAATGGCATAGCTGTGCTGCGGAGCCTCGAGCGGGACTCGCTCGCGCTTACACTTCTCATCACGGTGATTGAAATCCTGTTTCTTTTCTCCACGTCATCGTTTCATTCAGATAATGGGACCAAATGTCGAGTATCGGTCAGTAAGTGGACGGTCATCCAACGAGCAGCACAGGTCTTGAGAGAGCCCAAGATGTCGGATGCTGCGGTCTTGTCGAATGGCCGCTTCGGGAAGGCTAAGTGTCACACTCCCATGCAATAGCCTGCACCAGTGCGAGTTGAAAAATTTCGGGCCTCAACATGGGCTGAACGGCGCTATTTCTGAGCTAGGACCGTTTTCTGTGCGCGGCAACTTTGGCGCGGTTGCCACATACCTCCATGCTGCACCACCGTCGCCTGTGGTTTTTACTCAGGTCCCGGAAAAACAGGGTGCAGCCGGACCCTTCGCATCGTTTTACATGGGTGAAATCAGCCTCCGAGATTAACTCAGCACAAGCCGCAGCAATGCGCGGCAAAAGATCATCGGCGGTTTGTATCCTGTGCTTTAGTTGGCAATCGAAGCCTTCGGTTTCACTCTGCGCAAGCTGCAATGTCAGCGCTCCGCGAGACATTAAGCGATTGAGCTTCTCGATCATCGGGTGATCGTCCTGCACTTGGTTCGCCATGCTCATACCGCCGACGAATGATCGAAACTCCTCTCGGAACGCTCTGATATCCTTGGCCGCCCGATCAAGCGCGGCACCGTGCCTGTGGTCTCTGAGCACAGAAATCTCTTCATCGGTCAGCAGCCCGGATTGCACAAGCCAATCAAGCACATCCGCACCGGTCCCGAGCCACTCAATCTCAACGGATCTTGGGGCAGCAATGGAATTGAGGAAGTCCAGGGCAGGGCTGTCTCCAACAAAGAATGGATCGGGCCGCACGGCGGTCATTTCGATGGAGCTCCTGTCTTGCCGTTCATCTCGGTTCAGCGGCAAGACTCATAACCTTCTAAAACATATTTCACAAGTTACTATCGCTGATCGTCTAGACAAATAAACGTGACTTGCAAACGGCCATATCTTTGTGGTCGGAAGTAACTGTCAAAATATTTTAAAGACAGTTACAAGGATATACCCCATGAAGAGTACCCTTCCGATCGCAAGCACATTGCTGATCATGTCGTCTAGCCTGCCTGGCTGGGCAGGTGAGCCGGACAGCCAAGTCTCTTACAATACGGTCCAGGTTGGAGACGCTTCCGTGTTCTATCGCGCGGCAGGGCCGAAATCCGCTCCGACGCTCTTGCTCCTGCACGGATTTCCCTCCTCCTCGCACATGTTTCGAGACCTGATCCCGGAATTGGCCGAAACCTACCGTGTCATTGCCCCCGACTACCCTGGTTTTGGTCAGTCCTCGTCGCCAAGTGCTGATGCCTATGACTACGATTTCGCGACCCTGGCCACGACAATCGCGGGTTTCACAGAGGCGCTTGAGGTGCCCAGCTACACTTTGTTCATGCAAGACTTTGGCGGGCCGGTTGGCTTTCGCCTCGCACAGGCCAACCCGGAGAAGGTCGAGGGCATCATCATCCAGAACGCCACCATTCATGCTGAGGGGTGGAACCCGGATATCGTTGGCCAGTTTGCGCCTTTTTGGGAAAACCGAACCGCCGAGACGGAAACGCCGATCCGCGGGTTCTTCGCGCCTGAGACGACCAAGTGGCAATACACGCAAGGTGCCAGCCTGGCGCATCGGATCAACCCGGATGCCTGGGTGAGCGATCAGTTCGGGTTGGATCGTCCGGGTAACCACGAGATCCAACTGGAATACTTGTGGAACTATCAGGACAACATCGCCCAATACCCGGCCTGGCAGGCCTATCTGGCCGAACATCAGCCGGACATGCTGATCGTCTGGGGGCAGAATGATCCGTTCTTCCTGATCGAAGGCGTCGAGGCCTTTCAGGCGCTTTTGCCTGCTGCCGACGTTCATCTCTTCGATGCCGGGCACTTCGCGCTGGAGACACACGCAGCCGAGATCGGCGATGCCGTGCGTCGCTTCATGGCCCGCTAGCTCGCCCCCTTTTTCCCTTTTGACCAAACAGGAACCTACGCCAATGACCAAAATTCTTCATATCGTCGCCTCCCCCCGGGGAGACGCGTCGCAATCCACGAAGCTGGCCGAAGCCTATATAGAGGCCGCAACGCAAGCTGATCCGTCGGTCACCGTCGATACGCTGGAGCTTTGGAAAGAAGACCTGCCAGAGTTCGATGGCGACAAAGCCGCAGCCAAGATGACCTTCTTCGGGGTCGGAGAAATGGGCGCGACCCAGCAATCTGCCTGGGATCAGATCGTCAGCATCACCTCCCGGTTCACCGACGCGGATGTCTATGTGATCTCCGTTCCGATGTGGAATTGCGGCATTCCCTACAAGCTGAAGCACTACATCGACATCATCACCCAGCCGGGGTTGTTGTTCGGGTTCGATCCGGAGAATGGCTACTCCGGGTTGCTTGAGGGCAGGAAAGCCGTTGTGTTCTATACCGCAGGTGTCTGGGCGCCTGGTGCTGCGAAGAAATACGGCAGTGATTTCCATTCGGAATATCTGTCCTGGTGGCTCGATTTCGTCGGCATCAAGGAGATCAGCAACGTCCGCTTCCAGCCGTCGCTCCTGACGCCCGATCCCGAAGGCGACAGAACCGCCGCCCTGCGCGAAGCAGTCGGGCTTGTGAAAAAGACTGCCTAAGCCGAAGGGTAAAATAGATACTCAAACGCCTAAGCGACCGGACCCATGTTGGGACATGGGTCCACACCAATTTGCGGCATGAGGTTGATTGGCCCCCTTTCAGGGGCGTCCAAGAGATGATGCGGCAAAGGATAAACATGACCAAGTCGGCCTTCATCGATCTCAGCGTGGCCGCTTAGCAGCCCAGATGACGGCGCCGGTAATGACTGCCCAGAATGCCCCGCTGATGCCGAAGAGGCTCATACCGCTTGCCGCGATGAGAAAGGTCAGTGCAGGCGCTTCCAGGTTTTTTGGCTCTCCAAAAGCGGCGGTGAGCGCGCCAACAAGGGCGGGGATCAGCGCGAGACCCGCGACAGCGGTGATCAGCGCCGCAGGGGCAAGGGCCGCGATTGACGTCACGATCCCGGCGACGCAGGCCAGCCCGATATAGGCCAGTCCCGACACAATCGCGGATGTGTACCTTGTGTCGGGGTCGCGGCCCGCATCCTCCCCCGCCATCATCGCCGCCGTGATCGCCGACATGTTGACGGGGATCGCCCCAAAGGGCGCGGCCAGCAGGCTAACCCCGCCGGTGCGCCGGATAAGCGGCGACCGCTCGACCTTGTAGCCATTCAGTTCCAGAACGGCAAAACCGGGGATGTTCTGCCCGGCCATGGTCACGAGATAGAGAGGAAGCGCCACCGAGAAGATGGCTTGCAGCGTGAAGACCGGTGCAACCGGGGTCATTTCGGGAAGTAACGCGGGCGCACTCAGGGCGCTGCCAGCGGGAATATCCACGACGAAGGCCAGCACCACGGCAAAAGCTGCAACCGCAAGCGGCATCGCGGCCAGCCTGTGCCAGACCAGTCCGGCCAACCACGCGATCAGAACAGGAAGGACCAGCAACGGGATGTCTCCAAGCGCGAGGGCAGGGGCGAAGCAGAGCTTCAGCAAAACCCCTGCCAGCAAGCCGTTGGCAATGGGTTTGGGGATCGACGCCACGACCTTTCCCAGGGCGGGTATCAGGCCGGTCAGCAGGATCATGATCGCACAGCAGATCAATGCGCCGACGGCCTCGCCAAACCCACCGGGCAACATCGCCGTGCTGGCCAGAAAGGCGGCCCCCGGTGTCGACCACGCCACCGCGGCGGGGATGCGGGTGACGGCGGGCAACCAGATGCTGCAAATCCCCATCGAAATCGTCGCGAAAAACAACCCTGTCGCAGCCTGTTGATCATCCGCACCCATCGCAATCAACCCGGACAAGACAATCGCAAAGGACGCCGCATATCCAACGAATGCGGCAAGCAAGCCCATGTAGATGGCCGAAAGAGAGATATCACGAAACATGGCTGACTGGTCCGGATTTGACTTTTTATGGGCGGGGTAGGCGCCTCATGCGCCCGCCGTATAGTCGCGGATCACGAAGTGCTTTGTCGTTTCCTCGATCACGTGCCAATCGCCGCGAAACCCGTTGGGGATCAGGAAAGACTCACCCGCTCTGAAGCTCCGCACGCGCCCGTCTTCGGAGATCAGTTCCACATGTCCGGATACGATGAAGCAGAATTCGTCGCGGTCAGAGAACGCGTGCCAGCGGCCCGGTGTGCTGGTCCACGTCCCGGCCATCAGCGTGCCATCCGGGCTTTGATGGCGCATCCGGGTGACGTGATGGGGGTCGCCCGCGACGACACGGTTGGGCAAATCCGCAAGCCGACGCGCGCCGGTCACCGGGGCATCCTGCGGAAATTCGATGATGTCATGGGTCATGTGGGTCTCTCTGCAATCGGAAAAGGACGGCTGGAATTATCTCAGCATGGGGGGCGAGATGACCCAGATCACCTCTGTCTGTATATTGCCGTCGTTTCTCCAGGCATACTCAGTATCAGCGAACTGAAAGCTATCGCCTGCCTCAAGGGTCAGTTCCGTGCCGTCGACTGTCAGGATCAATTGACCGCGGATCACAACGCCCCCTTCCTCGGTGGAGCGTGCGGGCACTTCCCGCTGCCCGGTGGACATTGGTTCGAAGATCGAGGTGAGGATCTCAAAACTGCCGCCGAGGCCGGGTGACAAGATCTCTTCCCGGAGCCCATTTTCCGACGAACCGACTTGCACGCGATCAGCAACGCGGCGCACCAGTTTACGCTCTTCATCGCTCGGCTTGGACGCCCGAAAGAAGAACCGGACATCGAGATCAAAGAAGTCGGCGATGTCCGAGAGCACATGAACAGACGGGTCGATTTGCCCGCGCTCCAGCTGGCTCAGCCATCCGGTCGAGCGATCAATCGCGCTGGCCAATTGCTTGAGCGTGACGTCCCTGGCTTTGCGCATGGCGCGCACATCTGCACCGATAAACTGTCTGATCCTGCCTCCGATCCATCGGCGATTTCCGCGGCGACCTATACGGGGCACCTGACGCGCAAGGCGCATCGAGCCACTGCAGACAACTGCCGCGCTGCCAGTAGACAATGAAGTAACGCAATCAGATTTCAATTTCCAGCGCCTCGGAGACCACTGATTTCAGCAGTGTGCATCCTGGCCTCACTCCACCCGATCGAGGATTTCAAAATATCGGTAGAGGGCATGCTGGCCCAAGCGGCGCACCGGTCGCAACGGGTGGCTGGGGAGTGGAGAGTTGAAGATCGGGATATCGGGCTCGCTGACGCCTTTGCCCGAGATCAGATTGGCCAATTGCTGCGAGGCATAGGCCGAGAAGGACACCCCATTCCCGCTGTAGCCTTGCGAATAGAAGATCTGTTGCTTCGGGTCAGGCTGCAGCACCCGGGGCATCATGTCGTGTGCGATGTCCATCCAGCCGTGCCAAAAATACGGCGTCTCGATCCCTTTGAGGATCGGGAATTTTCGGGCAATGGCCTCTTGCACGATCTGCAGGTGCTTGGGGTTCTGCGCGTCCGTCCCGGTTATCGCACTGCGCGAGCCGATTTGCAGGCGGCCCTCGGGCAGGTAGCGGTAGTAGTACCGCAGCTTGCGCGAATCCGTGAAGATGATGTGCGAGTTGAACTTGCAGACCTCGATCTCTTCCTCGGTGAGCTTCCGTGTGACCACCGAATTGGCCATGATGGGCATGTTCTTGTAGCGCGTCAGCTTGTGCAGGTTCGGGCTGGTGTAGCCCGCGGTGCACACCCCCACGGCACGGGTGCGCACGGTGCCGCCGGGCGTTTGCAACGCGTGGACACCGTCTTTGGTGGTCCAGCCGGTCACGGGGCTGCTGGTGTAAATCTTTGCGCCGAGTTTCCGGGCCAGACGCGCATAGCCATAGCAAAGCTTCAAAGGTTGCACCGCGATGCCGACCGGTTCCAGCATAGCGCCCCAGGCTTCCTGATCGCCGACGAATTCGTCATGGACACGTTCCCGGCTGATCATCTGCGCGTCATAGCCGAAGACTTCCCGGCAGATCTGCGCCTCTCCCTCCAGATAGCGGTAGGCATCGTGGCTATGGGCCACCAGCAAGTTGCCTTCCCCATGCGGGTCGCAGTCAATCTCGGGGTCTTCGGTCATGGCCCGAAAGACCTCGTAGCCTTCAAGACTGTTGCGATGCAGACGGCGCGCCATGTCGACGCCCCATTTCTTGATCCACTCGCTCCGGCTGAGGCGCCCCCAGGCCAGGTGGCCCTGGCCCCCATTGCGGCTGGTGCATCCCCAGCCGATCTGATTGGCCTCCAGAACAACGGCCTTGATGCCATGCTCGCGTGCCAGAAAAAGTGCCGTGGCTGTCCCGGTAAAGCCGCCACCGATCAGGACAACATCCGCATCAATGTCGCCGCTGACCCGCCCGTCATCCTCGGGCGGCTTTCCGGCGGTCTTGACCCAGTAGCTGGGCGCATAATCCACACCCATGCCGGGCGTTTTGAATTTGAGAGGGTCGTATTTCGGATTGTAAGGCTGAAGATTGGACATGGCTTTGCCTATGGATTGAAGAAAGGAAGGCACCCGCTGACGCATCCCCATGACTTGAGAGCGCGGTGGCTTGCGCCACCGGCAATCCGGGCTGGGGGGCGGATAGGGGGTCGGTTTAGGGGGCGGTCAGGCGGCCTTTAGAGCCGGTCTGTTCTTGCGGAAGGCCCGCTTGCTTGCGATCTTTCCATCCTTGAGTGTGAACAGATCGACGCTGTCCGCGTGTTGCCGCGTGCCATCGGGGTTCGTGGCGATGAACGTGCATTCGGACACAACCCGTTCAGGCGTGAAAAGGAAGTAGCTTTCATTGCGCCACTGCACATCGGGCATTGTGCCCCAGGTGGCTTCAAACTGCGTACGCACTGCGTCTTTGCCTTCAATCCGCGTGCCGTGCGCGTTGTCGCCGGAGACTGTCTCAAAGATCACATCATCATGAAAATAGGACATGACGTCGTCGATGTCATGGCGGTTGAACGCCCGAAACAGCGTGTCAAAATCATCTCTCGTCATCTGGCATACATCCTTCGCATTTTCCTATGGCAACGAAAGAATCGAACCGTCGCCACATTGCACGCGCATCAATATTACTTTTGAAATGAAATAATCAACCTCAAATTTCATTTTTGTTGAATATATAATCATAATTTTCATTTTGACCGCAGTGTCATGAGCGCGGTTCGGCAAAGTGTCCGCTTCAGAGAGCGTACCCATGTTGCCTGATTGACGGTTGTAGCAGTCCCGCATCACCTCATTTCTCCTGGCTAAAGTCCGAGAATGGGCCCTTGGCGGCAACAGGTGCCGGAGAGGTCTGCGTGACATTGAATGCGCTTGCGGATGCTCCGAGCCAGACGAATAAGATCAAGTGATGGGCAAGACATCACGGGACGCCGTGCCACCACCTAAGGCCGCTTCGGGACAGATTCAGATGATGCAGTTCAGACCGATGTCGGCAAACTGTATCGGCAGTGCTGCTCGCCTCTGCGTAGCACTGATCCATTGCTATCGGTTTGGGCAGGCAGAAAACGCAGGTTTTCCGCTCAGGCTCGCATCCGACTGAAATTGGGATCATAAGGCGATTTTTCAATGACTTCGGCGGCTGTGTGCTCTCCACATAAGTCCAGGACCATTTGCTGACCGGTTTCGGCATATTCAGGCTCCACAAACGCGTAGGCGAGGTTCATGCCAACTCGGTGTCCCCAGTGGCCAGAGGTGACCGTGCCTATGACTCGGTTCCCTTGCATCAGGGATGCGCCGGGGTGCGCCGGGAAGCGTTGCGTGTCGATTGCGAGGGTCACGAGCCGTTTGTTCGGTTCATCTTTTTGGCGCCCAAGTAGCGCTCTGCGACCCACAAATTCACCCTTGTCGAGTTTCACGAAACGATCCAGCGCGGTCTCGAACGGGTCAAATTCGGTCAGCAGATCCGCTTTCCAGTGCAGGAAGCCTTTTTCCATGCGCATGGACTCGACCGCTCGGGCGCCAAAGAGCTTGAGCCCGTGCGCCTCACCCGCCGCGCGCAGAGCCAGGTAGGCTGCATAGAGCGAGGCGTTGGGGACGTGGATTTCGTAGGCCAATTCACCCGAGAAGCTGACACCCATGACCGTCGCTGGCGCAAACCCGATGTGGCATTCCCGTACCGACAGCCATGGGAACGCCTCGCGGGACCAGTCTCCGCGGGCGCAGTCCGACAACACGGCCCGCGCCTTTGGCCCCGCAAGGACGAGGATGGTCTGGTCGTTGGTCAGACTGCGCAGGTGCACATCCTCATCCGGTCCGATGTTGGCTGTCAGCCAGTCCATGTCGTGATATTCCGAGGCTGCGGCCGAACCATACCAGATGCGCCCCGGGCCTCGATGCGACGCCGGAAGGTTGGCGATGGTCGCCTCGCACTTGATGGTGCCGTGATGGTTCAGGAGGTAGCCGAGCCCCACGCGGCCTTCTCGTTTTTGCACCGTGCCGCAGATCATCCGGTCGAGGAACCAATGGGCGTCCCGGCCCGTGATTTCGATCCGGTTGAAGCCGTTGACCTCGGTCAGCCCCACATGTTCGGCCAGATTGCGCACTTCTGCGGCGACCAGATCGAAGGTTTCGTCGAACCCAAAGCTGGGCGTGAAATGAAAGTCGGGATTTGGCTTGAGATAGTCCACCCGTTCCCAGCCGTTCACCACCGTGAAATCCGCGCGCTCGGCGGCCAGCACCGGGGTCAGCGGTGTCGTCTTTGCCGGGCGTCCGGCAGGTCTGTGCTCGTGGGGAAAGTGAAACCGGAACTCGTTCTGATAGTCCTCGATCGCCTTGAGAGCCGTCAATTCGACAGTCGCATGCGCGGTAAAACGGCGCGGATCGATCACCCAGGTATCGTAGCAAGCCTCGCCATGGACGATCTGCTGCGCCAGCAGCCAACCGTGCCCACCGCCTTCGCCAAGCCCCGCACGCAACCCGATGATGCAATAGGCATTGCGCTTTCCCGGGATCGGTCCGACCAGAGGCGCGCCGTCAATGGTATAGGTGATCGGTCCGTTGACGACGCGCTTGATACCAACCTCCGCCAGCACTGGCATGCGTTGGAACGCGCCTTCGAGCACCTCCATGACCCGGTCGAGGTCGTCCGGACAAAGATCGTTGGAGAAGTCCGGGCTGATCCCGTCCAGCCCCCATGTCTTGCAGTCCTGTTCGTAGAAGCCGACCAGCAGGCCGTTCTTTTCCTGCCGGGAGTAGTAATCGCTGATCGGACAGCGCAGCAGGGGCATCCGGTGACCTGCCTCGGAGATGGCCGCGATGTCCTCGGTGACGAAATACTGGTGTTCCAACGCGGCGACGGGATGCTGCACGCCCATCATCGCTCCCACCTCATTCACCCGGTATCCACAGGCATTCACGACCACGTCGCAGTCGATATCACCTTTGTCGGTATGAACGGTCCAGGTGTCATCCTCGTGCTGGGTCAGACCTGTCACTGAAGTATGACGATAGACGTCCGCCCCGGCCTTGCGGGCATGAAAGGCCAATGCTTGGCACAGCTGGGCAGGGTCGATGTCTCCGTCTTCGCCGTCCCACAGCCCGCCAAGGAGGTTCTCCGTCGAGATAAGCGGATGGCGGCGGGCGCATTCGGCGGCGTCTATCACCTCATAGTCAACGCCCATCCCCCGCGCCATTGACGCAAAATGCCGATACCCCTGCATTTGCCCTTCTGTATTGGCCAGCCGGATACCACCGTCGCCGTGGTGGTAGCCCACGGGATAGTCCGGGTCGTCGCGCAGTTTCTTGTAAAGCGCGATGGAGTGGGATTTGAGACCAACCATGGTCTGGGTCATCCCGAAGTTCGTGACCTGCGCCGCCGAATGCCAAGTCGTGCCGCTGGTCAACTCGTCCCGCTCGATCAATACAACGTCGGTCCAGCCTTCCTCGCAGAGGTGGTAGAGCGTCGAGCAGCCTGCGATGCCGCCACCGATGACAACGGCCTTGGTTCTGGACTTCATGACATTCTTTCCCTTGCCGCGACTGCAGACATATTGGCAGGAGTTACATGCTTTGAAAAACAGAGATATAAGTTAAACTTCATCCGAAAATCAGAGGTATTACAGATGAGACTGTCCCTTCGTGCAATGCGCTATATTCAGGCGGCTCTCCAGCAGGGCAGCATCTCGGCTGCGGCTGAGGTGATGAATGTCGCGCCATCGGCCATCGCAACGGCCCTAACACAGGCGGAGGAGACCTTTGGTATGGTCCTGGTGACGCGTGCAAGGGCCAAGGGTGTCTTCCCGACGACCGCTGGCCGCGAGGTCCAGCGCCGGATCGAAGACCTTTTGGAACGTTATGACAACTTGCTGACTGACATTTCCGACCTGCGTGCGGGTGTTTCAGGCACCTTGGCCATTGGGTACAATGCGCCGATTGCACCGGCCTTCCTGCCGGCCATAACCAGCCGGCTTCTCGAAGCGCATCCCGACGTGACCCTCTCTTTTTTCGAAGGCGACAACACGTCCGTGCGGGCGGGTTTGATTGACGGGCTTTTTGATGTGATCCTGTTTGTCGAGGAAGTGCCGAACCCGCAGGTCGCCACTCTACCACTGATCTTTGCACCCACCTATTGCCTATGCCCTGCACACCATAGACTGGCCCGGCAAAGCTCAGCATCCATCGTGGATGTTGCGCGTGAACCCCTCATTCTTCTCGATCGTCCCGCGGCGCGCAGTTATTACATGGAGCTTCTGACCCAAAGCGGCGCGCCATTTCGAATTGCCGCAACCACCAACTCAACCGAAATGGTGCGGTCGCTGGTTGCCGAAGGCTTGGGCGTTTCCCTCCTGAACATGCGCCCACGCGAGATCCCGGCCTATGCCGGCAAGCGTGTGCAATGCGTGCCGCTTGCAGGCGTATCCAATGGGGCGCAACTTTCACTCGGCTTCGCGCCGGGGCCAAACCGACTTTCGACGCAACGCTTCATAGAAGTCTGCACTGCATTTTTTGACGGGCCGGACGGCGCAGATTTCATCGTTGGTGACATGTTGTGACACACGTTTACGACAGAACCACATAGCCGCGTGGACATTCAACTCGGCGGATCTCACAGCGAACTTGTCCGGCTCCATCCACTCGCCAAATCTTCGGTCTCGCGGCTGCGGTGAAGGTTGGCAGAGTTGGTCACATCCGCAGCACATCATCTGCATGTTAAGTGGCCGCTTTGAGCTGTGCTTGATGCAGGACCTTGCGCCTCAGCTCCAGATACTGCGCTGTATTCTATGTCTTAAATGAGCAATTGCAACCGATGCTGCGATGTGCACGAACGACCGCTTAAGCACTGACGCGGAGGTGGACATCACACCAGTCGTGCACAGCATTGCAGAACTGCTCGACGCGGGCAGGGCGCTTCGTTCCCGATGCGAGAGCGAGATTTACCGGCAAACGCGCTGCACGCAGGTCTGGTGCCGCATCAATCAGCATTCCATCTTCGAGGTCTGACGCGACGAACCAGCGCGGCATGATGGCGATGCCGACGCCCTGCATTGCGGCCTCATAGATAGCAAAAATATTATCGCTCGCCATTTTCGGCGTCACGGAAAACAGCAGCGGCGTTTCATTCCGATCAAACAGTTCGATCCGGTTCCCCTCGAACGGACCAAGCGTCAGCCAGGGCATTGCCTCCAGATCAATTCCAGCATGCCGCGCCAGGCATTCCGGCGTCCCGACGACAAGGCGCTCCACCCGCGCCAACTCACGGACGACGAGCGTATCATCCAGGACAGGACCGATCTTGAGCCAGCAGTCGCAGCCTTCCTCGGCAAAACGGATCGCGTCATCGCGCAGCCGCCAGTCGATGGTGATATTCGGGTTATCCTTCATGAACTTTGCGGCGGCCTTGACAAACAGGCCCTGGCCGAGGGCCACCGGCGCGATCACCCGGATCGTGCCTTTCGGCGCGTCATCCTTGCTATGACGGTCCTCAATTGCTTCCCACTCCCCGAGCATGCGTCGGGCATCTACCAACAGCGCTGAGCCATCTGGTGTGAGCGTCACGTCATGCGTGGTGCGGCGGACCAGCACGACCCCCAGGCGGCTCTCCAATGCGGCAAGCTGCCTGGAAACCGAAGGCTGCGATGTGCCCAGATCACGCGCGGCCCCGGAGAGTGATTGCCGCTCAGCGATCCGGACGAAGGTTTCAAGAAGGGCAAGGCGGTCAAAGCGGGTGCTCATACGTTCAACGTATAGCAGTTTTTCTTGTCATGCTACTACCGTCACTCTCGCTGGTGAGTATGTTTCTTTCAACGGAAACGAAAGGAACCAAGACATGACCAACGATCTGACGACGACCTTCACCTTCCTCAACGGGCGCACGGTGAACCGCATCGGCTACGGTGCCATGCGCCTGACCGGTCAGCCTCGCAACTTTGGACCCTACGCCGATTGGCGGGGCGGCATTGAGCTGCTGCAACGCGCTCGCGATCTCGGGGTCAACCACATCGACACGGCCCGCGCTTACGGCCCACATGAGAACGAAAAACTGATTGCAGATGCGCTGGTGAATGAGGACGGCAGCTATGGCGAGATGTTCATTGCCTCCAAGGGCGGTGTCGAAAAGAGCGCAACCAGTCTGACACGAGACACGTCTCGGGAAACGATGAAACGGCATCTGGAAGACAGCCTTGCCAGCCTGCGCACCGACAAGATCGACCTCTACTATGTGCATGCGCCAGACGGCGTCACACCGATTTCCGAGAGTGTGGCGGCGCTGGAAGAGATGCGGCAAGCCGGGAAAATCGACATGATCGGCTTGTCGAACGTATCCCGGGTGCAAGTTGAGGAAGCTCTGAAGGTCGCGCCGATTGCGGCGGTGCAAAACCGCTATTCGCCCGCCGATGAACGTGATGAGGCGCTGGAAGAGATGATCGACTGGCTGAATGAACAGGGCATCGCCTTCGTGCCGCATGGACCTTTGGGCGCTAACCCCATGAGACAGGGGGCGATAGTTGATCCGGGCGATGCGCTGCGCACGCTTCTGGCGCGGTCACCAAACATTCTTGCCATTCCCGGCACAACGACAATCGCGCATCTGGAAGACAACGCCGCAGCGTTGGCAGCCTGATATGCGGGGGGTCCTGATCACCTGGGCGGCAGCATGGCCAACAATCACGGCCCTGCTGTTCGTGCTTGAGGGAGCAGTTGGGCATTGGCCCCTGGCCCTCCGAACGCTCCTTCTGACTGGTTTGATGGTCCCCGCGATGACCCTCTTGATCGTTCCAGCATTGAAGCGGCTGCTCGATCACTTCTCAAACAACCATCGAAAAATGCGTCACGCGAATGCCCAAGCCCAACTCAATAATCACTTAGAAGCACTGTCAGGCGGCACGCTTTCGTGCGCGGGATTTCCAGTTGACGCCCATAGGATGCAAAATGAAAATCCCAATTCACACTCTCGCTACACTCTTCGCATTCACCATGGCAATCGCTGCCCCGTTCCTGAGAGCACTGGTCGCGAAAATCGAACGCGAGAAGCTGTTTGCATCTCTGTTGACCATGGTCGCAGTTTCCAGCGCCCTCACTGTCATTGCCCCAACCTTTGAAACCCTCGCCGCATCCCGCTTGATCGGCGCTTTGGCACTACTGGTCTTTTGGGCCGTTGGAACACACACCGCGGCGCAATTCGGTTGACCGGACAGCGGCGGAGAATTTGTGGCAATCCTCTAGGGCTGATCGCAGCTACCTCGTTTATGCCAAGCAGATTTAGCTTGCCACTACTGTAGTGCGGAGCAGTCGCCGTTGCGGCGAGTGTTAGGTGCGACCAGATGAGGCTGAAGGTCTCTTCGCCGCCTTCGATGAACGTGTCGTCGAAAAGGTTGGCATAGATCGGTTGGGTGAAGCTTCGGTCTTCGGGCTTGAGGCTCAGGTAGTCGCGACCTTCGGCGGAGCGCTTGGGCCAGGCGGCGCCAATCTCGGCGCGACCGACGAAGACGCGGTGGGAGGGGGCGTTCTCGTTTGGCAGGCTATCCTCGGCGACAATGCGTACGGCTTTCGCCTGCACGCTCAGGGTGACGATTTCTCCGACATATTCGCTACCGGTCTTCTTGAAGGTTCCGATGGTGGCCATGTTATGTTTCCTTTTAGCTTGTTCGAGCTCGCGCCCATCGCGGCCTCGATGGTTGTCTTCAGGACCGGGACGATCCGCCGACGCAGCCCTTGTGGCACGGAGCACCAGCGGAGGACGACTGGGCCGGTCTTTCTTGTTCCGCAAGGAATTGCGGGCACCCGCCAAGGGAAAAAAAGTCCGAACGCGCCATTGCGTCCAAGGCGGTCGAGACCTCCGCCGGTCCCGGTCAGATCAGCCGCTGAGAGGCCCGCGAGGGGCGCGTGGCGCAAGCCATGGGGTATATTCGGCAAGGAGATCAGTCGTGATCTGATCGGGCGGCTGCATGCCAAGGGGCTCATCGTGACCGGTCCGCGATCTCCGCGGCGCGGGGCACCCTACACATACGTGACGACCGAGCAGTTCCTGGTCGCCTTCGATCTGGAGTCGCTCCAGGACCTGCCGGACCGCGAGCAGCTTCAGGATGCGGGGTTGGTGCGGACGCTGGCCTAGCTTGAGACTGACCGCTTGTGCACGGAACCAGATACCCTGGCCAAAGAGGATGTACCTCGCCGAGTGATAAAAGAAATCGATATCACAATTTGACAAATTGAGATTCGCCTAAGTACGCTTTCCAAATTGAATAAAAAATTTTCAGGGGGGGAAATTGTCGTCGGATGAGGAAGGCGGCTCGGGTTCTATTACCTCCCGAGTAGCGTCAATTAAACTTACCCGGCGCGGATTTATTGGCGCCACCGCTGCGGTTCCTTTTGCGGCGCATGCTGAATTCATCTTCGAGAATAGCGTGTTGGAACCCGAGCACGTAGATCTTAGCTTTTCCACCACGGACGGGCTGTTAAAGGTCGCGATAGAGGAAGGTCAATCGCGCGAGCGGCAGGCTTTCTGGTCGCGACTTGGGGTCAACACGGTGCGACGTGCGGCTCCTGAAGAAGACGATGCGAATGAAAGCGCTGAGGTTGAGCAGCGGACTGGCCCTGTTTGGAGCATTGAGACGGCTCGGTTCGGGCCGGAAACAAAGGTTCGATTTCGCAATCAACGGACACCGGAGGGGCGGCGACGCTATACGGTGACGCTGCACGACGTGTCTTACGGACGCGTATCCGGGCGGACAGTACGTTTCATCTTCGACGAGCACCTTGAGGTCGATACCGAGGGTCGAGAGCTCTTCGAAGACATGAAACGGAACCCAGATGCCGTGGGCAGGGTGATCAAGGAGCGGCTGGAGAAGCTGACGGTTGATGCTGTGCCAATGCGGCGGGTCTACACGATCCGTGCGGCAACCGATGTCTGGTCGCTCAGGAATGCGCCGACATCGAAACGCTGGTTCGAACTGGAGCCAGCCGAGGAGTATGATGCCGAGGCGCAGATCGACGGCGCGTTGAGGCTCGACGCCTGGGTTGCGCAGGCACCCAAGCGCAGAAATGGCACGCAGACGCCCTTCGGGTTCTCGCTTCTGGTCGATGCGGGCCGGATCACTTCGACGTTGCAGCTCGTCTTCAACGGTCAGGTTGGCTACGCCGACAGGGATGCGGGGCGCAATGTCTTGTTGTCGTTCGATCAGTCCGGTACGTGGCGCGTTGCGCAGAACGGTGTCTTTCTGAACGCATTGGCGCCAGAGCTTGAGCTTTCGGATTTCATGATGCGGTGGCAGCCGGTTGGTGGAGAGCCGCTGGAGGAGGCGCCGGAACTGCCGCCGGAATCCGCGAACGGCAATCCTCCAGAAGACGATGACGACGAACCGAAGCCTGTTCCGGATATCGATGAGCGCTCCGGCCCGACGGTGGCAACCGGGGCATTTGAGTTGGTGGCGCAGTCGCGTGTTGCGCCGGGCGATGCGCCATTGGTCTTCAAGGCCAGAGGGCTGGCACCGGGGCTGACATTGCAAATGGACCCGGACGCGAGAGGGGACAGCCAGGTGCTCTTCCGCATTTTGGAGCCGACCGAGATCAGCCCGGGAAAGGTTGCGCCGGGGCAGTTGCGCTCTGAGGCGTCGCTTCTGACCGATTGGGCCCAGATCGATATCACCGGGAATGCGAAGGCGGCCGCCGGACCGTTCGAAACCCTGCGCGGGCGATTGCTTGAGCGCGTCGATGCGCCTGCGCGCATGAACGATTTCGACTATGCGCAATGCGAGGGGAGTGTCAGTTTTGGTGGCGATTTCAAGGCGGCGGCCAACCGTCACTGGCGCATTGACAGCCCGATCGGTCCGCTCGGATTTCGCGGGCCCGCGCCGGAAGATGACGCCGAAGACGGAACGGTGGAAGATCCGTTTCGGCAACGCCATGGCGATCAGGTTCAGGCGGTGTTCTTTTGGGGACGGCAGAAGAAAGGGCCGTTTGTCCCACGTCGTCGTCCGCGAACGGACTGGATCGAGGTCAACGGTGTGCTGCGCGAGGCCGCTGTTGAACTGGAGGAGGCGGACTTCAACCGTCTGACATTTGCGCCGACATCGCTGACGCTGCTCTACACGCCGAACGACTTGCCAGCGCCGCAGACGAGTTACATCCGGCTGGCCGCTCCGAAGGGGGCTGAAGAGATCGGACAGTTGGATCTGTCCGACGCAGCACTTGTGGCGTCACGGACGGACAATCTTCTCGGATTGACGTTCCGGTTTGGTGACATGGCGTTGTCGATGCAACGGGACCGGGCGGAGCTTGTTCGGCGAAATGCGTCGTGCCGGATCACGACGGATCGGGAACTGGACGGAAGCCACGACATACGCGACGGTCGCCCTGTGCTTGTGGTGGAGTTTCCTGGGCAGCACCTGTTTGAAGAGGCGTTCTTCCGACCGGGTCTTCAGGAACTGCCGGATGTGATCTTTGAAGGATCGACGGTCGAAGCGAAGCATCCTCAGATGATCGTGACGCCGGAGGGTGCGTCGGAGCCCGTGACCTATGTCGGTGATCGCGTGTTTCTCACTGCACTTCCGGCGGGCGCCGGCTGGCGGCTTGATCCAAACGATCGACAACAGGTTGTCGATCTTCTCCGACTTCTGGACAGCGACGACGCGAAGGTGGCGTTCCGCACCGCGTTGAATGCCGCGAAGGTGGCGTTCGAAGAAGCGGAAGCGCAGGCGACTGATGGCAGGGCCAAAGCGGCAAAAGCAGCGGGTGCGCCCGATCCGGAGCCAGTTCCGCGCCCATTTGCGGAACTCTCCACAAGCTTTGTCGCGGGCTTGTCGAAATTGAACGATGTGCCGGCGGATCAGAGGGTTTACATCGGACCTTACGCGCTTGACCCCGACGTGATGCGCGTCGCGATGAAGGTTTGGCGGCAGACGTTCGAGGCAAAGCTCACCAAGTCGGCCGAGCGCCTCCTCGCCAGAGTCGCGCAGGCGGCAAAGGACCTGCATCGCGATGCAGGAAATCTCGGAGCAGCTTCTCTGACCGAGGAAATGAGGCGTATTGCTCGGGCCGATGCTTCCTTTGAGGGTGCGCTTGCGCTGGAACAACGGCTGGAAACGCAATTCCCGTCCTACCAACTTTTCCGGTCCGTTTATCGGGACCTGGTTTTGGACGTTGCATTGGAGGGGCTGAGCAACGCTCAGCAGCCTGCTGCCAGGGACAAGACACCCTTCGATACGTTTGCTGGAATTGCCGACGTCGCGCCGGAGTTCATCGAAGCCACCCATGCCGATGTTTTTGATGGGACACCTGCGTGGATGGGACAGATTGGCCTCACCGACGCGATGATCCAGGCTGTGCGCGAACGGGCCAAGGCAGAATTCGTCGAAGCTCTGAAGGGCAAGGAGCCTCTTGACATGCCGGCGCGCGGGCGGATCGCAAATCCGTCGCGGTTGGCGTTTCGCGTACGGTGCCGTGACGGCATCTCGGTGGCGCGCAACAGGGTTGCGACGCTCGATATTCCGTCGGATGCGCGTGCCGAGGAAGTGCGGGACCGGTTACCATTTTCGCTGTCGAGCCTGACGCGGTTTTCCGACTTCGACCTTTCGGTTGTTCGCCGGGCTCAGGCCGTCTATCGCCCCAGCGAGACAGGGCGGATCGACGTTGCCTCGCGCCGCCGCCTCGATCTCTCGCAGGGCGCTCGGCTCGATCTCCTCAACTTCACTTCGGGTCCCTTCGTGACGTCGGGCACACGTCTTGGCGAGATCGCCAGATCGCTGACCGATGCTCCACATCTGCGGGAAACGGCCATCGAGATCCCCGCACGCCTCACGCTTTCGCCCGATCAGAACGCTGTTGTCGTGGTCAACTCCGGTGAAGTTCCCGATGGTATCTATTGCAAGCCGGAGAAGCACGACGAGGACGACAAGAACAACGGTTGTCACGGGATACCGTTGTTCGAAAAGAAGCCCTATGTGCCGCTCTGGTCAGCCGAGTTTCTGACGGGCGACGTCGACCCCAACCTTCGGGCCATTCATTCTCCCGACCTGCGTCCGGACGTTTTCACGGCGCGTGCCCAAAGGAAGCTGTTTCCGGCATTCGATGCGACGGCGAAGAACCCGCCGTATCCGGCAGAGGCCGCCCGAAAACGGTTCCCCGGCGCAAGCGCGCCGCCACGTGGGCCGATTGCGCCTTGGCACATCGGCGAGCACCAAACCCAAACCCGTGCAATGGGTGTGCAGGACGTCAAAGATCCGCTTCCGACACAACCCGCGTTGTCGCGGCTCTTTGCCTATCTTGCCGGAGAGAAGGAGCGCCGCGATGGAATTGATGCACGCGACATGAAGTTTCGTGCCGCCATCGATGCCTATGCGCGGCATGAGTTGGTTCTGTTGAGTTCGGGCTGGGGTCTTCCAGTTCTCGGGCGACGCAAGCCTAACGGTCAGCTTGTCGCCGACTCCGGTCAATCCGAGCCGGAACTCCGCTACCGTCTGGCGGACGTCGAAGAGGGTAGCGCACTCTATGAGCCTCGGACACTTCAGACGATTGAACTGTCTCTGACTCCCATTGGCGGAACGCTCCGCCATGCCAGCAGCTTCGAACCCTTTGCGGCCGCTTTCGACAGCCATGGCGATGCGCTTTTCGACGCTGTGTCAGTGGAAAGCTGGCAGCAATGGACGAACCTCGGGCGAGATGTGCATTGCGAGATTGTCTACAAGGGGTTCCTCTGGCCGATTGGTCAGCGGGCGTCGCTGGTTCAGGTCACGGAGCGCGAGTTCTTCATCGACCCGGCGACGGGTGCTATCCGGGCGGCGCTGCGTCAGCGATTGTTCATTCGCGTCGGCAAGGCGGAAAAGCTGTTCCCGGCGCTGAAGCAGCCCGCGCAAGGGCGGCGGTTCCCGGTTGAACGGCTGAAAAACCTCACGACGCAAACACCGGACATCGTTGATCCGTCTGATGACGAACTCAGGCAGACTCAGGAGGCCTTGGCTCTTCCGGGCGGGCGCGTTCAGTTGGGGCAGGCCGCAAAGGGGTTGGTCTTCTGGCCGCGAACGGCAAAGTTGCCCGACGCCAACGTGCGCTTCGAGTTGGACCTCGATGGCACGGTTTCGGACATGCCGCTGCTGTTTGTCGACAACGTTGCAGCGAACGATCCGGGGACGTTGAGCGACCTCGCGGCGTATTACAATGCTTTGCCGACGCCGGATCCTTTGACCGTGACGCAAGGGCAGAGAGAGTTCGATCCGGTATTGCACGTGCGAACCCTCGACATGGGCGGCGGCAAACGGCGGTATGCAGCTGAGAAGGAAGCGGGGAGCGCGAGCGCCGAAACCCAGCTTTGGACGCTGTGTGCGACCGGGTTGTCGAGCACGAGATCGCAACCTGAAGATACCGCGAGAAAGCTCACCTGGAAGCGGCAGGAAACGGTTTTCCGGAGCGACCCGGTGTTGCAGGGAGCGGATCAGCCGCCGTTTTATCCGGCCGTCGAGTGTTGCCGCATCCGGGTTCGGCAAGCGGAACGGTTGATCGGTCGACCGCTGTCGGGCGCGCGGGGTGGGCAGGTGATCGATGCGCGTTTCCTGCGAGCGATGCCGGATGCACATTACGTCGAGTACGGCCTTCCGGCGACGACGGGTGGCGATGGTTCGGTGGAGTATGCCATCGAGGGCAACGTAGCCGAGACGTACCTCGCGATGATCGATCAGCTTCAGTTGACGATGGGCGACAAAGGCGACAACGCCGGCGGTGTCTATCGGCCGTCGGGCCGCGTTGTCGGGTTGTCGCGCAGTCGCGGTGTGCTGACGTGGAGCGACCGGTTGAATGCGAACGGAGCGTTGGCTTGCGACCGGCTGTTGTCGGTCGCCGGAGCGTTCGAGATTGGCGAGGCTCCAAAGGCCGTTGCGAGCAACGGTGCGGGCAGCGAAGTGGAGAACCTGCCGTCGCTCTGTTCGGAAGCGCCGCCAGTTGTGATTGATCCGAACATTCAGCAAACCATTGAAAAGGCAAAGAAACTCTATAGCGATATTGTGGATGGCAACGCCAAAATCCTTGGCCTTGTCAGCATCAAGCAGTTGTTTGAGTTCATTCAGAAGCTTGATCCGCCGTCGACGGGAATGCCCGAGTTGGCGGAGCAGGCGAAGTATGGTGCGAAAGAAGTTCAATCGGCCATTGGTCAGGTGGACAACGCGGTCGGTGACGCGTTGTCGGCGCTCGATGAGACCGTCGATCTGGTGCGTACGACGGTCATTGTGCCACTTGCGGAGGCTATTCACGACATCCGCGAGGGCTGGGACGAACTGGACCGTGATATCGAGCGGTTTGCCAAAAAAGTCCCGGCAAGGCTGCTCGGAAACATTTCGTTTGCCAAGATTTTCCCCGATCTGCACTGCACGCTCGTGGCCTTCGACGCGGCATTGGCCCGCGCTATCGGCGCGGCAGATGCCATCGCGTTCACGCTTGCCGTCAGCGAAGTCTTCGCGGCAGGCCGCCGTTTTCTCGACGCCCTGTTCCGCGCGGCCTCGGACCCGGGTCGCCGAATAGAGGCGGGCTTGCGCGGCGGGATCGAAGGGATCCTGGAACTTATCAACGTTCTGGAGGAGCGGCGCGCGGAATTGGTCCTGGAGCTTGCAAGCCAGTACCTCGAAGAAGATGCGAAACTGATCAAGACCTTTGCCGACATCGCGCTCTATTTTTCAGGTCAATCCGACACGCTGCCCTTTGAAGTCAAAGGGTTCGCCGACAAGATCGTCACAGCGCTCATTCCCGAAGATGGCGGTCCGGCGTTTCTTCCAATTTTTGCGGTTCCACCAGTGCCGAATGCGAGTCTTTCGCAGACGTGGAACAGGCTTCAACCCACAGCAGATGAGGTCCGTGACCTACTGCGCCTGATGATCATTCTTCAGATCACAACGCGCGGTGGTTTGTCGCTTGAGGACCTGCTGGAACAGACGCGGTCAGAGTTTACAAGCCGTTTAGAAGGTCGTGCGCAACGCATTCTTGAGGGTATTCTCAACTGGCGAACTGACAGCATCACGCTCGCCGAGCAGATCAAGACCATTGCGCTTGAGCGCCTTGAGGAGGTTGAGGGTGAAGTCGCCGCTTTGGCGGACTCGGATGCCAAGAAAGCCGCGCAAGCAGCTTTGGCCGAGTATCGAACGCTGCTGGAAAGCTTCGAAAATGTCTCGCAAGCGGACGTAAAGGCGGCGCTCAAGAGGTGGATCAAGACCGGCTTCAGCGACGAATGGAACCTCTTCAGGGACACAGAGCGCCATGTGCGCGAAGCGGTTGCCGGGATTCAGGCCGGAGACTTCGAACTGGCGTTCAACGCAATCGTCCGGCTGGCGGAGTTGCACTTCGGACCGATGACCGGGTTCGAGACGCTTTGCAAGCAGACGCTTGAGCCGTTCCAGGAGGTCGCGACTGCGATCTACCCGGGGAGAAATGGTATCCACGCGCAGATCGCCGAGAAGCTTGGCGGCTTCAACAGCGCTGTCACGGGGCTCAAAGCGCAGGTCGACGGCGCTCGCTCCGAGATTGCTTCGGCTCGAAGCCAGCTTGATGCGGTAGCGCCGGAAGTCGAAGCACTGGGTGCGGAAGCCCAGCAACTGCTGCAACAGGCGAGAAGAGTGATTAATGTGCAGTTGCAGCATGTTACAGCCGCACAAGGCGAACTCGCCGCTGTTGCCGGCGCGATAGAAGCCACTGTTGCCGATGTTGCGGCTGACAGGGCACGGATGGTGCGGTTTGCCGAGAAGTTTGAACTGCTTGCAAACTTCGAATGCAATCTGGACAGCTTCGGCAAGCTTGGCGATCTCGACGGTATTCACCGTGATTTCCGCCAGATGATCGTTGAGCGGCGCGCGCTCATGCAGCGGGTCGTTGAGCGGGCTGCTGCTATCGCCACGTCTGTTGAGAAGCTGGTGAACAATCCGGCCGTGCAGTTGGCCGCGGGTGGGGGCGTAGCGGCATTGGCTGCGAGTGAACTCGCGAGGGTCATGAGCCTTGGCGACTTCACTGAAGAACTCGAAACTTCAGCACAGGCCCTGGTGACAAACCTGAACAACCGGCAAGCGGCATTGCAGGAGCGTGCCAATGCCTATGTGGATCAGGCCGTTGCGCTGTTGCTGACTCACACTGAGGAACTAAGGAAACTTCTCGAGAGCGCCAAGACGATGCTTCGCCGCGCGGCGGGGCAGGCGAAGCCCGCTCTTGTGACGCAACTGGAAGCTCTCCTTGGCACAAGCATCAAGGAAGTAACCGAAGACATCCTTGAGGTGCTCGACGAGTATACCGACTGGCTTGCCAAGGTGCGTGTCGAACTGGAGAAGGTGCAATCTGCGGCGCCTAACGCTAGGGCAGAGGCGCTTGCAAAAGCGGAATTCGCGCCTCCGGACAAACCAAATATCAACCTGCTGAGGTTTCTGCAAAGCCCACCCGATCCAGGCATCGCCAAGTTCGACGTGGTCAACGAGATCGAAAGACGTCTGGTCGAGGCGCTTGAGGGACTTGCCGATCAGGGCGCAGTTCTGTTTACCGAGGTCAGCAGTCAGGTGGTTGATTTTGCCAACGATGCGATTGCCAAGGTTCTGAATGCGAAGCTTGGAATCCAGTTCCCTTCCCTCGATTTCGACTTCCCGCCTCCGGCCAACGGCGAGGAAGTACAGCCAAAGTTCGCTGGGAAGAACGGCCCAGAAAGCCTGTTAGAGGTCTACCAACAGTTCTGCGACTTCAGAAACGGAATTGCCGGTCTCGAAGCGGTTCAGGCTTTTGGCGTGAGCGACGTACTATTTGTCGAACCCGATGGACGTCCAGAAGTGCCTGGCAGATACATGCCTGCCAGGGGCGGAAATCTGGAAGGTACCAACGACCGCCTGGCAGGCGACGTCGCCTGGCTGGAACAGTTGGCGACAGAAGGCGGGATCAAACTCACCACCAACAAATCCGACGACGTCTACACCTTCCTTCAGGCGTTTCTCAACGAGTGGCGTGTTCTTCGTCCGACGCCGGTCGAGATCGGCAGCAACATCGAGGACATCGTCACTGAGTTCCTCAAGGGCGATCTGTTTGCGGCGATTGATTTTACCGATCTGCGGGATCAGGTGGAGGATTACATCCTGAGCCTTGTGCCGACGCAGATCGACATGAGCTACGGCTACGGTGTCGAGTTGGGCGACAAGGTGCGGCAGGCGACGGCGGGCATTTTTGCGCCGGGGTCCGGGTCGAAACTGACCATCGAGGCGGGGATCAAGATTGATCTCGGGTTCGACAAGGCGGCGGTTCATGCGAAGACGGTCGGTCGGCTCGACGCCTTTGACGTGAAGCTGGTGGGCGACGCCTTTGACGCGCTGACGCTTAAGTTCAACGGCGCGACCTTCACCGCCGAAACCGGCAAGAAGATGCAGTTCGAGATTTCGTATTCGGATTACGAGATCGGGCCGATGCTGGAGTTTGTCCAACAGTTCCAGAGCTTCCTCACCCCGAAAGGCAACTCGGGTTTCTATCTGGAGCCGCAGTTTTCACCGCTCGGCGTCGAGGCGGGCTATATTCTCAACCTGGGCGATTTCTCGGTCGGGGCGATGGCGATTTCGAACGTCGGACTTGCGACGGCCGCGATCCTGCCGTTCGAAGACAAGGATGCGCGGTTCAAAGCGTCACTTTCGACGAGATTAAGCCCATTTACAATAACTTACACGCCATATGGGGGCAGCGGATTCTTCGGCATAGAGGCCAATGCCAACGGCATTTTGGGCTTCGAGGCGAGCTTCGAGTTCGGTGGCTCCGCCGTCTTCGCGTTTGGGCCACTGACGGGGCAAGGGCGGTTGATGGCGGGGTTCTATATTCGCCAATCGATTACCGACAACGGACAGAAGCTCACCGAACTCAGTGCCACGTTCTTCGTTGGGGGAACGGCTCAGATTTGGGTGTTCTCGTTTGCGGCGTCTCTCTCCGTTCGGCTTGGAATGGTCAACGGCGACATGAGTGGCGAGGCCATTTTCTCGTTCTCGTTCTCGATGGGACTCGCGGATTTCGAGTACTCGGTCGTGTTGTTCAAGAAGGAGGCGAAAGGTTTCAGCGGTCAGCAGCAAGCCAGCCTTCGTAACATGCCATTCGGTCAGAGCGGCATTCGCTTTGCCGAACTCGGTCTGAGTGCCGAGGGGCTGGAGCAGCTCGACGACAATGTGCCGCGCATTGATACCCGCACCGCATGTCAGGCGCGGAACTGGCGCAGGTATGCAGATTATTTCACCGACGACGTTGCCGAGGACCTGTTTGAATGAGAACCGACCTGACTCCCGAGGAACTCGAAGAACTGGACATGCCGCGAGTGCGCATTCATGCGCGGATCGTTCCGAACGGCGCGGTGAAAAGGCCGTCGAGTGACGACAGTTGCCCGGTTGACGATTGCGGCGATACTAAGCTCCGCGCCACACTGCTTCTGACGCCCTATTTCGACAAGGCCAATAGCTCTGACGGAGTTGCGCTCGACCGGTGGCCGGAAGAAATCCACAGGCTTTTGACAGGTCCGATCAAGGGAATGATCGCGACTGTGCCACACAAAACAGGTTCGGGCCGGGTTTGTGACGGATTGCAGCAGGAGGTGGAATTCACCGCGCCCGGGCTGGCGCGCCTTACCTTGGAGGACCTTGAAACACTGTGCGATACTTGGGCCGGTTCGATCTGGAAGTACGATCTGGCGGACAAGGACGGGATCATTAAGGGCGCAAAGATCGCAAAGAGTGATTGGGAGGGACTCGGAACGCGGATCAGCCGGTCGCTCGATGGAGGCGCGGTTTCGTCGTCGGGTATGGGCTCTGGTGATGGCACGAACACGCCTCCCGACGCATCGCTTTACGGCCCGGACGGTCAGGTCGCTCCAACGGAGGAGGCCGGGCGGGCCAAGATGAAGGTCGTGGCGGCGCTCGACATCCGCCACGCGGACCTCGCGGTCACACTGGAAAACCAGCGGGCGTTGGCGCTTTCAGATTCGCTGAAAGCGGCGTGCAAGGAAGAGGTCGCGCGGCTTCCGAAGCCATTGCGTCGTCGGACGTCCGCTGTGAGCGATCAGGTGCTTGAGGGCGACAAGCTCCGGCACGTGGACGGCCAAAGCCCGCTGCGCGATCTGGCCGATAAGGTCATCGAAGAGAAGCCGCGTGGAGCGAATGAATCCTTCGACGACTACGCACTACGGTTGTCGGAGTTGTTTCCGAGGATGCCGCACGAAGACACGACGAAGTATCCGATGGGAAAGCGGAAATACGAGGTTGAAGAGGTCAAGGCGGCGCTTTTGAGCAATGAAGACCTGATTGCTGAACTGCGTCGACGTCGCAGGATCGCGGAGCGGACCGCGTTGTTCAGTGATTTGACGGACGAGCGCAATACTTCGGTCTCGCTCTATACAAAAGCGAAGGGCATCTTGGAGGAAGAGGCGCAGCAAGATTGCGTCGAACCTTCCGCTCCTGAATGGCAAAACGGCGTGACCCCAGGCGACGCGGCCAATGGCGAGGACCGGTTTGACGATCTGACCGCCGCAGCACGGTATGCCAATTGGCAGCAATATCGGACCAAAGAGGACGAAGAGGCGCAGAAGGACGTAAAGTCCGAGACGTCCGACAGCCTCGATGCGGCGCAGCGGAGTTTCTTCACGCTGCAATCGACGCCGACGCTCGCGCGCGCTGCCATGCTGGCGGTGGATGTCGAACTGGACCTGACCGTCAACGGTAATGCGGAGGCGCTGAAGGAAGCGGGCAACTACGCGCATCTTTGTGTTGATCTGAACGAAACTGCTGATCGGTCGATAGAAGCCGATTTGCCGCGTCCCTGGACGCTTCTGCGGGTCACCGAGCCTGAGCGCAACGCGACTTGTTATCACTTCTGGCCCGTTTCCCGCGAGGAAGCCGACTGTCGGGGGGACGCATCAAGCGCACCGGCGGAAGGCCGGACGCGCCACTATGGCGGTCTGATGGTCATGGGGTTTGGTTCGGGCAACGAACTGACGAGCAAGACACCGCGTTTTGACATCACGAGCCTCGATATCCGCACCGCGATGGAGCTGGAAATCCAGCGGCGCAGCATCGAACAGGCGAATTCCGAGGCCGAAGAAGAGGTCAAAACGCAAGAAGAGACAAACGCGCGTGAGAAGACGCCGGGTGCGGCGGCCACGGCATCCAATGCTCTTCCGCCCGGTGTCAATGAGCCAGGTGACGGGGCAGGGCTTGATGACGAAGGTGACCGACAGGACGTCGGTCTCACGCTGCTTGACCGGGGCCTTTGTGCTCAGGCTATTCGCAAGATGGCGGCCCGCGATGCGAAGCTGGCGGATAAGGGACAGATTGCCACCTGTGTTGTCGATGGGCGCACTTCCATCGTGCTCGACGGGGAAGATCTGACGACCGGTTACCGTTTCTTCATTGGCACACCGGGAAGCGTGTGCACCAAGTGGCATCCGATGATGTCGCGGGCGATTGAATTTGGCACAACCGGCCCGAAGTGGCGAAACTCCGGACGGATCGAGCGCGTGCTCACGCGGTTGATTGGTCGGGCCGGCTCATCGGAGCGGGTCGCCCTTGAAAGCGCGGCGATGAACGTGCCCGGACGGATGCTGCCCAAGGCTGCCACACCCAATGCCGATGACGAGCTCGAAACCGAAGCTGTTTTCGAGCAGGCGGTATCGGTCTGGGACGGCGGCCCGATGGGCGTCGAGTGCTCCACGCAGCCGGGTGCAGAGAAGACGACGGCTGACGTGCTGATTTTCGGACGTGAGTTGAGCATTCCTGACGGCGACGACTACCAGATCCCGCGATTGCGCTACGGACGCCCGTATCGGTTTGCGCTCGCTGCTGTATTTTCTGGCGGACGGTCGTTGGACGGTGCCGATTTCCCTGATGATACCAGCAAGACCGATACACGTGCGGACCTTTATTACCCGTCGACGCGTATGCAGGCGGCGTCGCAGAAGTGTGTAGACGGGGACAATACCTGTGTAGGGCCAAATGTCCGGCCTTATGTCCGAGCTCTGCGACAGGCGAAAATAGGTGCGCCTCAAGTGTTGATGCCGGAGGGGCATGCCGCAAGGACCAATGGCCCCATGGGCCCCGATCAGGCTGGTCTGATGCTTGTGCGGAGTACTGATGAGAACGAGAAGAACCCAAGAGACAAGCGGTTCACATCACGCGGGCAACCTGCCTCTGCGCGTCGCGTCATCCTGATCCCGTCGATCCCGTTTGCGCGCGCGGCGACGCATATGGGTACGCCGGATGAAAAGGCGGGGCCTTCCTCGCGGCCTGAAGACCCAACTCGGGGAGTCTTTGACGATCTGGAAAGGACGCCGACCTCCACTGGTGGTCTGACTTTCGTGCGGCAACAGAAGGGCGGTTGCGGGTTCCCTTCGGTGAAAACCACATATCTCAAGGGCCTGAATGGCGGACAGCATTTTTTAACGCGCAGTATTGAAGACGCGCCTTCGGATCAGTCGCTTTCGGAAGGTGAAGACTTTGACGGTTCGGTCTTTGCTGCCGGATTTTCGCCCGACAGCGCCTACTACCCCGATCCCGCTGCGGAGGCTTTGGTCGTGCGCGCGCGGATGCAAGGGGGCACGGGTGAATGGATGACGATGGTACAGGACAACACGTCGGAATCGGGTGGGATTGCACCGATTGACCTTGTTGGGGGCCATACTTATCCGGATCGCCGCCGTGTTCTTCTGACGCTAAATCGCAGCAAGACCCGCGAGAAAGTCCCTAGCATGCTGGACGAAATCATGGAGTATCGCCCACGCATGTTTTTCAACCCGGCGCATGAAGGAAGCGGCGGGTCGTCAGGGAAGTTTCTGGCCCGTGAGTTGATCCTCAAACTGGCCCCGCACGAATGGGTCGACATCGAATTGTGGCTCCTGCCGAGCGCCAAGCGTCTCGCGAGGGATTTCTCGGTCATTCAGGCTCTGGGCGTGCAGCTTTCCCAGGTGGGTGAGCAGTCTGTTGCATCGAGTCTTCAGGCAGTGTGCAAGGGCGCGAACCTTTGCCTGCCGCAGGAGATGCTCGAAGGTCTCATCTCCGAGCTGCAAAGCGGTGTGGAGGGCAAGGCGTTCTTTGGGCCAGGTGGTGTCAGTGCGCCGTCGATGCAGACGCTTCTTGCATTGGCGAACGCTGTGCGGAAGTGCATGATCCGACACCCGATGCCTGAAATCTCGGCCGTGTCGCGGCTGCGTGCAGTTCATGCATCGAACCGTGCCACAATCCAGCCGGTCATCGCTGAAGCCGGGTCGAATGAGCACTTCAACGGAACTGAGTTCGCAGCTCGGGCGCCAACTGGGGGCGAGGCGCCCAAGCCGTTGCGCGCGTTCCGACCAGGAGAGAATGCTGCTGGTCCCAAGACGTACGACGCGGTAGTTGCAGCTCGGAAGAAGGCGGGAAAGAAGCCGGGTCTTGGCAAGGCGGTGCGCCCCCTTGAGATAGATGAGAGTTTAAACGTCTGTACTGACGACGCCACGCCAATCACCGTCGCTGCAAAGGGATCGACGAACCTGATTTTGGACGGCGAGGTTCAGCTTGATCTGAACCAGATCGACGCGGTCGAAGTGCGCGCCCGGATGGCGTTCCCTGGGTCGACGGCCTTTGACGATCGGCTTCGCGGTCGGTCGTTGGCGCTTCGCCGCGCTGGCTGGTGGCCGCTGGTGGATGATCCGTCGGGCGCCGAACCCGGCGGCAACGACAAGGTCTTTCGCGATGCTCAAAGCCTCTTTGGTTTCCATGTTTACCCGAGTGGCCAAACCGCCTTTGATCGTGCTGAGGTGACGCTTCTCAGGGCGGAGAACCTGCCACGTCCGAGCGGCGCGGCTTGCCAACGCAAGCTCAGCTTGCGGCGGCTCTTTGAGGAGGGCGATCTCGGAAACATCCGCATCACGGAAAGGCATCTATTCCCCGATGGCAAGGCACGGCGGATGTGGATTTGGGTCAACGGACTTCCGCGCACCGCGCAGTTCATGCGCACCGCGGACCGGCGGCTTCGAAAGGGAGACCCCTGGGTTGCGTCCGAAGGGTTGCATCATGATGTGGGCGAACTTGTCGCTGGCGAAGACCTGCGAGCGGAGGCGCAATGCAGGCTGAGCGACGAGGTCGAGGTCGTTCTCCCAGCTACCAAGCGTCCGGCGAAACCAGACGCCCGTGCACCGCTTCCAGCCTTTCGGCATGACGCGCCAGATGAAGACGCCAAGAAGAGCAGGATGCTCACTCATCACCGACGCTCGATCATCCGCATTCCGCTAGGGCGCGAATGGTTCTCTTCAGGTGAGGACGAGCGCCTCGGGATTGTCCTTTGGCCGCCGCATATCTCGCCCGCGGACAACTGGATGATCGGCAAGAACAAAGTGAAGTTGCGGAAGTCGGAAGATGACGAAACCACACGCGAGATCGATCTGAACGATCTCAAGGAATTTCGTCTCACGAAGCGCAAGCTTGTCGATATCATCTGCGCACCGCTGAGCGGGGATGCGGTAGACGATCCGATGCCCTTTGAAGACGGTCATCTCGGGCCAGGCGGGCGATTTGTCTCGCGACGCGGAGCCGACCCGGTGCGTGAAGGCAACTACCACCGCCAAATCCTCTTCTCGCCGGGTGATTTCCCGGATCTCGATCTGGAAGAAGGTCACCCGCAGAGAGCAGAGCTCGTGCCTATGGTGGAGATGCCGCTGTCGGACGACGAGGCCCCCGAAAACGCTGCCGCAGAAGACCAAGTGCCGCCGATGATGGTGTCGCTTTTGACCTATGTGCCGCGCTTTGATCCGGAAAAGGAGACTTGGTACGTTGATGTTACGCTGGAAGACAGCGAGGCCGCCGAAACCTTCGTGCGTTTTGGTCTGGTGCGCTATCAGCCGCACACGCGCCCTGCTCTAAGGTGTTCGCGGCCCGTTAGACAGTTCGTCCAGCCGCTTCCCGAGCGCATCGTCGACGTCACGCGCATTCCCGAAAGCGAGGGAGATGGCATTCGGATCAGGATGTGCGGACCTACATTCTATCGCCGTCGGATCAGCCATGCGCTTCAGGGGCATTTGAGTTCGCTTTCGAAGGCGGCAGATGGTGCGGCTGCCACCATCCCTCCCGGAGCAGGCGCATCTATCGCGGATGGAATGGAAGAAGAAATGAAAACGCCGGCGGAGTTGGCGCTTGAGCGGGGGTGTCGGCTCGAAGACCTCGCAGACATTGTTCAAGGTGCGGATGCAGCACCTCGGATGAAGGTAACGGTCTTTCGGGAAGGCAAGGATGCACATGGACGGACCTATCGCGAGACAGTGCCGCTGCCCGTGAGCGCCGCGGGTCGAGGCAGCCATCTGTTGTTGCCGCTGGATTTCGACACTGGCGTGATTGATCCCAAGGACTTCAACCCGATCAGACGGAATGATCCGGAAAGCAGGCGCGCATTTCTCAGATTGAACAAGCGTCACCCGATCAAGGCCGGTAGCGTCGCGGTCAAGGCGGCGCAGACAGCAAGGGGTGACGGAACGTGGTTATTGCAGATCCCGAAGGAAGTTTTGGAGGACCTGGACGATTTACATGTGCAGGTTGAAGAAGTCGAAGCCTTCGAACCGGCCGATCCGCAGACGGTGGAAGAGCGGGCCCGGGTTCAGGAGCCGAGTTTTGTCATGGAAATGCCGGGCAATCAAACTGGCGACGCCGCGGCGGGCGACGGTGAGGCAAGCACGACAACCGCCACGTTAGTCAGAGCGCCCGCCAGTACAGGTGGTCCGAATGCGCGCGAGCTGGGTTACCATCACAGCGGCGCCAGAATGCGGGCTGTCTTTGACTTGTCAAAACTGGACTAGTCACCTCGGTTACCGAAAGAAACGGAGAATGATGCAATGAGAACCAATCTGCTCTTCACGGTGGCGGCCCTGTGGCTCGCTGCTAGCCCCAGTCAAGCTGAAGTTTGGTCGCCGTGGGTCGATCTTGCGAATTTCAAGCCGGATGCGGCGCCTCTACAGCAGGCGCGGGCCAACCGGGGGCATTCTGCCAAGGACTACAAGGTCCAGCGGATTGACGAGGGGACCGGCAGTGCGGTCAACGTCGACGAATATGTCGTGCGGATCGATACGCTTCCATCGGGGATGAACAAGAAGCAGTTCTTCTGGCACGTTCGCAAGAACCTCAACAGCTTCTTTGACCAGTCCGTCGCCAGCTTTGATGGGTACAATGGCGATGACACCGGTGACTGGGGCTCGCAGAGCACAGCGCTCCTCGGCACGATTATGGTGTTTCAAATCAGCACGCTCGGCGGCGTGGGCAACGACGAGGCCGCTGTCGTTGTGTCGAGAACCAGTGAATTCTCTTGGGTGTTTTCCCCTGTGACTGATGAGGCGCTGGTATTGGGTTTTGGAGATCACCCGGTAGCCGGAAACCGGGAGTTTGGGCTTCGTGAAGTTGGTGGTCATATGGAGTTCTACACGCGCGCCTTTGACCGCGTGTACCCGAGTCTTGTCAGTGCAGCGGAAGAAACGGCGTTCGAAGGGGCGGACAAGCTTTGGAAGAGCCTTCAGACCAATCTGGAGAGTTATGTGAACTCCAACGGTGGTTCGGCGACGAAGCAGGCGCCGAACGTCCCGGGCGGAACCGTCCCGGCGAACAAGCCGCAGTACGCGGTGGTGTGTGCGGATGTGGCAGTGTCTCTCAGTTGTAACTGAGGGGCAGGGCGTCGCGGCTTGCAGTCGCGATTGGGATTAACAAGCCGGCAACGAGACTTTTTGCAGCGCCCGTCGGGCGCCAGCTAGATCCATCGTGATTGGCGGTCCGAGCTTCGAGCTCGACACACGAGTTTCTCGATCTGTCAACAAGATACCGTCCTACCAGCGCTGCGACTGGCTTGCCGACAGAAACATATCGACCGTTTCAGGGTACACGAGTGTGAGCACCTCCCTGTGTTCAGGCTGCGATCGGGCGCCAGAAAGCATCGAATGGGCATAGAGGTTGAAATCGGCCGCCTGATAATGCCCAAAAAAGCCGCTTGCTGGATATAGATGTGCCCGTGGGGCTGCCGCCTCACCACCAAACAGCAACTCCATTACACCTGTGTCCGGGTCGTGGTCCTTGCGCGGCATCCAGCCTTCCGGCCACGACGGCGATCGTCGATGCCTTCTATCAGCATGAACTGGTGGACAAGAAAGCGTTCGGTTCTGCTAACTCAAGAGGTGCAGAACTGGGTGCCGTCCGCTCGAGGCTCGGGGCGAGACCGGTAACGATAATGGGACCCAATATTGTTGCCCTGACGCGATACGACTTGGCTTGCGTGGTGGATGATGGCGTAATGAAGCAGACGCCGCTTGACCCAGAATTGCCCTGAACGAATTGTTATTTGAAGTCTTGGCGTTTTCTCGCGGCTTCTTAATTGGGCTACGAAAATTTTTTTGGATGATCCTGAGTTATTCTGACTTAAGCTGACGTAATTACGGACGGTTCTTTTTGAGATGGTGACACACTATGACTTCTAACATTTACCAAGAGCATTGGGATATTGATCTAAGAAACGGTGGCTGCACAGCTAGCGGTCGGGACACGCAGGGCAACTGGGTTCATTCTGATGCAGACATTCTGGTGGACGAGCAGTTAGAGGCGACATGCGCGGGCGATGCCGCGCCGGAGCCGCTGTTTCATTTCGGCAATCCGGAAAAGCTCTCTCGTCCGACCTACGCCGCCTTCATTGACCTGTTGAACAACTACGTCGTCAACGCGCGCTTGTCTGAGGACCACCTGGGCGACAACGCCGTCGAGGATCAGGAAATTGCGAGGTTTCTGGATGCCATGTTGGAGACGGATGTTATGCGTCGTGCTGAGGCATTCGTTCGCGAGGATCTGGTCCCTGAGCTGAGCGCCGAGGCGCTGCGGTCCGACATCCTGCGCATGTGGTTTGAGCCTTATACCAACCACTTCAACAACATCGCGATCTCGCATGCGTTAGGGTTTGAGCATGTGATGGTGGGTGAGGGGAAGCTGAAGGGCAACGGCATCGGCGGCTATCATTCATGGATCAAGTTCTATCTTGATGAGCAAAGCGGGCGCGTCGATTTCCGTGGCTTCAACTACGATGGTAACTTCAATCGAACGTCCAAGGCTGGTGCGCGCTTTCCATATGTCGCGACGGTCGCGATGAGCTGGACTCAGCTTGATATTCACGGCCAGCCTATAGGTAAACTCGATAAGGATCTGGGTGGGTTCTTCATCGGCCCCAGTCCGGAGTTACAAATGGCACTGGGCAGGATTGCCTTCTACGAAAGCGTTGCCGGACGTTATTCGAGTGCCGCAACCGGCCTGAAAGACGACCAGAAGGCGGTGATGCTGATGAATGGGCGCTTTCCTCTTGTCCTCTATCGCAACACAACGGAAGAGCAGACGCGCGGCGATCGGATCAGGTCTTTCTGGGCCAAGTTCATCGCGCCGATCGAAAGCACTGAGGCGGACGTAGTTGTGCCTGTCGGAGAGCATGCCGGCGATCAGAACAGCGGCATTGTGCGCATTCGGCGGGCTCTGATTAACCCAGAAGGGTCTGATATCGGGCGCGAATGGGTCGACGTCGAAGATACCGGGTCGGTGATCGTGGACATCACCGGTTGGACGCTTCGGGATAAGTCCGACAGGGCGCAGTCGCTCCAAGGTCAGATTGAGCCGCAGAAGACGCGCCGCATCGTCGTTTCCCGCGAAACCGCCGCTCATCCTCAGCTGGGCAATAAGGGCGGGCAAATCGCGCTTCGGGATGGCTCCGCGGCGCTGCAAGCCTGTGTTGGTCATGTGGCAAGCGGGGAAGGGGTCGTGCTGCACGTTGTCGACGCATGATACCGCATCCGCATCAGACTTCTGACTTGGAAGGAGGCGTAGGGAATGCGGGATAATCCAATGCGCGCCCGTTCGTTGAAGGGGCTTGAAGACGTCCTAATCTCTTTTGCCGCCACGTCCGAGGCCGCGCTCTTTTCAGAAACGCCCATCCGGGTTGGCGTCTGGCGCGAGATTGCCGCCAACCCGGATCGCAAGCAACGTTTGCTGATCGAGCTGAACAACCGGATGAGGCTTGAGAACGCCGCCGACAGGCTCAGGGATGCCCGACCGCTGGTGCCGGGAGAGGCGGACACTAGGTTGCAGATCTTTTCGGTCGGGGAATTGACCCTGGCGCAAGCCAATATGGACGATCTGATCGCATTGATCCTGCCACAAACCGTGTGGTTTCGCGCGCTGGACGCCAAACATGTGGACGCATGGCGTGGCGAGGTTCAGGGCGTTGCCCGGAGCGAGGGTCTGGCCCAGATCAGATCCATCGTCATACGTTCAAAGTCCCTGATACTTTGGCGTTTTTTGGTTGCTTGGCTGGCCATTCGCAGTGCCGATGATGCTGCACGCCAAGGAGAAGACAGATGGGCCCATCTGCACCAGCTCACTGGGGCCTTGATGGACGTCACCGAAACAGAGTTCGACCGGACAGAAGAGAGCGGTCGGGAAGTCTTTGGCGTGCTCCGCGGCTTTTTCCGCGGGGGGCTTCAGCGCTATGGGCAGACGTTGAACCAACTGATCGCCGGACAGCGCGAATTTGACGCTGGGATAGCCGCGCCGATCTGGCGTGTTGATATCAGCCGCCCTGCCAGTCTGGCGACGCGCATGTCACGGCGAACGGTCAAGGTCGACGCGGCCGAGAACGTCTTTGACATCTCTTGTAATGGGCTGACTTGGGCGGTGATCGACAGTGGGATCGACGCTCGCCATCCGGCCTTTCAGGATCGTGCCAAAAACGGACCCGGCGCGGCCACGTCCCGGGTCCGAGAGACTTATGATTTCACGCGGCTACAACGGTTTCTGAACAATGAATGGGACCAGCTATTCGACAGCGCAAAAACGCAGGAAATTCAAGACGCGCATCCTGATCTGGACGTTGCTGATGCGGTTTTGGCTCATCTACTTCAGCGTTGGATAGATGCTGGGCATCGGAGGTCGGCGTCAATGGAGTTGATCGCCGCGCTTTTGGCAGACGACATCGAGCGGATTGATCTGGAAGAGCTGGCGAGTGGGATAAAAAGCCAGATCACTCGGGGGGCTCATCTGGATTGGCCGCTCCTAGAGCCGTTGCTTTGGGTGCCGCAGGATGAGGACTATATCGCGCCGCGGAACGGGCACGGCACGCATGTGGCGGGCATTCTGGCGGGTGATCTTTTGCCGGGAGAGGCCGATCCCGGTGATGGCTCTGAACGCGTCGATCGCAGCCTTCAGGGCATGTGTCCCGACATGAAACTGTTGGATTTGCGCGTGTGCGGTGCCAACGGTCAGTCTGACGAATTTGTCGTCATGGCGGCGCTGCAGTTTGTGGGCTGGTTTAACCGTCAGCAGCGGCGACAGCTGGTACAGGGCGTCAACGTCAGCCTTCAGTTGCGACATATTGTGCGAAGTTATGGCTGCGGGCAGACGCCGGTTTGCCGAGAGGCCAATACATTGGTTTCAAGCGGTGTCCTGGTCGTCGCCGCGGCGGGGAACACCGGCTACAACCGTTTGAGAAGCGAGGACACCAGGCTTGTCGAAGCTTACGGCACCAGCACCATCATGGATCCCGGCAATGCAGAGCATGTGTTGACCGTTGGCAGTGTCCATTCAGAGCGCCCGCACACACATGGGATCAGCTACTTCTCCAGCCGTGGGCCAACCGTCGATGGCCGGACCAAGCCTGATGTTGTGGCACCTGGCGAGAAGATCCTCGCGCCCACTTTGAAAAACAGGATCCTTCGCGACTCCGGGACCAGCATGGCGGCGCCACATGCCAGCGGTGCGGCTGCCTTGTTAATGGCGCGCTTTCCAGAGCTTCAAGGCCGTCCATTCGACGTCAAATCCCTGATTATCGAAACGGCGACCAGTCTTGACCGTGACCCGGCCTTCCAAGGCCACGGCATGGTCGATGTCCTGCGTGCGCTGCAACACCACTAAGACGGAGGAAAAGATGTTCAATATCGATGTGCTCGGCTCCAAAAATGGCGACTGCCTTGTCATCAGCTGGGGGCCGGAGGCCGATCCGAAACGCATGCTGGTCGATTGCGGGCCGGGCGGCGTCTATCACACTTTTCTGCGGCCCTATCTGGAAGATTTGGGCATGCCGGTGCAGCTCGAATTGGCGATGGTCAGTCACATCGATCAGGACCACATTCTTGGACTTTTACAACTGACATCTGAAATCCTCCGTGCGGACCCTGGTGATGTGGTCCCGGCAGAAATTGAGCGGTTCTGGTTCAACAGCTTCTCAGACCTGACCGGCGGCGCTGATAACCCAAATCTCTCTAGTGTCGAAAATAGTGTGACGGCCGCCATTGAAGGCGGTCATGCGATGCCATTCGAGGCGCTCCGAGACGCTGAGGATCATCGGGCAGAGATGATCCTTGCAGGTCTGGGGCAGGGCAGAGGGCTGCGAGACAACCTTGTCGAGCTAGGTCTCGACGGCAACCGACCTTTTGGAGGCACGTTGGTTCTTGCGGGCAAAGAGGCCGAGCTGCCGGGCGATCTGCACATTCTGGTAACCGGCCCGAGCGCGGTGCGCGCGACCGAGCTTCAGCAGCACTGGAACCCTGATCTCGATCCCGCCGAAATCGCTGCAATGGCGGACAATAGAATTGCAAACCTGTCATCGATTGTCGCGATCCTGACGCATGAGGGCCGGACGGTTTTGGTGACTGGTGACGCACGCGGTGACGATATTCTCGAAGGCCTGCATGAGCATGCAGGCAAGACCCCGGGTATGCCGATGCACTTCGACGTCTTGAAGGCCCCTCACCATGGCAGTGACCGCAATGTCGATCAGGATTTCTTTGAGCAGGTGACAGCAGACACATATGTCTTCTGCAGTGATGGGACACACGACAATCCTGACCCGGAGACTCTCGAATGGCTCCACGCCGCGCGGCCCGGCGGTGGGTTCAACATCGTCTTCTCCAGCTTCATCCAGATGGAGCACAGCCATAAGCAACCGAGGTTCAATGATGCCCTCCGCGCCTTGGAGGACAGCGGCGTGACGATCGGCGCTCGACGACCTAGTGAACTGGCTATCCGGGTGCAGCTCTGAGTTCGGCGGTAAGTTTATCGCAGCGCGATTTGATGAAGGCTGAGTGATCGAAACGTGGCATACTCAATTCCTAATTTCGACCAGAAGCTGATTTGTGAGCTAAGCACGGAGCAAACGCTATTCAAATAAGGGGGTTTCAATGTTGAATTTTCGAACACGCAGCTTTGTCTCTGCTGCGCTATTGGGTCCAAGTGTTGTTTTGGGCGCTTCGGTGCACGATGCCAGTGCCGAAGGCCGAAGTTCTATCACCGTCGAAACACAGATCGATTTACCCGGCGTTTCGAGTGTTCTGGAACAAAGTGTTCCGGTGACGCTGCACAGGCGGGAAACGGCGCAGGTCTGTGCCGAGCCAGAGCGGGTTTGCACGAAAGTTCCGGAATTTCGCGGTCTGAAAGTCACTATGAAGAATCGGTGTGTGGAAGTGACGCCACGTATTGATTGCACGATCACCGAGACTGTTGAGCGCACTGGACCCGTCAGTGTGTCTGGCAGCGGCTCAACGATCATTCTTCGGCAAGACATCGCCGGGTCTGGAACCATTCGGGGCAGGGGAGAGATTGGAAAGAATATACGGCAGACTGTGCGCGCGATGGCGGAGTTCAATGTGGCGATCACGCCCGAGTTGCGCCCGGATTGGACACTTGCAGCTGAGACCAATACCGACTTTCGATGGCTTCAACGTCCGGAGTTTCAGTTGTTCAATCGGTTTCCAGTGAGCATCGGAAGTCAGATCGAAGGGCCTTTGCGCGCGGGTCTAGCGGACTTCGAGGCCACGATTCCGGGGATGTTGGCCGAACTGGATGTCAGAGGTGAGGCAGAAGCGCTTTGGCGGGATCTTCAAGCGCCCATTGCTATTAGCCTGCCGAGCAACCAAAAGGCTTTCCTGCACATTCGTCCGAACCAGTTCGGTTTTCATGGACTGGAGACCGTTGGTAATACGTTGACTGCGGGCATGACGATCGGCTTTGACGCATCGATTGACATGAGCCCGGAGGGCCCTGGGCGTCTGCCGCTGCCTGATCTGACGGATCTCTTGGGCGATGGCTTCCAACTGTCTGTCCCGGCGCACATACCGCTTCAGAACCTGTCGAGAATGGTCAATGGCGTATTGCCGGCGCGATTCGACGACATCGCCGTTGTTGTCACGGAGGCTGATTTTGTTGCAGCGGGAGAGATCCTTGTCGTCAATTTGGACATCGAAGCCGATGGCGGTTTGCTGAGTGCGCTGAATGGGGCGGTGCAGGTGCGCGCGAAGCCGCGGATTGACGGCGAGACGCAGTCGCTTGTCTTCGATGAGATCGCAATTGGCGGCGTTGATGGTCAGAACAGGCTTGTTCAAAGCGCGGCATTGTCGATGGCCAATGCTTTTGTCTCGGACCACCTGACGGTTCGTTTGGACAGTGTACTCGAGACGATGGGAGCGGAATTGCGATCGGCCCTTAACGGTCCTGTTGGCGAGGGTTTCCATTTGAGTGGAGTAGGTGAGGTCGGTTTTTCGGACCTTTCGCTGGCCGCACGAAAGAATACGCTGACAGTAACAGCAACCGCGAAGGGGGATCTTACCCTTCGTGGATTTGAGATTTTGCAATAAGGGGCCGGGTATGACGGACGATAAAGATCTCGGAGACCAAGCCGACGAACAACGGACGCTCGAAGACACACTTGCGGCGCGCGCGGCCACGCAAGGCGAGATCCGACGTTCGACCGAAGCAGAAGTCAAGCGTTTGGCGAAGGACGCCATTGAGGAGTGGCGAGAAGAGAACCGTTTCAAGCTGAGCGATACCAAAACCTGGGGCACGTCAGCCTACACAGCTACAATTGGTATCGTCGTTGCTGCAGCTCTGGTTTTGATCGAGCTTCTTGACACCGAGACATCATACCTCCGAAACCGCGCACACGCGATCCTTGGTACAGAAGGCCACGTAAAAAATTCCATTGTTTCAGAGAATTATGACGCAGCAATCGGCAGCAGCTTTGACCGAATTGTTGACGTTAGGCGACAAAATCCCGACACGCCTGTCTTTAAGATCATTAGCAACAGCATCAAGCGGACGCCCACACTTCTGTTTCACGGTCAGACGGAGTTCGGCCGCCTCTTGAAGGTACCTGTCAGTAATCCGGCCTGTAAAATTTACTTTGAAAGTCAAAATTTTACAGAGTCAGCGATGGTAACAGAAGGCAACCGGCGCGGGGCGTTCGGCGACTTGCCTCCACCGGTCCAAACCGACGGTATTGATGCCAGTGCGATCTGTGAGCCGACGGTGTCCATTCCGATGGAGCGAAGCCTGGATATCCCGTTTCATGCGCGCTTTTACGAGGAAGTCGCAGCAGGCCCTCATGATGTATGGATCCAGTTGCACATTCAGCGGATCGACCGCGAAGCGAAAACCCCTATCGACAGCGTAGCCATGCGCGAGAATCTCAATCACGGCATCTGTATCGTCTATAGTCCTGCGGTTGAATGGCATCAGACCCCTGCAAGTCCGGAATTGGTGTCCATCAACGACGTCTTCGAGCACCAAGGCCGGGGGCTTTGGATCGCAAAATTGAACTCGATCCTTGAACAGGATGGGTCATCGACGGAGCCTATGGTTCGGAGTACCAGCGAGCGATTGCATAGCATATCCATCTTCGGCGTTTCTTCGACCGAGGGTGCACCGATACCGGCTGAGAATGCTCCGTCCAACGCCGATGAACGCGCCGAGGTGGCTGCGGAAGAACAAGCCTGCGCCAATGTGAAGGCGAATGAGGATCAGATCATCACGGTTCGAGCGATGGTGTATGTAAATCTCGATCCTGACGCGCGGCTATAGGGAGGCTGGACATGCTAGAGATGAGGGGCCCATTAGACACGCTATGGACGTGGCTGGCGACGACGGCTGTATCCACAGCCGTTGCCTTGTTCTTGTTTCTCTCGGCGGGCGTAACGTCTTTGTTTGATACACCCAGTCAGTCGGGCGCAGATTGGATCGACGTAAATTGGGGCTATCTGGGCGCATGGCTTCTGAGCGCGATGCTTCTGCTTATGGGACTTGTTGTGTGGCGCGCAACGCCAAAAACGCCACGGACAGGGCAGGGACTTTCTATTCCGCGACTTACGGTTCTTGAGGGCAAGGAGGGGCCACGCGACAGTCTTGTCGCCCGAGTGTGTTTTGCGGCCGTTGTCATTGTGCCGCTAATTTCGCTCTACGCGGCGCTTTATCAATATGTCAGGAAAAGCGTTGTTGCGGATTGGGACGCGACTGCATCGCTTGCAGACGGGTTTTGGGCTTCTCGCGCAGCGAGTTTTGCCTCTGATTGCCGGGAGAGCCCCTGTTTCAGAATCTATCCGCACAAGGATGCTTGGCAGTGGTTCTTTTTGGCAGACCTAGTTTTTGTCGTCGTATTGCTGGGGACCGCGTTTCTATGGGTGCGGTTTTTTTGGACCGCATGGACGAGGAATTCGAATGAAAGGAATTGAAGATGGAAGTTGTTGTTTTCCTACCTGGTATTCTGGGATCGGAGTTACGCACGGCAGATGACCGCAAGGTCTGGCCGCCAGACGTGTCCGAAGCTATCAGTGAACTGGCCCAGTGGAAGATTGATGCGCTTTTGGACGAGACGCCGCTAAAGGCCCCAACGGTTGTCGAGAAGGTCTGCCTCAAAAACATCTATCGTGGGTTTCTGCGTGATCTGGAGGACGCCGGTTTCACGCGCAACGGGACCGGGAAGCGACTTGAGTTGATGCCATATGACTGGCGTTTGGATTTGCTGGAAGTTACGGCCCCGGATATTGCCAACCGATTGGATGCGCTCGTAGCGGACGGCGCGACGCGCATTCATTTGGTGGCCCACTCTATGGGGGGCTGGTCGCTCGTATTCTTGTGCAAGATCCGCAATATGTCGGCCGGCCATGGCGCGCTGCTCTGCATCAAACTATTACAATGGCTTCCCCGTTTCGAGGCGCTGCCGTTGCCTTGGTGCGGCTTCTTGGGATGGAAAAGGTCACTGGCATTCCGGGCCGGGCCTTTGCCGCGCTGAAAGGTAAACCGTCACTACGCGCCCCCTACCAGCTTTTGCCCCCACCCGGAGAGCCGATTGTTTGGACGGTCAAAGGACAACAAGTCCGGACGCTTGATCTTTATGGGGATTTCGGACGGCAGAACGGGTTTCTGGAGGCATCGTTGAACGCAAACCGGAAACTGCATGACATTCTGGCGCGGCCTTGGCCCGACGACATTGGCGCTTTCCAGTTTGCGGGCACAGGCTTCACGACGGCGACGCGAATGGCGGATGCCGGCGCATTGAAACGTGTGGATGACGACAACAGCGGCGACCAAACGGTGCCTCTGACCAGCGCTGCAGGCGGCGATCTTCCGACGATGATCCTGCCGGGAGAGCACAGCGACATCATCAACAACAGGAAGCTCAGGCAGACGGTGCGCGCACTTCTGGGCGTTTCGGGCAATGTCGTAATCTACAGCGCTGGTGATCCGGTGGCAGGGGCTGTCGGGCAGTCTTTGCAATTGTCGGTGCCTGTCCTCGGCGTGGTGGGGCAGAGCGGTCAGTTCCGGACCGAGGCGCTGGTGTCGCTTGCGCAACCGCTTGACGCGGATGTGGAGCTGCAACTGAGCATTCGGGCGCTGACGTCAAGAGGTGAGATAGAAGAAGCCTTTGACGCAATAGAGCGTCGTGTCGGCATGGTGCAGGGGGCAACCGACCTGACCATTGTGCTGCGCGAGGCGTTGGAGCCCGGTATGTATGAATTGCAGGCCCGCTTGCCGGATGGCACATTGGGCTCGGACAGATTGCTCGTTCAAGCGAGTGAAGGCGGAGAAAACCCTTGACGACACGCCTTGATGAGATGGCACATGCCGTAAGGCGCGCCTTGGCCGAAAAGCACCTGATGGACAGCCGGATGGGTGTGCCGGACGCTGATGAAATCGATGGAGACCTTCTTGGTGGTGCACGCACATTCGCCGATCAAACCGAAGACGCTCTGTCGAAGCGTACTGTCGTGGCCGTGGCGAAAGACCGTCAGAAGGAGGCCGTCGTCATCTATACAACCCGTGCCTATGCGAAGGCGGATCAACGCTTGATGCACGAGGCGGTTGGCGAAGACATTCCGATCATCTTCAGGTCGCTCGATATAGGCCCACAAGGTCCGGGCTCTGCGCCGCAGCTTCAGATCGCAACAGCGCCGGTTCTGGTGAAAAGGCGCATCACCTGTGGAACGTCGATCAGCGTGGGCAATGACCGTGGCGCAGGGACGTTTGGCGCCCTTGTTCGAAATGCTGATGGCGATCTTTTTGGCCTGAGTTGCGGGCACGTCGTAGCGGGGTGCGGTTATCTGCGTGAAGGGATGCCGATTGTTGCACCGGGTGTTCAGGATGTTGTGCCAAGTTGGCCCGACCCTCGTGTGATTGGCCATTTTGCGCACGCGTTACCGCTGGTTCCAGGAGACCCGGCGACGATTGGTGTTCGCCCAAACCTGGATGCCGCATTATTCAGGGTCAGCAAGGATTCGGCGGTTTCGTCTTCTCAAGGCGGTCACTATGACACCCCGACGGTGGTGCATGATCTGGACGATGACGAGGACGAAGGGCTGCTGGAGGTCGAGAAGGTCGGTCGCAGTTCGGGGATGACTCAGGGAACGATGGTGACACGTTTCCTTCATCCCATCGAAATAGAGTTCAAGGTCACCTGTTTTCCGGATCTGGGCATGACCAAGAAATTCGAAGCAGCGGTCTTTATCGACAGCCTCTGGGCGGCCAACTCCGGCGGTGCGCCGTTTGCGTCTCCGGGCGACTCCGGTGCGTTGGTCGTGACGCGGCCGGTTGGTGGCAAGGCGCGCAAAGCGGTGGGTCTTGTGATTGCGGGCACGCGGGACAACTCGGCCATGATCCTACCGATCCAGCCGATCCTCGACGCCTTCGATGTTAGGCTTGTCTCCGGTCACGGGGTTTGATGATGGCCGATCAAGGTGAAACGTCGTCCATCGCGCGTGCGTCTGTCAGACGCCGCCTGTGGGAGAGCTTAGACCTTGGTCCGCATGACGGCACGGTGTTCCGAGAGCCGAGCGTAGAGGGGGATCGCATCATCCTCAGCTTAAGGCCATCGCTGATTGAGAAGTATCGGAACGTCACCGAGTTTGAGGGCTTTCCGGTCGAGGTTCGTCCGGTGACACCCGGACGGCTGTATTGAGGTGTGTGCCTGGTTGACGGTGGTGGGCAGCGGGCAGGAAAGCGAACGGAACAGCCAAAGATATCCGCAAACGTCGTGCAGGTTCATGACACGGCAGGCCGTCATCAACCGAAGCAACGACACCTTCCCGAGTGTCCGGTGATTGCGATTTGGCAATAATCCACCTCCACATACGGGTGAACCACAAAACAAACTCATAGGTATCCAATCGATTCAGATATCAAGGACAATGCTCCAGGGATCAGAAAAGCCTGATTTCAATCTGACGAATCCAGAATGAACGATTGGAAAGGCCTGATGCCGCTCCAGAGGCCGCCATGTTTCCTTGCAAAACTTCGACATGCCATCGATAGTTTATTGCCATCAGCGAAGTGCAAATAGTCGACCTGGCTTTCGTTTCGCGCTTCGATGGCTGTCGGTCCGACCCCGCTGGATGCCCATAGAACAGCACCATCCCGACGTTCTCTCAAGGCCACTTCAAGGACGCGTTTTACCTCTTTCTTTCCGACTTTGGCACTCGTCCAGTGTTTGACTTCAATGTTGAAAACCGGGATCCCTGATTGCTGGACATCCACGACGACGACATCCCGCCCGCCATCGTTGCTTCCTTCTGTCAAATGGGTCGCGTATCCTAGCTCAGCTAAAACATGCGCAACCAGGCGTTCGACTTCTCGCCATTCCAGACGACGCAAGTCGAGCTCTTCGTAGGCGATGGCAAGTGCAAGTTTGTCGACAAAGTCCAAAACCAGTTCCACGTATTTGTTTTCGACTGGTTTTGAATCTCGCAACCTGACAAGTCTGTCTTTGACGTCGTCAAAGCTCCAGAGTTCAAGTCTTGGACCGGCGCTCCGCGTGCTGACTGCCGCCACATTCGTATCAAAGCCCTCGGGTGAGACCATGATGACCCGACTTACATCGGACGGAGATAGATTGGCCACGAATTCGATGATAGCGTTCGGGATAAGGGACCGAGGGCTGCCTTCTCGGTTGAATTTGTAATCGACCAGGATGCGGTCATCACCTTTCAGGATATTGTCGCCCACAAGGTCGAACCGATGCTGATTGGCCACCTCTGGTTCAGCGCGCAATTTATACCCTGATAGCGCAAAATAGGGTTGCAGAACGCGGTGCATCATCGTGCCGCCTTCTTCATAGTTCTCCCAGTCTTCGTACTCATCCAAAATCGAGAGACATTGGTCGATGGTCTTGGCCTGATCCACCGAGCTCATTCTGAGCGCTTGATCTCTGGACATGCCTGACCGACGAAAAGTGTTTCTTAGTGTCCCTTTCAAGACGCAACCTCTTCAACATCAACTCTATCAGGGCTCTTCGTTCTAATCGGCAGAATGCTTAACAACGCCATGCGATGACTCGCGCTCAAGACCGCAAGCAAAATACTGGCGACCACTGGGATTAGACTCCGGTCCAAGAGATCAGCGGACGGCGCGGCGAACCATCTGATAAGTCCAATCACGAGAAGTGGAAAAGCCAACAACAGAGTGCTGGCACAGTAGGCCTGCAACGGTCTCTCAGTTCCACTCGCATTCAGAAACGTGACGCCGGTTCCGAACAGGATCGTCGCACAGCTCTCTTGATCTTCAATTGCGTCGACTGTTCTTCGGGCGACGATCAGGCGTAGAAGAAGCAACGCCATGAGCAACAAGATCAGCCAAGAGGCGACTGTCGCAGCGATCCGACGGTCAACCTCAACGCCAAAAAGACTTAGCTTAATGGTGCCAAGCTGCTGATCGAAGTCTGCGTAGGCGGCCGCATAGAGATCAAATCCTTCGATCCTGGTAAACCCTTTATCGTTCATAAACGCATGGAATTCATCGACCTCTCCACGCTGTGGTAGAGGCGTTAGCCGATAGGCAAAACCGCCCTTTTCAACCCACTGACGGTATGTGATCGGAAGTGGCGGGCTTGGGGAGCTGAAAGAATCTCGCGTGCCGGACACTTTGCCATATAGCGGCTCTAAAGGAGGATCAGTCGTTGCGTCTGCTTGGCGCATTTGCAGGAAATCGGGAAGATCGGGAACCACCTCTTCCGGCAGCGGAGTCGCTCGAATGCTTTCCCGGATTTCTTCGAGGGGGCTTTGGATATCGTCTAAATTTTGAAGGTAGAGAAGTTCGATCAGGTCATTGACGTCGTAAAGATCCAGCTGACTCAGCGAAGCCCGGTCCTCAGAGACGATATCATCGAAGTTGCTCTTGGCCGAAGGATAGGTGGAGAGCGGCAGCTTTTCATTCAGCGTCTCTATCAACGCGTAGCCCGGATGATTTTCTGGAAAATAAATTTGCATAAATGTCAGCTGGTGAAAGGCATCGTCCACCGTCTTGGACCATGCCTCATACGTATCCCGGTGCTCCTTGAACCTCTGGTCATAAACCACTTCAAGTTCCGAACGGATTCCGCCTGACTTCGAAAGCTGTAGTCGATCTCCCAGTAATTCTGCGGGCACAAATAAAAACGCGACAAAGAAAATGGAAGCAGCAGCAGAGACCGTTATAAGTGATGTCCAAGCGACATCTATGCGTTCAAGGTGGATTCTTATCAGATCGGCCGTTGGCGCGTTTATTTCGAGTTTATAGTGAACCTCGTCCGACGGCTGTTGAGATAGTTGGCCAATCAATCGCAATGTTGCGATCTGGCAAACGAAAACGGCAAAAACGGCGCACACAGCGATCATCGTGACAACAGGGAATCCCGTGCCGCCATAGATCAGCACTGCGAGAAGAACAGGAGGAGAAAGGTGGATTGCCAGCGCAATCCACGAGAGAAGTTTTGTAATTGCGCCGGTCTGCGCTCTTCCCCCGAAAATTAAAACCGGGATCCAGGGAAATAGACCAACGTGAAACGCGGCATCCTGCTGGGCCATCGCATTGCCGACCCATCGTACCGCTTTTGACAGTGTCAGAACAATGTCGATTGCTATTCCAAAGGCGAGCAGCGGCAGCAGAAATTTGATCACAATTCCAGGAATCGACAAACCGGCCGCTGAAATTGATCCCGCGTTAAGCTCACCAGCCGCAATCTGCGCCTTCGCGGACTCTACCGCAGACGACAGTTTCCAGACATGCCATTCCTCAAGGGTTTTGGCGATACTGGCTAAATCCTCCCCAATGTCTTCCGGCCAGCCGGGATAGGGCTTCGACAATTCGAGCAGGCTGCCTTCGATAACGGATACCGCGTTGGTAATGGCCTTGGCTTCTGCCGCAGTTTCTGCACCGTTGATTTTTTCGGCAAACGCTTCGATGTCTCGCAACGTCGAGGAATAGCCGGGATTTCTTTCAACTACAGTCGTATCACCGAGATCGATTTGGCGCTCGGTGCCGGTTTCCGCTGCAGCAAACGTCTCCAATCCGGTATAGATCCGGAGCAGGTCGTTAATCTGAGATCCGCTCCAGCTAAGAAGATCACTGGGTGGCGGGGAATCAGTGAACTCACTTATTGCATTGGCGAGGGCCTCGAATTCTGCACCCAGTGTGAATAGCTCGAGCGATCGGCTTTCGAGACCTCGCTCTGCCAGCCTGTCCTTTGCTTCACTTAAGGCATGTTGGGCGTCACGTATTCTGGCAATCGCTTCTCCAGGGAGCCAGGTTTGCCAGCTGCTGGAGTGGTTCGTTGCAGCTAGATCCATGTCCCGCAATCGCTCGTAGGCTCGTACGACGTTCAGCGCATCCGAAGGCATTTGAGGCTGACTGGTCGACGCAAAGTTGGCAAGCAACCCAGCGAAACAGACGAAAAGCAACAGAGTCCACCTAAGCCGGGCCTTCTTCAAGAACCCCACAAGCACTTCGATCGTCTTTTCCCGTTCCTTCGATAGAGGTGCGTTCAGTTTTGCCACGGCCAAATCTGCGTTCAGGTGTTTCTCACCCCTTATACTGACGCTCAATTTTGGCTGGCTTCAAGCTTCGACGTTGGAACCCTGCAGGCCTTCGTCATGCGAAAACACACATTTTGACGCTAGCGCTACCACAACACGGGCGATAGCAGCAATGTCTCTCAAGTCATTTGCTTGAGAGACATTGCACAGTTGCCTTCCGAGAACGAACGTAGCCGTCAACGGTAACGGCTTGGCTTTGTAAGCTCAGGCATCCACGGTCGCCAGTGTATCCGCGGCAGAAATCGCCGAGCTCAGTGAGTTGTCTGAGACCTTCGTGTAAATCTCTGTCGTTGCGATGCTAGCGTGACCGAGAAGGCGTTGGACCAACCTAATGTCGACACCTTCCTCAATAAGCAACGTCGCGGCAGAGTGCCGAAACCGGTGTGGGGTAAGGTGCGGTTCTATTCTTAGTGATTTGGAGAGTGTCCTGAGCCTTTTTCTAAATGCCTGGGGAGTAAGGCGATGTCCTATCGAATTGGTGAACAGCCACGCCTGAGAACCGGCAACATCCGAGCGACTTTCCCAAAAGCGTCTGAAATCGGCTTGTAGTCGATCGTTGGCAACGTAAACGGTACGTTCGCGGTCGCCTTTTCCTCGTACCCGGATACGCGTCGCGGCACCGGATACGTCACACACACGCAGTGAAGTCAGCTCTCCGATGCGTAGGCCCGTCACGATAAGCAGCCTCGCTATCAATCCAGTAATCTGCGAGGCCGGAAATTCCGTCGATGCGGATAGCTCATCGCTGGGATCAAGTTGCACGATGTGCTGCGCCGACCTGAAAACGATCCCGAGAGTTGGACGATCGACAGGACGGGGGAGGCGTTTGGGTACCTTCATGTCTAGTCGCAGACCTTCGAATGGCGATGGACCGGTAGCGTCATTTTCGCAAAGCCAGCCATAGTAGGATCTGAGCGTCACCAATCGGCGCCGGATCGTTGCCGGACTCGCTCCTTGTTCCTCTCTAAGGTCCTTCTGAAAGTCGATGATGTCGGTGGCCAAAGGAGGATCGTTTAACTTCGCCCTTTGTTTGAACTTTGCGAATGCGGTTAGATCCTGTCGGTACGCTCGCAGGCTGTGTTCGCTCAGCCCAAGTTGCTCGCGGCAGTAGTTCTCAAAATCGTCGATCCGAATTGTGCTCATGTTCCCTCACTTGCGGCTCTGGGGCCGCCATCTTTTATCGACGACTTCCAACCCCTTCAAAACAGCAAAGGAATCGAGCAAATTTGCTTTGGCAACAGTGAGGTATGACTTCGCGCAGTGCGAAAAGCATGATGACTCACTGCGTCTGCAACTGTAGGGTGATCCAAGATTTCAACCGAAGCAGCCATGCTATTTGGCTGCTGTAACGATAACCGAGAATTATGCTTACGTGACTTCCGATGACAATGACCTTCAATTGGAAGCCATGGTATGGAGTAGGCTTTGCTCGGATGTTCGCTGGACTGAAGAAGAACTCGAGGAATTTTGCCTTCATACGTCCGGGGGAGATGCCCCCGGAAAGTACCAGGTTTTTGAAATCGCGGTAGCGGCGGTCATGGCGAGGCTGCGCCCCGATTTTAGCTGGGAAGTCACGCGCAATCAGGCAGATCATGGGATCGATTTTGTCGGTCGTGGAGAGTTTCTGAACTCCAAGACACTAGGGATTGAAGCCTCTTTGCTGGTCGGAGGGCAATGCAAGAAGCGCGAGAAACCAAAAGCGCTTGTCGATGAATTGGCTGGAAGCCTTTTGAAGATGGGGCGCGAGCTGCATCCGACTTTCTTCATTGCAGCGGTGTCTGCCCGTCTGAGCGGTGCGCGTATTTCGGCAGCACGCCAGACCTTGGAGGGAGAGTTGCGCCGACACTGCCACATCTTGGACCGCGGAAAGATAGAAGCCTTGTTTAGGCGCCATCATGACGTCGTGTCGACGCTGTTGCGCAAAGCGCTCTCCAAAGAAGATGCCGAGAACATCCTTTCCTATTTGTGGAGCCGTACCGTTCCTGAGGCACGGTTTGACTTTGTCACAAGAAACGATGATCGGCTAGTGACGGGTGCGCCTGTTCTGGTCGATGTGAAGATGACACACAATGGACTGGAATCCACTGACAAAGTCCATTTGGTGTGGAAGCCAAAAGAAGACTCTGCCGTCAGGTTGATCTCCCCGCTTGGCGATGAGCAAGAGGGCGGCCTGAAGTTTGTAATTCAGCGAAACGACAGGCTCACTCCGTTCGAGACGTTCTTTCAGTTGGAATTCGCATGCCACCGACCCGGGACAATAGATTTGGGCGGACTGGACCACTGGATGCCGGAAGGCACGGTAAACTCCTATGCTTTACCGTCGGTGCGCGTTCAAAAAAGCCATCGCGTTCCCTTCTTCGGAAGGCCTTTCGGCCCGATCCTTGTGAACCTTGAAGATGCTTTTTCTCGGGCCGAGGCGCTTGGTCCCCAAGTCATCGCGCTTGTGGGTCAAGGCGGTGTCGGCAAAACCAGGCTGGGCGAGGAATTCGGGCATGTAGTCCGTCGCCGCGGCGGCGAGTATGTTGCGATTGATCATCCCACGACGCTGGAAAAGCCACACCAATTCCTAGCAAATTTGCTCGCGCATCTGATCCTTAAAGATCGCAATACGCCCATCTCAGACGAAGATGTTCTGAGCGCCGTCGAAACGCTTGATCCGGCCCTTGCCGCCCGGGCACGACCATCGATTGAGGTAGTCTTTTCGGCAGACACATCAACGGAGGTCTTGAGTAGTCAGGACCTTATCGCGGTATTCATTCTGCTTGCGCATCGTCGCGCGGCACAGGCGCCAATTCTGCTGCACTTGCGCAATCTCCACTGGGCGAGTGTTGACGTTCTGCGGTTGCTGGAGACCTTGCTCTGGCAGCTTCAACAGTTCTTTGGACCGTCGGACCAGCACTCCGATCAGAAACACCGGATGCCGCTGATGGTGATTTTGGAGGGTCGAGTTTTTGAAGAAGCACTGGGCGGTACTGAACGACAGACAACCCGGCTTTTTGAAGGGTTTCTGACGCGTGTGGCTTGTGATCGGATTGACTGTCCGATTTGGGATCGCACCACAAGCCACGGGTTTGTGGAGTGGCTATTCCAGGACGATCCAACCACAAAGGAGGCGGGTCTTCCCAGCGGCGAGTTCAAACGCTCGCTGACCCAATACGTCAAGACGCACGTAGGCGGCACGCCCTTTGAAATCATCGAATTTACAAAGCTACTGAGGGATCTTGGCCATGTCGATTTCAACCATACCGTGGGCCGGGTTATTGCCAAACGGCCTGTTTCCAAGACTATCCGTGCTGGACCTTCCTTGCTCGAGACCATTCGAGCGCGGTTGGCTTATCTGGACAGGACAGCTCCGGAGCTAGGCTTTTTGCTCCGGTCCGTCGGCCACTTTGATGACGCTGTGCCGTATGGGCTCTTTGTTCATCTGCGTGAGAATCTTGCCCCCAATATCACAGATGACGCGTTGGAACGGATCGGGTTTCTGAACATTCCGGAACCGGCCTCTGCAGCGTTGGATGCTGAGGTGCGTTTCGAGCACGAACACTATTTTCAGGCGATACAGCGTGAAGCACCAGCTCAGGCCACTACGCAGAATTATGTCCGCCTCTACCTCGATTGGCTTGAAGCGTGTCCCGACCTGTCGGTTGAGGCCCAGTTCTTGCAAGCCCGCGCCACTCTTCAGCAGGAAAGTGCGGACTGGGACACTAAGAAAGCCGGATTAAAAGCCGTGATCGAACGTGCGGCCTACGGTGGCAACATTGCCCTGCAAATGCGCGCTGTGCAGTTGTTTGTCGACACATTTGCTTGGAGCAAAACCGGACAAGAACGTCTTGGTGCTCCCGATATTGTTTCTGCCTGCCTACAGGAAGTTGCCCTGTGCGAGACACTGATTGATAGCGGTGAACGGGTCTTGGCAGATCAGCGGCTGCAGCGCGCTTTGGTTTGTCAGGAAAATCTGCCGCGCAAGAAGACCGCTTTTGACACGGGTCTTCTACAATCATTGTTTATGGCGCGGATAAGGCTGCAATGTACCCGCGTGCAGGCGCTGCGAAATAACGGCGAGCCCACGCGCGCAATGTCGGTCACGCGCGAGATACAAGCCACGTTGGATCTATTGGTTCCGGGCAGTGATGAATATGACATGAGCGCCATGCACGGGAATTTTGCTTGCGCACTGGCATATGCAGCATTTGGTGACATGCAGACCGCCCAGCTGTTTTCAGGCCGGTCTTTGCCCCACGCGCGCCGCCTTTTAGGCAGAGCGACCGGCGCATTGAACGCCATCTCGACACACGGCGTCATTACTTCACGGTTCGACAGCGGTGCCGCTTTGGACCAGCTTCTTGATGTGGACACTCAGGCAGATGGCGTTTTTCGAGGCCCTGAGGAGTTGTACATGCACCGCGTTCATATCTGTCGCGCACGTGTCCACAGGCTGCTGCGTGACGAGATCAGTGACGCCGCAATGCGCACTGCAGAGACCAAAGATGTCACTCAGGATTTGGCTGAAATTTTTGCGACATCCTTTGCACTTGGATATCAGCCACAGGCTGCCGCTGCGGCGCTACTGTTGGGCGCCTTAAACACCGTGCAAGACGCAGAAGCTTCGCTGAAATGGTTCTCGAAGTCGATCGTAAGTGCTGGTCGCGCTCGACAGCAGGAGACTCTATTTTCAGCGCAAAATAACTTTGCCCAAGTCGAGCAGCAACAAAGCGGTGTTACCGAACGCGGGACAGTATTTGCACTATCAGCTTTGGATCTGATGCTGGCCAGTCTTGATGCGGAAAGCACCCCCGACACCTCCCTGCGGATGGGTTTATTGCGTCCTGCGATCGCGCAGATGGTCTGTATCCTGGCTAAAGCTAAACACGACAGGGCACAGGAAACTTACCATACATTTCCCTCTCTAAAGTCGTACTTCGAAGACACCGGATTGACTAAGCTGCGTGCAGACCGGCCAAGCCACGACAGTGTAGATTGTCTCAAGCTCGGGATGTTCGACATCTACGCATACTAGGTTGCTTCGGACATGCCGACCAAGACGTGCCGCAGGTTTGCATCGATAATGATTTCGGGCCCGCATACCTCACGGCGCTGCTGGAACCATTGCCAGTTCTCTGAAAGCCGCCCGATCTCGTCAACGAGGTACAGATAGGGTCGCGGATTGTCTTGCCACCAATGGGGCAGCAGCATCGAAAAGGAGAGGTTTTGAGACCTCAACCGATACGGGTTAATGCGGTCCACCGATCCAATTGCGTTTGGCAAAGCCTGCCGCAACGCATCAAGTATCAGGTCCCCGTCTAGAGATTTGCAGAAGTTGAGTACATCAAACGACTCGAGACTTGCTCCTAAACCCGTTGCAATCAGATGTTGAACCATCTCGTCGGCGATGGGCCTGAGGTCGGTGTCGACCTGTCCACCCCAAGTGGTCCAGAAAAGGGCATCCGCTTCTTCCTGCCCAATAAAGCGTGAAGGACCAGACACGCTTTCCCAATGCGCAGCCTCTGCTGACGGCAGGTAGTAATTCTGCAGCCCAATGGCTCGAGCTCGCAAACAGTAATCAAGATCTTCGTTGTGATTGAAGTAGCGCTCGTCCAGAAAACCGACCGCATCCCGCGTCTGACGACCAAAGGCGTGGATGGCTCCTGTGACTACTTGGCAAGCGCGCACTTTGTTGCAGAGGCTGTGGTTTGGCTGTTGCCCCAAGAACACGTGCCGTCGAGAATGTCGGCCAAAAGCCATGCCGGCGTGTTGGATCAACCCGCTATCCGGTGCGGTCAGTTTGGCTCCAACCACACCGACCCTGGAATTCTTGTTCAGAAAATCCAACAGGGCATGTAAGCAATCCGACTGTAAGACAAGGTCCGAATTGAGAACAAAAAGCACATCACCTTTGGCAACTTGCAGCCCTCTGTTAACTGTGGCCGCATAGCCCCTGTTTTCAGTATTTCGCAACATGGTCAGCTGGTTATCTGCTAGACCGGAAGGCAAACAGGACATGACTGGTTCAGCAGAGCAATCGTCAACGAGAATAACTTCGCATCCTGCCTCTGGCCGTGCCTTTTCGAGGGATGCGTAGAACTCCGGCAGGAAGTCCATGCCGTTAAAAATTGGCACAATAACGGAGCAAAGCACGGTAGATAATTCTCGGTTATCGTTAC
>NZ_JADOBQ010000010.1 GCF_015644665.1 Roseobacter sp. MH60115
GCGCGCGCGCTGGTCGAAGAGGTGCTTTCCGAAGATGACAGCCAGATCCTCGCCCTGCAGATGAAAGCCGGCTGGCATATCGAGAACGATGAGGCGGGCGAAGCGATCCAGCTCCTGCGCAGTGCGCTCGACAAGGAACCAAAGAATGCCAAGACGCTGACCCTGATGGCCCAGGCGCATCTGCGGGACGGCAGCCGGAGCCTGGCGGGCGAGCGCCTGTCCCTCGCAGTCGAGGTGTCGAACAACGCGCCGGACGAATCCGTGCGCTATGCGAATTTTCTGCTGCAGGACGGCCGCTTCCCCCCTGCGGAAAGTGTTCTGATCGACGCTCTGCGGCGTTCACCGAATAACATTCAGATCCTTCAGACCCTTGGTGTCGCCTATCTGTCGCAGGCAGACTGGGGCCGCACCGAGGGCGTGATACGCCAGCTTGAGGGCGTCGGAACCCCGACGGCAGGAAATGTGGCCACGGCTCTGCAGGCCGAGCTTTTGCTGCGCCAGAACAAGACCGAAGAGAGCATCGCCTTTCTGCAAGGTCTGATCGACGAGGGGAGCGCGTCTCTCGAAGCCTCTGCCCTGATCGTGCAGACCCATTTGCGCGACGGCAATATTTCAGAGGCGCAGTCCTTCCTGGACGGGATCATCTCTGAAAACCCCGACAACATCCCGCTGCGCTATGTGCAGGCGGCGCTCTACTCGGCAAGCGGAGAGGTTGAAAAGGCCAAGGCAACCTATCGCAACCTGATTGTCGAAGACCCGCAGAACGATGCCCCGGTCCTCGCCCTTTTCGTGATATTGCGGGACGATGGTCAGCAAGAGGCGGCAACGCGTCTGCTGGATCAGGCGCTCGACAGAATGGAAGGGCCTCCCCCGCGTCTGAAGGCCGTGAAGGCCTCTCAGCTGGAAGAAGAGGGCGATTTCGACGGGGCCATCGCGATCTATGAAGAGCTTTACGCCCAGAACACCGACAATATCGTTCTGGCCAACAACCTCGCCAGCCTGATCACGACCCATCGCGACGATGCCGAAAGCCTTGAACGCGCCGATGCCGTCGCCCGCCGCCTGCGCGGCGTCGAGGTCCCGGCGTTCCAGGATACCTATGGCTGGATTCAGTATCGCCGCGGAAATTTCGAGGAAGCGGTCGAGTATCTGGAACCGGCTGCTGCCGGCCTGCCGGATGATCCATTGGTGCAGGCGCATCTTGGCCTTGCCTATGCCGCAACCGAGCAGGTGAATCTGGCTCGCGAAACCCTGATCCGGGCGCTGGAAATGGCGGGCGACAGCACCCTGCCCCGCTATGATCAGGCACGCGAGGTGCTCGAAAGCCTGCCCGAGGCGCAGCCTCAAACCGATCAGAACTGAATGTTGCAAATGAGCGACGGACACGTCGGGTTCCCGCCGGCCCGGTAAAAACGGCTTTGATCGATGGGAAAATCTGGGTAAGCAGAATAAAAGCCACATAAAAAGACGGCTATACATACGCCTGTAGCCTCAGAGGTCCTGATCATGAGCCGCCTATTTGCCCTATTTGTCGCGCTGTTGCTGACTGCAACCACTGCCACCGCACAGCAACAATACAGACTGAGACCCGGTGACGTCTTGCGGATTGATATCCTTGAGGATTCCTCTCTGAACAGACAGGAATTCATCCTGCCGGACGGGCGCATCAACGTCCCGCTTGCCGGCTCGATCCTTGCCGGGGGCCGCACGGTCAGCCAGGTTCAGGCGAACATCACCACGGCGCTGGCCCCGAATTTTGCCGCGCCTCCCACCGTTTTTGTCTCTGTCGTGGGGCTTGGCGGGTCGGGTGAGGCCATCGAACAGGCCAATCTGATCGATGTCTATATCGCCGGTGAAGCGGCGAACCCGGGCAAGCGTCAGATCGAAGCCGGGACAACCCTGCTGCAGTTTCTGGGCGAGATCGGCGGGTTCAGCCGCTTTGCCGCCATCAAACGTCTGCAGCTGCGGCGCCCGTCCTCCCAGGGCGGCGAACAGATATTCATCATCAATTATCGCGATATTGAGCGTGGTGCTCCGATCAAGTCGAACATCGTCATGAAGGATGGTGATACGCTGGTCGTGCCGCAACGACGGCTTTTTGAATAAAAAGCACGATGCACGTCAGGGGTGATGTGCATCTGACAGCAGGGGCAGTGTTTTGGGCAGTTTGTTCAACAGGAAAATTGGATTGGCAGCTGTCCTGGCCGCCTCGACGGTGACGGTGTCGATCGCCCAAGAGGGCGAGGCTCCCACCAGACGGTTTGGCCTGACCCTGGATCAGCGGTTCAGCGCAACGGACAATCAGGCGCGCGATCCCGACAGCGCCGGGGTGACCTATAATTCGACAACCCGGCTGGGGTTTACCGCGGTCACGCGCAACCCGCTCAACCAGCTCGATTTTTCCACCTCCACGGCCCTGCGCTTCAGCGAACGCCCCGATGAAGACAACATATCAGAGCTCGACAATCCCCGGCTGAACCTGAACTACATCCGCTCCGGCGCCACCAGCACCTTTTCGATTTCGGGCAATATCCGCAGGGATGACATCGATTTCCTGCAGCCGCTTGATGATTTCGTGAACGAGGAGGGCGAGCTTGAGATCCCCGATGACATCGATGATCTGAACGCATCCGGCACCCGCACAAGCTATCGCTCGGACGTATCGCTGAACCTGCTGCGCGACGCGCCGGTGTCGCTGACGTTCAACTTTGGTGTGAATGGGCGGGACTACAGCGATGTGACCGACCCCGATCTTTTCGACACCCGGACCACGCGCTATGGCGTCACCGCCGGGTTCCAGCTGGGGCCGGAGTTCGACGGCAGGCTGTCGCTGACGGAATCCCGGTTTCGGGCCGATGATGAGGACCAGACCCGCCGGGACCGGCAAGGGGTGACCTTCAGCGTGGACAAGGCGCTGTCGAAGGTTCTGACCGGGCGCGCCTCGATCGGCCGCACGGAAATCGAGACCGAGACCATAAACGGCACGACCCGCACGACAGGGACCGATGGCTCCCTGGGCCTGACCCTGGCCCGGCCCAATGGGGATATCGGCCTGAATTTCTCCAACAGCACCAATGTGAACGGCGACCGCCGGCGGCTGAACCTGCAGCGCAGTCTGGATCTGCCAAACGGGTCCCTCTCTGCCCGGATAGGCCTTACGCGCCTTGAGGAGGGCAATACCGATACGACCGCCGGTTTGCGGTACAACCAGAGACTGCCCAATGGCCGCATGGCGTTCTCGCTGGACCGGTCGATCCGGTTTGTCGAAGAAGACGGCAACGACCAGGAATTCCTGAGCGCCTCGGCGAGCCACACCTATGACATCAACCAGATTTCATCTGTCACCCTGCGGGGCGCCCTGAGCCAGAATGAGGATTCCGACCGCACCACCCTGAGCGTCAACTACAACTATGCCCTGACCGAGGATTGGAACCTGACGTCCGGATACAGCTATTCCACGCTGGACGAGGACAACAGCTCCCGGGCGGACACACATCAGATTTTCGTCGGCTTCAGCCGCCGGTTCGACCTGCCCTTCTGACCCTCTCACATCCGCCCCGGAGGACACGCCGGGGTCGGAAACCCCTGCCCCGCACTACACGGAATATTGATCATACCGGATGCCGTCTGCCATGGGCCTTGCAACCTAATTTCTCGCCTTTAAATCGTATTTAGGATATGGTCCTGCAGAAGTTCTGTAGCGACCCCGATTTTATTTCTGCTTCTGCCAAGGTTTTTTGTAATGATGACAAAGATTTTCAATCCAGCGCCGTCTTTGACAGATCTTCGTGTGAACCCGACCGGGCTTTTCTGGTTCGGGCTGCTGGTGATCGGCGCCCTGCCCGTCTTCTGGATGGGCCTGGCCTCGCTTCTGTCGGCCTGGAGCACACCGGAATACAGCCACGGGCCGCTTATCCCGCTGATTTCTTTGTATCTTTTCCTCAGAGAGCTGCGCAACGCCCCACCCGACAGGCTGCATGCGCCCGTGGATCGCCGCCCCGGGCTGCTGGTGGTGCTGGCCTCCCTGATCCTGGGCATCTTCGGCAATCTGGTGCAGATCCCCGACATCATCACCTATGCCTTCATCATCTGGGTCGGTGGCGTGGTGCTGACCTGCTTTGGCTGGCAGCGCGGCAAACACCACCAGCTGCCGGTGCTGCATCTGGTCTTCATGCTGCCCCTGCCACAGTTTCTCTATTGGAAACTGACCATTTTCCTGCAGGGCGTCAGTTCGGAACTGGGCGTGTGGTTCGTGGCCCTTGCCGGGGTGCCCGTCTACCTGGAAGGCAACATCATCGATCTGGGGGTCTACAAGCTGCATGTGGCCGAGGCCTGCTCCGGCCTGCGCTACCTCTTCCCGATCCTCAGCTTTTCCTACCTGACGGCGATCCTCTACCGCGGGCCGATGTGGCACAAGGCACTGCTGCTGCTGGCCGCCGCCCCCATCACGGTCTTCATGAATTCCTTCCGCATCGGCGTGATCGGCGTTCTGGTCAACAGCTACGGGATCGAACACGCCCAGGGCTTCATGCATTTCTTCGAGGGCTGGATCATCTTCCTGGCCTGCATCGGCATCCTGTTCCTGATGGCCATTGCCCTGCAGCGGCTGACCCCGAACCCGCTGCCGTTGGCGGATGCCATTGATCTGGACTTCCAGGGCTTCGGCGGCCAGTTCAAGAAGTTCTTTGCCCTCTCCAGCGCACGCACCCTCGTGGTCACCGCGCTGATGACCACGGTGATCGGCCTGGCCTTTGTGCTGGCCCCCTCCCCGCAGCGTCAGCATGTGGACCGCGACAGCTTCCAGCTGTTCCCCCGCGATCTGGCGGGTTGGTCGGGCTCCATGCGGTCACTGGACCCGGAGATCGAACGCGTTCTGGGCGCCAGTGACTACGTGAACGGCACTTACCACAACGCCGATGAAGCGGCCTACGTCAACTTCTTTGTCGCCTATTACGACAAGCAGACAGAAGGCTCCGGCATTCACAGCCCGGAGGTTTGTCTGCCGGTCGGTGGCTGGGAAGTCTTCAGCCTCGACACCCATCAGGTCACCATCGCAGACACGGTCTATGGCACCTTCGACGTGAACCGGGCAGTGATCCAGAAAGGCCTGTCCAAGCAGCTGGTCTATTACTGGTTCGAACAGCGCGGGCGCCGCATGACCAATGATTTCGCCGCGAAAGCGACCGTTGTCTATGACAGCCTCGTCAAAGGCCGCACCGATGGGGCGATGGTGCGCTATGTGACGCCCATTGCCGAAGACGAGAGCGAGGCGGACGCGGACGCCCGCCTGCAGCGGTTCATGGGGGTCAGCCTGGCACGGCTGCCCCGCTTCGTGCCCGAATAATCCGCCTCAGGGCGCCAGCACTGTGATCCCGCGCGCCGCCAGCCGGTCGCGGGAGCGCTGCAGGATCGCCTCGAGTTCCGCAACACTCTTGGCGCTCTGCCAGACAATCATCTCGGCACAGTCAAAGCTGCCCACAAAGGATCCGGCATCGAAATGCACATCCCCCAGGGCGACATTCACCGCCCGCACCGTACCTCTGCCCGCATTGCCTGAGCTGACGATACTGGTCCCCAGCGTCCCGCGGAAATAGACATGCTCCCCCGTCGCACTGAGCGAGACCGCCAGGAAATAGAAGGCGTCGAGCGGCGAGCTGTTGTCCAGCTCGACAATCTCGGTCCCGCCCTTGTTGCGCACATGCAGATCGTTGGTGTCCCAGGTGAACGGAGACCAGCCTGCCTGCTCGACCCCTGCCCCGCTGTCCATGACACCCCCCAGAATGGCCCGTGAGGCCCCCTGAGGGCGCCGTACAACGGCACAGAAGGTAATATCGGCACTATCTGCCACATGGCTCAGCAAACCGTTCCCCTGGCCCAGAATGCTCAGGTAGCCGCTTGACCGGGTGGGCTGCGCGCCATTGGCGGTCAGCGCCTGCCCGGTGATCATGTCACTGTCCGTGACATTGTCGGTGCCAAAGAACCAATGCCCCTGCGCATCGGCTTCCGCCTCCGCCGGGATGGCGAGCGAGAAAGGTGTGCCCGAAGCGGTGGCCGAGAAGCTGCCTGTTCCGACCGCCGTGACCGCGGCAACCCGGTAGGTATATGCCGTGCCGTTTGTCAGGCCGGTGTGGGTGAAGCCCGTGTTTGCGGAGACGCCATCCGTCACGGCGGCAAAACCACTGCCGCTGTCGACCTCGATGAGGTAATCCGTGATCGCGCTGCCGCCATCGGCAGGCGCGGACCATGTCAGGGTGATTTCACCATCGCCCTCGGTCACCGAGAGATCCGCGACCTGATCCGGCAAGACAGCGCTCGCGGTCGCGATGGTGATGGTGGCCGGCGCTTCGTCAGAGAGGGCCTGCACCGTGTATGTGCCATCCGGCAGCAGCCCGCTGACGTTGAAAGGGACATTCCCCGCCAGTGTCGTCACCGCACCGGTCGAGGTATTGCGAAATGAAAAAGTGGGCATGTCAGCTTCCTTCCATGACAGTTGTACCCACCACAATTGGCGTGGGAACGTCGGTGTAAGAGTGAATTGTTTGATCTGCGATCTGCCATCCGTCCGGCACGTTCTGGTCCGCGTTTGCCAGAGCGGTGGCGTAGCGCGCGCCCAGGGTGCGCATGGAGGCCGCATCGAAATGGATGCCATCAAAGACGCTCAGCCCGGTGCTGGCGGCATAAGACGAATAGGCCACCCGGTTGGGCGTATCCTCAATGCCGGCCTGTACGGTCTGACGGTTTGAGTTCCCCGCGACCCAGGGCGGCGCCAGCCCCCCCAGAACAAAGGGCGTGCTGTCATCTGCGGCCGCGATCCCGCTGCGCAACGCGGCAATCATCGCATCCTGCGCCGCTGCGTGCGCGCCAGCGTCCCCGGCTGTCTCCGCATCCGTCTCCCCCTGATGCCACAGAATGCCGCGGAACAGAAAATCCGGGTGCGCCGCCATCAGCGCGTTGCTCCGGTCTACAGCATCCTGAAACAGATCGTTGCCCGGGTTCCAGCGGTTGTTCTGGAAACCGGATCCGCCCCGTGCAGCGGGGACAAGCACCAGATCCACATCAGGATGCTGCGCCAGGTAATCTATGCTGAACTGCAGCGCCCAGCCCATCGCGCCGGGCAGCCTCTGCGTGCCGTGATCCAGTGGCCGTGTCGCGGGGATCAGCACCTGATCGTCATGTGACGTCAAAAACGACGCATCCGCATTGTCCGGGCTTCTGCTCCACTGCCGCACGTTGCCCGGCCAGTCCGCCCCGCCGTCAAACGCAACACGGCTGGTGGCGTTCGACTGGCCTGCCAGCAGGAAAACATGGGTTGTGCGGTTGGAAGAGACCGTGAGCACGTTATCCGCCCACGGGCTGACGGTGGCCACCTGCCATGTGCCTTCGCCCACAACCCCTGACGCGTCAAAGGGCACGGTACCCGATGCCCGGATCAACGCACCTGTCACGGTGTTGCGAAAAAGAAAATCTATCATGGGTTTCAGACCTCGATTATGGAAGCGGTAACTGCCGGTGGGGAGGGCACCCCCGGAACGTTCAGGATGATCAATCCGCTCAGCAGCCAGTCGCCCGTGATCACGGAAATGGTGTTGCTATAGGCAAAAAGCGGCGCGTACCCGGCCCGAAAGCAACGGACCAGGACACGGATGTCGGCCCCGGAATCGGCAAGCGTTTTTTGGTATGTAGACCCTGTTTCGCCCGGAATAGAGACTGAATCGCGCAACCACTGGCGCGTCACGATCGCATCTGCGGGTGCTGCGACCTGCACCGGCTGCAGCGTGAGCGTCCCGCTCAGCGTCTCATCCCCCGAAATCACCGGGGCCGCCCCAAGCACGATGGCCGGCAGGGACGGGGCCGCAACACCGCCCGGGGCGTTTACCCCAACTGAGAGACCAAGCTGCATCAGCTCAGACCGACAATGCCTGTTGCATCCGTGCCTGTCGCCCAGACCCGGCGCGCGCGCAGCGGGAAGGCGATGCCGGCGGCGACATAGACCTGCGCCTCATCGCCGTTGACCGTCGTGACCCGCACGACACCGGCAGAGGAGACGTTGATGGCGCGTGTTGCGCGTGCCAGATCGGTGCTGTCGCTGGGAACGATCGCTGCAAGAGACGCAGGCGGGCTGTCCAGGCCAGCTTGATAGGATTCAAAGAAATCGGTCATGAAAGTCTCCTGTGCGAGGGGAACGGTCTGGGATCAGAATGCCAGCAGCACTTTGCCCGAGAGAAAGCCTGCGACGGCGGACCATAGGAAGATTGGATTAACGAGTGGCGAGGGCTGCGTACGCTCTCTTGCGCCGCCCCCTGCCCGGTGTCAGAACAAGGCGATGATGCCAATGCAGAATACGCAGACCGGGTGGCGCCTTCTCATCCTCCTCCTGATCGCGGTCAATGTCATTCCCGAAGCCATTCTGCAGATGGCCGAAGCCGGTTGGATCGGTGCCGCACACTGGCGTCTGACGGCCTATGGCTATGGCGCGCTCTGGAAAGGTCTGCTGGCGGGCTGGCAGCCCAATTTCACCGGCCAACCCGCCCTGATGTTCCTCAGCTACGGGTTCCTGCACGCAGGCTTCCTGCATCTGGCGGGCAACATCATCGGCATTCTCTGGCTGGCACCGCTGACGGCCCGGCAGGTCGGGGCAGCGGGTCTGGCCCTGATCTATGCGATCTCTGTCCTGGGCGGCGGTCTGGTCTTTGTTCTGCTGTCCGACAGCATCCGCCCGATGGTGGGGGCGTCAGGGGCCGTCTACGGGCTGGCCACCGCCTGGATCTACTGGGACTACCGGGAACGCCGACAACAGCGCCTGCCCCTCGGGATCATCTGGGCCAAATTGCTGACCGTCTGCCTGTGCAATCTCATCGGGTGGTGGATCGCCGCCGGGGAAATGGCCTGGCAGACCCATCTGGGGGGCATGATCGCCGCCTGGTGCTGCGCCCGGGCTCTCAGACGGCCCCAGGACAGCGAACCACCGTCCCCGCAGCCCTAGCGCTCAAAGACCCGGTCATAGGCCGCCAGCAAATGCGGCGCGGAATGATCCCAGGACAGGTTCTCCAACACGCGCGCGCGCCCCAGCAGGCCCATCTGGTGCCCCTTCTCGGGATCTTCGATGAGATCGGCCAATTTCGCCGCGAAATCCTGCGGATCATTGGCCATCGCATACAACGAGGCGTCACCCGCTGACGCCCGGCCCTCCTTGAGGTCAAACTGCACGCTGGGCTTTTCAAGGGTCATATATTCCATGACCTTGTTCATGGTGGAGATATCATTCATCTCGTTCTTCGGATCCGGCGCCACGCCGATATCGGCCGTATTGAGCACCCGCAGCAGATCATCCCCGTAAAGCGGGCCTGTGAAGGTGAAATACGGCTCTAATCCGCGGCTTTTCACGTCCTCGATCACATTCGGCACTTCCGGTCCAAAGCCGACGATGGCGAAATGCACATCCTTGTGCCCCAGGCTGTGGATCAGATGCTCGGCGGCCTGCACCAGCAGATCCATGCCTTCCTGCTGGCCGATGACGCCGACATAGCCGATCAGCGTCGACGCCCCCTTTTTCACCTCGGGGTCTGCCGGGCCGGGCTTGAACTTCTCGATCTGCGGGGCGGAGCGGACCACAAAGACATCATCGGGCGACATGCGCCCGCGCCGGATCGCAATCTCGCGGAAACTTTCATTGGTCGCCATGGAGACATGGGCGGTGGCAAAGGTCATCCGTTCCCAGAGCTTCATGATCTTGTAGAGCACACCCTTATTGCCGAATTTCGCCTCGAAAAGTTCCGGGCAGACATCGTGGTGATCAAAGAGGTACCGCACGCCCGACAGCCGGTAGCGCAGCGCCAGCAGAAAGATCAGATCCGGCGGGTTGCAGCCGTGAATGACATCAAAGCCGCGCTCGCGCCGGACGGTGCGGGCCAGGCGGAACATGTGCCACAGCGCGCCACCCCATTCACGGGCATAGGAGAGCGCCCCGGAATGCGCCTCGGGCGGTTCGGGGTAGCGGTAGATGTGCACCCCGTCGATCTCTTCGTACTGCGCATCCCAGCCGCGCCCCGTGGGGCAGATGACACTGACGCGGTAGCCCTGCCCGGCCAGCGTGGTCGCCTCAAGCCAGACACGACGATCCAGAGGCACCGGCAGGTTTTCAACGACGATCAGAACCCTGCGGTTGGTCTTGTCTGTCATATCATTGCTCTATTCTGATCTCGCCCGCCTCTACCTACCCAAGCCGCCCCTCTGATACCAGAGACAATCGCGGGGCATGGGAATTCCGAATCTGTCGGGGAGAAAGTGAATTCTATCAAGGGTATAGGGAAATTTGTTTCGCGTGCGAAACATTTCACTGCTGCTGCAGCCATGCCTGCAGGCGCTTTTGGAACTCGGGGGTGACCGCCTTGCCGCTCAGGGAAAGGGTCAGCCCGGACCGCCCGGCGCTGGTCTTGAGAAACACGCCCGCGGTGACCTCTTCGGCGGCAGGTTTACGCGGGGCGGTTTTCTGCGGCCGGTCGGCCAGGGTCTCCGACAACAGCGCGATCTCTTCCTCGGCGGTTGACGGGTCGGCCTTGCGCAGCCGGTCCTTGAGCCGCACGACAAAGCCCGCATCCTTGTCCAGCCGTGCTGCCAGCGCCAGCCCCAGCCGTTCTGCAATCGCCGTCGGAAACCGCAGCATGTCTCCCAGCACATGATGCAGGGTGACAAAACTGTTGATCTTGGAGCGTTTGGACCGGCTCGCGGTGCTGAAGAGCGCCTGCACCGCCTTGGCCGTGGTGGGATAAAGTCCAAGCTCTGCCGCTTTCGCAGCGATCCGTGCGCGTTCGAAATAGGACAGGCCCACCCGGATTTCGTTTTCCTCGACCATGGCCAGATAGGCATCGGCGGCGGTGTCGGGTTTGCGGATGATCGCCAGGATCGTGTCGGCCTGCAGCTGGCGCAGCGCCTGCAGCCGCCGCCAGCCGGAGATCAACCCATAGCGCCCCGGGGCCAGCTCCAGCACTTCGATCGGGGTCTGCTGGCCGCGCTCCTGCAGGCTCTGCATTAGGCTGCGCATCTCATCGTCATCCAGGGCCACACGGTCGCGGATCAGGTGATCACCCTCGATGGCCTCCAGCGGCAGTTCCAGCAGCAGACGGCCCGCGTCACGCGCGCTCTGAAAGGCGTCGGCCACCTCCTCCAGTGCTGCATGAGTGGCTGCCTCACCCGCCACATGGGCGATGGGGGCTCGCAGCGGGCTGGCAGGTGATTGCGGCGGGCGCTCCACAGAGCCTGCATCGCCGCGGGCAGGGGTCAGTCTCTTACGCTTTGCCATCGGCACTCTCCTCTTCTGCAGCCGCCAGTTCATCCCGCCGCCAGCAGCCCAGCAAAAGCCGCTTGAACGCGGCATATGTCTCGTCAAACACCTCGCGGCCCCGCACATAGGTGTCGCGGTTGAAGTCCCGGTAATCCGCCTCGTAGATGCCGGAGACCTGTTCGCCCGCCTGACCGATCAGTGCCGTGAAATCCTGCCGGTGCGGCGAGAGTACAGGGCCCAGATAGGACTGCATGAGGGCCGCCAGCTCGCCCTGCTGGGCGGCATCGTACCGGGTGACCACGGCGCGCACCGCATCCCACTCAAAGGCCAGTTCTTCGCGCCCCAGGGCGCGGGAGGCCACGTTTTCCCCCTCTTCGATGGAGGCAAAGGTCGAATGCAGCATATCGAAAAACCGCCCCGTGCTGTCGAACTCCAGAAACGACGCCCCCAGCGGCACCAGCAGAATATCCGCCGCCGCCAGCCCGTTGATGGTCAGATAGCCCAGGGCAGGCGGCGTATCGAGGAACACCAGGTCATACTCCTCCAGCACGCCGTCTTCTTCCAACGTCTCGGCCAGCGCGTCCCACAGCTTCCACTGCCGCAGCCCGGTGCGCCAGACCGGGATCTGGAACTCGGCCCAATAGAGGTTGAGCTGCGCGCCAATGAGGTCGATATTCGGCCAATGGGTGGTCTGGATCAGATCCTGCGCGGTCAGCTTCATCGCATCGCTGAGCGTGTCGTCAAAGGGCAGGGGAGGCTCACCCCGGTCGATCCGGCGCTGGTTCTCATCGCGCAGCCGGGCGCCGTAGTGGCGCGCCATCAGCGGAAAGACCGTCTGCCATTCATCCGCAACCTGTCCGCCCAGAATGGAGGTCATGGAACCCTGGCTGTCCAGATCAATCACCAGCACCTTGTAGCCGTCCAGCGCGGCAGACATGGCCAGATGTGCTGCGGTGGAGGTCTTGCCCACACCACCCTTGAAGTTGGTCACCGCCACGATCTTTGCTGGCAGCCCCTCGGGCCGGTAGGGTAGGTATTCCTTGGCCTTTGATCCCTCCGCCCCGAAATGCGCCCGCAGCCTGAGGACTTCATCTAGTGAAAACCATTTGGCCCCGCCCTCACTTTCCGACCGCCCCTGGGGCAGGCTGGGGGTGTTCTTGAGGACGCGGCGAAAATGCTGGGGGGCCACGGGGATCAGGTATTTTGTGATCTCCCAGGTCGAGAACAGCCGCAGGCTTTTACGGCCGGTGCCATCCAGCCCCCGGCTTGCCAGATCCTCACGGCCCGCGGCACAGGAGGCCGCAATCTGCGCAAAGCCCGATGTATCCACAGGGGCGTCTAGGGCCGCCAAAGCAGCATCGGGGGCGATGTTGAAATAGGGGGGAAGATCGCTGGGAGACCGGACCATATCATGCTCGATGTTAGCTGTTTTCTATAATATACCTGAAAACACGTTACATGGAATGAAAAACGGCACACATCTGTATTTCTAAGCAAAATCAAGGCTGAATCCAAAGAACGACCCATGGATATTCGGGAAATTCCAAAAAAATATCAGTTAGATATTTGTTATATAGTAGTTACGGGATAACCCTATTTCTCTATTCCCTTGTAATTGAAGCTTTTATTAGGTTCCATTTCAAACAAGTGACTCTGATCCCACGAAAGAGCGACTCTGGTCCCACGTTCACCCGACTCCGATCCCACGTTGGTGGAATAGACCGACCCTGTGGATATCTCTAAGGTGGGCGTCAATAAAACCACGATACGATTCGCCGGATCAACCGGTGATCCATTGAGCAGAACCAGAACGGGGCAGGCACATCATGGGGCCAAGGCAAACGGGTGTGGCAGCGGGGCAGGGGCTTTTGCCCGACCGTTATCCGACGGCGGATTTCTTTGTCTGCGATATTTTTGATGCCATCCCCAAGGCCGATCTGGGCACGATGGAACATCCGGTATTTTCGCTCTCCACCCGGCCGGACAGGCGCATTCTGGACTACGCCCACAACGGGGTGGAAATCTCGGTGATCCCCTCGGTGAAGGGGCTGGCCACAATCCACGACAAGGACATCCTGATCTTCTGTATCAGCCAGTTGATGGCGGCGCTGAACGCGGGCCGCGAGATCAGCCGCACGGTCAAGCTCAAGGCGCATGACCTGCTGGTGGCCACGAACCGCGACACCTCCGGGGATGGGTACAAGCGGCTGCGCGATGCCTTTGAGCGTCTGGCGGGCACACGGATCACCACCAACCTTTCCACCGGTCCGAAAGACGATCAGATAGAGGTCACGCGCGGCTTTGGCCTGATTGAGAGCTGGGAGATCATTCGCCATTCCCGCAAGGGTCGGATGATCTCTGTCTCCGTGACCCTGTCAGAGTGGCTCTATCGCGCGGTGCTGGGCAAATCCGTGCTGACCCTGAACCGGGATTACTTCCGCCTGCGCAAGCCGCTGGAGCGGCGGGTCTATGAGCTGGCGCGCAAACACTGCGGGCGGCAGAGCAGCTGGCGGATTTCCGTCGACACGCTGCACAAGAAATCAGGCTCTGCCAGCCCGCGCCGGGTGTTCCGCGCCATGCTGCGCCAGATCATCCAGGCGGACATCCTGCCGGACTATCACATCACCGAGGAACCGGGCGACCTGATCCGGTTTACCCTGCGCGATCAGGTGATCGAGAGCGGGGCGGGCCCTGTTCTGTCGCCGGAGGTCTTCGAGGAAATCCGTGCCCTGGCCCCCGGGCGGGACGTCTATGCGCTGGAGGCCGAATGGCGGCGCTTCTGGGCCAGCTCCGGCAGGCCCCGGCTGCGCTCTCCAGACAAGGCCTTTGTCGGCTGGGTGCGGTCGCGCAAGGAATGAAGCGGCCCTATTTCCCGTAATAGTCTCTGAACCAGGCGACAAAGGCCTGCACCCCGTCGCGGAAATCGGTCTGCGGCCGGTAACCTGTCAGGGTTTTGAGCAGATCGGCATTGGCCCAGGTGGCCGGCACGTCTCCGGTCTGCATCGGCATCATGTTGCGGATGGCCTTTTGACCGAGGCTGTCCTCGATGGCCTCGATGAAATCCAGCAGCCGCACCTTGTCGGAATTGCCGATGTTGACGACACGGAAAGGGGCGGCGGGGCTGAGGCTGTCGCCTTCGGGGACGCTCTCGCCCGGGGCCGGGCGCTGCGGCACCGCATCCACCAGCAGGCGGATGCCGCGCACGAGGTCCGTCACATAGGTGAAATCGCGGTACATCTCGCCATTGTTGTAGATGTCGATGGGCCGGCCTTCGAGGATGGCATCGACAAATTTGAAAAGCGCCATATCCGGGCGGCCCCAGGGGCCATAGACGGTAAAGAAACGGAACATCGTCGTGGGCAGGTCGTAGAGATGCGCATAGGAATGCCCCATCGCCTCATTGGCCTTTTTCGTGGCCGCATAGATGGTCAGGGGCGTGTCGGCCTTATCCGTCTCTGCGAAGGGCATTTCCTCATTGGCGCCATAGACCGAGGAGGTCGAGGCCATGAGCAAATGCTGCACCTTGAGCTGGCGCGCGGCCTCCATCACGTTGAAGGTACCCACCACATTGCTCTCGATATAGGCGCGGGGGTTTTCCAGGCTGTAACGCACCCCGGCCTGGCCCGCGAGATGCACGATCACATCGGGCTGGAAGTTTTCCGCCATGGCCTGGAAGGTCTCGTTGTCCTCCAGCATGGCCTCGGTCATGGAGAAGCCCGGTTTCTGCAGCAGCTTCTGGTGCCGGCGCTGTTTCAGCGTGACATCGTAATAATCGGTCAGCCCGTCAAAGCCATGTACGGTAAAACCTTCGTCCAGCAGCAGTTCCGCCAGATGAAACCCGATGAAACCTGCGGTTCCGGTGATGAGAATACGCTTCATTATTGATTATGCCTTGCCGAGGGAGGGGGATTTCAGGAGGTGGGGGTCTCTTATGTCGCGCGGCTGCCCCGCCGGGCACAACCGTTTCAGACTACCGCGGTCCATAACGTCCGATCACGAAATGCCATGCCCCCTGCGCCATGGCGGCAAGTTTCGACAGTTTGTTGTCTTCGAACAGGATCACATTCCGTGTGGCGTATACGATGTTTTTGATGTGCTGCATCCCATATTGCGGGAATTTCCGGCGCATATAGAGGCGGTTGCGCACCTGATAATAGCGGCGTGTCGGATTGTAGTTCGTGGTCGTGTAAGAGCGTCCGCGGAATTCCTTGGGTTCGGGATCGCCCCTGTTGTGACGCATCTGGACCGCCCGATCCTGCATGATGCGGAACCCGGCCTCTTTCAACCGGAAGCAATATTCAAAATCGACCTGATCAATGAACAGGTCTTCATTGAACCCGTTGATCCGGGAGAAGGCGGACATGCGGTTCAGACAGCCGGACGTAATGACCTTGTTGACGTCTCTCAGACCCGTTTTTGACGTGCTGCCGGTTTCTGAATACCCAATGACGGCAATGTCTGAAGACGCCGTCTCGATGTTTGCAAGCAGCAAGGAGACGTTCTCGCTTTCAAAAGAACTGTCCTGATCCATGGAGAGGACCCATTCCGCGCCAAGCTGCCGGGCGGTCTCGAAGCCGCGGTTCAGGGCTGCCGCGATCCCAAGGTTCTGATGCAGGGCCTGATAATGGACACCTGCGACGTCTGCCAGCAGGGCGGCGTTGTCGGTATTCGAGTTGTCGATGACGACGACATGGTCAACATGCTCTGCGTAACTCTTCAGATTTTCAACGAACAGCGGTTCGGGATTATACCAGATAACAACAGCGGCGGTTTTCATGTTTCGTGCTCCGCGCCCCTTACAAAACGGGCCATTGGGGCGGTTCTAGACTGCCTTACCAATGGGATGTAGCTTTATTTGGGCTTTACGGCTGAATTTTTCCAAAGGTCGATTCGAGATGCCGCGTAGAAGTCTGGCGCGGGACATGCCATACCGCCATCTGCCCCGTCTGAGTGAGGTGTGAAATGAAGCCGCGTATCGCAATCTGCTTTTTCGGGATCACCCGCTCGCTGCCGCATACGCTGCCCTCTATCGAGGCGCATGTGCTGGCCCCGGCCCGTGCGCTTGGGCAGGTGCGGATCTATGCGCATCTCTTTCGTCAGGACCAGATCGAGAACCCGCGGACGGGGGAAACGGGCACGCTGGACCCGCTGGAATACGAACTGCTGCAGGCCGACCGCCTGGAGCTGGAAGCGCCGGGAAACTGTCTCGAACACTGGGATTTCGAGGCCCTCAAGACCCATGGGGATTTCTGGCGCAACGGGTTTGCCTCGCTGCGCAACCTGGTGCACCAGCAGCACTCGCTGCACCGGGTCAGCAGCCTGGTGCTGGAGGAGGGGGACACCGATATCTGCGTCTTTGTCCGGCCGGACCTGCGCTATCATGACAGCCTCGCGGTGCCGCTGCGTGCGGCCCTGACGGCGCCTGTGGGCACGGTGCTCCTGCCGCGCTGGCAGCCCTGGTTCGGGTATAACGACCGCTTTGCCATCGCGGTGGGGGCAGGGGCCATTGCCGCCTACGGCCAGCGCGCCGAGGATGCGTTGAACTACTGCCGTGATCGCGCCGCGCCACTGCATTCCGAACGGATGCTGAAATACCGGCTGGACGGGCAGGGGATCCGGGTGCGCAGGATTGCCGCCCGCGCCAGCCGGGTGCGGGCCGATGGCACCGAAGCGGCGGAGGATTTTTCGTGGCAGCTGGGCATAAAGGCGAAATATTACGCAAAGGCCGCCCTTGCCCGTATCGGATTGAAATCAACGGTCAAAAACTTGCTGCGCAGGGGCAGGGCGGGGTAGACCGCAAACGGTCCAATCTGTATCGCGTGAAACCGGATCGCCGCAAAAAAGGGATGAAACATGCCAATCGTCCGTATCGGGTCGTCTCTGGTTTACTACGCACATGTGCCCAAATGCGCCGGAACCTCCGTTGAGCATTATCTGATCGAAAGATTTGGCCCGCTTGCCTTTCTGAACGGGGACCGCAAGACGCCTGGGCCGCAAAGATGGTCCGCGACATCCCCGCAGCATATAGATGTGTCCACGTTGCAGGGCCTCTTTCCCCCCGATTTTTTCGAGACGTCTTTTGCCGTGGTGCGCCACCCGGTGTCCCGGATGGTCAGTGCCTTTGGGTTTCATCAGGCCCGGCGGCTGATCCCGCTGCGCATGACCTTCGAGACTTGGCTCACCACATATGCCCGTGACCGCGAGACGACGCCCTACCAGTTTGACAACCATCTGCGCCGGATGACGGAAATTGTCCCCGATGGCGCCCATGTCTTCAAGATGGAGGAGGAGGGGCTGAAGGCGATCGTGCCCTGGCTCGACACGCTGGCAGGTAATGACGCGGGTCCCCGGGAAATCCCCAAAGCCAACAAGACCGACGACGTGATCTGGAAATCGCGGACACCCTGGAAAGAGTGGATCAGATCGCGGCTGCAGGCCGACAAACCCCCTGTGAACGATACTACCTGCAGTCTGGTCTACAGTCTCTACAAGGAAGATTACGACCGGTTTGGCTATGACCCGGCCGGGCCGCCCAAACGGGCGTGACAGACAAAAAAACCCCGACCGCAAGGGCCGGGGTTTCTGAAAATGGTCTTTGGGGTGCCGGGCCGGATCAGGCCAGATCAAAGACACCTTCTGTCATTGTGAACCATGCCAGCTTTTCCACCGCATGGGTGATCTCGCTGTCATAGGATTCTTCCTCCTCGACGCGCACCGAAACGCGGCCATCGGAGCCTCTGTCATAGCGCAGTCCCGAAGGGTCGGTCCCAATGAGCGTCTGCATGTCGGCAAAGAAGGCTTCATTGCCGTCCAGGACCGTGCCGGTGTTGGTATAGTTGTGATCTGCGTTCACAAAGCCTCTCTCGAAGATGGAGCTGCCGTCGGCAATATCCAGCGCGACCCAGTAGAGGTTCTCATCGTCGATATCTCTGACGGTGTTACGATCACTTTCCTGGGCCTGCAGTCTGAAGTCGAAGGAATCCGCCGAGATATCGTCCAGACGGTGCGTGATGGCACGGTCTTCCGCATCGCCGGTCAATTGCGCAAACACCATTGGCTTGTCGTCAAACCCGTTCAGGGCAACGGTACCGCCATCGGTGGTCTTGGCATCCGCCTTGCCGAAGGAGATTTTTGTGCCATCGGTCATGACGTGGTCGCCAACGCTGCCGGCCATCCAGCTGATGTTCACGGGGATATGGTAATCGTCCAGGTAATCCCATTCATCGATCTGGAATTCGAAACCGTTCTCGGTCACGTTACGCACACGCACTGTCAACGGCTGGTCTCCGTCGGAGGAGGCCGGACCCATCACAACTGCGGCATTCTCGATGGCCTGGTCGAAGCTGATGCTGTGCCACTGGTTGGCATCCATCTGTTCCACCCGCGTATTCCCGATCTCGATATGCGCGTCGGAACCTTCCACCGGATCTACAGGAGGATCTACCGGATCCACGGGGTCGGGATCGGTATCCGCGCCGGTGTCAGGGTCGGGGTCCGCTGCGGGGGCCTTGTCAATCTCCGTCATGTTGACCGTGTAGGACTCATTGCTGGAGGCAGAGATGTTCCCGTAGTTTGCTTTCAACTGGGCAATCACATCGGCCACGTCCAGAGTCGCATCGTTGAACTGCAGCTTTTCGATATTGATCAGCGTGTTTTCATCACCTGCCTGATTGAAGATCCGGATGGGTCCACCATTGGCAGCCTCCGCGTCATAAACAATCTGGAAGTTCTCGATGACGTTGCTGAAAACGGCGCTGTCAGTTCCTTCGCCGCCGTCAAGCGTATCATTGCCGCCACCGCCGTTCAGCTTGTCGTTGCCGCCCATCCCGTAGATCATATCGTTCCCGAGACCACTGGAGATCTCGTTATCGGCGGCGTTGCCGGTGATGTTGTCGTCACCCGACCCGGTGATGGCATTCTCGATCACGGTATCGCGGGCGATCGAGACATTGCCCTTCTTGCCGTTGAGGTCGGAATAGGTCTCCTGGCGCATGTCCAGCCGCTGATCGGCAGAGCGCGAGCCCAGGTTGATCAGGTCGATGCCGCCATTGTCGTGGATCATCACCGAGCGCGAGCTGGGCAGGTCCATGGCGAACTGGCCGGTGTTGTTGCCATCGCCATAGACGCTGTCGCCGGTATGCACGCTTGTCGGTGTGCCGTAGAGGCTGTGGATCGCCGCGACATCGCCCAGCTGTGGGGTCGCCAGACGCAGTTTGCTGGCATCGGTATTGGGGTTATCGTTCTGGTCAAAATACGACATGACCGTGGTCTGCCAGCTGTCATTGGCGAAATGCGCATTCGAGCCGAAGCCGGCGCTGCCGTTGTAGTTGCCGGAGTGACCCAGGCCCAGGGCGTGGCCGATCTCATGGATGTAGGTCTGCAGGTAGTAGGAGCCGTATTTCGTCCAGCCGTCATCGATGTTGATGGAGGCGCTCTGGATCGTGTTGCCGATCGTGGTCGAGCTGGCATAGGCGCCGGCATTGCTCTCACCAAAGGTGATATCCGCCGTCGACATGCTGCGGCCGCCGCTGATGTTCAGCTCGTAGTTGCCGGTGTTCGTGCCGTAGCCGCTTGCCTCGATGTAGAAGGTGCCGCTCTGACCGGCGGTGAACTCGATCTCGGAGGACCGGTCGCCTGCGGCGCGGTCGTCATTCTGGGCAACACTGTCGCCATTGGGGTTGATCAGCTTCAGGAAAGTGTCGCTGATCTGACCGCCGGATCCGTCACCCGACATGGTGATGGTATAGGTCTCGCCGGCTTCCAGCTCGACTGCGATCCAGTCCTTTTCATTGGCGCTGCTGATCGATCCCTTGAACTGTTCGCCCACATCCAGCTGTGCCGATGTGCTGGCATTGCCGGCGGCGTCCGAACCTTCCTGATGGATCGCGGTTGGCGCGCTGTCGACGGTCGACTGGTTGCTGATTTCGACGAATTCCAGGCCGCTGACGGCTGTCCAGGCGTCCAGCGCCTGACGGGCGGTCGCGGCACCGGTTGTGCCCAGGGCAGAGAGGTCCACGGTCAGGACGTCGCCGGTCTGGACGTCAAACGACCGCGGCGCGCGGCCGGTATCGCTCCAGTACCCTTCGGTCAGGTAATCGGCGATTTCATCGTAGGAATAGGTCGGCAGCCCACCGGCATCCCCGGATGAGGCAGAGCCTGAATGGTCGATGGAAGAGCCGTCTTCGAGGCTTTCCAGGTCGTGGTAGTCATAGGTTTCAACAGTGGGGTTCAGTGTCTGGCAGAGGGTACACATTATAGGGGTCTTTCGCGGTTCAAAGCGCACCTGACGTGAGGCGTTGGCCTACATCGGGATGTTGCTGGATTGCAGAAGTTGTTTGGCGAAGTCGTTCAGCATTTGATCCGTCAGGACGGTGTCCATGGCGGAAAGCTCCAGAGTGGGTCCGGTTTCAAGCGCGCCCCCAGCGGCTTGCCAGACGAGATACCCTGAAATGCTGTCATCAGTTTGTACGTTCTGCACAAAGCGGATTGTCATGTAGTGCGGATCAGGCACGGGTGTGTCCTCGGACACCACCCTGACATCGCGCTGTTTGGCCGTCAGGACCAACACATCTGCAAGTGCCTTGCAGACCGGTGTGTCCTGATCGTGGCCGCAAATCAGATAGACGGGCGGTTCAGTGCCAGTATCCGTGCCGCCGGCAAGTGCCGAAGTACTTGCGGCGAGAAGCAGGGTCATGGCTGATCCGCGTGTGAGATTTGTGAGTGTTTTGAACATTGCCTATCAGTTTTTTTAGTCGTGTTTCTTAGTCGTGATTTCGACGAGATGACGTTGATCATGCTGATCGTGTGACCAAGTCTTACGAGAGGATTAAGGGTTAATTTGGACGCAATCCGGGCTGATCTGAGAACCTTGCGGCGCAATCGGGGCGGGACGGTGACGTCCTGCCTTGGTTGGGTTTCGGATGCAAAGGAGTACCTTCCGCTGATCAATGTGAGAGCGCTCACATTCAGCAGAGCCAAAGTCGCGATGATGCATAAAGAGGGGTAGGTCTTTCTTGTTTGTCGTAGAGTGGACCAACAGTAATCGGGACTTGAACAGACTTCCGGCGGCGCGGATAACCCTACCTGCAAGAAATGCCCAATCCTTTTGTGACAAACCGCAGTAGATGGGCGGATGGCTGCTCGTTTTACGGGAATGAGCGCCGATTTCCGCGTAATTCAGGTGTGATTGGTTTTAAGAAAATGATCCGTAAACTTTAATGAAACGCTAATCTGTCCTAAAAAAATGCTACTGATTCGTGCTATGCGTGTAATCAGTTGAGATTACATTCGTATAGCGAGCCAGGATGCACTATCGCCCCGACGTAGACGGCCTGCGGGCAGTGGCTGTTTTATCCGTCATTTTCTACCATGCAGGGATCGTGGTTTTCAGTGGTGGCTTCATTGGCGTGGACGTCTTCTTTGTCCTGTCGGGCTATCTGATCACGTCACTGATGCTGAAAGACATGTCGGCCGGACGCTTCAGCCTGCTGCATTTCTACGAACGCCGGGCGCGCCGCATCCTGCCTGCCCTGATCGTGGTGGCGCTTGTCTGCCTGCCTTTTGCCTGGGTGTTGATGGTGCCGGCCCAGTTTGTCGATTTCTCCCAGAGCCTGGTTGCTGTCGCCACTTTCTCCTCCAATATCCTCTTTCTGCTTGAAAGCGGCTATTTCGAAGGGTCAGCGGAACTCAAGCCCCTGCTGCACACCTGGAGCCTGGCAGTTGAGGAGCAGTTCTACCTGCTCTTCCCGCTGCTGCTGATGGCGCTGTGGCGGTTTGGCCGGTCCCGTGTCGTGCAGGTTCTGATCACCATCCTGCTGCTCAGCCTGGCGTGGAGCGAGTGGGGTTGGCGGCATCTGCCGGATGCCAATTTCTACCTGCTGCCGTCGCGCGCCTGGGAGCTGCTGGCCGGCAGCCTCTGTGCCTTTGTGCTGCAGGGGGGGCCGGCCCGGGCCCGCAACCTGCCGGCGGCGGCCGGTCTGGGGATGATCCTGCTTGCCGTCTTCCTCTATGACACCAGCACGCCGGTGCCATCGCTTTATATGCTCCTGCCGGTGGGGGGGACCTGCCTCGTCATCCTCTTTGCCGGGCCCGGCACCTGGGTTGCTGCGCTGCTCTCCACCAGGGCGTTGGTCGGTATCGGCCTGATCAGCTATTCGGCCTATCTGTGGCACCAGCCGCTTTTCGTCTTTGCGCGGTTGCAGCTCTGGCTCCCGCCGACGCCTGCAGCCATGCTGGGGCTCTCTGCGGTCAGCCTGGTTCTGGGCTGGATCAGCTGGCGCTATGTGGAACAGCCCTTCCGGCGGGCGGGGCCGCTGCTGGCAGCGCGCCCGCAGGTGTTCACGGCAAGCGCTCTGACCAGTGCCCTGATCCTTGCCGTCGGGCTTGTGGGGCATTTCGCCAATGGCTTTCCGAACCGGCTGCCTGCCGGGTACGAAATACGGCAGGAGCGGCTGGCAGAGCTGCGCGCGGTGCGTCATGCCGACATCCGGTCGGGGGTCTGCAATTTCAACCGCAAGGGTCCGCACCGGACGCTGGAGGACTTCCTGGGCCACTGGGATTGCGCGCCCGAGGAACAGGGCGCCCGGGCGCCGCGCCTCATCGTGGTCGGGGACAGCCATGCGGCGGATATTTCAAGTGCGCTGACCCTGAATGGCATAGACCACATCCAGATCACCAGTTCCGCCTGTCCGCTCCTTCTGGACAAGGCGGGGCTCCCGCCCAATTGCGCAGCTGTCCGCACCCTGCTGGACAAACACCTGCGGGCCGATGACTGGGTCATTCTCGCCAATCAGTTCCAGCGCGACGAGGCGACACAAAGCTATATCCGCAATGTGATGCAGGAATGGGCGCCCCGCAGTGCCAAGACATTATTGCTCGCGCCGCGGTTCGAGTTTCCCAGGTTCGAAAACGCCTTTCTGATGCAGGGGCCGGAACGGTTGCATAATCTGCCCCCCGAAACGACCGTATGGCAGGACTTCACCGAGGCCGTCGCCACGCTGGACGTGCCCAAGACCATGCGGGTGATCGACACGGTATCCCTGCTCTGCTCTGATCTGGCCCATTGCACCGCGGTGAAGGATGGTCAGCTGATGTATGTGGACAGCCACCATTTTTCCGGTCAGGCGGCCAGACAGGTCGGCGCAGGTCTGGCCCAGCATCTGCAGGCCGAGGGCTGGTAAGCGGCTATTTGCATGTGACATCGCTGACCCTTTGAACGATGCTGATAGAGTGGCAAGCCTCTGGCGCGTGCCGAAGCTCATTGGAAATGGAAAGACTTATGAGATTTTTCATATCGGCAGTTTTGGCGCTGCTCATGCTGGGGCAGGGCCGTCCCGTTTCCGCAGTGACAATTGAACCACTGACCAGCTTCACCTATGAATACTACTCATATAGCTATGATGTCAGCTATTCGTCCGGCGAAGGTGTGCGGTTCCGGGACAAAACAACCCTCAGGTCCTCTTCGTATATCGCATTTTCTGTAGACGGCGTTTGGGAAACATCACCGCTGGCTCAGAAAACGATCTCTTTCGACGTCGGCGTTATTCAGGATGTCGGCGTGCCCGGAGTGTCCGGGGCTTACGGCCTTCAAGGCTATGACAGCGTCGTCGGGCAGATGAAATTTGATCGCAACGGCGCAATTGTCCTATGGGATATCTACTCCAATGTTGGCCATGGCAGCCGGTATTCCAGTTCGAGCACTGCAAGAGATGCTCTGACGCCGCGCAGTGGTCCGCTTCTCGTGGACGGCAAGCCGCTCAAGGTGTTCGAGCAGGTGAGAGGGGAGTTATCTTCCATCACAAGTATCTACAGCACCCAGCGGGGCTTCTGGCTCGGAACCCGGATGGTCGATTGTTATGTGTATAACGATCAGGGTCAGATTCTGGACGTATATGATTGTACCACCCGGCCGATTGATGCGGCGGTTGTGCCGCTCCCCGCCTCGGCGCTGCTGCTTTTGTCAGGTTTTCTGCTGCTGGTGGGCAGAAGGCGCAGGGCCTAGGATCCCTGCTTTCCAATTTCAGGGTGTTGCGTGCAGGGGCAACCCGTCGATGCGCGTCTCGATGCGGTCCAGCATCGCGCGATAGGCAGGGCTGTCCACGGAGCCGAAGCGGTCGTCGAACTCTTTGCGCGGCATCAACCCGGGGATGCCCTCGAAGGAGGCCAGCACGTCGCTTTCGGTCTGGATCCGGCCCAGCAGGCGCGGCCAGTCGTCGGCGGGCGCACCCATCATCCGGTTGGCCAGCCGGATGCCGGAATTATTCGCGGTGATATCGGTGAAATCAAACCCGCCCGAGCGGGTCTTGTCGAAAAGCTCCTTGAACTCCCCGATGGAGACCGCCACGCCGCGGTTGCTGGCCGCCTGAATGGCCGAGGCGGTCACGAAATGCCGCTTGGAGTCGATGCGGTTTGCAAAGGTGACCTTGGAGCAGCCGTTCTGCCAGTCGCGCCCGGCGTCCGTCCAGTCCGGCACCAGCCGTTCCGAGATCAGGCCGAACTCGCTGGCCCCACAGGCCTCGGCCAGCGCAAAGATCGCCGCCGTATAGGCATTGGCGCGGTTGTCTGCGCCTGTGTCCTCGGCGGCCATTTCCAGCGCAAAGCGCAGATGCGGTATGAAGCTGCCGCGTGTGGGCAGGCGTCCGTCATCCAGCGCTTCCCGGATCGCCACGTAATAGCGGTCGATCTCGGGGGCAGAGGGCAGGGTGCCGCCGCGCAGGGTACCAAAGACCCGGGCCGCGATCTCGCTGCGCTGTGAGACATCCAGATCAAGCCGCGCGGTGATCTGCTCCGGTGTGACGTCCAACTGTTCGACGGCGGTCATGATCGCCTCGCTGCTGCCCGCCCCCATGAAGAGATCGGCCCCCACCCGCCCGATCCAGAGCGCCAGCGCAGGGGGCAGGGAAATCCGACCGATCCGCACCTCATTGAGTTGCAATTCGCCTGTGTAGGAAGGCACGGAGACATCGAGGTTGACCCAGAAAGCGCCCTTGGTCTTGGGGATGGGCGCCGCGGCCAGAACCCGCAGCTGACCCTCTTCCAACTCGGTCTTGCCGCGAAACCCCGGCACCATGCGTGCGCCCATGCGCAAGACGCCCTCGACCGTGGCGGCGGGCACCTCCAGCACCTGCTCCGAGGCCTCTGGGCTGCGCGACAGAAAGCGGATCCTCTGCACCAGCGCCCGCGCCTCGCGCACGTCCTTGGAACTGGGCGGCTCGGTCTTGGCGATGATCGGATCGCGCTCCACCATACCGAAACCCACAAGGCCGAGGGCCAGCAGGAGGATCAGGAACAGGCGAAAGAGCCAGCGCATGGGTAAAACCTCAACAGAAAGCCTGCACTTTTACAAGCTCAGGCCGCGTCCTCGGCATCCCGCCGCCCGATGGAGGCATAGGCGGCGAACCCCGCGCGCGTGGCATCCTCGTGGCTGTAGATATTGCGCAGATCGATCATCCGCGCCGTGCGCATCGCCTGTGCCAGCCGTTCCAGATCGAGGCCGCGGAACTCGTTCCATTCCGTCAGCAGGATCACCGCATCCGCGTCTGCGGCGGCGGCATAGGCATCCTCGATCCATTCCACGCCGGGCAGCAGGGCCTGGCCTTCATGCCGCCCCTGCGGGTCCGAGACGCGCACGGTAGCACCACTGCCCACAAGGGCGGGCACGATGGTCAGGGCCGGTGCGTCGCGCATGTCATCGGTATTGGGTTTGAAGGTCACGCCCAGCACCGCCACGGTCAGCCCGTTCACAGAGCCGCCGCAAAGGTCGGTGATCTTGGAGATCATCCGGCGTTTCATCTCTTCGTTGACCTTGATCACGGTCTCGGTGATCTGCATCGGGATCGCATGCTCCTGCCCGATGCGCGCCAGCGCCTTGGTGTCTTTGGGGAAGCACGAGCCGCCATAGCCGGGGCCTGCGTGCAGGAACTTGTTGCCGATGCGGTTATCAAGCCCGATCCCCTTGGAGACCTGCTTCACATCCGCGCCGGTGCGTTCGCAGAGGGCTGCGATCTCATTGATGAAGGTGATCTTGGTGGCCAGAAAGGCGTTGGCCGCATATTTGATCATCTCCGCACTTTCCAGATCGGTGGTGATGATCGGGAAGTCCCGCAGGAAGAGCGGGCGGTAAATCTCGGACATCACCTCGGCGGCGCGCTCGGTCTCGGCGCCCACCACAACCCGGTCGGGGCGCATGAAATCGTCGATCGCCGCCCCCTCGCGCAGGAATTCAGGGTTCGAGGCCACATCGAAATCAAGCCCGGGGCGGGCCTTTTCGATCACCTCTTGTACCTTGCGATTGGTGCCAAGCGGCACGGTGGATTTGGTCACGACAACCGTATAGCCGGTGATCGCATGGGCGATCTCTTCGGCGGCGGCATAGACATAGGTGAGGTCCGCATGGCCATCACCGCGCCGTGTCGGCGTGCCCACAGCGATAAACACGGCATCCGCGCCGTCAACAGCAGCCTTGAGGTCCTGGGTGAAGGTCAGCCGGCCTGCGGCGACATTCTTGGCCATCAGCGTATCGAGACCCGGCTCATAGATCGGCACCTCGCCGCGCTCCAGCATCTCGATCTTGGACTGATCCTTGTCGACGCAAATGACGTCATGGCCAAAGTCTGAGAAACAAACCCCTGAAACCAACCCCACATACCCAGTACCGATCATCGTAATACGCATAGTAACATCCTTTGGCTCATCCGGTGCCTAGATGCTTGTGACATCAATTTGTGTCAACACAAAGTAACAGGGCGGGGGGCGAACTGCTGTCACGCGGTCCCCGCCGCCCTGTTTATATGCGCTCGATTTTGAGGCTGATGATCCCCAGTCCCGCCCCGGCCGTGCCACCGCCCACGCTCGACAGGAACAGATCGAAGGTGATGCGCTTGCCCTCAGCGGAGGCGGGAACGGTATGGATAGCATCCTTGATCCTTACGACCCGCGGATCGACGCCGGCGGTATAGGTGCCAATCTCGGAAATGGTAGACCCTGCGCGGATACTGGCGCGTGTCTTGCCTTTTGATCCCGTGATGATTTCTGCATTGACGCGATACCGGTCTCCGGCCCGTCCGAACTCCTGGGTCTGAATACGGAGTGTGGCATTTGATCCGTCCTTGCTGTTGAAAACATAGCCCGGAGTTGAGGCCCCGCTGCTGTAGAAGTCGTTCGACAGGGATTTGGTTCCATTGGCGATGGCAATGTCATCCCAAAGGTCGCGATGATCGAGGCGGAAGGCATCGGTAAATTCGGTGTCCATCAGGACATTGGCGGACAGGGTGACGCGTTGCGGCATGAAGATACGCGGGCTGACCGCCTCTGTTATCCCATTGGCGTTGCTGGCTTCGATCACGACCTCCAGCCAGGTGTCATTCGGCAAGGTCGAATAGTCTTCCTGCGTGCGGGTGTATTTGTTGACCTCGGCCCAGTCTCCGCCCTGATCCAGGGCAAAAGGCGCGTATTCGGTGATATCCATGCCGTTCCGGCGCAGCTTCCAGCGGTAGGTCGGCACGGGGGAGCCGGTCCAGTCGCCGATGGAGGGGTAGATGTCGACCGCCTCGCGCGGAATTGTGCCGCCGTCCGGGATGACATTGAAAAAGGGCATCCCGGCGTCGAGGAAGGGTCTGTAGGTCACGGCCGGCGCACGTGTGCTGACCGGGGCGGCGGCGGGGCTGCCGCCGGTCGGGGTGACGACATAGACCTCCGGGCCGACGCCACCGCGGTTTTCGGTCCAGATCCCCTTGCGGCCCTGTGTGTCCACATAGCGGATGCCCATGTAGTATTTCGCCCCGGCCATGAGACCGGTCCACCAGCCGGTTTTGTCCAGACCGGTCATTTCGGTCCAGGACCGCTGGTCGAGGGAATAGCGGATGTCGGCATGCGCGTAGGTGCCCGAGACCCCGTCGCGCTGATCGCTCCAGTCCCAGGACACGCCGTTCCTGATGGCCAGAAACTCCGCATCGCTCCCAAGCTTGGGCAATTGCTTGGGCGCTTCGGTATAGCGCGGACCCGCAAAATCCCGCCAGGCGTTATAATACCGGCGCGCATCGCCCCGGGTGTGCACCTCGCGGTAGGCATCCAGGGTGGCAATCGGCGCCGAGGTCGGGTTGTCCGGACCGATGGGCTCGGCGTTGCCGGTGATCGCCTCGATGCCGTTCTCGCCATCGGGACCGTTCTGCAGCAGGATCATTGCCAGCGTTGCCAGGGCGGCCCCATCCTGGATCAGGGATGAGTAACGTGCATTGATCGCGGCGCCCTTGGCGTCGCCGTAGATATGGGCGGTCCCCACATGCTCCGGCAGGAACGGCGCGTTATACTGATCATTGCTGTCCGGATAGGCGCCGGATTTGCCGATCCGTGATTGCGGGACATAAGCGTGACGCCCCGGCCCCAGCTCCGATGACAGCGTGTTGCGGGCTTTTTCCAGCAGACCGGGGTCCTGCAGCAGAAAGCCGCCAAAATACATGTAGGGAATGAACCCGAGCGCCTGTCCCGCGCCCTGCCGTCCGATCCAGCCCGCATCGACAATGGCTTCGAGGTCCAGCGCGTGGGTGATCATGATATAGGCAAGCTCACGTTTCTGCTCCAGCGTCAGCACATTGCTGTGCAGCGCCGCCCAGGCCAGTTTGCGCCGGTCCTGCCATTGGGTGGAATAGTTGTCATCCGGGCCGAAAACATTCTGCAATTCGCCGTTATCCGTCCCGTAGAACGCATGATCGAGGGCGGTATTGGCCAGGACCGTGTCATAATCGAACAGATAGCTTTGCGGGGGCGTCAGATCGCGCAGCACGTCCATGTGCAGGGTCCGGGCAAACTTCAGATGCCGGGTCTTGTCCAGCGCTGTGATGGCCGGGCGGAAGGCGTCTGCGGGCAGCGGGCGCGGCATGACGGAGAAGACTGCATAATCCCCGATCGCCCACTGCTGTGAGGGGGCATCGGCCCAGGGACGCTGGGCCTGATCAAGACGGATCGACTTGACCAGCGAGGTGGCGGCACCTTGCGTGATCTGCAGCGGGCCACTCACCGCCGGGTCGATATTGAGCTCAGGCACATAGGGCACCCGTGTCGTGGCATCGTTGCCATTGGCGATGAGTTCGTCAAAGCCCTGGGTCCGGCCCTGCCGGAACCAGCTGGGATCGCGCATCATGCCGTTGCCGATGGTATTGCCGCCCGGTTGCACGCCCGAGGCGGGGGTGACGCTTGTGATGGCAAAATCGGATGCGGAGATGATCACCGGCCTGCCGTCCACGGTCTGGCCCACGGGCATGGGGCGATCAAGCGTCAGCGTGACACCGTTGAAGGAAACGGTATCCGACAGGGTTGTCGCCATCGGGGGCGGCAGGTCTTGCGTCACCGTGGCCCGGTGCAGCTCGCTCCAGGCGCCGGGCCTGCCGCGTGCATTCACTGCCCGGACCCGCACGTCATAGGTCAGGTTGGCAAGATCCTGCAGATAGGCGCTTGTGTGATCAAAGAACTCGGGCAGGACGGTGCCGTTTATCTCGACCTGATAGCCCTGCAGGGGCGGCTCCTGCTCCGATATGGCAGAGCGCCAGTAGATGCCGAGCACCCCGGCGGCCGGGATCAGCGTGACATTCTGGACCTGGCGTGGCACATCGTAGAGCGGCAGGGTGCCGGCGTCTTCGGTGACCGGTTGATTGACGTAGATGCGGGCATTGCCAAAGGCCCCGCCCGGCAGATGCGTGGCTTCCGGAACACCAGGCGATATCTCTTGCACAACGGCACCTGTGCCGCCGGTGGACAGATAGCGCCCGCTGTCGGAGCCAAAAAGCCCGCTCGCCGCCGCAAGCGATGTCACCGAGGCAAGCCAAATTCTGTTGATCCAGACCCGAACGCGCACCCTGCCATCACCCAATTGCGTGAATTCACCAATATACTGTCCCGCGGCGGGCACATCCTCCGCCTTGACCACTGCGATTGCACAATCGTCATCCAGCTCAGACATACCACTTCCGCAGCGCGAAACCAGATCGCCATTGGCCCGAAAGCCGATGTAAAGCCCCAGCGTGACACCGCCCTGTTCCAGGATCAGCCCGCCACCCGACCCGTCAAGATCAGAGAAATCGAAGGCAACGACAAGGCTGCCCTGACCGTCCAGACTGTTTGTGGCGATGTTCTGCGTGCCCTTCGGCAGATTGTGCTGCATCGGCTGTGCGAGCGTGCGTTCCGGGTGATACCCGGGCGGGATAAAGAGGGGCGCCGGTGCCTCGGCGGACAGGCGTTGCACGGTATAGGCCCCGCTGGAAAGCCATTCGCGCAGCTGCAGGGGTGTTGGACCCTCTATTTCTGTTCTGGTGCCTGTCAGTGTGTTTCGTAAAGAAAACCGAGGCATTCAAATTCCTTTGTCTTGGTGGACGTTGATCGAACTTTGCCTGATGCGGCGCCGGACGGTATGAGAAGCGCCGTCCGGTTAGTACAATTGGAATTCATGGTCAGTCTTTATGAGGTCAGCCCGCAGGCCGTCTTGTGTGATACGCGGGCCATCTCAAGGTCCCGTTAACCGTGCGTGCTCTGGCGCCGCCAATACCCCTTTTTGACAGGCCTGCGCGCGGTCCGCACCGGGGGCGAACCGCTCTGCTTTCGGGGAGAATTGCGCGCATTTATCCGCAGGACGCAGGTGATCTGAGCGGGCACCGACGGAAGGACTTGCGGATAAGGGGTGGATTTATCATTCTTTACAGGTTTTCAGCGAAAATCCCGCGGGACCACTCGGTGGGAATATGCTCGGTCATGCAATAAGACCGTGACATTTGGGCCGTCGGCGATCAGGTTGCGCGGAAATTATTCAATGTGGCGATGAACAGATGAAAGCGAATACCAAACCGGGTTTTCCCGAGCTGCGCGAAGCCCGTCGGGCAGGCATCTGGCTTTTGTGGGCCGTGTTCCTGTTCAGTATCTTCGTGAACCTGCTGATGCTGACCGGCCCGCTGTTCATGCTGCAGGTCTATGACCGCGTGCTGGGATCGCGCTCCGAAGAGACCCTGGTGGCCCTCTTTGCCCTGGTGGGGGCGCTCTACGGGCTGATGGCGCTGCTCGATTATGCGCGCGGGCGGGTGCTGGCGCGCTTTGGCGCACGCTTTCAGGCGCAACTGGATGACCGGGTTTTCAGGGCCGTGCTCAAACGCGCTCTGTTGCCCAAGGAACGGGCAAACCCTGCCGGCGGGCTGCGGGATCTGGAATCGGTGCAGGGTCTTTTCACCTCGCCGGTGATGCTGGCGCTTTTCGACATTCCCTGGACGCCGTTCTTTCTGGGCGCGATCTTCATCTTCCACCCCTGGCTCGGCTGGGTGGCGATCTTTGGCGGCGGGATGCTGGTCATCATCACGCTGCTGAATGGGTTTCTGACGCGGAGTAAGACAATGGAGGCACAGCACGCCTCCAGCCATGCCAGCGGCTTTGCCGAACAGGCCCGCCGGTCAGCCGAGGTTGTCCGGGCGCAGGGGATGGGTCCTGCGGTTTCCGCGCGCTGGCACAAGATGCGCGACGTCTCTCTTGAGCAGACCGTGAAATCCAGCGACTGGACAGGTCTGTTTTCCGCGACGACAAAGTCATTCCGGCTGTTTTTGCAGTCTGCCATGCTGGCCGTGGGGGCCTATCTGGTGCTCCGGGGGGAAATGACCGCCGGGGCGATGATTGCAGGCTCGATTCTGCTGGGTCGCGCGCTGGCGCCGATTGAACAGACCATCGGGCAATGGGCCATGGTGCAGCGCGCGCGGGCAGCCTGGTCCGCGCTTGGCGCCTTGCTGGAAACCACACCCGAGGCCCCGAAAGCACTGACCCTGCCGCAGCCGGAGGCGAATGTCTCCTTTGCCGGCGTGTCGGTCATGTCCCCGGGGGCCAAGTTCCCGACCCTGAAGAGCGTCTCCTTCTACCTGGGGGCAGGGGAGGCCCTGGGGGTCATCGGCAAAAGCGGGTCGGGCAAGACGACACTGGCGAAAACCCTTTTGGGCCTGACACATGTGGCCACCGGAGAGGTCCGGTTCGGGGGGGCGACGCTGGATCAGTACGATCCCGATGATCTGGGCGCCTACATCGGCTATCTGCCGCAGAATGTCGTCCTCTTCTCGGGCACGATTGCGGAGAACATCGCCCGCATGTCGACCGAGCCCGATGAGGCAAAGGTGGTCGAAGCTGCAAAGCGCGCCAATGCCCATGAGATGATCCTGTCCCTGCCGGACGGCTACGACACGGTTGTGCAGGGGGATGACAGCCAGCTGTCGGGCGGGCAGCGCCAGCGCATCGCCCTAGCACGCGCCTTTTACGGGGACCCGGTCCTGCTGATCCTGGATGAGCCCAATTCCGCACTGGACAACGACGGCTCCGTAGCCTTGAACCGGGCGGTGCGTGAATTCAAGGCCAGCAACCGGGCGGTCATCATCACCACGCATCGCCCCTCCGCGATTTCCGAATGTGACCGGCTGGTGGTCATTGACGGCGGACAGATCAAGGCCGACGGCCCCCGCGACGAGGTGCTCAAATCCATGGTGAGCAACGTCCAGAACATCAAGCAATCCATCGCAACGGCAAAGAAATCATGAGCGCAGCCCCACAGACACCTCGGAAATGGACCGCAAAGGGCCCCTTGTTCATCGGGGCTTTTGCCCTGCTGGTGCTGGTGGGCGTGTTGGGCGTGTGGAGCGTGCAGGCCCGCATCGCAGGGGCTGTGATCGCCTCTGGCATGATCCAGGTGGAATCGAACCGCCAGGTGCTGCAGCACCCGCAGGGCGGCGTCGTCGGCGCGCTCTTGGTGAAAGACGGGGATCAGGTCGCGGCCGGGGACGTGGTGCTGAAGTTTGATGACACGCAGCTGCGGTCCGAGCTTGCGATCATCGAGGGGCAGCTTTTTGAAATCCTTGCCCGCAAGGCCCGCCTGCAGGCAGAGCGGGACGGGCTCTCAGAGCTGCCGGTGTCGGAGGAATTGCAGGAACTGGCTGCCGAGGACCCTGCGGTGCAGGCCCTGATCGACGGTCAGGCGCAGCTCTTCGAGGCGCGCGCCACATCCCTGCAGCAAAGTGCCGAGCAGATCATCGAACAGATCGCGCAGGCGGAAAATCAGATTGATGGGGCGTCCGCACAGCTCGAGGCGCTGGAGACGCAGAAAGGTCTGATCGAGACCGAACTGGCCGACAGCCAGCAGCTCTTTGAAAAGGGCCTGGCGCCCGTGTCGCGCGTCTCTGCCCTGCAGCGGGAGCAGGCGCGGCTGCTGGGCGAGATTGGCAGCATCACCGCAAGCGTGGCGCAGTTGCGCGGTCAGATCGCCGCGCTGAACATCGAACGCATCGCCCTGACCTCGCGTCTGCGCGAAGAGGCGATCACCACCCTGCGCGACCTGCAGTTTCAGGAAGTGGAACTGGTGCAGCGGCGCCTCAGCACCAAGGATACCCTGTCGCGCATGGACCTGCGTGCGCCGGTCAGTGGCGTGGTCTATGGCAGCCGTGTCTTTGCCCTGCAGTCGGTGGTCTCCCCGGCCGAGGCCATCATGTATATCATTCCGCAGGACCAGCCGATGATTGTGTCCTCGCGGGTCGATCCCATCCATGTGGATCAGGTCTATGTGGGACAGGAAGCTTCCCTGCGCTTTGCCGCCCTCGACCAGCGTATGACACCGGAGATTTTCGGGCAGGTGACAAAGCTGTCTGCGGATGTCTTCATCGATGAGGCCACAGGCGTGTCCTACTACCAGGTCGAACTGATCCCGAAGGAGGGTGAGATGGCGAAGCTGAACGGCCAGATCCTGTTGCCGGGCATGCCGGTCGAAGCCTTCATCAAGACGGCCGAGAGATCACCGCTCAATTATCTGGCCAAACCGCTCACCGATTACTTCACGCGCGCCTTTCGCGAAGGGTGAGCCGTGCAGGCGTGGCAGGTTTAAAAGCGCCCTCACTGCCAAGGCGGGCGCGATTGATCCTGCGGATATTCAGCTTTAAATTTACATAATCTTGATTATCTTTGGCTTGCATATCACAAGGGCAAGCCTCCCCGCAATATGTTCTACCCGTGTGCTTTGAAGCTGACCTTCGGTTGACCTCTGGCATCGGTAAATTTGAGTTCCGAGCGGGTGCTGATCTTTGCAACGCCTCACTTGAGAAATTGCGATGGCCCTCAGGACATGCCGCGCTGCATGAAATTCCAGGCATCGGTGATGATGTTTTCCAGTGAGGAATGCTCGGCGCGCCAGCCTAGGACATCATGCGCACGCGATGGATCGGAGACAAGCGCGGCAGGATCGCCCGGACGGCGGTCGCTTTCCACTACGGTGAAGGCCCGGTTGGTGACCCGTTTGGCGGTCTCGATCACCTGGCGCACGGAATAGCCCTGCCCGGTGCCGAGGTTGATGGGTGTGACCCCCCCTGCCGCCTCGTCGGTTGAGAGCAGCTTTTCCAAGGCGGCCACATGGCCGCGCGCCAGATCGGTGACGTGGATGTAGTCGCGGATGCAGGTGCCGTCCTCGGTCGGGTAATCGGTCCCGAAAACCGTGATCTGCGTGCGGTCCCCGGCTGCGGTCTGCAGAACCAGCGGAATGAGATGAGTTTCGGGGTCATGCCGTTCCCCGGTGCGCGCGCGCGCATCCGCGCCCGAGGCATTGAAATAGCGCAGGGCGATGGCCTTGAGGCCGGAGGCGGCGGCCACGTCTTTCAGCATCGCTTCCACGGCAGCCTTGGTCTGGCCATAGGGGTTGATGGGCTGGACGGGCAACCCTTCATGCAGCAGCCCGGCATCGGCCTGATTGCCATAGACGGCCGCGGTGGAGGAGAACACCAGCCGGTCGACCCCCGCGGCCTGCATCGCCTCCAGCAGTGATACGGTAGAAGCCACGTTGTTGCGGTAAAAGAGCAGCGGTTCGACCACGGACTGGCCCGCCTCGATGAGCGCAGCGAAATGCACCACACTGCCGATCTGATGGTCGGTCATCGCCTGCCTCAGACGCGCGCTGTCGGAAAGTTCGCCTTCGACCACATGGTCCGAGAAGACCGCATCCCGGTGACCGCTGGAGAAATTGTCATAGACAACCGGATTGAACCCCGCCTCCTGCAGCGCCAGCACCGTGTGAGAGCCGATATAGCCCGCGCCCCCCGCAACCAAAACGTTTCTGTTGAGAGGCATTATCTAGTCCAATTCACTGAAAGCATAAGATTATTTGCACACAGGGAGGCATCCTTGAGGCTGTTTTGGTTTGATAGTCATCGAATTCCGCCTAGGCAAGCTTGTCGTACTCTTTGGATGGCTTTCTAGGAAGGCAGCCAGCCTGTCAGGAATTTCAAGCATCAACCCGCTCTTGAATGGAGGTTCCGTACTGGTTGGATATGCCGAATATCTGCAAAAACCCTACCCGCACCGATCATTTTCAGGGCTTCTCAATTTCATGACGTATGGGCTCTAGTGAGCTGTACATGACGTTTTTACCTGACTGCAACCACTTCTCAACTTGGGCACATTTTAAAGTGTAAATTTTATCGAAACGGAAGACTACTCGAAGGGTAGAAAATGAAAAGTGCCCCTTTAATTTGTATTGCTCGACACATTCGGGAAAGTGTGAAAAAACCGCCTCACCAAAATCAGGCATGGGCAAAAGCGTATAAATTATGAGATCGCCCGTACGGACCAACAGGATTTTTTCAGAAGTCGTACCCCAAACTGTTTGGGTGCTGTTGATGGTGCTTTTGTTGGCGCCTATTGCGGTATCTTACCAAAGATTAGTGCCTTCATGGGATGAGCTATACTTCTTACACCGTGCTGTCTGCGTAAACCGCGCTATTTATGACCTCAGTCTGAGCGATGTGAATAGATGCCTGGGCGCCATGTCAAAATCGCCGGTTCTGGCTATGCTTCTGGTTCCTTTCGGATCTGTCGAAGGTGCGCCGCATAAATTAGCTCTCGGTTCAGCCAGTCTTGCGCTTCTGTGCTTTGTGCAAATTCTGATCCTCATTCGCCTTGCGGTAAAGGTTGAGATATTGCGCGTTGCGATGGTGGTTGCTGCCCTGTCAACGCTTGTGGCCGCACCTTTGGCAATGGCTCCTGCGCCTTTTCTCGTAGATGGGTTGTTGAGCCTCACAGTAGCCTGCCTGCTTTTGCTGGTGATCGCCGAGGCAGGTGATCGAGACCGAACGCCTTCTCGAAGGGACAATATTCTTCGGGGACTTGTCTGGGGTTGGATCCTTGGCGTGGGCCTGCTTAGCAAACTGACCTTCTTATATTTTGCCGGCGTTGCCGGCGCAGCCGGATTGGCGCTCTCTTTTTATAACGGTGGATGGGCTGCCAGCAGGCAAAAGTTGTTGGGATGCTCAATTTCGATATTCATCCCTCTGCTCATCTTCTTAAGGTATCTTGATAACTACATCGCGCATGCCTCGACTTCTTCCTTCGGCAGTCTTTCGGCATTTTACAACGATGGACTGGGTCGGTGGGAGTATCTTGCCACGACGTTGCCGGAACTCGGCATATGGTATTGGGGCCTCCTGACCAGCCTGATTGTTATGGCTTTTTTGTTTCCTGCCTCCAAACACCAGCGTGTTGCGGCTCTGTTCATATGCCTGGCGGTGCTGGGATACCTTTGGATCGCCGCTGGCAGCCCTAATAAAGATGCACGCTTTTTCTGGCCAGTCTGGGCAGCACTACCGTTTTGCCTGGCAGCTTTTGTCTCACCGCGAAGCGCCTCCTCGACCCATTCTGGGACGACACCAATACTGGCAGGTACGGTCCTAGCGATATTGCTGGCGTTACCGGCAGCGGTCAGGTTCGATATGACAGCTGTCATGGGGGCTGATGCTCTTCTAAACGAAATCTCTGAAAATCAGCCACTTTCCGTGACCCTTGCAAGCGATGAGCCAGCCTTTAATGTCGAAACGATCCTGCTGGCGCGCGAAGTCAACCACGAGAGATACAATCAACTCGCGCTGGATACAGTGGTTTATGACATCACAAAAGATATGACGCGCGAGCAGTCGCTGGAGCGATTGGTGACATCAGATATCGTTGTTTTCCGTGACCCAGTTACACTTGGCGCACCTGAATGGGCCAACCGCCATCTGGCGTTCTTTGCGCAGCAGATGCGTGCCAGATGTGCGGAACAAACCACGGTTGGGGCCTCTATTCATATTCTGCGAAATTGCCAGTAACTTACGCGTTTAAGACAACGGTCGAACCTGTATTCGCGCAAAACCTGCTTGCAAACGCCGAAGCGATCATGTTGCACAGACTGACGAAGATGATCGTTGCCGCTGGAAGCCCAAGACGATGAAAAAGCCAGATCTCAAGATCATGAAGCTACGCACCGGTGAAGCGACGCGGGATGTGTATCTTCGAAATGATTCCAGTGACACAATGCTGGTTGGTGACATATTTGTTGATAAGGCACTGCATCTTTCAAGAACGCACCGTGCAAGTGAATTGGTGGATTGGTTAGACCGCTGCAGGGCAACGCCGCGGCGGCCTCTGATCGTGGATGCGGGGGCAAACATCGGGTTGAGCTGTATCGTTCTGTCTGCACAGGCGCCGGACGCACTGATTGTTGCGCTTGAACCTGAAGCGAGCAATTACGGATTGCTGCTTGCCAACACGCGGTCGCTGCCAGTTCTGCCCCTGCCCGTCGCTTTGGCCGCAGAGCCGGGTTGTGTGGTTGTTGAGGACCCGGGAGATGGTGAATGGGCTTATCGAACGCGATCTCTTGATGAAACTCATGTTGAAACAGCGGCGGTTTCTGCAGTTACAATAGATGAAATTTTCGCGGCACATCGTGAGACATGTGTTCCCTATATTGTTAAAATCGACATCGAAGGTGCCGAAGAAGGCGTCTTTAATTGCGATGCGAAATGGATCGATGAAACCCCGCTCATTATCGTGGAGCTTCACGACTGGATGCTGCCCAAGGCTAGAACTGCGCAGCCTGTACTCAGGCGTCTTGTTCAGTCAGACCGGGATTTCATCGTCCTGGGCGAAAACCTGATTTCAATGGCGATAGATCTGCCAGATCCTGCGTCTCAGCTGCCGGGAGGTCCTTCATGAGCAAAGATCATCCATCTAATTTAGAAGGCTATGATTATCTGCAGCGTATTCTATCCCAGCGGATGAACGAAAATGCGCTCAAAGAGGCGAAAAATTCACTGGACGTCGATTTCGAGATCGTTGGCTATGAAGCGATAGACCGTCAAAGTTCCGGCACCAATCGACAGGTAGAGCGGAAAGGTGAGCGCCCGCGCGTCGAAATGCTTGAGATCGAGCTTACCAGGATACTTCGGCGTCCTTGGAAACCACTTCTGGAAACATTCAAGCGCAAGCTCGCATTTGCCGGTGCAGCCATCGCAAAACATGTCGCTCCAGGAAAAGTGGGAGGCCTGCAACGCTCCGTGAAAAAGCGAAATCCTGACAGATTTCTATCAGCTTCAACGAAGTTTGATGATCGCGGCTCTCGAAAGTACCGGCGACAGAGCAAGAAGATGATTCAGAAATTTGGGGACCCTGGGTTATCCGCAATGCCGCTGCACATGCACGTTGGCAGTGGGAGCGTGGTTCAGCAGATGCTCGCGGCTGTCAGGGTGCCGGAGACAGCGGGTGCGCGCACCAATGCAAGTTTTTCAGTTGTTACACCATTTCACACACATGTGGCGTATTTTGAAACCTGTGCGCAGAGCGTTCTTGCTACGCTCGAGTACTGCAAGCAGCCCGTTGAATGGGTTATTTTCAATGACGACCCCAATGTTGCAGATGACGATCTGCGCGCACTCATACCTGAGAAACTGCTTGCGCAAACGACAATTCTTTCCGATGGGCAAAATCATGGGATTGCAGGGGCACAGAATCTTGCAATCGCATCGGCGCGACATTCCTGGATTGTTTTGCTTGATTGTGATGATGCCCTGGAACCTCAGGCGCTGCCAACGCTCAACAGCGAAATTATCAAGGCCCCGAGGTGTCGATATTTTACATCCCTGATGATCGACATGGACAAGAACGGTAAGCAAATCCGGCAGCGTAAACGTGAACATGCCCTGACGAATATGTTCGACAAAGGCATGCTGGCGGGCCATATGGTTGCCTTTCGCAAGGACCTTTTCGAAGAACTTGGCGGCTTCGATACGCGATTTGCCGGTGTTCAAGACTTCGATTTTGCGCTTCGCACAGCGATACGTGAGCCCATCAAGGGTATTGACCAATATCTTTACCGGTATCGCTGGCATCACCAAACACAATCTGTGGGCAAATCTTCGTGGCAGGAAACCCGGTCTTATGCCGTACGCGCGCAGTTTTTACGAAATCTGTCCGAGCAGCCATGCCCGCCAGCAATCAGCACCAAGAGATTGCCGCACGCGCCAACCGCCTTGTGCGTCATTCGCACCCAAGGCAACCGGATGGAGTTGCTGGACGAAACGATTGCCTCAGTGCGTAGCCAGTCCATCGCTATGACGCCTTGCGTGATCGTACATGGCGATCAGGACAAATTTGGGTTCGTCAGCAGGCGACTGGCCGCAGCGGACAAAAAATCCGGCTCCTCCCCTGTGGTGGTCCTGCATGCCGATGAGGTGGAAAAGCGGCGGGGATATCCTTGTAACGTCGGGCTGGATTATCTGTGCGAAAATCAAAGCAAATACGATCTGCTTTGTTTCCTTGACGATGACGACCACTATTTGCCGGGCTTTGGGGAACGTCTGGCCAATGTCCTGCGTGACCGATCTGCAGATTTTGCCTTTGGCATCTCAAATGCGCTGCCCGTCTCTGGCGAACCGTTTGTGCAGCATGGGTTGCGACCCGCAGTTGGGCTGCTTGCCGGGAATTTCATCACCTTTAACAGCTTCATCGTCCGCACAGATGCCATTCTAAATTCGGGTATCAGGTTTGATGAAACCATTCACTATATGGAGGATTATGACTTCTTGTTGAAAATGCTGCAGGCTGGATTCCGGATGGAACCTTTGCCAGAAGCTGTTTGTGAATACCGCCTTATTGGCGACGGCAATGCGGAGATTAAACAGGACGAACCACACTTCAAGGTATGTCAGACCAAGGTTAAAAACCGTGCCAAAGCGATCGCAACACGTTTCCCGGCCAAACGTTTCTGGGCAGAGCTTGCTTCTTTCCCCGGGGTGCAGCGGCCGCCCTTTGAGGAAGAAGAGATCATACATATGCAGATAGCTTGGGAACTGATTAGAAAGTCGCAAAAGGGTGCTCTGTAATGTCAGCCGACACACATCTTGGCATCAGTGTCGTTTTGCCAGTTTTTTTCCGTCATGTGTCTGAAGACAACATCCGGTTATTGCGCGATGCACTGTCATCGGTTTTCGACCAGTCTTATGATGCGCCTTGCGAAGTTCTCCTGATTGATGACGGTAGTCCTGTTCCGGTTGAAAGCCTCGCGGGTGAACTGGGTTCCGCTGCCGCTCAAGTGACCTGGCTGCGCCTTGATCGGAACCAAGGCATCGTAGGGGCTTTGAACAGAGGGATTGATGCGGCCCGGCATCCGTTGATCGCACGTATGGATGCGGATGACCTCTGGCTGGATGGGAAGCTTGCCGCGCAGATGGCGCTTTTCAAGTCAGATCCTGATCTGACGATCTGTGCAACAGGTATGACACGGATTAATTCCACAGGCGATGAGATTGATACACATATACGTCCAGGGGATTGGGGCGGCATTCTTAAGTTTTTTGTCGAGGGAGGCTGCCCGTTTCCGCATGGGAGCGTGATCGCGCGGAAACAGATCTATCAAGTGCTTGGAGGGTATCCTCATTCTGCAGAAGTGCGGCATTGTGAAGACTATGCCCTGTGGAGCCATTGGCTGCGTTTTTTCAAACCGGCCATGGTCGAGGCAGCACTGTATTCCTATCGCGTCAGTGACAGTTCGGTTTCTGGTGAACACGCCGCACAACAGGCAAAGTCGTCTGCGTTTATCCGCGACAGCTTCGAGATGCTGGGTCTGTCCGAAGTATTGCCCACCGCGCTACCTGCTTTGGCTGATGCGCTTGGTGCCTCTTTGATTGAGGCGGGGCATCTGGCCTATAGAATGTGGCATTTCCAGTCTCCCGCCGCGCTACCTGCACAGGCAATAGAGCCTTTGGCTGCCGTTTTGCCGGATCGTGTTCTTGTATCTTGCGATACTGCACAGTCGTGGCAGGATGCTCTACATCTGCAAGGGAACAGCGGAACCAGTCTCAAAGGGATTGCGGCAGAGGTTGTGGGCTAGAATCCCGTGGAACCTATGTGCTAACCGACCTGCAATGGAAAAAACCAGCGATGTACCACTTCAGCGGTACTCCAGCAGAAAAGACACAAACCATGACTGACGCGCGCCATGTTCCCTTGAACGTCAACACACTCGGAGCGGAGGAAATTGCCGCGGCGAAAAACGTTCTAGACAGCGGCTATATGACAATGGGTAAGGAAGTTGCGGCTTTCGAGGCGGAATTTGCTGACTATGTTGGCGCGCGCCACGCTCTGATGGTCAACTCAGGCTCTTCTGCAAATCTGCTGGGTGCATTTGCTCTCGCCAACCCGATTTGTCCCGTACCTTCAGGGCTGAAGCCCATCAAGCCAGGAGATGAGGTCATTGTTCCGGCGCTCACATGGTCGACGACAATCTGGCCGTTTGTTCAGGTTGGAGCTGTGCCTGTTTTTGTGGATTGTGATCCTGCGACATTGCAAATGCAACCTGCTGCGATCAAGGCCGCCATCACGGATAAAACTGCTGCGATCGCAGTAGTGCATGTGTTGGGAGGCGCGATGGATGCAGCGGCAACCCGTGATATCGCAAGAGCGCACAATCTATGGTTCTTCGAAGATACCTGTGAGAGCCTGGGAGTGCAGTTGGATGGCCAGCAATGCGGTACCTTTGGCCATATCGGGACCTATAGCTTTTATTTTGCCCACCATATCACGACCATCGAAGGAGGTATGGTGGTCACGGATGATGATGATCTTGCAGATCTTATGCGGGCCATGCGCGCGCATGGATGGGTTCGGCATATGAAGGGTGGCGATCACATTGCCAGCCAATATCCGCACATCGATGCGCGTTTCTTGTTTCATACAACGGGCTTCAATCTGCGCTCCACCGATTTGAACGCCGCAATCGGTCGAATTCAGTTGAAGCGGTTGGATTCTTTCAATGAAGCACGACGTGATGTCGGAGAGAAGCTGGCCGAGGCGCTACGTCCCATCACCGAGAAAGATATATTACAGATCATGCAGTTTGACACACGGGTGTCTCCCGCACCGTTCGGGTATCCCGTGATCTGTCAGTCCACAGCAGTGCGCGATAAACTTCAAGCGCACCTGGAGGCTGCGGGTGTTGAAACCCGACCAGTGATCTGTGGCAACCTCGCGCGCCAACCGGCCATGTCTCACATCCCACACCGATGTGCGAATGATCTGGCGGGCGCCGACAGGATAATGGATTGCGGGCTATATTGGGGGACGCATCCCTTCATGACATCCCAGGATATCGACTATATCGCTACGCGCGTGATTGAAGGGCTCACATGACAAAAACAGCACTTATTACCGGCATCACCGGACAGGATGGTTCCTATCTTGCGGAGCTTCTCCTGTCCAAAGGCTATGAGGTGCACGGGATCATTCGTCGGTCATCGTCGTTTAACAGTGGACGCATCATTCATCTTTTTGAAGAAGTTCAAAACCCTGATGCAAAGTTTCACCTGCATTATGGGGAGCTCACCGATGGTACCCGGCTGGAGAAGCTGATTGAGAAAGTGGAGCCTGATGAATTCTATAATCTCGGAGCGCAGAGCCACGTGCGGGTGTCTTTTGACGAGCCAGTTTACACAGCGGATGTCGTAGGTCTTGGTACGTTGCGTACATTGGAGGCTATCCGAAATGCAGGTGGCGCCCAAACCGTAAGGTTCTATCAGGCGTCTAGCTCGGAAATGTTTGGCCTTGTCCAGGAAGTGCCCCAAAGCGAGACAACGCCCTTCTATCCACGTAGTCCCTATGCCTGCGCCAAAGTTTACAGCTATTGGCAGGTGGTGAACTACCGCGAGGCTTATGGGTTGCATGCGTCGAACGGAATTCTTTTTAATCACGAAAGCCCGCGGCGTGGCGAAACTTTTGTAACACGCAAGATCACCCGGGGTCTTGCACGGATTCTCGCGGGTCTCGACGACAAGCTGTATCTGGGTAATCTGGATGCAAAACGCGATTGGGGGTTTGCCGGTGATTATTGCGATGCCATGTGGCGGATGCTGCAGCAGGACACTCCGGACGATTATGTGATTGCCACCGGAGAAACCTGGAGTGTGAAGGATTTCCTCAGAAAATGTTTCGAACGGGTCGGGTTGAACTGGGAAGACTATGTGGAATTCGATCCCCGCTACCTGCGCCCCTCTGAGGTGGAACTGCTGATCGGTGATCCCTCAAAGGCACGTAAACAATTAGGCTGGACTCCTAAAACTAGTTTTGACGATCTTGTGAAAATGATGGTCGATTCTGATCTGGAAGACCACAAGCAGTTGCATCGCATCGTTTCATGACCGGCTATCGGACTCTGGTTACGGCCGCTGACATCCATCCGGATACCCGTGCTTTCTTTGAAGGGCGTGACGTACTGGTTTTAGGTGGCAGCGGCTTCATCGGCTCGCACGTGGTGGAGCAATTGCTGCAAATCGGGGCACATCCCTTTGTCGTGACACGGCAAAAGGATCCTGTTTTTCTGCATAGTGTCGCAGACCAGATAAAGTGTCTGCATGGCGATTTGACCGACAAGGCCTTTACCAAAGACGCTATGGCACGCGTCAGTGTGGTCATGAACCTTGCCGCAAATGTCGCAGGTCTGGAATACAACGCCACTCACCCGGCCTCGATCTTTATGGATAATTTATCCGTATTCATGTCGTCCATTTCCGCTGCGGCAGAGGCGGGTATTGACCGATATCTGGTCACAAGCTCTGCTTGTGTCTATCCACGACATTGTTCCGTGCCCACGCCTGAAACCGAAGGGTTCATGGACGAACCGGAACCCACCAATGCCGGATACGGCTGGGCCAAGCGGATGGAGGAGTTTCTGGGCGCAGCCACGGCGCAGGAATACGGGTTATCAGTTGCAATCGGTCGTCCTTACAACGCGTATGGACCGCGTGATAATTTTGACCCAGCCTCTTCCCATGTCATTCCTGCCTTGATCCGCAAAGCTTTACTGACCGATGACGATACCTTTGACGTCTGGGGTGATGGTACGCACTCGCGCGATTTTCTCTATGTGGACGATTTCGCACGTGGTCTGATCGAAGTGGCGGCGCGGTTTCCAAAGGCAGAAGCCGTCAATCTCGGGGCGGCGATGGAATGTACTATCCGCGAGGTGGCAACCATTATCGCTGAAGAGGTTTCCCGCCAGCGAGGGCGCAGTATTGTGCCGACGTTCAACCCGCAAGGCCTGACAGGACAACCGCGCCGCGCCTGTGATACCACCAAAGCGCAAACCGAGCTGGGATACAAAGCAGCTGTGCCTTTGCGTACCGGGCTGCGCCGCACAATAGAATGGTATGTAGACAATGAAAATTGCACTGATAATCCTCACGCGAAATGAGCGCGACTGTGTAGAAATCGTGATGCCCGACGTGCCAGCGCCGGGTCCTGGTGCGGGGTATGACGATGTTGTCGTGATTGATGGCGGCTCGACGGATGGCACTGTGGAGTGGTTCGAAGAGAACGATATCCGCGTGGTCGGTCAGCAAAGCCGCCGAGGGCGCGGCCACGCGTTCCAGATTGCCTTTGAGAGCGTGGAGGCGGATGCCTACCTGTTTTTCTCGCCCGATGGCAACGAGGATCCTGCGGATTTACCTAAATTCCGACCATTACTTGAGGCTGGGAATGACATTGTCATCGCCTCACGGATGATGAAAGGGGCCCACAACGAAGAAGACGATCAGCTGATCCGTTTGCGCAAGTGGGCAAACAATGCATTCAACTTCATGGCCAATACAGCTTTCCGGGGAAAACATCCCTACATCAGCGATTCCATCAACGGGTATCGAGCAATTACCAAATCCGCCGCCGACCGTTTGCTGCTTGACGCCCCTGACTACACTATCGAATACCAAATGACGATGCGCGCGTTTCAGGCTGGTCTCAAGATTGCAGAATTTCCGACAAACGAAGGACAGCGTGTGGCAGGCGATACACAGGCCCATGCAATCCCGACCGGCCTGCGCTTTATCAAAGCCTTCTGGACCGAGTTGCGTCGTGACAAGTCAAGTTTGACGGATGGGTCAGATTAAGAGGCCCGAAAACATGCCTGGGACCCGAGCCGCTAAACCGAAATCAGGTTGGTCAAGCGTCGGCTCTGTTGCCAAATACCTGGTTTCAATCGGCTTGGTTGGGCTTTTGTTTTGGCAGTTTCGTGATGGCTTGAGCCAAATTGCCCGGATTGAGCGGGATGATGCATTGTTTGCAACGGCGCTGCTGCTGTTCCAGCCGGTTCTTATCGGGTTGCGCTGGCATGTACTGCTGGGCCTATACGGCACCCGTTTCAGCAAACGCGCGGCGGTGGGGATAACCTGGTTCTCTGTGGCGGCTAATCAGATTTTGCCCGCTTCTGTTGGGGGCGACGCCATACGGATGTTTGCCTTGTCCCGGCACGGCGAAACCGCAACCATCGCAATTGGGTCTGTCGTACTGGACAGGATCTTTGCACTGGTCGCGTTGATTCTGATCATGGCGGCCTTTTCCCCCTTCATTGATGTGGATTTGCCAGCATGGGTGATAGCTTTTTTCGTGGCTGGTGCCGCGGGTTTGTGCATTGGTCTGGTCGTGGCGCGAAAAGTTCTGCCAGGACTGACCGCACGTATGTCTGAAGGCTGGATACGCACGTTTCTGAGCAAGGTTAACGATCTCCTCGTTGTTCTGGATTATCCAGTTATCGCACTATCGGTCCTGTCGATCTCCATGCTGATTCATGCGCTATCGCTGTTTGCCTTCCTTGTGCTGGCACAGGGTCTGGGGATTGAGGCCAGCCCTTCGGCCATTCTTGCAGTGGGAGCATTGATTACATTTGTGCAGGTCATCCCTATTTCCATCTCTGGCTGGGGACCGCGTGAAGCTGCAGCTATTTTTCTGCTAGGCTCAATCGGAGTAGCACAAGATACCGCATTTGCGGTATCGATCCTGTTTGGATTGTGTTTCCTCTTTGCCAGCCTGCCGGGGGCGGGCGGGCTCCTCTACATGGGCTCTGGTCGTGAAGAGCACTGAACCTGTATCACACAGCGCACCTAGACGGCGCTTGATCTGGATTTTTTTTCTAGGCCTCTTTGCCGTTGTCGTACTGGTCAGAATACCTTTTCTCTCCCAGCCCTTCGTTGGTGAGGAAGGCTCATTCGCCTATCTTATCGCTGGACAGCCAGCCTCCTCGACACTGACACCCGACGGGTTACCGCAAATGATGATTGGCATGCTAGACGGCACTCCGGCTCTTTATCCGTTTCAGCGCACTATCGCACCCTACGTTCTTTTGGAAAACGGACCTGGTGCTGTCATCCGTGCGTTGGACATCCAGCATTATTCTGAAGTATGGCGATATGTGATTATTCGCAGCGCTTATCTTGCTCTCTATCTCATGGGTGTGGCCGGCGTGCTGTGGCGCTGCGCGCGTCAAGCCGCAGGCCAGAATTACCTGCCGATGGTGATTGTGCTCTTTGCCTGTGTTACGCCCCTTGCTGTCGGCGCCTCCATTCAACCGCAGATTGATGGGGCTCTGGGTATTTGCCTGCTAGGGTTGGCCTCTCTATTGCTCACGCTTGGCCCCCAGAAACGCTCCCTCAAGCATCGACAGTTCTGTACTTTCCTTGCCGGGGCTTTTATTGGCCTTGGCCGTCACGAATGGGTCATCTCATTTCTGGCTGCAGGAGTTATTTTAGGACTGGCCTTGCTGGCCTACAAGGCGCGCCGTGACGTATGGTATCTGAGCTTGCGCATCGGAGCATTCTTTTGTCTTGGCTTGATCGCTACTACCGTCTTGTCCTTTGCGCTTTCACCCTCTGAATATCTTTCGGGCTTTGCCGTCCAGCAGCGTGTGACAGGTATCGTCAACCCCCTGATCCTTTTAAAAAGGGATGATGAATTTGTCATTGCAGCTGTACTTTTGCTGGGATTGCTGGGTGTCTTACTGTTCCTCAGACGGCGTCACATTCTGGAAACAGCGCCCGGTGTCCTGGTCGTCAGCGGCGCCGCTTTTGTTCAATGTGCCGGGGCAGCGGCGACTGGTTGGCCCGGGGATGGCTTTCCAAGATACTATGCGCCTGTTTTTGTACTGGCGGCGACGGCGCTGATCTATCTTACGTCATATCACCGTGACGATGTTGTCCGGCCGAATGTGTGGGTTGGGTACGCTTTGTCGGGCGTATTTCTTTTACTGACGGTCATTGCCATCACACCCATGATAGACGACGTCGGGGAGCGCGTATCTATCTCCTCAAATCGCGGTGTGTCCTTGCAAGCGCTGGAGCAGCACTATGACGATGTCGCCGAAATATGGCGTGCCGATCCGGATAGAGCCCCCCTCGCTCTGATTGACGCCGGTATCTGGGGAAGGCATCCGGAAGTTTCTTTTCTAGGCAAGGATATGGGGCTGGATTCAGGATATCAGTACTTGCAGGAATTCCATCCCAACTGGGCAGAGCGTCTCGACAATTAGAAAGACCCTGAAGGGCCGGTGTAGAATGTTTGCTGGCCCTTTTAGGCGCGCAGCTTCAGAAGTTTGGCTTCTTCTAGGGCTTCTCGCGCGGCGGGTGTGTCAACCTTTTCCAAAATTCGCAGCGAAATATCGGAAGTTTCCAGGTCAAGCCACAGAGGAGATTTTTTTAAAAACGGATACCCCAGCTCGAAGATTGAGAAATAGGCAAGTGCGTAGCTTGCGCCCTGACGGGCGGTTGCCGTCAGGATGAAATTCGTCAGGTCATCACGTGACAGCCTCTCCATCTGGGGCCGCAAGTTATCCTTTACCCGCTTCATTCGACGGTCTTCCGGGACAATCACTTGCGATGCCACTTCTAAAAGCCGACCGTCATCCAGAGCATCCAGATATTGCCTCAGATTGGCGACACCCAATGTTTCGCCATGTGTGAAACCATGCTTCAGGACCCATGAGGTCAATCCGATTTCGCCGTGTCGCACGGTTCTTTTCTTTTTGCTGGAGAGCGGGAAATGTTGCCAGAACTGCAAAAACCCAGGATGGCGCAGGATGTTTTCACCACAACTGAGTGCAAAGGAGCAATAGTGAAAGTTCTTGTGATCCGTCCGGTAGTTGAAAGTCAGATCCCGAAACGTTGTCGGCTCTACCCTGGGGATACCGTAATTGGAGCCAGCTCCCGCGAAATCCACTCCAAGTGTGTCTACATCATCCAGCCAATCGGTTTCCGAACTGATTGGAAACCACACTGAATCGTTGATCAGAACGAGCTGTTTTGTGTTTGAAAGGTTTTGCCGCAGAGACAAAATACCATCTCTGTAGCCTCCAAAATCATATCCGAAATTCGATCTTTCGATATACCGGTAGCATAGCTTCAACAGCTTCATTTCATCTTCCTGGCCAAGTGGCCTATTAGAAACAACAGTGACGCTCAAACCTTTGGAGGTGAGGTACTCAAGTGTCCTGATATGTGTTGGTAGTAGGCCGTTTACTGGGAAAATAAGATACACTGCCTTTCGCTCTGAAGAGCCCTGGGCGCCTGACAGCGAGCGACGCTTCCCGGAGAGAAAGAGATCGTAGTAACGTGATCCTAAAAAATAACTGAAAGCATCGCTTGGCAACCCTACTATCTGCTGAACCAGACGGGTTAGTTCGCGCCTGATTTTCCATACTTGTGGCATATTTGGATTTCCAACTGTTATGTATTGCGCGCCCAGCACGGTTTAGTACATGCGTTCTACGAGGTTTAGAGACAAGCAATCTGAAACGGACAAAGCTTATCTGTAAGCCGTCTTAGGAAAATCGCACGGTAGGTTCAACCGGCGCGCGATTTTTGGGGATTTATCCGCAAAAATTGCTCTATATCGGTTCTTTGGATGCCTATATGATCGGAGTATCGGTTTTATTTGACGGTCCTTTACAGGCTTGGTGATCCCCCCTACGTAAAGGGACTGTATAGGATCCGGGCATCTTCACCATGATCAATAGTTTTCGGGCAAACAATAGCAACAAAATGCTTGGTCGACTGCTGCAGGAAAACCTGCGCTCACAGGCATTCAACTACGGCGTTGCCATTGTTGCCATGGTCGTGATCGCTGTCACAACAGCGCTGACAGCCTGGATCATGAAAGACATTATCGATTCCATGGTGCAGACTGGTGATCGTGTCAGAGTTTTCGCTGTTGCGGGAGCGGTTGCGCTCATCTTTACTGTCAAAGGCCTTGCAAACTACGTGCAGGTGGTTGCCCTCAGCCGGGCAGGTAACCGGATCGTAGCGAACCAGCAACGCAAGCTCTATGATAAGCTGCTGCAGCATGGTGTCGCCTTTTTCAACACTCTTAATACGTCCAATATCCTGATGCGTGTGACCAGTTCCGCCCATGCGGCCCGCGGTGTCATAGATACTTTGATCATGGGTTTTGTGCGTGACCTGCTGACTCTGATCGGGCTGGTTGTTGTCATGATTTATCAGCAGCCGACCCTGTCGCTGTTCGCCTTGATCTTCGGGCCTTTGGCAATTCTCGGAGTGCGCCAGATCCTCCAACGCGTTCAAGGCATCGTTGAAGCAAACATGATGTCAGGCGCTGAAATCATCAAAGTTATTCAAGAAACATCGACTGGTATCCGTGTGGTTAAGGCCTTTGCACTGGAAAAGCACATGGCGTCACGTATGAATTCGGCGATTACAACAGTGGAAAGCCGGTCAAATGCGATGGCCCGGTTGTCAGGGGCGACCAGTCCGTTGATGGAGACGTTGTCCGGCTTTGCAATTGCTTCCGTGGTTGCGTTGAGTACCGTCAGCATTTTTGGTGATGCCACGACTTCACCAGGTGAGCTGATGTCGTTCGTGACCGCGCTTTTAATGGCCTATGATCCTGCAAAACGGTTGGCTCGCATGCGTGTTGGTATCGAAGCGGGCCTTGTCGGTGTGGGAATGATGTATCAAATTCTCGATACCCCGATTGCAGTCAACGAAAAGCCCGATGCACATCCTCTGCCTGATGGGCCGGGAGAGGTTGCTTTCAAAAATGTCACTTTCAACTACGAAGGCAATACTGCACTGCTGCGCGATCTTAATGTGACCTTCGAGGCAGGCAAGACCACTGCGCTGGTAGGCCCTTCCGGCGGGGGCAAGTCTACAATAATCAACCTGATCTTGCGGCTTTATGATCCTGTCGAGGGACGAATCGAAATTGATGGGTTCGATCTGCGCAGCGCGACCTTTGAATCCCTGCGGGATAAAATTGCCTTCGTGGGTCAGGAGACGTTTCTGTTCGATGGATCGCTAAAGCAGAATATCTCTCTGGGGCGTGAAGATGCCAGCGATGAAGAGATTGTCGCAGCAGCCAAGGCCGCCAATGCTCATGACTTCATTCAGGGCATGCCGGAGCAATATGAAATGGATGCGGGTGAAAACGGCGGCAATCTCTCAGGCGGGCAGCGTCAGCGCATTGCTATTGCGCGCGCGATCCTGCGCAACAGCCCGATCCTGATCATGGATGAGGCCACCAGCGCGCTTGATTCAGAATCCGAATATCTCGTGAATGAGGCCCTGCAGAAACTGTCCAAGGGCCGCACCACAATTGTCATCGCCCATAGGCTCTCCACCATATTGAGTGCGGATAAGATCGTGGTGGTCAAGGAAGGCCAGGTGGTGGAACAGGGAACTCAAAGCGAGTTGCTGTCGCAAAACGGTATATTCCGCGCCCTCTATGACCGGCAATTCAGCGCAGCAGAATAGACTGGCCGTTCATAATGTCTGCCTGAGCCTGCGCAGTGCCTGGCTCAGCAGATTTTCAGCTGAAACAGGGTCTCTTGTCTCTATATAGAGCCTGAGTTCGGGGGCGTTGCCGGACGGTCGTATGTGGATCACGTCCCCGTCTGTGAGCTCCATGCGCAGCCCGTCTGTCAGGTCCATGCGCTGTTCCTGCTTGCCCAAAGGTTCCAGAAAAGCGGCACGCGCGGCAGGATCGTTCTGCCAGGTCTCCAACAACGCATGGCTTTTGGCCTGATCCACCTCCTGCAGCCGGTCCGCCACTGTGACCACGGGGGGTTCCTGGGCGACACGGACGGCGATGCCTTCTTTCCGACCTGCATAAAGCACGGTAAGGATCGGCAGGGTGCAGTCACGGGTCATCAGCGGCGCCAGTGACCCGGCAGGCCCCTGCGCCTCAAAGCCCAGCAGAAAGCCGCCATTGGCCTCATAGCCAACCACCCGGCCCGTCGCCGCCTCCATTGCGGCGATGACATAAGGCGAGCCAATCCGCGTCAGGCGCGCGTCCCTGAACCCTTTCATCGTCACGCCGCTGTTGGAGGAGATCGGCGTCGCGATCACCTCCGCCCCCAGCGTCTCGGCGGTGATCTGGCCCAGGATATCACCGGGGATCACGCGTCCGGTTTCATCGGCCAGCAGCGGGCGATCTGAATCGCCATCGGTAGAGACCAGCGCGTGCAGCCCATGGGTCTTCACCCATTCTGCAATCTGCACGCGGACCTCTGGATCAACCGCTTCGGTATCCAAGGGGATGAAGTCGTCTGACCGGCCCAGCTCGATCACCTCGGCGCCGAGGTCGGTCAGGATGCGGGCCAGGGCATCGCGGCCCACGGCGCTATGGGCATAGAGCCCGATGCGCTGACCTGCGAGCGCACCGGGCCCAAAGGCTGCGACGAAGCGTGCGATATAGCGATCATTGGCGCCTTTATCCGTCTCTAACGTCCCGGGATGCGCGGCCCCATGGGGGGCATCCAGACGCGACAGGATCGCGGCCTCATCGGCCTTGCTGATCTCGCCGGTCCGAACATAGAACTTCAGCCCGTTGCGATCTGCCGGGATATGGCTGCCGGTGACCATGACGGCACCACCACCCACCGCCTGTGCCGCGAGCGCCAGTGCAGGCGTGGGCAGCTCACCACAATCAATCACGCGGGTGCCCATGGCACGGGCCGCGGTGATCACGTCACCTGCGATCCGCGGGGAAGAAGGGCGCAGATCACGGCCCACACAGAGCACGCCGCCGGTGTCACAAGCCGCCAGAAAGGCCTGCACATGGGCGGTGATCAGATCGGGGGTCATGGCTGTCACCAGCCCGCGCAACCCGCTTGTTCCGAATTTGACGGACACGCGCAGCCCCCCTGTCGCTGTCAAAGCTTGCTCAGATAGGTCCCGTAGTCATTCTTGGCATATTTCGCGGCCTCGCGGTGCAGATCCTCGCGGCTGATCCAGCCGAGCTCAAAGGCGATCTCTTCGGGGCTGCCGATCTGCAACCCCTGCCGCTTTTCGATGGTGCGTACGAAATTGCCCGCATCGAGCAGACTGCCGTGGGTGCCGGTATCGAGCCAGGCATAGCCACGCCCCATGCGCTGTACCGTCAGGGTCTCTTCGGTCAGGTACATTTCCAGCAGGGTGGTGATTTCCACCTCGCCCCGCGCCGAGGGTTCCACGCGACGCGCTTTCTCAGGCGCCGTGCCATCAACGAAATAAAGACCCGTGACCGCGAAATTCGAAGGCGGCACCTCGGGTTTCTCGATGATGCCACGCGCCACACCGCTTTCATCAAAATCCACCACGCCATAGCGTTCCGGATCAGCCACCTGATAGCCAAAGACCGTGGCGCCCGCCTCCTGCGCATCGGCGGCGGCCATCAGGTCGGGCAGACCGTGGCCAAAGAAGATATTATCCCCCAACACCAGCGCCGAAGGGGCACCGTCCAGAAAGTCCTCGGCCAGGATAAAGGCCTGCGCCAGCCCGTCCGGCGAGGGCTGTACGATATAGGTGAGCGTGATGCCCCATTGCGACCCATCTCCCAGCATGCGCTGGAACTGTTCCTGATCTGCGGGGGTGGTGATCATCGCGATCTCGCGGATGCCTGCCAGCATCAGCACCGAGAGCGGATAATAGATCATCGGCTTGTCATAGATCGGCAGCAGCTGCTTGGAGACCCCCAGCGTGATCGGATAGAGCCGCGTGCCCGAGCCACCCGCCAGAATGATACCTTTGCGTTTCATCGTGAAGTCTCCTTCGTCAGGTTTTCAGGTCTGCAAGAACCTCTGCCAGCCCGGCGCGCCAGTCGGGACGCGCGATGCCAAAAACGGCCTCGGTGGTGGCGCAGTCGAGCCGGGAATTCAGCGGACGCGTCGCCGGCGTGGGGTAATCGGCGGTCGGGATGCCAGTCACATCGACGCTCAAGCCTGCCTGGGCAAAAATTTCACGAGCGAAATCAGCCCAGCTCACGTCCGGCGCGCCGCTGAAATGATAGGTGCCGACCTTGCCCGCCTCCTCTTTCAGCGCCTTTGCCATCCCCATACAGGCTGCCGCGATATCGCGCGCCGGGGTTGGCCCGCCGATCTGATCCGCGACGATGCTCAAGCTGTCCCGCTCTGCCCCCAGACGCAGCATGGTCTTGGCAAAGTTATTGCCATGGGCGGAAAACACCCAGGAGGTGCGCAGAATGGCATGTCGCCCCCCTGCCCCGACGACACCCGTTTCGCCGCCCAGCTTGCTGGCGCCGTAGACGCCCAGGGGGCCGGTGGCATCCGTCGGCTGCCAGGGGTCCGTGCCGCCGCCCTCAAAGACGTAATCGGTAGAGATATGGACAAAGGGCAGATCGCGCGCGGCGGCGGCGGCAGCCATGGCGGTGGGGGCCATGGCGTTCACGATCATCGCCGTGTCGCGGTCCTCCTCGGCCTTGTCCACGGCGGTATAGGCGGCGGCGTTGATGACGGCATCCGCATCGCAGTCGGCGATCATGCGCTCGCAGGTGCCCGGGTCACTCAGGTCTGCCTGATCGCGGCCCAGACAGGTCACGCCGTCAAAGCGGGCCAGTTCCCTGGCCACCTGCCCGGTCTTGCCAAAGACCAGAACCTTCACGCTTTGGCCCCGAGACGCTGGCCCACGCCGTCGCGGTCCTGCAGCGCGCGCCACCAATCCTCATTGTCGAGATACCACTGCACGGTTTTCTCCAGACCTTCTTCCAGCGTCACCGACGGCCGCCAGCCCAGTTCCGTGGCGATGCGCGTGGGATCGATTGCATAGCGCAGGTCATGGCCCGGACGGTCGGTCACAAAGGTGATCTGCTCGACGTAGGGGCTGTTTTTCGGGCGTTTCTCTTCGAGGATGGCGCAGATCGTGCGCACGATATCGATGTTCTTCGCCTCGTTCTCGCCGCCGATATTATAGCTGCGTCCCAGTTGGCCCTTTTCCAGCACGGTCAGCAGCGCGTCGGCATGATCCTCCACATAAAGCCAGTCGCGCACATTCTCGCCCGCGCCATAGACCGGGATATCCTTGCCCGCCAGCGCGTTCAGGATCACCACGGGGATCAGCTTTTCGGGGAAGTGATAAGGCCCGTAGTTGTTCGAACAATTGGTCATCACGATGGGCAGCCCATAGGTCTCGCCCCAGGCGCGGACCAGATGATCAGAGGCCGCCTTGGAGGCCGAATAGGGGCTGCGCGGGTCGTAGGGCGTGGTTTCGGTGAATTGCCCGGTCTCGCCGAGGCTGCCAAAGACCTCATCCGTCGAGATATGATGGAAGCGGAAGCTCTCGGGCTTGCCGGCCTGTGTCCAATAGGCCCGTGTGGCCTCCAGCAGCTGATAGGTGCCGGTGATATTGGTTTCGATGAAATCACCCGGTCCGTCGATGGAGCGGTCCACATGGCTTTCTGCCGCCAGATGCATCACCGCATCCGGCTTATGGGTGGCAAAGATGCGGTCAAGGGCTGCGCGGTCGCGGATATCGGCCTGCTCAAAGGCATAAGACGGGTTGCCCGCGACAGAAGCCACATTCTCCAGACAGGCGGCATAGGTCAGCGCATCGAGGTTCACCACCTCATGGCCGCGCGCGATGGCCTGCCGCACCACGGCAGAGCCAATGAACCCCGCCCCACCGGTTACAAGCAATTTCATGGCTTATCCTTCGTACACAAATGGGCTGTCAAAATCGGCAAGGCCCGGGGCTGCAGCATCTTTTTCGGACAGAACAGGCTCCAGATCGCCCAGACCCCAGTCGACCCCGATGGTCGGGCAGTCAAACCGCACCGCGCCGTCACACTCCGGAGCATAGTAATCCGAGCATTTATAAATGATTTCCGTCTCAGGCGCCCGGGTGGCAAACCCGTGCAGGAAGCCCGCAGGCACCAGTATCTGCTGGCCGTTTTCAAAGCTCAGCTCGGCACCCACCCATTGCCCGTAGGTGGGCGAGCCGCGCCGGATATCGACCACAACGTCAAAGAGCGCGCCGCGCCCGCAGCGCACCAGCTTGTCCTGCGCATGGGGGGGCGACTGGAAATGCAGCCCGCGCACCGTGCCCACCTGCATCGACAGGGAGTGGTTGTCCTGAACCCAATCATAGTCGAGGCCCGCCTCGGCCATCTGGCGCTTGCTCCAGCTTTCGCTGAAGAACCCCCGTGCATCGCCAAAGCGTTTGGGTGTCAGAATATAAACACCGCTCAGTTTCGTTTTTTCAATCTGCACCACTTATACCCTTACACGACGGCCATTCGCGGCCCAAATACCAAGCTCCCCTGCGGCTGTCATCCACAAAGCTTCTAAGGGTGTAGGAAAACCCGACGTATTGGTCAGAGAATGTGCCAGGCGCCTGTAAGCAGGGCAAAGACGGCAATGATCCCATTGGCGGTCATATGCGCGACAATCGCATCCGTGATATTTCTGCTGTAGCAGAACAGCCCTGCAAAAACCGCGCCCGCAATGGCCGCGACGATCCAGCGGTCATGCAGCGCGGCAAAGGCCGCCGTGGACAGGATCAGGGCGACCCCCAGCATAATGCCGCGCCCTGCAGGGGCGATCCGGGTGATCAGGTAGTCACGAAAGAACAGCTCTTCGATGATGGGCACAAAAACGCTCGTGCCGATGATGCGCGCCATCAGCCAGAGCGCAAATGCGGTACCCGCCAGAGTGCCATAAGGCGCATCGCCACTGTCCGGCCCGGTCACGATCCACAGCACTGCAATCGCGGCGCCGGCCCCGACCGCCTGCGCGGAAACACGCCAAGGCAGGGCGCGGATGCCCGGCCAGACCAGTGCCAGGGCCGCCCCCATCGCCAGCGCGCGCCAGAGATAGAGCGTGCCGGGCGCTTGCGACCCGGTGCTGGCCAGCAGGGCAGAGGCCATGAAAACGATAAAGGGCAGGATGCGCACAACCGCAGGATCACTCAGGAACGGCGGCAAGGAGACGGCGCTCCGGGGTGCATCCGCGCGCCGCAGTCCAGGCACCGCGCGGGACGCCATGATCAGCAGCAGCGACAGCAGCGTGAACGACAGCCAGCCCGCGTGGCTGTGAAAGGCGCCGATGGCCAGTTCGGGCTGGCCTTCGAAACCGATGACCATCAGCACCGAGATCCGCAGCACATTGAAGACCCAGCTCAGCAGCAGGCCCACCGGGAACAACAGCAGCGCATGGGGAAACCGGAGCTCTTTACGGAAGAGGCCAACATAAAGCGCCAGAAACACGGTGATCAGCATGAAGCCTTCAACGCCGGAGCATTGCGGCCCGACGGCCACGGCAAATTCTTCGGTGCCGATGACCTTATCCGCGGGGATCGCCTGCACCGCATATCCCAGCATCCCCAATGTCCAGAGGGTGGCAAAGAAGGTGATATCGGTGATGGCCTCAACCCGCCAGAGCGGCTGCAACTGGTCGGAAAGCTCGGGCAGCCCGAGCCCGACCGCCAGCAGGACCGTCAGGACAAGACCGTTCCCCGCAATCAGTTCCCGCCAGGCCTGCCACGGCGCCAGCGCCAGGGCGAGGCCCGCGGCCGCCAGAATGCCGCCCACGGACCAGGAGGCGGCGGCCAGAGAGACCATCGCGCTTGAGCTGCTGTCGCTCAGGCCGAACCAGGGGGCGAGGATCAGCGCGAACCCGGCCAGGTTCAGGGCAACGCCCGAAGGGCGCCCCGGGGTCGCCAGAAGCCGGGCAACGGCCGCGCGGCGCGCCACGATGAAGATGACAAGCACGGCCAGAATGGCCAGGACACGCGGCACAATGCGCCCGGCAAAGGCACAGAACCACACCGGCGCTGCTGCGCGGCAGGTGAAATCGAACCCATGTTGGTAGAGCAGCGAAAGGGCCAGCAGTTCGGCACCGGCCAGCACGATGACAAGCCCCAGCGCGCTTGCCATTCCGACGGGAGACACGGACGACATCGGCAATCTCATTCTGCGGTCCTCATACATAAACATCCGTCGCAGACAGGTGTGGCCCCGTTCGGATCATGCACCGGAATATGACAGCAAACGATTTACTCTGATGTAAACGGTAAAACGGCCCCACCCACCGGGCGGGGCCGTTTTGTTTCATGGCCGGATCAGGCCGCCTTGCGGCGACGCTCCCAGGCCAGCAGAACGATGGCTGCCACAACAGCCAGGGCTGCCGTACCTTCCAGCGCACTGATTTCCGGAACAGACGTCACACAGGCTTGTTGGTTGAAGGGGTCAAGGCAGTCAGCTGCCATACCCGCACCAGTGGACGCCACCATCGTAACGATGGAAAGTGCCAGTTTCTTCATTTTGTTCTCCTTATAGAACAATCGTGAAATCAGAGGTCCGATTGAGTGCCCACCTAATTGTGGTGTCGGTTCTGACCGGCGGGGGCTCCGCCTGCTTCAGACGCCCGAGCCCCGGGCGCCTGACATCTCATGTGCATCCTCAGCAGATGCAGTCGTATTCTTCCCAATCCACGCCCACGATGAAGGGCTGGATGTTATCCGCATCCGAGGTGCCCGGATCGACGATCACACCGATGGTGTCGCCCACGGCGAACTCGAAGCCTTCACCCTGTGCCAGGGCCGCATCGACGATGGACTGGACACTTGCCGCATCCGAGTCCTGGAAGGCGCTGTAGTTGACCGCCGAGGCGTCGAAGTTGTCGGCCAACTCCCAGACCGCGAACTGAACTTCCCAGCCCGAGAAGCCCTGATCTTCGAAGTTCTGGGCAATCACCCAGTTGATCAGATCGAGGTTTTCCGCGCCCGGCAGACCATTGGCGTTCGAGACCGTGTTGGGATCGAAGGCGTCCAGGGCTGCGGCACTTTGCGACCCGAAGATGGCGCCGACATTGTCCGGCCCGTTTTCTCCGAGGGTCCGCACGGCGGTGTTGAAGTCGAGGCAATAGGCCTCTTCGAACAGCACCCCGTCAAAGCGCGCGTCGCCGGTGTCGAGGAACCGCAGATCGAAGGCGTATTCCGGGAAGGGGCTGGCCTCATCTGCGGCATATTCCAGCTCGTAGGTGCCCCCGGCAGGCAGGGCCGCGCTGAAGCTGTCCACCGAATTGGCATCACCCTTGATCGTGAGTGCGATATTCGCCGTCGTCGACCCGCCCTCGCCGTCTTCGACCTTGAAGCTGATGTTGGCAGTGGCGCTTTCACCGATGTCGAGGGCGGCAAAGGCATCCTCGGCGTCGAAGATGAATTCATCCCCATTGCGCGTCACTTCCAGACCGGTGAAGTCGAGAGTGCCGCCATCTGTGGTTGCCGTGCCATCGAGCAGAACCGTCTGGCCATCCGCGATGTTCTCGGTACCGATCATGGTGATCATGGCTGCATCGCCATCGGGGTCGGAGAAGTTGTCCGACAGATCGACGGTGATCAGATCATCGGCACAGCCAAGACCCGCGTCATCGGTTGCATTGGGGTCATTGTTGGGCTCGACCACACCGGCGTCATTGTCCGGGGTGTTCTGACCGGCCACAACCACGATACCCTCGATCAGGGACTCGCCGCCGCCCAGATCGGAGGCATCGCTGTCGATGTCATCAGAGGCGTCATTATCGACGTTCTGCGTGGTCAGTTCCTTGCCGGAGACCGCATCGGCAAACATCACCCCGTAGGTCGCGGCCACCAGGCCCGCAAAGGAGTAGTTGCCCTGCGCATCCGTGGTGGTGGTGCGGGGGGTGCCGCCGCCATCCAGCACCGGATCACCGTTTGCGTCCAGCAGGGTGACTGTGACACCTTCGATGCCGTTGTCGGCGCCGTCGTTGTCCAGCCCGTCCTCATCGTCGTCGCAGAAGTAGCGCCCCGAGAGCGAGCCCAGAAGATCCTGAACGCCTGCGTCGACATCCTTGGTCTCCTGACCGGCCACAACCGTGACCGGTGCGGTCATGCCATTGGACGGATCCACATCGCTGTCGATGGTGTCGTCATTGCCGACATCCTGCGCGATGAACTCCTTGCCTTCGGTGGCCTCGAATTTCACCACGTAGTCACGTGCGCCGAGGTTGTCGAAACGGTAGTTGCCTTCCGCATCGGTCTGCACAGAGGCGATGGCATTGCCATCGATATCCGTGGCAGGTGTGACGCCATCAGCTTCAAACAGCATGACGGTCTTGCCCGCGATATCCACATCGCCACCCGCGGCGCCGTCATCGACGCCATCCCGGTCGTCATCACAGAAATACGTCCCCGAGAGCGCGCCGGGCAGCTCAACCACACCGGCGTCATTGTCGGGCGTGTTTTCCCCGGCCACGACCACGATGCCGTTGATCACGGACATGCCGCCACCGATATCGCCCGCATCGCTGTCGATATCATCAGAGACATCGTTATCGACGTTCTGCGTGGTCAGCTCCTTGCCGGAGACCGCGTCGGTGAATTTGACACCATAGGTGCCTGCCGCCAGATCAATGAAGGAATAATCCCCGTTCGCATCGGTGGTGGTGGTGATGCCGGTGCCGTTTCCATTCTCGTCCAGCAGCTCGACCAGGACGCCTTCGATACCGTTGTTCGCACCGTCATTGTCCAGCCCGTCGCGGTTATCGTCACAGAAATAACGCCCCGAGAGCGAGCCCAGCGGTTCTTGTGCATCGCCCGGCACATAGCACAGGTCATCAATGGCGCCCGAGCCGTTGAGCTGCACATCCATGCGCACCACGTCCGCCACATCCATGACCACCTGGCCCACGCCGCCATTGACGAGGTTCGGAATGTCGAAGGTCTGGGTGGAGCCATCTTCCAGCGTCAGGGTGATGGTGCCGCCTTCTTCGGTATCGATCACTTTCAGATCAAAGATCGACGAGGGGGCTTCGAATTCAAAGGTGATCTTGCCGCCGATCGCATCATCGGGGTCGTTCTTGTCACCATCCTCGGAGACGATCAGCACATTGCCGAGCTGGGCCACCTGGGTTTCCAGGTCACCGTCGCCGCCTGTGGGGTTCTGGCTGTCGAAGATCATCGCATCGCCGGAACCGCCCATGGCCGAGATGGTCACACCATCGATCTGCGTGCCTAGAATGTCGCCGGTGGCGAAGTTTTCAAAGTCCAGCTTGACCGCGCCGGGCTCGTCACATTCCTCGAACTTGACCTGTTCGAATTTGATCGCATCGATCCGGACGTATTCATCGCCGCCGCGCCAGGCGCGGATTTCGACCTTGTCGCCTTCCGCAATCTCAAGACCCTGCAGCGTGACCTCGGAGAAGCCGCCATTGTTGGAGCCCCAGCCGTCCGCGCCACTGTCCAGGATGATGGTCTGCTGGAATTCGCCGTTCACATAGACCTTCAGCTTGGAGTTGCCGTCGCATTCGTCCTGAACGCAGATCGTCATGTTGTAGACACCGTCGGTGCCGCCGAAATCGGTGGAAATCTTGCCGTCATGGCCGGAGATTTTCACCAGCTCGCCGCCGGAGGCCTGATCGCCGTCCACCTTGTGGAAATTATGCAGATCCCAGCTTTCGGCCTCGACGGTATAGGTGCAGGTTTCCTCGTTGAAATCCCATGGATCGTCTTCGGGCTTGTCCCCTGCGTCGAGGCATTTGTAATCAACCCAGTCGCCTTTGACATTGCACTTGGAGCCAACGGTCAGTTCCGCGCCCGCAGGCGGCAGGGAATATCCGCCGCCCGTATAGAAGGTGAAATAATCGTCGTTCGTGCCTTCCTGCTCGACCTCGATCATCACGTACCAGTTGCCGTTCTGATCGCTGACCCAGAAATAGCTCTCTGCGTAGATCTGCCCGCCATTGCCCAGATCGGTGCCGTCTTCGCCGATGATCTCGGCCTGCTGGCCATAGCGGTCATTGGCGTTTTCGTTGCAGTAATTGTCACCGGAGAGGAAGCTGTCGTTATCCTTCACGCTGATGCAGATGGTCGCGTCACCCGGCATGGTGAACTTGTCACCGCAATTCAGGTTACCGTCACCGCCGCTCAGCAGGTCCGATTCCGCAAAAGCTGTAATTTCATAAGTCTTGTAAGTCATCCGTACGTCCCAACTTGATACGTGCCCGACGGCGGGATGTCCCAACCAAGCCGGCTGTCGCGCCGACACGGCAGATCTCTCCACATGACGTGGTCAGACCGGATGCAGTCGTTTAATCTTCGGTACGGAAAGCGGGGCCATAAAAGCCCCTGAAATTTGTAAATCCTCTACACCAATGGCGAAAATGCCATCGCACTCGTCCCGAAACTTCTACAACCACCCCCGCTGGTGCCCGTCACTCGTAAGGCTCCTGGTTTTTATGAGGCGACCCTACAGCAAGTTTCCGCTCAAATGGTAACGAAATTTTAATTAACTTTGATCTTCGTTAAAATTCAGCGCGTTTTTTGAGAAAAATCCCGGTATGGTAGTTTTTAGACAGGGAATTCAACCGATTGGATAGGTTTCCCCCCCTGCGACTCACCTGAAAGCTGTGGGTCGGGCCACCAACACCCCCACCCCGCAGAGCTTTCCTGAATCACCCGGTGGCGGTTTTTAGCCTGTCTGGCGCGCCATGGCTGTCTCAGCTGCGGTTGTACACATCCTCGTAGCGCACGATGTCATCCTCGCCCAGATAGGCGCCGGTCTGCACCTCGATCAGATACATCGGCAGCTGCCCAGGGTTGGCCATCCGGTGCACGGCCCCCAGCGGAATATAGACGGACTGGTTCTCGGTGAGCAGCTGCACCTCTTCGCCCACGGTCACCTCGGCGGTGCCAGCCACGACGATCCAGTGCTCGGAGCGGTGCACATGGCTTTGCAGGGACAGCTCGCCCCCCGGTTTGACCATGATGCGCTTGACCTGAAAGCGGGTGCCAAGGCACAGCGTCTCGTACCAGCCCCAGGGGCGGTGGAAACGCGGATACTCGGTGGCCTGGGCGACCTCGGCCGCCTTGAGCAGCGTCACCGCATCCTTGACCTGCTGGGAGGCATTCATATCCGCAACCAGCACGGCATCGCGCATCGCCACGGCCACGATGTTCCTGAGCCCCACGCCGACCAGATGCATGTTCTCATCTTCCGAGCGCAGAAAGGTGTTTTCACAGTCCAACGCCGTTGCCGCGCCCTGCTGAACCACCCCTTGCGCATCCGGCCCCAAAGCGGCCCAGAGCGCATCCCAGCTGCCCAGATCAGACCAGCCACTGCTGAGCGGCACGGCCATCACGTTCTGGGCATGCTCCATCACCGCGTAATCAACGGAATCCGCGCGCAGGGTTTCAAAGGCCTCTGCCCCAAGGCGGGTGAAGCCCAGATCCTCCTCGCTGTCGGCGATGGCCTGCCGGCAGGGGGCGATCATATCCGGCGCATGGGCTTCATAGGCGGCAATGATATCGCGCACCCGCCACAGGAAAAGCCCTGCATTCCAGAGGTGGCGCCCGCTTGCCACCAGCTTGCGGGCGGTCTCTGCATCGGGCTTTTCGGTGAAACTGGTCAGCTTGACGGGGGTGGTGTCCGCAGGCATCTCTGCCAGTTCCAGATACCCATAGGCGGTCTCCGGCCGGTCCGGGGTGATCCCGAAGGTGACCAGATGACCCTGGGCGGCGGCCTCCGCCCCGGCCATTACGGCGGCATGAAAGGCTTCCGTGCCGCTCATGATGTGATCGGAGGGGGCCACCAGCATCATCGCGTCGGGCTCCTCTTCCAGCAGCAGGGCGGCGCAGAGAATGGCAGGCGCGGTGTTGCGCAGCGCCGGTTCGATCACCACGCGCGCATCCGTCAGGCCGATGGCGGCGCATTGCTCCATCGCGATGAAGCGAAAATCGGCATTGGTCATCACCAGCGGGGCTGCGAATTCCGGCCCCGTGAGCCGTCTGAGCGTGGTCTGGAAGAGGGTTTCGGACCCGATCAACCGGTTGAACTGCTTGGGAAAGGCCTTGCGTGAGGAGGGCCAGAGGCGCGTACCGGAGCCCCCGCAAAGAACAACTGGATAGATCATGAGGGCGGATACTCCAATTCAGATCGGGGGCGTGTGGTTTTGCCGGGTCTCCAGCAGTGTGATGCCATGAAATGCCCCGGGCGCAAACCTGCAAAAAGGACCGCCCCCCGATCCCGGTCACGAAGCCGCGAAGCCCCTTGGCGTTCAGATCAAAGGCAGCTTAGAAAGAGCGACCGGTGCCACGCGAAAGCGGGACCGGCGGGATTTATGGAAATCCGTCGCGCGCCTGTCGGGCCCTGTCGGCGGATGCAACAGGAACGGCAAGGCAGACCCCATGGATGAAGAAAAGATCGCCGTCATCGGCCTTGGATATGTCGGGCTGCCGCTGGCGGTGGCATTCGGGCGCATCCGTCCGGTCATCGGGTTCGACATCAGCGATGCGCGCATCGCGGCGCTGAAAGACGGCCAGGACATCACCCGCGAAACCCCGGCCGAGGATCTGGCCGCGGCCAGGCATCTGTCCTTCACCAGCGATGCTGCCGCCCTGGCGGAGGCCTCGATTTATATTGTCACGGTGCCCACGCCGATCGATGCCCACAAACGTCCGGACCTGACGGCCCTGATCCGCGCCTCCGAGATGATCGGCCGCGTGCTGTCGACAGGCGATATCGTCATCTACGAAAGCACCGTCTATCCCGGCGCCACCGAAGAAGACTGCGTGCCCCTGCTTGAGCAGATGTCCGGTCTGACGTTCAACCGGGATTTCTTTTGCGGCTACAGCCCCGAGCGGATCAACCCCGGGGACAAGCAGCACCGCCTGGCGGATATCGTGAAGGTCACCTCCGGTTCGACGCCTCAGACGGCGGAAAAGGTGGACCGGCTCTATGGCTCGATCATCACGGCAGGGACATATAAGGCCCCCTCCATCCGCGTGGCCGAAGCCGCCAAGGTGATCGAGAACACGCAGCGCGATCTGAACATCGCGCTCGTCAACGAGCTGTCGATCATCTTCAACCACATGGACATCGACACCGAGGCCGTGTTGCAGGCCGCAGGCACCAAGTGGAATTTCCTGCCCTTCCGGCCCGGTCTGGTGGGCGGGCACTGCATCGGGGTCGATCCCTATTACCTGACCCACCGGGCCGCCGCCGCAGGCTATCACCCGCAGGTCATCCTCGCCGGGCGCCGGTTGAACGACAATATGGGGCCCTATATTGCCCGGCAATTCACCAAGGAAATGCTCAAACGCGGCCTGGCGCGCAAAGACAGCCGGGTGCTGGTGCTGGGGCTGACCTTCAAGGAAAACTGCCCCGACCTGCGCAACACCAAGGTCATCGACGTGATCGCGGAGCTTGAGGATTTCGGGTTCGAGGTGGATGTGCATGACCCCTGGGCGGACCCCGATGAAGCGCGTGCCGAATACGGGCTTGAGCTGATCCAGACACCGCAGCCGGACCGCTACGCGGGGATCATCCTGGCGGTGGCGCATCAGCAGTTTCGCGACAGCAGTCCCGAGACCCTGCGCGCCTATGGCTGCGCGGACCATGTGTTCTACGATGTCAAATCGGTGCTGCCGACAGAAGACTCCGATTTGCGGCTATGAGGTTATTCAGACACACACCCGGAAAGGCATTCACGCCGCCTTGCAGGATGTCCCATCACCGCGGCCAAGTCGCATCAAGGACGGCCTTTGCGATAACTGGCGACAGGACGGTCGAGATATGGGAGCCGTCATAGGTTTTGAGCCTGCCATCTTCGGTGATCACCGGGCAATCTGCGCCCCCACAGAAATACGAGATCGTGTTCACATGTTTTACCGGAATATTTGCGGCGGCAATCCGGGATAGGAGCATCTGGCTGATGTCCGTCCCGCCTTCCACTTCGGCATATATCTGATCGGCCTGACCAAATTTCACAAGTTTACGCTGCCTGTCGAAATCAGGAACCCTTGGCGGGGGGGTGACGAGAATGACTTCGGCTCCGGCAGCCCGGATTGCCCGGACCGTTTCCACCATATTCCCGGCAATCGCCTGATCTGCGGCCAGTGCACTGTCCCGGTGGTCCAACAGGACCGGCATACCCTTTAGATTGCGCGCTTCAGCGTACCGCAAATAAGAGCTTGCCAGAACGACGTAATCATAGGTGCCTTCAACAATATCAGCCTGGGCCTTTTCATTATGCCTGCGGCATTGATCTGCGAATTTTACCCCCAATCTGTTTGGCTCATTACGCGTGACGCCCAGGATCGAGGGGCATGAATGCTTGATGAAAAGGGCAAGGTCACCTCCCGCTTCACGCACCTGAGCCCCCAGGCTCTTTGCAAACGCATCGGCATAGCTGTCACCCCACAGGGCGACGCTGAACCCGGGGTTCTCCAAATGAAAACAATCCCCACGATGCAAATTACATCTTTCGCTGAGAACTTCGCGGCTTATTTGCAGATCCTTCGTCGCCATGTATCCCCAGAACCCCAAGGCGACAAAAACCGTCGCCACCATACCGCTGACCCCAAAGAGAATACCCTGAGAGGGCAGCGCTGGCACAGGAGAGCGGCGAAATGGTTTTTCGATGAAGCGCCATGTCAGATACGCCAGCGCCAATGCCGCAAAAGCCAGGGACAGCATGAGGCCCTCGCCCGGCTCTTCCAGGCTGCGAATGCGGGCAAATGCAAAGAGCGGCTGGTGCCACAGGTAGGCCGAATAGCTGATCAGCCCGATGCCTGTGCAAATTTTCAACGACAAACCACGCGCAACCCATGTCCGCTGGTCTGCGAAAAGCACGATGAGCACAGCGCCAAGAACCGGAACCACCGCGTAAAAGCTCGGGAATGGCGTGGTCTCATCGTAAGAGACAATCGCAAAGACAATAAGCCCCAGGCCCGCAGCACTGAGAAGATTGCTGCCGCGCACGCCCCGCTTTGCCGCTAGAAAGGCGCAGAGTGACCCGGCCAGAAGCTCCCAGGCGCGGGTATGGGCAAGGTAGAAATTTGCAGCAGGCCTGGTGCGCCAGCTCCATTCACTGAGCAAAAGGCTGATTGCGGCAAGGGCTGCAATAATCCAGAAGACCCGATGACGCCCAAAGCGCCAGAACAGGATGAGAAAGAGCGGGAAAAGCAGGTAATACTGTTCCTCGACCGCCAGGCTCCAGGTGTGCAGAAGCGGTTTTTCCTCTGCGGCGGTGGCGAAATAGTCGGTTTCTTTCCAGAACAGGAAATTGGATGCAAAAAAGACAACCGCCACAAGGCTTTGAGCAAAATCCTTCTGGGCTGCAGGAAACATCCAGAGCCAGGCAAAGGGCAGACAGCACAGCATGACGGTAAAGAGGGCCGGCAGAATACGCCGCGCCCGCCGTTCATAAAACCGCAGAATGCTGAAGCGACCGGCTTCCAGTTCGGTGATCAGGATCGTCGTGATCAGATAACCACTGATGACAAAGAAGACATCAACCCCGACAAAACCACCCGAGAAGAAGGTAAAACCTGCATGAAACAAGATGACAGGCAGAACCGCGACCATGCGCAGCCCGTCAATTTCAGGACGGTATTTCATATGATGTATTTCCTAAAAACTTGTACTCAAATACTTTAAGATTCTGACGTCAGCCGGTGCTGACAAAGGACGTATTATCATCCAGACAGACCGCTGTCAGCCTGCCGGAGTAATAGGCTCCTGTATCCACGCAGATCCGCTGCGGTGTCACCACGGGCTCAAAGGCGTTGTAATGCCCGTGCACCACGCGCATCCCGGGAAAGGCGCGACCCCTAAGAAAGGCGCGGTTGCCCCAGAACAGATCCTGATCCTCCTGATCGGCAATGGCGCGGCGCGGGTTGACGGCGGCATGCACAAAAAGAACCTCTCCTGACATCCAGAACCGCTCTGTCTGCTGCAAGAAATCCAGATGTGGACCAAGGGCCGCATGGAACCTTTCCCGCAGCGCCTCAGGCTCACCGGTGGGATCCAGCCCATAGCTTTTCAGGGTCCGGTCGCCGCCGAACTGCAACCACCGGCGCCCTGTCTCGGGGTCTGCCAGAAAATCCAGCAGGGCGGCTTCGTGATTGCCCCTGAGGAACACCACCTCCTGCCCCCTCTGCCCGCGCAGGGCAGAAAGCTGATCCAGCACCTCTCTGGAACGCTCCCCCCGGTCCACGTAATCCCCAAGAAAGACGTATTTGACCTCACGCGCATCGGCCTGTGCCGCGCGATCCCGGGCGATTTTTTCCAACAGATCGGCCAGCAGGTCGGCCCGGCCATGGATATCCCCGATGGCATAGACCCGGTGCTCTGGTAGCACATGACAGGCCGGCGCCTCAGGTGGGGGGGCTCTGAACAGCCGTGCAAGAAAACGAGGCGCCATCACACTCCGAACCGCGCGTGGTGCCCCGGCCTTCTCATATCAGCGATCCATACTGTCATATGTTGGATATATGGCCGATGGCCCTGCACAAAGATACCATATAAACAACCCGATACCTGATCATCCGGCAGCCCGGTTTTGCGCAGAGAGCCACCCCAGAACCCCGGCACCGCGCCGCCCGGGACACTGATTTTCGCCGCCCGGACCAAAAATCCTTCCTTCTTTTGTCAAACTGTTAACATAAAGTTAACAGATGACGGCAGGTGCCGAAGAAGGATTCCGATGTGACGCTCAAGACCTGTACCCCCAGCCGCCTCAAACAGATCACGGTACCTCAAAGCCTGAAAGGGACGCGCGCGGCCCTTTTCTACCTGCTGCGTGAACTCGAGAAACCGATACGGGATACCAGAATCAGCCTCAAGACGACCTTCTCCCCCCCGGCAGCGCGACAGCCTGAACCGAAAAATACCGTGGCCCCCGTGGCCGTGGGGTCGGTGATGGTTGTCGGCGACGAGTTTGTTTTCGGCTAACCGGCCGTGGCCCATTGCGTCGCAGCAGGGGCGTCCAGAATATCACGTCCCAAAACAGGCTCAGTCGCTTCACCCATCCGGTCCAGCACCGCGTAGTCGCGGGCATAGAACTGCGCGATCTTCCGGCGGGTCTGTGCGGAGACATCCGGCTTGGGCCATGTCGCTTTCTTGAGCCGTTCAGAGGGCACGGCGGCGGTCTGTGTCACCGCATCGATCCAGCGCAGCACCGGATCGATGCCGTTCTCGAAGCGGAAACACAGGTGATCGGGATGTATGAAATCGACCTGCGGTCGGATGTGATTGCCGGAGACGTAAGGGTTGTCGCGGTAGATATCGAAAACGGCATCGACCCATTGATCAAAGGTCACATTGCGGCCCTTGCCTCTGAGGGGCAGCCGGGCCAGCCCCTCGGTCGACCGCAACCAGACCCGTGACGGCGGGCGGGCCCGATAGCAGAATTCGCTGACCAGCCGCGCCACCGGATCCCGCAGGACGGCAAAGCCGTGATCATAGAACGCACGCGGCACCAGAGTGTCGAAAAGCGCGACCTGCAGATGCTGTGGCGATGTGCGCAGCCCGCCCACGGCCTGTTTGTAGAGCAGCGACAGGCTGCCCTTGTGCCTGATATAGGCTTCGATGCTGCTGCCACCGGTTTTGGGGATATGGGCAAATACAGGATATTCTGACCAATACGGGCAAGGGGCATGCGTCGGGCTCCTGATCCATTTTAACGTAAAACCTAGGCGATAAGGTCTGCAAAAATACCCGTAATAAGGGAACAGGAAAACAGCACCCATGTGCGGCTTGTGTGGAGATCCGCTCACGTCCGGTCAAATACCGCCTAACAGCTCGGAACCACCTCGGAGGGCGACATCACCCCCGTTTCGGGCGGACCACCCGGCGCATTGTCCCCAGCATGTTGCGCAGCAAAACCTTGGGGCTGTTGCGCCGGGCCGCCGCGCGCAGATGCAACCCTTTGTACTGCGGGATCGGCTGGCCCATCAGGCGCAGGCCGATCAGCCGGGCCAGCAGGGCCTTGCGCCGCCCCGATTGTCCCGGCTGCATGGCCTCCAGGCGGCTGCGGTCGAAAGGACGCGTCTCCAGCAGCCCTGCGGTCTCTGCCTGCGCGATCTGTGCCGCCCCCAGCGCGGTGCGCGCGACAATGAGGCTGATGCCTTCGTCTTCGGTGAAGAGCGGATAGCCCTTTTCATCCGCATGCCAGGCATCGGCACAGACGATATCGGCGTCCTTGCCGGTCCCATCGGCACAGATCTTGCACCGGTGCTGCACATGTTTGGACAGGATCCCGCCCCAGCTGTCGTGATAGCTCATGCTGCGGGTCTGACCATCCTGCAGGGTGGCGGTCGCCTGCCCCGGCCAGCCATTGCCGCGGTAGCGGAAGGCCTGCACCTCTTCCGGGGCCGCCCCCAGCGCCTTCAGCACCGCATCGGCACCCGCCAGCGAGGGCACGCCGGCGCAAAAGAACGACACCATCAGCACGAATGTGGCCTCGATCCGCGCATCCTGCCGGGCCAACGCCCGCAGGGCCGCCACATCGCAGGGCTTGCCGACAAAGGCATAGCGCTTTCCGCTCTCAAGGCAGGGACCAAGATCGGCCAGCGGTGCCGAGGGCGCATAACGCGATCCGGCTGCGGCCAGAACTTCCGCGCGCGTGGTGGAAATCACCGCGCGATTGGCGGTGGGCCGGTCCGGGTCGGCGGCGGTCTGCACGACACCGTCCACCAGGCCGCTGTCCAGCACCGAGACAAGGATGGCCGAAAGCGCTGCCCCGGAAGAGCCGGTATGGCGCAATGCCGGATCGGTGGCCCAGCCTTCGCACATCTCTTCGTAAGGGCCCCAGAGGACATCATCGGTGCGGCCCTGTGCGGCAACGCTTTGGCCCAGACCGGGACAGAAGCGCGCGATGCGGGCATCCTCTTTCGCGCTCAGCGGGGCTTTGACGCGCGGTCTCAGATAGCCGGGGGCTACCGTTTCCATGGTGATTTTCTGATCCGACACCAGCGCACAGCCACCACAGCCCGCACAGAGATCACCCCGCTCGACCTTTCGAAGGAAATTGGGTTTCTGGCTCACGGGGTCTGCACTTGCTCGCGGAGGTCCATTCGGGGATCGTCCGCCTTGTTGAAACCAAATCCGCCCGCAAGGCAACCCTTGTGCAGCCGCCTTGGGCAAAGAACCCCAAGTCTGCCGCAATGCAGTCTGTCCTTGCCTCTGATTTTCTCATAGAGAGCGTATCAAACGGCAAAACAGGCGAGAATGATCGTGACCGAACCCACGCAAGGCAGACCCCTCACCATCGGCCTGTTCTGGCATTCGATGAATTCCGACAACCTTGGCGTGGGCGCCCTGACCCTCGCCAATATCGAGATCCTGCGCGCTGCCGCCGCCCGCGAAGGCTTCACCGCGCATTTCATCGTCCTGGGCTGGCGCGACAGCCGGGACTATTATCTGAGCGCACCGGATATCGAGAACGAGCCCTTGCGCCTGCGCCATCTGGTGCGGCCCGGCGACAAGCTGGCCGCCGCGATCCGGCGCTGCGATCTGGTCTTTGACATTGGCGGTGGCGACAGTTTCACCGATATCTATGGCTTCAAACGCTTCTTCACCATCTGGGTCACCAAGGCGCGCACCCTCTGGGCGGGCAAACCGCTGGTGCTGAGCCCGCAGACCGTGGGGCCCTTCGATAAATGGTGGTCGAAACCGCTGGCGCGCATGGTGATGAACCGTGCGCGGTTCGTGGTCAGCCGCGATGCGCCCTCCACCAGGTTCCTGCAGGATCTGGGCGTGCGGTCGCATATTCTGGAGGCCACAGATGTGGCCATGGGCATGTCCTACACCAAGCCCGAGGCGCGTGCCGAAGATGCCCCCGTCAAGGTCGGGCTGAATGTCTCGGGGCTCTTGTTCAACGGCGGCTATACAAAGTCCAACCAGTTCGGCCTGAAAGGCGACTACCCCACCCTGATCCGCGAGATCGTCGGCTGGTTTGCCGCGCGCGAGGAGGTGGAGCTGCATCTGGTGGGCCATGTGCAGTCCGAGTTCATCGGCGTCGAGGACGACCAGCGGGTCAGCGCGCAGCTGGCTGAGGAATTCCCCGGCACCGTGCTGGCCCCGGTCTTCACCTCCCCCATCGAGGCCAAGAGCTATATCGCGGGCATGGATTTCTTCATGGGCGCGCGCATGCACGCCACCATCGCCGCCTTCTCCACCGGCGTGCCGGTGGTGCCCATGGCCTACAGCCGCAAGTTCATCGGCGTCTTCGGCACATTGGGCTATACCCATGTGGCCGACTGCAAGGCGGATGACCCGGCCGATATTCTGGAGCGTATCCAGCAAGGCTATCTCAACCGCGCCGCGCTGAAGGCCGAAGTGGCGGAAGCGATGAAGAAGGTGGACGCCCGGCTGGCGGCCTATACCGATCTCGCGGCCCAGGAGATCGCCAAACAGGCCTAGGCCCCGGATGCGCATCTGGCGCGTGCTGTCAGTCTTGCCGGGAACGCGGCGGATCAAAAAGCTGCAGCTGTTGCACCAGGTCTTGTTTCTGTAACAGCGCCAGTTGCCGCGCGGTCAGGCAATAAAACCTGCGAAACACGATACGGCCTGCATTGGGTCCCAGCAAATTGGCGAAATTCACGACACGCCGTTGCCTGACACGGCGTTTGGACCCACGCCCGCCATTGATCCCGCGCCATCCGCCGCGACGGCGGAACTTCCTGCGCCACCGGCTGAAGTTTATGGCATCGAAATGCACAAGACATACTGAGGTGAGCGGAGCGCCGACTTGCCAGCTGGGCACCGAAACGATCTTCTTTCCGACAGTTGCCCAATGCAGGTTGAGGCGACTGGCATCCCCATTTGTACGGGTCATGCTCTTGCCGTCGTCATGCCCCACAGCGCCGCGCCCACTCATCAGAAAGCGTTCACATCCGTAGATACCCGGACTTTCCCGCCGCCAGGCCGCAGTGTCGGAAAAGGGTGCGCGAAACCAGGAATTGCCATAGGCCGTGTCGATATCGTCACCCGGCCCCCAGACCGCCTCGACCGGGGGGAACGTCACGGAGGAGACCTCCTCCGGCACATGCTCAAGCACCTCTGCAAGCGGTGCGGGACTGACGAGGAACTCATCGGCGTCACAGACCAGCAGCCAATCCTGTTTGCACTGTCTGAAATAGGCGTTGAACACGGCACGCTGGCGATCTTCCAGCATTGCGGGCCGCGGCGTGCCCACAGCTCCCCAATAGCCATCATCGCAGTAGGTCAGGAGGATACGGTCCCGTTGCTGGGCGCTGAAATGCTCCAGCGAAACCGGCATGCCGTCCTCTGCGCGATCCACAAAAAGCGCGATCTCGGTTGCGCCCATCCCGAGATAATGCGCCAAGAAGGTCTGCAGAATCGTGTCGTCTTCATTGGCCAGACAGATGATCGCAAAGGTAACCATTTCAAAATTCAAACCTGAAAAATATTCCGGGCGGCGCGCAGGCACGCCCTAAAAGTGATTTTCAAAGACCCCTCTGTCACCTTAACAATTCTTCTGATCTTCAAGATATATTCAAATATTTGAAACCAGATTACCGGCGCTTGCCATGCACCAGAGCCGCGGCGCGCTCAGCCGACCACATCTTGATCTGGCTGTGCCACCGAAGGGGCCGCAACCGACCGATAGAGCGACACCAGATGCTGCGCCTTGGTGGGCCAGCGCCCTTCGCGTTCCAGCTTGTCGCGCGCGCCCTGCCCCAGCCGCGCCCGTTCAGCGGGGTTGTGATAGAGACGGCGCACGGCATCCGCAACCCCTGCGGCCAGTGCCTCTGGCGTGCTCACGGGCAGCTTGATCCCGACGGTGTCATCGACGATGAAGGCGGGCCCCCCCCGGTCGGCGGCAATCACCGGCAGGCTGTTGCGCATCGCCTCGTACAGCACATTGCCCGCCGGTTCACGAAAACTGGGGAAGGCAAAGATATCATGGGTCTGGTACAATTCCTCGACCCGCGCACGCGGCACCTGCCCTTCAAAGGTGATGCGATCCGCCACGCCCAGCTTTTCCGCCTCCGCCTTGCAAAAGGCCAGCTCCGGCCCCTCGCCCGCACTGGTCAGCGTCACGTCGGGCAGGTCTTTCAGCGCGGCCATGGCACGCACCACGTCACGCAACCCCTTGGTGCGCACGCCGCGGCCCACATGCAGCAGGCGCAGCCCCTCCCCCTGCCGGGGCGGACGCGCGGGCGGGACGGCATCAACCCCCAGCTCCAGCACCACCTCAAAGCGTTTAAGCTCAATCGCCCCGAGCACGTCTTCGACATAAGGCGCCACCCCGAGGATCATATCGGCCTGCGCATAACTGCGGCGCAGCCAGGGGTCATATTGAAAGCGCAGGGGATCAAGCTTGCGCAGGGCGGTGAACCATTGCGCGCTGCCCGCATCCTCATGCTGAAAGGCCGCCGGTGTGCTCAGCGATCCGCCAAGCGGGCCGATGATATAAGGAAACCCCGCCCCCTGCAGGGGCGAGGCATAGCGCGCGGCCTGCGGCATGATCTGGTGGCCGAGATCGAAGTGCCGACCCTCGGCGCGGGCCTCGGCCAGCCAGCGGCGCACATGGCGGGCATAGATCGGATAGTTCGGCTTCAGCATCGCCACCAGGCGGTTCAGCCGCTTGGGGAACTTCGGCATCGGCCAGGTCACGACCTCCGCCCGGGGCAATTGTTCCGCCAGCTGCCCGTGGGCCGGGTTGGAGGGATGAAAGGTCAGCACCGTCAGATCGACGATCTCCGACAGCGCCTCCGCCCATTTGAAGGCAACATAGGCTTCGCCCACCGACATCTTGTTCATGGTCGGCGTCAGATAGAGCACCCGCATTATGATTGCCTGCGCAGGGTGTCTGCATCCGGCTCTTCAGGCGCGGGGGGCGTGGTATTGGCACCGCCCGAAAACAGCCAGACCCCCGAGCCGATGAAAAACAGCATGAAGGCCAGCATGCCTTTCCAGTAATCCACCGTCCCCCCGGAGATGATCAACCCGCCCATGGCCGTCAGAAAGCCCGCCCGGCACGCACGATCCAGCGGATCCGTCAGGGGCACACGCGCCCCGCGCCGCATGATCAGGAAAATGGCGATGGCGAAAAAGGCAAAGCCCGGAATGCCGTAGCGCATGGCGATCAGCAGCCAGAAGTTATCGGTGCTGGAACTCATGAAGCTGGGACGCACCCAGTCGTTCATGCCCAGGCCCGTCCAGGGGTTGGCCATGACGTTCTTCATCCCGTGATCAAAAATCAGGATGCGGTTGTAGGCGCTGGTCTGGGAGAAAGCGAGTTTTGCGACAAGCGTATGGAAGGGAGATTTCGTCGCCATGATGTCGACGAAGATATAGCCCGCAACGCTCAGCCAGCCGAAAATCACCCAGCGTTGGCGAATGGGCTTCATGATGACTTCCCACAGGATGAGCAGGAACTGAACGTTGAAGGCAATAAGCGCCCCGGTGGCCAGCGACAGAAAGGTCGAAAAGGCCACAACCGGAAAGGTCAGGATGAACCGCAGAAGGGGTTTGCCCGGGCTGAACGCATACCAGGTCAGACCCAGAAGCAAGGACGCGAAAACCCCGTAGTGGATCGAGTGGGCAAAGATCGTCTGGGCACGGTGAAACCCCATACGCACCCCTTGATCGGTGTCCCGAATGGAGCTTGGCAGCAGATCCAGCAGGATATTCTTGTTGGTCACCGCCTCGATAAAGGCAAACGGCAAAAGCAAAGCGATGCACAGAAACGCAAGCTTCACCATGTAAATGAAATCCTTTGCCGATCTGATGCCGATGCGGCCGACCAGATAGGCGCCGAAAAATTCCAGCGTATAGACCCCGAAAGGCTCGATAATGCGCCCGAAAGGATGATTGGCCGCCAGCGCCACACCCGCCCAGAAGGTCGCCAGCATCATGAACCAATCCACGGTCAGTATCCCGCCGGCCTTTCCGCTCACAAGCCGGATAAAAAGCGGGATGAACATGACAAGCAGGAAGATCCGGTAGGGGAATAAGACGATCGGACCCAGTTTGATGACAATCGGGAACAGCAGCGAAAAAATGAACAGGATGAAAAGCCTGTTCCCCTTCGCGGCCGGGGCCGCCTGTGCCACGGCGTCAGCAGGCAGCGCCTGTACCGCCTCTGTCTTAACCGGCTCGGCCACCTGCTTTGGGCGCTCTGCCTGACGATGAGACCTCTTCACCGGGGGCAGTTTCGGGCGCGCGCCCGTGCGGAAGATCGGCGCATCCTGCCGGGTGTAGACAGTCATGACAGCGTCTCATGCACACCCATGGCGGGCGCGGAGGGTGCACCGCCGAAAAACTCACGCTTGAGATCATCCGACAGCTTGCGCAGCCCTTTGATATTCCGCCACAGACGCCCGGGGCGCACCAGGTATTTGGGGTTCAGGAAGAAATACTGCCAGAGCGACCCGGAATTGCTGTGCGAATTGCGGTGCCCGACGCGGTAGACCCCGCCGTCAAACGGCAGCGGCACCAGCGGATGCCCGGCGGCGCGCAGGATATGCTTGATCCGCACGTGGCTGCCCAGCCATTCCTTGATGTACTCTTCCGAGGCATCCTCGAACCGGGCAGGCAGATCGTAAAGATCGCCCCGGATGATCAGGCTGCTGCCGCAGACCCCGGAATAGCCCTGCATGCGCACGCAATAATCGGTGTCTTCTGTCCAGCCATAGCCGGTGTCGATGAACCAGCCCGGCGCGTCGGCATTGGCCTTCACAAAGCCCGACAGGGTGTTGGAGACAAAATCATCGTCATCAACAATCATGAAATGGCCACTGTCACGCGCCGCCAGCATGCCCGCCAGCACCCGGCGGCCCTTGTCGAGCCGGAAGGCGTCGCGCGCGACCTCCTTGCCATGGGCCGCGATGCTATAGGCGGGGTTCGGCTTGAACGTGACCCATTCCACCGAAAATCCCTCCGGCAGCTCCGGCAGATCTGAGCCTTCATTGGCCACGACGATCCCGCGCCAGCCCGGGTCGGCCTGCGCCGCGATAGAGCGCGCCGTCGCCTGCAGAAACTGACATTGCAAGGACCAGTCCGGAGAATTGTCCGGGTGCCGCACCGGCACGATGAAAGTCAGATGGGACATTTTTGAACTCAACTTAACAAAACCTAAAACGCGTGCACCCTATAGCCCGTTATATATGGCAATTCAAAGGTTCAGACGATACGAAGGCGTGAACTGCGCCACGGGCCGTCAACTTTGCCGGTTCAGAGCATAAAATCCCGTTTACAGGGCACATCTTATAAATGAGTAACGGCAGGCGATATATGCTGATCTGTGATTTTTCCGAGGCCCGAAAGCAGACATGAGACCTTTTTATTACGGCGCCACGACAAACTTTGGCGACCACATGAACAGCTGGCTCTGGCCGGAGCTGATCCCGGATCTGCTGGCGCGCGAGGATGATATCCGGCTCATCGGCGTGGGCTCGCTTTTGTCGCGCAACCTCGATCTCGTGGCCGGGCCCAAAGTGGTGTTCGGCACCGGCTCGGGCTACAGCAGCCTGCCGACAAAGGATCAGGCCGCCGCCTGGGACGTGCGCTGCGTGCGTGGGCCTCTGACCGCGAAACACCTTGGGCTCGCGCCGGAAAAGGCGATCACCGATGGCGCCTGGCTGATCAATCAGATCCCGCGTTATGCAGATGTTCCGACAACCCGCAAAGGCACCGTTTTCGTGCCGCATTGGAGCACCGCGAGCTATGGCAATTGGGGGCAAATCTGCGCCCAGAGTGACCTGACCTATGTGGACCCCTTTGCCGATTGCGACACGGTCTTTGGCGCGTTGGCCCATGCGGAACTGGCCATCGTGGAATCCCTGCACGGCGCGATCATCGCCGATTTCTACCGCACGCCGTGGATCCCAGTGGCCTCGCCCAAGCGTATCCTGAAATACAAATGGCTCGACTGGTGCCAGTCGCTGGGACTGGAATATCACCCCTATCTGCTGCCGCCCTCGGACTATGTGGATCACCTATTGCAGGGGGAAAAACGCCAGCCCATCTCGCCCACGCCAGAGCCGATCCCGGTGCCGCTCGATACTTTCGACGTGTTGCAGACCGCGCCTGCGCCGCGCAAGCCGGGGCTGACCTACAAGGCACGCATGCAGGCCAAGACGGTGCTGCGCAAGGGGCGCACCGTGGCGCTTGAGGCTCTGGCGCGGGGCCGCAACACCGCGCCGTTCCGCAGCTGGAACGCCCGGCACACCGACCGAATGCAGGCCTATTTCGAAACGCTGAAAGGCTATAAGCCACATCTCAGCGGGGACGCCATCCGCACAACCCGGATTGATCAGCTGAACGCAGCACTTGATCTGATGAAACAAGACTACAGCTGAACGGCCGCGCCCCATGATCCTCTCCCATCAGCACCGTTTCGTGTTTTTCCACAACCCCAAGGTTGGCGGCACCTCGGTGCGCGCCACCATCGAACATCTGCATGATGACCCGGAAGTGTTCTGGGGCACGGACAAGGCCACCCCCGAGGTGCAGCTGGACCGGGCGCATCTGGGCATCGACGAATTTGCACAGCATTACCCGGAACTCTGGGACCGGGTGCAGGGCTATGCGATGTTTTGCCTCTACCGCGATCCGCTGGGGCGGTTTTTCTCGTCGCTCGCCGAATACTCCAAGCTGCATGGGGAAACGGACACGCGTTTTGCCGGGGCGGCGGCACGCAAGGCCACGCTGATGGCGATGATCGAAGAGTTGCGCGGGCACGGCCAGGCCGAGGCGGTGATGGATCACTATGATCTGCGCCATTTCCGGCCGCAGTGGGTTTACTGGAGCAGCGAAGGCTCGGAGGCGCTGGAGATGACCGCCCTGCCCGTGACACGGATCGACGCGCTTTTCGAGGCAATCGCCGCGCGCAGCGGGCAGCCCCTGACGCCCGCCACCCGCAACCGCGGCGATCAGCTGGAACTGCCGGGCGCTCTGGCCCCCTTGGCCGCCAGCCGCTCCGTCAAGGCGCTGGCCAACCGCCTGCCGGGGATCGGGGCAGTGAAATCAGCGCTGCGCGGGCGGTTCACCAGCAAGGCCAAACCCAGCGACCGCTTTGATCTGAGCCCGGAAGAGACCCGCGAGGTGCAAGCCTTTGTCGACCGCTTCTATGCGCGCGATCTGGCGCTCTGGCCCGCAGTCTCCGGGGCCTGATCTTCAAAAAGATGCATCTGAAAGGCCATGTCGCGCTGCATCAAGAGCCGCGTCTGGCGCGGTGTCAGCGTATAGAGACGGCGATAAAACCAGCGCGGACCGGCCTTGCCGAACCGGCGCAGCAGATCGAAGATCCGCAATTGCAGCCGCCTGCGACCTGAACGGCGCATCATCGCGGTGCGCGTGTCATGCAGCACCCGGCGCAGGGATTTCGCATGCCAGCGCTCAAAGCTGATGGCGTCGAAATGCGCCAGCTCCACCTGCGCCAGCGCCGGGTCGATATCCACCGCGCGGCGGGTCAGCCGTTTGCCGTCAACGGTGGAAAAATGCAGGTCGATCACATCGAAATGCGCCCTGGTCCGAATGAACTGCTTGCCCACCGCATGGCTGAGAATGCCGCTGCGGAACAGGATACCCAAGGGACCGTAGAGCCACAGGCTGCGCAGCTGCAGGCGTTTTTCAAGCCGTGACGACGCGATATCGGGCCGCCGGAACCACGTAGAGCCAAAAGCGGCGTTGATATCCTCGCCCGGGCCCCAGACCGCCTCGACCGGGGCGATGGCCACCGAGGACACGTCATCCGGCATCGCGCCCAGAAACTCAGGAACAGGCATCCGGTCGATCACAAATTCATCGGCATCGCAGATCAGCGCCCAGTCGGAGGTGCAGCGCGCTTGGCCCATCAGGTAGATCGCGCGCTGGCGGTCCTGAATGTCCTGGGGCCGGTCGCCGGGGGCCGTGGCCCAGAAGGTCTCGTCACAGGGGACCAGTTCTGCGCGCTGCGCAGCCAGCAGGTCCCGGTCCAGCCCCGCCTCCAGATCGGACCCGATGGGCCCGTCGATGAAAATGACGGTCTGGGCCGCCCCGATCCTGCTGTAATAAGCGGCGAAACGATGGATGACCGCTGCACTTTCCTTCATCAGGACAAGAACGGAAAAACTGGTCATCACATTCCCTTTTCAACCGAAAGCCCCTGTGAGACCATCCGCTGTGGCGCGCATAACAACCCACCAGCGCCTTTGCAATATATGCACCTTTTTGGAGGATAGACACAGAGTGTATCCGTATCTTTGAACACGCTTTTTATGAGGTCTCACGATTGTCTCGGTCTTTCCCTGTTCTCGCCCAGATACTTCTGCTACGAGACGGCAAACCGCTCCTGGATATAAATGTTTACCACGTATAAAAAGCTGATTTCACTGCTGAACAGCCGGGAACGGAAACGCTTCACCCTGCTGTTCTTCATGGTGATCGTCTCCTCCATCCTGGAAACCGGTGGCGTGGCGCTGATGCTGCCGTTCCTGCAGGTTCTGTCCGATGCGGATAAAATCCAGGAAACGGCCATCCTGAAATTCTTCTACGACAGCTTCGGCTTTACCTCGGCCCAATCCTTCTCGCTGTTCATGGGATCGTGCATTTTCGCATTTCTCGTGATCGGGATCGCGTTCAAGGCGGTGACCCTCTATGCCCTGACCCGCTTTGGCGTGATGCGGGCCTTCGGGATCAGCACCCGCCTGCTGAAAAGCTCGCTCTATCAACCCTATATCTGGTTTGTGAGCCGCCACAGCTCGGCCCTGACCACCTCCGTCCTGACGGAAGTGAACCAGCTGGTCTCGGGCTGCCTGCTGCCCGCGCTGCAGATTCTGCCCAACCTGCTGACGATCCTGCTCATCGTGGGCTTCATCGTGGCCATCGAACCGGTCATTGCCGTGATCGCGGTGGTTCTGCTGGGCGGGTCCTACGCCCTGATCTATGCCGGGATGCGCGGGTTGATCGGGCGGCTTGGCCATCAGCGCATGATCCAGAACAAACGCCGCTTTCACGCGGTGCAGGAGGCCACCGGCGGGATCAAGGAACTCAAGCTCATGGGACTGGAGCAGGCCTATATGACCCGCTTCGAAAGTGCTGCGTTCCGCATGGCGAAAATCCAGAGCATCAGCCTGGTGATCCGGCAGCTGCCGCGATTTGCCCTGGAAACCATCGCCTTTGGCGGCATGATCGTGATGCTGCTGTTTCTCATCGTGCGCGGCGGTGGCAACCTGGCCGAGGTGCTGCCGACCTTCGGGTTTTTCGTGCTGGCCTTCGGGCGCCTGCTGCCCGCGCTGCAGCAACTCTACAGCAAATTCTCCCAGCTGCGGTTCAACGATGCGGTGCTGACGAATATTCACAAGGAAATCAATGCCCTGGTCATGCCCAAGGAGAGCGATCTTGCGCGGGCCAACGCGCAGCCGCCGATGGGGCTGAAAACGTCCCTGGCCCTGCGCAATGTGAGCTATCAGTATCCGGCGGCAGAGCGCGCTGCCCTGCATGACATGTCCCTGCATATCGCGGCGAATACCACCGTGGGGATCGTCGGCGGCACCGGGGCCGGCAAGACAACGGCCATCGATGTGATGCTTGGCCTGCTGAGCCCGGATGCGGGCACCCTGGAAGTGGATGGCACTGCGGTCGAGCCCGCACGTCTGCGCGCCTGGCAGAAATCGATCGGCTATGTCCCGCAGCAGATTTTCCTGACCGATGACACGGTGGCCCATAACATCGCCTTTGGCGCTGCCACCGAGGACATTGATATGGAGGCGGTGATCCGGGCGGCGAAAATCGCCAGCCTGCACAACTTTGTCGAAACCGAACTGCCGGATGGCTATCAGACCCATGTGGGCGAACGCGGCGTGCGCCTCTCGGGCGGACAACGCCAGCGCATCGGCATCGCCCGCGCGCTCTATCATGACCCGGATGTGCTGATCCTGGATGAGGCCACCTCGGCGCTGGATAATGTCACCGAACGGGCCGTCATGGAGGCGGTGCACAATATCGGCGGCAAGAAGACCATCATCATGATCGCTCACCGCCTGAGCACGGTAAAGAACTGTGACGAGATCTTCATGCTGGCAGGGGGCAAGGTGCTGGCCTCCGGGCGGTTTGACGATCTGATGCAGAGCAGCCCGGAATTCCGCGAGATGGCACAACAGGCCTGATCCCGCACAAAGGCTGCACCCCCTGCCCCGAGGCCCGGAATGGGGTGGGTTTATCCTGCCGCCAATAGGCTTCCGACCCCTTGCCGTGCGAGAGGGTCTGCCACCGTAGAACACGCGCGTGGTTCCGGCAGGCAAGAGATCACATCCGGGGCGGCGCGCCCTGACGACAATGCGCCCGCCTGGATATTAAATGATGCATTTGCCCATGATCTGACGTAGCCAAGCTACAACCCACCATCACCAGAGTGCCTTTTTATGCGTAAATTTCTGTTTCTCATCCCCGGCGTCCTCATCATCGGATGGGGGGGGCTTGTTGCCCTGCAGGAGATCCGGCAGTGGATGCTCGACTTTTCTCCCGATTTTTCGGCAACCGCCCCTTCCGCTCCGGAGGACTGGAGCTTTGTCGTGCTGCCCGATCCTCATAACGCCGAAGCCTATCTGCAGACCAAAGCAGCCCGCGAGATGACCTCCGAGGCCGACAGGCAGGCCCTGATCGAAGAACACACCCGCCTCTACGGCCAGATGGTCCGACAGTTCGAAACAGACATCCTGCTCGTCCCCGGCGATCTGGCGGATGGTGAGTGGTTCACAAAGGATCTGGAGACCAGATTTGAACCGCAGCTGAGCTATACCGACCGGGTGCGCGCCGCCGCCGATATCGTGTACGGATCGTTCTTTCAGGCCGCGGAGCAGGCCGGGTTCAAAACCATTCTGGTGGCCACGGGAGACCATGAATATGGCGACGATCCTTGGGTGCCGCTCAGTCGGCGGGATGCGTCCATACCGGTTTTCAGGGAATTATTTGCCTCCTACTTCGGCGGCCATGTCAAACGGACCCTGCCGGAAAACGCCGCGTATTCGACCCCCACCGGCACCGTTTTCGAAGACACCTCCTATGCGGTCAGGATCAACAATGCGGTCTTTGTGACCGTCGACATGTTCAGCCATACCGCCCGTCTCCCGAAACAGGCCCTGAATGTCCTGAAGGGGGATCTGCAAACGGTCACCGGAACGGTCAAGGGCGCGCATTTGCGGTGGCTGGAAAGCGTTCTCAAGGCCGCGCGGGCGGAGGATTCGATTGAATATGTCTTTGTTCAGGGTCACCTGCCCGTGCTCAACCCGGTGCGCGGCCGCAATACCAGCATCATGTATTTCGATGACGGGCAGCACAGCCCGTTCTGGCATCTGCTGCGCGAATATGAGGTGGATGCCTATTTCTCCGGTGAAGTGCATACCGATACCCTGATCGAGGATGCCGACACCGCCCTGCTTCAGGTCACGACACGGGCGGGGGTGCCACGCTCCATGGTCACGTCGGTGCAGGTGGATGCAGACACCTTCACCATCACGCAATACAGCTACACGCCGGACGGCACGCTTGTGGAAACCGGTCGCTACACAGCGAAAACGGACGACACGGATGCAAGCTCTTCCGGTGTCCTGACCCCTGTGGACCTCACAGAGCCTCTCCTGAACTACGACTTCGATGCGGTCCGCGACAACCGGGTGCCGAATGCCGGCGGGTTCGGCGCGTACTATGATCTGGTGTGCGCCCCGTGCGGGGTGACCCGCGGAAACGGCAACAGCTTTCTGACCGGCGGGGCGGCCTATATCACCGAAGGTTATGCCTCCCCGACCTTTCTGCGCAGCAAACCCACCACGGTCTCCTTTCGCTTCCGCTCCGACGACCAGGGGCGTGGCGTTCTGTTTTCAGCGGCAAATGCGTCTCTGAGCAAGGGTTTTGCCCTGTTCCTCGATGCGGGGCAGCTGGAGGTCAAACATTTCTACAAACGGGCCCGCGTGGATTTTGACGGCAACCTAGCGGATGGCGCGTGGCACCACGTGACGCTCCGGCACAGCGACAACGCCCCGCTGGTGGACCTGCAGATCACCGTCGACGGCCAACCGCACCAGCTTGTCGAATGGCCCATGACCGAAAGCCCCTCCTGGCGGGACCTTCTGCTGACATGGCGCCGGGGACTGGACAGCCCTCCGAACCACGTGCTCAGCCTGGGGGGCCATTTCGTGAAGCGTGACGCCGAGACGAGGGCCGCATTCCAGGGAGACATCGATGACTTCAGGCTCTGGGGCCGAACTCTGGATGACTGGGAAACAGAAGCCCTGGTGCAGGAATTCCTCGACCCCTGAACGGCCTGCGTGCCTGGCAGACATCAGATCAGCAACGTCGCGCAGCAGATTTTCCGAACCGTCATCACGATCGCCCACCGCCTGAGCCAGTGGGGAACGGTGGCGGGATGCGGGATCTTCATGTCGGCCTCCGGACGGTTTGACGATCTGATGCCGGGCAGCCCGGACTGTGGACGTCCGATGAACCCGACCTAACGGCATCCAAGAGAGTGATCTAAGTGTCCACCATCGATAGTGGACACTGTGAGGCACTCTATGAGTAGGCGAAAGAAGCGGTTTGGAGCTGACGACGAGAAGCAAGAGATTTGGGCACAGGTGGCATGGTGATATACGGTCAATGCGAACCTTATTTTCAAATGGTTGAAGGACCCGCGCTTTGCGCCGGAGGCAGAAGCCCAGAACATGAAGCAACCTTTCTACCGATCAAGATTGAGGCCGATGTTGTCGTTGAGCCAGCACTAATCGATGTTCCAATGCCATCTCCATCTGCCCCTCTGTCGGCCAGTCGCGTCGACATCACTTTATCAGATGGGCGGCGCATTTTGGTCGAAGGACCTACAGCGCTGGCTGCCGTTGTTAGCCTCGTGCAGGGTCTGGCGGTTTGATCCCTGTCCCCAGCAACACGCGCGTCTGGCTTGCCGCAGGTGTTACGGATATGCAGCGCAGGCTGAGAAGGTTCTGGAGCTTGACCCTTACACCGGCCATCTGTTCGTGTTCCGCGGCCGGCGCGGTGATCTGTTGAAGATCATTTGGTGGGATCAACAAGGCGCATGCCTGTTCAGCAAACGTTTGGAGAAAGGCCGATTTGTCTGGCCTGCTGCGAAGGACGGCAAGGTCAGCGTGACACTAGCGCAGTTGTCGATGTTGCTGGAAGGGACCGACTGGCGCATACCGCAGAAGACCTAGCGTCCCTTGAAGGTCGGATAGGCCAATAAAGACAGTGCCTTGGGTACTTTCGGGATTCACGTTTTGCCCCTGATCCGCTATAGGATCGGCGATGCTGAACGACCTCGATATCACGCCAAACGATCCTGCAGAATTACGGGCGGTGAACCGGCTTCCGGCTGATGAAGTCAAATCACAGGCGCTCTTGATCGAGAATCTCAAGCACCAACTGGCGGGACAGAAGCGCTATAGGTTTGGTGTTCGTTCCGAGAGCATGGATCAACTCAACCTAACCTTCGAAGACGACGAGGAGATCGCCGAAGCGGCGGACGAACAGGCAAAAAGCGCCCGACGAGCGCGTCGCGCTGCGCCAATCGCGATCAAAGCCGATCTTCGATGGTCTGGAAGCGTGGCTACACGCGCAGCTGCCCAAGATCTCTGGCAAGTCTCCACTGGCCCAGGCCATCCGCTACACTTTTGGCCGGATGCCGAAGGCGCGGCCATACTTGAACCACGGCCATTTGGAACTCGACAACAATACAGCCGAACGCGCGGTCAAACCCGTGGCAATCGGACCGGAAGAACTGGATGTTCGCTGGTTCCGAAGGCGGTGGCAAGGCAATGGCCATCGCCTTCACCCTAGTCGAAACTGCCAACTTGAACGACGTCGACCGACAGTCCTGGCTCACTTGGGTCCTCGGCCAAATCGCAGACCACAAGATCACACGATCAGCATCTGGATCAGCAGTTCAGGGTCGATGGATGGGCGGCCGGTGTGGCTGTAAAAATCCGCAAGGTGCGCGCAAATTATGCTCAGATCGACGAACCGGTCAATCGATCGAACCAGATGGTCTTGTGGAACATGATCCTCCAGCGAGAAGCCATAAAAGAGCGCTGACTGTGCCTCTTGTCTCGTCTCAACATCATCAATGCCTCCCCTCAGAGGCAATTGAATCAGCAACTTACACTTCGATCAAGCAAGAGTTTTTCAACAAAATAGACTCTTTCTATACCTTCGCCGCGATCTGTGTGAATGACCGCAAATAGCAGGACAAATGGGCCCAAGGACCCGATGCGCAGATCCTTTCAGAAACCATGGGCATATCGGAATGGGTCAGAGAAGGCGGGGGACTTGCCACAAAGTAGTGCTTAAGGGCCATGTCCATTGACAATACCAATCATCCTAGAATTGCATTTTGCCTCCTTGGCTCCACTGCTGAAGTTGATGGAGCCCCCTATTGCCTCAAACCTTGATCACGCGACTGTTCCAACCTCCGTTGCTCCTCGATGCTTCGCTTGACACACTGCAGCTGCCGCAGTTTGGGGATATGGGCCATGAGATGCTTTCTGTCCGTCTTGGCGACCTCTCCGGGTGCAAAGTCATCATGACCTGCGAGGAAGCGCTCAAGCGGTCCGATGCGCTTGCTGAGCGCCACCTGGAAGCCGTCCAGCTGCGCCATGACAACTGGCGCGTCCTTCCTCGCCTGTTCACGCGCTGCCGCAAATGCCTTGTCCCCGTCTCGCGCGGCGCCGTCGAGCCGCTTGAGCAGCGACGATGCCTCTTGCGAAAGGGCGGGGATGCCGACACCAAGCCGCTCACGGCGCTCGGTCTCAATACCGCGCTCCTGGGCTTCCATCGCTCCAAACATCCCGCGGTAGTCGCTGATGCGCCGCCGCAGCGGCGGGATCGCAGCTATCGCTGCCGCACGCTCCGCTCGGGCCGCCCGCCCTGCCATCAGGCCCGTGCCCCCGCGCAGTGCGGCAACGCTTTCGGGGTCGTTGAGAACTTGACTGGCCATCCGGTCCGCCGCAGCGGCTGGCTCTTTGAGCAGCTGACGGAACATCGCCATCGCCGCATCAGGATTGCGGAACACCTTGGCAGCCGCCGCCTGCAGGTCGCGTTCGGCCTCCACGACTTTTGGCGAGACCAGAGCGCGGTCCTGCGCCAACTTCGCGGCGTCGCGATCTGCCTCGACCAGCGGCGCGATTAGCCACTCGCTCGATCTTGACACCTCGGGGGCAACAGCCGTCAGCCGGGTCACGAGGCCCGCGAGGCGCTTGGCCTGGCGCGCGATGGTGTTGCGCACACTGCGCAGCACGGACTGTTTGGACGTGAGGCCACGCCGCTCGCCAAATTCGATGGCGCTCTTGATATCGACGCCATTCACGTAGTCGAGCGTGCTGGATTTCAGGCCAGACCGCGAGAGCCGGTTTTCCAGCTGAGCATGCACCAGCTGGTCTACGGTCTGAAGCTTCCACGTATTGCGATGGGTCTGCGTGCCATCGGGCAAGGTAACAGGGGTGGACCCAAGATGCTGTAGTGCGATCTCATCTCCAATTTTTGGCGCGACCTCCGCCATGACCCGCCCAAGATCCTTGCTCCAGAGCGTGTGCTGCTTGCCGCTCGCGCTTTCCAGCGTGACGTAGTAGCTCTCGCTCTTTTCCGGGTTGTGCTCAAAGGGCGCTGCTCCATGGGCCACCAATCGACCCGCCCGCTTGTCTGCGAACTCATCCATCGCCGCATAAAGCTTCACATCTGTCCTGTGCCGCGTCATCGCCACATAGGACAGCTGCCGGTCCATCGTGCGCGACGCCAGAACAAAGGCCTGGTCCACGGTCGCACCTTGTGTCTTGTGGATCGTCGTCGCGTAACCATGATCAATGGCCTTGTACTCCTCAGTGGACACGCTAACCTGCGCGCCGCTCCGACCATCGACCATCACATTCATGCGCCCATCGGCAACAGATGCGACCGTGCCCAGCATCCCGTTCTTCACGCCAAGAGCTCGATTGTTCTCCAGGAAGACAACGCGGTCACCGACTGCGAAGTCGCGCGCACCATCGTTCGTCTGGAAGCGCAACGCGCGAGGCCCAGCGGCCGCGCCTCCATCCAGCGATTGGCGACCATCGGTGTCAGGTTCCGCGACATGGGCCAGCGCACCGCGCGCCTGCAGCTCGGCCCGGATCGCATCGTTGATCGCCCGCACATCGACCCGGCGATGCGCCATGGCCACGCGCGTCCCGCCGCCGCCATCATCGCCGTCGGTAAGGTAGTCGCGCGCAATGGCCTGGATCGCATCCTCTCCGGTCTCACGCAGCTCGATCGCGCCCTGATCCCGATAGGCGGCCAAAGCCTCTGCCGTCCGATGCGTAGCGAACGCCACCGACGCATCTCGTTGCCAACCCACACGCTGCCGCCTGATCTCGGACAGCTCCGCCCGCCCGATGAACTCGGTGATCGCGCGGAAGGGGGCACCGGCCCCAATCGCCTGCAGCTGCTCGTGGTCGCCCACCAGCACGATCTTGGCACCACGCGCCTCGACCTCGGCCACGAACCCGGCCAGCTGGCGGCTGCCAACCATGCCCGCCTCGTCGATGACAAAGACATCGCCCTTGCCGATCCGGTTGCGGTCGTGGTCCCAACTGCGCGTCCAGGACGCCAGCGTGCGGCTGGATATGCCGGACGACTCCTCCAACCCTTCCGCCGCCTTGCCGGACAGCGCCGCACCACGCACGCGGTAGCCCTGCGCCTCCCAAGCCTCACGCGCCGCCGCCAGCATCGTACTCTTGCCCGCGCCCGCAAATCCAACGACAGCGGAGACACGCTCTGCACCGGTGATGTGTTTGATCGCGCCTTTCTGTTCCTCAGAAAGACCGGCGCTTGGGTCTCCAGAACGCGTCTGAATCGCGGCATCCTGCGCGCCAATGGCACGTGACACATGACCCGGATCCACTACGTGATCCGCACTCGCATGAAGCCGTACCGCCGCTTTCAATATGCCAGTCTCGACGTCCACCATCTCTTTGGTCGAGTACAACGCCAGCCCGCTGTCGCCCGGCTCGATGGCCTCATACTCCGCTTGAAGCTCGACCAGGGCAGGGGAGGCCATCACCTTCGCAAAGAGGGTCTGGAACTCTATCGCATCGTCGTTGATGTAGCGATGCAGCGTGCGCGCCACATCACGCCGGTCAAACACACTCTTCTCAGCCGTGATGATGTCCAACACCTGCTCGGGCTTCTGACGGATCAGATCGGCATTGTGCTTGGCGGCCTCAATACCCAGTCGCGCCCGTGAAGGCTTGAGCCCAAGGCGCTCCAACTGTGTCGCCTGCACGCCCATATGTTCTGTCGGGATGATCTCTAGGCCGCGCGCCATGTGAGACCTGTGATCAATCCGCACATCGAACCCGGCCAAGGCCAACCGCTCGTTGACCATCATCTCCCAGGCCTGCCGCAGCTCCCGCAACTGCATGTCTGTCGTCGCAAGAGTGTTCGCAAGCAGCCATTTGTTTTCCCGCTCGATATGGGTCTTCTCGCCAAACCCCTCCGCCGTGACCCGCCGTGTGGTCATCAGGATATGCGCGTGATGATTGCGCACATCCGCCTCGTCGTGCGGTGCATGAATGGCAAAATCGACCGCAGCCCCGTATCGATCCGCAAGCATCTGTGAGATGTCGCGCGTGACCTGAAGGCGCTGCTTTGCATCCAGTTCATGCGGAAGCGCCACCTCAAACTCGCGGGCGACCCGCGCATCCTTGCGCCTCTCAGCTTCCTCGGCGCCATTCCAAAGATCAGATCGGTCCTCGGCCCACGCCGCTTCCACGCCTTCCGGCAACACGATCTCCGCGTGCAAAACGCCACGTTTATTCGTGAAGTCGTGGGTCAGATCATCACGCGCATTCGTCAGGCTTACGCCTGCCCGATAGGCCGCTGCGGCCACGGCGCTCCGTCCTTGAGCCCGCGAGATCGGCTTCATGCTGAGGTGGTAGATCGCCACGTCGCTCATCTCTCAATCGTCTGGATTCACACGATGAATCTTGGCGATTTCGCTCTGAGTTGCAAATGCAACTCGTAAGTGCGCACTTGAAGGCAAGTGACCGCCTACGGCGAAGAGGCCGCTTTACGGCCGGTCCACTCTTCTTCAAGATTCTCGCAATACGGGAAATAGGAGCAGCACAATGGCACGCAAATCAATCGCAACACTCAAGGCAGAGATGGCAGCTTTAGAGGCACAGATATCCGAAGCTGAAGAGCGGGCGGCCATCAAGATCGGAAAGCTCGCCGCTGCAGAAGGCCTGATCGATCTGAACATCTCTGACGCCGAATGGAAAACACTCTTCAAGGAGTTTGCAGGGCGATTTCAGAAGCGGGCCGGTGACAAAGCGCAAGAAAAGCCCTCTGGGCAAACTCCGAGCCAGGCTGCATAGAGTGGACGCCGAACGCACCAGAACCGTTCTCGCAGATCGCAAGAAGGACACACGCCAAAAAATCGAACTTGGCGGTCTCATCATCAAGGCTGGCATCGGCGATGTCGACAGGCTCGCCCTCTATGGTGGTCTCGTCGAACTGGCCGAAAAACTCGAAAAGTCCGAAGAGCACAACCGCCTCGAGCGCCGCGGACGGCGTGAGTTCTTTTCATGATCCGGGCGCTCTATCTCACGGGACCAGTTGCTGCCGCCGTGATGATGGCGTTCGTCGTCGGATTCTTCTTTGACAGCTTCGCGGGTGCAGCCGATGCCGAACTCCTGCGCCTGGGTCCGCCGCTTGTGATTATCTTCCCGATGTTCGCGCTCATGCTCTTCTTGCGCGCTCTCCTGAATGACACAGGCTTTCGGGATGTGGCAGTCGGCAGCGCTGTTGGTGTGCTCATCGTGATTGGCTGGGCTGCTGTGGTCGAGTATCAACGCCTCGAACCTTTCACCGCGCGCGGATACAGCTGGGCGGATCTGATGCCATACGTGGACGCCTATGCACTCATCGCCGCCATCGTAGCGCTGCTCTTCGCCATCTGGTTTCTACGCATGGGCACGCGCGCACCGATGCGAACGCGATCCGGCAAGATGCACGCCAAGCGATCACGCAACGCCACCTATGGCGATGCAGACTGGATGACCGGGAGCGAAGCCGCGGAACTTTTCCCGGACGGCCCGGGCATTGTCATCGGCGAAAACTATCGACCGGACGAAGATCCCGAACTGCCGCGACAGACCTTTCATTGTCTGATCCCCCCGGCCCGGCAACACACCTCCCCCCGCACCTTCATTTTCGATTGACGCTACCGCTTTCAAGCGCGCAACATGGTCCGGATTTTTTGAACGCGAATATTCACCAAAGGAATATGTATGACGCTTGCACCGGTCATGGACTACGAAGCAAAACCCTCCTCCTATTTCGAGGGCTGCCGGGCGGATTATGTGGATGCTCTGCCAGAGACCCCCGACGCGGCCATCCTCGAGATCGGCTGCGCCAGTGGCGGCACCGGTGCGCTGGCCCTGGAGCGGGGAAAATGCGCAACCTATGTCGGGGTGGAACTCAATCCGGCAGCCGCCGAGATCGCAGGCCAGAAACTGACGCAGGTCCTCATCGGCAATGTCGAAGAGATGGACCTGCCCTTCGAACCCGCCAGTTTCGATGCAGTGATCGTCAGTGAAGTGCTCGAACATCTGGTCGACCCCTGGAAGGTGATGCAGCGCCTGGCGCCGCTGGTCAAACCCGGCGGGCTGGTCTTTGCCTCTTCGCCCAATATCAGTCACTACAGTGTCATTCTGCGGCTGCTGCAGGGCCGGTGGGAGCTGACCGACAAAGGTGTCATGGACCGCACCCATCTGCGCTGGTTCACACCTGCGCTTTTTGCCGATCTCTTTGAGCAGGCGGGGTTTCAGGTGACCGAAGTCCGCCCGGTGACGCCCTTTGCCAACCGCACCCGGACCCTCAACAGGCTGACCGGAAACCGCCTGCGCCATCTTTTTATGCGCCAGATCAGCATTTGCGGCAGACGCCGCTAGGATCCGCCCACCGCCTGCGGATCCGGCATTCATGATCTGGTGAAGTTTATCTGTTTGAGATAACCACAGCCTGCGCGCGGAAATATCGTAACGACTCAAACCTGTTAAGGTCCGGAGACCATGGCATCAATACTGGATGAACTCGCGGTCATTGCCGCCGTCAATCGAGAGGATGTGCTGGCCCGCGATCTGATGGCCTCACCGCTGCTGGCTTCCGACCGGGTGGAGCGGTTTTTCTGCCGCGGCGCCCGCAATATCGGCGAAGCCTATCATGCCGGGGTCGAGAACACCGCCGCCGAATACATGATCTTTGCGCATCAGGATGTCTATTTTCCCGATGGCTGGCATCTCGCCCTGCAACAGGCGATCGAAACGCTGGCGCAGAAGGGGGAAAACTGGGCGGTGCTGGGCTGTTTCGGGATCACGGCAGAGGGCGTGAAGGGCGGGCATGTGTGGTCCTCGGGCCTGCAGCGGGAGCTAAAACCGGCCTTCCAGTCGCCCCTGGAGGTGTGCTGCCTGGACGAGCTGGTGCTCGTGGTCCGGCGCTCCAGCGGCGTCCGGTTCGACCGCGAGCTGCCGCATTTTCACCTCTACGGCACCGACATCGTGCAGATCGCCCGGGCCGCGGGATATACATCCTTCGTGATCGACGCCCCGGTGGTGCATAACAGCGACCAGATCTTCCGGCTCGATCAGGGGTACCGTCAGGCCTACGACTATATGTATCGCAAATGGCAGGACGATCTGCCGATCAAGACCCTGATCGGACGGATTTCTCATGATCAAAAAGCGCTGCGCCGGGTCAACCGACAAGCCATGTCGCGCTACCTGCGCAGCTTTCTGCCCGGTCGGGGCGGGCCCAACCGCGGGGTCGATGACCCGGTGGCTCTGGCAAAACGGCTGGGCTTTCAATGAACCGGGCGCGGGATCACCACCCCTGGCACCCTGCGAGACACGCGCCGCCGCCGCACAGGCCCACCGGGAAAGGTGACATATGAAGATTGCCGTCTATTCCGCCCTTTATGGCCAGCGGGACCCGATCAACCCCGACTGCCTGGGGCAGCACCACGACTGTGACAGGTTCCTGTTCACCGATAATCCCGATCTGCGCATCGACGGGGTGACCGTGATCCACGACCCGTTGAACGGGCTGGATGTCAACCGCGCGTCGCGGCGGCAAAAGCTGCGCCCGGCACGGTATTTCCCGGACCATGACTGGAGCATCTATCTCGACAACAATGCGAGCCTTCTGGCCGATCCGGTCGAACTTGTGGGCCGCCTCGCCGAGAACCCGAAAACGGGTTTTGCCGCCTACCGGCATTTCCTGCGCGACTGCGCCTATGAAGAGGCCAAGGCCTGTCTGCTGGCAAGGCGCGACACCGCGGACCGGATCAAGACCCAGATGGCGTTTTACAAACAGGAAGGGTTTCCCGAGCACAACGGGCTCTTTACCGGCCCCTTCCTCATCCGGCGCCATGACAGCCCGGAGTGGGCGGCCTTTGGCGAGCACTGGTTCGAGCAGGTGCTGACCCATTCGCGGCGCGATCAACTCTCGTGCAACTACGTGGCCTGGAAGATGGGGCTGGAGCTGACCTATCTGGACGGCGATCTGCGCGAGAGCCCCCTAGTGCAATGGCCCGCCATTCTGCTCTCGAACCGGCAAAAGGATGCCGTGGCCCACAAAAGCCGCCTGCCGGTGATGAAACATAAGGCAAAGGCCCGGCTCAAACGCGCCCTTGGCCTGAAGAAGCCCTGAGCGCATGACCGCCCCCGCCCTCTCCATCATCGTGGTCAGCTACAACACGCGCGAGATGACGCTGGAGTGTCTGCGGTCCATCCATGCCGAGACAAGGGCCGATTTCGAACTGATCGTGATCGACAATGCCTCAAGCGACGGCTCGGCCGAGGCCATCGCCGCCGAATTTCCCGATGCGGTGCTGATGGCAGAGACAGACAATCACGGCTTTGCGCGCGCCAACAACATCGCCGCCAAACGGGCGCGCGGCGAATACGTGCTGCTTTTGAACCCCGACACGCTGGTGCTGGACGCAGCACTCGACAAGCTCTTGGCTTTTGCCCGGACGCACCCGCAGGCGCGCATCTGGGGCGGGCGCACGCTTTACGGTGACCGGTCGCTGAACCCATCCTCCTGCTGGCGGCGCATGAGCCTGTGGAACATCTTCTGCCGCACCGCGGGGCTGACGGGGGTTTTCCCCAAAAGCGATCTTTTCAACGCCGAGGCCTATGGCGGCTGGGACCGCAGCACCGAACGGCAGGTGGATATCGTGGTGGGCTGCATGTTCCTGATGACCCGCGCCGATTGGGAGGTGCTCGACGGGTTCGATCCGGCCTTTGTGATGTATGGCGAGGAGGCTGACCTCTGCCTGCGTGCGCAAGAGCAGCTGAATGCCGCCCCCCGCGTCACCCCCGAGGCCACGATTGTGCATTACGGCGGGGCATCGGAAAAGGTGCGCGCCGACAAGATGGTGCGGCTGATGCGCGCCAAAACCGAGCTGGTGCGCCGTCACATCCCCGCCTGGCAACGCCCCCTGGCGCTGGCACTGTTCCATGGCTGGCCGCTGTCGCGCAGCCTTGCCTTTGCCCTGCTGAACCGGCTGGGCCTGAAAAAGGGAACCGACAGTGCGGCCACCTGGCGCGAGGTCTGGGCCCGGCGCGCGGAGTGGAAAGCGGGGTCTGCCGCCCATGTCTGAGCGCCTGCGCATCTCCGTTGTCATCCCGCATCTGAACCAGCCAGCGTTTCTGCAGCGCTGCCTGACCTCGCTGCAGGCGGGCACAAGGCAACCAGATGAGATCTTCGTGGTCGACAATGGCTCCAATGTTCTGCCGCAAGAAGTCTGTGACGCGTTTGAAGGTGTGACGCTGCTGTCGGAGGCCACCCCCGGCCCCGGGCCTGCGCGCAATACCGGGGTTGCCGCCAGCAGCGGCAATATCCTTGCCTTCATCGATGCCGATTGTCTGGCTGATCCGGATTGGCTGGCGGTGATCGAAGAGACGTTCACAAAAGACCCCAGCGCCGAAATCCTCGGGGGTGATGTGCGCATCGCCTATGACGATCCCGGCCGGCTCACCCTGCTGGAGGCCTATGAGAGCATCTATGCCTACCGGATGGACCGCTATATCGCCCGCGAGGGCTTCACCGGCACCGGCAATCTGGCGATGCGCCGCGCGGTGATGCAGGCGGTGGGACCCTTCGGCGGGCTTGATGTGGCCGAGGACCGCGACTGGGGCCAGCGCGCCACGGGGGCGGGCCATGACCTGCGCTATGTGGCCACCATGAAAGTCTATCACCCGGCGCGGCGGAGCTTTGCGGAGCTGACCCAGAAATGGGACCGGCACAGCGCCCATGACTACAGCCTTTATCGCGCGCGCCGCCTGGGACGGGTGAAATGGCTGATCCGCACCGCGGCCATGTGCGCCTCGCCACTGGCCGAAGGGCCGCGCATCCTCGCCTCGGATCGGATCTCGGGGCTGCGGGCGCGCGGGCTGGCGATGCTGGCGCTGACCGGAATCCGGTTCTACCGCACATGGATCATGCTGCGCCTGGCGCTGAGCGACGACCCCGATGCGTTGACCGGGCGCTGGAACCGATGAGACGGCCCAGCCTGCATATTCAGGAGATCCCATGAACATCCTCTGCCTGACGGCCAACAATCCCTATGGCAAAAAGAATTTCGGCGGGGCGGAGACCTCCACCCGCCTGCTGGCCGAGAAACTGGCCGAGCTGGGCCATGGCAGTTCCTACATGTGTTTTGGCGTCACCCCCGAGACGCAACGCATGGCAAAACAGGCGGGTGTGACGCTCACCGGCATTCTCAAGCCACGCGGGCAGGCCTATGCGGCGCTGCGCTGGCTGGCACGGCTTTTGCAGGTGCTGCAGCTGATCCTCATCCTGCGGCTGCGCAAGATCGACGTGGTCTATGCCTTTTACGAGCTCGACCTGCTGGAACGGCTGCTGACCGCCCGCCGCTTTGCCCCCCGCACCAAGATCGTCATGCGCATGGCGGGCTTCCACTGGTCCTTCATGATCGACACCGACCCGGCGCTGAAAGCCAAATACACCCAGATGTTTTCGCAACTGGATTCGCTCAACCTGCTGCATGAAGCCCTGAACCCGATGATGCAGAAAGAGCTGGACCGTCTGGACATGCCGGATGTGTTCAAACGCGTGTTCTATGGCGACATCGGCACCTGGGCGCAGGTCGACCGGCAGACACCTTATACGGCACTGGACCGCACGCCGTTCCAGATCCTCATGGCCTCGCGTTTCACGATGTATCAGAAACGCCAGGACATCCTGATCAAGGCGCTGGCCCTGCTGCCCAAAGACGCGGATGTGCATGTCACCTTCGTCGGCAATGGCCCCAACCTCGGGCCCATGAAAGAGCTTGCCGCCGCACGGGGCGTTGCCGACAAGATCACCTTTCAGGAATTCATGCCGCAGGCCGCCCTCTGGCAAAAGATGCTGGAGACCAACCTGCTCTGCCACCCGGCGGATTTCGAAGGGGTCAGCAAGATCCTTCTGGAAAGCATGGCCGTGGGCCTGCCGCTGCTGACCTCGGACGTCGATCCGATCAACAGCTATGTCACCGAAGGGGAGACCGGGTTTCTCGCACCCAACACGCCGCAGGCCTGGGCCGACCGGATCGCAGAGCTGATGGCGGCCCCCGAAAAGCTGGCCCATGTCTCGGAGCGCGGCCCGGCCTATGTTGCAGACACCTATAGTGCAGATCGCAATGTGCGGATTTACGAAAAGGAATTTCGCGCCCTCTCCACCCGCTGAAAGATCAGGCCCCACCCGGATGTGATCAAAGCATCGTAGCCGGAGCCGCCTTGCGGCTGTAGTGTGCCGTCAAGGATATTTGGCTGCACCGATAGAGAGACAAAGACATAAGCATGATCCGTCCTTTGCGCATAGGCATTCTGCTGTTCCACATATGGCCGACGATGCTGGCCGCGCAGACCGCCCCCGAGACACCGCAGACCCCAACCGCCACGCCGACGGTCGTTCTGGATATCCCGCGGCTTGAAGCCTTGCGCGACCAGACCGCCCTCTTGCTGCAGAGAGGCCAGATCGATCAGGCGGATACGCTGATCGCCCAGGCCCAGAAGCAGACCCCTGACCTGCCCGAACTTCATGTCATGCGCGCCATGGTCCGGATGGCCCAGAACGCCCCCGACAAGGCATTGAAGGCGCTCGACCAGGCCGTGGCCAAAGGGTTCGCCAACCTTGACGAGACACTCGGCCATCCCTTGCTGGCCCCGCTGCGCCCCGCCGCACAGGATCTGGGGTTGATTGCCCGCAGCAGCGCCCTGCCCCGCAGCACGGGGACCCGTGCCACCCGACCGGTCGGGCAGGAACTGCCCCTGACCCTTGAAAACCTGAAATGGGACAGCCAGACCCGGCGCTTCGCGGTCCTGCTGGAGATGCCGGAGGCCCCCACGCCGGTGGCCCTGCCCCCCCTGCCGAAACGCGCAAGGGCTGACCAGCGCGCGGGCCACGCCAATCTGAACCGCCTGATCAACAGCGGCCGGGCCGCCGGGTTCTCCGGCCTGCTCTATGACAATCGGGACGCAGGCCATTCCGAGCTTGATCTGACGCGCTATCCCGGCCTGATCATCACCCGCTACGCAAAACCCCTGAAGGACAGGAAAATCAACTACGGGCTGGCCGATGATCTGCTCTATGGCACGCCGGTGATCGGGAACTCCTCCACCGCCTACAAGCGGGGCAAGGCGCCGCGCAGCCTGCCGCGCACCGCCATGACCCAGATGCCGGGGCCGACCTTTGCCTATCAGAACTACATGCTGAACCAGTTCTACGTGTACCCCGAACACCGCGATCACGACGCGGTCGATCTTTATCCGGCGAACTGGCCCTACATGATCATCAGCCAGGGATCGTCCTATCAGGACCGGCCATTTGTCGCGGCGGCAGCCTGGGCGCTGGCCGCCATGCGCCCGGACACCCGCGCCTTTCTGGAGCAGGAAAACCTGATGGTGCCCACCCTGCAGATGATCCTGCGCCGGGCCCAGGCGCATGTGCGCAACCGCGCCACCTATCTGTCGGGGGCCGCCCACCCCACCGTGTTTCAGCAGGATGCCCTGCGCTATGACCGGATCGTGACGCTGGCCCAGAGCCTGACCCCCGAGACCGTGCCGCCGGTGCCCGTGCTCAAGGTGCTGTCAGAGAGCTTTGCCCCCCGCGCCGGGCTGATCGGACGCTCCGAACGGCTGTTCAACACGCCGGCGGCCATCGCCCGCGTCTGGCGCGGGCCGGAATGGGAAAAGGAAATGATCGTGGCCGCGGACACCCTCGGGGTGCCGCTGGCTCCGGATGCCAGTTTCAATTGGGTCCTGCTGCGCGGCGACCCCGACCGCGTCCGGATCGAGCCGCTGGATGCCCAGGGCAGCCGCGCCCGCCTGACCCTCAACTGGCACGACAGACGCCCGATCGCACCGCGTGCCAAACGTCTGACGGATCGGGTGGATATCGGGGTGATCGTCACGCAGGGCGCGCTTGAAAGTGCCCCTGCTTTTGTCTCGGTCAGCTTCCCGACGCACCAGGAACGGCGTTATGAGGAGAGCCCGGACAGCAGCGGCTCCCGCCGCCTCGTGCAGATCGATTACGACGCCCTGGGTGCCGAACGCCCCTACGATCCGGTCCTGCACTGGAGCGCCCCCTGGCGCGACGTCTATGCCTACGCGCAAGGGAAAGTGATCGGTTGGACCCGGGTCTTCATGGACGACACCCCAAACCAGCATTTTACGGCTGATGGTCGATTCGAAAATGGGCAGAAAGCAGCCTACACGCTAAAGGGGAAGAAAAAAGGCTCGCCCTTTCTTTCGGTTGCAATTTCACCCGCGCCTGTCGGGCAAGAGTGATTCGCGGCGCCTTTGACGCGCCAGCAGAATTTGGAAACCATCACTACCTTTTGGCGAAATTGTCGTAAAAACTGAAATAAATATCCGCCAAATGTAGCCAAAGTCACAGACGACGCCGGTAAATGCGAACATTTTGAGACCGAAGATGGATTTTGGTCTTCTTTGGTAAAGATGGAGGTGGTAACAAAGTGACGAGGGGGTGTTCCGGATATCAACGCCAATCGGCGGTGATTTCTCTTGGGGTACCTGGAATAGTAAATGTAACTTTGGAGTAAAAAGATGTCGTATTCGATCAAATCTCTTTGCCTCGCTGCGGGCATCACTGCCGCCAGCACAATGGGCGCCTCGGCAGCCCTTCTCGATTTCACAGCAAGCACGAACACTTCCGGTTCCATCGGTGGTGGCATCAACTGGAGCCTGTCCGCGACAGGTGGTGCAGTTAATGCAGACACCGACAGCGACGCCCAGGGCGTCATTCCGGCGCCTCTCGCGCTGGTCACTGACGGCGTTGGCGTTGGCGGTCAGGATGACGAGGTTACGAACACAGGTCAGACACTGACACTGTCGTTCACCAAAACCATCTTCCTGCAGGGGGTCCACTTCCTTGACCTCTTCATCGGTCCGAACGGTACTGAATCCGCACTGACCTTCAACGATGCTGACAACAGCCTCATCGTGGAAGTCTTCGCGACAGACGATGGTGAAGTGAGCCCGAACAACGGTTACGGCTTCAAAGCTGTTGCTGACCTGGCGATCAAATCGATCACATTCGTGCCTGGCGACGGTGTCGACACAGCAAACGGTGACTTCGCGCTGGCCGCGATCGACTACCGTTCGACTGACGGCAACACACCTGACACAGTGCCGCTGCCTGCCGCAGGCTTCCTGCTGATGGGCGCACTTGGTGGTCTGGGTCTGGCCCGCCGCCGCAAGAAAGCCTGATACGGCTTTCAAAAGCGACAACTAAAAAAGAAAAGCCCGCGCAATGCGGGCTTTTTTTATGGCCAGCGCTCAGATCGGGCCACGGGAATGATGTGCCCCTCCCCCGCACCACACAAAAGCAATCCCCGCCTTTGCAGAAACAAAGAAGCCGCCGCCGCAAAAGCGAATGCCTTTCAAGAAAAGCCAGGCCGCTGTTCTGAAGAAAAAGGCCGGGGGGGGCCGGGATCTGGTCAGGGCACCCGCCCGCCAAGAGCCATCACCTTTCAGCTGATCACACCAAGGCTGCCGTTTTACACGACAGCGGGGTCAGCTGTAATAGTCGTAGCCATATTCCTTGCCCATGTAGCGACACTTGTTCAGCACGATCCCCAGCACATTGGTGCGCTTGGCGATCTCACGTTCACAATTGTCCACTTCGCTGATGGAGGTGCTCTCTGCAGCAGCGACCAGCAGGGTGCAATCAACACTGTCGGCAAAGCCCATCATGTCATCACTGACCAGCATCGGGGGCATGTCGAAAATCGTGATCGTCGGCTTGTAGGTCTGCTCGACCTCGTCCAGCGCTTCCCGCATCGTATCGCTTTGCAAAAGTTCCGATGGGTTGCGGGCGGAATGGAGGTTGGCCCCCACCAGCATGTTATCGGTGATCCGCACCAGATGCTCATTGATCGGGTCCCGGCCCTCAAGCGCCTTGGAAAACTGGCTGATGCCGCGCGGCATGCCAAGTGACGCGGCCACATTCGGGCGCCGCAGATCCATTTCGATGACAGCCACCCGCTGCTCGGGCTGGCGCGCGATGCTGAACGCAAGACACAGGCTCAGCGTTGTCTTGCCACAGGAGGCATTGGGGGAGGTAATGGCCAGCCGGGACCACCCGTTGTCCCGCATGGCCTGCAGCACTTTCGTGCGCAGCATATCAATCGGCGTCGACAGCGAATTCCGCTCAAAGGCAGGTATCTTGTGCTCGTTCAGCAGATCCTGATCGGGCTCAAAAGGCTTGAGTTCACTCCAGACCGTCGCCAGTTCGGAGTCCCCCTTGATGGAGGATTGTTTTGTGCCTTCCGCCGCCGGGGCCGCCGGTTTCTTGCCTTGACCACGCTTGGCGCGGGCCCTTTCGAGAGCAACCTGAATACGTTCCATATCTTTTACATCTCACCTTTTGATCTGTACCCGCGCGCGCCGACCAGGTTTAGGGCATATACCGGAACAATATTACCCGGTGCATAACTGGTTCCCATCATGAACTCCCCCCGCCCATCAGGGCGACGATGCTGGACAGCCCGGTCTTGTCGAGCAGCCGTTCAATCAACAGATCCAAGGGCAGGTAATAGGTATGCAATGCCCAGATCGTCACCGGCGCCGCGATCACGGCAATGAACACGCCACAGATGATAATCGTATCATGTATCTTACGCTGCCGGGTCGACCGGATGTACGGCAGGGTTGCAATCGGGGTGATGCCCAGCTTGGTCTGGATGTCGATCGGGCGCCGGATTGAGGAGTTGATCAACTCCATCAGAACCACGAAAGCCAGACCAAGCACGATCCCCACGCCAACGCTGCCGCCTGCGATCAAGGGCCGGTTCGGGCTCGACGGGCGACCGGGCACAACAGCCGGCTCAACCACGGAGAACCGCTGACCCTTGGCCAGCACTTCGATCCGCTCCCCCATCTCGGCGGTGGCGAGACGCGCGGTTGCACCTTGATATTGCCGCTGGGTATTTTCAAACGCCCGGTTCAACTCTTCGAGCTGAATGGAATTGCCCGGGGTCGCATCGATCGTTTCCTGCAGCTTGGCAATCTGCGTTTCGATCTCCTGCTTTTGCCGGGCAAAGGCCTCAAGCTGCTCGTCGATATCCCCCAGCTGCAACTCGTAAAGGGCCTGGGCTGCATCCTGCTCATTCCCGTTTGACTGAGACGACACGACCGTCTCCAAAGCGGCAATCTTGGCCTGCAGCACCCGAACCCGCGGGTTCTGCGGGGAATAGATCAGCAGCGCGCTGTCGAGCTCATTTTGCAGGGACTGCAATTGCCGCTGTTCGGGCGACAGATCCGCCGCGGATGTATCGACACGGCCCGTGCGTTCGAAAAGATCGACGAGATTGGCCCGCCGGTCCATGAGAGCCGCTTCCTCACGTTCAATCTGGACCAGCCGCTGCTGCTGCGATGTCTGCTGAGACCGGCGAAAATTCATGCTGTCCGGCAGGGCGTTCTGGTTTTGCAGCTTGAACTGCAGGATCCGGCTGCTTCTTTCATCAAGCTCGGCATTCAGACGCGCCACTTCCTGCTCGAAGAATTCCAGCGTCTGCGTGGCATTCCCGGTGCGGATCTCGACGTTCTCGGCCAACAGCCGCGTGACCAGTTCATTTGCAACCGCCGCTGTCTTTGTCGGCGTGCGCCCGCGGAACCCGACAGTCAGCGTCGTTGCCGTGCCGCGCTTGCCGCGGGGCTGGGCAATCATGATCCGCTGGCGCATGTCACTGATGATATAGTTCGGGGTCAGCTCGCTCCGGTTCGGATAGATCTGCATCTTGTCGGCAATCTCCAGCACGGCAGACCGGGTGGTCAGCCGTTGCCGGATGATCTGAACCTGCTCGCCCGGCGTGGTCTGCACCGTCGAGGCCGCCAGATCGCGCGGGATCTGCGGACGCTCCACCAGCACCAGCGCCGATGCGGAATATTCAGCAGGCAGCATCGCGGAAACGGTAATCCCCGCCGCGGAGACCAGCCCCGCAATCACCAGGAAGTAATGAAAGCGCCGAAAGAAAATCGACAGGTAGAATTTCGGATTGAATTTCATGACTCAGTCTTTTCCAGAAACAAAACATTCGACAAAAACAAACCATCCCTGAGCACATTGCGCACCATATCCGCGGACACGGTCTCCTGGTCTTCAGAGGAGGCATAGACAAGAGAAAAATCAGCCAGCTGGTTCACCAGGCGCGGGATACCGCGGGCCGACCGCGCGATGAGCTGTATCGCCTCATCGGTGAAGACCTCCCGCGTGGCACCGGCAGTGCGCATCCTGTGCTTGATATAACTGGTCACTGTCTCCACGCTCATGGCTGATAGGTGAACATTGGCAGCAACCCTCTGGCAGAATTGTTCCAGTCCGGGCTGGTTCACGATGTCGCGCAGTTCCGGCTGGCCCACAAGCACCAACTGCAGCAACTCGTCCTTATTGGTGTTTATGTTTGTATACATACGCAATTCTTCAAGCGTTTCGCGGTCCAAATTCTGGGCTTCGTCAAAAATCAGGACCACGCGCCGGGCCTGGCTGTATTCCTCGATCAGAAACATCTGGAACTGGTTGAAGAGATCGACATAGTCCGAACCGGGCGGCACTTCCTGCGACAGCGCCATCATGACCCAGCGCAACAGATCACCCCGGCCGCCCTGGGCGTTCGAGATCAGCCCGACGGTGATATCATCCGAGATCTGTCTCAGAAGATACTGCAGCAGCGTTGTCTTGCCGGCCCCCACATCGCCGGTCACCAGCGTGATCGGCGCATGGGTAAAAAGACCATACTCCAACATGTTGAAGGCACGCTTGTGGGCTGCGGACCAATAGAGGAAGTCCGGATCCGGCACCAGCGAGAACGGTCGCTCGGTCAGGCCAAAGAACTCCGTATAGATATCGAAAGAGTTGGACATGTTCATCTCGTCTTCCCGCAACCTTGTTAATCCACGCACTCAAACCGAACACATTTGAGACATGTCGCGACGTCTCGCCAACTTCCGGACCGCAACCGAGGATGCCATATCGCATTTTACCCCGGTGTTCATCCAGTTTTTGCCCCCACAAGGCAACACATCCACCCTGTCTGCACGCTGCCTTTAGCACGATTGCGGCGCGTTTCGGGAAAACTGCCCAAAAAGTCACAACATCCACAAAATATGATGCTATTTAATGATTCGAATGCGAATCAAAGTTGGACAAAATTGAGCCATTCGTATGAATCGGCAATATGCTGGGTGGCGCAATACACGGCTGGGTTGATTAAAAAATGGGCAAACGCTCCGAAGAGATCGGCGAAAACAGGTGGACAACTTAAATTCCCTTAAATATCAGATGCTTAACATCTTTCCTAAAATTTACCCTAAACTATGATGAAATTGCCAAAAGGCCCTCTGGCTTGTATGAAGAGGTGTTCCGAAAAAATTTGTGAGGAAGTTGAGAAGTTTAAATTTATTTCAAGTTTGGTCTCTAATAGATCGGACGTCTGTACTCAGTAAATGGCCTCGGCCGGCACAGTGAAGGTTGCAAGTATGTCTATCCATTACACGAACATTTCCGAACACGACGACGATGCGAAATTTGTGGCATCCACGGGTATCGTGTCGGCTCCCTCCGATCTTTACCGGACAAGCGTTAAAAGATGCCTAGACGTGGCGCTGACCCTGCTTGCCGCACCGGTTGTCCTGCCTTTCGTCATCACCCTTGCGCTCTGCATTTTCCTGCGCGACGGCAAGAACCCGTTTTACTCGCAAAAGCGCATCGGCCTGAACGGGCAGGTTTTCACCATGTGGAAACTGCGCAGCATGGTGGCCAATGCGGACGCCCTGCTGGAAAAGCACCTCAGCGAGAACCCCGACGCCCGCGCGGAATGGGACAGCAAGCAAAAGCTGCGCAATGACCCGCGCATCACCCCTTTCGGTGCCGTCCTGCGCAAAGCGTCCCTGGATGAGCTGCCGCAGCTCTGGAACGTGCTGAAGGGCGACATGAGCCTTGTCGGCCCGCGTCCCATGATGCCCGAGCAGCGCGCCCTCTACGCGGGTCAGTCCTATTACGGCATGCGCCCCGGCGTGACCGGCCCCTGGCAGATTTCCGACCGCAACGACACGACGTTCTCGCGCCGTGTGCAGTTCGATGACGCCTATGACGATCAGCTGTCTTTCCAGACGGACACGAAGATCATCCTTGCGACGGTCCGGGTCGTGTTCAAGGGAACAGGATGCTGATCTGCCCCGCAGATTGACTTAAAAAGCACGCATTTGTTGGCATAGAGATGCCTGCACAGCCTTCACATTGAGGCGATTGGTTATTAGTTTTAATAGCCAATCGCCTCAATTGCTCTTATTCATCATTTTCACCATTCGCGGATTATTTTCATGGTTCTGATGCGTAGATTCCTGTTCCCCCTCCTGCTTCTGATGGCGCTGAGCGCCTGTGAAACTGCGGAAGAGCGCGCCGAAGGGCATTTTGCCACGGCACAGGAGCTGCTGGCCGAGGGGGATGTCGACCGGGCCCTGGTCGAGCTGCGCAACGTCTTCAAACTCAACGGCCAGCACCGCGAAGCCCGCGAAGTCTATGCCCAGATCCAGATGGACAGGGGCCGCGAGGACATCGCCTACAAGCAGTATCTGCGGCTGGTGGAACAATATCCCGAAAACCTCACAGGCCTGCGCGCGCTGAGTGAAATCTCCCTGCGCCGCTTCGACTGGGAAAGTGCGGAACGCTACATCCCCCGGGGCTATGCGCTGGCGCCGGATGACCTGTCGTTCCGTGCCATGGATGCGCTGCTCAACTACCGCACGGCGCGCGATGCGGAAGACAGCGCAAAGATGTCGGAGGTGATCCAGCTGGCCCGGGACATCCTGGAAGAGGATGACACCCAGAACGTGGCGCGCCAGATTCTGATCGATGATCTGCTGACAAACCAGAACCTGACGGAGGCTCTGGAGCAGGTCGAGCTGTCTCTGGAACAGGACCCCGAGAACCTGCGCCTGCATGAGGTCAAACTCCGCATTCTGAACGAACTGCAGGAAACAGAAACGGTCGGCAGCCACCTCGAAGTCATGATCCGGCAATTTCCGGAAAACGAGCAGATCCAGAACTTCCTGATCAGCTGGTATGTGCAGGAAAACAAGCTGGACGAGGCAGAAGACTTCCTGCGTAAGCTGGCCGCGGATGCGCCCGAAGAAGACCGCCGGGACGCGCATGTCGTCGTTCTGCAGTTTTTGCAGGCCACCAAGGGCAGCGCGGCCGCCGTCGCCGAGATGGACGCGCGGATCGCCGCCGGTGAGGATGTCGTCTTTTACCGCAGCATGCGGGCTGAGCATCTGTTCAACCGCGGAGACCGCGACGTTGCCATCACCGAGCTTCGGGATATCATCGAAAGCAGCCCGGCCTCGGATGATACACGTAATGCCAAGGTTGCCCTGGCGCAGATGCTCGAGGCGACGGAAAACAATGTCGGCGCGCGCGC
>NZ_JADOBQ010000011.1 GCF_015644665.1 Roseobacter sp. MH60115
ACTTCGCATCCTGCCTCTGGCCGTGCCTTTTCGAGGGATGCGTAGAACTCCGGCAGGAAGTCCATGCCGTTAAAAATTGGCACAATAACGGAGCAAAGCACGGTAGATAATTCTCGGTTATCGTTACCCTAGTAGCTTGGATTGCTGGCAGGAAGGTTGGTTGCGCATCTGTAAGCGGGATCATGTGTTCTTCAAAATGACGCAGAGGAAATGGGAAAAACGGGGCGCGCCATCCAAAGCTGTTGTCGTCTTAGAAACTGCCACATAGGTGTCGCAATAAGCTGGTTCGGGAACTTTCGTGAGATTGCTTCCCTTGACGAGGGAGCGGATGAGAGTGTTGGTTGTGTTTTCGGCAGTGCGCCGAAGGTTGCTGGTTTTTTGCCTTACCGTGGCATTGACTAGGCGTCGTTACTCATTTTCTTTCGCCCTTCACGCAAATACCGCCGGTCGCAAGTCTTTGCACTAGGCGGGATGGCGTATCATGCACTATGTGCGTATTGTGCGCAGAGTAGGTCCTTGTGGAAGATTTGCTGGGCCTTTGGAGAGTGTTCAATGCCCAAGAACGCAGCTGTAAAGGCCGCGCGGCTTTCTATTGCACCGATGATGGACTGGACGGATCGGCACTGCCGCTATCTGCACCGCCTGTTGAGCACGCATACGTTGCTCTATACGGAAATGGTGACTTCAGCGGCACTGGTGCGGGGGCAGGCGCTGCATCTGTTGGACTATTCGCAGGCCGAACACCCTGTCGCCTTGCAGCTGGGTGGCTCCGATCCGAAAGAGCTGGCGGTCGCGGCGCGGTTGGGGGCCGAGGCTGGCTATTGCGAGATCAATCTCAACGTCGGTTGCCCGTCCGACCGGGTTCAGTCAGGCTGTTTTGGCGCGGTGTTGATGGAACAGCCGGCCCTGGTGGCTCAGTGCGTGGCGGCCATGCAGCGGGCGGTCTCGATCCCCGTGACGGTGAAATGCCGGATCGGCGTGGATGATCAGATACCCGAGGAGGTGTTGCCCGAATTCCTTGCGCGGATCGTCGGCGCGGGTTGCGAGCGGGTCAGCATTCACGCCCGCAAGGCCTGGCTGCAGGGGCTCAGCCCCAAGGAAAACCGGGACATCCCACCGCTTGACTACGACCTGGTGATGCGGATGAAAGGGCTCTTCCCGAACCTGCACATCTCGATCAACGGCGGCATCACCTCGCTGGATCAGGCAGAAGCGTTTCTGGAAGCGGGGCTCGACGGCGTGATGATCGGGCGCGCGGCCTACCATGACCCCGCAGCGATTCTCTGCGCGGCCGATCCGCGCATCTTTGGCACCGGCACGGTCACCCGACCCGAGGACGCGGTCACCCAGATGCTGCCCTATATCGAGGCGCATCTGACGGCGGGCGGCAAGCTGGGGCAGATCACGCGGCACATGCTGGGGCTGTTCACCGGGCGGCCCGGCGCGCGGATGTGGCGGCGCGTCCTGTCGGAAGGCGCGCATCGCCCTGGTGCGGGACCGGAATTGGTGCTTGAGGCATTGCGTCAGATCGCGCCCCGCGACGGCTTGCAACAGACCGGCTGATCGCGCAGAACACCCCGATGCAAGACCCCATCCTTCTGCTCCAGATGCTTGTGCTGCTCCTTGTGATCGGCGCCTTTGCCGGTGTGCTCGCAGGCCTGCTGGGCGTCGGCGGCGGCATCGTGCTTGTTCCTGCGTTTTTCTATGCTTTCCAGACGCTTGGCTATGCAGGGCCAGAGTTGATGCAGCTCTGCGTGGCCACGTCGCTGTCGACGATACTGGTCACCTCCACCCGCTCGGTGCTGAGTCACAACAAGAAAGGCGCCGTGGATTGGACGATCCTGCGGGCCTGGGCGCCGGGCATCATGCTGGGTGCGTTGATCGGGATGCTGATCGTGGCGCAGCTGCGCACGGTTGCCCTGCAGTTCATCTTTGGCGCGCTGGCGATGACGGTCGGTCTTTACATGGCCTTCGGGCGGTCGGCGTGGCGGTTGGGTACCGCGATGCCAAGCGGTTTGCTGCGGCTCCTCTTGTCGCCCTTTGTCGGCTTTCTCTCTGTCCTGATGGGCGTGGGCGGCGGCAGTTTCGGCGTACCGCTGATGAGCCTGTTCGCCGTGCCGATTCACCGCGCCGTGGCGACGGCTGCCGGATTTGGCCTGCTGATTGCCCTCCCGTCGGTCGCAGGCTTTCTGCTGTTGCCGATGACAGCGGAGACGCGGCCCCCCGCGACGCTGGGGTCGATCAACCTGATCGCCTTCGGCGTCACCATTTCAATGACCTTGCTGACAGCCCCTCTGGGTGCACGTCTTGCCCATGCGCTCGATCCCAAACCGCTCCGGCGCGTCTTTGCGGTGTTTCTGTTGCTGGTGGCCGCGAACATGATCCGCAAGGCCGCCGGATGGTAGAGGATTTTTTCACCAGAGGGTGGGCCGTCTTCCCGCCCGAACCTGCGGTGGCGGAGTGGGCAGGTCACGCCACAGTTCATGCACAGAAGGCCGTCCAGAATCCTGAAAACAGACATCTATTGCAGTGTGAAGATACGTGGTTTGTCGGGCTGGATGCCTTGCCGAATGATGCCGCGGGTCGTGTCGCCGGCGGTGCCCCGCTGAGCGGTGCGGCGGTCGATTTTGCAACGGCGCATTGCGGCGGCTGGCCTGCGCTGCACCGGGCGCAGCTCTCGGTGACTTACCCCGGCTATCCACGTCCCCGCGCAGGCGAGAGCGATGCGGGCTTTCGCTACAGGCGCGACCGGGATGCCGCCCATGTGGACGGGATCATCGGCATCGGGACGCCCAAGCGGCGCTTTGTGCAGGAACCGCATGGGTTTGTTCTGGGCGTGCCCCTGACACAGGCTGATCCTGAGGCCGCGCCGCTGGTGGTCTGGGAAGGCAGCCATCACATCATGAAAGCCGCCCTGCGCCGGGCGATGCAGGGGCAGGCGGGCGGTCCCTTGTCCGAGGTCGATGTCACGGAGGTTTATCAATCCGCCCGGCGGGAGATCTTCGCCACCTGTCCGCGCGTTGCGCTGCCGGGGCCGGTCGGATCGGTCAGCCTGTTGCACCGGATGACCCTGCACGGCGTTGCGCCCTGGGCCGAAGGCGCGGTTGCCGATCCCGACGGCAGGATGATCGCCTATTTCCGCCCGGAACTCGCGGGCGGTGTCGCGGCGTGGCTGACGGACCCCTGACCGACATCAAGCCGTTGCACCTGCTGCATCGCTGCCATGTGCGCACATCTTCCGACCCCCCTTGGCAAGGCCGCGCCCAGCACTTATACGCGCAGCCTGATCCCCCCTCAGGAGCCCCGCAAAATGGTTGGCAGCGCAAATCTCAACATCATGATCAAAGCCGCCCGCCGCGCCGGGCGTTCGCTGGTCAAGGACTTCCGCGAAGTGGAGAACCTTCAGGTCTCCATGAAGGGCGCTGGCGACTTCGTCAGCCGGGCGGATATCAACGCCGAAAAGATCATCAAGGAAGACCTGATGGGGGCCCGCCCGACCTATGGCTGGCTGGGCGAGGAGAGCGGTGGCGAAGAGGGGCAGGACCCCACGCGACGCTGGCTTGTCGATCCGCTGGACGGGACCACCAATTTCCTGCACGGTTTGCCGCATTGGGCGGTCTCCATCGCGTTGGAGCACAAGGGCCAGATCGTCGCGGGCGTGGTCTTTGACCCGGCCAAGGACGAGATGTTCTTTGCCGAAAAAGGCACCGGGGCCTGGATGAACGAAAGCCGCCTGCGTGTCTCGGGCCGGATCAAGATGATCGAAGGCCTGTTTTCCACCGGTCTGCCCTTTGGCGGTCGGTCCGATCTACCTGACACGCTGAAAGAGATGGCGCGGGTTGCCCCGGCCTGTTCCGGTGTGCGGCGCTGGGGGGCGGCATCGCTTGACCTGGCCTATGTGGCGGCGGGTCGTTATGACGGTTATTGGGAACGGCGGCTCAATGCGTGGGACATCGCGGCGGGCCTGGTGATCGTGCGCGAGGCCGGGGGGCTGGCCGAACCCATCAATCCGGCGGGCGATATCGTCGACGACGGCAGCATCATCTGCGCCAATGAAGCACTGTTTTCACCGTTGGCGAAACTGGTGCGCGGCTGATCAGGTCCAGGGGCCTCTGCCTTTGCCGGGTCTCCGCCTGCCGACTTTTGGAATGCTGCTTCTTGCCACTCTATAGCGTGCCTCAGGATGCGGTGGGTGGCCATCGGTCCGGGTCCAGAACGCAGGCCCGCCGCGCCGCATCCAGACCGGCACCGCCAGCACCAGCCCGGCAGCAAAACCCCCGGCATGCGCCCAATAGGCGACACCGCCTGCCGACGGGTCCGCGCCGAAGCCGCCGACAAACTGCAGCGCAAACCAGACCGCCAGCATGATCCATGCCGGGATCGGGAAGATGCGAAAAAACACGATGAAGATGATCAGGATGTCGACCTTGGCCTTGGGAAAGAGCAAAAGGTAGCCGCCCATGACCCCGGCGATGGCACCGGAGGCCCCGACCATGGGTACGGTCGATCCAGGCGCGGAAAGATATTGCATCCACCCGGCGGCGACACCGGCGGCGCCGTAGAAGAGCAAGTAGCCCAGATGGCCCATCTCATCCTCGATATTGTCGCCGAAGATGTATAAAAACAGCATGTTACCCGCCAGATGCATCCAGCCGCCGTGCAGGAACATTGATGAGACGAGGGTATAGCTGCCCTGACCGGCGTCCAGCCGCGCGGGGATCAGCGCCCAATCGAGCCAGAAGGCGTTGATCAGGCGCGCGTCCTGCATGATGCCTACGTAGCTGAGGAAAATGCCGATATTGGCCGCCATCAGGATGTAGGTGACATAGGGCGTACGGCCGGACGGGTTGTGATCACGGATCGGAAACATGGCCCCACGCTGGGCGATCCGCCCGGTGAGGTCAAGGCACCCCGGCGCGCAGGGCGCCGGGAGACCGGATCAGGTGGAGGCGCCCAGCAGTGCCGCGTTGCCGCCCGAGGCCGTGGTGTCCACGCAGACATGACGTTCCGCACGCACACGGGCGGTGTCGGGGCGGCCTGGGATCAGGGGGATGATCGGGCCACTGCGTCGCGACAGCGCAACCTCAATGGCGCGCCCGGTCTCCACGTCCCCCCACCAGAGCACGCCACCATAGGCAGGCCCGTCCACCAGCGCATCCGGGTCCAGCGTGCCGGTTGCCATGACGGCGGCACCACCAAGCGCTTCGACGGCGCGGGCCTGTGCTGCTGCCACCTCCGCGCCCGGACCGGCACAGAGCAAAGCCGCGCGGGGCAGGGTGCTGAGCCGGTTGGATTCGCCCGTCGGCCCCGGCAGGCTTTGCGCCGTCTGTGGCATCGGTCGGGCCGCACGCAGCGCAGGCAGTTGCGCCATGGCACCATCCCACGTCGCGTCACGCGTTTCGCGGTCCGGGGCGGAGAAGCGCGGCAGATAGTTGGGACCGCCCGCCTTGGGGCCAGTGCCGGAGAGCCCCTCACCGCCAAAAGGCTGGCTGCCAACAATCGCGCCAATCTGGTTGCGGTTCACATAGATGTTGCCCGCTTCGATCCGTTCGGAGATATGCTGCACCCGGTCGTCGATCCGCGTGTGCAAACCGAAGGTCAGCCCATATCCGGCGTGGTTGATGGCATCGATCACCGCGTCAAGCTCTTGCGATTTGAACGTGGCCAGATGCAGCACAGGGCCAAAGATTTCCCGCTCCAACGCGTCGATCCCGCGCACCCGGATCAGGGTCGGCGCAATGAAGGTGCCGTGATCCGGCGTGGCAAGCTCGGCCATGACGCGGCCCTCTGCGCGGGCGGCGGCGACGTGATCGGCGATCCCCTTGCGCGCGGCCTCATCAATCACCGGCCCCACGTCGGTGGCAAGGTCCCAAGGGTTGCCCAGCCTTAGCGCCTGCATCGCCCCGATCAGCATCTTCGTGAAGTCTTCGGCGATGTCCTCCTGCACGTAAAGGCAGCGCAGGGCGGAGCAGCGCTGACCCGCGGATTGAAAGGCGCTTTCGATGATCGATTGCACGGCCTGTTCGGGCAGCGCGGTGCTGTCCACGATCATCGCGTTCAACCCGCCGGTTTCGGCGATCAGCGGCGTGCCGGGGGCGCAGTTTTCCGCCATGGCGGCGCGGATGCGCAGGGCCGTGGCGGTCGACCCGGTGAAGGCCACGCCACCCACGCGCGGGTCCGAGGTCAGCAGGCCGCCGATGTCGCCGCCGCCGGGCAGCAGTTGCAACGCGCTGCGCGGCACACCGGCCTCATGCAGGATGGAGACGGCCAGATAGGCGGCCAGCGGGGTTTGCTCCGCCGGTTTGGCCAGCACCGCATTGCCTGCCGCCAGTGCCGCCGTCACCTGACCGCAGAAGATGGCAAAGGGGAAGTTCCACGGTGAGATACAGGTGAAGATGCCTGCCGGGGGCGTGTTTGTCGCCTGCGCCGCGTAGTAACGCAGGAAATCGACGGCCTCGCGCAGCTCCGCCACGCAATCGGGCAGGCCTTTACCCGCCTCCCGGGCCAGCAGGGCAAAGACTTCGCCAAAGCGGTCCTCCATCACCCCGGCGGCTTTTTGCAGCACCGCGCGGCGTTCAGCGAGGGGCGCGGACCAGGGTACAGCGGTGTCGAATGCCGTCGCAACATCGGCAGCGGTGGCGTGCTGGACGGTTCCCGGTACGTCGTCGGGGTTGGCTGGGTTGGTCACGGGCGCGGTCGTGCCCTCCGGGTCCACGTCACCGGCCAGCAGCGGCGCCGCCGTCCACGCCTGCGCGGCAAAGGGCGCGCGCGCGGCCTCGATCGCTTCCAGCGTCTGGGTATGCGCGAGATCGAAGCCCCGCGCATTTCCCCGCAACGGCAGGAACAGCGCGGGCCCTTTCGCGATGTCGGGCGTAGGTCCCTTGGCCAAAAGCTCAAAAGGATCCGCGGCAACCACTTCGGGCGGCACATCCTCATCCACGATCTGGTTCACGAAACTGGAATTGGCCCCGTTTTCCAGCAAACGCCGCACCAGATAGGCCAGCAGGTCGCGGTGCGCGCCGACCGGCGCATAGATGCGGCAGCGGGTTTTGTTCTGCGCCATCACCAGCCCGTGAAGGGTCTCGCCCATGCCGTGCAGACGCTGGAATTCGAAGGTTTCAGGATCATCGGCCATCTGCAGGATCGCCGCCACCGTATGCGCATTGTGGGTGGCGAACTGCGGGTAGATCCGGTCGGTCATGCCCAGCAGCGTCTTGGCGTTGCAGATGTAGGAGACATCGGTGGCCGCCTTCTGCGTGAAGACCGGGAAGCCATCGATGCCCTCGACCTGCGCGCGTTTGATTTCCGTATCCCAATAGGCGCCTTTGACCAGCCGCACCATGATCTTGCGGTCGTGACGGACGGCCATGTCATAAAGCGCCTGCACCACGGTGCCCGCGCGCGGGCCGTATGCCTGCACCACAATGCCAAAGCCGTCCCAACCGGCAAGCGCGGGTTCCCCCATCACCCGATCGATCACCTCCAGAGAGAGGGCAAGGCGGTCCGCCTCTTCGGCGTCCACGTTCAGCCCCATGCCCGCAGATTTCGCCAGCAGCGCCAGTGCGCGCAGACGCGGCACCAGATCGGTCATCACCGCCTCTTCCTGCGCCACCTCATAGCGGGGATGCAGGGCGGAGAGCTTGACTGAAATGCCGGGGTTCTTGCGGATGTCATCCGACGTGCAGGCCGTCGCAATCGCTGAAATCGCGCGCGAATAGCTCAGGTGGTAGCGTTTTGCATCGGCCTCCGTCCGAGCCGCTTCGCCCAGCATGTCATAGGAATAGGTGAACCCATTTTTCTCCATGTTTGCAGCACGTTCCATGGCTTTGTTGATGTCCTCGCCCAGCACGAATTGCCGCCCCATTTCCTTCATCGCGCGGCTGACGGCGGTGCGGATCACCGGCTCGCCCAACCGCTTAATGGCCGCCCGCAGGTGGCGCACCGGACCGGGCTGTTCGTCATCCAGCACGCGGCCCGTCAGCATCAGCGCCCAGGTCGAGGCATTCACGAGGCTGGAGGTGGAATGGCCCAGATGGCGACCCCAGTCGGAGGGGGCGATCTTGTCTTCGATCAGCGCGTCGATGGTATCGGCATCGGGCACCCGCAACAGGGCCTCGGCCAGACACATGAGGGCCACGCCTTCATCGGTCGACAGGCCGTATTCGGCGAGGAACACCTCCATCATCCCGGGGGCGCTGGTGCCCCGGATGTCGCGCACCAGCTGCGCCGCCGCCGCACTGATTTCGGCGCGCGCCGTGGCGGTCAGATCGGTGGCTGCAATGAGATCGGGCAGCACAGTGTCTGGATCGGCATAGGTGCTCGCGTCGATCAGGTGGCGCAGGGAAGGGGATGTATCTCGGGCCATTTGGCATCTCCGGTGAGGGTTTGGCCTAGTATACCCGCAATTGAGAAGCCATACTGACTGAAGATATCATTCCTGGAGGGCGAAGTGGTAAAAATTTCGACGGAAGATGAGAAAAGCGAGCAGATGAACCTCGACCGGTTTGATCGCGCGATTCTATCGGTGCTTGCAGAAGACGGGCGCATCAGCATCACCGATCTGGCCAAGCGGATCGGGCTGTCCAAATCGCCCACGCAGGCGCGGCTGCGGCGGCTGGAACAGACGGGCGTGATCATTGGATACCGGGCACTGCTGGATCCCATTCAGCTGGGCCTCGATCATGTCGCTTTCGTCGAGGTGCGTCTGAGCGACACGCGCGAGGCCGCGCTGACGGCGTTCAACCTGGCGGTGGCCAAGGTGCCCGAGATCGAACAGGCCCATATGATCGCCGGCAATTTCGACTACCTGCTCAAGGTGCGCACCCGCGACATGTCACGCTATCGCCAGTTTCTGGGCGAGACGATTTCAGCCCTGCCGCATGTGGCGGGGACCTCCACTTATGTGGCCATGGAGGCGGTCAAGGAGACGATGCTGGCAGACACGGCTTGACCTGAGGGCCTGTCGCGGCGACGCTGACAGTTATGAAACACTTGTGCATGATCCTGGCCGTTCTGGCCGCGCCTGCGGTCGCGGAGTGCCCGGCACCGCCCGATGTGGCCAACGAGCTCGAAGGGCTCTTTGAAGAGGCACGCGCAGCGCCCAACGATCAGGCGGGACGCTTGGTGTCCAACCAGATGTGGCAGATGTGGCTGCGCGCCCCGGACGCTGCGGCACAGGAGGTTCTGGAGCGTGGGATGCGCAAGCGGGACGTCTATGATTTTGCCGGGGCGCTTTCGGATTTCGACCGGCTTGCCGATTATTGCCCGCTCTATGCGGAAGGGTTCAACCAACGCGCCTATATCCATTTTCTGCGCGAAGAATACGGGTTGGCGCTGGTTGATCTGGACAAGGCGCTGAGCCTGCAACCGCGCCATGTCGCGGCGCAGTCGGGTAGGGCGCTGACACTGATGCGGCTGGGCCGCATTGACGAGGCCCGGTCGCAGCTGGAGCAGGCCCTGAAGAACAATCCGTGGCTGTCTGAACGTTTCCTGATGGCTGAAGGTGGCCCGCTTGCCCCGGCGGGTGAGGATATCTGATCCAGCCCCATCAGGCCTAAAGGGGCCGGGCCAAGCGTCGCCGTGTCGAAACGCCATCACACTCGACGGAAACGGTGAGGTTTTGGGCATCGCGCATGCATGGTGATCGTTGGAAAAGGCGCCATTCAAATCGCATGTATAGAAGCCATTGATGGAAGTTTGCGCAGGCTGACAGGCGCCCTTGATCTCCGCCAGGAGCGGACAGAAGAACGCGGCCGCGTGATGAGAGAGCCCACGTCCACCTCTTTCCTTCTCTGACGATGCACACAAGCAGAAAGCCGAGTGTGCTTCATGTGCTATGAATTGACGTCACATCTGGCCCTGATCGTCCGTCTTTGCCGCAGGCAATGAGCAGGATCCGGTGCTCAGGGTCGGCACATGCAGCGAAATGGTGGACAGAAAGCGCGTAAATCCATTGGCTCGGCGTGGTAAGACATATACTAAACAAGGGCTTGTGAAGAGGAATCACCCTTCGGGTTTGAAGGGGACTGACGCCTGAAAGCTGAAAGACTGCGCCAGATGCGGGCGTGATGGAATGGTAGACATATCAGACTTAAAATCTGAAGGGCGTATGCCCGTGTGGGTTCGAGTCCCACCGCCCGCACCACAGGCATCTTCGGCAGGCCAACGCGCTGGATGAGCCCTTTGCGTGATGCCAGGCGGCCAGCCGATGCTCTTGAAATACTTGGAGCGTGAGGCGCCCGGGGACGAACCTACACGGCATTTTAAGACTTTATGCGTAGCTCTTTGGTATCCGGCCTCAGGGGTGTGCATGATTTTGAGTGAACGGCTGAAAAGAGCTATTGGCGCGGCCGTCCTGATCGCGGCGATGGCGGGCAGTCTGTTGGCGCAGACACCCCTCTCACCACAGGAAAAGATGGTGCGGTTGCGGATCGCCGGAGATCAGCGGTTACTGGTTCAGAAGGTGGTCAAATCCGCGTGCTTTGTGATGGCGGACGTCAATGCGCAAACCAATGCAGAGGACGCGCTTGAGGCCGTCACCGCCTTCGAGCGAAACGCCCGGGTGTTGCGCCAGGGCGGCGACACACCTGCTTTGGGGCCCGAAGTCCACGACGAGATCCTGCAACATCTGACAGCTCTGGATGAGATCTGGTACAGCTTTGGCCCCGCCGCGCGGCAGGTAATGTCCGGTGACCTGCACAGCGTACCGGTACAGCAGTTGACCTCGCTGAACCCCACCGCGCTTGACGAGGTGGATGCGATGATCGTCCAGATGGGTGAACGCTATCCGGCGGCGACTTTTTCAGCCGAGCAGATCGCCAGCACCATGACGCTTGCCGTCCGGCAGAGCATGCTGGTGCAGAAGGCCGTAAAGGAGCTGTGTTTTTACGCGCTGGACGTGAACGCTGCGCAAATGCAGGCGGGCCTCGCACAGTCGATTGCACAGTTTGAAGAGGGGATGGTCGCAATGGAGCTTGGCGATTTCGATCGCGGGATCATCGATCCGCCGGGACTGGCGGCGATACGTCAGGTGATGGATATGAAAGAGACATGGGATCAACTGCGTCCCCTGCTGGACACGGCGCTCTCCGGAAAGCCCGTGTCGCGGGCCGATCTTGAGACGGCAAGTGACCGTGCGATGGCGCTGCATCTTCTTACCGAGGGCATGATTGAACTTTACCTCCAATGAACCCGGTAACAGAAAATTAAGACCTCCTGCGTAGCAAACTCACGGTGGAAATGCGTAAGGGGTTGGCTTCATGTATTCTTTGACGCGCAGGATACTGGCGTCCTGCCTGATCTTGTCCACTATCGTTTTTGGGGATGCCGGAACCATCAGCCGTGTCGAAGCGGCGGAAATCACCGCAGAGACGAATGCGCGCAACCGCATGAATTATGCCGGACGGCAACGCATGTTGACCCAGCAGATTGCGCGCAATGCCTGTTTCGTGATGGCCGGTGTGGATCCGGAGCGTTTCGCCGGCAAGACCGAGACGAATGTACGGCAGTTCTCCAGCGTGATCCTGGGTTTGCGCAACGGTGATCCGAAGCTTGGCATTTTGCCCGAGACGAACCAGGACGTGCTCGCGGCCCTCTCTGACGTAGACGAGTTATGGAATAGTCTCGGGCCCGCCGCACGGCAGATCTCTGCAGGCGATTTTCACTCCATTCCAATGCGGCAGCTGATCAATCTCAACACAGAGACGCTGACACGGATGCACGCCACCGTGAAGATCATGGAGGGGCTCTATCAGGACGAGCGCGTCTCTGCGGATCTGCTCGCCACCATCTCGCTGGCGGGTCGGCAGCGCATGCTGACCCAGAAGGTGTCTAAAGAGGTCTGCTTCAAAACGATTGGGTTGAGAAACGTCGGCGCCGCCGAAAAAGTCGATGCGACCATTGCCGATTTCGATGCGGCGATGGCAAAGCTGCTGGCGGGGTCCGAAGAGGGAGGCATCCTCGCGCCGCCCAACCGCCAGATCAAACGACAACTGATACGGGCCGACAAGGCATGGGGTGACTTCAAGGAATTGGTCCAGCACGTCCGGGACGAGCCCAACGTGGATCACGGCACTGGGGTCAAGCTGGCAAACATGAGCGATCAGGTGCTCAGAGAGATGGATCTGGCCGTCACCATGTACACCCAATAGGGACAAATCCGGCATGCGGATCTGGTGCTCTACGCTTTGCCCGCAACGCCCTCTTGCACCTTTGCCCCGGGCCACATAGAAGAGCGGAAATTTTATGCCCGCGCCCACCCGGCGCGCCTTATTCTATGGAGCACACATGCAGGTCACCGAGACGCTGAACGAAGGTCTGAAACGCGGCTATGCCATCACGGTCACTGCCGCTGAGCTGGAGGCCAAGGTCAATGAAAAGCTGGCCGAGGCGCAGCCGGAGGTCGAAATGAAAGGCTTCCGCAAGGGCAAGGTGCCAATGGCGCTGCTGAAAAAGCAGTTTGGCCAGCGCGTGATGGGCGAAGCGATGCAGGAGAGCATCGACGGCGCGATGAACGAGCACTTTGAGGCCTCTGGGGACCGTCCGGCGCTGCAGCCTGAGGTCAAGATGACCAATGAGGACTGGAAAGAGGGCGACGATGTCGAGGTCTCCATGTCCTACGAGGCGCTGCCGGAAATCCCCGACGTGGATTACGCGAAAATCAAGCTCGAGAAACTGGTGGTGAAAGCCGAAGACGCCGCCGTCGAGGAGGCCTTGGGCAACCTCGCCGAAACCGCGCAGGATTTCAAAGCGCGCAAGAAGGGCTCCAAGGCCAAGGATGGCGATCAGGTCGTGATGGACTTCCTCGGCAAGGTCGATGGCGAGGCCTTTGACGGTGGTGCGGCGGAAGACTATCCGCTGGTGCTGGGCTCCAACTCCTTCATCCCCGGCTTCGAAGAACAGCTGGTGGGTGTGAAGGCCGGAGAAGAGAAACTGGTCACCGTATCCTTTCCCGACGACTATCAGGCCGAAAACCTCAAGGGCAAGGAAGCCACTTTTGAGTGCACCATCAAAGAGGTGAAAGAGCCCGTTGCCGCGGAGATCAATGACGAGCTGGCCACCAAATTCGGAGCTGAGGACCTTGCCGCGCTGAAGACGCAGATTGCCGAGCGTCTGGAAGCCGAATACGCCGGGGCCGCGCGCGCCGTGATGAAGCGCGGCCTGCTGGACGCGCTGGACAATCAGGTGGATTTCGACCTGCCGCCCTCGCTGGTCGAGGCGGAAGCCAAGCAGATCGCGCATCAGCTGTGGCACGAGGACAACCCGGAAGTGGAAGGTCACGATCACCCCGAGATCGAAGCGACGGAAGAGCACAACAAGCTGGCCACGCGCCGCGTGCGTCTGGGACTGCTGCTGGCTGAGATCGGTCAGAAGGCCGAGGTGGAAGTGACCGATGCGGAGATGACGCAGGCGATCATGGCGCAGGCGCGTCAGTACCCGGGTCAGGAACGCCAGTTCTTTGAATTCGTTCAGCAAAACCAGCAGATGCAACAGCAGATGCGCGCGCCGCTTTTCGAAGACAAGGTTGTCGATCATGTCTTTGAGCACGCCACCATCAAGGAGAAAGATGTCTCCAAGGATGATCTGCAGAAGGCTGTCGAAGCGCTGGAAGACGAATAAATCACCGCGCGTGCGGATGCATGAAGGGGCCGCGCCACTGGGCAGCGGCCCCTTTTTTTGCCGGGATGTGTGTCCGGGCGCATGATACGATGGGGAGACGGAGATAAGTGCGCACTGCCTGTGCAGGCGGGTTTATCCTAGTCGGCGCCGCGTTTGCATCTGTCCTAGGGTATGAGGGGGGACGCCCCTTGACCGTGATGCAGGCAGGTTTTCATGTGCAGGAGCATTCCAGCGTGGATGAACAGAATTTTCATGCTCAGTCAGACGACGCAGTTTATCCATCTATAGTTGCCATAGGACGAGATACCCCGGGACGCTGCCGTTCAGGGTGGGCCGAATGGCTCGGTGCGCTCAGTTCGGGCGCAACCCGGTCTCCACCAGCATGCCGCGCCGTTTCGCCTCGTAGTAGTAGCCGCGCGCGTACCACATGATGGCGGTGTCCTGATCGCCATCTGACAGCAGCCAAGCACCGCGCAGGTATTTGCCTGCATACTTGAGGTTGGTTTCGGCATCCAGCAGATCATTCGGTCTGCCGCGAAAGCCCATGGTGCGCGCGGTTTCCGGTAGGATCTGCAGCAGCCCGTAGTAGGGTCCGTTGCGCGCCCAGGGGCGGTGCGTGCTTTCGCGGATCGCCAGCTTGTGCACCAATGGGCGCGGCAGATCGTAGACATCCGCGTATTGGTTGATCAGGCGTCGCAGTTCAGGCGTCTCGTTGGGGTAAAGAGGGGGGTCAAACGCGTCAGGGGTCGGCGCCCCGCAGGCGGCTAGGGAAAAAGCAGCGGCAGCGGATACAAAATGGCGGCGGGTGAACACTAAACGGGTCCTGTCATGAAGGATATGCTATGCGGATATTGACCGATTGCGCAGGCGGGACAAGAACGGTGCGGCGGATGGGCGATGCTCCGCTGATGGGCGCAAAACTGTTCCTGATCAACCCAGTAGAAGGCGCCTGCAGAGGAAATCCGCGCGCTCGGCGAGCGGTATCTTGGGCAGATGCACCACGTCATATCCCAAGGTCTCAAAGGCGTCCTGCAGACGGTCGTACTCGGCAACGGCTTCGTCAAATCCATGGCGGCGGGCGCTGTCGGTTTTGTAAATCTCCGGCCAGGGCGGGGCCAGAAACACCCGGTTTGTGTAGAGTTTCTCGCCTTTAAGCCAAGTTGCCAGAGGCCGCCCGGTCACATGCGCCAAGGCTGTGACGGCGTCTATCACACCCCGGTCGAAAAACACCCACCCGTCGGCCGCGCGGGCCTCGGCCAGATCGTGCTCGGCCAGGGCCAGCACCTTGTCCAGGAATGCACGCATGTCCGTCCAGGGCAGGGCGGTTCCCCCGGTTTCCTGCTCCCGCTCCACAACACGCCGCCCCGGTTCTTCGACCACCCTGTGGCCGCGCACGGCCAGTTCGGCCAGCAGCGTGGACTTCCCACCGCCCGAACACCCAGAGATCACAACAAAGCTATTCACGACGGCGGTGCCTCTTCAAATGATGCTTCTGTCCGGGTGACGCCACGTGACCCGCCATCTCTTTGACGTGGGTCAATTTCCGTCTCCCACAAGAAGAATAAGGAGCGTCCACAGGAAACACAAAGAACAAGGTAAAATCATGAAACACCTGATACGCGTCACATTCCTTGCGCTTTCGCTCGGGCTCATGGCCTGCACGGAGCCCAATACATATCCGGTGAGCGGTGAGCAATGCGGTCCGAAAGACCCGGTGCTGGAGCTGGATGCGGCCGATTGCGGCATGCCCGGGCTGATGTAGCCCGTCGCGAACGTGCTGTCGCAGACATATTGCCATTCATGAAAGAAAAAAGGCCGGTCGCATCTGCAACCGGCCTTTCACTTTTATCGAGCAGGCGTTCAGGCCTTGCCGGCCGTGTCTTCCTGATCGCCGGAAGCTGCCTCATCTTCAGCCGGATCGGCCACGGATTCGGCCAGATCTTCGTCTTCCGATGTCGCGGCACCGATATCTTCGAAGAGCTCTGCGATTTCGAATTCCGCAGCGGCTTCTTCTTCGGCGGCCAGCTCCTGGATGGATTTGCCAGCCGCTTGCAGCTCGGCCTCTTCAGCGGAGCGGGCGACGTTCAGTTCGATGGTCGCGTCGACTTCCGGGTGCAGAACGATTTGCACTTCGTGCAGGCCCAGCTCCTTGATCGGCGCCAGAACAACCTGCTTGCGGTCCACGGAGAAACCAGCCTCGGTGGCGGCGTCAGCAGCATCACGGGTGGTGACGGAGCCGTAAAGCGCACCGGCGTCGGAGGCGGAGCGAATCACGATGAACTGCTGCCCATCGAGTTTTTCGGCCAGCGCTTCGGCTTCTTTCTTGGTTTCCAGGTTGCGGGCTTCAAGCTGCGCTTTTTGCTGCTCAAAGGCTTCGATGTTGGATTTCGAAGCGCTGAGTGCCTTGCCCTGCGGCAGCAGGAAGTTGCGCGCGTAGCCGGGTTTCACATCGACGACTTCGCCCATCTGACCCAGTTTTGCGACGCGTTCGAGAAGGATAACTTGCATGGTGTTCTCCTTACTTCACAGCGTAGGGCAGCAGCGCGAGGAAGCGGGCGCGTTTGATGGCACGGGCCAGTTCGCGTTGCTTCTTGGCGGAGACTGCGGTGATACGGGACGGCACGATCTTGCCACGCTCAGAGATGTAGCGCTGCAGCAGACGTGTGTCTTTGTAGTCGATTTTCGGCGCGTTGTCGCCCGAGAAGGGGCAGACCTTGCGGCGGCGGAAAAATGGTTTGGCGGCCATGGGTTATGTCCTTGTCCTAAAGTTGATCAACGGCGCTCGCGACGGCCTTCACGCTCGTCACGTTTCTGCATCTGTACCGACGGCAGCTCGGCGTGCTCATCGACCTTGATGGTCAGCACGCGCATCACGTCGTCATGCAGGCGCATCAGGCGCTCCATTTCCTGAACGGCCGGTGCCGGAGCATCCGAGCGCAGGAAGGCGTAGTGACCCTTGCGGTTCTTGTTGATCTTATAGGCCATCGTCTTGACGCCCCAGTACTCGTGATCCACGAGCGCGCCGCCGTTGTCGGACAGGACGGCGCCGAAATGTTCGATCAGCCCTTCGGCTTGCGTGTTGGACAGGTCCTGACGCGCGATCATAACATGCTCATATTTAGGCATGTAGCTTCCTCATTTATATCAAGGCGCATTTCAAAGGTGAGGCCGTTACTCCTTTTGCGGCCCCGCCACGAGAGACTGCGCGGTTCAACTGTGTTTGCAAAAGGAAGCGCCGATATACACGCTTTGACGCAGCGCGCAAGCCTCGGTGCGCAGCCGGGACAGGTGGCATTTGCGTGATCCTCCACGAAATGGCCCTGACGCTGCCCGAAAGCCGTCTTATTTGCGTCTTGATTACAGGTTTTTCTGCGCGTTAACCAAGAGAGGAAGGCAGATGTCCAGCACCGTCGATCCCGTGACCTTCGACACCATCGCGCCCCAGCCGGTGCGGACCGTAGATGGCACGCGCATGCTGTTGCGCGGGGGGCAGGGTGTTGTCGGGGCGGCGTTGATCCTGACGGCGCTGGGGCTCTGGGTCGCACCCGGTGCCAGCTGGGACCATGAACTGGTGCTTTTGAAGCTGCTGATCTCTGCGGTTGGGGCCATGGCCGGGGTCGCGCTTTTGCAGGGATTTGTGCGTCCCGCAGCACCGAAGATCGAAGTCGACACGATCCGCCATGAGGTGCGTTTGGTGCGCATCCGGGGCAAGGATCGCTTTGTGCTGGACCGCTGCGCCTTCAAGGACCTGACGCGGGTGGAAGACACCGGCACTTACCTAAAACTCTGGGGCGGGAACGGGGCCTTGCTTGCCGAAGTGGCCGCCAGTGACCGCGTCGCGCACCGCAGCCTCGTCACCGCACTACGGGTCGCAGGCAAGCTCTGACGCCCAGTCTCCGCGGCATTCCGCCGAAAAAACACCCGCATCACGCGCTGTTCATCAGCGCGCAGAACTTGTTTGAGCATATGGAATTGTTTCGGCGGGCCAAAGACCCACATACTCCTTCATGAATTCATAAACTGGAGGTTCCCTGATGAAATCGCTTCTTCTTGCCACTGCCCTGACCGCTGCTGCGGGCATGGCATCCGCCGCTGCCGAAAAATATGTGCTGGACGCCAGCCACAGCCAGGTTCTGTTCAGCTACAACCACTTAGGCTTTTCCACCACCTACGGCATGTTCTCCGGCTTTGAAGGGGAAATCATGTTCGATCAGGACGACCCCAGCGCCTCTTCCGTGACCGTGTCGATGCCGGTCATGAGCATGTTCACCGGGTGGGAAAAGCGTGAAGGTCACTTCATGTCGGATGATTTCTTTGGTGCGGAAGAGGGCGACATGATCACGTTCGCGTCAACGGCGATCGAGGTGACGGGCGAGGATACGGCGCAGATCACGGGCGATCTGACCATGAATGACGTCACCAAATCGGTGACGCTGGACGCGGTGTTGAACCAGACCGGGGACCACCCGCAGGCGGGCAAGCCCTGGGCCGGGTTCGATGCGACCACCACCGTATTGCGGTCCGATTTCGGTCTGGGGGCATTCGCGCCCTATGTGAGTGATGAAGTCGAAATCGTCATCTCCATCGAGGCGATGAAGGCGGAGTAAGTCCGCCCTTCCAGAAAAACGCATGAGGGCCGCGCCGATGCTGCGCGGCCTTTTCTGTTTTGGAGCGCCTAGCCACCTTTCAGCGCCGTCAGGTCAATGCGGACCTCGACGTTGAACCCCACCGATGCCTCGTCCTTCTGGCTGTCGCCGATCCCGTAGGCGCGGCGGTCGAGCGTGGTGCCGCCCTGCATCGTGGCCAGCCCGTCGGCCAGCTTAAGCGTAAACGGCAGTTGCACGGGCATGGTTTGATCCTTGAGGGTCAGCGTGCCATCGGCCAGATACCCATCCGCGTCCCGGAGGATCTCCGCTGTGAACTGCGCCGTCGGAAAGGCTTCGGCATTGAAGAAATCCGCGCCAAGCGCCTGACTGGTCACCGAACCTAGTGTCAGCGAGCCAATGGAGATGGTGACATCGACCGATCCGGCGACACCTTCGGTCACGCTTTCATCAAAGCTGATGGCGGCTGTCCAGTCGGCAAAGCTGCCGGTGACATCAGAGCCAAGCTGCTGCACCGTGATCTGAAGCGTGCCGTCCTGCACCGCCCAGTCGGATTCGACCGCCTGCAGTTCCGCAGCGGCCACGTCCACGGTGTGTTTTTCATAAAGACCCAAGGTGCCGCCAATCACCAGCGCCACACCCCAGATCCCCACCGCGCTGATCAGCGGCAGGGCCATGCGGTGCTCGTGTGCGGGCAGGGTGACGGCAGGCCGCCCGGGCAGCATCCGGCGCAGGGTGGCGTCCTTGTCGATGACGTGATGTTTCATGGCGCCGGCGAAATGCAGGATGATGGCGCCGGCCAACACCCGTTCAAAGACGATGTGCAGACCGGCGGCGGTGCTGGCCAGCGCTTCGGATTTTGGCACAAAGGGCAGGTTCTGACCCAGCGGCCACCAGATCGGCGCGAACCCGTCCGTGGCCGCGTGGTGTACCCAACCCGAGAGCGGCACCAGCAAAAGCGAGCCATAGAGCAGCCAGTGTACGGTTTCCGCCGCGAGGCTTTCGATCTTGCGGTCCGGGTGCAGCAGGCCCGGTTTCGGTTGGCTGATTGCCCAGAGAATGCGGGCCAGGGCCACGAAGAACACGGTCACCCCAAGGGTTTTGTGCAGCGAAAACATCAAGGCCTTCTGCGCCAGCTGTTCAGAGGTGTCATAGGGCAGGCCGTTGGCATAGATGCCCAGCGGGATCAGCGTCAGGATCAGCAGGGCGGTCAGCCAGTGAAAGGTCTTGGTGACCGCGCCGTAATGGGTGGAGGTATTGGCCAGCGTCATGAGGAACTCCGGGAAATCTGCGTTGCCTATAGAGTAGAGGTCTGAGAGCGCAGAACAATGGCGGCCTGCGCACAGCCTTTGCGCATATCCGCAAATCATGCCTGTTTCCAGTTTCACCACCAGGGCCGTTGCCTCGCCCGCGCGGGCAGGCTAAGCCGGGGGCAAAGAAACGAAAAGGGGTGGCGTTTTCATGAGCATCGCATTTGTATTTCCCGGTCAAGGCGCACAGACCATCGGTATGGGCAAGGCCCTGGCCGAGGCCTATCCGGCGGCGCGTGCCGTTTTCGACGAGGTCGATGCTGCCCTTGGCGAAAAGCTGAGCGATCTGATCTGGGAGGGTGAGATCGAGACGCTGACCCTGACCGAGAATGCGCAGCCCGCGCTGATGGCCACCTCCATTGCCGCGCTGCGCGCTTTGGAGGCCGAGGGGCTCGGGCTCGACCGGGTCAGCCATGTGGCGGGCCATTCGCTGGGGGAATACTCCGCGCTGGCCGCAGTGGGCACGTTTTCGGTGGCGGACGCCGCGCGGCTCTTGCGGACGCGCGGGCTGGCCATGCAGCAGGCGGTGCCCGTGGGGCAGGGCGCGATGGCGGCCGTGCTGGGGCTGGACTACGATACGGTAGCGGATGTTGCCGTAAAGGCCGCCGAGGGCGAAGTCTGTCAGGTGGCCAATGAAAACGATCCGGCGCAGAATGTGGTCTCGGGCGACAAGGCCGCGGTGGAGCGGGCCTGTGTGCTGGCCAAGGAGGCGGGGGCGAAGCGCGCGCTGATGCTGCCGGTCTCAGCGCCGTTCCATTGCGCGCTGATGGCGCCTGCGGCGGAGAAAATGGCCGACGCGCTGGACGCGGTCTCGATGCAGGCCCCCTCCGTGCCGCTGGTGGCCAATGTAACAGCCGAGGCAGTAAGTGATCCGGCAGAGATCAAGGCGCTGCTGATCAAACAGGTGACAGGCCAGGTGCGTTGGAAAACCTCCGTCGAATGGATGGCGGCGCATGGCGTGACGGAATTCTGGGAAATCGGCGCGGGCAAGGCGCTGAGCGGAATGATCCGGCGCATCGCCAAGGAGGCGGGCACCCGTGCCGTGGGCACGCCGGACGACATCAAAGCGGCATTGGAATCTTGAGAGGCATCTATGTTTGATCTGACAGGGAAAAACGCGCTGGTCACCGGCGCATCGGGCGGCATTGGCGCGGAGATTGCCCGGCTCTTGCATGGCGCTGGGGCAACCGTGGGCCTGTCGGGCACCCGCGTGGAACCGTTGGAGGCGCTGGCCGCAGAACTGGGCGACCGCGCCCATGTGCTGCCCTGCAACCTCAGCGATATGGCGGCTGTGGAGGCCCTGCCGAAACAGGCCGCCGAGGCCATGGGGTCGGTTGATATCCTGGTGAACAACGCGGGCATCACACGCGACAATCTGTTTATGCGGATGTCGGATGAGGAATGGCAATCGGTGCTGGACGTGAACCTGACCGCGACCTTCAAGCTCTGCAAGGGCGTGATGCGGGGCATGATGAAGGCGCGTTGGGGCCGGATCGTCAATATCTCGTCTGTGGTGGGGGCCACGGGCAACCCGGGCCAAGCCAATTACGCGGCCTCCAAGGCGGGCATGGTGGGCATGTCGAAAAGCCTGGCTTATGAGGTCGCCAGCCGTGGGATCACCGTAAATGCCGTGGCGCCGGGATTTATCGAAACCGCAATGACCGACAAGCTGACCGATGATCAAAAGTCTGGAATCATGGGACAAATTCCTGTCGGGCGCATGGGAACACCGGCTGAAATCGGCGCTGCCGTGCTCTATCTGGCCAGCCCCGAGGCGGGCTATGTGACAGGAACCACCTTGCATGTGAATGGCGGCATGGCCATGTTGTAGGTCAGATTTGCGCCTCCCAACCCTTGCGTGCACAATGCGTTTGCCATCTGTGTCGCTTGTGCTAAAGGGGGCGCAGAATTTGACCCCGCGTGCAGCTATCTGGACGTGGACCCATCCGAACCGGCACAGCGACAGGCGTGCTGACCCGGACAGAGCCGCCCTTTGGGGCAAACGTTTGCTTCGCCCTTTATGAACCGGGGCAGCGGACAACCGAAAGGGGCCATTCCGGCCCGAACGAATGAGGGACTATTATGAGCGACATCGCAGATCGCGTTAAGAAAATCGTTGTGGAGCACCTGGGTGTTGAAGAGGACAAGGTGACTGAAAACGCTTCGTTCATCGACGACCTCGGCGCGGACAGCCTCGACACTGTTGAGCTGGTGATGGCCTTCGAAGAAGAATTCGGCATCGAGATTCCGGATGATGCGGCCGAAACCATCCAGACCTTTGGCGACGCGGTGAAGTTCATTACCGAAGCTTCCTGAGCGCAGCCGGGCGCGGCCCGGTATTGCTTTGAAAATGGCGTCTTTCCGCGAGGAGAGGCGCCTTTTCTTGTTTCGCCTTCTCTCAGGGGTTGAATTGCGGGGGCGAGTTGCGCAAATCTCGCACCAGAGGGCGCAAAGTCCCGATCCGAGAGCAGAGGCTGCGAAATGTCGCGCACGATACCCACGATCAACACCTCGCGTTTGACCCTGCGCGGCATGCGGCCCGAGGATTTCAGCCGGTTTGCCGAAATCTGGTCGATGCCGGAGGTGGTGGAATACATCAATGGTGAGGCCTGGCCGCGCAGCAAGGCCTGGGATGCGTTCCTGCGCAATGCCGGACATTGGCAGATCACCGGGTTTGGTCAATGGGCGATCCACCGCCACAGGGCGCCGGACATGTCCGGGCAGGTCGGGTTTTTCTACGCCAAGCGCGATCTGGGTGAGGATTTCGACAGTTTCCCCGAGGCAGGGTGGGTGTTGTCGCCCGATGCCCATGGGCAGGGTCTTGGGATGGAAGCGGCGCGGGCAGCGCATGACTGGTTCGACAGGGTGGTGACGGGCCGGTTGGTCTGCATGATCGCGCCGGAGCATAAAGCCTCGCTCAGGATTGCCGAGGCGATGGGATATGAGGTGATGCGCGATGCGGAGTTTGCCGGATCGGCCGCACGGCTCATGGCGCGGAAAGGTCCCCCGCAGTAACCTGGGCTCTGCGCGGAGTGCTCTTGCATCAAAACCGCGCAGCACTGTATGGGGGGGCACCAAATTGGAAGGGGCATTGCGATGCGCAGAGTAGTTGTCACAGGTCTGGGCCTGGTTACACCGCTGGCAGATGGGGTCGAGGCGAGCTGGTCGCGGATTCTGGACGGGCAGTCCGGTGCCGGGCCGATCACCGGGTTCGATCCAAGCAAGCTGGTGACACAATACGCCTGCGAAGTGCCGTTGGGCGATGGGTCGGATGGCACGTTCAACGCGGATGCCTACATGGAGCCGAAAGACCAGCGCAAGGTGGATACCTTCATCATGTTTGGTCTGGCCGCAGCGCAACAGGCGGTAGAAGACGCAGGCTGGCAGCCCGAGGATCTGGAGAGCCTGGAGCGTACCGGCGTGCTGATCGGCTCCGGTATTGGCGGGCTGAATTCCATCGCCAACACGGCAATCATGATGAACGAAAAGGGCCCGCGCCGCGTCTCGCCCTTCTTTGTGCCGGGCGCGCTGATCAACCTGATCTCGGGTCAGGTCTCGATCAAATATGGCTTCAAGGGGCCGAACCACTCGGTTGTGACGGCATGTTCCACGGGAGCGCACGCGATTGGCGATGCAAGCCGCCTGATCCAGCATGGCGATGCGGATGTGATGATTGCCGGTGGGGCTGAGGCCGCGATCTGTGAAATCGGGATTGCCGGGTTCAACGCCTGCAAGGCGCTCAGCACCAAGCGCGGGGACGACCCGCAGAAGGCCAGCCGCCCCTATGACGAAGACCGGGACGGGTTTGTCATGGGCGAGGGCGCGGGTATTGTTGTGTTGGAAGAGTACGAACACGCGAAGGCGCGCGGCGCGAAAATCTATGCGGAAGTGTTGGGGTATGGGCTGTCGGGAGATGCCTATCATATCACAGCACCTTCCGAGGATGGCGAAGGCGGTGAGCGGTCGATGCGGGCGGCGTTGAAAAACGCCGGGTTGGAGCCGACGGATATTGACTACATCAACGCGCATGGCACCTCGACCATGGCGGACACCATCGAATTGGGCGCGGTGGAGCGCCTGCTGGGCGATCATGCGGGCAATGTGACCATGTCCTCGACGAAATCGGCAACGGGGCATCTTTTGGGGGCTGCGGGGGCCATCGAGGCGATCTTCTCGATCCTCGCGATCCGCGATCAGGTCGCGCCGCCCACCATCAACCTCGACAACCCTGCGGTGGACACACCAATTGATCTCGCGCCCAATGCCAAGCGGGAGCGAAAGGTGGATGTGGCCCTGTCCAACTCCTTTGGTTTTGGCGGCACCAACGCCAGTGTCATCTTTGGGAAGGCGCGCTGATGTGGCGGCACATCGCCTCTAACGCGGTCACGATGCTGATTGTGCTGCTGTTTCTGGGCGGTGGTGTGATCCTGTGGGGCAAGGGTCAATATGAGGCTGCGGGTCCGCTGGATCAGGCGATCTGTCTGCAGGTCGAGCGGGGCAGCAACATGCGGCGGGTGAGCCAGTCGCTGGAGGATCAGGGGGCGGTGAGTTCTGCTGCGATCTTCCGCATGGGCGCGGATTACGCGGAGAAAACCAGCCAGTTGAAAGCCGGGAGCTTTCTGGTCGATCCCGGGGCCTCGATGGAAGAGATCGTGGACATCGTGACGCGCGGCGGGGCGAGCACCTGTGGCACGGAAGTGGTGTACCGCATCGGGGTGAACCGTCTGGGCGTTCAGGTGCGCGAGTTGGACCCGCAGAGCAACCGGTTTGAGGAACGGGCGAGCTTTACGCCCGCCGACGAAGAGACGCCGGAGATTTATACGGAGAAGAAAGCGGAGCGTGATACGCGGTTCCGCGTGGCGCTGGCCGAGGGTGTGACCAGCTGGCAGGTGGTGGAAAGCCTCAAGGCGATGGATGTGCTTGAAGGGTCGGTGGAGGAGCTGCCGCCGGAAGGATCCTTGGCACCGGACAGCTATGAAGTACGCCCCGGGGATGACCGGGCAGAGATCATTGCGCGGATGCAAAGCGCGCAGGAATTGCGGGTGGCGCAGGCCTGGCTGAACCGGGATGACAACCTGCCGGTTGAGACGCCTGAGGAGTTGCTGGTGCTGGCCTCGATCATCGAGAAAGAGACCGGCGTTGCGGATGAGCGCGGGCAGGTGGCCAGCGTTTTCGTGAACCGGTTGAATCGGGGCATGCGGCTGCAGACGGACCCGACGGTGATCTATGGGGTGACCGAAGGTAAGGGGGTGCTGGGGCGCGGGCTGCGGCAGAGCGAGCTGCGCAGGGCGACGCCGTGGAACACCTATGTGATCGAAGGTTTGCCGCCCACGCCGATTGCCAATCCGGGCACCGCGAGCCTTGAAGCGGCGGCGCGTCCGCTGGAGACGGACTATGTGTTTTTCGTGGCGGATGGCACGGGCGGGCATGCCTTTGCCGAGACGCTGGATGAGCACAACCGGAACGTTGCCAAATGGCGTGAGATCGAGGCGGAACGCGCCAATCAGCCATCCGGGAATTGAGGCCTGCGCCAAAGGTGGCGCAAGCCCCACCTTACCTGCTGGTTTCGGGTGGTTTGCTGGACAGTCACGGGGTGATCCGAGCCGGTGCAGCGCGAAAATCGTTAACGGCACCGTACGGTCGTCATCTGATAAGAAACTGATTTTCCTTGACTTTGCGCACGGTCACACGTATAACTTGTGACATGCTAGAAGAAGTGGGCAAACGACCCCGGGAGTGATCCCGACGGGTCGTTTTTTCGTTTCTCTCGTGCGGAGACTACGCGCATGAGAGGTATAAACCTGAATGACTTTAATCACCCCAGAGCACGTAGAGTCGCAAACCGAAGACCTTTTGAACTCGGTCATCGGAACCATCAGAGATTTGCGTAAAGAACTCGAAGACCTCAAAGAACGGGTCCGCGAAACGGATGGTGCAGTGACAGCGCAGGACTCCAAGGCAGTGACGCAGGCTGCGTCGCTCCTGGAGACATGCCAGAAAGTGGAGAACCGCCTTGTCGAATGCCGCACAAAACACGCAGGTATCGCCCACGGGGGTTACGCCCTCGATCTCGAAAGAGCACGGGCTTCGATTGGGTGCAAGCTGGCTCGGCTCCGCTGCCCGCGACCTACAGGACCAATTTCTGAATGACCTATCTGAGGGAGAGCTTCTGGCTCTCCCTTATTTGTTCGAGTTCTGGGCAATGGAGCATCAGTTGCCGCCGGAGGGAGACTGGCGGTCCTGGGTGATCATGGGCGGGCGCGGGGCGGGGAAGACCCGTGCGGGCGCCGAATGGGTGCGCGCGCAGGTAGAAGGCGCGCGGCCGATGGATGAGGGGCGGGCGCGACGCGTGGCCCTTGTCGGCGAGACCTTTGATCAGGTCCGCGAAGTGATGATTTTTGGCGACAGCGGGATTCTCGCCTGTTCGCCGCCCGACCGGCGCCCCACATGGGAAGCCGGGCGCAAGAGACTGGTCTGGCCCAATGGCGCGGTTGCGACCGTGCATTCGGCCTTTGACCCTGAGGGGTTACGCGGGCCGCAGTTTGACGCGGCCTGGGTCGATGAATTGGCCAAGTGGAAGAAGGCCGAAGCCACGTGGGATATGTTGCAGTTCGCGCTGCGGCTTGGCGAGAAACCTCAGGTCTGCGTCACGACCACGCCGCGGAATGTGGGGGTGTTGAAGACCTTGTTGAAATCGCCCTCGACGGTGCTGACGCAAGCGCCGACAGAGGCCAATGCCGCCAATCTGGCTGCCTCCTTCCTTGAGGAGGTCCGGGAGCGCTACAAGGGTACGCGGCTGGGGCGTCAGGAGTTGGATGGCGTTTTGCTGGAAGACGCGGAAGGCGCGCTTTGGACCTCTGCGGGGATCGAGACCTGCCGGGTGCGCAAACTGCCGGAACTGGACCGAATCGTTGTGGCGCTTGACCCGGCAACGACGGGTGGGGCTGCATCGGATGAATGCGGGATTGTCGTGGCCGGGGTGAAGATGACCGGCCCGCCACAGGATTGGCGAGCCTATGTCCTGGCCGATTGTACGGTGGCGGGGGCCACGCCCGCAGGCTGGGCGCAGGCGGCGATTTCCGCGATGGAACACTACGGTGCGGACCGGCTGGTGGCCGAGGTCAACCAGGGCGGCCAGATGGTGCAGGAGGTTTTGCGGCAGGTGGATCCGCTGGTGCCCTACAAGGGCGTGCATGCCAGCCGGGGCAAGGTGGCGCGTGCGGAGCCGGTCGCCGCACTCTATGAGCAGGGGCGGGTGAAACACATGCCGGAGCTCGACGGGCTTGAGGACCAGATGTGCCGGATGACGGTGCAGGGGTACGAAGGCAAGGGCTCGCCTGACCGGGTGGATGCGCTGGTCTGGGCGCTGCATGAGCTGATGATCGAGCCGGTCGCGAAATGGCGCGCCCCGCGCGTTCGGTCCCTTTAACGTTTTGGCCACCCTCTGCGGTTGGGCCTTGTCTGCAAGGGTTAACGGCAGCGCACGCTGCCTTTGCATCTTTGAAATCTGAATTCGACAATTATCGAGCAAGCAAGATCAGCCCCGCCACGCAGATCATCGGCGCGGGCGCATTTGGCATGCGGGCGATCACATGAGGAGCAAACGACATGGTTTTTGACTTTCTAAAGCGCGGTGCACCGCTGGACGCTCCGGAGCAGAAAGCGAGCGCCACCGGGCCTGTCGTGGCCTACCAGACCTCGGGCCGCGTGGCCTGGAGCCCGCGCGATGCCGTGTCGCTGACCCGGACGGGGTTTTCCGGCAACCCCGTGGGGTTTCGGTCGGTCAAACTGATTGCCGAGGCGGCAGCGGCCCTGCCGCTGGTGCTGCAGGACGCCGAGCAGCGCTATGACGTGCATCCGCTGATTGATCTGGTGGCGCGGCCGAACCCGATGCAGGGCCGGGCAGAATTGCTCGAAGCACTTTACGCCCAGCTGCTGCTGACCGGGAATGGCTATGTCGAAGCGGTGGTGAATGAGGAAGCAGCCCCAGTGGAGCTGCATGTTCTGCGGTCGGACCGCATGAGCGTGGTGCCCGGTGCCGATGGCTGGCCGATTGCCTATGAATATGCCGTGGGCGGGCGCAAACATCGTTTTGATGCCAGCGGCGCGCAGGTGCCTGTCTGCCATATCAAGAGTTTTCACCCGCAGGATGACCATTATGGGTTCAGCCCGATGCAGGCGGCGGCCATGGCGCTGGATGTGCACAATTCTGCCAGCCGCTGGTCCAAGGCGCTGCTGGACAACGCGGCGCGACCGTCGGGGGCGATTGTCTACCGGGGCGCCGAGGGGCAGGGCACCATGGCGCATGATCAGTATGAGCGCCTGGTGAACGAGATGGAGAGCCATCATCAGGGCGCGCGCAATGCGGGCCGTCCGATGCTGCTCGAAGGCGGACTGGACTGGAAGCCGATGGGCTTTTCGCCGTCCGACATGGAATTCCAGAAGACCAAGGAAGCCGCCGCGCGGGAGATCGCACTGGCCTTTGGCGTGCCGCCCATGCTGCTGGGCATTCAGGGCGACGCGACATACGCCAACTATCAGGAAGCGCATCGTGCCTTTTATCGCCTGACCGTGCTGCCCCTGGCGACACGTGTGACGGCGGCGCTGGCGCAGTGGCTGGCCGGGCATACGGGCGCGCAGCTGACGTTGAAGCCGGACCTAGATCAGGTGCCTGCACTGGCGGCGGAACGCGATGCCCAGTGGAGCCGCGTGGCCAAGGCGGATTTTCTGAGCCAGGCCGAAAAGCGCGCGCTTCTGGGGCTGCCAGCGGTGAGCGCCGATGAGTGATCCTGGTTTTGAGCGGTTCGAATGTGCGCCGGGGCTGCGGTTGCAGGCCCACGAGCGGGTCGCCCAAATCCAGCATGACAACCTCATCCGCCGGCTCGACCGGGTCGAAGAGATGATGGAGCGGTTGGAGAAAAGGCTGTGGCTGACCGTTTACGGGATCGTCGCGATGATCCTCGGCCAGGCGTTGCAGTCGGTGCTGGTGGCGGTGCCATGAGCGGGGGAAGGACTACAAACATGAGGAGTGGACCCATGGACAATGAGACAGGGCTGGAGCGCAAGTTCGCCCGGTTTGGCGAGGCGCTGGCCGTCGAGGACGGTTGCGTGATCAGCGGATACGCCAGCCTTTTCGGTGCGGTGGATCAGGGCAATGACGTGGTGGCGGCAGGCGCCTATGCCGCATCGCTGACGACGCTGGCGGCCAAGGGCACCAAGGTGAAGATGCTCTGGCAGCATGATCCGACCCAGCCCATCGGCATCTGGGATGAGGTGCGTGAAGACGGCAAGGGCCTTTGGGTCAAGGGGCGTCTGCTCGACAGTGTCGCCAAGGGGCGTGAGGCCGCAGCGCTGATTGACGCGGGCGCGATCGACGGGCTGTCCATCGGGTACCGCACCCGCAAGGCCACAAAGAATTCCAAGGGCCAAAGGCTCTTGACCGAACTGGAGCTTTGGGAGGTGTCGCTGGTGACCTTCCCGATGCTGCCCAGTGCGCGGGTGGCGGGCAAGTCGGAGGAGACCGACCTTGACCGTTCCCTGCGTGATATGGCCGCCGTCTTTGCGGGCGCGCGCGCTGATCTGGCGCGCCGCTAACGCGCACCTGTCGTCCCGGTCGCACGAAGGAATTTGTGCGGCTCTCACACTACACCATAGAGGATTTGCCCATGAGCAAGACCGCACCGAAGGCGGCGGGTGGGGAAGGTTTGTCCCCCGCCGAGGATGTCAGGCAGGCCGTGACCGGCTTTGTCACTGATTTCAAAAGCTTCCAAACCGAAATTGAATCGAAACTTCAACAAACAGAAGAGCGACTGACCATGCTGGACCGAAAGACACACACTCCCCAACGCAGCCCTCTCGCAGGTGCTGTCGATGCTGGCGCACCGCATCAGAAAGCCTTTAACGCATATCTGCGTTCTGGCGATGATGACGGTCTGCGCGGGCTTGAGATGGACGTGAAATCCCTGTCTACGGCGGTGAACTCGGATGGCGGCTACCTCGTTGATCCGCAGACATCGGACACCGTGAAATCGGTCCTGAACGCAACCGCGTCGATCCGGTCGATTGCGGCTGTGGTGAATGTCGAGGCGACGTCGTATGACGTTCTGGTGGATCACACCGACGTCGGCGCAGGCTGGGCGACCGAGGCCGGTTCCACAACGGAAACCGACAGCCCGCAGCTCGACCGGATCACCATTCCGCTGCACGAGCTGAGCGCGCTGCCCAAGGCATCGCAGCGTCTGCTGGATGACAGCGCGTTCGATATCGAAACATGGCTGGCGAGCCGCATCGCGGATAAGTTCGCGCGTGCCGAAGCGGCAGCCTTCATCAACGGTGACGGCACCGACAAGCCCATGGGCTTTCTGAGCCACGCCTCCGTGGACAACGATGTCTGGACCTGGGGCAACCTCGGCTACGTTCCCACCGGTCAGAATGGTGACGTGAACGCGGATTCCATCATCGACCTGGTCTACGCACTTGGGGCGGAATACCGCGCCAATGCGACCTTTGTCATGAACTCCAAGACCGCGGGTCTGGTCCGCAAGCTCAAGGACAACGATGGTCGCTTCCTGTGGTCTGATGGTCTGGCATCTGCCGAACCTGCCCGCCTGATGGGGTATCCGGTGCTGATCGCCGAAGACATGCCGGATGCGGCCACGGATGCCAACGCGATTGCCTTTGGCGACTTCGCAACCGGCTACACCATCGCCGAACGCCCCGATCTGCGCGTGTTGCGGGACCCCTTCAGCGCCAAGCCGCATGTCCTTTTCTATGCGACCAAGCGTGTGGGTGGTGATGTCAGCGACTATGCCGCGATCAAGCTGCTGAAATTCGGCACTTCCTGAGGGATGTGACGATACCGGTGCCGGGGGATGCCCCCCGGTGCCGGGCCGGGTGCGTGCCGGAACGTTTGTGTTGTCTAGCTGCTCCCCTCCGACCGAGCAATGCAGATGGGTGCGCGCCCGGTTCCTGAGTGGTGGGGCACAAGTAATTGGAGACATTCGATGATGTTGATCGAAGAAACGACGGTGCCGGATGCGGCTCTACCAGTCGAGGAATTCAAAGCGCATCTGCGGCTGGGCACCAGCTTTGGTCAGGAGTCTGCGCAAGACGAGGTATTGAGCGGGTTTTTACGGGCAGCCATGGCCGCGATTGAATCGCGCACCGGCAAGATTTTGATGACCCGGCCTTTCAGCTGGTCGCTGACCTTCTGGCGCGACCGGGATTCGCAGATCTTGCCGGTTGCACCGATATCAGCGCTGACGCGATTGTCGACCATTGCACGCGACGGCAGCGAAACCGAGATTGATGTCACGCAGTACTGGCTGCAGCGCGACAGCCAGCGCCCCCGTTTACGGTCCGTTGGTGCCTGTTTGCCGGTGATCCCGCAAAACGGATCGGCCTCTATCGAGTTCGAGGCTGGCTATGGCCCGACGTGGCAGGACCTGCCTGCCGATCTGCGTCAAGCCGTGCTGTTGTTGGCGGCGCATTACTATGAGTATCGCGACGAGACCTCCCTGAGTGATGGTTGCATGCCCTTTGGCGTCAGCAGCCTGATCGAGCGCTACAAGGTGATGCGTCTTGGACCGGGAGCAATCCTGTGAAAACGCCCCGTTTGAACCGTAAGCTTGTGCTCGAGGCCCCTCAGCGGACAGAGGATGGCGCGGGCGGATATGTTGAGACCTGGCAGGCGCTTGGCACTGTCTGGGCGCAGGTCACCGCGCGTGCGGGGCGTGAAATCGCCCAGTCCGGCGCGCCGGTTTCGGCCATGGGCTGCAAGATTGTCGTGCGGGGCGCGCCTTTTGGGGACGCACAGCGCCCAAGGCCGGACCAGCGATTTCGGGAAGGGGAGCGGGTGTTCGTCATTCAGGCTGTGGCTGAGAGTGATGCGAATGGCCGCTACATCACCTGCTTTGCCACAGAGGAGAGTACGGTATGAGCTACGCCATGTCGGGCGCGCTTCAGGCGGCCATCTACGAGACCCTCATCAATGATGCGACCCTTGGCGGGCTGGTCGGCACAAATGTCTATGACGCAGTGCCAAGCGGTGATTTGCCCGAGACCTATGTTCGCCTCGGGGCGGAGCAGGCGCGTGATGCCTCGGACCAAACCGGGAATGGCGCGCTGCATACGGTCGAGATTTCAGTCTTTACCACGCAGCCAGGATTTGCCGGTGCCAAGGCAGTCGCGACGGCGATTTCGGATGCGCTGCAGGATGCCGATCTGGCGTTGAGCCGCGGGCGTCTTGTCTTTCTCAGATTTCAGCGGGCCGAGGCCCGGCGGATCGACACCAATGCCGGACGCCAGATCCGGATGCGCTTTCAAGCGCGTGTCGAAGATGAATAACCTTTTGAATTCAAACAGGAGATAACCCATGGGTGCTCAGAACGGAAAAGACCTTCTGGTGAAAGTCGACATGACGGACAGCGGTTCGTTCACCACACTGGCGGGTCTGCGTGCCACGCGGGTCAGCTTTAACGCGGAAACGATTGATATCACCAGCCTGGAGAGCCAGGGCGGATGGCGCGAGCTGCTGTCCGGTGCCGGGGTGCGCTCGGTGTCGATCAGCGGGTCGGGCGTGTTCCGGGACGCGGATACCGACGAGCGCGCGCGGCAGCTGTTCTTTGACGGCGAGGCGCCGAGCTTTCAGGTTGTGATCCCCGATTTCGGCATTGTCGAAGGCCCGTTCCAGGTGACCGCCATCGAATACGGGGGCAGCCACAATGGCGAGGCAACTTACGAGTTGTCGCTGGCCAGCGCGGGCTCTCTGAGCTTCACGGCGATCTGATCATGGCAAATCCCTGGAGGGGCGATGTCGCCTTGGTCATAGACGGTCAGTCTCATGTGATGCGTCTGACGCTGGGTGCACTGGCCGAACTGGAGGCCGCGCTGGAAGCGGATTCGCTGATGGCGATGGTCGAGCGTTTCGAAAGCGGGAGTTTCAGCAGCCAGGACGTCCTTGCCTTGTTACGGGCAGGGTTGAAGGGCGGGAAATGCGGGCTTTCGGAGGACGCATTGTACCATGCGCAGATCGAAGGCGGCCCGATTGCGGCGGCGAAGGCGGCGGCGGAATTGTTGGCGCGGGCCTTCACGGTGCCTGCGGCATGAGCCAACTGGACTGGCCCGCCCTGATGCGGGTGGGGCTACGCGGACTTGGCTTGCATCCGGATGTTTTCTGGGCGCTGACGCCAGCGGAATTTCAGTTGATGCTGGGCGATCCGGCCAAATCCGGGCCGCTGTTGAGCACCGGTTTGGAGGCCCTGATGAAGGCCTATCCGGACAAGGACAATAAGGACGATAGCGATGACGGATGAGAGCGGTTTCGAAGATCTGGAAGGACGCGCCGAGGGCCTGAACGATACGTTGAGCCAGACCAGCACGCTTGTGTCAGGGTTTGACAGTGAGCTGCGGCGGATGAAGACCTCGCTGGAGGCGACGGGACGCGATATCGCCGCCCTGGAACGCGGCCTGACCCGCGGGCTGCGAAGCGCTTTCGATGGTGTCGTTTTTGACGGGGCAAGCCTGTCTGATGCCTTGAACACCCTTGCCAACAGCATGGTGGACACGGCCTACAGCGCGGCCATCAATCCGGTGACAAAGCACGCCGGCGGGCTTTTGGCCCAGGGTGTCGATGGGCTACTCGGCAGCATTCTGCCTTTCGCGGATGGCGCCCCCTTCAGCCAGGGACGCGTTATGCCTTTTGCGACCGGTGGGATCGTCAGCGGTGCCACACCTTTTGGCATGCGTGGCGGCATGGGCGTGATGGGCGAGGCGGGCCCGGAGGCGATCATGCCGCTGGCCCGGGGGCCTGATGGCAAGCTTGGCGTGCGCGGTGCGGGCGGCGGTGGTCAGACCGTCGTGATGAACATCTCGACCCCCGACGTTCAGGGGTTTCAACGCAGTCAGGGGCAGATCGCTGCTCAGATGACCCGTGCCCTGGGGCGCGGACAGCGCAATCGATAACGCGAGGGGAGCAGGACTATGCAGTTTCATGAAGTCAGATTTCCGGCCACGCTGAGCTTTGGCTCCGTTGGCGGGCCGGAACGCCGCACGGATGTGGTGACAATCAGCAACGGATACGAGGAGCGCAACTCTCCCTGGGCGCATTCGCGCAGGCGCTATGATGCGGGGATGGGCATGCGGTCGCTGGACGATATCGAGACCTTGATCGCCTTTTTCGAGGCGCGATTTGGCCAGCTGTTCGGGTTTCGCTGGAAGGACTGGTCGGATTATCGTTCGTCCAAGCCGTCGCTGGATATCACCGCCTTTGATCAGGCGTTGGGAACCGGCGATGGCACGCAGACCGAGTTTGAGCTTCAGAAGACCTACCAATCCGGCAGCTATGACTACATCCGCCCGATCAGCAAACCGGTTGCCCAAACCGTGCGCGTTGGGGTGAATGGTGTGGAACTGCAGGAAGCCACGGATTACGCGGTCGATCTGACCAGGGGTGTCATCACCTTTGCACAGGCACCGGCAGCAGGTGCCGATGTCTCGGCAGGGTTTGAATTCGACGTGCCTGTACGTTTCGACACGGACCGCATCCAGACCAGTATCGCCAGCTTTCAGGCGGGCGAAGTTCCCAATGTCCCCATTGTGGAGGTGCGGATCTGATGTCGGAAATGGATGCAGGACTTCAGGCCCATCTTGAGGGCGGATTGACCACTGTGGCGCATGCCTGGGCCATTGAGCGCAAGGATGGTGTCATACTTGGCTTCACCGATCATGATCGGGAGCTGACCTTCGACGGTATCACTTTTCGCGCGGATACGGGCCTGAGCGCCCTGGCGCTGTCGCAAAGCACGGGCTTGTCGGTGGACAACACCGAAGCCCTCGGGGCGTTGAGCGATTTGTCGATCCGTGAGGATGAAATCGAGCAGGGCCGTTTTGACGAGGCCGAGGTGCGCGCCTGGCTGGTGAACTGGACGGACGTATCGCAGCGCTGGTTGCAGTTCCGGGGCACAATTGGCGAGCTGCGCCGTGCAGACGGCGGTTTTCAGGCCGAACTGCGCGGGTTGACCGAATTGCTGAACCGCCCGCTGGGGCGAGTGTATCAAAAACCCTGTACGGCTGTTCTGGGCGACGGGGCGTGCCGGTTTGATTTGACGGCACCGGGGTTCTCCATCGATTTGCCGATCGAAACCGTGACCCAGGCCCGCGTCTTTCGGTGGGCCGGGGTTGACGGGTTCGATCCCGGTTGGTTTGCGCGGGGCCGGTTGGAAGTTCAGACGGGATCCGCAGCAGGTCTTTGGGGAATGGTCAAGCAGGACCGTTTCGAAGGGGCCGATCGCGTGATTGAGCTCTGGGAACCGATGCGCAGCCCTCTAGAGGCTGGCACGGTCGTGCGTCTGATCGCGGGATGCGACAAACGCAGTGAAACCTGCCGCGTGAAATTCGCAAACCTTGCCAACTTCCAGGGCTTTCCGGACGTCCCGGGCGAAGACTGGATGATGGCGGTTCCGAAGTCGACGGGCGCGAACACCGGTGGGAGCCTGAGATGACGCCGCTTCAACAGCAGATTGTGACCGAGGCGCGGGATTGGATTGGCACGCCCTACGTGCACCAGTCGGCGGTCAAGGGTGCGGGCACCGATTGCCTTGGGCTTTTGCGGGGAGTTTGGCGTGCGCTTTATGGTGATGAGCCCGAAGCCGTGCCAGCCTATTCCATGGATTGGTCCGAACCACAGGGCGAAGAGCGCCTGTGGGACGCGGCGTTGCGCCATTTGGACCCCAAGAGTCTGACGGATGAGGCGCCGGGCGACGTCTTGCTTTTTCGCATGCGCAGCAATGCGGTGGCCAAACATCTGGGCGTGGTCGGGCGCGTTGGGTCTCACCCAAGCTTCGTGCATGCCTATTCGCGCTATGGCGTGGTTGAGAGCTCTCTCAGCCTGCCGTGGCGCCGTCGCGTGGTGGCGCGGTTTACATTTCCTGAGGAGGCCAGCTGATGGCGACGCTCGTTCTTTCTACTGTAGGGGCTGCGGTTGGCGGTTCTATCGGAGGCACGGTGGCAGGTCTGTCGACGGCCGTCATCGGGCGGGCCGTCGGGGCAACCATTGGCCGTGTGATCGATCAGAAACTCCTGGGGCAGGGATCCGATGTCGTCGAGACGGGCAAGGTCGACCGCTTTCGGATTTCGAATGTCGGTGAAGGCGACACGCTGGCGCAGGTGTACGGGCGGATGCGTCTTGGCGGCCAGGTGATCTGGGCGTCGGACTTTGTCGAGACCGTGACTGTGACCGGCGGTGGCGGCGGCGGTGGGGGCGGCAAAGGCGCACCGAGCCAGCCGCAGACCGAGACCCGCAGCTATTCCTATTCGGTCAATCTGGCGGTTGCGATTTGTGAAGGTGAAATCACCCGTGTCGGGCGCATCTGGGCCAATGGCGAAGAGGTTGCGCCGGACGATCTGAACATGCGCGTCTATCGTGGCGCGAAGGATCAACTGCCGGATCCGGTGATCGAGGCCATCGAGGGCAGCGGGATGGTGCCCGCGTATCGTGGCACGGCCTATGTGGTTTTCGAAAATCTTGCGCTTGAGCGCTTTGGCAACCGCGTACCGCAGTTCTCTTTCGAGGTCGCCCGTCCGGAACAGCTCGATGAACCCGATCCGGAACTGGCACTGACTTATGCGATCAAGAGTGTCGCGGTGATCCCGGGCACGGGCGAGTATTCGCTAGCCACAACGCCAGTGCACTACACCAGCGGTCCGGGTAGCCGGTGGAGTGCCAACGTCAATACCCCTGCGGAAAAATCTGATTTCTCGGCCTCTCTGGAAGCCTTGACCGATGAGTTGCCGAATTGTCAGGCGGCATCCCTCGTCGTGTCCTGGTTTGGCGATGATCTGCGCTGCGGGTCCTGCCAGGTGCGGCCCCGGGTTGAGAAAAAGGAGTACGACGGCGAAAACATGCCTTGGACCGTCTCTGGTCTCGGCAGGGCCTCTGCGCTGGCGATGCCACTCGACGACGGGCGTCCGATTTACGGTGGAACGCCAACGGATCAATCCGTCGTGCAAGCTATTCACGCGATGCATCAGAGGGGCAAGCAAGTGTTGTTTTACCCGTTCATCCTGATGGATCAGTTGAGCGGAAACACATTGCCAAATCCCTATGCACCCGACGAGATGCAACCCAGGTTGCCCTGGCGCGGACGGATCACACTTTCCCGGGCGCCCGGCGTCGACGGGTCACCTGATGGAACGGCTGCTGCGGATGCTGAGGTTGCAGCGTTTTTCGGCACGGCAAGGGCTGCGCATTTTTCCACATCCGGAACATCTGTATTCTACAATGGCCCCCAAGAGTGGTCGTTTTCGCGGTTCATCCTGCACTATGCCGCGCTGTGCAAAGCTGCTGGTGGGGTTGAGGCCTTTTGCATCGGCACGGAGATGCGCGGTCTGACGCAAATCAGAGGCGCGGGGAACCGTTTTGTTGCGGTCGAGAAGCTGCAATCCCTCGCAGCCGACGTGCGGGCAATCCTCGGACCACATGTGAAGATCAGTTATGCCGCCGACTGGAGCGAATATTTTGGCTATCAACCGCAGGACGGCTCCAACGACCGGTACTTTCACCTCGACCCGCTGTGGGCCGATCCCAACATCGACTTCATCGGGATCGACAACTACATGCCGATGTCGGACTGGCGCGAAGGGGATGATCACCTGGATGCCGATGCCGGATCCATCTATGATCTCGATTACCTGCGCGGCAATATTGCCGGTGGGGAGGGATATGATTGGTACTATGCCTCAAAGGAGGATGCCGCCGCTCAGATCCGGACCCCCATTGAAGACGGCGCGCATAGCGAGCCGTGGATCTATCGCTACAAGGACATCAAAAACTGGTGGTCGAACCCGCATCATGAGCGCATTGGAGGGGTGAGGTCAAACACGGCGACCCCTTGGGTCCCGGCCTCCAAGCCCATTTGGTTCACTGAAATGGGCTGCGCCTCGATTGACAAGGGGACCAACCAGCCCAACAAGTTCCTGGACATGAAGTCCTCCGAAAGCAGCCTGCCGAAGTTCTCGAACGGCGCGCGGGATGACTTTATCCAGGCGCAGTATTTACGTGCGATGGTCACCTTTTGGGGAGATGAGACCAATAACCCGGTTTCTGCAGTCTACGGCGGGCCGATGGTGAACATGAACCGGGCCTATGTCTGGGCATGGGATGCGCGTCCTTATCCGTATTTCCCCAATAATTCAGCGCTTTGGAGCGACTCGGAGAACTATGCGCGGGGCCATTGGATCAATGGGAGGACGTCGGCGCGGTCGCTGGCCTCTGTCGTAACGGAGATTTGCCGCAAGGCGGGTGTTGAAGACTTCGACACGCGTCGGCTTTACGGGAACGTCCGGGGCTATCTCGTCAATGACGTGAACGACGCGCGCGCATCGTTGCAACCTTTGATGCTGCGGTACTCTTTTGATGCGGTGGAACGTGATGGCCAGTTGGTTTTCAGAATGCGGACAGGTCAGAACCCGGTCCCGCTGGACCGCAGTATTCTGGCGCTGAGTGATGAATTGGACGGGACCGTTGAACAATCCCGCTCGGCCCAGGCCGAGATGGCGGGGCGTGTGCGGTTGCGTTTTGTGCAGGCTGATGCCGATTTCGACGTGCTGGCCGAAGAAGCCGTTCTGGCCGATGAGCGCACGCACTCCGTTTCCACGTCCGAGATCCCGATTGCCCTGACGCGCGGCGAAGGGCGACAAACCGCTGAGCGCTGGTTGACCGAAGCGCGCATTGCCCGCGAGACAATTCGGTTTGCCCTGCCGCCATCCTGCCTGACCATGGGGGCGGGCGATGTGATTGAGCTGCAAGCCGATCAGTTGGAGGGACGTGCCCTCTACCGGATTGACCGGGTGGAGCAGGGCATGTTGCAGATCGTCGAGGCCATACGGATTGAACCGGATGTCTACACATCGGCGGAAATGATTGACGACATGCCCAGCCCCAGGGCCTTTGTGCCGCCGGTGCCGGTGTCGGCGCTGTTCATGGATTTGCCGTTGATGACCGGGGACGAGACCCCGCACGCGCCGCATTTGGCCGTGACCTCCCAACCCTGGCAGGGATCGGTCGCCGTCTACCAATCGCCAAGTGACAACAATTTTCGCCTCACGGGTCAGATTTCCGCGCGCTCCATCATTGGTATCACACAATCGGATATGATCGCAGCACCAGCCGGTCTTCTGGACCGAGGTGCGCCCCTGGAGGTCAAGCTCATCAGCGGGAGCCTGAGTTCGGTCGACGTTGAGGCCATGCTAAGCGGTGCCAATCTGGCCGCCATTGGGGATGGCACGCCGGACAATTGGGAAATCATCCAGTTTGCCGATACCGAGCTGGTGGAAAAGGATACCTACCGACTGTCCCGCCGATTGCGCGGACAGCTCGGCAGCGATGGTCTGATGCCGGATGTCTGGCCTGCCGGCTCCTGGTTTGTTCTGCTCAACGGCTTTCCCCAACAGATGGAACTCAGCCGCAATCTGCGCCGCGTGGCACAGACCTATCGTATTGGTCCGGCGCGTCGTCCGGTTGATGATATCTCTTATGTCGAGGAGAGGCATGCGTTCAACGGAAACGGGGAACGGCCCTACGCGCCGGTGCACTTGCGGACGTCGCGCGCGCCAGACGGGAGCGTTGTCGCGCGCTGGGTACGGCGCACGCGGTTGGATGGCGACGGATGGGATGCCCCCGAAGTGCCGTTGGCGGAGGAAAGCGAAAGTTATTCGGTCCGTGTACGGCAGGGTGATACCGTCCTGCGAGACGCTATTGTTGACGCATCGGAATGGACCTATTCAAGCGCGGACCAAGTGGTGGATGGGGCTGCGGGCGTCATTGTATTGGAGGTTGCGCAGCTTTCTGCTGTGTTCGGCGCGGGGCCGTTGCGACAAACTGAAGTGATCCTCTGACCGCAGCTGTCGGTAGAATATCCTGATTTGCATGGTGTCGCGCCTTGATGTGGGGCACTAAATTGCTTGGCATCATGTATCCCGATGGACCTATTCGAAATCGGAATAGATAACATCACAGGTTTGCGTTTGGTTTTTGCTTACTAGATAAAGTAAGAATCGGTGCAAAAGGATGATGGCTATGGCTGAACTGAAACCGAAGATTGCCCAGGTCGATCCGGCGTGGGATCAGATATGTGCTGAAGCGCGCCAGGCTGCGTTGGATGAACCCTTGATGGGCGGATTTCTGCATGCGTGCATCCTGCATCACAAGAGCATTGAAAAGGCTTTATCCTACAGGATCGCGGCCAAACTGGCGTCCAACGAGATGTCCATGGTCGTTGTGCGCGAGATGGTCGAGGAAGCCTATGCCAGTGATGCAACCCTGGTTCAGGCAGCCCGTGCCGATCTGGTCGCGATTTACGAGCGCGATCCGGCCTGTCACCGGCTTTTGCAGCCGATCCTCTATTTCAAAGGCTATCAGGCGATGCAGGCCTATCGGGTCGGCCATCACCTCTGGTCAAAGGGCCATCGCGACTTGGCCTATTTTGTTCAGATGCGTGTCTCAGAGATTTTTGGCGTGGACATTCACCCAGCGGCGCGCATCGGCAAGGGCATCATGATCGACCACGCGCATTCGATCGTGATCGGCGAAACAGCGGTGGTGGGCGACAACGTCTCGATGCTGCATTCCGTGACATTGGGCGGGACGGGCAAAGAGGAAGAGGATCGTCATCCCAAGATCGGGAACGGTGTGCTGATCGGGGCCGGGGCCAAGGTGCTCGGCAACATCAAGGTCGGGCATTGCAGCCGCATTGCAGCCGGTTCGGTCGTTCTTGAAGAGGTGCCAGCCTGCAAGACGGTCGCCGGAATTCCTGCGCGGATCGTGGGGGAAGCCGGGTGTGATCAGCCATCGATTTCCATGAACCACATGTTTGGTCCGGACAGCTAAGAGCTCGATCCGGAATTGAAAAAGCCGGGGTTTTGCCCCGGCTTTTGTCTTTTATCACGTCATCTGAATGACTAGGCCAGCATCGTCATCGGGTTTTCAAGGTTTTCCTTGATGGCCTGCAACAGTTGCGCGCCCAATGCGCCATCGATCACGCGATGGTCGACGGAGAGCGTGACGGACATGACGGTTGCGACTGCCAGTTCCCCATCAGCCCCCACGATTGGTTTTTTGACGCCCGCGCCGACCGCCAGAATGGCACCGTGCGGCGGATTGATGACCGCATCAAAGTTGTCGATGCCGAACATCCCGAGGTTCGAGATGGCAAAGCTGCCACCCTGATACTCATGGGGCGCGAGCTTGCGATCCCGGGCACGTCCGGCGAGATCCTTCATTTCTGCCGATAGTGCGGAGAGCGATTTCATCTCGGCGTCCTTCAACACAGGTGTGAACAGCCCGCCTTCGATGGCAACGGCCACGGCGACATCGGAGGGTTTCAGTTTCAGCATCCGGTCGCCCGCCCAGACGGCATTTGCGTCCGGCACGGATTGCAGCGCCAGGGCACAAGCCTTGATGATGAAGTCGTTGACCGAAAGCTTCACGCTGCGGCTTTCGAGTTGCTTGTTCAGCTCACCGCGGAACTTCAGCAGCGCATCCAGCTCTATGTCGCGGCGCAGGTAGAAATGCGGGATCGACTGTTTGGCCTCGGTCAGGCGGGCGGCGATGGTCTTGCGCATGCCGTTGAGGCTGATTTCCTCGTATTCGCGTCCATCGTACATGGCCATAACAGCGTCCGCTGCCGGGCCGGTGGTCGGTGCCGCAGCTGCGGGTGTCGCTGCAGGCGCGCTGGCTGCGGCCGGTTTGGGGGCCGCACTGGCGCCCTCGACGTCCGCCTTTACAATCCGACCATGCGGGCCTGAGCCTTTGATATCCGCGAGGTCCAGACCCTTGTCAGCGGCGATCCGGCGTGCCAACGGAGAGGCGAAGATCCGGGTACCATCTGCGGCCTGTGGGGCAGGGGTGCTGCCTGCTGCCGGAGTGGCGGGCGCCTCGGAGGCCGCAGGGGCCGCCTCGTTGCCCGCGTCGGCGGCTTGTGCCGCCTCCGGCGCGGGCGTCGACGTGTCGATATCGTCTGCACTTTCGCCTTCTTCCAGCAAAACCGCGATGGCGGTGTTGACCTTCACCCCTTCGGTGCCTTCGGCCACGAGGATCTTACCGATGGTGCCTTCATCGACGGCCTCGAATTCCATCGTGGCCTTGTCGGTTTCGATCTCGGCCATGATGTCGCCGGAGGAGACCGTGTCGCCTTCTTTCACGTGCCATTTAGCAAGGGTGCCCTCTTCCATGGTGGGGCTCAGAGCGGGCATGAGGATTTCTGTCGGCATCTGATGCGCTCCTTACTTGTAGGTGACTTGCTTCACGGCGGCGACGACCTCGTCAGTGGTCACCAGCGCAAGCTTTTCAAGGTTCGCCGCATAGGGCATCGGGACATCCTTGCCGGTGCAGTTGATCACCGGCGCATCGAGATAGTCGAAGGCCTCCTGCATGATGACGCTTGAGATATAGTTGCCGACGGAGCCTTGCGGCCAACCTTCCTCGACTGTGACGCAGCGGTTGGTCTTCATCACGGATTTGAGGATGCTGCCGGTGTCCATCGGGCGCAAGGTACGCAGATCAATGACCTCGGCGGAGATGCCTTCCTCTGCGAGTTGATCGGCGGCGGCAAGCGCGTAGCTCATTCCGATGCCGAAGCTGACGATGGTGACATCCGAGCCTTCGCGCCAGATGCGCGCCTTGCCAAACGGTACCGTATAATCATCGATCTCCGGCACGTCGAAGCTGCGGCCGTAGAGGATTTCATTTTCGAGGAAAATCACCGGGTTGGGATCGCGGATGGCGGTTTTCATTAGCCCTTTGTAGTCGGAAGCGGAGTAGGGCATCGCGACCTTCAGGCCGGGCACCTGCATGTACCAGGCGGCGTAGTCCTGGCTGTGCTGGGCGCCTACGCGCGCGGCGGCACCGTTGGGGCCACGGAAGACCATGGGCGCGCCCATCTGGCCGCCGGACATGTAAAGTGTCTTGGCTGCGGAGTTGATGATCTGGTCGATGGCCTGCATGGCAAAGTTGAAGGTCATGAACTCAACGATGGGGCGCAACCCGCCGAAGGCGGCGCCAGTGGCGATCCCGGCAAAGCCATGTTCGGTGATCGGCGTGTCGATGACCCGCTTGGCCCCGAATTCATCGAGCAGGCCCTGGGAGATTTTATAAGCGCCCTGATATTCGGCGACTTCTTCGCCCATCAGGAACACGTTTTCATCGCGGCGCATCTCTTCGGCCATGCCGTCGCGAAGGGCCTCGCGGACGGTCTGCTGTTTCAGCGTGGTGCCTTCCGGCCAGTCGGGTGAAGTGTCGGTCTGAGGGGCGGATGGAGCAGGGGCGGGCGCCTCGGAGGCCGCAGGGGCCGCCTCGTTGCCCGCGTCGGCGGCTTGTGCCGCCTCCGGCGCGGGCGTCGAGGTGTCGATATCGTCGGCACTTTCGCCCTCTTCCAGCAAAACCGCGATGGCGGTGTTCACCTTCACCCCTTCGGTGCCTTCGGCTACGAGGATCTTGCCGATGGTGCCTTCATCGACGGCCTCGAATTCCATCGTCGCCTTGTCGGTTTCGATCTCGGCCATGATGTCGCCGGAGGAGACGGTATCACCCTCCTTGACCAGCCATTTGGCCAGCGTGCCTTCTTCCATTGTCGGGCTCAGAGCGGGCATGAGAATTTCTGTTGCCATGGATCAAGCCTCCTGCGGAACTTCTGTGGCGTAAATATCGGTCCAGAGCTCTTCGACAGCCGGCTCCGGTGAGGTCTTGGCGAACTCGGCGCTCTCGTTCACGATTTCCTTGATCTCCTTGTCGATGGCCTTGAGATCGTCTTCGCTGGCATGTTTGCCGGTCAGCAGCAGGGAGCGCACCTGTTCGATCGGGTCGCGTTCGTCGCGCATCTTTTGCACTTCTTCGCGGGTGCGGTACTTGGCCGGGTCCGACATGGAGTGGCCCCGGTAGCGGTAGGTCTTGATCTCGAGAATGTACGGTCCCTTGCCGGAGCGACAGTGGGCCACGGCCTTTTCACCGGCCTCTTTCACGGCCAGCACGTCCATGCCATCCACAGCCTCGCCGGGGATGCCGAAGGATTTGCCGCGCTCATAAATTTCCGCAGAAGAGGTGGAGCGTTGCTGCGATGTGCCCATGGCATATTGATTGTTTTCGATCACAAAGACGCACGGCAGCTTCCACAGGGCGGCCATGTTGAAGGCCTCATAGACCTGGCCCTGATTGGCCGCGCCATCGCCGAAGTAGGTGAAGGTGACGCGACCGTTTTCCTTGTACTTATCTGCGAAAGCGAGGCCCGCGCCCAGCGGTACCTGCGCTGCGACGATGCCGTGGCCACCATAGAAATGCTTCTCCTTGGAGAACATGTGCATGGAGCCACCCTTGCCCTTGGAATAGCCGCCTTCGCGGCCCGTCAACTCGGCCATCACGCCGTTGGGGTCCATACCGCAGGCCAGCATATGGCCGTGGTCGCGGTAGGAGGTGATGCGCTTGTCACCCTCTTCGGCGGCGGCCTCAAGGCCCACCACAACCGCTTCCTGACCGATGTAGAGGTGGCAGAACCCGCCAATCAGACCCATGCCGTAAAGCTGGCCCGCCTTTTCCTCGAACCGCCGGATCAGCAGCATGTCGCGGTAATAGGCTTTGAGCTCTTCCGCAGAAACATTCGGTTTTTTGGTGGATTTTCGCGGTGCCATCTGAGCGGTTCTCCCTCGTCGCGCCCGGCTTCGGGCAGATAGTTTAGCGTTAAACTATTCTTTATCGGATTCGCACGCGTAAGGCGAGGGGCAATCTGACGCGTGGTCAGGCAGCTTTGAATTCAGCCATTCTTGAGAGCTAAGCGCTTAGCGGATAACGATTTCATCCGCGCGGATCATGCCAAGGACGGAGCGCGCCTGCTCATCCAGAAGATCCAGATCGAGGAAATTGTCCGACAGCCGCTGGGTCAGGTTCTCCATCCGGGAGACCTCTTGTTGCACATGGGTCAGCTGCTTTTGCAGCGCATCGGCTTCGGCCACGATCTCGGCGCGGCGGAACAGGCCAAAATCACCCTGTACGGCGGCGAATGTAAAATAGGTGGCCAATCCCAAGGCCGCCGTGAAGAAAACGAATGTGCCAAATGCGGGTCGGGGTGTGCGGGTCATCTGCCGTGCCTCTTGGTCGCCTCTTACCGGGCGTAGCGGAACTATGGCACAGGCGCCGTAAAAAGGGAATCCCCTTTGTCACATTTCCTTTGGAAAACAGGCGGTTTCGCGCGCGGGCACCGCCGAGATCGAAGTCACTCGGAGAGCGCCGCAACCCCAGGTAGTTCCTTGCCTTCCATCCATTCCAGGAATGCACCGCCCGCTGTGGAGATATAGGTGAAATCCTCCGCCGCACCGGCCTGATTGAGCGCGGCAACCGTATCGCCGCCTCCAGCAACCGAAATCAACTGCCCTGCCTTGGTCAGACGTGCGGCCTCTGCCGCGGCGGCATTTGTGGCCTGATCGAAAGGGGCGATCTCAAAGGCGCCCAATGGGCCATTCCAGATCAGTGTTTTCAGATCGGCAAAAGCCGCACAGACGGAATTCGCGCTCTCAGGGCCTGCGTCCAGGACCATCTGATCTGCGTCCAGGACCGTATCCGCGCCGAGGGGCAGGGCGTCATGGTCGGCACCTGCCTTGAATTCCCGGGCGACCAACCCATCCACGGGCAGCAGAATGCGGCAGCCGGTCTTTTCTGCCTCCGCCATGATCGCCTTGGCCGTGTCGATGAAATCGGGCTCCTGCAGGGACGCACCCAATTGCGCGCCCTGGGCGGCGAGGAACGTGTTTGCCATGCCGCCGCCGATCACCAGCAGATCAAGCTTGCCCACCAGATTTTCCAGCAGTGCGATTTTTGTCGAGACCTTGGCGCCACCTACAACCGCACCGACGGGGCGTTCGGGATGGGCCAGCGCGCTTTCGAGGGCGGAGAGCTCCGCCTGCATCAAACGACCCGCGCAGGAGGGCAGCAGATGCGCGACGCCGGTTGTCGAGGCATGGGCACGGTGCGCGGCAGAGAAAGCATCGTTGCAGAACACGTCACCCAAGCTGGCGAGGAACTGCGCCATGCCGGGATCATTGGCCTCTTCCCCCGCGGCAAAGCGGGTGTTTTCCACCAATACGACGGTCCCGGCGGGCAGGGCTTTCAGTTCGTCAGGATCGGGGCGTTCAACAAAGGTCACGTCCTGACCGAGGGCTGCCTCAAGCGCGGGCAGGGTGACCCGCAGCGACATCTCCGGCACGACCTTGCCCTTGGGGCGCCCGAAATGGGCCAGCAGAATGGGTAGGCCACCCGCGGCGAGAATATCGCGAATGGTCGGCACGATCCGATCAATGCGCGTGGTGTCCGTGACGCGGCCATCCTCGACCGGCACGTTGATATCCACCCGCACCAGCACTCGCTTGCCGTCAAGCTCCATATCGTCCAGCGTCTTCCAGCCCATGCCCTGATCCTTTCCTCAAAACTGCCCCCGTGTTTTGCGCGTATGACCGCTTGCGTCAATGACCTGCTTGGCATTCAGGGCCACAGGATTTAGGTACTCGGCCAAGCAAACAGACAGGAGCGCCGATATGGCCGAGATCAAAGACCCCGAAAACACGATACTGATGGAGCTGAAGGGGGGTACGGTGACCATCCAACTGCTGCCGGATGTGGCCCCGAAACATGTGGAGCGGATGAAGGAACTCGCGCGGTCCGGCCAGTATGACAACGTGGCGTTTCATCGGGTGATCGACGGCTTCATGGCGCAGACCGGCGACGTGCAGCACGGCAACATGGAAGAGGGGTTCAACCTGCGCATGGCGGGCACCGGCGGGTCGGACATGGACAATGTTCCGGCTGAATTCTCCAAGATCCCGCATGCACGTGGCTCGATTGGCGCCGCACGGTCGCAAAACCCCGACAGCGCCAACAGCCAGTTCTTCATCAACTTCAAGGACAATGATTTCCTGAACGGCCAGTACACCGTTTACGGGCAGGTGATCGAAGGCATGGAGCACGTGGATGCCATCACGCGGGGCGAGCCGCCAGCGGAGCCTGACCGGATGATCTCCGTCAAGGTGGCTGCAGATGCATAAGGCGCTCATCGCATCGCTGATGCTGGCCACCCCGGCCCTGGCCACCGGTATCGAGATCGAGGTTGCGGGCGAGGCCAGCGGCACCATCAAGATCGACCTGCTTGAGGAAGTCGCGCCCGGCCACGTGGAACGCATCAAGGCGCTGGCGGAAAGCGGCGCCTATGATGGAGTGGTTTTTCACCGCGTGATCAAAGGGTTCATGGCGCAGACCGGCGACGTCGAGCACGGCAAGCTGGGCGGTGACATGCGCCGCGCGGGCACCGGCGGCTCGGACCAGCCGGATCTGGCTGCAGAGTTCTCGGACGTGCCCTTTGACCGCGGCGTCGTGGGCATGGCGCGGGCACAAAACCCGGATAGCGCCAACAGCCAGTTCTTCATCATGTTCCAGGAGGGGTACTTCCTGAACGGCCAATACACCGTTGTTGGCCGCGTGACAGAAGGGCTCGACGTGCTTGACGCGATCAAGCTTGGCACCGGCCCCAATGGCGCCGTCATCGGTGAACCAGACGTGATGCAAAAGGTTACTGTCACTGAATAGAACTCGTCTCACACCGACCCGCCACCGAGATTGGTGGTGGGTCGGTCAACGACGGCTTCAGGCCCGCTTCTGTGATTTTCTACATAGCGGCAAGGGTCCCGTTTTGGGAAACAGACAAGAGTCCTCGCAGAATTCTTGACCCAAACCGAACCCTGGTTGTTTTGGTTGTTTCCGCACTAGCCCTTTCAAAGCTGGCATTGGCGTGCCGCGTAACAGGTCTTCTCTTTTTGCAGTTTTGATGGGCTGGGGAGCGCGCGAGCAGTCGCACCGGAACGACCTAACCTGGGCAGCAAAAGGTAGTTTGCAAAGAAGGAACGACGATTGCATGGTGTCCGGCCTCACTGGATAGGCGGATAGATCGCCGAGCGGGTTCTGATCCTTTCATCGCACAAAAGCCTCACCCCAAGTCGAATACCCCTTCGTTTGCCGTCAACCATGCGACGGTCTCCACCGCATGCGTTGTCTCTTCGTCCTCGGACTGTTCCTCTTCGACCTTGACCGACACAGCGCCGCCGGTGCCCAGATCATACCGCAGGCCTGCCGGGTCGATGCCGTTGAACGTCTGCATATCCGCAAAGAAGGCTTCCGTCGCCTCCAGCGTCGTGCCAAGTGCCGCATAGTCGTGGTCAATCGCCAGTTGCCCAGTCTCGAACACGGTGCTACCCGCGGCGATGTCCAGCGCAACCCAATAAAGCTGCTCCGTCGCAATGCTTGAAAGACCCGCCACCACCTGGGCCTCTTCCGCCTGCAAAGTAAACTCGAAGCCACCCGCAGTCACCTGATCCAAGCGATGCGTCAGCGCGCGCCCCTCTGCATCGCCACTGAGCTGCGCCAGCACAATGGGCGCTGTGGTGAAATCTGAAAGCGCAACCGTGCTGGCGGCGACCGAGCTCACTTGTTCCTGGCCAAAGGTCACCTTGGTGCCATCCGCCAGTGTGTGACTGCCGAGACTGCCCGCCATCCAGCTGACCGAGAGCTCGCCATGCGCACCGTCCAGATAGTCCCATTCGTCCACCTGGAACTCGAAGCCCTGATCGGTCACGTTCCGCACCCGCAGGTTCAGCGGATTGCCGCCCTCCGAGGAGGCAGGTCCCATGACAACGGCGGCGTTCTCGATCGTCTGGTCAAAGCTCACCGTGTGCCATTGGTTGCCATCGAGTTGCTCCACCCGAAGATCGCCGATCTGCATCCGCGCGGGCGGGGCTACATCGACCGGACCGAGGGCGGATGACCCCTGCAACTCTACTGCGGTGACGCCCCTGACCAGCACCTGATCTCCGCCCCCGAGCAGGAGCAAGGCCCCGTCGGCGGCATCGCTGACTTCAAAGGACGGCAATTGTCCATCAATGCGGATGATGTCTTCGGCGAGAGAGAAATCCTCGATCACGTCCTGACCGCTGCCAACACCGAACACGAAGGTGTCAGCCCCAGAGCCCCCCGTCAGAACGTCATCGCCGGCGCCACCGTCAAGGGTGTCGTCCATAAGGCTGCCAAACAGTTTGTCGTTCCCTTCGCCCCCCAGCATTGTATCTCCAACACTGTGACCCAACGCCGCATAAGTGCCATCATGTCCGAAGCCGACGATGTCGACGCGGCCGTCGCCGTTGATGTCGCCCACGACCCGCTCGTAGAGTTCGGACCCCCAACCCGTGGCATCGCCGCCGAAATAGGACTCGGCCTTATAGGCGTTTCCAAAGGTTCCGTTCGCCTGACCCAACGCCACATAAGTGCCGTCATGTCCGAAGCCGACGATGTCGACGCGGCCGTCGCCGTTGATGTCGCCCACGACCCGCTCGTAGAGTTCGGACCCCCAACCCGTGGCATCGCCGCCGAAATAGGACTCGGCCTTATAGGCGTTTCCAAAGGTTCCGTTCGCCTGACCCAACGCCACATAAGTGCCGTCATGTCCGAAGCCGACGATGTCGACGCGGCCGTCGCCGTTGATGTCGCCCACGACCCGCTCGTAGAGTTCGGACCCCCAACCCGTGGCATCGCCGCCGAAATAGGACTCGGCCTTATAGGCGCTCTCAAAAAATCCATTTATCTGGCCATCGGTTGTATTGCCTCCGACCAGTGTGTCGTCACCTTGACCACCTGTCAGCAGATCGCTTCCGTCGCCCCCGACAATGGAGTCGTCTCCATCGCCGCCGTCGATTGTATCAGCGCCCAGCCGACCATGCAGGCGATCACCCGCGATCGTCCCATTGAGAACGTTGTCATCAGCCGTTCCGTCAAGCTGGATCAGCGCGGCGATGTCTTCGCGATCCAGGGTCACACCATCACTGAAGATGATCTGTTCAAGTCCCTGACTTTGCGCGGTTGCGTCGAAAAACTGGCTGACAACGCGGATATTGTCTCCGGTCGACACAATCTTAAACAAAAAATCCCAAGTTACAGGGGCGCGCAGGATAATCACATCATCAAACGCGACATCCTCGAACCGGAGTATGTCGATCTCGGTCATCGACGTTCCGAAATCCTGGATCGTGTCGTTGCCGTCGCCTTTGGCCCAGACATAGGTGTCGTTGCCATTTGCTGCCTCAGCAGTCGCGGTGCCCCCACGCAAGAGATCATCGCCGGTGCTGCCGACTAGCGTGTCATCGCCCGAGCGGCCTTCGAGTGTGTCATTGCCGCTGCCGCCGTCAAGATAATCGCCACCGTCATAGGGAATAAGATGGTTTTTGGCATATTCAGCATCAGTCAGCGCATCCTCAGTGGGGGTTCGCCAGATACGGCCCTCAGTTTTTCCGGTAGTGATGTAGTGGTACGTCGCGCCAGCATAATCATATCCATAGGCATTGCGCAGATCATCATAGTTCTTGAGATACTGGACCACATTAAAGTCAATTTGACGGCCTTCGTAGTAGCCGGACTGAGCATAATGTTGAGCAGCCTGCGTAAAATTCGAACCGTAGGCTACAATAAGATCATCGTGGCTCGCGAGATACGATAGTACATCAAAGGAAACCAGACGGTTTTCGTGTCGGCCATGGTCTTGCCAATGCGAACGGGCGCTGTGGGCATCATTGACCCAGTGGGACGCAATCAGATCAGGGTGCGATGCAATATAGCTCCACGCCAGAAGATCATTGGCACCGCTCCACATCTGCAGCGGGGTAAAAACATTGGGTTGTGGCGCAGCGGCTTCGTGTCCTCGCAGATAATCGTCTCCATCCATCCCGTATATGTTATCGCCTGCTTCTGTTCCGATCAGATTGTCGTTACCTGACGTGCCCTCAGTCCTGATATTTGCGGCAATATCGTCGCGTCCCCAGATCACGCCATCGCTGAACTCGATGGCCTCAAGCCCTTGGCTCTGTGCTGTGTAGTCGTGCAACTGGCTGATCACTCGGATGATTTCGTCGCCCGACTGTATCTCTATTTCGATATCAACTGTCCCACTGACACGGCGCAGCACCACGCCGTCTGACGCGACATTTTCGAAGCGCAGCGTGTCTACTTCAGCAAAGGAGCTGGAATACTCCTGAATGGTATCATTGCCATCGCCGATCGACCAAACATAGGTGTCGTTGCCGTTGGTCTCCTCGGCTACCGCGCTTCCCCCCGTCAGGACGTCATCGCCCGCACCACCGTTCAGAACGTCATCGCCGCCGCTGCCGTTAAGCGTGTCGTTGCCTCCAAGGCCGTAGAAGTTATCCGGGGTGTTCTTGCCTACGAGCACGTCGTTCCCGCTGGTCCCGTCCGTGCGCGTGTGGGCGTAGATGTCCTCGAGGCTCCAGGTCACGCCATCACTGAACGCGATGCTTTCGAGGCCATAGTTGCGCCCGTCGTAATAATAGCGCTGCACATCGGTGATCACTTCTCCGGTGCTCAGGATCGTGATCGTCAGATTGTCCGATCCGTTTGCCCGCGTCAGCGCCACGTCATCCGAGGTCACGTCCGTCAGGATCAGGCGGTCAACCTCCGCCAAAGAGATGCCCCAGTCCTGGATCGTATCGTTGCCATCGCCCTTGGCCCAGACATAGGTGTCGTTGCCGTTGGCTTCCTCGGCTACCGCGCTGCCCCCCGTCAGAACGTCATCGCCAGCGCCACCGACGAGGATGTCACTGCCATTGCCACCGTTCAGCGTGTCGTCGCCACCCATGCCTTCGAGTTTATCTTGACCTGCCCCTCCGTTTTTTGTTTCAGCCGCCGCGGTGCCAACATAATGCGTCAAAGCTGGTGCTGCGTTGGCCTCATGCGTGCGGCCGCTCTCCAGTTTCTCGGTGCTTTGGGCGAGCGCCACGATGAACTGGTTGGCGCTGATGCGTCCCGAAGATAGGTTTTCTTCCCACATCTGCTGCTCAGCCGCCGTGGGCTGGCGGCCAAAGGCGTTCAGGAAGGCCTGGCTGACCAAAGCCGCCCCCGACAGGCCTTTCAGGCTTATTGAAGAGACGCCCTGGATCGCCCCATCGATCAAGAGCATTTTTGCGATCAGATCGTCGGGGTTGTCGGTGCCTTCCAGCAAAAGGCCCGCGTAGTATTCCAACTCATGCGCGGTCGCATCCCGATCATAGGCCACGTCGATCAGATCTTTGACCATGGCTTCCACATAGGCGCGGTCGAGGCTGCGCTCGTATTCGGCGGGGTTCATGATGACGTCGAAGTTGTTCGTCGCCATATGCGTGTTGCCCACAACGAGATGTTCAACGGCTTCGGAAAGTGTCAGCAAGAGCTCCACACGGCTTGAGACATCTGCAGTCAATGTGCGCAGGTGGGTGTCCAGCTCCACCAGTGACGGTGCCCGCCCGAAGGTGTTCAGATAGAACTGGTCTACAAATTCGGCGTTCTTGAGAACCCCGTAGCGCGTTGCGGCCTCGTCTGAGTTCATCAGCTCGGTCACCAGAGCGGCGCGGTCCAGTTCGCCTTCGGCCACGTATTTCACCAGCACCTCTTGCTCGGCGTAATCCATGTCGCGGTCCAGAACCGTGTCATAGATGCGCGCGGCCTCGGCGTTCAGGCGTGTCTTGGCGGTCTCATCTAGCCTTGCAGTATGGGTCGCTGCGGGGCTTGCGTAGGTCCAGGTATCGATCCCGAAGGCATCAATGTCATGTGACACAGTGGTTGGTGCAGAAGCATCGCCGCTTTCCCAGACGTAGCTGCCATTGTCCAGCGCTGATCTCTTGATCGTCTGGATAAAGCCGTTCCGCAGAATGGTGGTGAGCAAACCGTCAGAAGAGGTGGTGGTCACAAAGGTGCTGATCCGGTCTCCGCCTTCGCCAAAGGACTTTTCCGTCAGAATACGCTCCCCGTCCGCACGGATCACCAGTTCCGATGTCTTGTCGGCCAGACCGTTGCCGTCATAGTCGTGACGTTCCACCACATGCCGCGCATCCCGGCTGACAGAAACCTCCTCCATGGAGCGCAGATCGCCATCCGCATAGCGGGTTTCAGCGACCGTCTTGCGACTGCCGTCCGCATTCAGCGTTGTCGTGGAGGTCATGGTACCATCGACAATGCCGTCACCGTCCAGATCAATATCCCGGACCGTGGAGAGCCCGTTCGCCGCCGTGGTTGTCACCTCCCTGTCCGCCAGCGTGCCGTTGCCCGCCGTTTCCTCATAGGTGGTGATCTGGGCGCCTGCGACATTGAAGCTGGTGGTCCAGGTCCGCATCAGATCATCCGACCCGTCACCATCCACATCCAGATAGATTGAACGCTGCATGCCATTTGCCGAGACCATGCCCGTGATTTCATCCACGACGCTGCCATCCGCATCCAGGTCCCGCCAGGTCGTGTTCACGTTCCGGCTGGGATCAACCGTCGAGACAACCTCGCGGTCGGTTGTGCCATCGCCATCCAGATCGGTGGACAGGGTCGAGGTCCAGCCATCCGCACTTTCAACACGCGTCTCGGTCCGGATGGTCTGTGCGGTGTCGCCAAATTCCGTGATGCTTTCGGTAAAACCGCCATCGGCGCCCCGCGTCAGAACGCTGCTGCGATCGACGGTCCCATCTCCATCACGGTCCAGCGAGACAGAGGTGACAAGACCATTGCCGCTCGTGGTCGTGGTCATGTCCGAGAGGGGCTGGGATATGGCGTTGCGGGTGATCTGATGCCGGATGACATCGCCGTTGGTGTCAAAGGTGGTGCTGTCTTCGGAGATGAACTCGAACCCGCTCTTCCCATCCAGATCCAAACGGCTGATGCGTGTCAGACCATCGTCACTGGTTTCATATTCCGCAGTTGCAAGGGCCGCACCACGCCCTGTCGTATGCGTCATGGTTTGCAGGGTTTTTCCGTCGGCACCCAGCACGGTTGCGTCCTGCACGACATGTTCTGCAATCCCATCCGCGTTGCGATCCACTGTCCGGGTCCGGGTCAGCCCATCATCGCTCCGGGTGGTCACAGCGGTGGCTTCCAACGTGCCACCGGAGGAGAAGTACTCCTCGGTCGTGGTCACAGTGCCATGGTCATCCCGGTGCGTTGTCGAGACCGCATCGAGCGTGTCATTCCCATCTGCGTCATAGGAGGTGGTGGAGGTGCGGCCATCCGCGCTGGTCACGGTTGTCGTTTTGCTGAGTAGGGAGGTGTCAGCCGCGCGGCGTTCTTCCGTGACGGTCTCGATGCCATCAATGGACAGGTCCAGCGTCGTCAGTGTGGTGAGGTCATCGGTGCCATCCGCGTTCTCATCCAAAGTATCGGTGCGCGTGCGGCCATCATCGCTGATCTGGCTGGATGACGTGCGGTAGACCGTGCCGTTTGTGCTCTTTTCCGTCACCGTTGTTGTTTGCGCGCCATCCGCATTGAGCACGGTGATGCCTTGCTCAGTGCGCTCAAAGGTGCCGTTCCCATCCGCATCCACATTGGTCGTTGTGGTGAGGCCATTGGCGCTGGTGATCGTCTCGACATGGCTTTGCAGAACCGCATTGCCTTGATCATCCACGCCCCACTCGGACTGCGTCTGCGTGAGCATGCCATCATCCGCAACGATGCGCGACGTGACCATATCGTCGGCATCGTCACCGTTCACATCCGTCGTGGTCGTCACGTCGCGGCCATTGTCGTTTGACGTGGTTTTCGATGCGGAACGCAGCGCGCCTGCGGCATCCCGCAGTTCCGACGTGACAACCGTGCCGCCATCATCCTGCAGCGCGGTGGTCTCTGTCGTGATCAGATCGAATGTGGCGTCGCCATCTGCATTAAGCGAGGTCGTTACGACCAAGCCATCATCGCTGGTCTCAACCCGGCTCTGCGACAGGCGCGTGGCGCTGGCGGAGACCTGTTCCGTCGTTGTGACCTGCGCGCCGTTTTGCTGCAGAACAGTCGTGCTGATCTGCTCGCGTTCAAAGATACCATTGCCATCCGCGTCGGTCCGTGCGGTGGTTGTCAGACCATCGTCGCTTACCTTTACGTCGTTTGTGCTGCGCAGGGTCCCGTTGCCATTCTTCGTTGTAACGGTCGTTGTCCGGCTGCCATCTGCGTTCAGGGTGGTTGCACTCTCTTCGGTGACATCATTGATGTCATCGCCGTTCAGATCCCGTTTGGTGGTGGAGACCAGGCCATTGGCACTGACCGATGTCTGTGACGACGTCACTTTGGACCCATCCGGGTTGGTCAGAAGATCACTCATCACCATCGACCCGTCATCGGCCTCTGTTGAGGTTGTCAGGGTATCTGCACCGCCATGCCCATCTACGTCCTGTGCGGTTGTTTTGATTTGCCGGTCCGCGCTTTCCGTCGAGCTGGTTCGGCTCAGCAGTGTCATCCCGTCCCCGGCATAGGCCGAGACCGTGCGGGTGATGCTGCCGTCCGCCTCAAGCACGCGCACATCGATGGTCTGGCTGTCAAAGGCGCCATTCCCGTCCGCATCCACCTTTGTGGTTGTCGTCAGCCCATCGGCGCTGGTCTCGACCACGGTTTTGCTGCGCAGGGTGTTGTCCTGGTTGCGGGTCTCCAGGGTGCGGGTCGACATGCCGGTGCCGTCCACGGTTGTCACATCCGAGACGCGCAAATCGATGCCACCAACGCCATCCGCATCCGTGGTGGTTGTGACGGTCAAACCGTCCTCGGAGGAGCGGGTTGTGCTGCTGGCCAACACCGTGCCATCGGCGGCGCGGGTCTGATCCAACGTGGTGCGTTCTTGTGTCGTGCCATCGATCGTCACAGAGCGCACCCGCTCATCCGCGTCAAAAACCCCGTCCTGATCGAGATCGACCCAGGTCTCGGAGCTGACCTTATCCGCACCGAGCGTGGTCTTTTCCATCGATCGCACCGAGCCATTGGTGTTTGTGATCGTGACCGTGTTCTCACGGCTGCCATCGCCCTGGATCACCGTCGCATCCAACGTGGTGGTGTCGATATCACCGTCGCCATCCACATCCGCCGCAATGGTCTTGCTCAAAGCATCCGCGGATTGCGTCTGTGTCACGCTGCTGCGCAGGCTGCCGTCGCCGTTCTCGACCCGCAGGATCGATGTGCTCTCCCCGCCCGTACCAAGCGTGATGGAAAGGTCTTCGACCGTCTCCACAGCGCCATTGCCATCCACATCGCGGCGGATCACCTTGCTTTGCCCATCCGGACCAACCACCATCGTCTCAGACGACCGCAGGCTGTTGTTCTGATTGTGCGCCTGCGTGCTTTCCGTCCGGCGACCATCGCCATGCTCGATGATGCTATGCGTGACGGTGACATCGTCCAGCGTATCACCATCCTCATCGGTGCCCTTGGTACGGATCAGCCCGTCCACGCTTGTCGTTTCGCTGGAGCCGCGGATGGTCGAGCCATCTTCGGCCAGATCGTTGATCACGATGCTGCGGCTGCCGTCGGGCAGGGTCGTGCGGATCTCTTCCTGATCGAACCAGCCGCCGCCCGTGCTGTCCCGCTGGATCGTGACATCCGCCCCATCCGCGCTGGTCGTGGTCACGATCCGGCTGGTCACAATCGCCGTCGCCGCATCCGCCCCGGTTTTGTTCACGACGGTTTCTATTTTGTTCCCGTTGATCTCCTGCGTCGAGATCATCTGCAGCCGGTCAACCACCCCGTCGCCATCATCGTCATAGCTGTTGGTGATGCTCGATCCATCCGGACTGGTCACCGAGGTGATCTCATAGGCCACATCGCCCGTCGCCGCATAGGCGGTGCTGACCACCACCCGGTTGCCGGACGCATCGGTGCTTTCCACCTGCTCGACGCGATACCCCTGCGCCTCGGCCACCAGCGTTGCATTCGCCACCGTGCCTGTCGTGCCATCGGTCCGCGTAAATGTCGTCTGCCCGGTGATCATCGAGCCATCCGGCAGCTCGATCCGCGTGGTATCCGCCGTCAGGTTGATCGAGGTGATCCCCAGCTCCGCCAGCGTCTTCGCCGTGGTCGAGCCATCCGGGTTGGTCACCAGAACCTTGAAGTCTGCAAACCGCGCGTCAGAGGCATCGAGCACGCCATCGTCATTGCTGTCAAACACAGCCCTGAGTGCGGCCAGATCATCCGTCGCCGTCGGGTCCCACTCGGTAAAGACATACTCCTTCTTCTCCGAAATCGCTCCGTCACCATCATCATCGATGAACAGAACACCATCACCAGCCCCAGCCCAGGCCGTCCGGTGCAGCAATCCATCCCCACCAGCGTCCATGAAGACCGTCGATTTGGAGAGTTCGGTGATTTCGATACCGTCACCGTCTAAGTCGAGGAGGATAGGGCGATCCTCGCCGTGCGTCCGTCCCGGACGTCCGCCACTCGTACCTATGCCACTGGATGAACCCTCAGACGATCCGGAAGAGCTGTTCCCACTATCGCTCCCTCCAGAAGAACTGTTGCCGCCAGGTTCTGAACTGGAATGCCCCCCAAATCCGAGAGCCTCAGCAACAGATTTTGCAGCATTCCCGATTGCTTTCCCAATCGAGCCTAAAGCTTTACCTATAGCGCCCCCAATTCCACCGCCGCCAGAGTGGGTGGTCGAACCCGCATCCTGATTTGCAGCATTACCTTCTCCCTGGCGACTATAGGTGCCTTGGATACCAAACTTGCCATCAAATCCAAGCGCATCCGCTATCGACCGAAAAGCTCCACCGATGGTTGTTCGCGCGACACCGTTGTCGTCCACCCTCCCATAGTTATCGAGGAGTTCTTTTGAAAAATTGCTATATGGATTCGTCGTGCCGACAACCCCATTCGCGTCTTTCCAATCGAGCACGGCACCGTCAGGTCTTCTTGTGTAGCCCTGACGGTCCAGAACCTCAGTGCGTAAGCTAGTTGTGGAACCGAGCGCACCTTCGAGGTAATCTTCCGCGATCTTTATGCCGATTTGCCGCTCTGCACCGAGAGAATACGCAGCATTTGCAACCGCATTTCTAGTATAGTCTTCAACACTAATACTATGCTTTTCACTATATGTGGCTATGCCACCTGAGAATTGAAATACACCGGAAGCCCAACGTTGTGCAGTCAGCGGATGCAATTTTTCCAGCTGCTCTGTGTCAGAAATTATGTTTCCCAAAACATCAGTTTCGTATCTTAGGGTATGTGGCGCTCCATTTCTAATTACAAAATCAATGACTTTTTGACCAACCAAGTTGCCGTTTTCGTCAAGTATATCTGTGGTATTGCGCGTCTTACTAGCCTCAAAGCCTGATCGCGGATTGTCTTCGTGAACTTCAAAGCCTACGGATAGCGGACCTCTGCCCAGGGCAAACGTGCCGTATGCGCCGTCTTGTTTGTGTGTTTCGCCAATGCTGACCGGTCCCGGCGTAGACCAACCCCATTCATTTGCTTCTGAATCCACTTGGATGCCATTACGTCCCCAACTCAATCCACTTGAACCACCATTTATTGGATCGTAACTGTAGTTCAATTGACCAATGCCAAAGTCTAGCGATGCCGTTAGCCCACCACGACCTGGATTGGCTAGGGTCAACTTTGTTTCGGGCTGGTTTTCTTCATCCATGGATGACTTCCATTCAGTGCTTAATACGACGCGTCAGTGTATTCACAATTCGCACGCGACAAATTTTCTTGGAAAGAATTTGGGAAGTGTAGGGCAATCCTACCACAAGGTATGAGAACGCAGGATTCTGCACATCTCCCACACTGCATACACTTGTAGGCCACTCGGATGATGGACCATCCAAATCGCCCTCGAAAAGAGGTGATATTGCTCTATGGTAAAAAACCAGTTGCTCAAAAAGCTTAGGATCAATAGCTTCAGCTAGGCAATTGTGAACCTCGCCCCCCGTACCAACAAAAAAAACTGGCAGCGCGTCTCCTTCGCTAGACGCCAGTATATCCCGCACTACCTCGACATAATCGGACCAAATCTCCGGGCAGTGGCTGTGGTTCTCGGCAGCCGCATCGCGCGGCAACGCCACGGTCACTGCGACAAAGGAAGCCTTGGCAAGATGCCGGCGCCAAGCGTCCATCACCGGCTCTCTCTGACGTCGCGCTGATGCGGCCAGCATTTGTTGCAGACCATGAAAGTCACCCCGATCCACGCTGAGCTTCGTCTAAACACCAAACCTCTTCCCCCTTGTTAACCTTGCCCGCCGACGGTTAACCACTTCTGCGCAGAAATCAGCTTATCCGACCGCGCCCTCACCCAGTCTTTGATCCAGATCAAAGACAAAAGCATTTTGACGCCAAACCGCGTTACTGGAAGACCTTACCACTAGACCCCGCGCCCAATAGGCAGCTCTCCAATGCCTCACAGTGTCCTTATCGTTAAACGGGAACATTAACCAATTCACCATAAATTTAAATCATGGTTAACGCCTGAAGGCGCCATAATCCGGCGCGTCGCCTGTCAGGGTCGCTCATGTGACCAACGAATGGTCGCAGTCGTCTCATAGAGTACCTAAGTCTGTTTTCCACACACGTCGTTGTTTGCCCTAATGCATACCGCTCAGAACGGCCATTTACGTCACAGCGAAGGCGCACTTCTCTACTCGGGCGTTTGGGTCAGGTTCATTTCATCGTTTCGCTTCCATGCTTTGGGATCTAAGCTGCATCCAAACAAAAAAGGCGCCGCATTGCGACGCCCTTCACTTATTGCTCGGTGCTTTCGTCCTACGACGCAGGGTTCGGCTTTGCCGCAGGTGTCGACTTGGCGCCGGGGTTCAGCGGATCGTCCTGACGCTGTACGGAGCCTTCGAAATGCGCGCCGCTCTCGATAGCGATGGTCTTGTGGATGATGTCACCCTCAACCCGCGCCGTCGATGTAAGGCGGACCTTCAAGCCGCGCACGCGACCCACGATGCGACCGTTGACCACGACATCGTCAGCAATCACTTCGCCCTTGATCGTAGCCGTCTCACCGATGGTCAGCAGATGGGCGCGAATGTCACCTTCAACGGTGCCTTCGACGTTGATGTCACCCGTTGTCTTCATGTTGCCCGTGACATGCAAATCCGACGACAGCACGGAGGCTGGCGGCTTTGCCTTGGGAGGGCTCGCTTTGTACTCGGTCGGCTTTGGCGTTGCCGGGGCAGAGGAAGACGCCGCCGGTGTGCTCTTGTCATCCTCGGCTTGTTTCTGGCCCGGTTCGTTGATTTTGCTCTTAGAAAACATCTTTTGCAGCCTTGATATAGATCATTGGGTTTACAGCTTTCCCACCGACACGAACTTCATAGTGAAGGTGCACGCCGGTCACCCGTCCGCTTGCACCCATATCACCGATATGATCCCCGCGCGAGACCCTTTGCCCAACTTTGACGCGAATTTTTGACAGATGTGCGTATCGGGTCTCGATGCCAAAGTCGTGTTGGATTTTGATGAGGCGGCCATAGCCGGACTGCCAGCCTGCGTGGATCACAACCCCATCCGCCGTGGCATGCAGGTCGGTACCCGCGGGCGCGGCAAAGTCCACCCCCTTATGCATGCGGCGGCCACCGGTCTTGGGATCGCGCCGGAAGCCATAGTCACTGGTGAAACGAAAGGCGCGCTTCACCGGCATTGCAAAGGGCGCTTTCTCGGCCGCGATGCGGTAAAGGTTCAGCGTGTCCATCTGTTCCAGAATACGGTTTGCGCGCAGGAAATCCGGTGACAATTCCTCACCCCGGCTGGAGAAGGACAGCGGCGTCAGCGGCCCGCCCTGACCGGAATAGCCGCGCCGCACCTGATCGAGAATCCGCTGTGGCGGCATTCCTGCGGCCTTGAACATCTTGTCCAGCGGCTCAACCGAGACGGTCATGGCTTCTTCCAGCTGGCGGAAAATCTGATCGTTGTTTTCCTTCATCAGCGCGATTTCCAGCGCCAGCTCATCCGCATGGACCAGCGCGTCTTGCGCATCCGCAATAACCTGATCCCGTTCAGCCGCAGTCCGCGCCAGAGCATCGGCAAGGAAATCGACCGGCACGCCGGTATCCTTGGTCGCAAGCAGATTTTGCGTCCCGTTCTGCGCCGGATCACTTTGCAGGGCGGCCAGCGCGTTGCGCGCAGTTTCGCGTTCCTTCATCGTGCTGCGCAGCGTGGTCTGGATCACCTCGATCCCGGTCTCCAGCTCATGCCGCCGGGTCTCGGAGGCCAGCAGTTCCGACTGCATCACGGAAATCTGATTGAGGGCGGCGTTGAACCGTTCCTGTGCAGCCAGTGCCTCGGCGGCGCGGCCATCGCGCTGTGCAGACAGATCATTCAGGCGGGCCTGATAGGTCACCTGATCGCGCTTGGCCTGTTCGCGGAAGTTGCCGGACCCGATGCTGTCCATCAGCAGGATGGCGGTGGCGATGATTGTCCAGGACACCAGCAGGGCACCACCGGCAAAGGCGATCATCTGTGTTTCGGGCTTCAGGCGGATAAATCTTGTGTCGGTATCGGACTTCAGAAACACGCGGCGTTCAGGAAAATACTGCTCCAGCAGTCCGTGAACCTTGATTGCCAAACGTGTCCGCACGAAGCCGTCCCTTTGCTCGTCTCCCCCGGTGCGCGCCCTTTCTCCAGAGGGTTAACACCACACGACGAAGTGCTTAATGAGCGGGCGCTCGCGGGGCAAGCCGCTTTCGACCGCGCGCCGCAACTTGAAGTTGAATTGTTGCAAATCGGCAAAAATCTGCTTGTTTTCGGGGGCTTCAGCGTTCAAGCGCCGTCGGCCAACGGCCAGTAGAAATCCGGGGGAATACCGGCCTCGGCCCGCTTTTCCTCATTGAAGGGTGGTTTGAGCGCGCCGTGGAAATAGGTCCGGACCAATGCGTGAAATCTCTCCTTGGGGTCTTCTTCGTGCCGACCGCAGAGGAAGTGAAACCACTTCGACCCATAGGCCACGTGGCTGACCTCTTCGGCATATATGGTCTCCAGTGCGGCAACGGCGGAGGTCGATTTCGCCTTGCGGAAAATCTCGATCATGCCCGGCGTCACGTCGAGGCCGCGGGCTTCCAGCACCATCGGCACCACCGCCAGACGCCCCATGAAATCATCCACCGTGTCTTCGGCGGCGCGCCACATGCCTGCGTGGGCAGGCAGCGCCCCGTAGTGACTACCCAACTCTTCGAGACAATCGCACATCAGATTGAAATGTTTGGATTCCTCATCCGCCGCCTTCACCCAGTCATCGTAAAACCCCATGGGCATTTTGACATGCGCAAACCGCGCAATGATGTCCCAATGCAGGTCCACCGCATTGAGTTCGATATGCGCCACGGCATGCAAAAGGGCGATGCGCCCCTCCGGGGTGCCGGGTCGGCGGCGCGGCACATCGCGCGGGCTGAGCAGTTCGGGCGCGGCAGGCCGGGCAGGGTGCACCGGCGGATCGGCCCGCCCGATCTGCGGTGTCTCACCCCGGTCGCGGGCGGCCTGCCAGTCGGCGGCAAAGCGGCGCGACAGCGCGGTCTTTTCCCGGCCATCCGCCGTGCGCAGCACCGCCTCGGCCATCTCCGCCAGTGGGATCATAGCGCCTGAACCGCCTCCAGCACCTCTTCCACATGGCCGGGTACCTTCACCTTGGGCCAGATGCGCGCAATCGTGCCATCGGCGGCAATCAGGAAGGTCGAGCGTTCGATGCCGAGGAATTTCTTTCCGTACATGCTCTTTTCCTTCCACACGCCATAGTCTTCGCAGGCCGAGCCGTGCTCGTCCGACAGAAGCGGCACGGTCAGCTCCTTTTTGGCGACGAACTTGTCATGGCTGGCCATGCTGTCCTTGGAGATGCCAAAGACCTTGGCCCCTGCTGCCTCAAAAGCTGCCTTGCTTTCAGAAAAGCCGACGCTCTCCTTGGTGCAGCCGGGCGTGTTGTCACGTGGATAGAAAAACAGGACCACGGGCTGGCCCTGCAGCGCGGATAGCGTGACATCGCCGCCATCGGTGCTGGGCAGGGTGAAATCGGGGGCAGGTTGGGAAATCTCTGGCATGACACTCTCGTGGGTTTAAAGGTTTGCACTGCAGTGACATATTAGGACTGTGCGGGCCAGAGGGAAGGCCTGCCACGCCGATTAACCCGTCGCCTGTCCCAGCCACGAACCCGCAGCCCGATTTGGAACAAAACCCGTCAGATCGCCCCAGAAGACGCCGCAAGAAGCGCTATGTGATCCCGGCCATTTTCCTTGTGCTGGTGATAGCCGCTGTCGGCAGCGCGGTTCTGTGGGTCAAGGACCGGGATATCATCATCCCGCCGTGGGTGCGGGCGCAGATCGAGACGCGGCTGATTGAGGCCGTGCCGGATGCGCAGATCGCCTTTGGTGAAATGATGCTGATCGTCGATGAGAACTGGCGCCCGCGCGCCCGTATCCGCGATGTCCGGATCGCCACACCTGAAGGTGTCGATATCGTTTCGTTTTCCGAGTTGCGGGCGAGCCTGTCGATGACCGGGCTGCTCAAGGGCAAGCTTGAGCTGAAGACGGTTGATCTTACCGGGATATTCCTGAACCTGCGGCGCGGGCCCGGCGGCGTGACGTTATCGGGGGGCGGTGCGACCCAGACCGTCTCACGCGAAGCGCCGAACCTTGCCCGGCTCGTCGCGGACCTGGACGATCTGCTGTTGCGTCCGGTCCTCGCCCGGCTGCGCAGTGCCGATCTGCGTGGCCTCACGCTGCGCTATGAAGATGAGCGGGCCAACCGCGCCTGGACCATCGACGGCGGCAGCCTGTCGCTGGAGCGGACCGGGGCCGCGTTGCAGATCGGCGTCGATCTTGCGGTGCTGAGCGGCGGCGCGCAGGTGGCGACGGTCGCTGCGAATTACGCGGGTCAGATCGGTCAGACGGCTTCCCGCTTTGGTGTCACCTTCGCAAATGTGGATGCCGTTGACGTTGCGGTGCAGGGCCCGGCCTTTGGCTGGCTGCAGGCGCTGCGCGCGCCCATCTCGGGCTCGCTGCGCGGAGGCGTAAGGGAAGATGGCACATTCGATCCGCTCAACGCGACCTTCCAGATCGGGGCGGGCGTGATCCAGCCCACGCCGGAATCCCGCGCCATCCCGATTGACAGCGCGCGCAGCTATTTCACCTATGAACCGGCGGCGCGCACCTTGCGGTTTGATGAGCTTGCGGTCGAGAGCAAGTGGGTCAGCGGGCGGCTGGACGGGACAGCCACGCTTACCGATGACGGCAATGGTCGTATCGAGGATCTGGTGGGGCAGCTGCGGCTCACCAATCTCAGGATCAACCCGGCGGATTTCTACGAGGAACCCGTGCAGGTTGCCGAGGCCGAGCTCGATTTCCGTCTCACGCCACGGCCCTTTGCTTTGCATCTGGGGCGGCTGCAGGTGATCGACCAGGGTCACATTCTCACCGCCAACGGCAAGCTTTCCGCAGATGCGCGCGGCTGGGATATCGCGGTGGACGCACAGATGGACGGCTATGACCCGGACCGGCTGATGGAGCTCTGGCCGGAACACGTGATGGCCAAGACCCGCAGATGGCTGAGCGAAAACCTCTACGGCGGCCGGATGCGGGACATCGCCGCCGCGCTGCGCTGGTCTGCGGGGGAGGAGCCCGAGACCTATCTCGGCTTTGACTTCGATGAGGCCCATGTTCGATTTTTGAAAGAAATGCCGCATATCCGCGAGGCCAAGGGACATGCCTCGCTGCTCAAGGACCGCTTCGTTCTGGTGGTGAACAGCGGCGGAGTCGAGGCGGAGGAAGGCGGGCATATCGATCTGGCGGGATCGTCTTTTATCATCCCCGACGTGCAGGCCAAGGAGGGCACGCCCGGCGTGATCCGGCTGCTCACGAAGTCCTCCGTGACAGCGGCCCTGTCCATGCTGAACCAGCAACCCCTCGAAGTGATGCGCAAGGCCAACCTGCCCGTGACCCTTGCGGAGGGCTGGGCCGAAATGTCCGGCACTGTGGCGCTGCCGCTCATCAAAGGGGTCGAGGTGGAGGCGGTTGAATTCGATGTCTCCGGCGACATCGCCAATCTGCGCAGCGAGACGCTGATCAAGGATCGCGTGTTGCAGGCCGACCGTCTGGCGCTGGTGGCCTCGGACGAGAGCGTCAATCTCGCCGGGCAGGGGGATCTTGACGGTGTGCCCTTCGACGTGGCCTGGTCGCAACCCCTGAACAGCCCCGGCGCACCGGGGCGGGTCACCGGAGAGATCGATGTCTCGCCGGAGGCATTGGACGCCTTCAGGATCAACCTGCCGCAGGGCTACGTGCGCGGCGCGGGCAAGGCCGATATTGATATTACGCTGGCCAAGGATCAGTCGCCCGCGCTGCGCCTCACCTCCGACCTGCGCGGCCTCACTCTCTCGATCCCGCCGATTGGCTGGTCCAAAGGCGCGAACACTGCCGCCGATTTCGAAGTGGTGGCCGAACTGGCTGAGGTGCCGGTGGTCGAACGCCTCGCTCTCGATGCGCCGGGTCTCGATGCGGTTGGGGCGGTGAGCCTCTCTGAGGGCGGCGCGCTTGACCGGGTGCAATTCTCGCGCGTGCGGGTTGGAAACTGGCTGGACGCCCCGATCGATCTGGTGGGGCAGGGCCGGGGCGCACCGCTGGGCGTGGTCGTGCGCGGTGGCACGCTCGATCTGCGGCGGGCGGACATCCCGGCGGGTGCCGCGTCAGGCGAGACCGCACCGCTCACCGTGACGCTCAACCGGCTGCAGGTCACCGATGCCATTGCCATCAACGGTCTGCGCGGAGAGTTCACCACCGGCGCGGGCCTTGACGGCGTCTTTACCGGGCGGATCAACGGTGGTGCGCAGGTAAACGGTCGGATGATCCCGCAGGGCGCGCGCAGCGCCATCCGCCTGACGGCCAATGATGCGGGCGCCGTCTTTGCCTCGGCCAATGTCGTGCAGCAGGTGCGGGGTGGAAATTTCGAGTTGGTGTTGCTGCCCGTCGGCACGGGCGGCGCCTTCGATGGCACGCTAAAGGTGCGCAACACGAGCGTCGTGGACGCGCCCGCCATGGCCGCGCTTCTGAACGCGGTCAGCATCGTCGGGCTATTCAACATCGAAGGCAGCGACAGCCTGTTCTTCTCCGAGGTGAACGCTGATTTTCGCCTGTCACCCCGCCGGATCACCCTGCGTGAAGGCAGCGCGGTCGGCTCCTCCATGGGCATCTCGATGGATGGTGTCTACGCCACGGACAGCGGGGCCTTGCAGATGCAGGGTGTGATCACGCCGGTCTACATTCTCAACGGCATCGGCAGCGTCTTTACCCGCCCGGGCGAAGGGCTCTTTGCCTTCAACTACTCCATCGGGGGCACCGTGCGCGATCCGGATGTCTTTGTGAACCCGCTGACGGCGCTCACACCGGGCGGGATCCGCGACCTTTTCCGCCCGCCGAAGCCCGATGTGCCGCTGGTCGAAGGCGAAACCCCGCCGCCGCCCGCCCCGGAACGTGAAGCGCCCACTTTCACCCGCGGCGAAGATCGCTAAAAGGCCCCTCATGAAACTGAGTGATTTTGATTTCGATTTGCCCGACGGGCTGATCGCGACCCGCCCGGCAGTGCCACGCACCTCGGCCCGCCTGCTGGTTGCGCAAGGGGCCGACATTGCCGATGCCGTTGTTTCGGACATCACAACATACCTGCGCCCAGGCGACCGGCTGGTGCTGAACGATACCCGCGTGATCCCGGCGCGGCTCAGCGGGCTGCGCCACCGGACATCGGCGCAGGGAGAGACACAGGCGCGCATCGAGGTGACCCTGCTGGAGCCGCGCAGTGACGGCACCTGGGCGGCGCTGATCAAGCCGCTGAAGAAGCTGAAAATCGGCGAGGAGGTGATCTTCAGCGCCGACCTGCGCGCGACGCTGCAAGGCGCGGCGGACGGGCAGGGGCATCTGGCCTTCAACCTTGAGGGCGATGATTTCGATGCCGCGCTGAATGCCGCCGGGGCCATGCCGCTGCCGCCCTATATCGCGGCCAAACGCCCCGCGGATGCGCGGGATATGGACGACTATCAAACCGTTTTTGCCACCAATAAAGGCGCCGTGGCCGCGCCCACCGCGTCCTTGCACTTTGACGCGGCGCTGCTGCAGACCATAGCGGATCACGGTGTCAGCTTGACCCATGTGACGCTGCATGTGGGCGCGGGCACCTTCCTGCCGGTCAAGGTCGATGATGTCACCACTCACAAGATGCACGCCGAATGGGGACAGGTCAGCGCGCAGGCAGCGGCGGAGATTGCCGCGACCAGAAAGGCGGGCGGCCGGGTGATCCCGGTCGGCACCACCGCCCTGCGCCTGATCGAGACGGCCGCGCGTGGCGGTGAGATCGCCGCCTGGGAAGGGGACACCGATATTTTCATCTATCCCGGCTTTGAGTTTCAAGTCACCGACGCGCTGATGACCAATTTTCACCTGCCGAAATCCACGCTGATGATGCTGGTCTCCGCGCTCATGGGGCAGGACACCGTGCGGCGCATTTACGCGCATGCCATCGCCCGGGAGTATCGTTTCTTTTCCTACGGAGACGCCTCGCTGCTCTTCCCCACGTAACCGCGTTGCCACAAAGCGACCTCACAAAGTCGCACATGGGCCTGACGGGCCGCACGCCGTCCTGCAAGGAGGGGGCGTCGTCCCTCCCACGACCGAATGGAGATTGTCATGCTGCAGGTCCTGTCTAGCGCTTGGGCGCTCTTGCTCGGGATGTCGTTGTTGATGGTGGGCAACGGCATGCAGGGCACCCTGCTGGGTATTCGCGGCGAGATCGAAGGTTTCTCGACCTTCGAGATGTCCATCGTCATGTCGGCCTATTTCGTCGGGTTTCTGGGGGGATCGCGCATGGCGCCGGGCCTGATCCGGCGCGTCGGTCACGTGCGGGTCTTTGCAGCGCTTGCGTCCCTGATCTCCGCCGTCATGATCCTCTATCCCACCGTCACGGAGGTCTGGCTCTGGACGCTGGGCCGCGTGCTGATCGGCTTCTGCTTCTCTGCCGTCTATGTGACCGCGGAAAGCTGGCTCAACAATGCGGCGACCAATGAAAACCGCGGGCAGGCGCTGTCGCTCTACATGATCGTGCAGACCGCGGGCATCGTGCTCAGCCAGGCGCTGCTGCTCACGGCCGATCCCTCCGGCTATGTCCTGTTCGTGATCCCTTCGGTGCTGGTGTCGATCGCCGTCACGCCCATTTTGCTGTCCATCAGCCCGACACCCGCCTTTGAAACCACCAAACCGATGAGCCTGAGAGAACTGGTGGGCTACTCCCCTCTGGGCTGCGTGGGCATGTTCCTGCTGGGCGGGGTCTTCTCCGCGCAATTCGGCATGGCCTCGGTTTATGGCGCCAAAGCGGCGCTGACAGTTGCGCAGATCTCCACCTTTGTGGCGATGTTCTTTGTTGGTGCGGTGCTGTTGCAATATCCCATCGGGTGGATTTCCGACCGGATGGACCGCCGGTTCCTGATCCTGATCGTCTCCGCCGTGGGGGTTGCAGGCTCTGCACTCGGCATGGTGCTGGGTGGCAATTTCACCCTGCTGCTGGTCTCCGCCTTCATTGTCGGCGGCATGTCGAACCCGCTCTATTCGCTACTCATCGCCCACACCAACGACTTTCTGCAGCATGAGGATATGGCCGCCGCCTCGGGCGGGCTGATCTTCATCAACGGATTGGGGGCGATCCTCGGACCGGTGATCACCGGCTATATGATGGACACGGTGGGGCCGGGCGGGTTCTACCTCTTCACCGGCATCCTTTTTGCCGCGCTGGTGCTCTACGCCGCCTACCGTTCCACCGTGCGCAAATCCATCCCGGTGGACGAAACGGGGGCGTATGTCGCGGTGGCGCCTTCTTATACATCCGTTGCGCTTGAATATGCTCAAGAATACGCCATCGAGTCGGACTTGAGCGACGAAAATGCAACTACCCCTGATTGAATGTGTCGCAATGATGCAAAAAGTGACTATGCATTTAACTTAAACGAGACGTAACATACCTTAGTAGTGTGTTTATGAGGAGACGTGAGTGATGGTAGGTCCGCAAGAGATCTTGAGTTTTTGGCTCGACGACATCGGCCCTGAGGGCTGGTACAAGCAGTCCGATGCGCTGGATACGGCGATGAGGATACGGTTCGAAGAAACCTGGAAAGCAGCCTGTGAGGGGCGATTTTCCCTCTGGCTGACATATCCCTCCGGCGCGCTGGCCTACATCATCCTGATGGATCAGTTTTCCCGCAATATGTTCCGCGACACCGGTCAGGCCTTTGCCAGTGACCGGGCCGCTCTGGCCGCTGCGAAATCAGCCATCGACAAGGGCTGGGACATGCGGATCGACGAGCCCGCGCGCCAGTTTTTCTACCTGCCGTTGATGCATTCGGAAAATCTTTGTGATCAGGATCGCTGCGTGCGTCTGGTATGTGAACGGATGCCAAAGCACGGACCTGAAAACCTGCTGCATGCGCAGGCGCATCGTGCCGTCATTCGCCAATTCGGGCGCTTTCCGCACCGCAATGCGGCGCTTGACCGGACCCCGACGCAGGCAGAGGTGGAGTTCATCGCGCGCGGCGGCTATGGCGAGATGGTCCGCAGCCTTCAGGCCGATAAGGCCGCCTGAAAGACCTGACGCGCGTCTTAGAAAACGCTCTTGCGCGGCGCGCATTTGTCGCGCCGCACTTCATGTTGCCGCTGATGGAAATATAGTTTAACGGTAAACTATATTTTGAACCCCATCTGCGAGGACATGTCATGGCTGCGAAATCCTTTGATCTGATTGTGATTGGGGCCGGCCCCGGCGGCTATGTGGCCGCGATCCGCGGTGCGCAGCTGGGCATGTCCGTCGCCATTATTGAACGCGAGCATCTGGGCGGCATCTGCCTCAACTGGGGCTGCATCCCGACCAAGGCGATGTTGCGCTCCTCCGAAGTCTTCCACCTGATGCATCGTGCCAAGGAATTCGGGCTCAAGGCGGACAATGTGGGCTATGACCTCGACGCTGTGGTCAAACGTTCCCGCCAGGTAGCGGGCCAACTCTCGGGCGGCATTGGCCACCTGATGAAGAAGAACAAGGTCACCGTTTTCATGGGCGAGGCCACGATCCCCGCCAAGGGTAAGGTGACCGTCAAGACCGAGAAGGGCAGCGAAGAGCTGACCGCCAAGAACATCGTGCTGGCCACCGGTGCCCGCGCCCGCGAATTGCCCGGGCTGGAAGCGGATGGCGATCTGGTCTGGACCTACAAACACGCACTGCAACCGAAACACATGCCCAAGAAACTGCTGGTCATCGGTTCCGGCGCCATCGGCATCGAATTTGCCAGCTTCTACAACACGCTGGGCGCCGATACGACGGTGGTCGAGGTGATGGACCGCGTGCTGCCCGTGGAAGATGCGGAAATCTCTGCCTTCGCGAAAAAATCCTTCGAAAAGCAGGGCATGAAGATCATGCAGAAAGCCATGGTCAAGCAGCTGGATCGCGGCAAGGGCAAGGTGACGGCCCATATCGAGGTGGGCGGCAAGGTCGAGAAACACGAGTTCGACACTGTGATCTCTGCGGTGGGGATTGTCGGCAATGTGGAAGGGCTTGGCCTCGAAGCAATTGGCGTCAAGATCGACCGCACCCATGTGGTCACGGACGAGTTCTGCCGCACCGGCGTCGATGGGCTCTACGCCATCGGCGACATCGCGGGCGCCCCGTGGCTCGCGCATAAAGCCAGCCATGAAGGTGTCATGGTGGCCGAGTTGATCGCGGGCCACAACGACGTGCACCCGGTCAAGCCCGAGAGCATCGCGGGTTGCACCTATTGCCACCCGCAGGTGGCCTCCGTCGGCTATTCCGAGGCCAAGGCAAAGGAATTGGGCTATGAGATCAAGGTGGGCCGCTTTCCCTTCATCGGCAACGGCAAGGCCATCGCCCTGGGCGAGCAGGAAGGCATGATCAAGACGATTTTCGATGCCAAAACGGGCGAACTGTTGGGCGCCCATATGGTCGGCGCGGAAGTCACCGAGCTGATCCAAGGGTATGTGGTCGGGCGCCAGCTGGAAACGACCGAAGAAGACCTGATGAACACCGTCTTCCCGCACCCGACCCTCAGCGAGATGATGCACGAAAGCGTGCTCGACGCCTATGGGCGCGTCATTCACATGTAGGCTCCGACAGCCGCGCTCATGGCGTGCGCTTGGTTGGATACCGGCGCCCATGACCGCGTCTGGCGCGATGGCGCTTAGGTCGCGGCGTTGCAGCCTGTCGGTACGCTCTCATCGGACAAGACGGCGGAGGCTGGCGACAAAGATCTGATCGCATGACAAGAAACCGTCTGACCGAGAACCCGCCACGCAGATCGTCTCACCTCGCGCTGCCGCTCCTGCGTTTTCGCAAGAGCGTCCTGCGGGCGTGCGGGTTGTGGCGTCGGCCATCTCATCTCATTCTTGCGGCCTCGGGTCACGCGACCCGTCATGAGTATCTTACGTTTTTCAACAGCCACCCTTTTCAGCTTATGGGCCGTTTGCGCCCAGGCGGCCTCCGTCACATGGACGATGGACATTGAGCTTGAAAACAACGGCTCGGCCATTGGCAGCTTTGTCTGGGACAGCGACCTCAACACCGTCACCTCCTGGGATATTTCGGTCTCTGAAGGGCTCACTTCCGTTCTCATCGGGCCCCTGCCGGGGGAGACTTTCAGCAGCGCCAGTGCGGGACATGTCGTCGATACGTTTACATCAGGCGGATTCAGCTTCCTCAACTTCCAGACCGACGTTGTCACCTATTGGTACGGGCCGGACCGGACGCGCACGTTCCGGCTCGGCATCGGATTGAACGGCTTTGACGTGCTCGACACGCCGGTGGCGGCGCTGCCGCTGGTGCCCGATACGGTCAATATGTTCACGATGACGCCAACCGGTGTGCTCGATTGCGGCAGCTGCTCGCCGTCGCGGCACGGCCGCCCTGGCTCAGTGCTCAGTGCGGAGCCAGCCCCGGTGCCCTTACCAGCCGGGCTGCCGCTTGCCCTGCTCGGGGTTGCAACACTTGGCGTGCTTCGTGCGCGGGCACGGCAGGTCTAGGCTGAACAAACCCACGGCTGCCGCAGCATCAGATTGCCACCCTCACACGGCTCTGTCATACCGCGCCAGAGGGGGCTGGTGCCATGCAGACAACATCTTGGGGACTGGTGCTTGCGCTCTGGGGGGCAGGGCTCGGCGCGGCGGCCCAATATGGCAAGTTCAGCGCGACTTTTGATCAACTGCCGAACATCTACCCGGACGCAGGCGCGTCACTCGGGTTCATCGTTTCCATCGTCGGCCTGCTGGGCATTTTCTTCGGTGTCGCGGCTGGTTTGATGGTGGCCCGCATCCGCTACCGGCGGGCGCTGCTCTGGGCGCTTTGGGTCGGGGCTGCGATCTCCCTGTTTCAGGCGTTTCTGCCATCGCTGCCATGGATGTTGGCCAGCCGCGCGCTGGAGGGGCTGTCGCATCTCGCCGTTGTCGTTGCAGCCCCGACTCTGATCGCGCAGATCTGCGCCCCGAAGGATCGCGGGTTGGCGCTGACCCTCTGGGGTACCTTCTTTGGTGTGGCCTTCACGATACTGGCCTGGGGTGGGCTGCCCCTTGTCGCCTGGAAAGGCATACCGGCCCTATTGACGGCGCATGCAATCTACATGGCGGCCTTTGCCCTGCTGTTGGGCGCGCGGCTTAAGGCGCTGACCGTCGATCAGCCCGCACCGCCGCTGTCCCTGTCCAAGATTCTGCGCGACCACGTTGAGATTTACCGCTCTCCCTGGATCTCCGCCCCGGCCATCGGTTGGCTCTTCTACACTTTCTGTTTCGTGTCCATTCTGACGGTGCTGCCCGCCTATATTGCCGGGGAAAGCCGCGCTTTCGTGATGGGGGCCATGCCGCTGGTCAGTATCGCCTCTTCGATGACGCTGGGGGTGGCCATGTTGCGGCATGTCTCCGCAATCACCGTCATCCTGACAGGTTTTGTCGGTAGCTGTCTGTCGATGGGGTGGCTTTGGCTTGACCCGGGCGCGCCGATGGCGTGTCTTGCCCTTGCGGGCACCATGGGGCTGATCCAAGGGGCCAGCTTTGCGGCGGTGCCCCAGCTGAACCACAGCCCGGAGACCCAGGCCAAAGCCAACGGGGCAGTGGCGCAGATGGGCAATGTCGGCAACACGCTCGGCACGCCCGCCATGGCCATCACGGCAGGCTCTTTGGGCTATGCCGGATTGCCGGTTCTGGCGGGCTGCGCCTTTGTGCTTGGGGGCTGCGCGCATGTGGTTTTGGCAAGGCGTCGGCGTCGCGCTTAATGTTCTCTTTACGTTCTCTCTTTTTTGTTGGAGAATCCCTGCGAGCCGCCTATGTCTAGACCGTTACACGGGGGTGCCTGATGGCCGAGTTGAAGAATATCGAGGTGCGCGGCGCGCGCGAGCACAATCTCAAGAGCATCGACGTGGATATCCCGCGCGACAAACTCGTTGTGATTACAGGGCTTTCCGGCTCCGGTAAGTCCTCGCTCGCCTTCGATACGATCTATGCCGAGGGTCAGCGCCGCTATGTCGAATCGCTCAGCGCCTATGCGCGGCAGTTCCTCGACATGATGCAGAAGCCGGATGTGGATCATATCGCCGGGTTGTCACCTGCGATTTCGATTGAGCAGAAAACCACCTCCAAGAACCCGCGCTCCACCGTCGGCACGGTCACCGAAATCTATGACTACATGCGGCTCTTGTTCGCCCGCGTCGGCACGCCCTATTCGCCCGCCACCGGCAAGCCCATCGAGGCGCAGCAGGTGCAGGATATGGTCGATCGCGTGATGGCGAAGGAGGAGGGGACGCGGGCCTACCTGCTCGCGCCCATCATCCGCGACCGCAAGGGCGAATACCGCAAGGAGTTTCTGGAGCTGCGCAAGCAGGGGTTCCAGCGTGTCAAGGTGGACGGTGAGTTCTATGAATTGGACGAGCCTCCGACCCTCGACAAGAAATTCCGCCATGACATTGACGTGGTGGTCGACCGGATTGTTGTGCGCGAAGGGCTGGAGACGCGGCTGGCCGATTCCTTACGCACCGCGCTCGACCTCGCGGATGGTATCGCGATCCTGGAGACCGCGCCCAGCGAAGGTGACCCTGAGCGCACCACTTTCTCTGAAAAATTCGCCTGTCCGGTCAGCGGCTTCACCATCCCCGAGATCGAACCGCGCCTATTCTCCTTCAACGCGCCCTTCGGGGCCTGTCCGGAGTGTGATGGTCTGGGCGTCGAGCTGTTCTTTGACGAACGCCTCGTGGTGCCGGATCAGAACCTGAAAATCGCCGATGGCGCACTGGCCCCCTGGCGCAAGGGGAAGTCGCCTTACTTCCTGCAAACCATTGAGGCCATTGCGAAACACTACAAATTCAAGCAATCGACCAAGTGGAAGGACCTGCCCGAGAAGGTGCAGCAGGTCTTCCTTTACGGTTCCGGTGAGGAGGAAATTGCCTTTCGCTATGACGAGGGCGGGCGTGTCTATCAGGTGACGCGCACCTTTGAGGGTGTGATCCCCAACATGGAGCGGCGTTACCGCGAAACCGACAGCAATTGGATCCGCGAGGAATTCGAGCGCTATCAGAACAATCGCTCCTGTGGCAGCTGTGGCGGCTACCGGTTGCGGGACGAGGCTCTGGCGGTGAAACTGGGGCCGTCCGATGATGCGGAAAAGCTGCTGCACGTGGGGCAGGTGGTCGAAATGTCGATCCGCGAGGCCTTTGACTGGTGCGAGACGGTGCCGGAGCATTTGACCGCGCAGAAAAACGAAATCGCCCGCGCGATCCTCAAGGAAATCCGCGAAAGGCTGGGCTTTCTCAACAACGTCGGCCTCGAATACCTCACGCTCAGCCGCAATGCGGGCACGCTCTCAGGGGGCGAGAGCCAGCGCATCCGGCTGGCCTCGCAGATCGGCTCGGGTCTGACCGGCGTACTCTACGTGCTCGATGAGCCCTCCATCGGGCTGCATCAACGGGACAATGACCGGCTGCTGCTGACGCTTAAGAACCTGCGCGATCAGGGCAACACGGTTATTGTGGTGGAGCATGACGAGGAGGCCATTCGCGAGGCGGATTACGTGTTCGACATAGGCCCGGGCGCGGGCGTGCACGGCGGTGAAGTGGTGGCCCACGGCACCCCGCGCAAGATTGCGGCGTCGAAGAAGTCGATCACCGGCCAGTACCTGACCGGTGCGCGCGAAATTGCGATTCCGGCAGAACGGCGCGGCGGCAACAAGAAAAAGCTGCAGGTGGTCGGAGCGACCGGCAACAACCTGCGCAATGTGACCGTCGATTATCCGCTGGGTAAATTCGTCTGCGTCACCGGGGTGTCAGGCGGCGGCAAATCCACCCTGACGATCGAAACGTTGTTCAAGACCGCCTCGATGCGGCTCAATGGTGCCCGCCAGACACCAGCCCCCTGTGAGACAATCAAGGGGTTGGAGCATCTCGACAAGGTCATCGACATCGATCAACGGCCGATCGGGCGCACGCCCCGCTCAAACCCGGCGACCTATACAGGCGCCTTCACCCCGATCCGGGACTGGTTCGCCGGGCTGCCCGAGGCCAAGGCGCGCGGCTACAAGCCCGGGCGGTTCAGTTTCAACGTGAAGGGGGGCCGCTGTGAGGCCTGCCAGGGTGACGGGGTGATCAAGATCGAGATGCACTTCCTGCCCGACGTCTATGTGGAATGCGAAACCTGCAAGGGCGCGCGCTACAACCGTGAGACGCTGGAGATCAAGTTCAAGGGCAAGTCCATCGCGGATGTGCTCGACATGACGGTCGAGGACGCGCAGGAATTCTTCTCCGCCGTGCCGTCGATCCGGGAAAAGATGGACGCACTGATGCGCGTGGGCTTGGGCTACATCAAGGTTGGTCAGCAGGCGACAACGCTCTCGGGCGGCGAGGCACAGCGGGTAAAGCTGTCGAAGGAACTGAGCAAACGGTCCACGGGCCGCACGCTCTACATACTCGATGAACCGACGACCGGCCTGCATTTCGAGGACGTGCGCAAGCTTCTGGAAGTGCTGCACGAGCTGGTGGATCAGGGCAACTCCGTGATCGTGATCGAACACAACCTCGACGTGGTGAAAACCGCCGACCATATCATCGACATCGGCCCGGAAGGCGGTGACGGAGGGGGTCAGATCGTGGCGACCGGTACGCCGGAAGAGGTTGCAGAAGTGGTGGAAAGCTACACCGGTAAATACCTCAAGCCGATGTTGTCGCAGGCCCGGCGCGTCGCCGCAGAGTGATTGTCAGGCCCGACGCTGTACCGATGGGCGGCGTGCTTGCGCCGTACAACGACGCTGGCGACCCCAAGTGGCAGGCGTTGGATACCAGGATCACGCGCGTTTCTTGCCATCCTTGAACCAGGCGAGCGCGCTGTCCAGATCCCCCGGCTTTCCAAGGTAGTAGCCCTGCGCCAAAGGCACACCCAGGTTGCTCAGGGCGTTCAGCTCTGCGTCCGTTTCAATCCCTTCCGCGACGATGTCAGCGCCGATTTCCACCGCAAAGCGCACCAGAGCAGCGCCCAGAGAGCGGCGCACCACGTCGGTGTCGATGCTCGAGGTCAGCGAGATGTCGAGCTTGATCAGATCGGGCTTGAGCTTGACGATATGTTGCAGGCCGGAGTAGCCGGCGCCGGCATCGTCGATGGCCAGGCGGACGCCGCGAAACCTCAGGATTTCCAGATGTCCGAGCAGCTCTTCATAGTCTTCGACCATGGAATGTTCGGTGACTTCCAGCACGATACGCTCCTGCGGGTAGTTGGCGAAGAGATCGGCGAGAAGGCCCGTTCCGACCGTTGCAGGGGACGCGTTGACCGACAGATAAGTATCCTGCGGCAGCTGCTCCAGCGCCAGCAAAGCTTTGCGGATGACCGCGATTTCCAGATCAGCCTGCATCCCGACCACAAGCGCATCGTCGAACCAGAGGTTGGGCGGGCGATATGGCTCCGACCGGAAACGGCAGAGTGCCTCAAACCCCTTCGGTCTCTTCCCGTTCAAATCCACGATTGGCTGATAGACAATGTCGAATGCCTCATCGGCCTGGATCTGTTCGATGCGTGAGCGGATGGCCTGCCGTTCGACCCGGGTGGTGATTTTGGTATTCACCTGCTCGGCGGACAAATCGGCAAAGGCACGCATCACCTCAAGATCGCGCGGGTTGAGGTCGCGCTGCGCGGTGCGGCTGAGGCAGCAGAACATGCCATAGGGTGTCCCGTCGGGACGGCGGATCGGTACGCTGACATGGGCCTTGATCGGGATCGCATTGGTCAGTGCAATATCTGCGCAGAGCGGCTCATCAGCGGTGTCCGGGATCAGTTCGGGCAACCGTCCCGCCAGAATGTGCCGACAATAGACCTGATCCAGCGGCATCGACCCCCCGACAAAACACATCTCTTCGAAGCCCGGGGCGCTGACGGCCCGGAAGACAAGATCGTCGCCCACGAATTCCGACAGATAAGCCACTTCCATATTCAGATGGGTCCGTACGAAATCCAATGCCATCTGGATGGTGTCGTCACCGCCCATTGGGTTGACGCGCGCCGCGATGGGCAACGGATTGCCGGGGATTTCGTCAGTCATGCCAAGAAGCCTTGAAACTATAATTTCAGGCACTCTAAGGCGGCACATGCTGACGAAATCTTTCCTGCCCCGGCCTATCTGCGGAAAATTCGTGCCACTTTTTAGGCGTTAGGCTGCGAGGTATGATATGCGGCGGCCCTGAACCTGCTCTCGATCATGCCCGCCCACGCTTGGCAAAGCGGGGCAGCATGGCGGAGAAATCCTTGCCCTCACCCGCTTCTTCTTCGACGAACTGACGGTAGAGTTCCAGCGCCCGGGCGCCCATCGGCGTGTCGGCATCAACGGCCTCGGCAGCCTGCTGGCTCAGGCCCAGATCCTTGAGCATCAGCTCTGCGGCAAAACCGGGTGTGTAGCCATTGTCTGCCGGGCTCTGCGGCCCGACGCCGGGGGCGGGGCAGTAGGCGTTCATCGACCAAGAGTACCCCGAGGACGTGCTGACCACGTCGAACATTTTCTGTCGGTCGAGCCCGAGTTTATCGGCCAGGGCAAAGGCCTCGCAGGTGGCAATCATCGTCGCGCCGAGGATCATGTTGTTGCAGATCTTTGCGGCCTGTCCGGCCCCGGCATCGCCACAATGCACCGCTTTCTGCCCCATGATGTCAAAGAGCGGTTGTGCTTTGGCAAAGGCCTGTTCCGTGCCGCCCGCCATGAAGGTCAGCGTACCGCCCGCCGCACCGCCGATGCCGCCGGAGACGGGCGCGTCCACAAACAACTGACCACCGTCCTTGGCTTCATCAGCCACCGCGCGGGCGCTTTCCACATCCACGGTGGAGCAGTCGAGCAGCAAGGCACCTTGTGGCATCGCGGGCAGGATGTCGGCGGCGACCCGGCGCAGGATGTCGCCGTTTGGCAGCATCGTGATCACCACATCTGCATCGCGCGCCGCCTCCGTGGCAGAGGCGGCAATTGTCACGCCCTCCGCCGCGCTGACCGCCGTGTCGAAACCGGTCACGACGCATCCAGCCTTGGCCAGATTGGCCGCCATCGGCGCCCCCATATTACCCAAACCGATAAAGCCTATCTTTAGCGCGTCCATCTGTTTCCCCTCCAGTTTCAACGTGTTTTTTCCCAGCGGCATCAGCATCTTGCTCACCGCTGCCGCAGGCACCTTCTGATCCGCGAATTGCCACTTCGGCGCGCGGTCCTTGTCGATGATCGCGGCGCGAATGCCTTCAAGGAAATCACCGTGCTTCATCGCGCGGAAGGTGAAACGGTATTCCAGTTCCAGCGCCTTTGCCATGGTCAACGAAGGCCCCCGCAGGCGGTGAAGAATCTCGACCGTGCTGGCCATGGAGAGCGGGCTGTTGCGTTGCATCTTTTTCAGGGTGTCGCCGGCGAATTCGCTCTCCGCGTGCCGCAGCGTGGTGAGGATGTCGGCAAGGGTTTCGCCGCCGAAGTGACGGTCGATCTCCTCCCGAAGGTCTGCGAGGGTACCGGCCGGGGCCTCCTGCGCGGCGTCGGCAAGGATATCCGGGCCCGCGCCCTGTTCCAACCGGTCGATCAGGTCCGGCCAGTGATCTTCCGAGATATAGAGATCGGCAAAGCCCGCAAGGATCGCATCCGCCGCCGACATCCGCGCCGCAGTGGTGCCGAGATATTCCCCCAGCCGCCCCGGTGCCAGCGCCAGCATCAGCGTGCCGCCCACATCAGGGACCAGACCGATGCCGCATTCCGGCATGGCAATCTGGCTCGACTGTCCGACGATGCGGTGAGACCCGTGGCATCCGATGCCAACGCCACCGCCCATGGTAAAGCCCTGGAGAAAGGAGATGACGGGTTTGGGGTATTCGAAAATCTTCGCGTTCAGGCGGTATTCATCCGCCCAAAAGGTCTGGCCGTAGGCGAAATCCCCACGTGTGCCGGTGTCATACAGTTCGGCAATATCACCCCCGGCGCAAAAGGCCCTGTCCCCCTCGGCGTCGATGACGACCTGCGTCACTGCGGCCTTGTCGCGCCAGCGGTCCAACGCCTCTTCGATCGCCAGACACATCTGATAGGTCATGGCGTTGAGCGCCTTAGGCCGGGCCAATGTGATGCGCCCGGTGGTGCCCGTTGTTCGAATGCGAATGTCGGTCATTTATCTCCGCCCACGCGTCGTTTGATGGGATGTATCGCTTGGCCCATGCTGCTTTTCAAGGCGCCGCGAGGCTTGGTGCCGGGAAGCGTTTGAAGGGCATGCCAGATGAGGCGAGGGCGGCGGGTCGCGCCGCCCTGCGGTGTTCATTCCATCGGCTTGAAGTTGAACTCGCCACCTTCCTTGATGCCGGAGGGCCAGCGCGAGGTGATCGTTTTCGTGCGGGTGTAGAACTTGAAGGCATCCGGCCCGTGCTGGTTCAGGTCGCCAAAGACGGATTTCTTCCAGCCGCCAAAGGTGTGGTAGGCCAGCGGCACCGGGATCGGCACATTCACCCCGATCATGCCCACATTCACCCGGTTGGCAAAATCGCGCGCGGCGTCGCCGTCCCGGGTGAAGATCGCGGTGCCGTTGCCGTATTCGTGATCCATCGCCAGCCCCAGCGCCTCTTCGTAGCTTTGTGCCCGCACGGTGGAGAGCACCGGCCCGAAAATCTCGGTCTTGTAGATGTCCATGTCCTTGGTGACATTGTCGAAAAGATGCGGGCCGATGAAGAAGCCTTCCTCATAACCCTGCAGGCTGAAATCGCGCCCATCGACGACCAGCTTGGCGCCCTGGTCGATGCCGGTCTGCACCAAACGTTCGATGTTGGCCTTGGCGGCAGCGGTCACAACAGGGCCGTAATCCACATCTGTGCCGCCCGTGTAGGGGCCGACTTTCAGCTTTTCGATGCGCGGGACGAGCTTTTCGATCAGACGGTCGGCGGTTTCATCGCCCACCGGGACAGCAACGGAGATGGCCATGCAGCGTTCGCCCGCCGCACCATAGCCCGCGCCCACCAGCGCGTCGGCGGCCTGATCCATATCCGCATCGGGCATGACGATCATGTGGTTCTTGGCGCCGCCAAAACACTGTACGCGTTTGCCCTGCGCGCAGCCAGTGCCGTAGATATATTCGGCAATCGGCGTGGAGCCGACAAAGCCGATGGACTGGATCGTCTGGTCATAGAGGATCGCGTCAACCGCCTCCTTGTCGCCGTTCACCACCTGCAAGATGCCTTTGGGCAGCCCGGCCTCTTCCATCAGTTCGGTCAGCATCAGCGGCACGGAAGGATCGCGTTCGGAGGGTTTGAGGATAAAGGCGTTGCCGCAGGCGATGGCGGGGGCAAACATCCACATGGGGATCATCGCGGGGAAGTTGAAGGGCGTGATGCCCGCCGTGACGCCAAGCGCCTGACGCATGGAATACATGTCGATGCCCGGACCAGCGCTGTCGGTGTATTCACCCTTGAGCAACTGCGGTGCGCCGATGCAGTATTCCACAACCTCAAGGCCGCGCTGCACGTCACCGGCGGCGTCGGGCAGGGTCTTGCCGTGCTCGCGGCTCAGCGCTTCGGACAATTTGTCCATGTCGCGGTTCAGCAGGTCGACGAATTTCATCAGCACGCGGGCACGGCGCTGCGGGTTCACCGCGGCCCAGGCGGGTTGCGCGGCGGCGGCGAACGCCACGGCCTGTTCCACCTCGGCCTTGGAGGCCAACGGGCATTTGGCCTGCACCTCGCCCGTGGCCGGGTTCATCACATCGGCAAAGCGCCCGGAGGTGCCTTTTACATGTGCGCCGTTCATATAGTGGGTGAGTTCTTGCATGGGGTCCTCCGCAGGGGTTGGTTCGACGCCTGACAGCCTGTGCCAGCGATTTAGAAATTGCCAGAACCATAGTCTTGCAAAAACAGGGGTGAAAGAGGCAAGATGACAAAGTTGTTTTGTGATTTTGCAAAACACCGTGCAAGCGCATGGCTGTTTGGAAGGCGATCAGGTGCAGACAAACTGGGACGATCTACGGCTTTTTTTGGCCGTCGCGCGCGAGGAAACCCTGTCAGGGGCGGGCAAGGTCTTGCGGCTTGATCCCGCGACCCTGGGGCGGCGCATGCAGCGGCTGGAAGAGGCTCTGCAGGCGCGGCTCTTCGTGAAATCGCCGCAGGGCTACACGTTGACAGAGGCGGGGATGTCCCTGCTGACGCGGGCGGAGATTGCCGAGCGGGCGATGCGCAACGCGGTGGCGGAACTGCCGGAGGTGTCCGACCGGCTGAGCGGACAGATCAGGATCGGCGCGCCGGACGGCAGTGCAAACTATCTGCTGCCGCAGGTCTGTGCTGCGATTTCCGATGAAAACCCGGACCTCGATATCCAGATCGTCGCCCTGCCGCGCGTGTTCAACCTGTCGCGGCGCGAGGCGGATATGGCCATCGCGGTGAGCGCCCCTACGGCGGGCCGTTTGGTGGTGCAGAAGATCACCGACTACCACCTGCATCTGGCGGCCTCCGAGCACTATCTGGTCAAAAGCCCGCCGATTGAGACAGGCGATGATCTGCGCCACCACCGTCTGGTCGGCTATATTCCCGACATGATCTTTGACCGCGAGCTGGATTATCTCAGCGATCTGGGGATTACCCGCGTGCCCTTGGCCTCCAATTCGGTTTCGGTGCAAATCAACTGGATTCGGCAGGGCGGCGGCATCGGCATTGCGCATGATTTCTCGGTACCGGCCATGCCTGGCGTGCGCCGCATCCTCACCGATCAGATCAGCCTGACGCGGGCGTTTTACCTGATCCGCCATGCCGATGATCAGCGTAACCTGAGGTTGAGCCGCTTTGCGCAGGCGCTGACCGCCGGTTTGCGCGCAGAAGTTGCACGACTCGAAGCGCTGGCTTGACTTGATGCCGCTTTGCGGTGACGCTGGAGGGGGTGCAACACGTCTCAAGGAGGTTTCGCATGTTGGTGTCACAGATCCTGAAAACCAAAGCTTTACATGACATTATTACAGTGTCTCCAACCACATTGGTGTCCGAGGCCGCGAAAATCCTGTCAGACAAACGCATCGGTACGGTGGTCGTCTCCCGCGATGGTACAAACGCCGATGGGATCCTGTCGGAGCGGGATATCGTGCGGGAGATCGGGGCGCGCGGAGCGGGGTGCCTGACACACCCTGTCGAGTCGCTGATGACCACCAAGCTGGTGACCTGCGGCAGCGATGACGCGGCGGACGCGGTCCTGCAGAAGATGACCGACGGCCGCTTCCGCCACATGCCGGTGCTGGAAAAGGGCAAGCTGGTCGGGGTGATTTCGCTGGGGGATGTGGTCAAGGCCAAGCTGATGGAACTGGCGATGGAAAAGAACGCGCTCGAAGGCATGATCATGGGGCATTGACCCCGCGTGACCTTTATCGGGACACCCCGGCGTTAAGGACTTGCAATCCCATGGCTTAAATGGTCGTGTGTCACGAATTCTCACGACAGGAGAGCCCACATGCGCGTTGGCCTCTATCCCGGCACTTTCGATCCGATCACGCTGGGTCATATCGACATCATCCGACGTGCAGCGGTTCTGCTCGACCGGCTTGTGGTGGGGGTTGCGATCAACCGGGACAAGGGGCCGCTTTTCGATCTCGAAGAACGTGTCGCCATGATCGAGGCCGAATGCGCCGAACTGGCCAAGCAGACCGGCATCGAGATCCGCGTACATCCGTTTGAAAATCTGCTGATCGATTGCGCCCGTGATGTCGGTGCCCAGATCATCGTGCGGGGCCTGCGCGCCGTGGCGGATTTCGAATATGAGTATCAGATGGTCGGCATGAACCGGCAGCTGGACGATGGGATCGAAACCGTTTTTCTGATGGCAGAGGCGCAACACCAGGCGATTGCCAGCAAGCTGGTCAAGGAAATCGCCCGTCTGGACGGGGACATCAGCAAATTCGTGACCCCAAGGGTCAAAACGGCGCTGATGGCGCAGCTGGGCAAGACCTAGAGCAGCGCGCCCATCCGCCCGGCCACGTCCAGCATGCGGTTGGAAAAGCCCCATTCATTGTCGTACCAGGCCAGCACCCGGACCCAGGTGCCGTCCTGCACGCGGGTCTGATCTTCGGCGACAATGGCGCTGTGCTGATTTTTCTTGAAATCGGACGACACGAGTTTGCGTGTGGTCGTGGACAGCACCCCGCGCATCGGCCCGTCCGCCGCTGCGCGAAACGCCGCGTTTACGGCCTCGGCATCCGTCGCGGTGGCAACCTCGACCGAGAGGTCGATGCAGGACACATTCGGCACAGGCACGCGGATCGCCTGACCGGTAATGCGCCCGGCCAGATCGGGCAGCACCTCGCCCAGGGTCTGTGCGGCTCCGGTGGTCGTGGGGATCATCGAGACCGCTGCCCCACGGGCGCGGTAGAGATCATCGTGCGGCGCGTCATGCAGGCTTTGGTTGCTGGTGTAGCAATGCACGGTCGTCATCATCCCGCGCCGGATGGTGAAACTGTCCTGCAGGACCTTGGCCATGGGAGCCAGGCAGTTGGTGGTGCAGGACCCGTTGGAGATCAGCAGGTCCTCTGCCGTGATGGTCTCGGCGTTGATGCCTTCGATGACCGTCTTGGCCGCACCCTTGGCAGGCGCTGACAGCAACACGCGGCGTGCGCCCCGGGACAGATGTTCACGTGCGCGCAAGGGGGTGGTGAACCGTCCACTACACTCCAGCACGATATCGACATCGGGCCAGGTGATCGCAGTTGGCTCCTGCACGGACGTCATTCTGATCGTGCCCGCGCCGAGGTCGAGCCCCCCGTCCGAATAGCTCAGGGGACCGGGGTAGGGGCCGTGGGTGGAATCAAATTCGAAAAGATGGGCAAGTGTTGCCGCCGGTGCCGGATCGTTGATCGCCACCACCTGCATGTCGCTGTGTCCGTTGTCGTGCAGCGCGCGCAGGACTGTCCGTCCAATACGGCCAAACCCGTTGATGCCCAGTTTGAGTGTCATAGCCTGAAGTTCCACTTTGCAAAGGGTCCGTCGGCCCGGCGGACGCCCGTCTGTCTTATCTCCAGAAGGAGAGCCATTCGATCAACTCAAAGAGCTTTTTGCCAAGAAACACAAGATGCTCCGTGCCAAAGAGCAAAACATCGACCACCAGCAGGAGCAGGAGGAGGGTGCCCAGCACGATGGCGATGCGATTGGTCATAAGACACCTTTCCCGACAGGATGCCGGAACCGGGGCATCCCAAGGGCCTGCATTGCAGCACCCTTTCACCGGTCAGGGTATGACAGCCTCATTTCAGGCCCGCAAGCCGGGAGAGATCAGCCCAGGTGGCCCATGTCGACGGCAACATCTGCCATCCGCGCAGAGAAAGCCCATTCGTTGTCGTACCAGGCCAACACACGGACGGTACGCCCGCCCACCACCTTGGTCTGTTCCGGGGCGATGATGCAGCTTTGTTCGGTGTGGTTGAAGTCGATGGAAACCTTGGCCTCCGCATCATATCCCATCACGCGGGACATGGAGCCGTTTGCGGCCTTCGCAAGGGCTTCGTTCACCTCTTCGACGGTCACATCGCGGGGGGCCTCGAAAGTCAGATCCACGGCGGAGACGTTGGGCGTGGGCACGCGCATGGCGGTGCCGTCGAGTTTGCCTGCAAGGTTGGGCAACACCTCTCCCAGGGCCTTGGCCGCCCCTGTCGAGGTCGGGATGATCGCCATGGCGGCTGCGCGGGCGCGGTAGAGGTCATCGTGACGGCGGTCCAGCGTCGGCTGGTCACCGGTATAGGAGTGGATCGTGGTCATGATCCCGCGTTCGATCCCAATCGCCTCATCCAGCACCTTGGCCATGGGGGCCAGGCAGTTGGTGGTGCAGGACCCGTTGGAGATCACGGTATCGGACGGCAGCAATTCGCGGTGGTTCACGCCATAGACGATGGTGCGGTCCACACGTTTCGCCGGGGCAGAGATCAGCACCCGTTTCGCGCCCTGCTGGATATGGGTCTTTGCCTTGTCGCCATCGTTGAACTTGCCGGTGCATTCCAGCACGACGTCGACGCCTGTCCAGTCGAGTTCATTCATGTCGTAGGTCGACATCATGCGGATGGGCCCGCGCCCGAGATCCAGCGAGTTGGCGCCAACAACGACATTGCCGGGAAAGCGGCCATGCACCGAATCGTATTTGATCAGATGCGCGGATGTTTCCAGCGGCCCCGTGGCGTTGATGGCCACGACGTCGATGTCATTGCGCCCCGATGTTGCGATATGGGTCAGCGTGCAGCGGCCAATGCGTCCGAAACCGTTAATACCGACTTTGATGGTCATCATTACTCTCCAAACGGAACATTTGATGGCTCTATAGCCGGAAACGCTGCATCGCGGAATGGTTAAAACGACGTGTTTTCCGCGTGTTAGCGTTAAACCTTGGCAACAGTCTGTTGCGATGCACCGATGTTAGCGCGACCAGTGATGCATTGCCAAACGGGAACCATCACTCTACCTCTGCGTTGCACCGGCAATCAGGACAGGGGATTTCGGGATGAGCGGGTTACTAGCGTTGCTGGATGACGTGGCGGCGATTGCCAAGGTGGCGGCGGCCTCTGTCGATGATGTGGTGGGCCAGGCGGCCAAGGCCGGGTCCAAGGTGGCGGGTGTTGTGATCGACGATGCCGCGGTCACGCCGAAATATGTGACCGGCTTTGAGCCCAAACGCGAGCTGCCGATCATCTGGAAGATCACCAAGGGGTCGCTTTTCAACAAGCTGATCGTCTTGTTGCCCGCTCTGCTGCTGCTGAATGCCTTCGCGCCGTGGGTCATCACCCCGCTGCTGATGCTGGGCGGGGCGTATTTATGCTTCGAAGGGGCGGAGAAGATCTTTCACTGGCTTTACCCGCATGGCGACGCGCATGTGGAAAAGGACATGTCCGTTGGCGACCCGCTGCATCTGGAAGAAACCCGGGTCAAGGGCGCCATCAAGACGGATTTCATTCTCTCGGCTGAGATCATGACGATCATCCTGTCGAACATCGAAGCGGATAGTTTCTGGTTCGAGGCGGCGACGCTGGCCTTCGCCGGTGTTGCGGTGACGGTTTTTGTCTATGGCGCGGTGGCCTTGATCGTGAAGATGGACGATGTGGGCGTCTGGCTGGCGGCAAACGGCCATACCGGCTCCGGTCGTGCGGTGGGGCGGGGGCTGGTCAAGGGCATGCCGAAGCTGCTGACCCTGCTGACCGTTGTCGGCACCGCCGCGATGCTATGGGTGGGCGGGTCCATCATCATCCACGGGCTGGAGGTGCTGGGCATGCCTTGGCTGTATGATGAGATCCACCACATCGCGGTGATTGTTGCCGATGCGGTGGCGCAGGGCTCCGGTTTTGTCGAATGGCTGGTAACGGCCCTTTTCGACGGTATCTTTGGCCTGGCGCTGGGGATGTTGCTGATCCCGGTTGTGACCCGGGTGATCGCGCCGCTCTTTGCCGCGCTTGGCGGCAAAGAGGAAGCGTCGCATTAAGCTGCGGGCCGGAGGTAAGGTGGCCTGAAAGCCCACCCTACCTGCTGGCTGATGGCGTGGTTACTTGATCAGCGCCTTGGCTTTCTCGGCAACGGCCTCGGCGGTGATGCCGAATTCCTTATAAAGCGTGCCTGCCGGTGCTGAGGCGCCGAAGTCATGCATGCCGACAAAGCCAGCCTTTTCGCGCCGACCGCGCTCGCCAAAGAGCCAGCGGTCCCAGCCGAAGCGGATACCGGCCTCGACCGCGACCCGCACCGGACCACCGGGCAGAACGCGCTTGCGGTAGCTTTCGTCCTGCTCTTCAAAGAGCTCCCAGCAGGGCATGGACACGACGCGGGTGCCGATGCCATCGGCCTGCAGGATATCCCGCGCGGCCATGGCAATCTCGACCTCCGACCCGGTCGCCAGCAGGATGGCCTGGCGTTTGCCTTCCGCGTCCGCCAGCACATAGGCGCCCTGGGCGGTGAGGTTCTTGGTCTTGTGCTCGGTCCGCACGGTGCTGAGGCCTTGCCTGGTCAGAGAGAGGACCGACGGTGTGTTTTTCGACGTTAGGGCCAGTTCCCAGGCCTCTGCCGTCTCTATCGTGTCGGCGGGACGGAACACATGGGTGTTGGGTGTCGCGCGACTGATCGCCAGATGTTCCACCGGCTGGTGCGTGGGGCCGTCTTCGCCAAGCCCGATGCTGTCGTGGGTCATCACGAAGACCGTAGGGATTTTCATCAAGGCAGCCAGCCGCATCGATGGGCGGGCGTAGTCGGTGAAACACATGAAGGTGCCGCCGTAGGGACGCAGCCCGCCGTGCAGCGCCATACCGTTCATCGCGGCGGCCATCCCATGTTCGCGAATGCCCCAGTAGACGTAGCGCCCGTCCCGGTTGTCGACGTCGAAGACACCCAGATCGGCGGTCTTGGTGTTGTTCGACCCCGTGAGGTCCGCCGAGCCACCCACGGTTTCCGGCATCACCGGGTTGATGACCTCCAGCACTTTCTCGGAGCTTGCCCGGGTGGCCAGTTTCGGTGCGCCCTCGGACATCTGTTTCTTGAACGCCTTGATCACGGCGCTGAGCTTTTTCGGCGCCTCCAGAGCATAGGCGCGGTTGAAGGTCTCGCGCTTGCCGCGGGGCAGGGTGTCGAAGCGTTCTTCCCACGCCTTGCGGGTCTCTGCCCCACGGGCACCGATGGCCTCCCAGGCGGCTTTCACATCCGCAGGCACCTCGAAGGGACCGGTTTTCCAGCCATAGGCCTCCTTGGCCGCGATCAGCTGCTCGGCATCGGTCAGCGCACCGTGGCCTTTCGAGGTATCTTGCGCCGCGTGGCCCAAGGCGATGTGGGTCTTGCAGGCCACCATGGTAGGCTTGTTGCCCTTCTTGGCCTGTGTCAGGGCCACGTCGATGGCCGCCGGATCATGACCGTCGATCTCCAGCACGGCCCAGCCCGCCGATTTGAACCGGCCCACCTGATCGGTGCGGTCAGACAGGGTCACCGGCCCGTCGATGGTGATGTTGTTGTTGTCCCAGAGCACGATCAGTTTGCTCAGCTGATGCCGCCCGGCCAGCGTGATGGCCTCCTGGCTCACGCCCTCCATCAGGCAGCCGTCCCCGGCGATGACATAGGTGTGGTGATCCACCACCTTCTTGCCGTAAGTGGCGCGCTGGATTTCCTCGGCCATGGCGAAACCCACGGAATTGGCGATCCCCTGTCCCAGCGGGCCCGTTGTGGTTTCGATGCCCGAGGCATGGCCGTATTCGGGGTGACCAGCAGTGCGCGAGCCCCACTGACGGAAATTCTTGATCTCCTCCAGCGTCATGTCGGCATATCCGGTCAGGTGCAGAAGGGAGTAGAGCAGCATGGAGCCGTGGCCTGCCGAGAGGATGAACCGGTCACGGTCGGGCCAGTTCGGCTGGCTGGGATCGAACTTCAGATGTTTTTCAAAAAGAACGGTCGCCACATCCGCCATCCCCATGGGCATGCCCGAGTGGCCGGAGTTGGCCGCCGCCACGGCATCCAGCGTCAGGGCACGGATGGCAGTGGCTTTGGCCCAGTGATCGGGGTTGGCGGCAGCAAGGGCTTTGAGATCCACGGAGCAGGTATCCTTTGTCGGTTCAGATCGGCCCGGAACGGGCACTTTTTGGCCAATTGGCCAAGGCTTCAGCGCTGCATATCAGCCGCCTCACAAAGATCAAGGGCGGCACGGCGGCTTTACCCCGCCTGGGACTTCAACAGCGCCTGCCAAGCGCTTGATCGCAAAGAAAGCCGCATTTGTTGCGCCGCAGGATTAGAGTTAACCTTGACGAAACCCAGAGCGATTCGGCGCCGCAGATGCGACGCGCCGGCGCGCAAACTGAGATAATGAGGTGGGCATGAGCGATATCGAGGAACTGCACAGCCGGATTATGGCGGCCATGGACCGCGTGGCGCGGGGGCTGGACGATCTTGGCTCTTCGGGCGGGGATGACGCCGACGCGCTCAGACAGGCGCTTGACGACGAAAAGACAGTCAACGCACAGCTGACCGAACGTGTACGGGTGCTGGGCGAGCGTCAGGAAAAGGCGCTGGCCGGGTTGGAGGCAAAGGCCACCGAGGCGGCGGAGCGGATGCAGAAGCTCGATCTCGATTTGCAGAGGCTGCGGCGGGCCAACGGGCAATTGTCTGAAGCCTGCGAAGCGCTGCGCACGGCCAATGCCGAGGGGGTAGGAGAGCCTCACCTGATCAACAAGGCGATGATGGCGGAACTGGAGGCCTTGCGGGCTGCCCGCGCCGCAGAGGTTGCGGAAGCCGACGAAATCATTGCCGCCCTGACACCGCTGCTGGACGCGGATGCAGCGCAACCGGAGGAGGCAAGCTGATGCCCGAGATCACAATCCACATCGGCGGTCGCCAATTCGATGTCGCCTGTCAGGCGGGCGAAGAGCATTACTTGCATACGGCAGCCAAGATGCTCGACGATGAAGCACAGGTGTTGGCGGATCAGGCGGGCCGCATGCCCGAAGCGCGGATGCTGCTGATGGCGGGGCTGATGCTGGCGGATAAGACGGCGAGCGTCGAGGATCGCGTGGCGGAAGTACAAGCCAAGCTGACCGCCTGCGAGGCGGAGCTGGCTAGCCTGCGCGAGTCGAAAGCAGAACCGGAGCGCATCGAGGTCCCCGTGGTGCCCCAGGCGGTCAGTGATACGCTTGCCGAACTGGCCGCCCGCGCCGAAGCACTTGCCGCGTCCGTGGAGGAGAAGGCGGCGGGATAAAGCGCGGCTGTTTTGCTCCTGTATTCCGCGGCTGCCTGCCGTCCAGAGTGGGAATGTTCTCGTGCGCATTGGTGGCAGGGTTTGGACTTGCCTCTCACCAACTGGACGCGCGTGACGATCCTAAAACGGCCGTGCTGGAATATGTGAGCTTGTCTGTGCTCTGTGCCAGCCGGTGCCCGCGATTTGGGTGAACCACATAGACCTCAGCTCTCTATCCCTGCTTCAAGAGCGGATCGGCCTGACCTCGGTGCCGTCCATGCGATTCCCTGAATCCCCATAGGCTTCCTGCGCCAGATCGGCTTCCGGTCCGCTGCCGGTCTGGACTCCAGGCCAGATGATGCGGTGAGGTTTTTCGCTAGACCGCTTTAGAAAAAGAATTGCAACATGTGGCCCGGGCAGGGAATTGAGCCAATCCAATCGGACCCGATCTATGACAAGATAGGCAACGCCCTTTTCACCGCAACCGGCGCGGCGGTGACCAGTGTAACTGCGCCCGGTGCGCGACCATGCCTGCTGGGAATAATGGCTGCGTCGGAGCGGTGACGGTGGATGGGACGGTTAACCCGTACGATCCGCGGGGCGATTGTGCCTATGCCACGATCACGGTGCGCTGTGCCGAACCCGGTGGTCGCGACCAAGCGTCCGGCAGCATGACATCACGCGGCGGCGACCGGTCGAGCGGCGCGGGTGCCGCATTCGGCAGCTAGGAGTGAGGCGACAAAAAAAGGGGGCGCCAATCGCCCCCTTGTGTTCGAAACGTTGGCGCGCCGACCCCCCCCGGCAAAGGTCAGCCGTTTGCTTCGCGGATCTTGTCTGCAGCGTCCTTGTCGAAGGTCACGCCGTTTTCCTCCAACAGCGTGTCCAGCTCGCCCGAGAGTGTCATCTCGGTGATGATATCGCAGCCACCGACAAATTCGCCCTTGACATAGAGCTGCGGGATTGTCGGCCAGTCGGAAAAATCCTTGATCCCCTGCCGGATGCCTTCATCCGCCAGCACATTCACGTCCGAGAACTCGACGCCCATGTAGTTGAGAACACCGGCGACGCGGCTTGAAAACCCACATTGCGGCATCTCCTTGGTGCCCTTCATGAAGAGGACAACAGGATTGGCTGTGATGGTTTCCTGGATTTGTGTTGCTGCGTCGGCCATAGTCTGTTCCTTCGGGTCTGGGTGCGCGTCACGATCCGGACGCCACCTGCGTTCATATTGTCAGTCGGGCGCCTTGGTGGTCAGGGCCAGGGCGTGAAGTTCGCCGTTGGAGCCATCCATCTTGCCCTTGAGGGCGGCATAGACCGCGCGTTGTTGCTGCACCCGGTTCTTGCCGCGAAAGCTCTCGTCGACGACCATCGCCGCCATATGCACGCCGTCGCTGCCCTCCACGGTGATCTGTGCGTCCGGGAAACTGGCGCGCAGCAGGTCTTCGATTTCGCGGGCTTGCATTGGCATCTGGCGGCTCCATCTTGGTCTTGCGCTAGATGTAAGGCGCGGCGGGGGCGGGGACAAGACGTCAATTGACCGCGACGGTTGGCAATCAGGCGTAAGGTCGCATTTTGGGCAGACAATATCTGCGACATGATCAATAGTGCCGGACAGGGAGAGCCAGAATGGATGTTTTTGAAAATGCGCCGGAACAGGCTCTGGCCTGGCATGAGGCCGGGCGCGGCGCCGTGCTTGCCACCGTGGTCGAAACCTGGGGGTCTGCGCCGCGGCGCGTCGGCGCGCAGCTGGTCATTGCCGGGGATGGCGAGATGCAGGGCTCTGTCTCGGGCGGCTGCGTTGAAGGTGCGGTGGTGCTGGAAGCCACGGAGGCGCTGGAGAAGGGCGAGCAGCGGCTGCTGGAGTACGGGGTCAGCGACGGCGACGCCTTTGCCGTCGGGCTCGCCTGTGGCGGGACGATCCGCATCCTGGTGGAACCTGTCGGCTCGGTCCTGCCCGAGGTCTTGCTGCGCGAGCTGATGGAGGCGCGGGCCGCGCGCCAGCCGGTGGCCTATGAGGTCAATGTCAAAACCGGCGCGCGCAGTCTTGTGCGTAACGGCTATGAGGCCCGCTTTGCAATGGACCGCTCCGGGTTTGAACAGGAGGGTGATGTCTTTGTCGGCATTCACAATCCGCCGCTGCGCCTCGTCATTGTCGGGGCGGTGCATATCGCGCAGGCCCTGATGCCGATGGCGCGGATTGCAGGGTATGACCCCTATGTCGTCGACCCCCGCGCGGCCTTCGGTTCCGAGGCGCGGTTTCCGGGGGAGCGGATCCTGTCGGACTGGCCGGATGAGGCGCTTGAGGCGGTGGGAGTGGACAGTCGGACAGCGGTGGTTCTGTTGACCCACGATCCCAAGCTGGATGATCCAGCTCTGCTGATCGCCCTGCGCTCGAAGGCCTTTTACATCGGCGCGCTTGGCTCCAAGCGGACCCATGCGGCCCGGCTGGAGCGTCTGGCGGATGCGGGCATTGAGCCGCATCATCTGGGGCGTATCCACGGGCCGATTGGCCTTGATATCGGTGCTGCCGGACCGCCGGAGATTGCGGTCGCCATCATCGCTGAAATGACGCGGGTGCTGAGGCGCGGCGCGTGAAGTTCGGTCCGGTCGAGATTGATCACGCCGAGGGGGCGGTGCTGGCCCACTCCGTTTCCCTTGGCGCAAGGCGCAGGCTGCGCAAGGGACGGGTGCTGGATGCCAGCGATATTGCAGCGCTCGCAGACGCAGGCGTCAAAGAGGTCACCGTCGCCCGGCTTGAAGCGGGTGATGTGTTCGAAAATGAGGCCGCCCGGGCACTGGCCGAAGCACTGGTGCCGGACCCTGGGGGCCAGCATTTGCACCTGACGGAGGCTTTCACCGGTCGGGTAAACCTTCTGGCCGAGGGTCCCGGTGTCGCGGTGCTGAATGTTGCGGCCCTGGAGGCCGTCAATCAGATCCACCCGATGATCACCCTGGCCACCGTGCCGCCGTTCCAGCAGATGGCGGATCGCGGCATGGTCGCGACGATCAAGATCATCTCATACGCCGTGCCGCAGGACGCGCTGGAGGCGGCGTGCCGGGCGGCTGAGGCCGCAATCAGGCTTGCGCCGCCGGTGATCGATCATGTCAATCTGATCGTCACGGACATCGGGGGAGGCGCGGGCACCAAGGGTCAAAAGGCGATTGCGGATCGGGTTGCTGCTTTTGGACTGGAGATGGACGCACCAAAGGTCGTACCGCACGACGAGGCCGCCCTGTCCCGGGCGCTAACAGACAGGACGCAGGGGTTGACCTTGATCCTAACCGGCTCGGCCACCTCTGATATCGATGATGTGGCCCCTGCCGCGCTGCGTCGAGCGGGCGGCACTGTGGAACGTTTCGGCATGCCGGTCGATCCGGGTAACCTGTTGTTTTTAGGTCATATCTCTCAAAATCCGGTGATTGGCCTGCCGGGCTGCGCGCGGTCACCCGCGCTGAACGGCGCCGATTGGGTGCTGGCGCGGGTTGTCTGCGGGCTTGAGGTCCGGGACGCAGATATTGCGGCGATGGGGGTCGGCGGGCTGTTGAAGGAAATCCCGTCCCGGCCACAGCCGCGTGCGGGCAGGACGTCCAAGTAGTCCAAGCGGTTGTGTGCTCTGATGGGCGGCCTTCTTCGGGAAGTTTGAGGTTCTCAAGGCGTCGGCAGCATGCTTAACTCGGATCAAAGGTAAAGCGGAGGGAGTTTTTGAGATGTTTATGGTTGAGATGTTTGTGAATGGAGTTTTGCGTTCTGGTTCTGTTGAGGGTCGGACGTTGTTGTCGTCGTTTTTGCGGGATGAGTTGCAGCTGACGGGGACGCATG
>NZ_JADOBQ010000012.1 GCF_015644665.1 Roseobacter sp. MH60115
GGGGGCTCTGCAGAGACCTTCGCCGCGATCTGCACGAAGGTCAGCTTTACCACTTTTCAAAATTTGGGTTACTCATCTTTGATTCGATGCACCGAATTTTCTGAATCCAATCAATGGGCTGCGTCAGACAATAATGACCCAAACGTCAAGCATTCCTGACCCAGACCGGATCTACATCAACACTTGGGCCAAAGCAGCGAAGTACATTGAACCGCCGTTCGCAGTAGCTCCACTGAAGGCCGATCGGGGATACGCACTGACACGGCAATAGACAGATTTAGTCTGAAAGGGCTTTGGTGTGCGACCTCTCGTCCGGACTTAAGGTCTTATTCCGCTGCGATTGCTTTATCAAAAGTCACGTTGGGTATTGAAAGGACGAACACGCTGCCACGTTCATTGGGGCAGTTGACATGAATGCTTCCACCCCATTGTTGCAGCGTCTTGTTGATAAACGACAGCCCTAAGCCAGTGCCCTCGATGTTCGCCGACAACCGCTTGAAAGGCTCAAAAATTGCCTGTCGATATCGTTCTGGAATCCCTGGTCCATCATCTTCAAATTCAATGACAACTATCCCGTCTGCTTCGTGCCCTCGGATCTTGACCATGCCTTCATTGCGATCATGGTGTTTGGCAGCGTTCGAGATGAGATTCCTCACTATAGTGTCGAAGGCCACCGGATCGACGCGCACCATGGGAATCTCGCCTTCGATCTTGACCCGGAACTCATCGGGAAGACCCGCCAGATCGAGAATGTCAGGCAACCTACCATTCAGATCCACGTCCTCGAATTGCTCCGGATTTGCAGCACTACGGGAATGATCGAGAAGATCCCGGATCAGCAGCTTCATCTTGCCGGACAGATCTCTCAGCATGCTGAAGTGCTCAAGGATTTCGTCAGGGAGATCGAATCCGATGTCCGCGATGTCTTCCTCTATGAAGCCCACCAGCCTCGCTTGCTGAACCAGCGGCGCCTTCAAGTCATGGGCGGCAATCGTCGCGAACATGGACAGCCGTTCATTGGCAGCTTCCAATTCAATTTTTTGCTTTCGGATCATGTCGGCCTGCTTGTGGAGCTTAGTGACATCGACCCTCACCGATGCGAATTGATCCCCACCAACGGCGAAATCTGTCGCATCAAACACCCGCCCATCCCTGGTGTGGACAATGCGGTTCTGGGTTTCGCCGTTCGCAAGTCGTCGAACGATACCGTCTGCGAAGCTCTTTGCCTCTGCAGGAGTCATTCCTTTGTCTATGGTTCCATTGACGTAAGACGATGCAATCAGTGTTCGCAGATGGGCTCCTTTGGACAGCGAGTCGACCATTGTGGGCAAGGTTCGTGCAAACCCCTTGTTCCAGTGCACGGCGCGCATGTTTTTGTCGAAAATCACTATGGCTGCATTGATGCCATCCAAGGCGTCGGTAAGGAGGCGGATTTCTGCATTTTCATTGGAAAGATTGCAGGCGCGACGGCTTTGGCGTCGGGAATTGACGGTTGCGCCAATGGCGATGACCAAAATGACTATCCCTGCGATCGAGCCCCAAAAGATGAGTTCATGCTCAGGAAGCCGGGTGGGCTCTCCGAACCATGTCTGTTGGATTTCACTGAGAACTTCGGGTGTTAGCTGCGCTTCGATCTGAGCATTGAGGAGGCTCATCAAGTTGCCAGATGATGGCGATGCGAAAAGTCCGTAAGGGGTTTCACCCAACGGTGGCGCTATTGCTTCAACGAAGATATCCGAACCCATTTGACGCAGCCGTTTATTGAAGCCGTCAGCTGCACTGACCGTTGCATCGACCTCGCCAGTCAGCAACCCCATGATCAGCGCATCGGCGTTTGAATATTCCACAATGTTGGCGTCCGGAATGTCGGTCGCATGTTTGGCTGACAACGAGCCGGTTACCACGCCGACACTCATGCCATGAAAATGATCCAGTCCTCGCCCTGGTCCGTTTTTCCTCGCAAACAGAACGATTTGGAAAGAGCCTAAGGGTAGCGTGGCTCTGGCCATCGCCATTCGGTTCGCAGTGAACCCTAGCAGCGAAGTCATGTCAGCTTCGCCAGAAGCCACCGTCTCTACCATCACGCCGGGATCTTCGGCAGCGATGAACTCCAGTTCGCGACCTGCGCCTTCAATCAATCTTCGCGCAATATCTATGGCCATACCGCGAGCTTGGCCATCCGTATCGGTGAAGCTGTATGGGTAGAACTCGGAGTAGACCATCCTGAACGGCGGGGCTTCTGAGTCTTGCGCGTTGAGCGGTGAACCGACTGTCGCCACCCACATAGTCGCAACCAGTAGAGCCCTGACTATCCTAGTACCACCTATGCCAAACATCGCTCATCCCGCAGCTTTGTGCTTTTCCCGCGATGTGGATACCCCAAGCCAATTACCTTAAAGCAAACATATCTCGGTATTATTCGGCAGGTTTTAGCTAATCTCTTGAGATGGTCGCAGCGCATGTCGCAAATGCACGTAGTGAAAAGTGTCTGACGTCAGCGCCTATGGGTCCAAATAGGGCTATTTGCTAAGAGAGTGTTTGTTGCTCATCGTGACCACCGAGGAGTGGACGATGAGAAAGACAACCAAGAGCTCTGGCGAGAAGATCGTCATGAAAACTTCCTCCACCCAAGATTGGGTAATTTACAGGAAGTATCCCAGGAGTCCGTACATATTTGCATTTTCAAATCGTTCGTCATCTCAGGCAACCCGCCGCAACGCTGTGCCATCCGTGGCAAACAGATGTGCGTTTTCTGTTTGAATGCGCAGGCCAAGCCGCTCGCCGGGCTTCACGGGGATATTGCCATGCTTGCGCACCATTATTGATCCGATGCCCTCGACGTTGACATAGATGTTCGTGTCTGACCCCAGATGTTCAACGACATCAGCCACGGCCGACAGATCACCAGTGCCATTGTTCACGACATCGATGTGCTCCGGCCTCACCCCCAGCTCTTTCGCCTGAGCGGCAAGCGGTTGATCGGGCAGCTTGATTTCGGTGCCATTCCCGGCAGTTACACCGAATTCGGTGCCAACGACGGGCACGACATTCATGGCGGGCGAGCCGATGAACTGCGCTACAAATTTGTTGGCCGGACGTTCGTAGAGTTCCAAGGGGCTGCCGACCTGTTGGATATCCCCGCCATTCAGAACAACGATCCGGTCTGCCAGTGTCAACGCCTCGACCTGATCATGGGTCACGTAGATCATGGTCGCGCTGAGTTTCTGGTGCAGCCGTGCAATCTCCAACCGCATTTCCACGCGCAGCGCCGCGTCGAGATTTGAGAGAGGCTCGTCAAACAGAAAGGCTTGCGGATCGCGGATGATGGCTCTGCCCATGGCAACCCTCTGACGTTGACCACCTGAGAGCGCCTTGGGCAAGCGATCCGTCAGGTTGGCCAGCCCCAGGGTCTCTGCCGCCTGGGCCACTTTTGATTTGCGTTCTGCGAGCGGATCTTTGCGGATTTCCATTGAGAACCCCATATTCCGCGCGACATCCATATGCGGATAGAGAGCATAGGATTGGAACACCATTGCGATGTCCCGATCTCTTGGGCGCACGTCGTTCATACGCTCATCATCGATCAGGAAGTCGCCGCTTGATATCGGCTCAAGTCCCGCAACCATGCGCAGCAGAGTGGACTTGCCGCAGCCCGACGGGCCGACCAGAACGATGAACTCACCATCCTGGATCTCAAGGTTGATGTCGCGCAGAACCTCAACCGATCCATATCGTTTTGCAACGTCACGAAGTTCAATACGTGCCATGATCTGGCCTCCTATCCTTTGACCGCGCCGGACGTGAGGCCCTGCACGAGATAGCGTTGAATGAAGATGAAGAAGAGGCAGCTCGGGATCAGCGCCAGCACGCCGGCCGCCATCATTTGCCCCCAATCAACCGAGAACTTGGAAACAAACGTCAACAAGCCAACCGGGAAGGTCATCGCGTCGTTCCTCGAAATCAGCATCAGCGCAAACAGCAACTCTGACCATGCCGCGGTAAAGACGAAACCAAGCGTCGCCCCGAGGCCAGGTAATGTTAGTGGGAACACCACTTTGCGCAGCGCCTGAAACCGCGAACAGCCATCCATCATTGCGGCGTCTTCCAGATCTTTTGGAATGCCGTCGAAGAAGGACTGCATCAGGAACGTTGCAAAGGGGATGTTGAACGCCGTGTAGACAACGACCAGGCTTGTCAGCGAATTCAGCAGCCCGAGGTCGGCGACGACCTTGTAGATCGGTGCAATGATCATCAGCAGCGGGAACATCTGGGTGACCAGCATCAAGGCGATAATGATCCGCTTGCCCGCAAATACGAAGCGTGAAAAGGCATAGCCTGCCCCGGCCGCAAACAGCGTGGTAAAGAAGGCCGCCCCAAGGGACACCATCAGAGAATTCCGGAAATAGGCCACAAAATCGGTCTGGAAAATGACCGTTGTGAAGTTTGAAAAGGTGATCTCACTTGGAAACAGCCGGGTGCCTTCCGAATAGATCAGCGCATCCGGCGTCAATCCGATCTTGAGCAACCAATAAAGCGGGAACAGCGCGAAGATCAGATAGAACGCAAGCGCCGCGTATTTTCCCACGATCAACGCAGGGTTGGTTTTCTTGACGGCTGACATGGCCAATTCCTCAAATCTTGACCAGCTTCTTGCGAAGCCAGAGCAGGATGACCGCGCAGATCAGAAGGATCACCAAAAGCGCAACGGCAACGGTTGACGCATAGCCAAAATCCAATTTGCGGAAGGCAGTGGTGAAGATATAGGTCGACAGAATCTGCGTTGAATTGGCAGGCCCACCGCCGGTCATCACGTAGATTAGATCAGCGAAGTTTGCGATCCAGATCGTGCGCAGCATGACGGTGATTGCGATCATCGGAGCAAGGAACGGCAAGGTGATCTTGGTGAAGGTCTGCCATGGGGTGGCGCCGTCCACTTCTGCTGCTTCGTAGAGTTCACCGGGTATCGATTGCAAAGCCGCCAACAGCGTGATGGCAAAGAATGGCACACCGAACCAGATATTCGCGGTGATCGGACCCCACATCGCCAGCTTGGGATCGCCAAGGATGTTGTAGGGTTCTGACAAAATGCCAAGCGCAGCCAGCCAATGCGGCAACGGGCCAATGACAGGATTGAAAAGCCACGCCCATGTCAACGCGGACAGAAAGGTCGGGACGGCCCAAGGGAGGAAAACAAGAGCCTGAAAAAGCTTCTTTCCAAAGAATTGGGTATTCAGGAGCATGGCAAGGCCGAGGCCGAGCAGAAACTGGAACGTTATCGACCAGAAGGTCCAGAACAGTGTGTTCTCCATCGCGATCCAGAATTTGCGGTCGCTCCAGAGGTCGACATAGTTTTTAAACCCGATCCAGCCGTAGGCAAAAGGCTTCAACAGCTCGATGGATTGGAAGGAGTAGGAAATCCCGATGATCAGCGGAAGCATGACGACAGCACCGATCAGAATGATCGCCGGTGACAGATAGAAAAACGGCTCGACCATGTATTGCAGGTAGAGCGAACGTCGTGCCCGGGTTTCCCCGGGCCTGACACTTTTTTGAGTGCGGGAGATCACTGGTTTGCCTTCCACTTGGCGTGCTCGTCGGTGAGGAACTCTGCCCATTCATCCGCAACATCCTGCGCGCTGCGCTGGCCCAGCAAAGCTTCCTGGCTGGTTTCCAGCAGAAGCGTGCTGCCAAAGTAACCCCACTGCTCAAGGTTGGTTGGCATTGTGGTCGGCACATATTGCTCGCCATTCAATTCCTCGAACCAGCCTTTAAACTGCTCGGTCTGGAAATGCGGATCCTGATCGGCGCCTTTATGGATCGGAATGACACCGACCCGCTTGGCCCATGTGGCGTTGGCTTCCGGCGATGACAGAGCCGCGACCAGATCAAAGGCTTCTTCTTCGTGATCGGTTGCGCGGAAGATCGACCAGCCTGCGAAACCGATGGTCGGGAACGCTTTGCCCGACGGTCCAACCGGCATTGGAATAACGGCAAAATCTTCGGCTGGCATCCGTTCGGCGATCGCGATCAGCGCATCGGGATCTTGGTCAAGAAACGCGCAGGTGCCGGAATAGAAACCGGCCACGATTTCGTTGAAGCCCCAGCTGACGCTGTCTTTGGGTGCATATCCGTTCTGATACATGTCGATCATGAACTGGATACCTTCGACCGAGCCGGGCTCGTTGATGCGGCTGACGCCGTCTTCGGTGAAGAACTCGTTGGTGCCGTTCATGGCTGCGGCGAACATGATCCAGCCATTGGTGCCGCCGGGACCACCGCGCAAACAATACCCATATTTACCATCAAGTTCGGATACTGCAGCCGAGGCTTTTTGAAACTCTTCCATCGTTGTCGGTGGGGTGTCGATACCCGCTTCGGCCAGCAGTTTCTTGTTGTAGAACATTGCCCGCAGGTAGAAGCCGTACGGGATCATATAGAGATCGCCCGCCTGACTGCCCATCGCGACGGTCTTGTCGGTCAGAGTTGCTCCCTGGTCCCATCCGGCTACATGGTCTTTGAGGCTGACCAACTGATCGGATCCTGCGTAGAGAGCCTGCCACGTGTCGGGCATTTCAACCACATCCGGGATGTCGCCACCCGCCACCATTGTGGCCAGTTTTTCAAATGCGCTGCCCCATGGCAGCGATACGATCTCAACCGTGACGTCAGGATTGTTGGCCTCAAACTCATCGACGATCCCCTGAAGCACCTTGGTACGCTCGGGGCTTGTGATCACCTCAACCAGCTTCAGTGTGGTTTCGGCATAGGCAGCCGAGCCCATCAGCACGGCAGCAGCTGTCATTCCTGCGAGTAATTTTTTCATTTCTTCCTCCAGTTGGTTTTGATTTCTGTGTGGTGCGCATCTCTAAGCAGTGCTTTTGGCGAGCGCTGATGTGAAATCGGCCCATAGATCGTCTGCAGACTCGAGCCCGAGGTTCAGGCGCACCAGATTGGGTGAGACGCCAAACTTCTGCATTGAATTCTGCTCGCCCGCCTGCGCAAGGCCTACACGCGCCGGCAGGATCAGACTTTCGAATCCCCCCCAACTCACGCCGAGGCGAAACAGGCTCAAAGCATCGGAAAACCTTGCGATGTCGACACTGTCATCAAACTCAATCGACATGAGTCCAGACCGTCCCGTCAATCCAGGAACATCGTTGGCGCCCGGTGAATTGACTTGCCGAACCTGTTGAGCAGTGGTCAAGCGATCCATAAACAGGTTGGCCGTCGCCTGGTGCTGCATCATGCGCGCACTCAAAGTCCGCAGGCCTCGCGTCAGCAGGAACGCCTCGAATGGTGCCAGTTTTGCGCCGAGCAAGGGTAAGGTCAGATCACGGATGCGGGCAATATGGTCCAGAGAGGAGACCACCACGCCCGCAACCGTGTCCGAATGCCCCGAGATGTATTTCGAGGCTGAGTGGATGACGATGTCGATGCCCAGTGTGAGAGGGCGCTGAAACACCGGACTTGCCCAGGAATTGTCGATCATCGTCAACACATTGTGACGTTTGGCATGTTCCGCGACACGGCGCAGATCCATTGCTTTAAAAACGACCGATCCAGGGCTTTCCAGATAGGCCAACGTCACATCAGCGAGCAGATCCGGATCATTCTCAAAACGCTCTGGCGCATGGTATTCGATTTGTACCCCGAGCGGGCGCAACATGCGTTCCAGAAACCGGAAGGTATCCGGGTAGACATGCTGGACGCAGGCGATCCGATCCCCGGGTTTGATGAATGCCAGGATCGTAGACGAAATGGCCGCCATCCCGGAGGCAAACCCAACTGCAGCCTCACCTTGCTCAGCTTGTACCATGAGCTCTTCAAACGCTGCAACGGTGGGGTTTTCTATACGGGTGTAGATCGCGTGATCCGATCGGCCCGCCATCCTATCTTCAAAGCTCTGATAGCTGTCGAATGTGAATAGAGAGGTCTGGACGATCGGCGGCGTCACCGCCCCATCCGCGTCGGGCAGTACTGCCGTAAGCAGAGTTGCGAGGTCCTCGTGTTCAGGCATTCTGGCTCTCCATGATCTGGAGAATTTCTGCTTCGACCATGTCCATGATCTCACCGACAATCCGCGCAGCTTCGTCTGCGTTGCGAGAGACAACCGCCTCGGCAAGCAGGGTGTGTATCGGGATTGTCGCCTGACCTAGATGTGGCTGGCCGAACGGTGCTTGGTAAACCTCGTTGAAGCCTTGCTGTATCTGACGGATCAATTGCCCGAACAGAGGGTTTCCGCAGGCGTCATGCAGTGACGAGTGGAACCGATGGTCAGCCTGACGCCAATCTTCGCCGGCTGCATGTGTGGCTATGAGTTCAGCAACGCGGGCAGCAATCAACCGTCCTTGCGTCTTAGTGCAATTCAGTGCCGCCATCCTTGCCGCTTCGATTTCCAAAGGCCTGCGTACTGCGTGGGTTCGCAATAGGCTCTCCGCCTCAAGCTTTAGTGTCAGTGGGAGGTGAATTGCATTAGCCGACACTTCAGCCGCCAAACGTGTCCCGGCTTTCTTGTTGCGAACGACGATGCCCATGTTCTGCCAACTCGTCAGGGCCTCGCGGACCTTTGCCCGTCCAATCCCAAGCCGACGCGCGATTTCCACTTCCGGCGGCAGACGGTCGCCAACTCTCAAACCTTCCGCGTCAATCATAGCGGACAGTGCATCCAGAACATCCCGGCTGTTGCTGCCGGGAGGTAACTCTTTAAGCGAGTTGCCTGCCTCTTCGCTCTGTTCCTGGGGTGGCAAATTTTCTGTCACGTGTAGCCGCTCCGAATCAATGTACATCCAATACTAAATATATTGTCGGAGAAAATATACTATAATGTCCGACATTAATTGAAAGAGGTCTTATCAACGGCTGCCAAAACAGTCTTGCGTGGATCAGAACTGAGGCAGAATGGCCCCAAACTGAAAGATTTTTTGTTTCTTGAAAGCTCAATCCCAAATTAGGAGAAACGGTGCGTCCTACTAAACGCAGGCGACCCACCACGCTGATATGGGTAAGGCCAGAATGAGAAGTGCCAGCAACCAGAATGCCGTCACGAGCGAGGATGCATCCGAGATGAAGTCAATCATTGCTGTGCCGAGGAGAATTCCCGCGTACCCGGTTGTTGTCACCTCAGCAATGGCGATGCCAGGTGGCATTGTCGTCTGACGGCCCGCAACGCTGAACAGAATGGGCACAAGGTTCGCGGCACCCAGCCCGATCAGGACAAATCCAAAAAGAGCTACCGGTACAAACGATGCGACCAAAACGGTCGTGATTCCCACCATTGTGATCAATCCGCCCAGAACGAGAGTTGCGAACCCGCCGATCCTACCGATCAGGCGATCCCCGGTTAGACAGGCGATAAACATTGCAACTGAAAAAAGGATGTAGCCAGCCCCGGCGTTTTCTGCGGGGGCGAGTTCTCTGTCGATCACTAGCAGCGCCCCCCAATCCAGCACCGCGCCTTCGACCAGAAAGATAATTCCGGCAAGGACCGCTAAAAGAAGGGCGATGCCCCGCGGAATGGCAAATGGCTAGGGCTCTTCCCCTGCAACACTCAGGAACCTTGGCCGGGCAGACAATATGGCGACAAGCGCAGTTGCAGCGCCAAATGCTGCGCAGACGGCCACCTGGTTGTCACTGCCGCGTCAGGCCGCAGGACGGGCTTTGTCCTTACCTGCCCTGCCGTTCGGAATGCATGGGCATTCCAAACAACAGAACAGAAAGGCCCGTCAAGTGACTATGGCGTGTTTATATGGTTCATTCTGATGGAGCGCTGAACGGCTATTTTGGGCCAAAAGTTAGGCCGCTGGCGGTATGTGCATTTGACCATTTTGGCGCTAAGAAAGGGGAACGACAGCTTCTTGCATCGCTCACAAAACATCATGCGGATCGCAGGGGCACTTATGTCGTGACCTGACATCAACCTGAACGCCCTCCAAGCCAACTTAATCCGTCCGATGTGGATCGCCGAATTTCAAAAAACTCTCAATATAGTTATCCATGGGATGTGCCGTGCCCAGGGTATGAATTTTTCCAGTCCCACGTTCGACAAGTAGTGGCGCATTCCCAGCCAGAGCATCTATGAGGTTATTTTTCTGCAGATATTCCGCGCGCTGATAGCCAAAAACCCACCCGTAATCTCCGCATGCAATGGGGTTTGAAAGCAGCACTAGGTCCGCGCCAAGTTCACTGACGTGCTTTTTTGCCAATGCCCTTGCATCGTCTTGTGTGAGCACAGTTTGAACTCCGTTCAATGGCGAGTGGCGTGGAGCGCGATCAGAAAAGCTCTTGAAGCTTTATTTACTGAGGCATGGAATCGGCATGAACTCCGAGTGCAAGCCGATGCGTTGTGTTGTCAATTTGCCAGAAAGCCCTTATCGGTCAGGATCATACGATCCAAATCAAGGCCGGATGCCAACGCGCCTTTCTTTACAGCCGTTTTCAATGCGTCCAGCTGCGCCGGATTTGGCTGCATCTCCTGGACGCCGGAATCGATCAGCGCAGCCTGAAGCAGATAAGCCTCCGCGAATTGTTGTTTCTCAGCTTCGGAGGCTGAGGCCATGGCCTTGCTGGACAGCAAGGCGCCTTCAGATTGCTGACGGACAGCCTGGTACTGTCGGCGGGGTGGTGTTTTGGCCGACCCCTGACTGGCCTGGTATGAACTGATCCACCACACCGCATAGGCGTCCGCGACGTTGTTGGCATCCATACCCATCGACGTCATGGCGTCGGCAATCATGGTCATGACATCGGCGGAGGCAAAAATTGCCTCAAGCTTTGCCGCACCCTCTGGATCGCTCTCCCTGATCTGACTCAAGAAGCCTTGCATGTTCTCTGCGCGGCGTCCCTGATCAGGGGTGAAACGCAAGACGGATCTGTCCAGCTGCAAAGGAGCCGGTGCATTTGAAGTGTTGGTGTTATCGTCATTTTGCGCGGCGTTTCGTCTGTCGAGCAGTTCCCTATTCAGGTTTGACATGGCGAAATCCGGCGCAATCTGGATCATTGGCATTGAGAAATCCTGGGCAGAGCCTGTCCGCGGTGAAACGCCGGCGACAAAGGTGAACGTTGTCATGCAGATCAAAATTCTTCGCATCGTTATATGCTCCGTTGAGGGGGGCGTTACATCCCGGCTGTGACGTCTGGTGTTTCGGCTACTTGAGCTGATATGTGCTGAAGTCGTCGTCATAGATGGAGTGGTAGACGACCCCTGACGGCGCATTCTCCGCATGCAGTGGTTTGCCATCATATTCGCCAACCCTGACCAGGTCGCGACCCTCTTTCCAGACCAGTTGTAGACCATGCTCGTCTTCCCAGTCGCAGTTCGCTTCGAGGATCACATAAGGGATCGGATCGGTTCCGGGCCGCGGCGGCCGGGACGTGATCGTGAGCGCCAATGGCCGAACATGGGCCCAGATGTCGGCGGGATGCGCAGGAGCCGTCATGTTCTCGTCGATCCACGCGCCATCCGCATGCATGTGCATGTCACGATAATAAGCATGGACGTGTGGTGTGGTCGCCAACCGGTCCGCGGGTGTCATTTGCGTAAAACGCCGCAGGGCTTCAGCCGCTGCAGGGGATAGTGCGGCTGCATTGCTGTCGAGGTCAACCGACGCGCCATCAAAAAGGGGGAGGTTCACCTTTTCAGCCATACACCACTGACGCTTTTAAGCACGGTCCCGGTCAAGGAGGGTCATCAGCAGTGCGGCAAAACGGCATAAGTCTGCCGACCCTGCACCGGTTTCCAGAAGGAGGCGGCTTTCGGGATGGCTTTGGCTGATGATGTCATCAATCTTTGACCCCTTCCGGTAGAGTTGGGGAGATGTGGTCAATGATCGGGCATCGGTGATGCCGCATGTTTTTTGTTGGAGGAGTGTTGCAAAATGCGGAAAGTCGTCAGAGCTTTTTTAGTGGTGGTCCTGCTGACAGCGGCAGGCAAAGTCCCCGCGCAATTCATGGATATCGGCGGCGGCTTTATCGATGCGGGTGTTCACGGCGCGGTGATGAAGGGCATCACCCGCAAATCGGCAAAACAGAGCGACGTGACCGGGCCCGCGCCTCTGAGCCCCGCGCAAAAGGCGGCACTGCAGTTTGTACCGTCGATGGAACAGCGGCAGCGAAACTATGCAAGCTTTGTCGAAAAAACCCGCGCCGTTGATCCGGCAGGGGCGGATCAGTTGCAGCAAACCCTGTCGCAAAATGACATTCTCGCCGTCGCCGAAGCGCCGTTCAGAGACCTGGGCTTTGACATGTATAATGTTGCAGACGCCTATGCCATGTGGTTTGTGACCGCGTGGCTTGCAGGTCAGGGGCGCGTCGATACGCCCTCCGCTGAAACACTGGGGGCCGTCCGGGATCAGGTGGAAAGCGCATTTGGAACCCTCCCGGTGTTGCTGTCGACGGATGATGCCACCAAACAGGAGGCTGCCGAGGCGCATTATCTGCAAAGCATCCTGATCAGTGTGACGGTAGAGGCTGCGCAGTCGGATGCGGCCTATCTTGAAAAGGTTAAGGTGGCTGTCAAACAGGGCGCTGTAGCGTCCGGGATGGACCTCGATGCGTTTGAGTTGACAGAAACGGGCTTTGTTCTCAGGCAGTAGTCGAGGAAGGCGCGGTTTCTACCGGGAAGCGCTGGCTGCCGCAGGTAAGTGTTTGAATGGGGGGGCGGTTCGATGCTGAGCAAATTGATGATCGGAGCAGGGGTGTTGATCGCGGCAGCGTTGCTGGCGTTGGCTATTTTCGTATTCGAGCCCTTCAAGCGGATCCCTGACATCGGGCGCGGTTTGCCTGGCCGCGACGGCCCCGCAAGTGAAGAACTCAGAGCGCGCGTCAAGGCCCAGTTTCCCTTGCCGATGGCCTCTACCGACATCGTCTCGGCGCTTGCCGCGCAGGGTTTTGACATATCCACCGTTCACAATGTGGCGTCTTTCAGCAAAAACGGATTCCCCTGTCGTACGGTCTGGCAGGTGTTCTGGGAGGTTGATGACGCAGGTCAGGCAACAGCAATAGACGCAGTTTATGGCGGTGTATGTTTGTGAACCGGGGTGGGAGCGGTGATGTGGCCAGGACAACAAAGATGGCGCCGGAAGCAGATGAAGCTTTGCATGCAATTGCGTTGCTGATTGCTCAGGATGAGAAGTACGTGGATCGTGAATGGGACGCGATGTCTCTGGTGGCCATCGTCACGGATACCAGCGTCGACATGACGGGGTTTTCCTATGTCGCGGGCGAGAAACCAAAACCGGGGACGCCGCGAAATGGCGATATCATGGACCAGCTGGTGCAGTTCCGGCAGCTGAAGCGGCGAGATGGAAATGCACCTTGGAAAGCGGTGCTGATCCAGATCGTCAAAGCGGAGATGCGCATTGGTATCACGTTTGAGTACGATGACGCACAGAGATGGAAAGTGACGCCCGACAATCTTGTCAGGATGAGAGAGAAGCTGCGCCCCTTTTTTGCGAAGTGAGGTTGGTCAATGAGTGCAGAAAAGCGCAGAGCTGTCCTTGTGCTATCCGCCCTGTTGGCCCTTGGTGCTGCTGCGGTCGTAACCGATCATCTGGTCAAAAGCGGTGCGTCTGCGGCCGAACGACCGCAATGACCCGCACATCTGGCGGCCCTGCCGTCGAATGAGCCGCGGGGGTAAATCGCTTCCTCGACAGAGGTGTGCCAAACCAAACATGTCGGGAAGGCGCTCAGACCGGACGCTTCGGGCACCCGATACGATGGTCGGCCGATGATAGCGGCCCCGATGATCATCAGGCGCCGGGTTTCGGAATGTGAGGGCGTGATATGAAAGGACTTCTCGACCGCGTGGCGGCAGAGCAATCCAGTGCCGATGAAACCACAAACGGGCCCGCCTTGCCGCAGCAGATCAAGGTGCTGAAATCTGCTGCAGCAGGGCAGCTGTCGGCAGATATCCCTGCTGACTTTCTGGCCCTGTCGAACGGAACCGATTTTAACGGCCTTGTCCTTTATGGGGCTGATCAGTCAACGGACGCGCCGGGCGCTGGGGGCTTCTGGCAGGGGCTTGTCAACGCCAATCTTGTCTGGCGCGAGGACGGCCAGCACAGCGAATACATCATTCTGGGCGAAACCGGCATGGATCTGCTGACCGTGGATTTGAACGGAGAAAACGCCACCAGCCGTGATCGCATCTCCGGCGATGAGGTGGAACGGTTTCCTTTGGTGCGGGCTTTGATTGAGCACTATCTTGCCACACATCTCGTCGCGTGATTTTATGGCGTGGAACTACTCATCCGGCAGGTCTTCGAGATCGAATGGCAAGAACGGCACATCAACGGCTGGCTCGAACCCAAAATCCGCCACAAGTTCGAATCCGTTGGGCTGCCAGGACGGGGATCCAAGTGATCCCAGATCAAACAATGCAATGACAATTGCAGGTTCCGAGGTTCGGTTGTCCGTGACTTCAACGAAAATGCGAGCCAGACCTGCGGCTTGGTCGACCATTTCTGTCTCGCTTGCCCGGAACACAAAATCACCTGCAGCGCGATGCGGTTTGATCTCTGCAAGCCACGCCAGAAGCGGCGGTTTCAGCGCCGTGCGAATGTGATTTTCCTTCATGTTGGGAGGAGCCGAGATCGATAATGGCCCAGCGGTAATCGTACCCTCCTTCGCAGTCAGATGAAACTCAATCGTGTGGCCATATTTTCGGATCAAGGATCCGTCGCTTCCTTTTCTATAGGGGCCGAATTCCAAAACAGGTGGCGCCGCCGGGGGCACATGGTCCGTGATCAAAGGCACGGACAGCAGCACCAGCGACACATCATCCGTTATCAGGTGCCAGCCGGGATTGTCGGTCGGGTCCTGCAGGAGCCGGGTCATGCAGGCTTTGGCAAGGGTCTGAAACCCGTCGGTGTCGTCTTCGACCTGCGCTGATGCCAACAACACGGTCGCATTCAGATCGAGGCTTTCGCCGAGAGGGCGTTGGTCGGAAATCCCGTTCGTTCCCCAAAGCAAATTGATCTCGGGCAGGGCGATGGGGGGCAGACCGCATTGATCGAATGTCTCCAGCATATGAACTGCAACCTCGTGCTGCACATCTCTTCCCCAGAGCGCACTGGACAGGGTGCTCAGACACCGCGACGGGCTACATCGCCTGATTTTAAGCGGTGCAAGCGGGACTGGGTCGCCGGCGCGGATGAAGCGTACTTCGGTGTTGTTACCACGCCCCTCTATGGCGTGGATATGAAGGCCTGCTTCGCCGGTCTGGTCAGCAAGGCGATTAGCTTCGATCCGCGTCAGAGCGCGGCCTGTCAGCGTGCTGTCTGTCGCGACCAGTAGGGCCCCTATAACTAAAATGCCAGAGAGCAGGAGAATTGCACGATATTTAGCGGATGTCATAAGGGACGATCCCTATTGCTTTGAGTCTCTCGTACTACACTGCACAGGCTTTGAGTCTTACAAGATGTATCGAAGGGGTTTGGCGTGATGGGCAAAAAGCGGCCTCGTCGCGCGCTCCACAGGGTTCGTTGCTAAATGCTAGTGTTTTCGCGGAAGTCTATGCTTCAAGGGTTTGTCTGTATGTCGACGAGTGCTACGCAGCCCTGCACGATCTGAACCACGACCTCGTGTTTTATCAATGGTGAACACTCAAGGAATAGAAATCACGACCACACCGAGGGATGCATCCGGCGGTGCGGGCGAAACAGCCCATGTGCTGTCAGTGAGTTGAAGCAAGGCCAGTGTGCCATCGGATGTAGGTACCACGCCCTTGGCCCTCACAATCTGACGATCTGTGGCTAAGTCCTGCGCCAGGGCCTCGACGTCAACTGCACCGTCGAATATTAGCAGCTCGGTATGATGATGCGCGCCATGTGGCTCGACCGCAGGACGGGCGCTGCGGTTCGCAAAGATCAAAGCGTTTGAAACTTGGTCTGCATCAACCACCGGTAGTCCAGGGGCTGTGTGCGCGATTAGGTCGCGAACCGTATCAGCTGCGGCGATGTCCGCCTTGGTGATCACAATCAAATCGGCCGAGTTCAGTTGCCGCTCTATTGTGTCGGTCAGGTAGCTGTTGGCCAGATGCGCGGGCATATGCTCGGCGTCCGCCAGAACGATGATTGAGGACAGCTCGATCCCCGGCACCAGGCCGATGGAGGCCCCAATGGCGCCCGGCATGGCGATGCCAGAGGCCTCTAGCACGATCCTTTGGGGCGGCGGCTCCATGTTGCGCATGCTCATCAGCGCTGACATTAGATCGTCGCCGTAAGAGCAGCAGACGCATCCGCCCGCCAGTGAGATGATGTCGCCATCTTCGGCCTCGATCAAATCGGCATCGACGGCGAGCTCGCCAAAATCATTGACCAGAATAGCGATCCGTTCACCATCTCCCTCTCGCAGGAGCTTGTTGACCAGCGTCGTCTTGCCCGCGCCCAGATAGCCGCCCAGAACCGTCAGCGGCAGGGTCACAGGGCAGCGGCCTCGAATACCCGCCCGCCCTGCACCGTGCCCCAAACACTGATGTCGCGCAGATCGTCGGCGGTTTCGGGATCGGCATCAAGCACCGCGAAATCGGCGCGTTTGCCCGCCTCGATCGATCCCACATCCTGTTCGATCTTCAGCGTGTAGGCCGCGCCCATTGTTATTGCCCAGAGCGCCTCCGCACGCGAGATGCACTCATGCCCGCCTTGCACCCGCCCGCTTGCGGTGATCCGTGTCTCGGCAGCCCATGCTGTGAACAGAGGGCCAAGCGGCGTGATTGGCGCGTCGGAATGGATACCGACCGTCAGCCCCAGATCAAGCGCTGTGCGCGCAGCATTCATCCGCTCCGCACGTTCCGGGCCGACTGTCAGGCGGTAGTGCTCGTCGCCCCAGTAATAGTGGTGGTTGGCAAAGAAATTAACGCAGGCCCCCAGTTTCGCCAGCCGGGCCAGCTGGGCGCGGTCGGCAAGCTGGCAATGCTGTACTGTCAGACGATGATCGATGGCGGGGCGATCCGACAGGATGGTTGTCATCGTCTCGATCAATAGCTGCGTGGCCTCGTCGCCATTGGTGTGCGTGTGGACTTGCAGATCGCGTGCAAAGGCCTCGCGCAGGATCACCTCCAAGTGCTCAGGTGTGATATACCACAGCCCGTTGGGTGCTCCGTTGTAATAGCCCGGCGTACGCAAACGGGCCGAAAAGCCCTGAATCGAGCCATCCATGATCACCTTGATCCGGCCCATCCGGCACATGTCGGTCGAGCGGTCGCGCAAATCCTCCACCTGTGCGATCAGCTCTTGCGGCGTGACGCCGTGATGGAACCGATGACAAACGATGCGGGCGGGGTATCTTGGCTCTTCGATCACACGGAGCATGGTTTTCACCGCATGCTCATCCAGCCGGGCGGCAAGGTCGGTGGCCGTCGTCACCCCTGACCGCACGCAGAGCTTGCCAAAGGCGCGCATCCCCGCTGCATCGCTGGCTAGCATGTCACGACCGAAGCCGACGTGAAGGCCCGCCGGGGTCATCACGTCCGGGCCTTTCAGCTCGCCCGTCGGCAAACCGTCCGCGCCCAGAGGAATACCGGGATGGTTCAGACCGAGTTTCAGCAGCCCCGCTGCCTCAAGCGCCGGGGTGTTGAGGTTCATGATATGGCCAGAGGCGTGCATGATCCCGATGGGTATGCTGTCTGAGACACGATCCAGATCGGCGCGGCTGACGCGCACATTGTCAAAGTAGATCGGGTCCAGACCCCAAGCGGACAAAGGCGCATTGGGGTTTTTCGCCAACGCCTTGGCGAGGCGCGCAACGACCGCTTCGATATCCGTGCAGCCGGCATGGATCACGCCGTCCGGGTCCATCCGGTCGAAAAACCCGGTATAGGATTTGGTCCAGAGCGCACCTTCCAGCATGTGCGAGTGTCCCTCGATCAGACCGGGCATTAGCACCTTGTCCTCGAAGCGTGTGTCGATCACCGGGTCTCCCCAACCGGCAAGCTCCTCCTTGGTACCTGCGCCCAGGATCGTGCCATCGCGCGCCGCGACATGGGTCGCATGGGGCCGCGCCGGGTTCATGGTGATGATCTTGCGGGCGGGATAGAGCGTGACGGTCATCGAGGGCCTCCAAATCTTGAGATTTGACGCTATGTCTCTTCGCTTCCCGAGGAAACTGGAATTATCATAGGCAAAACCATCATAGAATGAGGTAACGATGCTGGATGTCTCTTTGAAACAGTTGGCCTACGTGGAGGCTGCGGGCCGTCTGGGCTCCATTGCAAGTGCGTCCAAGGCGTTGCAAATCAGTGAGAGCTCGATCACCGCTGCCATTGACGGGCTGGAGACGCGGCTTGGTTTTGACCTGTTCGTGCGGGTACCCGCCAAAGGCATCAGCACCACACCGGTGGGAGAGGAGGCGCTGGCGCTGATCTCGCGCTTTTTGAAAGACGCCCGCGCGACCCGTGCCGAGCTTGGCAGCTTGGGCGGGCTGGCACAGGGCTTTGTGCAGGTTGCCTGTTTTGCGACGGCGGCTGCGAATTTCCTGCCCGATCTGCTGATACAATACGCCGAAGATTATCCCAGCGTCGAGGTGCATCTGGCCGAGGGTGATATCGAGCTGGCGATTGAGCATCTTGATCACGGTCGCGCGGATGTGGCCTTCACCTACGAGGATGTGGTTCTCGATACGCAGGACTTTCGCCCGCTGGTCCCAGCCCCAGCCTATGCGTTGATTGCCCGCTCAAACCCTTTATCCGAGGCCCCGGATGTCACGCTGGAGGAATTGTCAAGATATGGCATGATCGCCCTGACACTGCGGCGCACGCGGGATTACTACACTGGTATGTTCGCCAAGGCGGGGCTGCCAGTGCGCGTGGTCCATGCTACCCCCTCGACCGAGATGATCCGACCTTTGGTCGCGGCCGGTCTTGGTTTTACCATCCTGAACGCCCTGCCTCCGAACTATCTGACCGATGATCCGCGCTTCCGCGCTGTGCCGCTGAAAAACGGGCCGGAGCCGCGCATCTTCGGCATCGCGACGATGAAAGGCGTGCGCCAGACTCGGGCCTGCGAGAGCTTCCTGAAAACAGTTGATAACTTCCGCGACAGCGGCGGATTTCAGGCACTCGCCATTTCAACCGCTAAAAATTAGGGGAAGTGGCGCAATATAAAACACTTTTCTACAGTCAGCCGGTCTGCCTAGTCTTTGGGATGTGAAGGCGTGTCGCCCCTTAGGATTTGGTGCGCCCAAAAAACAGGGAGATACTGATGCTTGGTAAAGTACTTGCAATTGGCCTGCTGACGGTTGTTGCGACTGGCGCTTTCGCAGACGGCCATGCCGAACCGAAAGCGGGTGGAACGCTGATCACCACATTGCCGCAAACGCCGCGCCACCTGAACCCGGCGGTGCAATCGGGCATCGTCACCGGTGCCCCCGGTGCGCAGCTTTTTGCGACTCCGCTGCGCTATGACGAGAATTTTGAGCCGCAGCCCTATCTGGCTGAAAGCTGGGAATTTAGCCCCGACGGGCTGAGCATGACACTGAAGCTGCGCGACAATGCCGTGTTCCATGACGGCGAGCCCATCGAAAGCCACGATGTTGCGTTCTCGATCAAGGCTATTCAGGACAACCACCCGTTCAAGACGATGTTTGCGCCGGTGACGGATGTTGACACGTCCGACCCCAAAACCGTTGTGATGACGCTGGATAAGCCGCATCCTGCGCTGTTGCTTGCGATGTCGTCGCAACTGATGTCGATCATCCCCGAACACATCTATGGCGACGGGCAAGACCTCAAGTCGCACCCGCGAAACTCGGCTGATGTGGTGGGCTCTGGTCCATTCAAGTTTGCCGAGTTCACACCGGATCAGCACGTGATCCTTGAGCGGTTTGACGATTTCTTCATGGGCGATGGACGTCCCTATCTCGACCGCATCGTCTTCCGCATCATCAAGGACGCCTCGGCCCGCACCATCGGTCTGGAGAATGGTGAGCTGCACCTTTCCACCTTCGAGAACACGGTCAACAACATCACTCGGATGCAGGAAAATGACGGTCTGGTTGTGACCGATGAAGGCTATGCGGCCATCGGTGCGATCAATTGGCTGGCTTTCAACACACAATCCGAGGGACCGACTTCCAACGTCAAGGTGCGTCAGGCAATTGCCTATGCGGTGGACCGCAACTTTATCCTCAACGCGATCATGCAAGGGATCAGCCAACCAGCGCTGACGGGTATTCACCCGGGCTCCCCGTTCTATGATGACAGTGTGGAGCCGTATGATCTTGATCTGGACAAAGCCAATGCGCTTTTGGATGAGGCCGGGTTCCCGCGTGGTGACAATGGCACGCGGTTCGCCCTGACCATTGATTACGGTAACCCGACCACCCGTCCGCAGGCAGAGTTCACCAAAGCATCGCTGGCCCGCGTGGGCATTAACGTGACGGTCAACGCGCTCGTGGATTTCCCGACATGGGCGCAGAAGATCTCCAATCACGAATTCGACATGACTTGGGACACCGTGTTCAACTGGGGCGATCCGGTGATTGGTGTTCACCGCACCTATTCCTCCGACAACATCAAGAAAGGTGTGATCTGGTCGAACACACAGCAATATGTGAACCCCAAGGTCGACGCGCTGATGGACGCCGCCGGTCAGGAATTGGATCAAGAAAAGCGCATCGCGCTCTATGCCGAGTTCCAGCAGATCCTGTCCGAAGAGCTGCCGGTCTACTGGACCAACACGCTGCCCTATCACACGATCAGCCAGACGGTTGTGCAAAACGCACCCCGCGGCATCTGGGCATCTTCGGCGCCTTATGATCTGGTGTGGCTGAACGAAGAATAAGACATCCGGGCGGGGCCGCATCGCCGCGGTCCCGCCCACCCTTTGCCGGAGCCGTCCTGACATGGCCATTGTGCTGACCATCCTGAAACGCCTCGGCTATGCGGCCGGTCTGTTGCTGGCCGTCATCGTTCTGAACTTCTCGATGATCCATCTAGCTCCCGGCGACGTGGCCGACACGATTGCAGCCGATGCGGGCGGAGCAACTGAGGAGACCATGGCCGCCATCCGCGAGGAATACGGGCTGGATCAACCCTTTGTCGTGCAGCTTGGCCGGTATCTGGCGCGGGTCGCTACCCTCGATCTGGGTCAGAGCTATTTCTACAATCGCGACGTGCTGGACTTGATTCTTGAGCGTCTGCCTGCGACGCTGCTTCTGGTGGTCTCCGCGCAGCTTGTGGCACTGATTGTCGGCACGCTTTTGGGGGTTTACGCCGCGCGCAATTCGCGTGGGATTATCAGCCATCTTGTGACGCTGTTTGCGCTGTTTGGCTATGCCGCGCCGGTGTTCTGGACGGGCATCTTGCTGCTGATCGCGTTTTCACTGAAAATCCCGATATTTCCCGTCGCGGGTATGGTCGATGTCACCGTCGAGGACGGCTGGTTCATCAAGACGCTCGACATTGCGCACCACCTTGTGCTCCCGATGTTCACGCTCGCCACGATCTTCTTCGCGCTCTACTCGCGCCTGTGTCGCGCCTCGATGCTGGAGGTTTTGGGGTCCGACTACGTGCGTACCGCGCGCGCGAAAGGACTGACCCCGCGCGAGGTCACGCTGAAACATGCTTTGAAAAACGCGTTGCCGCCGGTTGTCACGCTGGCGGGGTTGCAATTCTCTGCCGTGATTTCCGGCGCCGTGCTTGTGGAGACGGTTTATTCCTGGCCCGGCCTTGGGCAATTGGCGCTGACGTCCATCTTGGCGCGGGACACACCGACAATCCTTGGTATCCTGTTCTTCTCGGCGCTGGTCGTCATCATCGGCAACCTGATCACCGACGCGGTGCTGCGTGCGATTGATCCAAGGTTGAGGGGGCAGGCATGAGCGACATGTCCGATCCGCGCAAAGCTGCTGGGGAACAGCCCATTGAAAAGCCCCGCTCGCCTGCGTCCGAGGCGTGGTCGATGTTTCGCCGCAACCACGCGGCCGTGGCTGGGTTGATCGTCTTATCGGTCATTTTTGCCATCGCGATCTTCGGCCCGTTTTATTACAAAGAAGACCCGTTCATGATGGTCTGGACTCCGTTCTCCCCACCCGGGGAGCAAGGTTATCTGTTTGGCACCGACTATCTGGGCCGCGATATCATGGCCTTGATGATCCACGGCGCACGGGTGTCGATCACCGTGGGTCTGGCGGCGGCCTTCGTCACCGTCACCATCGGCATCACCGTGGGCGCTTTGGCGGGCTTTTTCCGAGGCATCGTCGAAGAGGCGCTGATGCGCCTGACGGAGTTTTTTCAAGTGCTGCCGACCCTGTTGTTTTCCATGGTCATCGTGGCGCTGTTTGGTGCATCCCTGCCGATGATCACACTGGCCATCGGGCTGGTCTCATGGCCCGCCGTGGCCCGTGTCACCCGGTCGGAATTTCTGCGTATACGCGAATTGGAATACGTCACCGCCGCGCGCTCCGGCGGGGTGCGCAACGCGCGGCTGATCTTCTCGGTGATCCTGCCCAACGCGGCGCCGCCGATTATCGTGCAGGCCGCGCTGATGGTGGGCTCCGCGATTCTGTTTGAGGCGGGCCTCAGCTTTCTGGGGCTGACTGATCCGAATGTCGCCTCATGGGGGCAGATCATCGGCTCGAACCGGCCCTATATTCTGGATGCAGGTTACACGGTGACCGTCCCCGGCCTTGCCATCTTTATCACGGTGTTGGCAATCAGCCTTGTGGGCGACGGGTTGAACGACGCGCTGAACCCAAAACTGCGTGCCAGATGAGTCTTCTGACCGTCGAAAACCTGCGCATCGAACTTGCGCTGCGCTCCGGCCCGGCCCCCGTGATCGACGATCTGTCGCTATCGCTGGAGGCGGGCAAGACCCTGTCGTTCGTGGGCGAATCCGGCTGTGGCAAATCCATGACCGCGCTGGCCATCATGGGGCTGTTGCCTGATGTGGGCCGGGTGGCCCACGGCTCGATCAGGTTTGACGGAGACGAGCTGACCACCCTGCCCGATGCCCGCCTGCGCGAAATCCGGGGCAATGACATTTCAATGATCTTTCAGGAGCCGATGACCTCGCTCAATCCGGTCTACACCGTAGGAGAACAGATCGCCGAGGTGCTGCGCCGCCACAAGAGCATGTCGCAGCGCGACGCGCTGGCCCGCGCGGTCGATCTCTTGGACAGCGTGCGCATTCCCAATGCGAAGTCGCGTGTCTCCGCTTACCCGCATGAGATGTCGGGCGGGCAGCGGCAACGGGTGATGATTGCGATGGCACTGTCCTGCGCACCCAAGCTGATCATCGCAGATGAGCCCACGACCGCGCTCGACGTCACCGTGCAGGCGCAGATATTCGAGCTTCTGCGCGATCTCGCCCGTGACACCGGCACCGCGCTGATCCTGATCACCCACGACATGGGGGCCGTGGCCGAAATGGCCGACGATGTGGTGGTGATGTATGCAGGCCGCGCAGCGGAGGTTGGCCCTGTTCACGCCATCCTCAAAGACCCGCGACACCCCTACACGCAAGGCCTGATCTCCTGCGTGCCGCATCTGAAGGCGGACCCGACCGCCGCGCGCGAAGAATTGACCGAAATCCCCGGCATCGTCCCGCCCCTGTCGGCGTTTGGGACCGACAGCTGCCTCTTCGCCTCCCGCTGCGCCCATGTGCATGACCGCTGCCTTGAACGGCGCCCACCGGCTTTCCCTTGCCCGGCGGGTCAAGCAGCGTCCTGCTGGCTGAAGGAGGACACATGAGCCTGCTCGAAATCAGAAACCTCAGCGTCAGGTTCCGCGTCAAACGCACCTGGGGCCGGTCCACCTATCTGTATGCCGTCGATGATGTCTCGCTGTCCCTGCCCCAGGGCCAGACCCTTGCGCTGGTGGGCGAGAGTGGCTCTGGCAAGACCACCGCCGCGCTGGCCGCCGCCCGTCTGGTGCCGGCCTCTGGCGGCTCGGTCGAATTGGCCGGCACGGACCTTCTCAAGCTCGAGGGTGAGGCGCTCAGGCAAGCCCGCGCCCGGGTGCAGGTGATCTTCCAGGACCCCTATTCCTCGCTCAACCCCCGTCTGCGTGCAGGTGCCATCGTGCGCGAGCCGATGGATGCGCTCGGCACCCCCGCCAAGCCCGACCGCGACGCCCGCGTCGAGGAATTATTCGCGCAGGTGGGCCTGCGTCCCGAGCAACGCGCGCTCTTCCCGCACCAGTTCTCGGGTGGGCAGCGACAGCGCATCGGCATCGCCCGCGCACTGGCGACTTCGCCCGAATTGATCATCTGTGACGAGGCGGTCAGCGCGCTGGATGTGGCCGTGCAGGCGCAGATCCTGAACCTTTTGCGCCGCCTGCAGACCAATCTGGGGCTGACCTATCTGTTCATCAGTCATGATCTTGGCGTTGTGCAGCACATGTCCGATCGGGTCGCTGTGATGTATATGGGCCGGATCGTGGAAGAGGCCGACCGCGTGGCCCTCTTCACCGCGCCCCAACATCCCTACACCCAGGCCCTACTTGCCGCGGTGCCATCTGTCGAACGTGCCAAGCGCAAAAGCGTGAAGGTCACGGGCGAGACGCCCGACCCTCTGAACCCACCCCGGGGCTGCATGTTCGCCAGCCGCTGCCCAAAGGTGCAAGACAGCTGCAAAACCACGCACCCATCGCTGGAGGAGTTGAGCGGCGGGCATAAAGTGGCGTGCTATTTTCCGGGTGAATGATTGGGCCCGTTGATCGGCAACCCAGCTGGTTGCGCGGCGTCAATCTATCCGTTCTCCTCATTGAGTCTGCGGCGAAAACGTTTGTTTTGACCAGCTCGACACCAGCAGGCGTTGGCGCAGTTACGGCAAATGTACACTTTGTCCGGCAAACCGAAAGTTGCGATAAGGTCCAGTTTTCGTAAGCAGAAAAAGGTGTTATGGGCAGAGATCAGATGTTAACGACAGTGGGACCCACTACAGGCAATCATCAGGCGGCGAACTTGGTCATTCTGCATCACCGAAGTAAGACTTCGCTGCGGGATGGTCACGCAGTTGCTTGGGTCTGTACGGTCGCGTCTCTCCGACGTGGGAGACTTGCTCGGCTTCAAGACGTTCAATGACTGATGGATGGAGAGAGAAGGCGGCGTTCACTTCGCGCGGCTCCATCGGCCACCGTCTCCGAATTGGGCCGTATGCAAACATGAAGGTTTCCTCGTGCTGCATTCCAATTGGATCGGGCATGACATAGAGCTTGTGGTCGTTCACTTGGACATCAGGCACACAGGCCTTCAGTTCCTCGAGCATCCAGCCGAGCGCGATGTCGCTGAGACGGGACTCCGGTTCGGGATAGCTGCCTCCAACGTCGCTGTGACAGCCCGCGAACCAGACCTGCTTCAACCAAGGCGGATCACGGCCTTCGGTCTTCTTCGCTTCCGCGACCATCGCCCATTTCACGCGGGGGAAGTTCTTGCGATGCTCGTCTATCGCGAGGGCATGACGGGCGTGGCCTACATCGGAATCCAGCCATTGGTCATAGTTTTCCAGGTTCCACTTGGCGTAGTGGCCATATTTCCAGATCTCGGGCCAGTCGGAGAGACGGGTCAGCTTGAGCGGCTTCATCTCATTCGGTGAGAAGTATTTCCACTGTGACCACTTCAGCTTCGCGTACCAGAATCCGATGAGACCAAGGAGCCCGAGGAGGGGGAGCCAGACGTACCAGGGCCAGGAGAGCCAGAGCGCTGCGCCGAATGTGGCAAAAAGGGCTAAGACGACCACGCCGGCCAGAAGGCTGACCTGGGCGTTCCCGAGCGCAGCGACTGTGTCGAAGACACCAATGAACGTTGGTTGGACGTTACCCTGGACGTCCTCCTCCGCATCCGGCACGAAGCTTCCATACTTTTGTCGGAACCGCCGACCCAATTCCTCGCGGCGCTCATAATAGGGCTTCTGACCGCGGGGGTAGCCGTTTCCATGGTTGTAGACGAAGTTCACGGCGTCGCTCGCGATCTTCCTCAGCCGCGGTCCAAAGCGTGGAACCGGCGATCCGTCCGGCATCTTTGTCGGGACGCCGCAGAGGTTCATCACGTTCGCAACGGCACGGACGGTGTAGGCGCCTCTCGAAAACCCGAAGAGGAGGACGCGGTCACCTGGCTCATAGTAGGAGATGATCTTCTCGTAGCAATCGATGACGTTTTCGTCGATCCCAGTCCCGACCGCGGCCGACAGTATGTTCCTGATCCGCCGGAGCGTGAAACCGCCCACCTCGCCTGCACCAAGACCAGCGTCATAGAAGCAGACCTGTTCCTTCGGGTCGATCGGCGAGGAGGGCCCGGGACGCATCGCGCGATACATCTTGTAAACGTTTGAGAGCCGCTGGTCGGGTCTCAAACCTCCGACCTGGCCAGTGCCATCAGAGAAAATCAGGATGTTTTTCGGCATGCTCGACGGCCCGTGTTCGTTATTCGTTCCACTATCGTAGAGCCCGGCCACTGCGTCAACGTTTACATCCAGAATTAGATCGGAACAGCAGCTGTGCCGATCTATGCATTCTAGACATGTGGATGGGATTGTTGCGTTAACGGGAGACGAGTTGGCAGTCTGGCCATGACAGATAAGGAAGACTCATGCCGAAGCCCCGCGATCCGTTCAAACGTCACCGTTTTCCGAAGGATGTGATCCTGATGGCAGTACGATGGTACTGCCGTTTTGCTTTGTCGTATCGGGATGTTCGAGATCTGCTAGAAGAACGCGGCGTGTTTGTAGATGCGGCGACGGTCTATCGCTGGGTTCGCAAGTGCGGCCCGGAAGTCGCCAAGCGCTCGTTCAAGTATAAGTCCTGTCGGGGTTTGGACTGGCACGTGGATGAGACCTACGTCCGCGTCGGAGGCAAGTGGAGATATCTGTGGCGTGCCGTTGACGCTGCCATCGGTGCGTCTTGCGGCTAAGGTCAGCGAAGAGCCCAATTTGACCAGTGCTGCGCTAAGCATGAAGGGCAGCTTCCGCAGATCGTGCTGCGGCGGCAGCATGGTTTTCCATATGGATTTAGACTTGCTGGCAGGACCGTTTCCAAAGCAAGCAAGGACGCTATTGCAACGGCAGGCATCGGTACCGTCATGGCACATACTACTGCGCCGTTTGATCGGTCCGCTGTCGCACGTTCGCTTCCACTGCTCGACCCGGCACAACAATATGCTCGGAAAGAAGCGCAGCTGCCCCGTCAGCGTCACGGGCATAGCAAGCGTTCAGCAAGGCGCGATGCTCGCGCGACGACCGAGGGTTAAGCCCTAGATCACTGATCGGGATCCGTAGGTATCGTTCCGACAGGCTGTGGAAAGTAGAGATCTGGCGGAGCAGGAGCGGCCGACCCGCCGCTTCATAGAGCGTCATGTGGAATTGGGCGTTTAGAGCGACGAACGCCTCGTCGTCTCCGCGCTCGATCTCGTCCTGGACTGCGGCGGCCGCGTCAATACTGTCGTTGGAAAGCCGCGGTACGGCGTGGCGGATCGCCATCGTTTCCAGCGCTGCGCGCAGGTCGGTGATTTCAAGCAGCTCGTCCGCGTCGATCGGTGCGACCGCAGCACCCCGGTTGGGTCGGATCGTCACCAGACCCTCAGCCGCGAGCGTCCGGAGCGCTTCGCGTAAGGGCATGCGGCTCACATCAAAGCGGGGGGCCAGATCTTCCTGACGAAGCGGTGTTCCAGCTACGATCTCGCCCGCAACGATACGACGGCGCAGGATACAACCTGTACGATATGCTGCGCAAATAACGCTGGCCGGACGTACTGTTGTACACATTCTGATAGTCGCCCTCCGAATCTCGGCCATCAATTTTGACTGCGGGTCCTCGAAATTTCTGCAGTGCCGGTTGATGGTAGAGGATCGCTGCCCTTAGAGATGCGAGCTTTGTGTCTGGTACTCGTCCACTCAATATGTAACCCGAAACTGTTGGCGTAAGCGGGATGTCGATCTTTACCGACTCTAGATCGGGTGATCCACTGGTAGAATCAGCAGAGAACGACATCAGTGGGTGAACTAGCTGGGCATGCCGGTGCAGCATTAGTATGAGGTGGGACATGATTGGAAAACTGAAGAAGTTGAAGGGAGTAGTCAAACCCGCGCTCTTGAAAACAGGCTATGAGCAGTACTGCGAAAACAACTACGGTAAAGTAGCGCGCATTTACGAGTGACGGGGTGTCTCGCTGCACAAAACTCCGCAGTCCTACAATTAACTGCCAAGTCACACAGGGGCAAACGCGGTGCTGATAGTTGAAACTAAGGACATTGCGCGCCTTGGCGAAAATTCAACCCAGAGGGTTGACAAATCTGTGACGTTAATTAGCGTCATAAGGCGGCAATGAATTTATTATTTAGTTCTAGTTGCTTAAAAACAGATGCCGGGAGATTGGCTCTCGCACAGGTTGCGCTGAGCCGAGTTTGAAAATGTCTAAAAGCAGTTTTCCAAATGAAGCTACTTTTGCGTCGGCCATGGGGCAAGCCGTTTGGTTGATGACGGTAAGCAAAGCGCATCGTGACCTGAAGATCAGCGACATTGAAACCCAAGTTACGCCGGCCATCCTGCTCCAACAGTTCAAGATATACATGAAAGACAAACAGCCAATTGCATTTCTTGCCTGGGCGTCAGTTTCGAACGAAGTAAAAGCCCGCTTTGCCAAGGGTAGTCGGCAACTCGAACCGAACGAGTGGCGGTCTGGTCCGAACGTTGTTGTCGTAGAGTGCGTTTCGCCGTTTGCCGCAGCTGATGACATTGAGCAGCAGTTTTTTCAAAGTCTCAAATCCGGTGCTCCGCGCACGTCAAACGTCTGATTGGAGATGCAAATTATGAAAGATCCTTTGCAACGCCCTGACGATTGGATTGATCCTCGCGAACGCAGACAGAACCTCGATGACAGCAAGGTCCCGCGGTATGTCGAGCCGGATGGGCTCGAGCATTGGTGGGATGTCAAAGAAAACGTCATCCGCACAAACGATGCTGGTACATATCTGTCATTCCACAGTTTTTACACACGGGACTACGAAGGACACTCATATGCCAAGCTGTATTTCGACGGTTCTTTTGTCACGATAACGCAAGAGGGCAAGTTCCCGGGTCATGTCTCCTTCTCTCCGAACTATCGAGAGAAAACTGACGCAGGGGAGCTGGTCTGGCATGTTGACCATATTCTCAGGGAATTTGTGCTGCCGGATCATGAGAGCTACCGATGGGTGAAGCACGCGGACGCTTTGCCCAAAGTCACCATAAGCGGTTTGGACCTCTTCGACGATTGCGCTCAGCAAGACCGGTTCATCTACCTTCTCACCACACTGTTGTCTCGCCACGACGGCGTGGTCGAGCTGGCGCTCGTGGGCAAAAAGGCCAAGGGAAAAGTGATCTTTGGCGACACGTTGCTGAACTCTTTTGAAACTGGGGAACTTATCCGATGACCTACCCGCCAGGAACGTTCAACAGTGCTCAAAGTGCATTCGATTATCTTGACAGTCTCCCTGCAGGAACGCCTGCGCCAGCCGACTTTTTTGAACGGGCTCTAAGAGAGTTGCCAGCAGTCGGCCCGGCCGGTTCCAGTTCGGTTTTTTACGGCGGCTATAACACCGCCATTTCTCCAAGCGGAACAACGGTTGGAAATGTTGTTGATGGGTTGACGCAAGGGAATGTCGGAACACTAATTTCGCAAACGGAAGTTGGGATTTTTGCTGGTGCGCTGAATGACGCAGACTCAGTATATCGAGACAAGCTGGTACTCACTTTAACCAATGAGAATGTGCTTGGTGTCGGCACTATCGAAGAACTGTTTTCCGGCAACGCGCCAGTTTGGGATGCTGCCTCGCTCAACTATGCCAATGCTGCGAGCGGCAATATCCTCGCCGTTTTCCCGGAAGGCCTTGACCCTGAGGCGAGCATTTTCACAACAACAGAGCTCGATGCACTGATCAATAGCGGCAAGGTCAACACCATCAACGGTATTGAAGTGTCGCGGCTTGCGAGTCTGGATGACACCGCCCGATTGTCCCTTTTGCGCGAGGGTATGGGTGAACAGATCACCCGCATGGCGTCCCTGTCAGCTGCGGCAGGGGATCTTGACCGAGCCAATTACCTGAATATCGTCGACAGTGGAACAACGACCGATTTTGACCCGCGAACGAATTCCGACTTCTTCATTGATGATACAAAGTGGTCGGACCTCCAATCAGGCCGCATGATCTCGCTGGGCTCCGGCTCCAACACCATAAACCTCGCGCCGCCTGATCTGAACGTCAAAGTTCTTGGCATTCTCGACAAGCTGGACGGGGGCATTGTCGGAACGGCAGCCATCGGCCTGCTTCTCATGGGGGTCGCGAACCAGGCGGATGCGGCGCTGACAGACGAATATGGACCAAACTACAATACAGCCAATGTGCTTGAGTTTGTTGCCAATTCGAACCTCCCGATTTCTCCCGAATTGCTTACGTCGATTGCACAGGGTGCGCTGCAGGATGTTCTGCTGAAGGGGGCGGCTTCTTTGCTCGGGGTCGGCCTGCTTTGGACCGCATTCGATGTGTACCAAAACATCGACGGTTTGACCGAAGCCATGGACTTCGCCGCCCAAGGTGCCGCACCGGGATCCGCACTCAGCGAATTGAACAATACTGTTCAAGGCGTGAAGCAATGGCTTCAAGACCGGTTTGGAAATGATGCAGACTACGTGCCGCAACATGCCGAACTGGCGGCACTCATCGAGAGCCAATTCGACTACGAAACACAGGTATCCATTGGCAGTGCGATCAAGAGCTATCTGGCGGAGTTCGGGGTCACGCCCGGGTTGCTTCGGGAAGACGTCGCAGGTTGGATGGCCGAACTCCAGGCTCTTGTTGATGTTATCTCGTTGGATCTGGACAGTGGCGTCACATCTTTGGAGGACGCGCTCCAAGCCGCATTGTACAAGTCGGATCTGCTGACGATTCAACAAAAGATCGCCATCGATCCGACCCGCTGTTTCCCGGCGGGCACGCAGATTTCGTTGTGGGATGGCTCCAGTAAATCCATTGAAGACATCGCCGTGTCTGACGTGGTGCTGTGTTTTGACAATGCGGGACAACCGCAGCCGGGGTACGTCACGCGCCTCTTCCGCAACCTGACCACGGAATGGGTGCGGCTTGATTTTGTCGACAGGCGCGAAACGATCCACGTGACCCCAGGGCACCGGTTCCTGACCGAAACCGGCGACTACATGGAAATCGGCCACATGCTGCGCCTCGGTGGCGGTGTGGCCCGTGTGGTGATGTCGGACGGGTCGCTGCAGACGGTCCGCGGGTGCGCCATCGAGTTTGGCAAGGAAACCGCCGGGCTCTTTGAAACTGTGGGTTTGCAAAAGGCGGCCGGAACCCCGGACCTGCTGATACGGCAGGGATGGCAGACCTATAACTTCGAGGTTCGGGCGCACCACAATTACGTGGCTAATGACGTCCGCGTCCACAACGACTCGATCTTCGCATTCCTGCAGCCGCACGAATATTCGCAGGTAACCGAAGTGCGGGACACCAACAACGACAGCTTCCCGGACTACGTCCTGCTGAAGGAACCCGGCGTGGCGACCGAGCGGGAAAAATATCTCGACGGTGTAAACGCGGTTGAAGAAATCACCACGTCTGACGGGCGTGGCAACATCATTTACCAAAGGGTCGTCAAGGATACCGATGGCAATGTCATCGAACGGGGCGAACCGCAGTATCTGAGCGGTCAGTTTATTGGGGAAAGCATTGGGTCGGCGCTGACCCCCTTCCTCACCAACGCCTTGCTGGGCGACGGTCTGAACGCCTTCGAAAACATTGCCGCCAACACGGTTCTGGGAACGACGCTGGAGAATGTCAGCGGTGTGATCGGCGCGCTGATCGATCGCGGGTTCATCACCAATTACGGTGAAGTTTCTATCGCCGGTCACTTTGACACAATTGCAGGCGGCGTCTTCGAAGATTTCGGCGGTGAGCTCATCGTGAACGGAATCAATAATGTCACGAGCACCATCAACCAGCTGGTGATGGCAGAAATCTTCGAGTTTATCGATGCGGACGGCGTGCCTGGCGCTGTCTATGAAGCGGTAATCGGTGCCGGTGTGTCCAATGTGGTTTCGTTCGGTGTCGATTGGTTTGTGGACACCGAGCTGTTCGAATCCTTTTTCAGCCCGGGTTCGGAACTCTACCAAGAAATCAACGAGAGCATTCGCGTCACATCCCTCCCGGATGCAATCCTGCCGACATACGATGATGCCGGGAATGTCGTAAGTTCCGGGTGGGCGAGCTTGGTCCTTGGCGCGGTGGTCCGGGAAATTCTGCCGCCGCTGGAAACCACCGAAGGACAGATTGCCTCTGCGATAACAGGTGCTGTGCTCTACACCAGCACGGCACTCAGCTCGATGCTGCTCAACCTCGGAGCCTTTGCCGGCCCGGTGGGGGCGGTGATCACCTGGGCCATCGGGGCCATTGTGGACGCTCTCTTTGACAAGGACCCGCAGGCCTGGACCAGCGTTGGTTTTGATGCGGACACCGGGCGGTTCGTTCTGACCGGCACATGGTCGGATGACGGTGGCGACACGGAGTTGTCGCAAGCTTTGGCGCAGGCCTATGTCAACGGCATGAACGGGTTTGTCGACACCATGATGTCGCAGTCTCACAACTATGGCGCTTTGGCACAGTGGTCGTTCGGCCACTACGAGGAATCGCTGAAGAACGCGGGATCGAACGGGCAGACCTTCGCCAATTTCCAGAACACATACCTTGATGCCTACATCCGTGACCTGGCAAATGTGAACTTGCAGGATGGTCAGATGACGGCCGTGCGGGCTCTGAACAACCTGAACCTCGATATTCTGATCGACCGGAAAATCGCGACACCTTCTGACGAAACCAGGATATTCTCGGAGGTCCTGAACGATGACGGAGTAACAACCTCCGTTGTCGAAGGTGTCGTCGAAGGCGCGTTGCGCCAGATCACTATCGAGGGTGGTGCAACCCACGCCTACGATGGGCGAAACCCTGTCCAAATTTATCAGATGGTCGCAGCCGCTTTGCAGATCGCTGAAGACTACCACACCTACCTGGAAAACACCGAGGCCATTAACGCCCTTATGGTGGCGTCCCCGGATTCAGCCTTTGCTGCTGGGTGGTACACGACGCTTTTGGAAGCAGAGCGTCTTGGCCTGACCGATAGCTATGATTTGACAGGTAGCGCCATTGATAACGTGTTTTACACCGGCGAGGGCAATGACAGCGTGCTCGGCGGTGCCGGAGACGATCTGATCAAGACCTACCTTGGTGATGACACCCTGTCGGGTGACGAAGGCAACGATACGCTACATGCGGGCGCGGGAACCGATCAGGTATCCGGTGGCTCCGGAGACGACTCTTTGGAGGGTGGAGACGGCGCCGATGTGATTGACGGCGGTTCCGGCACTGACTGGGCCACTTTCGCGACCTCCGGTGCCGGGGTGACGGTTGATCTCTTCGCAGGTGTTGGCCTCGCCGGAGAGGCCGCAGGCGACACGTACGTCAATATCGAAAACCTGCGTGGGTCTCTGCATGAAGACGAACTCAAGGGAGACGCGTTTGCAAATGTGGTCGAAGCGGGGGCTGGTCAAGACACGGTTTTCGGTCATGGCGGCAATGACACAGTCTATGGCCAGGACGGCAACGATATGCTGTATGGCGATCTGGCTGAAGACATCTCTGTTGTGGGCGACGACACACTTTATGGAGATGCTGGCAACGATACACTGCACGGCGGCGAAGGTGTCGACAGGTTTGATGGCGGCGCAGATTTCGACGTTGTTTCGTACCGCCATTCAACCGTGGGCACGGTCGCGTCGCTGACGACAAATCTTGCCAAGATACACGGCGACATTGAGTATTTCACCTCCATCGAAGGTCTGATCGGGTCAGCTCACTCTGATATTTTAGTCGGCAATAGCGGTGTCAACACGCTCGAAGGCCTGAAGGGCAACGACACGCTCAAAGGCGGCGAAGGCGGCGACACATATCGCTACAGCTTTGGCGACGGAAATGACCGGATATCGGATTTCCACAATGGTGTGAGCGTCGACCGCCTGATCTTTACAGACCTCAACGTCGATGATGTCTCATTTGCGTCAGACAGCGACGAAGATCTTGTGATCACCATGTCCAATGGTGAGCGTATTTCGGTTGCAGATCATTTTTCAGAGAATACGAACTACGCGATCGAGCAGATCGAATTCGCTGATGGGACCGTGCTCAACCTGCAGGGTATTCGCGACAAGTCCGTTTTTGATCAAAAGGTTACGGGCGGTGGCACCGTGCGCGGGTCGGATCTGTCAGAGGTTTATACGCACAGTCTGGGTGATGGGTCCTACCGGATCAGCGATTTTGACAACGATTCCCGCGTCGACCGGCTGCTGTTTCTGGATGTGAATCCCGAAGACGTTTCGTTCGCGTCTTCTTCAGGAGAGAACCTGATCATCACGCTGGCAAACGGTGAACGTATCTCGGTCATCGATCACTTTGCAGAATCCGGTTCTTATGCGATCGAGCAGATCGAGTTTGCGGACGGAACCATTCTTGATGAGGCTGGCATCCGCAACAAATCTGTCGCGGACCAGAAAAGCGGTGGCACTGGCACCGTGATTGGGTCGGATCTGAGCGAAACCTATGTTCATGCACTGGGAGACGGCTCTTACCGTATCAGCGATTTTGATAATAATGATCGCGTCGACCGGTTGGTGTTTACCGATGTGAACAGCACGGATGTCGTCCTCAGCAGCGATGGCGACAATCTGCGGATTATTGTCATGGGGGTCGAAACTGTAACAATTGCGGGGCAACTGGACAGCAGCAAATCTTATCATATCGAAACCATCGAATTCGCTGACGGTGTAATCTACAGCCCATCCGATTTGCCGGCGTTGCTGGTAGATCCGGCTGCCGTTCCCGGCAATCAAATTGGCCAGGAAACAACGAACAACTACGTCCACACTGCCGGGGATGGATCATATACGATCAAAGACTATGACTACCTCAGCAATAACGGTACTGACACGCTGACATTTTCAGATGTCGCGTCGAGTGATGTTTCTCTGGGCCGTATCGGCAGTAGCCTTGTCTTTACTCTGAACAATGGTGAAGAGATCACGGTTTTGGGTCAGTTGGGCCGTACTCATTACAATGCCATTGAAAGTGTCAGCTTTGCAGACGGCGTGACCCTCAATCAGGACCAACTGCGCGACAGGCTCGTGTCCGATATGAAAGACGCAGGCCGCGTGATCGGAACGGAGAATTCAGAGAATTACACGCATACGTCCGGCGACGGCTCCTACACCATCAGTGACTATGATTACCTGAAGAACGATGGGGTCGACACTCTGACCTTTACGGACGTTACGGCGGATGACGTAACCCTGAGCCGCGTGGGCAATAACGTCATTTTCACCCTTTCGAAGGGTGAACAGGTCACCATCCTGGATCAACTGATCCATGACCGGTGGTGGTCGGTCGAAACTGTCTCGTTCTCGGATGGCACCACCTGGAACGAACAAGCTTTGCGCGACAGGCTCGTTGCAGACATGAAATCCGCTGGAACGGTGGTGGGGTCTGAGCTCTCCGAAGGATATGTGCACGCATCGGGAGACGGCTCCTACACGATCAGCGACTACGACTACCTGAACAACGATGGCACTGACACGCTGACCTTCCTGGATGTGACGTCGACCGAGGTGACTTTTGGGCGCACGGTAGCCGATGTTGTGATCAAGCTCCAAAACGGTGAGCAGATAACCCTACTCAACCAGTTTCATGATGATCAGTGGCATCGCATGGAGAGCATTTCCTTTGCCGATGGCGTTACGCTCAATCTGCAAGGAATACGTGACCGAGCGGTCGCCGACATGAAACAGACCGGTATCGTGATCGGATCGGAACTGGTCGAGAACTACACTTTCACCCTGGGCGACGGCTCGCACTATATTTCGGACTACGACTATCTGAAAAACGGTGGCGACGACCGGTTGATCTTTACCGATGTGAACGCGTCCGACGTCACGTTCTGGCAGGGTCTCAATTTCGATCTCAACATGCGCTTTTCAACCGGAGAAGCGATAACCATCTCTCAACAGTTTGACGTCAAGCAATACAAGGCAATCGAACAATTCGTCTTTGCCGATGGCACGACGCTCGACAAGCAGGCGATCCGGAACAAATCAGTCGCTGACATGAAACCCTTGGGTCTTGTGCTGGGGTCGGAGCAAACCGAAAACTTTTTCCATACGCTGGGGGATGGAACCTATCGAATTAGGGACTATGACTACCTGAACAACAACGGGTCGGACACGCTCACGCTCACGGATACAACCGCAGCAGATGTCACTTTCTCACACGATGGCGATTACGATTTGCTCATCACATTCGCAAACGGCGAGGTCGTGACGATCACAGACCAATTTGTGAATGATCGCCGTCACGCATTGCAGGAAATCACATTTGCCGACGGCACAACGATTGATGAACAGGGTATTCGCGACAAGTCATCAGCGGACATGAAGTCTACCGGTTTCGTGCGGGGATCTGAGTTGACCGACAACTATTTCCATGCACTAGGGGATGGAAGCTACAGGATCAGCGACTACGACTACTTGAACAACGAGGGCTTCGATACGCTGACCCTGACGGATGTGAATGCATCCGACGTGAGCTTCGCGAATACCGGTGGCTACGATTTGACTGTGACCTTCGCGAACGGCGAAACGATTACTGTCACGGATCATTTTGTGAATGACCGCCGCCACGCAATTCAGGAAATTACGTTCGCTGATGGCAGCGCTTTGAGCGAGCAAGGCATTCGCAACAAATCCGCAGCAGACATGAAGGACACCGGGTTTGTAAGAGGATCTGAACTGACGGAAAACTTCTTCCACAGTTTCGGTGACGGTAGTTATCGGATCACCGACTATGACTACCTCAACAACGAGGGTTTTGACACGCTTACGTTGACGGATGTGAACCCAGGAGATGTTACATTCCTGCACAATGGCGATCTTGATTTGGTTATCACCTTCAGCAATGGAGAAACGATCACGGTTACGGATCATTTCCTGAACAACCGACGCTACGCTCTGCAACAGATTAATTTTGCAGATGGAACGTCTTTGGACGAACAGGGTATTCGCAACAAGTCAGCTGCGGATATGAAGGCCACCGGCTTTGTGCGCGGCTCTGAATTGACCGAAAACTTCTATCACAACATGGGAGACGGTTCCTATCAGATCCTCGATTACGACTACCTCAACAACGAAGGCTACGACACACTCACCTTCCTTGATGTGAATTCTGATCAGGTGATGATTACCCAGGATAGTGATCTGGACATGATCCTTCGCCTGGACAACGGCGAAGTCATTACGGTGACAGACCACTTTAACTCCAATAACCGCTATGCACTGCAAGCGGTCACATTCGCCGATGGCGTGACGCTCAACCAGCAAGAGCTGATTGACCGATCGCTTGCGGACGCGCAACGCGCGCGTGACCTCGCGGTGGCCGAACAGAAGGCTTCGGGAGCCGTGGTTGGAACGGAGGAAGTGGAGAACTACTTCCACGCTCTAGGGGACGGCTCTTATACCATCACCGAAAGCAGCGCGACAAATCATGACAGGCTGACCTTTACAGACCTCAATGTCGACGATGTCACGTTTGCGAACACACTTGATGATGATCTGGTTATCACGATGTCCAATGGCGAAACTGTCACTATCGTCAATCACTTCCTCGATTATGCCTCGGACATGGCTTACATCGAATTCGCGGATGGGACGGTGCTCGGCAGCCAGGCGCAGCGGGACAAGGCAGCGGCCGATCAGAAAGCCAGCGGCGCGATCCTTGGGTCCAACAAGGTGGAAAACTATTTCCACGCTCTCGGAGATGGCTCTTACACCATTACCGAACAAAGCACCGACGCGCATGATCGCCTGACGTTCACTGATCTGAATGCCAGCGAGGTCACGTTCAAGGCAACAGCCGATGATGACCTGATTATCGCCATGTCCAATGGCGAGACTGTCACCATCGTCGATCATTTCCTCGATTACGCCTCGGACGTGAGATACATCGAGTTTTCGGACGGAACGGTGCTGGAGAGCCAGGCACAGCGGGACAAAGCTGCAAGTGACCAGAAGGCAAGCGGTGCCGTTCAAGGGACCAACAAATTCGAAAACTACATCCATACCCTGGGCGATGGGTCATACACCATTGCCGAGAAGAGCGCTAACTCGAACGACTTGCTGACGTTTGTCGATATCAATCCCGATCAGGCGGACTTTGGCCGCAATGCCGCCGACGATCTGGTGATTACTCTGTCGAATGGCGAGACTGTCACTGTTCTGGGGCACTTTGCTGGCGGCGATACGGACATCAGTTCCATTGCTTTTGCTGACGCTACCGTCATGGGCCTCGCCGACATCGAAATCAAGATGAATGATGACTCCTACGCCGCGCTATTCTCTGACGTTGACACGGTGTTGCTGGTCGGAAGTATGGATTCAGTTCAGGTCGCTAATGGGCTGAACGGCATGACGGATGCAGACGGGATATTCAACGTCGGCCTCGTGACCCAAGGCACGGATGTCGATCTGTCATTGGTCGCATGGGACATTGACTACGACTACGAAATCGAGGTCTTCCTGAACAACGAATACCATTCGAGCCTGGCCGTTGGCGTGAATGGCGCGTTTTCCGTGCACACAGTCAGCTTTGACGCTGCACAACTAAACGATGGAAACAACGTCATTACCTTCAAGAACCATGATGCAACGTGGAACTGGGGACTCGACGATCTGGCCGCAGTTGATCCGAATACAGGTGTTCCTGCCATCAGTCGCAACGACCTTTTTGTCGGCACGGGTGGCAGTGACAAATTCTACTCTGATACCCAACGCGGTCACGATCAAATCAAGACCACAACATCGAACTACCAGGAAGTTGACAGGCTCTATTTCGGTGCCGGGATCACCGTCGCCGATCTGTATTCTGTGAATGCTCATGTTGGCGGTGGTGGGGACTATGACATGACGATCCACTACCGCAATGCCAATGCATCCATCACGATTCTCGACTACGGTAACAACGGCTCCAGTTCCCAGAAATACCACATCAACGAGTTCATTTTCGCGGATGGTACCGTCATGGGACGCAATGCCTTTATGCGGGCGACCTTGGGCACGGATGGCAACGACCACTTCGATGGTACCGGCGAAAGCGACGACTTTGTCTTTGATATCAACCAAGGCGACGACACCATTGGCGAATCCGTATCCAACTACCAAGAGGTCGACCGGCTGTTTTTTGGTGCCGGAATTACCGTAGACGATCTCTATTCTCTCAACAGTCATGTCGGTGGCAGTAGCGCATATGACCTGACAATTCGCGTCAAGGATCAAGACGGTTCGATCACCATTCTGGACTACGGCGACAACAGTTCCAGCTCTCAAAAATACCACATCAACCAATTCGTTTTTGCAGATGGTACCGTCCTGAACCGCAATGCCTTTATGCGCGAGACGATGGGCACGGATGGCAACGATCATTTCGATGGTACCGGTGAAAGCGACGATTTTGTCTTTGACATCAACCAAGGCGACGACACAATCGGGGAAGCTGTTTCGAACTATCAGGAAGTTGACCGGATTGTGTTTGGGGAGGGGATAACCGTTTCCGATGTATATACCGTCTCAGACTATACAGGGGGCGCACTGAGCAACCTCAGGATAGCTGTTACAGGCGAAGCAGGATCAATCACGATCAACAACTACGGCAACAATGCGTCCAGTTCCCAGAAATACCACATCAACCAATTCGTCTTCAGCGATGGAACGGTTCTCAGCCGCAACAGTTTCATGCTGCAAACAATGGGCACGTCGGGAGACGACATGTTTGATGGAACAGGTGAGTCTGACGACTATAAATTTAACCTCGGCGAAGGCCATGACAGTATCCTAGAATGGTCCAGTAACTATCAGGAGGTTGATCGTCTCGTCTTTGATAGTGACGCGGCTGTCGCGGATGTGTTCTCCTTCCGGGATGATGTGGATGACAACGGAACTGATGATCTCGTTATTGGTGTGACCGGCTATGAGGGATCGTCAATGACCATCCTCAACGCGTACAACGGATCGGACAAATATCGGGTCGCCCTATTTGAATTCTCGGATGGGACTGTATTGGATTATGATAACTTCGTGCTTGCTACTTTGGATCAAAGCCAGGAAACCGGTTTTTTCGTGTAAAGTGGACTTCTCTGCGCGCGCTAACTTAAGATATGATCCGGCCCACAGTTCGAGTTGGCCAGCCCCACCTGTGTGGTCCAATTTGATTGTTAGTGCATGACTGTTTTGAGCTGCTCCCCTCTGTCGGACCACCCGGCTGGAGATTTTCCGGGGGTTTTGAGCTCAGGACGGTTCTTCGAGCCCAGAGCCATCAGATCCGACATTGCGTAAACCACGCCTATCCGGTTCCAATTTCCAATGTGATCTGTGGCCGCAATTTCTTCCCAGCACGCGCGAACAACCGGCTTTGGTCGGCACCAGTCAACCGAGCGCGCACCACAGGCGCGCCCGTGCGTTCCTGGAGCCACTGGACGCCGGCTTTGTGCGGCAGGTGCTCGTCAGACCGCGCTATACGACCTTCAGGAAAGATCGCGACGCTGCGACCGGCCTCCAGTGCGCGTTGGAGCTGTCGCAGGGCGTAAGGATGATGTGAGTTCATCGGAACGACCCAACCGAGGCCCAGGCGTTCCAGCAGCCGCAGCCCACAGCTTGTGAACAGGTTTTCGACGGAGTGTTTCGGCGTGACCGGAAAGACCATCTTGGTCGGGCAGGCAAAGGCAAGGATCAGACCGTCGAGCAGGGATTGATGATTGCAGGTCAGGATCATCGGCACACCAGATGTCACCGCGTCAACATCAGAGAAGCGAACCTTTACCCGAAGCGCGGCTAAGATCATCCGCCGCCATAGGGCCATGTGAACTTGCTTTGGTTTCATCATCAGACCTTTTTTGTTGATCGCATTGAAGCCAAAGCGATCCGTCAGAACTGGATATTGACCTTTGTTCCGGCCGAGAACGGATCGACGTGTTCTGCATCCATTCCACCGGACCTGGTTTCTTCCGGAACAGGACCAGTGGCCCGCCAAGTCTCATAACGATCCGTTAAGTCGATTGGACCATCTGAACCAGCCGCAGGGCCCGTCGCTTGCCAGCTTGTCGGTGCCTCGGGCTCAATCTGCCCCAAGCTGGCAACGCGGGTGGCCGCTTCGGCGACCCGCAGGTCATGTGCCGCCAGGGAATTTACTGTCGGGATGGTTCCGAGCTTACGGGCATACTGATTGTAGAACGCCACCACAGCGGCCACGTAGCCCTGCGTTTCCTTGTAAGGTGGAACCCCGCCAAACTTTTTCACCGCATTGGGACCTGCGTTGTAGGCCGCAAGGGCAAGGGGCATCGAACCGTAGGTCTCCAGCTGATCGAGCAGATACCGCGCCCCGCCATCGACCTGCAGCTCCGGGCTCTTGTAGTAGTCGGGATAGATCCCGAGAGACTTCGCAGTTGGCGGGATGATCTGCGTGAGGCCAAAGGCATCCTTTGGCGACTTCGCCTTGGCAGAGAAGCGGGACTCTTGCTTGATCAGCGCCATGAGCCACGCCCGGAATGCATCTTGGGTGATACCAAGCCGCGCGAGTGCATCGTGGTTGCGGTACTTCTCAGCTGTGGCGAACACGAGTTCTTCCACGTCCTCGTGTTTTCCATCGAACAGGCGGCGACCGATGGTTGGCAAAGCATCGGGGTGCCATTGTTCTTGAATGGCCCAGGGTGTCGATACCGATGCCGCCAAACGGGTCTCGGCTGTATCTTGATCTGCTGGACTAGCGGCGCTGAGCGCACTCAAGACCGCCGCCGCGGCTGTGTTGCCCGAGTTTATCCAATCGGTCATCTGTTGAAACTCGCTGTCAGGGACATGTTGAAGAGGCGGGCCCAGGCCGTCATAGCTGTCATATGAATGCCGGGTATGGACGTGCCGTCAGCCCACCAGAGACTGGCGATACCCAAAACATGATCTGCGCCAGCGAAACGCGACTGGAGCACTGGCCAGACAAGTAATTGCTCATAACAGATCAGCACTGCAGTTGGCCGTCCCTCCAACACCACCACTGGCGCTTGACCAAAATGAGCCTTCGCTGATTGCGCAGACCAGGGACGCCACATCGAGACCGGCACCGGCATACGCTGCCGGTAGACGATCTCGACGTCCGCGCTGGTGACACGAGCGAGCGCATTGTCGTAGCCCTTGCCGTTAGCGTCTTCGACACCGGCATAGATCGTTTTACCAGAATGCTGGGCAAGATCCTTCTATGCCCATTCCCCTGTGTTCGTCCGCCAACCCATTGCGCCCTCTGGAAAGACAACAATGGGTGCATCGGATTGTGATACGAGCCGTTTTCCTTCAGTGACAAACGCGAACGACCGTTGGAAATCACGTGATCCGGCACTGTAGTGCACGCTGCTCTCTATGCCTTCCCAGCTGTCCAGTATGCTTGGTTCTTCACCCATCAGAACGCCACCGGCCCAGAGAACGCTTGTGAGGGCCAGGAGGGCAGGGCGGGCCTTTCCGTAGGCCAGAGCCATGAACAGGCCCAGAGTGGCCACCAGCCCAGCCCAGCCGAGCCTGGGAAGCAGAATACCAGCTGCGGTGGCTGGAGAAACCCACCCCAGGATGCCGAACGGCGGGATCGCCATGAGGATCGTCGCGGCGACGAACCCGAACGCGCGACGAGCGGGCCGAGCTGACCACAGTGCGCCATGCACCAAGACGAAGACCGACGAGGCTGCGAGCCAGAGGATCAGGCCAACGGCGATGTCAGAGCCAAAGAAGGTTGCGGCCCCGACGGGCAGGCCGCGACTGGCTGCAAGAAAGTAGCCCATAGCGAGCATGATCGCGGAGATTCGCGTCGGGGCCAGACCAAAACAGAGAGGGAAGAGGGCGACCAGCGGCAGGAGCGCTGCGTTCTCGTTCCACGCCGCCGCCCCAATGGCACATCCGGCCAGACCAAAGGCCAGGGCGGCGAGAGAGCCTTTTCTGGCGACCAATCTACCAGGTGAGGACAGGCTTTGCGTTGCCAATGATCTGTCTCCGATGAAGCGGGCCAAAATAGCGGCTGTCGAAACTGCCCGCATAGAAGTCCGACAAAAGCAGGTAATGGTTCGGTGCGATCACGCCGCCCTGATAGGGTTTTAGCGGACGGCCCTGGACGTCCGTCGCGGCTAGGTCAGTGTTGCGTTGCATAACGCTGTTGACCGACACCGCAGATCCCACCTCCACGAGATCACCGGGTATTGCAGCCACCTTCTTGATGATGGGTGTGTATCCCGCAGGGCAGGTGCCTCTCCCGATGTAGTGCCGGCGACGCGCCTCGCGGAACGCCTCCGTGTCCGGCGGACAGGCAAACATCAGAGCGCCCAGCTCCGGCGTCCTGTCCAGCCCTTTCAGCAAGTAGAAGCCCATGGGATAGCTGGGCGACCCATTGTAGCGAACGCCACTGGCATAGGCCGCGAGCATCGCGACCATCAGAAGAACGAAGCCACCGAGAAGGACCGCGACCATCTGTTTGTCGCCGCCAATCGAACGCCGTGGTGCCGCGCCGGCATGATCAAGTGCCCTATCCATAAGGCTTCAGAACCATGTCTTTGTCGACAACGATCAGGAACCGATAGCCCGGGCGGATTTCGAGCGTGGGTTGGACGGAAAGGCTGCGTTCCACGCTGCGCGTCGCCACGGAGCTGAACGTGTCCCCAAAGCTATCACGGATGGCATCGGCCACATCATCGGAGTCACCAGAGTCCGTCAGGTTTTCGACACCGGCTCCAATCACGGAAATCAGCAAGGCGCTGCTGAGCGTCCGCCCCCAATGATTGTTGACGCGATCAGTGAAGCCACCCGCTCCGGCCTGATCCGTTCCTGCCATCCCCTCGATGTTGATGGACGATCCGTTGGGAAACACCAGTCGGGTCCAGGCCACCAAGACGCGCTGCTGACCAAAAGCCACGTCATTGTCGTAGCGACCAAAGATCTTGGTGCCTTGCGGGATGAGCAGATATTGCCCGGTCGTACTGTCATAGACGTTCCGGCTCACCTGCCCAATTATGCGCCCGGGCAGATCACTGTTGATCCCGGTGATCATGACACCGGGGATCACCGAGCCTTGCTTCAGCTCGTATGGAGACAGGGGCTTTTGAACCGAGCGCTGCAGGTAATCAGACGTGTCCAACCGGCCAGCGCCTTCCAGAAAGGCGGCTTTGGCAGCCTCGTTGCTCGCCTCACCAGTCTCCGCAGTTCTGGACCCCTGAATGGCGGTGAGCGCTTCACCGGCAGTCAGGGGCTGCCCTGTGCCCTGTGGTGAGGCGGTTGGTGTCGCCTGTGGTCCCGGCAAACCGGGGAAGGCGACACCTGCTGTTGCAACCGCCTGCGCATTGGTTGTTGAACCCTGACCATTGCGCGGGTTCTGGGCACCATCGAGGCCCGGCAGAGCCAGCCGGGTGTTCGAGTTCAGCGCATCAGTCTCAAGCCGATCTTCCAGCTGCATTTGCTGCATCAATCGCTCGTCTTCATACTCTGCAATGCGAGAGGCCAGCCGTGCGGGTCGATCATCCTCCGGTGTCGGCGACGCGGCTGGCGCGGTGGCAGGCCGCGCGGCGCTTGGCGTGGCCGGATCTGACGTTTCAACGGTCTCTGCGTAGGAGGGGCCAAGATCGACCGGCTCTGCGCTGATGATGCCATCGGGCTGTCCACTTGTGAGTGCAGAGGCATCGTCACCCGCACTTTGGCGGCTCTCTTCGCTTGCAACATCGGTGCCCTCTCGAATGGCCGTCCGGTTCATCAGAGCAAGTGTCATGAGCCCCAGCAAGAGAAGTGCGATTGAACAGCCAATGATGAGAGGAAGGCGGTTCAATCGCCGGACGCCGGGGGTACGTCCGGGAGCATCGGAGGGCATGTCCTCTCCCATGTCTTCCGTATTCGGGTTTGGGTTGCCTGTCATTGACCTGCCTCCGGATAACGGATGGTTTCAGGGGCAGCGGCGCGCAACGTGCCGCCTTGCATCGTGTAGACGCGGGCTACGGAGAACGCCTTGTCCACGCTCATGACTGCCCAGACAGTTGGGCCGTCGAAGGGGCTCAGCGAATACCGCACCGAGCGGGCAGGGGACTGCTTGTTGGGTCGTTTCACGACCGTGACTGCGTATCCGGCCTTGCGCAGCTCGCTTTCCAGCAGCGGTGTGAACTCCGGCGAGACCTCGACCAGCTCCAGCTGGTGCGAGCGTGGGATCTCACGCTTCAGCGGCGGGATGAAATCGCTCGCTAGCAAGGACATCGCTTTTGGTGTCAGCTCATAGTCACCGGCCGAAAAGCTCTGTTGCATGGCGCAGCCGCTGACAGAGGCAGCGATTGCGAGGCTGAGAAGGAACCGCTTCATGATCTTGTCCTTGAAATCTTGACGCGGGCGGCGGATTTGCCGGTGCCAGCCACAAGGATTGCTTCGGAAAACACGGTATCGACGACATACCTGCTTCCGACGATCCTGTAGTTGACCTGTTGCTGGCTCCGACCTGGGCCGACCACAAGCAGTGTCGGTGCTTCCCCGTTCTGGAAGCCGCGCGGCATGTCGATGTAGGTTTTCCGGCCATCGTTATAGACACGCACTGGCGTCCAGCTCTGCCGCCCTCTGATCCGGTAGTTGAAGTCGAGATTACCCGCGACCGGAGCCGCGGCCCTGGGGGCTGAAGGCTTGCGAGGCGCTGCGGCTTCTGGGGCAGGCTTTGGTTTCGGCTTGGCGGCCTCCAGTTTGGCCACGACATCCTTTGCCGCCTGCGGATAGCGGAACGCCACCCGGGGCATGTATTCCGTCTCATGGCTCCTCAGGTTGATGTAGTAGGTCCGCCGGTCCGTCATGATCGAGAGCGACGTTTCCACACCAGCAGCCGTGGGCTTGACGAGCACATGAGAAATCACGCCATCGGGTCCGGAGCGTGCGCCATCAAACTGCCACCGCACGATGTCACCGGCATGAACGTTCATGACCGTTTCACCGGGCTCCAGCTGAATGTCGCAGGCCCGCAGAGGTGCACAGACCACCGTTGGGAGCGTTTGGCCAAAGAGGAAGAGCACCGAGCCGTCTGGCCCAGGGGCGATGATACCGGGCGTGTTGCGCCACTCCGCTGAAAGATCTGTGGCCCGCTCCTGATCCGGCGTGAGGCCAGTGGGTACAGGCTCAACCGACGGGGCAGGGGGCGTCGCCGCAGGAGGCGTTTCTGTGGGCACGCTCTGGGCGGAGGCGGTTGTTGCAGTGAGGATGGCGACAGTGGCCGCGACAATTGTTTTGTTCATGACGTTATCTCCGTCAAATCGTAGTCGGTCACATAAAGGCCAACCGGGTTTTGCATGATGAGCTGTTCCGTTGCGGGTGGAATGATCGCGATGGATATGATCGCGCGGAACCGGCGGCGGCCCTGCTCATAGCCTTCGCGGTCGTATTCCACCTCCGACCAATCGACCTGATAGGATTGATCGGAGATGCGGTTGAGCGCATGAACACCCACGGAAACGGTCCGTGTCTTTGCGCGCTTGAAGGGGTCTCCACCTTGCTCACGGAAGTACGTGTTCAGCTTGGCCGTCGCGGCGTCTGAGCTCGACAGATAGGAATAGAGCTTGTTGATGCGGTCTTTCTGCAACCGACCATCCACCGTCACTCCGCGCCAGTTCGAGATAAAATCGGCGATGGCCGCTTCAATCACACGCTCTTCTGTATACTGGACACTCGGGGCATAGGTGCCCGCCTGGGCATTCCCAAGCCGATCCACTTCGACCACGTAAGGAATGATCCGGCTTTGCGATCCAAGATAGAGCGCGTAGCCTGTTGCTCCGATCGCCAGCGTCAGCGAGAGCACCCCGACACCTTGCCAAATGCGCGCTTGTCGCACGAATGAACCATAACGCTCATTCCATTCGGCGCGGGCGGCGAGATATGGGTTTTCGGTATTTGATCTCTGTTTCATCACTATTTGTTCCCTGTCTTATCCGCCGGGCTGATATAAGCCTGCGCTGGATTGCTCTCTGTCTTTGGCGCCGCACCGCCTTGGCTGGCCCGCTCTTGTCTAAGTTTGTCAACCGTGCGGCCTGAGTGCGAACCAAAGCTTGAACCGGGCGTGCCAGTGATTTTGTCGGCCATGGCGCTCGCGGACGCGGCACCAAGGTTCGACATCGTACCCTTGAACCCGGGTGTGCCCTGCGCGCTGGCGAGTTTGGACGCTTCGCGGACGGCGTGTGCGCCACCAAAAGTTCCGCCAGCCATGCCCTTGGCGACCCCAGCCGCCACCGCGCCACCAGCCGCCGTGGTTGCAACGGCACGCATCAGGCCACCGGAGCCACCATAGGCAACACCATTGATGATCGACTGCACCATGTCCGGCAGCGACCAAACCAGAGCAAGAAAGGTGATTGCGACACCCAGCATAGTAAGGGCTTGATTGTTCGGAGCAGTAGCGTTGAACCCCGTCGCAAACCCATTCAAAAGCGTGAGCCCCAATCCAATCACTAGCTGGATGACAAAGAGCTTCGCGCCGACGCTGACCGTGTAAGTAAGAAAGCGGATCGCAATATCCTTGGTGAAGTTTGAACCACCGAAGCCGAGTAAAATAACCCCAGCGTTGATCAGGATGAACATCTCAACAATCGCAAGTAGGAGAATTGCTGCCATAATGGCGAATGCGATTGTCATGATCAGGGCGGTAATGATGAGGCCTAAAGAGCCAGGGGGGTCCGTGATGGATACGTTTTGTGTAATCTGCGTCGCGATGTTGATCCCCATGTCGAGAACATCGGTAGGGGTGAAACCGCTGGGCAAGCCGCTTGCGATGTCTGCAGCCTGTCGAAAGCTATCGACAATCTGGCTAGCGAACCCTGCATTTAGAAGCAGAAAAAGAAACAGACCGATGAACATGATACGCTGGATCAACTCGCCGACCCAGGTTTGAAGATCTGCGCCATGAACAGACAGCCTGATCCCCATCCAGATGAACTCAATCGTTGCCAGTAGAAAAAAGAGATTAGTTGCAAGGCTGACAATGGTTGCTTGCCACGCCGCTGCGGCGTTCTGATACGTTACAAGAATGTTATCAAGAACGTTGTTTTGCGCGATTGCACCGCTTGCGACGCCACATGCTCCACAAAAAACGAATATGAAAAGTGCATACCGTTGAGCCATATCAGAACCTCTGCCCATCACCGACGAAGTGACATTGTGGCGACTGGCCAATTTCAGCCTGAAGAGCTGCATCGAGCCCATCCCAGCCAAGTCTACCGGCTGCATCAATCTTCGACTGAATTTCTGCACACTCAGGAGGTGGTCCCTGATATAAATCACTGCCCACGGTAGCGGGGTCCTCAGCGATAGGAGGCGCTTGCGGTGGTGATAATACAAAAATATTGACGGTCACCGCGATTGCGACAGAGATCGCAACGGCCAATGCTATGAGCGTGATTGGTTTCATCGGTTAGAACCTCTGACCGTCAGTGGTGCTGAATGTTGTCGGCGCACCATAGTATTGGTCAGTGGCTGCCTTTTGCGCATCGCGCACGGCCTCACTCTTCGCGAAATAGGCACCCATCATTTGCGTGTTAGCACCCACCAGCTGCCGGAGTTTCTGGAACTGACCGACTTGCTCGATGGCGACTTGGTTGCCAACCTGCAAAAGCTGTGTGCGCCCCGTGTTGGTGTTCTGGTTGCGCAGGGTGTTCATGAAGGTTTCTTCGGTCGCAATCTGGTCAATGTTGAGGCCCGTGGCTTCCATGGTGGCGGCAATCGTTTCACGGTTCCGCTGCGACCAGCCTTGATATTGCGTGGCATATTGTGCGCGGCTCAGCGGGTTGTTCATGAAGTCGCTGTACTGGCCGAATTCTCGCCGGATCACATCGTCGACATTGGCGATGGTGTAAGCCAACGCCTGACCCTGGCTCACAGCCGAGTGAAGCTGCTGTAGATTGCCAGCAATCGGTGACCAAAGCTGTTGCGGTATTGCAAGCGTGTTCGCCACCATGTTCTGGTAGGACTGCAGAGCAGTCTGGATCTGCTGGATCTGGTTAGTGATCATTGTCACGCGCTGATTGACACCTTGCGCAATGCTGGACGTCTGGTTGGCAAGCTCCGCGAGATTGGCGAGCTGCGTCACTTCGAGCGCGCCGCCAACACCACCTACCGAGCCAGCCCATGCGGGGAGTGCGGGCAAGGACATCACCATGCCTGTCTGAACAAGAAACTTTCTGCGTGTCTGCATTTTAAAGGCCCCTTTCTGTAAGCCAGTGGGTCGTCCAGTCGTCGCCATGCTTCGCGTGAAGCTCACGGACCCGACTGATGCTGTCGGGATCGCTCGCCCCGACGAAGGATAAGGTTTTTGCGCCAAGCTGCATGTCGAAGAGCCGCCGACCTTCCGGTGAGATGACGTAGTAGTCGCGCTTGGGCGCTGCACCCGACACAATGTCGATCTGCCGGCTGTTGAGGCCAAGCGTGCGGTAGAGTGCCTGCGATGTCTCTTCGCGCGCTTCCGGATTAGAAAGCAGCACTTTGGTGGGGCAGCTTTCGGTCAGGACATCGATGATCCCGGACCGCATGGCGTCCGACAGGCTTTGCGTCGCCATCACTACGGCGCAATTCGATTTCCGCAGAACCTTGAGCCAGGCGCGGATCTTTTCTCGGAACACCTCGTTGCCGAGCATCATCCAGGCTTCATCGAGTATGATGAGCGACGGACGACCATTTACCAAACGGCGCTCGATCCGGTTGAAGAGGTAGAGAAGCACCGGGATTGCGGCCGTCTCGCTAAGCTCCAGGATGTCATCCATCTCAAAGGTCAGAAAGTCGCCGTCCCGCAGCGTGTCGGACTCGCTGTCCAAGAGCTGCCCCATCGCACCCTCGATAGAGTAGTATTGCAGCGCCTCGCGTAATTCCTTCGACTGCAACGTGTGGATCAGACTGGAGATCGAGCGATCCGTTTCAGAGGACCGGATCAGGCTCATGGCGCGGTGGATTTCGTTGCGGATCTGTGGTGTGACGCGCAAGCCCTGCAGCTGGATCATGGTGGCAATCCAGTCCTCGGCCCAGGCGAGATCGGCGTCAGTTTCAATCGTTGACAGCGGGCAAAACAGCAACGGCGAGTCTGGAGCTGCAATGTCGTAGTGCTGACCTCTGCAGGCCAAGGTCAAAGGCAGCATCGAGCGGCCTTTGTCAAAGCAGAAGAGCTGAGCACCTGGGTATCTCAGGAACTGCGCTGCGATCAGCGCAAGCAGCGTGGATTTCCCGCTGCCGGTGGGGCCAAAAATCAGCGTGTGCCCCACATCATTGACATGCAGATTGAAGCGGAACGGAGTCGAGCCCGACGACGACACCTGCATCAGCGGTGGCGAGTTGTCAGGATAAAACGGGCAGGGGTTCGCTTCGCGCCCGGCCCAGACCGTGTTCATCGGCAGAAAATGGGCCAGATTGAAGGTGTTTATGAGAGGCCGCCGGATGTTCGGGTATCCATTTCCTGGCAACGATCCGAGATACGCTTCAACCGCATTGACCGTCTCTATGCGCCCCACAAACCCGGCATTGTTCACCACGCGGCGCACGTAGGCGAGCTGATCTTCCAGAACGGCAGGGTCTTTGTGGAAGACGACGATATTGGCGCTGTAGTAGCCGTAGGTCACAATCTGACTTGAAGCTTCTTCCAAAGCAACATCGGTATCGCCGACCATCTTGCTCGCGTCCTGGTTCTCCGCACTGTTCTTGAGATCCAGAACCTGCGCCGTCATGGAGCGGACCTGACCCTTCCATTTCCGCCGGAAACTGTCGAGCCGCGACTTTGCGTCCACGGGATCAAGGAAAATGAACCGATTGTTCCACCGATATTCCAGAGGAAGGCTATCGAGGCTGGCGAGGATACCCGGCATGCTCTCTTGTGGAAACCCGTCTATCGCGACCACACCGATGAACCGATCACCGATCTTTGGCAGGACACCGTGATGGAAGTCTTCGCCAAAGATCGCGTCCAGATACATCGGCACTGGCGGGAGATTAACGGTATGGCCTCTCCCGGTGATGCAATGCTGAATGTGGCTCAGAAAGCCATCCGGCATCGTAACGGTGCCATGCTCATCCTCGGTTTCTTCGGCCCAAAGCCTGCGAACCTGGAGGATGTTGCTCAGCAGATCCTCCACCTCGACGATGCTGGCCTTAAAATCCCAGAGCGCTTTTGTGGCAGCGCTTTGGCGCTTGCCGGTGTCATCCGTATAAATTGCGCGTGCCAAGCGGGAATTGGTGATCTCCGGTGGCAGATACGTCAGGATAAAAACCATCTCGGTTTCGAAATGCGCGTGATCCTGTTCAAAGGAGCGCCGTCGTTCATCATCAATCAACCGCGAGATCGGGTCTGGAAAGTGCGACCTGTCGGCCTCGGGATATCCCGACGATGCGACGCGAATGGCATCCATGTGGATCATGAAGCCAGACCCGAGCCGATTGAGAATACCGTTGAAACGGGCGGCGACAGCATTGCGTTCAAGTGCTGTGCTCGATGTCAGATCAGGCCCTTTCACGGCCCAGGCGGCCATAAGCGACCCATCTTTGTTCGCAATGATCCCGCGATCTACAACTGCCGCGTAGGGCAGGAGATCGGAAAAGCCTTGGTCTTTCGCTCTATGTCTACTCAAAGACCCCATTGATTATCTCCAGGCGCGGATGCGGCGCGACGGGGCAAACACGGTTGGGCGTGCTGCATAAAAACTGCGGTAGGAAATGTGGCGTCGATAGACACCAGTCATCAGGGGATCGCGCTTTGCGATTTGCCGAAGGATCAGCGCGGCGAAGATGTAGAACACAGCTGCGGCGATGACGGTGAACCAGCTCAAGCCAATGAACACGAGCGTGAAGCAGCAGAGGATCAGCAGCAGCATGGGTTCACGTTCGCCCCCAGCAAAAAGCTGGGGGCGCGTGAGCGCCGGATGCAAAGGAACCGGAAGCAGATCGTCCATCTTAGTGTTCAGCCACTGCGACAGACAGACGACGCTGACTGCGAAGTCGCTGAGCCAGCCCGCGGGCGATACCCGCGAGTGCCAGCAACGCCAGAACAGGGACCAGAGTGCCGTTGGTCGCATCGGAACCGATGGATGCGCCTGGTGCTGTGAACAGCGTGTTGAAGAGGGACACGGCACCAACAACCATCGCAACAACAAGTACCACCATGATCAGACGCCGTGCGAACTCGTTGATCTCACCACCAAAGAGCAGGACACCGCCGGCAATCATGATTGCAATGATCGAGATTGCGATGGCCACGGGGCCAGTCAACGAGTTTTGAATGGTCTGAAGTGGTGTTTCCCACGGCAAGTTTTGCGCCGAAGCCATGGCCTGCTGAGCGGCAAATGTTGTCAATGCGAAGACTGAGGGTCCAACGACCCGGTGTAGTTTAAGCTGCATAGATAGGTTTCCCCTTTTGCTCGATAGTTCGGGTGAGGTATCGGCCGCCCATGAAGTCATCGACAGCAACGAGTTCACTCACGCGTCTGCCGCTCTCGGTCTTGCTGATGGAAACGATAAGGTCGATTGACCCGGCGATGAGCCTGCCCATGGGTGCGGTGGTGGCTTCTGCGATGAGCTGTTCCAGCCGTGGCAGAGCCGCAAGCGCGCCGTTCGCGTGAATGGTGGCGATCCCTCCAGGATGGCCAGTATTCCACGCTTTCAAAAGCGTCAGCGCCTCACCTCCGCGCACCTCTCCGACGATGATCCGGTCCGGGCGCATGCGCAGCGTTGACCGCAAGAGCCGCGTCATATCCACCTCGTCTGACGTGCGCATGACCACCGCATTCTCTTGCGCACATTGGATCTCGGTGGTGTCTTCGATGATCACAACACGCTGCTCGCGTGCGATGGTTGCCAGCTCGGCGATCAGGGCATTGGCCAAGGTCGTCTTCCCGCTGGCCGTACCACCACACAAAAGGATGTTCTGACGATCCTTCAAGGCGACCCTCAGCGCGCTTGCGACGGAGGCTGAGATGACACCGGATCGAATGTAGTCATCAAGCGAATAAACCGCGATGGCCCGCTTGCGGATCGTGAAGGTGGGGGAGGCGACGACTGGAGCAATCATCCCTTCGAACCGCTCACCGTTCAGCGGCAGCTCGCCAGAGACGATGGGTGAAGACCGCGTGACGGTTGTTGACACCGACGATGCAACGGTCCCGATCAGCGCCTCAGCCTGGGCGGCATCCATCCTGCCGATCACCTTCAGCCCGGTGGTATGGCCTTCGGTCCAAATCAGGCCATCGGGGTTGAGCATGATTTCCGTGATGTCGTCATCATCAAGGGCCCGAAGAATGAGCGGTCCGAGCTCGTTCCGAAGTTTCGCGATCAGTCGTCGCACTTGTTCATCACGCATCAGCCAGCGCCAACGTAACTACTGAACTGAAAATTAATAGACTTTTGCGGCGACGGGATCGGAAGACTTGGAGCGATGTAATGAAGTTTATGGTAATAAACCATCCGAGTTGAAGCGCGCAACCATGCCTTTGCGCACAACCATCGGTGCAACTCCAGCATTGAGTTCGTAGAGAACGAACCCCCCAAGCCCATCGAGAGTTTTGAGCTCTCTTGGTTCCGTGGGCCTTCTAGCGGTCGCAAGTGTCTTGACGTGACCATCTTGTGTGACGCACCTCAGTATCCAACGGCCTCGATAGCCCGTTGGGAATTTCGAAATAGTCTGGGTGCATTCGACTTCTATGGTCCGACCAGCTCGGAAGTGTGCGACAAACTCATCCTGCAGTATGAATGGGCTACTGCCTTCAGCGTTCATAGTGTCACGCATCGCGTCGAAGCGACCTTCTTTCGGCGCAACACAAACATGTTTTTGAATTCAACTAATGCTAGAGTGTTTCTGAGGGACCAAAAGTTGACTGGCAGAAATTTGCCTTTCTGCGCCCAGATGCTGAGCGGAATTGCTCTGCTGGCCGTGCCATAGGCACGTCTCGCTTGGCAGAGACTCCTGACAAGCGTAGTTTGACTTTGCTGATCGTCGGCAGAATGTGGTTTCTCAATTCTCTCAGTCATAGTCTTGGCATCGTGAGCGGCTCTTGCTCATGTGTTTTCGATTAATAAATTGAACTAATTACATTTCTCTGCACCGAGCTACCTACAAACTACGTAGATCACCGTTGCTCCAAAAGATCGTGCAAACGACCGGATTTTGGTTCGCAGGAAGACCGACAGGCACTCACACACCATCATCCTATCTATGAGATCCTACGCCTCACAGAGAGTATTTTGTGACAGGCCTGATTATGAGCCACTTTATTTCAACGATGCCTAGGCGTCGGAGACTCGCCCTGCGGTTCAGAGTAACATCATGGGTTCTTTTGACGGTAATATGGTATTGAAGCACCTGCCAAAGGCGCCGGCTAGACCTGAAACCATTTTCGCAGGTTGTTCTCTGGGTCAGCTGCGCGTCAAAGCCTGCCAATGGCTGTTGCAATCTCGGCGGGTCGCCTAGATCGAATGAAATCCAAAGGCTGGACACTGTTTCGAAGAAGGGCAGGCTTTGTATGGAATTGTGCTTGTTCCGATGGCCGGACAACAGCGCAGTAGATGGTATTGTTGTCGCTGGGGCGTATGTAGTCGAGCTCACCTCCGAGTCAGAGTACTTCTCACGGACCGATCAGCTGACAAGCTTGGTGGCAAGAGTTGTTCGCTTTTTCAGTATCCCCCTAAATAGCGCAGAAAACTTCATTTGCGATGTGAGTTGGTCCTTTTGGTTGTGCCAAATCTGGACGTTTGGAAAATCGTCTGCGGCGCTACGGTCGTCGGTAATTTCCCTACGAAAGGGGCCGTCATGCGACGGCCCCTTGGCATCATTCGGCGACATCTTGGATGTTCGGCTGAAAGGCAAGCAGTTCAGCGAAGAACAGATCATTTGCATTCTGAAGGGGCACCAGGTTGGGCTGGGCGCGAAAGAGCTGTGCCATAAGCATGGGATCAGCGATGCGACCTTCTACAAGTGGTGATCCAAGTATGGCGGTATGGAAGTGTCGGATGCACGGCGGCTGCCCGTGTACTGGAGGCCGCTTGATCCGGGCAACAGTGTGCAATGGCTTTGCTTTCAGCGCTGTCGCAGCTGAACTAGACGACCCTTCACGCGGTATGAGCTGTCGTTTGCTTGCGCTCTCGCATCAGCCGTTGTGCTGCCATGCCGGGTTCATACCCCAGCCCCGCGACGTACCGGTAGAAGATTGGTGTCAGGAACAGCGTGAATACCGTCGCAAAGCCCAGCCCGCCGACGATCACCCACCCCACGGCGATGCGCGCCTCGGCCCCTGCACCTGACGTCAGGATCAACGGCAGCCCGCCAAAGACGGTCGAGACCATGGTCATCATCACAGGGCGAATGCGCAGACGCAATGCGTCCCGGATGGCACTGTCAATGTCCTGCCCGGCCGCACGCAGTTGGTTCGCGAACTCCACGATCAGGATGCCGTTTTTGGACATCACCCCGATCAGCATCACCAATCCGATCTGACTGTAGTAGTTCAAGGATCCTCCGGTCAGCGACATTGCCAACAAAGCCGCCGCGAGACCAAAGGGCACCGTGAGAAGGATCACTATGGCGCTCGCAAAGCTTTCAAACTGCGCGGACAACACCAGAAATACGACCAGCAGGGCGGTGGCAAAGATCAAGTAAACTGAGGACTGGCTTTCTACGAGAGTCGCGGCCTCGCCGGTAAAGACGATTGCGAACCCCTCGGGCAGCGTATCCGCTGCAATCTCTTCGAGCGCTGTCATCGCAGCGCCCAAATCAACGCCGTCGCCCAAGTTCGCCTGCACCGAAACCGCAAGGGCGCCCGCCTGGCGTTCGATCTCCGACGGGCTGACGATGTGTTCGAGCGTGGCCAGCGCGGAGAGCGGCACGTATTGGCCGTCATCCATGCGCATGAACAGCGCCTCAAGGTCGGAGGGGTCGTCGATGGGTGGACCACCGGGGTAGAGCGTTACGTCAGTTTCCGTATCGTTCTGGAACACGCTCACCGCAACCTCTCCCTGCACGAAGGCGCTGATGGTTTCCGTGATGTCGGCCTCGCTGAGCCCGAACAGGACGGTCATCTCGTCATCGACCTGCAGTTCCAGCTGCGCTTGCACCGAGGCGTTGCTGAGCTGCGGATTGACGAAGGCGGCATCCTCTTCCATGGCGGCGATCAGCTGATCGGCCACGGCGGTGATGTCGTCCACATTCCGACCTGTCACGGCAAAGGTGAGCCCACGCCCGGCGCCCCGGATGTTCAGGCTGTTGGGGGAACGGGTCGACACCTGTACTCCCGGCACGGAGGCAAGGGCTTCACTGACACTGGCTGAGATCTCCTGCTGCGTCCTGTCACGATCGGCCCAGTCGGGCAGCCGGGCAACGATGAAGGCATTTGTGCCGCCGCCGACACCAACGATGCTGAGCACATTGGTGATATCGCCTGCCGCGCGATAGGGGGCGAGGATGTCTTCGATCTGGATCACCTGAGCTTCCAGGTATTCCGTGGTGGTGTCGCTGGCGCCCCGGGCCTGGATCAGGAACACACCGCGATCCTCGCTCGGCGTGATCTCGGATGTTAGCGTTCCAGCGGCGCCCGCCGCGATGATCGCAAAACCGACGGCCACCGCCAGCACAAGGATCGGTGTGCGGATCGACCAATCCATCACGGCGTCGAAACGGCGGGCAAGCAAACCTTGCTGCGGGGGCGCAGAGGTGTCTTGTCCTTCGGTCTCTTTCGGTTTGCCGGGGTCAAAGATCGACGCCAGAACCGGCGCCAATGTCAGCGCGGTGATCGAAGACAGTGTCACGCAGAAGGCCAGCACGAAGCCAAACTCCGAAAACACGCCGCCCGCCTGCCCGGGCAGGAAAGAGATGGGAATGAAGACGGCGGCAAGCGTTGCAGTGGTCGACACAACAGCAAAGAAGACCTCGTTTGTGCCTGCCGCCGCCGCTGCGGCCCGGCCCAGGCCGGATTTTCGTTTGCGCACGATGTTCTCGACCACCACGATGGCATCGTCGACCACCATGCCTGTGGCCAGCACAAAGGCCAAAAGGCTGATGGTGTTGACCGAAAATCCGACCAGCCAGATTGCCGCCAACGCGCCCACCAGCGCAAAGGGGATCGTCACGGCGGGGATGATCGTGGCGCGGGGCGAGCGCAGAAACGCGAAGATCACGGCAATCACGATAAGGGTGGCCAAGAGGATCGACTTGGTCACTTCGGTCATCGACCCTTCGATGAAGACCCCGTCATCTGTGGTGATGAAAAGGGATACCCCCTCCGGCAGATCCCCGCGCAACTCTTCGACTGCGGCGCGCACGTCCCGTGATATGGTCAGCGTGTTGCCTTCGGATTGGCGGGTGATTTCCATTCCGACACCCGTTTGCCCGTTTACACGGACAAACACATCGCTGTCCTCTGCCGTTTTCTGGACGAAAGCCACATCGGCCACGCGTGTTGTGTCATTGATCGGGATATTGGTGATGCGGTCGACTGTGACCTCCGGATTGCCGACCCGCAGCGCGAGGGTTTGGTTTTCGGCGTCCAATGAACCCAGTGGCGTGTCATCGCGCAGGTTCTCCAAGGCATCGGCCACATCAAAGACGGTCAGGCCGCGGCTCAGGAGGGAGGGAATGTTCAGGGTGATCCGAAATTCGTCGGCCCGATCACCGCGCAGCGTCACCTCGGCAATGCCGTCGATCAGCGACAGGCGATCATAAATCGGCCCTTCCGCAAGTTGGGTCAATTCGTCGAGCGTGGCATCACCCTGAAGCGCCAGCCGGATAATCGCATCCGATCCGGTATCGCTTTTCGACACCACTGGATCTTCGATGTCCTCCGGCAGGTCGCGCACCGTGTCCGAGACGATTTCACGGGCTTCGCTGGCGGCAATGTCGATATTGGTGCCATCTGACAGATCCATTGTAATGCGACTGACTCCGGCCTCAGAGCTCGACTCCATGTAAGAGACACCGTCCAGCGTGCTCAGCGCGTCTTCGAGCACCTGTGTAATCTCGGTATCCACGGTGGAGGGCACGGCACCTTCCAATTCCGTACGGACAGAGAGCACTGGCCGATCCACGTCAGGCATTTCGCGCACATCCACATTGGAAAGCGCGGCCAGACCGGCAATCAGGATCAACAGGTTCAGCACAACCCCCAGAATGGGGCGCGCGACAAAGAGATCCGCAATGCCTTTACGGCCCATGCGGTGCAGTCTGCTGACCCTCATGCCGGATCCTCGTCAGGCTGGCTCCGCGCAGGAGTGCGGCCTGCCGGTTCGTCCGCATCCGGCACATCGGCTTGCGGACCGATCAACGCCGCGGGGCGTAGGTGCATGCCGGCCGATGGCCCCTCCTCGGCGGGTCCTTCTGGCCGCTCGGGGCGTCCTCCGGCGGTGCTGACCGCCGCACCCTCCCGCAGTTTCTGTGCCCCTTCCGTCACTATGCGCGTTCCCGCAGGAAGGTCCGTGTCCACCCAGACGTTGTCACCTTGCCGATAAAGGATCGTGACCGGCATACGCGAAGCCTTGCCCTCCTGAACGGACCAGATCCCGGCACCGTCTCGGCTCCAGGTGACGGCTGTCGCAGGCACGACGGGCATTGGGTCTGTGCGATCCTCAAGCCGGATAGAGAACGTCATGCCCGGCCAAAGCCTGTGATCACTGTTGTCGATCAAGGCCTGCACCTTGACACTGCGCGTGACGCTGTCGAGGCGGCTGTCATGGGCCACGATAAAACCGTCAAAAACCTCGCCGACATAAACTGGCGTGTTGGCTCGGACCGGACGGCCCATCTCCAGCAGCCCAATGGCCCGCTCGGGCAGTTCGAATTCGATCAGCAGTTCGTCAAGCGCATCAATGCTGACCAGAACATCCCCTTCACTGACCCAATCGCCGATGTCGAGCGTGCTGAGCCCGACCTGACCGAGAATAGCGGCCCGCACCGCGCGCTCTTCCAGTGCGACACGCGCGAGGTTCAGCTGTGCATCAGCCAGACGCACAGCAATCTCAGCATCGGCAAGATCCACTGCTGACACCGCAGAGCTGTTTACCAGACTGCGATAGCGCTGCAGCGTCTGAGACGCCTGATCCAGTTCGGCCTGCGCGATCTCGACATTCAGCCGCTCGGTCTTGTCGTCCAATTGGAAGAGGACGTCGCCGACCTCGACTTGATCATTCGCGGCGACGTTCACCTCGGTGATCGTGCCGGACACATCCGCCGTCACATCCACGCTGCGGGTCGCCACCGTGCTTCCGATGGCCCGCAGGCTGCGTTCATATGTGGCCGTTTCCAGGGCTTGCGTAACGACGATGGTGGTGTTGGCGCGGCCCGGCCGTCCCCCGCCCCGAAGACGCCCCGCTGGTACGGGGTGCGCCTGCTGTTCTCCCGTCGCATCCCCCTGAGCCGACTCCGGTTGCTCTTGTGGCAGCAACGACAGGATCGCCGCCGGTGCACCAAAAGTCCCGATATAGGTGCCGCCCACAATGACTGCAGCAAGGATGAGGGTGATCGTCGTTTTCATAGCTGCCTCACCGGGTGCCCACATATTTTGATGTTGCACGACGCAGGACGCGATTTCCGTCGAATCTTTTTCGAAGTTTTTCTCAAGCCGCCGTTCGGGCCCGGCATGTCAGCCCTTCCGCGCCCCAACATCCGCGCGATGCGGCTTGCCTGCCCCAAGCGCTTTGGCCGGTGGTCTGCCCCCCAATGCATCGCGCAGCATGAAAGCCAAACTCGCGAGTTGCTCTGCATTTTCTGCACCAACGGCGTTCTGGATGATCTTGTCGACGGCCCGCCAGGCTTTGTGCACATCAGACAGAAGCGCCCGGCCCTTCTCCGTCAGTTGCAGCGTGTTGGTGCGCCGCTCCTCCGGGTCAACCTCGCGCAGGATATAGCCGCCCTGCACCAATCTTTGCGTCATCGTGCTCATACTGGCGGGAGAGACGTTGAATGCGCGTGCCAGATCAACCTGGCTGCACGTGCCTACACGTCCCAGCGCATGCAGAACGCGCGCCTGGCGCGGCCTGAGGCCCAAGGGCTCAAGTTCGATCCGCAAATGCTGCTCGATGAGGTTGGCAGAATGCAGCAAGGCGTGCAGCTTGTGGTCTTTACGTAGCATATAAATAGTTCATATCCTAACTATGATTCTAAAACAACAGTACCGAACCTTGGAGGATGCGCGAGTGACACGACACACAGTCTTTGGTCTGATGCTTGCGCGGCTTGGATATCTGGCCGTCAGTTCCGTGACACCTGCAGCAGATCACAGAACGGGAGCGCTAGGCGTGGGTACCTCATCTTCAAAACGCTTTTGCCGGATAGCACCCGGGCAGGCTGCATTCCGAACGACCCCGACAACCGGCGTGACGCAACTGCTTGGCCACGCCCGCACCACTAGGAAAGATGATCGCGATGTCTGACAGCAATCCCTACGGCCCAATCTCGCGACTGAACCATTGGGTTCTGGCGGCGGCCATGATCGGAATGCTGGGGTTTGGCCTTTATCTTGAATACAGCGGGCTACCGCGAGAGGCGAAACGCCCGTTGGTGAGCATCCATCGCTCCCTTGGCGTGCTGGTTCTGATCCTGGGGGCCTGGCGTGTCGGATGGCGATTGTTCCGCGGTTTTCCGCGCGCCATCGATACCACTCCGGCGTGGCAGCAGCGGGCCGCGACCGCCGCACATTGGATCCTTCTGATGGGTATTCTGCTGATGCCGGTGTCGGGCATCGCCTTCACCGTCTTTCGCGGCAATCCGCTTTCAGTGTTTGGCTGGTTCGAAATTCCCGCTCAGGCCGAGATCCCGTGGATCGTCTCCACTGCGTCCTTTGTTCACACTTACTTCGGCTACATGATCGTTGCCGTTGTCGTCCTTCACGCAGGCGCGGCACTCAAACACCACTTCATTGACCGCGACGCGACGCTGCGCCGAATGCTCTTTGGCCAGTGAACGCCGATCATCACATCCAGATAGAGTTCAACAGACAATGAAAACCATTTTTGCCGCCGCTGTCTCCACGACACTTCTACCCATCCCGGCATCTGCGGAAGCGCCCCAGGTCCAATCACCATCACCTGTCATCTATCTGGCCGACAATCTGGATGAGGCGGATCGCCTTGGCTGGTGCATTGATACTCTGGGACGAGGGTTTTCGGAACAAATACAGGCGCATTCCTGCAAACCGCAGGGCGGTGACACCCAATTCCGCTTTGCCCCCGACACCGGTGCCATCCAATCGATCGCGTTTGACGGAAAATGTCTGACGCTGAGCGTGCCGGAAAGTGACACTGTTCAGTTCGGGCTGCTGGACTGCCAGCCTGGTGCGGACAGCCAATCCTTTGCTTATGACACGGCGTCGATGGAGCTTCGCCTCGCGGCACATCCGTTGCAATGCATCGTGGTCGCCGAAACCAGCCGAACGGCTGGGCCGTTCATGTCGCGCGACCTGATTGTGCAGCCCTGCGACGCCGTTGTGGCCGTGTTCAAGCAATGGGTTATCCGGGAGTGACACCTTCGCGTTCAAATCGCGGAGGCAGATCGCAGATTCAGCGACACATCTTTAACCACAGGGAGAATGATGATGAATGATCAGACACCAGCAAAACGGCTGACAGCGGCGGATTTCGATCAGGAGCTTTTGGATCTTTATGATTACTACGCGCATGGCAAGATCACCAAGCGTGAGTTTCTTGACCGTGCATGCAAGTGGGCTGTTGGCGGTCTGACCGCCGCTGCCATTCTGGGGACGCTTGCGCCAAACTATGCTCTGGCCCAGCAAGTGGCCGAGGATGATCCGGACATTGAAGGCGAAGATATCGTCTATCCGAGCCCGAACGGGACCGGGGACATCACAGCCTATCTTGTCCGTCCGACAGAGGTTGACCCGGAACGCCCGCCTGCCGCCGTGCTCGTGATCCATGAAAACAGGGGGCTGAATCCTTACATTCGCGACGTAGTGCGGCGTTTGGCCAAGGCCGGGTTCGTGGCGATGGGGCCGGATGGGTTGTCGTCTTTGGGCGGGTATCCTGGCAGTGACGACGAAGGGCGCGAGATGCAGCGGAGCCTTGATCAGCAGGCGCTGCTCAATGATTTCTTCGCCGGGTTTGAATATCTGCAAGCCTTGGGCGGCACGAATGGCAAAGTGGGTGCAACCGGCTTTTGCTATGGCGGCGGGGTGGTGAACAAACTGGCTGTCGCCTACCCGGAAATGGGCGCGGGCGTACCGTTCTATGGCGCGTCACCGGACAGTGCGCAGGTTCCGCAGATCGAGGCTCCTTTGATGATCCAACTCGCCGCACTTGATCAACGGATCAATGCCATGTGGCCCGACTATCAAAAGGCGTTGGAAGAAAACGACAAGCGGTACGAGGCGCATATCTATCCCCGCGTGAACCACGGTTTTCACAACGACACAACACCGCGCTACGATGAGCCGGCAGCGAACCTTGCCGAAGAGCGCATGGTCGCGTGGTTCAGGACATATCTGGCGGGGTAATGCATTGCCCGGTGCTCTATGGGCGACTTATGCTCAGAGCACCGATCAATTTAGAAAACAGCGGTGCCAGCATTGCCACGCGATTGACGTCCACTCTGATTGCAGAGTTCGCCGATCACTTTCTGTTCGGCATTTGTGATCGTTCTGGTGGTGAATTTGTCGCAACCGGGGCGGATTGCCAGGGCGTATCGGCACAGCGCTACTGCTGGATGCAATCGGAGAACCCATCGCTGGTTTTGAGTGGGCTGTTAGGCTGGTCCCAGCAACAAGTTCAAATTCATTCGGACAATTCAGCTCCGCCGAGCAACCGCATGGCCAACGCGCGATTGATCCTTGGCCGCGTTTCGTTCAACAACCAATTTTGCGACATCGGCTACGCCGTCGCAATGTGCCCGCGGCACGAGCGAAGCAATGCCGCGCCAGTGAAAATTGAAAATCAAAGATCGGCAAAATCTCGCGACTTGTGCATTCGACTTACTTTCTGCATTTGCGGAACGTGAAGGGATGCAAATGGAACCACAATCGCGTCTACCGCATCTATCGCGAGCTGGAGTTGAACATGCGGATCAAGCCCCGCAAACGGCTGCAACGGGAGAAGCCTGAGCCCCTGGCCGTGCCGGAAGCGCCTAACGAAGTGTGATCGATGGACTTCATGGCGGACCAGCTTGCTGATGGTAGATCGTTCCGTACGTTGAACGTGCTGGATGACTTCAATTGCGAAGGATTGGCCATCGAGGTGGACTTCTCTTTGCCATCAGAACGCGTTGTTCGGACGCTGAACCAAATCATTGCATGGCGCGGTAAGCCCTTTGCCATTCGCGTGGACAACGGCCCTGAATACATCACCGGTCGGCTCCAGACGTGGGCTGAAAAGGCAGGGATCGGTTTGATCTATATCCAGCCAGGGAAGCCCCAACAGAACGCCTATGTCGAACGATACAACAGAACCGTACGGACGGAATGGCTTGGGCTGTATCACTTCAACAGCATCGAAGAGCCGCCTTCAAACCTTTCCATCATGCCCGTCCTGGGCAGGTGCGATCTGCCCTGCGGGTGACGGTCGCTGGGGCGACGGATCTTCGATCCTGATTTTTCATGGTCCCTTGGGGTCCGCGCAAGCGCGATACGCCACTTCGGGACGTCAGGGTGGAGGCACAGACCTCGGTTGATCCTGTCGTCGTTTAGTCTGCAAAGCTGAGACCATTCTCCCTCGATGCAAATCGCACCAATCGACTATCCAGCACACCAGCCTGCCGGTGCTTCATCGCGTCGCGGTAGGTTTCATTTCTCATCATATCCAAGAAAACTTGGACGCTGGGATACTCTGCGATGAAAGCGATGTCCCAAGTCTCGCTCTGTGGGCCAACCATCGTCAATTCATGTCCGCCGCGCCAAATGATCTTTCCATCCAACGCTTGAAAAACAGGCGCGCTCAGGTCGCTATAGATCCTGTAGGCTTCCGCGCCGGTAGAGGCGCGCCCGTCCGGATATTCCGCCCTTGCTCGCAACCGGATAAGGTTCAACATCTGGATGGGTCCTGGCCGCAGATGCGCTTTGAAAGTCGCCCATGTTTCTTTCGAGAAACTGGTGTGAAACTGTCCATCTTCCATCCTAGGCTCCCACGTACTCCGGTGTCCGGCGTGCGATCCACGCGCCTAGGCCTTCATGCACGTCTTTCGTGGCCGCCATCCGCGCGAACTGTTCGCGTTCGATAAGCAGTCCCTCGTCAATTGTTGTGTTGATCCCTCTGGTGACGGCTGTGATGATGCGTGACGCGGCGAGCGGCGAGTGTCGGATGATACGTTCCGCCAGATCAAAGGCGGCTGGGATCAACTCATCGTGCGGAACGACCTTATTCACCAGCCCCATGTCGTAGGCTCGCTGGGGGGAAAAGGTGTCTCCCGTCAGAAGAAGCTCTAATGCCCGTTTGCGCCCTGCGAGCCGTGGAAGTCGCTGCGTGCCGCCAAAGGTCGGGGGTATCCCAATGTTGATCTCCGGCTTGGCAAACACCGCCCTTTCGCTGGCGATGGCCAAATGAACAGCCTCTGTGATCTCACATCCGCCGCCAAAGGCGATCCCATTGACGGCAGCAATGATCGGTTTTGAAAAGCCTTCGAGCCTGGCGGTCATGGTCTGGCCGCGTTTGCAAAAGTCTCTCACGGCTTCATCGACGCCTGCTTTGACGCTTTCAGTGAATTCGTGAATGTCGCCACCGGCGGAAAACGCCCGTTCACCCGCGCCCGTGAGGATGATCGCTCGTATGGACGGATCAGTTTCGATGGCGTCCAGCAACGACAGCAGGCAGTCGTTCGTAGCGTAGTTGAGGGCGTTCAGCTTTTCGGGCCGGTTCAGGGTAAGGAGGGCGATGGCTCCTTTTTTGTTGTAGGTTATCAGTTCTGTCATGGTGATCTCCGTTGCGTTTTGAGGACCATACGGAGGTTCCGATTTGACGTATACTCACCGAGTAGTATACATAGCTATGCTGTCAGAAAAACTGTCCGCCAAAGAGCGCATCCTCGATGCAGCCAACCGCCTGTTTTACAGCGAAGGTATTCGTGCCGTCAGCGTGGATGCCATTGCTGCAAAAGCGGGGATCACCAAAAAGACGCTCTACTACCATTTCAAGAGTAAGGACGATCTAATCGAGGCCTATCTGGCGTCCCGTGACCAACCGAATCTCGCATTGTATAGGAAATGGTTTGATGAGGCTGATGGTCAGCTTGCCGACAAGGTTGAAGCGATTTTTTTGAACCTTGCCCAATCTGCGCGCCACCCAAGGTGGAAGGGCTGTGGTTTCCTGCGCACAGCCGCAGAGTTGGCAAACATGCCGGGTCACCCGGCGATGAAAGTTGGCGCCGCGCACAAGAAGAAGTTCGAAGCATGGCTTTGCGATGTCTTCGAAGATGGGAAAACCGATAGTCCCGGCGAACTGGCGCGGCACATCGTTTTGCTGATGGACGGCGCATTCTCTACCGTGCTGGTCCATCGTGATCCAGAGTATCTCGTTTCTGCCGGAGTGGCAGCAAGAACGATCGTGGCAAACGGCTCAATATAGATGACCGCTCGAACTTGCACCCGAGAAGCAGCCATTGGCGCAACCGCGGCGAAAGTCAGTTCTGTCCCGCATTGCGGCCATCCAATGAGGCTATGACCAATGTCAGCATAGAAGATCGTCGTCCAAATTTGTTTTCCAGTACTGTCTTCATTCATTTCGCTAGCTGCTAACTAGTGCTTTTTCATATTGCGCCGATTGGCCTGTTGACCGCAGGCCGCTGCGACGCACACGAAATTCGGCTGATGCAATACTCCTCTGCATTTCGGGGTGTTGGGGTGCATGGCATTCAGCGCGATCCTGGATGGTTCGGTTGATCCAGAACCACCCAAGCCGGCTTGGGTAACGTAGTATCTTCGGCAAGTATCAGCTACTAGATGTAGAAAATCCTTGCGCGAATCTGCCTCTTGAGACAATAGTCACGGAAAAGAGGCGATAAACGTCAGTTTCCGTGAACACGACACGGAGATGAGAGGGCAGATGAACAAGGTATTCGCGCAGGACGACCTGAATGCTGTGATCCGGCAGCATTCGGAATGGCTGGCAAGCCAGCTGCATACGCAGCGTGAAAGCCTATTTCCCCCCGATGCCGAAAAAACCATGCGCACATTCACCTCCGGTGAGGCAGCGGCGCTTCTGGGCGTAAACGATTCCTATCTGCGCAAACTGCATCTCGATGGCAAGGGCCCCTCCCCCGAACTGACGCCGGGCAACCGCCGCCATTATTCGGCGCAGGACATCCTGGCCCTGCGCGAGCTCCTGGAAAAAACCGCTCGCAAACCCGGCGATTACCTGCCGGGACGGCGTGAAGGCGACCACCTTCAGGTCATCGGCGTGATGAACTTCAAGGGCGGCTCCGGCAAAACCACGACCTCCGCCCATCTGGCGCAACGCCTGGCGCTCGACGGCTACAGAGTCCTGGCCATCGACCTTGATCCGCAGGCCTCGCTTACCGCGCTTCACGGCGTCCAGCCCGAGTTTGATCTTGAGGATGGCGGCACGCTCTATGATGCAATTCGCTACGACGACCCCGATCCGATCCGCTCAGTCATCCGCAAGACCTATATCCCTAATCTCGACCTGATCCCCGGCAATCTCGAACTGATGGAGTTTGAACACGACACCCCCCGCGCTCTGGCGCAAGGCAATGCCGGGCTGTTCTTTTTTCGGGTGAAAGAGGCTCTAACACAGGTGGAAATGGACTATGACGTGGTGGTGATCGACTGCCCGCCGCAGCTCGGCTTCCTCACCATGTCGGCGCTTTCGGCCGCCACCGGCGTGCTGGTCACCATTCACCCCGAAATGCTCGACGTGATGTCGATGTCGCAATTCCTGCGCATGACGGCTGATCTGATGGACGTTATCGCCGAAAGCGGCGCCGACATGTCCCATGACTGGATGCGCTACGTCCTCACCCGATACGAGCCCGCCGACGCGCCGCAAAACCGCATCGTCGCCTTCCTGCGCACCATGTATGGCGACGCGGTGCTGAACGCGCCGATGCTCAAATCCACCGCTATCTCCGACGCCGGCCTGACCAAGCAGACGCTTTACGAGGTCGAACGCAGCGCCTTCACCCGCACCACCTATGACCGGGCCATCGAAAGCCTGAACGCCGTCAATGACGAAATTGCTGGATTGATTCAGCAGACCTGGGGGCGCCCATGACCAGCAGCAAGAAAAAACGCATGTCGATGCTCGACAGCCTCGCAGGTGCCGGGGCTCCCTCCCCTGCCCCGCCTTCCACGGTGACGACGCCGATGATGTCCTCGAACCGCGCGCTGCGTTCGGCCCGCGATGCGGTTGATGCCCACCACGTCTGGGAGTTGGACCCGGCCACAATCACTGATGACCGAATGGCCGACCGGCTGAATCCAGCGGACGTGCACGATTTGCGCGATGCGATCGAGGCAAACGGCCAGACCGTGCCGATCCTGGTGCGCCGTCACCCAAGTGACGCCGACCAATACCTGTTGGTCTATGGACGGCGCCGGCTCGAAGCAATCCGTGGCTCCGATAAGGTGGCAAAGGTCCGCGCGCTTGTCGCCAATCTCGACGAAGACGCGGCCCTCAGGGCGCAGATTTCCGAAAACATGGCGCGGCGCGATCTGTCCTATATCGAAAAGGCTCTGTTCGCGCAGGAACTGGTCAAATCGGGCTTCGGAACACAATCACAGGTTGCAGAGGTGCTGACCGTCACCAAATCCGCGATCTCCATGGCCCTTGCGGTCGTAGACATGGTTGGTACCGACCTGGCGCGCGCCATTGGCGCGGCCCATGGCATCGGCCGTCCGAAATGGGAGGCTCTAGGCAAGGCGATCGAGGAAACCAGCGCGGATCAGGGCAAACTCACCCGCCTCGCGAACGAGGCGCACGACAAAGCCGCCGTCGCGATGGTGGTCGAGGAAAGCGGACCGTTCGAAGATCCCTCCGTGCTGGCCTTCGAGGCCGTCGCCAAAGCCGTGGGGAAAAGTGCTCGGACCGAGGCAAAACCCCCCTCCCCTGCCCGCTCAAGCAGTTTGGCACTCAAGCTTGCAGGTCGTCGCGGCGGATCGGTCAAACGCACCGCCAAAGGCCTGTCCATCAGCCTTGAGAATGGCGCCTTTGCTGACTGGGTCGAGGCGGAGGCACAGGAGTTGATAGAAGAGCTTCACGGGCGCTGGCTACAGCGCTCGGAAGACTGAGGAAGAGCAGAAACTAAAAAAAGGAGGCACGATCAGGCCAAAGAAAAGGTCCCGCAAAGACACCGCTCCACGAGACCCTAACTTGTTTCTCACACTCTCAAGCTAGTGCCCGGAGCCATTTTTCGCAAGTCCAAAGTGATTCGCGGGCCGTATTTTCTTTGTCTTCGTGATGCAAAAATGGACTACACCCCCGTAACGCCGTTCAGGCGAAAAGTGGATGCTGCCATTCTGAAACATCAGGCGACAGCTCGGCAGGACCTGCCGCCCACCGGCGCCAACAAGTGGGAGGCGCTGCGCGAGCTGGCTGCTGCCCGCGTGGCCTTTGGCCTCTCGGATCGGGATATGTCGGTGCTTCAGGTGCTTGTCAGTTTTCATCCCGGCACGATCCTCGGCGGCAATGAAGACAATCTGATTGTGCATCCGTCGAACAAGGCGATCTGTGAGCGTTTGAACGGCATGCCCTGCTCGACCATGCGCCGGCATCTCGGCAACCTGGTGCAGATCGGCTTTGTCGTGCGTCGCGACAGCCCCAACGGCAAACGCTATGCCCGGCGCTATGGCGACGACAAGATTGCCTTCGGCTTCGACCTCTCACCGCTCGTCCGGCGCTTTCAGGAGGTCTGTGAGGCCGCCGAGGCCGTCCGGGCCGCCAAAGAGCGCTACAAGCGCCTGCGCGCCACTGTGAGCCTGATGAGGCGTGATCTGGCCGGCCTAGCGGAATATGGCCGTGCGCAGCGCCCTGATCTGGGGGTATGGGACCGTTTTTCAGACATTGCGGTGCTCGTGGCCCGCGATCTTCGGCGCAAACTGGATATGGCCGAGCTAAAACGGATCGAGGGAGATCTCAGTCTCGCCCTGAACGAGGCCCGCGACCGCATTGATCCGTCTGAAACAGAAGAAATGAGCACCAGTGATGATGATATCGAGCAGCACTATCAGAATTCAAATAAAGACTCTTATGACTTTGAACCTTGCTTAAAAAAAGCAGGGGGTGCTGGCGATGCGTTGGTCCCTACTCCATCAGCTACAAAAGATACCGAAAGGGATGACGAGGAAGATTTGGAGCCGCCTGACATTGGCGATGATAAGTTACCGAACATTCCGCTCGGTCTTGTCCTTGCGGCGTGCCGGGAATTCCGAACCTATTGTGAAAGCCCCGTGCGCCACTGGCACGATTTGGTAAGAGTTGCCGATATTCTCCGCCCGATGATGGGTATTTCTCCGTCGGCTTGGGACGACGCCAAGCGCCACATGGGTCCTGAGGAAGCAGCGGTTGTCGTGGTGGCGATGCTCGAAAGGTTTACGGAGATCCAGTCGTCCGGTGGTTATTTACGATCGCTTACGGACAAAGCTGCCGTTGGAGCGTTTTCCTGCGGACCGATGGTCATGGCACTGATGCGACGCGATGCGGCCTGAGATGTTCACAGTTGTGAACTGCTTTGGTGATGGCGCTTTCAAGTGGTGAATTACTTGGTTCACAACTGTGAACTCATGGCAGAAGTTCTAGGTCTGACCCAACCCGGAATACCATTCACCGTGATTGCCGCCATGGTTTTCCATCCCGGGTTTGGTCAGGCAGCTCCTGGGATTGATAAAACTGTCGATCCGGCGTCTTGGCGCTTCGTTCCAGTGGATGTTGAAGGCGCAGAGCTTGGGATATAACTCCAGATGCGCGTAGGGCAGGTGATCGTGAATCCAGCAGGCCATCGCGCGCCAGTCTGCGCCTTGGGCGCAGCGATCGGCGAACCAGGGAATGACGACGCAGGCGGCGCCTTTGTGGCCAGTACCATCCAGCATGTCCCAGATGTGATACCCCGCGTTATTTTTGACGCTCGCACCGTGTCCGCGTTCGTTGCCAAAGGCGGTTACCTTTGCAGAGCGGTAGCCTGATCGAATGGCAATGCGGCCGAATTTGCTCTGGAGCGGTTCCAGCAACTCCTCGCAGAGCCTGCTGCCTGTCTCGATCGCCAGATCCGGATGTTCAGGAATATTGGGAATGCCGTAGAAATTGGCGATCTCCGACATCAAGAAATCCCGCAGGTAGAAGTTCTGGCTCAATCGAATGCGGCCAAGCTCCTCAAGGCCTTTCATGGAACCGGGTTTGCGCATCGCCTCAGAGCCCTGCCGCCTTGGTGAGGTTTACCCGGAATCTGTCGCGACGGCGTTGATACCGGCGGGTCATTTCGGCGGAGGCGTGACCGAGTTGTTTCTGGACATAGCGCTCGTCGACTTCTGCCGAGGAGGCGAGACCGGCCCGCAAGGAGTGTCCCGAGAACAGGGCGAGGCGGTCTGTCTCAGGCAGCTCGGCCCGGATGCCACTTTTCAGAACGGTGGTCTTGATGAGACGGGCGACATGTTTGTCTGAAAGCCGGGCTTCCAAAGCGCGTTTGCCATCCCGTGAGGTGCGCACAAAGACCGGCCCGAAATCGATCCTGGCGAAGTGCAACCACTGCTCCAGCGCATGCACCGGGCAGGTCTGGTCCGATGAGCCGCGGCCGATCTCGACCTCGCGCCAGCCGGTTTTGGAATTCAGCGTCAGCACCGCGCCTTCCTCGAGGATCTCGATCCACCCGCCGCTGTCGGGAGTATCATCCTTTCCGACATCCAGGCTGACGATTTCGGAGCGTCTGAGACCCCCCGCGTATCCTAGGAGCAAGATGGCCCGGTCACGCAGCCCGCGTAGATCGAAACCCAAAGTAGCCACTATGGCGAGGATGTCTTCGGGCAGGATCGCTTCCTTCTGAACCGGGGGGCGGGCATGTTTGCGCTTGATCCCAGCCAGGACGGTGGCGATGTGGCGGTCTTTTCGATCCAAAGTGAACCCACGCTGCGCGTAGTTCCAGGCAAGTCCGGACAGGCGGCGGTCAATGGTTGAAACGGATAGGGCAGGGGTGCCGTTCGTTGGCGCGGCCAGATCGGTTAGGTAAAGACCGATCATCTCCGGAGATTGCGGCAGCGGATCTGCGCCCTTCAGCCTGCACCAGCGCGCGAAGTGCTTCCAGTCGGCCGCGTAGGCCTTGTTGGTGTTCTCTGCGGTCGAGGCTTTGGCGTAATCGCGGGCAGTGTCGATCAAGCGATCAAGGGTGCCGGACCCTGCCAGGCCTGCGAGGCCCCCGGCATGCGAGGGCAGGGCAATTGTATCGCGGTTTGAGCGATCTCTCTCGTCGCGCTGAGCTTCACCAGACGTATCAAAGGGCATTGAGCTCGATTTCTCGTGCTGTGGGGGATCATTTCCGGGTGTTTTGCTCATATTTCTGAGCCTATCTCATATATGTCCGATAAGGCAAACTTATTGGACATAGAAAAAGTTCGCAGGGTAGGGCGGTTTATACAGTATATGGTGGCGGAAAGCGCCGTCATAGAATAATGTTGTGGCATGACCTATCAGCCAGCTACCATCTCGGACGACTTGAGTACCTTACCGAAGCTGCCCGCGTGGGTCACCTCGGCTCGGGCGGAAACCCCTGAAGATGTGGCGTTTTTGTCAGGCGCAGCATTGAACCATCTGCATCTTGTGTTGAGCCACGACGACGTCCCCCAGACCTTGCTCCGGGCACGGCTGGCACTGCGCGCCGCGGAGGCCTGCGTGACGCACCAGGGACGCCCGGAACGGGCTGCAGAGTTACGCGATGCGGTGGCGTTTCTGCAGCCCGGCGATAACCCGGGTCCCGCAGGCGAGACCTATCTCTCTTGGCGACGTGCGGTGGAGCGGCCGATCTCAGTAAATGTGCTGCGCCGCGCGTTGCCTGATCTTGAGCCAGAGCAGATTGCAACCTGGCTCGACGCGGGGCAGGGGGCTCCGGGCGCGCGGGCTGCAGGGGTGCTGGAAGCCGTTCTCACAGATCGGCCCCGCGACCACACCGGGGCGGTGCTCCTCGCCGACGCCACTCTGGCGCAGGCGCTCGGGTGGAGCCATGTCGTGCCGCTGCTGGCGATCGGACTCAAGCGCTCCGATCTGCGAAAGTCGGGCATGGATCTGCGGCAGGCCTGCTATCTGGCGATCTCGTCGGGTGCGGCCGAGGCAACACGTGAGGTTGGTGAGTTGACCCGACGTGCGGCCCGATTGAAAGCAATCGCGCCGAAGCTCCGGGCGAAGGGATCTGACGATGCAGTGGCGCTGTTCCTGAGCCGGGACGCTGTGGCTCCGATGGCGCTTTCCTCGCTGCGATCCGATCGCGCCGCGCGGCGGTTCTGTGACCGGTTGGTCGAGTTGGGGGTCGTGCGCGAGTTAACCGGGCGCGACACCTTCCGTCTCTACGGGATCTGAGTGATGGTGAAGAATCACGCAGATCAGGAGTTCGACCGAGAGCTGGAGGACCTGCCTCAAGATCTCCGCTGGCGCGAATGGATGCGCCGGATCGAAGCCGTGTTATTCGCTTCCGCTTCGCCAGTGCCGCGCGAGGACTTGGCCCGTGTAGTGGGGCAGGGGGCTCCCATTGATCTCTTGATCGACGACCTCAACACAGATCTTGATGGGCGGTCTTTCGAAGTCGCTAAGGTGGGACACAGCGTGTCAGGCAAAGGCGGCTGGATGCTGCGGACCCGACCCGCCTATGGGACCGCAATCCGGGCCGCCGCGGATGTGGGCGATCAGGATTTCGACCTGCGCGAATATGACGTCGCGGTGCTGGCCGCCATTGCCTACCACCAGCCGATCACCCGCGATGGGCTGAAGGACATTTTCGGCAAGGAAATCAGCCGGGATTTGATTGGGCGGCTGCATGCGCGCAGGCTGATCGGTACTGGTCCACGATCCCCGCGGCGCGGGGCGCCCTATACTTATGTGACCACGGAACAGTTCCTCGTTGCCTTCGATCTGGAGACGCTCCAGGACTTGCCGGACCGGGAGCAGTTGGAGGATGCGGGGATCACAACCGCTGCGGATCCTCGAGCCGAGACAACCTAGCAACGGTTCAATCGCAACGCACCATTAGTCGGCCGAAGAGTCAGCCGAGGAGTTTCTCCAGCTCTTCCCTCTGCTGGGCGTGTTTTCTCGGGCTGTCCTGGATCAGTCGCTTCAGGTTGAGAAGCTTCCAACGCACTGCGGGAAGCTCAGAAGCCTGTGGTCGATCTATGGCAGAGAAGTCCGGGGTGCCATCCTGCAAGCTTAGCAGGAACTGTTTAGAGCTTTCGTCGAAACGGGATTGAATGTCCGCGATCAGTTGGCGGCGTGTTAACAGGAGGTCATCAAGTTCGACAGGTGATTTGGTCATGCCTTCGAACTCACGGACGTAGGCCTTGTTGAGATCTATGAGATTGGGGTTCAGCAGCTCATGCGCAGGACGTGATGAACAGGCGACGTAGATCAAGAAGGTCCTGAACAGATCGTCCGTCAGGCCTTCGTGATCATAGAGCAGCTTCACGTCGTAAAGGTCGCGCGGGTGCTGGCGATCGACTGCGGCATGTAGCTTGCCGCCGAACAGGTCTTCGAACGAGACGATTTGCATTTCTGCATACCCGAACGCGTCTGCCACCGCCTCGGAGACCGAACGGATTTCGGGGTCATGGACAACGCCTCGCGTGACCGGCGAGGTTTCGATTTTGATCTCGGCACCCCCCAGACGTGCGAGTACGCGTGTGGCACCGCCCCCACCACCCAGAATTCGTTGAGCTCGCGCGCCGTTGATGCCTCCTTCGATTGAGGCAGCGATGCGATCCATAGTTTCGTTGATCTCGACGAGGCTTTCAGCACGCTCTTTGATCGGCAGGTAGGTCAGATCAATATCAACCGAGAGGCGCGGCAAATCGCGATAGAACAGGTTGATTGCGGTGCCTCCTTTGAGCGCGAAAATTTCCTCTTTCGCGACATGAGGCAAGACGCGTACCAAAAGAGCGACTTGGGCTTCATAGGTCTGACGTGCCATCTTCGACCTCCTTTCTCACAAACTCCTCCGGTACCATAATGCGATACTGTGGGTGGATCTTCCCGCCCTTGACCAGCGCACGGTCGCCTGCCCCAAGGTCGAAGGCTTTGGGATCGAGGCGTTTGCGCCACGGGTGATTGTGGCGATCAGCAAACACAAAGAAGAGTCGCCGAACCTTGATTTTGGTGCAGCTCAGTAGCAGTGCAGAGAGCAATTTCGGACGCAGCGTTGTCAGGCCTTCAAATATCATGTCGAGGTTATGAAAGCTCCCATGATCCGGCAGTTCGTCCATGGCTTCTATAACGGCTCGTTCGGGAGCAGACATCCGCAGTTGCCACTCCCAAGGCAGAGCATTTTCTGACTTGCCGATGTTCTCTTTGAGACCAAGTGCTGGATCAGTGAACAGCGATGTTTTTCGTGTCTCGATGGGGGCGTCGAGTGGGAGTTTGCCCAGCCACGTTGGTGTGGCATCGCCATAAATCCAGACAGGAGCATTTTTGCCAAGACGCAGGTAGTGATCATAGCCCTGTTGGGAAAGCGCAGTGGTGCCACCGATGTGGACCTCGTGGTTCATGATGTGCTGCATTGAGAGCAGGCAGGCATTCCAAGGTATGGTGTTTGATCCTGACGTGTTGGGGACAGGGCGGCGGAAGACGCCGCGATGAACGCGCTCAAGCCATCCACGTTTCACGTAGTCGCGAAAGGTCTCGTAAGCGACACCTTGGCCAGTGAGCCAGGCGGCATCCACAAGATATCCTGGTGGCACCGCCTCGAGAACTTTCTTCAGATTTTGCGATCTTCCAGCGCTCATGGCGCTTTAGATGCCATTTTTTCAAAGAGATTGCAATAGGAGTTCTTTGAAGAATCGATCTCTTCGGTGTTTATAGCACTGAAAACTGGAACTCAACAAAAAGAGGAATAGGATCCGAATGTCTGCCAGACATGCGTGATAGCCGGAAAAATCCGATGCTAAGGACGGAAAGCGTCGCCTGAGTTCTGGGCTGTTTCGTTCGCGAAGGCGTCCATGCTCAGGTGTGTACCACGATCTGCTGCACGACTGGATGCATCCAGGCCGGGACATGTCGGCTTTGCTTTGCCAGCTGCGCCCGGTCCTTCGCATCCAGCATGCGGGCGATCTTCCCGATCACACGATCGTCCACGCGATCCTTGCCGAAATAGCGTAGAGCCTGGAACACAATGCCCGTCTTTGAACCGGCACCGACCAATGTCTTCGGAGAGGCATTGCGGAACTGGATAACCTGCCGCCCGATCTTCTTGGTTCGTGTAGGCCCGTCGGTCATGTAAGTCGGATTGGACGGGACCTGGGTGGACAGACCCAACTGGTTCGCCGCCATGGCAGGGGAGGGCTGCAGAACCTGATTGTCCTTCCGGGCAACGGCGCGTGCGATGTCGTCCGCAGAAGGCACCAAAGCACCGAAACGGGGGCTGTGCTTGGGATAGTCGTAGAGCCCACGTGTCAGCCGCCGGATCACGCCCTGATCTGCCAGGCGTGACAGTGCCTGATCCACGCTTGCTCGCGATCCGATGTCGAGGAAGTCCGACGGGGCGAAGATGGCGCCTCGACCCTTTCCAACGATACGTTGCTTGATTTTCGACGTGATCATAGATCAACTCCATGTCAGAAATTAGGGTATGTTTTCCTGAACATCAAGATGGAGAGATTCTGGCAGAGAGGGGCGGGAAGGAGACTTTCGCTACGGGTGCAAACAGACTGAGAGCCTCACGCGAAACCGGACGTTCGAATCCCATCTGGACCGCCACTTGCCCTCGCGAAAGCGTTCTCAAACACCGGCTGCGGCCGGATTTTCTCGTTGTATTCGAGGGTCATGCGTGAAGGGCTGAGCACTGGCCCTAGCGGCAGGAAGCCCGGAAGCGGTCTCTCAGGGCCCATATTCTCCGGACCTCATGACTACGCCGATTTGGTGATTTGATTGTAAGCCATTGGTCCGAATTGCTTTTCGCGGGCCGCGCCTTGAACACTTCGACGGCGGTCGTGCTCTAAAGATGGAACACAGATCGAACCAGCACTGGTCAACTGTATCGGTGGAAACCAGGCCGCTTCAGTCATCGCGCATCGCTTTCTGCATCCCCCATGAACATGAGGAACAAAGGCCATCAAGGGTGTTGTAGTCTTCCGGATCACACTCGGTTTCGCATAGATCGCAGATCAAGCGGTCCTCGTTGCAAAAGACGCATTTGCGATCCCAGCGACTCCAAGACTCTCGGTCGCAGATCGGACAAGTCGTGACCGAAGGCATTCCGCCATCTTTCGCGACAGAGTAGGCCTCTTGATCGTTCACATCGCCAAAGGCTTTTTCAAATAAAGGTTCTCGGTCGATCTCCTCACCGCATTCAGCACACTCAATCCAGAGATTATCGAACGCCATGTTCTCAGTCTCAACACACCGGACCAGCGGCGACGAACAATGTGGACACCTGAGAAATGGCAAAGCACGTGTGAATATCTCACCGCTCCACGCCACGGTTTTGAACGTGTCGCGGCACCGGGCCTGTTGCGTGTCAAATATCTCTCTGTTTTCTAGAAGCTTCTGCCAAACCGTATCTTCAAATACCTCCAGTGGCTCCTCTTCCAGATGCTCGACCATCAGCCGCTCAATTAGGGGCATCGCGGAGGCCAGCACCTCGCGCGCAACGGTAGGTGTCGCCTTAAGGAAAAGGTGCTCGGCGTCGTTGCGGATGTTCGCCAACTTCGTAAGCCGATCCCAGTCGAGTTCGAGATCGAGGCTCTTGAACCGCTCTTCGATGAGGCGTCGATCGACAGTATTGCGGTGTGCCTTCTTAGGCTTCATAAGCACAGTGCCGTCGGCCTGCTTCTCCGGCACCAAATCCTTATAGATCAAGGCCCCCTCCGACCCCGCGGGGGACTCATTCCAGAGTACCTGCTTGCAGAGCAAAAGAACGCCCGCGTAGAGGTTTCGGATTGCGGAAAGCAAGCGGCGCTCATCGTCGGCCTCAAAATCCTCGACGCCAAGTTCGATGGACAGAACCGCATTCTCTAACAGTTCTTTCATGTTCAGTAGTACTCTCGGATATAGCCGTAGGCCCGCTCGAACAGTTCAGCGTCTTGGTGGAGCTTGTATTTGAACAGGGTCTGCCGAAGCGCCTTCTTCACCTCCCGTTCGCCGGCATGGGTGGCCTGCCAGCCATCGAAACGCACTGCACGGACGATCTCGTCGATGTCGTCCACGACGCGTTTGACCATGATCGGCGTTTCGCCATTCTTTGCGTCCTCGAAGAGCTCGGTGAGAGCAGCTTTGCCGCGGTCAATGTCTTCCTCGACGGGCGTCTCACGCTCCATCTTCACAACGTCTTTTGCGAGTTCGAGCAACTCTTTCAGAAAATCGATGCTGAGCAACAGCCCCTGCTGGTGGCGGTTCTTTAGATCCTCAAGACGCTCGGCCAACGCCTTGTACTGAGGATTGCCAGTGTGTTTGCGCAACCGGCCCGTCAGCTTGACGGAGATTTCCTTCGCTTTCTTATCAGGGTCCGGGTTGCCGAGAACCGCCTCCAGCAGTTCTGCGTCCATCACCAGAGTGTCGAGGTCATCCCGTACGGCATCGACATGAACATTTTCGTGGATCAGCTCGATCGTCTTCGCGCCCAGACGGTGCCAGAGCAGCCGCCCAGTGCCCGTAGACGGCTTTAGCGACTCGTAGACCTGCGCGAGCCAGCGATAGTCCTTCTCGTGGGGCGTCAAGACCGGGTCCGGCGATAGCGCTTCCCAGATGCGGCTCAGCACACTGAAATCCGACGCGAAGGCGTCTCGGCGCTCATCGTTCGGCAGGCAGTCCTGCGCGGCGATCAAGCCCTCGTAGCCGGTGAGGGTCCGGTCGACACCGGCGAAGTACTCCAGGCACTTCTGGATCGCGGACGGCAGCATCGCGGCCAGTTCGGCGATGTTGGACACGGCCTTCTGAACGCCCTTCTCGTCGAACTTCAGCGCCTGGGCGACGTCGTCGAAGATCCCGAGATAATCGACTATCAGCCCGTGGGTCTTCTGCACGCCATAGGGACGGTTCGTTCGGCAGATCGCCTGGAGCAGCGTGTGGTCGCGCAGCGGCTTGTCCAGGTACATCGTCTGCAGTATCGGGGCATCGAAGCCGGTCAGCAGCTTTGACGTCACGATGATGATCTTCAGTGGATCCTTCGGGTCACGGAACCGGTCCAGCAGCTTCTCTTCGGCATCCCGGTCGCGCCGGTAGGCGGCATACTCATCCTCGCCGCTGTTGACCGACATGACGATGTCTGACGTTTCAGGCGGCAGGTGCTTGTCGAGTTCCTTTTTGTACAGAACGCAGCTTTCCCGGTCGAAGGTGACCACTTGAGCGCCAAACCCGTTCGGCTGGACCTTCGCTTGGAAGTGTTGCGCAATGTCGGCGCAGATTGCGCTGATACGTTCTGGCGCCTTCACCAGGATCGACATCTTCGCGGCGGCGCGGCCGAGCTTGTCCCTGTCCTCGTCCGTCAGACCCTCGGTCAGTTCCGCATAGGCCGCCTCGATCGCCTGCTGGTCGATGTGCAGGTCCACAAGCCGTGGCTCGAAATGAAGCTCCTTTGTCGCGCCGTCACGGATCGAGTCGTTGAGCCCATAGCGGCTCATGTAGCCGTTCTCGTCGATCTCCGAACCGAACGCATAGAACGTATTGCGATTGGCGCGGTTAATGGGCGTCCCCGTCAGGCCGAACAGGAATGCGTTCGGCAGCGCCTCTCGCATCTTACGCCCCAAGTCGCCCTCCTGCGTGCGGTGCGCCTCATCGACCATGACGATGATGTTGTCGCGGTCGTTCAGCACGCCGTCCGCCTCGGCGAACTTGTGGATCGTGGTGATGACGACCTTGCGCACGTCCTTGGCCAGCAGATCGGACAGCTCCTTGCGGCTGTCGGTGCGCACGAGGTTTGCCATGTCGGCGGCATAGAAGGTGCCGGCGATCTGACTGTCGAGGTCGATGCGGTCGACCACCACCAGCACGGTGGGGTTCTTCAGTGCCGGGTGCAGACGCAGTTTCTTTGAGGCGAACAGCATCAGCAGCGATTTGCCGGAGCCCTGGAAGTGCCAGATCAGGCCCTTGCGCACCTGACCGGCGACGACACGCTCAACGATCTTGTTGACGCCTTCGACTTGCTGGTAGCGGGCGATGATCTTGATGCGCTGTTTTCCCTTTTGGGTGGCGAAGGCTGTGAAATTGGCGAGCAGGTCCAGCACCATCGCCGGGCGCAGCATGTCGGTGACGGCCTTCTCAACCTCTCCCATCGATTGCAGAACATCGTCATCCGTCCGCCATGGGCCCCAGAGATCGACGGGCATCCGGACAGAGCCGTAGCGGTATTCCTTCCCCTCGGTGGCGACCGAGAAGACGTTCGGCACGAACAGCTCCGGCACGTTCTGCTCGTAGTCGTCATGGACCTGGAGCGCGCCATCAAGCCAGCTCTGGCTGGAGCGGACCGGCGTCTTGGCCTCGATCAGGACGAGCGGCAGGCCGTTGACCAGCAGCATCAGGTCCGGGCGTTTCTCTGTCTTGCCCGCGCGGAAGGTGAACTGCTGGGTTACGACGAAGCTGTTCTGCTCGATGTCGTCGAAGTCGATCAGGCGGATGGTGACATGCCGGCCATCCGCGTCGAAGGGCATGGAGCGTTCGCCGAGCATCCAGGCGGCGAATTCCTCGTTCGCCTTCACCAGCCCGTCCGAGCGCGCACTCATGACGATGGCGCGCAGGCGGTAGAGCACGTCGTCCACGCGGGACGGGTTGGCGGCGATGTCGGGGTTCAGGCGGATCAGGGCGTCGCGCAGATAAGGTTCGACCAGCGCCTCCTGCGACTGGCGCGGCAGGTCGGCGGGGCCGACGAAATGCCAGCCGAGGCCGGAGATACGGCTTCCATGACGTGCGAGACCATGCTCGGCCAAGGCAGGGCCATCGCTCCCAGCAAGGCGATCCCGAATAAACGCCTCAACTGTATTCGCTTCGTTAAAATTGCTCATCCGTCTAACATTTCCCTCGAAATTCGAAGGCACATCGCCATTTGCAGAAATACTGATCAGTCTGATTGGATTCAAAAGAGCGCGCAATTGCTCATGTGCTTTCGGCGAAAGTAGCAACCTTTGCGCGGCATCTTCCGGAACTCGGACGGTCAAAACGACACTGCCTTCCTCAACAGATAGAACGTAAACGTCCTTAGGGCACGCATCGAGAGCAGCAGAGATAGCCACGAGGATCCGTTCTTTGTCTTCTTCGAAGCAGTCTTTGGTCGTATCCAGCTTGAGCGATAAGACCTGCTTTGCCCCATCCTTGACCGGCACACCTCTGTACCGCGCCACCCAAGGTTTGGCCTTGTAAAGTTGCATCGTTTTCTTGTCCCAGCCCTCATCATGGGACTTCTTATGACAAAGGCTGCAGAGCACGATCAGGTTTTCAAACGAATGATCCTGCGTTTCTGCCCAAGGAATAATGTGGGCTTTTTCGAGTGAGACATGCTCCCCACACGCACAACAGCGGTGGCCGCATTCGACCATGAGTTCTCGCTGAATATCAGCAGGTATTGCTGGGCGAGAGGACACTAAGAAAAAGCCGTTCGAGGTGCGTTGTTCGAAGCAAAAAGCCTCAAGAGGCGTTCGCGAATGAAGGCTTCGACGGTGCTGGCTTCATTTAGGGTCATGGTTGCGAATTCGATTCAGACGCAAGGAATTCAAAGAACTTTGTCCGATCCAATAGTGCGTGTCGCTGACGCAATTGCACTGCATTCAGTTGCTCGTCGATCGAACGACAGGCTTGAATTACCTGAACTTGCTCGTCCCGATCTGGAAGCGGGACCTTGAAGGGCGAAAGGTGCTCCCAAAAGAGATGCTTGATCTTGCTCCCCTCGCACATTCTGATCGCGTGCGTCTGGAAACGTGAACTCTGCAGAACCCTGAAAACAAACTCTGGCAATACTTCGTCGGCGAAGGATCGGAAACGCCCGATACGCTGGTTCAGAAGTGACTTATCGCCTTCACGCGCAAGGCAAACCCGGCCCATGAAGCCCTCCTCAAGCGATTGGGCGGTGAGGTTGATGACCAGATCGCCCTCATCAATGATGAATGCCTCGGCTTCGCTCTCGACGTGTGTAGGCAAGTATTTTGTCGCCGACTCACTCCATTCCAAATACCCACTGCTGCCCAGGTTGCCCGGTCTCAATAGACGGACGCCTTTGTCAACATACGAATCCCCGGGAAATGGGCGTCCGTTTTGCATTTCGCACAAGCTTCCGAAACTGGTATCGGAAACTCCGTCCAGCCTTGCGAAGTGATCCAGTGTGGCTTGGCGCAACTGGCGTGTTTGCGTGGTGAGTTGAAATAGGGTCTCAGATACTTCCTCTGAAGCCTTAAGCGCCTCCACTAACCGTGCCTGCTCTTGGATCAGCGGCAGCAGGAATTCCTCCGTCGCCAACGCCTTCCAGTTGATTGTAGGCGAGAGCGAGCCGACTGATATGCTCAGCGCCCGTTCCATGAACAAATCGCTTTGCATGAAAAAGGGCAGAAACTCTGGCAGCACGGTGTCTGGCCTGGCCCGCAGCACCATCGCGTGCGCCGAGCAGATCCCCTCGAAATCCGCCACCGCCACCTTGCGCTGATAGACCCGACGCTTTCCAAAGATGATGTCGCCCGGCTGGAACAGCAGTTTGGTGGACTCCACCTCGCTGGTGTCGCCCCACCGGCGGATGCGCAAGCTGTCGGGGTCGAGATGTTCCAGCCCAACATAGCGGTCCACGTCCGCCTCATCCGGCATGACACGTTTGTTGATCTGGTCCGCCAGTTGATCAAAGCGGTAGGAGACGAGTTTTGAGGGTCGCTCAAGCATCGGCGTCCTCCGCCGGAGCAAGCCCATCGAGCATGTCGACCAGCCCATCCATGCCCGTCCAGAACTCCCGCCCCTCGGCATCGAAATTGCCCCAGGCCAAAGCCAGCGACACGGCGTCCTCTGCGGCGACCTCCGCCTTTGGCTTTTTCACATAGCGGGCGATGGACAGGTTCCCCTCTGCCGCCAGCACATCGGCATTGCTGACTACAGCTGCAAAACCGGCTTCGTCCGCGAAAGCCTGATAGGCCGCGAAGATGCGGTCCTGATGCGCTTCGCGCAGAAAGCTCTGCGCCCGCTCGCGCGCGATCTCGGCCACCGCGTCGATGAACAGCATGCGTCCCTGCCGCTCGGCCGGCTTGCGGCCGCGGCAGATGATAACGCAGGCCTCCATCGGCGAGTTGTAGAACAGCCCCGGTCCGAGCCCGAGCACGCATTCCACCAGATCGGCCTCGATCAGCTTGCGCCGCATCTCGGCCTCTTCGTTGCGGAAGAGCACGCCATGCGGGAACAGGATCGCGCAGCGCCCGGTCTCGGGGTCCATGCTTTGCAGGATGTGCTGGAAAAAGGCGTAGTCCGCGCGCCCCTGCGGCGGGGTGCCGAGGAAGTTGCGCCCCCAGACATCCTTCTCCCACGCGCCGCGGTTCCATTTCTTGATGGAATACGGCGGATTGGCGAGGACCACATCGAAGGTGCGCAGCGCGTCGCCTTCCGCGAAGGCGGGTGCGGCCAGAGTGTTGCCGCTGGAGATCTGGAAGTCTGACACGCCGTGGATCACGAGGTTCATCCGGGCGATGGCGGCGGTGATGGTGATGAGCTCCTGACCGTAAAGGCCCATCGTGCGCGTCTCGCCGCCGCGCCGTTTCACCTCGGCAAGGCAGGAGATCAGCATGCCGCCGGTGCCGCAGGTCGGGTCGTAGATGCTCTCGCCTGATTTCGGCTCGAGCATCTGCGCCATGAGGTGGACCAGCGTGCGGTTGGTGTAGAACTCCTGCGCGGTGTGGCCGCTGTCGTCGGCGAACTTCTTGATGAGGTATTCGTAGCCGCTGCCAAGCTCGTCCTCGGGGACGGCGGCGAGCGTCAGGTCGTGCTTCGAGAAGTGCTCGATCAGGTTCTTGAGCGTGGCGTCGGGCATCTGGCCCTTGTCGGTCCAGTTGGCGTTGCCGAAGACACCCTGCAGCCGTTCCGGGTTGGCCGCTTCGATTGCCAGGAAGGCTGAGAGCAGTGCCCGCCCGACATCCTTCGGCGCGCTGCGCACGTCGTTCCAGTGCGCGCCCTCTGGGATGACAAAGCGGTCGTTCGCCGTGGCGGTCGCGTAGCCCTCGTCGCCGGTTTCGTCGAGCGCCTCCTGGTAATCCTCGTCCCAGACGTCGGAGAGGCGTTTGAAGAACATCAGCGGGAAGATGTACTGCTTGTAGTCGCTGGCATCGACAAGGCCGCGGAGCAGCGTCGCCGCGCCCCAGAGATAGCTTTCGAGCTCGCGTTGGGAAAGGTGTTCGGTCATTGCAGCCAGCCACCCTCAGTCAGAACCTTGCGCAGGTGATCCTCGGCCGCGCGCGCGTCCGCAAGGGCCGTTTTGAACGCATCGACAGCCTCGGCGAGCGGCGGAATGTCCTCGCCGATGGGCGGGAGCACGTAGCGCGAGATGTTGAGCGTCCAGCCTTCCTTCTTGATCTCGTCGATGGTGGCGACCTTGGCGCGATCCTCGACATCCTCAAAGGCGCGGTACCAGGCGACGATCTGGTCGCTGTGCTCCTGGTCGAGGAAGTTCTGCGCCCGGCCTTTGCGGAACAAGCTGGAGGCGTCGATGATCAGGACCTTGTTCTTGCGCTCTGCCGGCTTCTTGCGCCGGAGCATGACCACGCAGCCCGCGAGCTGGGTGCCGTAGAACAGGTTCGGAGCCAGGCCGATGACGGCTTCGATCATATCGTTCTCAAGCAGCGCCTGACGGATCGTCCCCTCGGCCGACTTTCGGAACAGGGCGCCCTGCGGCAGGACGACGGCCATCCGGCTGTTTCCGGTCGGCGCCATCGACGAGATCATGTGCTGGACGAAGGCATAATCGCCGTAGCTCTCGGGCGGTATGCCGTACTGGGCTCGACCCCACGGATCTGCCTCCCAGAGTTCGCGCCCCCATTCCTTTAGCGAGAATGGCGGGTTCGCGATGACGCAGTCAAAGGTGGCGATGCCGCTCGTGCTCGAGTCGGTGAAAGCGGGGCTGCGCAGCGTGTCCTCGCGCGCGATCTGGAAGTCCTCGATCCCGTGCAGGACCAGGTTCATGCGCGCGATGGCGGAGGTGGTGAGGTTCTTCTCCTGGCCGTAGATCTTGCCATAGAACGTCCGCGGGTCACCGCCCTTGCGCATGACGTGCTCGATCGCGCCCAGCAGCATACCGCCCGTTCCGCAGGCAGGGTCATAGATACTCTCGCCTTCCTGTGGATCAAGAATCTCGACCATCATCCGCACGACGCTGCGCGGCGTGTAGAACTCGCCGGCCTTGTTGCGCCGGGTGACGTCGGCGAACTTGCCGATCAGGTATTCGTAGGCGTCCCCGAGGACATCGGTGCTGACTGCCTGATTACCGAGCCCAATGTCCGAGAAACCTTCGATCAGATCCTTGAGCAGTTCGTCCGAAAACTTCTCCTTGTTACCCCAGTCGGCGGTCCCGAAAACGCGGAAGAGCGTGTCTGGGTTGGCCCGCTCGATCTCCTGCATGGCGCGGTGAAGCGCGGCACCAACGTTCGTCGCGGTTTCGCGAACATCGTTCCAACGGCAACCTTCGGGAACGACGAAACGGTGGATCTCGGGGAACAGCGAAGGATCCGCCTCGCCATAGATCTCCTGCGCTTCGGCAGTCTCTTCATGCCAAACATCGGAAATGCGTTTGAAGAACAGGAGCGGCAGGATATAGCCCTTCCAATCGGTCCGATCGACTGCCGAGCCCCGCAGAGTGTTGGCACCGTCCCACAGGGCGGATTTGACTCCATTAGCACCCAAGGAAGATCGATCCCTTTGAATTTTGGCGGCTTTCTCGCTCATGCAATCGTCCAAATATCTGCGGCAGCTTCAACCATTTTAGCTTGCCGAAATTCTATGAAATCTGGACGCCAGTCATCCTGCTCCAGGATGAGCTTAGTGGTATCAAATGACACCTTGTTGTTTCTTTCTGAATAGATTTTCTTTTTCCGGTCAAAACTGAAGTACTGAGCTTTGTAGTTCTTGATGCCAGCAAGAAGGGCAAGGTTCCCGAGGCGGTGCAGCCATTGACGATGAGCATCATCCGTAAACCGCTCGCGCCAGTAATCTTCCTTCAGGGCCTGAGGGAGCACATGCTCAATAGTTATTTTTCCGCCATAGTCTTTCGTGACAGATTCGTCTTGATCTGCTTCCTCCAGCCGAAGGAGAACAGCCTGCGCGAATGGCTTCCCATAAACTTCACCATTGAGCAGTGAACGAAACTCTTCATTCTGCGCGTTTTGCCGAAATATCAACCTAATTTCATCGGCCGACTTTCCCGAACGTATTGCTGTAATCAGCTGGAAATAGGCTGTAAGACGAGCGGTAAACGCAAGTCGCCTGATCCAGTTCTGGTAGGTGACTTTCTCAAGTAAATCGATGAATTCGGCTTCCGATATGCCTTCAACTGGATTGTTAAGATAGGCGAGCAACGGTGGCACCCATTCCTCGAACGCAACGCGATGGAGGGAACGCAACGATCGTCGCGCGGCGACATCCTCAAAACCGTTTTGCTGGATACGGAGATAATTCCGAGCAGATGTGGTTATGCCATCCAAGAAACTGAACGGGCTATCACTTGCCTCAATAAGCGGTTTGTACTCCTCATGGAGGGTTTTCCGAGCTTTGATCGCTGTAACCGATGATCGATGGTGTGCCAGAAACTGATCTAGTCGCTCGATGCCAATCGCTTCCTCGAGTTGTAGCCACTGTTCGTCAAGCTCTTCGCTTTTTGACGATGCACCGCCCATACGCGCAAATAGCATGTTTTTGATCAAGTCTGCGTTCGACAGCGGCATTCCGCGCGCGTTCAAAACGTTAAATAGCCGGTATGCCGACTGCCATGATGCTGTTGTGACAAACACCACGTACACCTTCGTCAGAAGGTAATTCGCAAACAGCTTTAGAGACTTCTCATCTCGCTGAGCCAAAAAATGGTCGATCACGCCAAGGTTCTCAGTGAGCCTTATTTTTGGTGCATCCTGTTTATTTTGAATCTCGCGCGATATCGCGTCGGTGATTTCCTCACTGGCCAAAACGTGGCGGCGGAAAAAGCTCTGATCTTTTTGTCGGAGCGTGAGCCGCGGCGTCTCTTCTTCGCCGGTTAGTTCGTTCTTGGGTAAGACCCGTTTCCCAAGCGTCGATTTTGCCGGCTCACTAACCGCATCTCTTAAGCGTGCGAAAATCAGGTTAAGTGTCGTCAGCCGCTGCTGCCCATCGACGACGTCATAAAGCTCGTCCTTGCTTCGCTCGATTGTAATGAGGGACCCGATGAAATATTCTTCGTCATCGGCTTCAAAAGCATCCCACACATCATCTAGAAGCTGTTCGACGTTTCCTTTCTCCCATGAGTATGGTCGTTGGTACGGGGGGATTTCATAGCGTATTTGTTCTGTGAGAATCTTGCTTATTGTTCTTTCCGCAGCTTCCATTCGCTCGAGCGCCCCTCAAAGAAATGCTATTTTTTTGGTAGTTGAGCGCATCAACTTGATCGCGGCCCGTCACATCCTGTTCTTCAAGTGTAAGAGATTGGCCGTCTGCGGTACAAGCCGAATCCCCTGAGACTGAGACCGTTAGCGGCGCTGATCTCACCCGTCACACGGATACGGCTCAAGCAGCTTGGACAGCGTCAAGTCTAATCCTTGACTGCCCTGCTAGATCGTCTCGACTGTAACCGGTACGAGCTGCGATCGGCGAAGCACGCCGGTTATTTAAGAGGGGGTGATCCCCGCACGTTTGGCAAGTTCGGTTTTCCGCGTGCGCAGGAAAGACGGTTCTGATCTCAGCCCTTCAGTTCGTTTCTTGCTCGGGCAGCGAATGTCCGGAAAGCGGGCTGCGACCGCAGCATCTTGACCCATTGGCCAACGGCAGGAATGGGCCGCGAGTTACGACACTCTGAAGCTGGGATGTGCCAGAAATCGGACAATTCTGTCATCCTGTCGCAAGTTGAAATTTGAGGAAGGTCGCCCCGTCATAATCGACTTCGCCAACCCGCCAAGCACCAAGTCTGTCGAGTGCCCGCAGGTTCGTGCGTGACGGTGGTAAAAGGAAGGTCACAAACGGGATGCGTTCATCGAAAATTGCAAAGTCGATCGCCTTTCGCGAGATGCGCGGCCCGAGGCCAAACGTGTCGGGCCGCAAGACCAGTCCGAAATCCCACTCGGCCCCTTCTTTTTGAAATCCACCCCAGCCGACATATCGGTCATCGGACAAGAATGCCCAATGTCCAAGTCCGTCACGGTGCCAACACTCTTCCTTTTTGGCGACAAACCGCGCCACTGTTTCGGCATTCCAACTAAATTTCAGAAGCGGCATATGCTCGGCGACACGCGGGTCGGACATGTGCGCCAAGATTTCGGCTGGGTCAATTTCCGACAATCGGACGAATTTTATTTCAGATCCCATATCGACCTCTTTCGATGTGCTCGTGCTCATTGTCAGCTGGACAAGATTTTTTTATCAGCCAACTCTTTGCCTGGCGTCACGCTGGGACATAGGCATTCAGTTTGTTGCCATCCAGATCCCGGAAATATCCTCCGTAGAAACCATGATCTCCGCGTGGGCCGGGGGGCCCCTCATCTGTTCCGCCAAGTTCGAGGCACTTGGCGTGAAGCGTATCGACGGCTTTTCTGTTGGTCATTTTCAAAGCGACCATCACCCCGTTTCCAACGCTTGCCGGCGCCCCATTGAATGGACAAGCAAGGCATAACGCAGGCTCGGCCCTTGAGCGGCCCCATGCGGCCATATCGCCGTGTTTCCAAAGACGGTTTGCGCCCACGCTCGAAAACAAGGCGTCGTAGAATTTCAGCGCGGCCTCGAAGTTGTTGGTTCCGAGGGTAACATATCCGATCATGCTTGATCTCCGTAAATCTGTGGGCGCTATTTTCAACTCTAAGCCCGACTACAAAGGCGCCTGGGTTGCTGCGCCAGACCGCCTTGCAAGCAGGGTCGAGGCCGGACCATGGCTCGGAATTGCCCGCACTTCAAAATTTTCGAAACGCTCGATTGCCTGCATCAATCGGGAGCGGGACATAAACCGGCCGGTCCCGCGAAACAAAAGCGCCTGCCGTATAAGGCTGTCGGCAAGACCACGGGCAGGCTCATCCGCGCAGAACGCGAGACAAAGCGCGCCGCCGGCTCGAACAACCCTGCAAAGCTCACTCAAAGCCTGGTGGGGATCGGGGACGGTTTCCAAAGCCCAAGCACACGTCACAAGATCGAACGTGCCATCTTCAAACGGCAGGGACTCCAACCGTCCTTGTATCTTCGGCACAGGAATGTCGGCGCAGCGTGCAAGCATCGCTGCGGACGGGTCGAGAAGGGTCATCAAATTCGGCGGCATGCCCTCGGCGATCAGTCTACGTGCCAGGTTGCCGGTGCCGCAGCCAGCATCCAAAAGCCTCGAATTCGGCGTCGCAAGTGCACGCACCAGACCTTCCAGGGCGGCCTGCGCTTCGCCGCCCGCATGACGCAGCCAGCGATGATGAAGTTTGTCATAGCGAGGTGCGAGCTTGTCATAAAGATCAACCGCATCGTCTAAAGGCGTTTCTGCCAAAATCTCTTTGGTCCTATTACTCATTTATAGTATCCGCGGAGCGCACACGCTTTTTTTGCGGAAAACTTGCGTCGGACTGCGGCGCGGTGTGTTCGCGCTCGGGCCACGTCCATGCGGTCCAGAGAATTGCGATTAGAGCCACGATCTCGATAACGAGGTGAAAGGTGTCATCCATGTCGGTGGGGGCCGAGGAAAGGAGCGTACCCGTCGTGACGATCACTGCAAGAAAGGTGACAGGGCGGCCGATCCTGCGGGTTAGCAAAAGCGAAAAGAGCACCATCGCAATCGGCACTTGGACGAGGAAACCGCCCAGAAGCATCAGCCCTTCGGTGATCTTGATGCCGTTATAATGGCCTGTCAGCAGCATCTCGATATGGGACGCGAGGACAAACTGGTGAATATCGCGAAAGATGATGTTGAGCAGTATGAACAGCCACAGGGCCGAAAGAAGAATATGGGGATCGAGCCGTCTCATTTTGGTGTCTTCTTTCTGTGTTTCTGGAGTTTGCCGGATCAGGCCGCGAGCACGACCGGGTTCAGATCACGGCACCGGATGCGCGCGTTGCAAAGACGCGGCGGATCAGGAGTTCCGCAATCGCAAGATTGATGGCCCACGCCCCAACCATCAGGAGGTCACGGGAAAACCCCAACGGCTCAGTGTCAAAGAGGCCCATCGTGACCAGAAAGAGCGCGGTCTGCGTTGAGGCCCCTTGGCCGATAGCATAGGCGCGCAGCATCGCAGCGCGGTGCGCGGCGACGTCTCGCGACCGGATCGCGACAACGGCCCATGCGATGAGAGCGACCATCGCGAGGCTAAGTGTGACCCTCGCCCCATAAAGCAATGGTCCCTGCAAGGCGTCGGGAAATGCATAGGCCACGGTCATCCATAGCCCGGTAAGCGCGCTGACGCATCCCGCTGCCGCCACGATCCGCCCGAGGGTCCTGTGCAAGGTGGGACGGTAGCGCCTCAGGCTCGGCAGGAACTGCACAGCCCCGACAAGGCAGAAAACTGAACTGCCAAGGATATGCAATGTGATCGGTAGGGGATCGATCACCGCACGCGGGTTCGGCGGTATGATCGCCGGAGCGCCGAAAAGTTCCGGAATCCGGACCAGCCCGATAACTGCCGGAATGAAAGAGTAGAGGAACACGAGGGCAAGGAACGCCCATTCGCGACGGCTGATAAAGTACATGCTTCGGTCTCTCAGTATAAGGTGCCGGTCTGCCTCAGGCGGGCTTGCGGGCGACGATAAAGGGGCTCAGTCGGTTCTTTCCGAAGTACCGCGTCTGCTCGATTTCGAACCCGGCCCGGATCAGGTGCCGGGTCAATCCAGCGCGGCTCAGGATGATCACATTAGGCGCGATCCGCAGGGCCATGAGCACACGAACCATGGCGCGCATCCAGCGCGGCGCGTCCTTCAGACAAACCGTCTTTGATATGAAGTGACCGCCGGGCTTCATTTGGTGGAATACTGAATCCAGCACGGTGGGTATGTCATCCACCAGATGAAGCAGGCTGAACGCGCAAATGACCTCGAACGGTTGGCCAGGAATATGTTGCGCCGCCTCCGCCTGAAGGAATTCTGGTGTTCCCGCGGCATCGCCGCCTGATCGTGACCGGGCGATCCGGATCATCTCGGCAGAGAGGTCGGTTGCGGTCACATGAGCGACAACAGGCGCGATCTTCCTGGCTGTGCCGCCTGTGCCGCAGCCGATTTCAAGAACGCGATCGGTCGATCGAAGAAGCGCAGTGACGCATTCCAGCTTTTCTTCGTAGGCGGTGACATCGGCGATGGGCTTTTTTGCGTATTTGGGCGCATGCCGGTCCCAGAAGGCTTGGGCAGTCATGTGGGTTTCCTTTGCGTGTTGCACTTCAGGTTTGAAGCAGCGCGGTTGCGCCAGTCGTAAGAAACTGCGGAATACATTGTGTCGCTTTCGGTTGCCGAGACCGGGCCGATCTCGTTTCGCAGCCGGTATCATCCATGCGCTCATGAAAGGTCGATTGCTTAAATTCGTCCACCTGCTATACGCTCATGAATGAACTGGCAGGCCGTCTCCTTCGATTGGAACCAGGTACGCGCCTTCCTCGCGACAGCGGAGGAAGGCTCGTTCAGCGGCGCGGCGCGCGTCCTGAAGACAACGCAGCCGACGATAGGACGGCAGATCGGTGCGTTGGAGGAGGCACTTGGCGTCACGCTGGTAGAACGCAGCGTCCGTGGTCTTACCTTGACGGAAGCAGGGCGCGACCTGATTGATCACATGCGCACGATGGGCGAGGCTGCGACGCTCATCTCGATGGTGGCCGACGGTAAATCTCAGGAAGTCACCGGAGAGGTCACGGTCACTGGAACCGACCTCTTGTCGGCAGCGATCCTGCCGGGCGTGCTCAAGCCGTTGAGACAGATGGCGCCGGGCATCCGCGTCCGCATTCTTGCGTCGAGTGAAATGCAGAATTTGACGCAGCGAGAGGCGGACATTGCGATACGCCACGTCCGCCCGGATCAGCCAGACCTGATCGCACGGCACTTGGGCGACTTTCGCGCCACTCTTTATGCCGCGACCGACTATCTCGATCGTGCAAGCCGCCCACGGACACCGCGCGATGTGGCCGCACTCGATTTCGTCGGCAATGCCGACCCCGAGCGGCTAATGGCCCCACTGCACAATATGGGTGTGCCCGTCCGCGCAGAGAGCTTCGTGATGTCAAGCGAGAGCGGTGTCGTCGCATGGGAATTGGTGAAAGCGGGCTATGGCGTCTCGATGCAGCCCGAAATGTTGGGCGAGGCCGAACCTGGCATAGAGAAGGTCTTGCCGGATTTCCCTTCGTTGGAATTTCCGATCTGGCTGGTCACCCATCGTGAGTTACAGACCAGCCGCCGTATCCGGATCGTATTCGACCTGCTTGCGCGGGGTCTGTCAGACGTTGCGAAGCGCCGAAGTGGTCGCGATTGACAGGTGTCAATGCACCGAACCCGGACCAAGTGAGGTCGCGTGGCTATAGTCGAAGCTGCGGTTGCACGAGTTCGTTTTGTCCGATGAGTGTACGCTGATGTTGGAAATGCCGCGCAATCGATCAACGTCCGCTTTGGGGAAGCTGCAATGCGGCAACTTATCTCGCGATGAACGGCTGGTTTGGGCCGTCGGTGACGGTTGTCAGGACTGTCAGGACGCCAAAAAGTATGGATGCCGCGGCGCATCTGAAGTCCGGTAGGAGCCCAA
>NZ_JADOBQ010000013.1 GCF_015644665.1 Roseobacter sp. MH60115
CGGCGAAATTCTCCAACACCTGCTGGTCGCTGATCGACGCCAATGACGGGGTGAAGGTGGGGGCGACCTACGAGGCGACGGCGGAGAAGATCGCCAAGGTGGACGGGTTCATCTCCGCCACCGGCGAAAGCAGCGCCCTGCGCCGCGCGACCTACGAGGAATCCGAAGGCTGGTACAAGGGGATCACAGCCGACATGTTCGGCTGACCCGCGCGCCGGGCTGACCTGGATCAAGGGCAGGCCCGGCGCGACATGTTTGACTGGGGCCACCCTCATCTGGAAGGAGAGACTATGAGACGTTTCATGCTTGCCGCGACGGTTGCCCTGATCGCGGGATCGGGCCAGGCGGCGGATCAGGCGGTCACCCACGCCTTTGACGGCAGTTTCGAGGATGCGGCCTTTGCCGTGGAAAGCGCCATTGTCGGGCGCGGGCTGGTCATCGATTATGTCAGCCACACCGGCGAGATGCTGAACCGGACCGGCGCGGATGTGGGCAGCACCAAGGCGTTGTTCAATGAGGCGGATATTTTCCTTTTCTGCTCGGCGCAGGTGTCGCGGGCCGTGATGGAGGCGGACCCGATGAACATTGCCCATTGCCCCTATGGCATTTTTGTCGCGGATCAGGCGGGCGCGGTGATGATCGGCTATCGTACCTACCCGCAGGGCGAGATGCAGCAGGTGCAGGCGCTTCTGGACGAGATCGTGCAGGAGGCGCTGGAATAGCCAGGCGGTGCTGCCTGCTTGACCCACATCAAGGTGTATAGCGCCCCGTTTCGGTAGGCCCGTTCTGACGGGAAAGGTCTGGCGATGGTGGAAACCCTGATTGACCGGTTCGGAGATGGGGCCGTGCTGATGATGGCGGGGGCCGTGGTTGGCGTGCTCTTTGGCGTCGCGGCGCAGCATTCACGGTTTTGCCTGCGCGCGGCAACGGTCGAGCTGTCCGAGGGGCAGGTCGGGCCGCGCCTGTCGATCTGGTTTCTGGCGTTTTCCGCGGCCGTGCTTTGCGTGCAGGGCGCGATTTCTCTGGGGTTCCTCGATGTCTCCGAGGCGCGGCAGCTGGCCGCCACCGGCAGCCTCTCCGGGGCGGTGATTGGCGGGCTGCTCTTTGGGGCGGGTATGATCCTTGCGCGCGGTTGCGTCAGCCGTCTGCTGGTGCTTTCGGCCACGGGCAATTTGCGCGCGATCCTGACGGGTCTGGTGCTGACGCTGGTGGCGCAGGCCGCGCTGCGTGGGGTTCTGGCCCCCCTGCGCGAAGGTCTCGCGGGGCTGTGGTTGATCGACGGCGGTGCCGCGCGCAGCCTGCTTGCGCAGCTGGGGGTGAGTTCCACTGCGGCGGCGATATGCGCCGCGATTGCGCTGATCCTCACCGTTGTGCTGGCGGTGGCCAGCCGCCTGCCGGTGACCCGCATGATCGCTGCCGGATGTGTCGGCGTGGCGGTCGGCCTGGGGTGGATTTTCACCTACACAATTGCCCAGAGCTCTTTCGAGGTGATCGCGGTGTCGTCCATCACCTTCACCGGGCCCTCGACCGACACGCTGATGGGGCTGGTCAATGCGACCCGCTTGCCGCTGAGCTTTGGGGTCGGGCTGGTGCCGGGCGTGTTTGCCGGGGCCGCCCTGATGGCACTGGCCTCGGGGGAGGCGCGGATTGAGCGGTTTGGCCCCGACACACCGATGGAGCGCTACCTGATCGGGGCGGTGCTGATGGGCTTCGGCAGCATGCTGGCGGGCGGCTGTGCCGTGGGCGCGGGCCTGTCCGGCGGGTCGATCTTTGCGGTGACCGCCTGGGTGGCGCTGCTTTTCATGTGGGTGGGGGCGATGCTGACCCACCGGCTGTTGCAGGTGCGCGTGAGCGGCTACAGGGTTTGACTTTGGATCAGACGCTGCTGGCCCGTCTATGCCAAGCGGAGGTTTATGGCCGCGCAGCGAATGTGTCTAAGAGCCCAAAGTTCCAAATGCTGCGCCATGCGCCAATGGCAGTTACCGTATATCGTTGACGTTGCTCGCATTAGTGCACTATCACTGCGGCCATGATGAAATTGTTCTTCGCATTGCAGGGCTATTATCCCCAGCTTCCATAGCTGCGGGTCATTCATCATTGGTTTTCCGCTGCCCTGACAGCGGTCAACATGCAAAACGACCTTGTGCCGGGCGGTACATTCAAAGGTCGAAAAATGAACAACAAAAGCAGAAGTCAAAACAGGTCGCTCGGCATCGTGGGATTTGGCGCGTTCGGACAACTTGCAGCCCGTCATCTTGGTCAGCATTTTGAGATAATGGCCTACGATCCGTCCCCGGACATTGCCGTGGCCGCAAAGCAGCTCGAAGTACGACTGTCATCTCTGCACTCGGTGTCGCAGGCTGACGTTGTCCTCATTGCGGCACCAGTGTCCTCATTCGAAGGGGTTGTCAGCGAGATTGCGGTTGCTTGTAAACCTGACGCACTGATTGTCGATGTCGGCTCGGTCAAAGTCGCTCCTTCCGAAATCATGCGGCGGCTGCTTCCGAACCACGTAGATATCGTTGCGACTCACCCTCTGTTCGGTCCTCAAAGTGGCAAGACAGGTATTGAAGGTCTGAAAATTGCGGTCTGTCCAATTCAGGGTAAACAACATGCGAGGCTGGCTGCGTTTTTACACAAGGTTCTGGGGCTGTCAGTCATCATGACAACACCAGAAGATCACGACCAAGAAGCAGCAGTTGTCCAAGGGCTCACGCATCTCATCGCCAAAGTGCTGTTGGGAATGGGCCCGCTGCCAACGTGCATGACAACGAAGAGCTTTGACCTGTTATCTGAGGCGATTTCCATGGTGCAGGATGATGCCCCGGAAGTATTTGAAGCGATTGAAAAGGCTAACCCCTACGCCGAGACCGTGAGACGACAGTTTTTTGACTTGGCCGCGAGTTTGAGTATCGAACTGGAAACAGCATCGAGAATACCATTGCACAATGAAACCGGACATTGATGGCGCAGCATCTAACGGCAGCAAAGTCCCGCAAAGCAGATGTAGAACATACTTTTTGCAACGGTGGGTTCGGGCGACATCGCTTTCCAGTGGCGGACTATTTGCCAAAAGGATCAAATCGTTCTTTCGGTAGGATGTTCCGGGAGTTGAAAGCCTATGGATTGGCGGGCGTCCAAGGGTCACACTACGTGGCGTGCAGGGGCGACACCGGCCTATTCAAACTCCATCTGCTCAAAGACCCGGCCCGCGTTCTTGGTCGCCAGCTCCTCGAAGGTGTCGAGATGGGCATAGGGGGATTGATCAACGTAATAGGCCTCGGCCAGCCCGCCGCCCGCGTCGATATGGGCGCCGATCTGGGTGCGCAGGTATTCCAGATAGCCCTTGGTGTAGCGGCGCACCTGATCCATGTTGGTCGGATGGCCGTGGCCGGGGATGACATAGGTGGCCTCCAGCGCCTCGAAGGCGTTGTCCCATGTGTCCAGCCAGTCGGCGGCATAGGTGTGCTCGAAAATCGGCAGCATGCGTTCGTGAAAGGCCATGTCGCCTGAGATCACGAGGCTCTGATCCGGCAGCCAGACCACGATGTCGCCCGGGGAATGGGCGGGGCCGAGGTAACGCGCCTCGATCCGGAACGCGCCCATCTCGACGGCATATGTGTCCTCGAAGGTCTCTGTCGGGCCCTGCAGGGTAGTGCCCTCGGCCCGGTCGCGGTTGTAGCGTTTCATGCCCTCCAGGATGCTGCCGCCGTAGTCCGCAATTTCCGTGGCGGCATCGACATGGGCGACGATGGGCACGCCCTGTTCCGCCCAATAATTGTTGCCGAGCATGGCGTGGCCCTGACCGTTTTCGTTGAAGACCAGTTTCACCGGCTGGTCGGTGATCGCCTTGATTTCATTGTGCAGGGCAGCGGCGAGCCCATAGGCGGCCCCGGCGTTGATCACGACGACCCCGTCGCCGGTCACGATGAAGCTGAGATTGTTGTTATGGCCCGCGTTTTCATAGGTCGGCGGGGCGGTGGCGCCGATGGCGGAGAAGACGCCGGGGATCACCTCCACCGGTTTGTCATAGAGCAGCGAGGCGGGGTATTTGTCCGCGATGTCCTCGCTGGCATAGGCGGATGTGGCAAGCAGAAAGGGCAGGGTCCAGCGCATTACGCGTCCTCCGGAAGAAAGCGATAGGTCGCGCCGTCGCGGGTGACGCGCCCGAGGCCGCCGTGGGGCAGGTGAAAGCCCATCAGCGGGATGTCATCGGTTGCCAGGTGATCCAGCAGCCGCAAGCGGGTCGCGGCCCCAAGGTCCGGGTCCTGATCGGCCCCGCTGGGCCAGTCGGGGCGGGCAAAGGCCACGTGATGGTTGCCGATGGCGTCCCCACCGACCATGACCGCCTGCGTGCCGTCGCGGATTTCAAACGCCATGTGACCGGGGGTGTGGCCGGGCGTGCCATGGGCCAGGATGCCGGGCAGGATTTCATCACCGCTGTTGAACAGGCTGATCTGATCCTCGACCGCCTGCAGCCTGCGCGCTGCCCCCACGGCAAAGGAGGCGCGGGCCTCGCCGATAGTGGTGACCGTGTCGGGGTCGGTCCAATAGGTCCATTCCGCTTGCCCGATCATCAGCTCCGCCTGCGGAAAGACCGGATCGTCGAAGTCATCGAGGATCCCCCAGAGGTGGTCGGGATGGGCGTGGGTAAAGACCACATGGGTGATGTCTTCGGGGGCGACGCCCTGTGCGGCGAGACTGTCAAGGAGGGCCCCGGCGCTCGGCATGAACCCCGCGCCTGCGCCCGCGTCGAAGAGGATGATTTTGTCATCCTGACGCAGCAGTGTCAGGTTGCAAGGGGGTTTCAGTTGGTCGGCGGAGACACCGTTTTTGGAGAGGATCTCCTGCAGCGGTTCTTGGGGCAGACCGTCAAAGAACATCGATCCCGGCAGTACCAGATGGCCGTCGCTAACGCTGGTGATGTCAAAAGACCCCAGCTGCAGCGTCTGGGCGACGGTGTAGAGAGGTGTGGCACAGGCCGCGCAGCCGCCGAGACCCGCAAGGACCTGCCTTCTGTCCAGTTTCATGCCGCCCTCCCAGACAAATTCTATTTCATGAATATGACATGGGAAAGACGGGGAACACAAGCCTTGCGTTGGCGGTCAGCTTGGTGGAAGTGCCGCTGTTTCGACGGGGCGCAAACCACCCCTGGACGGACCCGGGATCAGAACGCCACGCGGTCGCCGCCCTTGAGGTCCAGCATCGCGCGCGCCTCGTCCGGGGTTGCGACCTCGCAGCCCAGATCCTCGACGATGTGGCGTATTTTCGCGACCTGCTGCGCGTTGCTGTCCGCCAGTGTTCCGCGCAAGATAAAGAGGCTGTCCTCCAGCCCGACGCGCACGTGGCCGCCCATCTGACTGGCGGTTGTGGCCAGCGTCATCTGCGCCTCGCCCGCGCCCAGCACGGACCAGCGATAATCCTCGCCAAAGAGCCGGTCTGCCGTGCGTTTCATGAACACCAGATTGTCGACCTCCGCACCGATCCCGCCCAGGATGCCAAAGATGAACTGGATGAAGACGGGCGCCTTGAAGAGCCCGATATCCATGCAGAATTTCAGATTGTAGAGATGCCCCACGTCGTAGCATTCATGCTCGAATTTAACGTCATGGGGACTGAGCGTTTCTGCGGCCTCGCGAATGTCGCGGAAGGTGTTGCGAAAGATGTTGCCGTCCGAGTTGGCGACATAGTCCTTTTCCCAGTCGAATTTCCAGTCGTCATCGCCATAGCGCCCGGCAAGCGGATGGAAGGAGAAGTTCATCGATCCCATGTTCATCGAGCACATCTCAGGGGAAAACGTCTTGGCCGGGGTGATTCGGTCCTGAATGGACAGGGTCAGGGAGCCGCCGGTCGAGATGTTCACAACCGCATCGGTCGCCTGTTTGATGCGCGGCAGAAAGGGGGCGAAGTCATCGACATTCACAGAGGGCGACCCGGTGTCGTTGTCGCGGGCATGCAGGTGCAGGATGGAGGCGCCAGCCTCTGCGGCGGCCAGCGCCTGTGCGGCGATATCGTCATAGGTATAGGGCAGGGCGTCCGACATGGTGGGCGTGTGAATCGCCCCCGTCACGGCGCAGGTGATGATGGTTTTCTGTTTCGCCTTGGCCATGGGTCAGCCTTTCTTGGGGGAGGGTTTGACGCGGAAACAGAGCGGGAAGAGTTCGACGTCGAACCGGCTGCGGATCAGGCCCCAGAGGCCGGTCGGGGCCTTCAGCATGATCACGATGGCCACGGTGCCGAGCACGATGAGGTAGATCGTCCCGAGGTCCGCAAGGGTTTCGCGCAAGAGAAAGAAGATCAGCGTGCCGATGATCGGTCCTTCGATGGTGCCGATGCCGCCGATCACCACGATGAAGATCACGAAGGCCGTCCAGTCGTTGACCGAAAAGGCGGCGTCCGGCGAGATGCGCAGTTTCTGCAGGAAGATCAGCGCGCCGATCATGGCCGTCAGCGCGGCGGTGACCACGTAGACGATGAATTTCGTGCGCCAGATGTCGATGCCAAGCGAGCCTGCGGCCAGTTCATTGTCGCGAATGGCGGTCAGGGCCAGCCCGTTGCGCGACCGCAAAAAGAGGTAGACGGCGGCGATCACGAGGACGGCGGAGCCCATGGCGAGCCAATAGCTCAGGTGTTCGCGGCCCGACCGCGAGGCGGCCAGGGATCTGACGATGCCCACCGGCAGCGATGATCCGGACCCGCCCCCCAGTGCGGAGACCTGGGCAAAGGACAGGCGGAACACCTCGGCGATGACCCATGTGCCGATGGCGAAATAGGCGCCGCGCAGCCGGAAGATCAGAAGGGCGACCGGCACGGCGATGAGCGCGCCCGGCGGATGCAGGCCACCAAAGATCGTCAGCGCAAAGCGTCATCTGCAGCGGCATCCTCTGTCCATTCGGTACAGACAACCTTCACCAGTGGGATCATATGGGGCGAGGTCCACCAATGGGTGCCAAGCGCGCGAGATTTCAGACGCAGCCCGCCGATGATCCCGGTGATCGGCATGACCGAGGTGTTGGACGTTAGAGTGCAGCTCTCCGGGGCGTGTTCCTCGACCTCGGCAAAGATCTCTTGCTTGAGCGCCAGCTTTTCCGGGCGGCCTCGCAGCCAAGCGCCTTGGTCATCCCGTCCACCGCCGCCCTTGATGTATAGCCTGCCGGGTGGCCCAGAAGACCACGGGCGGAGGAGACAATGACGATCTTGCCACCTCGTTCATGCCCGAGGCGACCACCAGAATGTCGAGCTGGCCGAAGGTTTGAACCGTTTCGGCCACCATGTTGGCGCAAGCGGTCTCGCTGTCGGGCCGCGCGTTGATCTGGTGAACGGGGCCGGTGCATGTCGCGGCAACCTCGGCCATCGCAGTGGCATTGCCTGCGGCCAACACCAGTTTGCAGCCCGCCCCCGACAGGCACTGCGCAGCGACCGCGCCGAAAGCGCCGGAGGCCCCGGTGATCAGCGCCACCTTGTCCGTCACGTCGAACATCGAAAAGGGATTGTCGAGCGCCATGGGTCTACTCCGGCCTTTTGCCATCGGGATAGGGGATCACGACCAGCATTTTGCAGATATGGTTGGATTTGTTCTCGATGCGCCGCCGTTCACCCAGGGGGATGGTGCAGCTGTCCATGGCGGCCAGAACGGTCTCCGTGCCATCGACCTCCACGGTCATCTCCCCTTCGAGCACGACGTAGACCTTTTCAAAGGGTGTGCTGTCCGGGCCCGCACCGCCGCCGGGCAGGAATTGCGAGAACCCGACCCACTGGTTTTCCGGCCCGCCCTCTTCGAACCCCTGCAGCCGCAGGCCTGCGACCCCCCAATGGTTGGGGGCCTCATAGGGCTGTGCCTCGGAGAAGCGCTTGAGGTGCATCAGAAAGCCTCTCCGGCTTCGATGCGGTAGGCCTGCGCCGTGTCGGTGATCGCAACCAGGCGGATGATGCAGCCATCACCGCGGTCCCAGTTCCAGGGGAAAAAGGCAAAGGTCACCCGTTTGCCGGTCACCGCATCCAGATCACCGCCGACGTTTTCAATGCCCAGGATACCATTGGAGAACAGCGTGTTGTGGACAGGTTCCCATTCCGGGAAGTCATCTTTCCAGTCGTTGCCGCCGGACCATTCCTTATACTCTGCCTCCAGATGGGGCAGGATCGGTCCGTTGCGCTGCGGGCCGATCGCGGTGGCCAGCGGATGGTCGTTTGCCTGGGTATCGTGGCCAACCACCTTGACGCCTTTCTCCACCATCCAATCGGCGGCGGATTGCACCAGACCGGGGCAGTAGGCAAAGTAGTCACCGTCTTCATATTGCTTGTGCCAGCCGGTATTGATGATCAGCACATCGCCTTTCCGGATCGCGTGCCCGCAGGCCTGCTCCAGATCGCCCCCGGTGATCGATTCCCACTTCTTCTTGGGGATCGACACCACGATACCGGTGCCAAAGAAATGCGGCAGCGGCACCTCGTCGATAAAGGGCGTGCCCTGCACCACATGCGCCGGTGCGTCGATATGGGTCGTCACATGCATCGTGGTCGTGATGGTCTGGCTCAGCACGCCCGACTTAGCCATGTAGTGTTTCCGCTCGATGGCGACGTCCTTGAAGTAGGGCCAGTTCGGGCATTGATAGCCGAACCGATGGCTGAGGTTCACGAAAGTCAGCCCCATGTCGTTGTCGTCATTTGCCTGAAACTCAATACCGCGGATTTCCACCATGGAGTCACGTCCTCTGTTCACTGCCGGGCAGTGTGGGTTGGTTTTCGAATGTTCGGTTGGGCCTCCCAGCCTCGATGCATATTTTGATACACATGCACCGTATCGCGGTCAATATAAAATTACGATACGGTATTTCTGTACCGTATCGTGGGTATTTATCTTGACACCAGACGCAACAAGCGGGAGACCTAGGTTGTGACACATCCCCGGAGATCCCATGAAAACGGAAGAATTTGACAGCGGCAGGAGTGGCATCCAGGTGATTTCCCGCGCCGCGACGGTGTTGCGCAGCCTCAAGGAACACCCGGAAGGTTTGAGTCTGGGCCAGATCGCGGCTGAAGTTGGTTTGCCACGCTCGACGGTCCAGAGAATCGTCGGAGCGCTTCAGACGGAGCGATTGCTGATTTCAAATGCATCCGGTGGCGGCGTCAGACTGGGCCCGGAGCTTGGCGCGCTGGCAGAGGCCGCGCGCTACAACACGGCCGAGCAATGCAGATCGCTGCTGAGTGATCTGACGCAGGCGACGGGCGAGACCTCCGATCTTTCGGTCCTGCGCGGGGACAGGATGATTTTCATTGATCAGGTGCCGGGCACGCATCGGTTGCGCACGGTGTCGTCGGTGGGTGAGGTTTTCCCGATCACGACAACGGCCAACGGTCGGGCCTGCCTGGCCAGACTGCCGCGGGACATCGCGCTTGAGCGGGCGCACTCCGAGGCCGGTCGCAACGGTGTTGATTTTGACCTTCAAGAGTTTAGCGCGATGCTGGATGAGGTTACGAAAACCGGTCTTGCCTATGACAACGACGAGCATTCCGACGGTATTTCCGCGGTGGGCTTTGCCTTCGAAGACTTGGCAGGAGACCTGCACGCCATTTCTGTTCCAGTCCCAACCACGCGGTTTCTGCGGCAAAAACCCGAGATTGAAGCGGCCGTTCTACGCGCCGCGCGCGCCGTTGACAAACTCATGCAAAGCAACCGTTCCAAATAGCGGACCGTCTGATCCTTTTCCGGAGGCAGACGCTGCTGGGAACCACGAGTGACACATAATGAGAATTAAGTTAACACCAATGAGTAGTTATCTTATGGTGTTTACGCACATGAGGCAGGGCCATTTGTGCGAGATTGAAGTTATGCACCTTCAATGTCATGGTTAAAGCTGACTAGATGTAGCTTGTCAACGTCTTTCGCACCATGGAACGTATTTTCTTGAACCACCTTTTCCGCGCGTGGCTTTTTTTGGGTCCGGCATGGTTTTGCAGGTCTTGCGCGCCTTGACAGACGAATGCTTTTCAGCATGCAAGGTTCTGCTTTTACGCCGGAACGCAGGGGAGGGGGCTAGTGCCCCAATCGCCGGATTGCGCGGGGTTTGCGTTGTGGTGGTTTCTGTTCTTTGAACGATAGCGGCTTTTTTTGGCCGCTTGTATTTTTGGGAGTAGGTGCGTCGGGTTGGCAGTCCAATACGTGCCTTTCGACGTGAGACATTCGATACCCGAGACGTTGAAGGTTTTGGAGAGCTTCGTCTACGTTTGTTGCGTGCCATGGGTCATGGTCCTCAATGTATACGGCGGCGGTGCCGTCGATGTGTTCAACAAGGATGTACTTGTTTTCGATGTCGAGAATGTGCCTAGTCTCGTACAGGCCATCGAGATGCTGTTGAAATTCATCATATTCAGCATCAGGAGTAGAACGGGGCGGACGCTTTTGAGCGATATGCTCCGCCCATCGCTCATCGGTCCAATCAAGATCGAGATCGATAAGCTTGTCCTCGCGCTCTAGAAGTAGCTCCGAATAGGGAGGCAGTGAGCCGCGAGAGATGGACCAGAGGGCGCGATAGGCGTCAAGGTAAATTTCCGCCATACGCCCTTGGAGGTAGAAGCCCTTACGCTTGCCCTTTCTGTCAAAGACATCGGCGAAGGCGTAATCAAGAGATCGCGGAGCGAGAGACTGCTTAACGTGGGCGTCAGCAAGCTGCATGAAGAAATCATGGCCCAACGGGGGCTTTTTGGACATAGCAAGATGGGTCCGATGAACCTCAAGATTAAGGTCCTTGAGGACGTATTTCAGGGCGTAGGCGAATGCGCCGTAGTCAGGAGCCTGAAAATAGGACAAGCCATGCGGCCAGCCTGACCATTCAATACGGTCCCACTTTTCAACAGCTATGTAAATTTCGTGGGGTTTACGGTCGATTTTGGTTGGCGAGACGGGCAGGAGGTTGCCCGATATGAAAAGAATAATATGCCAATGAGCACGACCGTTGTTTGACCCATATTCGCCCGTGACGAGATACCGGACTTTGCGCTTGGGTTCCCCACGCTTGGTTTTACGAAGTCTCTTGAGAAACTTCTGAATATCCGAGTAGACGAGGGCTTGGGCGTGGGGGTTATCTTCCCCACCGCCGTAGGTTAAAGTAACAGCCAGCGTTTGTTCGCTGGTGTTTTGTTCGGCAATGCAGCGACCTACTAAGTCGTTCACACGGTTGGCGCGGCATTGCCAGCAATAGCGACACGCGACCATCTGAAAAAACGGGTGTTCGTCGATGTAAAGCTTACAGGGTGAAATGCACATCAAATCTTACCTCGCTTAAGCCATACGGGGATTGAGAGGTTGCGGGAGCGGAAGTAGGAGAGCGGGAGAACTTGACCGCCCCGCTTGAGAACAAGAGCATTGCTGCGCTGGACGCACAGAGAGGCGCGCGAGGGTTTTGCGGTTTTTTTGGTTGTCGGTGTCACTAATTGCATATCCCAACAAGAAGGGGGGAGGTTGCGCCCGCCCCGCGTCGATGAGAGCGACGGGGGCGGGCATCTGGACCCGCTGTTGCGGCTGAGAGGCGCTAAGGCGCGTCCAGAAGAGGGTGGCATACTGTGAGTGAGTGCCTCCGGCACTGAGGCCGGAAGGACACCACGTTTCGGCGCAGGAGTGCGCGATACAGTTGCTTAGAGTGGAGTGCGGCTTTGCTTGTGAGCGCGCAGCTTCGCAGCCAGAGGCCGGGAATAGGCGTTAGCGTTGAACACCTTTTCGCCGTCCCTGATCTTGCGCCAGTCCTTGAGTTGCCAGTGAGCAGGGTCCCAAAAGGACCAGTCGCCACCCCACTCAATGGGGATGTTGGCTTTCCGGGCAACCTCTTTACCAATCACGCCAATGAGCCGCCACTTGCGTTCGGCCATCTGCGGATCATCGTCCAATTCCCAATGATAGAGGGAATGCACGATATCGACAGCGAGGCCGTAGTTGTGCGGAGACGAGCCGGGCGGGGCCTTGGAATTGCCGCGCCGATAAATCGCACGTTGGGTGGCGGCATCGCGCACAAAGCAGTGGGCATAAAAAGAGAACCCACGCGCCTCAAGCTCTTTGTGAAACTTGCGGTAGAATTCCACAATCAGAGGGTGCGCGCCCTCGGTGGAAACCTTAAGTGCTTGTTGCTGATGCAGTTTAGACTTGACAAGCGCCATATCCCTAAGGGAGAGTGCAGCAGCTTGATACTTCTGCGGTTTCCTTTGGACGGGAGATTGACTTTGTTGGGCTACGGGGGAGCGTTGCACCGCTCCCCCTTTGAATTGGCGGAGGAAAGCCATGAGACTACTCCTTAACATCTTGATCATCGGGTTTCTCCTTTACTGCCTTTTCTTGTTTGCCTTTCTCGGGAACTTCATCTGAAGACGGGTTATCCTCAATGACCGAGTCGGGGTCCGGCTTGGGCTTGGCATCCTCGCGAATTTGACGCAGCGTCTCAGCAAGCATTTCATCACGGCGGCGCTCATTGAGCTTGGCCATGTACATCATGCGGTCGAGTTCAGTATTGCGACGGCCTTGCGGGATCGGGTTGGTGTAAGCTTCCTCATCCGTCTTTTCGACAAGATGAGAGGCGGCAGGACCCTTGACGTACATCTGAGCGCCCATTTCAGAGCGAAACTGGACGTAGACAGGGATGGCCGTAGAGAGAGAGCATTGGAAAATGCCATAGCAAGAAGCGACAAGAACGGCATCCTTCATGTCTTCGGTAAAGGAAGCCCAGACGGTGCATTGGTCCGTTGAGTTGACTGTGAACGCGACGGTGCGCGCACCATTCGGGCAGTCAAAAGCCAGTTTGTCGCTGGAGAGCATAAGCTCCCATCCGACAGGTGATTTGATATCAAAGATTTTCACGTGGTTTTCCTTTCGATGAGTGTGTCAGAAATCGTCAAAGACGATTTCTGACAGAAGTTGATTAGGCGGACTGATCGATACGCGTATCGTCCGCCTGCTCGATGAGAATATTGTAGTCATCTGTGTTTTCTTCGAGGCGCTTACCGCGCACCATGTCGGTGATGATGCGGCAGGAACCGATAGTATTGATTTCGAACGGTTCCGCTGTAGCATCCGCGAACACCTTGTGGTGCAGGTTGTTCGCAAGATAGAAATCGGAGGTAAGCGCAGGATCGACGGTTTCGACAGCCCAGATTTTCTGGCGATTTTCATCGAAGGGATCGCCAAGCTGGCGGTAGTATTTGCCACCGATGTTGACGAGAGAGCGATCCCAGCGGCTGTTGAGGTAGGAGTACCCAAAGGTACCATCCGGGTCGGTCTGTTCGACGTCCACGTCCTTATTCTGGATGACATCGACCTTTTCAGGATCGAGTTCATCGCGGGTGGCAGAAGGCCAATCGTCAGGGTCCATGGTATGGAGGAAGTGATCCCGCTGACGCTCGAACAACTGTTCGGGGACAATCTCACTGACGATAAGAATGATACCGCCGGTGTTCATAGGCGGGGTACGGATGGTGAGATTGAGCATGGTCTCACCGGTAGTGACACTCTTTTCAAGGTTGCCACTATCGGTTGCCCAACGCCGATTGTAGCCAATCAGCGTGGTCTTGCGATCAAGAACAATGGGCTGAGACAGTTGGGCGTCGGGGACGCGGATGCCATCCATAAGCATGTCGATGATATGGTCATCATCCAGACCAGCGTGCTTTTTACGCTGCGTGGCCATCCAAGCGGTTTTCTTGGCCAGTTCGATGTTTGAAAGAGAGAGCTTAACACCGTCCTGGGCGAGTTCTGCATAAATGGCAGGCAGTCCGCCAGCGTCCTGAAACGTCATGTTGGTACCAGACCAGCCGGTGACCTGCCTATAGCCGGTTTCGGTCTCGTACATGTCGCGGGCGACAGATGCGGTAGTACCGTCAGAACCGATACCGGAAACACGAACACGCTCCGCAATTCTGAGTTCGACCTCGCCGTCAATCGCAGCCTGATCGAAGTCAGGGACGATGGAGCGGAAAGTGGTGTTGCGCCACTCGCAATTGGCAAGCGTGGTGTCGAGGGGGGTGCGTTGAGGAAGTTCCTTTGAGATTTGCTTACGGCGGAAATTGACCCAGCAGTTATACGCCTCGACAAGAGCGGAGTTGATGGGATCGCCCTGTTTGGCATGGATACCCATGGTGCGGAAAATCTCGGCATTGCGATCAAAGTTGATCGGCGCAATGAAGGGGACAACATCGCCACCTTCTTTATCCGGCTCGCCCTTGTAGGACCGGTTGAAACGGTCAAGGGAGCCCTCGAAGCGTTCGAAGGCAAGGAAGGGGACGAACACAGCGCGGGTGGTAACCGCGACAGGGTTCATGAGGGTTTCCACGGTTTCTGTCATGTCGATTTTGACGCGGATACGGGACGAGCCGACTTGTTCCTCGCGAAGAAGGGGAATATAGGCATGGGGCACAACCTTACCCGCGAAGCAGGAGGTCTGGCCCCGGATTTCATTGGGGCGGATCGTCTTTGCGACACGCCGTGCAACGGCAGACGTGGTGTCTGTGAAACGAGAGTTCATTTTCATTTGAGTGCCTTCTTTTTCTTGGCGTTAAGCAACAGTCGTTTGTTGCGGTTGGGGGTGAAGTATTTGCGCAGAGCCTTGCGGATACGCTTGCGGCGTGCGCGGCAGTTCGCGCAGGCCATTAGTGCGAAGTCATCGCGGAACCCGCGCGACCCTTGGTGGTGTTTTTGGAAGGAACCCCAAGCCTAGGGGGAATGACCTTGCGCACGGCTTGCTCGAAGGTCAGAGAGGCGTCCGAGCCGTAAAGCTCGTGAACCTTGTCGGCGACCTCTTTGCCGTGTTTACGGACAATCTTTTGAAGCTTGCGATTGTACCCGAAGTCGCGGAGGGTATTGACAACGCCACCGACCTCTTGAGCAACATCGCCATACCGCGCCTCCGCCATTTCAGCATCGGGCGAACGAGGATCGATGTAGCTTTGAGCATCAATGTGAGATGCATTGGTTGTGGTCGCGCGACCGGGATCAAGAAGGGGTTCGAGACCCTCTTGATTGCGGGACTGGGTGGTCACCTGCTGGATATCGTAGCCGAAGCCCCCGAGAGGGGCCTTATTGCGACGTTGCAAATCCTTAAGTTCCTCGCGCATCATTTCGACGCGCAATTCGTCTTCTTCGGATTTGTTAAAGAGCGGCTCGTTGTTGTACCAGTTGGTAACAGAGCGCTCCATGGCTTCGGTGACGAAGTCACCGGACGCGAGGGCAGGGGGTGTGACAGCGCCACCGGTGAAACCCTGCCCGCCAGTGTACCCAAGGACGGTCAGGGGATTGAAGCCGTTTTCACGGGCCTCTTTGGAGAGCCTGCCAAGGTCGAGCTTATTAAGCTCTGACTGGTATTTGGCAAGCTCCAGTTGGTTGCGGTAATTGCGGTCTGAGGTTCTGGAAGCAGAACTGCCAGCCCGCTTGCCGTCGATCAGCGAGCCGATGCCGCCGCCAATCGCGCCGCCGGTGGGACCTCCGAAAAATGTCCCACCGATCTTGCCGAGGGTTGAAAAGAAACCCATTATTCTGCCTCCAACATACGCCGGAGACGGGCGTAGGTAGCTGTGGCCCTCGCAGCGTCAATATCGGCAAGGCGAATAGGACCGGGCTGTTTAATCTGCTCAGATAGCTGATTGATCAAACGGTTTAGCTGAGCGCTATCCATGGGAGATTACCCCTTGCGGTTGAGATGAGAGAGAATAAGATCAAGCGCGACCCCGGCTAGCGCGGTGAGACCCGCGACGATGGTTGTCGTGGTGTCGCTGTTGACGCCCAGACCCACGAGATAGGCGCCGAAGGCCGTTCCGGCGCGACGGAGGATGGGAGACATAATTTCGGTTATGATAACTTTACGCATTGGGTTGCACCCCTCTGGTTAGCGAGGCCACAAGATATAGTGTCAAGCGGCGTTTTCTGCGGTTTACTCACCCATGGGGCGAGTTGGACGGGTTGAGGTGCATAATGAGAATTATGTAAATTTAGTTATCGCATCCCGTTCATCTTGAAATGAACACTCATTGCTAGACCGGAAAATTGCCCTCATCGAAGGGATCGAATTCAGGGTCTTCCGGCACCACATCCGGTTTTGGATCTTCCGGTGGCGTCGGTGTGGGGTCCGGGTCGACAGGCTGCGGGTGTTCCGGCGACGGCGGCGCGGGCGGCGGGTCCGTGGGCATCGGCGTTTCGGAGGGTGGTTTTTCAGGTGGCCGTTGCAGATTTCGGGCAACCATAGCGGATCCTTTGCTGTCTGTTGCCTGTCCAATGTACCCGCCATGCCGTCGCGCCGACTTGATTGGGATCAAGGCTTGCTGTCCCTGTGTCCGTCTGAAGTCTGTTCGCCTGACCAACGGCGTGCATCGGTCCGATGCTACATCATCGTCTAGTGCAGCGATCCTCTGGTGCTGAGCGACAATGCGCGGCCCCAGCCCAGTTCCGACCCGGTCAGGACAATCTCCGACGGGACGCGAAAGGTCTCGCCGATCCCGGCCAGAAGGTCGGCGATTTGCCCGGAATAGATGCCAAAGACGACGGCGCGAAACTGTTGCGACAGGACCATCAGCCTGTCGAAATCATCACGTCCGACAAGCAGTGCCCCGACAGCCGTCTCTGCCATGGCTTGCGCCCTGCGGTGGTTCAGCGGGATCAGACAGGGCGCTGTCCAAAATGCTTTTTCATCGGACCAGACGCTATAACGGGCGCTGTTCTGCTTCTCTCTGCCCGTGTCCTCCACGCGGAGAGTGCCGGACAGCAGCAGGCAGATCGCGTCGGTACGCCCATCGGGATCAAAGACATAGGCCCCGCGTGGAACCTCAACAAAACGCCCGCGTTGCGCCAGAAACCGCAACACCTTTTCCGACCTGATCCCAAGCCGTTCGAGCTGCGTGTGGCGTGGTGATTTCGACTGCATGGTCTTCATCCGTTTTCGGCTGTTGATAGGCCGGGTTTTGACGCCGCTTTTTGATATTTATCAACGCCGTGGTGCACCTTCTCTGCGAGGGTTTTGCAAACCTCATCGGAGATGCCCCTATGAAACCCTACCACCCGAAGACCGGCATTGTGTATTACTCGCGGACCGGCCATTCCCGGCGCATGGCCCTAAAGCTGTCGAACCTCCTCAACGGCAGCCTGGTCGAGCTCAAGGCACCGGCCTATACCGCCGGTTTTCTCAGCTATCTGCGCGCCGGTTTCGACAGCGTGAGACAGCATTGCGTGCTGGGCCCGCAATCTTTCACGTCGCTGACGGAGTATGACCGCATTGTCCTCTGCGGGCCGGTCTGGACCTCATACCCTGCGGTACCGCTACGGGCCTTGCTGCGCTCTGATGTGGATTTGCCCTATACGGTTGCGATGTTTCTGACCAGCGGGGCGCATTCACCGCCGCACAAGGCGTTTACGGCGGGCGAGGCCGATCTAACCCACAGGTTTGTGGCGACAGCATGCGTTGCCAATGCGGATGAAGGCGGCGACGAAGAAGCCCATATCATCAAGCGGTTCCTGAGAGATCTCGAGGATGCGCGCGCGTCTTCTTACGGAACTTGATATCCATCAAGTTGCGCCCGTCCGCTGCCCTGTATCACCCGGGTGAGCAGGAGACGCCCGTGGCAGACATTATCTTCAAGACGCAAGGTGTCACCAAGGTTTACGACACCGGTGAGCTTAAGGTCTACGCGCTCGATAGCGTCGATCTTGAGCTCTTCAAGGGTGAGTTGACGGTGCTGCTCGGCCCCTCCGGCAGCGGGAAATCGACGCTGCTCAACATCCTCGGCGGGTTGGATCATGCAACGGACGGGCGGGTCTGGTTCGATGATCTGGAACTGACGGATATGTCCGACCGGGGCCTCACGCGGTACCGCCGCGATCATGTCGGTTTCGTCTTCCAGTTCTACAATCTGGTGCCCAGCCTGACGGCCCGCGAAAACGTGCAGCTGGTAACGGATGTGGCCCCGCACCCGATGCCTGCCGAAGAGGCGCTGGACCTCGTGGGTCTGGGCAAGCGCATGGATCACTTTCCGTCAGAGATGTCAGGGGGTGAACAGCAGCGGGTCGCCATTGCGCGCGCCATCGCCAAACGCCCGCAAATCCTGCTCTGTGATGAACCGACCGGCGCGCTGGACAGTACCACAGGTGTGCAGGTCTTGGAGGTCTTGCGCGACATCAACGAACGCTTTGGCACCACCACGGTGGTGATCACGCATAACGCGGAAATCCAGCGCATGGCGCATCGGGTGATCTTTTTCCAGGATGGCAAGATCAGCGAGACCCGGATCAATGCCGAACGGCTCGCCCCGTCCGAGATCGCGTGGTGATCCGCCATGCAGGCGATTGACAAAAAACTGCTGCGCGATTTCAGAAGGCTCTGGATGCAGGCGATTGCGATTGCGCTGGTCCTGGCCTGCGGGGTGGCGATCCTGCTGACCTCGGTGGGGATGTATTCGGCGCTGTCGGAAACCCGGACCGCCTATTACGAGCGTAACCGGTTTGCGGATGTCTTTGTGCACACGACGCGGGCCCCTGAATCGCTACTGCCTGAGATTGCCCGGATCGACGGGGTTCTGAATGTCGAGGCCCGGATTTCAGGCGATGCGATCCTCGACATTCCCGGACGGGTGAAAACGGCCGTGGGCCGGGTGCTGTCCTACCCCGAAGACCGGGAGCCGGTTCTGAACGTGCCCCTGCTGGTGCAGGGCCGGTTTCCCAATCCGATGGTGACGGATGAGGTTGTGGTCAACGCCCCTTTTGCGGAGGCCAACGGGTTTGAGCCGGGGGATAGTTTCAGCGCCAACCTGCGCGGGCAAAAGCGCGCGTTGACGATTGTGGGCACCGTGCTGTCGCCGGAATTTGTCTATACCATCGGGCCCGGTGCCCTGATGCCGGACAACACATCCTTTGGGATCATCTGGATGTCGGAACGGGCTGCTGCGGCGGCCTTTGACATGACAGGCGCGTTCAATGACGTGGCGATTGCGGTGGCTGCGGGCCTGCCCACGGCCCCTGTCATCGATGCGGTGGATGACCTGCTGGAGCCCTACGGCGGCTTCGGAGCGTACGACCGGACCACGCAGCAATCCGATGCCTTTCTGGATGCCGAGATCAGCCAGCTCAAGGGGATGGCCGCGATCCTGCCGCCGATCTTCTTTGGCATCGCGGGGTTTCTGGTCAGCATGGTGCTGAGCCGGATCATCGCGCTGGAGCGTAGCGAGATCGGACTGTTGAAGGCCATCGGATACTCCAACACGGAGGTTTGCCTGCACTATCTGATGCTGGCTGGGCTGATTGCGCTGGCGGGGGTCTTGCTGGGCTGGGGCGCAGGGACAGTGCTGGCCCGCAGCATGGCCAACCAATACGCGCAGTTTTTCAATTTCCCCTTCGTGATTTTCCGGGTGTCTTATTGGGTCTATGCCGCAGCGGGTCTGGCTGGGCTGGCGACCACCAGCCTGGGGGCTGCGCATAGTGCGCTGCAGGCGGCGCGGCTGGCCCCGGCCATCGCGATGCAACCCCCTGCCCCGCCCCGGTTCAAACGTTCGGTCATCGACGAGATGATGGCCCGCCTGCGTCTGACGCAGCCGACAATCATGATCCTGCGCAGCCTCTTGCGCTGGCCCTTGCGCAGCTTTCTGACCTCGCTGGGGCTGGCGCTGGCCGTTGCCTCGGTCATTGCGTCGATCTTCATCAATGATGCGCTGGATGAAATCGTCGACCTCGCTTTTTATCAGACCAACCGTCAGGACGCGATGCTGATCTTTTCCGATGATGTCCTTGAAACTGCCTTGGAAGAGGCCCGCACCCTGCCCGGCGTCCTGCAGGCCGAAAGCCAGCAGTTTCACACCGCCATCCTGCACAAGGGGCATCTGTCGAAACGCGTGGCCGTCGAAGCGCGCCGCCCCGGCACGGATCTCAGCCGCGTTATCGATGCCTCGGGCCGTCTGATGACGGCGCCGCCGGGCGGGATTCTATTGTCGCTTCGTCTTGCCGATCAGCTGGACGTGCAGGCCGGGGATGTGATCGAAGCAGAGTTCCTCAGCGGCAGGCGCGAGACCTTCGATCTGGTGGTGACCGGGTTGGTGGAGCAGCATTTCGGGCTGGGGGCCTATATGGATCTGGCGTTTCTGAATGCGCTCTTTCGGCAAGCGCCGCAGCTGACGACGGTGAATGTGACGCTGGATGACCACCAGACGGAGGCGCTGCACAAGGCGATCAAGGAATTGCCCGAACTGTCGGGCCTGATCGAGATGACCGAGAACCGGCAATCGTTTCAGGACACCATCGACCAGAATGTGACCGTGATGAACACCATCTACATCGTGATTGCCGTGCTCATCACCGTCGGCGTGACCTATAACGCCGCGCGCATCCAGCTGTCGGAACGGGCGCGCGAGCTGGCCAGCCTGCGCATCCTCGGGTTCGACCGGGGCGAGGTGTCCTACATCCTCGTGGGGGAAATGATGCTGATCGCCCTGATCGCACAGCCCTTTGGCTGGCTGATCGGGGCATGGATTGCGCGCACGATGACCAATGCCTTTACCAGCGATGTCTACGCCATTCCGCTGGTGTTGCAGCCCGCCACATTTACCAGCGCCAGTCTGGTCGTGCTGACCGCCTCTTTCGTGTCGGTGATGATCGTCCGCCGGCGGCTGGATCGGCTGAATCTGGTCGCCGTCATGAAGACAAGGGAATGAAATCATGACCTATTCTACACGTACGTTGGTTTTGATCGGGTTCGGCGTCGCCGTGGTGTCCGGGCTGGCCTACGTCAGCTTTCGCGAGGACCCGGTGCCTGTGGACCTCGCAGAGGTCACGCGCGGCCCGCTGGAAGTGACGATCAATGCCGAAGGCGAAACCGAAGTGCGCGACCTCTTCGAGGTGGCCTCTCCCATTGCGGGCACGGCGCTGCGGTCCCCCGTCGAGGAGGGCGACAGGGTGCGGGCGGGCGAAACGGTTGTCGCCATCGTGCAACCCGCGTCCTCGGGCTTGTTGGACGCCCGCACCCGGCTGCAGGCCGAGGCCACCTTGCAGGAAGCCCTGGCAGCGCGTCACGTGGCGCAGGCGGATTTGCGACAGGCCGAGGAAACCCTCAGCTTTGCCCGGTCGCAGTTCGACCGCACACAGGCCCTGGTCAACCGGGGTGTCGCCTCGATCACCAAGCTGGAGGATGACACCCAGCGTCTGGCGGTTGCCGAGGCCGCCGTGCAGGCCGAAGAGGCGCGGATCGAAATGGCGCAAGGCACGATCGAACGCGCGCGGGCGAGCCTGCTGGAAACCGATGAAACGGACCACCGGCCTGCCAGCTGCTGCGTTGAACTGAGGGCCCCGGCGGATGGTGTCATCCTGTCGGTGGGCGCCATCAGTCAGCGCCCGGTGTCCATTGGCACCCCGCTGGTCAGCATCGGCGATCCGGAAGACCTCGAACTGGTGGCCGACATCCTGTCCCATGATGCGGTCCGGTTGGAGGCCGGGGCGCTGGCCTATGTCGAGCGCTGGGGCGGCGACAAGACGCTGCAGGCCCGGCTTGACCGTATCGACCCCAAGGCGCGCACCAAGGTTTCCGCTCTGGGCATCGAAGAGCAGCGGGTGGACGCCTATTTCACCCTGACCAGCCCGCGCGCGGATCGGCCCAATCTGGGGGACGGCTTCTCCGTCTTTCTCAGGATCGTCGAATGGCATGCGGATGATGTGCTGCAAATGCCGCTGAGTGCCGCCTTTCGGGATGGGGCGGATTGGGCTGTGTTTGTCTCGAACGGTGGGGTGGCGGAGAAACGGACCGTGACGCTGGGCCGCCGCAATGCGCGGGTGACCGAGGTTCAGGGCGGTCTGGACCCCGGTGAACAGGTCGTCACCCATCCCAGCGATGCCATTTCAAGTGGCGTCACCCTCGTTGAAAGGTCGCAACTATGACGGATGCATCCGCAAAACAGCACAAGCTTGACCCCAAGTGGCACGCCGCCTTTGGTCAGCTGACCGGTGGGTTGTCCCCGGCGGCGCTGGCCACGGCCTATCTGGATTGGTCGCTGCACCTGATGGCCTCGCCGGACAAGCAATCGGACCTGCTGAAACTCGCGATATCGCCTGCCGCCGATGCCGATCTGTCGCAGGATCCGCGGTTCCGGCACCCGGCGTGGCAGATGTTTCCCTATAATCTGGTCGCACAGGGGTTCATGACCACGCAGACCTGGTGGGATACGGCAACCACCGGCATGCCCGGCGTTGATCCGAAACATGCCGAGATCGTGCATTTTGCCGTGCGGCAGTGGCTGGATATGCTTTCGCCTGCGAATTTCGCGGGCAGCAATCCGCAGGTTCTGGAACGGACGCGCGAGGAGCTGGGTCAGAATCTGGTCCGTGGCGCGCGCTACTGGATGGAAGATTTCAACCGGCTGATCTCCAACCAGCCGCGCCGTAGTAGCAGCCATCGCGTGGGGGAAGATCTGGCGACCACACCGGGGGATGTTGTCTTCCGCAATGGGTTGATCGAGTTGATCCGCTATCATCCCACCACCGACAAGGTGCGCCCGGAACCGATCCTGATCGTGCCGGCCTGGATCATGAAATACTATATTCTGGATCTCACGGCGCAGCGGTCCCTGGTGGCCTACCTGCGCGATCAGGGGTTCGAAGTGTACATCATTTCCTGGAAAAACCCCGACAAGAGTGATGCGTCCCTCTCCATGCAGGACTACGTGGATCTTGGTGTGCGGGCGGCCATTGCGCAGATCACATCCACCGGGGCCAAGCATCTGCATGCGGCGGGCTACTGTCTGGGCGGGACCTTGCTGGCGATCACAGCGGCGGCGATGGCGCGCGATGGCGATGACAGGCTGCGCACGGTCAGCCTGCTGGCCTCGCAGGTCGATTTCTCCGAGCCGGGGGAATTGGGCCTCTTCATCAACGAAAGTCAGATCGCGTTTCTGGAAGATATGATGGCCACGCGCGGCTATCTCGAAGCGGATCAGATGGCCGGGGCGTTTCAGTTGCTGCGCTCCAACGATCTGATCTGGAGCCGGGTCATCAGGCACTATCTTCTGGGCGAACGCACGGCGGACAACCCGCTGATGGCCTGGAATGCGGACGCGACCAGAATGCCCGCCACAATGCATTCCGAATATCTCAGGCGGTTGTTTCTGAACAACGATCTGGCCAAAGGCCGGTTCGAGGTGGATGGCGCATCCATTGCGTTGACGGACATCCGCGCGCCGATCTACAGCGTGGCGACGGAAAAGGATCACGTCTCGCCCTGGACATCGGTGTTCCGACTATCTCTGCTGACGGATACGGATGTTACCTTTGTGCTGACCAACGGCGGCCACAACGGCGGTATCCTGTCTGAGCCCGGTCATGCGGGTCGGCATTTCAGGCATGGCCATAAGGTGGAAGGGGATGCGCATATCACTGCGCAGGACTGGTTTGATCGTGAAACCCCACAGGACGGATCGTGGTGGGAACATTGGTCGGGATGGTTGAAAAAACGAAGCGGCGATCCCGAAGATCCCCGCTCGTCACGCATCACCGTTCTGGACAAAGCGCCGGGGCGCTACGTTTTTGGTTAGGACTTGCTGTTCTGATCCTTGAGGTTTGCCGCAAAAGTCTTGGTGCCCATCTCGACCAGCTTGCCGGTTTCGGCCTGATACTGATCCAACGCTTTCTGGACGAACTCGGTCTGGATCGCCTGAAGCTCGGTCATGTTCTTGCAATGCAGGATCTCATGCTGGGTCTTCACGTCTTCCTTGATCCGATCTGCGACGAAACTGGCCACTTCGGCCCCCATGTCGCCCATGGTCTCGATCCAGGCGCTGCTCATGCCAAGCATATTGCCGAGCCCGGCTTCCTGCAGTTGGGTGAACGCGGCCAAGGGCGCTTCGCTCAGGGATGAAGGTGACTTCTCTGCCTTATTTGCCATGTCTGGCCCTCCTATTTTTGATAGCTCGCCTCAATCCTAGGTCCCGATCCTGCTGTTTGATTGACATTGCTCAATCCGGCGTGCTGGGCGCGGCGCAGATCGGCGCGCAAGCGCTCAGACGGCAATTGCCGGAGATCACAAGCGCCCGGTCTCTTGAGAAAAGTCAATGAACACACATCCTTCGCCGCTAATCTGGCGACCAAAGATGAGGCGGCTTATGTTCTCAAACGCAGTCAAACTCTTTTCGATCAACGGCTTCGACATCAAGCTGGACCCAAGCTGGGTTCTCATCGCGGCCCTGATCACCTGGTCCCTTTCCCAAGGGTATTTTCCCTCTATCCTACCACATCAGAGCGCCGGTACCTATCTGGTCATGGCCCTGATCGCGATGCTGTGCTTTTTCGCCTCGCTGCTGCTGCATGAGCTTGCCCATTCCATCGTCGCGCGCCGGCTGGGGGTGCCGATCAAGGGGATCACCCTTTTCCTCTTTGGCGGTGTCGCGGAACTGGAGGCCGAGCCGCGTTCGGCAGCGGTGGAGTTCTGGGTGGCGCTTGCGGGCCCAGCAATGAGCCTTGCGCTGGCGCTGGGGTTCTGGATCCTGGCACAGCTGTCAGAAATGCTGGCGGCCGCGACGCCGGTGTCGATGGTGCTTGGCTACCTTGCGCTGATCAATCTCATCCTGGCGCTCTTCAACCTCGTACCGGCCTTTCCATTGGACGGCGGGCGGGTCTTGCGCGCCTATCTCTGGCACCGCAAGGGGGACGTGCTGGCCGCTACCGAAACGGCGGCGCAATCGGGCAGGGTGTTTGCCTATGTGCTGATGGGATTTGGCCTGGTCGCGCTGTTCAACGGGGCAATGGTTGCGGGGCTGTGGCAAATCATGATCGGGTTCTTTGTCCTGATGGCGGCGCGGGCGGCCTATCAGACCCAGCTGGCCAAGGCGGCATTTGACAACAAGACCGTGGTCGCCCTGATGAAACGCGATCCTATCGTGATCAGCCCGAACATGACGCTATCGGAATTCGTGAACCGCATCATGCTGCGCCACAATGTCAGCTTTGTCCCGGTTGTCGAAGACGGGGTTCTGCTGGGCCATATGGATCAGGCGGTGCTCGCAGGGATCGATCGCGAAAACTGGGCCAATACCCGCGTGGGCGACGTTTTTGCGGGGCTGGATGATCAGGTGTCGATCTCCGGCGAGATGCCGGTGCAGGACCTGATGGCCCGGATTGCCGACACCGGGCGGCGCAAGTTCCTCGTCGTCGACGGGCACCGGCTGATGGGCGTCATTTCACTGGCCGATCTGACCCACTATCTGCACATGTCCGATCTTCTGCGTCACAAGTAGGCAGGCCCCGGCGTTCAGGCGACCGAGAGGCAGGCGCACTGTGCCAGATGGTTGATACGTTGTGTCGTGCTGCCCAGGACGAGGCCCGAAATACTGCTCAACCCGCGCCGCCCGGTGACGATCAGATCGGCCTGTATCTCATTGGCGTGCGACAGGATTTCGGTGGCGGCATCGCCATGGGGCATATGTGTTTTCACCGATTTGCATCCCATGTCATCGGCGATTTTCAGGCCGTCGTCCAAGACCTGCTGCCCCGCTTCTTCGATTTGCGCAAAGGTCGGCTTGTCGATCGCGGCATGATATCCGGCCACGGCGCCCATGGAGAAAGCCGCCGTTTCTGCATGCGGCACATGCAGAATGGTGACCGTGCCCGCGTAGTGCTTGGCCAGATCACAGGCGATGCGCAGGGCCCTTTCCGCCTTGTCCGAGCCATCCATGCCCACAATGATTTGTCTGAACATCCCAACGGTTCCTTCTTGTGGTCGAAAGCTTTGCGCGCTCTAGAGTTCGGGTGGGCGCCTGAGCGTTTTTTCACAGTGCTGCAAAGCGGCATTGAGGAATATCAATTCAGGCTTGCGCCTTTGGACGACCTTTTGGCAGGCTGATCGAAAAGCGATGGTGTGAATGGGTAACGGCGATCAGGACAGCGGGCTTTTGCAGGCCATTCTGGAGATGGCGGCGGATGCGGTGATCGTGTCCGATCAGACGGGGAAGATCACACGCGCCAATCCCGCGGCCTGCCGTCTTTTCCAATACGACGCGGACGCGTTGATCGGGCAAAGCGTCAATGTTCTGATGCCCACGGCGCTGGCGGATTTGCATGACGGGTTCATGGCGCATCACGTGAAGACCGGCGAGGAGCGTATCATCGGTGTCGGCCGTGACGTGGAGGGGCAGCGACGGGACAAATCCATCTTTCCGCTGCACATCTCCGTCAGCTACGCGGATGTTTCGGGTCAGCGCATGTTCGTTGCGATCATGCACGACCTGACGCAGGACAAGGCCACCCAGCACGCCCTCTCCCGGTCCCAGCGGCTGGATGCGATTGGCCAGATGACGGGCGGTATTGCACATGATTTCAACAACCTGCTGACGGTCGTGATCGGGAACCTGGAGCTCCTGGAAATGCGCGGGGCCAGCGACCGGCAGATGGTGCTGATCAAGGACGCGCTGGATTCGGCAGAGCTGGGGGCCGATCTCACAGCACGTCTGATGGTCTTTGCGCGGCGCAGCAATCTCAAGCCGGTCGAGACCGACCTGCGCGTTCTATGTGAAGAAACACTGGCCATTCTCAGGCGCACGCTGGGGGCCAACACGCGCATCAAGACCAATTTCGCGCCTGATCTGAACCTGGTGATGATCGACCCTGTTCAGTTGCAATCGGCCCTGATGAACCTGGCGCTGAACGCCCGCGATGCGATGGGGCCGAATGGCGAGCTTCTGGTGTCGCTCTCCAATGTGACCATCGACGACACCTACATGGCGCAGGAAACCGACATCAAGCTTGGGGATTACGTCCGGCTGTCGGTGAGCGACAACGGTGCCGGCATGAGCGTCGACGCGCAGCAGCGTGCGTTCGAGCCGTTTTTCACCACGAAATCGGAAAGTGGTGGCACCGGGTTGGGGCTGGCCATGGTCTACGGCTTCGTGCGCCAGTCCGGCGGGCACATCACGCTCTATAGCGAGGTTGGCCATGGCACGAGCTTTGGCCTCTATTTCCCGGCGGTGCCTGTCCATGACGATCAGCTCACACCCTCTGATGACAGGCACGCCCGCGGCTCCCTGCCCCTTGGGCATGGTGAAACCGTTTTGGTTGTCGAAGACAATCCAAAAGTGCGTAAGCTGTCGGTCGAACGTATCCGCGATCTGGGGTTCAAAACGGAAGAAGCCAGCAACGGTGATGACGCCTACCGGATGCTCACCAGCGGCACCCACGCCGACGTCGTCTTCTCGGATCTGGTCATGCCGGGGGTGCTCAACGGCTATGACCTTGCGGCCAAGGTGACGTCAGAGTTCCCGCATCTCAAGGTGCTGCTCACCTCCGGCTACGCCAGCGATGTGGTCACCGATGCGATGGCGCGCGGCCAGAGCTATGACATCCTGCGCAAACCCTACCGCCAATCCGATCTGGCGCAGCGGCTTCAGGCGCTTTTGGCAGAGCGTTCCGAAGGATGAACCGATTGCACGTCACAGGCGAAGGTATAGCCCACCCCGCGCACCGTCTTGACCAGCTTCGGATTTGACGGGTCGCGTTCTATCTTCTTGCGCAGGCGGGCGATCTGGTTGTCGATCGTCCGGTCCAGCGGGCTCCATTCCACACCCCCGGTCAGATCCATCAGCTGATCCCGCGACAGCACCCGTTTGGCGCGCTCCAGAAAGACCATCAGCAGCTTAAAATCGCCGCTGGTCAAGCCACAGTCCGCCCCGGACCTGTCCAGCAGCTCAAGCCGGTCGGGAATCGCCGTCATGCCGTCAAAACAGAATGCCGGGCTCTCAGTGGCGCTGGCATCGGTAAAACCGCTCTGGGGTGTGGCCTCTGCGGGCTGGGACGTTCTGCGCAGTACACTTCTGATCCGGGCGATGACTTCGCGCACGTGGAACGGTTTGGTGATGTAGTCATCCGCCCCAATCTCCAGTCCGACCACCCGGTCGATGACATCGTCCTTGCCGGTGATCATGATGATCGGCACGCCGGACAGGCGCCGGATGTCCCGCGCCAGCTCCAGACCGTTGTCCGCGCCCAGATGAATATCCAATGTGATCAGGCTGATGCAGGAAGACTTGACCAGATCCATGACCTGACGGGCGTTTTCCGCTTCGAGAACGGAATAGCCCTCGTGTTCCATCACGTTGCGCAGAAGCGTGCGGATCTTTGCATCGTCCTCAACAACAAGAATTTTCTGATCTGACATAGTCTGCGTCCCCGGCCCTGCTTGATGTGGCCTCTTGCCATCTCAATTTAGTACGAAGGTTCGGCGCCAAATAGTGTCTCATACAAAATGATACAAAATCTTGCAGGAGCAGGATAAGCGAAAATACAAGGACTGTCCAAGTTGGCGCCCAATTCCTCGGGGGGCCTGCAAGGATGTATGTCACAATTCCAAAAGAACACGCTGAAACCACTCCCGCAGTCCCGCTTGAAAGCGCCTGTGTCAAATGTCCCGAAGCGCGCCTGAAAGCAGGCTCATACGTCTATTTCGAAGGGGACCCGGTGGTCTGGCTCTACCAGATCACCACCGGCGTGTTGCGGCTGACCCGGCTGTTGGAAGACGGCCGCCGCCAGGTGATCGCCTTTGGATATCCCGGGGATGTCGTGGGCTTCCCGGCGGGGGGGCTGCACCACACGGATTGCGAGGTGCTGGTGGATGCGCGCCTGCAACCCTATCGAAGATCAGCGCTGGAAAATGGCGAAGGCGATCCGAAACTGCATCAGGAACTGCTGCAGGCCGCGCTGCGCGAGATCAGCGCGATGCAGGATCATTTCATGATGCTCGGACAGAAATCTGCGCTGGAGAAAGTGGCGTCCTTCCTGTGTATCCTGTCTGACCGGGTGGGTCAGGATGTAGCAGGGCACAGGCAGGTGGACTTGCCGATGAGCCGCGCCGATATCGCGGATTTCCTCGGGCTGACGACGGAAACGATCAGCCGCACTTTTACCCAGCTGCGCAAGTCTGAGACCATCGCGATCGACAACATTCACACGATCATCATTCTGCGCCCGAAAGCGCTGCTTGCGCTGTCGCTCGGGGATCGCGGACGCTAGAGGGAAGATACCGCTAGGGTGCTGACCACAGGGCCCGAATGGCCATGGGCAGATTGGCCCGCACGTCTTCGATTTCACCTTTGGTCAGACGGGCATTCAGCAGGTCAAACACACAGCGAATGTCTTCGGGGCCGCGGTACTCCTCGGCCTCGCGCATCTGGCTGTCGATGGCGTGTTTGAACTCCTCGGCATTCCGGTCCTTGATCGGTGTGTGTTTGGGCACCCAGCCTTCGAAAAACATGCCCCGCACCAGCAGGGGCAACTGCGCGGAGAACTGCGCCAGTTCATTGGGCAAAAGGTGGTCGCGCACGCGGTGCAGGGTCAGGCGGAGCAACCGCAGGGTGCTGCGTTTCGAGGACCAGTCCAGCCGGGCGGCCAGTTCATTGATCCATTCATGGGTCAGCTGAACAGTGTGATCGATCACTTCCAAACCTTGTGCAGACATATGCGCGCTCTCCTTTCCGGGATCAGTCGTCGATGGGTTTCATGTCGATATCAAAGGCCTGACCGGGATTGCCGATCAGATACTGAAACACCGCATGGGTCATTGCGCCGATGCCGAGCAGCACAAGCGTGTAGTTCGCCACCCATCCGACGAAGGGGATGAAATTCAGCAGTGCGACAAAGGCAATCGCCGCGGCAAAGACCAGCACGCGCGCGATGTTGCCGGGGTTTTGATCTCCGCCGAACCCGGTCCAGATACGCATGGCGACGCTATAGGCACCCAATGCGTATCCAAGCGTCCATGTGACAAGGATCCCCAGCAGTGCAATCGGGACAAAGGGCAGCCCGACGAGCGTCAGACCGGTAATGGGCACCATGCCAAACAGGATGGACAGGCCAATGATGCCGAGCAGCATGGTCTGACCGGGCGCCGTCGTGATGCTGTGACGCATCTTTTCCAGACGCTTGGGCATGAAGGTCAGCATCAAGGCCCCCAGGGCCACAAAGAACAGCAGCGAGATGACAAAGGCGCTCAGCACGGAGGCAAAGGTGGGCAAAACGGGCATGTCCTGACGCATCTCACCCAATGCCGCCAAGACATCCCGGTCTGATGCCCGCTCGAACACCACCCTTTCCGATGGGGCGACACGCTCGGGCACCGATATCCGTTCCGGCGCGCTGTAGGTCAGGGTGCCGCCGACAGTGGCGTTGGGACCGAAGGAGATGGATTTTGCCAGAATACGCGCATCCCCCTCAATCGGCGCGTTCAGGATGACATCGCGCGCGGCGATCAACAGTGCACCCTCGACCTTGCCCTCAATGGTGACGGAATTGCCGAACAGGCGCGCGTTCCCGCTTGTTTCAGAGCTGCTTTCCGTGCGCACCGAAAAACCACCCGCCGTCAGATCCTGGGCGACGGCGCTGCGGATGATCACCGTGCCGCCAAAGGCATAGAGGTCTTCGGCGGTATCGGCCTGCACGGAGACATCCATGCCGGTGATGTGCAGATCCCCCTGCGAAACACCGCGGGCAACTGCCGAGCGTGCAGACATAAACGTATCCCCACGCGTATCAATCGTTTCGCTGACGACGGATCCGGAAAAGAACGTGTCGCTGCCGTTTTGGGCAGAGACCGTATCGGACCACAGCGGCGTACCGCTCCCAAGGAAGGCGACAAGGCTCAGCGCGTATCTGAGCAACAGCATGGGATGCTCCTCCAATCAGACTGCAGTCGCCTATGAGCTACCGCAGGCAGGAGGCTTTGGATTGATCGGAATCAATCGCGCAGAACACTGGTTTGCTAGGACACCGGCGACACATTCCCGTGTCGGGACTTCAGAAAGGAGACGTGTGATGTCACGCCAAATACTTCCCGAACTGCGCTCCGAGGCCGGTGGGTCTGCTCTTTTTCCGTCCTTCCAAAAGGAGATGAACCGGCTGCTGGAACAATTCCGGACGGGTTTTCCCATGCCGGATACGGGCGCGCCTTCTGTTTTTTCCACGCCGATGTTTCCCGCCATCGATCTGGTGGAGACCGAAGAGGCAGTCGAGATCAGCGCGGAGCTGCCCGGTGTTGCGGAAGAGGATCTGGACGCGTCAATCACGGGCGATCTGCTGACACTCAAGGGCGAAAAGAGCGCGGATCACGAAAAATCCGAAAACGGATATCACTTGATCGAGCGGCGGTATGGCAGCTTTCGGCGGCAGATACCGCTGGGGTTCGCGCCGGATGCGGGGGCCGTCGAGGCAAAGTTCGCAGATGGCATCCTGAAGCTGCGGATTGCGAAACCGGCAGCGGCCAAGGCCGACTTTCACAAAATCGACATCAGCAAGACCTGAAACGCGCGAGGGGCGCCCTCCGGTGCCCCCGCCTCTTTGGAAAGGACGTATGTTATGGGGATCAAGACACTTCTGGTGTGCCTGACCACGGCGGAACACGCCGAAACGCTGCTGAAGCTCGCGGTGCCGCTGGCACGTAAACACAACGCCCATCTGATCGGGCTGCACACGCTGCAGGCGCTGGTCGTATATCCGGGCATCGCCATGCACATCCCCGAGCCCGCTTTCGAGGCCTTCAACGAAAGTCAGAAAATCGAAACTGCGGCCATCAAGGCGGTTTTCCAAAAACACACGACAAATGAAGACTTCCAAAGCGAATTTCGCCTTGTGCGGGCTGACGCCGTCTCTGCCAATGAGCGCCTTGTGGAGAATGCCCGCACGGCCGATCTGGTCATCATGGCCCGGGGCGACAAGGAAGCGGACCGCTATGAGCAGCGCAATGCGCAGAGCGAGGTCATTCAGGAGAGCGGTCGGCCGGTGATTGTCGTGCCGCCGGAGTACGACGGCGCGGAGATCGGTAAAAACGTCCTGCTGGGCTGGAGTGCGACGCGGGAAGCCGCGCGCGCGGCACATGATCTGCTGAATGTCGCGGATGAGGGGGCGACCCTTACCGTCCTGCGTGTTGGCAGCACCCCGTCTGATGCTCTGGAGGATTCCGAAGGGGTCGATGTGGCCGAGATGTTTTCAAGACATGGGATGAAACCCACATTGGAGCATCGCAATACGGCTGGTGATACCGTCGCGGATGTGGTCGGTCAGGTGGCTTTTGAACGCGGCGCGGATCTGATCGTGACGGGGGCCTTCGGCCACTCCAAAGTCTACGACTTCGTGATTGGCGCCACCACCTATGCGCTGCTGCGCGATGCCAAGCTGCCGGTGATGTTCAGCACGTAGCGGCGGCGGGAATGACGATATCAGACCAGACAGGCAGGTGGTCCGACGCGCGTCTGGCCAGCGCGCCCTGCTCTACCCCCGCACCGCGCAATTCGACACCGTGACTGAGGGCGAACCGGTCCAGTGCCGCAATCGGGCGGCGGGCGTGAAAGCTGTGCCCCGGCGCATGTGTGTCGAACTTGCCCGCCAGAGGCTCCAGCCCCTTGCGGTGCGACCATTCATTGAAATCACCGGCAATCACGGCATGCGGGCTATTTGCCGTCGCGTGGCACAGCGCCTCCAACTGCTCGCGACGATCCCGGCGCAGCAGGCCCAGATGCGCCGCCACCAGGCTGAGACCGCCGCCGAACGTCATGTCCAGCCGCACCGCCCCGCGCGGTTCCAGCCCGGGTAGTGGAATCCGCGCAACCTTCACAACCTGCGCAGGGTCGCGCATCAGAACGGCATTGCCGTGCCAGCCAAGGCTGATCCCGTTTGAGCAAACGTCAACAAGCCGGAAATCCGTTTCCGCCTCGATCAGCTTGCGCGGGATCGCGGGTTTGCGCGTCCCGACCCGCCTGTCTGCCTCCTGCAAGACAACGATATCGGCCTGCAGCCGGTTGATGACCTGCAAGGTCCGCCCCGGCAGGCGTTTCTGGTCAAGGCCGCGGGCTTTGCGAATATTATAGCTTGCGATCCTTAGGACTGTGTCGGTCATACCTTATATATAGGGCAAGCGCCTCGGGATTGAACGTCAGGAAAGCGATCTAGCGATGTATACCGCGAAAAACTTTGGATCCGTCATGCTGGCCATCTGGGCGGCGCTTTTGCTTGCCGGTCTCGTGGCCCTGGCTCTGGGCCGCTGGTCGCTGGCCTTTGTCACGATGGCCACTCTGGCCTTGTCCCTTGTGCCGCCCACCCTCGCGTCGCGCTGGTCCTTGACCCTGCCGGTCCCCTTTCTTCTGGCCACCACCCTGTTTTTCTTTGCGTCGATCTTTCTGGGCGAAGCCTTCGATTTCTATGAGCGCCTGTGGTGGTGGGATCTGGCCCTGCACGGGTTTTCCGCCATCGGATTTGGCCTGATCGGGTTCCTTTTCGTCTTTATGCTTTTCGAGGGCGACCGCTTTGCCGCGCCGCCCTCCGCGATTGCTTTTGTTGCCTTCTGCGTGGCCATGACCATTGGGGCCGTCTGGGAGATTTTCGAGTTCGGCATGGACCAGGTTTTCGGGCTGAACATGCAAAAATCCGGTCTGATGGACACTATGGGTGACTTGATGATCAATACCGTCGGCAGCCTGATTGCGAGTGTGACCGGGTATCTTTACCTCGTGCGCAACGCGGCGGGGCCGCTTGGCCGCAGTCTCGCGCAGTTCATAGCGCTCAACAGACGGCTCTATCAGAAGTCAAAAAATCGCCTGAAGAAGTGAGGATGGCTAGCCATCCGATTGACCAATCTCAATCGGCAGTTGGCGCTTCACACTACTGAGACGGAAATGCGTCAGCCTGTCTGCGCATCCCATCTGTCTGATCATCGAGGTCGCCAATGAGAATTGTCGTTGCTTTGGGCGGAAACGCCCTGTCCAAGAGGGGGGAGACCCTCACCGCTGCGAACCAGCGGGCCAGTATTCGTACCGCAGCCCGCGCCCTGGCACAGGTGATGGACGCCGGACATCAGGTGGTGATCACCCACGGCAACGGGCCTCAGGTTGGCTATCTGGCCCTGCGCGGCGGTGCCTTTCCGCTGGACGTTCTGGGCGCGGAGACGGACGGGATGATCGGCTACGTGCTGCAGCAAGAACTGGACAATGCCTATCTGCCGGAGGCCAAATACGCGACCCTGCTGACCCAGATCGAAGTTGATCCAAACGACACCGCCTTCCAGAACCCGACGAAATTCATCGGCCCCATCTACACGGAGGAGGAGGCCGCTCGCCTGCGCGCCGATCACGGTTGGACAATCGGGCAGGATGGCGCGCATTTCCGGCGCACTGTGCCCTCGCCGCGGCCCAAGCGCATCCTGGAACTGGATGTGATCCGCCTGTTGCTGGATCAGGGCGTCGTGATCATTTGCGCGGGCGGCGGCGGTATTCCGGTTGTGCAGAAAGACGATGGCACGATGATTGGCGTTGAGGCCGTGATCGACAAGGATCACGCAAGCGGGCTTCTGGCGCGGGCGCTGGAGGCGGATGCCTTCCTGATGCTGACCGATGTGGAAGGTGTCTATTCCGGCTGGGGCACGCCCGATCAGGCGCTGATCACGCATCTTTCACCAGAAGAGGTAGCACAGATGGATTTTCCCGCAGGCTCCATGGGTCCCAAGGTCGACGCAGCCTGTGAATTTGCCGAAGCCACGGGCGGTTTCGCCGCCATCGGGCGTCTCTCGGACACGCTGGATCTGATCAACGGCACAACCGGGACGCGGATCAGCCTGCACCGCGAAGCAGCGCGGGAGGCCTGAGGTCCCGCACATCCGCTAAATCCCGTTGTGCCCCGTCAACACCAGACGCAGTTGCTTTTCCGTCTCGATCACGGCGAAGAACACGATACCGATGCCGACGATCAGCAGCCCGTCCGCCAGCGGCACGGCCTGCGTGCCGAGGATCGGTTGCGCAAAGGGCAGATAGGTCACCGCAAACTGTGCGACTGTCGCGATGATCACGCTGATCCAGACCGCGCGCGTGCCTTTGAAAGCGTTCCAGTTGATCGACGTGCCAAAGATATTGCGGATGTAGAAGAGGTGGAAAATCTCCAGCACCACCAGCATGTTCATGGCCATGGTTTGCGCCAGTACCAGCGGATATCCCTTCTCGAGCGCATAGGTGAAAAGCCCAAAGACGATGGCCAGAAACAGCGTGGTGACAAAGATAACGTGCCAGACAAGACCGCCGGTCAGCAGCCCGGTGTTGCGGTGACGCGGGGGGCGTTGCATGGTTTCGGCCTCGGGCGGTTCATAGGCGAGCGCAAGGCCCAGCGTGACCGCTGTGATCATATTGACCCAGAGGATCTGCACCGGTGACACGGGCAGGGCAAAGCCCAGCAGGAGGGCGGCGGCGATTGTGCCCGCCTCCCCGGCGCTGGTGGGCAGTATCCAGCTGACGAGCTTGCGGATGTTGTCCCAGACCGTGCGCCCTTCCCGCACGGCTGCCGAGATGGAGGCAAAGTTATCGTTGGCCAGCACCAGATCGGCCGCTTCCTTTGAGGCGGCCGAACCGGTGATCCCCATGGCGACCCCAATGTCCGCGCGTTTGAGCGCAGGCGCGTCATTCACCCCGTCACCGGTCATGGCCACGACCAGATCATGCGCCTGCAAGGCGGTGACCAGACGCAATTTATGCTCCGGCGACGTGCGGGCAAAGATATTCGTGCTCATAACCTCGACCGCGAGGATACCGTCATCCATAGCGTCAATATCCGCGCCAGTCAGAACCGCGTCGGGATTGGCCAGCCCGATCTGACGGCCAATGGCCGAGGCGGTGCCTGCATGGTCTCCGGTGATCATTTTCACGGCAATGCCAGCTTTCTTGCACTCCTCAACTGCGGCGATGGCCTCCGCCCTCGGCGGGTCGATGAGGCCCACCAGACCAATCAGGCTCAGGTCTCCTTCGATGGTATCTGCCAGTACACCGGCCTCCGGCGACCTGCGCGCGAGGGCGAGGACGCGCTGTCCACGGGCCGCAATAAGTGTGGCCTCGGCGGTCCAATGGGCAGCGTCCAGCGGTTCAGACCCGGCCGCGCCGATCTGATCGCGACACATCTCCAGCAGCTTTTCAGGGGCGCCCTTCACCACCGTCAGGGATTCGCCATCCGCGTTTTCGACCTGCACGGCCATGTAGCGGCGGACCGCATCAAACGGGATCTCGCCGGTGCGCTGCCAGCCGGATGCGGCCTCTCCCGCCTTCTGCCCAAAGGCCAGGAGCGCGCCCTCCATCGGATCGCCGTCAACGATCCAGGTGCCGCCTGCCTCCCGAAGCGCCGCGTCGTTACACAACAGGGCCGCTTGCGCGATCTCCGACAGCGCGGGTCCAGCCGCCCCACCATCCTCACGCGCAATATCACCCGTCGGCGCATAACCGTCCCCGGCCACCGTGAAGCGTCCGGACCCGGTCACGACCGACGCCACCATCATCTCGTTCCGGGTCAGCGTGCCGGTCTTGTCGGTGCAAATCACTGAAACCGCGCCGATGGTCTCGATCGCCGGCAGGCGGCGCACAATGGCATGGCGTTTCGCCATCGCCTGCACGCCCACGGCCAGCGTGATGGTCATGACGGCGGGCAAGGCTTCGGGGATCGCGGCCACGGCAAGGCTGACCACGGCAATGAACATCGCGTCGAAATCGAACTGTTGCACGTAATAGCCAAAAGCCAGCAGCGCCCCCGCGATCAGCAGAATAAGCACAGTCAGCCAGCGCGCAAATTTGTCCATCTGTACGACCAGCGGGGTTTTCAGCCCGCGTACCCGGCCCAGCATGCCGGAGATCCGCCCGATCTCCGACACTGCGCCGGTGGCCACCACAACACCGCGCCCGACCCCGGAGGTGATCAGCGTGCCGCTAAAGGCCATCGACGTACGGTCCGCCAGCGCCGCATCCGCCTCGACCGATGCCACCGATTTTTCCACCGGTACGGATTCGCCGGTCAGAATGGCCTCCTGCACCATCAACCCGTTCACCTGCAACAGACGCAAATCCGCCGCGACCCGGTCCCCGGGTTCCAGCAGCACAATATCGCCGGGTGCTACGTCCGCCGCGTCGATGCTGATCCGTTTCCCGTCGCGCAGAACCGATGCATGCGGTGCCAGCATCTGCCGGATTTCCGCCATCGCGTTTTCCGCGCGGCCCTCCTGGATGAAACCCATGGTCGCGTTGACCAGCACGACAGCCAGGATCACCCAGGTGTCGATCATGTGCCCCAGGGCCGCCGTCACCATCGCGGCGCCGATCAGGACATAGATCAGAACATTGTTGAAATGCATCAAAAACCGCACCACGACAGGGCGCGGCGGCGCTTCGGGTAGGTGGTTCTTGCCATAGCGGTCCAGCCTCACCCGGGCTTCGCCGGTGGTCAGACCCTGGGGAAAGGAACCAAGCTTGGTGAGGCAGGCATCGGCCGTATCGGCATGCGGATGGGTGAGGACGGGGGACACAGCATTCTCCGGTCGGGCCCTTTCGCAGAGCCAGAAGTCAGTTTTCGGACGTCAAACAGGGATCAGATTTCCAGCACAACGCGGCCATCAATCGTGCCTGCCCGCATGCGGTCAAAAACGGCATTGATATTGTCCAGCTTGTCCCATGTGTAGGTGGTCGAAACCTTCCCTTCCGCTGCGATGGACAGCGCCTCAGACAGATCGAGACGGGTGCCGACAATAGACCCGCGAATGGTCAGCCGCTTGAGCACAACCTCGAAAATCGGCAGCGGGAAATCACCCGGCGGCAGACCAACCAGCGACATGGTGCCGTGGCGGCGCAACATGCCCGTCGCCTGCGCAAAGGCCTTGGTGCTGACGGCGGTGACCAAAGCACCGTGCACGCCGCCCAGATGTTTCGCCACTTCCTTGACGGGATCGAGCTTGGCCGCGTTGATCGTCTCATCCGCCCCGAGCGCGCGCGCCAGATCGAGCTTGCTGTCGGCCACATCGACCGCAACCACATTCATGCCCATGGCTTTCGCATATTGCACCGCCATATGCCCCAACCCGCCGATCCCGGAGATCGCAACCCATTGACCCGGGCGCACTTCGGTTTCCTTGAGCCCCTTGTAGACCGTCACACCGGCACAAAGCACCGGCGAGGACGGTCCGAAGTCCAGCGTATCGGGGATGTGCCCGACATAATTCGCATCTGCTCGCACAAAATCGGCATAGGCTCCATCGACCGAATAGCCGGTGTTCTGCTGGCTTTCGCACAGCGTCTCCCAGCCGCCGGAGCAATGCTCGCAACGCCCGCAGGCTGTGTGCAGCCAGGGCACGCCGACGCGGTCGCCTTCCTTGAGATGGGTGACCCCGGCGCCGACCTGTGCAACCTCGCCCACACCCTCGTGGCCCGGAATAAAGGGGGCGGTTGGCTTCACCGGCCAGTCCCCCATGGCCGCGTGCAGATCCGTGTGACAGACGCCCGAAGCCCGCACCCTGACAAGCACCTGCCCCGGTCCGATCTCTGGCACGGGTACTTCGCGAATATCCAGAGGATCACCCAATTTCGTGACCACCGCCGCCTTCATCGTCTTTTGCATCGTCCAACACTCCGCATTCGGATTTCAGTTTGCCGGATGATTAGCGTGCAGAGGCATCGCAGCGTTGATCGACATCAATTGCCGCGCGCCTTCGGGCAGATTTTTCTCCGAAACCAGGTGTCCCTGCAGCCCGGTCAAAAACGCTCTTGCAAATTTACCAACCAAGTAGTAGGTAGGAAAAATCAAATCCAAACCAAAGAAGGTGTTCCCATGAAAATCTATGATGTCGAAGGCTTCCCGAACCCCGCGCGTGTGCGCATCGCATTGGCCGAAAAAGGGGCGACCGATCAGGTCGAGTTCATCCCGGTTGACGTGATGGGTGGTGAACACCGGTCCGACGCCTTCCGGGCCAAGAACCCGGATGCGGTTGTGCCCTGTCTCGAACTCGACGACGGCAGCCATATCGCCCAATGCAATGCCATCACCGAATACATCGACGGCCACTTCGAAGGCGCATCGCTGACCGGCGAGACCCCGAAAGAGCGCGCCCGGGTCTCCATGATGAACCTGCGGGCGGAAAACGGTCTACTGAACGCGGTCAGCACATATTTCCACCACGCGACCCCCGGCCTTGGTCCGGACATCGAAACCAATCAATGCGCTGAATGGGGGATGCGACAGAAGGATGTCGCCAGCCAGACCATGGCCTATCTGGATGGTGTTCTGGCCGAAAACGAATTTCTGGCCGGTGACAGATTTTCAATCGCGGATATCACCGCCTTTGCCGGGCTGGCCTTTGCGGATTTTGCCAAGGTAGACATCCCCGACAGCCTGTCCAATCTTGTGGCATGGCGCAGCAAAGTCGCCGCCCGCCCGAGCATCGCAGGCTAATCCGGCCCCCAGTCTGAAAGGACACAACATGGAACTGAACGCAGATTTCAACGCCCGGGTGGTCGTGCACTCGGATCAACTGGACTGGAACGCCTCGCCGATGCCGGGCGTGGACCGGCGCATGCTGGACCGCATCGGCGGTGAGGTTGCCCGCGCCACGACCATCGTGCGCTATGCACCCAACAGCAAGTTTTCCGCCCATACCCACACGGGAGGTGAGGAATTCATCGTGCTGGACGGGGTCTTTCAGGATGAGCATGGCGATTTCCGGGCGGGCACCTATGTCCGCAATCCCCCCACCACCTCGCATACGCCGGGGTCGGAGGCGGGCTGCACGATCTTCGTGAAGCTGTGGCAGTTCGACATGGAGGATCGCAATCAGTTCCGCAAAACCATGGCGGAGGAACTGGGTGCCGCCGTCGATGGTGTCGCCACCGCCGAATTGCACCGCGACGCGCGCGAGACGGTGACCTATAGCCACCTTGATGCGGGCGCGACGCTCACCAATGCGGATGCGGGCGGCATCGAAATGCTGGTCATCGACGGGTCCGTCGTGGAAAGCGGCGAAACCCTTGGCAAAGGCGCGTGGCTGCGCCTGCCCGAAGGCGCGCCTCTGACGGCTGTTGCCGGGGATGCGGGGGCCAAGGTCTGGATCAAGACCGGTCACTTGCCCCACGCAAAACCACCCGCTGTCTGATGGGACACGACAACCCACTGGCGCTGGTCGCGGGCGCGGGGGCTGGCCTTGGCCAGTCCCTGCTGGCGCGTTTTGCAGCCGCAGGGCTGACCCCGGTTGGCCTTGGCCGCAGCCGTCCTGCCGAGCCGGTCGGCGCGTTTCACACCCTTGATCTCGCGGATGAACGCGCTGTGCCGGACACCATCGCTGAGATCATCGCAGACCACGGCCCGCCGAAAATCGTCGTGCACAATACCGCCGAACTGGTCATCAGCCCGTTTTCGGACACCACGCTGCAGGACTACCAGAAGACATGGACCTCCATGGTGCAAACGGCGGTCTTGCTCGCGCAAGCCACGCTGCAACCGATGGTCCGCGCAGGCGGTGGCAGCTTCATCGTGTCCGGGGCCACCGCATCCCTGCGCGGCGGCGCGAAATTTTCCGCCTTCGCCAGTGCCAAATTCGCGTTGCGGGGGCTGACCCAATCGCTCGCGCGGGAATACCAGCCCGCTGGCATCCATGTTTGCCACGTCATCCTCGACGGCATCATCGATAGCGCCCGCTCGCGCGATCGGCACGGGTTAGACCCGACCCGGATGATGGATCCGGCAGACATCGCCGAGGCCTACTGGCAACTCGCCCAGCAGCCCAGATCGACATGGACGCAGGAACTTGACCTGCGCCCCGCCTCCGAAGGGTTCTGAGCCATGGATATTCTGATCATCGGCGGCGGTTTGTCCGGCCTTGCCCTGGCCGAAGCGCTGGATGCGCAAAACCGTGACTATATGCTGGTCGAGGCGCGCGGGCGCTTTGGCGGGCGGATCAAGACAGCGGTGCACGCGGGCGGCGCTTTCGATCTGGGGCCTGCGTGGTTCTGGCCGGGGCAGCCGCGTATCGCGGCGCTGATCGACCGCCTAGGGCTGGAGAAATTCGATCAGTTTGCCGACGGGGCTCTGACCTATGAGGATGAGCGCGGCCAGGTCGACCGCGGGCGTGGATTTTCGTCGATGCAGGGATCGTGGCGGCTCAAGGGCGGCCTTGAGGCTCTGACCCAATCCCTCGCCGCACGGGTGCCCGACAGCCGCAAACGGCTGAACGCGCCGGTGGTGGGTCTGACCCAATCCGCAGGCGGCGTGACCGCAACGCTGCACAACGGCGAAAAACTGGAAGCCCGTCAGGTGGTTCTGGCCCTGCCGCCGCGCATCGCTGCGCAGATTGCCTGCACCCCTGCCCTCCCTGCGGCGTCCATCCAAACCATGCAGGGCGTTGCCACATGGATGGCCGGGCAAGCCAAGGCCGTTGCCGTCTATGACAGACCGTTCTGGCGCCACGCAGGGTTTTCCGGCGACGCGATGAGCCGGAGAGGCCCGCTGGTCGAGGTGCACGACGCGTCACCCGAAAACGGCGGGCCCTATGCCCTTTTCGGTTTCATCGGCACGCCGCCGCCGCACCGGGCGGAGGAAGATGCTTTGCGCCGGGACGTCATCGCGCAACTAACCCGCCTGTTTGGGCAGGAGGCTTCAACCCCTTCGACGCTGTACATAAAGGACTGGGCCTTCGACCGCTTTACCGCAACCGAAGCGGACAAGGCCCCCTTGTATGCGCATCCCACCTACGGGCTGCCGGGGGCTTTGCGCGGGCTGTGGGACGGACGGCTGCAATTTGCGGGCACCGAAGTGGCCCCGCAGTTCGGCGGTTACCTCGAAGGGGCTTTGGAAGCCGCCGAAAACGTATTACTGACGATGCAAGACTATGGCAGAGGTCACGTACATGCGGATTGATACAAAAACAGCCCTGTTGAATTCGGCGGAACAGGCCGCGCGCAGGCGTGGGTTCGACGGGTTCAGCTATGCCGATCTGGCAGAGGACGTGGGCATCCGCAAGGCCAGCATTCACCACCATTTCCCGACCAAGGCCGCGCTGTCAGTGGCGCTGATGCAGCGCTATGCCGCCGAGATCAGGCAAGCTCTGAGCGCGATTGACACGACGCACCCCTCGGGATGCGCGCGTCTTGCCGCGCTGATCGACCACTATCGCGGCGCTTTGAATGGCGGCAAAAGCCTTTGCCTTTGCGTCTCCTTCTCCACCAGCCGCGACAGCCTGCCCGCCGATGTGATCACCGAGATCCGCAGCTTTCGCCAGATGGTCATCGGCTGGCTGACCCAGACCTTTGAACTGGGCCGGTCCGATGGCACGATTGCCGGGGTGACGATGCCCGACAAGGAAGCTGCCGCCACCCTGCCCCTGCTGGAGGGCGCCCAGCTTACCGCCCGCGCGCAAGAAAACCTCGACCTGTTCGAGAACGGCGTTCAGTTACTGCGCCAACGGCTCGCCAATCCCTCCTGATCCGACCGCGCGGATCGGTCAGGGTTTCGGCCCGTTCTTGACCCGCTGCACGAAATTATACCCGATGATCAGCGCCAGTATCGCGATCAGCCAGATCATGAACACCCCCGGCCAAAAGGACTCGTGATCACAAACGTCCAGCACGAAGAGCATGGCAATCACCACCCCCATGCCGATCCAGACAACCCCCAGCCGGAAGGCCAGCTGGTTGATCGCCCCGCTGTAAAACGACCGCACCGTCAGCAGCAGCACAACCGCAAAAAGCCCTGCCGCGGCAAAGGCGATATAGGCACGATTGGGACAGGCCCAGGTGCAGACCTGCGCCACCGATCCCTCCAGGCCACCCAGATGCGCCGGCAGTCGGGTCTGGTTCCAGTCAAGCGACACCGCCTCGCGGATCGCCGGGAAATCCGGGTCCTCCAGACGCGGCACCGGCCAGAACCCGACACCGGAAAAATTGTCCTCGAAATAGATGACATCATCGATGAACTGCGAGAATTTCAGAGTTTCCTCATTGCGGGTTTCATTCGCCTGCTGCCGCTGGAACACGAACTCATGCCCGCCGGGCGGCAGGATCGGCACGATGCTGCGGAGGATTTCGGAACGTTCCTTGCCCCGGAAATTACTGCGATCCATGCGCGCGCGCAGTGTCTTTTTCGTCTCTGTCGTGGGGCGTTCGAGGAAGATCAGGATCTTGTTGACGATCTCCGCCTCCAACTGTTCGCGTTGTGAAAACTGACCCTCTTCCAGACCTTCCGCGCGCTTTTGCTCCAGCATCCGGCCGGTCAGCAGCAAGTCACTCAGGTCGCTCAGCACGGGCTGCGTGCCCGGCACGTCCACCATGGCGAAATCCACCGCGACATTGACCTTCTGGCCCTCCGGATGCGGCAGTTTGTTGTGCACCGCCTGCACGATGTCGATCAGGTTCTGCACATTCAGATCGCTCAGGGTCTTGCCCTCGTAGCTCTCGAAAATCAGCGTGACGCCGTCGGGATGGGTCGGATCAAAGAACGTGGGCAGGGCGGCCCGAATATCGGCAAGGCTGGTGGTGGGGATGCGCTCAAACGCCTCCAGCTGCTTGGCGATATCCGTCGTGGCCCGGTCGATCTCGCGCGCGGACCAGTTCGACCAGTCGCGCAGGTCAAAAGCCACATCCGCCCGCGCCCGGTGCCGGTGCGCCGAATTGACAAACTGCCGCCGCGCCTCGATCCAGCGGTCCGCATGCAGCAGCGACAGGTTGCGATTTGCGGTATCCCCTTGCGGATTAGCATAGGTCAGCTCCATCCCGTAAAACGCCAGGCGGCTGATCAGGCTGAAATCCACCAATTGAAGCGTTGCGGCTGGTGGCGCCTCCTCACCTTCCGGCGGTTCGGGTGCGTCCTTGAGCGGGGCGAACCAGAAGGGATAGAACCCATAGACATCCGCAGTCGGCGGGCGATGCGGCACACAGCCACAGTCAGGTGCGGCCAGCGGGCCGTAAACGCGCTCTTTGAAAGGATCTTCGACCGTGCGTTGCGCCAGCGCGGTAGCCGCTTGGACCAAGGGAAGGGACAGCGGCGGCTGACCTTCGGGCGTATTCGGTGCTGGCGGGACGGTATCCAGCGCCGCGCGGAACAGCCCGGCATGGGGGTATTCCACCCCCACCAGTGACCGCATCCGCGTCGCCAGATCCACCCCGGTCGGGTCATCCAATGTCGTGCCGATGTCGGGCAGGCCCAGAATACGGGCCTTCAGCGCCGGCGTCAGGGACCATGTCGACAGGATGACCGGTTTGATCTGCGCCATCTTGGTCGCAACGGCGGTGTCGATCTGACCCTGTGCCACCGGGCGCAGGATGCGCCGCACATCTGCCTTGAGGATTTCAGGCTGGGTTGCAGGCAAATAGTTGCTCTGCGCCAGCGCCTCGCGGAAGGGTTCATTGAGCACGGTGCTGGCAATGGCCAGATCGGTGGCATCGGTCACACCCACCACCTCCGGCAGGGGCGGCAGCTCGAACTCCGGCACGCCTTCGGGCCGCGTGTCCAGCACCGGCGCCACCGGTTCCGCCGCTGCTGCCAGCGTCGTGGCCGCCAGTTCAACCTCGGCATTGATCGCCTCGGACACCGCTTGGGTGACGGCCGCCGTCAGGCCGGACACCAATGTCGCCTCGTCGGGCGCGATCCGACCGATGAAGGGTTCGACCACCGGCATGACATCCTGCAGGTCCTCAATGAAACTCAACGACTTTGTAGCCTCTTCGTCGATCAGGAACGCCCGGCCCAGAAAGTCGGGTCCAAGCACCAGCGCACTGATCTGGTCCAGCGTGCATTGGTCGAGCACCGCTTGCAGGTTGGTCTCCAGCGCCGCCCAAAGCTGTGCGGCACTTGCAAATTGCAGCTCCTGCACCGCGTCAAAGGCGGCCTTCAGATCGGCGCTTTCCGTCAACGCATCAAGGTTTTCCTGCGAGAAAGCAAAAAAGCGCGTGGAACTGTCGGTGGTGGTCACCGTGCAGGAGGCGGGCAGCGGGCCGGGAGCAGGCCCATCCGGCACCAGCGGCGCCTGGGATTTGCTCGCCTGATACTCTGCCAGCAGCGCGACCACAGCGGGGGGTGAACCCATCAGGCGCGGCAGCCTGTCGCCGGAGGACAGGGTCAGCCACGCGCCGAAACTGTCGGAACTGAGATCGTCAATCGCCTCCGGCAGCTGCACATCCATCTGCCCCAACCGCGCCATGGCCGCGAGGAAATCCTCCCCGGTCCCGACAATCGGGAAGGCCTGACAAATATCCACCAGCGCATAGCCCAGCTCAGGCCCCGCCAGCATATCGAGCGCCGTCTGCACCGCCTGCGCGCCCAGGCTTGATGCCGTCCCAAGCGTCGTACAGTCCGCGGGCGGTTGTGCATCGTTCAGCGCACCGGCAGCCATCTGTGGCCCGGCGGCAAGCCGCAAGGCCATCTGAGAGGTGCTGTTTGACGTAGCCAGTTGTGACAGCCGGTCGGGCTGCAGGGCGATGCTGCGCCACTCCGGCAAAAGCGCCGACAGAGTGCCGTAATCCGTCGCCAGATCAAGTGTTTGCGCGATATCCGTCCCCGGCCCTCTGCGTGGCACAGTCTGACACAAATCCGCCAGCGCCCGCCGTGTCACCGCCCCCAGCCGTCCATCTCGAAGATTGCCGTCATCCCGTTCGAGTGCCGCGCGCAACCCGGTCTGCACAGTCGCGATATCGTAGCCGTCAAGGGCATCCTGAGTGATGTTCTCGAAATCCGCGCAATTGGCCAGCAGGACGGCAGGCGCCATGACGCAAAAGGCAAACGCCATGCAGAGGCGGGTCAGAACTCGGCTCAAAACGCTCATGTGGTGCGTCCCTCTTTGCGCAATTCAATTGTGATGGCGTGGTCGAAATCTTCGGCAGCCACAGAAGGCCGACCGCGCCGCAGGGCCGTGATCGCCGCGGTGCGCACCACGTTGGAAATGGCGCCCCCGACCAGCGCGTGGCCCTTTGCCATCGCCGGCACGTCGACATCCCCTGCCAGCGGCACCTCTGCCAAGATATTCGACCAGATCTGCAACCGCTGGCTGGCGTCCGGTTTCACAAAACCCACCGACATCTGGAAGCGCCGAAAAAACGCCTCGTCGATGTTGCTGCGCAGATTGGTGGCGAGGATCACAAGGCTCTCGCACTCCTCGATCCGTTGCAGCAGATAGGCCACTTCCTGATTGGCATAGCGGTCGTTGGAGGTCGTCGTCGCATTGCGCGCGCTAAAGAGCGCATCCGCCTCGTCAAAGAACAAAATCCATTCGCGTTCGGCGGCCAGGTCGAACAGCAGGCCGAGGTTCTTTTCCGTCTCGCCAATGTATTTCGACACCACCATCGACAGATCGACCCGGTAGACATCCATACCCGTGCGCTTGCCCAACAGCGAGGCGGTCAGCGTCTTGCCGGTGCCGGGCGGGCCGTGAAACAGCGCCTTGAACCCCCGGCCAAACTGCCGGTGCAGGCCCCAGTCCGACAGGATTGTGTCGCGGTTCTCCAGCCAGGCCAGAATATGACCCAGCGCGTGGTGCAGATCGCTGGGCAGCACCAGATCGGACCAGTCCAGCGCCGTGGTCAAGCGCTGCGCGGGAAAGCTCGGCGAATAGTCGGGCCGCGGGGCCGCCCCGTCACAAAGCGCCACGATCCGGTGCACCGGCAGCGTCAATATCTGGCCGAATGCAGGCGTATCGGGATTTGTCGTGCTCAGCGTCACACCGGCCTTTCGGCGCAGTGGATGATCCGCGTCAAACATCGACATGGCCGCAATCCGCGCCGTCGTATCGGCCCCTGCCAGCAGGAACAGCGCCGTTTCCGCCGTCGGCTGGAAGGTTGTCGCAGTTGCCCCCGTGCCCCCGAATTGCGAAAACGCCCGGTCGATGGCGGAATTCTTGACGAAAAACGGATCGAGGATGGCGGAATTGACATGCGGCGCGATGGCCAGCGCCAGCACCAGGCGGGCGCCGATATCGAGATCATTCTCCGCGATGAGGTCCCCCAGGGCGGAGCCGACAAGAGCCTGCGGCGCGGGCGGCAGATCACAGGCGCTCTCGGGCGCGTCAAAGAAATGCGTCAGCCGCGCATCGATGACCTGCGCCAGCCATGTCAGTTCCGCCGCGACGGCGACGGCGTGAGGCGTCCCGCTGTCCAGCGACAGGGACAATTCGCGGCCATCATCCATCCTGCGTCCTCCAGATGACGTGACAGGGCACCGGCATCCAGGGCAGGGCAACCACCGTGTCCAGCGACCACGGCAGGCTGTCGAGCAGCACATCGAAGGGGCCGGGATCTACCCGCAGATGCGCGCCCGTTGCATCGACCCAAAGCTGTCCGTCCCGGCGGATGAACGCCTCCTGCAACCCGGCGGGGGAGGTCTGCCCCAGTGCCGACCATTGCGCGATGACAGACCGGGTCAGACCCTCGATCAATTGCGCCTCATCCTCTGTCAGCGGCACCGGCGGCGGGGCTGTGGCGCCATCCGGCAGCCCCAGCAAAACGTGTACCAGAGGATCGAGGGGGGCCGTCGCCGCCGCTTCCCCGGCCAGCGCGGCAAGCACAGATCGCGCCCGGCCCAGCTGATCCGGCTGCAATTCATTCTTTTCGGTCAAAAGCTGCAGCCGGGAAAAGAGCAGTTTGTAGTAGGGATGGAACAGAACAAGCCCCGCCTGATGGCTCAGAATGCGGGGTGTCGGCTCGGTGTCGGGTGTTCGAGGATCCGCCATATCGGCACCGCCGGACGCATCTGGGGCAGGACGGTCCATCTGGTCGAAGAGCTCTTTCAAACCGCGCAAGACCTGGTAGCGCAGCGCGGGCGAGGGCCCCGAGACAGGGTAACTCAACCGCGTGATCACGTGGCGCAACAGGTTTTGCCGGTCGTCCGCCTCCGGGCTGGCAAATTCCACAATGTACTGCAGGACAAGCTTCTGGTTCGGCGCGGTCGGCCCGGCCCGGGCGATCAGGTCCAGCAGCACATCGACGGGCAGTTTCGGGTTGTTCTCGCTCTCCGTGCCCGCCGTCTTTTCAAATCCACCACTGCCTGTCCGCGCCCCGGCCGTCGCTTTGAAAGACCCGGGCACGGCGGCCCAGACCATATCCGCGATGGCGATGATGTCGGAGGAGGCCTCGCCAAATGCCGCTTCGACAAGCGCGATCACCGGCGCGGCATCACCTGCACCCGCCTGCAGGTGATCCGTGGCTGGATGGTCTGCCGCCAGCCGATCTGCCGGTGGGGGTGGCGGGCCCTCATCACGGCTTTCTGGATCGCCAGCAGCGCGCCCGGTGTCTGACCCGCCTGCCCGTTCTCCCGCTCGGGCGGGATCATCGAGTTCAGCCCGATCTTGCACCTCCCGCGCGGTTGGATCGGACGCGCCTTTTTGTCCGACCTCAGAGCTTTCGGATGCAGCAGGTGACGCCCCCGCCACCGTCTGACCGGTGGCACCCTTTCCCGGGCCAGAGGTATCCGCGCGGCCCTCACGGGTCTCTTTTCCCTCAAGGGATCCACGCAGCCCGTGCGTGTCCTCCGAATGTTCCACGGAGGGCGTCGTCGCCACATCTGAGGTCCCAGATTTTTCGCCCAAAGCGGAAGGCTCCTCTTGAACCTTTGCGCCCCGCGCCGCCGAGGTCGCAGGGTCGATGCCCGGTTGGGTTTCCAGATCGCCCGATGCCCCGGGGGCGGGCCCGACCAGACGCGCAGGCGTGTCATTTTCCGAGGCTTCACCCGCTCCCTGCTCTGCCGGATCGGCACCTGCGCCACGGTCCTCCGAGGACGGCGCACTGCCGGTCGCCGCCGCCGAGGGTGCATGAAAAAAATCTGCCCCTTGCTCTTCGAGGTCCACCGTGGTCGTTTCTTCTTCATCGCATCCTGGCAGCGTTGGCGCGCCATCGGTGGCGCCCTGCGGCGGAGGTGCATCTGCGCTGCCACGCCCACGATTCAGGCCAGACGGCTGCCCCCCGGTGCCGTCGGCGATACCCTCCGACGAGGCCGCTGCCGACTGCGATCCCGCGCCAACTGCTCTCGACGAAGCTTGGGTCTCGATCGGCACCGGCGCACTGTGGTCAACACCTGATGTTGGCGCCCGCTGTCCGTCCCCTGCTGGCTGCGCCGCTGCCGCGAACACCTGCAGAACCGGGGCCCATTCACTGCGACCCCCTTGCTCGTCTGAACCCCCGTCAGAGGAAGACGACGCTGCACTCTGTCGTGCCTCGCTCCGGGCATCCTCAGCCTCCGGTGACACATCCTTGGCCGCCGTCTTCTCGGCGCGTCGCAGTGCTTCGATGTTCACCGGTGTCTCGTGCAGAATCGCAGATACAATCGTCAGCAACGCCCTCTGCGGGTGCGCAGTATCCGCCAGAACCCCCTGAACCGTTTGGTGAAATCCGGACGGGCTGGCAGGGACCAGATGTTCAAGAAGGCGCTGCAGCTCCTCCGCTGTCTGCGCCGCAAGAAACCCCGCCACCGATGCGCGCCGCGCTTTCCAATCGGCCCGCAGTTTGTCCACGTCAGAGATCTCTCCCCGAACCTGCGCCGAGGGCGCGACACCTGCCGCCGCTATCTCGCGCGTCGCGGGAATATCCGATCCCCGCGCTGTCGGGCCTTCCAAAGGATCAGGCGCTGGTAACCCGGCATCTGATTGCGGGGCCGCACCAGCATGGGGGCGCAAAAGCGCCGCTCCCTCAGGATGCACCAGCAGCCGTGCAGCCAGTGTTGCCGCATTGCGCTGTGCCCTCTCCAACGGATGACCGGCGCGGGTGAAAACGCCGATCAAGGCCATGTTCATGGCGTCGATGTAGTGCCCCGGAACCGCTTCCGCATCCGACAAAACGCGCTGCAATGCCTGTCGGTGAACCCCATCGGGCAACTGCGCCAAGGCTTTCTCAAATCCCTGCGGGCTGCGCCCGAGCGCCCCGCGCAGAACCGCAAACACGTCCTGACCCGGCTGGGCCACAAGCGGCACGATCTTGTCGGATGTATCAGAGACCCCCGACGCATCATCCCCGGCAACAAGGGGTATGATCGCGCCGCGGGGAGCACCCACCGCGTCGGGTGATACGGCCGCCACGGTGTCGACCGAGGGGCGCGCAGACCCTTGCGGTTCCACCGGGGCCAATTGATCGGCTGAGATCTCGCCCTCCGCCCTTTGCCGCAAGTACGGCGCCAGCGCCGCGAGAAGCCGCTCACGCAGGGTGTCCCGCAGGCGGGGCCAGTCCGGGTTCGCGGGCCACGCCCCAAGATCAATCTCCAGCGTCTCGATCCGGGCGTCGCACCCCACCACGCTGTCATGCGCAAAAACATCCTCCAAAGCAGGCAAAATCTCTGCCCGAACCTGACGCGCCAGCCGCTCCGGCGTGCTCAGCGGCCCCTCCTCCGCAGCAACCTTGAAATCGGTCTCGAAACGCCCGATCCTGTGGCGCTCCTCCAGGTCATATCGGGCCGGGCGGGCGCTCATGCCGCTCCCTCCATCTCGTGCAGAAAGGCGCGCAGCTCGGCGCGGGCATCCGCCTCCGGCCCCTGCGCGTCAACGGCCAGCCGCAGCCCCCGAAACCGCGCCATCTGCGCCATGTCCAGCCACCGCAGGGTGACAACAACATGCGCCGGCGCCAGCTGGTGCACCAGTTCGGCGACATAGCTGCGATAGCTTGTGCGCCGGGTGCGCGCCGTCCACCCGCTCAGCACCAGCGTGGCGCTATGCGCCGCGAAATCCGCATCCGGCCCGCGCAGCAAGACATCTTCCACCAGACAAGCGCATTCCGCCTCTTCATGCAGCCCCCGCCAGCTGACCCGCAGTGCGTTCACCCGCGCCATCGCCTCGGCTTTATCCGCCGTGGTCTCGATCTCATGGAGCGCCTCGGCATCGCCGCTGTCGAAAAGCACGGTGTAGCGCCCGCCGCTGACCGGGCTGATCACAAAGGCATCCGCATCGGCGGCCCGCTGAAAGAGATCCGGGTGCATCACCCCGTCCGCCACCCAGGGGGTCAGACCTTGCAGGGCCTCACCGGGCAGCGGGTCGGCCAGATCATCCCGCGGCACGATCATGTCAAAGGGGTTCAGCGGCAGCAGCAGATCGCGGCGGGCAAAACCGGGCGTGGGCATGTCGGTCTGATCATCCAGAGCCCAGCCGAGTTGCTGCATCCGGCCCGGCCCGGCGGCCCAGGTTTCAACGGCGATATCCGCCAGCAGCCCCAGTCGCGTCATGAACCCGCCGGGGATCAGTCCCGTGGGTCCGGTGCCGCGCGTGGCATTCAGCACCGGCAGGGCGCGCAGGTAGGCCAGACGCCAGTGCAGCTCAAACCGCTGGCGCGCCGCGATGGACCGGTAGTGATGCAGGCCGGAATGGCGAATGACGGGCAGGGTCTCGCCCTGTATCGCCAGCAGCAGATCCAGCAGTTTGATCCGCCGCGCGTGCAGCAAGGGATCATCGGTATCCTGCTCCGTTCCGGCGTCAAAGAGCCGGGGCAGCTGCGCCAGCGCCATCGACATTTCATCCAGCTGCGTGTTGATCGCATCACGGTACTGCGCAAAAAGATCATCAGCAGGGGCCTTGGGGGCCATACCGTTCTGCGCCGCCCGCGCGGGGGTGCCATAGAGCCGGTAGATCGCGGGCAGCATATCGTCCACATGGCTGCGGGTGAAATCGCGCCGCCGCCCGTCTTTCAGCACCGCCCAGTCCGCCTCTGCCAGATGGTGGTGCGCGCGCGAAATATTCTCCGCCGACACCCGGATGTATTCTTCGTGGATGCGGTTGTGATCAAGCGTCAGGCGGTTCTCGCCCACGCGCAGGTCCAGTTCGATCTCCTCCGCAGACTGCGGCAGGACCAGCGCCAGATAGCCGGGTTTCAGCTCCTCCTCCGGGTCCGCCACCGGCAGCTTGCGAAAGGACAGCTCACCGATGTCCCGGATGCCGGGGATCGCGCGCAGCCGTGTCAGATGCACATCGATGTCGGGGATGCGCGCGCCGGTCTCCGCCCGGGGGCGAAAGAACAGCTCCGGCTGGGCATAGACCGCATCGCGGGTGGCCCCGTGCTTGCGGTCGCGCTGCGCGGTGCGGCCCCGCAGGATGGCTGCGACATGGTAGTAGAACCGCGCCGCCACCCGCTCCGGGTCCGCCGTGGGGCTGACGTCGATCCGACCACTCAGCACGGTATCGCGTTTGCGCGCGATGGTGATCTGCCCCAGATCGGTGGCCAGCGGCCGCCTCTGCGCAAAGCACGTCGCCACCTGCGCCGCAAGGGCGTCTTCATCCACCTCCTCCGCTTCCGGCTCGGAGGGGATAACCACCACATCGTAAAGCCCGAGGCGCGCGCCCGGTGTGACCCAGGCGCTCGAAACGCCCGGCTGATCCGAGAGGTAGGAGGTCAGATCCAGATCGGTGACCGGGGCCGACGGCAGTACCGCGCGCGGGTCGTAAAGTGCGAGATCAAAATACCGCAGCTCGCCGTCCGCGTCGGTCAACAGATCGCGGATCGGATGCGCCGCCTGATAGCCGATTTCGCTGAGCGCGAAACAGGTCTGTTCCAGCAGCGTCACGCCGGGATCATGCAGGTTAAAATCAGTCCAGATATTGCCGGATGCGGCCTGCGCAAACTGCACCGCCTGCGCCCGCAGGCTGTCGAAATCGGTGGCCTCGGGCGCGCTCACAGCAGCCCCGCGTCGCGGTCGCCTTCGCCGCGCGAGCCACCCATGGTGGTGTCAAACCACAGCCGCGTCAGCCCGTAGCGGATGACCATGCCCTTGCCGAACCGCGCGTTCGAGCGGATCTGCAGCTTGAAGAAATGCCGCCCCTCACCCGCCACCCAGCGCAGCTTCAGCCGGTCGGCATAGCTGCCGTATACCGCCGTCTGCGCCTTGATGCTGCGCCGCTTGAACAGCCAGTTCAGGATCGGATTGCGCGGATGATAGGCATTCATCGCAATGGCATGCAGCATGGAATACCGCCCGGTGCGCGGCGTGCCGCCCACCCCTGCCATCACCTCAAAAGCCTGACAGCCGGTGATGTCGGGCGTGATATCGTGCCATCTGCCATCGGCTGGCACATGCGGGATGTCGGGGGAGTTCACCCCGATCCGCCCACCCATGCGCGCCACGCCATCGACATCCAGCCGCCAATCGGGCGCATCTGTATTGATGCCCGCGCGCCCGTCCGCCGTGAAACACAGACCCAAGGCCTTCGGGTTCTCGACACCTGCCGCAGGGTCAGCCTGCGCCAGAATCCCCTGCTCGGGCCGCAGATGCAGCGCGCCTTCGGCCTTGCCATGTTCCATCACCCAGGCCGGGCGCGGCGCACCAAGCCCCTTGTAGAGGCTCATCACCCGCAGCGACGTGCCCACGGAATTCAGCTGCAGCCCGTCGCCCGGCGTCTTGGAAAACCCGTCCTCGACCTGGTTGACGCTGCTGTCGATCAGATCACGGTATTCCCGTGCGGTCGGCAGCGCCCCGTCGCGGAAAAACGATTTCAGAGTGGTGCGATCCTGCTTTGTCACGAGGGACTCCTTTGACCGACGATAAGGTTGCCGCCCACAGACAGTCGGCTGATCCCGCTTTGCACCGGTGTTTCATTCTGCGTGGCCTGCACCACCGTCAGCGCATGTTCCGCCGCCGAGAGCGGCAGGCTCCACGGGCGCGATCCGCGCAGGCTCGGCCCCAGCGTGCCGCGCCAGTCATCCTGCGCGGAATCGAGCAGCACATGAGCACCCGCATCATCCGCAGCCAGATGCAGCAGCGAGAAATCCGTCACCCCGCGCACATAATCGAGATCGTTGATATGGGCGTTGAGCATCTTGAGATTGACCGACCAGCCGAACCGCCCAAGCGCGCTCGGCGCCGTCCAGACCGACAGGAACCGCCGCAGATCGCGCTGCAGCCGCTGCGCCATGGCCCCGTCATCGCGGTAGGGGTCAAAGGCCAGCTTGGCGCGCACCAGCAGCCGGTCATAGGTGGGGTTCACCACCTCCACATGGGCAAAACCGGGCGCGTGATCGTCAACGTAATCGCGGATGCGCTGCAGGGTGCTGACATCGAACATCTGTGCGGTGGGTTCAGGCGGCGGCTGGCGCACGACCACCAGCATGGCCTGACCGGGCGCGGGGGCGGGGCTCTCACGGCGCAACCCCGGCAGGCATTTCGCCATCCAAACCTCGGGGAAGGCGTCCAGCACCAGCCGCTCCACATCCCAAGGCGTGATCGCCCGCTTGCGGTGCCGCAACCGCTCCGACACCCGCGCGACAAAGGCATCGCGATGCTCGGGCGGGCGCACCTCTGCCGGGGTGGGAATTTCGGTGATCGTGGCAATGCCCGGCTGCGCGGGGTTGAAGGTCCAGACCCGGTCGAGGGTGCGGTCATGATAGCTGCCATCGGTGCAGCGGGCCCAGACGCCATTGGTCTGCAGGCCGGAGAGGGTCGGGAAAACGCTCAGGTCCGGCTCGGTCGCCACCGCCGCCATCCAGACGCCACCTGCGGGCATTTCCGGCGAATGCTGCGCGGCATCCTCTGGCAGATCCACCATCACCAGCCCTGATCGCATCAGCCCCGCCGTCGTATCCGAGGAAATCGCGGTATCGGGCAGCTCGGTCCAGCCGTGGATGGCCAGATAGAACCATTTCACCGGGTTGGGCCGGGGCACCAGCCGCAAATGACCGCTCTCTGCCATGTCAAAGAGCAGCGGCACCGGCCCGGTGGCATGATCACCCACAAGATGCAGGAAGAGATGCCCGAACCCCAGCCGCCGGGGGAAAACCCCGATCTCGCGCAGCATCCGGTTGGGAAAGACCTCGACCCGGCCAAAGGGGTTGATCTGCACGATCCGCTCGCCCGGATTGGCGGCATCGGGCGCGTTGACCTCAAGGGTCGCGCGCGCCGTGTAGGAGAGTTCGAACGCATCGATCTTCGGCACGAAAGGCGCGGGCGGGATCTTGCGCGCGGGGAAAGGCAGCAACCGGGGGCGCATCGCCTCGACCAGTGCCAGCGGGTATTGATCGGCGTGAAACCCGCCTGCCGTGCCCGACAACGTCAGGCGCACGGCCCCCGCGCGCAGGCTTTGCCGGGCGGTGAACATCTCGGGCGTTAAACGGCCCGCCGCGCGCACCGAATGCCCCTTGATGCGCCCACCGAAACTGCGCTCGGGCGTCAACTCCCCGGTCACCGGCAGGGTTTCAAAGAGCGGCAGCGGCGCGTCACTCACCGGCTTCCAGCCGTCACCGCTCAGATAGGTCACCGACAGCTCCGGCTGCGGGATATCCGGTTTCCCGGCATAGCTGGCGTAGTGGGCGGCAAACCCGCCCAGAGGGTCCGGCATCTCCGCCCAGGTCAAGGCCACGGCAATTTCGGTCACCGGTTTCTGCGCCATCTCCGGGCTGGCCACGATGAAACGCGCCCCATCCTGCGGCCGCGCCCCAAACGGCAGGAACGACTGATCGGTGGCGACGGGGCCATCATCCGACCAGGCCAGCAGCTTTTGCATGCCGCTCGCCGATACCTCGATGTCGATGGATTCCAGCGTGTACATCTCCAGAAACGAGACCGGGCAGATACGCGGATTGGCGGCATTGCGCAGCATCAGCGTCGGCGCAGGCATCCCCTCTCCCGCCGCAATGGCGGGCATGCCGGGGGCCAGCACCAGCACCAGGGTGATCCCCGCCTGCCCCGGCTTGCCCGAGGGCAGCACCTGGCTGACGGCGGCGGTGATCGGCCCCTCCGCAGTGCTCAACGACAGATCAAAGGCATCGCCCAGAAGCTTCTGGAACAGGTCTTCCGGCGTCAGGCTGTCTGGCCCGTCGGCGAAGATTTCGAGGATCATGGAGGCGGGCACATCGCCGATGCCCGTCAGGTCGCGCACGCCCTCGGACAGCGCCGCGCGGTGCGTCTCGATCTTGTTGTTGATGAGATCGCGGAAACCGTCCCGCGGGAAGGGCACCCGCTCGATCAGGCAGAGCGTGACAATCCGGCCCAGCAGCAACCGCAGCTGCCCCGCTGTCTCGATCTGTGTCGCCAGATAGTGATAAAGCCTGCTGAGACACAGGCCCTCGCCCGCCTCGGCGGCCATGCGCTCCGCGCCTTTGGCCAGCGCCTGAATGCCCGCCTCCAGCTTGCCCGGAAAGAACGCCCGCACCAGCGCGGGATCGGATTGCAGGGTGACCAGCGTCTCCGCCGCCGCCGGGACCTCTTCGGCAAACCGCCCCCCCTCTGCCGCGTCGGGCAGCGCGGGCAGGCCGGACGCCCGCTGCAGCACCAGCGCCACCTCAATCCGCCGCGTGCCCTGCGCCAGCGCCAGCATGGGCGAGCTGATGTCGAGCCCCATGCGCACCGGCCCCGCAGCGCCCACCGAAAACACCCCGGCAGCCTGCGACAGGTCCGGCTTGGGCTGCCAATGGGTGACCTGCAGGCCGGTGATCCCGCCCAGCTCCGCGTTGAAGGAAATCTGCGGGTCGGTCTCATAGGTCAGGGTGGCCACGGATTTCAGACGGGTGGAGCTGACATGCACGGGCGCGTCGGTGGCAAAGCGCTGCACGCTGTTGTCCGGCTTGCGCCCGGTGAGCGTGGTGCCTTCCGGCAGGAACAGCGCCTGCTGTCCCGCATCCAGATGCAGCAGCACCCGCTCCGGTGAGGCGGGGGCCGCCTGCTGGCCGATGATGTCCTCGTAGTAGAAATGCACAAACCGGTCGATCACGCCGTTGATCACCCCATCGACCTGCAGCGCCGTCTGCAACTCCGCCACCAGCAGGCCAAGGGCCGGGTCCATGTCACCCGACTTGATGCGCGCCTCGAAGGCGGCAATCGCATGGGGGCGCAGGGTTTCCACCGCGTTGCGCAACAGCGCATGGGTCGAGCGGTAGGCGGTGACCACCGCGCGTGCCTGGGTGAGCGCATCGCCCCGCGCCCGGCTGACGTTTGGGATGATGCTGCGCACCACCCGCAGGATGCCCGGCGGCGTGACACCGGTCAGCCTGGCCAGCCGCGCCTGCAGATCAGCCTCGGCATTCAGCTGCTGGATCTGTTTGGAAAAGGGCGACGGCCGCTCCGTCTCCAGCCGCGAAATCCAGTCCTGCAACCGCCGCGACAGCGCCCAGATCACCTGTGCCGCCCGGTCCGGATCGGTCTCGATGGCGCGGTCAAACGCAAAGGCCGCCTGGCGCACGTCAAAGGACGCAAGCTCCGAATAGATGTACGCCGGTTCCGACCGGAAAAGCCGCACCCAGGGCCCGGACGACTTTCGGCCCGGACCGCGCGGCTTGTCCTTGGCGTGCAGCCTGCGCCCCGCCTTGCAAAACGCTTCGGCCAGCGTTTCAGGCCGCACATCCGTGCGGTTTCGATGCAACGCATCCGGCAGCCTGTCGCTGCTGAGCGACCCCGGCGTTACAAGAATATCATCCCAACTTCGATGCACGGCAGCTATCGACACCTCTGGCAGTCATTGAAACAGCAGCCACCCCTGGCCGCAAAAACCCGAGCAATCGTAAACGTTTGAGAACAATAGGAGACCTTTTAACACTATGCGCCCGCTTGCCCGATGCAAGCAAAACAGCAGTCCCTGACCCTATAAGGGGTCCGTATTTTCTTCCCTTTCAGGTTGTGTTGCGATGAAAACACCACTGAGGGTGCCTACGTCCCCCGCGATGATGAATGTCCCGCCGAAACTGTCCGGCGCCCCGCCGGGATCGGCACTGGCAAACTGCGATGATTCCAGCAATGCGCGAATCGGTGTGACCGCGCGCCCGGTCTGAAACGGGATCTGGCGGCTGCCGTCTTGCTGCGTAAAGAACACCTGCCCCTGCCCCGAACTGGTCACCCGCGTGCCGCAAAGCCCCAGCCGCGTCCACTGCACCGCCTCGAAAGGCAAACCGGCGGCACTTGCGTCCACGGTGAACTGCGCCTGCTGCGATCCATAGCCGATATCCGCCGTAAACGCCGCCATCCTGACCGTGGTGACCGGTGCCTTATCCGTCGGTGAGGTCGTCAGTGTCAGTTGCACCTGACCTGCATAGACGACACGTCCGGTTGTGGGGATTTCAAAGCCGGTCGGGCTCTGCCCCACGACCACCGGCCCGTTATAGTCGATCCCCTCCGCCCGGTAGCGCATCGTATAGGCGGCAGGCAGCTGGCCCTTGGTGCCCAGCCCGGCAATCGGGGTGGCCACCGACCGGCGCGCACCATCCAGCGTGCCATCCTCCTGCGGGCGAATACGGCGCAGAGTCTGATCATAGAAAACCAGGTTGCGCGGCAAGGACTTGCGCGATGTCTGGCCAGTCACGAAAAAGAGGTCACTGCCGTCATCAGCCGCCGGTTGCCGCAGATAGGATCCGGCCAGCCGCCTGCCCTCCCGTTTGGTGACCACGCAAGGGTCATCCGGGGCCAGCCCCAGCAGTTCAAACGCCTTGCTGTTCTGCACCGCCTCCACAGCGCCACAGCCCGCCAGCGCAAAGACCAGCAGATATGTCACCGCAGCCTTCATGCGGCGGGCACCGGTTTCTGCGACACCAGCGTGCCTTCGGTGAGGTAGAAGGGGAACACCATGTTGTGCCGCTCGTTGGTCTCCACCACCGTGTAGTTCAGCGTCACCGCCAGATGCCCCTCCAGCGCCGCGCGCACGTCCACGGTCACGGCCCCCAGCTTGATGCGCGGCTCGAAAAACAGGATCGCCCGGGAAATCGCAACCTCGATCTCCGCTTCGGTCTCGCTGTTCATCGGCTCGAACACCAGATCATGCAGGCGGCAGCCGTAGTTGGGGTGCATGATCCGCTCGCCCGGGCGGGTCTCCATCAGGATGCGCAGGCTCTCGGCGATATCCTCTTCGGCCTGCACCAGACGGGCTTCGCCGGTGCCGTTGTCAAACGCGGGCGGAAAGGCCCAGCCCCGGCCCAGGAAAGACGGATCCGCCACCCCTAACCCCCGATCATCACAGTGGGGGCGCCCAGCACGATGCTGCCGCCATGCGAGGTGGTGTCGCCCATGCGCGCCGCAGGCTTGCCGCCGATCATCACCGTGGCCGATCCCTTGACGATGGTCGCAGGCGGGCCGACGCAGGTGCAATTGTCGCCCAGAACCGCCGCAGGCAGGTTCGTGATCAGCACCGTGGCCACGCCGGGGCCGATCACCGGCCCGCCGACATGGGGCACGATCCCCGTCACCATCGGGCAGGTCTGCATATCCGTGATCCGTGCTGCTGGTGGCATTGCCCTCTCCTCCCCCTAGTTGATCATGACCATCGCGCCCTTGACGGTCGTCTGCCCGCCGGAGCTGACCTCGGCCGTGGCCCCGCCCTTGCCGGTGAACCCGACATCGCCCTCGGCGGTGACATTCATGCCGCTGATGCTGGTGTCGCTGGTGGCCGCGATGGTCACCGCGCCCGTGGCCGTCAGAGAGATGTCGCCGGGGCTGCTCAGGGCGATCCCGCTGCTGGTCATCTCGATTTTGTTGCCGGTGGAATCCTGCAGCGTCACGCTGGTGGCATCATCATCCATCGTCACCTTGTGACCGCCGGGCGTCTCGATGGTGATGATCTTCTTCTCCTCATCGAACGTCAGCTTCATCGCCTCGCGGGTCACGATGCCCTTGACGAAATTATCCGCTGTCGGGGTCTCCGCCTGCGGGGTCTTGGCATTGTGCACCGACCCCAGCACCACAGCCGCATTGGGATCGGCATTCAGAAACCCCACCAGCACCTCGTCATCAATCTCCGGCATGAACTGGATGCCCGCATCCTTGGAGGCATAGGGCTGCGCATAGCGCGCCCAGACCTCCGGGGCCGGGTCCGCGATCATCGGCAGCTTGATCTTGATCCGCATCTTGCTGTCGGGGTCTTCGTCGAGCCTGACCACCTTGCCGACCTGCAACCCATGGATCGGCGCGGCCAGCCCGGCGGCACTTTCGCCCTCAAAACCGGGCGTATCCACGTTCCAGCTGTCGGGCAGGCCCAGCATGGCCTCGGTGGTCCAGGCCCCCTCCTCGATGACCTGCCGCACGCCGCCGACATAGGCATCACCGCTGAAGCGGTCGCCCAGCCCCACCAGTTCGATCACCGCGCCCGGCACGGCAAGGCCGGAGCCCTGAAAGCTGCAGGTGCCCTGGATCGAGGCCAGCACCGTGCGCAAGGTGCGCGCATCGGTGACAAGTTTCAGATCCGCCGCCGGGATCTCGCGCGGGGTGTTGATCAGATGGTCGCGCGCACCCAGCACATCGGCCAGATCGGAGGGCGTGTAGTTGCCCCATTTGCCCGTCGCCGGGTCCTTGCCTTTTTCCTGCACGATCTCCTGAGCCACGGAATCCCAGGCGCTCGCCTGCGCGCCGCCCAGACTGGTCTGGGCATCCACCCGCGCGTCAAAGCTGATCATATCCACCCCCGGCGTGACCGTCAGCACCGCAGAGCCATCCGCCTCGGGCGGTGCCGAGATGACCTTGCCGTCGCTCACCGTCAGCACATGACCGTTCCGGTCCGCAAGGCTGCGCAGATAGCCCCAGTCGGTGCAGGCGTGGCGCAGGATGTCGCGCGCCGTATCCGTCGTTGCGGTCACATCCGCCGACAGCCCTGCGTCCGACAGGATCTGCGCCATGACATCGCTGTCTTTCTTCTGCTCGTAAAACGCGGATTTGCGCGTGTGCGTCAGCTTGGCCGCCTTGTCGATGCACGACAGCTCCAGACGCGGCGCGCCCCGGGTGATGCGCAGACGCTTGGCAATGATCACCCCCGTGAAGAGCACCTGATCCGACCCGTCCCCATAGGCGGCGGCCATGGAAATCTCCGACCCGATCTTGAAATCCGACCCATCCGCCTCGGGAAACTCATTCTCCGCGATGGACCCCGCCATCAGCACCAGCTGCGCCTCGGGCAGGCGCCCCACGCCCGCGTCCACCTGCACGCGCGCGATCTGCAATTCATCGTCGATTGCGCTGCCCGCCACCTTGATCGTGACCGTGATCGGCCCGTCGGCGCCGGTATTGGGACTGTCAGCCATCGGTCCCCCTCATCGCATCGGCGGAAAGCGCAGCAGCGTATTGGGCTGCAGATCGCGGAAACTATCAAGCTCGTTGATCCGGGCAATCTCAAGGTATTTGCTGACGTCCTTGTAGACCCGCTGGCACAGGAGCGGCAGCGTATCGCCCTCCTGCACGCGGATCACATGGGTCATGTCGGGGGATTTGCGCTTGGCCTCCCGCGCCTCTTCCGCATCGGTCTTGGCCTCAACGAAATCCAGCTTAATCTTGGCCCGCAGCGCGGACCCATCGGGGTGGAACAGGTTGTAATCCACATTCAACGACGTCAGCCGCCCGAAAAAAGCCTTGAGCCCCTTGCCCCAGATCACCTTGACCGGCGTCGGCTCATGCTCGTCCCCGTCGTAATCATAGGCAATGGTGCGCAGCTTATCGATCTGCTCGGCCACGGTCACACCGGCGGCATCCGGCACCACACCGGTGCCATCCAGCACGATGGTGAACCCCAGCTTTTCAGGCTCTGAGCGGGCGAATTTCGCCACCGGCGCGGACTTGCCAAGCGCGCCCGCCGTGCTGCTGCCCTCGCCCGTGCCGGAATATTTCAGCCCGAATGTGTGCGAATAATCCTGCGGGTTGATCGTGGCTTCAAAGGTATTGGCCTCCCCCTTCTGCTCCTTGATCTGCCCGTTCTGGATCTTGCAGCGGATGATCTTCAGCTTCGCCATGGATCAGCGATCCTGCGACCGGCGCTGCGCGTCCGCCATCATCTCCCGCATGTCCTCCAGCAGGTCGCGCCGCATCTCCGCCAGCGCACGCGCCACGTCCACACGCTCCTGCTCGGCGGCCCGCGGGGCGGGGCCGAACTGCCCCTTGACCACCAGCGATCCGATTTCAATCGCCATCACATCATCCTCTTCAAAGTCGTATAGGCCAGCTCGATCGTCTCGATGGCCAATTCGTTTTTCATCGCATCGAAATTCCCGACGCTCCATTTCACCGGGAAGGCATTGCCCACCGACCAGGAGGCCACCGGAATCCGCATCTGGTTGAGCAGCGAGACGTTGATGTCCTTGGGCACAATCGCCTCGGCGAAATCCCCCTCCAGCGTGCTCTTGCACCATTGCACCAGCCCGCTGGCGGCGGTGGTCATCCCGCGTTTCAGCTGCAGATTGCTCCGGGTCGCCGGTTTCGGCAGCTGATGCACAAAACGGTTCTCGCCCCCCTCCACCAGTGGCTCCAGATCGATGCCACTCTCCAGCCCGCTGACCTCCTGAAACGCCATATCCGGTACTGGCGGGACCATGCCCACAAACACCACCGAAAAATGAAACGCGACAGGAGGATCAAACAGGTCCATGAGGCTCAGGCGTTCTCGATCACAAAGCCTTCATGCGCGATCTCGATGCTCTCCACCGCGACCTCATTGCCATCGGCCTTCAGATCCGTGCCCGTGACCTTGACCGGAAAGGCGTTCTGCACTTTCCAGACCATCGTCGGGTTCTGACCCTCATCCAGCAGCGAAATCGTCAGCGCCTTGCGGGTGATCGTGTTCATCTTGATCTCGGCGAACCAGTCCCAGATGGCGTTGTCCTTGGCGAACACCCCCTTCTTCATGGTGATGTTCGAGGTCTTGATCATGCCGGGCATCTTGATGGTGGAAAATACCGGGTTGTTGCCCGCCCGGTACTCGATGGCCTCGCTCTCGATGTCGAGGCCCGAGACCTCCTGAAAGGCCAGTTCAGTATCGTCCCACTTGACCTGAAAGTGGAACTTGGGGAGCGGCCAGATGGCCTGCGTTTGTGCGGAACCGTCGTCTGCCATGTCTGATTTTCCTCTCTAACTCAGGATTTCTGCATTTGCTGCTGGAAGGTGATCTCGATGAATTCCGCAGGCCGCGTCACCGCCACCAGCACGGTAATCCGCAGGATGCCTTCCAGAATATCCACCGGCGTCATGGTCTCGCCCAGACCCACATGCACGGAAAACGCATCCGTCGGCACAGCGCCCGCAAGCCCGCCCTGTTTCCAGACCGAGGTCAGGAAATTCTCGATCATCGACCGCATGGTGACCCAGGTCTGCGCCGTGTTGGGCTCGAACACATAGGCCTTGGAGGCGAGCCGGATCGATTCCTCGATCATGATCATGGTCCGGCGCACGTTGATGTAGCGCCAATCCAGGCTGTTACCGTCCAGCGTCCGCGCGCCCCAGACCAGCGTCCCCTCACCCACGAAAGGCCGGATCGCGTTGATCGACTTGCCGGTGGTGGAAACGTTGAGGTTCTCCTGCTCCTCGTGGCTGATGTTGACCATCGGCGCCACGACGGAATTCAGCGAGACATTGGCCGGCGCTTTCCAGACCCCCCGGCTGTTGTCGACCATCGTATAGATGCCCGCCATCGCCGCCGAGGCGGGCATGGAGTTCATGTAGCCGGTGATCTCGTTCATCACATCCGTGTACATCGGCACCACCGCCCGCAGCGTCTTGTCGATGGTCTCGGGCGACGGCCCGTCCGTCTCCACCCCATCCTGGCTGTCGTTCATCAGGATGCGGATTTTCTGCGGCGGCTGCACCGCCCCGCCAACCTCGATGGTGTAGCTGACCGTGGCCTCCGGCCCGACAAAGGCGGGGTCAGGCGCAAAGGTGACCTTGCCGCCGCTGCCCACTTTCCAGGTGCCCACGCCTTCCTCGGTCTTGGCTTTTCCGGCAGCCGTGTCCGCGTCCACCAGCTTCACGCTGGCCTTGTCGCCATCGGGATGATCCGCCGGGACATCCACCACGACAGAGGTGCCCGCCGCCACGGCAGGCGCATCCAGCAGACCGCCGACAACTTCCACCGCAATGGTGCGCGCGTCGGTGGCGATCTCATTCTCATCGGTCACCACAAGGTCGAATTGCCCCGCGTTGCCCTTCTCGGGATCGTGGATAAAGCTCACCTCGCCCGCTTCCAGCTGCGCCTGGGTAAAGCTGGTCAGCGCATCGGTGGTGCCGGTCTTGACCAGCTTGCCCGCCATACCGTCCTCGTCACCCTCGACCAGATAGGTGAGCCCTTCGGCATCGCTCTCGTCGTCACTGGCGCTGATGTCGGTGGTGGTCAGCGCAATGGTCCCGCCCTTGGGCAGCGACAGGGTGAAATCCCCCATCAGCACCGGCGCCGAGATCCGCTCGATCTCGTGGCGCAGCTCGTCCGATTTGCCGACACTGCGGCGCATCAGCCCGATCAGCGTCTTGCGGCTGCCCGGCTCGATATTCTCAAAGGTGAAATCGCGGCTCTGATAGATCGAACTGTCGAGCCACGGGTAATAGGCCGCGCCGAAATCGAGGTTGTTGATCCCGATGTCATTGCGGAAGGTCGCCACCGGGTTGCCCAGCGGATCGGCCTGCGGCAAGTAGCCGCCCGACATGTCCAGAATGGCAAAGCGGTTCTTCATGTCGTTGCCGCAGTGCTTCAGCATCGCCTGCTGCACCTTGACCGCGTTCTGCCGCACCAGCCGCGTGGTCTCGGGGATCACCACCATCGTGGGCTCCGGTTCCTTCTTCAGCCGCGCAATCGCCGCCAGCATCGCTTCGGCGTCGATCTCATCCGCGTCATAGGTGCCGATGGAGGTCACGTAACAGGCCCCGCCCCCGTTCTGAAAAAACAGCCGCATCGCACCGTAAAGGGCAAAGGCGCGGTTCTTCTGCACCAGCTCATATTGCTCCTGCCCGCGCGGACCTTGGGTGGTGAACACCGCCCGGGGCAGCGCCGCAGGCTGATCCGCCCCCTTGGCCGACAAGGGCGAGACCCCGTCAAAATCCTCGTAAGCTTTGATCTCGAAACTCGGCTCCGGCGCGCCACCGAAATAGCTGTGGAACTCCGACATCGAGGTGATCCGCCACGGCGTGCCGTGCAGCGAGACATTCCCGTTCATCGCGGTCTGCGTATAGCCGATAAAAGCAGGCACCGCCGTGGCAACCTGAACGACCGAATTGGGAAACGCACTCTTCTCGACGACATATACACCAGGGGTCTTCATTGCCATTTTGGGCTCTCCTTTACCAAAGCGTGACAAAAATATCGGATTGCAGGCGCACAGGCGCGCCCGGGTCCGGAATGGGTTTGAACGGCGGCGCCGCGCCGGGCAGCACGGAGACCAGCGTCTCCGGCCCGAAAGCACCGGATTTCTGCAGGGCAAAACGCTCGCCGGGCCGCGCCCGGGCGGCCACCGGGCTGGCGGTGCGGATCACCCGGGCGGGCCTTCCATCGGGCAGGTCCTGCAGGCCCAGATCCTCGAACCGCATATCGCCCGCACTGTCGATCACCTCCAGCCCGTCGAGATCGCGCGGGCCCACCAGATGATAGGCCCAATGGCTCTCCACCGCCGCCAGCGCCAGGGTCAGATAACGCAGCCCGTCGGGCGGTACCGCAATATCCAAAAGGCAGATCTCCGCCCCCAGCGTGCGGGCGGGCGCGGCGGGTGTCGTTTCCGCCGCCTCCGGCAAGCCGACCTCCGCCACCTCCAGGGGCGCTGTGACGGGAACCGCAGCCCCCCAGACCACACCGCGCGTGACCTGCATCACGTGACCCGATTGCGCCGCGACGGTCAGCTGCACCGCCTCGGGCCGCGCCTCCGCCTCATCGACCAGCACATACACCACCGCGCCACGCTGGCGCAGCAGGCACGCCGCCCGGCCAAAGCCCTGCGCATCGGTCGGGGTCACCACCAGCGGTGGCACATCAGATCCGAAATACGCATGCCGCAGCGACAGGCGCAGTATTTCGGTATAGGCCATCAGACGGCTTCCTGCTCGGTCCGCTGCGACGGCGCCGTGATCGTCGGCGTCACACCGGTGACAGCGCCTGCGTCAATCACGACCGAGCGCATCTTGAACATGATCGACGGCACATAGCGCCCGCCCAGATTGGACCAGAGCTGCGAAATCTCGTCCACGCGCAGGTTGCTGACCTCGACCGTCAGCTGCGACAGCCCCGGCGGCATGTCGGGCGTGTTCTGCGGCGTGAACACCGGCTGCGCCTGAAAGAACATCAGAGCGGCGGAGACCAGCTTGAGCCCCTCGCCATAAAGCTCCGCATCATGGCCCGAGGCGACGATGAAATAGATATCCACATGCATCGGCTGCGCCTGCGCCACCGGTCCCGCCCCGCCGCCAGATCGCGATCTGGGCACCGCATCGCGGGAGATATTGGTGAGAAACAGCGCCAGCCGGTTGCGCGCGGCCTGCGCGGGCTTGCCATCCGCATCGGTCAGTGACGACAGGTTCACCAGGTCTTCGGGCACCGAAAACCGAACCCTGAGATGATCGTTCAGCCGATCACGAACGAGTTGCAGTGCCTGGTCAATCATCGACAATATTCCGCGCCCTGCCCGCCTACAAAAACGTGTATGCGGACAGATGATTCAACTTTAATTTGAATTAACCGTACCGACCCGCCGCTAAAAAGCAAGCTTCCTTTCCCTAACGTAAAGTTAACGCACATGGCGCAGGCTTTTGACAAAGCCGGTCAGCACCAGCCCCGAGGCCAGAAACCACAGCGAGACATAGAGATAGGTGACCAGCAGGAACTGCGCGCTTTCATTCTGTGAAATAATGATATTTGCCCGGCCCACGATCTCATCCGCGCCGATGACCGACGCCGTGGCAGAGGCCATGATGATGATCAGGAAGTATTGCACCCAGGCAACCCAGAAGGTCTCGCCCGCGCCCGTGACGCCGGTGCGGCGCTGCTCGAAATAGCCGCGCGCCTGATCCGAGGTGAAACCGATCACCGGAAAGGTCAGCGCCAGCGTTGCCTTGATCCAGAGCGGCACCGCCATGATCGTCCCGCCGATCGTGACCTCGCTGGGGATCATCGACGCCATGTAGAACAGCAGCACAAAGCTGGGCACATTGCGGCAGACATTGGTGCCCAGATGCGCCAGCTGCCCCGCCCCGACCACGCGGCGCGCCCGGAGCCAGCCCAAAACGCCGCCGACCCCTGTGCCCATCGCCATCGACAGTACCGAGATCAGCAGGTTGGTCCCGAAGCCGCCCGCCAGATAGCCGGTATGGGTCAGCAGCACCTCGATCATCGCGCCCCCTCCCGCACGACCCAGCCGCGCAGGCGTCGAAAGAGCCACAACACCCCCAGCATCAGCAGGAAGTAAAAGACCAGCAACCCGTTCATGAAGGTGGCCACATCGCCGCCCTCGGAGACGATCAGATTGACGGTCGACACCAGTTCGGCCAGCGCAATCGCACTCGCCATGCCCGCCGCCTTGACGATGTTCACGCAGGCGGCCACCAACCCGTCATAGGCCCGCTGAAACGCACCCGGCACCAGCGCCCAGACGGTGGCCCCGGGCCGTTCGCCGCGTTCCTGCGCCAGCGCGTGCGACAGCAAAACCGCGTTTGTAGAGCCTGCATAGAGCGACAGGATCAGGGCGGCGACCCCAAAGGCCCCCGGGGTGATCAGCGCCGATTGCGCCAGCACCCCGCCAAGGCCGAAGAACACGATGTACATCTGCAGGATCGGCGGCGTCATCCGTGCGACGGTCACCAAAAGGCGCTGCGGCGCGAGCAACAGGCGCGCCCAAAGACCGCGTCCGCGCAGCGCCGCATCCATCATCCCCAGCGCCAGTCCCACCGTCAGCGCCCCGAGGATCGCCACCGCCGAAAGCGACAGCGTCAGCCCCAGCCCGCGCATCAGCCGCCCCCGGCTGTAGGCATCGTGAAAGACCCGCAGATCAATCCCGGTGCGGTCGCGCAGGGCCATCATCCAGCCCGGCGGCGGCGCGGCGTCTTCTGCCTGCGGAAACGGCGGCGCGCCCAGACAGGCTTTGGGCAAGGGATCACCCCGGCAGAGCGACGGCTGCGCCCAGGCCGCATTCAGCGCCTGCAGATAGGCGCTCTCCCCGATCTGCCATTTCCGTTCCAGCGCCAGAATATGCCCGGTGGCGTGCCATTCCCCGATCATCGCAGAGACAAACCGCCCCAGCGTGGCATCGGCCTCCCCCTGTGCCACGGCCATCGCCCAGGGCGTGACCAGAATACGCTCCTCCATCACCGAATAGGGATCGTCGGGGTTGGCCAGCACCCGCTGCACCAGCGCCGTGTCGTCAAAGGCCCAGGCGACGCAGCGGCCAAAGGACAGCGCCATCTTGGCCTCGCGATTGGCCGGGAAATACTGGCCCGCCACGCCGTAGTTTTCCTCCAGCGTGCGGTTGTAATAGGCGCCCTGCGTCATGCAGACGGGCTCGCCGCGCAGGTCTTCCCAGGACTGATGCGCATGATCCCCCGGGCCGTAGGCCACGACCCCGCTGGAATAGTAGCTGGGGTCCAGCAGCCCCGCCTGCGCCCGCCGCGTGACCGTGTCGCCCATGGTCGCGATCACCACGTCGATGACCCCCTGGTTCACCCGCGCCAGCCGGTTCGAGGCGGTGACGGAGACCAGCTCCAGCTCAACCCCCATGCGCGTGGCCAGCGCCCGGGCCAAATCAGGCTCTAACCCGGTGATATTGCCCTCTGCATCCAGCATGCCCCAGGGCGGGTAGTCGGTTTTCACCCCCACGATCAGCGTGCCGCGTTGCAGGATATGGGCCAGCCGCCCGTCGGCATTCTCCGGCAGCTGCACCTGCGCCAGCACCGCCTGCCCCCACAGGCAGAAAACCACGCTCAGAAACCGGATCACGGCACGGCCACGGCAATCAACCCATAGCCCAGACGCGCCGGACACATCCGCACCAGCAGGCTGTCGATCCAGCGCAGCGGCGCATGGGTGGTCAGCAGGCTTTCGGACAGCACGCTTTCGGCGCGCAGGCTATCGACCCGGAACCCGGCCTCGGACAATTCGGCGCGCAGACGGTCCGGGTCGTAAAGCTGGTAGGGCAATGTGACCTCGGTGCCCTCCATGATGCGGGTGTAGCGGATCAGCCCCTGCGCCGCGGGCCCGGCGGCCCGCTGTTCCCGCAGAAAGCGCCGCGCCTTGTTAGGGACGGATATCAGCAACCGCCCGGTCTCCGGTTTCAGCAGCCGGCGCATCTGGCGCAGGGCCGCAATCCGCGCATCCCGGTCGTCGATATGGGCCAGCACGCCAAAGAGACAGAGCATCAGATCGGCCCGCCCCTGCGCCCTGACATGCGCCTCCAGCGCCTCTACCTCCGGGCCCAGCACCTGCAGGTCGGACCACCCCATCTCCGCCGCCCGCGCCGCCAGCATCTCCAGCGCTGCGGGGTTGATGTCGAACCCGGCCGCCACCCCTGCCCGCCCTTTGAGACGCAGCAGATAGCGCCCGTTGCCACAGCCGAAATCGATCACGTGACCGCCCGGCGGCAGCAGCGCCAGCATCCGCCGCCAGGTGGACAGATTGGGGTTCGGATAGCGCCGGTCGTAATGCCCGGACCGGAAATAGAGCAGATAGGACCGCGTCGTCAGATCCTGCGGTGCCGCGGCGCGTATCTCCTCATGCTGGCCCATCAGTTCGGCGCAATCGCGCCGGAGCCCAGCGTGTTCTCGATCCGCTTGCGCCAGTCGGTGTCGCGCATCCGCACGATCAGCGCGCTGTCGATGGCGCGGCGCAGATCCTCATTGCCACCCGCCCGCGTGATGGCCCAGCCGTAAGGCTCGTTGCGATAGACACTGTCCTGCACGGTGATCTGCCCGTCATAGGGCGACCGCCGCGACATATACGACAACGCAATCCAGTCGCCCAGCACCGCCTCCACCTTGCCCTGATAAAGCTGCTCCACCCCCTCTTTCCAAGTGGGCGTCAGCACCACGCCCCCCGGCAATCCATCCGCAGGCATGGCCTCCACCTTGCGCATATTGCCGCCATGCCCATCGCAGGACAACCAGGCCGCCCGCGCTTTCAGCTTCTCCTGTTTCTCGCTGCCCTCATCGGCACGGAATGCCGCCTCCGTCGTCTCCAGCCGCAGGAATTCCTGCGCGGTGGAACAGCGCAGCACGGCGATGTTCAGCCCCGGCAGCGCCTGCGCCGACACGGGCGGATTTTCCCCGATGGCCCCGACAAAGGCCGAAGTAATCACGCCCAGAATCATTGCCGACAGCGCGGTGCCCACCACCGCCATGATCATCTCGAACACCTTGCCCATCAGCGTGGCAAAACCGTCGCCAATCCCCTTCAGCCCGGACGTGCGCGCAACCGCCTCCAGCATATAGGCCATCCAGGTCCGCACGACACCGGGCGGCGGATCATCCTCCGACCCCGTCGCCAGGTTCAGCATGAAGGCCCGCAACAAAAACGCGGTCACAAGGTTCAGCAGCAGAAACAGAATGATTGCCCGCGCGACCGTGGGCTGAAACACCGTGTCCGTGATGGTCTCGATCGCCACCTCGAAATCGATCGCGCCATCCTGCGCCACCGCCAGCGTCAGCCCCGATGACAGGTACTGCTGGCTGAAATCATAGGTCAGCATCCGCTCGGACGTGATGGTCAGGGGCGAGATCACCACATCCACCGTGCCCCGGCGCAACCCCTGCTCCTGCGCATCGATGCTGTCGCAATTCACAAAGGCCGTGGTCTTGTCGATATCCGTCGACACCGAATGCCACAGGTCCACGGCAAACCCGCGCGGCATCCCGTCCGGCCCCATGTAGGTGAAAGGTTCCGCCGAGCGCACCGCAACCACCAGATCATGATCGCCCTCGGGCACATCACAGGCCCCGGCAGGCAGGGCAAAACCCAGCGTCAGGACCAGCAGCAGACAAAGGCGGCAAAGGATCGGACAGCGATGTGACATGTGTTCGGGGCCTTAACGTTCCAATGGGGTGGCATCGGTGGCGGTCGACAAAAGCTGCCCCCGGATGGACTTGCCCTGCGCCACCCCGCCAGCCCCCAGAGACACTGCCTTTGCCCCCATGTCATCCGCTTCCTTTTCAAGGCCTGCGTCATCATTGACCGGCACGCCGCCCGCCAACTGCCGTGTCGGGCGCACCCTGCCCTGCGCCTGCTGCACAGTGTGCCAGGTTTCATGCGGCAGGTGCTTTTCCTGACCGCTGGCGAGGTGAATATCGGTGCCCTGCGCATAGGCATGCGCGCCCACTTTTTGCGGTTCGGACGAATTGTAATGCACCTGAACAGCGCTCATATCCATGCCCGACAGACGCTCGACCCCACTGCGCAGGGCGCCCGGCAATCCGCCTTTGGTGCGCCCCTCGTCCTCCACCGGTTTGAGCTGTGCCGCCCCCTGCCCCCACCGCGCCAACTGCGCCACCACGGCGCTGTCATCGGCGCGCTGTTGCAGCACGCTCAGGCCGCTGTCTTGCCGCGCAACCGCCGGCATATCGGAACTCTGCTGCACGGGTGCAGGGCTTTTCACAGGGGTCTGAACCGGAACGGATTTGCGGTCGGAGGCTGAAATCTGCGCCAAGAGGATTCTCCTTATGGTGGCAGAGTAGCACCGGAATTCCCTTACGTCATTTGATCTTTGGTTAATCAATCCCTAAAGGGTGCAGGGTGGACACATTCTGCGGCGCTTTCGACGTAACTTTTTGATTTTACTACATCTTATATAGCGAATTAGGGCTTCTTGATCTGGTATTTCATCACCACTTTGGCCAGATCGACCAGCAAAGCCTCCAGATCGTCTTCGGACACCTTCGTATTGCGCATCTGGATTTGATAGCCCTTGGGCTGCTTCTTGGCCGTCATCGGGATACCGCGCACATCGAACCGCTGCACCGTGTCCCCGGTCAGCGCCGGCGGCAGCAGAGGCGACAAGCGCTCACCCCGTTTCAGCTTGGGAATGATCGCCCGATACTGCCGCTTCGGGGTGGTGGTGATGTCCACTTCCTCCAGGATCTGATCGCGCAATTCCAGGCAGGCCAGCCCCAGCGAGACGTCCCCCTGCCCCACGTTCAACCGCTCCGCGATCTCGGTCTGGGTAAGCTCCCGCAGGCTCTCCGCCAGCAGCCCGATGGAGATGAGTTCCTCGAACCCGTTGAGGTCCCGCCGCATGGTGTTCTCGTGGAACCGCTCTTCCAGATCGGCAAGGTCGCGGTCCCCCTGCACCGTGGCGATCACCGCCTTGACCGGCTGCCCCAGCGCCCGGCAGGCCTCCAGCCGCCGCCGCCCGGATTGGATGTAGAATTCCGCCGTGGTCTCCAGCGGGTTTGCGCGGTCCGCCTCCCAGGTCTCCTCCACCGGGCGCACGCGAATGGGCTGCGTCTGCCCGCGCCGTTTGATGTTGGCCACCAGCGCGGCGAAATCCTCATCTTCCTGCCAGGGCGCAATCCGGTCGCTGCCCACCTCATCCCTGATCTGCGAAGGGTCGAGATCAAGCACCACGGTGCCCGCCATCACCCCCTGAAACAGGGAGCCATGCGCATCGTCGATCCGCTGTTTCAGCATGTTCATGGCCGACCCGGCCCACATGCCGCCCATGGCGCCCTTGCGGTCTGTATCCGTCTCTGCAGGGCCTGTCAGAGCCTCATCCGGGATCGAGGCATCGAGTTTGCGTTTGCGGGCCATCAGCTCCAGCGCTCCTCTATGAAGGTCTTGGCAAATTCTCTTGGGGGCAGCTCCGGCCAGATGCGCTGCACCAGCGCGTCATTGACCGCATTGGCATTGGCCATGAAGGCCTTGGCCGAGGCGCGCCGGGTCTTGGGCGGCATGTATTCATAGATGCTCTTGTACTCTTCGGCGGCATTCGCAATGGCATCCGACCGGCTGTACCAGACCTGCATGACCTCGCGCGGTGCCTTGCGGTAGAGGTCGAGGATCTGATCGGTATCCTGCGTGTTTTGTTCCTGCACAATGGTCGGCAAAACCATATGCTCACCCGCCCCAATCTCGATATCTGCCTCGAATCCCATAATGAACTCCAGGTACTCGCCGATGTTGGACACATAGGTGGCCAGGGTCGCCAGATCGAACCCTTTCATGGTCTGCGGGATCACCACATTATCCGCCGCCACCAGCCCGTTGAGCTGCATCAGCGTCAGCGAGGGCTGCTGGTCGATCACGATCACATCGACGGTTTCCGACAGAGCCCGGGTATAGGCAGCCATGTCAAAAGCTCCATCTTCTCCGCGGAGATCGTCATTCGCAGTGCGCGGCCCGTTGTCGGCATCCCATGTCGCGATGGCATCTTTCAGCACCCGGTAGACCGGCACCTGGGATTGCTGAGACATGAAAAACAGGCTGATGTCGCCGTTCTGAATATTCGCCCCGCCGGGGATCAACCGGACGCCGGGCCAGGGTGTGGATTGCCAGATCCGATCCAGATCGCGCCCGGACGGTGGGGTCAATTTCACCGCAGCCGGATCGTCCACCCCCATAAAATCCGCCAGCGTCGGCGTGTCCGGCTCAAAAAGCGGCAGCTTTTCGTCGGCAAAATAGAGGCTGACGGTGGCCTGCGGATCGGCGTCGATCACCCCCACGCGCAGCCCGTAGTGCAAGTTCACATATTGCGCAAAATGAGCCGCGCTTAGTGATTTGCCGGTCCCGCCTTTCTGGGCACCGAAGGTCACAACCTTGACCGGATCGCCCGCTTGTCGCCAGTGCAAGTAGGGTCGCTTGGCCGCCTTGTTCGAGCCGATGATCGCGCGGATCAGCATGATCTCAGACGGCGAGAATGTCCGCTCCCGGCCCTGTTTTTCACCCTCCGGGAACATGGCTTCTTCATTCGATATCCGGGTCAGATAGGTCGTGTCGACGGCCAGCAGGCTTGCAACTTCCACCATGGAAAAACGCCGTGCAACGCGCGTGCGCAAAGTCAAATCGCGCTGCAATTTGGTATTCACCGCGCCCATGACCCGGCTCATATTCCGGATAAATTGCTCAAACTGCCCGTATGCCATCAATTATATCCACGGATATTTTTGTGTATTCATCCCTGATTTCGCCGGGATGAACGCTGTGTTCAAAGAACAGGAGGGCGTGTCGTTACGCAAGTGCTTTTGTGCCAGCCCCCAGCGTTTCAGGTAGCTTTTCAGCAGGTTTCTTTTCTGGGCATGGGCGGTGATGCCGGAGGCTTTCACAAGCTTTTCGAACTGCTGGATGGTCGGAAACTGGCGCCAGTGTTGTGGCCAATGCTGCCGGATATGGATAATGATTTCGGCGGTTTCGTTCTCTGAAAAGCCGGATTTATGTAGCCATTTAACTTGCTCTGAGACGTGGACCTCTCCTGAATCCAACCTCAATTCCGCCCACAATTTGATGAGCCGTGCGGCTATATCCGCGGAGATGGGATCCGGTTTTCGGCGTGCGAGATGCTCATCCGTCGAGGCGAGCATCTGAGATGTGGGCATTGTCTTTGCGGAGGGGTAGGGCGCGCCCTTGAAGCAGCGAGCCCATTGTCCAAGCAAGTGATCCAAATTGGATTCCAAATCCATCGCAGAGTGATTTTTATGGATATGATTTTTAGAGTCCTTAAGGCGTTCACTGGGCTGAACACTGCGTTCAATTCTGGGCGTGGTTTTACCTTTCAACGACGCCCGCCAGTCCTGCCAGAATGTGACGCGATATTTGAGCCGGTAGTTGTAGCCGCTTGCGGTTTGCTGCTCCTCGGTCTCGATCAAATCTGCTCCTCGTAGTTCCTTGAGATAGCCGGAAATGGCGGATTTTGATCGGCCGGAGCGTTGGCTCAGCTGGTCCAGGGAGGGCCAGCAATAGCCTTCGGTATTGGCCATCCGGCAAAGCTCTACCAGCGTGCGAAAGGCGCCTGGGCTCAGGTCGATGTCGAGGATCTCGACGGGGAGGGCAACGAACCCTTTTTTGCGGTCAAATGACGGGTGCTCGGACATATTTACCTCGTTCCCGCAATGCAAAAAGCTTGCAGGTTATGGGGTGCCGCGCTATCTTTGGGTATCAGACAAGGACAGCCGACATGGTTGTTTTGAATGAAGCCGAGTGGTTGCCGCCGCTCGGCTTTGTTTTTGCAGTTGCCAATACTACATCAGCGCCTCCTTTTGCGGCTGCGCAAAAAAGGGTCGGGGCAGGCCCAGCGGGTGACGCCGGACGTTTGCTGTCTTAAAGTGATCCCACATTTGGGCCGCCTGCTCAATTCACGGACTACTGCCGCGTTTTCTTGGTATTAAGGCCTATATAGCCCGAAATACCAAGACTATGGCAAGATTTTCTTTGCTTTGAGCGGGCGGTACATGATTCATGCACCTTATTCCCTTATTTTCATAGCGTTTTCAAAGAGGGTTGGCTGATCCGTAGAGCGGTTCGTCGCCCCGTGTACCCATGGGGCAGGGGGCAGGTGTGGCGAATCCCCGGTACAGCGCGGAGGGCGATTCCCCGTAGGACGGGTGACTGCATCGGGTTGGAAACATCACGGAGCGCGCTGTTATTGGGTGTAAACGGGTGTAGTTGCGGGTTGCGGAATGGGTGTAAATGGGTGTAGTTGCGGGTATGCTGACCACGGACACGCTGACCATCTCTCCTAAAATGCTCTCGCTGATCTCGGAGATTGACGAGTTCAAAGGCGCGTGGCGGGCGTTGGGGACACTGGCGCCGGAACGGCTGTCGGCGCTGCGGCGGGTGGCGACGATCGAGAGCATCGGTTCGTCTACCCGGATCGAAGGCAGCAAGCTGTCGGATGCGGAGGTGCGCCAGCTCCTGAGCAACATCGAGGTGCAGCCGTTCGAGACGCGCGACCAGCAGGAGGTGGCCGGATACGCCGAGGCGATGGAGACGATCTTTGCCGCCTGGGATCAGATCACCATCACCGAAAATCACATCCTGCAGCTGCACCGCGATCTGCTGCGGCACAGCGGCAAAGACGAGCGGCACCGCGGGGGCTACAAGACCGCCAGCAATTCCATCGCGGCCTTTGATGAGGGCGGCGTGCAAATCGGTGTGGTGTTTGAAACCGCGTCGCCTTTCGACACGCCGCGGCTGATGCGGGAGCTGCTGGCGTGGTATGCCGAACAGACCGAGCGCAAGGCGCTGCATCCGCTGCTGATCATCGGGATATTCGTAGTGGTCTTTCTGGAAATACATCCGTTTCAGGACGGCAACGGGCGGCTGAGCCGGGTGCTGACCACCTTGCTGATGCTGCGGGCGGGCTATTCCTATGTACCCTACGGGTCCATGGAGAGCGTGATTGAGCAGAGCAAAGAGGCCTATTACCTGGCCTTGCGCCAGACCCAGAGCACCATTCGCACGGCCCATCCGGACTGGCAGCCGTGGATGGAGTTTTTCCTCAGTGCGGCGCAGCGGCAGATGTCGCGGCTGAAGACGCGGGTGGAGCGGGAGCGGCTGATGATGGGCGCGCTGCCGGAACTGGCCGCCGAGCTGGTGCAGCTGACGCGGGACCACGGGCGGCTGACCATGGCGGAGGCCGCGCGGCTGACCGAGGCGAACCGGAACACGTTGAAACAGCACTTCCGCAAGCTGGTGGAGGACGGGCATCTGAAGCTGCACGGGCGCGCGCGGGGGGCGTGGTACGCGCTGCCTTGAAGGGCGGGGGCGTCAGGATTGCAGCCAGCCGAAGGGGCGGCCCATGATCAGCTGGCGCAGGCCGAAGGCGGCGCCGGTGAAGATCGACAGAAAGACGATGGGGGCGTTCAGCGTCAGCAGCGAGAAGGCGGACAGCCCCTGTCCGATGGTGCAGCCCATGGCCAGAATCGCGCCGAAGCCCATGAGGACCGCGCCCAGCACCTGACGTTTCAACTCGCGCGGGTCCTCGCAGGCTTCCCAGCGGAAATGCCCCTTGATCAGGCTGCCGATGAAGGCCCCGGCGAGCACGCCAAAGACCGCGCCGACGCCAAAGGTCAGCCCGCCGCCGCTGGAGGTCATCAGGAAGAGCAGCGATTCGCCCAAGGGCGAGGTGAAGGTATGGCTGTTCACCGGGGCGGCGCCAAAGCGGGCGTCGGCCACCCATTGCGTGCCGGCCCAGCCGCTGACGATGGCGAGGCCCACCAGCGTGCCCCAGGCAAGCGCCTTGGGGCTGCGCAGAAAGTCGCGGGACCAGAGGGCGGCGGCGGTGATCGCGGCGCTGATCAGCAGGCCGAAGGGCAGGGGAGGGAGGCCGGTGGCCATGCTCAGCAGTTGCGGGTAGCTGCGGGTTTGCGTTGATATTTCGGTGAGCGATAGACCGGCGAGGCGCAGCTGGGCCAAGGGTCCGGACAGCATGACATAGGCGCTGATCCCCATGACCAGCACGATCACGAAAGAGCGCAGATCGCCGCCGCCGAACCGCGCCAGTGCGCCGAACCCGCAGTTGCCCGCCAACGACATGCCGTAGCCGAAGAGCAGCCCGCCGGTGATGGCAAAGGCGGGTGACCAGGGGGCCAGATGATAGATGGTCTGCGCGGGATCGAGCGCGCCCAGGGCCACGAGGCCAAAGGTGCCGAGGCCCGCCACCCCGATGGCCAGGATCCACATACGCATCCGTATGTCGCTGCCCTGGTAGAGCGCGTCTTCGATGGCACCCAGGGTGCAGAAACGTCCAAGTCGCGCGGCGAGCCCCAGGATGAGGCCGCCCCCAAGCCCGATCAGGGCCAAAAGCCCTGCGTCTGAAATGCTGTCCAGCATGTGGTTCCTCCCGTATGTCTACGGGGCGTGGCGAGGCGCGCTACCCGTCCTTGCAGAACAGGTCGTAGACGAGATCAAGTATCTGAACGGCGCGGGGATCTGTCAAACTGTAATAAATCGCCTTGCCCTCGCGGCGCGGCGCAACCAGCCCTTCGGCGCGCAGCCGGGCCAGCTGTTGCGAGACCGCGGCCTGCCGGGCGGAGAGCAGCTCTTCCAGCTCGGTCACGGATTTTTCGCCGGTGGACAGGTGGCAGAGGATCATCAACCGCCCCTCGTGGCTGATCGCCTTGAGGAAGTTCGACGCATTGCAGGCACTCTCCATCATCCGCTCGATTTCGGCGTCGGACATATCCTTGGTGATGACGGGAAGTGACATGAAGCTCTGGCTATCTCGCAATTTCGGGTCCTCATACCCATTGGGCGTTGATATGGCAATTAATGCAACAACCCGCCAGGTCCAGAGCGGTGCACATGCCTACGATTTAGGCTCTGTTTCCTCCGGATGGGCGTCGAGCAGCTTGCCCAGCAGGAACCAGAAGAACTCATCCCCCGCATAGCCTTCGATGCGGCCCAGCTCCTTGCCGTCATGGACCAGCACGAAGGTGGGGGTGAAGACCGGGCGCGAGGTAAAGGTAATATCCTCGGGCAGGGCGCGCAGGTTGACCCGGCGCAGGGGCGCGCGTTTGCCTTCCTCGGTCTTGGGGTAGATATGCGCGAGATCCGCGTTCCACCGGGCGCACCAGTGGCAGCCGTCCTGTTCGACCATGACCAGATCGGCGGCCAGCGCGGGCAGGGGGGCCAGCCCGAGGGCCAGGGCAAGGAGCAGGCGTTTCATCGGCGTTCCAATTGACGGACCACATAAACATATAATATCTTGAATATGTAATCTGCACAAGCACTGGGGCGGGCCGGGATGTTGGATGTCAGTCTATTGGGGGCCTTTCTGGGCGGGCTGATCGTCTTTTTCTCGCCCTGTGTGCTGCCGATTGTGCCGTTCTACCTCAGCTATATGGCGGGGGCGTCGATGTCCGAGATCAGCGCCGAGGGGGTGCTGGCGCCGGGTGTGCGCCGCCGGGCCTTTGCCGCGTCGGTGATGTTTTCGCTGGGCATCATCACGGTCTTTGTCCTGCTGGGCGCGGCGGCCTACGGGTTGAGCCAGAGCTTTCGCGCGGCGCAGACGGAGTTCCGGTTTTTTGCGGCGCTGGTCGTGCTGGTGATGGGGCTGCATTTTCTGGGGGTGCTGCGGATCGGCTTTCTCAACCGGGCGTTCCAGGTGCAGGCGGGCGATACCCAGGCCATGTCCGTGCTGGGCGCTTACGTGGTCGGGCTGGCCTTTGCCGCCGGGTGGACGCCCTGCGTCGGCGGGGTGCTGACGGCAGTGGTGTTCACGGCCAGCACCGAGGCCACGGCCCTGCGCGGGCTGATCCTGCTGCTGGTCTTTGGGGTGGCGATGACCGCGCCTTTTGTGGTGGCCGCGCTGTTCATCGGGCCGTTCTTGAGGTTCGCCGCCCGGTTCCGCCGCCACCTGCCGAAGGTCGAAAAAGCCATGGGCCTGCTGCTGCTGCTCTTTGCGGCGCTGATCGCCACGGACAGCGTCAACCACATTGCCCAGTGGATGCTGGAGACCTTCCCCGCCTTTCAAAACATCTAAAGGAGACCGCCTGATGAAACGCCTGCTGATCCTTCTGAGCCTGATCGCACTGCCCGGCTTTGCCGCCGAACTGGGCGATGACGGGCTGCACAAGACCGACTGGATGCGCGACACCTTCAAGGACCTGCGCGAAGACCTGGCCGAAGCCAATGACGAAGGTAAAAGGCTGGTGCTGATGGTGGAGCAGCGCGGCTGCATCTACTGCACGAAGATGCATGAGGAGGTTTTTCCGCGCGCGGATATCGCCAGCTACATCGCGGAGAATTTCTTTGTCGTGCAGGTCAATCTGCATGGCGATACCGAGATCACCGATTTCGATGGCGAGACCCTGAGCGAGAAACAGGCGGCGCGGAAGTGGGGGCTGCTCTTTACCCCGTCGATTCTGTTCCTGCCCGAAGAGGTCGACGCGGGCGCAACGGCGCAGAGTGCCGCCGTGGCCCTGATGCCGGGCGCGTTTGGGCCGGGCACGACGCTGGATATGTTCACCTGGGTCTATGAGAAGCGATACGCGCTTGATTCAGAGGAGGATTTTCAACGCTATCACGCGCGGCGCATTCAGGAACGGGCGGATGGCAGCGCCGACTGAGAGGATTTCAAATTCGAATAGTTGAATTTGTTCTTGATCGTTCACGGTTTCGTGTCCTATGGTATGCTGAACATTGAATGTGTTTGGGAGGACGCATGGAACGCATTTTTCTGGCAATTTTGGCCCTGACCGCTTCGACCTTCAGCGGGGCGGCGGAGGAGATCGCGCCCACAGCCGTGGTCTATGTGGACGGCGGCGTCGAGACCTCTCTGACCGGTACGGCGGGCGATCCGGCCATGGGCCGCGAGATCGTCGGCAACAAGAGCCTTGGCAATTGCGTGGCCTGCCACGAGGTCACCGATCTGGCCGATGTGCCGTTTCATGGCGAGATCGGGCCGATGCTGGACGGGGCAGGGGACCGCTGGACCGAGGCGGAGCTGCGCGGCATCGTCGCCAATGCCAAGATCATGTTCGAGGACAGCATGATGCCGTCCTTTTACAAGACCGAAGGCTTCATCCGTCCCGGCAACGCCTATACCGGCGAGGCGGCGGATGACACGTTCGGCCCGCTGCTGACCGCGCAACAGATCGAAGATGTGGTGGCTTATCTGGCCACCTTGAAAGAGTAACGACCCCGAGGGGATCAAAGGAGGTTCACGCATGGAACTGACACGACGCAACGCACTGCTGATGGGCGTCAGCGCCTGTCTGGTTGCAGGGCTGCCGCTGCAGGCGGCGACGACGCCCGAAGAGGCCATTGCGGCCTTTACCGGCGGCGCCGAGATCGGATCGGGGGACATCACCCTGACCGCGCCCGAGATCGCGGAGAACGGCAATACCGTGCCGATCGAGGTCGCCTCGGAGACGGCGGTGGAGATCATGGTGCTGGCCTTGGGCAACCCGACCCCGCCGGTGGCGACCTTCAAATTCGGCAAGCTAGCCGCGTCGCGCGCCGCCTCGACCCGCATCCGCCTTGCAGGCACGCAGGACGTGGTCGCGATTGCGAAGCTGGAAGACGGCTCCTTCGTGCAGGCCGCATCGACGGTCAAGGTGACAATCGGCGGCTGCGGCGGCTAATCAGGAGAGTTCAGACATGGCAACAGGTGTAAAACCCCGCGTTAAAGTGCCCAAGACAGCAGCCGCTGGCGAGACCATCACGATCAAGACGCTGATCAGCCACAAGATGGAATCCGGCCAGCGCAAGGATGATGACGGCAACGTCATCCCGCGCTCGATCATCAACCGCTTTACCTGCGATTTCAACGGCGAGAACGTCATTGACGTGGTGCTGGAACCGGCGATTTCCACGAACCCCTATCTGGAGTTCGAGGCGGTTGTGCCGGAAGCCGGTGAGTTCGTCTTTACCTGGTATGACGACGACGGCTCGGTCTACGACACGAGCAAGAAGATCGCCGTCGAATAATCCGTTTGTCTGGGGAGGGACAATTATGAAGATATGGACTGGCGCAGTGCTGGCAAGCGCATTGGCCGCCGTGCCGCTGAGCGCGGAGCCTGTGGAGGACACGCTGATCCTCAACGAGGATATCACGCTGGTGACCCGCACCGCCGCCCCCGATCATCTGTCGGATGTGATGGACGAGGTGATTTCGGGCTGGCATTTCCGCGGGACCGAAACGCGGGCCATGCAGGCGGATGATTTCGACAACCCCGGCATGATCTTTGTGGAACAGGCGGAGGAGGTCTGGAACACGGTCGATGGGTCCGAAGGTAAATCCTGCGCCAGCTGTCATGAGGGCCCCGAGAGCATGGCCGGTGTGCGCCCGGTCTATCCCAAGTACAACGAGGCGGCGGGCGAAGTGCGCACGCTGGAGATGCAGATCAACGACTGCCGGGAAAACCGGATGGGCGCGGAGACGTGGAAATACACCGGCGGGGACATGGTCAATATGACCGCGCTGCTGGCCTCGGTGTCGCGCGGCATGCCGGTGAATGTGGCGATTGACGGTCCCGCGCAATCGACCTGGGAGGCGGGCAAGGAGCTTTACTACACCCGCACCGGTCAGCTGGAGCTGGCCTGTTCCAATTGCCACGAGGACAATTACGGCAATATGATCCGCGCCGACCACCTCAGCCAGGGGCAGATCAACGGTTTTCCGGTCTACCGCCTCAAGAACACCAAGCTGAACGCGGCGCATGCGCGGTTCAAGGGCTGCATCCGTGATACGCGGGCCGAGACCTATTCGCCCGGCAGCCCTGAGTTCATCGCGTTGGAGCTTTACGTCGCCTCACGCGGCAACGGGCTGAGCGTCGAGGGCCCGTCGATCCGAAACTGAGCCTTGAATGCCCCGCGCGGTGCCCGTGCGGGGTTTTCTCCTTAAGATACATTCAGGAATACGCATATGATATCCCGCCGCGATTTTCTCCAGACCAGCATGGCCGCGAGCGCTCTTCTCGGCGCGTCGGGGTTCGGGCAATGGGGGCGGTTGGCCGCACAGCAGGCGCTGACGCAGGATCAGCTGCTGCAGTTCGAGACCTTTGGGAATGTCTCGCTGATCCATGTCACCGACATCCATGCGCAGCTGAAACCGATCTATTTCCGCGAGCCGTCGATCAACATCGGTGTGGGGGATAACAAGGGCGCCGTGCCCCATGTCACCGGGGCGGAGTTCCGCAAGATGTACGGGATCGAGGACGGGTCGCCATCGCATTACGCGCTGTCCTCGGGGGATTTCGAGGCGCTGGCGCGGGGCTATGGCCGGGTTGGCGGGTTGGACCGGGTGGCCACGGTGATCAACCAGATCCGCGCCGACCGGCCCGATGCGCTGCTGCTGGATGGCGGCGATACCTGGCACGGCAGCTACACTTGCTATCACACGCAGGGTCAGGACATGGTCGACGTGATGAACGCGCTGAAGCCTGATGCGATGACCTTTCACTGGGAATTCACGCTGGGCTCGGAGCGGGTGAACGAGATCGTCGAAGGGCTGCCCTTTGCGGCGCTGGGACAGAATATATTCGATGCGGAATGGGATGAGCCCGCCGAGCTTTTCCCACCCTACAAGTTCTTTGAACGGGGTGGCGTGAAAGTCGCCGTGATCGGGCAGGCGTTTCCTTACATGCCCATCGCCAACCCCGGCTGGATGTTCCCCGAATACGCCTTTGGCATCCGGGACGAACACATGCAGGAGATGGTGGATCAGGTGCGCAGTGAAGGCGCGGAGCTGGTCGTGGCGCTGAGCCACAACGGTTTTGACGTGGACAAGAAGATGGCGGGGATCGTCAGCGGCATTGATGTGATCCTGTCGGGCCACACCCATGACGCGCTGCCGGAACCGGTGCTGGTGGGGGAGACCGTGATCGTGGCCTCCGGGTCGAATGGCAAATTTGTCAGCCGCGTTGATCTGGATGTGCGCGACGGGCGCATGATGGGGTTCCGGCACAAGCTGATCCCGATCTTCTCGGATGTGATCACGCCTGACCCGGAGGTGGCCAGATTGATCGATACTGTGCGCGCGCCCTATGAGAGTGCCCTGACGGAAGTGATCGGCAAGACCGACAGCCTGCTCTACCGCCGGGGCAATTTCAACGGCACCTGGGACGATCTGATCTGCGACGCGCTGCTGTCGGAGCGGGAGGCGGACATCGCGCTGAGCCCTGGGGTGCGCTGGGGGCCGTCGATCCTGCCGGGGCAGGACATCACCCGCGAGGACATCTGGAACGTGACCTCCATGAGCTATGGCGCGGCTTACCGGACTGAAATGACCGGAGAATTCCTGCATGTGGTGCTGGAAGACGTAGCCGATAACCTTTTCAACCCCGACCCCTATTACCAGCAGGGTGGCGACATGGTGCGCACCGGGGGCCTGGGCTACCGCATCGACATCACGAGGCCGCAGGGCAGCCGCATCACCGAAATGACGCTGCTCAGCACCGGCGAAAAGATCGACCCGTCCAAGACCTATCAGGTCGCGGGCTGGGCCTCGGTCAACGAGGGCACCGAAGGGCCGCAAATCTGGGACGTGGTCGAAAGCCATATCGCCAAACAGGGCACCGTGACGGTGTCGCCGAATACCAGCGTCAACGTCGTTGGCGCCTGATCGAAACAAACATGGAGTAAAGCCATGACGCAGAAGACGTCGCGCAGGACGTTTCTTAAAAAGGGCCTCGCCGCCGGTGCCGCCGCCACGGTGGCCGGCGGTGCCCGTGCCGCCACGCCCGATCCGCTGATCACCGACGTGCAGCCCTGGGCCAGCGGCTTGGGTGACGGGGTCGATGCCACGCCCTACGGGCTGCCCATTGAGTTTGAGGGCGACGTGATCCGGCGCAACGTGGAATGGCTGACCGCCGACACGATCAGTTCGATCAACTTCACGCCCATCCACGCGCTGGACGGCACCATCACGCCGCAGGGCTGTGCCTTTGAACGGCACCATTCCGGAGCGATCGAGCTCAGCAAGCAGGATTACCGGCTGATGATCAACGGGCTGGTGGACCGCCCGCTGATCTTTTCCTATGCCGATCTGGAACGGTTCCCGCGGGAAAACCATGTGTATTTCTGTGAATGCGCGGCCAATACCGGCATGGAATGGGCGGGCGCACAGCTGAATGGCGCGCAGTTCACCCATGGCATGATCCACAACATGGAATATACCGGCGTGCCGCTGCGCACGATCCTCGCCGAAGCGGGGCTGGGGGCGGCGGGTGACCTGGCCGACAAATGGGTCTACGTCGAGGGGGCGGATGCCTCCTCGAATGGCCGGTCGATCCCGATGGAAAAGGCGCTGGATGACGTGCTGGTCGCCTTCAAGGCCAATGGCGAGGCGCTGCGCAAGGAACATGGCTATCCGGTGCGGCTGGTGGTGCCGGGCTGGGAAGGCAACATGTGGGTCAAGTGGCTGCGCCGCGTCGAGGTCATGGACGGCCCGGTCGAAAGCCGCGAGGAGACCAGCAAATACACCGACACGCTGGAAGATGGCACATCGCGCAAATGGACCTGGGCGATGGATGCGAAATCGGTGGTCACGTCACCCAGCCCGCAGGCGCCGATCACCCATGGCAAGGGGCCGCTGGTGATCACCGGGCTGGCCTGGTCGGGGCGCGGGGCGATCACCCGCGTCGATGTCTCCAAGGATGGCGGCAAGTCGTGGGAGACCGCGCGGCTGGCCAAACCGGGGGAGAAGATGGCGCTGACGCGGTTCTATCTCGATACCGATTGGGACGGCGCGGATATGTTCCTGCAAAGCCGCGCCATGGATGAGACAGGCTATGTTCAGCCCACCAAGGCGCAGCTGCGCGCGGTGCGGGGGCTGAATTCGATCTATCACAATAATTGTATCCAGACCTGGTGGGTGCGCCCGAGCGGGGAGGCGGAAAATGTCGAAGTTTCTTAAAGGCGCGGTTGCCTTGACCCTGCTGAGCAATCCGGTTTTTGCCGAAGGGTTTGGCCTGGGCCGGGAGGCTTTGCCCGCTGAAATCGCGGCTTGGGATCTGGACGTACGCCCCGATGGCACGGGCCTGCCTGCAGGTTCCGGCGATGTGCTGACGGGGGAGGAGGTCTTTGCCGATAAATGCGCCTCCTGCCATGGTGATTTTGCCGAAGGGGTGGGCAATTGGCCCAAGCTGGCCGGTGGATGGGACACGCTGGCCGATGAGGACCCGCTGAAGACCGTGGGCAGCTATTGGCCGTATCTGTCGACCACATGGGACTATGTGAACCGGTCGATGCCTTTTGGCGATGCGCAGTCGCTGGAGGCGGATGAGGTCTATGCGATCGTGGCCTATATCCTCTATTCCAACGATCTGGTGGAGGATGATTTCGTGCTGTCGGAAGAGACATTTGCCGATTTCGAGATGCCCAATCAGGATGGGTTCATCGTGGATGACCGGATCGAGACGGAGCATGCGCAATGGGTGGGGGAGCCCTGCATGGAGAACTGCAAGGAGGATGTGCAGGTGACCATGCGGGCCATGGTGCTGGACGTGACGCCGGAGGCGGAAACCGCGGCGCCTGAGGCGGAAGCGGCGGTGGCACCGGCAGCTGCCCCGGCGGTGGAGGTGGCTGCGGTGGATCCCGAGCTGATCGCGGCGGGCGAGAAGGTGTTCCGGAAATGCAAGGCCTGCCACCAGATCGGTGAAGGAGCCAAGAACCGTTCCGGCCCGGTGCTGACCGGGATCGTGGGGCAGGCAGCGGGCCAGGTCGAGGGGTTCAACTATTCCAAGCCGCTGATGGCCATGGCCGAGGACGGTCTGGTCTGGGATGCGGAGAACCTGCAGTCGTTTCTGTCCAAACCCAAGGCCTTCATGAAGGGCACCAAGATGAGTTTTGCGGGGTTGAAGAAAGACGCGGATCTGGCCGCGATCACCGCCTATCTGGCCAGTATCCCCGAGTGATGTTGCGGGCCGTGTTTCTCCCTGCTGTCCTGGCCGCGATATCCGTGGCCGGGGCGGTGTGGGCGGAGGATTTCGGCGATGCGGAGGCCGGGGCCAAGGTCTTTACCAAGTGCAAGGGCTGCCACGAGATCGGGCAGGGCGCGCGGGATCGGATCGGCCCGCATCTGAATGGGATTTTCGGGCGCAGGGCGGCGGCGCATGAGGGCTACGCCTATTCGAAATCCATGGCGCGCGCGGGCGATGACGGGTTGATCTGGACGGCGGAGACCCTTGGCGCTTATGTAGAGAACCCCCGCGCGCTGGTGTCGAAGACGCGCATGAGTTTTCGCGGGCTGAAGGATGCGCAGGATCGGGCGGACTTGCTGGCGTTCCTGCGGGACTATTCGGACAACCCCGCCGATGTGCCCGAGGCCGAACCCACCGCGCGCGCCACCGATCACGACGTGGACCCGGCCATTCTGGCGCTGAAGGGGGATGCGGAATACGGCGAATACCTGTCGAGCGAATGCCTGACCTGCCATCAGCAGGACGGCAGCGCCGAGGGCATCCCGTCGATCACGCGCTGGCCGACCGAGGATTTCGTGGTCGCGATGCATGCCTACAAGCGCAAGCTGCGCCCGCATCCGGTGATGCAGATGATGGCCGGGCGGTTGAATGACGAGGAGATTGCGGCGCTGGCCGCGTATTTCAAGGACCTCGAATAACGGGGTCGTTTTCTGGGAGGGAAACCACATGACACTGAACAGACGTACGTTTTTGGGGACGGGGGCGGCGGTTGCTGCGAGTTTGAGCGCCCCTTCGGTTCTGGCGGACGGGCATGGCAGGCCGCGGGTGGTGGTGATTGGCGGGGGGGCCGGGGGTGCCACGGCGGCGCGCTACATTGCCAAGGACAGCCAGGGCGGCGTGGAGGTCACGCTGGTGGAGCCGTCGCGGACCTATTTCTCTTGCTTTTTCTCCAACCTCTACATCGGCGGCTTCAAGGAGATCG
>NZ_JADOBQ010000014.1 GCF_015644665.1 Roseobacter sp. MH60115
TGCGCAACACCAGACAGCCATCCAGATCAAAGCCAACCAGATGGAAAAAATCTTTACCAATATCGATACCGATGGACATCAACTCATCAGAACCATTCTTTGCCATGCTACTTCTCCATTTTGCAGAAATAGGCCAAGCCTAACCTGCTGGGTGAAGCAGCCGGTACGTCCCATTACCTACCGTATGCTGCGGCGTGTTCGAACGTTCGCTTTTGGGAACGAAAGGGTAAAGCTCTTATTCGCAATTTGTATAGACATCCCAGCTGAAATGGGTTGTCGCTCCGGGTAACTGCCGCAGCTTCCTCATAATAGCATTGTCGTAGAATTGAGGATACATAGTGCCCTTGCCTACCCTGTCGGACCTGTCGGAGCGAACACCCATTGCGTTCTAAACGTCGTGTGGCGATAGCCTTCAAGTTATGAGATGACGCGAATTTCGCTTTTTATCGTTGGCTACATAATAACTACTGACCTTAATTTGTTGCCGTTAATTGTGGCTACAGTTAACGTTGTGACGCCCCCGCTCCAAGCAACAACAGCAAGAAAACTAAAAAGGAAATCCATGCCCGGTACCATTTCTATCCGAAGTTATCAGGCTGCGGACTGGCAACACCTATGCACGATTCACGACATGGCACGACGAGACGAATTGGCGTACACTGTTGGAGTGGCGGCCTTCCGCTGTTTAGAAGACACTTTTGAGGAAGAAGGTCTTTTCGACGATGATCTTGTTGTGGCGGAACTGGGTGGTGTCGTTTCCGGATTTGTCGCCTTCAACCAGTTTGAAGTTACTTGGCTTTACGTCCACCCTGCGTATTACCGCCGCGGTGTTGGTCGCGCCCTTTTGCGGTACATCATGCAGCAGAGTAGCAGCTCAATACGTATTGAGCTGCTTGAGGGCAACACGCCCGCTCAGCTGCTTTACGCGTCAGAGGGATTTGTCGTGACCGACCGCCGCAAAGGAAAACTGATTGGAAACGAGAGCTTTTCGGCCGCTGGCCTTGTCCTTCAGAACGGCAAATAACCAGTCTGTGACCTGACAGAACGCTCATGCTGCGAGCAAAAAGTCAGATCTCATAACCATTTTGCAAGCCGTGCTGCTGAGCATTAACTCAGACAATGCGATCAAGTGGAACCAGACATTCAAACGTCATGATGGGACGGCAAGTCTGTTCGCGCTTCCGACCTTTGCGGCTCAAATCCAATGTCGGCTTCGGGGCTGATGTGGCTACTCTCGATGACGCTGGCAACCGTGAGCTAGTGGAAATGTCGTGGGGCTTCCGGACGCCAGCGGTTTCGAAGAAAACCGGAAAGCCGATCAAGCCAAACGCCTGGAACAACGCCCGCGACGACAAGCTGCTGATCAGCGGACTCTGGAAGGCGAGCTTCATCAAGCGTCGATGCCTGATGCCGGTATCAAGTTTGAACGAAACGAAAGGGCAGCAGCCGGCGACGGATTACTGGTTTGTCATGAATGGCGAGGGCGACGACGACCGGCCGCCCTTCGCGATCGCGGGCCTATGGCGCCAGGAACAAGAGGATCTGCTGGATCCGGATCATGCTCGCCGGGTCCACACGATGGTGACGACGGAGGCCAACGAACTGGTAGGGTCGATCCATGTGAAAAACCGCATGCCGGTGATCCTTCATCCTTAAGACTACGACACGTGGCCGACCGGCTCAGTGGAGGACGTAGCCGCTCTCCTGAAGCCGTTTTCGGCCGCAATGATGCGGATTGCGCGGCAGGTTCTGGGTGAGCGTGCCGATCCTCTCGGCACTTGAACCGGCGAGCCTTTCACTGCAGTCGATCAGGCCAGTAAAGTTATGCGGTTGCCGCTGTCACCATAAGGGCAGGCACTGCGGGTAAGTGCCAAGTGACATAACGGTAAGAGAGCGGATCCCGGAAGTACCAGCGAACCGCCAAAAGGATCACGTCCTTCGGAAACCGACGCTGCTTGAACGGATCGCGACGCGGCATTGGCCAGCCCTCTCGGTTTTATCGAAACTTGTCTCGCCGCTTCGACGGCTTAATGCGACAAAGCCATCTCAAACGTCGTTTCGGACAAATATGAGCGCAAATAGGACAAAACGGCCAGGCGCACTTTATCGGTCGCACCATGCGTGCTGAACTAGACCGGAAATTATTCCAATAAAGTTGAGGATTTCATGAATCTCTTGAGGATCACTCTTTTTTGCGCGCTCACCGCCGCAGCACTGCCCGCCCATGCCACCACGGTCACGCTCGATCTACGACGTGAAGCCGTGCCTGACTTCAGGGACCGCTATGTCAACAACGGTGACAGTGTGAGTGCCGGCGGCTTTGTGCTGACGTTCCAGGATGTGAACATAAAATCGACAAGTACCGGTTCTGCGAGCCGCTCCGGCATGAGCTTCAACAACTTCTTCGACAATACCATCATCACGCTCGATGTGGTCTTCAACATCGATACCATTATCGACACCTACGACATCGGGTTTACCCGGAACGCAGGAGACAAAACGTTCCAGCTCAGCGGGGTCAACGGCACCTCGGGCGCGAACAGCTTCGGGTCGCGAGGGATGAATAAATTCGACATGGGCTCAATTCCGTTCTTCAAGGCCGGTGAAACCTACACATTTAGCCACAACGTCAACGGGTTCAGCCAACACTCCCTGCTCAGCGGACTGGGGGTCTCCGCCGCGCCGTCCCCCGCCGTGGTGCCGCTGCCCGCCTCGCTTCCGCTCCTGCTCGTCGGTTTCGGCGCCATCGGCTTCCTGCGGCGACGCCGGACCTGAGCGCCCCGGCTTTTGCATATTTTAACAAGTACCGAAGGGATTGGCCCATGAAACTGTTGAAGATCGCGTTTTTCTGCGCCCTCGCCGCCATAGCCCTGCCCGCACAGGCCGCCACCGTCACCATGGACCTTACCAACACCGTTCCGGGTTTTCAGGATGGATTTGTCAACAGCGGCGACACGGTCCGCGCTGATGGCTTTTCACTCACCTTCCGGAACATTGAGGCCAACGGTTTCTCGTACTCCAAGGTGGACTCTGATGGAACATGGTTTGGGCTCTCAGCTGGAGGCGAAATTACCAGTGTCGATCTGGTCTTCGGCGTCGATACGATCGTCGAAACGTACGACATCGGATTTGGCCTTGGAACTGGCGCCGACACTGCGGCGTTCCAGATCAGCGGGGCGAACGGCACCTCGGGTCTCAACAGCCTCGACCCTGGCGGGACATACGCCTTCGACATGGGCACGATCCCGGTCTTTCTCGCCGGTGAAACCTACACCCTGACAAATAACGCCTTATTCGCGACTATCGCGGCCTTCGAGCTGTCCAGCCCGCAATCCCCCAGCGTGGTGCCGCTGCCTGCTTCTCTGCCGCTGCTGCTGGCGGGCTTTGGTGCCATCGGCCTCCTGCGGCGACGCCGGACCTGAGCGCCCCGGCTTTTGAATTTTTTTGAAACACACCAAAGGGATAGACCTATGACACTTCTGAAAATCGCGCTCTTCTGCGCCCTCACCGCCACAGCCCTGCCCGCACAATCCGCCACGGTCACACTGGACTTGACCGATAACGCGCCGGCATTTGCGGATAATTCCGTCAATAATGGGGATACGGTGAGAGCCGGGGACTTCTCACTGACCTTCCAGAACACTCAAACCCGCGGCGGGTCTGTCGAGGTAGACGCCTTTGGAATATACCTTGGCGATATCGGTTGGGAACTACTTGTCAGCGTCGATCTGGTCTTCGGCGTCGATACGATCATCGACACATACAGCATCGGACTTGCGACCAGCTCCGCAGAGTTCCAGCTCAGCGGGGCGAACGGCACCTCAGGTCGCAACGACATCGGATCGAGGGGCACATTCGCCTTTGACATGGGCACCATCTCGATCTTTCTGGCAGGCGAAACCTACACGCTGACACATAACGCTGGTTTCGCGAGCATCAGCGCCTTCGGGCTCTCCAGCCCACCGTCCCCCGCTGCGGTGCCGCTGCCCGCTTCTTTGCCGCTGCTTCTGGCGGGCTTCGGCGCCATCGGCCTCCTGCGGCGGCGCAGGGCACCTGCGGCATAGGCGGTTCGTACCAGAGGCGGCACTTTCTGCTGTGCAATCGAATCTCAACGGCTGAACATCGGAATTTCGTGCGGCTCTGAGTTCTCGCATAGGTTGACCTCCCGGCTTGGGCCTGTCGCTGCCACGGTTGCGGAGCGAAGGCCGCAAAACCCACGTCTCCGGCAGGGGCGTTCCGACACCCACAATCCGTCTCGCGACCTACCGGCAGGCTCTCTGCTGAGACGGTCCTATTCTACGGACAGGCCCGATGTCACAGTCGCCGGTAGCGCAGGCGCTGACATCATTGAAGGTTCCTCAGCAGGGCGATGGATTTGCTCGGGGTTTCGCCAAATTCCCGTCGATAGAGCTTGGTGAAATTGCTGACGTCAGACAAAGGCAACAGCGAACCCGAACCAGTTTTTTCACTACCCATCCTTGAGCGAATGTCTGTTCCTCTCTCCCTTGAGTTCCGCATAGCTGACTGGTTTGCCAAGCAGGTAGCCTTGCACCTCGTCACAACATTCCTTCACCAGCGCCATGAATTGACGCTGAGTTTCGACACCTTCGGCTGTGACTTTCAGATCAAGGGCATTCGCGAGCGCGAGAATGGATCGGACCAGATCCTCGGAGCGACGATCATTGTGCATGCTCGCGATAAATGTCTTGTCGATCTTGATCTTGCTGAATGGGAATTGCGTCAGATACGACAGTGAGGAGTAACCGGATCCAAAATCGTCGAGGCTGATCGCAACGCCGAGAGCCGCGATCGCCTCCATCGTTTCCAGTGTTTTTTCAGTTTCTTTGATCATAACCGTCTCGGTGACCTCAATCTCGAGACGGCTCGGGTCAAGTCCGGAAACCTTCAGCGATGAGATGATATCCTCGACAAGGTCAGATGTCATGAATTGAACAGGAGACACATTGACTGAAACACGGGAGGTACTGTCCAGACCGGCAATATCGCTGCAGCTCTGGATGAGGGCCCAACGCCCCATCTCGGATATCAAACCAATCTGTTCTGCTATGGGAATAAACTCTTCCGGGGACACCGCTCCCCGAATAGGGTGCTGCCAACGCATTAATGCCTCGTACCCGACCGCTTGATTGCTGTGCAGCTCGTGTTGCACCTGATAGTGCATCTCCAATTCGCCGTGTTCCAATGCGGTCCTTAGATCTCGCTCAAACTCGCGACGGTTGCGCTCCTCTTCGGCAATTTCATCGTCAAAAAGGACAACCTTGCCGCGGCCTTCGCGTTTTGCTTTGTAGAGAGCTAAGTCAGCACCAATCTTGAGATCGGAGCTATCATCGCCAAACTGAGACAAGGCAATTCCGATTGAGGCGCCCACGTTCGATTGCACTCCGTCAATCATGATCTGCTCTGTCGCGGCGGTTTGCAAACGCTCCGCCAATTCAAACGCGTCGTTGTCGGAGAGACACGGAACCGCAAATGCAAATTCATCACCACCGACACGGGCCGCCAAGTCGCCGTCGTTGACGACATCACCGAAGCGCATGGACAGCTCCTTCAGTAGAGCATCACCTGCCGCATGGCCTTGGCTGTCGTTGACCGCCTTGAACCGGTCGAGATCAAGAAGAATGACAGCAACTTTCTTGCAACTTAAACGTCCTGAATGCCAGTCATCAAGCATGTGCAGCATCGCCTCGTCAAATCTACGGCGATTGAGAAGCCCGGTTAGTCCGTCGTATTCCGCCAGATACCGGGCGCGCGTCTCTGCCTTGATGAGTTTTTTTTCGCGTTCGCGGGCTTCGGTTACGTCTGTATAAGTAACGACGCCGAGACCGCCATCGTAGCGGCCCGCAATGGCGATAACTTTGCTCCCAACCTGTCGTTCCGCCGCCACCGGTCCTCCGTGGGTCAGGTTTTGGCGGAGGCTCTTAATGTGGTCGTCTCCCGCGTCTCCATAGTCACCTCGATCAACAGCGAAACGCACCATATCGAGCCAATTTCTTCCTGGATCGACCAGACCAGCTGGCAGATCCAGCATCTCTGCAACCTTGGAATTGCTCCATAGAATTTGTTCACGGTCATGTATCATGAGGCCTTGAGCCATGATACTGGAAGTCTTTTCGAAGAATGTCCTTCCGAGATCATGGTTACGTATCTTCTGGAAGACGATGCTGGTTAACGATCCCACGGTTTCGGACCGCAAGCTCCATCCGGCCTCGTGGGCCTGACGTTCCAACGAATTTTCATTCAGTTCCTCTGTTTCAGTGAAGATCATCGGGACCGGAGCGCCGTGAGACAGAGTGGACGGATCAAGAGAGAGAAAATTTGCAATTTCTGTGCTGGCGAAAAGCACATTCTGCCCGTCATGCACCAATGTGCACACGTCCGAATTTGTCGAACCGGCAGGTTCGATTTCTCCTACTAGCGAAGGGATCCCGGTCGGCATGTCGTTCTCGCAAAGTGATAGGAGCTGCCATACATCCTCATTTTCGCTTCGAAAGCGCTAATTTGCGGCGAGAATAAATCGTCGATTTTAGTTAAAGCGATGTGCGGTCACCAACGAAGCTGAACCAAAGCCGCCATTCATCGAAGTCAAAGCATCGGTCACTCTGGGCTCACAGCGGGCTTGTGACAGCGCAGCAGGGGATACTCCCAATCAACCAAGGCACGCGTCGCTCGCGGCCCAATCCGGTCACTCGACGAACCAACAGTTTTCTGCGCGTGCAGCCCGCATAGCGGACATTGACCGTGACTGCGTTTTTTTGACATTCCCAAGTGACCAAAGAGCCGACGAAGCCGACCTTTGTATCGGGCCCTCGCTTAAGCAGCGCTATTTCGCGCGCGCTGCGTTCCACTTGTCGCGATGCAGCATAAATCATCGAAGCACTTGCCCAAGAACCACAAGGAATTACGCGGCCTACGAAGCGGCGAAAACCTCGATTTGCCCGTCAACGCCTCTGATCGGATGCGCGCCAAGACGCGTCAACTCCATAACATCGCCTACGACAACCCCTGTTGCTTCGTCCAGAAGAATGGAGCTTTTCAGATCTTTTCCGAGCCCTTCCAGCCGCGATGCCAGGTTCACGGCGTCCCCATAGACTGTAAATGACTGACGCGTTTCGTTGCCGATAATGCCCGTAACCAAATCGCCACTCGCAATCCCAATTCGCACGTCAAAGCCTTGCGTTTTGGCAACTGTCACCAGGTCTTTGGCGGCTGCGAGCGCCGCCGTTTCATGGTCGGTGACAGATACAGGCGTGTTAAATGTCGCCAGAAACCCATCGCCCAGATAAGACAGAACGACCCCTCCTTTTTCAGACACGACTTTGGCTGTGTCAGAGAGCAATGCGTCCAGCGTCTCAATCACATGCTCGGGCGGATGCTGGGCCGAAAACGCCGTGAACCCAGCAACATCCATAACCAGTGCCGTGCCCCGTGTTCGCTGCGGTTTGAGCGGGGCGTCATCTTCGATCAACCGGGTCGCGATCGCTTCGGGCACATGTTTTCCCAACAGGCCAGAGACGCGTTCGCGCAAGGATTTTTCTCGTTGTCGGTCGATATCGGCAGCCACCTGCGTAAAAAACACCGCGCGTGCACGGTAGACGGCAGAAGCCAGTGCAAGTGTCGCGAAGAACACCATGCCCGTTTCCTCGATGCGGTTGCCGCGCCCAATGAAATCAATCGACAAAAACACGCTTTCATAATCGGCCCTAGTTGCTTTCGTCGGCATATCCGCCCAGGACAGATAGCTGCCCATCTGGTTTTGCACCCAGATAAACGCCACCCACCATGCTGCGATGATCGTGCCCCCGGTCCAAAGCACCAGCCGCCACGAGAGGCTGAGGCATGCCATCGCGAGAAGTGGAAACAGAAAATAGATGCCGTATGCGCGAAACGCGATGATCTGTGGCACATCATCTGCCCGACTGATCGGCACTAGCGCGAAGACCGCGCAAATTGCACAGACATCCAGTCCGTAAATTGCAAATTTGATCCAGGGCCGATCATATGTGGTACCGATAATCGCGACATGAGCAACACCGACCGCTGTAAACGCCAAAAGCACGCCGATGGTTGCAAGACGGGGGGTCACCTCGGGAAACAGCACAGCAGCAAGCACATACCATATGAATGCGGCACCCGTTGCCGCCGTACGGCACGCCAAGGCGATGCGCAGTCCGGTCTGTTCAGCTCGGATAAGCCGCGCTGCAGACTCCCGTTCGAAGGTATCATCCATCACATATGCCTTTTGAAACAGTCCCGCTTGGATATAGATCGTGCGAAAATTATTGCCCCGAAACGGCGACTACCGTCCCGGACGCATCCCGATTTCCTCATATCCTCCCGGCCTGCCGTCCTTTCGTGGAAGGTGAAAAGGCATGGCCCTTTGCAGAGCCATGCCAAGTCATTTCAGGACATCAGGCGTCCGGTGCTTCGACATCAGACCAGTCCGCGACCAGTTGTGGGGCGCGACCGCCTTGGACCTCGATGCTGTCCAGTGCGGCTCTGATCTCTGCCAGTTCGCCCGGCGTGAAGCTGACATTTGCCGCCGCGATGTTGTCGCGCAGGTGGGACATCTGCGTGGTGCCCGGGATCGGAACGATGGTGTCTCCCTGTGCCATCAGCCAGGCAAGCGCGATCTGGCCAGGCTTTACCCCTTTCTGCGCGGCCCAATCACGTGCCAGATTAACCAGCGCCATATTTACCGCCCGGTTGTCCGGGTCCATGCGCGTGGTAAGGGCGCGGAAGTCGCTGGGCGCGAACGTGGTCTGCATATCGATGGCCCCGGTCAGGAACCCGTAGCCAAGCGGCGCAAAGGGCACAAAGCCAATCCCAAGCTCAGCACACAGGGGCAGGATATCCGCCTCCCGACCGCGCCACAGCATGGAGTATTCGCTTTGCACAGCACTTACGGGCAGAATCTCATGGGCACGGCGCAGCGTGTTTGGCCCCATCTCGGACAGACCCCAGTAGAGCACTTTGCCCTCATCCATCAGGTCCTTAACGACACCCGCAACCTCCTCGATCGGGACGTTCGGATCAACGCGGTGCTGGTACAGCAAATCAATCCGATCCGTGCCCAGACGTTGCAGCGATCCTTCAACCGCGCGGCGAATGCGCTCGGGCTGGCTGGTGACAGAAAAGTCCCACTCTCCCGTCTCCGGATCGACGCCAAACCCAAATTTGGTGGTTACCTGAATGTCATCGCGAAACGGCGCCATCGCCTCGCCCAGAATGCGTTCACATTCGAAGGGGCCGTAGACCTCTGCGCAGTCAAAGAAAGTCACCCCTTGTTCATAGGCCGAGCGGATAAGGGCGATCATCTCATCCCGGTCTGGCACGATCGAATGGAACGTGCGGTGCATGTTCTGTACGCCAAGGCCAAGCTCGGACACTTCCAGATTGCCGAGCAGCCTACGCCCAGCTGCCACTGTGCCCGTCGTTTGGGCGCTGACATGGGCGGCACCCAAAGCGACAGTTGCCGCCGCGGCCGGTATGCCGGCCAGAAACGCGCGGCGGTTGTGGTTGATGTCTCTATTTTCGTTGGTCATTTGCTAACTCCTGAGGGTCAAAGAGGTGTTGGCGGGTTGAAGCGGTATCAGCTTCCAGGTGTGTTCCGGACAAAGTCATTGCCGCGTTCGGCGGTGGCAAAAAAGCTCATGCCGTTTACACGCCAGCCTGCTTCGGTTTGGAAAAAGCTGTGCTCATAGATGCCCCAGACTTCCCAAAGCGCGTTGCCACCGTTTTCGGCCAGCGCACCGCGCTCCATCTTGTTCCAGGCATAGCCGTGGCTGACCATGGTGGCCGATCCATCGGCCTCGAACCTGATCCTGTGATTGCCACGCAAGTGGAAGGACTCTTTTTCTTCAGTCAGGTTCCCAGACCACCCCGCGATGAGCACGTCTGCGGGGATTTTCGCAGGCTCGCCGCCCATCAGAGAGGTGAAGTCAACGCGGATTTCATCGGTAAAGAGGCTGCGGGCCAGTGCCCAGTCCTTGGCATCCACGGCAGCGTCTATCGTATCGGCCACCCGGATCATCTCGGCATGATCGACCAGGGTTTCCATCGTAATCGGTGTGCCGGCCGTTGTGTCAGCAATGGTTGGCAGAGTTGTAGCAAGGGCAATCGCCGTACTTGCAAGAGCGGTTTTGAGAGTGCGTGTCATGATGTGTCTCCATCGGTGATGTGTGCTTCGATGGGTTCAACATGGCAGTCAAAAGCGATAATTAAAAAGTCTGTTAAGGCATATTTATGATGCCTCACCGGCATCAATCTGCAAAACCGTATCAACCAACAACTGGGCAAGACTGCCAGGCGATTTCTGTGTCAGAAACAGAAACTCAATCGGTACGGATAACCCTTCGACGGGGCGAAACTGAACCCGACGCGGCGGGCGGTGCATATTTGAGGAGTTGACAAAGGCGCATCCCACACCGGCGGACACAAGGCTAAGCATTGTCGTCTCGTCTATGGCTTCCTGCACGATTTGCGCATCAAACCCGATTTCCCGCAAGGCAACGAACATTTGATCATAATAGGCCGGGGCCACAGCCCTGGGAAACGCGACGATGGGCAAGCCGTCAATTTCTTCAAACGCCAGAGGGCCATCACTCTCAAAGACCAGATCCGTCGACGCGGCCAAGACGACATTGTCTGTCCGCAGGTGATGCACGGCCAAAGCCTCATTCGATATATTGTCTTGTCGATAGACAAACGCGGCATCGATCTCTCCGGCCAAGAGCGCATCAATCTGTGCCACAGATGACATCGGTCGAATGTCGAGTCGGATACGGTCATGTCTGCGCTTGAACTGGTTCAGCGTGAGCGGCACATGCCCGGCCCATGATGCCGTTTCCAGCAGGCCAACCCGAAGGCTTCCCGCTTCGCCTTGCGAAACCCGGCGTGCGCTCTCTGACGCGTCCTCGGCATCTTGCAGGATCGCACGCGCACGCTCCGCGAAGACCCACCCAGCATCTGTCAGAACCACACGGCGCCCTTCACGCAGGAGTAGATCAAAGCCCAGCTCCAACTCCAGATCCCTGATTTGTCGGGAAACGGCGGGTTGTGCGATGTTGAGACGTTCCGCCGCGTGGCTGATCCCACCATGATCAGCAACAGCCACAAAGTAGCGCAGGTGACGAAGCTCCAATGCATATCTCCAAGGTATTGGTTTGATCCAATACTAGCATTGGAAGGCATGAAGCCAAGCGTGCATCTTTGGCTGGAAACAATACAAGTTTGGAGCGACGACCATGCCACGTCTTTTTGACAACCCCGTCATGGGACCCCTGTTTGGCGCAATCACTATTCTCAGTTGGGCCGGGTTCAACGTTGCAGCGAAGGCCGGAATAGATGCAGGCATGTCGCCCGCTGCGTTGAGCTTTCTGCGCTATTTGACACCCGGTATGTTTGCCATTCCGTTGTTGATTTGGCTGCGGTCCCGCGCGACCGCTGTTCGCTTGCCAATCCACAAACTGGTTGTTCTGGCAATTCTGGGAGGTCCATTGTTTGGCCTGATCGCAGTGGCGGGTTACCAGTTTGCGCCCTTGTCATACGGATTACTCTTTGCCCCAGTCGCGGTTTTTGTCTCTGGAACACTCCTGGGCATGCTCCTGTTGCAAGAACATGTTGCGGCACCGCGTTTGCTGGGCGCGCTGATCATGTTTGGGGGGCTTTCACTGCTGGTCGGCATCGAAACAACGGGCGTTGGCGAAAGCTGGCTGATGGGCGTTGGTTTGTTCGTGACCGCTGGAACGATGTGGGGCGCTTACACAGTCCTGCTGCGTCATTGGCAAATACCAGTGCTCGAGGGCACAAGCACGATTGCGTCCTTCGGAGCAATACTCGCCGCGATCGCACTCGCTCCGTTTGCCTTGCCCTCCCTTTCCGAAACTGAATTGCCAATGCTTTTGACCCAAGTCGCGATGCAAGGCTTCGTCGGAGGTATCCTCAGCGTCGTTGCACTTGTCGCCGCTCTGCAACGTCTGAGCACACAAACAGCTGCCTTGCTGCCGACATTTACGCCCGCAGTCGCAATGATGATTGCATGGGTGGCATTGGGAACAAAACCTGAAACTATGGAACTCGTCGGCACCTTGGTTATCTTTTTGGGGTTTGCTTTGGCTGCACGAAAGAAGTTCGTTCTTGCGGCGACCCCGGCCCGGCACTTAGTGACTAAGAGTTAGAAATTCTTCAGTTTGGCTGAAGCGGCCCAGAGCTGCCGTTCGTCCCAGATCTCGCATGCTGCGACGCGGCCCGCCAGACCGGACTTTCGCCGCGACCGCAAGATCGAGTTAGACCCAAACCACACATTAGCGGGACTTTTCTGCCGTTCACGGGGGCCAATTTAGTGTCTGCTTTGCTCTGATCCGGATTCGCCAAAGCCGTCTTTCATGAGGGAGTCCAGCATCGGACAGTCCGCGGTTCCGTCGTCACAATTCGAAGATAGGCTCAGAAGTGCTTCGCGGAGGCGTGTCAGGTTTTCGATCTTGGCGTTGATTTCATCCAGATGATTTTCCGCCAACGTCTTCACCTCACCGCAACTTCGATCATCTTGTTCAGTCAGCGACAGGAAGGTCTGAATGATTGAGATTGGGAAACCCAAGTCTCGACATCGCCGAACGAACCTCAATTTCGCAATTTCATCGGGTGAATATAGCCTGCGCCCTCCCGCTGAGCGGCCCGGCTTAGGAACAATGCCTTCGCGCTCATAGTATCGGATCGTTTCGATGTTCACGCCGCTTTGTTCTGATGCCTTGCCGATGGTGAACATTTTACTTGCTCCTGTAGCCACTACAGGAACTAAAACCGCAGTATGGACATGAACGCAAATCAACAAACAGCGACTGAATCCGGCGTAGCAGCGCGGCTGATCATGGCATTCGCGGCACTTCTCGCATTGTTGTCAGCCTCATGCTGTGTGTTGCCAATCGGGCTGTCCATCATCGGCCTCGGAGGTACATGGCTCACGATGCTCGGGCCTTTCATTGCGTATCGGGGTTTCATCCTTGTCGCAGTCGCCATAGCGCTCATCTGGGCGTGGTATCGGGTGATAAGGCTCAGAACATGCGCAATGCGTCAGCGATCCGCTATAGTCTGGGTTTCCTTCGCAACCATTGCCTTCTTGGTTGCACTGTCATCGCCATATTGGGAAGCCTCAGCACAACGGTTCATGTGGGATTTGTGGAGATCGACCCGATGAAGAACAAATTGCTGGCCCTTGGCCTTGGCGGCACAGTCTTGGCGATCCTCTGCTGTTTCACGCCGCTGTTGCCGATTGTGCTCACAGCACTTGGTCTTACTGGTCTGCTTGGCATTCTCTACAACGATGCTGTTTTACTGCCGATCTTGGCAGGTTTTCTCATACTGACGGGGTACGCGCTATGGCGACGGAAGCAACAAAAGTAGTCTTGGAATCTACCTTGACCTGTCCATCTTGCGGGCATGTCGAGACTGAGACTATGCCTACCGACGCCTGCCAGTGGTTCTATGAATGCAAGTCATGTCAGACGGTCTTGAAACCGCTCGAAGGTGATTGCTGCGTATATTGTTCATACGCAACCGTGCCATGCCCACCGATCCAAGAAGGCAAGTCGTGTTGCGCATAGCGGGCTTTCGACACATCGCAGCAAGTCGGTAGGTCTGAGGCTCAATCGAGACCTTAGCCGCAGCGTGCAACGATGATCGCTTAAAGCGGACTTCTGCAGTCATTCAATTTCTCACTATCGCTGACGCAGCATATACTTGCGAACGCGGTACATCGTTCGCTGTATCGCAGCCGAGTTTACCCATTCCGCCATATAGAGCGTGGAGTTGACCAAAGAGCTCGCTTCAGCACCGGAATACGATACGTTTCGTCTGCAGGTCTTGCTCGATACGGCAAAACGGAAAAGAACCATTAACCAATTTCCTACAAACCACGACCTGGTTTTAAGTTCTTTTACTTCTTCACGGCATTTCTTCAGCACTTTTTGAAGAGGTAAACCATGTCTTTGCGCATACTTGTCACGTTTGTTTTTCTGATCAGTGCTGCTGTCCAAGCTGCCGCTGAAGGGTGGGAACTCCAGCGCGCGGATGGGAACGTTCGCATTTCAGTCGATGGGAAGACCTGGAGCCGTGCAAAGGACGGGACGACCCTGTCCAGCGGAACCTGGATCCGAACTGGCCCGCGCAGCCGCGCGATCCTCGGTCGCGGAGTTGAGCGGATCATTTACCGTGCGAATACACTCGCGGCGGTCTCCGTTTCTCAGCCGACGGGTCAAACCACGCAGGTCACTCACCAGCGTGGATCTGTCTTTTTGTCTGTGGTTACCAAGCAGCGTAAACGCACCAGCGTTGTCACACCGCACCTGGCCGCCGTCATTAAGGGGACGGTTTTGGAGGTTACCACCAACCAGCAAAGCGCATCCGTTCGGGTCGACAAGGGCGTTGTCGAGGTCCGCAGCGATGAACGCAGCGTCGATGTCGAAGCGGGTCGTGAGGCCGTCTCCGATGGTCAATCTCTGAGCGTCGCTGCTGCAGAAGTGACCAGTCAAGTTCCGGGTGCACCGAATACCTTCAGCACCGAATTGCGAGAAGTTCCCGCGTCGAACAGTCAGAACAATGGGCGCGCGGCAGGACCTGCCAATACCGGCAACAACGGCGTTGGTAACGGCAACGGCGTTGGTAACGGCAACGGCGGCGGGAACGGCAACGGCGGCGGGAACGGCAACGGTGGCGGGAACGGCAACGGTGGCGGGAATGGCAACGGTGGCGGGAATGGCAACGGCAACAATGGGAATGGAAACGGCAACGGTGGCGGGAACGGTAACGGCGGCGGGAACGGCAACGGCAACAACGGGAATGGAAACGGCAACGGTGGCGGGAACGGCAACGGCGGCGGAAACGGCAACGGCAACAATGGGAATGGAAACGGCAATGGAGGCGGAAACTGACACCCTCCTCCCATGTCATGCGGCATTTGCTTATCGTGCATTTGATTGTCGCCGCGATCCTCCTGGCTGATCGCGGCGGCTTTTTACGTGGGCTGAATGACCGCGTGGAAGACATCAGGTCAGGTCTACTCGACCGCAGCGCGTCCGGCGATTTTGTGTTTGTGGCGATTGACGCAGACTCCATCCGCGCTGTGGGCACCTGGCCCTGGTCTCGTCAGGTACATGCCGACATCCTCGAAAACCTGTCCAGAGCAGGCGCTATTGATGTCTTTTTTGACATCGACTTTGCATTCCCTGCCGATCCGGCTGGTGATGCTGCCTTTGCAGCAGCTCTGGACAGATCGGGGAACGCCTACTTGCCCGTCTTTCAACAGCTCAGCCGCACAAACAGCAGCGAGGAAACCATCAATTGGCCCATGGAGGATTTTGCGCAGCGAAGCTGGCCCGCACTGGTCAATGTCTTCGGCGATGCGCAGGGGGCAATCCGCTTCTATCCGTACGGCGCGGTAATCGCGGAAGAGTATATCCCATCAGCCGCTGCTTTGATCACCGGCACGTTTTCGGAGCGATCCGGCAGCTTTCCGATCAACTACGCCATTCGACCGGACAGCGTACCGGTTTTGTCTGCGGTCGACGTCGCTGAAGGCAGGTTTGAAGCGGATATGATCGCAGGGCGTTCAATCGTCGTGGGGGCTTCCGCTATTGAGTTGGGCGATCTCTTTGCGGTTCCTGTCCACGGGATTATCCCAGGACCACTTGTGCATGTCTTGGCAGCCGAGACCCTGGCGGGTGGTATCGTCCCAGCGACACTCGCGACAGGTTGGATTTTGCTGGGCTTGCTTGTGCTGTTGCTTTTGTTCCAGATGCGGGCGTTCCGAAAGCCGACGGCTTTGATCACTGCCGCTGGGCTGGCCCTCGTTGCGAGCGAGGTTGCAGCTTTCGGGGTCTTCGCGCGGCATGCCATCGTGGTTCCCACAGCACCTCTGTACCCAGGCCTGCTTGTCTTTTGCAGTTGGTCGCTCCTCTGGCGGTTGAAGGTCAACAGAACAATCATTGCCAGGCAACGGCAGGAGGTCGCCAACACCTCAGCTCTTTTGCGGCAGGTTTTCGAGGACAGCTTCGATGCCATCGCCATCGTCGATGAGACGGGCAGAGTGCGGATGCACAGCGATTCCGCAGCGCGTCTGTTCGATTATACCGACACACAAGACCTGATGCTTCCTGCGCGGCTAAAAACCGAAGCTATGACGGCGATGCGGGCAGGCGGCGATGGGGCAATGCGCACCTACGAGTCCCTCGGCAACGGCACCGCCCTGCACCTGGAGTATACGGTCACGCCGTCGGAGACCGTGACCTTCGATCAAAACAAAGAGCAGACGGTTCAGATTGCCACACTGTCGATGCGCGACGTCACAAAGATCAAGCAGCAAGAACGCGATATCGCCTATCTTTCCAGCTACGACGCACTCACGGGCGCCCTCCGGCGCAGCGTTTTTCTCGATTTCATCAAGCTCCGTGCAGAGGCAGGCGAGTGTTTCGCGATCTTTGTATTCAATTTGAGCCGCTTCAAAACCGTGAACGTCGTTTTGGGCCGGGATGTCGGGGACGCTCTTCTGCGACATGTCGTCAAGCGTTTGGAAGAAGCAGAGTTGAACATCTCTGCTGCTGCACGCCTTGGCGGAGACACGTTTGCATGCTTCACCGAGTTCGCGGTGGATGACACCGACGTGCAAGACCTGGCGCATCGCCTTTGCGAGATCATCGGCAAGCCTTACGAGCTTGAAGACTCCAACGCCCGCGTCGGCCTGAAACTTGGTTATTCCATCATTGATCCCGGCACCGATGTTTCGGCTTCGGATGCGCTGTCCCAGGCCGAGGAGGCATTGGATGCTGCCAAGCTGGCCGGAAACGATGCCCCTCATCCTTACAACCCCGCGATGTCAAAGAAGCAGTTCCGGTCCCGGGCGATAGAGCGTGCGATGGGTCGCGCTTTGGACCGCGAAGAGTTCGAGGTCTGGTATCAGCCACAGCATCGCGTTGATGACCTCAAGCTCATAGGCTCCGAAGCTCTCTTGCGCTGGAAATCCGATACGCTTGGACAGGTCTACCCTGACGAATTCATCGAAATCGCGGAATCAACGGGTTTCATCAACGAATTGGGGGCGTGGGTTCTGGACAAGGCGGTGCGTGACACGATGCGCTTGCCCCCTCACATGAGCGTTGCCGTAAATGTCTCAGGCGTTCAGATGACTTCGGAGAACATCGTCAGCGACATCAACAGGCTGTTGCAAGAGACCCAATTCCCCGCCGCGCGCCTCTGTCTTGAACTTACAGAGACGGTTTTGTTCGATGGGACAGGGGAACTGGTGGAAATGATGCGCGATATCCAGTTTCGAGGTGTCTGCTGGGCCTTGGATGATTTCGGAACGGGTTATTCGTCGCTTGGGTACCTGTCGCAGCTTCCAATCGAAAAACTGAAAGTCGACAAATCCTTCATGCTTGGCCTCGGCACCGACCCAGCCGCAGAGCCGATCCTGACTGCGGTTGGAGATCTGTGCCGCGGTCTTGGCATGACTCTGCTGTGCGAAGGCGTGGAAACCGACGAGCACCTGAAATTCCTCCAAACCAGAGAAGTCGCCGAGGCTCAAGGATACCTCTTTGGCAAGCCGATGCCGTTTTCCGACTTCCAAGCATATGCGACCGACAGCGCGACATCGAACCGGCGCGGCAAGGCCAACAGTTAGTGGCTAGCCGATAGGAGATGCACTGACGCGCTGCTTTGGCAGAAGCGCTGTGCCGCAGCGATCAGCCTGCCGCATATTATAAGCCATGCAGCAGCAAACAGAGATTGGAAACAAGCCTGATTTTGCCTGCTTCTTGTGAAGCACCAGTGCCAAGTCTGCTGCAGGCCGCACCCATGATCAGTTGTCCCGCTGCTGAACTGCGGCAACTCTTGGATCAACACAGCAACTCTCCCCGCGAAGTGCGCCCACAGCAAAAAGAAAAGAAATAACGGGTTGGGCTCTGAGCAGACTTCCGACGGTTTCGGTCGGTTGACGGAACCAGCCCGAAATCGACATTGGATTTGCACACCACAGGTCGGGATCGCGGGGGAAAGCCGCCTTTCGCTACAGGCGCATCTGCGTCCGCGTTCGTTTTCGCAAGGAACTTAGCGCGGTGAGCATGGCAATCTGGATGCTCACGAAAGTGTCAGCTATTCCCACTTGACCTTCCACTTGCTGGAAGCCGCATGAAGGGTGAAATATGGAAATTTCGACATGCGAGCAGTACAGATTTTGGTCTTTCTTATCGGCGTGGCGGCTCTTGCCTACTGGTTTCCGGTCGAGCCTGAACCGCAAGCCTCTCAAGTCCCGCGTGAACCCGACTCGGCAATTGTTGAGACCATCGTTCCAGAAAAGCTGTCGACGAACGCGCAAGTTGGAAAAACAGCATTTGAAGCAGCTTGCGCATCATGTCATGGCGTGAACGCTGTTGGCCAAGTGGATGTGGCTCCTCCATTGGTGCACGTCATCTATGAACCGTCGCATCATGGTGACGAGGCTTTCCAGCGGGCTGTGGCAAACGGCGTTCGTGGCCACCATTGGCCTTTTGGAAATATGCCACCAATCGAAGGTTTGACGCGCGGTGATGCTCAGATGATCATAGCTTACATTCGTGAGATGCAACGCGCCAACGGCATCAACTAATCGGGACATTTGATACGATGGTGAAATCCAACATTATTCTCTGCATAGCCTTACTATTCGCCGGAGCTGCCTTTGCTCATTCTGGCGTGAAAAATGCCGCTGTTAAGGCGCGGATGGACGCGATGAGCGGGATCGGGGCAGAGATGAAAGTCATTGGTCAGATGGCCAAAGGCGTGACGCAGTTTGATCAAAACGCAGCGCGTGCGGCTGCCGCTGCTATAGCGAAACACGCGGCTCAAACACCGGCTTTGTTCGAAGGAAAAGAAGACGACCCTAAATCTGAAGCCAAAGTTGAGATTTGGGCAAACTTTGAAGACTTCAAGCAGAAGTCGTTGGAGCTGGAAAACACTGCTCTTGGTCTATCCACGAGTATTGCCAATAAAGCTGACCTTGCAATCGCGATGAAGTCTCTTGGTGCAAGCTGTCAGTCTTGTCACAAATCGTATCGAGAGTAGGGACAGAAAATGGATCGCCGAACGTTTCTTTTAAGCACTGGAGCTGTTCTTGCTCTCCCACATGCGGGATTAGCGAGCCCGTCTGTGCTGCGTGCGGAGCCGGTGAAGGCACAAATCCTGCCCGAAGGAGATGGCACGACGGACATGCTTGGGTTCAATGGTTCAACTCCGGGCCCAGAGCTTCGTGTGCGCCAAGGTGAAACGCTGACGGTGCGGTTCGACAACCAAACCTCTGAAGGGTCGTCACTGCATTGGCATGGCATCCGCTTAGACAATGCGATGGACGGTGTGCCTGGCATGACCCAACCTTTGGTCCAGCCCGGCGAAAGCTTTGACTACAGTTTTACGACACCGGACGCTGGCACCTTCTGGTATCACTCTCACAACCGGTCATGGGAACAGGTTGCCAAGGGGCTGTACGGCCCACTTATTGTTGAAGAAGTCAATCCGCCTCGGGTCGATCACGACATCACCGTCATGCTGGATGATTGGCGGATAGAAGAAACCGGCGCGCTGATGGGTGGCTTTGGCAATATGCACGACTTCGCCCATGCCGGACGAATGGGTAATTACGCCAAAATCCTTCCTTCACAAAACAGCGTTCGCATAGGCGACCGGATCAGGTTGAGACTTATCAATACAGCAACTGCGCGTGTTTTCCCCGTTCGTTTCGAAGGACTCTCAGGACAGGTGGTTGCGCTGGACGGCATGCCACTTGCAACACCGCGTCCCATAGAGGATTTCGAAATAGCACCTGCGCAACGCGTTGACCTCATCGGTGATGTCACCAGCGCAATCAAATTTCTATTTATCCTGCGTGATGACATTTACGAAATGGGCAGCCTGAAAATCGAAGGTGAAAATCTCACGCCCGCCAATACGCCCGTTGAGGCTTTGCCAGCCCCAAATGTTTTACAGCCAAAGGAAACCCCCGACCAATCATTGAGCTTAAAGATGGAAGGCGGTGCCATGGGTGGTCGGCACGCGGGCGACGATATTTGGGCCTTCAATGGCGTGTCTGGGTTTAAAGATGCACCGTTTGCCCGCTTCAAACGTGGCGAGACCGCCCATTTCGAACTGATCAACGACACCAGTTTTGCACACGGCATTCACCTTCACGGGCACCATTTCTACGAGTTGAACCGAGATGGATCGGTTGGCGATTTGCGTGATACATCGTTGGTCCAGCGCGGTGCGTCTCAAAAGATTTCCGTGGTTTTCGACAATCCAGGCAAATGGCTGTTGCACTGTCATATGCTGGGCCATCAGGCATCCGGAATGAAAACTTGGGTAGAGGTGCTATGAAGTTTGTGCTGACGACTATCATGGTTTTTGCCACGGGTTTTGCATACGCCGCCCATGAGTTAGATGACCGGGACTTGGAAAGTGGCAAAGCGCTCTATGCAGAGCACTGCGCTTCGTGCCATGGAGCAAGCCTCGAAGGTCAGCCCAATTGGCAGACTGCGAATGAAGATGGCGTTCTGCCCGCGCCGCCTCACAACGAGCGTGGTCACACGTGGCACCATGATAACGCGCTTCTGTTTCAATATACGAAACTAGGAGGAAAAGAGGCTTTGGCAGCTCGGGGCGTGAACGATTTCAACAGCGGGATGCCGGGATTTGGTGACTCATTGAGCGATGATGAGATTTGGAACATCCTGGGGTTTATTCGATCAACATGGCCCGCGCGTATCCAGGAAATTCAGGCGGTACGAAATCCTCCGCACAACTAGGATCGCCTGCGTGCCAACTCTCGATAAAGAGCTTCCGGGCTAACCGACAGCTCATGTGCCACAGATTGCCACTCTCCCTTTTCTGGCAAAGGCCCGTACTCGGCCAGCCAAGCATCAAGTCGATCAGCGACGGCGCGCAACGAGCGAATTTCTGCGCGCATGCGCGTAAACTGCACCGTGCGCGCTAAGTGGGCAGCCCATTCTTCTGCTAGATCAACGTTGGATCGAAGGGCATCGCGAAACTGAGCGCGGGGCATCGCAGCTATTGTGGATCGCTTCAATGCCAAACAATCGCAATGATAGGCGTCGGCGTAGGCTGAAGCTTCTGCTAGCACTTCGTTGTCGGTTGCATGTTGTAAGTACGCCTGGCCTCCAGACGGAAGCGTGCGAACCAACGCTGCACTTCCTTGGCGAACATAAAATATGTGTGCGACCGGATCGCCAGTTCTGAAAACGGTTTCTCTCGCATCGAAGTGACGATCAGAAGCTTGAAGGAAAAGCGAAATTATCTGAGATGACATGATAAAGATCATATGAAGATGGAATTGGTTGCGCCAGATAAGATGCAACCAACGGAGATATTCATGAAAATCTGGTACATTATCTTTGCAGGGCTCATTTTCGGCGCACCAGTTGCAGCAGAAACCAAAAACCAGCTCTACAAAGGCTTTGACGCACGCGATATCAGCAGCCTTTCAGAAGCAGACATCGAAGCCCTCCAAAGTGGCGCGGGTTGGGGCTTGGCACTACCTGCCGAGTTGAATGGTTATCCGGGCCCCGCTCACGTGCTGGAGTTGAGCGAAGAGCTGGGCTTGAACGAGCGACAAATGGCAAGTGTACGAACGATTTTTGAGGGAATGAAAGAAGACGCAATTGCCAAAGGAAAAGAACTGATCGAAGCCGAGAGGAGGCTAGATGAGGGGTTCAAGTCGGGCAATTTAACAGCAACTATGTTGACTGAGTTGATTGCCAAAACAGAGACGGCGCGCGCTGAATTGCGCTTTGTTCACCTCTCGCGCCACTTAAAAACCATTGAGATTTTGAACGACGAGCAAATTTCTGGGTATGCGATACTGCGTGGATATGGCTCAGACCTTTGCGAAGTAGTCCCCGAAGGTCACGATGGTGAAATGTGGCGAAGACACAATGCGTGTGATTGACAGTTTCGAAGCAGGCATTCGCCGCACAACAGAAAATCGGTAGCTAATGGGATGTACCGGCTGCTTCACCCAGCAGGTTAGGCTTGGCCTATTTCTGCAAAATGGAGAAGTAGCATGGCAAAGAACGATTTTGATGAGCTGATGTCGGTCGGCATCGATATTGGCAAGGATGTCTTCCATCTGGTTGGTTTCGATTACGATGGGCGTCTGGTGTTGCGCC
>NZ_JADOBQ010000015.1 GCF_015644665.1 Roseobacter sp. MH60115
CATGCGTCCCCGTCAGCTGCAACTCATCCCGCAAAAACGACGACAACAACGTCCGACCCTCAACAGAACCAGAACGCAAAACTCCATTCACAAACATCTCAACCATAAACATCTCAAAAACTCCCTCAAAGCTCCTGCCGTTCACCCGCCCGAAAGACGTTTGAACCAGCCTTTTTTCTGCTCACCATCTTCAGCACCCGCAGTCACCAGCGCCTCGGGCGCGCCAACCGCATTCTGAAAATTGTCAAAGAACTGGTCTGCCATCTTCTTGGCAAACCCATCGATGATCCGACTGCCAAGCTGGGCCAGCTTGCCGCCCACCTTGGCCTCCACGTCATAGTGCAGCACCGTCTGATCCCCATCGGCCTCCAGCCGCACGTCCGCGCCGCCCTTGGCAAAACCGGCAGCGCCTCCCTTGCCCTCGCCGGAAATTTTCAGGCTCGCGAGTTCCACCATCTCGCTCAGCGTCACACCACCCTTGAACGTCGCCTTTACCGGTCCGACCTTCTGAACCACAACGGCCTCGAACCCCTCGCTCGGCGAGCCTGTCATTTCCTGACAGCCCGGCACGCATTCTTTCAAAACCTCCGGGCTCAACAAAGCCGCCCAGACGGTCGCCACATCGGCGTTGATCGTTCGACTGTCACTCAGTTGCATCAGCGACTCCTCCTGAATTTGTCAGGACCATAGCAACGCCATGTTACCCCGCCTATGCGACCATCCGAGTAGGACAAAGGTCGCATTTACCTGTCCGGCGGCTGATACGTCAGCCCGTGGTCCGCGTAGATCTGCGGAATGCGGCCATCTTCAATGGCATATCGGATCGCATCGTCGACGGCATAGGACAGCGGACGATAGCGAAAATTCACCGCCACCCCCAGCGTCCAGCGGCTGACGGCAAAACCGGCCAGCGGCGGTTGATGGATACCGACCCCCTCGTCAACGCCATGCTCCAGCTGTGCCAGCGGCCCCATCACCGCCTTGGTCTCCTCTGCCCGCAGCGCGGCCATGGCCTCTTCCATATCGGCAAAACGGGTCACCTTGCCCGCCAACTGACCGCCCGCGAATGACGAAAGATAGAAATCCGAGATTGAGTCATTTTCAACGGCAACCGGATCAAAACGGAAGTAGGCCGGGACAGGTTTTTCCTCCGGATAGCTGGCCTTGTCATAGGCGATGGCGATGGATTCGGCGGCGTATTGCCCGGTGAAGACCACCTGCTCCACCCGGCATTTGAACGCGGAATCATACGGGATGCGCATCATCACATTGGCGATCCGCCCCCCGATCAGCGCGCCTTTCCAGATGTTGTTGCGCAGGTCCGCATCCAGATTTTCGCCCGCCGCCACGAAATTGAACCGCGCATCGACCCCAAGGTCTTCGGCAATGATGCGGGCGATCTCGATATCGACACCGCGCGGCTTCCCGCCCGCTTCCCAGCTGTAGGGCGGATAATCTTCATAGACGGCAAAAAGCATGTGACCCTGTTCCTGGATCACATCCATCTCTTGCCCGACGATGTCCCGACTGGCGTTTTGCGGACGGGCCTGGGGGACGTGGTCCGCACAAGGGTCTGCCGCCAGCGCGGGCGCCGGCAGCAGCAGGGAGAAAACCAACAGAAGATGGTGCGAGATAGAGAGACGCATCACCTACTGGGCCGCGGATAGTCCGATGGTCAGGGTCTCGGCGGCGCTCTTGTACCGTGCGGGCGTGCCATCGATCAGATTGGCCGCGCGAAAGGCCACCGAATCTGCGACCGGAGCGCCCGACAGGGTTTCAATCGATCCCGCAATCTCGCTGAGGCGCGCTTTGATGGCATCGGGGTCGGCCCCTTCGGCCTCTCCCGCGGCGTACATCTGCAATTGATCGCGCATTGCCTTTAACTCCTCGGCATATTCTTCCATCGCGTCGCCGTCGGGACGGGTTTCGATGTAGGTGCGAATGGCCCAGGCGGCATCCTGGCCCAACAGCTCACCAAATGCCGGCATCTTGGTGATGCCGTTCTGGGTGTAGCCCTCGCGAAAGCGCTCCATATACCATTCATCACCGTATTCCTCGGCTTCGAGAAAGCGCAGATCCGGGGCGAGACCGCCCGAGACGACCTCCAGACCATGGCACCGCGCACAGTTCTGATTATAGCCCGACGCGCCGATCTCTACCGCCCGGAGCCAGACCTCTTCCCCGGCAGCCTCTGCCCGGTACGGGTTCTCGATCAGCCACTCGTCTCCAGTGTCAGGCAGACCGGTTGTATCGACCGCTTGCGGCTTCACATCGCCATGCGCCGACACGAATGTGGCTGCCGCAATCAGGGCGCCCGCGGCCAGCCCAGCGGTCTTGAATAGATGTGTCATTTCTCTCCTCCCGGGATCGAATATGTTGTTTTCACCTGTTGTAGTCAGGCGGTCTGACAAAAGGTATTGGACTTTGGTTGGGTGCGACGTGGGGGACTAAAGTCCTATTCAACCCTCCCGTGCAGCCATTACCTTTGGCGGGGGAGGAATTGGACATGCGTCAGCTTTTAGCCGTCTTTTGCGCACTATGGTGCGCGGTGCCCGCTGGGGCGGATGTGACACTGAGCGCGCATTACCTGCATGTGGAGGTACCGCTGCCCCCGACCCTGTCGAACCTCGACCCGATCCCGGAGGACAATGGTCTGGCCGGTGCGCTGACCGGGCTGAAGGACAACCAGACGACGGGGCGGTTTCTGGGGCAAGAATATGAGCTGAGCCAGACTTACGTGCCCGAGGGGGATGACCCGATTGCCGCCGCCAAGGCGCTGTTGGCGACAAGCCCCTATCTCATCATCAGTGCACCTGCAGAGGTTCAAACCGCCATTGCCGATTTGCCCGAAGCGCAGGGTGCGCTGATCTTCAACACCTCCTCGGGCGACATCACCCTGCGCGACGCGGACTGCCGTGCAAATCTCTTTCATACCCTGCCCTCGGATGCGATGCGCACGGATGCGCTCGCGCAGGTCTTTGTGCAAAAGCGCTGGACCGATCTGGTGATGATCACCGGCACGCATCCGCAGGACGTAGCCTATGCGCAGGCAGTGCGGCAATCACTTGTCAAATTCGGCCTCGACCTCGCGGGGGAAAAGGAATGGGCCTTTGACGCGGACATGCGGCGCAACGCGTCGCAGGAAGTGCCGCTCTTCACGCAGGATTTCGGCGATTACGACGCCATGATCCTCGCCGATGAGGTGCATGATTTCGGGCGCTACGTGCTTTACAACACATGGGAGGCGCGTCCCGTGACCGGGTCCGAGGGGCTGTCGGCGGTCGCCTGGTCCCCCGTGATCGAACAATGGGGGGCGGCACAATTGCAATCGCGCTTTGAAAAAGCCCATAACCGGCAGATGACATCGCAGGACTATGCCGCCTGGGCTGCCATGCGCACCCTGGGCGAGGCGGTGACCCGGACAAACGCCGTCGATCCCGAGACACTGCGCGCCTACATCCTGTCAGACGCGTTTGAGCTTGCCGGGTTCAAGGGGCGTCCCCTGACATACCGCGCCTGGAACGGTCAGCTGCGCCAGCCCATCGCCATCGTGCACCCGCGCGCCTTGGTGGCCCAGGCGCCGCTGGACGGGTTCCTGCATCAGGTCAACGAATTGGATTCACTCGGGCTCGACCAACCCGAAAGCACATGCGAGGCATTTCAATGATCCGAACAACGCTTGCCGCTCTCTTGCTGACCACCACCGCCCATGCGGGCGAAATCTGGGTCACCAACGAAAAGGACGATACCGTCTCGGTCATCTCGACTGAGACGCTGGAGGTGATCAAGACCTACGAAACCGGGGAACGCCCGCGCGGCATCACCTTCTCCAAGGATTTCAGCCTGCTCTACATCTGTGCCTCCGACAGCAACGCCGTGCAGGTGATGGACCCGAACAGCGGCGAGATCCTGCATGATCTGCCCTCGGGCGAGGACCCGGAGCAATTCGTGCTGCACCCGGACGACCGCCACCTCTATATCGCCAATGAGGATGATGCGATCACCACCGTCGTGGATACCGAAAGTCGCAAGGTCGTGGCGCAGATCGATGTGGGCATAGAACCCGAGGGCATGGCGGTGTCCCCTGACGGCAAGATCGCCATCACCACCTCCGAGACCACCAACATGGCGCATTGGATCGACACCGAAACACAAGAGCTTTTCGCCAATACGCTGGTCGACAGCCGCCCGCGTCACGCGGAATTTCTAAGAGACGGCAGCGAGATGTGGGTCAGCTCCGAGATCGGCGGCACGCTGACGATCTTCGACACGGCCACCCAGGCCGAGAAAGCCAAGATCAGTTTTGAGGTGCAGGGCGTGCATCCTGATCGTGTGCAACCCGTGGGCTTTGAATTCACTGCTGGCGATACACACGCCTTCGTGGCGCTTGGCCCGTCGAACCACGTGGCGGTCGTGAATGCGGAAACTTATGAGGTGGAGGATTACATCCTCGTCGGTCGCCGCGTCTGGCATATGGATTTCAACGAAGACCGCTCGCTCTTGTTCACCACCAACGGTGTTTCCGGTGATGTAACCGTGATTGACGTGGCCAAACGCGAAGCCATCAAGTCCATCAAGGTGGGCCGCTTTCCCTGGGGCGCCGCCTTCCGCCCGACCAACTGACCCCCGCTCCGCACCCCGGAGCGAACACTGCCGCGAAACGCCCTGCCTGTGTCGATGACGACAAAGGTCTTGGCGTCGCGGGTCTGCCGCCAGGCAAAAACAAGGAAAACCTGCCGCCCCATCATCCTGTCGGCAGATGAGCCGATTTCCAGCGCGCCATGGGCTCTGAAATCCGGCAGCCATCTCATCAAGGTGCCCGGTACGAAGGGCGAGGCGCAGCGGCAGGCAGTTTTTGATCATCTCGGGCTGACGTGAGCGCGCCACTCTCTACCCGAGGGATGCAACAGGCCAATGGCTCTACGACCATTGGCGCCTGTGAAAACACCACCGGCGATGCTATCGTTGGACCATGAAACGGTTATTGCCCCTGATCGTGATAAGCAGTCTGGCCGCACCGGTCTGGGCCGACAGTGAAGATCCAAACCAGTTCGGCATCACCAACCCCGATGAGATGACCTGGCAGAGCTTTCGCCAGCGTGCGGACGCAGGGGAGACCGGGATGGTGCTCTGTTCCATGGGCTATATGATGACCAAATCCGGCGATCATGAAACGGCGCGACTGCTGTTTCAGAACTGTGCCAACGCCGGATACACCGGTGCCATGACCTGGATGAGCCAGCTCGACAACAACGGGCTGGGCGGTGAGTATGACCCCGATGCCGCCGCAGAGTGGGATCGCCGCGCGGCGGAGGCAGGCGACCCGGTGGGCAAGTTCAACTACGGCCTCGACCTGATGCGCGGCCACGGCGTGGCCCGGGACGAAGCGCTGGGACGCCAATACGTGGATGAGGCAGCCCGAAACGGTCTGGCCATTGCCAAACGCCTGCAGGGCGCAGGCTATGATCTCGACGAGGTCACGCCCGATGCGGACAACTCAAAATACGGCCCGTTTTTCTAGGTGATCACTCGATGACCATGCGCGGCAGCCAATGGCTGTCCGGGTCGCTTTCGTGCAAATCACCGGCCTTCAAGGGGCGCAGCTCTCCCGCGTCGGGCGGCGCCGCAAGCAGGTTCATATCCATCTCGTGCAATGTCCCGACGATGACACCATCCTGCTCGGATAAGTCGTAGTAAACACCGTTCCACATGTTGATCCCGTACTCGCCTGCGCCTTTCCACAGAAACAGGAAGTCGTATTCCAGATCGGTCAGGTCCGCCGAGACATCCCGCGCGATCTCGTAGGGATAAGGCACGTGGCACCAGTGTTTTGCAGGCCCTTCCAGACATTTGAACGGGCGCATCGACAGGAAGTGATTGGCGAAAGCGGCCTCCTGCATCTGCACCGAATAGGTTCCGTCCCCGGCAAGAATGAGCGATGCGATCTCTATGCGGGTGCCATCCTGCGCTTCCAGATAGACTTGCCGCTCCTCGGCGACCACCCCGGTGGTCATCAGGCAACCCATTAAGATCAAACCATATTTCATTTCCATCCCCTCCCACGGCCTGCCAACAGTGCACACCCGCGCGGGCCCGGCTGACCATACGACCATTGGCCAATACCTAGAAACGGCCTTTGGTTGAATACTCTGGGCAACCGGTCGTGGAGTCTTTGGGCTCCGGACCTGTTGCAAAAGCTCAAGGGAGGAAAACCATGAAAAGGTTCGCGATTGCAGTGACAGCTGCGCTTCTCGCTACGACATCGCTTCATGCCGAAGTTACCGAAGAGATGCTGCGGAACGACGCGGCATCCACGGGAGATGTTCTGACAAACGGCATGGGGCGGCATTTGCAGCGCTACTCGCCGCTCGACATTCTCAACAAGGACAATGTCGAAAATCTTGTACCGGCCTGGGCGTTTTCGCTCGGTGGTGAGAAACAACGCGGTCAGGAAACCCAACCCATTGTGCATGATGGCGTGATGTATATCACCGGGTCCTACTCCCGGATGTTCGCCATCGATGTGAAGACCGGCAAGGAACTCTGGCAATATGACGCGCGCCTGCCCGAAGGCATCCTGCCCTGCTGCGACGTGGTCAACCGCGGGGCGGCGATTTATGGCGACAACATCTATTTCGGCACTCTGGATGCGCGCATCGTCGCGCTGAACCAGAAAACCGGCGATGTGGTCTGGAACAAGAAGATCGCGGATTACAAGGCGGGCTACAGCTACACTGCCGCACCGCTGATCGTGAATGGCCTGATCATCACCGGCAACTCGGGCGGTGAGTTCGGCATCGTCGGTGAAATTCAGGCGCGCGACGCGGAAACCGGCGACATGGTCTGGACCCGTCCGGTGATCGAGGGCCACATGGGCACGCTCAACGGCGAAGAAAGCACCATGACCGGCACGCTGAACGCGACCTGGCCCGGCGACATGTGGAAGACCGGCGGCGGTGCCACCTGGCTCGGCGGGTCCTATGACGCGGACACCGACACGCTGGTCTTTGGCACGGGCAACCCTGCACCCTGGAACAGCCACCTGCGCAACGCAGGCCAACCCACCGAGGGCAATGCGGGCGACAACCTTTATGCCGCCAGCCGGATCGGGGTTGATCCTGCCACCGGCGAGATCAAGTGGCACTACCAGACCACCCCGCGCGAGGGCTGGGACTATGACGGTGTGAACGAGGTGGTTTCCTACACCGACCGCGACGGCAATATGCGCTATGCCACTGCCGACCGGAACGGGTTCTTCTATGTGCTCAACCGCGAGGACGGCGCCTTTGTCAGTGCCGTGCCCTTCGTGAAGGACATCACCTGGGCAGAAGGTATCGATGAGAACGGACGTCCGATCTTTATCGAGGACAACCGCCCCGGTGACCCTGCGGCGTCCGCCGATGGGAAGAAGGGTGAGGTGGTGTTTTCCTCGCCGGGCTTCCTCGGCGGCAAGAACTGGATGCCGATGGCCTTCAGCCAGCGCACCGGCAACTTCTATGTGCCCTCCAACGAGTGGGGCATGGACATCTGGAACGAGCCGATCACCTACAAGAAAGGTGCGGCCTACCTCGGCTCCGGTTTCACCATCAAGCCAAACTACGAAGACCACATTGGCTCTCTGAAAGCGATCGACCCGGACACGGGCGCGTTGAAGTGGGAGTATAAAGACGAAGCGCCGCTTTGGGGGGGTGTGATGACCACCGCAGGTGGCCTTGTCTTCACCGGCACGCCGGGTGGTGAGTTCATCGCCTTTGACGACGAAACCGGCGAGCAGCTGTGGTCCTTCCAGACCGGCTCCGGCATCGTTGGCCAGCCGATCACCTGGGAGCAGGACGGCGAGCAATATGTGACCGTGATCTCCGGTTGGGGCGGTGCGGTGCCGCTCTGGGGCGGCGAAGTGGCCAAGAAGGTCAGCTACCTCAATCAAGGCGGCATGCTCTGGACCTTCCGCCTGCCCCGTCAGTTTGCCGCCAACTGATAGGGTAAGGTACTGAAAAATCGGGCGCATCCCATATTGGGGTGCGCCTTTTTCTATGAGACTTTTTGCCAAGTAGATTTTTGCAAGTTTCGGCACTAGCCTAAAGCCATGAACACGCAAGACGCCTCCCTTTCAGCTCATGCCAAAATGCGCGGCGGCTGGGCGCTCGTGGTGGACGATCATCCGCTGTTTTGCGACGCTCTCGAGCTTACCCTGAAATCGGTTGCCGAATTTGCACAGATCGTGACCGCGGACAGCATGGAACACGCGCTGGAGAAGATCGACGGGAACACGGCGCCGGACCTGATCCTGCTGGATCTGAACCTGCCGGATGTCAGTGGGTTGGACGGGCTCATTCGTCTCAAGCGCGCGGCGGATAAAACCCCGGTGATCATTGTCTCCTCCATGACCGACAACGCGATCATCAGCGGCGCCATAGAAGCGGGGGCGTCGGGCTTCGTGCCGAAACACAGCCATCGGTCGGTGTTTCAGGAGGCGCTGGAGCATATCGCGGGGGGCGGCGTTTTCACCCCTGCCGGTTTCGTCGAAGGGGACACCTGCGAGGAGGGCACCAAGGCCGTCTCGCGTCTGTCAAGCCTGACCAACCAGCAAGCACGCATTCTCGAACTGATCTGTGAAGGCAAGCTCAACAAGCAGATCGCCTTTGACCTCTCCATCGCGGAAACCACGGTCAAGGCACATGTCACCGCGATCATGCGCAAACTGGGCGTGCAAAGCCGGACACAGGCCGTGCTGGTGGCGCAGGATGCCAAGTTCGCAAATGTCTTGCCAAGTTCTTCCTAGGCGTCCTATCCTCGCCTGCAGGGAGAGTTACAAACATGAACGCCAACGCTGGTTTTGCGGATGCCGCCGACCCAGTGCAGCCTGACGAGAGTTGTGCACTCAGGACCGCACAGGTGTGCTGGTCCAACACGTCGCCTGTGGCTGCATTGCACGATGTGCTCGGGCCGGGGCCGTTCAGCTTCATCTCGATCATGGCCACGCCGCTCGCCGATTTTCAGGGCGTGGTGGCCGAAGCCCGGCGGGTCTATCCCGATACGGATGTTGTCGCCTGCACGACGGCGGGTGAGATCACCGGTGCCGGATATGACGAGGGCACGATTGTCGCCATCGCCTTTCCGGCAGAGGATTTCGCCTCCTGTTCCATCCTGATTGAAAAAGTCGATGATCTGGATGCGCAGGCGCTTGTGGATCAGATCACGCTGGAGCGCATGGGGTTGCAGCAGCGTGCCTCCAAACTGCCTCACAGTTTCGGCTTTTTGGTCGTGGATGGATTGTCGTTGAGTGAAGACACGCTCAGCGCGACGATTGCCCCGGCGCTGGGAGATACGCAGATCTTTGGCGGCTCTGCCGGGGACGGCACTGATTTCCGCCAGACGCTTGTGGGCCTGAACGGGCGCGTGGCCGATAACGCCGCCGTGCTGACGCTGGTGCGCACACGGCTGCGCACCAAGGTCTTCAGCCTCGATCATCTGGTGCCCACCGGCGAACAGATGGTGGTGACAGATGCCGACCCCGCCCGCCGCATTGTGCGGGCCATCAACGCAGAACCGGCAGCGCGTGAATATGCGCGGATCGTCGGCAAGGACCCCGAACAGCTGGACCGCTTTACCTTTGCCGCCCATCCGGTTGTGGTGCGGATCGGTGACGCGCATCATGTCCGCGCCATTCAACAGGTCACGGAAGACGGGGATCTTGTGTTCTTCTCTGCAGTGGACGAAGGCATGGTGCTGACGGTTGCGCAGCCTGAGAACATGGTCACCCATCTGGAACGCAAACTGCAGGAACTCTCCACGGAAAACGCCCCGAGCGACATCATCGGCTGTGACTGCATCCTGCGCCGGATCGAGGCGGAGCAGTCGCAGATCGTCCGCGCCATGTCCGACGTGCTGTCGCGACACAATGTGATCGGGTTTTCGACCTATGGCGAACAGATCGGCCCGCTGCATGTCAACCACACCATGAGCGGGGTGGCCTTCTACCCGGCCGATGCGGATGAAACAACGCATGTCGCTGATTAACCCCGCCGATACGGTCGAGAAACAGAACGAGAAACTGCTGGTGATCGCGCAATCGCTGATGCGCCGGGTGGAGCAGAAAAGCGAGGAATCCGGCCTCGCTTACCGGCAGTTCGAACGCGCGGCGCTGCTGGAAAGCCAGGTGCGCGAACGGACCCGCGATCTGGAACGCACGCTCGATCTTTTGCAGGACTCCAACGCCCGCCTGGAGGTCGCCCGCGCGGAAACCGAAACCGCACGGTCCAACCTCGCCGAGGCCATCGAGACCATCGATGAAGGCTTTGCCCTCTTTGACACCGATGACCGGCTTGTCCTCTTCAACAGCCGGTTTTGTCAGGACCTGCTGGACATCGTGCCTGGCCTGAGCGCTGGCCTGCCGTTTGAAGACTACGTCTCGCTGGTCTCCGAAAGCCGGTTTCTGTCGCTGCCCAAGAACCAGACCCCCGAGGATTGGGCACAGCGGCGCCTTGATCATCACCGCGACCCGCATGTCGTCTTCAATGTCAGCCTGCTGCGTGACCGCTGGCTGCAGGTCAGCGAACACCGCACCTCCGGCGGTGGTACGGTCATTCTGCAAACGGACGTCTCCGACATCATCCAGTTGGAGCGACAGGAACGCGACAAGCTGCGCGACGAACAAGCCCGCATTCTGCAGGCCACGCTCGACCACCTCAACCAGGGCGTCTGCATCTTTGATCGCAACCGCACGCTGGTGGGCTGGAACAGCAAGATGGATGGTTTTCTGGCCCTGTCCAAACCGCGCGTCACCCTTGGCATGAACTTCTCCTACCTGATCAACCGTCTGCGCGATCAGCTGGTGTTCACCGACAAGGTGGACGCCGAGCGCCTGCGCAGCTGGGCCAACCGCGCCCATGGCCGCCCGCCCATTGCCTTTGAAATCCGCCGTGAAGATGGCCGCATCTACAGCGTCTTTGCGCAGGAAATGCCGGACCATGGTTTCGTGATCAGCTTCACCGATGTGACGGCGGAACGCGAAGCCGCCCGCGCGCTTTTCGAGATGAACGAGCAGCTTGAACGCCGGGTGCGGGACCGGACGCAGGAGCTTGGCGTGGCCCTGGCCGAAGCCGAACGCGCCAATGCTTCAAAATCCCGTTTCGTTGCGGCTGCCAGCCACGACCTGCTGCAACCGCTTTCCGCCGCCAAGCTCTTTGTCTCCTCGCTCGCGGATAAGGTCACGACCAATGACGCGCAGGACGTGATCGGCAAGACCGAGGCCGCGCTGAACGGCGCGCAGCAGATCATCGAAGCGCTTCTGGACATCTCGAAGCTGGACGCGGGCAAGGCCGTATTCAAAGTCCAGACGATGCGCATCTCAGACATTCTGGCGCCCCTGCGCGATGAACTGGCCGCCACGGCTGCGGCGAAGGGCATCGCGCTGGACATTCTCGACAGCTCACTGACGGTGCGCAGCGATCCGGCCTATCTGCGGCGCATCGTGCAGAACCTGCTCTCCAACGCGGTGCGCTATACGGACAAGGGCCGCGTCCTGCTGGGCGTGCGGCGCAGCGGCACCTCGGCCCGGATCGAGGTTTGGGACACTGGCTGCGGCATCGCGGAAGCGGATCAGGAACAGATTTTTCAGGAGTTCAGCCGCCTCAACCCCGACCCTGCCGATGGCGGGCTGGGGCTGGGTCTTGCCATCGTGGAACGCGCCTGCAAGGGGTTGGGGCACGAGCTGGGCCTGTGGTCGAAACCGGGCAGCGGCAGTTGTTTTTCCCTGAATGTGCCCATCGACACCGCCGCCCTGCCGCATGATGCCAAGCGCGCGGGGTCGGAGAATACCACGTCGCAAGACCTTAACGGGCTGCTGGTTCTGCTGGTGGAGAACGATCCGGCCTTTGCGGGCGCCCTGTCGCTGGTGGTGGAGGACATGGGCGGCGAGGTGATCCACGCACATTCCGCCGACGAAGCGTTGACGCTCATGCATGCCATCCAACTCATTCCCGACGCCTTTCTGTTCGATTACCAGCTCGACAAGGGCAACACCGGCACCGCGCTCTACCAGAAAATCACGGAGACCTACGGGCCGATCTCTGCGGCGATCGTTTCCGCCGATCGTACGCGCGAGCTGCGCCAGACCTGCAAGACCCTCGGCTTGCCGCTCATGTCCAAACCTGTGGACCGGGATCGCCTCTGGGCGCATCTGTCTGATCGGGCCAGAGACCTAAAGGCCGCGCCCTGACCCCACCCTCCAGCCCTGCATCGGGCCAACGGCCAAGCGCTGTGTTCCGGGGGCTAACGTTTTATGAACCATGTGATGGCGGTGCGATAGCCAGCGCTCTTCAGCACATCGATTTTGGATGACCAGGCGGCAGGACAAACAACCAAAACCACATCGTTTACGCGATTTTGGAGTGCGACCTCTGCCGCAGTCAGAAGATCTCGTGCAGCCACACCATCGCCGTCCAGCGCTTCCGGGTCGGAAAAATCATCGTGAAAATAGTCATCAATGAAGCCAACTGCCGAAATGTCGTGCGGTGCGGGAAAATGCAGCTGCGTTGAGGGCTGTGAAATGGCATAGCCTTCAAACTCACCTTCTGTTTCACACACAAACATATCGCGGTCTGCAAGTGTCAGGCTTTTCCTCATCCAGACGTCAAACCGTGCGTCCGCCTCGCGATGCGGCTTCCAGAATGCATTAAGGTCAAACAAGATTTTCCTGTTCTCGGCACTGGAGGTGACGATGGCGGGCACATCTTCTGCTGTGGCGTTTCTGACCCCTTCAAAATCGCCGACCTTTTCGAGACCGACCTTTGCAAAATACAAGGTCAATGGCGTGTGGTCTCGCGCCGCGTAGGCTGCTTCCCAGGCACCGTCGGTTACCGATGCGCCCAGCAAGATTTTGGCGCCTGCTGCGACAAGATCGGCTTCCGCCGCGTCCAAAAGCGCATTTGCCGTGCCGGCGGGCGCTTCCTTTGCGACGAAACAATCCTCCATCATCAAGCCCGGAGCGCCAAAATCGCCCGCGTAGATCGGCGGGACCGGTAAAAGGATTGTGTGGGCAACGCCAACAGCACCAGCGTCGGTTTCAGCGAGAAGCCACTGTTGGCGAAACGGCGGATTGTCGTTCTCCATTGCGGACTTCACGGTGGATCGGACTCTGTCACCGGCGTTTGCGTCCAGCTTCCAGATCGCCGGATCAGTCATGTGTCGGTGCTCGGCATCCAGAAGGAGGAGATCGACGACCTCGTCAAGATCAGCAATTCCGGCAAGACGAACAATGACAGACATGTGCCCCTCTCCTGCAGCTTGATTTTCATGAACCCTAGCATCAAGACGCTAGGGCCGGTACCGATTTTCGCAGCCCTAGGCTGAATCGACATTCAGCGCATCCATAGTATTGCTGATGCAATGTGCAGGAAGCTGAGGAAATAGATTGCGCGGCGGTCGAAGCGGGTGGCGATGCGTCGGAAGTGTTTGAGCTTGTTGAAAC
>NZ_JADOBQ010000016.1 GCF_015644665.1 Roseobacter sp. MH60115
GAGGGAGTTTTTGAGATGTTTATGGTTGAGATGTTTGTGAATGGAGTTTTGCGTTCTGGTTCTGTTGAGGGTCGGACGTTGTTGTCGTCGTTTTTGCGGGATGAGTTGCAGCTGACGGGGACGCATGTGGGGTGTGATACGTCGCAGTGCGGGGCCTGTGTGGTGCATGTGAACGGGGAGGCTGTGAAGGCCTGCACGATGCTGGCGGCGGAGGCTGCGGGGGCTGAGGTGGCGACGGTTGAGGGGATGGCCAATGCGGATGGGTCGCTGAGTGTCATTCAGCAGGCGTTTCAGGATCATCACGGGTTGCAGTGCGGCTTCTGCACGCCGGGCATGGTGATGTCGGCAGCGGCGCTTTTGAAGGAGAACCCCAAGCCCAGCGAGGCGGAGGTGCGGGCGTATCTGGAGGGCAATATCTGCCGCTGCACCGGCTATCATAACATCGTCAAGGCGATCATGGCGGCCTCTGGCCAGGATGTGGCCGCCGTGGCCGCGGAATAACGATCCCGCGCGCCTGGCAAGGGTGGCCTGAAAGCCCACCCTACCTGCCGGTTGTGCGCGCCGGGACACTCACAGCCGGAAGTTCCCGGGGGAACGGCCGGTCTGCAACCAACAGGTAAGGTGGGCCTTGGGCCACCGCTGATCAGGGAGGAATGACATGCCAAAAGATGGAGGCATCGGCGCCAGCTCAAAGCGCCGCGAGGACGTCCGGTTTTTGACCGGGGCGGGGAATTACACGGATGACATCAACATCCACGGGCAGGCGCATGTGTTCTTTCTGCGCTCGGACGTGGCCCATGGGACGATCACAGCCATCGACACGTCGGCGGCCGAGGCCATGCCCGGGGTGGTCAAGGTCTTCACCGGCGCCGACTTCGAGGCGGTGGGCGGCATGCCCTGCGGCTGGCAGGTGACCGACAAGCACGGGCAACCCATGCAGGAGCCGCGCCACCCGATCCTGGCACATGGCAAGGTGCGCCATGTGGGCGAGCCCGTTGCCGCGGTGGTGGCCGAGACGCTGGAGCAGGCGCGCGATGCGGCCGAGGCCATCGATCTCGACATTGCCGAGCTGCCGGCGGTGGTCGACATGAAGGCGGCGGTGGCCAGTGATGACGTCAAGGTGCATGACGATCTGACCTCGAACCTTTGTTATGACTGGGGGTTTGTGGAGGAGAACAAGGCGGCCACGGATGAGGCCTTTTCCAAGGCTGCGCATGTGACCACGCTGGAGCTGGTCAACAACCGGCTGGTCGCCAACCCGATGGAGCCGCGCGTGGCGGTGGGCGATTATGCCCGCGGGACGGGGGATCACACGCTTTATACCACCTCCCAGAACCCGCATGTGATCCGCCTGCTGATGGGGGCCTTTGTGCTGGGCATTCCGGAGCATAAGCTGCGGGTGGTCGCCCCGGATGTGGGCGGCGGCTTTGGCACCAAGATCTTCCACTACCAGGAAGAGGCCTTTGTGACCTTTGCGGCCAAGGCCTGTAACCGCCCGGTCAAATGGACGTCGAGCCGGTCGGAGGCCTTCATGTCGGACGCCCATGGCCGCGATCACGTGACCAAGATCGAACTGGCGCTGGATGCGGACAATAACTTCACCGCGCTCAGGACTGAGACCTATGCCAATATGGGCGCCTACCTCAGCACCTTTGCGCCCTCGGTGCCGACCTGGCTGCACGGCACGCTGATGGCGGGGAATTACAAGACCCCGCTGATCTATGTGAACGTCAAGGCGGTCTTTACCAACACGGTGCCCGTCGATGCCTACCGCGGCGCCGGGCGGCCCGAGGCCACCTTCCAGCTGGAGCGGGTGGTGGACAAGGCCGCGCGTGAGCTGGGCGTCGATCCGATTGCGCTGCGGCGGCAGAACTTCATCACCGAGTTCCCCTATGCCACGCCAGTGGCGGTGGAATATGACACCGGCGATTACGTGGCCACGATGGACAAGCTTGAGGAGATGGCGGATTTGTCCGGCTTCGAGGCGCGGCGCAAGGTGTCCGAGGCAAAAGGCAAGTGGCGCGGTCTGGGCGTGAACTGCTACATTGAGGCCTGCGGCATCGCGCCCAGCAATCTGGTGGGGCAACTTGGCGCCCGCGCGGGGCTCTATGAGAGTGCTACGGTGCGGGTGAATGCCACCGGCGGCCTGGTGGTGATGACCGGCAGCCACAGCCATGGGCAGGGGCACGAGACCTCCTTTGCCCAGGTGGTGGCCGATATGATCGGGATCGACGAGAATATGGTCGAGATCGTGCATGGCGACACCGCCAATGCGCCGATGGGCATGGGCACCTATGGCTCGCGTTCTCTTGCGGTGGGCGGCTCGGCCATGGTGCGGGCGACGGAGAAGATCATCGCCAAGGCGAAGAAGATCGCCAGCCACCTGCTGGAGGCCGCCGAGAGTGACATTGAGCTTAAGGATGGCGCTTTCTCAGTTGCGGGCACGGATAAATCCGTGGCCTGGGGCGATGTGACCCTGGCGGCCTATGTGCCGCATAACTACCCGCTGGAGGATATCGAGCCGGGGCTGGAGGAGACGGCGTTCTATGATCCCAGTAACTTCACCTACCCCTCGGGCGCTTATGCTTGCGAGGTGGAGGTCGACCCCGAGACCGGCAAGGTCAGTATCGAGGCTTTCACCGCCGTTGATGACTTTGGCAATGTGGTCAACCCGATGATCGTGACCGGGCAGGTGCACGGTGGGCTGGCGCAGGGTATCGGCCAGGCGCTGCTGGAGAACTGTGCCTATGACGAGAACGGCCAGCTCCTGAGTGCGAGCTACATGGATTACGCCATGCCGCGGGCGGATGATCTGCCGATGTTCGGCGTGGATCATTCCTGTCAGACGCCCTGCACCCATAACCCGCTGGGGGTGAAGGGCTGTGGCGAGGCCGGGGCCATCGGCTCGCCGCCTTCGGTGGTGAACGCTGTGGTGGATGCGCTGCAACGGGGCGGCAAGGATGTGACCCATATCGACATGCCGCTGACGCCGGCGCGGGTCTGGGCGGCGATGCAGAAGTGATGGGTTCGGGGTGTGATGTCAGCCGTCGTCCGGGGCTCCGCCCCGTTCGGCCTCAAACTGTCCGCTGGACAGTTTGCCGCTGGCGCGGACCGGCCTCACGCCCCGGGATATTTGACGCCAGAAGAAGGTGAGATGTGCCTTTTGAACTGGCGGATGGAAAGGACGAAGCGATGTATAATTTTGATGTAGAGACACCGGGCACGGTGGCTGATGCCGCCGCTGCCATGGGGCGCGAGGATGCGCAGGCGCTGGGGGGTGGGCAAACGCTGATCCCGACGCTGAAGCAGCGGTTGGCGAGCCCGTCGGTGCTGGTGAGCCTGAGCGGTGTGGCCGAGATGAAGGGGGTCTGCACCGGCGCGGATGGGCGGCTCTGTGTTGGCGGGGCGACCACCCATGCCACGGTGGCGGCAGAGGCGGGCGCCTATCCCGGTCTTGCGGCACTGGCCAGCCATATCGGTGATCCGGCGGTGCGCAACCGCGGCACCATCGGCGGGTCGCTGGCCAACAACGACCCTTCGGCCTGTTACCCGGCCGCGGTTCTGGGCTCGGGCGCCACGGTGGTGACCAACAGCCGCGAGATCGCGGCGGATGACTATTTCCAGGGCATGTTCGACACCGCTCTGGAAGAGGGCGAGATCATCACCGAGGTGCGGTTCCCGGTGCCAGAGGTGTCGAACTACCAGAAGTTCGTGCAGCCCGCCTCGCGCTTTGCGCTGGTCGGCGTCTTTGTGGCGAAGTTCGCAGAGGGCGTGCGGGTGGCGGTGACGGGCGCCTCGAATGATGGGGTGTTCCGCTGGTCAGAGGCCGAAGCGGCGCTGTCGTCGGACTTCTCGGGCGCCGCGCTGGAGGGGCTTGCGCTGGCGGGGGACAACATGATCAGCGACCTGCACGGCACCGGCGCCTACCGCGCGCATCTGGTCGCCGTCATGACCAAACGCGCAGTGCAAAACGCCACGTAAAAGGCCCGCAA
>NZ_JADOBQ010000017.1 GCF_015644665.1 Roseobacter sp. MH60115
GAATGGCAACGGCTGATCCGAAGCAACCCGAAATTCAAAGAGCTGCCGTTTATCGATTGAACTCGAAAGGCAGCCCGTCCCGCAATCCCGACCTTTATCGCCAATCCATTGTCCGGTCCGGGCTGGCTCCGGCCAATCGCACTAAAGCGCCTTGCGAAAATAGACGACGCGTTCAGTCTCTTCGAAGCCCAAAGACAAGTGAAACGCATGACTAGCTGCATTGTCGATATGCGCGTCAGAAGCGAACTCTGAACAGCCTCGCTCATTTGCCCACGATTGGACCGACTTCAACAAGAGCCGCCCGACGCCTGAGCCTCGGTCCTCAGGGCGGACAAAGATACCCTCAAGGAAGGCAACTGGCGAAGTCTCGCATCCGTTGACATGATCGCGGCGCAAGGTTGCCTCGGCGAACGCACGAATGGTCGCCCCATCAACAACATCCAAGAAGACGATGCCGTCATGAGGACATTTGGAGAGCATCGCCGCAGCCTCATCCCGATGCTGTCCGGGAGACGTGTCATCCCAAAGCTGCGCGCGTAGATCAGCCCAAACTTGGATATCCGAAGAAGAAGCGGTCCGTATCGGCATGCTTCGACTCTGCTCATTTTTAGAGCGTCTGCAACGGGGCTCCTGCCGACAATTGACGAAAACAGTCAGATGACAGCTCAGAGCCCTGTCTTGTGATTCTTTCGTGTTGCAGCGAAGGTCTGCTATGCCACCTGGCTTTTTCTCTGAACTATCAAGGTTTCCCAAAATGATTGATTGGCTCGTTTTCGTTCCCGCGTGCTTCGCGCTAAACCTTGCGTTTGGGCCGAACAACCTTCTGGCCATGACAAACGGCGCTCGGTCTGGCGTTGTTTTTGCGCAAAAAGCGGCTGTTGGTAGGCTGCTTGTGTTCGTTCCCATGATTGCAATCAGCGCACTCGGGCTAGGCATTGTTCTGACGACCTCCGCCCTCGTTTTCAGCATCGCCAAAGTGATTGGCGCAACCTATCTGATATGGCTTGGGATTTCGCTCTGGCGCAGTGCGAAAGCGATGAAAACACAAAACCTTTCTGGCGAACAGGTCTCTCTGAGCCAGGCATTCCGCGCCGAAAGCTTGGTGGCCGTGAGCAACCCCAAAGCCATACTGATCTTTGCGGCCTTTTTCCCTCAATTTGTGATCGTGGATGCGTATTGGCAGAGCTTTGCAATGCTGGGTGCCGCGTTTCTTGTGATGGAAGCAGTTGCGATATTCACGTATGCTGCCTTTGGCAGGATGGCATCTCGTTTTGCAGCAGGAAAGCTTTCAATGCTTCAGCGCGCCTCAGGCGCGACGATGTGCTTATTTGGAATACTGCTGCTGATCAGCCCGCAGCCGTCACGGACATAGCTGCCGTTCATCTTGTAATTTGACTGTCCGCTTTGTCCCGCCTTGCCGACATCGGAAGATGAAACAAACGCAGTCGGTTCATGGTTATAGCCGTTAGAAGCTAAGACCTTGCCAGTTCATCGTTAACCATTTGTTTGCGATTGCGGCGCACATCCTACCCATGAAGTATGTTTGGAAAATCGTCATCCGCCACTCAACCCAAGAACCTGACCACCGCCAGGGCTATGCTTGGGCTGGCAGTATGTGAGAGGCGCTGTGTCTTAGCCCCGTAGAACTGTGCCACTATTTTGGTGTCACAGGAGGGATGATGGATGGCGCGGAAGCGGTATTCGGATGAAGATGCGTTGAAGCTTTTGCGTGAGATTGACGTGCATTTGCACGA
>NZ_JADOBQ010000018.1 GCF_015644665.1 Roseobacter sp. MH60115
GGAAGATCAAGCGGCCTGCGCTGGTGACGACCTTTGAGGATTTGCCGCGCTGTGTCGTTGGTATGGAAGCCTGTATGAGCGCTCACTTCGTGAGCCAGACCCTGCGCGAACTGGGATTTGAGCCGCGCATCATTCCGGCGATCTATGTGAAGCCGTTCAACAAGGGCCAGAAGAACGACTACAACGCTGCCGAGGCCATTGCGGAAGCAGCGTTGCGTCCCAATCTCAAGACGGTTTCTGAGAAGGCGCAGGAACAACTCGACCTGCAAGCTCTGCATCGTATCCGGTCTCGCCTCGTGTCACGGCGAACTGCAACGATGAACCAGATTCGGGCCTTTCTGCTCGAGCGCGGCATCACCGTCCGCAAAAGCATTGCCGCCCTTCGCAGCTCACTCGACGCCATTCTAAACAACCGAAGCGATGAACTGTCACTGCGGATGCGAAAGCTCATTCTGGGTCTTCAGCAAGACTGGGTCTGGTTGGACAAGCGGATCGACATGACGACAGCAGAGATCAAGGACCTCAGCACTTCCGAAGAGAGCTGCCGCCGCCTCATGACCATTCCTGGGATTGGGCCGTTGATATCGACAGCAGTTGTCGCCGCTATCGGGAAAGGTGAAGCCTATGACAGGGGACGGGACTTCGCGGCTTGGCTCGGTTTGGTGCCACGTCAAAATAGCACGGGTGGGAGGACCATTCTTGGCCGCATAACGAAGCGCGGCAGCAAATACTTACGCACGCTTTTTGTCCAAGCCGCGCAGGTGATCATGATGCGGCCGCAGAACTGGCATAAGTTCAGCTTTGGCCCTTGGCTGGAAGCTGCCGCAACTCGAATGCAACACAACAAGCTTGGTGTCGCGCTCGCCAACAAACTGGCCAGGATCGCATGGAGTGTGCTGCGATCAGGAACCGACTTTGACAGGAGGGGCCAAGAGACTCCGGATGCGATCTGAGAACCCGCAACTGGCAAAGAAGTTCGTAAACCTCACATGCATGGAACGGAACAATGCCGCTCCCAAAGTCTGGGAGCCCAAATGGCCATCATCGGTCCGGTAGGTAATAAGACAACGGCGCGGGCGTATTCCCAACGGGGCCACGGCAATAAAGCAAGCCGATCGAAAGGCCGGATACATATCAGCGACTTCCAGAGGATATGCATCACAGGCATTGCGAACAGCAGCCGGTACATACAT
>NZ_JADOBQ010000019.1 GCF_015644665.1 Roseobacter sp. MH60115
TTGGCCCGGCTAAGCTCGTTTTCCTTGCAGCAGACGGATCTGTTTCCGCAGTGAGCCCAATTTGACCAATGCTGTTGTGGCCATGAAAGGCAGCTTTGGCGCGTCCATATGCTGCGACACAAAGAACGACGGAAATACCCTTTGCGCCCGTTAAACACTTATCCAAGCACCCGGAGGGTATCATGAAGACATTAGGCACCACGCTCGCTGTGACGCTGTTTACTGCCAGTGCGGTTCAATCGGATGTGACTATCACAGTGGATGGGGACCAGCGCTGCATCACGTCCTATGGCGTACCCGATCACGAAACCGGCCCGTGGCGGGCTGGTGCCACGGTGGAAGAGCAGCACCATAGGTTCTGCTTAGATGCTACGCCCGAACTCACGGACACCATCACAAGTAACGCTCGGATCTCGGGTATAACCTTGACCGGAATTCCATTGCGTCCGGGCACAGCGGAATACTATGACCCGAGGTCCGAGCGCGGGTATTCGCGCGATCCGTCTTCGGGATGGAATGTCGAGGGTATGGGCGGGCTCATCATGGACGCACAGAACGCGCACGTGGACGGTCAGGGCATGTACCACTATCACGGCATTCCCTCTGAAGTGGCAGGCGAACTCTACAACACGCTGTTTGGCTACGCGGCGGACGGGTTTGAAATCCACTACGTGGGCGACGAAGCGCAATCGTCATGGCAGTTGAAGAGTGGGGAGCGAGCCTCCGGTCCAGGTGGCGCACATGACGGCACCTACGTGCAGGATTACGAATTCGTTGAGGGCTCCGGAACTTTGGATGAATGTAACGGGGCAATGCTCGACGGGCAGTATGTGTATTTCGCCACCGGTACCTACCCGTTCTTTCCGCGCTGTTTCAAAGGCACGGTATCGAGCGACTTCATCGGTGGGCGTGGTGGACGTCCCCCGCCGAATGGCAACGGCTGATCCGAAGCAACCCGAAATTCAAAGAGCTGCCGTTTATCGATTGAACTCGAAAGGCAGCCCGTCCCGCAATCCCGACCTTTATCGCCAATCCATTGTCCGGTCCGGGCTGGC
>NZ_JADOBQ010000002.1 GCF_015644665.1 Roseobacter sp. MH60115
CATCAATGTCTAGCTCAGACAATACAACCAAATCCGGCCACATCACGCGCTTGGCATGCGCCCTCCTGTGCCTGAAACCTTATTAGAGAAACGCCAAATTAGTGGTACTGAAACTGGGGGCTAGACAGTTTACCTCACGCTTTGACGATTTTGTGGACGGAATACAAGATCGCCCCCTATTGTTGGACCACTTTGCGGTTTCGCCTGGTTTGTATGATGATGTTCAAGATGCGGGTATCGCGCATTCCGAATTTGAGAATGAGCTAGAAGGAAGCGGGGTCAGCCGCACCCAGAGGGCAAGCGACCATCGTCCAATCTGGCTGGAGATATAACAAATAGGGCTTAGCCTAGCCCAGTTCGAAGTCACCAATTATATCAAGTGCCTTTCGCAGTGGCCAGAGAGGTAGGTACGAGATGTACTACCACGTAGCAAAGCGTTTTGCGTTCGTGATGAATGTCCGGAAAGCGGGCTGCAAACGCAGCATTTGGAAGTACTCCCCAGCGGCGGTTTTGGACCGGAAGTGGGCAGAATTGAGTTTTCGTATTGGCGCGTTGCGCTAATACAGGCCTTAGGTGCCCATGTCGGAAGATACCAAATTAAGGGTCAGATCATCGCTTATGGCTTAGCTGAAGGAGACCTGATAGGTCGCGATCAGAACGGACTATCCTATTAGGCGCACGCCAAAACGATCATTGCTAAATGTCTCGACGACAGCGTCATCGTAGCGTCGTGCCATTGCAACAAGGCGTCCCAATGCGTTGCGTCTTTCTAGTGGCTCAGCACCTGGTCGAGGAATAGTTTTGTTCTTTCGCTTTTCGGCGCGCCAAAGAAGCTCTCTGGATCGCCTTCTTCGATGATCTCTCCGGCGTCCATAAAAATCACGCGATCCGCAACTTTGCGCGCAAAGCCCATTTCATGTGTGACGCAGATCATTGTCATGCCTTCCTGAGCAAGCGTCACCATTACGTCGAGCACCTCGCCAATCATTTCGGGATCTAGTGCGGACGTCGGCTCATCGAACAGCAGGATTTCAGGCTTCATACAGAGCGCGCGGGCAATGGCAACGCGCTGCTGCTGCCCGCCGGACAACTGCCCCGGATACTTATCGGCTTGGTTGGCGATCTGGACCTTGGCAAGATATCCCATAGCCGTCTTTTCCGCCTCTTCGCGCGGAAGCTTACGCGCCAACATCGGCGCCAAGGTACAGTTTTCCAAGATGCTGAGATGTGGGAACAGGTTGAAGTGCTGAAAGCACATACCAACTTCGCGCCGCATTTCTTCAATATTGGGTGCATCAGCGCTGATTTCTTCCCCGTTGATGAGAATCTCGCCGGATTGATGTTCTTCCAACTGATTGATTGTGCGGATCATCGTTGATTTACCCGACCCGGACGGGCCACAAACGACAAGCACCTCGCCTTTGGCGACGGACAGGTCAACGTCGCGCAGTGCATGATAGGTTCCGTACCACTTGTTGATTTGTTTCATTTCAACGGCAGGCTGCATGATAGTCTCCCTAGTGCTTTTCTTTGATTGCGGCGGTTACGATGATTTCAACTTTCAGGACGTCTCTGGCGAGTTTTGCCTCCCCGCAGGCCCGCGCAGGCGCGTGTCCCTCAGGCACCCAAGCATCCCAGACGGCATTCATGTCTGCAAAATCGGCCATGTCGGATAGCCAGATGATAGCCTGCAAAATATGTTCGCGGTCTGATCCGGCTTCTGTCAGCAGCGCATCCACGCGCGCCAGACAGTCCTTGGTCTGATCCGCAACCGACGTCCCGGCGCCGACCTGACCGCACAGGTATGCGACACCGTTGTGTTTGACGATCTTGCTCATGCAGTCGGAGGTGTGAAGGCGTTCAATCATGGCTTATCCAATCAGACTGCGCGCCGCGAGCGCGTCGGTTACTTCCGTAAGGATGGCAGGGTCATCAATGGCCGCAGGCATCTTGTAGTCAGCACCATCTGCAATCTTTTGTATCGTCCCGCGCAAGACTTTGCCTGATCTGGTTTTCGGCAGCCGTTGCACCGGGAGGGCGGTCTTGAATGCTGCGACGGCCCCGATCCTGGCGCGCACCAATTGCACCAACTCTTTCTCAAGCTCTGCACCGTCACGCGCGACCCCGTCATTGGTCACGTAAAATCCCAGTGGCATCTGACCCTTAAGAGCATCTGCTTTACCCACCACTGCACATTCGGCGATATCGGGATGACTTGCGATGACTTCTTCCATGGCACCCGTCGACAAGCGATGGCCCGCGACATTGATGATGTCATCGGTGCGCGCCATGATATAAACGTATCCGTCCTCATCGATAATGCCTGCGTCCGACGTGGCATAGTATCCGGGAAACTCGTTCATATAGGAGGACAGGAACCGCTCCGGTGCGTTCCAGAGCGTCGGGAATCCGGAGGGCGGCAGCGGCAGTTTGCACACGATGTTACCAAGTGTGCCAGGGGGCACCGGGTTGCCGTCATCGTCGAGCACATGAATGTCGTAGCCCGGCATCGGTTTACCCGGTGACCCAAGCTTGATCCGAAACGCGCCGAGCCCCACGGGATTTCCGGACATCGCCCAGCCCGTTTCGGTTTGCCACCAGTGATCAATGACCGGCCGGTCCAGCTTTTCCTGCGCCCATTCAATAGTCGCCGGGTCGGAGCGTTCACCTGCAAGGAACAGAGTTCGAAAGTGGCTTAGGTCATAGGTATCGATCAGCTTGCCCTGCGGGTCTTCCTTTTTGATCGCCCGGAACGCCGTTGGTGCGGTGAAGAGGGCCGCCACCTTGTGGTCCTGAATAACCCGCCAGAATGCACCGGCATCGGGTGTGCCTACCGGTTTGCCTTCGTAGACCACGGTCCCGCAGCCATGGAGCAATGGCCCGTAGCAGATATAGGAATGACCGACGACCCAGCCGACATCTGATGCAGCCCAGAACACCTCGCCGGGTTGCAGGCCATAGTGGTGCTCCATCGTCCATTTCAACGCGACCATGTGACCGCCGGTGTCACGTACGACACCCTTGGGCTGGCCGGTCGTCCCGGAGGTATAGAGGATGTAGGCAGGATCTGTGGCGGCGACGGCCACGCATTCCGTGCCCTGTCCCGAGGCTACAGCGGCCTCGACGGCGTCTGCGTAATCGACATCGCGTTCGGGGATCAACTCACACGCCAGCGCTTCCCTTTGCAGGACCAGGCACCCCTCGGGCTTGACGGAAGCCACTTCAATGGCTTCATCCAGCAACGGCTTGTAGGCCACGATCCGCCCCGGCTCGATCCCGCAAGAGGCCGAGATAATGACCTTGGGCCCTGCGTCTTCAATGCGCGTTGCCAACTCACCGGCGGCAAACCCGCCAAAAACCACCGAATGTATCGCGCCCAGGCGTGTACAGGCCAGCATCGCAAACACCGCCTCGGGCACCATCGGCATGTAGATGATGACGCGGTCGCCCTTTGCAACGCCCATACCCCGCAATACATGCGCCAGCGCGCTGACCTGCGCCGTCGCTTCGGCAAAGGTGAAACGCGAGACAGTATCGGTCACCGGGCTGTCATAGATCAGCGCGATGCAGTCGCCATGACCTGCCTCCACGTGCCGATCCAGACAGTTGTAGCAGGTGTTGCAGGTCGCCCCATCAAACCACCGCCCATAGACACCCATGTCAGGGTTAAAGACAGAAGTTGCGGATGTGAACCAGTCGATTTGTTCCGCAGCCGTTCCCCAGAATCCTTCCGGGTCTGCTTTCCAGGCGGCATAGGTTTGTTCGTAGGCAGATGACATAAAAATGGGCCTTAGCAGGTGTAATTCAGTCCAAGGCGCCCGCCATCCACGTAGATGGTTTCGCCTGTGACATAGCTTGATTTTGGAGAGCACAAAAACGCGACCACATCACCGATCTCGCGCGCGGTGCCGGCACGTCCCAACGGTGTCCGTGACATCGCCGTTTTGAATGCCTCCGGGTTGGCATTGACGCCCGCCATCATCTCTGTGTCGATGGAGCCCGGACCAACCGCGTTCACGCGAATGTTGTTCTTGGCAAGGGCAAGCGCCGCAACCTTCGTCAGCTGCATCACGCCGCCCTTGGACGCGCAATAGGCCGGGATCGCGGGGATCGCGACCTGAGCGTTGATCGAGGACATATTAACGATTGCGCCCTCAATCCCCTTCTCGACCATCGTGCGTGCGGCTCTCTGCGTGGCCACAAACACGCCACGCAGGTTCACGCCGATCACTGTATCGAACGCCGCAAGGTCATAGCTGAGAAAGTCGCCCGGCATGGCGATCCCGGCGTTGTTGACCAGCGCGCTGACCGGCCCATGCTCGGCCTCGATCGTGTCAAAGAGTGCAGCGATGGCACCCACATCCCCGAAATCACAGATGTAGCCCGCACCACCCAAGCGCGCGCCCTGGGCGACAACGTCGTCCTTGATGTCAGCGAGGATCACTTTGAACCCATCCTCGGCAAGCGCTTCTGCGCAGGCAAGTCCAATTCCTTGGGCTGCGCCCGAGATCAGGGCAATAGGTGTGTCAGTCATTGTCGGTGTCCTGTCTTTCATTCATATCCGTAGTCAGACTTCGCCTGTTCCGGCGTGATGAAGCCTGCCGAGAGGTCCGCAGCCACGTCGTCTTTCGATCTTGCAGAGGCCGGCCCGTAGCCCCCCCCGCCGGGCAAGCTCAGGCGCAAGCGCTGACCATTCTTGACCAACTGTCGCCCTTTTGCGCGCAACGTCGTTCCATCAGCCAGTTCAACGCGCCCCGCCGCACCCGGCGCACCTCCATCACGCCCGCGGGCGGCGTTTTTCACGCGATCAAACATGGCGTTGAAGTAGATGTCATAGCCGTCGCGCGGTTCGATCTCGATTATCTGCCCCAGCCCACCGCGCTGTGCACCTGCGCCGCCGGACCCTGCCCGTAAGTCCTTGCGCCATACGGTGATCGGGCCGACGTGTTCTGTCGCTTCCACGCTCATGGTGGACACTCCGGAGGGGAACGCCGTCGCAGACAGCCCATCATGTGCGGGCCGGGCGCCCGTGCCGCCAGAGTTGAACATCAGAACTTCGCGGTTCGGCAGATCGCCTGCCGGGTCGCTGGGCCGCGCGGAGATCTGAATGTTCCAAAGCGCTGATGCGCCTTCGGCAGGCACCGTATCCGGCAACGCCTTGTGCAACGCGCCCAAAACCACGTCCGGCACCAGATGCCCCATCACATGGCGCACAGACACAGGGGCCGGGCGCTTTGCCGCCAAGATGCACCCCTCAGGCGCTGTGATTTGAAACGGTTCCAGCGAGCCGGTGTTGTTCGGCACCTGCGGGGCGATCGCACACTTCAGCCCGTAGCAGGCATAGGCGCGGGTATAGACCTCGGGGCAGTTGACCCCGAACTTGCTCATGCCCGAGGTTCCGGCGAAATCCGCAATCAGGCTATTCCCGTCGATGGTCAATTGCACCTGCATGTGCACGGGCGCATCGTATCCATCGACCTGCATCATGTGCTGGAATGTTCCGTCCGGCACCTCGGCAATCGCTTCCAAAGTGGCCTTGCGGCTTGTCTCGATGATAAAGTCTGCCAGTGCATCAATGTCATCGCTGTCGAATTCGTCCAGCATCGCCTGCAGCCGACGATCCCCAGCCTCGTTGCACGCGGCCAGAGAATAGATGTCACCGACGGTTTGATCGGGTGTCCGCACGTTAGACCGGATCATGCGCACAAGGTCCTTGGAGACCTGACCCCGTTCGGCAAACTTCATGATCGGTATCAACAGTCCTTCTTCAAAAACCTCATGCCCGTCTGGCCCAAAGCCGCGCCCGCCGATGTCCACCACATGGGCGGTGCAGGCGAAGTAACCGATGTGCGTTTCGTTGCGGAACACCGGCGAAACGATGGTAATGTCGTGCAGGTGCCCGGTTCCCATCCAGGGATCATTGGTGATCAGGACATCCCCTTCAAAGATATCCTGAACCCCGATTTCGCGCACAAAATGCGTCACACTTTCGGCCATCGCATTCACATGCCCCGGCGTGCCGGTCACCGCTTGCGCGATCATCTGGCCATGTCGGTCAAAGAGACCAGCGGAGAGGTCTCCTGCTTCTCGAACGGACGTCGAAAAGGCTGTGCGAATAAGCGTTGTGGCCTGTTCTTCGACGACGGCGATCAGCCGGTTCCACATGATTTGCAGGTCAATACTGCTCAGCTTGCTCATGCTGTGCCCTCCTTGCGGAGCAGCAGCAAACTGCCGTCTCCCTGACCGACAACTTTAAACGCCGAAGTCACAATTGTTGTGGTTTCGCGTTCAACAACAATTGCGGGGCCGCTCACTTCGGTTCCTGGTGTTAGTGCCTCCCGCGCAACTTCCCGTGCTGTCACAGTCTTGCGCAAGGCGGCGTCAAAGAATTCGCGGTCCCGCAAGATCGCGGCGGTGCTCCCGTTTTGGTGGCGTTCCGCAGGCGATACGTCTTCCAGCACGGTGGATACAATCAACGACCAATTCGTCACCTCGCAAGCCAATCCGTCGATGATACGGCCAAAGAGGGCGCGGTAGGCTTGTTCAAAGGCATCGACAATCGATGCGCCATCACCATCTGCAAAAACCTTGTGCGGCAGCGAAACCGGTATCTCCCATCCTTGGCCGGAATAACGCATGAACGCCGTCAGCTTGATCTCGGTCGCTTGGCCTTTGGCGCCTCCGTCTACAAACGCCCGCGCTTCGGCTTCCAGCTCGGAGAGCATTGCGTTGACAGTCTCGGCATCGAATTCAGCCAGCCGCTGGAACAGTCCCCGGGATGCTTCATAGCTGAACGGCGCCTTGAGAAACCCGATGGCAGAGCCAACGCCTGCACCCGGCGGGATCAGCAAGGCATTGATCCCGAGTTTCTCGCACAGGCGGCAGGCATGCAGCGGTGCGCCGCCGCCAAACCCGACCATCGTAAAATGCTCGATATCGCGACCGTTCTCGACCGTGTGCACGCGGGCCGCATTGGCCATGTTCTCATCCACCATTTCGGTCACCCCAAAGGCGGCGTCTTCAACACTCAGCCCGGTGCTACCGGTCAACCGCGCTGTCACGGCAGCATCCGAGGCTGCGGGATGCAATGGGATCGCCCCACCGGCAAAGTTCTTCGGATCAAGTCGCCCGAGCAGCAAGTTCGAATCCGTAACCGTCGGCTCCTGACCGCCACGTCCGTAACAGGCGGGCCCCGGTTCAGAGGCCGCTGATTTTGGCCCAACCTGGATGCGGCCCATGGCATCAATCGACGCGATTGAACCGCCTCCGGCGCCGATCTCCACCATTTCGACAACCGGAGTCGACACAGTCATGCCGGAGCCTTTCTTGAACCGATAGGTGCGGGCGACCTCAAAGGTATTCGCGGTCTTGGGTGCGCCGTCTTCGATCAAACAGATCTTCGCCGTTGTGCCGCCCATGTCAAAGCTCAGCACCTTGTCCAAACCGTGCGCCCGCGCAAAGTCAGCGGCAAAGATCGCACCACCGGCGGGACCGGATTCGAGCAACCGCACAGGCTGCTCTGCCGCATCGTCGACCGACATCAACCCACCGCCCGAGTGCAGCATGAAGACCGGTGCATCCACGTCAGCCTCGCGCAGACGACTGACGAGGCGGCCGAGGTAATCCGCGACTTGCGGCTGAACATAAGCATTCGCGATGACTGTATTGAACCGCGGCAATTCCCGCATCTGAGGTGAGACCACGGAGGAGGTGGAAATCGACAGATCCGGTGCAGCCGTGCGAAGGGCTTCGGCCATCGCGACCTCATGTGCATCGTTGGCATAGGCATGCATCAGGCCGATGGCGACAGCCTCATACCCGCCGCTCAATACCCGTTGGACCATCTGCTCAACTTCGGCCTTGTCAAGCGCCAGCAAGACTTCACCCGCTGGCCCCATGCGGCCATTCAGCGTGAACCGATCCTGGCGCGGCACCAGAGGCGTGGGCAGGGTCAGGTTCAGATCATACTGCTCAAACCGGTTCTCGGATCGCATTTCGATGACATCGCGAAAGCCTTCGGTCGTGATGAAGGCAAGCTTGGCACCCCGCCGTTCGATCAAAGCATTGGTGACCAGTGTCGTCCCGTGAATGACCTGTTCGATCTCTCTGAGCGCTATTCCAGCTTGGGACGCCGCAAGCGCGATCCCGTCCAGAATGGCTTGCTCGGGTTGGGCATAGTTGGTCAGCACTTTGCAGGTGAAAAGCCGCCCGCTGTGGTCAAGTGCCACATCGGTGAACGTTCCGCCGATGTCTACGCCAACACGCGTTTTGAAATTGGTCATATCTTAGATGGCCTTGAGAACTTGGTTGGCTGTGAACGCGGATTGGTAGATGCGCGAGACAATGGGCGCACTGGGCACTGTCATCAGTTCGGTCATGGGGAGCGGCAGATCTGCGCGGTCCATCCCGGTGAGAAGCCCCGCCATGGTCTCGCCGAACATGGTTCCGGTGGTGATGCCGCGACCGTTGTAGCCGATTGGCGTGAAGAGGTTGGTGTCCAGCTCATAGATGCGCGGCAGGTGGTCCGGCGTCATGGCGATCTGGCCGTGCCAGGCTTCTTCGAACTCGACAGGGCCAAGGTCCGGAAATATGCCCGCGATCTGCTTTTTGGCCCATCTGTGCGACAAGCCGCGATCCTTGCTACCCACCACCTTTCCCATGGAGCCGACCAAAAGCCGGTTGAAGGCATCGCGGCGGATGTTGAACATGATCTGACCGGTATCCCAAAGGCCTTGTTTCCCGGGCAGGATGTGATCTGCTTCCGCCCCCAAGGGGCCGGTTGCCAGTTGGAAGTAATGGATCATTGTAAAAATGCGGCTCAGGTTGGGCCAGAGCGTATCGGTATAGGCGTTTGTACCCAGCACGACGGCCTTGGCTGTCACGGTTCCTCTATTGGTTTCAACTTTCCAAAGATCGCCGTCGCGCACCAGTTTCTTTGCGTGGGCGCCCGTGGTGATTTTTGCACCTGCGCCCATCGCTGCACGCGCCAAACCGCGACAATACCCCATCGGGTTGATGGTCCCGCAGCGATGATCCAGCAAACCGCCGTGGAAATGTGCGGTGCCAATCATTTCTGACACCTCTTCGCGCGACATAAGATCAACCGGTTCACCGAGGCGCATCCACTCCTCATGGCGCTCCTTTAGGTCTTTGAAGCCGCTTGGGCCGTGGGCGGCGTGGATTGTTCCGGTGCGCGTGACCTCACAGCGAATCTGATGCTTCTCGATCAGGGAAAAAACGTATTCCGGGCCGCTGCCGAACTTCTTTATGAAGCGCGGGCCATAAGTGGTGCCCAGTTTTTCGCGGACCTTCTGCGGCGGGAGCCACAAAGCCGCGTTAACCAGGCCGCAATTTCTGCCGGACCCCCCAAACCCGATCTGTTTCGCTTCAAGGACATGTGCAGAAAGCCCCTTTTCAGCACAGTGCAAAGCGGTTGAGAGCCCGGTGAAGCCACCCCCGACAATTGCAACGTCAACAGACACGTCGCCCAGGGTTTCATTGGTATAGTCTTCCTCTGCGGCAGACGCATCCCATAAAGAAATCGCAGCTTCTTTCGACATCAAAGAGACTCCATACTTTGGCGCTGAACAACAGACGAAGTGTTGCCAGCAAGGTTGCAACAGGAGTTACTTTGTGTCAATATATGAAATATATGTTCCGAATAATGGTACAACTATGGAAAAACTCAAAACCACTGCTGCGGACATGGTCAAGGCTGCCCGTAACCGCATCGAAGAGGTCGAAACTGCTGACTTGATCGCTATGATGGATGATCCTGACGTCGTTGTTGTCGACATTCGTGACGTTAGAGAGCGCCAGCGCACAGGTGCGATCCCGGGCTCGATCCATGCACCGCGCTGCATGATAGAGTTCTGGGTTGATCCGGACAGCCCCTATTATAAGGACGCTTTTGGCCAGGAGGACAAAAGATATGTCTTCCACTGTGCGTCAGGGTGGCGGTCGGCGCTGACTGTCGCGACGCTGCAAGACATGGGGTTTGACGCCGCCCATCTAAAAGAGGGGTTTTCGACCTGGGTGGAAAAGGGCGGCCCGGTGGAAACGATCGAGAAAAAGTAACCCTCAGGTTTTTGCCACTTTCCCCGCAACGCTTGTGGCGGCATGCGCCACAAGCGATCCCAGCCAATCGATGCCTTTGTCCGGCATGTTAACATTCGGTAGCGACACCCCAAGGGCTGCAATCGGTTTGCCGTTTGGCAGACATATGGCGGCACCCACACTCAGGATGCGATCCCGAAACTCGCCCTTGTCGTAGGCATATCCGCGGCGCAGGGTCTCTTGGACGTCGGCGTCGAGATCCGTCAGATTTGTGATCGTCAGTTCGGTGTGTCGGGTCAACCCTCCGCTAACCTGCGAGCGCAGCTCGTCATATTGATGGGCCAGGATGGCCTTCCCGGTTCCGACGCAATGCAGGGGCGCCGACCCGCCCACCGGGTTCCACGACCGTATAGGCTTGGAGCTGTCTCGTTTGTCGATGTAGATCACGGACAAGCCTTCCGGCACCGCAAGATAGATCGCTTCCCCTGTTTCTTTGGACAGATACTTCATCTCCGGGGCTGCCAGCTCGCGTAGATTCAAGTTGTCGAGAAGCATACGGCCAACCTGCCATGTCTTGAGAGTCGCAGCATAGGTCTTGTCCGGATTCTGCCGCACATAACCCAACACCGACAATGACTGCAGAAGCCTGAAGGTGTTCGATTTGGTGAGCTCCAACGACTTTGCGAGCTCGGTCACCCCCATACTTGATGGTGACCCTGCGAGGGTTTCCAGAATGGACAGACCTTTTGACAGTGTCGAATCCACTTTCGGCTCTTTTGCGTCTGCGATTGGAAAGCCCTCCCCACAGTGTTCCTAATCCGGGTCTGTATCACTATACAGAACGGGTGGTTGGTGAACAGTGATGTCTGGCGGCTCGCCGTCAAAGCGATGCAAGGAAACCCGCGCCGAATGCGATGCTGGAGATTGGGACAGGCTGGATGTCCGTTGATCGTGGGTCAGAGCATTTGGGTTTCCGTGCCGGTCGCGCGCCTGGGGTGCGGAAAAATCCGGATCCCACCACGCCCCGGTCCAAAGGAACACACATCCTTCAAACACCTCATCCGTGATCCGGGCACCAGCAAGACAGCGCCCCCGGGAATTAGATAGCTCGACAATATCCCCATCCGAGATGCGCCGCCTTGCGGCATCATTCGTGTGAATCAGGACGGGTTCTCTCCCCCGCACCTTGTGGCTCAGACTGAAGGCACCATTGTCCAGCTGGCTGTGCAATCGGGTCTTGGGCTGCCCGGAGAGCAGGAACAAATCGCCTTCTCCCGCCTTGAAGTCACGCTGAGGAAAGAAACAGGCGTGGCCTTTGCAGTCAGGCAAATCGAACCCGGCCAGTGTGTCTGAGAAAACCTCGATCAAGCCGCTAGGCGTTGGCAAAGGATTTGACGCAGGGTCTGCACGAAACTCGGCCAGAAAGACCTGGTTCGGCGATGGGTCTGGCAGTTTGATCACATCGCCTACGTGGAACGTGTCCCAATCGGGCAAGGACACGCCGTGTTGGGCCCCTGCTGCACGCGTTTCTTCCCAAATGTGCCGCAGCCAGGCGTCGGGTGTTCGTCCTTCGGTGAACTGCTCTTCTGTTCCCAAGCGACTGGCGAGGTCTTTATACATCTCGTATTCGACACGGGCCTCGCCTGGCGGTGCGGCGAGTTTGTGCATGGGGATGAGGGCGTTGTCGGATTTCCCCGCTCCAAAGTCATCGCGTTCCTGAGCTGCCGCGACGGGGAGGACAATGTCTGCGTGCCGCGCCATCGCCGTCCAGTTGAGATCATTCACGATGACGGTTTCCGGAGTTTGAATCGCCTTGTGAAGCCGGAGCAAGTCCTGATGGTGGTGGAACGGGTTTCCGCCTGCCCACCAGACAAGCCGGGCGTCGGGGAATCGGCGTTCAGCGCCGTTGTAGGTGTAGGCGCCGCCCGGGTTCAGTAACATCTCGGAAATCATCGCGACGGGGATGAAATTGGTCACCGGGTTCGTGCCCTGTGGCAGGGTCCCCCACCGGAACAACCGCTCCATGTTGCCAACGTTTGCGTTCACGCCGTAGCCAACGGTATAGCCGCCGCCGGGCAGTCCGATCTGCCCCAGCATCGCGGCCAGGGTGACCGCCATCCACAAGGCCTGCTCACCATAGTCGGCTCTTTGCACACCCGCAGCGACAGAGATCATGCACCTGTTCGACGCCATTTTCCGAGCAAGGTCTGTGATGTCTTGAGTGGACCATCCGGTATGTTCGGCCGCCCACTCTGCCGATTTTGGCACACCATCGGATGCGCCGGTTAGATACGCTTCGAATTGGTCATACCCCACACAATACCGGGCGAGAAACGCAAGATCGTGCAACCCTTCTGACATCAGCACATAGGCCAACCCAAGCATCAATGCCGTGTCAGTTCCGGGATGCACAGGCTTCCAGTCTGCATTCAAAAACGCGGCCGCATCCGTTCTCAACGGGCTGATGTTGACGAATTCGACACCCGCCTTTGCGCAGCTCCGCAGGTTATTGCTCATCCGGTGGATTGCGACACCTCCGTCGCTGACCTGGGTGTTGCGCATGGCCATGCCGCCAAACATCACCACAAGATCGGAATGTTTGGCGATCACGCTCCACCGGGTCGCTTCGGCCACATGCTTGCGAAAGGGTCCTACGATATAGGGCATCATCACAAGGGCGGCATTGTAGCTGTAATTTCCTTCGGAATACGAGAACCCGCCAACCGTGTTCAGAAACCGTTTGAGCTGACTTTGTGCGTGGTGAAAGCGCCCGGCGCTCGACCAACCGTAGGAGCCTGCGAAGATACTCTCGTTGCCGTGGTCTGTGCGCACGCGGTTGATTTCGCCCGCAATAAAATCCAGCGCGCGATCCCATGAAACCTCGACAAATGCATCGCGCCCGCGCGGCACAGGATCACGCGATTTGTCGAGCCAGCTTTTGCGGATTGCCGGGCGCAAAATACGCGCCGCCCCGTTCAAGCTGCCCGGGATGTTCCCGTTGATTGGTGAAGGGTCCGGGTCTGCGGGATGTCCGTCCACAGATACAATTCTCCCGGCCTCGACCCGGGCAATGCCGACACCCCAGTGGTTTGCAGTAAGTCTGGATGTTTTTGTCGCCAAGACGGGTTCACCTCGATTGCAGATGTTCCGATATAAAGAACACATTTGCCAAATATTGACACAATATTGAAGAGGTGTCAGGATAAAAGCAACATACGGAATCTACAATAATGCCCTCACTTGCGAAACCTCTTGAGGACCTTCTGGTCCAGTCCGGTCGGCCTGCCAAAACAGACGGTCGCCATGTCAACCTGCCAATCGAACTCGGGTCTACCATTGTCTTTGACACATTGGCAGAGTTCGAGGCGGCTCGCGACAAGCGGTATGAAACCGGCACAATGTACTATGGTCGCTATGGGAACGAAGCCAGTTTTCAGCTCGAACGTGCACTATCGCAGCTTGATCACGCCCATGGCACCACACTGACATCATCCGGCGTCGCGGCCATCTCGCTGACGTTGCTGACCTTTGCACGGCCCGGTATGCATCTATTGGTGGCGGACAACGTCTATGCCAACACCCGCGCTTTCTGCGATAAGGTGCTGACAGGGCTGAGTGTTCGCGTTGAGTACTTCGATCCCATGGTGGGAGAGGGCGTTTCAGATCTGATAACACCGGAAACCTGCGCGATCATGTTCGAGGCCCCGGGGTCCGGCACGTTCGAAGTTCCTGACATCCCGGCAATTGCAAGTGCAAGCAAGGCGGCCGGTATTCCCTCCATCATCGACAGCACCTGGGCAACGCCAGTGTTTTGCGCGCCTTTGACCTTGGGCGTTGACGTGGTTGTCGCGTCTTGCTCCAAGTATCTGAGCGGTCACTCCGATTGTATGTTGGGCATGATCGCCTGCACAGAGACCTACCACGATCAGATCCGCAGCACCGTCATGGCTGTTGGCGACAAAACCGGAGGGCAGGAGGTTTTCCTGATGCTGCGCGGGCTGCGGACCCTCAAAGTACGCATGGACGCAATCGATGCAGCTGGCCGGGAGATCGCCACGTGGCTTGCCGAGCAACCTCAGGTCAAGCGGCTGCTGCATCCCGCCTTCGAGAGCTGTCCCGGGCATGCCCATTGGCGGCGCGATTTCTCCGGGGCAGCGGGCCTGTTTGGCGTTGTGTTTCACACGTGCTCGAACGATCAAATCCGCAGCTTTGTCGACGCGTTACAGCACTTCGGCATCGGAGTCAGCTGGGGAGGATATGAGAGCCTCGTTTTGCCTGTCACACCCACCCGCACAGGCACAGATTGGTCTGAAGATGGTCAATTGGTCCGTTTTAATATCGGGCTGGATGATCCCGAAACCCTCAAGGCTGATCTTGCTGCGGCGCTTCCCCTCTTAACTTCATGATCGGACGATTGCCCAATGCCCAACAACAGAATTGATCACTTCGCGATCGGCGCCCATTCTCTGGAACAAGGTGTGGCTGCAATGCAAAACGCCTTGGGTGTCGAAGTCCCACGCGGCGGCAAACATGAAGCGATGAGCACCCACAACTGTGTCATGCAATCCGGGAACGAGAGCTTCTTTGAGTTGATCGCCATTGACCCGGACGCGCCAGACCCCGGGCGCGCACGTTGGTTCACTCTGGATGATCCGGCCACGCAAGAGCGGCTGTCAGAGCGTCCGCGTGCGCTGTGTTGGGTGGTTGGTACGGATGACTTGGACGCGGTGATCGCGGCGAGCCCCGTTGATCTGGGCGAAGTCGTCTTGTTTACACGCGGCGACCGATCCTGGCGCCTGACGGTGCCAAAAGACGGCAGTCTGCCAATGGGAGGGCTGCTCCCGGCTTTCATCGAATGGTCGCCCGGACCGCACCCGTCAACAGGGCAGCAGGATCTGCGTGTCACGCTCAAGTCCGTGCATTTGTACCATCCGGATCCCGATAACCTGTCTGGTATTCTTCAGGCGCTTGGGGTGGATCACCTGGCTTCCGTTCATCAAGGCGCGACCGCTTTGTCTTTCGAGTTGGAAACTGCAAACGGGTCAGTCACCCTCGACTAGCCACGCCTTGACGATGCGATTGCACGACGGGAAAGGGGCTGCCCAAAGGCAGCCCCTTTCCCGTCTGGGGGAGACCGAAGGCTGGCGCAGGTTACCGCTCGGATATGGCCATGCGACCCTTGAGGTATTCGCCGTACTGACCCAAGGAGAAGATGAAGAGCCAGTAGATCAAGGCGACGAAGACATAGACTTCCAGATAGTAAGGCGCCCATTCACCCGTGCCAAAGGCCGCCTTTGCCGATGCCATGACGTCGAAGAAGCCGATGATGATCACCAGCGCCGTTTCCTTGAACGTGATGACCACCATGTTGATGGTGGATGGCAGTGCGTGGCGGAACACCTGTGGCAGGACAATACGACCCAGAGTCTGCCAATAAGTAAGCCCAAGCGCCTGGCCAGCCTCGAATTGTCCCTTTGGGATCGCTTGAAAGCCACCTCTGAAAACTTCGGCCTGATAGCAGGCGAAGAACAGAGCGAATGCGACAATCACACGCCAGATTTTGTCACCTTCAAGCCAGCTCGGCAGGATGATCGGGATCACGACTGCTGCCGTAAACAGCGTGACAAGCAGGGGCAGCGACCGCACGAAATCGATCAAAACAACTGCAAACCCCCTGACAAACGGCATCTCGGAGCGGCGCATGAGCGCGAGCCCGAGCCCCATCGGCATGCCCAGCAGCACCACCGATGAGAACAGGAACAGTGTCAGGGACAGCCCGCCCCACCCATCTGTGGTGACCTGTTGCAGGCCAAGCAGGCTGCCTTCCATCAGCAGGTAGTAGGTCGCGAAACCAACAATCCACAGCGTCACGATGCGCTTGGCGCTCCACATCAGCGGGATGCAGGAGATCACGACGGTTGCGATGATGGCAACAGCGGCAAGCGTGGACCGCCAGTGCTGGTCGAAGGGGTAAAGGCCAAACAGGATCAGGCGGTGACGGGCGTCAATGACCGCCCAGCACGCCCCGGCGCCGGTACCTTTGCCGCATTGACCGACGTTCTCTGCCGACCAGATGGCGCGCAATATGGCCCAGTCAAACAAGGACCAGGCAAGCCATGCCAGCACACCAAAGACCAGGATTGAAAGAGCAGACTGCGTAGGTGTGGGAAACGCCCGCTTTTTCAGAACTTGCGTGATGGACTGAAATTTTGTCGGTGCTGTTACAGAGAGGTCAGACATATCAGTGCGCTTTCAGTTTCATACGCGCATTCAGCCAGTTTGTGAAAACCGCGAGACCGCCGTTCACCAGTAGGAATGCGCCAGCCAGGATCGCAATCAGCTCAAGGGTTTGACCGGATTGGGTGATCGAGATGGACACGATGTAGAAGAGGTCGCTGAACCCGATGGCGACACCAATCGTGGTCGCCTTCATCATGAAAATCCATTGATTGCCAAGCGGTGGAATAATCGAACGCAATGCCATCGGCATCTTGATGCGCGACCAGATGGCGCCTTTGCTCAGGCCAAGTGCCTGCCCTGCCTCTGTCAGGCCTTTGGGCACTTGTGCCAGGCCACCACGGACCACTTCCGCGATATAGGCGCTGCCATATAGGGTAATCGCAACAATCATCCCCACGAGCTCGATGGGAATTGTGATGCCCCCACGGAACCGCAATCCTTTCAGTTCCGGTATCGTGACGAGGGTTGCACCTTCCGGGCGCATTGCGATGGCGGCCACGATGCACATAAGGATTGACCCGCCGACCCAGCCCAGCACCCCGTGGATCAACGGAATTTTCCGCGATATCAAAACGACGCCGAGCGCTATGGAAGCAAGCAGCAGAGCGACGGCCACACCCGGCGTGACACTCAGCCCAGGCAGCATCAGACCACGGTTTGACAGGAATATCGTATCTGCCATTGACATCGCTTGGCGCGGGCCCGGCAAGTTGATCAAAACTGCGTAGAGGAAGACCAGTTGCAGGATCAGCGGGATGTTGCGGAAAATTTGGACATACACGGTGGCGGCGGTCTTAATCGCGATGTTCGACGCATCACGGGCAGTTCCGATGATGAATCCAAACAGGGTCGTCAGGAAAATCGCGATGAAGCCGACAAAAAGCGTGTTCAGAAACCCGACGAAGAGCGTCTGTGAATAAGGGTCCATGATTGTTTTGGGCACAAGCGAGAAGCTGTAGTCCCACCCCGTGCTACGCTCTAAAAATCCAAAGCCGCTGGTCAGACCCTGAGCTTCGAGGTTGGTGCGCGCGGTTGTAAAGGCACCCAGTATGACCAGAGCCGACAAGGCAATGAGGCCGGCTTGAATAGCGATTTTGCGCCGCTTTGCCCTTTGGCGCAACTCATCAGCTTTGGACATCTCGTTCCCCCTACCCAGGTAAGCAAGATGGGTCGGCAGTGGGCCGACCCATTGTTGGCCGGATCAGTCCAGGATCGGTGCGTAGAGCACGCCGCCATGGCTCCACAGGTTGTTCAACCCGCGGTCCAGTTTATAGGGGCTGTTTGCACCAAGGTTACGGTCATAAACCTCGCCAAAATTGCCGACCGCTGCGATCATCTCGCGCGCCCAAGTATCGCGAAGCCCAAGACGCTCCCCCATGCCGGGCTCGGACCCGAGCAGACGAGCAACCTTCGGGTTGGGTGGGTTGGCTGCCATGTCTTCGACATTGGCCATGGTCACGCCCTCTTCTTCGGCGATCAGCATGGCGGCCAGCATCCAGTTGACGACGTCAACGAATTCCTCGTCACCCTGCCGCATTGCAGCGGAGATCGGTTCCGACGACAGCTGATCGTTCAGGATTACGTGGGCATCAGGATTGTCGATTTCCGTGGCGCGCAGAACAGCAAGGTTAGGACCCCAGCCTGCGAATGCATCGCAGCGATTGGCGACATACGCCGCGCGAAGTTCGGCCGCACTCTCGTATGACACCATGGTATGTTCTACCCCAAGCGTTGACAGATAGTTCGCCGCGATCCGTTCGATCGTTGTTCCGGCTTCGACGCAAATTGTGCCGCCATCCAGGTCTTTGGCTTCCGTGATGCCCAAATCACCATGCGCCATGAACTGAGTGCCGCCGAAGAAATATGGCAGACTGAACTGCAAGCCGAGCTCGGTATCGCGACCCATCGTCCAGCCGGTCGCCTTGATAATCAGATCGACGTCCCCGGACTGCAAAGCCGGAAACCGCTGTGCCCAGGACAAAGGCACAATCTGATTGGCGTTCGGGTCCCCGAGGATAGCGGTTGTCAACGCGCGGCAGAGGTCAATGTCGAGCCCCTTCCACTCGTTTTTGTCGTTGACCTCAACAAAACCAAAGTAACTGCCATTGTGGCCTGAACACAGCAATGTGCCGCGCTCTTTGATTTGCTGAACCGTTGGGCTCTCGGCCACAGCCGTGACCGGAAGCAATGCAAGCGCAGCTGCCGCTACACTCTTGAGAGACATTTCCTTGAACATCTTTTCTTCCCTGTTGTTCTATATAACGACACATTTGTGCTGATATGTAGCATGTTTGGATGCATACGATGAGTCAAGTGAAAATCGCGAAATGCAAGGAGAGCATCTGAGGAATGCGTACCAACTGGACGTTTGGTGCTGATTTCATATCGGAATAATGCTGGCACATCGTAACCACCAAGGAGTGGAGGTGAGACAGAGTTGGAGGGGCCAGAAAAGGTCCCAGTGGAGCAGCGTCCCCGATTGGTGGAACACGACCAGCCACGTTGAGACGTTCACAAAGGACATCAGCCGTGGAAACGCGCAAAAATCATTGGATGAAGAGAATATCCGAATCTTTCTGCACGGCATCAGGGCCGTTTCCGTAACTCATGCGGAGTAAGATCAAACTCCGACTGGAAACAACGGAAAAAGTGACTGGGCGAGAGAAAGCCGGTCATGAGGCCGACTTTGGTAATCTCGAAAGGGGTCTGGATCAGCAACCGATAGGCTTCTTGCAGTTGAAGGCGCATGTAGTAGCGCTTTGGAGGTTGTCCGATATAGCGTTTGAACAGGCGTTCAAGTTGGCATGTGGAAAAATCAAGACGAGAGGCTAAGGCACTTGAGGTGAACAGAAATTCCAGGTTCTTTTCCATCTCTGAAACAGCTTTTTAAACCTGAGGATGCAACACGCGCAAGCGATTGGGTGCACTGACATCTATCGCGGCCTAAAGCAGTCTGGGTCGCGGATAGCACCTGCTATCAGTAAACCAGACCGGCAAACTCTGCGCCATGATCCTGCTCAATGAAGTCGACAAATAGATCGATGCTCGATATGTCGCCTGATGCAGAGCAGCGCGGGCCTTTGCTGATATGAGTGCGCGACTGAGCGGCGCTTCGGGAAACCGTTCGGCAAAACTCACTCGGTAACACGGATGTACAGACGTCTCTGTCTCGCGCAGCAAGCGGAGCCGCAGGAGCCGGCGCAAGGAGATTGATCGTGCCATCGATCTGATCGAAACACGGCTCTGTGAGGCCGATTTGTCTATTGCCGAGCTCGCCGATGAGGCTTGCCTATCTTCCTCACATTTCTCGGCTGTTTTTGATCGAAGATCAGCGAGACACCTTAAGCCTTCATTTTACGCCGTCGCGCGGAGTATGCCCGCGATCTCATCGTTGGCACCGCAGACCCGCTTGCCGAGATCACCTTCACAGCAGGCTTCTCCAGTCAGGCTCACATGACGGTCGTGATGCGTAAGATCTTCCGTGCCACCCCTGCCGCCATGCGAAACTGAGAGATAGCCGCTCAAGCCCCAGACCGCTATTGATTTGGCAAAAGTTGAATGGCGGCCCAGTCTCACGCGCCATAGTCTCGGATGTCAGTGTAACAATCGAGCCGTACATTCGGACTTGACCATACAATCGAAGAACGTCGCAACACAGCCGAAGTTCGCGGCGCTGCAGCAGTTTGGTAAGTATGGGCTCCCACAGCAGACATTGAGTCGGTTGGAGCACTACCGCCTGCCTTGTGCCGAGACGGTCTTCGACAACGGCCTAGTCCGGACCCAGGCCTTGACCGAGCTTGCTGCAGTGCAGCTTCCCCGAAGCGGACTTTGATCGAATACGTTCAATCTCCGATATGCGTAAACGGATGCTCAAAGAAGGACTGTTAAGATTGCTCATTCGGGGGCGTCCCGTTTGGCCACCGCATCGCGCAAAGCATCTCCGGTCAGGTTGATGGCCAGAACGCAGATGACCACGGCAAGACCAGGCCAGATCATTTGCAGAGGTGTTGAGCGCAGGTGAACGCGCGCATCCAACAGCATGGATCCCCATTCCGGGTTTGGGGGCTGCACTCCAAAACCGAGGAATCCGAGCGCCGAAATACCAAGGATCGCCCTGGCGAACATACCCGTCCAGATAACTGTGAGGGACGGGATAAGCGATGGTAAATAGTGCCACCGTGCAATCGACCAACCAGAGAGACCTGCCAGTTTTGCCTGCACCACATAGCCCCGGTTTCGTACCGACAGGCTGATACCACGCGCCACACGCGCGTACCGCATCCAGCCTGTAACGCTCAAGGCGAAAATCAGACTCCAGGTGCCCGCGCCCATTAGTCCTGCGATGACGATGGCCGCCACCAGCTCCGGAAAGGCAAGGAATGTGTCTGTTGTCCGCATCGCGGTCCAATCAGCGATTTTGCCGCCAAGTGCTGCGGACAGCCCGATTGTGGTGCCAATCACGAGGCTAATGACCGAAACCAGGAAGGCAAGTCCCAGCGACCAGCGCGCGCCGTGCAAGAGGCGGGACAAGATATCGCGCCCCAAAGCATCGGTGCCCAATAGAAACTCGGAACTCGGTGGAGACAAACGTTTCGGGATATTGATGGCAGTCGGATCATATGGGGCAAGCATCGGCCCCAGACCAGCGAGGAGGACCAATAGGATGACAAGCACCCAAACGCTACGCATTGTTCTGTCCAATCCGGGGATCAATGACGCGGTAAACAAGGTCGATTGCCAAGTTGACGGTGACAAAGACCAGTGCCGTCAGAACGACGACGGCTTGCACGTGCGAAAAGTCTCTTGCGAGGATGCCCTGCACCAGAAACGTCCCAAGCCCCGGCCGGCCAAAAATCACTTCGACCAAGACAAGCCCTTCCAAAAGAAATGCAAGCTCCAGCCCGAATACCGTGACGACTGGTATGGCGGCATGCGGGGCAATATGATCCCGACCAATCGACCGCTCATTTACGCCCCTGCGTCTGATTGCAGGAAGAAAAGGCTCGCCTCGCGCTTCGAGTATGCCGGAGCGAATGATCCGCGTCAGAGAGGCCGCGACACCGAGGCCTAGCGTCAGCGCCGGTAGAATGGCATGGGCAGGCGTCTGCGCGCCAAGGGCGGGCAGCCAAGCGAGTTTGACTGCAAAGATGAGTATCAAGATCAGACCAAGCCAATAAGCGGGGATCGCATTCCCTAGCGACGCGATAGCAACCGCGAAACGATCCAAAAGGCCACCGGGGCGTTTCGTGGCGACAAGGGCGAGTGGAACAGACATGGCAAGACCAATACCAAGCGCCGCAAACGCAAGCGGGAAGGTATAGCCGATGGCGGTCCGCAGATCCGGCCAGACCGGACGGCCCGTCACCGCCGAATATCCTAAATCCAGTCGGAGCAGAGGGCCAAGCCAATCCCCAAAGGCTGGCCAAAAGGATTTGTTAAGGCCCACCTCTTCGCGGACCTGATCAATTACGTCTTCGGTCAAAAGCGCGTCGAACCGGGCCATCGCAATGGCTTGTGCGGGATCGCCGGGCGCGTTCCAGAGAAGTGCGAAGGTCAGGATTGCCGTGCCAACCAGAACCACGACGGCACGCAAGAGAAGGCCACCAATGGTTTTGATCATACAACAGACTCCAGCGCGCCAAGGGCAATTGCCGCGTCGCGCAAGGTGCGGCAATAGGCTGATCGCGGGTTCAAGGCGAAGGTTTCGGCGTCGGCGATCTCCTCCATACGCCCATCTTTCAGGACCGCGATCTGATCAGCATGTGCGACGGCGTAGCCAAGGTCATGGGTCACGATCAACGCGGCAAATCCTTCCTCTGCCTGCAATTCTGTGATCAACCGTGCTGTGTGTTTCTGGGTTACCGCATCAAGAGCTGAGAGCGGTTCATCGAACAGCACCAAGGGAGGCGATGCGATCAAGGCACGCAGAATGCCTGCCCGTTGTGCTTGCCCGATGGAGACTTGATCCGGGCAGCGGTCCAGCAGCTCAAGTGGCAATTCCAGTCCGGCACAAAGCCGCTCCAGTCGACCGTCCACCAATTTGATGCCCTGTGCCACAACAGGTTCCATGACCGAACGGCGAAGGCTGAGTATGGGATTGAAAGCTGCGCGTGGCTCTTGCATGACCAAGGCTGGTTGCGCCAAACCGACTGGCGCATCGCTCCAAGTAACTGCACCACAGTTTGGTTTCAGCAGGCCAAGAATAGCGGCAATCAATGTAGATTTACCTGCGCCACTTTCGCCAACAACGGCAAGAGTTCCGCCCGCGGGGAGAGACAACGAGATGTCTTCCAACGTCACGCGCGCCCCGCGTTTCACAACAAGGTCAATCACTCTTAACACGGTAACGCCATCCAACTGCGGTGCGCTGACAATGCTTTGGCGGCCGCTGTCCGCGGTCTCTCCAGGATGTCCTTCGTACGGCCTTGTTCGACCAGGTTCCCCGCGTCCATCACAATCAGCGTGTCAACGCGTCTTGCGGCCAGACCAAGGTCATGAGTGATGAGGATCATCGCCGTTTCTTTGCCTTTGAGAAAGCTACTCAGCAGGTCCATCGTCGCCGCCGCCACCACCGGATCGAGCGCGGATGTGGGCTCATCCAGCACAATCAGATCGGGTATGCCGATCAGCGCCATAGCGATCACAAACCGCTGCTGCATCCCTCGGCTCCAGCCCCAGGGGCGCTTGCGTAGATCAGCTCCTTCGATCCCGAGCGCTTTGAACAGCCCGGTCTGATCCGCTTCACCGGGCATCAAGCCCAATGCGACTTCTGCCTCGCGCCAATGAAAGGTCATGGACCGAAGCGGATCAAGCGCTTCATCCGGGCTTTGCGGCACATGTGCCACGCTAAGACCCTGCACGCGCAGGTCGTCGATCAGCGCGTGGCCCAGCGTGGATTTGCCGGACCCAGACGCACCAACGACGCCAGTGCGGCCTCGCGGTTCGATCTCCAGCGATGTGGGGGAGAGAATGGTCCGGCCCGAGCGGATTGCGCTTAGGCCGGTTACTTTGAGTGTCATTCGGTCAGCTTTGTCTCGTGGGTGATCCAGTAGGTTTCGGTCGGATGCACCTGATAGCCTGTTAGACCTGGCACGCCAACATTGGTCTGGCTGATGTGGAATACGGGGATCAATGCGGCTTCGTCAGCGATGATTTGCTGCGCCTCCTCATAGATCGCCTTGCGGGCGTCATGTTCAAAGGTCAGTCGGCCATTGTCCAACAAATCGTCCAGCTTTGCGTTGGCATACTGGCCGGAGTTGGAACCACCATCGGACCGTAGCAGTGTTTCAAGCACAGCGCCCGGATCGCCCTGGGGAGCCGTGACCCAAGCCTGCAAGAACAGGTCGGCCTCACCGGCTGCAATCGCGTCATTGCTCGCACCCCATTCACCAACGGTGATGTTGGATTGCACACCGATGGCAGACAGGAAGGCTTGCGTGAGTTCCGCTGTGGGCGGCAAGGCAGCACGTGAGGAATAGGTAACTATGTCGATTTCCAACGGCTCCCCGTTCAGCATCCATGTCCCGCCTTCTTTTACGGCACCTGCTTCAGCCAAGAGTGCCTCGGCGCGCGCGGGATCGTAGGTCGCAGGGATGTCGGCAGCCCAACCTATCCCCTCGGGATAGACTGTTCCAGCAGCTTCACCACCCACACCGGACAAGGCCGCTTCAACAATGCCCTCACGGTCGATGGCATAGGACACGGCTTTGCGGATCAGAGGATCAGCCATGGGGCCACTTGCCGCGTTCACAGTGTAGAAATACAGCCGCGCGGTTGGGGCCACGAACCCCTGCGCACCCGTTTCCTGAATGCGAGCGAAGTCAGTTTCTGGATAGTTGATGACCAAGTCAACGTCACCCGCTTCAAAAGCCAATGCAGCTGTGGCCGGGTTGGCCGAGGCGACGACGCGGACTTCTTCAAGCCCCGGAGCACCGAGGCGATAATCGCTGTTGGCTTCAACAAGATAAAGCTGTTCAGGCACCGCTTCCTTGAAAACAAAGGGGCCGGTGGCGTTGATCGGGAACTCCTCCGATGCGGTGCCAAGGATCGCGATACCCGGCTCGGATAACGTCCAGGGGAAAGCTGCATTCGGGCTGTTTGTCTCGAAAACAACCACGCTGTCACCATCGGTGGATATGCCAGCAAGGTCGAGCAAGCTCGCAATACGGGCGTTGTGGCCTGGGTGCTCTTGGTCAGAAATTGGTTGAATTGCATCAATGACCGCCTGCGCTGTAACCGGAGAGCCATCATGGAAGGTCAGCCCCTCGCGAAGTGTTACGCGCCATTTTGTCGGGGAGGATTGCTCAATACGTTCCGCCAATCGCGGATACAGGTTCATCTCATAGTCTATTCCCATCAACGTCTCGGTCACGCCAGTCTGGTTCGACATCCATCCGTTGTAGCTGACGCGCGGGTCAGGGACTTCGGCGGTTGGGCCAAAACCAACTGAGATGGTGAGGCTACCCTCTTGGGCGATCGCAGGGAGGGCTGTGCCAAGTGTGAGCGCCGTAGCGCAAACCAACCGGGAAAAGAACGACATGACTATTTCCTTCAGATCATTGAGTTGAATTTGAAAGCGGTAGATTGCTGATCTCGGGCAAGCGTGCGGGCCTCGGCCTGACTGAGCGACAATAGCGCCTCGTCATCCGATAACCCCTTGGCTCGCGATTTAGACCAGATGCGGCGAACTGAGGCTGGAGACCATGGCAAAGCCGCCTGCGTGACCCATTGCCGAACCGGTGCAGGCAAGCCGTCGAAGGTTTCCATCGGATCACCGTCACGTCGCTTTCTACGCAGGCTGCACTGCCCCAGATTGCGGCTCATGCGGCATCCTCAACACGCCGCCATCCAGAAAACGGATCTGGCATTTCCAATGGCAAGGCATCAGGTCTAGAAGCCATGACGGGTGGAATGAGGCAGATGTCGAGCTTCGCGTTCAGTCCCAGCCAGTCGATTTCGGACTCAATAAACATGAGTTCCAGTCGCCGGTCGCCCCATGGCTCCACCCAATGCTGCTGCATGCAATCGTGTGCGGACGCGTGATCAGGCCAGGGGTCCTGTCGAATGGGAGCCCACCAGATCCCAATCGGTTTGATGCTGGACAGCGACCCTGCCAGCGAGAACTCAGCAACCCGTTCTGGCCGCGTTGCGATCCAGAAATGCCCCTTGGCACGGATTGCACCCGGCATATCGCCGTTCAGAACCGTTAGGGTTATTTCTGGGGTGAAGGGCTGGCGTGCACGATAGACGTATGACATCACACCATATTCTTCGGTCTCGGGCACATGATCAGCAAAGCCGTGGAGCTCTTTGGCCCACATCGGAAATTCGTGCGCTTTGTCGAAATCGATGAGGCCGGTGTCGAGGATTTTCTCGGCAGCAACCTTGGCATGGTTGGTTTCGATGATCTCGGCATCCGCATTCAGGCTACGAATGATCTTGCAGGCTGCATCGACCTGTGCCTCTGTTGCATCCGCAACCTTGTTCAGGATAACGACATCCGCAAATTTCATCTGATTGCTCAGAAGATGAACAAGCGTGCGCTCGTCCTCTTCGCCTATGACCTCGTCCCGGTCACGCAGGAAATCGTAGCTGGAGAAGTCCTTGAGCAGGCTCACAGCATCAACCACCGTCACCGGCAGTGGCTCAGAAAGCCCTGTGCTTTCGACTAGCAGAAAATCAAACCGTTTTTCTGTCGCCAGTAGGCGCACTTCTTCTACAGGGTCGTCGTGCAACATGCACCAGATGCAACCGTTCGACATCTCAACAAGTGTTTCATCCGTTCGGGTCAGTTCGGTATCCGCACAAACGAGGTCCGCATCGATGTTCACTTCGGACATATCACTCACGATGATGGCCACGCGCCGATCCTCGCGATTGTTGAGTGTGCGGTTCAGCAAGGTGGTTTTACCCGCGCCCAGGAAGCCGGATAAAACAGTGACGGAAAGTCGAGTATCCGGCATGCCTGATCTCCAACGTATGCAGCGACAATCACGCAACTTAGGCAGTTACTAGACGAATGCAACTACAATTGTTACGTATGGTCCGATCTGGAGAAGAATTGCGCATGAAGCGAAATAGCCGCCTTTCACTTGCCCTACATACGCTCAGTCACATGGCGGGCGACCCAGACCGCATGCGGACTTCTGCTGATATCGCGGATCATGCTGGAACAAACCCTGTCGTGGTGCGCAGAGTGCTTGGGAGGCTTCGCGAAGCGGGCCTGCTGTCTTCTGAAAAGGGACATGCTGGCGGTTGGCGGTTGGCCAAACCCGCTGAAAGCATCACCCTTGCTGATGTCTACCTCGCGCTGGATGAGCGACTTGTATCGGGCAGCGAGAACGCCACCGAGACGTTGCGCTGCAGTGTGGAGTCGAGCCTTCAAAAGCGCGTTGCAGCAGTCCTTGATGAAGTCGAAGAGAGTTTTGTGAAACGATTGCGTGAAACGTCGATTACCGACGTTCATCCTAGCTCTTGCAGCTACTGCACAAACTAAGTTCTCGAAACGACCCTTTCAAGGAAGCAAACATTGACAAGTGACGGCAACTCAACACTCCCATCCGACAAAAATCTGCCGGAACTGCAAGGACTTTGGTGCGCAGGTCAAAGCCGAGGCTGATGCAACTTGCCTATCAGAAACAATCGGTCAGCGTCGGTTTCGCAGCATCATCTTCCAGTTTCCAAATGTCGCATCGTGCGAGGCGCTCTACGGCCAAAATCCAAACACTGTTCTTGTTACACGCTTTCTGAAATGCAGCCGCGCCCGCCTAAAATCTGGTGGCCTTACCTTCATATCAACGGCGGATAGCCCACTCCATGAGGGCGCGTTCAAGATGGATGATGCAGCCAGGACAGCTGGCTCTGCAGCCCGAGACGTCTATACATTCAGCCCCAAAGACTATCCGGTCTATTCATATCAGAACACGGCCGATGAGGAGTCGGCGATAAATGAGCACACAGCCTTCGCAATTTTCGTTTTTTCAGCCTGATCTACCTTCGAGCCTGAGTTATCAGCCGGATTTCATTTCGGCCGAAGAGGCCGACTGTTTGGCGCACAAAATTGATGCGCAATCGTGGCGCAACGATCTGAAACGGCGTGTGCAGCACTACGGCTATCGCTACGATTACAAATCAAGGCAGGCTCGAAAAGAAGACTATATCGGTCCGCTTCCCCCGTTCTTGCAGGTTTTGGCAGAACGGCTAACCCATTCTGGCCATTTCGACTCCGTTCCTGATCAGGTCATTGTGAATGAGTACATGCCGGGTCAGGGAATATCTGCGCATGTGGATTGCAGGCCCTGTTTTGGCGATGTTATCGCGTCTTTGAGCCTGCTGTCGTCATGTGTGATGCGCTTAGAAAACCGGGAGGCCAGCCAAAAAGTCGATCTGGTACTTGAGCCTGGGAGCCTGTTGGTGCTTTCAGACGACGCACGTCATGTTTGGACCCACGCCATTCCAGCACGCAAAAGCGATATCGTGAATGGTCAGAAACAACCCCGATCCCGGCGTTTGTCGCTCACGTTTAGAGAAATGCGTTTCGCATAGTTTTTCACGTCCAGTCAGACTGTCGTTGGTCGCTGCATAGTTCCTCAAACCAACCCTGACACGTGGATTCTGGGTGTTTTACGTTGTCTGCATGAAACAGACGCTGACAACCACATCACTCGACACCATCAAGGGGAGTCGACAACATCCTGAACCTGTCGCCTCCAATCAACACCTTTCGCGCTTGTTCATCTGTTAATGCACGCAGATCGGGTGCTCCAGTGCGCGCAACAAAGGCACCTGTGACAATCGTCTGATGATCAGTCGAAACTACTTGGAAGAGGATATCTTGAGTGCACTACAAGTCCAGCTGGTGCCCCCCGACCTCTAAGCCCTATTCTGCAAAAAATATACTGATCACCTCAACCGCCTGCGTAAGAACCGCAATGATACCGCTGCAGCCAACGTACGTGATGCTTGCTCAGATGTTGATATGGCGTTTGTTTTTGCTATCTACCGACTCCCTGAGCAAGGTGCTAAGGGGGTGGTAGGTAAAGTTGGTTGCGGGAGCTCGCCTTCGTCTAATCCTCAAAATCGCACCACATCTGATTCATGCGGCTTTAAAGGGCTACATCATCTGTTCAACGCATACGACGTCTGCGGTTGGAGATACAGCGAGACCAAGACTAACAAAAAATCACATGCTTTGGACGATGATAGGTTAGGTCAACCAGCATCAGATCGCGAGCCGTCGCCATGAGTGTCCCTCCGCAAGCGGATGCAAGGGTCACGCCAGCGTTCAAGGCGGCGGCAGGCCCAGCAAACAAAAAACGCACGACCTTGTCGCCTTTGACACTACGCCTGACACCGGAAGAACGTGCGCGGTTAGAAAGACTGTCGGCAGATATGTCGCTCAGCGCCTATGTTCGCGCCTGTGTTTTCGAGGAAGATGCAAAGGTGCGCAAGACACGTCCGAAAGACATCATCGAAGATAAGAAAGCGGCGGCAGAAGTGCTGGCCTTGCTCGGACAGTCACGGATCGCCAGCAATCTCAATCAACTTGCCTACCACGCCAACATCGGCGCATTGATCTTTGGTGAGGCGGAGAAAGAGCAGATTACAGAGGCGAATGCGCATCTCGCGGCTATTCGCACCCTGTTGATGCAGGCACTGGGAAAGCAGCAGCGAAGTGTTAAAGCCGAGGGCGATAAAAGGTGATACTCGAAGGCAACGAACGCGGTTATAGCGCCGAGCTGGCGCGACACTTGCTGAATCCGCGCGACAACGATCATGTCACAGTGCATGCACTAGACGGATTCGTTGCCGATGACCTCCATGGAGCCCTCGCCGAGGCCGAAGCGATCTCCGGTGCTACGCGCTGCCGCAAATACCTGTTCTCCCTGTCGCTGAACCCACCGGCCAATGAAGATGTCTCGGTCGAGACTTTCGAGGAGACGATCAGGCAGGTTGAGGCGCGGTTGGGTTTGGCGGGCCAGCCCCGCGCCATTGTATTTCATGAAAAAAACGGGCGGCGGCATGCGCATGCAGTTTGGTCGCGCATCGACGTGCAGGAATTGAAGGCGATCAATATAGCGCATTACAAGCGCAAGCTCTGTAGCCTGTCGCAGGAACTCTATCAGTTGCATGAATGGGATATGCCTGCCGGATTCCGCGATGCGGGCAAACGCGATCCGCTGAATTACACGCGGCAGGAAGCTGCTCAAGCCAAACAGACGCAGCGCGATTCCAAGGCGCAAAAAGCGATGTTCCAAGCGTGTTGGGCGGCCTCGGACTCCCGAGCCGGATTTGAAGCCGCTCTCAAAGAGCAAGGATTTGCTCTGGCGCGGGGCGACCGGCGCGGCTTTGTTGCCATCGATGCCGCAGGCAAGGTTTGGTCACTATCACGCTGGTGCGGTGTCAAGCCAAGGGAGATGCGGGCGCGTCTGGGGTCTGAGCAAGACCTGCCATCGGTGGTGGATTTAACAGCAGACCTACATCAGCTTCCAGAACAGCCTACCAATCCGCGCAATGAGGCGTTTGAGGCAAGACGCTTGAAACTGGTCGCCGCCCAACGTGAAGAGCGTGCGGCTTTGCTCAAAGCGCAGGAAGACCAGCGGCTGTTAGACCGCCAGGCACGGCAGGCGCAATTGCCGACGGGCTTGCGCGGTGCGCTGGCACGCGTGACCGGACAAGACCAGAGAACGCTAGCCCGCCTAGAAGAGGAAGCACGCACAGCTGCGATGCGTGACCGCGCTGCGCAACACGCGCTTGTCACAAAGCATCTCTCAGAACGACGCGCCCTCACACGGGATGGTCAGCAGCAAGGTCTGTCGAAAGCCTTTCACAGTCAGAGCCAGTGCGATCCGAAGCAGGCACTGGTCCTGCGCGACGACGGCTTGCCGCATTCACGAGATCAGTTGCTGGCGTCCCCAGAACTAGCTCTGGCGCATCTCTCTCAGACCAAGGCTGTGTTCAAACGTGTGGATGTGTTGCGCACCCTGGCTAAGCGTATCGACGATCCGTTGGCGCTGCAAAGAGCAGCTGATCAAGCGTTGAAGTCACCTGAGCTAGTCCGCCTTCCGTCTGACGACATGACGCCCGTCTTTACCACGCAGGATTATCAAAGAGCCGAGCAAAAACTGGATCACGCTGCACGTGCATTATCCGACACCAGCGGCTTCGCCGTCGATCAGCTGCATATCAAACATGCTGTCAGAACTCAGAACAGGCAGATGCGCCGCGCATTTGGTGGCGAACTCAGCCGTGAGCAAAGGGCAGCGCTGTACCATGTTCTCGGCGACAAACAGCTATCATCCGTGGTCGGTCTCGCGGGCGCGGGAAAAAGCACATTGCTTGCGACCGCGCGAGACGCATGGGCGCGGCAGGGCGTGACGATACATGGCGCGGCGCTGGCCGGAAAAGCCGCCGAAGAATTAGAGAACGCCTCGGGGATCACCAGCCGCACACTGGCGTCATTGGAACTATCCTGGAAGAATGGATATGCTCCGATTGCCAAGGGTGATGTCCTCATTGTCGACGAAGCTGGCATGGTCGGCACACGACAACTGGCGCGTGTCACGGCAAAGATGCAAGACATCGGGGCGAAGCTGGTTCTGGTCGGCGACCCGGATCAGTTGCAACCGATTGAAGCAGGGACGCCCTTCCGACGCGTGGTAGGTGCGCATGGTGCAGCGCACCTTACAGAAATCCACCGTCAGTCGGCTGACTGGCAAAAGCAAGCCTCACGCGATCTGGCTGCTGGCGATGTATCGAAAGCCGTCGATGCTTATCACAAACGCGATGCCGTCACGCAAACCGATCAACGCCAGGCCGCTATCGATGCACTGGTCGAAAGTTACGCGATGGATGTCGTTGCACATGGCAAGGGTAAGTCCCGCCTTGCCTTCGCCCACAAGCGCAAAGATGTGCATGCACTGAACCAGGCTATTCGAGCGGCACTGCGAACCGGCGATGATGCCCGGCCAGAGGTGATGTTCAAAACAGAAACAGGGCAGCGCGCCTTCGGCGCAGAAGACCGCCTTGTCTTCACCCGCAACGACAAGGACATTGGCGTTAAGAACGGCATGCTGGGAACCGTTGTTGAAGCGAAGGCAGGCGAGATAACCGTCGCGCTTGATGGCGATAAAGACAGGCTGGTCCGCTTTGATCCGCGTGCCTTCAAGACCTTCGATCACGGCTACGCTGTCACGATCCACAAATCCCAAGGCGCGACTATCGACAATGCCTACGTTTTAGCGTCAAGCTCGATGGGTCGGCATCTTGCATACGTAGCCATGACAAGGCATCGGGACGACATGCGCCTTTTTATCAACAACCGCGACCGACCGAATTGGGCGATGCATCAAAAGTATCGGCACCGCCAGCAAAGACAAACCCGATCACGCGACGGGCCATCAATAGGTTAACCGCCTCCCGGACGCCGCAGCGGACCTTCGCTCAATGTGCAAAGCAGGTCTCTTGAGAGCCCAGAGTGACGGATACTGCACTGTGCATCAATGTCCGGTTTTGGTTAGCTGGCCGAGAAAATGATAGACTCAAACAACTTTTTTCCAGATGTTGCAGCGTGGAGCATACAAGATTTTTTCCGTAGGCTAAGATGACCGTTCGAGACCTGTTGCTGCTCTGACCTATATTCCGGTCATAATTTATGGAGGATTTTTATATGGCAGAACCTGTTGGAATTGGAAGAATTGTAACAGAGACTTTCGATATCTGCGACGTTGATCTTGGCAGCAGAAGCAGAGATCGTTCAGGAGAAGCTAAGTTTTCAGCTCCACTTGGTTATCGCATACTAGGTCACGAAATATACCGCAAAGGCCATCATTCGGGTACCGAATGGAACGGAACTGATCAAGCCGGTGAACTATCTTACGATACTGGTGTAATGACGGAACTAAACCGATCAGTTAGGGAGGGATTCCTTACAGGGATTTTCTCCTTTGGAGATGACAAAGGTGACGCTAGTGCAGCCGCAGCTTTTGCGAAATTTATGAAGGCGTTCAAAGGGCACTACCGGTTTTATGCCCGCACGAACTCGACAATCAGATTTAAATGGTGGGCCGACAGCGAGAGCTATGATCATGGTTCAGTCAACGTGTCTCATGCAGAAATCCGAATGGAACAGGTGCCAACGGAAGACGAAGCTGCAGTTGCGACAGAGGTGATCAAATTTGCAATCGAAAAGGGCGAGAAGTCCGATATCGTTGAGTTGTTGAAGTTGGCACTTGGGGAAGATTTCAAGCAGTTAGAAGTCCCTGATCTAAAAGATCCTGAGGAGCAGAAAAAAAATCTTGAAGAGCCAGTTAAGGACAAACCAAAGGATGACCCGAAGTTAGAGGAGAAAAATTAATGTCGTTCTCCGCGCGTTTTCAGTGCCCTAGCGATGCGGAATACTGTGATTTCATTATTATCCAGTATTCCAATGGTCGCGATATCGGAAGCTCTGGTTTACATCTGGGAGGCGGAGAAACGGCCGAACGCAATGCGGATAGTGAGACACGATATGTAGGCGTCAAAAACGGGTCAGCTCGGGGGCTTGAGCATGAATCAAGGCGAGTAAGTGGTGGCGTAAACAGTACCTTTCTATGATCGTTAAGCCTGTTCTTCTGTTCGACAGGTTCGCGCAGATCAATCGCTTCTCAACTGTTGCTTAGTCTGCAAAGGCGACGCCTTTATCTAGTCTATTTCTGAAGTCGACGTTCGGGCAAGCGCCGCGAATGGCAGTAAGTCCGCACTTTTCTTGTTGCCCTTCGAGCAGTGCAATGGTCGGTCTGGGTCAGAAGTGCTTGACGTTCCGATCAATCGATAATGCGTGACACGGCGTGATGATGGAGTTCACAACATTGTCTGCGTCGTGTCAAAGATTTGGGATGTTCACTATTCGCGCGGCTGTCGAACGTCAGATGACTTTTGATCCAACTACCTAATCGGCGCTGTTGAGAGGGGCTTAGTTTGGCTAGGAAGCAGGAAGCCAATTGGGTGCCCATGCGGCGGAATTCGCTACAATGCCTAAGAATGTAGCCGGAAAAGATTTAGCCAATCGTCGTACACTTTCTGGGGGATTTTTTTCACGTCATCTGGTGATCTGAAGCGGTCAAGGCTCTCACCAAGAGCATTCATAACGCGCCTGTCTTCTTCATTTGGCGACTCATTGTCGCCCAATACACCGTCGTTACAAAAGAATTGCCATGCCCTATACCTCCAGTAGACGTCGTGATCGAAAGACCTGCTGCGTCTTGCGTCGTCGTCGCGTCCAATTCTATCATCGGTAGCGCCAAAATACTCGACTAATTCAAAGTCCGAGCAGGATGAAGTAAGCATCTTAGGAAACAAGTCTGGCTTGATGACCTGGGCAATCACGAGGTCGATCATGGCGTCAAGCCAACCCGGTAGAAAACGCTCATTCGTGAGAACGTCGTTATTGGCCAGCATCAAGGAAGAGACGATTTTGCCGACATCTCTCATCGAGACGCGATTATTGTACGCGACGACGGCCAACTGGTTCTTTAAGCGCTCAGCCAGATGCTGCGGTACCTCCATTTGCTCGATCAAGTGTTTCGCATATTCCATGATCGCTGGTGTCCGTTGATAGCGGTCTCCGATCTCGTTTGGTAAAGCCAGTCTTATCTGGATGAACTTCTGTAGGTAAGCAGCGGCATCCAATTTGTCGCCATAACGCGCGGCCACGCTCAACTGTAACGCTTCCAGATTTACGCCCAAAACGAAGTGTACTCGCGGGATTGAGAAGAAGTGCTTGATGATCTCAAGTACTTCCAGCGCATAATCCGGTCTGCACCGGTCAAGTTCGTCAACAACGAAGATCAATGACGCTCCTGACGCCTCATCGACCGCGCTTTCCGCCAACGCTTCAATAGCTGAACGGAACTGTGACATCGCCGTTTGTCGGTGCGCCTGCTCTTCCCAGTACGTGTCGATGCCTCTGGCTGCTTCGCCGCTAACCGCTTCAGCAACCGCGTCGCCAACATCATCTAAAGCCTGCATCGCACCAAAAGTAGCTAAAGAAAGCCCGATGCGGCTGATCGGCCTGACAAGTTTAAAGGCTGCTTCTTTTGCCGCTTGCAATTTACTTCTTTGCTCAGCTGGAACTCTTGCTTCAAGTGCAGCGAGTAGCGCTGGGAGTGGATCACTTACGAAGTCTTGAGCGAAAGCATCGAAGTAAACGGTAACTGAGGATGCTTCATTCTCTAGAGTATGCGCCCCTACCCAGCGTTTTAAAAAATATGACTTTCCGCTACCCCACTTGCCATCTATGGCGATGACGAGCGGATCGTTGATACGATTGGTCAGTGCCGATAGCGCCTCGCTCACCGGCTTTCGCTTGAGGATGTCCGGCTCCTCAAAGCCCTCATTGTACAGGTCGACAATTGGCTCTGGCGGCAAAAATCGCACTGGCTCTCCTTCCACTATTCCTTCGGCGTTACTTTATCTGGACAGCCTTCCTTGTCTGAATGAATGGCTTTGTCCAGTCAATCAAGGCTGACAAGCGTACCAGATTTGCTTGTGGGATAACTTCAGTGCTTGGCGTGAGGGTTTGTTGAGTTTTTACCGTAATTTACCGCGTCAACCCGGGCGAAAGTGTTAAGCACCAGATGGCGGGACGACCACGGATTGCCCGACTGCGCCGTCGGTTCTTTTAACTGCGGCTCTAATGGCATCGGCTCCAAAGCGACGTTGAACGTGCTGCGCCAGCAGCATCTGCGACTGTGAAAGGCGGGTTCGTCACGCTGAGCGACTATCGACATCCTGATACTTGACCACGGCGCGTACCTCGACGGCCTCGCCATCAATCACGTAGTAGATCGCGTGTTTTTCGTAGACGGAGCGGCGATATCCCGCGCGGATGTCATCGACGGCGGGGTACGTTTTCGGGTTTTCGCAAATCCGCTCGAACCGCTCCAGCAAGCCATCGTAGTAACGGTCAGCCTGCGCCTCTCCCCAAGTCGTAAAGCCTTCGGTGTAGAGATCGTCGAGGTCCTGATCCGCGACTTTTGTAATGCGGAGGGACAGTTTCTTCATCGGGCGGTTTTCAGGCGCTCCTTCGCGGCGGCGCGGATGTCGCTAGGCGTACGGCTACTGATGCCACTGGCCTCAGAGGCGACGAGTTTAGCCCGCAGTGCATCGATCTCGGCGATGCGTAACTGCTTTTCACGCAGCGCTTCGCGGATCACCTCGCTGTCGGAGGCATAGTGCCCAGAGGCGATCTGCGCCTGAATAAAGGCGTCCTGACTGTCAGTGACGGTGATGCTCTTTTTGACCATAGACATGGGTGACCTGTTCTTTGTTATCCTACTTTATACTACCATACCTCATCCTTAAAAATCAAATGCGGGCGGACAGACCGTCTGGGCTGTCCGCGCCTTTTTTGTGGGGGTCTGGGAACACGACACGTGCTCCCAGAAGGTCGGTTTGTCATTCCGCCGCAATAGCGATGTCCTCGATCCCTTGAACAGGGTCTGGGAACCCGCTGCGGTCGGTGTAGCCCTGCTGCGGCACCTGCATGTAACGCGGTGTCCAGTTCTCGACCTGCGGGGTACGGGTGCCGTCAAGGCAGGCCTTGATGATGGATTTCTGCACCTTGGCGGTGGCGGTGATGTGCTCCTTGGCGGCATTGTCGCCTGCGATCTCGGCAACCATGCCGTTGATCGCCTGCTTGTCGCGCATCAGGTCAAAGAAGGTGTCATCAATTGTCCACGCGGCTGCGATATCCGTTTCAAAGCTCTGCGCCAGCACCTCGACCAGCTCGGTGCCCACGGCAAGGCTGTCTGCCATCAGGAACGACAGCACGCGCAACACGTCACTTTCATCAAGTTCAACCAGCTTGGCAAAAACCACTGTGATGCATGGGCGTGCGTAATAGCTGTCTGGCTTGTCGAGCAACGCCATATCCTCCATGCCCAACAGGGTTTTGATGGCTTGACGTTCATCCTCAAACGCCTGTTGCGCTGTGTTGGTCTCAAGGCTTTCCGCAATCTCTGGCTTTGAAGCCTTTTGCGGATCGGCCTTCACCGCCCAGAGCGATGATCCCGCAATCATGTGCGCCGCAATGAGACGCAGGGCGGTGTCACTGTGCTTGAGCAAGTCGCCCCGCACGGCAGCATGGCGGTGCAGATCAACATAGTTCTGTCCAGCCTTGGTCAGTTCGGGCTTTGGCGCGGCGGGTGTTCCAGCCTCCACTTTGTCCAACCGTCTGGCCTCGGCACTGGTGAGATAGCCTTCGTGGAAATCGACCTCGCCTTGCGCGGTGCAGGTGACAAAGACCTTGCCGCCTTTGGTTTTGGAGGTGCTGCGATAGTCCCAGCTTGCAAAATACGCGCCCACATCCATGACAACCACATCCGCCCAGCCCTCGGTACGGCAGGCATCAACCCGTTCCGCGATGGCGGCATTCTGCAATGGCCAGAACGCTTCACTGTCGGCAAAGTAAGCTTCATCCCCAAAGAGATCAGACACAACTGTCAGCCCTGACTGCTCAACATCAAAGAGCGCATTTGCGGTAGAGATATGCGCCCCGCCAAACAGCCAGTCTTTCAAACGTTGGCCTGTGGGCGCATAGCTGTCGTCATCTTTGACCAAAGCCCACCATGCCTTTTGCTGTTTGGGCGCTGCCATGGTGAGATTGCGGATGTCACGGGCGTGAATCTCATCCTTGCGATAGGCGGTCAGGATCGGGGCATAAAGCCGCCCTAAGGCCAGCCGCTGGGACACCATGCGGGTGGTGATGCCAAAGGCGGTGGCGATGTCTTCTGCGCTGCGGCCTTCCTTGATGAGTTTGGCAAAGGCCTTGTACTGATCGACCTCATCCATCGGCAGACGTTCGATGTTCTCAGCCAAACTGGCCTCAATGGCAGCGGCATCATCATCCTGCGCCATCACCAGACAGGGCAGCGGATCAACCGTGCTGTCTTCTGCAATGATCTGGCAGGCGTTAAAGCGGCGCTGGCCTGCGATGATTTCAAAGGCGGTGTCTGTCTCACGCACCAGCAAGGGCTGCAAGAGACCAAGGGCGCGGATGCTGGTGACGAGGTCATCACAGTCTTTCGCGCCGTATTTGCGCACGTTCAGCGGGGAGACGGTGAGGTTTTCAAGTTCAATATATTGTAAAGTCATGGGTTTGTTTCCTTCTTTGTAGTCGGCACAAGATTGCACCCTGAAACCTCCCGCGCGGGAGAGGCTTGGGGCTGCATTCCTCTCAAGCACAGCGGTAAATCAGGGATTGGCCTGCGACTCGCGCCTCGCTGTAGTCGTGCTCCAGATCACGGGCGATGGCGTCATAATCGAGATAGAATTGCAGCTGTTCGGGGATGTCACCAAACAAGCCTTCCTCCACGAAGTGAACGGCAAGCTCGCGCATCGTGTCAAAATGGTAGATATCGACCTCAAACTCGCTAGGCTGGGTGTCTGCATCAAATGAATTGCCACATTCCCCCACCGCGAGGATCACGCGGGTCTTGTCATCATCATCCCAATCCCCAACCGCGTCGAAGAACTGTTTGAGATTGGCTTGATTGATGCCAATTGCATGGACGAGATCGCAATCAATCGCTTCACCATCAATGAACTGGATTTCGAATTCCTCGACGGGATCGCCATAGTCGTTGCGCAAAGCTGCGGCTTTCTCCGCATAGTCGTCATAGCTGTCAAAATAAAAGCCTGCGGCTGAAATATCGTAAGGCTGGGCATGCAATTGAACTGTCATCTTTCTTTTCCTTCCTTGGATCAGGGGTTGCGCCTGCAACCCTTGGCCCTCGCCGAGAGTGGGGGTGCAAATGGAAGGAAAAATCTGCGAAAGGCTCTTTTCGTTGTTGGAGGGGCCTCTGGAGGAGCCGACAACGAAAGAGCCTCTTCGATCTATTTTTGCTGAAATGCGCCCGGGGCGAAGCCCCAAGCCGCGCAAGGGATGGAAGCCGACTGGCTGAGACTGCACTGCAGGCTCGGTTCACGACAGCCCGCCCCGGCATGGCCGGATGCGCCCTAAATCAAAACACTGGGTCGTTGCAGCAACTGCGAGGCCTGTCGGAGGCTGAAGTGACACAGAGCGCTCGTTGTGTTCAACAAGATCAAACAAATCTTCGTTAAACGCAGTGAATGCGTTTTGACTATAGAACCCTATCGCGACTGCTTTTAGGGTTCGTCAAGTGTTGAAACCCTTGAATTTGGCGAAATCAGATGCAAACTCTACGCATGAACACGCTGGTTATGCGCGACACACTTGACCCGATCCGCTGCAGCGGTTAACTCATAATATATAGTTAAAAATTGGTTAATATGCCGACTCAAGATACTTATGTTGTTCTCACAGCGCCAGCTGACCGAAGCAGGATAGGTCAGGTTGTGGATCGCGAGCTCGCGTCTCGCGTGCTATCAGAGATTTTACCTGAAGCCATAGCCACCTACACAGAGGAGCGTGTACTGAAGTTTGCATTGGACCATCGTCCGATGAATAGAACTCGGCGGATTTTGGTTCCAGTAACCCTTGACAATCAAACACGAGCACGACTGGCGGGCTTGGCGGAAGAACTTCATGCGCATCATGTGCCACGCCCGATGGAACGCGTGCTACTGGCAACAGTTGTAAATTATTTCTTAAGGCGTTACAATTACGACGTTAAATCAATCCTCCGACGTGGTTACATCGCGCCGGAAGCAGTCAATCATATTGTTGCTTTGAGGCGGGAGAGCTCTGCGATGGAAGAGGAAGATAGTAATTTTGCGAGTTCGGAGTTTTTTTTGAAGAGTAATCCAGTTTTAAGTGTAAGCAAACTGCGCCCAAACAGTGAACTGTCGAGGGCATTTGAAAAGGTGCATAAGCGGGAGCGGTTAAAACCACTTTCTGATAAGGAAATGATGGTGAAATGGACCGAGATAAAAGAAGAGGTTGGCGAGCTTAAACGCTGATCGAAGTTGGGGTGGGGATATGGCTGGCATTCCGCAGGGCGTGACGCTCAGCTTTAGTGCGGAGGTTCTTGAGGATGCAAAGCAACGCCTTAAGCTTTACCACCAAGAAGCATTAAAAGCAGATCCTAAGCTACTTCGTACAGACAAACCTGACAACTTCACCGACCTTATGGACTTAGTGGACAGTTTGGTGAGGTATGTGTCTAGTGGCGAGAGTTCGCTAGTAAAGCATCTCAATTTTTTGCCAACAGACTCCAATCCGGTTAGAAGCCTCCTCGCGTCCTCCGAACTGTTCGGGGTGGTCTTCGTCGAAACCGAACCAAATGTATTCGTTGCAGAAGACATCGCATCAATGGAAGGGCTCTCTAGCAGCTGATAGGATTACGATGCTGAGCAAGATTTGGTCATCGGAACTAAGTAGGTTTTGGCTGCTACTCGGCGGGGTGCTAATAGTATGTTTGATGTTTGTAGCTTTGGGCGCCTTTTATGACGATGAGGTGTTAGGGCAACGTGGCGGCGCCCTCGGTGTCGCGATTTCCTTCTTAGCTCTATTCCTCTCAAAGGACTATGGCTCCATGGTTCAAAAGCGGCTCGGAACACAGTATAATCAATTGCTTGCGCGCCTAGACAAAATCGAAGGACAGGAAGAGAACCCAGTCGCATCGCAGATCGCAGCTGTAAAATCTGAAATGGAAGCACTGTCCATGGCGATTTCTGTGGATAAAGCGGGGGAACGCAGACAGAATTATTTCATCGCGGCCTCGGCGAGTACAGCGACAATATTCTGGGGCTTCGGTGATTGGTTTGTTTTATTACTTCGTTCCTTAGCATTTTGAGCAATAGTTGTAATATGGTATGTGCTGTCGCACCTTACTTTAGGGAACTAGGGTAAAATCAGATACTTGCTTTGCCAAGATGCTCTCGTGATCAGATATCTATATTGGCCAGATAATTTGAATTGACGCGAGTTTGCATCCATTCACCCCTGCCAATGTTTAAAAAAAAAGAGGGTGAGCACGCTGCTCACCCCTCTCCCCACGTCAACTCGCTGTTCTTGTTATTTCGGGTCGTGCACCAAGTCATCATCTTGTCTGTCATCGCTGGCGGCACGCAGTACCAGCCGACCATCGACAGGCATCGCATCCATGCGTATCTCAAAGCCCTTACCATCCTTGTGCGCCCAAGCGGCGGCAACCTTACTCCAGCTTGATCGCTTCCCATCGCCGAACTCTTTAACGGTATCGCCCAGCATGTCGGGGCGGCGGCTTCGGGTTGGGCTTAATCGGTCATCGTTTCTATCATTGTTACTCATAAAATCTCCTTACGCAGTATTGGTTCACTCAATGAGAACGCACCATGAACAATTACAGCCCATGGTTGCAAGAAAATTCAGCAAAATCATACTATTGTATTCATCCATACTTGAGATGGAGATGTATCAGAGCTCCCAAAACGCATTTGCATCAGGCAATGACCGCCATCGTCCAAGCACTGCCTCATAGTGGTCTTTGCGCGCTGATAGGGTTTTGCCAGTGATCCAATTGCTGATTGTGGGAGACTTTGGCGGCAGCGACCCACCATCAGCCCTCATAACCGCAACCAGCGTTTTTTCAGAAACGCCGGTGCGCGACTTTTCGCACCTCAAGGCATCGCGCATCTCGTCGGTTAATGTGACCCGTTCCGTGCCCTGCCAGCTCTGGCGACCTGTCTTCGGGGCTTTAGCGTCCGGCAAAGCATTGAGCACGAAGACAACGTAATCATAGTGCCGTTGTCTGATCGTCTTTGTCGTGCCGCCGAGTACAGATTTGAAGACGCCGATTGTCAGCCCCTCCGGCACATCGTCCAGCCCCTGAAATAGTGCACGATGCGTGATCCCTGTTCGCTCAAGCTCGGCCCTGAGATGCGCTCTATGCTCGTCCAGCATCAACATAAGATTTTCGTCGCAATCTGGCAAAGAGCGCCATCGCTCCAATGCCAAGTCCACTTTATGTTTTTCCGCGCTGCGTATCTTGCCGGACATCCACGCAGCAACGGTATTCGATGTCAGGCCATCAATCTGGCTGGGGCGCACGCCACGCAGCATAGCGACTGGGCCTTTGCCTGTGCGCTCGGCTTCTTTGCGCAATTGTACGCGTAACTGCGGGGTGATTTTGATGACCGCGGTGTCCGGCAAAGACCGCCAGAGCTGCAGAATATAGTCGAAATAATCCTTGCGTGCTGTCCTCACGTCTCTCCGAAGCCAGGATTGTACAATCTGTATGCTCAGCCCGCTCGGCACCTGTTCATCGACAAATTCCCTGAATAAGCGATATGTCCCAACGCCTGATCTGTCCTTTTCATGCCGTAAGGCGTCTACGAGATCGGCAGAAAGCGTCACACGGACATTTCCCGCGCTATCCTTTTGTGACTGTGACTTCGAAGGAGGTTTACTCTTGCTGGTATCGTAGGTTTGCACATACCATCATACCAATAAGCGCATGATTTATATACAATTTTAGACAAATTGCATTAATTTTACATAAAATATTAAGCATTTACCGCCATACTTTGTGGGTACGCACCAAATGTGCCCGCTCGAATGAGGCGCAGGGATGTGACGGGATTAAAGACAATGAGTAGTTTGAATGAGCAAGGGGTGCTCACACGACAATTCGAAATAGCACGTATTCTTGATGTATCTGGGAAGGATGCAGAGTTACCGCTCGACAACGATGCCAATTCACCGAAGAGCCAGATTGCAGAAGGCTTGCTGCGCGGAATTCAGGTGCAGATGGACAATGGCTCGATCCAGGAGCTTGGCGGCGCGTTACGCGGTGCAGACAGCGTGACCGCGACGAAGGTGCAGGAAGATCAACGAAGGCAGAAAGAGAAGAAAGACCGCGAAGCGAGACGGCTACAAGCGCTTCTCGACGAGCTGGCGGCTATCGACACTGAAATCGCTGCGTTGGAAGGTCAGATCAACGAGCTGAATGAACGCATTGATACGGTCGATAGCCTGATTGAAGGGCTGCAAGATGGTTCTATTTCAGTCGAAGAGGCGCTGCAAAACCCTGAGGTGATTGAAGCGCTCCGCAATAGCGGCAAAACAATCGATCCCAATGATCCCGATGCTGCAGACGCTCTGGCTGCTGTCCTTGGTACACATCGTGTGTCTCTGGCAGGTGAACGTGACGGTCTACAAGGGCAGTTAGACGGTCTAAATCGTCGCCGCGACGACATCGTGAATGACGTCAAGGAAATCGACAATGATCTTGGCCTGAGTATCGAGGATAAGCGAGCCAGTGCCGCTAAGATATCGCGTGAGGGATACGGACAAGCAAACGTGGTTGCAAAGTCTACTCAGACGGAAGAGATTGAAGCGGACGCTTTAAATTTCCAAGATGCCTCTAGCGATAGTAACGTTGCGTCCGATCACGATATCGAACAGTCAAACGCAGCCTTAGATGATTTGTTTTCAAGTGAAAGCGCATTGGACTTTGCAAGCGCTGACTTTGGTAAGCAATTTGCTGCGGTCACACCACCCGTGACTGACAATCAAGTTGAATTGGCAAAAAACAGTGATCTAAAGTTAGAAAATGGAATGACTTAGCCGCCTAGGCCAGGGGCAGGCTCATCAACTTTTAGCGAAGCGCGTTGGTTCAAATAGGAAACAGCTTCCGCTACGCGCGGTATCTCGGCATTGGCTTCCCCCAGGTTCAAGACAGCATTGCCAGTTCTATCTTCATACACCATCGATGTGATTTCGTTTTCACTATTGATCGTTCTGACGATGTAAGTAAGACCGCTTGCTTGAGCGTTCAAATTGGTTCGCGCAAACATTTCGGCGTCAAGTCCATGCTGAGCAAACTTCTGAGCGTAATCCTCTGCAAGTCGGCTTAGCATGACTTGCAGAGCGTGCTCTACAGGTACACCGTGCTTGTCCGCCGCTGCCTGTGCGCGTTCACGAAGATCATCTCCAGCGTGAAACACTATCCCAACTGCATTTTCTGTCGTTTCGACATGCGCATGAGCTGCATTGTTTGCTTGACGCAGTTCCCACGTCTCTTGCGTCCACAAAGACTCGTCAAGTGGCTGTGCCACAGGAGTGGTTTCCTGCGCGAAGGATGCTGTGGGGGAAAGCACCGTGGCGACCGTCAGCACTGCGCCCGTCACCGCACCAAAAATCGCACTTGTCTGTTTGGCTTTTGCCATTTGTGTCCTCGAATTCTTGTTCGTTTCGGACACACACCTCTGCAACATCTTGTTGTTCTTATGCGTTGCAACACAAAATATAGACAAATTCTTGCGTTTTTGCAAGCTTTTTGAAACTATCTTTCGTGTCAAGCCATCAATCGTGCATTTTTGTCTATCAAAAATAGCATATCGAAACGCCGCGATCCGTTTAGGGGCAAAGACCCATGCCCGACTCGCAATTTCCAGTGGAAAAACAGCGCCGAGGACGCCGCCGCTATTGGCAAGCTCCTGCGGATTTGTTCCAATCAAAACCGTTGGTTAGTGACTATGGTGCATATGAGAGATGTTATGAAAATTTGTAAGATGCGTCGATCCTTGAAGATCAAGGCGTTAGGACAAAACCGAGCACAGCGGAGGGTACGAAATGCGTGGCGGTCACAATGGAACGTTTTTGCTAGCCCTGAAAGGACGGTCTTATGAAGTCTTGGCCGAAACCGCTGCCGCCCGCACAGCCGCATGGTCGATTGCTCGGCTATGCACGCGTCTCGACGCAGGATCAGTGCATCAATCTTCAACTGGATGCCCTGAAACATGCCAACTGCGATAAGATCTACCACGACCATGGCGTCTCCGGGTCGAAGGCCGAGCGGCCCGGTCTAGAGGAAATGCTGCGAGAGATGGTCGAGGGCGATACCTTAGTGGTCTACAAGCTGGATCGGTTGGGAAGATCGGTGCAACATCTCTCTGACCTGCTGGTTCGGCTCGACAATGACGGCATTCAGTTCTGCGCCCTGAGCGAGGGAATCAACACCAACACCTATGGCGGCAAACTGATCTTCCATGTGTTTGCGGCCATCGCCGAGTTCGAACGCGCCATGATCCGCGAGCGGACCTGCGCAGGTCTGACAGCAGCAAAGCAGCGCGGCGCAAAGTTCGGGCGACCTTTCCTGCTCAGCGAAGACGATATCATTGAAGCGCATCGCTACATGAATCAAGACGGCAAGACATACTCACAAGCCGCCAGCCGGTTCGGCGTATCGGAAAGCACGTTACAACGCGGAGTACGCCGCCTTGGGCTGACCTGCGCGGAATTCGCTTGAGGGTGAACGATTCATTCTGGAAGAACATCGACCACCTGCCTGGCCACGGTGGACGCTGCCCTCTGCTTCATCCTCACAGCGCGATAACATTCTATTATTGTCGAAACTCAGCTTCCCGGTTGGCGTCCCTTCGTCGTTCCGCAGAAATCTGATCTTCAAAGCGTATCAAAGTTTGATCTGCCCACCTAAGGACGACTGGATTGACGACAGCAGTCTTGAGGGCATTCAGTTCTTGTCCGACCTTTTCCAGCTTGTTTGCGTATGATCCAGACCACACGCCACTGGTGAGCCGCGACAACACCGGACCCAGCGAATTGGCATCGTCGATATGTTCTTCAATGAAGTCGATGAAGGTGCTCGACCATTCTCGGTTTTCCGCCCCACTTTTGAACAACTCAATCCAATTGAGTATGAAACTTATACGGCCCTGCTTGTCTTCGAGCATCCAAGAAATACAAATTTCGTTGGGAATATCATTTAGGACACCAGCTTGCTCTGGGTTGCCAACGCCGGCGTCGAACAGACCATCCAGGCGACGTTTTTCCCTTGAGTCAATGTTTGCACGCTTGTCATGAAATTTGCTCCAAACCAGTTCTGGTTGGACCGTAATCATACGCCGTAGGGCTTTTTGTGCGTAGTCGTCAAAAGCTAACTGGACGCTGTAATCCTCTATATCTGTGACGTGGAGAATGAACTGCAGAAGGTCTTCATGACCACCTCTGTTCAGCGATCCGGCATCAAACAGCTTTTCTACAAGATTGCACCAATGATACCAATCCATATTGGAGTATTGAGATCGTTCGAAGAGCTGGCGATTGAGAGAAGATTGCATTACCGCTCTGACTATGCGGTCATCTTCGAGAGGTATCCCATGCAAGGCATAGCACAAAAAATCTATCGCCGCCCAAGCACCGGCCTCCTGTCGGTCACACAGCTTGGAAACCAGCTGCTCGATAAGTTCTGGCGCTATCCCGTTTAGAGTGTCGCCAAAGGCAATAGACTGTGTTTTACGTGGCTCAACCGCTCCCCGTTCAACATACTCGATCACCCTTTTCATTAGCGAATTGTCTAAGCCCGCGGCACCAATCAGTTCGATTGCATGAGGTTCGAGTTGCGGAACGCTAAGCGCTTGCTCTAAGCAATCCACTGCTATAGCACTGTCGATTTGGCGGGCACCTGCGATAGTATTGCTGACAAAATTTGGCAACCGCAGCAATTCGGGATCATTTCCTAGTTGGCTAAGGATGTAGTCTAACAGCACTCTTGGGTCGCTGACATGCGCTGAAATTTTCTGCACCGTTATCCACGCCGAATTGAGCTCGCTAGTGATGAATACGTCGATTAGTGGAAAGAAAAACTCTGAATCTTTGGTATTGCGCTCGATAATAGCATCAACCTGTCGACTTGCATATTCGAAATCCGTATCACCATCTCGGTCATACATCACATCAGGATCGTATATGTCTGTCGCCCAACCCGAACTATAGAAAATAAGTAGATCTATATCTGACTCTGGTAAAAGTTCGTCATAGTAGGCGCGAAGCGCAGTTTGGTGTGCCTCTGAGGCGTCCTCACGATCAAAAAAAAGCCAATCATTCACGCCCATTAATGGTTTTGGCCATTTGGGGAAGTGATCGCGCAACCTTGCAACTACGGCTTTTATCTCATCCAGTAATGGCTCGATACGGAACAAACCCCTGAGGTGCGAGCCAATGCTATTTAGAGCGCGTCGAGAGTGTTGCGCGTTGTCACTTAATGCAATGGCTTCAAGTCGCTTGAGTGCCTCACGGTAGTAATTGAAAATATCTTCGTATGTCTCAGGCTCCCAATCATCAAGTGCCTCATCCGCACCTATGACTTCTTGCCCTGCTGATCTGGAAAACTGACCTGTGTCGAGCATCCTGTCCAATGCTTCCAAGCATATTTTTGTCACACGATCATCTGCCATCGACAAGCCTTGATCTAAAACAAGGAGCTTCTCTTGCGGCGTTGCCTCAGTTCCTGAGAGATGCAGCTGATACAGCCCCTCAAACTGTCCCGTCGCATTGTTGCCCCAATGTTCATTTTCCGCAGCGCCAAGTTTGAGCAAAAGTGTTGCGGCTGGAGCGAAAGTTTGCCTTCTGAACACAAGCTTTTCCAACGCCCAAACAGTGTGTCGTCGCCCCGTTTCGAAAAGAAGCAAATCGTCAATAGTCTTATGGCCAATTAGCTGTTCCAGATGCTCCATGGTGGTATCAGGAGCGAGGTGAACAAAACGGTCCAGTAATTTCGATCCGAACTCCGTATCAAGCGCGGCTTCATCTGGGAGCGCTTCATTTATCAGGGCTCTGGCGAAATCTTTAACTTTGCTTGACCATGACATCCAACGGAGGCGGCCAACCATGCGTAGTTTCATCGGTTCGCTTAGATGCCTGAACAGCCGAGCTAGTGTCCCGCTGGGGTTGCTTTCAAGCCACATATTCGTCAATCTCATTGCGAGGGGCACAGGCTGAACCTCCGCATAATCCCCTTTACGAACGACCACACCACGGTCGACGAAACCCATCAAATCTCCAAATATTGTTGATGCCTCACGTCCGGCAAAAGCAGCTAATTCAGCAAGTTCACTTTCAAATTCTTCTTCCAAGCCAACAAGTGTAAAAAGACTTAAGAGTTGTAAGCTCTCAAAGGCCGCCGAGTTTTCTTCTTTGTCGCCCCACACAATGCGGGAAACAAGTGCTTCAACAGAACTAAGCCCAGCATCACCATCTTCCAAAGCTCTTGCTGCATGTACGGCCATCCGCGGAAAACCTTGTGCAAGATCTCGTACAAGAGAAGCGTTCGAACCTTTCGCTTTTTCATGAACTGCGCCAGCGATATCGCATATGAGTTGGTCAGATGCGGGATTCAATTGAACAATCAAGTTTCTGCGTGCAGCTACAGCTTTTGTTTCTACCCCTATTGTTATCGCTAAGCACTTGGACTCCTGACGATGGACCATCTCACTCAATCGCGTATGAATTGAATCTGGGCAGTCGTCCACAATAAGTAAGGCACGCGACCCACTATCTGCCATCTCACGCGCAATATTCAAAACAAGTTCTTTTACATCGTCATAGTGGCAAAAAACGATCTGGTTTACGTCAAGAGCGTCGTGAATTCCGTGATCCCGGTTTATAAGTTCAAAAGCAAATCTAGTTTTGCCAAAACCAGAGGGACCAATGATACGAACCGCCTGTCCCTTACTTTCGAAAAAATCGGCAATAAGCTGCCTCATACCCTGCAGGTTTTTTTCTTCACCGACGTCGGGTTTCTCGTTCTTCCAAGTCCGTACTTCGGATCCCTTGGCGACAAATCTCGTGCCTTCAGCATCTTGATAAGGGATATCGACAATATCTGGCGCTTTGGACCAATCCTCATGTGTTTGAAATCCGCCGAGAAAGGCCTCTCTTAGAAGTGAGTTTAACCAAAGAGCTATTGATGGATGTGTATTCACCCATTCTGCAAGCTTATTGCAGTCGTAAATATCAATTTCTGCTAAGCGTGCTGGATCATTCCCGGCTTCTTCAATTCCTTGACGGATTGCGTTGATGCGATCATCGCGTTTAGTACCAACAACTGCGGTTGCTGTTACGACGATGTAAGAACCACTATTCTCAATAGCCTGTGAGAGTGCTTCGTTGAGTACGCGAGTCTCGCCCGCTTTCTGTGAGGCCTTTGTCCAAGTTTCCTTTTTCAGGACGCTCGGTGTGATCGCGCCTCGCTTGCTCTGAAAAATCGTATATCGGCACGGCAACCAATCAGTCTGGTTCGTGCCACCAGACCATGTTACGCGACCGTCCTCACCTCCATCCGCAATCGTGATTTGCGCAGGGACACTTCCGGAGCGCAGTGGTATGTGGTGCTTAAGGAGCTCAGCATGAACCAGCCGACGAAGAAGTGAGACAATCTGGTTGGCGTCTAGCCTCTCAACTTGGCTTGCGCTGACTTCAAAAATCATAGGTGTTGCTCACTTCTACGCTCGTTTTGGATTCCGACATATAGGCTCTGTTGCAAGAACCACTCGAAAAATGTGCAGGGGGAATATCCTGCCACCAAATGTGATTTTGGACAACCTTTTGTAATTGATGTCCAAAAGGCTCCGCTCATTGCTGCTTCGGGGCTTCAGCCGAATCAGATCTTATGAACAATGGTACACATCGCTCTACTGAATCGGTGTGGGGAGCACCTCCAAAGCAGGGACACAAGAACCAGCAATTCATCAGCGGGATGAAACGGGGCGCAGCTCCTTTCCAAGATGTATGGCGTATTACGCCATACACAGCTTGCCTAAAGCACCTTTTGCCTAAAGCACCTTTTGGCAGGATCGCCACGCACTATCCCGATGGCGTCACCAGCCCGTCATCGTGACAGAGCCGGAAAAATCCAGCTTCCGACGGTCCGGCAGTGGAGAGCAGTGCACACTTGTTCGGGTGTGGTAGCGCCCAACTCGCCTAAAATGCACTTGGTACAGATCTCGCCAGTCTCAGACTCAAAGACCAACAAGAAAGCGAACTCTACTTCAGATTAGCAAATTTGTCCGCTTCCGAAACGGCGCGACGTATTAGGGATAGGGATACAGAGCTTTAAATGGTGCCGCTCTAAATAGTAGTTCATCCTGTCCTAACCCAGGTTGGAAAACAGAAGCATGCGTGATCGGATAAGCACGTCTTACGCCATTGCACCTTTGATTCATCGAGTAACTATCCAAGTCTAGCTCTAAGAAGTTACCTGAGCCTAAGATATCAAAAAAGACAGTTGTTGTTACTTCGAACAACCCGTCTTTAGGAGCGGCTCCATCTGCACGAAGCAGTAAGCTCAATGCCACAACAACTTTTCTGCGCAAACCAGATCGCCGAATATTCGAGACTAGCTCGACCACTTCATTGAGATCAACCTCACGATGGCAGCCTTCCGATAAGACGCGTGCCAGCCGAATTTTTGCATCGTCTCGCACAGAAGCAGCTTTTCTGTACCATGACTCAGCTTCTGTAAGATCTTTACCAACTCCGTCAACACCGTAATCAAATGACAAACCCAAGATGTAACTAATTGTTGGATTTGATTGTATTCTTGATTTTCGTTTCAGCTCATCTGCCCAGTCCCGCGTCGGTGGGGCGCTGGAAGAATGCTGGTGCAAGTATTTCCAAGCCTCGAGAGAGCCTTGGCTGGTTGCTCGGCGCAACCAATTCACCCTTTCTACAATTGGCAGTTCAAACTGCTTGTCTATTTCGCTGTTTCCAAAAAGACCGCGCCCGAGCTTGATCATTGCATCAAGTGATCCGGCTTCGGCAGCAATTACGTGCAAGTCGCGATATTCCACGGGGTTTTCAAGCGCTCGCACAGTTTCTCCTGCAAAAACAGATGAGCGAAGCCGCCGAAGATGCTCGATAGCGTCACTGTTGCCAGTCTCTATGTAGCGGAGAAGCACTTTTTCTAGATGGCTATAGCTCTTCCCCCAAGACTCGAGGCGCTCCAGATCAGAGAACAAAAGCGTGAGGCACCTTGGTGCGTGAACACTCAACCCAGCGGCCAATAGTTCATCGAAATCACTCAAGTGGGCGGCCCCATCAAGCTCTAGCTGAGCAGCTACATAATTGCATGCAGCCCGGTTGTATCCCTCACGCTCGAAGGCTTCCAGATACCAGTGGGCTGCCTCGCTCACATCGCGCTCAACCAGTCGACCTTGCCCAAAGCGTGATCCGTCAAAGACACTACCAACGTTGTTGGTGACCCAAAAGTCGCCCCGCTCACCTGCCGTTCTGAGCATTTCCATTCCACGTACAGGATCTGTTGGGGTTTCGTTCTGATCCAAAAGGATCAGAGAAAATCTCCATTGCGCATATGGGTCGCCTCGAGCGACCCCACGCCGAAGCAGTTCAATTGCTTCTGTTTTTGTTCGATCGGCCAGGCGACCGTCCAAAATCATAGCAGCTAGCCGGTATGCAGCTCTCCCATGACCGCGATCAGAGGCAATTTGATAGTGCCTAGCGGCGATCTGTGTTCTCGACGGCAAATTTGGATCGTGTTCAGCACGAAATGCCAACTGAGCCTGCGTCCAACTGCCACCGGTATCGGCGGCTAGGGCAAAAAGCCTATCAAGCTCTGACTGCACTTCGCCGCTATTTAACTTCTCCAGCAACTCGGCGAGTTCAAAAGCAGCATCTCCATTGCCTTGAGCTACCGCGTCTTCGAGCAATTCACGGGCCCGGGTGGTGTTTATTTCTAGGTATTCTCCGGATATCAAGTGTTCGGCAAAGCGGATCATCACAACTGTTTGCTTGTCTTTGACACCTTCCTCCAAGAGAGACAAACCCTCTGCAACTCTTCCGTTTTCGAAGTACAAAAGAGCTAAGTTTGTCCGACCGGCTGCGACGCCACCCAACAAGGCCTGCTCATATGCTTGCTCCGCCTTGATCGTGTCGACTTCGACGTGCCCAAATGCCCCGTGGTGATATAGATTTCCAAGATTGTTTGTCGCGTGCGCATTTCCAAGGTCACTGGCCTCTTGATAGTAGCGAAGTGCGAGCATTGGGTTGTATGGCTTCAGAAAGCCATGCTCATACATTTGGCCGATAGAGTTTAACGCACCCGCATTCTTATTGGCGGCGAGTGCCTCATATATTGAAAGTGCCTCATCAGGATCGAACACTGATCCAACGCCTTCACTGAGCGCAAAGGCGTAGGCTTGCGAGGCAAGCTCGTAGCCCTGATCGTGTGATTGGGCGAGCAAAGCCAGACCTTTGTCTTGATCCTTCTGAACGTTGACACCCAGAAGATGCGCCATACCGAGGGCATATTGCGCTCGTGCGCCTCCTTTGACAGCCTCCCGCGTTAGCATCAAAAACCCTGACTGTACGGTCAAATCACCAATGAAAGTCCGATCTGGTTCATCAAATCTGGCGTGTATTGTGACTCCTGGTGGCAGATCGGTTCCTGACAATCGCTCTGCGAGAGAAACTCGGGGACTTGCGAATGCAGGGAAGCTTACAAAAGCAAATGCTCCGATGCCGAGCGCACAGAGACTAATAGCGCAAGAAGCCCAAAGCCACCGCTTGCGCGAATTTTTTGCCTCAGTGTCGCCTGCATGATGATCATCGTGATGCGGCAGATTAAATGGCGACGTGGTTTCGACACCATCCGCTCTCTTGCCAGATGAGATCGCTTCGTTTGCTACACTTTTGCCGCCGATACTCGGTACGTCCAAAGACTCGCCAACCTTGGTTGGCAAGCCTAAAAGCTTCAAAAACTCCTTGGCTATTTGCGGCATATCAATTGGAGCTACACGCCCAAGGCTTCTCGAAGTTTCTAAAAACTCGAAGGCTCTCTCAAACTCAGCGATCTGATCATTCCTCTTTACGAGGGATTCTTCATCGCGGCACACTATTTCAGCGATCCGCTTAACTCTTTTAGGAATGATCGGTGCATCGCCTCTGAGCCACCTACTGATGGTTGCAGGTACGACGTCTAGATACTCCTCGTCCCCGAACGTCTGCTGTTGGGATGCCTTTGTCGCAACGGCTAAGTGGAAACAGACAAATTTGCCTTCTAGCACGAACTCTGGCTTGAAAGCCCAATTGTATCGCCTCGCCAATTCTCTCTGCATGCAACAACCAAGATAAAAAAACTCTGATGATCCAAGCTAAAAAGCGGCACGGACCACTTAGTTATCGCCAAAATCTCGCCGAGGGTCGAGTCCTGCCTTTGGTTCTGCCTCCAGGCTAGAGTGAACATCACGCTTGCCGCGCTGATAGCCGTGTTCGAAGTCTTCACTGAAGCTCGCTAGACCACCCGATGTGAAGTTTCGATAAGCTTCAGATATGAACCGAATCTTTTCCATTATCTCTAAATTATCCGGATCTTCGGTAAGATCATGCTCAAATAGTGCCAGGTGCGTTCCGAGCACTTCACCAATACTGTCTCTTCGCTCAAACCTTGCCATATACCTCCATGCTGTTAGTTAGCTTTAATTATCGCATAACATACTGAAAATAGTCAAATTTCATCTTTTGAAATTTCATGAAACGATAGGGAAATTTCATAGAATGACCGAGGAGGTGCTATGAAATTTCCTTTGTGGGACAATCCCGAGATCGGCTGCCAACGTGGGTTCACCAACAACCGATGGAGGCCCAAATGCCCAATAATACGAAAGAGTTTTTGCTCGAGCTAACCGAGGTCGTAGCAAACGATGTAATCTTCAAACGTGCGCAGTTGATCTTTCGCAACTTACCGATAACCGACCGCGCCCTTCCTGATTTGATCCAGGACTTGTTACGTGATCTTGACGGTGATGGCGTCGAGCTCTGGAAACCGAAAGAGTTCGTGCCGTATCCGCTTATTGATAATGTCTGGGCTGGTGACGAACGTTACTTACGCAAGTTCCTTGCTCTCGATCGGTGCAAATATCCTGAACGGGACAAATTTTTGTTCCTGTTCCTGAAAATTCGCTACCCAAACCTCTACCGACATCTCATCCGGTAACCTCTCCACGCCGCTGTCCAATTGGGCAGCGGCGCGGCCATCCCACCTTGGCTCTAATAACGCGCTAAGCTGAGTCTCAGGTCTGACGCTCAGACAAATCGGCGGCGTCTTCGGCCCATCCACCCAATCCATCTCACGGAGTTCTCTCCACGCGGCTTTGCCGCGCCAACAGACATGGGAGTCTACCATAATGAACAATACTGAATTCTCGCAACTTTGGGGGTCCTTGTGGCTCTACCGATTGGCGGTCTGGTTCGACTCAGTCGCCAAGCCCGGCCTTGCTGGTCTGGCAATCATATCGGCAGGCACAGCCGTCATTGGATTTGCCAGTCAGTTCGACAATCCCGACCTCGGGATCTACCTCCGCTGCACTGCCATTGGCTTTGCGTTGTGGCTCATCGCCCGCACCTTCTGGGCAGGGGCATGGATGTTGCCCGCGTTTGAGACGAAGCAACCGTTGCTCATCTACGCAGGTGTTACGGCGGTTGGTTTTTTGATGTTTGCCACAGTCTCGGTGCTGGGCAGCCTGAGCGCCACAGGCGGCGACATCAGCCGGGGGCTGACGCAGAAGCAAACGATCAATCAACTGGAGAGCAGAGGGCAGCAATTTGTCCTCTACGTCGGCGAGATTGCGGTCCCGCAGGCCAGTCTTCTGGATCGCGCAGAACAGGCCTTCGACTTCGAGCGCGCCGAAATCGCGGGACAAGGCCCGACAGGTGTGCCGGGGACAGGATCAGTTTCGAACTCCTTTGGGGCGTCTGGACGGGCCTACGTGCAGGCGGCGCAGCTTCTAGGCACGACACTGACGCACGCAGAAGGCAATGTTGTCAACTTTGAAAGCGCCATCGCTGATGCCCGCGCCGTTCAGATTGATGCATCCCTGTCATCGTCCGAACGCGACGCACAGCTCCAGACCCTAGCAGGCCGCGCGATCTCCGAGATGCGCGCACTGCTGGCACTGAACCCGGCCCGTTCCATCCGTGCAGCGGCAACCAAAATTGCTCAGGGTGTCCCGCAGCAAAGCCGCGCCAATACGCAATCGCAGGCACGGCTTGACGAGATCTCAGCCTCCATGCGGGCCTTCGCGCGGGTTCTCGATGGTGAGGCGGATCGGATCACAGCACTCACGCCAGAACTGCCGGAACAGACGTCTCTCAGCCCAGCAGAGCGGCTGATCCAGACCATGTGGCGCATGCCGGGCTTCACGATGGCTGCGATCCTCTTGGACGCCTGCGGGTTTATCGCCATCGGCTTTCGGATTGCGATTTACCGCACTCTGAAGGTCAAAATCGAAGAAGAGAATGCGCGTCCGGTTCCGGCTTACGTGACACTGGAGGACTTCTGGCGCGTCGAAGAGTTCGTCAAGCGCGCCGAGGAAGCCAAGAAGGCAATCGAATCTGCAAAAGGGACTGCGAAGCGCGGTCGTCCGCGTGTGACGCAGCAAAAAGCCCTCCCGAAGGCGGCGAGTCCAAAGGCGTCCAATACAAACCGCAAGCCTGTCAAGCGCGGAGGTGTGTCCAATGGCTAAGCTGTTCTCTATTCTGAACGCATGGCCTGCACTGATCGCTTCGGCGATCAGTGCAGCTATGATCTTCAGCACCGCTGCGGAACAGGTAGTTTTGCCGGATTGGCTGATCGACACATTTGCCCAAGGTCCTACGCTAACGGACGATCCGGTGCCACCTGCGCCAGAACCAGAACGCAAGCATGCGGTGCCCTACGCGCCCGCGCCCGGTCGGGATGATCGTACGCCGATTGAGTTTATCAGCCATGTGTTTGAGCTGTACGACCCCAAGCTGACGTCAAAGCTGTCGGGTGTCGGGCCAGTCTATTGGGATCACGCTACGCGTGGGACAGGAGCGCTTATCGCGCGGGATTTGGTGCTCACCACTGGTCACCTGTTTGCTGAGGACGGTAAATGGGACGGGCCATTTGGCCCGACCAACAAACCGCCCGCTCCGTCGGACGGGCGCATCTACATCGCGGCGTGCGAACGCACCTATGATTTTAGGTCCATTCACCTCGGCAGCCTTGCCCCACGCAAAAGGCTAGGACTGGACTACGCAATCGCAGAATTGAGCGAGCCCGCCTGCGCCGCAGCAACACCACTTCCGCTCGCGCATACACCGGATGATTTGGTCGGTGCCGAGGAGCAAATTTTATTTAACATGGGTGCTTACCCAATCGAAGAAGTGGAGCGCTATGCCACGCACCCGCTCTTTGCGGAGCGTCTGAAGGAAAGCAGTCAGTTTAGTCGCCAAACGGTCTTCGGAGTTAGCTGTACTGCGGCGGGCCGTCGTGACACCGGAGACGTGGCGGAAGGATCAACTGCGGTCATCGAGACAGAAGGCTGTGACGGTGTGCCCGGCGGATCGGGGGGGCCTCTTCTGGTCTCGCGCGATGGCGGGGCGGGATACAGCATCATCGGTGTTGCCAACAGCTATCGCCCGGACACCGAGTACAACAATTACACCCGCATCGAAGGCGCGTTTGCCAAACACCTCGGCGCGTTTGTCGAACTGGCGGAGCTGCCTGCGGCCATCGGATCGTCTGCAATTGCCTCCACATCAGACATCGCTGGGCCTTGGTTGCCGATGGCCTCGGACGGCCCCGTCGCCGTTCCATCCCACATCGCAAAACCGAATCCTCTAGTGCTGGAGACGGTGTTGCAATCAGGGGAGACGCATCAATGAACTTTTTTGGAGGTATGTTTGGCGGGGGCGGCAAGCCCCCAAGCCCATTGATCGCGAGCAGTGGCAAGTGGCTGGCGACCTGCATCGGCATCTATGCGGCGATCTTCTGGGTCCCGGATGTCTGGATGGCCTGGGAGGACACAATCGTGCGGGCCATCCTTGCGCGGTACGAGGGGACAGCGGCGGCGATTATTTACTGGCTGCTGAAGATCGCGGCCTATCCGCTGATGTTCTTTGCCGTAAAGATGGCCCTCGGCATCGGGTTCCTGTCCTTTGTCATGAGCATCATGCTGAACCTCTTTGGTGGTAAACGGTGATGCGCGGGAACAATGCTGATGATCGCTTCGGCTCCAGCAATTGGGCGCGCGGGCATCATTTGGCGTCGGCGGGACTGTTCGACCAGCACCAAACGTCAATCTTCGTGGGCTATTTCAAAGGGCGGCGGGTCTACTTCCATGGACCCGCCGGAATGACCATAACGGCAGGCGCGCGGGCGGGTAAAATGCGGGATGTGATTGCCCGCAACCTACTGTCCGGCACCTGCCAGCATTCGATCATCTTTCTCGATCTGAAGGGCGAAGGGGCTTACATCTCGCAGGACCAGACCCGCGACGGAAAGTATCTGGGCTTTTGGAACCCGGCGGGTCTGCACGGCTTGCCGCAGGACCGGATCAACTTTCTCGCCCACATGCATATCGACAGCCCGACACTGGTGTCGGACGTGAAGGTCTTCTGGGAGAACCTGATCGCGCCCGGAAATAACTTTGGTTCCTCATACTTCAAAGACCGCGCGCGCGAGTTCGGTGAAGCATTGTCCCTTGCGATCTGCGAATGCGGTGAGGAGCTAAGCTTCCCACGGCTCTATGAAGCGATCAATCTCATTCCCGGTGGGGGCGACCGGTGGCAGGACTTTGCCTTCCACATGTCTAAATCCCGTTTTCCTAATGTGCGCAGCATCGAAGAAGAGATCGCCGAAGGGCGTGGCCAGAGCGGTGATGGCTTTCGTGGTATTTTAGGGGAGCTTTTCCGAGCAACCGCCTGCCTCTCTGATCCTATTCTGATGGCGTCCGTCTCGCCGCCTTACACCCTCGCGATGCAGGATATCGTGACCGGCGAACAGCCATGGCAGTTCTACCTGATGCCCCCCGCCGAGTTCGTGCAGTCTTGGTCACCCGTCATCAAATCTGCCTTCGTCTCTGCGATGCTGCTCAAAAGTCGCGCGCCAACCGCCCGCCGTATCACCTTCTTTCTGGACGAATGCGGCCAGTTAGGGGGCGAGAATGGATTTCCACTTGTGCCGCGTCTGTTCACATACGGCGCAGGGATCGGCATCCAGCCGGTCGCGGTGTTCCAGTCCAACGGTCAGATGAAAGGCCTTGGTCCGGGTGCGAAAGAGCTGATCCAATCCAGCAGTGCGGCCACCCTTATGTTCGCAATGCGCGGCGATGTCGAAAGCTGTCAGGACTGCGTTGCCCGTCTCGGGACCCAAACGCTCAAATACGATGACACGCTGGCCCAGCAACGCGCCGCACACCAGCGCAATCAAGCCCTGCAATCGCTGATCCAGGGCGGCGATCCGCTGCAAGCCGCCTTCACCATGGCGCAAAGCGGTTTTGAAGAGACGCATCAGACGAAACAGGGACGCCCTCTCCGCACCATGGACGAGGCTATGAACATGCCGAGCGACCGGGCATACTTCTTCCACGAAGACGTGCCGTTTCCGATTGAGCTGGAGCGGAGCCCTTATTGGCAATCCCGCGATCTCGCCGGGCTGTACCATCCCAATCCATACCACCCTCCGATTGACCGCGTGAACGTGCAAACCCGTTGGGGGCAGCGCATGCGCCGCGTCATCACCGAACCCGTGCCGGATTACTACGCCCACCTGCCGCAGTATCGGTGCGGTACGTGGTCCTACGTGGAGATGTAGCCAATGACCAAACGTGAACCCATCACCTACGCGGATTCTGTGCCGGACTTGCCGGAGAGCGGTTTTGCCAAGCGCATGAAAGAAATGCGGATCGCGCGTCTCTTTGCTGAACGGAGTGCGGCGAACCAAAACGCCCAGGGAAAAACCCAGCAACGGGGGCCATCCCACACGCCTGAAAAATCGATGGTAGAGAAAGACCGTCCCCATCCTGCACCGCGTCCGTCACCGGGTCTCGCCGCTGAGGTCGATGCCGCGAGCTTTGACGCGCGGTGGGAGGCCGAGCGCCAGCGCCACACACAATCGTATTCACCCCAACCTCAAACAGGAGAAACTGCCATGTCTGACGACACAGAAAGCACCCGCCGCCCGGAAGAGACCCTTCGTGAGGGTTCGTTGAAAGCCGCCATCTGGCGCAACGAAGGCGAACACGGGGCCTATCATTCCGTCATTGTCGCCCGCACCTACAAGGACCGCGAGGGCAATCTGCAGGATACGCAAAGCTTCCGCGCCAAGGATATGCTGGGGCTGTCCGAGCTTGCTCGGCAAACCCACCACACCGTCCAAGATCGTGACCGCGAACTCTTCAAGGAACGTCGCCAGAGCCAGCAAGCGCAGGCTCAATCGCGTGGTCGAGGCCACAGCCGGTAAGCACCAGCATGGGCGCGATACGCGTCCATGCGCCACAGAAATAGGAAAATAATCCTTGCCAGATAACAACTTACGTGTTTTTATGTTCCTCTTTTGTTCTCAAGCAATAGGAGCAAACAACCGACTAGAAAGGACCAATATGCCCACAACACCACCCACCCCACCGCCAAAGGATACATTACTGCACTCAAGCCTCCAATCGCTTGTGGATAAATCCGCATCCGGCCAAATTGTTTGAGGTGCTGAGTATGAACAATGATGTAAAATGGGATAATCAGAATAGAAAACTGGCTCCAAGATTGGGCAAAAAGCGCGGTGACCTGCGCGGCATTGTACGCTTCCTTGCACACCGTGCCGCCGAGCGGACTTGGAAGTCCATGCAGCAATCAGAGAACGGGCCGCAACAAAAGCAAGGAGAAAGCCAAGGATGCGAGCAGTAATTTATGCACGGTATTCGAGTGACATGCAGTCTGAGGCATCTATCGAGGACCAAGTACGCCTGTGTGAATTGCGCGCCAAAGCAGCAGGGCATCTCACCATTGAGACATATGCGGATCACGGTATTTCTGGTGCGTCCACCCTCCTGCGGCCAGGCGTGCAAAGGTTAATGCAAGATGCCATGGCCGGAAAATTCGATTTTGTTTACGCAGAAGCGCTGGACCGCATGAGCCGTGATCAGGAAGATATTGCCGCGATCTATAAGCGGCTATCGTTCGCGGATGTTCAGATCATTACCCTTTCAGAAGGCGAGATTTCAGAGCTTCATATCGGCTTGAAAGGCACGATGAATGCTCTCTTCCTAAAAGACCTTGCCCAAAAGACCCATCGCGGATTGCGCGGGCGGGTCGAAGCTGGACGGTCGGGCGGCGGGAACGCCTTTGGCTATGATGTCGTCAAGAATGAAGAGGATAAAGGTCAGCGCGTGATCAACGGCACCGAGGCTGCCGTCGTTCAGCGCATCTTTGATGACTATCTCGCCGGGATATCACCGAAGAAGATTGCCTTTGCGCTCAATAGCGAAGGTATTGCAGCCCCGACTGCCCGCCATTGGGGCCCAAGCACAATCTATGGTAACCGCGAACGTGGCACCGGCATTCTCAATAATGAACTCTACAACGGACGGATGGTGTGGAACCGTCTGCGCTATGCAAAGAATCCAGAGACGGGGAAACGCGTCTCGCGGCTCAACCCGGAATCCGAGTGGATCGTGAAAGACGTGCCCGATCTGCGGATTATTGATCAGGCGACCTGGGACGCCGTCAAACAAAAGCAGGGGGGTATCAATAAGAAGGCGCAGTCCGGTTTTTGGAACGCGCGTCGTCCCAAAAACCTGTTCTCCTACCTGATCAAATGCGGTGAGTGCGGCGGTGGGTGTTCCTCCGTCAATGCCACACAAATCGGGTGTTCCAGTGCCCGCAACAAAGGCACGTGTGGCAACAAGCTGACAATCAGCCGCAACTACCTTGAAGAAGATATCCTTGGCGCACTGCAGGGCCAGCTAATGGACCCGGAGCTCTGCGCCCTGTTCTGCAAAGAGTACACCGACCATCTGAACCGGCTGCGGCGTACGCGCATCGATGCCACCGCAACCCACCGTAAAGAGCTCGCCAAGCTGGAACGTGAACGCGTTCGCATTGTCGATGCCATCAAGGACGGTCTTCCGGCTGACATGGTTCGTGACGATGCACAGCGGATTTCGACGCGTATGGAGGTCTTGAAGCGGGAACTTGAGAGCGAAAGCGCCCCAGCTCCAATTCTACATCCCGCGATGGCAGACATGTACACACGTGAAGTTCAAAAACTGATCAAGACACTGAACGAGGGCGAGCACCGCGAGGAGGCTGCAGGATTGATTCGTAAACTTATCGATAAGATAGTGCTGACACCTGATGCGACAGGGTCGCGGCTCACGGTCAACTTAGAAGGCGATTTGGCAGGTATCTTGGCGATGTCAGTAGGCGAACAACCTGCAGAACGCTCTATCCACGCTGATTTGGATGTTCTGAAGGTTTTGGCGGAATCTAACCACCAGCACCCTGAGCTAGCTGCTCAAGGGGTAGTAGGAATAAGTGGTTGCGGGAGTAGGATTTGAACCTACGACCTTCAGGTTATGAGCCTGACGAGCTACCGGGCTGCTCCATCCCGCGACAGTTTCCGTTCGCATCTATTATGGCTCGCACGTAGGGAGTTCAAGCGGATTCATGGAATTTTTTAAGGTTTTCTTACTTGTTTGTTACATCAAGCAGGTAGGCAATCACATTGTTCAGGTCTTCTTCCGTTTTCAGACCGGAAAAGGCCATAGAAGTCCCTTTCAAATAGTCTTTGGGTTTCGCGAGGAAGCCCATAAGTGTCTCTGCGTCCCAGACGATGCCGGAAGCGGCCATCGCTTCGGAGTAGGCAAAACCATCCAGATCTCCTGCTTTACGGCCCATCACGCGATGGAGGCTTGGGCCCGCGCCGTTTCTGTCTTCTTTCAAGCTGTGGCATGCCTTGCATTTGCGAAATACTTTCTCGCCTGCCTCTACATCGCCAGCGACCTGCGTCGTCAGTATAGGGGCAGGGGCGGCAGGTGCCGCCTCTGCTTTTTGGTTGTCCGCGTTGAAAATCAGGCGTAGGGTCACTGGTGATGTGCGTGTAATGCCGGGCAGATCCGCCAATTCCATCAACTTGGTGACACCGGCGTCGATGCCTGCATCTTTGGTACTCAGAAACAACATGTCATTGGTTGTCACCATGACCGCGGCTTCCGAAAGGCGAGCAACGAACATCTCCGTCTCGATGTCGACATTGATCCCAACCAGAGAGAGGACGCCCTGGACGTCAATGACCGTTGTCTCACCAATGGCCAGCCCGCCGACTTCGCTCATGTCGATCATCGCGTCCAGAGTTGCCGTCGGAGCGTTTTGAAAAACATGCTCAACCATCCGTTCATTGCGAATATCGATATTGGTCTGAACAGAGTTCAACGCGATCTCGATGCTTGCTGCCCCGTCGGGCATCACGGTGCCGGACAGTGTCTCGAAACTGTGCACCTCCCCAACAGTGTCCTTCTTGATGGATCCAAATGCGACTTTCGATGTCGTGCCATCCAATGTCCACGACGTTGCGGTGTGCCCATCGGCAAGTGCAGTCGTCGCAAGACCAAGCGAGCAAAGACCGATCAGCGCATTTTTAATTGTATAGATCATAAATTCTCCTCCTGTTGACGGTCGCAACCAAGGCAACCGCATATCGAGAGAACACGCAGTGACGGAGAATTATTCAGATATGGCCTACCACCGAGGGTGAGCGCCCGGAGAACCGCTGCATCAAAGGCTGTCTAAAATATCCAGGGCGGTACATTTGATCATTGGACGTGCTTGGCGCGCGTCAAAACCCTGCGAGGATCGCGAGGCTGTCTTGCCGGTGCCTGAGCCTCCGGGCAAGCAGCGTTTGCGGGGCAAACTTATTCATGCCCGTAGCGGACCTTTGGGGCAGAAACAGGTTGGAAACGGACTAAGCGTGTAGATCCGTGTGGAAAGAAAGCGATTTTGTGACCGGTGGAAAATGGAGCCTGCCCGAGCACTGCCGCACGGTCTTCTACTACCAATCCTGCCGTTCGTATGTTTCGTTCATTTCTGCCCCTTGCTCTGCCCCCTGATTGTCCACAACCTCCTCCGACATCGGGTTATCAGCTTGTTCCTCCCCGTTTTCGTCATCGTCTGCAGTATCAACCCAAGAGGGTGAAGACTCGTTATTGTCATACGACGACCATTCATCGGATGCCTGAGCGTTTCCGTTTTGATCCTGCTGGTTTTCGACATCACCAACGTCGATGGAAAATGTATCGCTCCCGGTCATCGTCTGACCGTTGAAAGCAGTATCCGTCGTTGTGATTTCACCCGTGATCACCCCCTCGAAGTTCGGTGGGGGTGCCAGTTCGAGCAGGGACAGGTCCCACCCGGACAGATCGATCTCCCCACCGTCTGCAACTGCGACGTTGTCATCGCTGATGAGGATCGTATCCGCCGGCAGGCCCGATATCTTAACCGTCGCGGCATCGGACAAGGAGTCGTCGTCAATGCCGAGAGCAAGCATGCCATTTTGAGGCACCGCCATTTCATCGTTTGCGGTTACAAGTTCCCGACCGTCGGTGCCCGGGCCTTCCCACTCCAGTTTAAGACCGGCATGGCCGTAGTTTTCGAAGTATCGCACTTCAATCTCATGAGTGCCGGGCTCCAACTCTATTTCGCCCGTGCGTGTCCGGTAGCCGTGCAGACCATCGTTGTCGATGACTTCCTCACCATTGATGAGTAGAATGGCGCCATCATCGCCGCCCAGAAAGAAGTCGAACGACCCACTTTCCGTCACTTCAATGCTGCCGGTGATTTGCACGCCGAATGTGTCCTTTGACCCATCTTCCCAGAAGGACTCGCGGCTATTGGTATAGTTGATCTCGCCCACGACCTCCTCATGCGTGGCCTCGCTGGACCAATCGATCTGGTCGAGCTTCGACAGGCTGTGATCCACGTCGAAATAGCTGGCCCTGAAACCGGTTTCCAACTGCGCAGAGGGCGGGGTGATATCGGCCTGATTGACCGCGAAATTCAGATCGTTGATCACGGATACCGCGCCCTCATCGCCGATCTGCGTCGTTGTCACCACCTGTGCGGATACTTGCCCGATGAATTCAATCGGTGTCGCCACGGTTAGCAACGACAAATCCATGCCCGAGATATCGGCAGTACCATCTGCGTCCGCCTCGACGTTCACGTCACCGGCTGTCAATATCGTGCCGGGCGGAAGGCCCTCAATATGATGAGACACCTGGTCCGCCGTCGCAGTTTCCGGCACCGCCACGTCGATTTCCAGGGCAATCGGCATGCCGTTCACGGTTTGCAGGTCCTCTGTCCCCGGCGCGGTCACCAACTCGCGCCCGTCCGTTCCGGGGCCTTCCCATTCCAGTTTCAGGCCCGCATGCCCGTAGTTCTCAAAGTAGCGCACCTCAATGCTGTGGGTGCCCGGCTCCAACTCGATCTCGCCACTTCGCGTACGGAAACCATGCAGCCCGTCGTTGTCGATGACCTCTTCGCCATTGATTAACAGGACCACGCCATCATCACCGCCGATGAAGAAGTCGAAAATGCCACCTTCTTCCACTTCGATGTTGCCGGTAATCTTTGCGCCGAACGTGTCCTTTGACCCGCCTTCCCAGAAGGAGTCGCGGCTGTTGGTGTAGTTGATCTCACCCACGACTTCTTCGTGCGTGGCTTCGCCGGACCAGTCGATTTGATCCAGTTTGGACAGGCGATGATCCACGTCGTAGTAGCTGGCATGAAAGCCGGAGGTCATTGTCGCGCTGGCTGGCTCCACCACGCTGAACTCAAGTGTCTGAGTGATTGTTTCGCCACCCTGATCGGTGACGGTCACGTCAATGGCGAGCGCTCCGGCGTCGTCGGGGTCCAGGGAAATGCCATCCCGCAGCTTCAACTGGCCCTGCGATACCTCAAACCTGTCGTCAGAAACGGCGAATTCGTAGCTTCCCTCTTCATCGGGATCGATCACGTTCACCTGCCCGACGACGGCACCAGGCTGGTTTGCGGCAATCAGGCTCTGATCGATGGAGGCGCTTGTCGGCGCTTCGTTCACATCACCGACGACGACCTCAAATGTTTCGGTCAGGCTTGCGCCATCGGCATCGGTGGCCGTCACGTCAAAGCGCAGCGAAGACTGTTCCTCGTGGTCCAGGGAAACGCCGGGTTTCAGCCTGATCTGCCCATCAGAGATTTCAAACCGGTCGTCCGATATAGAAAACGTATGTTGATCACTCGCGTTCGGATCCACAACGGAGAGCTGACCCACAACGGCGCCTTCATCGTTTTCGACAAGCTCCGCCCTGCTCAGGGCAATTTGCGTCGGCGCCTCGTTTGGGGCCGGTGCGTCGTCTTCAACCGCCGGGGCATCGTCCTTTTCGGAGGTCGTGGCAGTCGCTGCCCGCGACTGCGGTGCGCCGGTTTCAGGGCTTGTAGTTTCAGTTTCTTCAGTGGGTACGGAGGTGAAAGCGCCTGCGCCTGCATTGTCCTGCGGCGTTTGGAACGCGGAGACTTCAGGCTGCGCCACCTCGGCCTCCGGGCCGTTCAGTGATCTGTCCGTGGCCGGGTCAGCGGGTTGCTGCGTGTCGCCTGTGGCATTATCAGATGTTGCCGTAGTCGGTGCAGTGGGTGCGGAGGTTTCATCCCCGGCCAAAGGCGCAGGCTCGACGCCATCAGATATGATGGCAGAGGATTTTTCCGACCCCTCAGCCTCTGCGCCATCATCCTCGCCATAGTGCAGGTTACTGCGTGACGCATCTTCCTGTGTCACATCCCCGCGCAGCGATTGAACAGCCACCTTTTCCTTGGTCGAACTTGTGTCCTCGCCCTCGGCAATAAACGCTTCGCTAACGTCAACCTCGTTGTTCTCGGCCATCTTCAACTCCTAACCACGCACATGCATCAGCGTGCATTTACATTAAGGTGCGCTTTATGAGTGAGGATTTAAGCGGCTGATTTTATTACAATTGGTTTCATCTGGGGACACGAATGAACGTTTTCATAACCAAATGGGGTCAAGTGTTCAGCACACCGGTTGAGGGGAGTGTGTTCCGCCGTGCGGCCAAAAACCACAGGATTAAGCGACAAGATCAAGCCGCCGCGCATGGGGACATCGGTCATCGTCTCATCGCTGGCGATCAACATGCTTGGCCTGGCGTTGCCTTTGGTTGTCCTGCAGGTTTTCGACCGGGTCATTCCGTTTGAGTCGCACGCGACGTTGACACTCCTCTTCATCGGTCTTTGCGTGACGACCGCGCTGGATTTCTTTCTGAAATGGGCACGAATTGTCGTCATGGGACATCAGGGGGAGCAGTTTGAGCTCTCGCTGGGCGACCACTTTATGGATCGTTCGCTGAATGCAGAACCGAGCGCTTATGACGCGTCATCAACCGGTGTCCATCTGGAAAGGTTGAACGCTTTTGCCCAATTGCGGGACTACTACAGCGGCCAGGGCCGCCTGTTTTCGATTGATGTGCCGTTCACCGCGATTTTTATTGTGATGATCGGCCTGATCGGCGGCTGGCTGGTGCTCGTGCCGCTGGCCAGTCTGGTCTTGTTGTACCTCTTCAAAACAATCCTTCAGCGGGCGCAGGGACCGATTTTTGAAAAGCGCAAAGTATTGGACGGAAGACGCTATTCCTTCCTGATCGAGTGTCTGTCGCAAATCCTGACGGTCAAGGCGGATACGATGGAACCGCAACTGCTGCGCCGCTACGAACTTTTGCAGAAACAGTCGGTCGATATCAGTCAGAGCCTGATCCACGTATCCGGGTTTTCACAGTCGTTCGGGGCGCTCTTTTCGCAAGCTGCCGTTGCTGCGATGGGTCTTCTGGGTGGGTACCTCGTCATCATCGGGCAAATCGGCATCGCAGAACTGGCAGCCTGTATGTTGCTCAACGGGCGCACCGTGCAACCCTTGCTGAAGATGCTGGGGCATTGGGCGCAGACAGAAAGCATTGATGCAGCCCAGGCAAAAGTCGATGAGATCTCGGCATTGCAGCAGCGCAACGCATCCGCTGAATTCATTCATGCGCTTGAAGGGCGCTTAAGGTTCGATGGTGTTTCGGCGGGCCGCGATGACCAGGAAAACCTGATCTTTTCTGACGTTAACCTGGACGTGAAACCAGGTGAGGCACTGAGTGTTGTCGGAGAGGCGGGCTCCGGACAGGCGACATTCATGCGCCTTATTCTGGGCGAGCAGCAACCAAGGTCAGGTCAAATCTACATAGATGAAAGGCCTGTCGCAGAGTTTTCCGCCACCCGCGGTCATCGTGGCATTGTCTATGTGGACGAGACGCCAGCGATTTTTTCGGGGTCGATCTTGGAAAACATTTCCTGCTTTGGAGAAGGCGAAGCCATCGCGCGCAGTCTCTCCATCTCAGCTGAGCTGGGGTTGGAGAAGAAGGTGCATCATATGCCGATGGGGTATAGCACTCCAATGGGGCAGGTGGGGCAGGTTGCCTCCAGTCTTGCTCTGTTGCAGACCATCGCGTTGGTCCGAGCGCTTGCGCTGGAACCCCGTATTTTGTTGATCAACGACGCAACCTCCGCGATGGATGAGCGTGCCGTCGCGCGATTGGCGCAGTTTCTGCAGGTAGTCAAAGGCAAGACCACACTTGTGATGGCGACGCCGAGACAGCAACTTCTTTCCCTTGCGGATCAGTCCATCATGCTGGTCGACAGCACCGCAGACAGCCTGCTGCTCTGGGATCATGACGCCGAAGATGATGCCGCAACCGCTGCAGCTCTGGCGACAAGGAGCGCGTGATGGATACGGTTATTCATCCCGGTCTGGGGCTCTTGCAAAAGCTGATGATGACTGCCGGGTGGCACAGCAGTCACCGGAACCTGACGGAAGCTGCCCCGCATCTGGCAGATCAGATGTCAGCGGATGACCTTATACTCACCCTCGAAAACCTGGATATCCCGGTATCCGTCGCGCAGGCAGACCAGAAAGAGATTGCCGAAACGGATTGTCCGGCGCTTTTTGTCGACAGTTCGGGGCAAGTGACCGCCATCCTGTCTGCGGAAAATGGCAAGCTGCTGATCAGCGGTGCAAAATCGGATGAGCCTGTCTGGCAGATTCCCTCACAAGACCGTGGTACCATCGTCAAGATCGAACGCTTCGCGCCTTCCGATGAACCACAGACTTTCGAGGATTTTCGCAAGATCACGGCAGGTTTCCGGGGGCTCCTGCCTTGGCTGGTTGTAGCCTCTTTCATGACGAACCTGATGGGGCTCGCGACGCCGCTGTTGATCATGATGATTTACGACCGCGTGATCCCGTCTGGCGCGACGGATCTGGTGGTATCACTCGCTTTGGGCGCCGCATTGATACTTGCGGCAGATGCCGGGTTCAGGTTCGCGCGCTCCTCGGCAGTTGCTTACATGGGCCGCATTGTCGAGCACCGGTTAGGGCTGGCTCTCTTCCGCAAGCTCATGTCCCTACCACCCGATCAGATCCAGAAATCGGATGTGGAGCAACAAATCGCCAGGTTCAAACAGTTCGAAGGCATGAGAGACATCTTCTCCGGGCAGGTACTCACAACGGTTTTGGATTTACCCTTCATCCTTGTCTTTCTGGGGCTCATCTTTGCGCTTGCGCCTCAGGTCGGATTCCTCGTGCTGGGATTGATTGCAGTCTTCATGCTGGCGATCTGGGTGACTTTGCCGGTGCAGCAAGTATTGAATGCGCAGGCCGCGTCGATCAAGGCAAGACAGCAAAAGTACCTGTTTGAGACGGTTGGGCAGCAAAGAAATATCTATCGGCTTGGTCTTGCAGGGTTCTGGAACGAAAGATACGCCGCCGTTGCCCAGGAATCTGCTGATGCTTCGCGTAAGGCGCGCAAGTTTCAGCATCTCTGCCAAGCCTTTGGGCAGAGTCTGATGATGATTTCCGGTGTTGGGGCCATTGTCTTGGGTACCCTCGCGGCGATGGGCGGAAACATGTCCTTTGGCGCGCTTATTGCCGTCATGGCACTGGTCTGGAAAGTCCTCACGCCTCTGCAGTCGCTTTACTCAAACGCACCGCAAATACTTGGTTTCTTCAAAAGCAGACAGCAGGTCGACCGCGTCCTTTCCATGCCGCAGGAATTGGTTCGAGGTGCCGCCTCATCCCACCAGAAGGAATTCGAAGGGCGCATCACCCTGAACGGCGTCACACATCGTTTTGCCGACACAACCACGCCTGCGCTGTCACAGGTGTCATTGGACATTGCTGCGGGCGAGTTTGTTTTGATCGCCGGCAACAATGGCAGTGGTAAAACCACATTGCTCGAGGTCATGATGGGACTGCACCAACCGGTCGTAGGTTCCGTTCAGCTTGATGGCATTGACGTCCGCCAGATCCCTGTTGATGATTTGCGACAGTCCTTCAGCTATGCGCAGAAAAAGCCTGAGGTTTTTCACGGCACACTGCTTCAGAATTTCCGCCTTGCGGCACCGACGGCACATATCGAAGACATCGAAGCGATGATTGCCGCGCTTGGGCTCGAGCAGGAAGTCACAGGTTTTTCGGAAGGCTTAAACACGCGCTTGACCGAGAGCTACCGCAAGTCGCTTTCGTCCGCGACGTCGCGTGGCCTCGCGCTTGCCCGCTGTTTCATCCGGCCCGCAGCTGTCTATCTTTTGAACGAACCGAATGCTGGTCTCGACTACATCCGTAAGGCTGCGCTGACACGTGTTCTCGAAGGGCTGAAGGGCACCCGCACCATTGTCGTGGTCTCTGATGATCCGGAGTATATTCGACTTGCCGACAGATGTGTCTTCATGACCGACGGGCGCATCGTGGCCAATGATACCGGCACCGATGGGCAGCGCAAAATCAATGCGCTGATCGCCGCAAACAAGGAATACTGACATGGCCATTTTCACGCGCCGAAAAGATCAGATGGGCGTTTTCGACCGCAAAACCGCCCGCAAGAAGAACCGCGAACCGCGTATATCGGCCATGGTTGTTTTCACGCTTGCAGCGTTTCTTGCGGGCGCAGTCACACTTGCCACACGGACAACCATTCCGGAACTTGCGCGCGCCACGGGGGAGATCACGACGCTTGGGCGCGCCTATCAAGTCGAGACCATCAACAGCGGGGTCGTCAATTCGGTACTGGTAAAAGAAGGCCAGCAAGTCAGCGAAGGTCAGATATTGGCGACTCTCACATCGCCCAGTCTGGAGCGCAATATTCGAAGCGTGCAGCAGCAATACAACGCGGTTCTCTCCAGGACGGAAACGCTTTCGTCCATTCTCGAGCATCTTGATCGTCCCGACAAGGATCGGTCAGCGTTGAGCCGCTCCTCCGAACAAGGGGAGGATTACGTGAGCTCGCGTCTCTATCTGCACGAGTTGCAAAAGGAGATTTCGCGCGGCAGGGCGGAAAGCCTCAGGGTCATTATCGAAAGATTGGAGAATGCTGAGGCGCTGATGCAAAGCCGTGTTGCGGAGAAGGAAGCGTCGGTTGATCGACTTTTGAAGCTTTTTGAATCCGGCAGCATTACCCGTGTCAGGCTCGACGCGGAGCAGCAATCTTTGGATGAGCTTAGAGGGCGGCTGATCGACGCCCGCATCGAACTGGCTACAACCAGCGCGAATTACACCGAAGTCCGCGATAAACCGCTTGAAAGCGATTTGGCATTGCGAGAGCAAACCCTGACACAGCTTTTTGACTTGCTGCAGGAAAGAGACGCGCTGGCCACTCAGCTTGCTGCGCTGGAAGACCAACGTGAAGAGCTGTTGGTACGTGCGCCCAGCGGTGGCGTCATTCAGTCGGTCGATTTTCCGAGGATAGGCGAAATCGTTGAGGCGGGTGCCACGATCTTTGAACTCATCAACACAAACGATCAACTGGTGGCAGAAATCAAGGTGGGTGAGGCGGACATTGGTCACATTCGTCGCGGCGACAAGGTCTCCTTGAAACTCACCACGTTCGATTCGCGCCGCTATGGTGAAGTAACTGGGACGATCTCAAGCCTGTCGCCAACGGTGGTTGTCGATCCACAGGATGGTCAGGTTTACTTCCGCGGTGTTGTGGAACTCCACAGTCTCACGATCGGCGCCGGCGAGTTCGAAAAACCTTTGCGAGTCGGTATGACGGGCAGCGCCGAGATTGTGACGGACGAGCGCAGCATGTTGGCGTATCTCGCAAAGCCGGTGTATCGCTCTTTGGAGCGGGCCTTTGGGGAACGTTGATCCCACGGACTGTGACGATGCCATCTGCGATGAGGACTATGTTGATCTCTTCACGAAGGTCGGTGTTTCTCTTTCGAAAGCAGTAGTAATCCTTCTGTCGACAGTAAAGGGCTCGGTCACCATCCGGCGTTGACGCGGTGCCGGGGGTCTACGCCCAGATCGCCAGGCTGCTATCCCAAAGCAGCTTGACACCCGCCAAGAAAAGAAACCCATATACGAAACGCGTGAACACGGACTGCGCGATGAACTTGTGTAGCACTGTGCCCAGCGTAATTCCGATCAGCAACATCGGCACAAGAAGCAAGCTGACCGTCATGCTGTCGCGCGTAAAATGGCCCATACTGCTGTAAGCCACGGTCTTCGTTGCGTTCATGGCAAAGAAAAACATGGTATTTGTTCCGACAAAGACCGTTTTTTCCATGCCTTGCCGCAGCAGGATGCCCTTGACCGGTGGGCCACCAGCATGTGCCACGAAGCTGGCGAAACCGGATAACGCTCCAAGTGTGAGAACGGTCGCCTTGCCAGATGGTCGTTTAGAGTGTTTGCTGCGTTCCCCCCAGATGAACTGGGCAACGAAAAAGAGCGCCAGCATTCCCACGGCACAGCGGATCACATCCGCGCTCATCCATTGAAAGGACATGGCGCCCAGGGCCAATCCAACCGCTGCGCCGGGCAGCAGCATCGCGACGATTGCGCGGTTCCAGTGATGTCGATAAGACCACACGATGATCAGGTCCATGGCCAGAAGAACGGGCATCAGGATCGCGACAGCGAGCTGGGGTGTGATGTAAAGGCTCATCAAGGGCACTGACATCACCCCGAGCCCGCCGCCAAAACCACTCTTTGAAATGCCGGTGATCACTACGGCGCAGGCGGTAACGAGGTAAAATGACGTGGACAACTCCATGGTGGCTTCCTTCACTACTCCCGTATCCGAATAGACCTGTCGTAAAAATCTGAAAAACGGTTTATTTTCGTTTTTGAAATCGGAAAATGAGATACTAATGCGAGATCTGAACGCTCTTGAAAGTTTTGTTGTCGCCGCCGAGACGCTGAATTTTTCCGTCGCGGCCGAGCTGCGCAATACCGTGCAATCCGCGATCAGCGCGCATGTGAAAAAACTCGAAGACGAGTTGGGATGCGTTCTCTTGACGCGCGGACGTGGCCTGCCCATGTCCCTCACGCCCGAAGGCGAAGCGTTTGTGGTCTATGCGCGGCGTATTCTCGGGCTTTCGGATGAGGCGGTAAAGGCGGTGCGGGGCGCACGGTCCTCGCGGCGGATCCGGCTCGGAACGACGGTCACGCTCGCCATGTCCGTTGTCACGCAGGCGTTGCGCCAGTTTGCGCAGGCTGAACCCGGGGTGCAGATACATGTTCAATGCGAGCGCAGCGATGCTTTGCTGGCCCTGCTGGATGCCGGAGAGATCGACATCGCCTTTATGATGGATCAGGGGCGGCGTCCCGGGCGTGACTTTGTCGAAAGCACGGCGCTTGTCTGGGCCGGGGTTGCGGAGTTTGCCATGACCTCGGCGCAAGATGTTCCGTTGGTCTTTTTGACCGATGGGCGTGACCTGCGAGGGTATGCATTTGAAGCCCTGGATCGCGCTGGACGGACTGGGTTTCTGGCGCACCTCAGCCCGCATCCCATCGGGGTGCGAGCCTTTGTGCTTGCGGGGTTGGCAATCACTGTGATGCCTCAAACGGCCGTCGTGCCGCCTCTGGTGGATCTAGGGTCCAAGCTTGCGCTGCCCCGCCTGAGAGATGTGGCGCTGTCCCTGTACTATGACCCAAAGAGAGCCGGGCAGGACATTACGCTATTCTCGACGGCTATTCACGACCAGCTTGCAAAGGAAGTGTAACGCCGGGCCGCTGAGATACTCGGCATCCCGCGTGGTTCAAACTGACTGTAGAGGTTCGGGCAATTTGTCCCAAGCCGCCGGGGTCGCTGGCTCATGTTTCGTCTTAAGTGGTCTCCGAACGTGCGGATAAACCCTGCACGGTCGCGTTGTAAAAATCCGGGCCTGACCCGGATGGAAGCAATCCAACCCGCCAAGCTCAGCTCGGCCTCCTCGAACGCCCGACGGGTGAAATCGCTCCAAGCAACTCAGTTGTCTGGAGCGATTTTGGGAGAGATGTCTGCTTTGGCCGCGCGCGTGGCCTTGCGTCAATTCTCCCGGTCACCTTATCGGTTCAGGAACTCCAACTCGTATTTGTCCACATACTCCGGAGCCGGATTGTCCTCATGCAAAGCTTTCACGATCCCGTAGATCATGAAGAGCAGGATCACCGCGATTGGAAGGCCTGCGACGATCGAGGCGGTCTGCAACGCGCTGAGACCTCCGGCCAGCATCAAGACAGCGGCCACCGCCCCCGAGGTCAGGCCCCAGAAGATGCGGAATTTGACCGGCGGATGCTCGTCCCCCATCGAGAGCATGGTACACATCACCAGTGTGCCGGAGTCCGATGAGGTGACGAACCACGAGATCAGCAGGACCGTGATCAGTACCGTGATCGGGTAGGTCAACCAGTTGAAGCCAAAGCCCGCGACCGTGGCAAACACACCCGCTGCATAGTCGTCGTTCACCGCATCCACAACGCCCGCGTTGTTGAACAGATCGACCCCTGTGGCAGCGCCCCCAAAGACACCCATCCACAAGACAACGACCGAGGTCGGAATGAGCAGCACGCAGAAGCAGAACTGCTTGATGGTTCTGCCCTTGGACACCCGCGCGATGAAAAGACCGACAAACGGACACCATGCGATCCACCAGCCCCAGTAGAAGATGGTCCACCAGCCCTGCCATTGCACTTCGGGATCACCGTTGATCCAGAAGCCCATGGGGATGACATTCCAGAGGTAGTCGCCGAAGCCTGAGATCGTGATCCCAAGCAGGAAGGCCGTGGGTCCAAGGATGATGAAAAGGATGAGCAGCCCGACCGACGCCAAGACGTTGCACTCCGACAGAATGCGCACGCCTTTGCCCACGCCAGAGGCTGCGGAGGCGGTGCCCAGGCAGGTGATGATCGCCACCAGGATGAGCTGATTGGTTTGCGTGTTTTCCATCCAGCCCAGATTTTCAAGGCCCGCGGCAATCGGTGTGACGCCGAGACCCAGCGAGGTTGCGAGACCGAAAATGGTGCCGAAGACGCCGATCAGATCCACCATGTGACCCCATGGCCCGTAAATCCGTTCCTTCAGAACCGGGTACAGGGCTGTGCGCAGGGTAAGAGGCAGATCGCGCCGATAAGAGAAGTAGGCCAGGCAGAGCCCGACAAGCACATAGAGGCCCCAGCCATGAAACCCCCAGTGGAAGTTCGTGACGGTCACGGCCTTCACGGCGGCATCCACGCTCCCGGCTTCATATCCGGCCCGCTCCATGAAGGGGCTTCCCTGGATGTGAAACATCGGTTCTGCAACGCCCCAGTAGATCAACCCAGAGCCCAGACCGGCGGAGAACAGCATGCAGATCCAGGAAAAGGTCGAGAAATCCGGGGTGTCATCGTCCTTGCCGAGTTTCACGTCGCCAAATCGGCTGATCATTAGCCAGATCACGAAGAAAAGTGCTGCGTTCACAACGATGACGTAGAACCAGTCCATCGTGTTGATGATGAAATCCTTACCGGCCGAGAAGACCTCGGAGGAGCGCTCGACGTCCGTGATCGTATAGCCGACAAAACCGATGATCATGATCATCGACAATAGCCCCATCAGCGGGTTCATCCCGGCAAATACACCGGATTTTGCAACAAGATTGTCAGGCTTATGCGTTGATTGCGTACTCATGTCTTTAACCTCTTTGTCCTGTTGGTCCGGGCTTACCGGGTCGTTCCGGCTGCACCCTGACGGGCGCCTGCGGATATCCAGAGCTGGAACCGTTCTTCCAACCGGGCGTGATGGGCGGCCCACCATTCGGCGTCGGAACGGATGAAGGCCTGATCCTCATAGGCAGGGCCGTTTGGAATCTGCTGCAGCGTTTCGTCGCTCAGAAGGGTCAGAGATGAATTTCGCGTTGGCCCGTTGGGTAAATACCCAACCATATCCGCAAGCGCCTTTGTGCCACTGGCGTATCGGATAAAATCCTTGGCCGCGTCCGCGTTTCGGCTGCCCTTCGGGATGCCGAAAAGGTCAAGCTCGATTACACGACCATCCATGTTGACCGAAAAATCCGCCCCGTCTTCCTCAGATGCCGTTGCCCCGGTTGTGGCCCAGATCATCGACATCGCCACGTCGCCTGCGTTGAGCATGCGCACGGGCTCGCGCCCCGCGCTCCAGAGTTGCAGGCCCGACCGGATACTGTCCATCTTGTCGAAGGCCCTGTCGACACCCTCTTCGGTTTCCAGCAGCGGATAGACATCGTCGCGCGCGACACCATCGGCCATCAGGGCCCATTCCATGATGACCGAGGGGTCGTTTCGTATGGCACGCGCGCCCGGGTAGGCCTGCACGTCGAAAAAGTCCTCGATGGTGCTGGGCGGATCTTCGGCGAAATCGGAATTGCTGTAGGCATAGGCCGTGGCCCAGACAATGACGCCCACGCCGCAATCGTTCAGCGCACCGGGCACGAAGTCGTCGCTTGCCGGTGTTCCGTCGGCCCCGTCTGGGAGATCGATAGCGGACAGGTCCTCCAGCAGCCCCTCTTCGCAGGCCCGCAAGCTGTCGGCCTGTGTCAGGTCAACGACGTCCCAGATGACATTGGCGCTTTCGACCTGGTCGCGGATCTCGTTGATACCGCCGTTATAATGGGCCACATGAACCCGCCTGCCGGTTTCCTCTTCGTAGGGTCGGACAAATCCCAGCATCTGGCTGCGCATGTAGGGTCCGGTCCAGGAGGTGAATGTAATTTCCGGCGCGGGGTTCTCGGATGCTGATGGCGTGGCTTGCGCGTCTTGAGCACCGGAGTGCCCAGGATGCACGGCAATGAGCATTGCCGCGCACGCAACCAGTTGCCGCCGAGAAACATAACGTCGACAGTTGGGCATGGATGACCTCCTCTTTGGGCAAACGATATTGCTTTCAAGGTCATGATAGCTTGCATTCAGCAACGCCTGTCGCATCGCAAAATGGATAACCGCAGGCTGTACCAGCGGATGAACGGCGCACTGGCTGGATATGCGGTCGGCCAAACAATCACGGCCCTCCGGCCACCTTCGGCCAACAATGCACTCACGCGCAACAATTTTTTCTGCCGGAAAATTCGGGCAGGCAGTTGGCGGCGACATCTGCGGTAGCCAAACAGTCCTTGTTTACGGTGCTGCTGCGCCGGGAAAAGCCGGGGTCGGAAGGAGGGGACATTCGAACGGTTCACATGGGCATGCCCGCCGTTCGTGGCGTGGAGTCAAACGGCGCGACGGTCCCGATATTGGTGAATTATGTAGGCCTTTCATGGTGCGTGATCAGCCCCTTTTGTCCGTTGTGTGACGTACATTCGAAACCTATGCAGCGGTCGCATTTTGCGGATACCTGTTACGTGTTTTCCGGCTCTCATACTAAACGCAGTTCATGGCTCCGCGCGCCGTACAGGCGTGTGCAGCGTCAGGTGAGCTTCTTTTTCCCTCTGCATGCAAGGCAGAGGCCCCACATCACCTGCTTTAACAGATCCAAATTTAGATAAGGAGACGTATCCCCCAACGGCCCTAAATCGGATCTTGGACACACCGATCCGCTTAACGGGCACTACATAGCACCGGCAGTCATTCGGCGGCGTGCTGGTTGAACATGTCAGCCACAATAGCCCAGCCATCGCCGTCACGCTGCATCACGAAAAGATACGTGCCTTGTGCCGCGACACCGGCGGCCTCGATGTCCGCGTCATAGCCGCCGATCATCACCGCCATGCTGCCGTCATCGGAGACAAAAAAGTGATCGAAGCTGTGCGAGAACTCGCCTTTATTCTCGGCTATGAAGCCAAAGGCGCCTGCAGGGACCTTTAAACCGGCCACCGGCGGGCTTTCCGGTGCGATCCACAGGGGCGCATCATTGTAAAGCGCAAGGAAGGCTTCGAGGTCGTAGGCGGCCGCAATTTCGTCGTAGCGATCATTGTAGGCTGTGAGATCCTGTTGAATCCCGGCGTCTTGGGCTGCGGATGGGACCGCGGTCAGGATGGCCAGGGCAAAGCCCGAGAGGGAGGCGCGCAAGCACATTGTCTTGTCCTTTCAGAGAGGTAATAGCAATTTCGGAGTGTTAGACGGCAGTCAGACGCCTTCGGGCCGCAAGAAGATCACTTCGCGTGTCACCTGCCAGCGGTCATCTTCAAAGATCAGATCGATGCTGAGTGTCAGATCCATGTTCACCCCGCTCAGGTCGTTTTTACGAGACAGCAGCACATGGGCGGTGTCGCCGTCCACCTTGATGTTGTGGAATTTGGCCCAGGTGTTCATCGGCGGATCGCCCGCGGCGCGCTTTGAGGCAAAGAGTGCCTTGAAGGCGTCTTTGTCCGCGGTGTTCAGTGTGTGGTTTTGGTCGATCATCATGACATACAAACTATCATGATAAATTCGGTCCAACGCGGCCACGTCATAGGTCGTGGCTGTCTGGATCAGATCGTCTATCGTCTGGCGGACCTGCGCGTCGCGCGGGGTATCGAGTGGCATTGGGTCTTCCTTTCAGATGGGGGAGATCACGCGCGCAATGTGCCGCGGATCGGGTAGTTGTTTTCCGGATTGCGAATAAAGCGCAGGCCGCCCAGCAGCGTTTTGAGGTCGGGGCGGACAAATGGCGCGTTTGAAATGTCGGTGACCTGCAGCTTCCCGTCTGCATTGATCACGAAGATGCCTGGTTCTGCGAAAGGTCGGTCGGTTTCCTGCGCGGACCTCGGGTGCGAGACATACAAGCCCAACCGGTGCATTTGCTCGACCGTCATATCGTAGCCAACGCGAAAGTTGGGGCGTACCAAAGCCATCTGATCTGCTGCCTTTTCGGCGGTGTCAGCGGAAACAGCCACGACGTCGATTCCAAGCCCGTTGAACTCACTCAGTAATGTGTTCAGTTCTTTGAGGTAGCTTGTGCACATCGGGCAGTGCTTGCCGCGATAGACCACGACCATTTGCCAGTCATGGCCGTCCGCAGGGGTCCCGAGGACGCAGGTTCCACCGCCGAGCTGCGGTACGGTAAGCGCAGGGTATTCGGATCCAGCGGACAGTTTCTGCGATGTCATAGTGAGCTCCTTGATGTTTTGTATTGATCGATATAAAATACGTGAAAGCGAGACGTCAAGGATTTTGTAATGAATAATACAAAAAAGGCTGGCCGGCCCAAGAAATTCGACCGTGACGAGGCTTTGCTGAAGGCAGTCGAGGTCTTTTGGAAACAGGGCTATGAGGGCGCGTCGATGAAGCTTCTGACCGATTCCATGGGCATCAACAGCCCCAGCCTCTACGCGGAATTCGGCGATAAACACCGCCTCTATCTCGAGGCCATCGACCGCTATGCCAATGACGACGGCTGTGCGCCGCTTGTGGCATTGGAGACGGAGCCCGATATCGAAATGGCCGTCCGGGCCTTCTTTGAGGCGGCGATTGATTATTCGACACATCACGCAAGTGGTGCGCGTGGTTGTTTTCTGGCGTCTTGTGTTGCCACCAGTGCGGGTCATGTCGACGGCACGGCGGAGATGTTGCGTGAAGCGATCGAGGCGACGGATACGCGCATCACCGCGCGCTTTGATGTCGAAAAGGCACGGGGTGCGTTGCCGCCGGACTTTCCTTCATCTGATCAGGCCAAATTGCTGTTTGACCTGAGACAAGGTCTGGTCTTTCGCGCGCGTGCCGGCTTTTCAAGGGGGCAACTGTTGGCCGATATCGACAAGGGTGTTGCGGCGGTGATGAACCCCGCCGTGAAGAGCGACTGAATTTCGCCGTGGCCTCGGTTCAGGATGTTTCAGAAGCAGGGTATCCGACCGCCGGGCCTATGTTCTCGCCGTCGTTCCAAGGCAGCCCGCAACGCGCGATCACGTTTGGTTTGCGACGGGACCGCCATTCAACTCTGCCTTGCAATTGGCCGTATCCGGCGACATCGGGCCTGGATTTCCGGTCACACACCCACGCGACCTGCCGATTTTTGAACTTCTTTTTGGCGCCGGGACTGATAATCTGCGTTGCGTAAAGGGCTTTTGCTCTCGGGACAGGCATGCAGAAACGGAAAAAGTGATTTGGAAAAGACTGCTGGCTCACCAGAAAAAAAGCTTCAGATACTGCAGGCGGCAACCAACCTGATCAAGACCAAGGGTCTGCAGGCTTTGTCTTTTGAAGCGGTCTCTACGGAGGCCGGGCTGTCACGGCAATTAGTGCGATACTACTATTCCGATCTGGATATGCTGATTGTCGCACTCTGTGATCATCTGGGAAATGGCTACCGTGAAATTCTGGTCGCGGGCATCGTCGAGGTCAGTCAGGTTCAACGCCTTGGCTTTTTCCTCGATTTTTTCTTCGATCTGGCGGACGACCATCCGATGCCGGACAATCTGGAGGTCTACGATTCACTGCTGGCTTATGCCGTGGGATCGGACACGCTCAAAAATCGCCTGTGCGACCAGTATAAGACACTCGGTCAGGTCATCGTGCACGAGCTGGCCATCGCCCATCCGGAACTCGACGGGCACGCATGCGAGGAACTGTCTTACCTCTTTGTCTCCATGATGCACGCGCATTGGAGCTATGTGGCCAGCCTCGGATACGCGCGCGCGCACAGCCGTCTGACACGAAACGCGATTGACCGGCTCATTGCATCCTACGTCAATGATGCATCACGGGTTCCGGTGATCGAACGCCCGTGGTCGCGCGACGCCTGACATCGTGCGATGACGGGGCATCCCCATTTGCCCGACACCCTTTCGATCCCGTGCGGGGGCCTCCAAAGGCGAATCAAATCCTCATCAAACGGTGCGGTCCGCCGTGCCTGCGACTTCTGCCCTGGGTGCCGGATTTTCAAAACGAAAAAATGCATTTCACCCCATACTAGAAACCAAATAAAATGCAGCTGGAAAACGGGCCGCGCAATTTCGCCTGATATCAGCGCTCCCCCATTTAACTGTTTTCAAAACGAAAATCCGACCCTCTCCACCGTTGACTGGCGCAAACCGGTTTGTTTTTTCGAAGCTGGAAAACAACAGGTAAACGAGTGTTTTCGTCAATTTTGGAGAGGAATATGTACAATAAAATTTGCGCGCCCGCCTTGGCGCTCACGCTATTTGCCGGTGCGGCGCAGGCTGCGACGGTCGGACCATTTACATTCAACGACAACGCCTTTGCGGACAATGCGTCGATCGCGACCACCCTTGCAGGCACGCGGGGCCCGGCGGTCAATCCTGCCGGCGCAGCGGATGGTAATCTGTCGACCGCGTCCAATCTCAACGACTCTTTTGTCGAGATCTTTTTCACGGACAACGTATTGGTCAACGGGCCCGGGTTCGACATCGTCATCTTTGTGAACAGCAACAACAACGTCATCCGGCTGTCCACCGGACCCGATACGAATTCACCGACGCGGGATACCGGTGTGTCCTTCGACTTCATTAGTGTTTCGGCAGAAGGGAACACGAGCGGCTTCGGTATCGTCGGCGGCAGAATTGACCTCAGCGATCTTGGTTTCGCCGATGGGGCGGAAGTGACCGACGGTCTCTTTCTGAGCCGCGGTGGCGTGTTCACCACAGTCTGGGACGTGGCCGCCCTGAACAGCCGCGATGTCGTCATCGATCCTGATCCAGACCCCGACCCAAATGTGGTGCCCCTGCCCGCAGGTCTGTCACTCCTCCTTGGCGCATTGGGGGTGTTGGGAGTGTTGCGCCGACGTAGTGAGTAGACTGTTTCGCAATGGCTGAACCAGCCCATGGCAAAAGCGGTGTCACGGCACCGCTTTTGTTACTGACTTGCGTTCCCGAACAGGTCCAAACCGGCTTACCTTTACCCAAAAGTGATGCAAATCGATTGGCGCTGAGATTAAGCGCATTCCGGCGCTTTCCGGAAGCCTTCCGGCAAGGTATCGGACCGGCTTCGCACACTCCCACACCATACCGACCCGGCACTATGCCGTTCCGCATGTGACATCGGCTCGGTGCGCCACGCACCCGTTGCTGCGTCGTGCGTCTGATTGTTCTTGCCCATTTCCCCATTCCGTCACCGCCAGCCAAAGACACGTGTTGCGTGGGTTGCCTAAGGTACGATCCTGACGGATCGGAACAACACCCTGGCGACCTTTCACGACATAGCGTGACACTTCACGTTGCCAGCATTCTCCCTGCACCCGTTTTGCGGGAAACTTGGACACGGTACAGTGTGCACCCCCGCGGATAGCGCTGTTGATCCGACTATCAGAAATGGAGAGATGCAGATGATCCGTCGTGTTTGTCAGTCGTGCAGGAAAACGCCGCTTGCCATGGTGATTGCAACCCTCGCGATCACTGCGGGCGGGGTCCTGTGCGCCCAACAGACGCCGCCCGGCGATGTGGAGATGTCCGAACCGTTGCGTCGTGAAATCGCTTTGAGCTTCGACGATGCGCCGCGACCTGACGGTACGCTGCTCAGCGGTGCCGCGAGAACAGCGCGACTGATCGAGGCGCTGGATCGCGCAAAGGTAAAAGGTGCGGGCTTTTTTGTTTTGACGGGCAACATTCCGAAAACCGGCGATGGGGCAGAACGCCTCAAGGCCTATCAGAAAGCCGGTCACGTATTGGCCAATCACACGCACACCCATCCGTCGCTAAACAAGACGGATATCGATTTCTTCCTGTCGGACGTGGACAAGGCTGCCGAAGTGCTGTCAGGTTTTGACGATAAATCAAACCTGTTCAGGTTTCCCTATCTGCGGGAAGGGGACACGGGGGCCAAGTATGGGGCCGCCCAAGAGGGACTGGCAGACAGGGGTCTTCGAAATGCCTATGTGACCGTCGATAACTATGACTGGTATCTGCAGGCCTTGGTGGACGAAGCGGTGGCAGCCGGTCACGTGCCGGATCGCAGTGTGCTTGCCCAGACCTACGTCGAGCTATTGGTCGATGCCGTCGAGTTTTACGATGCGCTGGCTCAGCGGACCCTCGGGAGATCCCCGCGCCATGTTCTGCTTTTGCACGAGAACGATCTGGCAGCCCTCTTTGTGGACGATCTTGTCGTGCGATTGCGGGACTTAGGATGGACCATCATCCCGATCACCGAAGCCTATGAGGATGAAATTGCCGATAGCGCCCCGGACACGCTGTTCAACAATCAGGGCCGCGTTGCCGCCTTGGCACATGCCGCAGGTGTCGAGGCTCGGAGCCTCGTTCACGCTGCGGAAGATGAAGACTATCTCCGCCAGCTTTTCCAGGATCGGGGTCTGTTGCCAAGCGAGTAGTTCGGGAAGCCCTGGCAAAGGGGCGCGTTCGAGGTTCATATTGCCCGACGCGCCGATCCTGTAACGGTCAGCGAATTCGATGCCTGCAATCCGGTGGCAGATTTCGCTGCAAAGCCTTTACGGGTCTCGGTCTTTGGCGTTCTTTTCCTTGGCAGCACCAACGCGGTTGCCAAGGACCACACCAACCGCCAGACCGAGGGCGATACCGGTGCTTTTATCGCCAAGGGCGGCCCCCAGAACGGTTCCGAAACACAGACCGAGTGCAACGCCCAGGTCAGTATATCCGGCAATCGGGTTTTTGGGTGCGTTCATTGGCTTGATCTCATCTTATCTTAGGTGCGGGTCATCGTTTGATTTCTCATTGCGCTTAGCGCGGATCCAGGATGGCGGTGGGAACAATCCGCCAGCTTTCATCCTGCAGGTCTTTCGCCAGATGAATGCGCGGCTGGCGCGGTTCTTCCTCTTCCTGATGTCATGAAACGCCACGGGCGCCATCGATGTATAGATGCAAAACTGCTTCCGCATCGTCTAGACGGCGAATGGATAAGGGGCGCGGGTTTGCAATTTTTGTCTGCGGAAAGATCGGTTCGCAGAAACGCCATGAGCGGTGCCTGATCCTGCATTGATCCATATCTCCGGAACGCGGGAACATCACGTCTGTCTTGCGCGCCGGATTGGCGGAACACATAAATACAGGTGGCACATATTGATGCTGCCCTGGCGATCCTTACATTCATACTGATGCACCCTCCTGCTTGATGCTGAACATCAGTTCGCCTGGTCGATTGCCGCCGTGGAGATAATCGCGATGAACCCAGATAATACGCGCAAATCGACGGTGAAAACCGCTGGGGCGTGGAATGTCATCTGATGTCGCGAACAGTCCGTTTGAGAAGGGCGCTCGCACACTACAGGGAGCGCCCGGGGGGCGGACGTTTGTTGGGCTTTGCGTCGCGGCAACAGTCTGCCTGGCGATTGTTTTCTCGTCAGCCGGTGCCTATGAAACGGAAGATCTGGACCCGCTCCACCGCCTCGCTCTTTGGATGATTGTCATGAGTCTGGTGATCGGCCAGACAATTGCGCTCCAGATCGGCTTTTCGCGGCTTTTCGGACGGGGCCGTCTTTCTCAGGTTCTGGCGGGATGCTGCACGGTGCTGGTGGCAAATACCATCGTGGCGCTGCAGCTGCATGGGTTGAAATACACGTGGGTACTGCCGAAAAATCCTGATCCGATTCCCGAGTTCGTTCTGTTTGTGGCCCCCGCCGTCATGCCGGTTGCTGGACTTGTCGTGCTCTTGTCCCTGACAGCGCAGCGATTGTTGCGCGCAGCTGAGCAGACAGAGACGTCAGGTGCATCAGAGGCCCAGGATGGTCCGCCGGCAGGCTTGGACTGGGCCAATACGACGATCCAAACGGTGAGAGCTTTCGATCACTACCTCGAGATCACATCGACAAATGGCCGCCACTTCGTCCGAGGGCGGATGAAAGATGTGGAAGAAATGCTCGACAAGGCCGCTGGCTTGCGTGTGCACCGTTCCTGGTGGGTGAACCGCGATGCAATCAGGAGCATCGAAACCAAGGGACGTGACAAAGTCGTTTGCCTTCAGGATGGCAGGCGGGTGCCCATCGCGCGGTCCCGTATCGCGGCGCTGCGGGAAATGGGATGGGTCTCCAAGTAACCGGGTTTCTCAACAGTCTTGGGACGGCGGTCGTGAACATTTGGACACGTCTGACCGCGAGCTCTCTGCGCCTTGATGGCACACTGCGCATCGGCTCTCTGGTCTATTTTGATCAACTGACAAACCGGGCATGAGAGACGGATCTCTGCCGCCCCAAGGGCTTACTGCGCCGGTGGTGCCGTTTCGGAATGATACGGGCAGGCGACGTGATGATCGTTCCCGATATGCGTGACAGGCGGTATCGCCTCGGCACAGCTGGCCCGTGCGATGGGGCAACGGGTGCGAAAGACACAGCCGGAGGGCGGCGCCATCGGTGAGGGCAGTTCGCCCTCCAGAACCGGGCGGTGGCGTGCGCGCTCTGCCTCGGGTGAGGGGATCGGGACGGAGGCGATCAGCGCCTTGGTGTAAGGATGGCGCGGATTGGTGATCAGCTCCTGCGCCGCCGCGGTTTCCACGATCCGGCCCAGATACATCACCGCGATCCGGTGCGAGATATGGCGTACGACGCTCAGGTCATGGGCAATGAACAGCAGGGCCAGCCCCATCTCGCGCTGCAATTCCTGCAAGAGGTTCACGACCTGCGCCTGAACGGAGACGTCCAGCGCGCTCACGGGTTCATCGCAGACCACCAGCTCAGGCTCGGTGATCAGCGCGCGGGCGATGCCGATACGCTGGCACTGACCTCCCGAAAACTCATGCGGGTAGCGATTGATCAACGCGGGCAGCAGACCCACGCGTTCCATCATGGCGCCGACTTTTCTGCGGATCTGTTCCCGGGAGAGGTCGGGAAAGTGGGTGCGCAGCGGTTCTGCCACGATCTGACCAACCGTCATGCGCGGGTTGAGCGCGTCCAGCGGGTCCTGAAAGACCATCTGGACGTGCCGCCCATGCGCGCGCTGGCGGGCGGCGTTCATGCCGATGACATCCGTACCACGCCAAAGCACCTGGCCGTCGCTGACCGGGACGGTGCCGACAATCGCACGGGCCAGCGAGGATTTTCCCGAGCCACTTTCCCCGACCAGTCCGAGGGTTCGGCCCGGCTCCAGCCTCAGCGAGGCCTGCTTGACGGCGTGCAATTCGCGCGGCGGGCTCCAGGGCCATCCCCCTTGCTGGGCGACCTTGAAGGTGACGCTCAGGTCGCGGGTTTCCAGCAGCGGGGCGCTCATGCCACTGCCTCCCGCGCCGCGTGGCAGGCGCGCAGACGCCCGGCTCCAAACGCTTCCTGCACCGGCATGGTCGCCGCACAAGGCGCATGACTGGCCGGGCAGCGGGGGCTGAAGGGGCACCCCGCAGGCAGCGCCGTGAGATCGGGCGGATCGCCGGGTATGGTCTCAAGCTTGTCCTGCGGGACATCGAGACGTGGGACCGCGTTCAGCAGACCGCGCGTGTAGGGGTGCGATGGGTCGGCGAAGACATCATCGGTGGCGCCCACCTCCATCACCCGCCCGCCGTACATCACCAGCGTCTTGACGCAGGAGCCCGCGACAATGGCCAGATCGTGGGTGATCAGGATCAGGGCTGTGCCGAAATCACGCTGGATATCGGCCATCAGTTCCATGATCTGGTTCTGGACGGTCACATCCAGCGCGGTGGTCGGCTCATCCGCGATCAGCAGTTTCGGACGGCAGAGCAGCGCCATGGCGGCCATGATCCGCTGCCGCATGCCGCCCGAGAATTCGTGCGGATACATCCTGAGCCGGGCACGGGCGTCCGGAATGCGTACGGCGTCGAGCATCCTGGCACTTTCCGCGAAGGCGTCGCGCTTGGACGCCCCTTTGTGCAGCATCAGCACCTCGGCCATCTGGTCACCGACGCGCAGATAGGGGTTCAGTGAGGTCATCGGATCCTGAAAGATCATCGCGATCTCATTGGCGCGGATGTGGTTCAGTTTGGCCTCCGGCAGGTTCAGGATTTCCTGACCGTCAAAGCGGATGGACCCGCCGGCGGTGCCGTTCTTGGCGAGAAGGCCGAGAATGGAGAAGGCCAGCTGGGTCTTGCCCGACCCGCTTTCACCGACGATGGCGAGGCTTTCGCCGGGATCGAGCGAGAGGGTCATGCCGTTCACGGCTTTCACGGTTCCGTCGGGGGTGTCGAAGCTGACGGTGAGGTCGGTGACGTCGAGAAGTGCCATGGATTACCGATCCTTCGGGTCGAGTGCATCGCGCAGCCCGTCGCCGACAAAGAAGAAGCCGAAGAGCGTGATGACGAAGAAAAAGAGGGGCCAGGTCAGCATCCAGAGCGTGCCGTTGTTCATCTCGGAGGCGCCATCGTTGATGAGCGCGCCCCAGCTTGTGAGCGGTTCCTGCACGCCAAGGCCCAGAAAGCTGATGAAGCTCTCATAGATGATCATCGAGGGCACCAGCAGCGTCGCATAGACGATCACCACGCCCAGCAGGTTCGGGATGATGTGGCGCAGGATGATGGTGAAGGGCCGGACCCCGGTGGCGATGGCGGCTTCGATATAGGCCTTGCCCTTGAGGGTCAGCGTCTGCCCGCGGGCGATACGCGCCATGTCGAGCCAGCTGATCAGCCCGATGCCGATGAAGAGCATCAGCAGCGAGCGGCCAAAGACCACCAGCAGCAGGATCAGTACAAACATGTAAGGAATCGACATCAGTACATCGACGATCCGCATCATCACGTTGTCGATGCGCCCACCGAAATATCCCGCAATCGCCCCGTAGAGCGTGCCCACAACCACAGAGATCAGCGCGCCGACGATGCCCACCAACAAGGAAATCTGGGTGCCTTGCACGGTGCGGGCAAAGAGGTCGCGGCCAACGGGATCGGTCCCGAACCAGTGACCGCTTTCGAGCGAAGGTCGACCGGCCTCAATGATGTTGCCGAGCACGTTCCAGTCGATGTCCTCGTTGTTCCAGGGCGCGATAAACGGACCGATCAGCGCGAAGGCCGTGACCAGCATCAGTACGATCAGCCCGGCCACCGCCGCCCGGTTGCGAAAGAAGCGTGCCCGCGCATCGGCCCAGAGCGACCGGCCCTTGATCGGGGCTGCGCCCGCCAGATCGTCGGCGACGGATTTGGTTGCGAACATGCGGCTAATACCTGATTTTCGGGTCGATCCAGGCGTAGAGCACATCGACCAGAAGGTTGAAGAAGATCGTCAGCGCGCCGAGCAGGATGGTGATGCCCATCATCACGCCGTAGTCGCGGTTGAGCGCCGAGGCCACGAAGAACTGCCCGATGCCACCGGTGGAGAAATAGATGTCGATCACCACGGACCCGGTGATCATGCCGACGAAGGCGGGCCCGAGGTAGGAGATCACCGGCAGCAGGGCAGGCTTGAGCGCGTGGCGGAAGATCACCCGGCGCATCGGCAGGCCCTTGGCGCGCGCGGTGCGGATGTAGTTCGAGGTCAGCACTTCGAGCATGGAGGCGCGGGAGATGCGCGCAATCGAGGCCATGAAACTCGTGGAGAGCGCGATGACGGGCAGGATCACGAATTGCCATTGGCCGCCCTGCCAGCCACCACCGGGCAGCCAGCCGAGCCAGAGCGTGAAGGTCAGCACGAGGATTGGCGCCAGCACGAAGTTCGGCAGCACCTGCGCCCCGATGGAGATTCCCACCGCCAGGTAGTCCAGCCATGTATTGTGGCGCACGGCGGCGAGGATACCCAGGCTGCCGCCGACCAATACGGCGACCAGAAAGCTCCAGAATCCGTAGGTCAGCGTGACCGGAAAGCCCTGGCCGATCAGGGCGTTCACATCCTGATCGCGATAGATGAAGGAGGGGCCGAAGTCGAATTCGGTGACTACGCCGACCACATACCGCCAGATCTGGATGTGAAACGGCTGATCGAGCCCGTATTGCGCCTGCAGGTTGGCCAGCACCGCGGGCGGGATGCCGCGTTCCGTCGCAAAGGGGCTGCCGGGGGCTGCATACATCAGGATGAACGTGCTGACGATCAGGATCAGCAGAACCGGGATCGCGACGAGCAGGCGCTTGATTATGTAAACTATCATCTTTGGGATGTAGCGCCGGAGCGGATGAAGTCACCCGCTCCACTGCGCCTTACTCGGATGCAACGCGGTAGATGTCTTTCACGTACCAGTTGTTTTCCACGTTCTCTGTCGGCCAGTTCTTGATGGTCGGATCCAGCACGAAGGTTTGTGTGTAGTGGTAGATCGGAAGGATCGCCATATCCTCTGCGAGGATCTGCTCAACCTGCGTATAGACCGGTTGCGGGTCGGACATGGTGACGCTCTCGGCCATCAGCCGGTCGACCTCTTCATTAATGTATTTGCCGTCATTGTTGGCGTTGTTCGAGGTCAGAAGGTCAAGGAAGGTTGAGGCCTCGTTGTAGTCCCCACACCAGGCCGAGCGGGCGATGTCGAAGTTCTGATTGCCACGAATTTCAAGATAGGATTGCCATTCGAAGTTGTTCAGCACCGTCGTGACGCCCAGGGGTCGCCACATCTGGCTGACCACGGTCGCGATCTGCTTGTGGTTTTCGGAGGTGTTGTAGATCAGGTTGACCTCGATGGGGTTGTCCGGGCCATAGCCCGCCTCTTCCATCAGCGCCACGGCCTTTTCCATGCGCTCTTGCTGGCTCCACAGCGAATAGTCGATCGCGGGGAGTTCAAAATCAGCCGTGGCCCAATGGGTGAAGCTGAAGGCGGGGGCCTGACCGGCTTTCAGCACCTGATCAGTGATCACCTCGCGGTTGATCATATAGCTGAGGGCGGTGCGCACGCGCGGGTCCTGCAACGCCTCATGGCCGCTTTCGGACTGATTGACGGTATAGTAGTACGAGCATAGCCGGGGCACAGAATGCGCCACATCCGGCATCTCCGCTTCAAGGCGCGGATAGCTACCCGCGGGCAGATCATCCATCATGTCGAACTCGCCCGCGTGAAATCGGGTCAGCGCCTGATTGGCGTCATTTATCACAAATCCGGTGATCTCGGTGATGATCACATCCTCGGCGCCCCAGTATTCGGGGTTCTGAACCAGCCGCACGAATTCATTCGTGGCCATATCGTCCAGCGTATAGGCGCCGTTCGAGACGATATTGGCCGGGTTGGTCCAGGCCGCGCCATGGGCCTCGACCGTCGGCTGGTGGGTCGGCATGAAAGTATAGTGCACCGTCATCTGCGGAAAGTAGGGCAGGGGCTGGGTCAGCGTGACCTCAAGCGTCCGGTCGTCGATGGCGCGCACGCCCAGCTCTTCGGTGCTGGCTTCACCGGCAATCGCCGCCGCCGCATTGGTGATCTGGCTCAGCTCCACATACCACGCGTATTCAGAGGCCGTGGCCGGGTCCGCCGCACGGCGCCAGGCAAAGACGAAATCCTGTGCCGTCACCGGATCGCCATTGGACCAGCGCGCGTCCTCGCGCAGCTTGAAGGTCCAGGTCTGGTTGTCCTCGGAGGACCATTCCTCGGCCACGCCGGGGCGCAGGGTGCCATCGGCGTTCTGCGTCAAAAGCCCCTCGAACAGTTGGCGCGCCAGATGGCCGCCAACGGTTTCCTCGATCAGTTGCGGATCGATGGAGGGAAACTGGTCCAGCAAGCGATACTGAAAGGTCTGATCTGCGGCCAGCGGTTCTCCTGTGACCGGATGGGTGTCCGCCGCCCAGAGAGGCTGACAAAGAGCCAGTGAAACAAGTGTCGATGTAGCCAAAATTCGATGTTTGGTCATTTTTTATCTCCCTTATGTTTTTTGATGTGGCATCTGACAGGCGCAACCTGTTTCGCCATATGGTTGCAAGAATTGGCGGAATAGCAGAGATTGTACACCAACAACTTTGGGTTTGGTCGAAAGATCGGCGACAAAGTTCCGATTGAGAGCACATGAGGTGATTTGAGCGGCACTCCGGACGCTGAAATCGGCCACCATCCTGTTCGCTGATCATCTATCGTACTGACACTGGCAATGCCCGTTCAATCGGTATCAATAGCGTTGCTATTCAATCCCCTACGCCTGACTTGCGGCGCAATTGTGCAATGGGCTAGGGATACCCTATGGAGCCGTTGGATTTCTCTCACAGCCCGATGCTGGTCATTGCATCCTTGTTCGTGGCGCTGATGTCTGGATTCACCGGTTTGTCGCTGACCCAAGGCCTGTCTCAGCGGAGTATCGAGCAGCGCAAAATTCTTATCGTGTTGGCCGCCATCGCGCTGGGCGGTGGCATCTGGTCGATGCATTTCGTCGCAATGCTCGGCTTGCAACTCCCCATCCTCTTTTATTATGATGCGGCGATCACGCTGGCGTCGGCTCTTGTCGCGATATTGGTTGTGGGCCTCGCGCTGTTGATCCTGCATTTCTGGAAGCGCACCAGGACCACGCTTGTGCTGGCAGGCACGATTGTCGGGCTCGGCGTTTTGGCCATGCACTATCTGGGCATGTCAGCGATGGAACTGTGCCAGGCGCTCTATACGCCTCTCGGTATTGGCCTTTCGGTGATTTCTTCCTGCGTGTTGAACATCGCGGCTTTTGCCATCGCTTACGGCAACAGGTCGCAGCGTGGCATCGTTGTCGGCACGCTTTTCTTTGGCTTCGCGGTTTTCGCCGTGCATTTCATCGCCATCAGCGGCACCAGCTTTGTGGAGGTCGACGTGCTGACCGAGGTCGGCCCGCTGATCAGCAACGAGGTGTTGGCCATCGGCGTCGTGTTGAGCAGTTTCGTCTTATGCGGTGCCTTCCTGCTGACTGGCGTTACGGTGCTTGCCCCGCCTGCAGGAAATCGCCAGGTGTCGGCGCGACCAGAGCCGGCCCCCGAGCCGGAGAAATCGACCTCTGCAGGAACCGTCCCCCCGCAGATCCCGTACGAGCAGGAGGGCCGCACCCTCTTTGTGAGCACCGATGCGGTTGCAGCCATCCGGGCAGAGGGTCACTACACCCATCTCTACACGGCCACGGACAAGCTCTTTTGCGTCTGGTCGATCACCGAAGCCACCAAGCGGCTGGCGCAGGGGCCGCTCATCAAGGTGCATCGCAGCTATCTGGTCAATCCGGCCTTTGTCACCGGCTTCGAGCGGCTCAAGGACAACGGCGTGTGTCATTTCGATGTGACGCATCTGAAAAAGGTTCCGGTCAGCCGGTCTCGACTGCGGGATGTGCGGGACGCCCTGGGCGTCTAGGCCCGCGCATTTCGTGCATCCCATGGCGCATTTCGTGCAGAAAACCTCTCGATCGACTTAAATCCGGATGCCGCCCGCAGGGTCACGGTCGCATGCTCTCAGCCAGCTACTCATGGTCATGGCAGGGAGGACATTCATGATACCGGCAGCGTTTGATTACTATCGTCCGACGAAGATGGATGATGTGATCGCCCTACTCAAAGAGCATGGCGATGACGCGCGCGTCATGGCGGGCGGGCACAGCCTGATCCCGATGATGAAACTGCGCATGGCGGAGATCCCGCATCTGATTGATCTTCAGGCTATTGATGGCCTGAACGAGATTTTCATCGAGGACGGGCAGATGACCATCGGGGCCATGGTCACGCAACACGATCTGATCAACCACGCCGGTCTTGAAGCGGCAGCCCCGATCCTGCGCGAGGCCGCACTGCAGATCGCAGATCCGCAGGTGCGGTATATGGGGACCGTGGGCGGCAATGTGGCCAATGGCGATCCCGGCAACGACATGCCGGGTCTGATGCAATGTCTTGATGCGACGTTCTTGCTAGTCGGTCCGGATGGGGAACGCAGCGTTGCGGCGCGCGACTTCTACGAGGCGGCCTATATGACCGCGCGCGAGGATGAAGAGGTGCTGACCTCGGTGTCGATCCCCGCGCCGCAGGGCGGATACGCCTATGAAAAGCAAAAGCGCAAAATCGGGGATTATGCCACGGCGGCGGCCGCCGTTCAGATCATCAAGGAGGACGGCAAATGCACGGCAGCCTCCATCGCCATGACCAACCTGAGCGATACGCCGATCTACTCCGTCGATGCCGGTGCGGCACTTGTCGGCACAGCCGTTGACGCGGCAGCACTCAATGCGGCCAAGGCGGCCATGCTCGGCGATATTGATCCCACGGAAGACAACCGGGGTCCGGTCGCTTTCAAGAAACACGTTGCCGGCGTCATCCTGGCCCGCGCGATTGAGCGTGCCTGGTCGCGCGCCTGAGGTTCGTCCTCACGGAGCGAAGAGACAGGGCAGAGAGGAAAATCATGTCAAAGAAGATGCACATCAAGTTGAACGTCAACGGCAAGGATGAGGAGTTTCTGGCCGAACCGCGAGAGTTGCTGATCTACACGCTGCGCGAGCGGCTGAACATCACCGGGCCGCATATCGGCTGTGAAACCTCGCATTGCGGCGCTTGCACGGTGACCATCGACGGGAAGTCGGTCAAATCCTGCACCATGTTTGCGGCGCAAGCGGACGGTAAGGAGATTACCACCATCGAGGGCATCGGCACGCCCGACAGCCTGCACCCCCTGCAGGAGGCGTTCAAGGAACATCACGGGCTGCAGTGTGGCTATTGCACCCCGGGGATGATCACGCGGGCCACCAAGCTGCTGGAAGAGAACCCCAACCCGAGTGAAGAGGACATACGCTTTGGTATGGCGGGCAACCTCTGCCGCTGCACCGGATATCAGAACATCGTCAAATCCATCCTCGCCGCTGCGGCCGAGATGAATGCTGCAAAGGAGGCCGCGGAATGAAGGACGAAGTGGAAAGCCGCGACGATCGCGTCGCCAACCTCAAAGGCATGGGCTGTTCGCGCAAGCGGGTCGAAGACGCCCGGTTCACGCAAGGCAAGGGCAATTATGTCGATGACATCAAGCTCGATGGCATGCTCTTTGGCGACTTTGTGCGCTCGCCCTATGCGCATGCGCGGATCACCAGTATCAACGCCGAAGAGGCGCTGAAGGTCCCCGGCGTGCTGGCCGTTCTGACGGCGGCTGATCTGGAGCCGCTGGGTCTGCACTGGATGCCGACGCTGGCGGGGGACAAGCAGATGGTGCTGGCCGACGGCAAGGTGCTGTTTCAGGGCCAGGAAGTGGCCTTTGTGGTGGCCGAAGACCGGTTTGCGGCGGCGGACGGCATCGAGGCCGTCGAGGTGGAGTACGAAGAACTGCCCGTGATCGTCGATCCATTCGAAGCGATGAAAACAGATGTGGTTCTGCGCGAGGATCTCGTGGCGGACGACGGTTCAATCCCTGATGGCGCCCATGGTCCGCGCACGCACCCCAACCACATCTTCACCTGGGAGGCGGGCGAGAAGGAAGCCACCCAGCAGGTGCTCGACAATGCGGAGGTGCTTGTCGAGGAGAGCATGTATTATCACCGGACGCACCCCTGCCCGCTGGAAACCTGCGGTTGCGTGGCGTCGATGGATAAGGTCAACGGCAAGCTGACGCTTTGGGGGACCTTTCAGGCGCCGCATGCGATCCGCACTGTGGTGTCGCTGATCTCCGGCATCGAAGAGCACAATATCCGTGTCGTCTCGCCTGATATTGGCGGTGGTTTTGGCAACAAAGTCGGGGCCTATCCGGGGTATGTCTGCTCCGTCGTCGCCTCCATTGTGACGGGCAAGCCGGTCAAATGGATCGAAGACCGGATGGACAATCTGATGACCACGGCCTTCGCGCGCGATTACCACATGACGGGCAAGATCTCCGCCACCAAAGAGGGCAAAATCACTGGGCTGCATTGTCACGTGACCGCCGACCATGGCGGCTTTGACGCCTGCGCTGACCCCACGAAATTCCCCGCAGGGTTCATGAACATCTGCACCGGCTCCTACGACATTCCAACCGCCTTTCTGGAGGTGGACGGCGTCTATACCAACAAGGCACCGGGCGGGGTCAGCTATCGCTGCTCCTTCCGCGTGACGGAAGCGGTGTATTTCATCGAACGGATGGTGGAGGTTCTGGCGATTGAGCTGGGCATGGATGCAGCAGAGCTGCGGCGGATCAACTTCATCAAGAAAGAGCAGTTCCCCTACAAGGCCGCGCTTGGTTGGGAATACGACTCCGGGGATTATCACACTGCCTGGGACAAGGCGCTGACAAGCGTCGATTATGATGGGCTGCGCGCGGAGCAGGCGCAGCGGGTCGAGGACTTCAAGGCCGGGAAGACCCGCAAGCTCATGGGCGTGGGATTGAGTTTCTTCACCGAAATCGTGGGGGCCGGACCGGTCAAGAACTGCGATATCCTGGGTCTTGGCATGTTCGACAGCTGTGAAATCCGCATCCACCCCACAGGGTCCGCAATCGCGCGGTTGGGCACGATTTCGCAGGGTCAGGGCCACGCCACGACATTCGCGCAAATCCTTGCCTCGGAGATCGGCCTGCCCGCCGACAGCATTACCATCGAAGAGGGTGATACAGATACGGCACCGTATGGTTTGGGCACCTACGGCTCTCGCTCAACACCCGTGGCAGGTGCGGCGACCGCGATGGCGGGCCGCAAAATCCGCGCCAAGGCGCAGATGATCGCGGCCTATCTGCTGGAGGTGCACGACAACGACGTGGAATTCGACGTGGATCGTTTTGTGGTCAAGGGCGCGCCCGAGAAGTTCAAGACGATGAAGGAAATCGCCTTTGCCGCGTATAATCAGGCAATCCCGGGGATCGAGCCGGGGCTGGAGGCGGTCAGCTACTATGATCCGCCCAATATGACCTACCCGTTCGGTGCTTACGTTTGCGTCATGGACATCGACGTGGATACGGGCGTGCCCGAAATCCGCCGCTTCTATGCGCTGGACGATTGCGGCACGCGGATCAACCCGATGATCATCGAAGGGCAGGTGCATGGCGGTCTGACCGAAGCGCTCGCCGTCGCGCTGGGGCAGGAGATTGCCTATGATGACATGGGCAACGTGAAGACCGGAACGCTGATGGACTTCTTTCTGCCGACGGCTTGGGAGGTGCCGAACTACGAGACCGACCACACTGTGACCCCGTCGCCGCACCATCCCATCGGGGCGAAGGGCGTGGGCGAGAGCCCGCATGTGGGCGGCGTGCCCTGTTTTTCCAATGCGGTACATGACGCTTTCCGCGCGTTTGGCCTGCGTCAGACGAACATGCCCCATGATCATTGGCGGATTTGGAAGACTGCCAATGAACTTGGGTTGCACGACTGAAACCGCTGGTGGGGGGCCTGTGCGCCCTAATTGGATCGGAAGTTGAGATGGATTGGACAACGCTTCAAACCGCGATGGCGGAACAGGGCTACGTCGCGGGCGATGATCTGGCGATGGCGGTGCACCTGTCGCTGGCGCTGGGTCGGCCGCTGTTGCTGGAAGGGGCCGCCGGGGTAGGGAAGACAGACATCGCCCGGGTGCTGGCCGCCGTGCAGGACACGCAGTTGATCCGGCTGCAGTGCTATGAGGGGCTCGACGCGCAACAGGCGATCTATGAATGGAACTACCAGCGGCAGCTGCTATCGATCCGCGCCGCCGCGGAAGACGGTGAGACCGGGCGCAGCGTCGAGGAACGCATTTTCTCCGAAGAATTCCTGCTGGAGCGGCCATTGCTCAAGGCCATCCGCCAGCCTGAGCCCCCCGTCCTGTTGATTGATGAGATCGACCGGGCGGATGAGGAGTTCGAGGCCTATCTGCTGGAGGTTCTGTCGGAGTTTCAGATCACCGTGCCGGAGTTGGGCACGCTGGTGGCCACCTCTCGTCCGATTGTTATCCTGACGGCCAATGGGACGCGCGACCTCAGCGATGCGTTGCGCCGCCGCTGTCTTTACGCCCATGTGGCTTATCCCGATCGTCAGACGGAACTGGCGATCCTGAAAGCGCGCTGTGCCGGGATCGAGACGGAACTGGCGGGCCAGATTGTCGGGTTCGTGCAGTCTCTGCGCAAGGAAGAGCTTGAAAAACAGCCGGGCATTGCAGAGATGCTCGACTTTGCATCGGCCTTAATGGGGCTTGGAATTGCCGATCTGACGCGGGACCCAGTGGTCCTGCAGGCCACGCTGGCCACCCTTTTGAAAACGCAGACGGATCGCGACAACATCACCGCCGAGGTTGCGCAACGCCTGGCGGGCAAAGCCGCGTGAGCCGGGTAACAAGATTTGCCGCGCGCGATCCCGGCCCCGCCGCGCGCATGGGGGGGTTTATCGCGCATCTGCGAGACAACGGACTGCGCCTGGGGGTGGGCGAGGCGGAACTGGCCCTGACAGCGCTGACCCACGTTGCCCCCTGCGCGCCTACAGAGGTGCGTCATGCCCTGAGGACGGTGTGCTGTGGCTCCGCCGAAGACACCGCGCGGTTTGATGATCTGTTCGATGCGTTCTGGATGAACGGCGGACGCGTGGCTCCGAAAACGACACCGGTGACGGCGCCAGTCTCCGACCACGTGCATTCATCGCGCAACGCGCAAGGTCAGGAGGCGGAGGGGACCGCCGGGGCCCCAACGACACCTGATGCAGGCGATGATCCGGCGGACGCGGACGGCGAAGGCAGGCTTCTGGCCACCTTGAACGAGGCGCGCATGAAGAAAGACCTGCGCGATCTGGTGCAGCCGGAAGATATTGCCGAGGCGCAGCAAGTCGCGGAACGGTTGGGTGCCGCCCTGCGGGACAGGCGGTCGCGCCGCCGCAGGCAGGCCCGCAAAGGCGACCAGATCCATTTCCGCAAGTTGATCCGCCAAAGCCTGTCGACCGGTGGTGAGCCGATACGGCTGCCGCGCAAGCATCGCCCGGACCGCCCGTTGAAGATCGTGACGCTCTGCGACGTATCAGGCTCCATGACGACGTATGCGCAGGTTTTTCTGGCCTTCATCGCCGGGATGATGCGGGCCGATGAGACGACCGATGCCTATCTCTTTCACACGCGGCTGGTGCGCATCGCCGATGCCTTGCGGGACCGGGATGCCATGCGGGCATTGGCGCGACTGTCGCTGCTGGCGGATGGGTTTGGCGGTGGGTCCAGGATTGGCACGTCGCTGATGCAATTTGCGCGTGGCTATGCGCGGCGGTTCGTCGATGGGCGCACGGTCGTGCTGATCTTGTCGGATGGATATGACACGGAAAGTGCCGATCAGATCGGCGGCGCCTTGGCGGCTCTGAAAAAGCGCGGCTGCAAGATCATCTGGTTGAATCCCCTCAAGGGGTGGGATGGCTATGAACCTGTCGCGCAGGGCATGGCAGCCGCGATGCCGCATCTGGACCTTTTCTGCCCTGCCAACACGCTGGCCGATCTGGCCGCGCTCGACCGGGAGCTGGTGCGCCTATGACCCCGGCAGAGCTGACCGATGCTGACATTGCCGAACTGGCCGAAGACATGCGCGGGCGGGGTGAGCCCTTTGCAATTGCCACCGTCATTCGCACGCTGGGAGCCACCGCTGCCAAGCCGGGCGCCAAGGCGCTGGTGACCGCAGATGGTACGATCCTGCAGGGCTGGATCGGGGGTGGTTGTGTGCGCGGTGCCATTGCTCAGGCCACGCGCCGCGCGATGTCCGAAGGGACGCCGCAGCTCATTTCGCTGCACCCGCAGGATCTGCTGGATGAAAAGGGGATCGCGCCGGGCGACGATGTCGAAGGTGTCAAATTCGCACGCAACGGCTGCCCCTCCAAAGGCTCGATGGACATCTTTGTGGAGCTCATCCTGCCCTTGCCGCAGCTGATCATCTATGGTGAAGCGCCCGTCGCGCAATCGCTCGCACGGTTGGCTGCGCAGTTTCAGTGGTCGGTCGTGACCGGTGCCGTGGATCGGGAGATGGCTCCGGTTTCCGCGGGCGAAACCCGGATGATCGTGGTCGCGACACAAGGCAAGAATGATCTGGCTTGTCTGCAGGCCGCTTTGAACGCGACGGCTGATTTCACCGCCTTCGTCGGCAGCCGCAAGAAGTTTGCTGCCTTGTCGCAAAAGCTGATCGCGGCGGGCGTGCCGGCAGAGGCAGTTGCAGCCGTCCAAGCGCCCGCAGGCTTGGCAATCGGCGCGGTAACGCCTGACGAAATTGCCCTCTCCATCCTTGCGCAACTGACCGAAGTACGCCGCCGCCATCAAAGGACCGAGGGTGACCATGGCTGACTGCGGTGCAATCATTCTGGCCGCCGGGCTTTCACGCCGGATGGGCGCGCGCAACAAGCTGCTGATCGAGATCGAAGGCATCCCGATGATCCGCAGGGTGGTGCGGGTGGCGACTGGAATCTGCGATGGATCCGTGATGGTTGTGACTGGTCATCAGCGTGAGGACATTGAAGCGGCGCTTGCAGGTCTTCCGGTCACATTCGTCCACAACCCGGCTTTTGAGTGCGGGCAGAAATCATCCGTCGCCTGCGGACTTGAAGCCGCTGCCGAGGCAGAGGCCACGCTGATGATGCTCGGTGACCAGCCCTTGCTGTCGCCTAAACATCTGATCTGGTTGCTTTCTCAACATCGCGCGCAGGCCCCGCGCAGGATCACCGTGCCGGTGAACAGTGCGGTGCGCGGCAATCCCTTGGTGATCCCCAGAGCACTTAAGCCGCTTCTTTTGGCGAACCCGCGCGATCCAGGGTGCCGGTCTTTCACCCGGGCCCATCCCGAGCATGTGCACTGCGCCGAGACAGCGGACCCGGCCTTCTTTCGCGACATCGATACGGCGGAAGATCTTGCCGGTTTCCAGCGTCAGCAGGAGCTGAGTGAATGAAACGCCTGCTCAGCCTTTTGCTGTGCCGCTGCGCGCGCACCGCGCCAACCAAAGAACAGGCCGACCTGCTGGCTACCATCAAATTCCCATGTTGTTAAGGAGGACAACCCTTTGGAACTCAGCGATCAGATTACAATCAACGCCCCCAAGGCCCGCGTTTACGAAGCCCTGAACGATCCGGAAATCCTGCAGCAATGCATCCCCGGATGTGAAGAGCTGATCAAACACTCCGACACTGAGTTGGAGGCGAAAGTCGTGCTCAAGGTCGGACCGGTCAAGGCAAAGTTCAAAGGGGATGTCGTGCTGGACACCGCCGGCGCGCCGGACGCGTTTTCATTGTCCGGGCAGGGCAACGGCGGTGCGGCGGGTCATGCCAAGGGCGGCGCAGACGTGACCCTGGAGGAAGAGGCCGGGGTGACGATCCTGACCTACACCGCCAAGGCGGATGTCAGCGGAAAGCTGGCGCAATTGGGGTCCCGCTTGATCCAGGGCACGGCCAAAAAACTCGCCGCCAAGTTCTTTGCCAAATTCGCGGAAATAGTTGATACGGTTGAAGCTTAGCGCGTTTGGCCAGTACAGGCCCCCAAAAAATCGGCCCGACGACCGAGGGCTGACTTTGTCCGCAAAACCCGCCTGACGTGACCGTGTAGAGATACGCAGCGCACCCGGTAGAGGTGCAGAAATGCCCCCTGCCGGTTGCGATTTTTCGCCGAAGCCTTTCGACGTTTTCGCGGTAATACACCTATGGATTGGTTCGCCGTCACATCACCCGCCTGACGTGTGCTAGCTTTCTGCGCATCCTTGGAAATCGAATGTGCTGAAAGGGTGAGAAAGATGCTGACGGGTGGTCTGTCTGAATACTTCGTGGACAATCGGGAAAGTCTAGGGGCCAGGAACGGATGCGGCCTCTTGTCCAGGATTGCGGAGAAGTTCGGGTTCTCGAACATCACCTATTTCTTTGTCAGCGGCAGGGCCGTTCCCGATAGCGACGGCACTTTGATGACCACCTATGCCAAGGAATGGCAGCACCACTATTTTTCCAGAAACTATGAAGAGATCGATCCCATTGTCCTGACGGGCATGAACAAGTTCCTGCCCATCGACTGGTCCAAGATACCGAAGGTCAAGAAAAACACCCGCCGTTTTTTTGGCGAGGCGAAGGAGTTTGGTATCTCCGATCAGGGGGTGACAATTCCCGTGAGAGGGGCGAGCGGCGAGACCGCGCTGGTGTCGCTCAACGCTGATCTGGCCCCGATGGACTGGTCGCGGTATCTGCGGCACGGCGTCTCGGATTTCACCTATTTCGCCTATCTGTTGCACCGTGAAGCCCTGCGGAAAATGGCGCAGCCCGCGCGGCGCACCCGAACGCATCTGACCAGACGCGAGAAAGAGGTGCTGCAATGGGCTGCCCTGGGAAAGACGTCCTGGGAAACCTCGCGCATCCTGAGCTTGTCCGAGCGTACGGTGGAGTTCTACCTGAGCAATGCGCTGGCCAAGCTCGGAGCGGCCACCAAGGCACAGGCCGTGTCGAAAGCCATTCACCAAGGGCACATTATCGCCGATGCCTTCGTGCAGTCGGCGATTATCCCCCCGGCTTCCCCCCGCTGATACGGTAATTCTACTGTAGTGCCGAATGCGTCTCCGCGAACCTACGATGACGGTGTGACTTTCCAAGCGTAGGAGGCCGTCGTGATTTTGACAGCTTATGAAGCGGAACGTGAAACTCATGCCGATATCTTCGAGCAGATGTACCGGTTGCGCGCCCGGCAATTCGGAGAACGTCGTGGATGGCGGGTCGATGTCAGGGATGGCCTCGAGAAGGACAGGTTCGACGATCTGAACCCGCTTTACGTGTGTGTCCTCTCCGAAAACCGGAAACTCATGGCGTCGCTGAGACTGCTGCCCACAACCGGGCCACATATGTTGTCAGATGTTTTCTCCGAGGTGATGGGCACGGCAGGGGTCATACGCCACCCTCTCATTCTGGAGAGCTCGCGTTTCTGCGTTGATACGGAAGCCTCAAGGGAAGTTGGTCCCGAGGGGATCAATCTCGTCACCCGTGAACTGCTTTTCGGCCTGTTCTCCACCGCGCAGATGGCCGGGATCGAGAACATCATCTCTGTCTATGACGTGTTCGTGGAGCGGATATTGCGGCGCGCCGGATGTCGGTTCGAGCGGTTGGGCCCGGTTGTGAAATACGATGATCTCAGAACCGTCGGCGGGCTTTTCGAGGTCAGCGACCATGTGATCGATGACGTCAGCAGCGCGCGACCGCGTGCGGCTGCGTGAGGACAGCCCCGGGGTTGACGCCCCGCCCCGTTAAAGGGGGCGCGGCAGTGCCCAAACCCGCCATCCCCGACCCCCAATCGAGCAGAGCAGGAGATCTCTCAAACATGCCCCGTAGGCCCGCGCCCAACAAGCTTTGGATCTGTGTCACGAACCGCTGCAATCTGACCTGTCCCCATTGTCTGCCGGACTCGCGCCAGGCGATGGACAACGAAATGGACCGTGATGAGATCCTGAGCCTCATTCACCAAGCACATGCATTGGGTGTGCAGCGGATCACATTCACCGGGGGTGAACCGACCCTTTGCCGTGATCTTCTGGAATACGTGCGCGTCGCATCGAAAGGAGGGGCCGTGCGCACCTACGTCGAGACCAACGCCATGACGATCCGCGCGCCGCAATTGCTGAAATTGCGCGCCGCAGGACTGTCGATCCTGAACCTCAGCCTCGATGGGGCGACGGCGTTGACGCATGATGGGTTTCGGGGCGCTCCGGGTGGTTTCGAAAAGGTGCTCGACACCGCGCGCGCCGCAGGTGCGATTGGTCTCGATGTACGCATTTACTGCACGGTGACCCAGCACGACATCGAAGAAGCGCATCTGATACCGCAGTTGCTCGACGATCTGGGCATCCGGGTGAATGTTTTGACGTATGCCTATTTCACGGAGATCGGGCGGGGCAGTCGCAATTCGAACCTGTCACTACCGCCCGCCCGGTGGAAGAAGTTCTGCGACGATCTCGAGGCAAGCCGCGCCCACTGGGAACCCCGGATCGGAAAAGTCCGGTACGAGCCAGCCTTTCTGCGTCCCGACGAGGTAACGCACTACCGGGATAACACCTCGTTCAACGTGCACTGCATCGCGCGGGAACGCGACTATGTTTTTGTGAACCCCGAAGGAGAGATCTTTGGCTGCTCGGTCGCATCGCCGACCGAGAATTCCCTGGGCAACCTTCGGTCCCAGTCCCTTGAAAGCATCTGGTACGACGCGCCCGGTTGGGCATTTTTCGAGAAAAGGAAGGGATGTACCGGGTGCCCCGTGCTGGCCTTTGAAAGCGATGACGGTCGCGATCCGCGGTTGGACAGGGCGGACGGTCTGATCCCGATTTGTCCGATGACCCAGTTTCCCCAGGTCGAAAACTGGGTCTACAAATGAGCGCTACCGCCACAAATCCCCGGCACGCGGTCGTTGACGATCCTGGTTTGCATGCGGTGATCCAGGCTGTTTGCAATGGGTTGGCGGTGCCGCGTGCGTCTGTGGTGCCTTGGTACGATGGCACTCGCGCGCGCAGTTTTGTGGTCGCAGATCAATTCGTGTTGCGTATGGCCTGCCGCGCAGATGCGGCCACTGCCTATGCCAACGAACGTGCGGCCATGGCCTTGCTGGCGGATATCGCCACCATTCCAAAGCTGATGGCTCATGGTGTGGAGGGGGGCTTCCATTGGCAGCTGACCACGCTATGCCCCGGCGTGCCGGTCACCTCCGTCTGGCCAAAGCTGTCGCAAGCGGACCGGCGCAGCCTCGCACGATCCGCCGCGCGTCACCTGTCACGGCTTCACCGGATCGAGATCCCGGCCCACGGCCTCATGGATTGGCGCCTTGGCCCTGTGATCGCGCGTTGCCGAACCCAAGCGCGAGACCGCACCCGCCTGACGACCGCAGAGTTTGAGCGGGCAGAGGCATGCATTGCACTGTTGGACACGCGCGACAGGACGGAAGATCGGCTTGTGCACGGGGATTGGCATTTCGGGAACCTGCTGTGCGACGGGTCGCGTGTCTCCGGCATCGTCGATCTTGAATGGACCGGCAGGGGAAGCTTTGCCCGGGACCTGTGCATTGGCGACTACTTCGAGGCGCAAGCGTCCGGGTCTTGGTCCGTCTTCCTTTCGGCATTCATCCAGGAAAGCAGGTTTGGTGAGGCCGATCTGACAGAGATCGCCAAATGGACCCTTCTTTGGAAGCTGTATCAGGTGAGCACGCGCGAAAACGCGGCAAGCGCTAACGCCAATAAGCAGGTGCTGATGCGCGCCTGCGAATACATCGAGCAGGTCGACTTTAAACCCCCGGGAACGGCGGATGATCTTCTGGATTTTCTGGCGGCGGCAACGTGATCTCCCTGCCCCTTCACCACGCAAAGACGAGGAATATGGCCATTTCAGTCCCCCTTGATATCCCCTCCACTGACCCGACCGTCGAGGCTCTGGCCTGTGTTCGCGACCATGCCTGTGCAGTTGATGCAGAGGCGCGGTTCCCGGTCGAGGGGATAGCGGCCTTGCGGGGTGCAGGATGGCTGCAGCCGCCCGAGGGGCAGGAGGATGAGGCGCTCTCGACACTTGTTTCGCTCTGCCGGGCGGTCGGGGAAGCCTGCAGTTCCACCGGTCTGATCTTTGCGATGCATCATATCATGCTGGCTTGTCTGCAGCGGCATGGCGGCGAGGCTCTGCAACAGGTGCCCGAGGCTTTGACCGGCCAGTGGCTGCTGGCGTCCAGTACCACGGAGCAGGCGACCGGCGGAGACATCTCGCGGTCCCTATGTGCGGTTCGTGACGACGGCAAGGGCAATGGCTTTCTGGAAAAGGACGCCTCTGTGCTGTCCTACGCCGAACAATCTGATCTGATCCTTGTCACCGCACGGCGCGATGCTCAGGCGGAGGAGAGCGACCAGGTTCTTGTCGCCATTCCGACGCGGGACGTGCGGCTGCGGCGCGTGCGGGACTGGTCCGGCCTGGGGATGCGCGGGACGGAATCGCACGGCTACAGGCTCCTGGCGCGCTTCCCCCGGGCGTGTGTAATGGATGTGCCCTATACCGAAATCCTGCGCCAGACGATGCAACCCTACAGCCACCTGTGCTGGAGTGCGGTGTGGTACGGGATCGCCCGCCGGGCGGTCTGCAAGGCAACAACTGCCTTACGACGTTCCGGCGGGCTTTCCTCTGCCGGTCCGGCGCTGGCGGCGATCAACCACAGGATGGATCGCTGGTGGGCCATGCAGACACAGGCGATGGCACTGTTGACCGGGCCTCTCGATGACGGGCTGGTGGCCCGGACGCGGCGCACGTCGGTGTTCAATGGACTCAAGATCGAGGCATCGGAGACGGCGCGGCAGGTGGTGATGGATTGCCTCGATCTCGCCGGGTTCCCTGCTTACGGCGACACAGGGTCCTGCGCGCTGGGGCCGGAGATACGCGACATCCTGTCCGCACCGTTGATGGTTTCCAATAGCCGGTTGCGCACGGCCATGGCGGCATCAGCAGCGCTCAGCATGCGGGAGCGGGCGGTATGAAGGCCACGGGAGCAACGCTCGCAATGCTCCTGGACCGGGGGGAGCTTCATCCCTCGGGGTCGCCAGGGATCTATGTGCAGGGCGCGCGGTTCATGCAGCTTGTCGCAGCGATTGACGCGGTCATCATGGAGGCGGAACCGCCCGGTGCGTTCGAAGACTTCGCCACGCCACCGCAGATGCCGGGGGCCACCGCCACGGCGCATAAGTACGATATGCACTTTCCCGAATTGCTGGCGGGCGTCGCACCGCAGACTGCCTGTGGCTGTGGGGGCAAAGGTCATGCCGACCCCGGCGAGGCCATGGTGCTTGTTCCGGCCGTTTGCCACCTGCTGTACCCGCTGTTGGGACGTCGCGCGGCAAAGGGCCGTGGCGTTGTCGGGCTCTATGCCATGAAGGGCTCCGTCTTCAGGGCCGAGCCGTCGCAACAGTCGAAACGCTGGCAGAGCTTCAGCGTCCGCGAATGGGTCTGTGTTGGTCACGAGGAAAGGGTCGAGACCTTTGCGGAGGCATGGCGCAGCCGATGGACGGGCCTGTGTGATCGCTTTGGGCTGGATGGTCAGATCGACGCGGCCAGCGACCCTTTCACCGGACCGACAGCCCGGATCATGCGCAGCAGGCAGCGCCAGACGGGTGAAAAGCTGGAATTGAACTGCCCGCTCGACGGTCTGGATTGCGCCATTTCAAGCATCAACCGGCACGGCCCCCATTTCTCGGACGTCTGGGACCTTCGGGCCCCGGATGGACGTCGCGCCATGTCCGCTTGTGTTGCTTTCGGCTTGGAGCGCACCGCGCTGGCGATGATCGATCGACACGGGCTGGAGAGCGCTTTGACCCTTGCCGAAAGAGACTTGGAGGGCGCGGCAAGATGAACCATGCGCACCCCGCAGAGCTGTCGTCTGACCACTTGGTCGATACCGCGGTCGCGCGCGTCTGTGCTTCGGTCGGGTTGGCGCCGGTAAAAAACGACAGCACATCCCTGACCGATCATGGATTGCCGTCGCTGCAGATGGCGCACCTGGTGCTGACGCTTGAGGAACTGATCGGAGCGGAATTCACAGAAGACGAGTTGGCGCTGGCGCATTGGCGCTCTCCGGCTCGGATAAAGGCCATGCTGGCGCAGCGCATGCCACCGGCAGCGCTGTCTGACCCGCATGAAGAAAACGACCCCAAAGGATTCTGACAAACGGAGGCTCACAGATGATCAAAGTGTTCAACAATCTCAAAGCGCCGGACTTTAAACAGTTCGAGATCGTGGAGGTCAAAGGCAAAGGCCATCCGGATTCGGTCGTCGATGCGATCGCTGACGAGATATCGCGGCGCTACAGTCAGTATTGCCTCGAGCACTTTGGTCACATCTGCAATCACTGGGTCGATAAATGCGTTCTCATCGGGGGCGAGTCGGAGTTCGAATTCGGCCGCAGCCGGATGGTGAACCCGATGCGTCTTCTGGTGATCGGCAAGGCCACCACCCATGTGGGAGATCACGAAATCCCGATGCAGCGGATTGCCCGTGCGGCGGCTGATGCCGTGTTGTCGGATATCGTGGACATCTATGATCCGCAGCGGGACCTCGTCGTGGACATCATGACGAATTGCTATCAGGGGGCGGGCCGCAAGGACGCGTGGTATCGCCCCACCGGCGGCGATATTCCATCACAGGTCAACATGATCGAGGCAAATGACGCGGTGATCTGCTCGGGTCACGCGCCGTTCAGCCTCGTGGAAGACATCACGCGTGACCTGGGCGACCACTTCTACAGCGAAGCATTCCGCGCGGACCATCCCTTTATCGGCACCGACATCAAGGTGATCTGCCAACGCGTCTCGGACGACATACAGGTCACAGCCTGTATTCCGTTCAAGGCCAGTCTTTGCCCGGACCGTGCCTTCTACGATCGGGAGTTGGAGAATATTCGTACCCTGATCGCGGACCGTGTTCAGCGCAGGTTGAACGCACAGGGGGGTGAGCGCGGGATCACCTTTGGGATCGACCTCAACACCCGTGACACTGACGACGTTGTCTACATGAGCCACTACGGGTCCTGTCTCGACACCGGCGACGTCGGGGCCGTCGGCAGGGGCAATCGAACCTCCGGTCTGATCACGCCCGCGCGCCCGATGTCGATTGAGGCACCGGCGGGCAAGAATCCCCGGTATCACTCCGGCAAGATCCTCGATCTCGCGGCCCGGTGGATCGCTACCGACGTGCATGACAGCCTCGGGCTGAAATGCGAGGTCACAATCTCCACCCAGACCGGTCGTCCTCTGAATGACCCGCTTTGCACAATCATTCAGATCGATGGCGCCGCAGACGTCGCGGCGGCCCGTGCCTGTGAAGAGCTGGCGCGCGGTGTGCTGCATAATGTGCGCGACATCACCGATGACTTTGTGCGGGGGGCAGTCGCATGACCACCCCGGCGATTTTTGTCTCGGGGCTGCCGGGGGTCGGCAAGACCACGCTCTGCCGCGCGGTGGCGCGCCGCCTGGGGATCAGGTTTCTCAGGTTCGATGACCTGGTCACCAACGCGCCGCCGCAGCCGTTCGACTTTGCCAAGCTGATAGAGGCTGCAAAGCCGCTTTTTACCCGCCATTTGACACTGTGCGATTCCTTTCCAAAGGGCGCGGCACAGGCGGAAGTGCTGGACCCTGTGGCGCGACCGGTGCTGATGCTGTGCGTCGAGGATGATCCTGTGGTTGCGGCAGAACGCGCGCAACGCCGTTCACCGCGCAGGTTCACCCCGGAGCGGATCAGGGAGAAATTTGCAAAGCGCGCGGAGCAGACAGCAGAGCTGCGCCGCTACTGCACGTCACGCGGTACGCCCATCGCCGAGCTGCGCAATGGGCCGGAGCGCTCGGCCTTTCTGGAGGCCGGGATTCACATCATCGCCAAAACAGTAAGAACGGAAAATCTGCATGCTACAGAATAACGCTATCCGGGTCGCCGTTGTCGGGATGGGCAACTGCGGTTCCTCGCTGACGCAACTCATCCACGGTGCGCTGAGCACCTCTGCCAACGACCGGTACGGCGGGGTGTTCTGGGCCAACGGGCGTCCGCATTCAAACGAGGATTTTCGTATCGTCGCGGCCTTTGACGTTGATCGTGAGAAGGTCGGGCAGGATCTGGGGGACGCGGTCGAGGCGTCAACGAATTGCACGCCCGTCGTCTGGCGTGTTCCGCATACGGGGGTGACCGTGCAGAAAGGGCCGCGTCTTGACGGGATTGATGGCCCGCTGGCCGAAAGCGTGATCGAGGCAGACGTGCCGGACGCGGATGTCCACCAGGTGTTGGCCGATACCTCCGCGGACATCGTCGTGAACATGCTGCCCACCGGCGCCAGGGAGGCTACGGAGTTTTACGCGGACGCCGCGCTGCAGGTCGGGTGTGGCTTCGTGAACTGCATTCCGATCCCGCTGGCAACCAATGCCGGTTGGGCGGCACGGTTTCAGGAAGCTGGCGTTCCGCTCTTTGGTGACGATGTCAAAAGCCAGATGGGCACCACGACCGTACATCAGACGCTGGTCGATCTGATCCAGCGCAAGGGCGGCCAGATCACGCGCACCTACCAGATGAACATTGGCGGCAATGCCGATTTCCGAAACATGACCGATGCGGCGCGCAGGGCCTACAAAAACGTCACCAAGACCTCGGCGGTGCAGAGCCATGTCGAGGGCCTGGACATCCCGGACATCGGGCCGAACGGATTTGTCGAACCGCTGGGGGACAACAAGCGGGCGCATGTCATGATTGGCGCAGAGCTGGCGTTGGGCATGCAGGTGGAGATCAATCTGAACCTGACGGTCACGGACAGCCCCAACGCGGCAGGGGTTATTCTGCCGGCGGTGCTGGAGTGTGCCCGGGCGCGGCGACGCGGTGATGCCGGCGTGTTGCCGGAGGTATCGGATAACTTCTTCAAGATGCCGGTGGCGCCGGTACAAAAGCCTCACCCGCTCCATGCCGAATAGCCCGGACGCCATTCCCGTGCCCCCGTGGCTCTGCGATCTGGTCCGTCGCCGGTTCCGGGGCGTGGCTGCTGGGCACAGACTGTCGGCAGGCGGCCCGTTCCTGGTGGTCGAGGGGATCGACGGGGCGGGCAAGACGACCTTGGTCGATAACCTGCTTGCAAAACAGTCGTCCGTGGATGAGCCCACCCCGATCCTGATCCGTCTTGGGCAACGCGAGGCGATCCCGGAGGCGATCAGGCCTGTCTATCAGGCACATATCCTGACCGTGGTTGCGGCTGCTAAAGGGTTCCCCGAAGCCTGCGCGCATCTGCAGCGGATCGCCGAAGTGGATGCCCTGCTCTACAAGTTCAGGCTGGATGCGGCGCGCAGCCAATCACCCGATATGCCAATGATCTCCGACAGCTGGGCGCACAAGCGGTTGTGCAAGTTCCTGGCACTGGCCATGGCGTCCGGGCAGGCGGATGTGCCGGGCCTCGCCTCGGGGATCATCGACGCCTACGCGCCGGTGACCGGAACGCCAAGCGGCGTGCTGGTCGATGTGCCGCCAGAGACCGCGCTTGAACGAAAGGGTGGCAGGTTTTCCCCATGGGAAACGGTCGCCCCTCCCGGTTTGGCGCACCTGGCCCCCGCAGACCGCTTCCTGCAGCTTGCGCGGGCCACGGCCACGCTGTTGTCGGTGATGGCGGAAAGCATGGGATGGGCCCGCATCAACACCGCTCCGAACCGGGTCGCGGATGACACCGGTCACCTCACCACACTGCAGCGGGAGATGAGCGCATGTCATTGCTGATCACAGGCGCGTCCGGGGGCATCGGCGGCTATATTCTTGCACGGTGTCGCGCGACGGGGTGGCGGGTCCACGCGGTTGATATCATGGTTGGACAAGGGATTGATGCGCTTGACGTTTCCGACCGCGCCGCCTTTGCCGACTACATCGCCGACCACCGGATCAATCGGGTCATCCACTGCGCCGGTCGAATGGATGTGGCAGGCGTCTGCGACCCGCTGGAGCTTGTGTCCTCGAACGTGCTGGGATTGACCAATCTCTGTTCCATCCTGAAAGACAACCCCACCGCGCAGGTGATTTTCATGAGCAGCCGCGGCGTCTACCCGTGGCTGCACGCTGACAAGGTTCCCCCAGCTTTGACGGAGGATCACCCCACGCAGGTGGATGTCGAGCGATCCGTCTACGACATGACCAAACTTAGCATCGAGATGATCGCCGAGCGCTATGCGATCCAATACGGTTTGACGGTGACCGGTCTGAGGCTTGCATCGACATTTGGCCTCGGGAAAACCGCGGAAAAACACGGGCATCAGACAATCCTTGTCGACTTGCTGCACGCCGCCCGCGCTGGAGAATCGCGGCGTGTTCCCGGCGCCGACCAATGCACCGATTTCCTCTACTATGGTGACATCTGGCAGGCGTGTCTGCGGGTCCTTGCGGCGCCCCGCAGGGATGTGCCGATGCGCATGAACGTCAGTGGCGGGGTGCGGCCCCTTCGCGAGTATGTCAGTGCACTCCCCAGGCACTTCCCGCAGGCCAACGTTACCGCGGGTGACGGATTGGACTATCTTGGCACCGGCGGGTTCGGCTATGTCAATCTCGATCCGGTTCTGGCGCGGCAAACGGTCGGGTATGAGGCAGCTTACACCCCCGAGGACGCCTTTGCCGAGATGGATCGATTGTTGCGCGGTGCGCCACACCCCTTTGTCCACGATTTTGCGGATCTCGTCGCATCGGCTCGGCTCGAAACTGTAGACCGCGCGCGCCAGAGCAGGTCTGCCGCAACATGCTGATCGGACGCATATACGATATGGCGGAGCGGGCCTTTGATCCGTTCCAGCTTTTGCCGGAACCCAACCCGCTCATTCCTCCGACCACGTCCCGTCGCGTGATCTTCAAGATACTGGCAAAGGTGCGCTGGCCGTTGGCCGGGCTGGCGCTGACGGCGGCGTTGATCACCCTGATCGATACGCTGATCCTGTGGCACTTGGGCGGGTTGGTCGATCTTCTTGCCAACGCCGAGGGGGCGGGGCTGCAGGGGTTTTACATCTTCGCTGCGCTCGTTGTGGCGAAACCGGTCGTGGGGTTTGTCTATCTCGTGGTGAAGAACCAGAGCTTCAACCCGACCCTGGGCACCGTGGCGCGGCGGGTCTTTCACCGTCACGTGAACGTTCAGGATCCTGCGTTCTTTCGGGATGCGGCCCCGGGACGTGTTGCCGCGAAGGTCAGCCAGACCGGCAGCGCCTTCCGGCAGGGGATGCGCATTGCGGCAGATCACATCTGGAGCGGTGCCGTCAGCCTGGTGCTCACCATCGGCCTTTTGATCACGATGGATCTCAGGCTGGCGATTCTGGTGCTGGTTTGGCTGGTGTGCTACGTGTTTCTGCTCAAGACGTGGATACCGCGCAATCAGACCGCTGCGGATCAAAGCGCCGAGGCGCTCTCTGAGCTGAACGGCACTCTGGTGGACGTCTACGGCAACTTCGCTCTGGCGCGGCTCTTTGCGTGGCGCAGGGCGGACCCGGTCGAAGACGACCTGCGCGAGGTACTGCAGGTGATCCGCCGACAGACACGCATTTCGACCTCGATGGTTGCCTCTGTCTGGTCGCTGAATGCGGGGCTGTTGTTGTCGGTCGCCGGGCTGTCGGTCTGGCTGTGGTCCCGGGGCATGGTCAGCGTCGGCGCCGTGGCCGGGGCGGTTGCGATCCTGACGCGGCTCCAAGCGATCTCGCTTGATATCATGTTCAGTCTCAATGCGCTGTCCGATGCTTTGGGTACGCTCAACAACTCGACCCGCACCATCGCGCGCAGGCCTGCGATGACCGACGAGACAGATCTGCAGGCCGTACCCGATGAGATTGAGACCCTGACCTTCCGCGATGTCAGCGCCACCCATGCCGGGGCGGGCAGGGTCCTGCATGGCATCAATCTGACCTGCACACGTGGCGAGACGCTCTTTCTTCTGGGGCCGTCCGGTCACGGAAAATCGACGATGCTTGCGCTTGTCGCGCGGTTTCTCAAACAGGAGTCCGGTGAAGTGGCCCTGAACGGCGTACCCGTCGGGAAGATGCCGCAGGACGATCTGCGCGCACGGTTGGCCGTGGCCCGGCAAGAGCCGCAATTCTTCAACATCCCCATTCGGGACAACCTCATGCTCGCCCGTGACGGCCTCACGGAGGAAGACCTGTGGCATGCCTTGGAGGCTGTGGAGATGCGCGCCTGCATTGCCTCTTTGATGGATGGTTCCTCCCGCCGTGGGCTTTCGGCCTCTCTGGGTGGTGGTGCAGCAACGCTGTCGCAGGGGCAGCTGCAGCGTCTGGCGTTGGCGCGCATCCTGTTGAGCGATGCGCCGGTTGTTCTGCTGGACGAGCCCACGTCTGCACTGGATCCCGAAACAGAAGCGCGCATCTGGCCTGCCATTCTCGCGCATCTGGCTTCGCGGGTTGCCATCGTCGTGACCCACCGGTTCGGTCTGCTGCCACCCGACGCCCGGATTGCGATGATCGAACACGGGCGTGTGGTTCTGGATACGCGTCTGGATGCCGCGGCGGGGGACGCTGCGGAGAGGTTGCGCGCCTTCCTTTCCACGGAACCCGATACGACAGGCAAGGCCGCACCCGTTGATTTGGAGGAGAGGAGACCTGCAAGATGGAATTAACTCCAGAGCAGGCCTTTATGCTGGCCTCCGCCCGTGCCAGGGCTGTCGGAGCAGACTGGCCCGAGGTGCCCGAGGCGCTCGATCATATGGCGCTTCTGTTGCTGGCGCAGCGCCACAGAATGGCGACCTTCGTTGCGACGAGCCTGCTGTCACAGGACATACCACGCCCGGTACGCGAGCGGCGCATTGACAAATTCTTCGTAGACGCCCGGATGCTGGGCGCGGTGCGCAATGCAAAAAAGCGCGCGGTTGCGCTCGCACTGCAAGCGGCGTTCTTGGATGCCGGTATCCCCTCAATTCTCCGCAAGGGGTGCCATTTGGACACCGCGCTCTATGGCGGTACCGGCCTGCGGGAGTTCAATGACATCGATGTCTTCATCCCGCCCGATGCACGCCGCGCTGCACTGCGGGTCGCACAGGCGCAAGGCTTCGCCGCAGGATGGTTCGATGCGGTGACCGGCCGGTTTCAACCCACATCACGCAGGGAGAAAATCTACTACGACATGACGCCGGATCATCTGCCGCCGATGCAGTTGGTGCGGGCGGAGGATCCGGTTTTACCTGCGATAAAGCTTGATCTGTGTTTCGACCTGGCCTGGGCACAGCACTCGCAGAGAGATCAGTTCGAGCCGATCCTTCTAGACGCGCTGGCGGTGGTCGAGGGCCAGTCTGAACCGGTGGGGCAGAGCGATCTCGCCTTCCACTTGCTGGACGTCTCCATGCACATTTATCGCGAAGCGCGGCATCAGCAGACCTTGGGTGTCAACGATCTGGCCGGAGTTCGCTTGCCAAAGTTCCTTGATGTTTCTGTCCTGTGCCATGCGCTGACCGGCGCGCAGCGCGCCCGTTTTCGGACGTGGTGCAAGAGGTCTCCGGCCATCGCAGCGGCGGCTTCATGGGTGCTGCACCACACGGATACGGTTATGGGGTCAAGCCATCTCAACAGCTTGGGGCTGCGTGCCGACCCGTTTCACCTGCAACAATGGGTCACGCAGACCGCCGCGATCCGAACCTGGCGCGGCACGATGATCGACAGGTTATTCGCCGCCGATCCAAAGAGCCTGTTTGCCCCCGACCTCTCGGCGCATGCGTCGGGGCAGTGAGAGGAGGCCGGTGCGGATGGATTGGCCAGTGACACGCATTCAGAAACACCTTCTGCACCGATTGCGCAGCGGTCTGTCACAGCCGCGCAGCAACACGCTCTACGTCATTCTGCAGGCAGATGCGCGGTTTGATCTCGCCGCACTTGAGGCAGCGGTGCTGTACCTCGCGACCCGTCATGCGGCTTTCCGGGTAACGTTCACCCGGCACGACCCGCCCAGGCAGCATGTCGGTCCGATCCCCAGCCCGCTTCCGCTGAGCAGGCTCGCGCCAGATCCGGATTGGCGGTCGGCAGCCCAAACCTTCGTGCGCGCGCCATTTGATCCGGACGGCGCACCGCTTTGGCGGGCAGGGGTGATGCCGGTCGAAGACGGAACGCTTGTCGTCGTGGCCTGGCACTATGTGCTGGCCGACACCGGTAGCCGAGGGGCCGTCCAGCGGAGCCTGTGCACCTGGCTGGCCGGACAGGCGGAGGAGAGCACGGATGCGGCATTTCTGAAGTATTCCCAGTCCCTTGAGGACGCGCGTTCCTCCAAAAATGGGGATTTGAAACGCCGATGGGAAAGCATGATGGCAGGCGCGACACCGGTGTTTGACCCCGTCGCCGCTTCTGCGGCCTCCGCGTATCACGAAAGCCGTGCGTGCCTGTCCGAGGCCGAAAGCGCGGCACTCCGTGCACGATCGCACCGCGAGGGCGCCAGCCTGCCCCTGATTGCCCTTGCCGCTTTGACGCATGTCCTGGCGCCGCGCCTTGATCGGGATGATTTTCTGATCCGGACGCCGTATTCCGCACGCGGTGACTTGGCGATGCCGGACGCCGTTGGCCATTTTGGCGACACGCTCGCATACCGCGTGCCGCTGGGCCATGATTTTGCCAAAACGCTTGCGCAGGCGCGACTGGCATTTTTGCGCAGCCTGCGCATTCGGCAAGGTTTCGTGTCGTGGGACAACGACCCTGCATCGCCACCGACAACGCCGGTCATGTTGGTTGTGACACCGCCACCCGACCGACCGCAGCCAATGCCGGAGGGTGTGAAACGGCTTTATCTGGACGAGCCTAAGGGCGTCACCGAGGCTGGCCGTTGCTTTGTCGTCAAGCTGCGCTGGGGCCGCTCCGGTCTGAGGACACATGTCTATCACCGCCCCGACCTGTTGCCGTCCCAGCCGGACCTTGCCCAGGATCTGTTGAAGACTCTTGCGCAATGGGGCGGCACGCCACCAACGGATCGCCAGCCGTCATCGCACCCCAGAAAACAGGAGGTCATGAACCCGTGAACATCGAGATGATTATTCCCGCAGAATTGAGCCGCAGACTTTTTCGTCAGGTCCCGATGGGGTTGCTCTATGCCGCGACACGGCTGCGCGAGCAGGGACACGAGGTCGTCATCAATGACCTGCGCATCAGGCGTCTTGAAGCGCCTTTCGGGCCGGCCGCCGCAGATCTGCACATTGTTGCAACCTCCGAATACGACACCGCGCAGTGCTTTCCGGAGGACATCGGATTTGTGCGCGACGCCGTGGCCGACATCCGGTGCCAGTCGGAGGCACCCGTGGCGATTGTCGGCTCCCACCCCACTGTGAACGGCCAGGCCACCTGCGATTTTACCGGTGCGGATCATGCCCTGCGGGGCGAGCATGAGGTTGTCATCCCCGACTTCGTTCAGGCATGGCCGGAGGTGCCGCAAGTATTCCCCAACGATGAGCCACGCTATGCCGACCGCGAGGAAATCGCCGACCTGACCGCACCGCGGTTCGATTTCGTCGAGATGCAGCACTACTACAACGAAGGCGTCTTTGCCGATCAAACCGCGCGTCAGGTCCAGGGCGGCCTTGTGCTCGCCAATCGAGGCTGTCCCTATGCCTGCAGCTTTTGCCATTTGTTCTTTGGCACCAAGCTCAGGAAACGATCTATTAACCACGTGCTTGACGAGATCGAAATTCAGATCATCCGCTTTGGCACGCGCAACTTCTTCTTTCTCGACTATACGTTCACCATCGACGAGCGCTGGGTGATGGCGCTCTGCGACCGCATCCGGGAACGGGATTTGCGGTTCGAATGGGTGTGCCAAACCAGGACCGACCGGATCTCGCGCGAGATGCTGGTCGCCATGCGCGCGGCGGGGTGCGTGGCGATGTGGTTCGGGATCGAAACCCCCGATGCAGCGCTGCGCGACGGTCTCCGCAAGCCGCTGGTGGATGACGAGGTGACGAAATCCATACTGCTTGCGCGGGACTGCGGGATCATCCCACTGGCGTTTTTGATGGTCGGGTTTCGCAATGAATCCGAGAACAGTCTGCGGGCGCTGAACGACTGGATTTCCCGGACAGGTGTCTACTACGGACTGGCGCCGCTTTCCGTGCGCCCGGGCACGCCGCTCTTCGACGAAGTCTACGGCGCGGATTATATTGAACGGCATGGGTGGAATTTCGACGATCCTTACGCCGGTCGGTTGGGGATCAGCGCGCTGGAGATGAGCGAACTGGATTGGTTTTTTGACCACCATCGGCAGAACCCTCTGCGGCTCAGCAATGCAGTCCAGCTTGCGCGGATGAATTAACGCCCGCTCGCGTCCGCAAACGCGCAGGCGAGATCGCATAAGCGTGACATCCAATTGCGATAAATCCGATATATAAGCGTCGGCAGGCGGGTCCTGCCGATGACAATGCCATTGAGGTCACGCAAACCCTTCTGCGCACGCGCGTCGGGATCGGTCAAACTCGTCCTTGACAGGCCAGAGTCATTACTATCAAGTTGTACATACAAATTCCTGATGGAGGAAGTTGGGTCACGCGCTTTGGAGGGAGCCTGTGGCGGATGGCGGGAGGCACCGCTCGCCTCAGCATCTGAAAACCATCCAGGACCTTTTGTCTAAAATACACCGGGAACGGCAGATCAGGAAAATGCCGAATGGGTGAGTGGGAGAAAGAATGAAACAGAAAATCAAAGCGGCACTTCTGGCGTCCAGCCTGTTGCTTATGCCTGTGGCTGGCCTCGCGGATACGGCGGATGGCGACGCGCTGAACAATATGTCCTGGGAGGAAGTTGTTGATCTTGCCAAGGGAGGCGAGGTGAACTGGTTCCTCTGGGGCGGGTCTGACAACATCAATCAATACGTCTCGGAGTACATCGGCGGTCGCCTGAAGGATGAATACGGGATCACGCTGAACCGTGTGGGCTTGAGCGACACCGTCGAGGCGGTGAACATCGTTCTGGGCGAAAAGGAATCCGGTGTCATGGATGCCGGGTCCGTCGACATGATCTGGATCAACGGCGAGAACTTCCGCACGATGAAACAGGGCGGGCTGGCCTATTGCGGCTACACCGACATCCTGCCCAACAACGCCTTTGTGGATTGGAACAACCCGGCGATTGCCAATGACTTTGGCGTTCCCGTGGAGGGCTGCGAAGTACCATGGTCCAAGGCGCAATTCGCTTTTGCCTATGACACGGCCCGCTTTGACGACCCGCCGCGATCCATCGGTGAACTGATCGACTGGGTGCAGGAAAATCCCGGTCGCTTCACCTATCCCGCACCGCCGGACTTCAACGGGTCCGTCTTTGTGCGCCATGTGTTTTATCACGCGGCCGGGGGCGTGGACTCTCTGCTTGGCGATTTCGATCAGGCCAAGTTCGACGAGGTCGCGGCCAAGACATGGGACATCCTGAACGACATGGAACCCTACCTCTGGCGCGAAGGAAAAACCTATCCCGCGTCGATTTCCGCCATGGAACAGCTTTACGCAAACTCCGAGGTGGATCTGACGTTCAACTATGAACCCTCGGGCGTAGGGCTGAACATTGAAAACGGGGTCTTCCCGCCGACCACACAAGGCTATGGCCTGACGGACGGCACCATCGGCAACACCAACTACACGATCATCCCCTTCAATTCACCCAACAAGGCTGCGGCCCTTGTGCTACAAAACCTGCTGCTCTCCGGTGAGGCGCAATATCAAAAGGCGCGCCCGGATGTCTGGGGCGCAGCGCCTGCCATCGAGGTGTCGCGCACCAGCGAGGCGGTGCAGGCGGATTTCGGTACCATCGTGGCCCATCCCAATGTGGTTCCCGCCGATGAGTTGGCCAAGGCAGCCCTGCCCGAACTGCAGGCGTCCTGGATTTCCGCCATCGAAAAGGGATGGCTGGAAAACGTCGGTCAGTAGTCTCCCGCTGACCCTTCCCACGACGCAGCCTGCGTCGTGGGACCCTCGCCACCGCAACAATCCAAATGGAAGTCGGGCATTTGTCAGACCGAACGAAAATCTTTTTGCTGCTGCTGCCCGCCATGGTCATCATCGTCGTGCTGTTCTTTGGTGGGCTGATGATCGGGCTGATGCGCAGTTTCAACTACATGCCGGTGATCGGTCTGACCGAGCCGGACCTGAGCGCTTATATCTCCGTCTTCACGGACCGCGAATTCTACCTCTCCTTTCTGCTGACCTTCCACATCGCCTTTACCTCCACGGTGATCTCCTCGGTCCTCGCCATCGGTGCCGCTCTGCTCCTGCGCCGCAGCTTCGTGGGTCGCAGCATCGTGAACTTCCTGTTCCAGCTCAACCTGACGGTGCCGCATCTGGTGGGTGCCATCGGGATGCTCTACCTCTTTTCGCAATCCGGCAGCTTTGCGCGTCTGGCGCATGAGTTCGGCATGATCGCCCGGCCCAGCGACTTTCCCGCCCTTGTTTTCGACCCCTATGCCATTGGGATCATTCTGCAATATGTCTGGAAGGAAATCCCCTTCATTGGCGTCATCGTTCTGGCAAATATGCAATCCATCGGTGAGGACTACGAAAGCGTTGCCCGCTCGCTGGGCGCCAGCAAATGGCAGACCTTTCGCTACGTGCTGCTGCCGCTGATTTTCCCCGGCGTTCTGTCCGCAAGCGTGATGGTCTTTGCCTTCACCTTCGGCGCCTATGAAATCCCGGCCATTCTGGGCGCGAATTTCCCCGCCGCACTGCCGGTGCTGGCCTATCGCAAGTACACCGATGTCGATCTCGCCGCGCGCCCCGAAGCCATGGCGATGGCCATTGTCATCGCGCTGCTCTCTGCGGTGATGATCTATTTCTACGTGCGCTATTCGCGCCGCCGGATCAGGGGATAACGCATGAGCACCGCAGAGAGCATCCCAATGCGCAGCTTCCGGGTCCTGACCGGGGTTGTCCTGATCACATGGCTTGTCCTGCCGCTGATCCCGCTGGCCATCTGGTCCTTCGCGCGCGGTTGGTTTTACCCCGATCTTTTGCCCAAGACCTGGACGCTGCGGGCCTGGGAATACGCCATGTCCGACACCGCCGGGGTGCTTGACAGCCTGTGGCTGACCATCGGCATCTCGCTGGCCGCGACGGTTCTGTCCATTCTGGTCGGTGTGCCCGCCGGACGCGCGCTGGGGATGTATAAATTCCGGGGCAAGGAGATTGTCGAACTGATGATCCTCGCCCCCACGATTGTCCCCGGTATCGCTGTCGTTCTGGGCATCCACTCGGTCTTTATCTCGATGGGTCTGAACAACACCGTCTGGGGCGTGATCCTCGTGCATCTGATCCCGACGCTGCCCTACATGGTGCTGGTCATGTCGGGCATCTTCGCCAATTACGATCCGGCGTTCGAGGCGCAGGCGCGCAGCCTCGGGGCCTCGCCGCTCAAGACCTTCTGGTACGTCACCCTGCCCGCGATCCGCCCCGGCATCATTGTCGGTGGGCTCTTTGCCTTTCTGGTGTCGTGGAGCCAGTACATCCTGACCCTGCTGATCGGCGGCGGGCGGGTCGAAACCCTGCCGCTCCTGCTCTTCAACTTCGCGACCGCCGGCCGCAATGACATCACCGGTGCCATCGGCATGATCTACATCCTGCCCGGCATCATCATCCTGTTGCTCACCGCCAAGCACCTCTCGGGTCGCAGCGGCGCTGTCGGAGGCTTCGGACAGATTTGACTCATGTTTCGATCAAAGAGCTGACAAAGGTCTATCCCGGCGCGACCACCCCGTCGCTGGACCGGTTGTCGCTGGAAATCCCGACCGGCGAGTTGACCGCCCTTCTGGGCCCGTCCGGCTGCGGCAAGACCACGACGATGAAGATGATCGCCGGGCTGCTGGAGCCGACATCCGGCGATGTCACCTTTGATGGCCGTTCTGTCCTGCGCGACAAGCCCGAAGATCGGGGCGTGGTCATGGTGTTTCAGAACTACCTGCTGTTCCCCTACATGAGCGTCGCGGACAACGTCGGGTTTGGCCTCAAGATGCGCAAAAAAGACCCTGCAGAGATCAAACGCCGCGTGGGCGAAATGCTGGAGCTGGTCAAACTGCCGGATTTGGGAGATCGCAAACCAAGTGCTCTCTCCGGCGGGCAGCAGCAACGTGTCGCTTTGGCGCGCGCGTTGATCGTGCAACCCAATGTGCTCTTGCTGGATGAACCGCTGTCGAACCTTGATGCGCATCTGCGGTTTGAAATGCGCGATCTGATCCGGTCGCTACAGCAGGAAATGGGCATCACCACGATCTTCGTGACCCATGATCAGGAAGAGGCAGTGGTTCTCGCGGATCGCGTGGCGCTGATCCTCGACGGGCAGATGAAACAATATGACCGGGCCGATGTCTTCTACAAACGCCCCATCGACGAGGCGACGGCACGGTTCTTTGGGGGGCATAACTTCATTCCCGGCACATCGGACGGCCATGTTTTTGATTGTGCGCTTGGCAAGCTGTCGCTGCCGGAAGGGGCTACAACCGGCGCTGGCAGGCTTACCTTTCGGCCCGAAAACGTGCGGATCGGCACGGCGGCGGACGGGCAGAACTCCCTGACCTCGATCATCGCCGATGTCATCTACCTGGGCACGCAAACCCGACTGAAACTGCGGGTCGGCGACACCGACCTGGACGCCGTGGTGAACCCCAATGAAATCGAAAGCTACGCGGTTGGGGATACCCTGCCGATCCACCTGCCACGCGCAACACTATGGGTGATATGATGGCGGTGACCTTCAGATCGATCTTCGAGGTGACGCGCGCGGAATGGCTGGGCGGGCTTGGTATCCCTGAAGAGGATGTTCCGGATGTCGTGATCCTTGAGGGATCATGGTGGCGGGCCGAGCGGCAAAAGGCGCGCTTGCAGCATCTGACCGATGTGCGAGAGCTCGGGTTTCCCGACATCTTCTGGGGCAGGCATGGCGACAAGAAAGTCGTGTTCTGCATGGCTTACGGGGCGCCGCGTGCCGTGGAGGTCAGCCAGATTTTTGCGCAACTGGGGTGCAAGCTGGTCATCCAGATCGGCACTTGCGGCGGGTTGCAATCCCATCTGGCGCCGGGTGACATCATTGTTCCCGATGTCATACGCTGTGAGGACGGTGTGGCCGAACACTACGTCGCCGGCGCCACGATCAACGCCGCGCCCCATTGGGTTGCACGGGCTCAAAGCGCGCTGCAAACGCGGGGTCGCACGGTCCATATCGGCCCGCATGTGACCTTCTCATCGCTTTTCGCGGAAAGCGTCGAGATGTATGAGGCCTGGCACAAGGACGGGCTGCTCAGCGTTGAGATGGAGACCGCAACGACGCTTGCTGCTGCCGCCAAATACGGCGTGCCCGGTGTCTCGATGGTCGTGGTTTGGGATGAGCTGACCGCGGGGCGGAGGTTCATGGACCCGATGACGCCAGAGGCGCTGGCCGAGCTGGAGATCAGCAATGAAGCGGTGTTTGCCGCGGCTCTTACGCTGACGGAGGAGGTGACATGAAATACGGTATTCACGCCGGTCTCTGGCAGGCCAGATGGACGGATGAGATTACGCCGATCCTGAAAATCGTGGCTGATCTTGGGTTTGACGGCATCGAGGTGTCGCTTCTGGGGATGAGCGATGAAAAGGCTACAGCGCTTGGCAAGGCGGTACGGGATCACGGGTTGCAGGTCACCTGTTCAGACGGGTTGGCGCCCGACAAGGATATCACCTCTGATGATGCCGATGTCCGCGCGGCGGGCGTCACCTATTTGAAATGGGCCATTGAAACCACGGCACGGATCGGATCGCGCGGATTGGCAGGCGTGGTGTTTGCGCCCTGGGGGCAGTTCGACCCGCTGAACAAACCCGTGCGCGCAGCCCGCTCCGCCGAGGCGCTGGGGTCATTGCACGAGACGTTGGCGGCCCACGATGTCACGCTTGGGATCGAAATGCTCAATCGGTTCGAGACGGATCTCGTGAACACGGCGGATGAAGCTGTCAGCATCGCCAAGGCGTCCGGGTCCGACCGGATTGGCGTTCTGCTGGATACGTTCCACCTTAACATCGAGGAAAAGGATATTCGCGCGGCCATCGCCAGTGCCAAGGGAAAGCTGGTGCATTTCCATGTGTCCGACAACGACCGTGGCGTGCCGGGATCGGGACATGTCCCCTGGGACCAGGTCAAAGCGGGTCTGGAGGACGCGGGCTATGATGGCTGGATCGTCGCGGAGATGTTCGTGGTCGCGGGCAACCCCGCCAGTGCGGATTTGAACATCTGGCGACATATTGAGCCCGATGCAACCGACGCAGCCCGCCGTGCGCTGGCCTTCATGAAAAGCACCTTCGGATGAAGGATTTCCTCGCCCTCTGTGTCACCCGCTTCGAAGCGCTCGAACAAGAGCTGAACCAGCTCGATGCAGCAACGGGCGATGGCGATCATGGGGCAACGATCCTGAAGGGCCTGCGCGCCGCGGCAGCATTCGATGATGCCCCAGAGAAGGCGTTTCGCAAGGCGGCGGGCGGTGCGTCCGGTTCGCTTTTTGCCCAGATCATTGCAGCATTGGACAGGGCTGCGGATGGCGCGCCTTTGGGCGCGGCGCTGTCACAGGCCGCGGACCGGATTGCGATGCTGGGGCAGGCAAAACCGGGTGACAAAACGATGCTGGACGCGCTGATCCCCGCTGCGGCGGCGACAACGCTAGACGCAGCCGCGCAGGCAGCGGCCAAAGGCCGGGATGCGACACGGGATATGCCCGCCAAACGGGGGCGTGCCAAATATGTGGAAGGCGCGGGCGTCGGCCACATTGATGCCGGTGCCACCTCTGTTGCGGCCCTACTGGCCATCTTTGCCGAATGGAGGCGCATGTGAAAAAGCTTTTCAACACCAAGGAACGGATGCCGGACGATATGATCGACGGTTTCGTCGCCGCCTATCCGGACATTGTCTGTCGCGGGGCTGATCCACGGGTGGTACGCCGCAAAACGCTCCGTACAAAAGAGGGTAAGGTCGCGCTGCTGATCGGCAATGGCAGTGGCCATGAACCGATTGCCATGGGGTTCGTCGGCGAAGGATTGCTGGACGCCAATGTCGTGGGCGATGTCTTCGCAGCCCCCTCGCCGGATGCGATCCTTGAGGGGATTGAAGAGGTCTGCGGCGATGCGGGCGCCGTCCTGCTGATCTCGCGTCACGAAGGCGATGTGATCAACGGAAATGCCGCTGCGCTGATGGCGCAGGATGATGGGCTGAACGTGCGGCCCTTGCTGATGTATGATGACATCTCCTCCGCCCCCAAAGGGCAGGAGGAGGAGCGTCGCGGCGCTGCTGGCACCATGTTCATCTACAAAATCCTTGGGGCTGCGGCGGAAGAGGGGATGCAGATCGATGATCTGATGACCCTTGGCGCCGAGGTTCGCGCCGCCACGCGGACATTGGGGGCGGCTGTCTCGCCCGGTGTATCGCCGCTGACCGGCGAGTTGATGTTCACCCTGCCCGAGGATGAGGTTTTCATCGGCATGGGGGTGCACGGCGAGCCAGGCGTCGGTCGCCGGAAGGTTGGGCCAGTGCAGGACCTTGTGGCCTATATGCTGGGTGAACTGCTGGAGGATCGTGCGATCAAGCCCGGCACGCCCACGGTTGTTCTGGTCAACGGCGCGGGCGGTACCACGATGATGGAACTGCTGACGATCTATGGCGAGGTGCACAGGCAGTTGGGCGAGAAGGGGATCGAACCTGTCTCGCCCATGATCGGGTCCTATTCCACCACGCAGGAAATGGGCGGGTTCTCCATCTCGCTCTTTACGCCGACACCGCAGATGCTGGCGCTCTGGCGTGCCCCGCATAAGACGCCGCACTTTCCGCACATCACCGCGCAGGGGGGCTGAACCATGGCGGACAGGATTCACGGTGTGGCGGTCGATGCCGGTAGCGGATTGGAGGCCAGCATTCGCGCGGCGCGGGGTCCCCGTGCCAAACCTGACGATCTGCTGACCTTTAAACGCGCGGTTCTGGAAACCCTTGGGCCGGATGCAACTACGGTTCTGGTCGACGCCACCTGCGGCCCTGATTTGCTGCACAACTATCCCGAAGGCTGCGCCCGGATGCTGGCGTTCGAAGCTGACGTCTATCATATCTCGGACGCGGACCGGATCACGGTACTACCTCGCAACTTCACCGTTGATGACTATCCGGCGATGGGCGTGGAGCAGCTGAAATTCTTCATGTATTACGCCCCGGATGATGATCCGGACCTGAACGCCCGCAAGCAGGATCTTGTCGCCGATATCGGGCGCCGATGTCGCGCGGCGGGCATCCGATATCTGATGGAACCGTTGGTGTATCACCCGGACCTTGCGGCGGGTACTGCGGAATATGCCGCGCAAAAACCCGATCTGGTGCGGCGTGCGACAGACGTTTTTGCGGACGCTCGATTTCAAGTGGACGTTCTGAAAGTCGAAATTCCTGTGGATCTGTCTTTTGTGCAGGGCTTCGGCACGGCGCAGATGACACGCGCACAGGCGTTGGAGGGGTTCCGCAATGCCGCTGCGGCGGCAAACGGGATTGATCTTGTATACCTCAGCGCGGGCGTGTCCTTTGACTGGTTTGAAGCGTCCTTGAAACTGGCGGTGGAGGCGGGTGTCGACTTTTCCGGGTTCATGTGCGGGCGTGCGATCTGGTCGGATGGCGTCGCGATTTTTGGCGCCGAGGGCGAGGGCGCATTGCGGGCGTGGTTGCAGGACACCGGCAGGATGCGTCTGCGCCGTCTGATCGCGGCTGTGGAGGAGGGATAGATGCTTTTGGACGGTAAGATTGCAATCGTTACCGGCGGCTCCAGCGGCAATGGCCGCGCCATCGCCGACGGCTTCGCCCGGCAAGGGGCCAGGGTGATCGTCGCGGACCTGGATGAAGTCGGCCGGGAGGGTGGCACACCCACCGCAGAGGCCATCAATGCACAATTCCCGGCCATGGCAAAGTTCGTCGCCTGCGATGTCAGCAAGGTCGATCAGCTGGAAGCTCTGGTGGCGGAGGCCGAAGCCTGGGGCGGCTTGGATGTCATGGTGAACAACGCCGGTATCCTGCAGAAAGAGCCCATTCTGGAGGCGACCGAAAACGTCTTTCACCGCATGCAGGACGTCAATGTCAAAAGCGTTTTTTTCGGATCGCAGATGGCCGCGCGAGCTATGGTGAAGCGCAAAAGTGGGGTGATCATCAACATGTGTTCGATTGCCGGGATGCGGGGCACTGGCGGGTTTTCGCACTACAACATGTGCAAGGGGGCGGTACGTCTGTTGACCTATTCGCTGGCCGATGAGCTTGGGCCGATGGGGATCCGGGTGAACAACGTGAATCCCGGCATCATGCGCACGCAGATGAACATCGAAGATGACCCGGTGATCGGGACGGAAACCGGCGAAGGGTATCTGCACATGATCCCGGCCCGGCGCTGGGGCGAGCCCGAAGAGGTTGCCGATGCCTGCATTTACCTCGCCTCCGATCTGGCCAAATATGTGATGGGCACGTCATTGGTTGTGGATGGCGGGTACCTGAGAATCTGAGGGAAAAACCATGAAACTTGGTCTGATCCGCGCGTCCCTGCCGAGCTATTTTCCCGAAAAACACGGGGTGTGGGCCGCTGCTGAAACCGTCCTGACAACCCTATGTGCCGATGAGGGTGTCGCGTTTTACATGTATGCCGGTGTCCCGATGGATGCGCGGGAGACGGAAGATGCGCTTGCGGTCTGCAGGGCGCAGGGTGTTGATTTTGTTCTGCTCCTGCATGGCGGTTTCACGATGGGCGATGTCGCCCGCACCGTGGCGGCGTCTGAATTCCGCTGTGGCTTCTGGTCGGTGCCAGAACCGGTGCGCACCGGGGATGTGCAGCTCAACAACTTTGTTTCGCTCAACATGTCGATGTCGATCACGCGACAGGTGCGCGACCTCTCCGCCCGGCCTGCGCAATGGTACCACGGCGCGCCGGAAAGTGCCGCCTTGCAAGATCGCCTGCGCTGCACAGTGCGGGCGCTCAAGGCGGCGCAGGCTCTGAACGGCGCACGGATTGGCGTGATCGGCGGGTTGGCCATGACGTTCTACAATATGGAGGTGTCGACATCGGAACTGCGCGCGCGGCTTGGCGTCGATGTTGCCCATCACGATATGCATGAACTGACCGGGCGGATGGCCGCGTTGGACCCAGATCTTGTCGCCGCTGAGGTGGCAGAGATGGCCCGCGCCGCCGAGATTTCCGGCGTATCGGAGGATCAGATGGCGCTGACCGCCCGCGCGGCCCTGGCGCTTGCAGAGATGGCCGAGGCGGGGGGATATGCGGCGCTAGCGGTCAGCGACTGGCCCGCGTTGCAGGATGACCCGGGCATGCACCCCGGGGCTGCATTCACATGGTTGGAGGAACGTCACAACCTGCCCGTCGCGTCGGAAGGTGACGTGCTGGGCGCGGTGACACAGCTTGTCGCCCGATCGGTGACCGGGCGGGTTGGCTACCTGTTGGACATGACGGAGCCTGATCTGGAGAGCGGACAGCTTTTGATGTGGCATGGCGGTGGCGGCCCCTTGTATCTGGCTGATGACGCGGGTGCGAAGTGGATCAATCACCCGATGATCGGGCGCGGCACGGAGGCGGGACCGGTCTATGGCGCGATCAGCGATCTGGTCTTCCGCGACGGGCCCGTCACGGTGTTTCGGGTGGCGCGGCACGCAAGCGCCTTCTTTGGCATGACCGCGCAGGTCTCCGGCCAGGACCCGAGTGGCTTCACAGGCTGTCGCGGGTGGCTGAACAGCTTCGAGATCGACGGGCAACAGGCGGGTCTGGAAGATGTCGTGGCCAGCGTGATGGCGCATGGGTTGGAGCATCACTTCGTACTGGTGCCCGGCAATGTCGTGGGCATCCTGACGGAATTCGCGTCCTGGACGGGCATGGACATATTGGGACAGGTCCCGATGCGCGGGCATCTGGACAGGCGCGACTTTACGTAGCTGCGGCGGCAAGCTTGTCGTAGAAATCGAGGAAAATCTCATCGCGTTGCACATCATGCGCCTCGCGCATTGGGTGGCGGTTTGCATCCCGTTGCCAGTACAATTCCGCATCCAGAATAGGCGACTGCGTTAAGTGCGTCGGCACCCAGTCCGGATTGATCAGCCAGGCAATGTTGATGATGTCCCAGATGACCCAAGTGCGCCGTTCCCTGTCCGAGATCGCGAACATGTCGTGCAGCGGGTTGTGGGTGTAGAGGTGATACAGGTAATCGCCGATGGCCCCACGCCCTTTGACAAACTGCGCCATCTCTGGCCGCGAAATCTTGAGCTGTGCGCCGACGTGATAGCCGGGCAGATAGACATGCGGCACGCCGCTGTCGAAGATGATGCGCGAGGCGTGCACGTCCTGCACCAGGTTCAGCGACGGGCGGTTGCAATGCGGAGCCGACGAGGGATAGGCCGATGTCCAGATCACGACAATACGCTCCCGTATCTCCGGCGCTTTCAGCAGAGCGCTGGCGATGTTCGTCACACAGCCCATCGCCGCGATGTAGAGCGGGGCATCGCCGGTTTTGGCAAGGCGGATGATGGTGTCGACGGCATCGGAGTCCACCACGTCCTCTGGATGTCGCATGTAGCGTTGCGCACCCTTGAAGACCTTGCCCTCTGCGGGCATTCCAAGCTTTTCGTAGATGGTGCAAATCTCCGCATGGCTGAGATCCATGCCTTCTGCAGGCCCGACAAATGTCAGATCCGCGGCGCGCCGACCTTGCCCGTGCAACCGGTCGAGCCAGCCCTGAAACCCGCCCACCAGATGCTCGTCGCGGGCCGCGCCTTCTTCCAGGGCCCGCTCCGCCGCCAGAAGCTCCGGCTGATGATGGGCAAAGGAAAACGGCACGGCTGTCACCGCTTCAACCGTCATGTGGTCCGGCGACAGCAGCGCCCAGGCAATCGCGAACTGGTCGTCGATTTCATTTGCCGCATCCGTGTCGATCAGCAACCGAACCGGCCCGTCATGTGGCAATGAGAGGCGATCCTGCATCAAGGCGGGGGGGAGCGGTGAAAAGCTCATGGGCGGGTCTCCTCAGACGTGGCGTGGCGTGCGGGCGGATTGGGACAGGTTGAAACTGACGGACCCGGCGCGGAAGACATCCTCGTGAAAGACAATGCGCCCGGTGTCATCAAAGGCAGAACAGGCCTGCTTCAACAGGGGCTGTCCGGGCTCGATCTGGAAGGTCTCCGCCATGGTGTCATCGGCCAGAATGGGGCTGATGTCTTCGCAGGCCGCAGACCAGTCCAAGCCAAAACGCGCGCTGAGGATGCGTAGGATGGATTGTTCGGGTCCGCGTTCCGGGAAGTCTTCGGGCCTGGCATCCTTGAGCAGCGCGCGGGGGGCATAGGTCATCACCAGCATGCTTGGCTTGTCATCGACCAGCCTAAGGCGCACTACACGGCTGATCTCGGTGCCCTGCATCTCTTTGGGCAGGTCTGCGGTTTCCGGCGCGCCGGGGGCAAAGTGGTCCAGCGACATAAAGCGGGAGGAGGGGTCGTGCCCCGCGCGCAGCATCGCATCGGTGAAGGACGTCAGGCAGGTGTCGGAGGCGGGCGAGAGGGTCAGCACCCGGTAGCCGCTGCCTTGCTTGCTCTCGACGTAGCCATCCTGCACCAGCATGTCCAAGGCCCGTCGGATCGTCACGCGGCTCACTGAAAAATGCGTGGCCAGTTCGCTTTCGGTCGGCATGCGCCCGCCCACGGGGTACCGCCCCGCCTTGAGACGCTGGAGGATCACGCGGTACGCATGTTCGTACTTCGGTTGCGTTTCTGATTGCATGGATACCATCCCCTATCCGACCCAGACGCTTTTGGTCTGACTATAGAGCGCGATGGCGTCCTTGCCCATTTCGCGCCCGTAGCCTGATTGTTTCACCCCGCCAAAGGGCGAGGCGGCATCCGTCTCTCCCCAGCAATTCACCCAGACCGTTCCGGCCTGCAGGGCTTCGGCAAACCGCCTGACACGCGTCACATCCTGCGACCAAAGGCCCGCCGCCAGCCCGTAGTCCGACCTGTTGGCCCGGGCCAGCACGTCGGCGTCGTCGGTGAACGTCAAAATCGACAGCACGGGGCCAAAGACCTCTTCCCGCGCGATGGTCATCCGATCCTCAACCCCGGTGATGAGTGTCGGCGGGATGAACCAGCCCTCCCCTGGCGCCCGAACGCCGCCGATCTGAATCGTTGCACCCTGCTGTTGGCTGGTCTCGACATAACCAAGGATCATATTCATTTGTTTTTCGCTGATCACCGGGCCCAGATCATGCCCGGGTTCTTCAAGGCCGGATCCAACGCTGACTTCTCGCGCCAGCGCGCTCAGGCCGTCCACTACCTGATCATACACGCTGTCATGGACGTAGAGCCGCGCCCCCGCCGTACAGCTTTGCCCGTTGTTGCCGAAGTTTGCCCAGAAGGCACCGGGTATGGCGCGGGACAGATTGGCATCCGGGAAGATGATATTGGCCGCCTTGCCGCCCAGTTCCAGCGAGAGTTTCTTGAGATTGCCGGCAGAGGCCTTGACGATCTCGCGGCCCGTGCGCGTGCTGCCGGTAAATCCGATTTTTGCGATGCCTTTATGCGCGGCCAGTGCCGCGCCCGCATCATGGCCATAGCCGGGCACCACGTTCAAAACGCCCTCCGGCAGACCCGCTTCCAGCGCCAGATCGGCCAGGTAGAGCGCCGAGAGCGGCGTCTCTTCGGAGGGTTTCAGCACGATGGTATTGCCTGCGGCCAGGGCGGGCGCGAGTTTCCAGGCGGCCATCAGCAACGGGTAGTTCCATGGGGTGATCAACCCGCAGACCCCCACCGGCTCAATGCGTGTGTAATTCAAGCGGTCGGGTGTGCTGACCGGGATTGTCGCGCCTTCGATCTTATCCGGCCAGCCCGCGAAGTACCGGAAATGACGCGCAGACCAATGCGCATCGACATCGCGTGCGGTGGCGTATGGTTTGCCATTGTCGAGCGCGTCCAGCTGCCCGAAGATCGGTGCGCGTTCTTCGATCAAATCGGCCAGCCGCCACAGAATGCGGCCCCGGTCATGGGGCATCATCCGGCTCCATGGCCCGCCCTGAAAGGCCCGCGTCGCCGCCTGAACCGCAAGATCAATCTCCGGCGATCCTGCCCGCGCAACCTCTGCCAGAGGACGTCCGGTCGACGGGTTGATCACCGCCAGCGTTTGGGCGGTATCACAGCGCTTGCCCCCGATCCGGAGTGCCTGTTTGGCCTCGATGAAGGCGGCAACTTCTGGCAAGAGCGGGGTCATGTTCATGACTTGTCTCCCTGCGCCGCTTTCTCAGCTTCGCGCAGCGCACGGCGATTGATCTTGCCGGACGAGGTCATCTCGAACCCGTCGACATAGGCAAATTCGCGCGGCGCCTTGTAGCCTGCCAGCCGGATTTTGACATGCGCGCGCAGCTGCTCGGACAGTGCCGCATCGCCGACAAAGCCCTGCTTCAACTTGATGACAGCTTTGACAATGGCGCCCCGATCCGCATCCGGTTTGCCGATCACCGCAGCTTCGGCCACACCGGGGTGGGCGAGCAGACATTCCTCGATCTCTGCCGGACCGATCCGGAAACCCGACGATTTGATCAGATCGTCAGACCGGCCCTTGTACCAGAAATATCCGTCCTCATCCCGCACGGCCAGATCATGCGTGCGCAGGTACGGCCCCAGCGCCATCTCCGCTGTCTTTTCGGGATTGTTCAGATACCCCAGAAACCGGGTGGGAGAGGTCTGCAAGGTCACGATCTCACCCGGTTCACCGTCTGCGACCTCTTCGCCGTCTGCGTCTACCAGCAAAACCTGATGTCCCGGATAGGCGCGGCCCATGGAGCCGGGTCTGCGCGGGTAGAGCGCGGCACAGTTGCCGATCAAGTGGTTCACCTCTGTCATGCCGTAAAACTCGTTGCACACGACCTTCAGCTTCGTCTCCGCCCAGTTCAGGGTTTCAGAGGCCAGCGCTTCCCCGCCGGTACAGATGACCTTGAGGGCCAGATCATGCACCGCACGTGGGTCGGGCGTCTGCGCCAGACGTTTGATTGCCGTGGGGGCGAGGAAGCTGTGGGTGACCCGGTGGCGGCCAATAAAGCCATAGGCGTAGTCGGCGGTGAACCGTTCCAGCGAGGTGGCGATGGGTCGCCCCGCCATCCACGCGGGGAACAACATATCCAGCAGACCACCAACCCACGCCCAATCCGACGGGGACCAATAGACCGCATCCGCGTCCTCCATCGCGAGGTTGAAGAAGAGGTTGATCGAAGGCGTGTATGCCGCCAGTATCCGATGCCCGTGCAGGATGCCTTTCGGCTTGCCGGTCGACCCGGAAGTGTACATCAGCAGGGCGGGGTCATCGGCGCCTGTGTACTCCGGCGCAAAGTCAGGCGCATCTGTGTCCATGGCGGCGGCAAGATCGAGATCGCCATCCTGCGGGTCGCGGCTTAGGACATGTTTGAGGTGCGGGAAATCGCTCCGGGCAGTCGCGCGCATCGGCTCCCAGGCGTCGGCCGCGGTCAGGATGACGGGCAGTTCGCAATCGTTCATTGCATGGCGCAGCGTGTCGGGACCATAGAGCTGCGACAGTGTCACGGCGGTGCCGCCCAGCTTGCAGACGGCCATATGGGCGATGGCGGTATCGGGATGCTGTCCGGTGTGCAGGCCGATCAGGCTGCCGCGTCCGTAGCCCAGTTGCCTCAGCTGCGCGGCGAGGTTGGTCGCTGCGCGGTTGATCTCAGCAAAGCTTTGCACATGCGTGACGCCGGCACTGTCCTCGAAAATCATGGCCGGATTGTCTCGCGTGGCGGTGCCGAGGTGCTTGCCCACCGTCATGTGAAAGATGTTTGCGTCTTCCGGCCACCCGATCTCGTAGCCATCACCGACTTCGGTCAGATTGAGCCCGGCATGCAGGTCGCGGGGAATGTTGATTTTTGCGCTCACCCGTCCCGCTCCTCGGCAAGAGCTGTCAGGCGCAGCACGGGCAGATTGTCCCCGGATGCGGCGATGATGCCCCGCGTCTCCGTTGCGGGGATTGCCTGCAGCCGCAGCGTGGTTTTCGTGTTGGCCCCGTCGAAGTGCACGAGACCGAAATCGCCGTCCAGCCCGGTGGTGCGAAACAGGACCTGCGCGGTGCCGGGCAAGTCTGTCCAGTCCCCCTCCAAGCAGCCACAGGTGCAAACCCGCAAGGGTGGAAAGCTGGTCGCGGCGCAGCTTTGACAGCGTCGGGCCCTTGCTTTGCCAGCCGACAGCCCAGCGACATAGGGTGCCATCCAGCCCGGGTTCAATGCGTAGTCGAGGCCGAGATGATGTGAAATCATGCCGCTCTCTCCGCCCGCTCAAGGATCGTGACAGCCGAGAGTGTACAGACCCCGCCATGGGTATCCGCCAACGCATAGCGGGGCAGCGTGTCGGGCTGCAGGGCGGGATGGTACCGGCCTTCCAGGAGCAGGGCGCAGGTTGCCGTCTGCCCGACGCCGGTTGCGCCCACGGGCGCGCCTTGCCCCATCAGCCCGCCGGACAGGTTGATCGCGCAACGGCCGGCGGGCGCAAAAACTCCGTCGTTCAGGTCGCGCGATACATCCTCGCTCAGCCCCAAGGCGGCAATGGCCTGCAGTTGCGTCCCCGCGTAAGCGTCATAGAGCTCGGCAAGGCCGATCTCCGCCGGGGTCGCGCCTGCTTCGGCACAGGCCCGCTGCATCGCCATCTGTTTTGCGGTGAAAAACCCCGGATCGGCTCGCGCGCCAAGATGCATGTGGTCCGTCGCGGCCCCCATCCCGGCAATTCTGGCTGCTCCGGCACGCCCGCGCGGTGTCGCATCGGTTCGGGACAGGATGATCGCTGCGGCCCCATCGGACAATGGCGAACAGTGTAAGCGTCGATAGGGTGAAGCGATGGCCGGGCTGTCGGCGATGTCCTGTGGGCTATCTCTGCGTGGCAAATGTGCACCGGGATTGTGGCACGCATTGCTGCGATTCTGGAGGGTCACGGAAGCCAGATCCGCCTCCGTTCCCCCATGTTCCGCTGCAAAAGCCTGAAAGGACAGGGCATAGAGCGCCGTTGAGGTCAGGCCCGTCATACCATCTGTCCAGGCGTCGAAGGAAAACCCGTAAAGGGTGCGGACCGCATCGCCTGACAATGAGGAGGCGGAGGGATCGATGCCGATGACAGCCACATGTTTTGCCGCCCCGGCCTGAATGGCGCGGGCGGCGGTGTGCACGGCAACCTGACCGGACGCGCCGCCACCTTCACAGCGCGTGGCGGCAACCCCCGTCAGACCAAGTTCTGTGGCCAGAACCGATGCCGGGTTCAGCTGTAAATGGAAAAAATCGCTCTCGGAGGCGACGTAAAGCGCGTCGATATCCGAGTGCTCCAAGCCGGACCGTTCCAAGGCCATTTCAAAAGCCGAGAGCGCCCAGTCGCGAAAGCCGGTCCCGTCCTTGCGCCGGTTGAAGGGCGTCAGGGCAGCGCCGGTGACTGTGACGTCTCTGACTTGCATCTTTCAATGGTGCTCACATTTGGCTGGATCACCGGGATACTTTGACCTAACATATTTGTAGATACAAGTTGATTTTGAAGATGAACGCGCAGGGCCGCCGTATGCCGGTTTCGGCGTTACCGTGATGGGCTGGCGAGGATTTCGCTTTGAGTTTGAGGTCGCTTTTGACATCCGGATTGGTCTGTTTCTGCGCAGGTGGTCTCTATGGATGGAGCGCTCTCATCGCGCCGGTGCAGGCCGCTTACGGCGTCACCACGGCCCAGACGGGTTTGATTTTCTCTCTGGCAATCGTGAGCTTTACCGTCGCCGTTATTCTCGTGCCGCGCCTTCCCGTAAAGACATCGACCCCAAGCGCCGTGGCCTGTTTCGGACTGTTCAGTGCTCTGAGCGTTCTTGCAGCAGCGCGCATGCCGGAGTTTGAATTTTTCCTGCTGTGGTTCAGTGGAGGCTTCGGCGCCGCGAGCGGAGGCATTTACATTGCGGCCCTCGGCGTTGCCGCCTCGGCACCTGCGCATAAGATCGCCACCCCGGCCATGGTCGCGGCCTTCGGCACCGGCGGCGCCGTATTCGGACCGCTATGGCGGGTGATGGACGCAGCGGGCTATGGGCTGGACGGGTTGCTGCTGTTGGCGGGGGGCCTCGGCGGCTGTTCTGTGTTGGCGGCTTTTACGTCGAAGCTTGGCTCCCCCATACGCAGCACGCCGCGTGCGGACCGCGTCACATCCGCCCGCCCGGCGCAGTCGGCACAGGTGCTGGCCATGATCTGGACCATCTTTGCCTTCGGGTCGTTCGGCGGGCTGATGGTGCTTGGACTGGCCTCCAAGATGATGGACGTCGCCGGAGCCGGCGTCGCCCTGGGCAGTCTCGGCCTGGCCGGCATCGCGCTTGGCAACACCTCGGGCCGTTTATCCGTTGCCCTGCTAACCCAGCACCTAACGCCGCAGACCTGCATGCTGATGGCGATGGGCCTGACGCTGGCTGGCTTGGCGATGGCCGCTTTTCACCTCAACCCGGTGATGCTGTGCGTCGCCCTGATCCTGGTGGCCACAGGCTACGGGGTCGTCGCCTCGACGGTTCCGGTCATGACCAGAGCCGCCTTTGGGGCGGATGACTTTGCCAAACGCTTTTCCGTGGTGTTTTCCGCGTGGGGGGTCGCGGGGTTTCTCGCACCTTGGGCGGGTGGGGTGATGTTCGACATGCGCGACAGCTTCATGTTGCCATTGCTATGCGCGATGGGGACCGCACTGGTGTGTGGCTGGCTGTCGGTGCGCCTGCCACGCCGTGCCACTTTGAAGGGTCTCTCTGATCCTTGACGAAGGGCACCCGCACAGCGGATGCCGACACCACGTCACTGTGACGCAGCGGAGAATTGCGCCACCCCCGGCAGGCGTTTCTTGCGATAGGCGGAGGCGGACATGCCAACATGGCGCTTGAACGCATTCCTGAAACTCGACGTCTCCGTGTAGCCGACCTCGCTGGCGATCTCCTCGATGGGCGTGTCACTTGTCTCGAGCATCTGTTTCGCTTCTTCGATGCGCAGGGTCTGGATGTAGTCGGCGGGTGATTGCCCTGTGGCACGGCGGAACCGTCGCAACAGGTTGCGTTCGGTCAATCCGGTGCGTTTGGCCATGGCAGCAACCGGCCGTGGCACCGCGTAGTTATCCGCCGCCCAGACTTGTGCCTCGGCCACTACCGCGTCTTCATGCTGTCGCCCGGCCAGCAGCGAGGCATAGTGCAATTGCCCCTCAGTATGCGGTTGCAACAGGTAGATCTTCGCCATGCGTCTGGCCTCTTCCTCGCCTGCAAAGCGGCCAATCAGGTAGAGCATCAAATCGCCCCAGGCGGACGCGCCGCCCGCTGTCACCACACGGTGCCCCTCACCTGCGGGAACCAGAATGCGCTCCCGCCGCAACTGAATATCTGGAAACTCCCGCGTCATGAAATCACCGAACCCCCAGTGCGTGGTCGCCTCCAGCCCGTTCAGCAATCCCGTGGCCGCGAGCAGGACCGATCCCGAACATACCGATGTAATGACGGCACCCCGGGCATGGGCAGTGCGGATGTAGGTCGACATTTCACAAAATTCATCCGGCATCGGACTGGAAGGGGCGAGATGCAGATCCGGCACGATCACGACATCCGGTCGATCAAAATCGCTCAAGGCGCCATCGGGCGTGATGACCCGGCCATTCACATCCCGGTAGGAGGCACCATCGATCGACAAGAGCTTTGCGTTGAAGGCGGAGGGCCCGGCTTGCGTGCCGTGCAACATCTGCCAGTCGCGCCCGACCGAACCCATGACATCGAGAATGCCGAAAACAGTGGAGGTGCCGACGCAGGGCATGGCCAGCACGGCAGTTCGGCAGGCGGTAGGAGAAGAGGTCATGCGATATGTCCGATTTTCACCGCTTTGATCTGTTCGCCGCATATCACGACTCGCAAGCATCCGGCAATAACACTGCAGGCACAGAGGCATCCCGCCTCATGACGTGGAGCAAGATCATGACAGAACAAACCCCCTTTTCGTCATTTGACGAGGCCAAGGCGGAAGCCTTTGCACATCGTCTGGTGGGCGCTTTGAACGCGGGTGCACTGTCCCTGATGACATCGCTGGGGCATCGCAGCGGGCTTTTCGATGTACTTGCCGACCTGCCTGACGCCACTTCCCAGGCCCTTGCGGACAAGGCCAATCTGGCGGAGCGCTACGTGCGGGAATGGCTCGGCGTGATGGTCACCTCGGAGGTGGTCGCCTATGATGCAACCGCCCAGACCTACCGGCTGCCACCCGAACACGCTGCTTTCCTGACGCGCGCCGCCAGTCCCAACAACATCGCCGTGACCAGCCAGTTCATCGGTGTCGCTGCCGCCGTCGAAGAAGAGATGCTGGCGCGGTTTCAGGATGGAGCAGGCACCCACTACCATCACTACGACCGGTTCCACGAGGTCATGGGCGAAGACAGCGCTCAGACGGTTGTGGCGGCGCTGGTCGATCACATCTTGCCCATCGTTCCGGGGCTGCGCGAACGGCTTGAAGAGGGGATCGATGTCGTCGACATGGGGTGTGGTGGAGGCTGGGCCATGCTGCATTTGGCCGAAACCTTTCCCGCCAGCAGGTTCACCGGTGTCGATCTTTGTGCGGATGCGTTTGACGCGGCGCAGGCCGAGGCCCGGCAAAAAGGTCTGACCAATCTGACCTACACACAGCAGGATCTGTCCAAGGTTGAGCAGCTCGGCACATATGATCTGGTGACAGCCTTTGACGCCATACACGATCAAAAGGACCCCCAAGGGGCGCTGGATCTGATCTTCAACGCGTTGAAGGAGGGGGGCGTTTTCCTGATGCAGGACATTGGCGGGTCGCGGGACCTGCAGCTCAATATCCAGAACCCCTTTGCGCCGCTGCTCTACACCATCTCGCTGATGCACTGCACGCCGATCTCCGTCGGTCAGGGCGGGCCCGGCCTGGGCGCGATGTGGGGCGTTGAAACCGCGCAGGAGTTTCTGACCCGCGCCGGGTTTGGGCAGATCGAGATGCTGCGCCTGCCGCATGATCCGATCAACGCCTACTTTGTCGCCCGGCCCTGATGCCTTTTTCCTGAGTGGAGAGTTTTGATGTCACAGAGTTCTACAAACGGCGCCATCGTCATTGGGGCAGGCCTCTCTGGTCTGGCCGCCGCATACGAGCTGCGGGCCCGAAATATTTCGGTCACCGTGCTGGAGGCAAAGGACCAGATCGCCAGCCCTTGGCGGTCACGGCATCCGCAATTGCGGCTCAACATACACCGCCACTATGCGTCCCTGCCCGGCAAGAAGATGACCTGCAAGGATGGGGTTTTTGTGCGCCGGGATACGGTTGTCGAGTTCCTGGAGGACTATGCAAGCGATCTCGATGCGCCGATCCATTTCGGAACGCGGGTGCAGCAGGTGGCGCGCGCGGCGGAAGGGTGGCGGGTGGTCACCAACAAAGGCGTGTTGTCCGCCACCCATCTGATTGTCGCCACCGGTCGCGAGCAGCACCCGAGCCTGCCGGTCTGGCCGGGTCTCGACGATTTTGGCGGAACGGTCATCCATGCGGCAGACTTTGAGGATGTTCGCGCATATGACGGGAAAAACGTGCTGGTTGTTGGCGCCGGGAACTCCGGTACCGATATCCTGAACCACCTGTCGCGCGCCGCCCCTGCGAAACTCTGGGTCTCGCTCAGACATGGTCCGTCGATTTTGCCGACCCGTATCCTTGGCTTTCCGCTGCACCGCTTGGCGGGTCTGTTTCTGCGCTTTCCCAAGTGGTCGCTTGATCCACTCTTTGCCGCAACCCAATGGGTCGCATTCGGGAACCTGCGACGGCACGGCCTGCGGCGGCACAAGCTCGGCGGCAACACCCGCATGATGACCGAAGGGGTGACCTTTGCAATGGATGACGGCTTTGTCGCCGCGTTGAAATCGGGCCGGGTTGAGGCGGTTGCCGAAACGGTTGGATTCACAGCAGACACCGTTCAACTGATGGATGGACGCGCGGTGAAGGCAGATGTGGTCATCTGCGCGACCGGATACCGGACCGGCCTCGAATCCCTGTTCGGGGAATTCGGAGTCCTGAACGATGCGGGCCAGCCGTTGCGCCCGACAGGCGCGCCAGATCCCAGCAATCCCGGTCTGTGGTTCACCGGATATGCACCTAAATTAAAAGGATTTTTTCACACCGCAGGCGAAAGTGCGACGCGCATCGCGACAGCCATCGGTGGATCAGAAAAAAGTTTGCCCACCGTGAACAGCGTCACATACGGCACGGGCGAGATCGCTCAAAAGGCGCTAAAAGTGAATGGAGTTAACGATGATTATTACAGTGATGAATCGCCGGGGCCGGCACAGTCCGAGCCTGCACGGAGTTTTGACAAAATGGCGCTTAGCCCTGCGCCAGAAACGCGCGTTGAGAAGGCTTGACGACATGCCTGACTACCTGTTGCGGGACATGGGGTTGGAGCACCTGACCCGCGCGGAACGCTACCGATTTGGCCAGGATTACTGGCGCTGATTTCGCAGATAGACCCACCTCGAAAAGAGAGACGACAGATGCAGAAGTCTTACAGAAACCAAAGCACCCGGACAGTCTTGGGCCGTCTGGTGGTCACGGCCAGTGCCATTGCATTGGTGGCCATGTCCGTCGGCGGCGTGTTTCAGGCTGATGCCGGACAAAAGGTGCTGCCTGGCTCCCTGACTGACGAAGATTTCCTTTATGACGGCGCGCCGCCAGAGGCGATGGTATCGCTGGGCCGCGCCCTGTTCTTTGATCCGATTCTGTCCGGAAACCGCAATATCTCCTGCGGCACCTGCCATGACCCGGCGCGCGGCAGCAGCGACGGCGTTGCCCTCTCCATCGGCGAGGGCGGTACCGGGTTTGGCCCCGAACGGCGCACGGCGCAGGGCGTCACCCAGCGGATTCCCCGTAACGCGCAGGCGCTCTGGAATATCGGTGCCCGGGAATACGTATCGATGTTTCATGATGGCCGTCTGGAGCCTGATCCACACAGGATTTTCCAAAGCGGATATTGGAGCCCTGCGCGGGAAGACCTGCCGGAGGGTCTCGACACGCTGCTGGCCGCACAGGCGATGTTCCCGGTCTTGTCCGCGTCTGAAATGGCGGGACAAAAGGGGGAAAACCCGGTTGCAACTGCGGTCGCCGAAGACCGGGTGGGCGATGCCTGGGACCTGCTGGCGGCGCGTTTGGACGCGGTGCCGGAATACCAGGACCGCTTTCGCCATGCCTTTCCCGAGATGGGCGATGATGCACCGGTTTCCTTCGTGCAGGCCGCCCGCGCGCTTGCGGCCTTCCAGACCGTTGCGTTCCGGTCTGATCAAAGCCCTTTTGACAGTTGGGTGGCCGGCGATCAGACCGCTCTGACCGCAGCGCAGAGGCGCGGATTTGCCCTCTTCCTTGGGAAAGCGGGATGCGGCAGCTGCCATTCCGGCACCCTGCTGACCGATCATGGTTTCCACGCGATCGCCGTGCCGCAGATCGGCCCCGGCAAGGGCCATGGTGCGGACACCGGCTATTGGCGCGCCTCTGGTTTCAAAGACAGGCTGGAGGACGAAGGACGCTACCGTGTGACCTTTGACGATGCGGACCTCTTTGCCTTTCGCACGCCCAGTCTGCGCAATGTTGCCTTGACCGGTCCCTGGGGTCACAACGGCGCGTTTGACGATCTGGAGGCGATGGTGCGCCATCATCTGGACAGCGTTGCGTCGCTCAATGCCTATGACGCCACCGCCATCGATCTGCTGCCGCTGGATCGGGTGATCGAACCCAAAGGGGAAGGCTCCAAACTGCTCTTTCCCCTCGTCGGCAGCCCCCAGCGCGCTGCCTTTGATCTGCGCGATACATGGGTGCATCGCTCAGAGGCTCTGCGGAACCGTATTGCCGAGGCCTCCCAACTGGCGCCGGTGTCTCTGTCGGATCGCGAGGTCGATGCCCTGCTGGCCTTCCTGCACAGCCTGACCGACCCGACCGCTGTCGACCGCAGTCATCTGATCCCGGACACTGTGCCCTCCGGTTTGCCGCCGCAACCGGGTCGCGCGCGGGGAGGATAGCGCCTGCACTGACCCCGGTGTCTTCGCTGACCACCGTATCGATCGAGATCCGCTGCCAGCGCCGCGCGTGCGGTGCTGCAGCCTTCCCTACCGGTTTCCCCATCCGAAGCCGGAATTTCCAACCAAGCATATTTGCTTTCAATCTAAAGGACTGAAAAATGACCAAATTTCTCGTTTCAACGGCAGTGTCCATGGTTCTTGGCGCTGCGACCGTGGCAGCGGAGACGCAGGAGGTGCAATTCGATTCCGGCGTTCCCGTGGGTAATGTGGCCAATACGTCGGCCACCCCAGCCGTCGCGGATGCACCCGAACATATGACTCTGAACTTTATCTTTCACATCGACGAAGGGATGGCGGAGCAGGACGTCTTCTATGAAAAGGTGCAAGGGTCGGGCGAGGTTTTCCGGCCCACGGCCGCCACGCGGGACATGGATGCGCCGCTCTATGCGCCAGCGGTTCCTGTGGCGCACAACTTCCTCGATACCGAAGACACCGGGCCCTATCCAAAGGGTCGCGCGCTCGGCCTGACGTTGGGGGAGTGGTTCGCCGCCAAGGGCAATGGCACCTACACCTGCGAGAACGGCGTGGGCAAGGTGGATTTCTCATTTGAAAACCTCGTGCCCGATGGCGTCTATACGATATGGCACGACTTTATGGTCTGGCCGCCAACCGACCCGTTCATTGGCACATATGACCTGCCCTTCGGGGCGCGCGACGGGTCCGAGAATGTCTTTGTTGCCGATGCAGACGGGTCGGCCGAATTCATCCGCACCATATCACCCTGTCTGCAGCTGACAGGCGAGCATCTGATGGCGGATCTTGCCGTGGCGTGGCATTCGGATGGCAAGACCTATGGCCCGCTGACCGGTGAGTTTTCCACCGTGACCCATGTGCAGATGTACGTGGGCCTGCCAAAGCGCGCGGGCATGTGATGGGTTGAACCGGGGCGGGCAATCGCACCGCCCGGGTTCTTTTGTCAGATTATGTGCCGTGGGGTTGCAGCTTGTGCCCCAGCTGTTCAGGCGTTCAGGCCTTTCATTCCCTCCTCAGTGTAGCGCGCGCCTGCCACCTCCAGATGGGAAATCGCCACCTCCAGGGCGTGTACCTCTGCCGGTGCCAGCGTGATATCCAGTGCGGCGGTGTTTTCTTCGAGATATTTCAACCGTTTGGTGCCGGGGATCGGCACGATGTCCTCGCCTTTGGCCAGCAGCCAGGCGAGAGCGATCTGCGCGGGTGTACAGCCCTTTGACGCGGCAAGTTGCTGGACCACATCCAGGATCGTCGTGTTGGTTTCGATGTTGTCCGGCGAAAAGCGCGGCAGGTTGGCACGAAAATCGCCCTCCCCGAATGTTGTGCCCTTGCTGAAACTGCCGGTCAGGAAACCGCGCCCCAAAGGCGAGTAGGGCACAAAGCCGATACCAAGCGCGCGGCACGTGGGCAGGACATCCTGTTCCACCTCGCGCGACCACAGCGAGTATTCGGTTTGCACCGCTGTGACCGGATGCACAGCATGGGCGCGGCGCAGGGTGTCAGCACTGACCTCGCACAGCCCGATGTGACCGATTTTACCGGCCTTTACGAGCGCGGAAAGCGCGCCCATGACCTCCTCTATCGGGCGATTGCGGTCGACCCGGTGTACATAATAAAGGTCGATCCGTTCGACGCCCAGCCGCCGCAGGGATGCTTCACAGGCGGTGCGGGCGTAGTCCGGGCCGTTGTCGAGCGTTCTGGCATATTCGCCGGGTGCGCGGACAATGCCGAACTTGGTGGCGATCACGGCATCCGGTTTGCGTTCCTTCAGAAAGCGGCCAATCAGTTCTTCGTTGTGATGCGGACCGTACATGTCGGCGGTGTCAAATAAGGTCACGCCGAGATCCGCGGCACGGTTCAGGACTTTCAGGGATACGTCATCGTCGCGCGGGCCGTAGAACTCGCTCATACCCATGCAGCCAAGGCCAAGCGCGGAGACGGTGAGGGTCGGGGACAGGGATCGTTGTTGCATCTGTTGCTCCATTCATTGGACCCTCAAGATAGTTTTCCGAAAAGGCAGTAGAAATACCTACGATTGGAATGCTATTTTTTGAAAATGAAAAATATGCGCCTCAAGTGGGACGATGCGCCGGTCTTTCTGGCCGTGGCGCGTAGCGGGACCCTGACCGGGGCCGCCGATATGCTCGGCACAGGTATTGCGACGGTTTCACGCCGCATTCAGCGGCTGGAGGAGGCCTTGGGCATGCCGCTCTTCGTGCATCATCAGACGGGCTATAAGCTGACGGATGAAGGGGCGGCGTTGCTGCCGCGTGCCGAAGCTTTGGAGGAGGCGATGCTCAGCTTTCGGGCGGGTGTGACGGCAGAGGCAGAGGTCACGGGGCACGTGCGTCTGGCCACGGCGGAGAACCTGGCCAACCCGATCATCATTCCGACCCTGCCCGCGCTTCTGGGCAGGCACCCTCATCTCACGCTGGACGTGATCACCGATGTGGCAACCGCGAACCTGCACCGGCGCGAGGCCGATCTTGCCGTGCGGATGGTGCGCCCGACCGGCGGGAATGTCACGATCCGCCGGATCGGGACGATTGGGTTCGGACTTTACGGATCACCCGGCTACATGGCCGCGCGCCGGGCACACCCGGAAGAGGGGCTGCTGGAGAACGACCGCGTCATCGGGTGGTCGGAGCGGCAAAACACGCTTCCGGCCGCGCAATGGATCGAAAGGGCCCTGCGGGGCAGGGCGCCGGTGCTGATGACCTCAACGCTTGCCGCGCAGATGTCCGCAGCGCAGGCGGGCATCGGGCTCGCCGTTCTGCCGCATTTTCTGGCGCGGGAGGCGGGGCTGCAGCCCTTGTCCGTCGAACTGGGTCTCGATCAGCCGATCTGGCTGGTTCTGCACAGCGACCTTTCCGCGTCGCAACGCGTCCGTGTTGTTGCCGATCACCTTGTGGAGGTATTCCGGCAGAACGGCGACCGGTTGAAACAGGCGCGTGCCGAAAAGCCCAGGTGACCCCCCAGGCGTCTCCGCGTATGATGATCAAACCCCGCTAAGTAGGCGTCAGAACGGCGACCGCGAATTGTTTTGCGTCATCGCAATGCATTTGCTTGACCGCCCATCCGGAGGCCTGCGCCAGTTGTGTCAGGCTGTCCACGGTGTATTTTCGCGACATGCTGACATCGATAGCTTCGCCTTCCGTGAAGGCAATCTGCCTACCTGCCAGGTCAACGGTTTGGGCCTTGCCGGAGATCAACGACATTTCGATGCGGGCATCCTGCGCGTTCCATATTGCCTGATACGAATAATCGGCAATTTTGAAATCCGCGCCCAGTTCCGCGTTCATCCGCACCAGCACATTGGTGATGAACTGCGCGGTCACGCCTGCTGCATCGTCATAGGCATCGACAAGCACGCCCGGTGCCTTGACCAGATCAACCCCCAGAATGAAGGCTTCCATTTCGGGCCAGGCCCGCGCGCGGGACAGAAGGTCAATGGCATCCGTTGGCGTGATGTTCCCGATGGTCGAGCCTGGAAAGAACCCCACCTTGGGCCGCGAGGCCATATCGTCCGGCAGGGCGACAGGTTGGAGAAAATCGCCGACAATCGGGCGCACGGACAGATCGGGATAACGCGCGCGCAGGTCGTCCGCGGTCAGGTTCAGGAAAGCGGCGGAGATGTCGATGGGCACATAGGCCGACAGATGTCGCCCGGCATCCAGCAGCGTGCGCGTCTTGACGCTCGCGCCCGAGCCCAGTTCGACAAGAGCACCACCCGTCGGCACCAGCTGTGCAAGGTCATCTGCATGGCGCTGCAAAATCGAGATTTCGGTGCGTGTCAGATAGTATTCGGGCCGGGTCGTGATCTGCTCGAAGAGCGCACTGCCGGTCTGGTCATACAACCACTTGGGATTGATGGACTTTTCAGGCCCGCCCAGACCCGCCCAAGCATCCCGCAGGAAGTCTGACGCGGGGGCGGTGACGATGTCGCCTGCGGTGATCGGTTCTGCATGTCCCATGATCAGACGTCCTTTGCCAGCCGCAGACCCATCATCTGCCACCGCTGATGGGGATAAAAGAATGTCCGGTACGTGGGCCGCATCTGGTCTCTGGGCGTCGCGCAGGATCCACCGCGCAAAACGCGCTGATTGACCATGAATTTGCCGTTGTACTCCCCCAATGCGCCGTCGGGTGCCTGGAAACCGGGGTAGGGCGCAAAATCCGACGCCGTCCATTCCCAGACATCGCCCCAGACCCCGTCCCCGGGCAGCGGGCGCAGGGCCCCTGTGGCCCCGGCATCGCCCATCAGGTTCCCGGTGATCGCGTGATCCCTGAACGCCACCTCATGCTCGGCTTCGGTGGGCAGGCGCGCCCCGGCCCAGCGGGCAAACGCATCCGCTTCGTAGTAGCTGACATGCACGACGGGCGCTTCGAGTGCGACAGGCTGCGGGCCACGCAGCGTGTAGGTCCACCATTCCCCGTCGGCCTGCCACCAGTAGAGCGGATGCTCCCACCCTTCGCGCAGGGCAACATCATGGCCTTCCATCAACCAGTGCCGCGGGTCGGCATATCCGCCATCCTCCATAAAGGCGATCCAGTCGCGGTTGGTGACCGGGCGGGTGCCGATGTCATAGGGCTGCAAGAACGTCTTGTGCCGTGGCCCCTCGCAATCATAGGCGAACCCTGGGCCACCATGGCCGATATCCACCAACCCGCCTTCGTGACGTGTATAGCCTTGCGTGACTTCCGCTGTAACGGGCAGCGGTTCAGGGTCCTTGTAGACGGGCAGAAGGGGGTTGAAGCTGAGCCCATGCAGCAGGTCGGTCACCAACAATTCCTGATGCTGCATTTCATGGTGGCACCCAAGCTCCACCAGCGCAGCGATCTCATCACCGTCATCGCGTCCCGCCGACATCAGCGTGGCCAGAGCATCCTCGACATGGGCGCGATAGGCGCGCACCGCCTCGCCGCCCGGACGGGACACCAGCCCCCGGCGGTCCCGCGCATGGCGCGGCCCGGCCTGCGTGTAGTAGGAGTTGAACAGAAACGCGAAACGGTCATCCGGCGAGACATATCCAGGCTGGCGCGGCTTGAGGATGAACTCCTCAAAAAACCACGTCGTGTGTGCGAGATGCCACTTCGCCGGGGAGGCATCCTCCATGCTTTGCAGCATCGTGTCTTCCGGGGTCAGCGGAGCAACCAGCGCGTCCGTACGCATCCGCGTGCGTTCAAAGAGCATCAGCGCATCGCGTGGGGGCAGTGGGGCGGGAGAGACATTCATGGGGCATTTTCCTTGCGGGCGCCGTGGCGCGGAACGGATAAGTCGGAACTCTGACCATGGGCATGGCTGCTGTCAGTTCTTGTCACTTGGAACCTGGTGTTGGGGAATTTTGGACCATGGAGGGTTTGGGACAGCGTGGCAGGCAGGCGAACACCACTCGGGCGATGGGTCGCATCTTCGGCCGGTGTGATCGCTGGGTCGCTCATCAGGGCCCCGTTTCGTGAGCTTCTAATGTTGGTCGCCGCACCTGCGTCAGCAAGGCCAAACGCGCTTGAAATGTTCAACGCTGCGTGATCTGCGCGTGACTTTGCCGATTGGTTTGGGATTCCGCCTGTCGATCCTGGATCAAGTGACGCCGTGCTCGCTCTTGACCACCTGGTCGATCATCCCCTCCGATTGGCGCCGTATCCAGCCTGAGGCGCGCGCCGTTTCATCCGGCGCAAGAAATGGCTTTCTCGTTTTGCGCCATGTTGGCTGGGAGCACGGCCCGCGCGGCCTGGGTCTTGGGCCACGTCAGCATGATCACGGCACATCCCGAGAGATCACTCTTTGCAACGTCATCCGCGAGGTGCCCGACCGTCGTGTGCACATGGCGCTCGGTCGCCTTGGAAATATCCGCAGCGATCTGCACAGTCCGATCCGGGCTTACACCGCGCGCCAGCAGGTCGGATTGTATCCGTGCGGCCTGCCCCACGGACATGTAAAAGGCGGTTGTGGTGCCCGGCAGGCAGAGGCGTGTGCTATCGGGCACCCCATCCCCCGCCTGCGATTGCCCGGTGGTCAGGATCAGGCTGTCGCTGATCCCGCGTTCGGTCAGCGGGCGTTTTGTCGCTGCGGCCATGGCGCAGGCGGCGGTGATGCCCGGCACAACCTCGATCGGGATGTTTGCGGCTTCTGATGCGGCAATTTCCTCACCGGCGCGGGCAAAAACGGATGGATCGCCGGATTTCAACCGAACCACGCGTTTGCCTTGCCGCGCGGCGGCGATGATCACATCGTTGATGCGGTCCTGTGGCCAGGCATGCGCGCCGACGACCTTTCCGACAAAGACGCGCTCCGCGTCCCGCCGCGCCAGTTCCAGCGCTTCAGGGTCGACAAGGCGGTCGTAGTAGATGACATCGGCCTCCTGCAGCCGCTGCACGGCGCGCAGGGTCAAAAGATCGCGGGCACCCGGCCCCGCGCCAACCAGGGCAATGCTGCCTGTCCCGGCAGTATCCGGCGCGCGGCCCGCGTGAAGCGCCTGTTTGACAAGGCTGGTGGCGTGGCTTTCGGCGCCTCTGGTCCACGCGTTGCGTGGCGTTTCGGCAAAGACCCAGCGCCAGAAGGCGCGGCGGTGCTCACGCGGCACGCGGGCGGCAACCGCGCCGCGCAATCGCCCGGCAAAGGCGGCCAGCCCGCCGAGGTTGGGCGCCAGCATCTCTTCGACCCCGGTCTTGATCTGGCGGGCCAGAACCGGGGCCGTGCCTTCCGTGCCGATGGCGACAACCACCGGATCACGATCCACCAGAGAGGGGGTCGTCAGGTCGCAGAGCTCCGGTTGATCCACCACATTGACAGGGCAGCGTGCCGCCTTGGCCAACGCATGCAGGGCTGCGTCCGACCCGGGGCAGCCGGTTGCCACAAACGCCATGGCGGCCCCATCGAAGAGGGCGGCATCAATCGGGCCTTTGTGCCATGTGGCCTTACCGCTGCGTACCATAGCGGCCAGCTCTTCCTCGATTTCCGGGGCGGCCAGCACAATCTGGGCATCGGTTTTCAGGATCAGCCGCGCCTTTTGCGCCGCCTGTTCACCACCGCCCGCGATGACCACGCGTCGCCCTGTGGTCTTAATGAACATCGGAAAGCTTTTCATGGGGCGGTTCCTCTCCTTGAGATCACTCGGCGGCCTGCAGGTTGGATGTCTGGGGTAGAAGTGCGGTGAGTTCCGGGCGGCAGGCGCCGCAATTCGTGCCAGCCTGCAACGCCTCGCCAATCGCCTCGACGGTCAAGAGGTTCCCGTTTTCGATGGCGGTGGCGATGGTGTTCAGCCCCACCCCGAAACACGCGCATATCGTGGGGCCGGGATCGACCCGCCCGACGGGTGCCCGCCCCGTCAGTGTCGCGGTAGCCTCGGACCCCGGCAGTGTCGCGAGGTAGTCGCGCATGACCGCCACGGGGTGCGGGCTGATGAAAAGCGCGGCCTTGAGCACGCCGTTTTCCGAAAAGGCCAGCCGCGCAGTTCCCTTGCTGATGTCCTGCAGCATCTGCAGCTCTGCATCCTCCAGCCCGAAAAGTAGGCGCGCTTCGCCTTCCCAATCCGTCACCGGGGTCCGCCCGGCCAGTTCGCTACGCCATCCGGCATCCGTGCGCACCTGCGCCCAATAGGCGGTCGTTGGGGTCATCTCGGTTTGGGAAATCGCAAACCCGTACCAGGCCGCTGCAAATCTTTTGGCCGAAACGGGGGCCGCTTTGCTCTCCGGCTGGCCGGAAAGAGGGTCCGTTGCGGCGGGCACCAGCGCGTCAATCCGGGCGGCGGGTGCGGTTTGTCCGGTCCAATGGATCGGGGCAAAAAGCGTCCCCGGTTGCTGCGCTTCCGTCAGACGCGCGCGCAGGATGGCGCGCCCGGTTGCGTTGTCCAGCGCCACCAGATCGGCGGCTGACACACCCAGGTGTTTCGCATCCTGCGGGTGAATATCCACGTAAGGTTCTGCCAGATGCGCCGAGAGGCGCGGCGACAGGGCCGTCCGCGTCATCGTGTGCCACTGGTCCCGGTTGCGCCCGGTATTGAGCACAAATGGATGTTCCGCCGTGACCGCTGCGGCTGGCGGGCGGGCGGCGACAGGCAGCATCCGTGCCTTGCCATCCGGATGGAAAAACCGGCCATCCTCGAAAAACCGGCCACCTTTTTTGCTTTTGCTGACCGGCCAGCGGGTTGGCGGCAAGGTGTCATAGGCGTCATCTGTCAGGTCGTGCAGACCCGAGATGTCAAAGTCGCGGCCCAATGCGCCTGCGACCCCGGACAAAGCCGCATGTTCTTTGAAAATCTCTGCGGGCGAAGTATAGGCGAACGCCTGTTCCCAGCCCATGCGCTGGCCGACCGCGCAAAGGATCTGCCAATCGGGGCGTGCCTCGCCGGGGGCGGCAAGCACGGCGCGCTGACGGCTGATCGTCCGGTCGGAATTGGTAACGGTGCCGCTTTTTTCCGCCCAGGCGGTGGCGGGCAGCAGCACATCCGCCAGCTGTGCGGTGTCGGTGCGCGCGGTGATGTCACTCACCACGGTGAAGTCGCATTGCGCAATCGCGTCGCGCACGGCATCCGCATCGGGCATCGAAACAACCGGGTTCGTGTGAATGATCCAAAGCGCCTTGATCTTGCGCGCAGCCACGGCCTGAAACAGCTCCACGGCCTTGAGGCCGGCCTTTTCGGGCATTGCCGGCGCGTCCCAAAAGTCTTGCACTGCCGCGCGGTGGTCTGCGTTCTCGATCTCCAGATGGCTGGCAAGCGTATTGGCGAGCCCACCCACTTCGCGCCCGCCCATGGCATTGGGCTGGCCGGTGACGGAAAACGGACCACACCCTTTCGTGCCGATACGACCGGTGGCGAGATGACAGTTCAGAATGGCATTGACCTTGTCACTGCCGGAGGTGGATTGGTTCACCCCCTGGCTGAACACGGTGACCACCCTGGGGGTATCGATCCAGAGGCGGCAGAAGGCCTTGATCTGCTCCCGCGACAGGCCGGTGGCCGCCACATCATCCGCCTGTGCCGCCGCGAGGGCAGCACTGAAGCCTTCGACATGACGCAGGTAGTCCGCGTCTATCCGGCCTTCCTGCGCGATCTGCGCCAGCAGGTGATTGAAGAGCGCGACGTCACTGCCCGCCGCGAGGGGCAGATGCAAATCGGCGCCTTCGCAGGTGGCCGTCCTGCGCGGGTCAATCACGATGATCCGGGTGCCGCGTTTCGCCTTCGCCGCAAGCAGGCGTTGGTGCAACACCGGGTGACACCACGCCAGGTTGGAGCCTACAAGCACGACGAGATCCGCCGCGTCCAAGTCTTCGTAGGTGCCGGGTACCGTGTCTGCCCCAAAGGCGCGTTTATGCCCGACCACGGTCGAGGCCATGCACAGCCGTGAATTTGTGTCGATGTTGGCCGACCCGATGAAGCCTTTCATTAGCTTGTTGGCGACATAGTAATCTTCGGTCAGCAATTGCCCTGAGACGTAAAAGGCCACGCTGTCCGGGCCGTGGCTTGCGATGGCCGATTTGAACTTGTCCGCGACAAGATCAAGCGCTGTATCCCAAGGCGCGCGCTGTCCATTGATCTGCGGGTGCAGCAGGCGCTGTTCCAGTCCAACGGTCTGCCCCAATGCCGTGCCTTTTGAGCAAAGCCGTCCCTGATTGGCCGGATGGTCCGGATCCCCGCGCACGGCAAGCCCGCCCTGACCGTCCGGACGCAGCAGAACCCCGCAGCCCACACCGCAATAGGGGCAGGTGGACCGTGTCTCGGGCAGGCCGCTGCCGTCCATCAGGCAGCGCTCCTCTTGCCGACCGCATGCCCATCGAGCAGAATGCGCCCCGCCTCGACCCGCACCGGGAAGGTCTCGATCTGCCCGTCTTCGCCCAAGGCCGCGCCGGTATTCAGGTCGAACACCCAGTTGTGCAGCGGGCAGGTCACCTTCTGGCCGTGAATGATGCCTTCCGAAAGCGGCCCGCCCTTGTGCGGACAACTGTTCGAGGCGGCAAAGACCTCTGTCTCATCCGTGCGGAAAAGCGCGATACAGCCTACGGGCGTTTTCACCAATCGTGCACCGCGCAGGGGCACATCCTCGATGCTTCCAACGTCAATCCAGTTCATTCCGCAGCCTCCAGTGTCAAATCCGCGAGGGGTGCAAATTTCGGAGGTTCCTTGGCCTGTTCCGCCCAGGGGTCCTTGCGATAGATCGACTGGCTCAACTCGAACCGGTCGACCAAGGCGCGGCGTGTGTCCAGATCACCGATCTGTTCCTGAATCCACTCAAGCCCAACCTTGGCCATCCATTTGTAGATGCGGTCCAGATATTTGGCATGTTCGCGGTAAAGCTGCGTAACGGCTATGACAACGGCGATGGTCTCTTCCTCCGTCGGGACCTGAATGAGAGGCTGAACCTCTTTCACGTCCATGCCCGCGGCCCCGCCAATGCCGATCTGAAAGCCGCTGTCGACGCAGACGATCCCGATGTCCTTGCAGGTCGCCTCGGCGCAGTTGCGCGGGCATCCTGATACGCCCAGCTTGAGTTTATGCGGCGTCCAGGACCCCCAAAGGAGTTTCTCCAGCCTGATCCCCAGACCGGTGCTGTCCTGCGTGCCAAAGCGGCAATGGTCGGTGCCAACACATGTTTTCACGGTGCGCAGACCCTTTGAGTAGGCGTGCCCGGAGACCAGACCGGCCTTGTTGAGGTCGGACCAGATATGCGGCAGATCTTCGCCTTTCACGCCCAACAGGTCGATCCGCTGCCCGCCGGTGACCTTGACCGTCGGCACATCGTATTTGTCCGCTGCATCGGCAATGGCGCGCAGCTCATCCGCGTTGGTGATCCCGCCCCACATACGCGGCACAACCGAAAAGGTGCCGTCTTTCTGGATGTTCGCGTGTTTGCGTTCGTTCACGAAACGGCTTTGGGGGTCGTCCTTGTATTCGATCGGCCAATCGGCCAGCAGGTAAAAGTTGATCGCCGGGCGGCACACATGGCAGCCATTGGGCGTTGTCCATCCCAGCTCTTGCCAGACGGCGGGCTGCGATTTCAGCGCCTGTGACTTGATCAGCCGCCGCACGTCCTCGTGGGTCAGATCGGTGCAGCCGCATACGGGTTGCGGCGCCGGCATCTGGAAATCATCGCCCAGCGTGACCTGAAGCAGCTGTTCCACCAACCCGGTGCAGGTGCCGCAGGAAGCGCTGGCCTTGGTTTTGGCGCGCAAGCGGCCCAGATCGGTTGCGCCCTCTGCGATGGCGTCGGTGATGGTGCTTTTGCAAATGCCGTTGCAGCCGCAGATTTCCGCCTCAGGCGGCAATGCTGCAACGGCTGAGAGCGGGTCCGCGGTATCGCCCCCCTGATAGGCCGGGCCAAAGATCAGCGTCTCGCGCATTTCGTCGATCTCGGTGCCATCCTTGATCAGCCCGAAGAACCAGTTGCCGTCCGCCGTATCGCCGTACATGACAGCGCCGATCAGCCTGTCGTCTTCGATCACGAGGCGTTTGTAGATGCCGCGCGACGGGTCCCGGAAAACGATATCCTCCCGCCCCTCGGCATCTGCAAAATCGCCCGCGCTGAAGAGGTCACAGCCGGTGACTTTCAGCTTGGTCGCCACGTCTTTCACCACAAAGGCGCCTGTCTCGCCCAGCAGCCCCTGCGCCACGATCTTCGCCTGATCATAAAGCGGCGCCACAAGGCCAAAGAGGTGCCCGTCAAACTCCACGCATTCGCCGACGCCATAGACATCCGGGTCGGTCTTGGATTGCATCTGCGCGTTGACCTCGATGCCGCGCGCAACCTCAAGGCCCGCATCCGTCGCCAGCCGCGTTTCAGGGCGGATGCCCACGGCCATCACAACCAGATCCGCCTCCAGCCCGGTGTTGTCCTCCAGCATCACGCCTTCAACGCGATCCTCGCCCAGAATCGCGGCGGTGGAGGCCTGTGTGATGATCTTGATGCCACGCTTTTCCAGATCGCGGCGCAGGAGATACCCCGCTGCTTCGTCCAGCTGACGTTCCATCAGATGGCCCATCAGGTGCAGCACGGTAACCTCCATGCCCCGTTCGGCCAATCCTGCCGCCGCCTCAAGGCCCAGCAGACCGCCGCCGATGACGACGGCCTTGCCGCCCTTGTCGGCGGCTTTGATCATCGCATTGGTGTCGTCGAGATCGCGATAGGTGATCACACCGGGCAAGTCCTTGCCTTCAACGGGGATGATGAAGGGCGCGGAGCCGGTGGCGATCAGCAGCTTGTCATAGGCGACGGTGCCGTTTTCACCGGTGACGGTTTTTGCGTCACGATCAATGCCCACCACATGTTCGCCAAACCGGCAGGTGATGTTGCGATCCGCGTACCAGGTATCGTCGTGGGTGACGATGTCCTCATAGGTCTTGTCCCCCGACAGCACCGGAGAGAGCATGATGCGGTTGTAATTGCCGCGCGCTTCGGCGTTGAAAATCGTAATGTCATAGGCGTCGGGTTCTGCATCCGTCAGGTGCTCCAGCACCCGGCCAGAGGCCATGCCCGCGCCGATGACGACCAGTTTCTGCTTCATCTTCATCACTCCGCTGCGACCGCTTTGGGGGATCGTGAGGTGTTCACAGGCGCGCCTGCGGTGGGTTTCGGGGTTGGCTTGGCGCCGTGTTCGTATTCTTCGAGGAAATCGAGCACTTCCTGCCGATAGGCGTAGTAGTCTGGGTGCTCCAGCAGCGCCTTGCGTGTGCGTGGACGGGGCAGTGGCACATCGACGATCTTGCCGATGGTTGCTTGCGGGCCATTGGTCATCATCACCACGCGGTCCGCCAGAAGGATGGCCTCATCCACGTCATGGGTCACGCAAACGGCGGTGACCTTGGTGCGGGACCAGACCTCCATCAGCACTTCCTGCAGCTCCCAGCGCGTCAGGCTGTCGAGCATGCCGAAAGGTTCATCCAGCAGCAAAAGCTTGGGGCTGAGCGCAAAGGCGCGCGCGATGCCGACCCGTTGTTTCATGCCGTTCGACAGATCGCTGGCGGGCTTGTCCATCGCATCAGCCAGCCCCACGCGCTCAAGGTAGTATTCCACCACCTCCTGGCGTTCCGTCCGCGTGGCCGAGGGGTAGACCTTGTCCACGCCGATGGCCACGTTCTGCTTGGCCGTCAGCCAGGGAAAGAGGTTTGGCGACTGGAAAACTACCGCGCGTTCGGGATCGGCACCTTCGACGTGGCGACCATCGAGCTTGATCGCCCCCTTGGAGATTTCATTGAGGCCTGCCGCCATGGTCAGCACCGTGGATTTGCCACAGCCCGAATGCCCGATCAGCGAAATGAACTCTCCCCGGTCGACCTTGAGATCGAAATCTTCCACAACGGTGAGCGGCCCCTTGGGGGTCGGGTAGACCTTGTGCAGCTGTGAAAAGTCGAGGAACCGGTTGTCGATCAGGCCCTTTTGCGCATCCGCCACGGCGGTGGGCACACCGTGAATGGGCGTCACGTCCGGCAGCAGGCGCGCGCCTTCGACCTTGGCTTCGATCCCCACATCCATCAGGTATTTTGTCACATCGGCGCGCAGGCGCTTGAAACTGTCGTCGTGATTCATCGCGATGCGGTCACGGGGCCGGGCGATGTTGACCTTGAACTCCGCGCCAAGGGTGCCGTCGGGGTTTAGGGCGATGATGCGATCGGCGAGGATGATCGCCTCATCCACGTCGTTGGTGATCAGCACGCAGGTCTTCTTGTCCGCCTCCCAGATGCGTTCGATTTCATCCGCGAGATTTGCCCGCGTCAGCGCGTCAAGGGCGGACAACGGTTCATCCAGCAGCAGCATCTCCGGGTTCATGGCCAGTGCGCGGGCCACATTGACCCGTTGCCGCATGCCGCCAGACAGCTCCGCCGGGCGGCGGCTGGCGGCGTGGCTGAGGCCGACCATATTGACGTAGTGCGCGGTTTTCTCCGCCCTCTCCGCCTTGGACAGTTTGGGAAAGACCGTGTCCACGGCCAGACGCACATTGCCCGTCACCGTCAGCCAAGGCATCAGCGAATAGCTTTGAAAGATCACGCCCCGTTCCGGCCCGGGACCGGTGATCGGCGCACCCTTGAAGGTGGCGCTGCCCTCTGTCGGCGTCTCGATCCCGGCCATCAGGTTGATCAGCGTGGTCTTACCGGTACCGGAAAACCCGAGGATCACCAGAAATTCGCCGGTTTGCACATCAAGGTCGATGTTCTTGAGCACATCCGATTGCGCGGTGCCGGTGCCAAAGCTTTTGGAGCAGTTCTTGAGGCTTAAAAGTGTCATGCCGCTCACCGGTTGTTCGTGAAGGTAAAGAGCGATTGCAGCGCGTACATCACCCGGTCGAGCAGGAAGCCGATGATCCCGATGGTCAGCACGGCCACGATGATCTTGGCCAGCGATTGGGACGATCCGTTCTGGAATTCATCCCAGACGAATTTGCCGAGTCCGGGGTTCTGCGCGAGCATTTCCGCCGCGATCAGAACCATCCAGCCGACACCGAGCGACAGGCGCAACCCAGTAAAGATCAGCGGCAGGGCCGAGGGCAGGACCAGTTTGGTGATCTTGGTCCAAGTGTTCATCTTCAGCACCTTGGAGACGTTGACCAGATCCTTGTCGATGCTCGATACCCCCAGGGCGGTGTTGATCAGCGTCGGCCAGAGCGAGCAGAGCGTGACGGTAATGGCCGAGACGAGGAAGGATTTCGCAAACCAGCCGTCCTGCGTGACATAGACGGCGCTGACAACCATCGTAACAATCGGCAGCCATGCCAGTGGCGAGACCGGTTTGAAAATCTGAATGAGCGGGTTCAGCGCCGCATTCGCCGTAGCTGAGAGGCCCGCCGCGATGCCCAGTGGAATAGCCACAACACTGGCGATCAGAAAGCCGAAAAAGACGGTTTTGATCGAGGTCGCGATTTGAGCGTAATAGGAGGGCGCGCCGGTAAAGGGGATGTCCTTGACCTTTTCCGGCTGGCCGTTGGCAATGAAACGTTCGTTGCGCTTGTCCACACGCTCTTCGTGTTTGGCGCGTTTTTCCGCCTTGGCCTGCGCGTCCCCGTGCAGGTTCTTGGCTTCTGCCCAAACGGCGGCTGGCCCGGGGATTGCCCCCAGCGAGGTCTGCACCTGCGGGGCAAGGGTTGCCCACATCACCAAAAAGGCGCTGATCGCCAGCAGGGGCACCACCAGCAGCCGCCAAATCTCGGAAAGCTGCGCGCGCGGGTTGTCCCCGGCGGCGGCCTTCAACAGTGGCGTCATCCAGCTCAGCCCCAGAACCTGGAACCATTTGTCGGCCGTATTGATGCGGGTGAAGAGGCGGGCCTTGCGCGCGGCGCGGGCTTCGTCATTCAGAGTTGTGGGATCAATCGCGGTCATGGGACGCACCTTTGTGATCTGGAGGGAGAGCTCGGTCTGGTCGCCTTGCGACGGAACCAGACCGAGCGACCATTACCCTTGGACTTCGTTGCCAATGACGCGCTGCTCGCCCTTTAGCCCGATGGGCAGGCTGTCGAGATAGGCGTTGGGGGTTTTGCCGTCATAGCCAATCTGGTCGATGATATCCTCGGCCGGGGTCGCGGCCTTGTAGCCATCGCTGTCCCAATCGAAGTCATCCGCATTGGCCAGCCCTTCATCGACCAGCAGACGGGCGGCTTCGAGATAAATCTCTGGTTTGTAGACGGATTTGGCCACTTCGTCATACCAGCTGTCGGGCTTGGCTTCGGCGATCTGCCCCCAGCGGCGCATCTGCGTCAGGTACCAGACCGCATCAGAGTAATAAGGGTAGGTGGCGTTGTAGCGGAAGAAGACGTTGAAATCGGGCACATCGCGGATGTCGCCTTTTTCAAACTCGAATGTGCCGGTCATGGAAGCCGCGATGACATCGAAATCCGCGCCAACGTATTCCGGACGGCTCAGGATTTCGACCGCTTCCTCCCGGTTGGCGTTGTCGTTTTCATCCAGCCAGATCGCCGCGCGGATCAGCGCCTTGACCACGGCGAGGGTCGTGTTGGGGTTTTCATCGGCAAACCCTTGCGTGATGCCAAAGACCTTTTCGGGGTTGTTCTTCCACAGCTGGTAGTCGGTGATCACCGGCACACCGATGCCTTTGGCGACGGCCTGCTGGTTCCACGGCTCACCCACGGCGTAGCCATAGATGGTGCCAGCCTCCAGCGTGGCGGGCATCTGCGGCGGTGGCGTCACGGAAAGCAGAGCCTCCGCACCGATCTGGCCGGAAATGTTGTCCGGCGCATAATACCCCGGATTGATCCCGCCCGCGGCCAGCCAGTAGCGCAGTTCGTAGTTATGGGTCGATACCGGGAAAACCATGCCCATGTTGAAGGGTTTGCCCTTGGCGTTATAGTCCTCGATCACCGGTCTGAGCGCCTCGGCAGAGATCGGGTGCTGCGGGCGACCGTCTTCCATCGACGGTACATGCGGGCGCATCGCCTCCCAGACGTCGTTGGACACGGTGATCCCGTTGCCGTTCAGATCCATCGAGAAAGGCGTGATGATATGCGCCTTGGTGCCATAGCCGATGGTTGCAGCCAGCGGTTGCCCGGCCAGCATGTGGGCCCCGTCCAACTGCCCGTCGATCACGCCGTCCAGCAGCACTTTCCAATTGGCCTGAGCCTCAAGAGTGACAAACAGCCCTTCGTCATCGAAGTACCCCTGCTCGTAGGCAACCGCCAGCGGGGCCATATCGGTCAGTTTGATGAACCCGAATGTCAGTTCATCCTTTTCCAGTTCCAACGCCTCGGCAAAGGCTGGAGAGGTCAGCGCTGTGGACGCCAAAGCCGCAAGTACAAGCTTTTTCATCATGAGTATCCTTTCGGTGCGTGGCCCAAGGTTCGGGCAACAAAAAAAGACCGCCGACGCAGTTCACCGGGAGGAGGTGAAAAGGTCGAGCGGCCTTGCTCTGGGTATTCCCTGTCGTAGGGAGAATTCCTGGGACGGGCACCGTTGCCTGTCTGTGCAGACACTGTCCGACGTGGTTTGCGATCTGCCAAGTCTTAAGAGTGGAAATCCGATAAAGAATGCTGCGACGCGGCGCTTGATTGCTGCGGCCGCACAAATTTTTGGCAGAATTATTCCTGTGGCTCAAAGATGCGCCCATCGAAGAACGAATCCCTGTAGAGAATCACGCGCCCTTCGGCGGAGGCCACGGCGGTGTCGGCGCTCAGGGAGCCTTCGACCTTGCCGGAAGCGCCGGGCAGATCGGCCTCCGTGTGATGCATCGCCTGTCGGTAGAGATCGGGGCGAAAGACCGATGCGGCCGCGCGTGCGATTTCGGGCGGTTTGCCTGAGCGGCGTGCCAGTCTGTCTGCGATCCACGCGGCCTGGCTGCGCCATGGGAAGGTGGCGGATCCGTTGTGGAACTCCACAAAACGGTCTGCGTGCCGTTCTTCGCCCTTGCGCGAGATGACCAGTTGACCGGACAGCGCCCGCTCCAGCACTTCCGCCGAGAGGTTCAGGTATCCGGGGCGGCTCAGCATTTCAGCGGCGAGCAGGGCGCTTCCATCCTGAGCCAGCCACCGGCCCGCGCGCCACACCGCGCGGATCAGTCGGAACAAGAGCGATTGTTCCGTCTCCGCCCAGTCGGTGCGAACCGCCAGCACCTTTTCCGGCGCGAAGTTCCAGATGGCCGATCCCGGCAACAGCAGTGCGGCGCCGTTCTGATCGACCGCGCGGGACCCCCAGGGTTCGCCCACGCAGAAGGCGTCGATCTCGCCTGCCGTGATGGCATCCCCCATCAGGGGCGGCGGTACGGTGCGGATGTCGAGATCGCCCGACAGGTCCCAGCCCAGCGATTCCAGCCAATAGCTCACCAGTTCGCAATGCATCGAGAAGGGGAAGGGCACCCCGATCCTGAGCCTGCCCGTCTTGGCCTTGAAGAGCGCGGCCCCGGCGGCGTGCGGATCGCGAAAGTCGAAGTCATGCCCGAGATCACGCAGCTTGCGTTCCAGCTGGTCATTTACGCCAATGACATTGCCGTTCACCGACATGACGGAGACAGCCGCCAGGGCTGTACCCACGCCCCCCAGCCCCATCGACGCCGCAATGGGCACGGGCGAGAGCATATGCGCGGCATCCACCTGCCCGAAGCTGAGCATGTCGCGCAGGCTCGACCAGGACGGCGCGGGCCTGAGGTCGAGCGCGATGCCTTCCTCTGCGGCAAAGCCCATCTCATGCGCCACGATCAAGGGGGCCGCGTCCACCAGCGGGATGAATCCTGCGGTCAGCGTCACCGTCCTCATGACAACAGCCCTGCGGTGCTGACCAGCGCGCCCGCCACATCGGCAAGCCGTTTGTTCTGGTCCATCGCCGCCTTGCGCAGCAGCGCGTAGGCTTCGTCTTCCGTCAGGTCCCGCGATTTCATGATGATGCCCTTGGCGCGGTCGATCACCTTGCGCTCTTCAAGGGCGCGCTTGGTTTCTGCCAGTTCGTTGCGCATCCGCTGCATCATCCGGAAGCGCACAAGGGCGGCGTCCAGAACGGGTTTGAGCCGGTCAGGCTGCAAGCCGTCCACGACATAGGCGGAAAATCCGGCCTCGATCGCCAGGGCGGTCAGACCTTCGGTGCTTTGATCCACGAACATGGCCACCGGGCGTTCTGTCGGGCCGGAGGCCAGCGCCAGTTCCTCCAGCATGTCGCGGGACGGATCGGCCATATCGATCAACACGACATCGGGCTGCAAGACCTCGATCTGCCGCGTCAGGCTGCTGGGTTCAGCCACCACGTGGATCATATGGTCAATGCCCGCCTCGCGCAGGCCATCGACGATCTGCAAGGCGCGATCCTTGCTTGGTTCGACAACAATGATCGTAAGCGCGTCTGACATTCGGACAGTTAGGGGCGTTTCGCCGGGATTGAAAATCCTGGACACGAATGCGCCTTCGTATTTTTAGTCAGTCGCACAATTTTTGATCACCCAAAGAGGCAAAATCCGTCGGCGCATGAGCGGAGTTCGGACAACCGGAGAGATTTTGCCGACTAAGCGGACCTTTGCCGCCCTGACCGCCGCGTTAACGAATTCCTCAAAAGCGTTATGTTTCGTGCTACGATTGAAAATTCATTTCAAGCATTAGACAAACATTCTTTCGACGGGGACACAGAAGCGCACAACATCGTCTGGACAAAAGGGGTGCCAAGCCTTGCTAAGCGTCGTTGTCGGGTAGCATCTACCCATCCACCTAAACCGAAAAACGCGCCATTCCCGCTCGGATTTGAGGGACACTTCGATGGATGCTTTGGCCGCCATTCAGGGGGAGAGTTCGTGGGCGGATACGCTGCGAACCTATCTTCCGAAGGTGGCGCGCAGTCAGGCGCCTGTCCTGATCACCGGAGAAACCGGGACCGGCAAGGAGCGGATTGCACAGGCCGTGCATGACCTGAGTCCGCGCAGGCGGCATCGGTTTGTGGCGATCAATTGCGCCGCGTTGCCCGAGGGTCTGATCGAAACAGAACTCTTCGGCCATGAGCGGGGGGCCTTCACCGGGGCCGTGACCCGCTACGACGGGCGCGCCGTACAGGCGGATGGCGGCACGCTTTTTCTCGATGAGATTGGCGAGATGAGCCTGACCGGCCAGGCCAAGCTGCTGCGCTTTTTGGAAGCGGGCAAGATCGACCGGATTGGTGCTACGCAGGAAACCACGGTGGATGTGCGCTTTGTCGCCGCCACCAATCAGGCGCTGGAGGAGCTGGTGGCAGAGCACCGCTTTCGCGCGGATCTCTACTATCGGCTGAACGTCGCGCGGATCGAAGTGGACCCGCTTCGGGCGCGGCCTGATGACATTCGCGTGCTTGCCGAGGGTTTCATTGATGAGTTGAACAGGCGTGACGGCCGTGCGGTCGCCGGCCCGGACCGACGGCTGGCGCGGCTCTTCGAAGGCTATGCCTGGCCCGGCAATGTGCGCGAATTGCGCAACATGATCGAGGCGGTTTTCATCGACCCGCCCGAGGGCGAGATTACCGTGTCGGACCTGCCGCCCGCCTTTCAGACATTGATTTCCGGCCACCGCACCGTGTTGTCCACCGAAAAGGACGACCTGATCGAGGCATTGAACCGCACCAAGTGGAACAAGGCGGAGGCGGCACGGCTGCTGAACATGTCCCGGATGAGCGTCTACCGGAAGATCGAAAAGTACCGCATCGCGCGCAGCCCGCTCGCACCCCGGTAACACCGTATCCCTACCGCGTGTTTTGGACAGTGAACGCCATTCGCCCCTTTCGGTCGCTTTGAAGTGGCGGGTATTCCGACCCTGTAACAGCATCCGCGTCGCGCTGTGACACATGCCTGTGACGGATGTGACAGGGCGTGAAATTGTCAAGCGTCTGTAAATAAAAGAAAATCATAAACGTAAGGCCGTGGCACGTTTCTTGCACCTATTAGAGGGAACAGCGGGAGAACTGCCAATGGCGGATGGTCATGCGCCTCCGAGCGACGGGCGAACGCTTATCGCCGGATATGCGAATTACTTCGAAGTGGGGCATAACCCTTACGAGTTCCTGATCGACTTCGGGCAAATCGACCCGCAGCGCGGAACGGCAACCATCAACAGCCGATTGGCGCTGGGTCCGACCCATGCGAAATTGCTGATGCGCCTGTTGTCGCGCTCCGTCGAACAGTTCGAACGGGACTTCGGCGCGATTGCCGATGTCCGCGAAGATGACCCGCTGGCCAGTATTCTCGACATTTCCCCAGATTTTGAACGCCGGGCCGCGGAGGCCCGACGTAAGCCCCGATCCTCCGGGTCGGGATCCGCCCTCGACGATCCCAAGGACAGGTGACCCCCATGCGCTCAGACATCAGCCCGAACCGTATCTCGATCAGTGACCGCTATCCCATGCTGGGCTTCACCATCCGAAGCCACGGGATGCCGCAACTGGCAGAAGTCACGCTGGCAACCGACCCGGCCCTGTTTCGGAATGCGGAGAAACGGTCCCCTGATAACTTCTTCTCCACGGCGTCGATGGGGCCGCTGCAGATTTTGGAGGGCGAGGCCGTCTATATCGTACCCGCTGAGGTGCTGGCGCGTTTCGTCGGTAAGGAGAAGCTCTACTTCGCGCTGGCCACGCGCCCGGCGGATCAAAGCACAGGGTATCAGGTGCAGGTCATGCCGGACGCGGACAGTGTTTACATCACGCTTGCGGGGTTGACCGGGCGCAGCCTGCGACGTGTGCGGATGTTCCCGAACCGCGCGCAACAGGTGCCGGGATACGGCAGTAATGGTAAGGCGGGTCTGACCTGGGCCGGGGACACCGCGCGACCCAGCACGGATGAGGTGGACGCACCGCAGAACGGGCGGGCGGGGCAGAACGGGCAGGCCTCTCAAACGCCAAACGGTCAGAACGGCGCTGAGGCACCGGCGGCCAAACCCGCGCCTTACAACGATGGATTTGGCGATCTGCCGCCGTTGCCCGAAGACGCGCCGCCCGCCGCGCGTGTCGTGCCTGGGCCGGAGGAGGAGATCGACGCGGACGACGTCGCCGAGAATGAGGATGACGACGTCAGCGTCGAGGAAGAGGCCGAGATTCAAGCGGAGGAGGAGACCCCTCCCGAAGACGCAGCCATCGCGGCCTCGCTGGGCGAGACGCAACCGGCTGTGCGCGACGTGCGGGTCGGCGAGAAAATCGCGGCCCAGGCGCCGGAGACATCCGCGATGGGCACGGCGATGAAGATCGCCCTCGACGCTGCCATCCTCGCCAATCCGCCGCTTGCAACCACGGTTGCGGCCATCCGCCTTGCCAACCGTCAGGGTCTGTCCGTTGGTCTGGGCATTGCCGTTTCAGGCGGGTTCGCCGCCGGGGGCGCCCTGGGCACGGGCATCATCTTTGCGCCGGGCAACAAGATGGGCGTCTACGGCGTGGGCGAGCTTGATCTCGGGGCGATTTTCTCGATCAGTGGTACCATACAGATGACCGTTCTGAACGGCGGTGTCTCGGCCTTCGAAGGGATCACCTATGTGGCCGGGTTCTCTGCGGGTGAGGGGATTGTGGGCGGCGGTGCTGCCATCTTCGACACCAGCAACGAATTCATCGGTGTCTCGGTTGAGATTGGTCTCGGCATCGGCTCGCCGCTGGATGTCTATGCGGGCGTGCAGCGCGGCGTGTCGCAAAGCCTGGGTTTTGCAGCGGCCTTCGGCGCGAACCCGGTTCTGGCCGAACCGATGCTGCGCGACAGCAGCGCCGACGCGCGCCGCTATGCGCCCCGGTGGCGGCACCTGCTGCGCTGGCGCGTGCCCTCCGCCATCCGCTCCGAGGTCAGCAGACGCGGGTTCAGTATCCAGACTTTCGCCAGCGCGCGCGGTGATCTGAATCTTGATCTGCTGGAGGTGAAAGTCAGCCGCCTGCCGTCCGGCCAATCCGCCGAAGACCTGATCCGGCACATCCGCATCAACATGGCACGCTTCGTCAATCCGACGCTGACCCGGTTCGATTTCTTCTCCGCAGCGGATTCGCGCAAATGGAGCGGGTCGAGCCCCGAAGGCACCATGTTCAACCTGCGCATCCCCGGCGACAACGCGGCGGTCGTGGCCTCCAAGGTGGAGCCGCGCAAATGGCGTTTTACCACCATCGAAACCCCTACAACGGGCACGCATCCCGTCTCCGGTCACCGCGAATTCGGCATTCGGGAAACGGATGACGACGGCTATATCATCTACACCCGCGGTGCGGATCGGTTCACCTATCCCAGCGCGATGGGCGCGCTCGAAACGCCTGCTTTCGCCGTGGCGGAACGGCTGTGGCGCAGTTTCCAGGAAAAGGTGGCCGAACATGTCAATCGCAACGGGGGATCGGCCCGTGTGTTGACCCCGTTCCGGCGGCATTTCTCCTGGCGTGATACCACGCGTGCGCTGGCGGGCTCGGGCCGCAGCGGGTCGCAGGCCCTGGGTGCGAACAGCGACCCCTACACGCTCGAAATCAAGTACCGCATGTTCATTCCCTCCCCGGCGATCACCGGACCGTTCAGTGATGACTACGGCGGCGACGGGCGTGGGTTCTCCTACGATCAGGGCAGCAGCCGGGGCGAAATCGTGGCGTCGGTCAAACTGACCCGTGGCATGGGCATCGAACGCCTGCGCGTTCTGCGCCGTCATTGGAGCGAATCCAAGGCCTATGACAGCGATGATACCTATGCGGTCAGCGGCAAACCGGACTGGTGGCTGGGCAGACGGTCAGGTGCCACGCCTACAGAACGCAAGACGCTGCGCGCCAATGACGACAATCTGAACGTCGAGATGGGCACCTCCGGGCGCTGGGCGATACAGGCAGCGCTGGAGAATGCCTCCGTTGTCAGCGTGAAGGCCGAAGGATCTATGCCGCTGTCGCGTGTTGCCCCCGACATCGACGCCGATGTTGCCGTCTTCATCCGCATGCACAACGGTCAGATCCAGGTCAAGGCTGGTGGGCGGCATGACGGCTTCCCCTGTCATGAGCTTTATGTGAATGGCCGATCGATCTATCGCTATGATCCGGTGGCCGCCGGGAACGGACCCAGCTCGCTGGCCGGGTGGGGAGATACCGAGGTCAACACGCGTTGGGTCACCGTCGCGCGCCCCGGATCAAGTGCGCAGGCGCTTGCGATCAACGAGAGCTTTACGATCAATTGGGATGATGTCGATCAGGTGGCGCAGCCCACCAATGCAAGCTGTTGGGCCGCCGCCGCCGCCATGGTTGTCGGCTGGCGGGACAAGATCAGCCTGTCGCCGAGCATGGTTGCTGAAATCGCGGGCAGGCCGATCAAAAAGGGCCTGAACCCGGATAATGTGCAGGACCTTGCAGAGGCTCTGGAGCTGACAGCAATGGCGGGGCAGAGCTTCACCGCCGAAGGGTTCCGCGATCTGCTGGAAGACAATGGCCCGCTTTGGGTCGGCGTGGCGCTGCCCGGATCGCTGCACGCGGTTGTCGTGACCGGCATGTACAACGATGAAAATGGCGACCTGATGGTGCGGATCACGGACCCTTGGGATCGGATCGTCGGCACGCCGGGCACGCCTGGCAGTCACAAATCCACCCATCTCACCGGCAGCCGCTACATCATGACATGGCCCGCCTTCCAGCAGGAATATGAGCTGATGGGGGCGTCAACCACCGGGCGGTCCTTCCAGATATTGCATGCGGGTGGGCACCACGGTCATACGCTGAACCGGGGAACGCAGGCGCCGCCTCCGGGCTATGCGGCTGCGCTGATGAAGGATGCGGCATCTGCGCCGCCTTCCGCCCCTGCACCCACACCCAATGGTGCGGCGACGCCTGCAGCGATTGCCGTCACGATTTCGGAGGAGGTCGCGCCGATTGCGCCTGCCGCCGTGATCCCCGTGAGCGGTCCGAATGGCGTGCCGACCGAAACACGCTGGACCACCGCCGTGACGGAGATATTGAGTGCCGATCATGTCGCGGCGCTGGCGCAACTTCCGGCATTGGCGGCCAAACGCGGTTGGACCATTGCCGTAGGGCTCGACACCCCGCAAAGCTACGCTGCGCCGGGCGTGGGCGTGGCCCCCGGTGGTACGATCTTCCGCTATGGTGGCGATCCCTCTGCTGCGGCAAGCGCTGCAGACCCGGCCAAGCTGCTGGTGACCATTGCCGAAGGGGAGCCGCAACTCTTCACGCAATGGGCCAAAGCACGCTCTTTCGCAACGGATACCCAGGTGACCGGGGCCGTGCTGCTGGATGCCGCTGATCTGCCGCTGGCACTGGCCATGCGCCTTGCGTCAGGCCCGACACTACCAAGCCAGATCGAGGCGATTTCGACGGCTGTCACAACCGCCTTTACCCCCAGTCCGGCAGCAGCTGCACCTGCGCCGGCGGTACCTGCCGTGCCCCCGCCCGCTGCGCCTGTGGCGCAACCACCGGCATCCGAGGGTGCACCACAGCACCCGGGCAACGGTGCAGCTGCGGCCCCTGCAGTTCCGCCCGCCGCCGCCTCGGCGCTGGCTGCGATGATGCAGGCGAGCGCGGGCACGCCCGCACCCGGCCCACAGAACGGCGCGATGCCGCCCATGCCCGGACAGCCGGTGCCGCCCCCCATCGAACCACCGATCATGCCACCGCAGCCAACCCCGCATCCGGACGGAGATTTTCCGCCGCCGGGTGTGACGATCCACCGATCGGACGTGGACCGCAACGGCGTGCGCTATGCGCTCTTCCTGATGGACGGCAGCGTATATCCCGACATGCCGCCTGCCGTCGCGCAGCCGCTGATACCGGGGCAACAGGTCGTGCTGGACGACTGGCCCTATCTCGATGGGCCATCGGGCCGCAGCAAGGGCGGCGTCGTGCTCGACTGGTCCTACGGCGGTGGAGCCGTGGGCAATGTCCGGACGGCCCCCGGCAGCCCGGCTGTGCACGATGGGTGGGCCGTTGCCGTCACCACGGATGTAGGACCTGGGCCATCGGATTCGGACGAAACCAAGCTGCAGGTCACCGTCCGGACGGCCTTCACCAAACAGGGGGAACAGACCCGGACCGGTGTCTGCCACGTGATCCTCTGCGGCTCCGGCAAGCATGAGGTCAGCCACGCGGATGAGAGCCTCGCCCCGCAAGCGGCCATGGCATAGGGAGCCGCGCGCGTGACCGGTAAATATCATCAGGGACTTCCCCCACCACCGCCTGCCCCGGCACGGGCGGTGGCTGCCCCGCTGGCACGAGACATCTTTGGCAACGAAATCCCGCCACAGCCCGGCGCGCAGCCGCAACAACCCTTTCAGGATCCGGCCGCGGAGAAGAAACCGCCCCGCGAAAAGGCCACCGATGCGCTGGGGCGGCGCACGGGCGCGCTGCTGGATGAAATCGACTTCCCGGCCTTTGTCGCCTCCCTCGTTGACGGCACCTTCAACGGTATCACCGACAGCGCCATCCGGCAGATGGAGGCCTATGCCGATCTGGTGGCCGCTGTTGCCAAGCCGCTAGACCAGTTTGCCCGCGAAAACGTGACCCGCAATCAGGCGCGGGACTGGCTGGCAGAACAATACCCCGGTGACGTGCAGCTGGTGAACACCGGCAATGAATACCAACTGACACCGCGCCAGGCCTCCGAAGAGGAGTTCACCGAACCGCCTAGCTGGCTGGCGGATTTCGGGCTGGACGGCAATGAGCTGTCGGGCGAGTTTCTGGAACAATCCGTTCTGCCCGCCGCGCGCGAACGGGTGGCGCAACAACGGCTGTCGACACTGGCGACCATGGTGCTGACCGGCATGAACCGCGTCGTGGTCAAGGACGGCACCATCGGTGCACGGCTGCGGTTCCGTGCTGCGGCCTCGGACAGCGTTGCGCTGGATTTCGCGACCTCGAACGATCCCGCATCCGGGCAGACGCAATGGGGGCGGCGCGGCACGCAGCGCGGGTCCGCCGTGACCAAGGTGTCGACCATCGACGTCAACGCGCAGTCGGATTCCGAGCTGGAAGCGCGGCTCTATGGCGATGTGAAAATCAACTTTGCCTCCGAGACCCTGCCGCTCGACCGCTTCATGGATCAGGCGGAAATGGCCATTCTGGAGCGCCACTCCCGCAATCGGGCCGCCATTGCGCGCGCCGAACAGCAGCCAGTTGCACCGACGCCGGCACCAACCCCGGCACCGGCCCCTGCGCCGGTCGCACCACAACCGGCTGCACCGGCACCTGCGGCGCTCCCACCCGCGCCTAATCCGCAGGGAGGCGGCGGATCATGAGCCTTCTGCGTCCCCTGCATGAAACCCTGACGGATATCGCCGATGGTGCGATGACCGAAACGCTGGTGGCCGCAGGTCACTTGCCGCTGCGGGTTACCTCGTTGGAAATGTCCGTGCCGCTGGATGTCCGCTGGGCGGCGGATGAGGGCGTTTTTCAGGCCGATTTCCCGCTGTTTCGGCGCCGCACTGAATTTGATCCGGAACCCGCACAGCTGACCATCACGCTGGGGGAGGTGCCGGTATGAACGCGCAGGCCACCCTCCCCCTCGAAAACTTTATCCAGGCGGTTCAGAGCCAGTTGGACAAGGCGCAATCGGCCATGGCCGTCAAGGCGCGCAACCTCAACCTGCCGATGACCTTTGCCATCAAGGACATCAATCTGGACCTGCGGGCGCATGTGGAATTCGCCGCCGGTGAAATCCGCATACGGCCTGCGGGCGCGGATGAGAAAGAAGCCAGCGTGTTTCACATCGTCTTCACCGCCATTACCCGACCGATGATTGAGGAAAACGCCGCCGCCTTCGCCACGGACCCTGATGATCAGGCGCTGGATACGCTGGATGAAGACCTGACCGAGGAAGAGCGGCGCAAGCTGGAATGGGTCGGCGTGCGCACCGTGGGCAAGCTGCGCGAGTTGGAGCGCAAGGGCATCGGTGGTGAAATCGGGCGGGTCACCAACCTGCCGGTTGACCGGTTGCGCAAGGCGCTGCGCCGCGCGGCATCGCCCATGGTCGAGGACGTCTCACCGGTGGACCGCGACGATGACACACCCGGGCAACTGCGCCGCATCCTGCGGGTCCGGGGCCGGAACCTGATCGAGGAGGGGCGCACGCCTGCTGTCCGTATCGACGGGCGGCCCACGCCGATCCTCAAGGCAACACCGCGAGAGATTCTGCTGGCGCCCGAGGCGGACCAATGGTCCGGCGAAATGCGGGTGGAAGCGGCACCGGACCTCTCTACCTCCATGAGTTTTGATCTGTCGGCTTTTTCCGCACCCGTAGCACCTGTTTCGCCTTCGCAGAATGGCTCGGCAGGGGCCCTGCCGCCCGCACCGGAGGGCGTGTCATGAACCTTCTGATGCCGTGGGCCGACCCGGATGACCGGGTGTATTCCTCTCCCACCAGCCTGCTGGTCAAGATGCGGCTGGGGGAGGCGCCTGACCATGCGCCGGCGCTGCTGGATGTGCATGACTGCTGCCATGATCCCGCGCATCATCTGGATCGGGGCCCGGTGGACCGCATCCTGTCGCGCTACGCGGGGGCGGTCCGTGCCGCGCGGTTACATTGCGCCGCCCGCGGTCAACATACGCGCGGGCATCGCCATCGTGGATACGATGATGTGGAACAGGTCACGGGTGTCGCACGGACCTTCTTTGTCAAAGTGCCGCGCGGTGCGCCGATTGCGCGGATATGCGACCGGTTGCGCCAGATTGCCGCCGTCGAAGCGGTCACACCAAACTACATGACAGCGCAGAATATGGATGCCGAACCGGGGCTGGAGCGACCGCGCGCGACCAACGACGCAACTGCATGGCACCCGCGCAACATGGTCGGTGCAGCGGAGGCATTGGAGCATGAACCCGGTGATCCGGGCATCCTGATCGGTGTCATCGACAGCGGTCTGGCGCAGGGGCATCCCGAATTGGCGGGCCGTGTGCGGGAGGGCGGATTTGATACCGTCAAACTGCACAGCACCGACGTCGCCCCGGGGGTGCATCTACTGGGCGATTACACAGAGAACGATCCTCATCCTGTGGATGATTTCGTCGGGCACGGCATGGGGTGCGCCGGGATCATCGCGGCGCTTGGCCTCAACATGCCGCCCGGGTTGGCCGGGCAGTGCCGCGTGCTGCCGATGCGCGCGCTGGGGGCGGCGAAGTTACCGGACAAAGTCCTGCCGGTGGGATTGGGCGCGCTGTCCGATCTCGATCTGGCGATCACATTGGCCGTCAACCTGGGGGCGAAGGTGCTGAACCTGAGCTTTGGCACCAGCGACGCCGCACTCGCCCCGAACAGCCCGCGTCCGCATCAGGATGCAATCCGGTATGCGGCGGCGCGGGGGTGCGTGATTATCGTGGCCTCCGGGAACTCCGGGCGCGAAGAGCGTTTCTGGCCCGCCGCCTATCCGGAGGTCATCACCGTCGGTGCCGTGGATGCCACCGGGCAGCCCGCCGCCTTCTCCACACGCGGCAATCACGTGACGCTGTCGGCACCGGGCGCGCGCATCCTGACGACCTCGCTGGGCAGCTATCAATATGCCACGGGGACAAGTTTCGCCGCGCCCTTTGTCGCGGGTGCTGCCGCCCTGCTGGTGTCACGTGCCGCCCGCATGTCTCATCCGCTGGATGGCCAGCAGGCGCGCGACATCCTCATCCGCTCCTGCCAGCCGTTTCCCGGCGGGGCAACTCATTCCGGTGCGGGGGCGGGTATTCTCGATGCCGCCGCCGCACTGACCACCCTGGACGAGATGATCGTCCATTCACCCGGAGAGACGGGAGGGCAGCATGTGCATTGAGCTGAGCCTGTTCGCCCGTCCATTCCCGCCATCGAGCACAATCAAGGAGACTTGACATGGCACTTTACAAAACCCGTTTCCGCGATATTGCATTGCGGGAGATCAAGGAACACCTCAAGCTGACCAACCGCAAGGCGCAGTTGGACAAGAAGATCGCGGACAAGCTGCAACTGGCGCAGACCGAGCAGGAAGAACTCGACCGCATCAACAAGGTGCTGAAGGTCATCGACGCGGCCACGGACCCCAAGGAAACGGCCAACCCGCTCTTTGCTGCCTTCCGTTACCTGATGCAGGACGAGGATTGCGCCAACAAGGAAACGTTGGTCGGGCATGATGACGGCAGGCTGAAGTTTGCGAAGCTGGCATCTGATGGCTCCAAAACGCCGAAGATGTCCTCGGTGTCGTCGCCCAAGGATGAGAACATCGTCCTGGCGGCGCTGACCCTCGGCATCCTGGAATTGGAAGGTACGGATGCGCCGCAGATCATCGCGGCCTCAAGCCCGGTGCCTGCCGGGTTCTGCATTGTCCCGGACCGGTCGGACGCGCGCTGGAACAGCGTGTCGCAGGCCTTCTACTCCGCCTTGGGTGAAGCCAAGGGCATGGAAGACCTTGCCCGTCTGGTGCTGCCGATCCTGGCGGAAGAAGGCAATGCGGACGGCCGCGGCGGTCGAGACCCCGAGGTGATGGTCCGCGAGTTCGCGGAAATCATGCGCGAACTGGTACGGCGCGGTGTTTCGGCAGATGAAATCCAACTGCGCCGCCGCGTGAACGAAGCGCTGAACCGTTTTCAGCATATCGACGAGGCCGGGCCCTATACCCGCGTCGCCACCCGCGACAACGGCATCAACCCGCCTGATCTGGAGGCGCTGGACCGCTACAACCTTGTGCCGGAAAACATCCGGTTGATGGGCGTGATGTTCGTCTCGGCGATGTTCGATGAAATCCGGGCATTCCAGTGTCTGGACTACTGTGTCGAAGCAAGCCAGCGGGGCGAAATCGTTCTGGTCGGCAATAATGATGTGGGCCAGTGGCTCTTCAACTACTGGCGTGACGCGCCCAACCGGTTGAGCGATCTGGAGCGGCGTACATTCCTGTCGCAGACCATCGGTGTGCCGGGCGGCGAGCCAGGGTATTCGCGCAATGAGAATGCCCAGCCGCTGATGCTGCACCTGTGCAGCAACGTCTCAAAGCTGATCACCCAGTACCGCGAGGCGGAAAACGTCTCGTTCATCTTCCAGCAGCGTGCCCGCAAGGCCGCGCGCGATCTGGCGGCGAACCTGTCATTGCACGGCTACGGCATGGCCTACTATGCCGCGGGCGAGCTTCAGAAACAGCTGAACTTCGTGATCGATGTGTTGAGCCACCCGGAAATCCGCGCGAACTTCGGGGCGCGGGACATGTGGCAGGTCTGTGATCAGATCAATACGCTGCATCTGCCCGGCGGGCCGAAGAACACGCTGAAATATCAGACGCTTGCGACCTGCGGGACGATCATCACCGCGTGGCTGGCCAACAACGCCCATCACATCATGTCGAGCACCGGACAGCTGCTGGATATGGGCGAAGTGCGCAATCCGTCGCCCTATCCGCCCGGGCAGAAGGCGATCACGCATCCCAATGATTTCGACTTTGTGAATGCCTGCGAACTGTACCTGTCGGAATACGCGATCCCGGATACGGAGACCAACCAATATGCGGCGATGCGTGCTGCGGAAGAGCAACCGTCCCGGCCCATCCAGATGCCTTCGGTGGTGCAGGAAATCGTGGGCGACATTGGCGACCTTGGCATTGGTCTGAGCCGCCACTGAAGCCCTGAGAGGAGACATGTTATGTTTACGCATCCATTGGCCAACCGGGTCAAACACAAGCTGTCGCGATGGGCTGATCATCTGAACACGGCCAATCCGGCGGGGGATCTGGAGCCGCTGATTGAACGGACCTTTGTGCGGGATGATCCGGCCGCCTATGCCCGCAATATGCTGATGCCCATGGCCCTGCCGGTCGAACCCTCCTTTGCCGAGGATCAGCCCGACAAGATGCGGATCACGCTGCAGCCGCTGCCGCCCGAAGCCCCGGGGATCGACCGGCGTGATACGGTCACGGCGGCCATGCGGTCTTTTGTCAACGGGCTGGCGGGGCGCGAGGCGGTGCGCTGGTTCGATCAGGCCTCGGAACCGCACCGGGGGTTTCACGGCAATGCCGCGCTGAACTATGGCGCTTTCTTTGGCACCGCACACGATCGCAACGGGCTGCACACCACCAAGGTCTATTACGAAACGCCCGAAGGGCAGGGGGCGATCGACGGGCTGCCCCCCAGCCTGGTGCGGGTGGTCATGACCGCGCTGCAGGGCATTCCGGGCCTCAAGCCGCTTTTCACCACCATTGCCGCGCGGCGTGATGCGGGAGAGCAGCGCCTGACCTTCGCCTGTACCGCGCCGCTGAAGCTGGCGGACCTGCAACCGACACTGGATGTGCTGGGGTTGGGGCACCGGTTGGGCAGTATCATGCAAACGCTGGGTCTGGTTCTCGGCGGCAAGTTCGATCTGCCCGCGCACAGTACACTTCTGGCCTTTGGCCACGGACCCGCCGGGCCGGATTTCGAAATCTACGTGTTGCTGAGCGCCATCGACGACGTGCCGCCCAGCTTTCTCAGCCTGCTGACGATGGGGCTGGCGGAACGGCCCAGATCACTGCGGGCGCTGGAACGCTGGATGGGGGCGCTGACCCCCGAAGATGACTATTGGCCGGGGCGTTTTTCGATCATCAGCCTGCGGACCAACCGCGTCAGCCCGCCGCGCGTGAGCCTCTACCTGCGCCCCGCGGAATTCGAACTTCCCACGCCCGAGCAGACAGCCGCCTGACATAAGGAGCGCGTCCCATGTTTAAAATTGCCCCCCCGGCCCCTGCTGCCGCCCTGCAGGATGGCAAGGCACCGAACATCCATGTGCGCCGCAAAGTGCGGGAGCTTCTGGAGAAATCCGAGGCGTTTCAGGCGCTGGACGACAGGGAACGCCAGACCTTTGCAAACAACATGGCCAAGGTCGCCGATTTCCTGGCCAGCCCGATGGGGGTGCCCGGCAACACGATCCCCGGCGGGTTGGGCACGACGGCCCGCGCGCTTGAGGACGATCCGCAGCCGGTGCAGGAGGCGACTTTTCAGGAACGCATGGACGCCGTGGAAGATGTCGCTGCAGGTCCGTTCCGCGCCGAGGCCGCCCGCGAGGGGGCTGAAGTTGCGGGATTGCTGCTCGATCAGGTGCGGTTCGATGATTTCGTTGGCGGGTTGATCCAGAACGTCTTCCAAAGCATCGTGCAATCTTCCATCGAACAGATGGAGCAATATCAGGAACTCATTGCCTCGGTGGCACAGAGCCTCGATTCCTTCATGGATCAGCATGTGTCTGAAAATCAGGGGCGCGACCATATGGTCGACAAGTTCCCCGATCTGTTTGAAATTGGCATGGATGACTGGGGCGGATTTGATGACGGCCCCGCGCAACCCAAGCTCAAGCTGCGCGAGGGCGTTGAAGAAGACGCGGCCCTGCGCAAGGTCAACAATTCGATCTCTTTCGAAAATGGTGAGCTGAAGACCCTCGATCTGAGCGATGAGAATGTCGAGAAGGCGCTGGTGCACAACGCCCGGCTGCAACTGGCCAAGCAGCGCCAGCAAATGATGGCCTCGCTGATCCTGATGGGGATCAACCGGATCGTGGTGACGGATGGCCGGATTTCGGCGAAAATCCTCTATGATTTCCGGGCGGGGGACCGGCAGATTTCACGCCGATCCGCCACGGCGATGGATGTGGCCCGCGATGCGGACGGCAATGTCCAGACGGTCAGGTCCGGTGAAAGCGAAATGGAAATCGATTCCAGCAGCGAGCGCCGGGGCCGCAGCTATGATGGCGATGGCGGCTCCGAAGGCGGGACGCGCAACGCGGAGTTCTACCTCAAGGGCAAACACAAGTATCAGGACAAGCCGGTGATCACCGCCTCGGCCAGCGCCATGACCGGATCGGAGACGCAGATCCAGACCAAGGTGCAGCTGGCGGGCAATGTCTCGGTCAACTTCAAATCGGACTATCTGCCGCTGGAGAAGATGGCGACGCCGGGGATGATCGCCGCGATCCAAGGCAACTCTTCGCCGGTGGACCCGAACGTTCTGCCCTCCGCCAGACAGGTGGCCCCGGCACCGGGCGAGGCCGGCGCCACCGGGCAGACCCCAGCAGGTACCGGGACGCTCCCGGCACCGCCGTCTTAAAGGGGCCAGCTGATGCAGCCCGCACATCCTCCTGACTGGACAAGCGCCGAAGCGCTGGATGCCGCGCGGCGGCAGACCCGGGCATTTCTGGAGGCAATGCCCAATTACGAGGCACTGAGCCAGACTGAGAAGCAGTCGATGGCTCGGAACACCGCCAAGGTCCTGTCCTACATGACCGACCCCGACGGCGTGCTGTCCGAAATCGGAGACGGTGATGCAGCACCCCCACCACACCGGCCCCCGCCCGCGGCGGCCCTGTCGGATGCGGCGGTGAATGCCACCAAGGAGGCCCTCTCCGAGAGTCCCGGTTTTGCCGGACAGGATTTCGTTGCCGGTGCGGTGGAGCAGGGCGTCGAGCAATACGGCGAGTTGATTCAGAAGGTGGATTTCCCCAAATTCGTCGGCGGGCTGATCACCAATGTGTTTCAGGCCATGGTGGAGGCCAGCATCGAACAGATGCGCGCCTATGGCGAGTTGATCGCGAATGTCAGCAAGACCGTCGATCAGTTCATGGCGGACAATATCAGCCAGTCCGCCGGGCGCGACTACATGGCCGAAAAATACCCCGGCGAACTGGGTGTCGGCTTCTTCTCCAGCGCTGACAGCTTTGCCGAAGGCGGCGAGGACGCCGGTGCTGAGACGCAGGCCCGGCTGGAAGCGCGCGGCGAGGATCCGGAGGTGTCGCTGGCCCGCATCAGCAAGGAGATGAACGTCAACCCGCCGATATCGGATATATCGGATGCCGATGCGGAACTGCGGCTGGTCACCGCCGCCCGGCTTGAAATGGCCAAGTCCCGCCAGCAACTATTGAGCTCGATGGTCATGCTGGGCATCAACCGCATTGTGGTGACGGATGGATCGATCCGCGCGAAAGTCATCTTTGACATGCGCGCCCATGACACTGCCGGGCGGCAATACACCGCATCGATGCACGACAAGAAAACCGATGCCTCCTCGTTCAGTGCGCGGGCCGGTTATGGGTCATGGTATTCGCCGGTCTCCGGCTCCATCGGCACCTCGACCAGCAGTGAACATGTGGCGACGGTCGGCTCCGCCGTGGACGAGACATCGGAATCCAAGGCCGAGGTCAAATCGCGGCTGTCGGGTGAGGTGCGGGTCAACTTCAAATCCGACTACCTGCCGCTCGAAAAAATGGCGACGCCGGGCATGATTTCCACCATTCAGGGCAATTCCAGCCCGTTCAATCCCAATGCAGACCCAGCCGAGGGAGGCGCGTGATGATACATCAACCGCTCTTTACCCATGCTCATGCGACCCAACCGCCGCCCGCGCCGGAAGAGGTGCTGGACCAGCTGCTGGAAGATGGCAGCCGTCACGCCGCCGCTGCACAGGCGTCGGTGTTCGCGGTGGGTCTCGATATGCTTGGCGATATCGAGCTGCCCCCAAGTGCCGCAACCCAGGTGGACCGCGCGCAGATGCGGGCGCTTGGGGCGCTCTATCTGGCGGCTGATCTGGAGCCTGCGGGTATCATCTCTTCTGTGGAAACGCTGTCGTCTCTGGCCTCCTCTGGGGCGCTGGGTATTGATCTGGGCCCGGTGGCAGGGCCCTTGCACGCTTTCTGGCGCAAGCGTCATCAACGTCCTGATCCATCCGAGCGCGGGGCGTTTTACGCCCGGCTCTTCGGTGTGTCATACGGCCCCGCCCCGGCGGATGGCGTCGCCAACATGGCCTTCGAAGCGCGGATGCTGGAGCTCTGCGAGGCGATCTACAGATTGGACGAACAACAGGCGCGCTATTCCAATGATGCGCCTTCCGCGAATACGGCGCGCATCCGATCCGCTGCGCGGGGCATGTTGGGCAACCTGTCGCGCGCGGGCGGTGGCATCACGCCGTTCCTTGCAACCGAATTGATGGCGGCGCTGAAAGAGGCGCTCGCGATCCTCAAACACCCGCATCTGCGTGGTCTCTTTGCGGCGCGGGACGTCTGGGACGTAATCGCAGGCATCCGCAGGCGCGCCCGGATGACCGGGGGTGATCCGCGCATGTTCGTGGATCGGGGCCGCGCGGGCATGACAATCATTGTCTGGCTGGCGGATGCCGCCGAACGGTTACGACAATACGGCCAACCGATTGTCGGACGCGGTGATCCGGTCATCCCGGCGGCTGTGGAGTGGTTGCAGGCCTCGCTGACGATCAGCGAGTTGCACGCGCGCACCCAAGCGCCCGCACCGCCACCGCCGGGGCAAGGGGGGCTCTGGGGCCAGGGGAATACCGCGCCGGTGTCGGATTGGGCCGACCTGGGGGTGTGACGCCATGACTGCGGTCGCCGCCCTCCCTGCAGCGCCGAACCGGCCCCGCAATGACGTGCGCCACGGTGTCCGCGCCCTGCTGACCGCCGCTGAAGGGTTCGACACGCTTGATCCTCAAACCCGTCTGGATGTTGCCAAATCACTGGTACGTATTTCCTCCACCGCGCTGACACTGGCCGAAGAAGCGGGGTCCGATCCGCCCTCGCCGCTGCCCCGCAAACGCCGCGCGCCGCTGGCAGAGGGTCAATCTGCCGGGCGCGCCTATTCCGGCACCGCTATCGACCAGATCGCGCCCCAGACAGAGCGCATTCTGAACGCAGTCTCCTTTCCGCGTTTCGTGGGGGAATTGATCACGGGCGTGTTCAAGGCGATGAATGAATCGAACGAACAACAGCTTGAAAGCTATGTGGAATTGATCCGCAATGTGGCCGCGACCACCGACGGGTTCGCCGATGCGAACATCGGCGACATGGGCGCGCGCCAGTGGCTGGTGGAGCGGTTCCCGGGTACCTTTCGCATCGAAGGGGACACGGAGGAAGGGTTCGACAATCCAAACGAGATGTCGCCGGACGAGCGGGCGGAATGGATGGCGGAGCGGGCGGAGAACCAGCGCCTTGAACTCAGCCCCGGGGCGGAAATGCCGTCCGAAGGCGCGTTGCGGACGGCGCTTGGGGTTCCAAGCGGTCAATCCGTGCCCACGGGAAGTCCGGAGTCTCTGGTGGGTCCCGTTCGCACGCTGCTGGCGCGCAACAAACAGCAGATGCTGGCCACGATGGTGATGATGGGCATGCAGCGGATCGTTATCGATTCCGGTCGTCTGAATGCATCGATGCGGTTTCACATTGATGCCTCCAGTGCCGCGACGGATGACCGTGGCTCCCGTTTCGATGTGCGCAATGAGGTTCAGGCCGGGGTTAAGGCGCAATTTGGCCCCTGGGGAGCCTCGGCCAAGATGAAGAACACCATCGGCTATGTCTCGACCGAGCGGACACAGACCGAAGAGGAGGTCAACGCGGACCTCGAGCTCGACAGCGCGGTGGAGCTGATTTTCCGCACCGACTACGTGCCGCTTGAGCGGCTGGCGGGCACGGGCGATGTGAACCGCATTCGCGTAAATGCGCTGAACCCGACCGAAGAACGGCGCGTGGCCGAGGAACGCAGGACAGCGCGTGAAACCCGGCGGACCAGCCAGCGCAATCAACGCAGCCAGAACCTGAACCAGGGGCTGCAGCCAACACAGTTCACGCAAGGTGACGAAGAGCTGGAGGTACCGGACCCCACCGGAGCTGAAGAAGAGGGGGCGGGCGAAGAAGACGCCAACGTCGAAGAAAGCGGCGGCGAGGCAGCCGCAGAAGATGGTGGCGCACAGGAAGAGGCCCCCACCGACGGCGAAGGTGGTGGCGAGCCTGACCCCACGGATGAGGGGGCCACCCAAGAAGGCGGCGAAACCGCCGAGGAGGCTGCGTGACTTGCCCCTCGACCGAAACGCGTTGCTGCCCTAGACTGATGCGGTCCGCAAGAGGACGATCATGATGCAACCAGACCTTCGCCTTGTTCCCAAACCGGCGCTGCATGTCAGTGCGCGGCTGTGCGGTATGGTCGGGCTGCTGCGCATGAACAACGACGAGTTGAGCCGCCACGTCTCCGAAATGGCCGCGCGCAACCCGCTGCTCGATTTCACACCTACCGGGCGGGGCGGGCAGGATGCCTATGACGCGCCGGTCGTTGCAGCCGAAGACAGTCTTTATGCGCATGTCCTGAGCGCAATCAATGTGGCTTTCGACGATCCGTCGCAGCTGCGGGTTGCGCATGCCTTTGCCGAAGCGTTGGAACCCAGCGGCTGGTTGGGACAGCCGGTGGCCTCCATCGCCGAACATGCGGGCGTGACAGTACGGCAGGCGGAGGCCGTCCTGGCCCGTCTGCAGGATTTTGAACCGACCGGGCTATTCGCCCGCGATTTGGCCGACTGCCTGCGGCTTCAGTTGATCGAGAATGGCGATTGGGATGACGCGGCTGCGGCCGTCATCGCGCATTTGGGCGTTATGCTCGTAGGGGGTGCCGATGCCTTGACCGATGCCACAGGCCTCGCGCCCGGCGTTGTCGCGGACAAGCTGGCAGCTATCCGTGCCTGCAACCCCAAACCCGGTGCCGCGTTTCAGCAGGACGATCCCAGCCTGCGACGCCGCCCCGATATCATCGTGCGCAAGGAGGCGCGCGGTTGGCAGATCGAACTGGATCGATCGACATTGCCGAGTTTCGATCTGATGCGTACGGGCAAGGCCGCTGATCCGATGCTCGCCAAATTGCGCCGTGATGCGCGCTGGCTGGTCAATGCGGTGCGTCTGCGCAACCAGATGACGCTCGATGTGGCGCGGACGGTGATTGGCCATCAGGTGGGGTTTCTAGAACGTGGCACGCTTGGGTTGAAGCCGCTGCGCCGCCGCGACGTGGCTGAGCGGTTGGGCGTGCATGAAAGCACGGTGGGGCGTGTCGCAACGGGGTTGCTGGTGCAGACACCTGTCCAGATGCTTGAACTGACGCGTTTCTTTTCCCGCGCGCTTGGACGTAAACGCGGGCGGCACGCATCGCGCCGGAAACTCAAGGCGCTGCTGCGCGACATGATTGTCGCCGAAGATCCCGACAGCCCACTGACCGATCAGGCGCTTGCCGGGATGCTGTCCAGACGCGAAGCCAAGGTGTCGCGCAGGACGGTCGCAAAGTACCGACAGTCGCTTGGCATCGAAGGCGCCCCTGCGCGGGCGGGCTGCCGCACGTCCGTGGGGGCAACGACTAACGTGTGAGCTTGAAAAGCTGCTCCTGAAGTTCGTCGTTCGACACCGGTTTGCTCAGCAGCGGCGTGTCTTTGAGGGGCTCTGGGAGTACGGCATTTCCGCCATATCCTGTCACGAAAAGGAACGGCAGATCCATTCTCTGCAGCTTCATGGCAACCTCGAAACTGTCTTGATTCTGGCCGAGATTGACATCCAGAATGGCCAGCGCAACAGGTTCGATGTCCAGAAACGCAAGTGCGTCGACCGAGTTTGCAAAGATCTCTACTTCGGCAAAGCCGAATTCCCGCATCTGATCGCTCATTTCCTTGGCGATGAGGTAGTTATCTTCCAGCAGCAGGACCGGGCCGCGGACGTCCTTGGCGGAAAAGCGTTTTGCACCCGGCGCGCGCGGATTGGCCCGGGGCTCTAAGTCCCGCGGCGCCTCGGTATCGTCAAAGTGTCGATCAGGCAGCAGGAAAACCGCTTTGACACCCGTGGGTTCAAAGATCAGCTGTGCGCTCCCGCCAAGCTCGTGCGGCACGGCGTGCTCGATCATCGCCCGGCCAAAGCCATTGGCGGCTGACGTGTTAACCGTCGGCCCACCATGTTCCTGCCAGGTGACCTGCATGGCATCCGGCAGGCGCTCCAGCATGATGCGGACCTCCCCCTCCTCGACGCTCAGGGCACCGTATTTTACCGTGTTGGTTGCCAGTTCATGCATCACGAGGGAAAAAATCGGGGCGGTTTCGGCGAGCAGGTTGCGGTCCGGACCTTCAAGGTGAAGCCGACTTTCCGCCACCTTTGTGAACGGTTCAAATTCCTTCTTGATGAGGCTCTTGATCGATACTGAGCTGGTCAAGGACTGCGCGTTCAACTCGTGCGAGGCGGCCAATGCGCGGATGCGGCTTTCGATGGCGTCGGCGTAGCCGTCGATTGACGTGTATCGCCTGCGCGACTGACGCGAAACGGACCTTACCAACGCAAGGATATTGCGCACTCGGTGGTTCAATTCGTCGATCATCAGCGATTGCTGCCGGTTCATCGTGTTCATCAGGGTCTGGCGCTCGGAAGCATGCAGCAGCGTCCGCACGTGCCCGATGAAGTACTGATCGTCCGCCGACCATGTTTTGCTGCGGCCTGCAACGTTTTCGATATAGACCGAAAAGGACCCGCGCGGAGACAGTCGGAGTTTTCCATCAACCTCGGTGACGGGTTTGTCGGGCTTGCCCGCCCACGCCACATCCTGCGAGACCTCCCGGCGGAAGATGCAAATCGCGCTGTCCGGCAGAATGCTCGCAACCAGCGCACCGGCGCATCCATTCGTTTCCTTGGCCAGATCGGGAAAAGCGTCGACCAGATTGTCAATGGCGATCACGGTGCCGACTTGACCACTTGCGTGGATCTGAAGCTGTCGCAGGAGCTCCGGTTTGGGTGACATGCCGAAGGAGGAGGTTGTGGTCGCCCCGATGGCCGCGATCCCGTCAGCATCGATCACCTCCATCACAAGCGGTGCGATCTCAGGCAGCAGTTTCTCCATCCTGAAATCTCGGGCGGGATCGCTCACGATGGTCTCTTCAAGCCTTCTGATGCGGCCGAGCGTTTCCTCGTTGCGAATGGCCAGAAGCTTTGCCGAAAACACCGGTACGAAGCTTTTCAACACCTCCCGCAGCGTGGCCGGTGGCACTTTCCGGCTGCGATTGTGCAGTGAAATGATGCCCCACAGGCGATCTTCGACGACAATATTCAACGTCATCGTTGCCTTGCTGCCGAGGTTGGTCAGATACTGCATGTGAACAGGGGACACGCCGCGGCAGGCAGCCAGTGTGATGTCCAGAGGCGGCAAATCCGCGCCGGCGGCCACCAGCGGAACCGGCACCTGATCCACGTCTTCGATCAGCCTGACCGGGACTTTCTTCATGATGGCGCGCGCCTGTTCGGGAATATCCCAATGTGGAAAGCGCAGCCCTGCAAAGCTCGGCATGGAGGACCGGCAGGTCTCTGAGATGACTTCGCCGTTAAATTCATGGTCGAACTGATAAATCATCACGCGGTCATAGCCCGTGAAATGCCGGATCAGGTTGACGGTCAGGTCCATCAGTTCCTGCTTTTCGGTGCACGCGTGGACTTGTGCCATCAGAAAGCTCATCGACCGCAGGGCCTCTGCACCGTTCAGAATGTCCTCGCGTGTCTTCTCGATTTCGACGACATGCATGCCGCCGCTTTCAAAAGCGCCGATGGCGCAGAGCATGCCATTGATTTCGCTGTTGAAGACAGAGAGGTTTTCGTCCGAAAACTCGTTTCGCGACGCTGCATTGCGCAGCTCGTGCCAGATTTCCGGCCCAAGATGGTCTTTGGCGGATGTGCCAAGCAGTTTGTTCAGGGGCTTTCCAAGCAGGTCGGAGCAGTTTTCGCTCGCATAGCGCACCAGACCGGTGTCAGGATCATAGGCAAGCAGATAGCCAAAGGGTTGCACGATGCCGGGGATATGCACCGGTTCGCTGGCACAGGTGTCGAGCGCTTGCTGTAGCTCCGCCTCGGTCAAACGCTGGCCCATCTGATGTCTCCGTTTGCCTGGCGCGTTGCGTTTACATCCGCAGATATCCCATACCTTACGGGCGGTTGTGTCTCGAACGGTCCAATATGGTTCTTCCCTCTGGTCTTATCGTAGTGCATAAATACACGCTAGGGGTGAAAAACGCGATTTCGGTGGAGGAAAAATTGGCACGCATTCTTCTGATGGAAGACGATCTGACATTGAGCTATCAGCTGTCGCTGAGCCTGGAAAAGGCGGGTCACACCGTGCAAACCTGCAGTTCGGCCTCGGCCGCGCAGGAAGAGCTTATGCTGGCGGAATTTGATCTGCTGATCACGGATGTTATCGTCAAGGTGAGTGGGCAAGCAGTGCCTGATGGAGGGATCGGCCTGATTTCATGGGTTCGGCGGCAGGAAAAGCACTGCAAGATGCCCATCATCGCGATCACCGGCACGACCAAGTTTCCCGGCATGGAGCATATCCTGTCAACCGCGCGCCAGATTGGTGCGGACATCGGCATGGAAAAGCCAATAGATATCGAATACCTCTTTGAAAAAATTGATTTTCTGGCACCTTCGACGTCCAAGGCATAGGTCGCCTGCGACGTCTTTTTGTATCCGCCCTGTGTGCAAATATTGCCTGGCCTAGGTCATTTTTTATGGCTCGATGGCGTGAAGCTTTTAGACCTTTGCGATTTTCGAGGATACCCTTGGGTAGAAACACACCAATAAGGCGTTCCGGAAAGGAATGGCATGAAGACATTTGGCAGGCGAGCCCTTTTGCTGGGCACCGGTGCCGCGGTCGGCGCTCTCGCCACCCGTTATCTGCAACCCAATCTCACACCGATTGCCGATACCCTGCTGACTGAGGGGCCGGCGTCGGAGCTTACGCTGAATGACGCCAGCGAGTTGAGCGCGACGCCGGTTCATCGCCATATCACCCTGACAGAAGACCCGACGGACGCGCTAGTTGATCGTCTGCGCGCCGAAATGGCCGAGGCCAAAAACGGGGGGCGCCCGATCAATATCGGGGCCGCACGGCATTCCATGGGTGGACAGGCCATCCCAAGGGGTGGCCACGCGGTTACTTTCGACAACGGTTTGGTCGAACTCGACAGTCAAGCAAGGACCTACCGCGTCCATGCCGGGGCGCGCTGGTCGCAGGTGATCGCAGCGCTCGACCCCATGGGGTTTTCGCCGCAGGTGATGCAGTCCAACCATGACTTTGGCGTTGCGGCGACATTTTGCGTGAATGCCCATGGCTGGGCGGTGCCCTTTGGCCCGATGGGCGCCACCGTGCGGAGCATCGAGTTGCTGTTGCCCGAGGGCGATCTGGTGCGCTGTTCCCGGCAGGAGAACCCGGAGCTTTTTGCCATGAGCATGGGGGGTTATGGGCTCACCGGCGCCATTGTCGCCATGGAGGTGGCGGCGGAACCGAACCTCAGGCTTGCCCCCTCATTCGAACGCATGCCCGCAGAGACCTTTGGTGAGGTCTTCGTGGAGGCGGTCAATGATCCGCAGGTGAACATGGCCTACGGCAGGCTGAACGTGGATCACGACTCCTTTTTCGAAGAGGCATTTCTGGTCACCTACCGCCCGTCTGCGGATCAATCCGATCTGCCCGCGGCTGCAGGGTCCGGCGCCGTGTCTCGTCTGGCCAGCCGTGTCTATCGTGCGCAATTGGGCAATGAACCGGGCAAGGCCTTGCGATGGGCCTTTGAGACACAACTCGGACCCATGGTTGGTGGCGGGCCGACCACGCGCAACTCTCTGATCAACGAACCCGTGGTCACGCTGGACGACCGCAATCCCCATCGGGTCGATATTCTGCATGAATATTTCGTGGCACCGGACCGGTTCCCGGAATTCCTGCAGGTCTGTCGCGATATCATTCCGGCCTCCTACCAGGAGTTTCTCAATGTCACGTTGCGGTTTGTGGATCGCGATCCCGAAAGCTGGCTCAGTTACGCGACCGTGCCCCGTATTGCGGCGGTGATGTCCTTCAGTCAGGAGAAAACAGCCCGCGGAGAAGCCGACATGCAGCGGATGACCCGGGCCCTTGTCGGGGCCATCACCGAAATCGGCGGCAGTTACTATTTGCCCTACCGTCCGCATCCGACCCCGGCGCAATTTCAAAACGCCTACCCGCGTGCCGTGGAGTTCGCGGCGGCAAAACGTGTGCTGGATCCGGGCGGGCTCTATCGCAGCGCGTTCTGGGACACTTATCTGGAGCCGCTATGAGCATTCTGCAAAAGATCTGCCTTGTCTATGTCGTCGTGCTGCTGGCCGCGGCCTCGCTCAACTACATCCCCGGGCTGACGGATGCGGAGGGGCTGGCCTTTGGTATCTTTGCGCTCGATATCTTCGACGACGCCCTGCATGTCGCCTCGGCGCTCTGGGCGCTTTTTGCGGCGCTCTGGTCTAAGCAATCCGCCAGGTTCTTTCTCATCGTGTTCGGCGCGCTTTATCTGGGCGATGGTGTCTTCGGTTTCTTCACCGGCTATGGCTATCTTGATCTGGGCATCTTCACCAACGCTTCTGCTGGACTGTCATTCACCTTCCTGCGGCTTGCAGCGAACGTGCCGCACCTGCTGTTGGGTGCGGTCGCGCTTTGGGCCGGTCTGAAACTGGATCGCGCGTGATTTCCCTGTTGTGGCGCGTCATCCGAGGCGCGGTCCTCCTTTTGCTGCTGCTTGTCGTTGTGTTGCTGATTCCAGTTGCCCATAATGAGATTGCCTGCCGGGGCGAGAGCATTCCCGATGACTACGCGGCGATCCTGCCACCAGAGCATCACCGTCCGGAGAGCCGCACGTATCTGACCTATCCTGAATGGCATATCGTGCATGCCTACGACGACTATGCGCAGGTCATCGCAACCGGTGATCCGCATGATTTTGGGTTTCTGCAGGGTATTCACGGGTTCTGGGCCGCGCTATGCGACCTGTCGAAAATATCAGGCCAGCACGGTGGATTTCCCTGGGAGACCAAGCAAATGGTTTATGTGATCGGCATCAGTTTCACCGTCGAATTGGTGTTAAGGGCCGCCTATGAGGAAACCGTCGGGCGTGCCGTGGTTTGGTTTCGCGGCCCTGCGCGCGCCCCGCTGGACGATCTTTTCGCACAACAGGCGCGCGGATATGCGACCTTCCTGCAGCAGGTGCCGTGGTACCAATGGGATTTCCTCGCAGACGCTGCGGCGCTGGAGAACTCCGTCGCAACAGGTTTGCGCGATCGCGAACGGCAGATCGCGCTGGGTTTGGAATACAAGGCAAAAGCGGTCTATGCGCAGGCCATCGCCGCTGCGGTCGAGAATGTTGGAGCGGATGCGTTAACCTTGCGTATGATTGTGACAGGGTATTCTGGCCCCGCGCCGGACGGTGTCAGCGTGGTCGCGCAACGCGACGAAGGTACGGAGCTTGAAACGCCGCGGTACCGCGCGCTGACCGAGTTGATGCTGCGCATGGCGCAGGAGGGTGTGGATTTTGTGGAGATTGCAGGAAATGATGACATCATGCTGACCGTTCTTGCAGATGCAGCTGAATTCGAGGATGCTCGCAGCTCCATGCGCCGCCAGGGCTATGGGGATCACCGCCATCTGGTCGGGCTCAAGGTACGTGATCTAGGGGACCGCCTGCGCGGATTTCTGGCGGCGGGCGTGACCGTGGAACACATTCATGATTATTAAATGGCTGATGGGATTGGGTGTTCTGGGTGTCGGCTGGCTTGCGCTTCTGGCCTCGGTGATGCTGCTGTCGAGCGATGCGCCTGCGGCCCTGGTCCCGCTTGCGACGGCGAATTTTATCGATGCCTTGCCGGACCACATCTCGATTACAGATACCACGGCGCTTGGCACGGTGCTGGTCAGCAAGGATGCGGGTTTTGTCGCGCAACTCTACCAGGCAGGGGCAATTGTCGTGCTGCCCGCAGGACTGATGGGGTGTGCCCCACTGACCTAACGCCGGAGAATTGAGTAAGACAGGCAAAGAGCCGGTGTCGGAACATCGCTTACGATAGCATGCCGCAGGTGAATTCCGCGTATCAGTTTCTCTGTGCTGGACGCGCCGCTCGGGTTTTAGATGGAAGGCCCATCTGAAGGGCAGGGTTTCCCCGTTTTTTGGAAGCGGTTTTGCTGCACTTCCTGAATGTGCTAACCGCAATATCTGCTCACGCGGGATGCGTCAGGATCGGTGCGCAGGCACACCGTGCACTCCAGAGCGGAATCGGAGTCCGACGGCCAATGGGGGTCAGAGTTTCACCCAGTCGTTCGGATCAGACCACGGTAATCAGGCGCTCGCGGTCACAAACGCTTTTGACCAACTTTTGGTGGTTGTTTGCCCAGCCAGCCCTTGCCCGCGTCGGGCCGATCACTGTTGCCACACATCACAGTTTCGAAGCCTTTGAAAATCAAACCAACGGCCACTGCGACAAAGGGTGCATTGGGCGTGAGCACCTAGGCGGTGAGATGGAGGATGCTCTGAGAATAGCTGAGTGCATCGACATATAACCCATGTTGGCGCAGGACACCTGCCGTTCGCCAATCAAGAACAGATATCGGCGCGCATCACAGACTTGGACGGAAGCGGCAAAAACGGTAAATTCGATTTCCTTGTTATGTGTGCTGGGAACAAGGAGGTTGCTGCAGATGGTCGGAAATCTGTGCCGTAATACGGTGACAAAACCGGTCGGTTGTGTAGTCTCTACCGCTGATTGGACGCCGAACGAGCGGGTCGCGGACGAAGCAATCTCTCTCAGTCATCATGTCAATTGCCATTTCGATCTATCCAACAAAAGCTCTGGCCCGGAAAAGAACGCTGCGTTTAAGCGCGCAATAGGCAGTGTGATTGGAATGCCTGCGACCATCTCGCCCAGTGAAACTGATACCGGCACGGCCTGGGGTGAATCGGTTGTTATTCGGAATTAGGACAGTAAATCCATGTCGATCGCACCCGACGGATCGAGAGATCCTGCGCCAACTTTGATTTCTACCTCGGTGATCGCAAAGCAGGTGTGTTTTTTGAGCCACCCCGAAGGCATCGTTCCTGACCAGTAGAGTTTACAGGGTACCGCAGGGGGCTGCCATATGCGACTTTCCAATGTGCTCAGCCAATGTGGTTTACCGGAGGCCCCGCTCTTCAGTGTATTGGGACTACGCACCCAGCCTTTCCGCTTCACGGTCGATCGACCATTCGATCAGGCCGCGCCAGATGGTCTCCACAAGGACCGGATCCAGGCCTTGTGCACGGGCCCGCGTCGCAACATTGTTCACCACTTCCTCAACCCTGTCCGTGATACGTGCAGGAAGCCCTTCGGCTTCTTTTATCACGATGGCGCGGTCGATATAGCGGCTTCGTTCAACAAGAAGATCAATCAGATCCGCGTCAATGGCATCTATTTCAACACGTAGATCCTGCATTTTGTTACAGAGATTTGGCGGCTTACGGGCGGTCATCGCGCTTCCTTTTTTGGCGTTAATTTCTGATGGGCTCACGTGTCGATGGGTGTCGTCTCTTGCATGCCAGATATATTTGCATGTCCTGAAATCACAAGATGGTACCGTGCCGTCTCTTGTCTTTGAGCCTGGCTTATCGGGGAGGTTAACTTGGCGGACGGTCGTATTCCTTCAGGGGGCCCTTGGAATGCGCGTTCGCATTTACATTGTGTGACCTGCCCAAGGCATAGGTGCGGCCCCAATCTTCGCCGAAATTCGGAATATCTCGGAAAGTCGCGCGCAGCTGACTTTGGTCAAGAAGGCTGCACAACTGGACGGAAGCCCAATGTGGCTTCATCAAGCGTTTGCACCGCGCAACTTGTGCGCGGTGCATTGTGTCGGTTTGGCCGTGAAGGTCAGTTCATTGCCGCTTGCTCGGACACTGTGGCGCGCGCGTCTGTTTTGAAACACCCGCTGGTTTCAATGAGCGCGTCGGTTCTGACCTTGAGCGCGGCAGTCGATGCCGCAGTTTCTTCAAACATCGCAGCATTTTGCTGGGTGACACCGTCCAGTTCATTCATGGCACCGCTCACCTGGGTGAGGGCCGCAGTCTGTTCAATAGTCGCGTTTGCAACTGAATGCATGGCGTCGTTCAGGCCTTCGATGAAGTCTGAAATTCGGGATATCGCATCACCCGTCTCGTCCACCTGTTTCGCGCCTTTGGTTACCTGTGCTTCGCTGGTTTCGATCAGCGTGTTGATCTCACTGGCCGCCGTTGCCGCGCGTTGCGCGAGTGCGCGCACTTCTGAGGCGACGACGCTGAAGCCACGCCCACTTTCTCCGGCTCTGGCCGCTTCAACACCCGCGTTGAGCGCAAGCAGGTTCGTTTGAAACGAAATATCATCGATCAGCGAAGTGACCTTCGAAATTTCCTTGGATGCATGCACAATTGCAGCCATGGATGCCACTGCTCGCTTCACGACATCCCCGGTCTTGTTGGCGATATCCAGCGCTTCGTTGGTGAGGTCTCGCGCTTCCCCTGCCTGCGTGGACACGGACTCGACAGACGCTGACAGCTCCGTCACGGCGCTGGACGATTCCTGCAAAGATGCCGCCTGCGACTCGGTGCGTTTGGCCAAGGAATTCGTTGCATTGGCAATTGCATCCGTGTCGGCATCAATCGCTTGTGCATTCTCGAGCACCGCATCGACGAGTTTTGCGATCTGCATCAGTGAGGCATTGAACGATTTTTGCAGCTCGCGGAACGCGCCCTTGAAGTCCCCGTCCATGCGCGCGCTCAGATCGCCGTCATGCATCTTGTCTGTCACAGCGAAAATCGCTTCCAGGCCCGTCTCCACCGTTTCCAGTAGTTCATCGACGTGTCGCCCGACCAGGGCCAGATCCTCATGCTTCGATGCCATCGCGACGCGTGTGGAGAAATCCCCGTTGCCAGCGGCTTGAGAAACCTGTCCGATCCGCTCCTGCAGCGCATCCTGCTCCTTCTGACGCTGGGATGCTTCCGCTGCAGCACGCTCACGTTCCTCATGGAGCGCCTTTTGCTCCGCAAGCATTCTCATCTGCTCTTCCGCCATGACCCGATGCTCTTCCGCCGCTTTCTCGGCCGCTTCGGTCAGTTCAAGATTTCGGATCAGTGAAGAGCGGAAGGAACTCGCCGCTTCGGCGATAGAACCAATTTCAGTTGCGCCCGCCAGGTCGCTGAACGTCACGGACGTGTTCCCCTGCGCCAACGCCGAGATGCGTTCGGAAAGATCTTTGGCAGGTGCAACGGCGGAGGTTTTGAGTATGCGCCCGATCCCGAGCGCCAGCGCCGCACAGATTAGTGCAGTTGCCGATGCAATGACCATCCCAATGTATTTGGAGGACCGAATATCGTCGTCCAGATCCCTCGTTTGCTCGTAAAGGCTCACATCGATTGTCGAATCGAGCTGTGCAAGCGCTTCAAGGGCAGGGCCATCCGACACTTTCACAAGGGCGTCAATTTCCGTGGCTGAGAGACCCTCCGCTACCGCCCTCTGGGCTTGTTCCAAACCCTGTTCATACTGCGAAACAACCTCTCTCAAGGCGTCGAGCGCCGCGATCTCCGTGTCGTTGGTGGGCAGGGATGCGTAGAGCTCGATATCGAACTTTGCCCGCTCCAGTGACGCCGTGATCTTTTCGACGCGCGGGGCGTCCTTGCGCAACACGTAGTTCTTGAAATGGTGGATCATGCCGCCATAGCCAAGTGCGCTGCGCAGGTCGCTCAACAATCCGGACTTGCTCTTGCTTCCTTCTTCCGCAGAGAGGCCTGTGGCTTCCACATACGCAAGTTGTTGAGCGGCGGCGATGGCGGCAAGAGCGTCGAGTGCTGGGGAATCGTCAATCTTGACGACGGCATCAATGTCCTCCGGCGTGGCCCCTGTCTCCACCATGGCTTTGACGTCATTGGACTTTGCCAGATAGGCGGCAACGACGGCGGTGATGTTCTCTGCATGTACCTTGTTTTCGGGGCTGGTTCTGGCCAGCCGCTCCAGCGCGATTTTCGCAGCGTGGGCGTCATCAGAGATATCGTCGAAATGCCGTTCCGTGCCTCTGAGGACATAGTTCTTGAAGGAGTGGATCAAACCGCCGTAACCGACCGACGTAATGACCTCGCCCAACTCAATACCAACCGGGTCGGCAGAATGCGACAGGATGCCTGCATCGCGTTCGGATTCCATCAAAAGATAGACGATGACGGCAGCACAGGCCGTCAACAGCAAGCCCGCAGATGTCAATGCCGCGACGATCATGCGAAAAAGAGTATCAAGCGAGGTATTTTTGAGCGATTCCGGTAACATATCGGCCTCCTAGCGAGTGGTCGGTCCCGATCTGTATGCCTTGGGATACCCTAACAACCGGTTAGCTTTGAGGTAAAATCTGCACTTTTCTGCATACTCGGAAAAACCTCAAAGATCAGAACATGTTGCGTGGCAGAACCGGTGAAACTGGTGACTCGAATGCCTTCGCTCTTGGCATGAAGCGGGGTGTTGGGGTAGTCTGTTTTGGCCGACTGAGGGCGGCACCCAGGTCCGCGGAAAGCCGTCATCGGCGCCCTTTCATATCGCTTAGAACACTTTGGTGTTTCTCATGCCCGATCCAGCGGACCGAAGGGCAGGATATGAGGAAACCCATGACAAAATCCCTTGATCAACTGCGACGTGATGCGAAGGCGTTGCGCCGGGCGTACGAGGCCGATGAGATCTATGCGCGGCAACGCGTCGCCAACCACCCGCCGCGCCCTGATGGCGCTCCGCTGAAACATGCTGATTTCCTGCATGTCATCGCCCGCGAAGCTCAGTTCGAAAGCTGGCCTGCTCTGAAACTCGCCGCAGAACTGCAGGGGCTTGATCGGGCGGCCCTGCAACAACGGCTCAAAATCGCGATCTTTCAGGGGCAGAGCCACGTGATTGAAAAGCTGCTCACCGATACGCCCGACTTGGCGGAGGGGCAGTTCGGCTTGCAGGTGGCGCTCTATGATCTGATGGCTGTGAAGGCGGTGCTGGCGGTGGATCAACAGGCCGCCGTCCGTCCCCTTGGCCCGCGGACACCGATGTGTCATCTGGCTTTTTCCCGGTACATCCATCACCGGCCTGACCGTGCCGATGACATGATTGCACTTGCTGAACTGCTGCTCGCCCATGGGGCATCTGTGAATGACTCCATGCCGGTGGCACCGGACAATGATCACCAGCTATCCGCTCTCTATGGTGCCATCGGTCACGCGAACAACATGATACTCGGGCAGTGGCTGCTGGAGCACGGCGCCGACCCGAACGATGGCGAATCGCTCTATCACGCGACGGAACTTGGACACCACGAGGGGCTCCGGCTGTTGTTGAAACACGGGGCCGATCCGCGCGGCACGAATGCGCTGCTGCGGGCCATGGATTTCCATGATGTCGAGGCGGTCAGGCTGCTGCTGGCGGCGGGTGCGCGGCCCAATGATTTCGATGGCACCCATGTGGGGGGAGAGCGCCCGTGGGTCATTCCGGCCTTGCATCAGGCCGCACGCCGGATGTCCCGCCGGGAGATGGTAGAGCTTCTGCTGGCGGCGGGGGCGGACCCCGCGGACACCTACGAAGGACACTCGGCCTATGCTTACGCGCGTGTGTTCGGCAATCAGGTATTGGCGGATGCAATCGAGGCAAAGGGTACTGCGCCACGGCTGAGTCCGGTAGAGGAGATGCTTGCCAACGCGGCGTCAGGCGGGGATGTCGGGGGCGCACGGATCGATCCCGCGCAGTTGCCCGGGGCCTACCGGGATATCATCCGCATGATCCTGCATCTGCCGGGCAAGGGCGATCACATCAAACGGCTGGTGGGACTGGGGGTCCCCTTCGATGCGCCTGATGCCGAGGGCCTGACCCCGCTGCATGTTGCTGGCTGGGAAGGCCTGCCCGAATTGATGACGTATTTCATCGAGATCGGCGCCAATCTGGATCATCAGAACGGCTACGGCGGTACGCTATTGTCGACGATCCTGCACGGCTCTGAGAATTGCCCGCAACGGGCAGAGCGTGATCACGCGGCTTGCCTGGTGGCGGCCCTGCAAGCAGGCGTGCCCGTGCCACGACGCGCGCCGGATGCGGCTGTTGATCCGGTGTTGGCCGATCTGCTTGCAGACTGGGTGGACCACCACCCGGAGCAAGTGGTGGACGGCGGGCCGCTCTGATCCTCGGAAAGGCCCTGATCAGCGCCGACCGTCAAACTGCGTGACGGTCACCCCCGCTGTCTCCAAAGCCCCCCGCACAGAGCCGGCAATCTGCACAGCGGTCGGCGTGTCCCCATGCAGGCAGATGGTGTTGATATCGGTTTCGATCTGCTTGCCGGAGGCGGTGATGATCGCGCCTGCCTGTACCATCTCGACCATGCGCTGGCCTGCGACCTCCGGATCGTGGATCACCGCGCCCGGCAGGCTGCGGTCCACCAGCGTTGCGTCATCGTTGTAGGCGCGGTCGGCAAAGATTTCGCCTGCATGGGCGCAGCCCAACGCCCGCACGGCCGCCTCCTGTGCCGTGGCGCAGAGCACCATGACGATCAGCTCGGGATCAACCGAGAGCGCCGCGTCATAGCAATCCCGCGCCAGCTGTTCGTCCTCCGAGGCCATATTCGCCAGCGCGCCGTGCAGTTTCAGATGCCGCACCTTGGTGCCCATCGCGCGCGCGACCCCCACTGAGGCCGCCACCTGATAGCGAATGGAATTCTGCAACTCGCCGCGCGGCACGTTCATGCGCCGCCGCCCAAAACCCTGCAAGTCGGCAAAGCCGGGGTGTGCGCCGATGCCTACGCCGTTTTCCATCGCGATCCCCATGGTGGTCGCCATCACCTGCGCGTCCCCCGCATGTGCGCCACAGGCAATATTGGCCGAGGTCACGATTTTCAGCAGGGCGGCGTCATCGCCCATTTTCCACGGGCCAAAGCTCTCTCCCATATCGGCATTCAGGTCTACGCGGGTCATGGGGTCTCCTTCAGGGGGCAAATGGGTCGGCGGTGGCCGACACGGCGCCGCTGACCAGTTGGTAACTGAGCAAATCCGCGATGTCATGCGGATCGCGGACAAGCGGTTCGACGCGCGATGGCAGGGCCTTGATCTCGGCGCGGGCGCGTTTTTCGATCTCGATGGCTTCTTCTAGCGTGACGGTCTCGAAACGAAGCGGTGCACCCGCCGGCGCCTGCGCCACGCACGGCAGGTCTGCCGGGATCACCGTGCCAATCCGGGGGTACCCGCCGGTGGTCTGGCTTTCGCACATCAGCACATAGGGCGCGCCGTCGCCTGCGATCTGGATGTCGCCGGGTGTGATTACCTCGGAGACGATGCTGAGCCCGCCTTCGGCGTGAAACCCTTCTGCATCGGTTTCCAGCCGGACCCCCTGACGGTTGGCGCGAGGGTCGCGTCGAAACTCCGTGCGGGTGAAACGCGCCCGGGTGTCCACCGAGAAAAACGTGGACTGAAAGGAGTCCACGATGCGCACGGTGCCACCGTTGAAACGGTCTTGCGGGGTTAGGAAAACGCCCGACGACGTTTGCGGGTTGGGCGCAATGGGCAGCGCGTCGCCTTCCTTCAGCAGCGCGCCAATCCCCGCCGCCAGATGGGCGGCACGTGCGCCCATCTCCATCGGCGCCTCAAAACCACCCGCGATATGGAGATACCCATAGGTGCCGGATTGCGCGCCGCCAATGACCAGCTTTGCACCGGTGGGCAGGGTGTGGCTTGCGTTCCAGATCAGCGGCGCGCCGTCCAGTGTCGCGGTCATCCGCGCGCCGGTGAGGGCGATCACCGTATCAGTGGTGGCCTCGAAACTGCCGCCCATGCCCATCATCTCTATGGCCGCGCAGGTCGCGCTTTGGCGCAGGAGTGCGGCACCCTCCTGCAAGGCAAGCACGTCGGCAGCGCCGCTGCGGGTCAGCCCGTGCGCCAGGTATCCCGTCCGCCCCATATCCTGCAGGCTCAGCGCCGGACCCGCCGACAGAATGCGCAGCGCGGCCCTCATGAAATCGCCTCACGGTCAGCAGCGCCATAGCTATGTTTGGCAACCAGTTTGTCAAACGCAGGGCGATCCATGGCCGGGAAAATCAACTCGTCCCCGGGGACCAGGGCAAAGGGATCTTCTGTCAGCTGGTTGAAGTTGCGAAACGCGGTTTGCCCCACATGCCGCCAGCCGGTGGGGGTGGGAGCTGTGAAGATGATCAACTGCCGGATCGCTGTGACAAGCGCCCCGGATGGCACGCTCTTGGTCAGCCCCTGCTGGCGCGGGATGTTCCAGACCTCGGGCAATTCGCCCAGGTAAGGCTGACCGGGCGCGAACCCGATGGTGAGGACACGGACCCGCGCGGTTGAGAGCTGCGCAATGGCCTCGTCCGGGTCAAGGCCCGCAACACCTGCGGCCTCCTCCAACTGTGGGGCCAGATCTGTTCCATAGACCGTTGGGACGTGCCAGAGGGTGCGGCCCTTGGGCAGGGGTGCCGCGTACCAATCCTGCCGGGCCAGCAGGGCCCGTAGCCGCTCTTCGATCTCATCGGCAGAGACGTCGACCAGATCGACAGCGACAAAGACCGACACCAGCGACATCATGGTCTCTGTCACTTCCGGCCAGACCTCGGCTTCCAGCACGGCGCGAAAGGCGAGGGCGGCGCGGTTGGCCGGTTCGCTCATGGCATCGCCAAAGCTGACCAGCAGACCGGAGAGGCCGACACGCCGGATGCAGGGTGTCTCCGTCATCTCAGCCCGCCAGTCTGTAGAGCCGCGGCAACAGGATCGGTGTCAGGTACATGGGCAACTGCCAGCATGCGACAAAGATCATCACCGGCGCCATGACCTCTGTTGGCAGGGAGACAAGGAAGAGGGCGATGTTGCGGTTGCCAGCCGCCAGTGCGAGAGGGCCGCTCACAGGGGCCAAGGCGGAACGGCGGAGCAGCAAGAGCGTCATGGCCTGCAAACCGAAAGACAGTGCAAACGCCGCCAGCGCCCAGAGCAGCGCGGTTGCCGGGTCGCTGCGCAGCATCGGCCCGAGGGCGGCCATCAACCCCACGACGATGATCGCGAAAAAGAGGATCGATGCGCCATCCATTGCCTTGATCTGTCGCGCGTCCGGCGTTCGCAGTGTCCAGTGGCGCAGTGCAAACCCCAAGGCGGCGGCCCCAAGGATGATCACCAGAGCGCGTAGCGCGATGTTTGCGAGGAACCCGATATCCACGGCTACCGGTATCGCCATCAGAACCGGAACGATAGTGAGTGGGAAAATCGCAGTGCCGAGGATCAGGAATTGCATCATCCGGGCCGGGTCCTGCCGCAGGATGATCGCCAGAGAGGCCCCGCCCGAAATCGTTGGCGCAGCGCAGGCGAGCACAAGCGCCAGGGCCAGAGGTGTGCCCGCAAGTCCGACGCCGTTGAGCACCGCGACCAGTGCAAGCGGCAGTGCCAGCTGCAGGATCAGCACGGCAGGCAGGCTCCACCGCAGGTCGCTGAGCGCGCCAAAGGCGGCACGGTGACCGATCCGAAAGGCGGTGACCACCAGCAGGATCGCGACCATTTCCGGCAGCCACGGCGCCATCGCGGCGGCCAGGCCGGGCAGGCCGACACCGGCCAGAAGACCAAGGATCAGCAGGCTGCGGGAGTAGGAGGCACATAAGCCAAAGGCACCTATCATCTAGGGGGTGTTTCGGATGTTTTCCGGCAGCCATGTGGCGATATCCGGGAACCAGATCAGGACGAAAACCATCAGCACCATGATCGCGAACATCGGCAGCGCGGCCTTGGTGATATAGCCCATTTCGTGCTGCGTCATGCCTTGCAATACAAAGAGGTTGAACCCGATGGGTGGGGTGATCTGCGCCATCTCGACCACAACCACCACGAAGATGCCGAACCAGATCAGATCAATGCCTGCCTCGCGCACCATCGGCTCGACGATGGCCATGGTCAGGACCACCGCCGAGATGCCATCGAGGAACATGCCAAGGATGATGTAGAAGACCAAGAGCGCCATGAGTAGCTCGAACCGTCCCAGCTCCATTGCGGCGATGTTATCGGCCAGCGCTCGCGGCAGGCCGGTGAACCCCATCGACAGCTTCAGAAAGGCTGCCCCTGCAAGGATCAGCGCGATCATCGCCGAGGTGCGCATCGCACCCATCAGGCTCTCACGAAAGGACGTCGGCGTCAGCGAGCCTTGTGCCGCCGCGAGTGTTAGCGCGCCGATCACGCCGATGGCGGCCGCTTCTGTGGCCGTGGCATAGCCGCCGTACATTGAGCCGATGACGACGAAGATCAGGGCCAGCACAGGCACGAGAAACCGCGAGTTACGCAGCTTTTCCGCAAAGCTCATGCCGGTTTCCATGGTTGGGTTCCACGAGGGCGAGGTCTTGGACACCACGGCGACATAGGCCATGAACATCGCCGCCAGCATCAGGCCGGGGAAGACGCCTGCAAAAAAGAGCTTGGTGATGCTTTCGTTCACCGTCACGCCATAGACGATCAGCGCGATGGACGGCGGGATCATCAGCCCCAGCGTGGCCGCACCGGCCAGCGTGCCGATCACCATCTTTTCGGGGTAATTGCGGGCCCGCAGCTCGGGGATGGCCATCTTGCCCACGGTCGTCAGTGTCGCGGCGGAGGACCCGGACACGGCGGCGAAGATCGTGCAGGAAACGATGTTGGTATGCACCAGCCCGCCCGGCATACGCGCGAGCCAGGGCGACAGCCCCTTGAACATGTCTTCTGATAGTCGCGTGCGATAGAGGATCTCACCCATCCAGATGAAGAGCGGCAGCGCGGTGAGCGTCCAGCTGCTGGATGAGGCCCAGATCGTTGTGATCATCGTGTCGCCGACAGGGCGCGTGGTGAAAAGCTCCATGCCCACCCAGGCCACACCCATCAGCGCCAGACCCACCCAGACGCCGGTGCCCAAGAGCAGGAAAAGGACGACGAGAAAGAGGATGATCGCGTAAAGTTCGGTCATGATGTCATTCCCCGTGGCTCTGATCGACGCTGTCGCGCACGATACGGTGGTCGCCTTTGACGATCACATGGATGAGATTGTCGGTGAGGGCGATGGCCATCAACCCACCGCCGATCACCATGACGGACTGGGGAATCCAAAGGGCCGTCGCGTCCTGCCCCTGGCTGACCTCGTTGAACTTCCAGGACCAATAGACAAACCAATAGGCGTAATAGGTGAAATACCACGCCACCGCGGCGGCGATGGCAAAGCACCAGATCTCCAACAACCGTTTGGGGCCCGGCGTCACTGCATTGAGCAGGATCGACACGCGGATATGTGCCCCGCGATTGAGCGCATTTGCAAAGGCGAGAAAGCTTGCCGCGGCCATCGCGTAGCCTGCGTAATCCGGCGCGCCGGGGAAAATCTCGCCGGTCCAGCGGGCCACCATCTGCGCCACGATCAGCACCAGGATCGCGATCAGGCACAGGGCAGCCGCCACGCCGGAGGCAAGGTACAGAAAATCAAGCGTCTTGCGGATCGCAGTCACGAGCGCACCCCCTGTTCTCATGGAAGGTAGAAGGAGGGCGGCCTCGGAACCGTGAGGCCGCCCGGCGCGATTACTGCATCGCCTTGAAGTCGTCGACGAGCGCCTTGCCGTCGTCGCCTGCGGCTTCGAGCCATTCGGCGGTCATGGTCGCACCAATCTCGCGCAGCTCACCCATCAGGGCATCTCCGGCAGGCTGTACGGTCATGCCGCCCGCGGCCAGCCCGTCCATGGTGAACTGGGTGTAGTCCTTGGAGGCTTGCAATCCACGCGCCTCGGCTTCGGCGGCGCAGGCCTGAATGGCCGCCTTGTTGGCGTCGGACACATCCGCCCAGACATCCTGATTGACCATCACGTAGTTGCGCGGCAGCCAGGCGTCGACCTCGTAGAAATGCGTGAGGCTCTCCCAGACCTTGCGGTCATAGCCCGTCGCACCGGAGGAGACCATGGATTCCGCCACACCGGTTGCAAAGGCCTGGCTGATCTCTGCGGCTTCAACCGTCACCGGCAGCATGCCCGTCAGCTCAGCCAGCCGGCTGGTCGTGTTGTTGTAGGACCGGAACTTGACGCCGGACATATCGGCCACGCTGTTGACTTCTTTCTTGAAGTACAAGCCCTGGGGCGGCCACGGCACGGCATAGAGCAACTCCAGGTTTTGCTCATCCAACAGCGCCTCGATCTTCGGCTTGGCGGCATTGTAGAGCTTTACACTGTCGTCAAAGGATGGCGCGAGGAAGGGGATGCTGTCGAAGCCGAAGACGGCGCTTTCGTTCTGGTGGCCGGAGAGCAGGCGCTCGCCGATCTGCACCTGACCGGTTTGGATCGCGCGCTTGATGTCGGCCCCAGCAAAGAGTGAGCCGCCGGCATGCACCTCGATGGTGATCTCGCCATTGGTGCCAGCGCCTACGCACTCTGCGAAGGTCACGCCGTTCTCGGAGTGGAAGTTCGAGGCGGAATAGGCCATCGGCATATCCCATTTCTCTGCCGCGAAGGCCGTTCCCGCCGTCAGCGCGACAGTGGCCGCCCCGGCCATCAGGTTTTGTGTCAGTCTCATGTGTCTCTCCGTATTGGACTTCAAATTATTATTCAGCGCAGAGGTTTATCCCCTGTCGTCTGCAGACCCTCCTTTGAGCAACTGGCGCAGTTCAATACACCACGAACCCTGCAAAGGCTGATTCCCTAGCGTTAATACTGCCCAACTTTCACAACACGTCAACAAAATGTTGACAAAATGTCGATATCAGGCAGTCTGGTACCCATGTCTGATGGATTTCTTGGCCCCGTTGTGTCCTCCGCCCATCTTGCAAGCGGCTCGTTTGCAGAGATATCGGAGCTGGAGTTTGGTCTGACCCTTGCCAACAACGCGTTTCAGCGCTGGATGGTCCGCGCGATTGCCATGGCGGGGTACCCGGAGCTTGGCGCGCTCGACGTGCTGGTGCTGCATTCCGTGTACCACCGCGAACGGCCCAAGAAACTTGCCGACATCTGCCTTGTGCTGAACATCGAAGACACCCACACGGTCAACTATGCGATCAAGAAACTGATCAAGGCGGGCCTTGTGAAAGACGGACGCCAGGGCAAGGAAAAGACCGTCGCCGCGACTGAAAAAGGCGCTGAAACCTGTGTGCGGTATCGCGAAATCCGCGAAGGTCTGCTGCTGCGTGCTGTGGTCGAACTCGGGCTTGAGCCCGAGCAGGTCAGCCGTGCGGCGTCGCTTCTACGCCTGATGTCGGGGCAGTATGATCAGGCGGCAAGGGCTGCCACGACTTACTGAGGCGCGCGCAGCCAACCATCCTCGAACTGAACCTCGCTGACGTTGGCAAGCCGGATCAATCGGTGCAACTCCCCCTCGAAGGCAGCGATCCGCCCCTTGCCCCACCGTACTTTGGGTTCCGGCCAGAGCGCGCGGACCCGCAGCGTGTCGCGGTCCCGAAAGGCCTTCATGTCCACCCGACCGACCAGCTTGTCCCCTTCCAGAATGGGAAAGACATAGTAGCCATATTTGCGCTTGGCCTCGGGCACGAAAATCTCGATCCGGTAGTCAAAACCAAAGAGGCGCTCGGCCCGTTTGCGGTCGCGCAGGGCCGGATCAAACGGGCTGAGAACGCGCAAGCGCTGTGTGGGCTCGGTATCCAACGCGGGGTCGGCCATGACGTCGGGTCTTGCGTATGAGCTGCGCCGTGCGCCATCGGCACCGGTGATCTCAATCGGTTGCAGCGCCCCTTTAGCCAGTGCCGCGGCGCACCAGTCCTTGGCTTCCGCAAGGGTGATGTGGTCCCAGAAGGCGGCGATTTCCGCGGGCGTGGCAAAGCCCAGCCGGTCCAGCGCCCCGGCACAGCACCAATCGATGGTCGCGGCATGCTCCTCCTCTTCAAGAGGATGGCAGAGGCCCTCGTCGATCACCCGTTCCGTCAGGTCATAGCGCTTGCGAAACCCATCGCGCCCGACCACGCAAAGCGCACCGCTGCGCCAGAGATATTCAAGCGCGGTCTTGGAGGGGTGCCAATCCCACCACCCGCCTGAGCCGCGTTTCTCTCCGGCCCCGACATCGGAGGAGCACAGAGGACCCTGATCCCGGATCTGATCCAGCACCGTTTGAAACTGCGCTTCGAACCCATCCCGCCGCCAATCGCGCCACTGCCCCCGCAGCTTTTCCGCGTCCCGCTCGCGGCGCAACTGCCACCAGCGGTAGTAGCCCATGGGGATCACCGCGGCATCATGCGTCCAGTGTTCAAAAAGGGCACGATCCTGTTCATAAAGCCGCTTGAGCGCCTTGGGGCGATAACGCGGGCGCCGCGCAAAGAGGATAAGGTCATGGGCGCGGGCGACGGTGTTGATGCTGTCGAGTTGAACGAAACCAAGGCGTTCTATGAGCGACAAAAGCGCTGCGCCGTGCGCCTCGCCCTGCGGTGCTTCACTCAGCCCGTGGCGCTCCAGAAACAGCCGCCGCGCAGCTTTGTTGCTGAGGACGGCAGTGTTCATCCGCGCTGGTTGCGGCGCAGCGTGTCCCCATAGGTGATCGTGGGGGTCAGGGTGATACGCTCAGGCTCACCGGGGTCCGCGTCTTCGGGCAGCGCGCTGCGATCAAGAATGATCTTGGCCGCGGCGGCGCCGATTTCCGCCCGGCAGGCATCCATCGTGGCCAGCTTGCGCGGCAGCCCCTGCAACAGCTCTACACCGTTGAACCCGGCGAGACCAATCTGTCCCGGCACATCGATCCCCTGATCCAGCAGGTACAGCAGACCGCCCGCGCCGATCATGTCATTGGAATAATATAGGAAATCCAGATCAGGCGCACGTTCCAGCATGGATTGGGTCATCTCGCGCCCCTTCGCGAGCGCCGAGCCGCCGGAATAAAAATCCCGCGCTTCGATCTCGATCCCGGCTTTGGTCAGCCCTTCGGTCAGACCCTCGAACCTTTTGCGCGCACGGTGGTCGAGCGGCATTTTCGTGCCCATGAAACCGATCCGCGTGTAGCCGGCCTTGAGGATCGCCGCCGCCATCATCCGGCCCGCGCGGCGGTGCGAAATGCCGACCATCGCGTCCACCGGATTGCCATCGGTATCCATGATCTCGACCACCGGTATCCCGGCATTCTGCAGCATCGCCCGGGTGGCATCCGAATGCTCAAGCCCGGCAATGATGACACCGGAGGGTCGCCAGGACAGCATTTCGTAGAGGACCTGTTCTTCCTTTTCAGGCATGTAATCCGTCACGCCGACCACGGGTTGCAGCGGCGTGTCTTCGAACGTCTGGTTGATCCCGGTCAGTACCTCGGGAAAGACCATGTTCGACAGGGAGGGAATAATCACGGCCACGAGGTTGACCCGTTGCGAGGCCAGCGATCCGGCAATCTGATTGGGCACATATCCAAGGGACTTTGCCGCCTGCAGCACGCGTTCGCGGGTCGCGGCGGATACATCACCCCTGTTGCGCAAAACCCGGCTGACCGTCATCTCCGATACGCCGCAGGCCTCTGATACATCGCGGAGGGTCAACGGGCGCTGCTTGGGTCTTGTCACTCTGAATTCCCTATGTTGTTGCGCCTTCGTAGCGCAGGTGAACCCTCCCTATCAAGCACGGTTCGTGATGGTTTGACGATCGATGACCAGCGCAGGAAGTTGATCTGACCTGAACACGTCGGTTCCATGGGTCAACTGGATAGAGCAGCCCCCTTCCGAAGTTCAGCTGGCAAAATCCATGCTTCCTCATGGGTGGCGGGTGTAAATCATCGAATTCGGAGACAAAACGCGCTTTACGGACACCAGTATACGTGGACTTCCCCTGCAGCCAGCGGGCAGCAAGAACACTGGGATAAAGCAATTTCTGGCTTTGGCGTGCTATGTCCGGCCAAAACAAAATCGTTCTTCGTGGCCTATGAGCGCGACCGCCGCTTGAGGAGGATCGGCAAGTACTCCAAAATTATGCCCAGAGAGGCGCATTTGGAAGCGCGCCGCCGTTACTGCCAAACCCGAAAAAAGCGCTTAAAATCGACTAAAGCGGCTGTCAGCGCTCATCCAGAAGACATTCGGGCCCGGTTCACTCGAATGCACTTCGAGACGACCGGCGGTACCTCATGAAAGCGCCGGACAACGACCCGGAACCAAAAGCTTCTCCAAAAACGTGGTTTTGCAGACTAAAAGAAATGTCATCGTTGCAATCCGTTACCGGCAGAGAAGCCTCAGGAGTCCAACCTAAGCGCGTTGAGTGCCTTTGTCAGAGACCGGCACATCAGATGGGTCGCGGGCGTCGGGTGGATGCGCGAAGATGTGAGAATGCCGATCTTGAGATCCTTCAGGACAGGCGAAAGTATGGTGATGTAGCGCAGCAGGCCCTGTTCGATCTCCTCCAGAAACCCGATCTTGGAATAGACGCCGATGCCGTGATTGCGCAGCACCAGAGAGCGGGCAAGCGGCAGGGAGTTGGTGATCAATTGCAACGGCAAATCCGTTTGCGCCTCGGCAACGGCTTCGTTCAGCAAGGACTGCTGCGCGCGACCATCGAAAGATCGCACAACCTGAAACGGGGCAAGGTCTTCCATTTCCAGCGCGTCGCGCTCTGCCATCGGATGATCAGGGCGCAGGATAGCACCAATCGGCGTCGACTTTTGTGAATGGATCCGGACTCCCGGCAACAGATCATTGCAAAAGGAAATGCCGATATTCACCTCTCCATCCGCGACCCCCATCATGACCTCATCGGGCTGAGCCGTCTGAATCGTATACTGGATGTCCGCATGACTTTGGGAAAACTGGTCCAGCACTTTCGGCAAAACACTATGCGCGACGGAGTCCAGCGTTGCTATATGGATGTGCCCGGATCGCAGTTCGCTGATGTCCTCGATCTGGGTGAGAATTTTTTGATAGTCAAAGATCGTCTTGCGGCAGTGTTCCAGCAGCACGGCCCCCGCTTCCGTCAGTTCGACACCGTCCGCGTGCCTATCAAATAGGCGGGTCCCAAGGCTCTCTTCGACGCCGATGATCTTCCGGTTCACGGACGAAGACGCAACTTTCAGGACAGCCGCGGCCTTTCGGATTGACCCCTGTCGGGCAACTTCATCCAAATATGTCAAGAACTTATCATGCACCTTGGGTCTCCTCATTTGCGCGGATTTAGGATTTCGATGACGGCAGTGATGCGAAAAACGCAGCGCTATGACGCACTTTCGATCCTATGCGCATCGCTCTGGGCGTGTCTAGCATGACCAAAAGGGCTGAGAATCAATCATCATCTGGGAGACGACACACATGACGCATCAAAAAATGAATCGCCGCGGTGTTCTGGCTGGCATGGGGGCAATGGCAGGTCTGGCCAGCACCGGATCCTTCTTGTCGGTCGGGCCTGCTCAAGCTGCGGACGCCTACAAAATTCGGATGCAACTGGGCTGGCTCGCATCCAACGGCATTCTGGGCGAGGTGATGGCCGACAAACTGGGCTATTTCGCTGAGGAAGGCCTTGAACTGGAGATCGTGCCCGGCGGGCCCAATATCGACGGTGTGGCCTCGGTCGCTTCTGGTGCCAACAACTTCGCCTCTATTTCGTCCTCGCCATCGCTCATGCTGGCGCGGTCTGCCGGTCTGCCGATCAAATGCGTTGCAGCGGGCTATCAGCAGCACCCTTTCACGTATTTCTCCCTGGATGGAAATCCAATCCGCACGCCCGAGGACATGATCGGCAAAAAGATCGGGACCCAGGGGACCGCGCAGATTCTGCTGCGCGCGCTGCTGGCCAAGAACGGCATTTCCGAGGACGATGTCGAAGTCGTGGTCATGGGTGGTGATATGGCCGCGCTGAAATCAGGTCAGGTGGACGCTGTCACAGGTTGGAAAACCAATGTGGGCGCGCTTTCTGTGCTGGGGGACAAGCGCGTTGACATGATGCTGTGGGACGCGGGTATTCAGCTTTACGCCAACCCCTATTACACCACCGACAGGGTGCTTGATGAGGATGGTGACAAGATCACCGCAGCAATCCGCGCCATCGCGCGCGGATGGGGTGCCGCCCATGCAGACCCTGCTGCCGCTGTTGATGCCCTCGTCGAACGCTATCCAAATCTCGACAAAGACAGCGAGATGAAGGCCGTCGATCTGGTCCTTGGTTTTACGTTCAACGATCAGACAGCCAGCAATGGCTGGGGACAGATGACTGCGGACAATTGGCAGGCGCAGATCGACACCTATGCGGGGCTGGATCAATTCGCCAACGGCGCGCCAAAACTGGAGGATATCATGACGATGGACATCCTCGACGCCACTGTCGACTCGCGTCCAAAAATCGGGTGATCGCGGTGGATGGCAGCCACACTCAAACGCAAGGAAGCCGCCTGGTGGCGGCCTCCCTCAACCGGGCATCGGTCAAGTTTGGGAATTTCACGGCGCTGCGCGATATCTCGCTTGATATCGAAGCCGGTGATTTCTGGACCATTCTCGGGCCATCGGGATGCGGCAAGTCGACGATGCTGCGGCTGGTTTCGGACCTTGTGCCACCGGCCAGCGGAACGGTGGAAATTCTCGGCAAGACAACCGAGGCCGCGCGACTGGCCCGCGAGTTCGCCTTTGTCTTTCAGGATGCCACGCTGCTGCCCTGGCGGAGCGCGCTCAAGAATGTCGAACTGCCGCTGGAGATCGGACGCAAGCGGGGTATCAATATCCCGACGGGCGAACGCAGCCCTCGTGAATTGCTGGAACTGGTTGGGCTGAAGGGACGCGAGGATGCGTTGCCGCATGAATTGTCCGGCGGCATGCGTCAACGGGTGGCGATTGCGCGCGCGCTGGTCTGCCAGCCCAAACTCTTGCTGATGGACGAGCCCTTCGGCGCGCTGGATGAGATGACGCGCGACCACCTGAATTTGCAACTGCTCGACATCTGGAGGGAAACCGGCACGACGATCCTCTTTGTCACCCATTCCATTCCAGAAGCCATTTTCCTGGGTCAGAAAGTCCTGATGCTCAAGGCCAATCCGGGCCGCGTGAAAGACGTGGTCGAGGTTGATCTGCCCTTCCCGCGTGAAATCGCGCTGCGCGATACCCCTCAGTTCAACAGCTACTGCGCCCGCCTGCGCGCACTTCTGGAGGACTGCTGATGTCCGTAACCGAAACCGCCGTTGAAAACGTGGCGACTGAGCGGATGCTGTCGGCGCAATCGCGCACGCGGCTTGTCAATATCGCCATCCCGCTGGGCACGGCGGTGGCGCTGCTACTGATATGGCAAATTGGGGTCCGGGTGTTCGAGGTGCCCATCTATATCGCACCCGCACCAACAGATGTGTTGCACGTGTTTCAGACCGATTTCGCGCTTTTGCTGCGCAACTTCTGGCCCACGTTTCTGGAAAGTCTGGCCGGGTTCTTTATCGGCAACATGGCGGCAATCCTGATCGCCGTGGCCTTTGTGCACAGCCGCTTGGTGGAACGCGCCTTTTTTCCCATCGCGGTGTTTATCAACACCATCCCGATCCTTGCGATTGCTCCGATATTGGTGCTGATCTTCGGTCCCGGCATGACGGCAAAGGTCGTGATTGCCGCGCTGATCTGCTTCTTCCCGACCCTGGTCAACATGGTGCGGGGCCTGCAGTCTGTCTCGCCCCAGACGCTGGAGCTGGCGCGCATCCTGTCGGCTTCCAAATCCGAAGTGTTCTGGAAAATCCGTTTGCCGTCATCGCTGCCATTCCTGTTTTCCGCGCTCAAGATCGCCTCCACCACCTGCGTCATTGGCGCGATTGTGGGCGAATGGATCGGCGCAAATGTGGGGCTGGGGGCGCTGATCATCGAAAGCACCTTCAATTTCCGGTCGCCACTTCTCTACGCGACCGTTTTCGTCTCATCCGGCCTGTCGGTGCTGCTCTTTGCCAGCGTCACAATCGCCGAAAAACTGATCGTTCGCTGGTAGCGCGGACGCCGCTCATCGCTTTGCCCCATGGGAAAGGCCACTTTTGAAAGGACCTGTTATGACAGATCGCACTACAACATTCGTTAAGACCGAGGGGGAGCAACTGCCCGTCGTCGCTGATTGCGATGTCGTGGTCGTCGGGGCAGGGCCTGCGGGTCATGCAGCTGCCATCTCCGCCGCGCGCAACGGCGCGTCGGTCACGCTTCTGGAACGGTACCACCATCTGGGCGGCATGGCGTCGGGCGGTATGGTTCTCGTGCTGGACGACATGGTCAATGAAGGCAACGAGATTGTCACCACCGGCATCGTCAGTGAATTTGTCGAGCGGCTGGAAAGGCAGGAGGCTGCCGTCTATCCGCCAAAGGAAGACCACCAGACCAATTGGGAGATGTGGCAGAAGTGGTCCCGCTGGGGCTGCATTGATTTCCACAAGGCAATGATGCCGCAGCCCATCATTCACGCGGTGGCCTTTGACCCTGATGCGTGGAAGCGGGTCAGTCTGGATATGGTGCGCGAAACCGACGTGAACCTGCGCACTCATAGCTGGTTTTCTGACGTATTGCGCGAGGGGGGCAGGATCACCGGCGTAATCGCACAGACCAAACTGGGCCGGCAGGTGATCCGCGCGAAATATATTATCGACGCAACCGGAGATCTGGACGTCGGTGCGGCAGCCGGGGCGGACTACACGGATGGGCAGTTCATCGTGACGACCGTGTTTCGGATCGCCAATGTCGACACGAACAAGGCCGTGGCTTTCGAATTTGCCGAGCCGGAAGAATACAAAAAACTCGACCGTCAGGCCCGCCGCGTGATCGGCGGGGCCTGGGGCATGTGGTGGCTCAAGACGCCGCTGCCGGGGATCGTCTGGTGCAACTGTCCTCATATGCCGGGCTATGACGGCCTGTCGGTCGAAGACATGGTCAAGGCCGAATGCGAGGGCCGCGACCGGATGATGGCGCTGCATGCTTTTGCCAAGGAGAACATCCCCGGGTTTGAGAATTCAGTGATGTTGGGCGCGGCAGAGCAGATGGGCGTCCGCCAGACACGCCTGTTGCAGGGTGAATATGTGGTCAACAAGGACGACGTCAAAAGCCGCCGCTACTTTGACGACACAGTCTGCCGGGGCCGGGATTATTATACTCCTTACCGCGCGCTTTTGCCCAAGGGCATCGACAATCTGATCGTCGCGGGACGTCATTACTCCGTGGAAAGCGATGCGCAGAAACTCAGCCGAGAAATCCCCCCCTGTCAGGCACAGGGCGAAGCCGCAGGCGTTGCAGTGTCACTGGCGCTGAACGGGGATCAGGCGCTGCGCGACGTGGATTACAAGGCCATCCAGAAACAGATGCGCGCCCAAGGCGCCGATCCTGGCGATGTGCCCTCCCCCAACGCGCGGCTCCGCGACACCGTCGCAGCAGAATAACAAGGACTTCAAAATGTCAGAGGAAACGACGCCGCTCGGCGGCATTCGGGTGATCGACTTCACTCAAGTGATGCTTGGCCCTTGCGCAACCCAGATGTTGGGCGATTTCGGGGCCGATGTGATCAAGATCGAACGCCCCGGCTCAGGCGATCTCAGCCGCAACTTCTTTGGCGAACCCTCGGAAGAGGCCATGAACAACGCAGTTTTTGCCTCGCTCAACCGCAACAAGCGCTCTGTCGAGATCGACACGAAATCAGAAGAAGGGCGCCAGCAGGTTCTTGATCTGGTGCGCACGGCGGATGTGGTTGTCGACAACTTCCGCGCAGGCGTGATGGATCGGTTGGGCTTTGGGTATGACGCGCTGAGCCAGATTAACCCGCGCATCATCTGCGCGTCCGGTACGGGCTACGGTCCAACCGGCCCCTATGCTCATAAGGGCGGGCAGGACGTGCTGGCGCAGGCCATGTCGGGGGTCATGGAAAAGACCCAGGACCCGTCCATCCCGAAATCCATCTATCCGACGACATTGTGCGACTATTCTGCGGGGATGCATCTTGTCCAAGGCATTCTTGCCGCTCTGTTGATGCGCGACAAAACGGGGCGGGGCCAGAAAGTGGGCGTATCGCTTTTTGACAGCATGATCGCCATGCAGATGCAGGAGGCCGCCCAATGGTCCAAACATCGCGACGTGCTGAACTGGGCCGCGATGCCATTGACCGGTGTGTTCGACGCGACGGACGGCGCGATTGTGATCGTAGGGGCGTTTAAGGCCAACCCGCTGCGGGATATCTGCACAGCGCTCGAACTTGACGACATGTCGCCCGACTATCCGACGCTGGAGATGCAGCGGGCCAACAAATCGCTCTTGCAGAAGCGCTTCAGCGACCGGATTGCAACCAACACCTCGGCCTACTGGCTGGAGCGGTTGGAGGCGCAGGATCTTCTTTGCGCGCCTGTGCGGTCGCTCGGCGAAGCCCTGGATGACGAGCAGACCAAGATCAACGGGATGCTCTGCCCCATTGATCATCCGTTGCTGGGTGAAATGACCCTTGTAGGTTCTCCTATTCATTTGAGTGACGCGCCAATGCAGGTCCACCGCCTGCCGCCACGGTTGGGGGAACATACCCAGGAAGTGTTGGAGGGGTTGGCCGCCCGGCTGCGGACAGAGGCCGCTGAATGAGCGTCATTTTTGACATTCATGATCATGTGGCCCGCGTGACCATCGACCGCCCGGATCGCATGAATGCCATCGACACGGTAACGCACCAGCGCCTGTGCGAGATCTGGGAAGAGGTCGAGACCACGCCCGACATCCGATGCGTCGTACTGACAGGCGCAGGCGCGCGGGCGTTTTGTGCAGGTGCCGACCTCAAGGATGACACCGGCAATAGCGGTGTCGCGTATTGGGAAAGTATCAGCAGAGAGTTTTCAGGGCTGGCGCTGCGCCGGACAATGAAAACCCCGGTGATTGCGCGGGTCAACGGGCTGGCCCTTGGCGGCGGGCTCGAAATGGTGCTGGGCTGTGACATCGTCATTGCGGCCGACACTGCCCGGTTTGCCCTGCCCGAGGCCAAGGTCGGGCGCGTCCCGCTTGATGGGGGCATGGTGCTGCTGCAACGGCTGATCCCGCGCAACATTGCTGTTGGCATGATGATGACGGGGCGCATGGTCCCGGCGGTAGAGATGGCGCGCTATGGTCTGATCAATGCCGTGGTGCCGCAAGACAGCCTCGATGCTGAAGTTGATGCGTGGGTTGCCGATATCCTTGCTTCCGCCCCGCTATCGCTCCGCGCCATCAAGGCGCTGGTACGCGAGACACCGGATATGCCCGTCCACGATGCGTTCACGCGGCAAACACCGGAATTGATCACTGCGTTGCAGTCCGATGACGCGGATGAGGGTGTCGCCGCGTTTCGCGAAAAGCGCCGACCCGTCTGGACGGGGCGCTGAGCCTATGACCCTCGTAATCACAAGCGCCTGTATTGACGTCAAGGACGGCATCTGCACGACCTCCTGCCCGGTGGACTGCATCTATGAGGGCGAAAGCATGTATTACATCCACCCCACCGAATGCATTGAATGTGGCATGTGCGAAAGCATCTGCCCGGTCGACGCGATCCGCTATGACGATGAGGTGGGTGAGGAGGAGCAGGCCTTTGTGGCACTGAATGACGCGGCATTCCGCGATGCCGATGGCCGTATGGCGGAACCCGGCGGGTGGAAGAAAGGTGATGCGCCAGTCAAGGACCCGCCCGATCTGCTCGGGCTGGTTCAGCCCAAAACAAGCGCGGTCGGATAAGATGCAGGGTGTCATCGCAGCCGTTCCCACACCGATTGACGCAGACGGCACACCGATCAAAGAGTTGTTCGTCGTACATTGCTGCTGGGCAGTGGCCCATGGGTGTGATGCGCTCAATATTCTGGGATCAACCGGCGAGGCCAATTCCTTTGACACCGCACAACGCCGCGCTGTGATGGCCTGGGGCGCGGAAAACCTGCCAGAGGACCGCCTAATGGTGGGCACCGGCACGCCCTCGCTGCACGAGACGATTGCCCTGACAAAACATGCCGATGATCTGGGCTACGGGGTCGCGCTGGTGCTGCCCCCTTACTACTACAAACCGCTTACGGACGAAGGCTTGACCGACTGGTTCATGGCCCTGCACGCGGCATTGGGCGCGCGCGACATTCAGATTTACTTTTACAACTTCCCGCAGATGACAGGCATCGCCATGCCGGTCGCTGTTATCGCCGATCTGGCACGGCGCGTGCCTGCAAGATTTACAGGCATCAAGGATTCGTCAGGCGATCTGGACTATTGCCGCAGCATCGTTGCGGCAAACCCCGCACTCGGCGTGTTCCCAAGTTCCGAAACCGCGCTTGTAACAGCGCATCAGGATGGGTTCGCGGGCTGCATTTCTGCCAGCGTCAACATCACTGCGCCACTGGCCGGCGCAATCTGGGCGCACCGCGAAACGCCACCTGCAGATTTATGCAGTGAAATCGCACGCAAACGGGGGCTTATCGCTGGTCCGCGCTTGATCGCAAACGTGAAATCGCTTGTGGCGGATCGCACGCAGGATGCGCGGTGGCGGGCCGTTCTGCCCCCTTTTTGTACGCTAACGGGCGCGGCCCGGCGGGATCTTGGAACCGCAGTAGAGGGTTAGCGGAGATGGCGGATGAGAAAATCTGGGCGCGCCGCTTCATGGGCCTATGCGACCACATTGCAGGCTGGTCCGAAGATCGTGATTTTCAGGTCGGCTGTGTCATCGTCGACCCGCGCGGCAATGAAGTGCGCACGGTGGGCTATAACGGCTTGCCGCGCGGTGTTCTGGCCGATGACGACGCCCGCTTTGATCGCGCCAGCGGCGAGAAGTTTCACTGGATCGAACATGCCGAACGCAACGCCATCTACAACGCAGCACGCACCGGCGTGTCCCTTATGGGCTGCACCGCCTTTGTGAACCGCTTTCCCTGCGCCGATTGCGGACGCGCCCTGATCCAGTCTGGCGTGGCGCGGATCGTGGCGCCGCCGATCCCAAAGGCGGACGGCGCATTGGATCACAGCTTTCAGGTCTCCGCGCGTATGTTGGGCGAAGCAGGGTTGACCATCACGGAATACACAGAAGGAAACTGACATGCTCAAAGGCGTTTCACTGGTCGCAGGTGACTGGATCGGCTCGGACCGGACTTCTGCAATGAACCCGTAGACCGTGCCTCGGACAGTTTCGCGGCGGGCACACCCGAGTTGATCAACCGCGCCTGCCAAGCAGCGGAAGACGCGTTCCGAGCTATGGCTATAGCTCTGCCGATGAGCGTGCCGCATTCCTCAATGAGGTCGCCGCACAGATTGATGCGCGCCGTGGCTCAAGCGCTTCCCGGTCAGTTGACCTGCACGATGCATCTCGACGCTGACGACACGGTCGACGCCAGGGCGTTTTTGTAGATCCTTGAACGCAAGGCCGGACGGCTGTCGGCCAATGGGTTTCCCACCGGCGTAGAGGTCTGTGACAGCATGGTCCATGGCGGCCCCTATCCCGCCTCGACCAATCTTGAGGCCACATCGGTCGGCAACATGGCCATTCGTCGTTTTCTGCGTCCGGTGTGTTACCAGAACATGCCGAAGGACCTTCTGCCATAAGTCATCGGAAAGTCTTGCACCAATGGGCTCACCGACAAAGCTGATCTGCTGCAGAGCTCAGCAGCCAATCAAATGGGTTTTCAGTCGCCTCGTGCGTTCGCGGTACCCGCTTACTCCACCGAAGCAAAGTTGCGAAGATTTATCGCACGATTGGGAACCTCCGAGCGGTACAGCCTTTGCTTGGTCACACCAAGGTCCGTAGTACGATATGTTGTCTGGGCGTCGAGTTGGATGACATGCTGAGTATCGCGGAGCGGATCGACATTTGAGCTCTGTCGGCGTGCGGCACCTGCTGCGCGCACCAATGTCTGCTTTATCCATCTTCGTTGGTCCATGGTTGCCGAGTGAAGGCGACGACCGCCAATTCATCAGACTATCGACCTTGGCCCATCGACAAACGGTTCTGACATCAGAAACAGCTCGGAAGCCAAATGGCACTCCTCTTTGGGCAACCCCAGGCCCACTTTCGAAGCGGATCCGGGGCGTGATGTATGACGCTGACGTTATCGGCTATTGTACCGAAGGTTTTTCTTCGGTCTGAACAGGCTCTGCGGTCGCTTTCTCAATCAGCGGTTTTTCTGTCGGCTCCTCTGCGGATCGGGCGGTTGTCGGCCCTGCAATCGTGCCATTGGCGACATTTGCAATTCCATTTTCAAGGCTGATGCCGAGCTCTTTGCCAAGAGCCTGCATCGCGGGCATTTGCAGGGCCATGCCAAGCACGGAGTCGAGCGCCTGGTTGACAGGTGTACCGCCTGCTTCGCCCTGTGTGCCTGCGCCGCCACCCATGCCAGTGACCTGGTGAATTTTGATGGAGTCGATCTTTTCGGCTGGTTTGACCATTTCGGCAATGATTGCAGGCATCGCCTCCAGCTGTGCAAGGCGCACTTTCATTGCAATGATCTCGGCGCTCAACTCATTCTCGGAGTTCGCAATGGCGGTCTGACCTTCCGCTGTCGCCAGCAGGTCGGTGCGCTTGGCCTCCGCGCGGACCTTCACGGAATCCGCATCGGCCTGTGCCTCTTCCAGCAGCGCGGCGGCCCTGTCACTGGCGGCTTCTTTCTCCGCCGCGGCGGCAAGACGAATGGCGGTTGCCTGACGCTCCGCTTCCTTCTGCGCCTCGATAATCGCGATGCTTTTCAGACGTTCCGCCTCGGCGACGGCGCGGGCGGTCTCGATGGCCTCGGACGATTTCTTGGCCTCGGCACGCGCCTTGTCAGCAGAGGCACGGGCCTGGCTTTCCTCTTCGGACTTGCGCGCCACGATGATCTGACGTTCCTGATCAGCCACCTCCAATTCACGTTCCTTGGCGATTTCTGCTTCGCGGATGGTCCGCTCCCGCTCAATCTCCGCGGCGCGCACGGCGCGCTCCCGCTCGATCCGCGCCTGTTCCTTGGCCTGGTCGGAGGCTTCCTGATTGCGCGCGATTTCCGCCTCCTGCTTGGCCTGCAGGGTCTGAATTTCACGGATCTGATCGATGGAGGCCTCTTTCTGCTCCCGGTCGATATTGTACTTGATCTTCTCGGCTTCCATTTCGGACCGCGCCACAGAGACATCTGCCTCTGCCGTGATTTCAGCGCGCTTCTTGCGCGAGGTGGCAATGACCTCCGCCAGTTTTTGCATACCAACCGCGTTGAAGGCGTTGTTCTCGTCCAGCGAGTCGAACGGTGTTTGGTCCAGCGCGGTCAGCGAAACCGCTTCCAGTTCCAGACCATTCTTCAGCAAGTCTTCGGAAATCGCATTCTGCACTTCCTGTACAAAGCTGGCGCGGTTCTCATGCAACTCGTCCATGGTCATCTGCGCGGCCACGGCGCGCAGACCATCCACCAGCTTACCTTCGATCATCTCGCGCAGCTGGTCCACATGGAACGTTCTGTCGCCCAGCGTCTGGGCCGCACGCGAAATCCCATCTTCGGTCGCATTGACCGAGACGTAGAATTCCACACCCACATCCACCCGCATCCGGTCCTTGGTGATCAGCGACTGCTCGTTCACACGCGCCACTTCGAGGCGCAGGGTCTTCATGTTGACCTTGGAGATCTCGTGCAGGAAGGGCACCACGATTGTGCCACCGTCCATGATGACCTTGCGCCCGCCAGAGCCGGTTTTCACGAGGCTGGTCTCGCGGGTCGCCCGTTTGTAGAGCCGTGCCATGATCAGGGCGACAAACAGGAGAAGCCCGATAATCGTTGCGGCAATCGTAAGAATAGGTGTGAACGTCATAGTAAACTCCTCAAGTTGTGAGAACGGGATAATTCTAGGGTGGCGTCAGATTACGAAGAACTGATCGCCGCGTTTGCGAATGAGCGTGATGTCGCTGCCCTGGGGAAAGACATCACCGTCATAAAGCGGTTCGACCCGCAGGTAGTGGGTATTTCCGAACCGATCCTTGATCTTTGCCTCCGCGGGTTTTCCACGTGTGGCGGTGCCCTGCGAAATGACGCCGCGATGCCCACCCAGGAACCGTTTGCGCATGGCGCTTGTCTCGGTCTTTGGCATCAGGGCGGCGACCCAACCGGTCAGAAACCGTGTGAGCGCCGCGGCAGGTATCAGGGCAATCCCTGACGCGATCAGCGCGGGCAGCGGAGCGCCGAAAATACTGCCAATTGCGGACTGCAGGATCAGGCCGGAGAGGCCGAACATGGTCAGAAAGCACACCAGCCAGATCAGAAAGGGCACATCGCGGATGCCCAGCCAGCCCAGCAGGCCGGAAGGGCTGCTGACATCTGTGTCACTCAGACCCGGCGTTTCCGCCTCCAGATCAGAGGACAAGTCGAAATCCGCGTCCATATCTGCATCCAGATCGGGCGCCTCGCCGCCGAAACCCAGAACCGTACTGCCCAGCAGAAGGCTCAGAATTTCCAGCAGGAACAACCCGAAGACCACGGCAAGGGCGCTTGCAAATGGCAAAGACTGCGCGGCAAGAAACAGATCAATCATAAAAGTCCTTTCAATAAATACATAGGAGTTACATCACATGATTGTTAGGTATAGATGTGCATTTTTCCAAAAAAAGTGACTATATCTTGTATTTACTGATCTCCACTCTATGTTTTAACGAACATCCAACGAAACCTTTGCCAAGGACGTGACATGCCGGACTTCATGCGACGACGCAGGTGGGCGCGGTTTCTTGACCGCAGTGCCGATCTTGTCGCTGATTTGTCTCCGCCGGAAAAGGGATGGATTTCGACAATGCGTCAAGCATTGTTCATGTCTGCCGAGGATGTGGCCGCGCGCAAGGGTGTCAGCCGGAACGCGATTTATCAGGCGGAACGGAGCGAAAAAGAAGGTTCCATCTCGCTCAAGCAGATGGACCGGCTTGCCCGTTCGATGGGAGGTAAATTCGTTTACGCGATTGTACCCGACAAACCGATTGAGGCGTTGAAGTACGAGCAGGCATTGCGGAATGCCCGGACATTGTCCGCGCAGGAAAAGGGCTTTGACGGTTGGTCTGCTGAGGAACAGCAGGACTGGATCGAGGATTGTGCCGCACAACTGTTGCAGGACATGCCCGTCGATTTCTGGAATGCTCCGGCGCGGGAAACACAATAGGCCGGGCAATATGACCTCCTGATCCTGCCAGCGTGCCACCGGTTGCGCTTGACATCACCCCACATTCCGAAGCAACTGCTTTCCTGTTGGTGCTTGCTCAGGCAAGTGAAAAGGGAATGTGCAGCCGGACCTCTTTTTGGCAAAGCACAGCCGCCCCCGCGACCGTGAACGGAAAGGTTCGCCAATGCCACTGGAGCCGTGCTCCGGGAAGGCAGGCAGACCGCAGGCAGACGCCAAAATCCGTGAGCCGGGAGACCTGCCAGCAACGCGTGAAGAAACCGGACGGGGTGTTCCGGTGTCGGGAAAAGTCCTGAGGCAATCAGGCCCATCTCGCCATCTGACCCACGTCCCATGACATATGGGACATAACCTCATGACGACCAACGCCACGGCGCCTGACGGTCACACCACAGAATTACTGGTCTGTGTCAAATGCAGGCGCGGCCTCGAAATCCCGGAGGACGAGCGCCGCCCGGGACAACGGCTCTATGACACTTTGGCGCAAAGCGAGATGCCACCGGGGATTCGCCTCAAGGCGGTCGAATGCCTGCAAAACTGCGACTATGGCTGCACCATTGCCCTGCGGGGCGGGGATCGGTGGACATATATCTACGGAAACATCGATGAAGTGTCGCATCCGGACATCCTGATCGATGGGGCCGCCCGCTACAACGCCACGCAGGATGGGTTGATCCCGTGGCGTGAACGCCCCGAACACTTTAAACGCAACTGTATCGCGCGCATCCCGCCGCTGGAGAACGAACATGACTGATCTTGCAAAACTTCCCGTGACCGTCATCACCGGCTTCCTGGGCTCGGGCAAAACCACGCTGGTGCGCGAACTGATTCGGAACCCCGGTGGCAAGCGCCTCGCCGTGGTTGTGAACGAATTCGGCGATGTGGGTGTGGATGGCGACATCCTGAAAAGCTGTGCCATTCCCGATTGCCCGGCCGAGAACATCATGGAACTGGCCAATGGCTGCATCTGCTGCACCGTGGCCGATGATTTCATCCCGACCATCGAGGCGCTGATGGCGCTGGAGCCGCGCCCCGATCATATCCTGATCGAAACGTCGGGTCTGGCGTTGCCGAAACCCCTGCTCAAGGCGTTTGACTGGCCTGATATCCGCTCCAAAATCACCGTGGACGGTGTGATTGCGCTGGCCGATGCCGAGGCCGTGGCTGCGGGCCGGTTTGCCCCTGACGTGGCCGCAGTGGACGCGCAGCGCGAAGCCGATGAGAGCATTGATCACGAAACGCCACTGTCGGAGGTCTTTGAGGATCAGATTTCCTGCGCCGACATCATCCTGCTGACCAAGCCTGACCTTGCGGGTCCTGAAGGCGTGGCCAAGGCCAAGGCGATCATCGCCGCCGAAGCCCCCCGCCCGCTGCCCGTGGTCGAAGTGGCCGAAGGTGTGGTGGATCCTCGTGTGATCCTCGGGCTTGAGGCTGCCGCCGAAGATGACATGGAGGCACGCCCTTCCCATCACGATGGCCATGATGATCACGAGCATGATGATTTTGAAAGCATCGTTGTCGACATCCCGGAACAGGCGGATCCGGCAGATTTGGTGCGCGCGGTCGAAGCTCTGGCCAATGATCACAATATCCTGCGGGTCAAGGGCTATGCAGCGGTGGCCGGTAAGCCGATGCGCTTGCTGGTGCAGGCGGTTGGCGCCCGCGTGCGACACCAATATGACCGCCCCTGGCAGCCGGATGAGGCGCGCCAAGGGCGCTTGGTGGTGATTGCCGAGCATGACGACATCAACGCGGACACCATCAAATCCGTTCTGGGCGTGAGAGCCGTCGAGGCGGCTGAGTAACAGCCAATGCACGTCGTTTTCCGCGAAAGCCACGGGTTGGAAGAGACCGAGACGCCGACGGATCTGGGGCAGAGCCCAGCCGATCTGGTGGTTTTGTCCTTCTCCGACAGTGATCTCGGTGCTTTCGCGGCGGCGTGGCGACGCGGGGGCGGCCCGGAAGGGCGCCTGCCCACGCTGCGATTGGCCAATCTGGTGGCGCTCAAACATCCGCTGTCCGTCGACACCTATGTCGAACAGACCCTTGAGGGCGCAAAGGGCATCCTGATCCGGCTCATCGGCGGGGTGCCCTATTGGTTTTACGGGCTGCAGCAAGTGCGGGCCTTGGCAGAGCGGAAAGGCATCGCACTGGCCGTCTTGCCCGCGGATGGCCGGGTGGATACGCGTCTGGATGACTATGCCACGCTGCCCGTATCCACTTTGCGCAGGCTCGCGCATCTCTGTGACACGGGCGGCGTGGTGGCGGCACAGGCGGCGCTGGCCCAATTGTCCCTTGCGGCGGGGCTTTATGCCGGGCCGGTCAAGGGTGCGAAGGTTCTGCCGCCCTTGGGCGCCTGGACCCCGGAACATGGAGTCACCTGTCCTGTCATGGCGCAGACGCCCGAGGCCAAACCGCGCATTCTGGTGACCTTCTACCGGTCCTATCTGGTCTCCGCCGATCTGGCACCGATCACGAAGCTTTTTGAGGTCTTCCGGGCGCGCGGTTATGATGTCACGGGGCTCTTCGTCCCTTCACTCAAGGCCCCTCAGGCCGCCGCATGGTTGCGTCGGCAGGTGGCGCATCTGAAACCGGCGGCGATCGCGAACGCGACCGCCTTTAGCGGCAAGGGAGAGGATGGCACCTCGCCGCTGGATGCAGGTGAGGTGCCGGTGTTTCAAGTGGCGCTCGCCACATCGACCCGCGCCGCCTGGGCTGAGGCAGAGCGGGGATTGTCCCCTGCCGATCTGGCCATGCATGTGGTGTTGCCAGAGGTGGATGGGCGGCTCATGGGCGGCGTGGCGTCGTTCAAAGAGCCCGGCGTCCGCGACACTGATCTGGAATACTCCCGGTTCGCCCATGCGCCGGACGCGGATCGGATCGACGCGATTGCGGATCGGGTGCACGGCTGGCTCACGCTGGCGCGCACGCCCATTACCGAACGTCGCGTCGCGCTGGTGCTCTCGACCTATCCGGGCAAGGATTGGAACATGGGCCATGCGGTCGGGCTGGATGCACCGGAATCCGCGCTTGCCATTCTGCGGGACCTTGCCACCGTGGGCTATGACGTAGCGCCCGTTGCGGATGACCTGTCGCACCGGCTGCTCGAACAGCGCGAAATCTGGCCGATCGCAGCATATGAAGCGGCTCTGGGCAAGTTGCCGCAAAAGCTTCGCGATGATCTGACCGAAGCGTGGGGCGCGCCGGAGACCGATCCGGACGTGCGGGATGGGTCATTTCACTTCTCCATGTTGCGCGAAGGCGCCGCCGTTCTGGCGCTCCAACCGGAGCGGGGCAACCACGCGCAGCGCGATGATGATTATCACGACCTGTCGCGCACGCCGCGCCATGCCTATGTGGCGTTTTACCTGTGGCTCCAATCCCATGTGGACGCGCTTGTGCATATCGGCGCGCATGGCACGCTGGAATGGCTGCCTGGCAAGTCAGTGGCCCTATCCGAGACCTGTTGGCCAGAGGCGCTGACCGGGGCGCTGCCGGTGATTTATCCGTTCATCGTGAATGATCCGGGCGAGGCGGCACAGGCCAAGCGGCGGATCGGTGCGGTGACGCTGGGCCACGTACCACCGCCCCTGCGGGAAAGCGGCACGCCGGACCGGTTGGTGCGTCTGGAAGCGCTGCTGGATGAGTTTTCCAATGCGGACGGGCTCGACCCTCGGCGCCGGGACCGTTTGCAGGAAGACATCCGCGCCGAAGCGCAGGCACTGGGCGTCGAGGAGGACCTCGGGCTGGACCGTGCCGGGTGCGACGCCGAGGCGATCACGCGCATTGACCGCTTTGTCTGTGACATCAAAGAAAGCCAGTTTGGCGAGGGGCTGCACATCTGGGGGCGACCCGTTAAATCGGAGACTACTTTCGAGACGGCATCGTCAACCAGGGCAGAGCGGCAATCGCTGCTTGATGCGCTGAATGGCCGACGCATTGCCGCCGGGCCCTCCGGCTCCCCCTATCGCGGGCGGACCGATGTGCTGCCCACCGGGCGCAATCTCTACACCACGGACCCGCGTGCCGTACCGACCCGGGCCGCCTATAAGCAGGGCGTTCGGCTGGCCGAGGAATTGGTGCGCCGCCACCTGCAGGAGGCTGGAGACTGGCCGCGCGGGCTGATCGTTGATCTCTGGGGGTCGGCCACGATGCGCACAGCGGGCGAAGACTTTGCCATGGCACTGCATCTGCTGGGCACGCGCCCGGTATGGGATGCCGGGTCCGAGCGGGTCTCGGGGGTCGAGGTCTTGCCCATCACCGAACTGGACCGCCCGCGGATCGACGTCACGCTGCGGGTTTCGGGGCTGTTCCGCGATGTCTTTCCGACGCTGTCGGCGCTTTTTGGTCAGGCGGTCCGCGCCCTGGCCGCGCGGGACGAGGCCGCTGACTGGAACCCTTATGTCGGGCGCAGTGATCTGGCGAGGGTCTATGGCCCGGCCCCGGGGCGTTTCGGCGTTGGCATGACCGACGCGGCAGAGACCTACACGGCCGAGGGCCGTCAGCGCGCCGGTGAAGCATGGCTCAACGCCAGCGCCTGGAGGCTGGATGGCGACGAGGCCGAACGGCACGAAGACGGCATTCGCGCCCGTGTGGCCGAAGCGGATACCTTTGTGCACGCGCAGGACCTGCCCGAAACGGATCTGCTGCTGGCGGCTGACTACGCCGCGCATGAGGCCGGATTTGCGGCGGCGCAGGCGATCACCGGCGGGCAGGCGGCGCTCTATCATCTCGACAATACCGACCCAAACCGCCCCCGGGCGCGGGCCTTGCCCGAGGAAGTCGCCCGTGTGGTCCAGGCGCGGGCCGCCAATCCGGGCTGGGTTGCGGGTATGCGCGCGCATGGCTTTCGCGGTGCGGCAGAGATTGCGGCAACGTTGGATCACATGGCTGCTTTTGCGCATCTGGCAGGGGCTGTTTCACCGCATCTCTTTGATCTCTATCACGATGCAACGCTGGGCCACGCGGAGACGGATCAGTTCTTGCAGGATGCCAACCCGGCAGCCCACGCGGCCATGCTGGCACGGTTCGCCGAGTTGCATGCCGCCGGTCTGTGGCAGACACGGCGCAACTCGATCCTGGCCCAGTTGGAAGCTGCACAATGAGCGTGCAGCTCAGTGTGAAAGGATGGTGCCCGGGGGCATTCAAACCGATGATGTCGGGCGACGGGCTGATCGTGCGGGTGCGCCCGTTTCACGCCCGCCTCGATCGCGGGCAGGTGCTTGGTCTGTGCGATCTGGCACAGACCTATGGCAACGGCTTTCTGGACCTGACCAACCGCGCCAATCTTCAGATCCGGGGCGTGTCGGAGCAAGGGTTTGAGCCGCTGCTTGCCGCATTGAACGATCTGGACCTGCTGGACGCAACGCCTGAGATAGAGGCGCGCCGGAACATTCTGGTGTCTCCCTTCTGGGACGCTGGCGATGACACCCACGACATCGTCACGCATTTGCTGGAGGCGCTGCCCTCTTTGCCGGACCTGCCTGCCAAGTTCGGATTTGCCATCGATACCGGGCCTGCACCGCTCTTGCAGAATGCCTCGGCAGATATCCGGGTGGAGCGTAGTGCGGAGGGGTTCATCGTGCGGGCCGATGGGTCGCCCCTGGGGCAACCGGTGCCGCGCAGCGCGGTCATCGCGACCATCTTGGAGCTTGCCGCATGGTTCACGGCAGAACGCCGACCGGACGAGCGGCGCATGCGGACCCTGCTTGCACGCACCTCCTTGCCGCAGGGATGGGACACGGCGGCGCCACTGGCTGCCGGGCCCCTGCCTGTGCCCGGACCCCATGCCGCCGGACTGATCCTGGGCGCTGCCTTTGGTCAGCTTGATGCCGGGGCATTGGCGCGGGCCATGGAAACATCCGGCGCGCGGGCGCTGCGGGTCACACCGTGGCGGCTCTTTGTGCTGGAGGGGAGCTCTGCGCTCACCGGTGCGGATTTTGTGTCAACGCCCGATGACCCGTTGTTGCATGCAGATGCCTGCCCCGGCGCCCCCTTCTGCGAGAGTGCCAGCGTCGAAACGCGCGGGCTTGCACAGGCGCTCGCGCAAGGAATGTCGGGCACGCTGCATGTGTCGGGATGTGCCAAGGGATGCGCGCGCAGCCAACCGGCTGACGTGACTTTAGTTGGCAAAGCGGGACGATTTGACCTTGTCCGGCAGGGATGTGCATGGGATGCCCCCGAGAAATCCGGGCTGGTGCCCAATGACCTTTTGGCGGAAGTGAAGAGCCATTGATGACCTACACCTATGAGACCAACGGCGCCGCGATCTACAAGCAGTCCTTTGCCACGATCCGCTCGGAAGCACAGCTGGACCGGTTCAGCGCGGATGAAGAGCAGATCGCCGTGCGGATGATCCACGCGGCAGGGCTTGTCGGTCTGGAAGAACACATCCGGCTCTCCGCTGACTTCGCGCAGGCCGCGCGGGCGGCGTTGGAGGCCGGCGCCCCGATCCTTTGCGATGCGCGCATGGTCAGCGAAGGGGTCACGCGCCCGCGTCTGCCGGCAGACAATCAGGTCATCTGCACCCTGCATGATGATGGCGTCCGCGACCTCGCGGCCAAGATGCAGAACACGCGCTCTGCCGCAGCGCTGGAGCTGTGGCGGCCCCATCTGGCCGGTGCCCTGGTCGCCATTGGCAACGCACCCACGGCCCTGTTCCACCTGCTCAACATGCTGCAGGACCCCGCGTGCCCGCGCCCGGCTGCGATCATCGGTTGTCCGGTGGGCTTTGTCGGTGCCGTGGAGAGCAAGGATGCGCTCTGGGCGGATCAACCGGTGCCCTGTTGCATCGTGCAAGGACGCCTGGGCGGCAGCGCGATCACCGTCGCGGCCGTCAACGCCCTTGCGAGCCGCGCGGAATGAGTGTCGGCACGATTTACGGCGTTGGCCTTGGTCCGGGTGATCCGGATTTGATGAGCGTCCGCGCGGACAGGTTGCTGCGGAACGGGCGTCATGTGGCGTTTTTCCGCAAGGCGGGCCGGTCCGGGCAGGCACGGCGCATCGTCAACGGCATGCTGCACGACGAGGTGGTGGAATTCGCGATGGAATACCCGGTGACCACGGAAATCCCGGTCACCGATCCCGGCTACAACGCGGCCCTCTCTGCGTTCTATACAGAATGCACCGACCATCTGCGCAAACTGGCCGAAGCTGGGGAAGATGTCGTGGTGCTGTGCGAAGGGGACCCCTTCTTTTTCGGTTCCTTCATGCATCTATATACCCGGCTGAAAGACGTGGTGCCGGTCGAGGTCGTACCGGCGATTACGGGTATGTCGGGGGCCTGGACGGCCACCGGGCAACCGGTCACCTGGGGGGATGATATCCTGACGGTGCTGATGGGGACCTTGCCAGAGGACATGCTGGCCGACGCCATGCAGCGCAGCGATGCCGTCGTCGTCATGAAGATCGGCAGACACTTTGAAAAGGTGAAATCGGCGCTGAAACGGGCAGGCAAACTCGACGCCGCCTGGCTGGTGGAATACGCCAGCATGCCCAATCAGACAGTGCAGCGCCTGTCCGAGGCAGGTGACAAGATCACGCCCTATTTCTCCATCATCGTGGTGCATGGGCAGGGACGCAGACCATGAGCGGCTGGCTGGTCATCGCAGGGTTGGGGCCGGGTGATCCGGACCTTATCACCCCGGAGGTGAGCCGTGCGCTGGCCGAGGCGACGGATGTGGTGGGCTATATTCCCTATGTGGCGCGGGTGCCTGAACGCGAAGGCCTGCGCCTGCATCCAAGTGACAATCGCGTGGAAATCGACCGGTCCAATCATGCGCTGGAAATGGCGGCGGCAGGGCGGCGCGTCGTGGTGGTGTCATCCGGTGATCCGGGCGTTTTTGCCATGGCGGCCGCGGTGTTCGAAGCGGTCCAGGCCGGACCGCCGGGCTGGCATGCGCTGGACATACGGGTTGCGCCCGGGATCACGGCGATGTTGGCCGCTGCGGCGCGGGTGGGCGCGCCTCTGGGTCATGATTTTTGTGCGATTAACCTCAGCGATAATCTCAAACCCTGGGCGCTGATCGAAAAGCGGCTGCGACTGGCGGCAGAAGGCGATTTTGCCATGGCGTTCTATAACCCACGGTCGAAATCGCGCCCCGAAGGCTTTGAAAAAACGCTATCGATCCTCAAGGACGCCTGCCGCGATGACCGCCCCATCATCTTTGCGCGGGCCGTCTCCACACCGGAGGAAAGCATCCGTATCGTATCCCTGTCGCAGGCGACGCCCGATATGGCGGATATGCGCACGATGGTGATTATCGGCTCCTCCACCACCCGTGTGATCGAACGGGATGGCGCGCCGATTGTCTATACGCCGAGGTCGGTGGAGGCATGACCCACCCAGTCCAATACGGCATGGGCATCATGCACTTCATGCCGGGGGGGCAAATCCGGGCGGGCGATCATGATGACCGGCAGCCCCAGTGCGCGCGCGGCGCGGATTTTGGCATAAGCCCCTGTCCCGCCAGAGTTTTTCGACACAACCAGCGAAATTGCGTGCTGGCGCATCAAGGCGAGGTCACCGTCAAAGCTGAACGGGCCACGGTCGACCTCGACGTGATGGTCGGGCAGGGCGGGCGGTGTTTCGGGCGGATCGACGAGACGCAGCAGGTAGAAATGCTGTGGTCGCGGGGCGAACGCGGGCAGGTTCATCCGCCCGATGGCCAGCATGACGCGCGCGGCGGGCCGGTCCAGCGCGGCGACGGCACCGTCGATATCCGCAACATGGGTCCAATTGTCCCCCGGTTCCGGCGTCCAAGGGGCGCGGGTCAGCGCGGTGAGCGGCACGCCGGTTTCAGAACAGGCAGCAATCGCATGCCGGCTCATCTGCGCGGCAAAGGGGTGTGTGGCATCAACCACATGGGTGATGGCGGCCTGGCGCAGATAGTCCACCAGCCCCGCAACACCGCCGAACCCGCCAACCCGCTGCGGCAGCGGTTGCCGAACCGGCCGCGCCACGCGACCGGCAAAGGAGATCGTGCCCCGCACACCTGCATCGCTCATGGCGTGACAGAGCGCGGTGGCTTCGGTCGTGCCGCCAAGAACAAGCAGGTTTGGCTCCATGTCTGAGACCCCGTGGTTGACCATCATCGGATTGGGCGAAGATGGCCTCAAAGGCCTGGGGCCTGCAAGTCGAACCGCCCTTGAGGCTGCGGAAATCGTCATGGCCCCCCCACGGCATCTGGCGCTGGTGGGCGATTTGCCGTGTGAGACGCGACGCTGGCCGGTTCCCTTTTCTGACGGCATCGATATCCTGTCGGGCCTGCGGGGCAAACGCGTGGTTGTGCTGGCATCGGGTGATCCTTTCTGGTTCGGCGCAGGGGCCACGCTGGCGCGCCATCTGGAGCCGGAAGAGTGGTGTTCCTTCCCCGGTCCCTCCAGCTTTTCCCTTGCGGCCAATCGCATGGGCTGGTCGCTGGAGCGGACGGTTTGCCTGGGCCTGCATGCGGCTCCCTTGACGCGCTTGCGGCCTCATTTGGCACCCGATGTGAAAATCATCGCGCTGCTCCGCGATGGTGACGCCGTTGGGGCGTTGGGGGCCTATCTGAGCGATGCCGGGTTTGGGGCTTCCGCTTTAAGCGTGCTTGAAGCCTTGGGGGGGCCGCGCGAGCGGGTGACGCATCTGCGCGTCGATGCCGTTGCGACGGAGCGCTTCGAACATCCCCTTTGCGTCGCCGTTGAGGTTGCCGGGGGTGGGGCTGCCCTGCCGCTGGCCAGCGGTCGACCGGACGACTGGTTTGAAACGGACGGGCAGATCACCAAGCAACCGGTGCGCGCGATGACACTCTCCGCGCTGGCTCCAAGGCCCTTTGAACACCTGTGGGACATTGGTGGCGGTTCCGGATCCATCGGGATCGAATGGTTGCTGACGCATCCGACACTTGAGGCCACGAGTTTTGAGCCGAACCCGGACCGTGCCGCCCGGATCAGTGCAAATGCCGGGCGGCTTGGGGTCGACCGCCTGAAGGTCGTCACCGGTGCAGCACCAGATGCGTTGGTTGGGCAGAAAGAGCCGCAGGTGGTTTTCATTGGCGGCGGGCTGACCGGCGCGCTGCTGCAGTGGCTGGAGAGTAATCTTGCCAAGGGCACGCGGTTGGTGGCAAATGCCGTGACACTCGAAACCGAAGCACTTGTTGCTGAAGCCCACCGCCGCCTAGGCGGCACGCTGATCCGGCTGGAGGTGGCGCGCGCCGAGCCGCTGGGGCCGAAACGCGGGTGGAAAACCAGCTACCCGATTGTTCAATGGAGCGTGTCCCTATGATTGCCGCCGGTTTTGGCTTTCGCAAAACCGCCTCCGTCGGCAGTTTGCAGGACGCCCTTGATCGTGCCTGCGAGGCCGTGCAGCCGGATGTGCTGGCAACATCAGAAGACAAAGCAACCGCAGAGGCGTTCCGTCTCTTCGCGGAAAAGATCGGAATACCAGTGAAGGCTGTGCCCGCCGACATCCTGCAGCAGCAATCCACCACAACCCAGTCTGAGGCCTCGCAAAAGGCGCATGGCACCGGATCGGTCGCCGAGGCCGCAGCCCTTGCCGCAGCTGGCCCGGACGCCCGCCTCTTGACCCTTAGACATATTTCAGCCGACAAGCTTGCGACCTGCGCGCTTGCCATCAGAGAGACATCATGACCGTCCATTTCATCGGCGCCGGACCGGGCGCTCCCGACCTTCTGACCCTGCGCGGGCGCGATCTTATTGCGTCCTGCCCTGTGTGCCTCTACGCGGGCTCCCTCGTGCCGGAGGCGATCCTTGCGCATTGCCCACCGGAGGCAGAGATCGTGAACACCGCGTCGATGTCGCTGGATGACATCATGGGCGCGATCCAATCCGCACATGCGGCGGGTAAGGATATCGCGCGGCTGCATTCAGGCGATTTGTCCGTCTGGTCCGCGATGGGCGAACAAATGCGCCGCCTGCGCGCGGCCGGTATCCCGGTGTCGGTCACGCCCGGCGTGCCTTCCTTCTCGGCCGCCGCCGCCGCCTTGGGGGCGGAGCTGACCCTGCCCGGGCTGGCGCAATCGGTGGTGCTGACCCGCACGCCGGGCCGGGCCTCTTCGATGCCGGAAGGCGAAACCCTGACGAATTTCGCCGCGACCGGTGCAACCCTGGCCATCCATTTGTCCATTCAGAACCTTGATACGGTTATCGATGATCTGACGCCCGCCTATGGTGCCGACTGCCCGGTGGCGGTGGTTTATCGTGCCAGTTGGCCGGATGAGCAGATTATTCGGGGTACGCTCTCGGACATTGCCACGCGACTGGATGCCGGGATTGCGCGCACGGCGCTGATCCTCGTTGGACCGGCTTTGGCAGCGGAGGGGTTTGACGAAAGCTGCCTCTATTCAACGGATTACGACAGGCGCTACCGCCCGCAAAGCGCGGAAAGCCCCTGGGCAAGCTGGAGCCATGGCGATGACTGATATGCCGGGCATCATGATCTCTGCGCCGTCATCGGGGACAGGGAAAACAACGGTGATGCTGGGGCTGCTGCGCGCGCTGGCAGAAGACGGGCTGCGGGTGCAACCCTTCAAATCCGGGCCGGACTACATCGACCCGGCCTTTCACCATGCGGCCAGTGGACGCGCGTCCTTCAACCTCGATAGCTGGGCGATGGGGTCGGATTTGCTGGCCGCAATATCCGCCGAGGCGACGGGTGCCGATATCTGTGTCGCCGAAGGGTCTATGGGCCTCTATGATGGTGTGGCCACCCGGGGGCAGAGCGGATTTGGCAGCAGCGCTGAGACGGCGCAGCGCATGGGCTGGCCCGTGGTTCTGGTCGTGGATGTCAGCGGGCAGGCGCAATCGGCGGCGGCAACGGCGCTCGGATTTCAGGCCTACAACCCGGATGTCCCCTTTGCCGGGGTGATCCTGAACCGCTGCGCCTCGCCGCGCCATGAACGCCTTGCGCGTCTGGGCATGGAAAACGCCGGGTTGAACGTGTTGGGCGTCCTGCCACGCCGGGGGGACCTGACCTTGCCGGAACGCCATTTGGGGCTGATCCAGGCAGTTGAACATCCCGATCTGGAGGCCGCCATTGCAGGCTATGCGCAGTTTCTGCGCGACCATGTCGACATCGCGGCCATTCGTGCAGCGGCCAAGGGCCAGATCACACCCCTCGACAGCGCCAAGCTGCCAACACCACCGGCTCAGCGTATCGCCCTGGCGCGGGATGCGGCGTTTTCCTTTACCTATCCGCATGTGCTCAAGGGCTGGCGCGAGGCGGGGGCGGAAATCCTGCCCTTTTCCCCGCTGGCGGATCAGGCCCCGGATGCAAGCGCCGATTTGGTCTGGCTGCCGGGGGGCTATCCGGAACTGCATGGTGGCGTGCTGGCCTCAGCCACCACATTTCAAACCGGCTTGCGGAAACACGCAGAGACGCGGCCCGTGCATGGGGAGTGCGGGGGCTACATGGCCCTTGGAGAAGCGTTGATCGACAAGGAAGGCACCCGGCACCAGATGGCAGGGCTGCTGGGTCTTGTCACCAGCTACGAGAAACGCAAGTTCCATCTGGGTTATCGGCGGGCGGTGCTGACGGCCCCGCTGCCGGGGTATGGGCCGGGTGTTGCTTTGCGGGGGCATGAATTCCACTATTCTACCATTCTGGAACAACCCGATGCGGCGCTGGCCGACGTCGCAGATGCTGACGGCAACTCCGTGCCCGAGACCGGATCGCACCGTGATCACGTTTCCGGCACGTTTTTCCACTTCATCACCGCAGAGGAAAACGCGTGACCGGTTTCGTCAGCTTTGTGGGGTCCGGTCCCGGCGATCCCGAGCTTTTGACGCTGAAGGCTGTAGACCGGTTGAAACGCGCCGATGCCGTACTGTTTGACGATCTCTCCTCGGGGCCGATCCTCAGCCATGCGCGATCGGGCGCAGATCTGGTCGGGGTCGGCAAACGGGCAGGGCGGCCTTCACCGAAACAGCAGCACGTCAGCCGACTGTTGGTTGAATACGCGCAGATGGATCAGCGTGTGGTGCGCCTGAAGTCAGGCGACAGCGGGCTTTTTGGCCGGCTGGAGGAGGAACTGGTGGCCCTGCGCGCGGCGGGTATTCCATATGAGATCATTCCGGGCATCCCCTCCGCCTGCGCCGCTGCGGCGGCGGCGGGCATTCCGCTGACGCGGCGTCTGACCGCGCGCCGTGTGCAATTTGTCACCGGCCATGATGTCAGTGGTCAACTGCCACAGGATTTGGACCTGCAGGCGCTTGCCGATCCGACAGCATCAACGGTGGTGTTCATGGGTAAACGCACCTTCCCCAAACTGCTGGAAGAGCTGACCAAGAGAGGCCTGCCGCCTGACACACCGGCGATTCTCGCCGAAAGTGTCAGCAGCCCGGAGCAGAGCATCCATCGCTCCACCGTGTCACAACTGGCGAGGCAGCTGGCACAGGAAATCGGTGATAAACCGGCCCTGATCCTCTATGGGCCGTTTGCCGAGGGTTGAAAGTCGCTTTTCTGCTTGTTCGGGCGCGCGCATCGGAGATAGGACTGGACTACGGTGCCACGTTTTGTGGCTGAAAAGGGAACTGAGTGAAAGTCTCAGACTGCCCCCGCAACTGTAAGCGGTGAGCGCGATGGATGACCCACTGGCCTGACGGCTGGGAAGGACCTGAGCGCTGCGACCCGCAAGTCAGGAGACCTGCCGCACAACGCAACGCCGTGCTTGCACGGGATATTACCTGCCGGAGGGGCAGGACAGAAAGGACAGCACATGCATATCGAACCAGGCGTAGTAGATGGGGCCAAGATGGCCTTTGCCTACGCAACCGCAGCAGGCGCCGCCGGATACACCGCGAAACTCGCTTTCGAAGACCTCAAAAGCCACAACGTCGCCTCTTTCGCGCTGCGCACGGTCATTGCTACCGTGGGCACCTTCATCTTCTTCGAAGTGCTGCCGCATTTCGCCGTAGGTGTCTCTGAAGTACACTTCATTCTGGGCACCACGCTGTTCCTGTTGATGGGAGCAGCACCCGCCGCCCTTGGTCTGGCCCTTGGCCTGCTGGTTCAAGGCGCGTTCTTTGCGCCCAGCGACCTGCCAATGTTTTTCGTCAACGTCACGACGCTTCTGGTGCCGCTCTTTGCGATCTCGGCGCTGGCCAACCGGTTCATCCCGCGGGACAAAGCCTATGTTGACCTTGCCTATGCGGATGTCTTCAAGCTCTCTGCGATGTATCAGGGTGGCGTCGTCGCCTGGGTGGCCTTCTGGGCTTTCTACGGCCAGGGCATCGGGGCGGAAACTGCGCAATCCGTGCTGACCTTCGGGGCCGCCTACATGCTGGTCGTCCTCATTGAACCGATTGCCGATCTGGCGGTGCTCGCGGGTGCCAAAGCAGTGCGGTCGGGCAAACTGTCGGGCCTCTTCACGTCACGTCTTTACAACGCGGCCTGATCCGATTGACATCAATGGCCCGGGTCCCTTTGCGGGGTCCGGGCTTTTTCGCGGACATTTCTCATGATCGATACCCTCTGGCTCATCGGCATCGGCACCGGGTCGCCCGCCCATGTCACGATGGAGGGGATGCAGGCTATCCGCGAGGCATCGGTCATTCTTGTCCCCCACAAAGGCGCGGGCAAAGATGATCTCGCCTCCCTGCGGCACGGCATCATTGCCGCCGCCGGATCGACGGCGCGGATTGTACCGTTTGACTATCCCATCCGCGATCCCGCCTTGCCCTATCTGGAGCGGGTCGAACGCTGGCATGACGAGATTGCCGCCCGCTGGCAGACGGCACTGGCAGATGTCGGCGTATCCGGTCCGGTTGCCTTGCTGGTCTGGGGCGATCCATCGCTTTATGACAGCACGATCCGTATCGCCCGGCGTCTGACCCCACAACCGACGCTGCGGGTTGTGCCGGGGATCACCGCAGTTCAGGCGCTGACCGCCGCCCATGGCATCCCGCTGAACGATGTGAATGGCCCCATCCAGATCACCACGGGCCGCCGTTTGCGCGATCACGGCTGGCCAATTGGCGCGACACGTCTTGTGGTTATGCTGGACGGGGAGGCCAGTTTCCAACATCTGGACGAGCCTGACCTGCTGATCTGGTGGGGGGCTTATCTGGGCATGCCCGAACAGGTTCTGGATCACGGGCCGCTGGCCGATGTGGCCACAAGGATCGTTGCCGCGAGACAGGCGGCGCGTGCGCAGCATGGGTGGATCATGGATACCTATCTTCTGGGCAGGCCGCAGGACGCGCACTAGAAAGTGATCGCCTCCAGTTGCGAGTCGTTCTCAAACTCCTTGACAGTTGCGAGTGATTTGCATTTACAGTCGAGAAAGCCCTATAGTCATGACGGAGACTCCAATGCTGTACTCGCTGATCAAATCCACGTCCTGCGCCGTTTTCGCCGCCGTTCTTGCGACACATGCCTATGCCGACGACAAGATGAAGGTGGTCACGACCTTCACCGTGCTTGCGGATATGGCGGCAAATGTCGCCGGTGACGCGGCAGATGTGGTCTCCATCACCAAGCCCGGCGCTGAAATTCATGGCTATGAACCAACGCCGCAGGACATCGTGCGCGCATCGGATGCCGATCTGATCCTGTGGAATGGTATGAACCTGGAGCTGTGGTTCGAACAATTCCTGTCCAATCTCAAAGATGTTCCATCAGCGACCCTCACGGATGGGATCGACCCGATCCCGATTGCCTCGGGCAGCTACACCGGCAAACCCAACCCGCATGCCTGGATGGGGCTAGACAATGCGTTGATCTATATCGACAATATCGCCAAAGCCTTCGCGGAGCAGGATCCGGAAAACGCGGAAATCTACGCGGCAAACGCAGCTGCCTACAAAGACGAATTGCGGGCGACCATAGAACCGCTGCGTGCGGCCATCGCGCAGATCCCGCAGAACGCCCGCTGGCTTGTCACCTGCGAAGGGGCCTTCAGCTATCTGGCGCGTGATTTCGGCATGAAGGAGCTGTACCTCTGGCCGATGAACGCGGATCAGGTGGGCACCCCTCAACAGGTGCGCGGTGTCATTGATGCGGTCCGCGCCAACGATATCCCGGTGGTGTTCTGCGAGAGCACGGTAAATACGGCCCCGGCCAAACAAGTCGCGCGGGAGACCGGCGTTCAATATGGCGGCGTCCTTTATGTGGATTCGCTGAGCACAGCGGACGGTCCGGTGCCGACCTATCTGGACCTTCTGAAAGTGACGGCGGGGACCGTGGCCACAGGGCTGACGGAGGCGACCAATTGATTGACGGGCAAATGCGCCCTATTTGCAGGCGATGAAGCAGCATGTGCGGTCGGTGAGGACTGCGCATGCTTTGCAAGGTGAGGACGACCGAATGCGCGATGATCTGCCAGCAGAACGGGAGCTTCCCGGTGGCGATGCCCGCACCAGCGGCCTGATGGCGCAGGATGTGACGGTCACCTATCGCAACGGCCACACCGCCTTGTGGAACGCCAGCTTCGAAATCCCGCGCGGTACGGTGACGGCACTGGTCGGCGTGAACGGTGCGGGCAAGTCGACGCTCTTCAAGGCGATCATGGGGTTTGTCCCGGCCTCAAAGGGGGAAATCCGCATTCTGGGTCAAAGCGTGCGCGACGCGCTGCGCCAGAACCTCGTCGCCTATGTGCCGCAGTCCGAGGAGGTCGATTGGGCCTTCCCCGTGCTGGTCGAAGACGTGGTGATGATGGGGCGTTACGGGCATATGGGGTTTCTGCGCCGCCCCGCCCCTGCCGATCACGCTGCCGTCGATCAGGCGCTTGCCCGCGTCAACATGCAGGACTACCGCCACCGCCAGATTGGGGAGCTGTCCGGCGGCCAACGCAAACGTGTCTTTCTGGCCCGCGCCCTGGCGCAGGACGGGCAAGTCATCCTGCTGGACGAGCCTTTCACCGGTGTCGATGTGAAAACCGAAGAGCAGATCGTGGCGCTGCTGCGATCCTTGCGCGACGAAGGCCGGGTGATGCTGGTCTCAACCCATAACCTTGGGTCCGTACCGGAATTCTGCGACCGCACGGTTCTGGTCAAGGGCACCGTGCTCTGTCACGGCCCCACGGAAACGACTTTCACCCGCGAAAACCTCGAAAAAGCCTTTGGTGGCGTGTTGCGGCACTTCACCCTTGGCGGCGACACGCTGCACGACGATGAAGACGCCCGCGCGGTCACGATCTTTACCGATGATGAACGCCCGTTTGTGCAATACGGCGACAAAACCCAACGGACGGAGCCGCGGGAGTGATCGAGACGCTCGCAGAACCCTTCGCCTACACCTACATGACAAACGCCATGTGGGTCTCTGCACTGGTGGGGGGTGTCTGTGCGTTCCTGTCGGCCTACCTGATGCTCAAGGGATGGTCGCTGATCGGCGACGCGCTGTCCCATTCCGTCGTGCCCGGCGTCGCGGGGGCCTATATCCTCGGTCTGCCCTTCGCGCTTGGGGCCTTTATCGCGGGCGGGCTTGCGGCGGGGGCCATGCTGTTCCTGTCCGAACGCTCCGGTCTCAAAGTCGATGTGATCATCGGGCTGATCTTCACCTCTTTCTTTGGCCTGGGCCTTTTCATCGTTTCGCTCAACCCGATGTCGGTGTCGATCCAGACCATCACCATGGGCAATATCCTTGCCATCACACCAGAGGACACGCTGCAACTGGCGTTGATCGGGTTTGTGTCGCTTGCTGTGCTGCTGGCGAAATGGAAGGATCTGATGGTGACCTTCTTCGATGAAAATCACGCGCGCGCCATCGGGTTGAACCCCGGCCTGCTCAAGGCTGTCTTTTTCGTGCTGCTGTCCGCCTCTGTGGTGGCCGCGATGCAGACCGTCGGCGCGTTTCTGGTGATAGCCATGGTCGTCACCCCGGGCGCCACCGCCTACCTGCTCTGTGACCGCTTCCCGCGCCTCATCGCGACCTCCGTGGCCATCGGCGCAGGCAGTAGCTTTGCCGGCGCCTACATCAGCTATTTCCTCGATGGCGCCACGGGCGGTATCATCGTCACCCTGCAGACGCTGATCTTCCTTCTGGCCTTCGTCTTTGCCCCCACACACGGGCTGCTGGCGGCGCGGCGCAAGGCCAGGATTGCCTTGCGAGAGGGCGCGCCCATCCCGGTGGAGGAGGTCGCCTGATGGATATGCAGACCCTCCTGATGCCCTTCACCTTCGGCTTCATGCAGAACGCCTTCCTAATCTCGATCATCGTGTCCGTGCCCACTGCTTTGTTGTCCTGCTTTCTGGTGATGAAAGGCTGGGCCCTCATGGGCGATGCGGTCAGCCACGCCGTTCTGCCGGGCATCGTGCTGGCCTATATTCTGGGCATCCCGCTGATCCTCGGCGCGTTTGCGGCAGGCATGACCTGCGCCCTCGCAACGGGGTACCTCTCCAGCAACAGCCGGGTGAAACAGGACACGGTGATGGGGGTGGTCTTTTCCGGCATGTTTGGCGTGGGCATCGTTCTCTATGTCTCGGTAGAGACAAATGCGCATCTGGATCACATCCTCTTTGGCAACATGCTCGGGGTTGAGGCGCATGAGCTCTGGACGGCCGGTATCATCTCGGCAGGCGTAGGGCTGATGCTGGTGCTCAAGTGGAAAGACTTGCTGTTGCACAGCTTCGATCCGGCACAGGCGCAGGCCTCCGGACTGTGGGTCAATTGGTTGCACTATGGTCTGCTGGCCGCCCTGTCCCTGACCATCGTGGCCACCCTGTCGGCGGCAGGGTTGATCCTTGCCATCGGACTGCTGATCGCACCGGGCGCGATTGCGTTTTTGCTGGTGCGCAAGTTCTCGACCATGCTTTGGGTGTCCGTGCTGGTGTGCATGGTGTCCATGCTGCTGGGTACTTACGCCAGCTTTTTCCTCGACAGTGCGCCCGCCCCGACAATCATCCTGATCCTTACGGCTGTCTTTATCGTGGCCTTTGTGCGCCGCCAGATTGTGGCGCGGCGCATGTCCATGCGCAGGGTCGCGGAAAGCTAGAACGCATTCCAACCCGCACAAAAAAAGCCCCGCGTGATGCAGGGCTTTTCTGATCTTATGAGGTCTGCTTATTCAGCAGGGCTGGCCGACATGTCGTCGTCGATCTGATCAAAGGTGGTCGGAACCCCGGCTGCCTCGCGGCGACCGTCGTTGAAGATCGCCTTGATCAGCGCGATACACATCAGCGCCATCACGATGGAGAAGGGCAGCGCCCCGATCACCATCGCGGTCTGAATGGCTCCGGTACCGCCAGAGATCAGCAGACCGCCAACCACCAGCGCCAGCGCAGCACCCCAGAACAGGATGTGCGGACGTGCCTTTGGGCCTTCGTCGCCCGCGGCGTTGATGGTGTTCACGATCAGCACCGCAGAGTCAGCAGAGGTGACCAGGAAGGTCATCAGCAGAACCACGATGATCACCGCCATACCCCAAGCCAGTGCCTGCGCGATCGGCGCCAGCATGAACTCGGTCATCGCAAAGATCTTGTCGCCGTTGGCGGCATCCAGGATCAGGCCGTTGGCCCCACCGTTCAGTTCAAGATCGATCGCTGTACCACCGGCCCATGCGAACCAGACAAAGCACATCAGCGACGGCACGATCATCGCACCCAGCACGAATTCACGGATGGTCCGACCGCGCGAGATGCGCGCCAAGAACAGACCCACGAAAGGTGCAAAGGCAATCCACCAGGCCCAGTAGAACACCGGCCACCAGCCCTGCCACTGTGTCAGCAGGAAGGCTTCGGACCCTTCGACGCCGTCAGAGCTGTAGACGTTGAAGCTCAGCCACGGCAGCGCGATCAGGTAGTCCCAGATCCCGACGAAGAAGGCCATCGCCCCGAACCAGGTCGCGCCAAAGAGGATGAAGAAGCTCAGCAGGAAGATCGACAGCACCATGTTGATGTTCGACAGCCATTTGATGCCCTTACCAACCCCGGAGAGGGCCGAAAGCGTTGATGCGCCCATAATGACCAGCAAGGCAATCACAATGCCCAATGTCGTTGCGGAGCCATCTTCCAGCGCAAGACCGCCGATGCCAATCCGTGTGAGACCTGCCACAAACTGCTCAACACCGAAACCAAGCGTCTGCGCCACACCAAGAATGGTTGCCACAACCGCGACGATATCGATGATATGGCCCACCGGTCCGGACAAGGATTTGCCGAACAGAGGGGTCAGCGACGAACGGATCGTCAGCGGCAGCCCCCGGCGGTAGCTGAAGAACGCCAGTGCGAGACCCGCAATGGCGTAGCACGCCCATGCACCCAACCCCCAATGCAGGTAGGACCACACATAGGCCGTCCGGACATTGTCCGCTTCAAGCGCTGTTGTCACACCCTGAATGACTGATGGGTTGTTTTTGAAGTGCGCGACCGGTTCCGCAACAGCCCAGGTCAGCATGCCGACGCCGATACCAGCGCCGAACATCATCGAAAACCACGAGAAATTCGTGAATTCGGGTTTTTCACCATCGGTGCCCAGGTTCAGACGTCCGGCCGTCGGCCAGATGGCCAGACCGATACAGACGATCACGAAGGCGGTCACAACCCAGATGTACCAGGCCGCGAATTGCGCGAGAATTGCAGTGTTCCAGTTGCCCAGAACGGTGCCCGCCTGAGTTGGCCAGACGATACACCAGACCACCAGCATACTGATGATGATCTTACTGATGACGGTCACGTTTACGCTGAACCCCCGATAAAAACCGCTATCGGCGGTCTTGATCGGCAGATCAGATAGTGGGGGTTTTATGGACATTTATTGTCTCCCTGTTCCCTGTTGGCGCGCATCGGAGATGCCAGCGCGTGTCATGGTAGGGGTAACAGTAAAGGTTGTATAGTGTTTGATAAGTGGCAACATTGTCGACTATAGTTTGATAATTAGGAAACCTTAGATGGCGAAACGCGCACTCTTGCGGTCTTTGAGCGATGTGGACATCCGGTTGATCCGGGTTTTCATCGCTGTGACAGAGTGCGGCGGCTTTGCAGCGTCAGAGCTGGAATTGAACATTGGCCGCTCGACAATCTCGAAACATATCTCTGATCTGGAACTGCGCATCGGGCTGAAGCTCTGCAACCGGGGCCCTGCCGGATTTTCCCTGACGCCGGAGGGCGAACAGGTGCTGGAGGCGGCCCATGACCTGCTGGCGTCGCTGGACGGGTTCCAGGCCCATATCGACAATATCCACATCCATCTGACGGGCACCTTGCGGCTCGGGCTCTTTGATCAGTCGACGACGAACCCTGAGGCGCGGGTCCACAAGGCCATCCAGGCCTTCGATGCCTCCGCCCCGGATGTGGCCTTTGAGATTGCGCTGGATCCGCCGGGGGTTTTGGAGGCGCGGGTCACGGATGGCACCCTCGACATCGCCATCGTGCCAATCCATCGGCAATCCTCCATCCTGCAGTATACACCGCTTTATCAGGAGCATATGACGCTCTATTGCGGCGAAGGACATCCGCTCTTTGATGTGCCGGAAACAGCGCGCGCCGATGCTCTGAACCTCGCGCAGTACAAATATGCGGGATACGCGTTCAACTCCCCTAATATGAAGGCGGGGCAGTCCTTGGGCATTCGTCGCGCAGCGCGCGTGCAGGAGGAAGAGGCGCTCTCCCTCTTGATCCAATCGGGTCGCTATCTGGGATATCTGGCGGATCATGTGGCGGAAACATTTCTGCGCAAAGGCGCCGTGCGCCCCGTTGCCGCGCAGGACACAGGCTACAGCAGCACCTTTGCCGCCATCGTCCGCCGAAAACCGGAGCCGACCCGGAAGACCGAAGAGTTCCTCAATTGCCTTGTTGCGGCACACCAGGCCTAGGACTGTGGGTCAGGCTTTCGGGGGTTGCACTGTCGGAGACGCCATTTCGCGATCCGCTTCGGGCACGTTCAGGGTTGACCAGGTGTCATCCCGCGGCGGTTCCGGCGGGGTGTCGCAGGCGCGGCGGTGGATGTTCACCTTGGCCATGAAATTCGCCGAAATCGGGGCTGTCACGAAGAGGAACGACATGATCAGAAGCTCGTGCAGCGACCCGTCTCCCACCGTGAAGGAATGGATCATGGAGGCGAGCAGCAAGGCGCCGATCCCTACCGTGCCAACCTTTGTCGGTGCATGCAGTCGGGTCATGGAGTCGTTGAACTTCAGCAGGCCAATCGCGCCCACCATGGCAAAGCCCGCCCCGACAAGCAGGCAGATGGCAACGGCGTAGGTTCCGATAATCTCAGCGGTCATTCGATGATATCCCCCCGCAGAACAAATCGCGCATAGGCGACGGTTGAGACAAACCCCAGCATGGCAATGATCAGCGACACCTCGAAGTAGATGCGCACGCCCTGTGCAATGCCGAGCAAGACAATGAGGCCGATGGCGTTCACAACCATCGTGTCGAGCGCCAGAATGCGGTCACCCGTCGATGGCCCCATCACCAGCCGGATCATTGACATGGCCTGCGCCAGAGCGATGACGACGAAGGTCACGATGAGCGCAATGTCCATCAGCTGTGTCGCGAAACTCATGCGAAAATCTCCTTCAGGCGGCGCTCGTAGCGGGTTTTGATCTCGTCACGCACGGCGTCGGGATCCTCCGTGTGCAGCACATGCACAAGCAGGCTGTGCCCTTCGTCCGACAGATCGGCCGAGACGGTGCCGGGGGTGAGCGTGATGGTGCCGGCGAGGATGGTAATGGCCTCGGGCTGGCGCAATTCCAGCGGGACCACGATCCACGCGGGCCGCAGTTTAGAATTGGGTTTGGTCAGAACGATCCAGGCCACCTGCACGTTGGCGACCATGATGTCCCAGATCACCATGATGCTGTAGGTCACCATGCGACTGACGTGAAAGGCGCGGGGCGTATCCGGCCACCAGACCGATGTGCCCCAGGGGATGATGATCCCGAGGATCACGCCAAAGACCACCATGCCTGCCGAGATTTCATTTTGCAGCAGGGTCCAGACCACCGCGAGCAGCAAAGTGACAAGGGGGTGTGGCAGGAGCCAGCGGTATGCCTTGATCATGTCAATATCCCTCCTTTGGTGTGCTGAGTTTACCGGGTGTGTCCAGCACGGTCTCTATGTAAGGTTCCGGATTGAAGAGCTGGTCGGAAATATCCGCCATGTAGGCGGTCGCCGGTCCGGCAAAGACCGTGTGCGCCACCAGCAGCGCCAGCAACCCGCCCACCGCAACATAAGACAGCGTCGCAGGCGCGGGAGTGGTGGCGGGGGGCTCTGCCGCCTCGTCCGCCACCGGCATTGATTTTGCCTTCCAGAAGAGGGTGCTGCCCGCGCGGGAAAAGCCGACGACGCAGATCAGGCTGGACGACAGGACCACGGCCCAGATCCATGCGGCTGCCGAGGTGGAAAAGGCCGCATCGAGGACCAGCAGCTTGCCGACAAAGCCCGACAGCGGCGGCAGACCGGCCATGGCAATGGCCGCCAGAAAGAACAGCGCAGAAGTCAACGCGGCCCCTGGCACGACAGGCTGGGCGATCAGGTTGAGATCCGCGCGTCCGGTTCGGACCAGATCGACGATCAGGAACAGGGCGGCTGCGGCCAGTGTCGAATGCACGGTGTAATAGAGCGCTGCCGTGATGCTGGTGGGCGTAAAGAGCGAGATCGCCACCATCACCATCCCCATCGACCCGATGACCGCAAAGGCCACAAGACGGTCGAGGTGACGGGCTGCAAGCACGCCGATCATGCCAATGGCCAGCGAGGCGAGCGCGGCAGGCATCAGCCATGTGGTGTGTAGCCCGGCGGTCACGTCCAGATCGGGGCTGAAGATCATCGTGTAGACGCGGATGATCGCATAGGCGCCGACCTTGGTCATGATCGCAAAGAGCGCGGCCACCGGCGCGGGCGCTTCGGCATAGCTCGAGGGCAGCCAGAAGTGCAGCGGCAGCACCGCCGCCTTGATCGCGAAGACCAGCAGGAGCAGGACGGCAGCAAGGCGAATGCCAACGGTTTCCGCGCCGTCGATCAGGCGCACTCGCTGGGCCAGATCGGCCATGTTCAGCGTCCCGGCTTCGGCGTAGATCGCGCCGAGGGCAAAGAGGAAAAGGGTCGATCCCAGCAGGTTGAAAAGCACATATTGCACGCCCGCACGCAGGCGCGCATTGCCGCCTGAGTGGATCATCAGACCGTAGGAAGCAATCAGCAACACTTCGAAGAACACAAAGAGGTTGAAGAGGTCACCGGTCAGGAAGGCGCCCATGATCCCCATCAGCTGGAACTGGAACAGCGCGTGGAAATGCCGCCCGCGATTGTCCCATTCCGATCCGATGGCATAGAGCAGCACAAAGAGCGCCAGCACGGCTGTCAGCAGCACCATGAGCGTGGACAGCCTGTCCGCCACCAGAACGATCCCGAAGGGCGCGGCCCAATCGCCAAGCTGGTAGAGCGTGATGGTCCCGTCCGAGGCCTGCCAGGCAAGGCCTGCGGCCACGGAAATCAGCGCCAGAACCCCGGCGACGGAGAAGACGCGCTGAATGCCGATATGGTAGCGCGCGGCCAGCACGATAAAGGGGGCCAGCAGGGCAGGCAGCACGACGGGGGCAATGATCCAATGGGTCATGCGGCGTCTCCCGTACCCTTAGAAGCTTCATCCGGGGCGTCATCCACGTGATCGTCGTCCGACCCCAGATAGGCGCCAAGGGCGATCATCACCACGACCGCGGTCATCCCAAAGGAAATCACGATGGCCGTGAGCACCAGCGCCTGTGGCAGCGGGTCGGTGTAGACCTCGACACCATCGCGCAGAATGGGCGGGGCGCCGACGCTCAGCCGCCCGGAGGCAAAGAGAAAGACGTTGACCGCATAGGTCAGCAGCGAAATGCCCAGGATCACCGGGAAGGTACGCAGGCGCAGCATCAGATAGATGCCCCCTGCCGTGAGAATGCCGATGGCGGATGCGACAAGCAATTCCATATCACACGCCCTCCTGCGCTGGTGTCATCGGGGGATCGTCACGTGACGGATCGATGTCCATCGGGTGTTCGGTATCCGGGACATGGGCCCGGCGCGCCAGCCGCGAGAAGCTCTCCAGCGACAGCATCACTGCGCCGACCACCGCGAGGAACACGCCGAGGTCAAAGAGTGCCGCTGTTGCCAGCTCGAACTTCTCAAACGGCGGGATGCGCACATAGGTGAAATCCGACGTCAGGAACGGTTTGCTGACAAACCACGACCCGATGCCCGTGAGGCCCGCGATCAGCACGCCCGCGCCGATCACCCCGTGATAGGGATAGCGCAGCCGCGCGGAGGCCCAGCTGAACCCGCTGGCCATATATTGCATCACCACCGCGATAGAGACGACCAGCCCGGCGATAAAACCGCCGCCCGGCTCGTTGTGACCGCGCAGGAAGATGTAGAAACCGACCATCAGCACCACGGGCATGATCACGCGGGTCAGCACCACCATCATCGTGGGGTGCATGTCACCCGCACGCGGCTGATCCGGCTTGCGGTTCAGCAGGCGGGCACGAACGGGGCCGGACAGAAGCGTTTCGGTCAGCGCGTAGATCAGCAGGGCGGCGATGCCCAGCACGATGATCTCGCCATAGGTGTCAAAGCCCCGAAAATCCACGAGGATCACGTTGACGACATTGGTGCCGCCGCCGCCCTTGTAGGAGTTGGCGAGGTGGAATTCCGAGATCGGTGTCGCGATGGCGTCACGCACCAGGAAGTGCCAGGCCATGCCCATGGTCGCCAGACCGCCCGCAAGGGCGATGGCGGTATCGCGTGTCCGCCGCATCGCGGTGCTTTCAATCGGGGTCTGATTGGGCAGGAAGTTCAGCGCCAGCAGCAGCAGGATGATGGTGACCACCTCGACGGTGATCTGCGTCATGGCAAGGTCGGGCGCGCTGAAATAGACGAAGCCGACCGATACCATCAGCCCGGCAATACCGATGAGGATCAGAGACATCAGACGGTTCCGGTGCAGGAACACCATCCCGATGGTTGCCGCCACCAGCATGACCCAGCCGGCAAAGGCGACGGGGGTGACGGGCTGCATCTCTCGGCTGGCGGCGCCCACGGTGCCTGTGCTCCAGGCGTAAAACCCTGCAATGATGACCGTGACGGCCATGATCGCGCCATAGCGGGTGAAAGCGCCATTGTGCAGACCGTGGATAAAGCGCTGGGACAGCGCGACAATCGCGGCGATCAGCGCTTCGAAAATCATCTTGGCCTCGGGGCGTGGGGTCGTCTCCCACAGGCGCAGGGCGGGATTGAAGATGGCCAGCATCAGCAAGCCACCTACGACGGCAATGACCGACATGAAAAGGGCGGGCACAAGGCCATGCCAGATCTTGAAATAGGCCTTGGGCACCTCCGCAGTGTCCCCCAGGACGGAGGCCGTCACGATTTTCACAAAGGGCTCTGCCAGGAAGGGGGCAACACCGATCATCACCACCAGCACGACCAGGATGGCGGGCGGCAGCCACATGCCCGCGCCGGGATCATGCGGCTTGGCCGGGTAGTCGTCGCGCACCGGGCCAAGGAAGGTGTGGCCGATCAGGCGGAAGCAATAGGCGGCAGAGAACAGGGACCCAAAGGTCGCGAGTGCGGGCACCAACCAGGGCGCACCGAAGAGCACGGTGTGGGTGGCTTCCTCCAGCATCATCTCTTTCGACAGAAAGCCATTCAGCAGAGGAATACCCGCCATCGACAGCGCCGCGAGTGTCGCGATGATAAAGGTGATCGGCATAAGGTGGCGCAGCCCGCCAAGGCGACGGATATCGCGTGTATGGGCCTCGTGATCGACGATCCCTGCGGACATGAAGAGCGCCGCCTTGAAGGTGGCGTGGTTGAGAATGTGGAACATCGCCGCCATCGCCCCGAACGCGGTTCCGGTGCCCAGCAGCATGGTGATCAGCCCGAGGTGGCTGACCGTTGAGAAAGCCAGCAGTGCTTTGAGATCGTGTTTGAACAGCGCGATGATCGCGCCAAGTACCATAGTGACCAGACCGGCGGTGGTAACGATAACAAACCACTCCGGTGTGCCCGACAGGACCGGCCACATGCGGGCCATCAGGAAGATGCCCGCCTTCACCATCGTGGCGGAGTGCAGATAGGCAGAAACGGGTGTCGGCGCCGCCATGGCGTGCGGCAACCAGAAATGGAACGGAAACTGCGCCGATTTGGTGAAACACCCCAGAAGGATCAGCAGCAGCGCTGGGACGTAGAGCGGATCGGCCTGGATCAATTCGCGGTTCTGCAGGATGACGCTAAGATCATAGCTGCCCGCGATTTGGCCGAGGATCAGCATGCCACCGATCATGGCCAGGCCACCCATGCCGGTGACCGTCAGGGCCATGCGGGCGCCTTGCCTGCCTTCGGGCAGATGTTTCCAATAGCCGATCAGCAGGAAGGAGGAGAGCGAGGTAAGTTCCCAGAAGACCAGCAAAAGCAGGATGTTATCGCTGAGCACGATCCCCACCATCGCGCCCTGAAACAGCAGCAGATAGGTGAAGAATTCGCCCATGTTGTCATCGCGTGACAGGTACGAGCGGGCGTAGGCAATGATCAAAAGGCCGATGCCGAGGATCAGCAGGGCAAAGAAAAACCCGAGCCCATCCAGCATCAGCGTGAAGTTCATGCCCAGCGAGGGAATCCAATCAACCCGGGCGGTCACCAGATCGCCCGCAAGCACGGCGGGCAGGTTGGTCAGCAACCCGATGAACGCCGCCAGCGAGACGGTAAAGGTGATCCCGGCGCAGGCCTGCCTGCCTGCGGAATTCATCAGTCCAGGAAGCAGCGCGCCGAAGAATGGTAATGCGACGATCAGGAAGAGGGACACGCGAACTCCTAGTCTTTTGGTCTGAAAAGTTCTCCATTATCTGTGCCAGAATGCGCCTGTTCTCAAGCGAAACCGTCAAAAATTGTTACAAAAGGCAGCTTTGACGTTAATTGGTCGCATTTGCAGCGCCAATTGTTCAGGCAGGCGGTGTGGCGGCTGATGCGCCCCTCGTCTCGGATGGGCGGTCGCAAGATGGACCTGCCTGTGAGGATCGACTAGGCTTTGCGCGATACTCAGCGCGTGGCGCCTCCCTCTGAACCCCGGCCCTTTCCATGAACATCCAGCAAATGCGTATCCTGATCGCGGTGATAGACGAAGGATCGTTTGCGGCTGCTGGCGACGCTATTGGCCGCTCTCACTCCGCGATCAGCTTGCAGGTCAAGGCGTTGGAAGAGGAGTTGGGCGTTCTTCTGTTTGACCGTGTCGTGCGCCCGCCCGCACCGACGGGCAAAGCACGCGCGCTGGCAGATCATGCCCGCAAGGTGATCAAGCTTTTCGACGCGACCGAAGATGTGGTCATGGGGCAGATGATCCGGGGCCGGTTGCGTGTCGGGGCGGTCCCGACTGTGTTGAGCAGCTTCCTGCCGCCCGCGCTTGCGGAACTGCGCCTGCAGCACCCCGATCTTTCCATTGATGTGCACAGTGGCAGTTCCGATCAATTGGCCGGGCGATTGCAGCAAGGTGCTCTCGACATCGCAATCTGCACGAAGCCCCCAACGCCTATCGAGGGGTTGGATTGGCATCACATCGCGCATGAGCCGCTGGTCGTTATCGCGCCTGCAGAAGCGGTGGGTGGCGAAAAAACGCTGCTCTCGTCTCTGCCCTTTATCTGGTTCAACCGCAAAACATGGGCGGGCAGCGCGATAGAGGCGCATTTGAACAAACGGAATATCGCCGTCACCGCAATCATGGAAATCGATTCACTGGACGCCATCGAATCCATGGTGCGTGAAGGGTTGGGGGTGTCGATTGTGCCGGTCTGCCGGGGCAGCAATGGGATCTGGCCCGGGTTGCGCTCGGTCTCCTTTGGTGATCCGCCGTTTGCACGTGACGTCGGGGCATTGCTCTTGGGCGATCCTCCGCATGATCCACTGATCGCGACGTTTTTAGCTGCACTTTAGCGCCAGAAAAACTCATGAAAAAAGCAAGAATATCTCGATATGTTTTGAGATCATCATGAACTAGACTGCGTCTATCCACAGTCAAAGGCGCTCTCATGTTTGATCGGCAGATGCAGGACCCTCCCTCCTTCTTTCTCAATGAGGCCCAGATTGCGTTGCAGTCGCGCGCAAGGGATCTGGCGCGCGACGTTGCCCTTCCGCTGGCTGCGCAGACCGACGCGACAGAGCAATACCCACAAGAGGTTGTCCGGCGGATGACAGATGCCGGGTTCATGGGCATGTGCGTGCCAGAAGACCTCGGGGGCCTCGGGTTGAGCTGTTTCGACATCGTGCTGGTGGTCGAGGAGTTCGCGCGGTGCTGTGGCGTCTCCGGGCGGATCGCGGTTGAAGGCAACATGGGCGCCGTTGGAGCGATCCTCGCCTACGGTACACAAGCGCAGCGCGAGATCGCGGCGCAACACGTGCTGGCGGGCGACAAACCCGCCATCTGCATCACCGAGCCACAGGCAGGCAGTGCCGCAACTGAGATGCGCACAACGGCAGAGCGGACGGGCGATGGCTGGGTGATGAACGGCACCAAGCACTGGATCACCGGCGGGGGCGTTTCCCGGCTGCACCTGATTTTCGCGCGCGTGATCGAAGACGGCGCGTTCAAAGGAATCGGCGGATTCATCGCTTATCTGGATGAGCCTGGTCTGGAGATTGGGGCACGTGAACCCACGATGGGCCTGCGTGGCATCCCGGAGACGGCTATTCGGTTCAACAATCTGCACCTGCCAGCCGACCGTCTGATCACGCCGCCAGAGGGGATCGAACGGGGCTTTGCCGGTTTGATGGACGCCTATAACGCCCAGCGTGTCGGCGCGGCCACGGTGGCGCTTGGCCTCGCGCAGGCCGCGTTTGATGCCGCTTGCAGCCACGTCAAGACCCGCGAACAATTTGGCCGCCCGATTGCAGAATTCCAGGGCCTGCAATGGATGCTGGCCGACATGGCCACACAGATCGACGCCGCGCGCATGATGATCTGGCGCGCGGCAAAAAGTGCTGAGGTTCAGGCCTCTGGTTTTCCTGATCCATTGCTTGCCGCACAGGCGAAGGTCTTTGCTTCGGAAATGGCTGTGAAGGTCACCAACGACGCGTTGCAGTTGCACGGTGCCGGTGGGTATTCCCGTAACAACCCGGTTGAACGTTTGGTCCGGGATGCGCGGATGTTCACGATTGGCGGGGGAACCGCCCAGATGCTGCGCAATCTGATCGCGGGCCGGGTGCTCGATATGAAAACCCCGCAGACGCGGGACGGATACACGGTTGAGGCGCGTCCAGGCGGTTAGGATTTCGGCGGGGCGCGACAAACCGCTGTTAACGCCAGATAGAATTTTCGTGAGACTATCGATCCTTGGAAAATTTGCGATAGAAGGGGTCTGTAACCCCGTGCCGCTGCCGCAAAGGATGACCCAGGATGTGTGCCGATACCGCTTTGAAATCTGCGATGCCCTTTACGGATATCAGAGGCGTTCCCGTGTCCTATCGCGACCGGGGCGCCATTGACGGGCTGGAGCGCGCGATCCTGATGTCACTCTCCTTCCGCGGGGATGCCGATGCGGAGATTGACGCCGTTCTGGCGGAGCATCCTGACTTCATCATGGGCTGGCTTTTCAAGGCGGGGTGGCTGACGCAGGCGATGGAAACCCGGGTCTACGACACGATGCTGCAGTGCCTTGCCCAGTCCGAACGCTTGTTGCCGGGCTGCAACGAGCGGGAATTAGGCCACCACGAGGCGATCAAGGCCTGGGTACACGGCGATTTCTTTGGCGCTGTGCAGAAATGGGAAGCGGTGCTGACGCGCTACCCGATGGACCTGCTGGCGCTGGAGTTGATCCACTACACGATGGTGTTGCTGGGTGACGTACCGGGGCAGCGCGATGTGGTCGCACGGGTGTTCAACCTGTGGGACGAGAGCATTCCCGGCTATGAATTCGTGCTGGGGTTCTATTCCTTTGGTCTGGAGGAGAACCGCGATTTCGCCCGCGCCGAAGAACTGGCGCGTCAGGCCTTGGCGATCCGTCCGGATAATCCATACGCCGTGCATACCGTCAGCCATGTGATGGAAATGCGCGGGCGGCAGGCCGGTGGTATCCGCTTCATGCGCGACCACGCGGGCATGTGGGGGACGTCGAATTTTGCCAATCACCTCTGGTGGCACACCGGTCTCTATCACCTCGACCTCGAACAATACGATCAGGTCTACGATATCTTCGATACACACCTCGATTCCCGGAACAAGGATGGCCACAAGTATGAGGAGCTGGATGCGGCAGCTTTGCTGTGGCGCATGAACCTCGTGGGGCAGGATGGCGGGGACCGCTGGACCCATCTGGCGAATAAATGGGAGCCTGCGGCGCAAGACACGCTTTATGCTTTCAACGATGTGCATGCGATGCTGACCTTCGTCTCAGACGGTCGCGAAGACGCGCAAAAAGCGCTTTTGTCCGCGAACGAGCGGTATCTGGAAAACGCCTCGGACGCCAATGTCGCCATGACGCGCGAGATTGGCCTGCCTTTCTGTCTGGCCATGCAGGATTTCAAGAAAGAGAACTACGCAGGCTGCGTCGACCGGCTGTTGCCCATCCGCTACATGACCCACCGGTTGGGGGGAAGTTACGCGCAGCGCGACATCATCGGCTGGACGCTCCTGGAGGCCGCATTGCGCGCACGTCAGTTCGATCTGGCACTGGCACTGGCAAATGAGCGGACGGGAATCAAACCGACCTCGGCGCAGAACTGGCGCGCGGTGGCCCGTGCTTTCAAAGGCCTGGGGGATCAGGGGCAGGCGGATCGCGCCACGGCCAAGGCGCAGTCTCTGATCGCGGCTTGATCCGCCACGAATACGCAGCGTTTTTGCGCCCATACCTTGCAATGCTGCGGACTTTGGGGCCTCTTGATGAGTGACGGGCGGCTGCGGCTGCCCAGCCTTCGCATCGGAACGCCCTTGAACGAGACATCTTCCAAACCGCAATCCAACGTCCAACGCGCGCTGCATGAACTGCGCGACATGATTTTCACCGGACAACTGGCGGCAGGTTCCAATCACCTCGAATCCGAACTTGCCGCGATGCTGGACATGTCGCGCACACCGGTGCGCGAAGCCGTTCTGATGCTCGAAGGGCAGGGGCTGCTGGAGTTGAAACCGCGCAAGGGTGTCCGCATCCTGCCGGTGTCGCCGGAGGATATGCGCGAGATTTACGACGTGCTGACAGAGCTGGAAAGCCTCGCTGCTGAACAGGCCGCGCAAAAGGGCTATGCTCCGCATGACCTTGAAGATCTGGCGCGCGCCATCGAGGACATGGAAGTGGCCGTCATGGCCGAAGATCTGGAACGTTGGGCGGCGGCGGACGACCGGTTTCACGCCGAGCTGGTGCGCCTGGGGCGCAATCGCCGTATCGAGATGATTGTCAGCATGATGCGGGATCAAGTCCGGCGGGCACGCACCACGACGCTGTTCATGCGGCCCATGCCGCTCAAGTCAAACGAAGCCCATCGCCGGGTCTATCAGGCCATCGAACAGGGGGATGCGGATATGGCGCGGGCAGCACACCGGGCGCATCGCCAGCAGGCCCGTGAAATGCTGGTCGATCTTCTGGAACGTCATCGCCTGCGGGCGCTCTGACGCCGCGGCGGGGCTGGCATTGGCTTTGGTTTCCCGGTAGTGTGAGCGTTCCCAATTCCTCATTTCTTTCAGGTCCCCATGCACAACCGTCTTCGAATTGTGACCGTCTCCTACAATAGTGCGGAGGTGATCGGCGATTTTCTTGCCAGTGTGCCGCCGGGCATCGAAGTTGTTGTGGTGGACAACAGCAGCCGGGACGCTTCGCGCGAGATTGCGGCGGATCATGGCGCGCGGGTTATCGCGCTGGACCGGAACCTTGGGTTTGGGGCGGCCTGCAATCGCGGTGCTGAAGGCAATGAAAAAGACTTTGTTTTTTTCTGCAACCCGGATTCCACGCTCACGTCGGACTGCTGTGACCTGCTGATCGAAGCGGCGGATCGGCATCCAAAGGCGGGGGCGATGAACCCGGCGATCCTGAACGGAAAAGGGGCGATCCGGCTGAACCGCCGCTCGGCGCTGATTTCGCGGGCGGAGTTTACCGACCGTCGCTATGCCGAACCCGGCAACAAGGACAGTGTCGAGGTGAATATCCTGACAGGGGCTGCGCTTTTCTGCCGTCAAGCAGCCTTTGACGAAGTAGGCGGCTTTGACGAGCGGATATTCCTTTATCACGAGGATGACGATCTGGTGTACCGGATGCGGCAGGCGGGCTGGACATTGCGGATCGAACATGGCGCCACCGTCACCCACCTGGGCGGCAAATCCTCCGGCAACGCCATTTCCGGCGCGGCGCTCAAGGCTTATTTCATCGCGCAGTCCCGCATCTATGTCGAACGCCGCCACGGTGTCTCGATGCCGCGCGCCCGAGCAGCGCTGCGGGCGATTGCCAAACTACTGTCACCACTGACCTTGCTTTCGGCGCGCAAACGCGCTCAGGCGCTGGCCTATCTGAAAGGCACGCGGCGCTTTGACATGCAGCGCTACATCGATGGCGACTACATGCCGTGACCGCCACAGAGCCCACCGCTATTGCCACCGTACTCTGCCTCTCGGAGGTTCTTGGCCTGACGCCTTGACTTCCCGGTGCGCAAACGGTGTATCTGGCGCGAAAATTGACCCCGAAGGAATCCCCTTATGCATGCCTATCGCAGCCATTCCTGCGCCGCCCTGACCGCTGACAACGTGGGCGAAAAAGTTCGCCTGTCGGGCTGGGTGCATCGCGTGCGAGATCACGGCGGGGTGTTGTTCATCGACCTGCGCGACCACTACGGCATGACGCAGGTGCTTTGTGACCCCGACAGCGCTGTTTTTGCCGAGGTCGAGAAAGTGCGCGCGGAATGGTGCATTCGCGTCGATGGCGAGGTCAAGGCCCGCGATGCATCGCTGGTGAATGCCAAGATCCCCACCGGGGCGATTGAGGTCTACGTGCGCGATATCGAAGTGCTGGGGGCTGCCGCTGAACTGCCGTTGCAGGTCTTCGGCGATCAGGAGTACCCCGAGGAGACACGCCTGCGGTACCGCTACCTCGATCTGCGGCGCGAAAAGATGCAGGCGAATATGGCACTGCGCTCGGACGTCGTCTCCTCGATCCGCCGCCGCATGTGGGACAGCGGGTTCCGCGAGTATCAAACCCCGATCATCACCGCCTCCAGCCCCGAAGGCGCGCGCGACTTTCTCGTACCGTCGCGCCTGCATCCGGGCAAGTTCTACGCGCTGCCGCAGGCACCCCAGCAGTTCAAGCAGCTGCTGATGGTCTCGGGCTTCGACAAGTATTTCCAGATCGCGCCCTGTTTCCGCGACGAAGACCCGCGGGCCGACCGGTCGCCCACCGATTTCTACCAGCTCGACCTCGAAATGAGTTTCGTCGAACAGCAGGATGTGTTCGACACGATCCAGCCGGTGCTCACCGGTATCTTCGAGGAGTTCGGCGGCGGTAAGTCGGTCGATCAGGACTGGCCACAGATTTCCTACAAGGACGCAGCGCTCTGGTACGGCAGCGACAAGCCGGACCTGCGCAACCCGATCAAGATGCAGGTGGTGTCCGAACACTTCGCCGGATCGGGATTTGCCATCTTTGCCAAGCTGCTGGAGCAGGAGGGCACGGAAATTCGCGCAATTCCGGCACCGAGTGGCGGCAGCCGCAAATTCTGTGACCGCATGAATGCCTTCGCACAAAAAGAAGGCTTGCCGGGGATGGGGTATATCTTCTGGCGGGATCAGGGCAACGGCATGGAGGCCGCAGGGCCGCTGGCCAAGAACATCGGCCCGGAACGCACCGAGGCGATCCGCCAGCAGTTGAGTCTGGAGGTCGGCGATGCAGCCTTCTTCCTCGGCGGCAAGCCCAAGGCTTTTGAGACCATTGCCGGCAAGGCGCGCAACGTGATCGGGTCGGAGCTTGGGCTGACGGATGAAAACCGCTTTGCCTTTGCCTGGATCGTGGATTTCCCGATTTACGAGAAGGACGAAGAGACCGGCAAGGTCGATTTCGAGCACAACCCCTTTTCCATGCCGCAAGGTGGGATGGCGGCGCTTGAAGGCGATCCGCTCGACGTGCTGGGGTACCAATATGATCTGGCCTGCAACGGCTACGAGCTGGTGTCGGGTGCGATCCGGAACCACAAGCCCGAGATCATGTTCAAGGCGTTCGAGATCGCGGGATACGGCGAGGACGAGGTGCGCAAGCGTTTTGGCGGAATGGTCAATGCGTTCCAATATGGCGCGCCCCCGCACGGTGGCTGCGCGGCGGGCATTGACCGGATCGTGATGCTGCTGGCGGAAGAAAACAACATTCGCGAAGTGATCCTGTTCCCGATGAACCAGCGGGCCGAAGACCTGATGATGGCAGCTCCATCCGACCCGACCAGCGATCAGCTGATGGAACTGGGGCTGCGTGTCATTCCGCAGGAGTAGGCAGCGCAAACGGGGCTTGGCTCCCCGAATGCCGCGCTCTAACCTCTGCGCATGAGTTTGACAGAAACACCATCTCCCGAACTGGGCACGCCCGTTCTCGATTGGACGCCGCCGCCTGTGCCTGATGGCGTGCCATTGCAGGGCCGCTATGCGGCGCTTGAAGCGCTGGATGCGGATCGACACGCGGCCCTTTTGTACCAGGCCTATGAAGGTCAGGACCATGTGTGGGACTATCTGGGGTATGGGCCGTTTTCGTCCTCAGCCCTCTATCATCGCTGGGTGCGTGAGACGGTGCAGGACCAAAGCCACCTGTTCTACGCAATCCGAAACCTGGAGACAGGCGATTGGGAAGGTGTCGCAAGCTTCCTGCGGATTGATCCGGCAAACGGTTCAATCGAGGTGGGACATATAAATCTCAGCCCGGCGCTGCAACGTACCCGCGCGGCGACCGAGGCCATCTTCTTGATGATGGGTTGGGTTTTTTCAAACGGATATCGGCGGTTTGAGTGGAAGTGCAATGCGCTGAACCTGGGCTCGCGCAGGGCCGCACAGCGGTATGGGTTCAGTTTCGAGGGGGTCTTCCGGCAGGCGATGATTTCCAAGGGTCGCAATCGTGACACCGCGTGGTTTGCGATGATCGACAGCGAATGGCCTGCGTTGAAAACGGCCTTTGAGGCCTGGCTCGATCCGAGGAATTTCGACGCGGAGGGTCGGCAAGTGGAGCGGTTGGGGGATCTCACCCAATTGGTGCGCGTCGCCAGCGACCCCGCATTCTGATCCTTGCCTAGATCGCCAATTTCTGGGTGAGACGCTGCTGGATCAGGCCTGCGATCTCGGCTGTTTCCATGCTTGTCGATTCACCGGCGGCCCGCTTGCTGGCCAGTGCGGCTGCGGCTTTTTCGAGGCCCCGGTCTCTAGCCGACCGCGCGACGCCACCGAGAAACTGCGCGACATAGTCAAGCGACCCATCGTCCGGCGGATCTTCGAGCACATCGGCGATATGAGCCATGTCGTCCTGAAACGCCATGCGATCAGGGTGAATGATCTCGTCCGGCAGTTCCCGCAAGCCAGTTGGCTGGCGATCGGCAGGCAGATTGGACAGGACTGCCTGCTGAAAGGCGGCAAGCGAGTTGATCGGTTTCTCCAGAAATCCGTCCGCACCTGCGGCAAGCGCCTGCTCTTCTCCATCCGGGTCACCGGATGTTCCCAAGACAACGTCAACGCGTGGCTCCGTCTGGGTCAACTCAGTGATCAGATCGACACCGTTGCCATCGGGCAGGCCAAGATCGACAATCACGACGGAGGGGCGGTAGACCTGCAGATGTCGCCGCGCCGAGCGCAGACAGTCCGCCCGCCGGATCCGCGCCCCGCTGCGCAGGCATAAAAGCCGCATCGCTTCACAGGCAAATCGACTGTCCTCGATCACCAGAACGGTCAAACCCAGCAAAGGCCGGGACGCCGTGGGTGCGGGGATCGTCGCTGCAAAGGGGTCGGTTTTATCCATGATCGCCTCCGGGGTGACTCGGGTTTCGACTCAACATGACGCACATATGGCTAACAGCACGTTAATGCCCCCTGGGCCTGCGGCGGTGCGTCCCTTGCATCCGCGACGACCTCCCCGCATAAGCGGGCCAGTGCCTTTACAGCGGAGAGTTCACATGATTGGTCGTCTCAACCACGTTGCCATTGCCGTTCCAGACCTTGACGCGGCGGCAGATCAGTATCGCACGGCCCTGGGGGCCAATGTCGGCGCGCCGCAGGATGAGCCCGACCACGGCGTGACCGTCATCTTCATCGAACTGCCGAACACCAAGATCGAATTGCTCTATCCGCTCGGGGAGAACAGCCCCATCCAGGGCTTTCTGGACAAGAACCCGGCGGGCGGTATCCATCACGTCTGCTACGAGGTGGACGATATTCTGAGCGCGCGCGACCACCTTCTGAAGACGGGTGCACGGGTGCTGGGCACGGGCGAGCCAAAGATCGGTGCCCACGGCAAACCAGTGCTGTTCCTGCATCCCAAGGATTTCAACGGTTGCCTTGTCGAACTGGAGCAGGTCTGACACCCCATGGGCATTACATCAGCACTTGTTCTCTTTGCGGTGATCTGGTCGATGACCTTCCTCATCGTCTTGCCGATCCGGGTGAAGACCCAAGGCGATCTGGGAAAGATCGTGCCGGGTACCCATGCCGGCGCGCCCGAGGTTCACAACCTGAAAAAGAAAGCATGGATCACCACGGCGATCAGCCTCGTGCTCTGGGCGGTGATCACATTCATCATCCTTTTCGAGGTCATCACCGTACGCGATCTCGACTGGTTCAATCGCGGGGCGCCTGCGGTGCCAGCAAGTGGAACAGATGGGTAAAGGTTGCGGCGCCCAGAATTGGAATGATCAGGTTCAAGATCGGGATGGTCAACGGGATCGCCATCAGAACGCCCGCAATCCAGATCGTGCCCGTGTGGCGTGATCTGAGCAGTTTTGCCTCCGCCCGGCCCACCCGGCGTATTGCGGCCAGAGTGAAGTATTCCCGGCCCAGCAGGAACCCGTTCAACCCCCAGAAAACAAAGGGTGCTGCGGGCGCCAGTGCCACGGTGGCGATCAGTACGATATAAAGCAGCAGCGCCAGGATATTCGCGGCAATCAGCACGCCGAGAAAATTCACCGTATCGCGCAGCGCATCGACGAAGGGCACAGGCATCGGCGCCGGAAGATGCGGGTAATGTTCATCTTCGACCGCCTGCGCAACAGTATCGAGAAACATCGAGGTGATGGCCGAGGCCACCGGGATCATCAGGAAGACCGACAACACCGCCAGCAGCAGGGCCGACCCCCAGCTGACCAGATCGTTCAGCCAGGTCACTTCGCCGATGAACGGCAGGGTCGTCTGATCCCCGACCAGATTGCCCAGCAACCAGACAAACCCGGTGGAGGCGGCGATGAGCAGGGCAAGGGTCAGGGCCACGCCCAACAGCAGGACGCGGCGAAAGCGCGGGTCGGTCATCTGCCCAAGTGCGGCGAAAAAGGCGGTGAGGATCATATGCGCACCCACGTCGTGATGGCGTGAAGATCCGGACGGGGCCGATCCGGCGGTGCCGAGGTTTCGGTGCCGATGTGTACGAACCCCGCGATGCGCTCGTGATCCGCTAATCCCAACGCGTCCTGCATGAAACCGCGGTCATGACTGGGCCAGCCGCTCAGCCAGTTGGCCCCCCAGCCGGAGGCGAGCGCGGCATTCAGCAGCGCCAGACAGACACATCCTGCGGAATAGGTCTGCTCCAGAGCCGGGATTTTCTCGGAGGGTCTTTGCACTTCGATCACCGCCACCGCCAGATGGCCTTGATCGAACTGGCCGCGTCCCTTGTCGATCTGGTCGCTGGGCAAGCCCAGAGCCTCACCCCGCCGCTGCGCCACATCGGCCAAACGCGCCATGGCGGGTTTTTCGATCACGATAAAGCGCCAGGGTTCCAGCTTGCCGTGGTCGGGCGTCCGTGCGGCGGCCATCAGCAGCGGCATCAGCTCCTCCGCTGACGGTACGGGCATGGCCAGCGTCTTGGCTGGGCGGGACCGGCGGGTGGTCAGAAAGTCGAAGGCATCCGGGTTTGGTACAGGCATGGTGAAGAGTGTCCCGTGCTCAGAGCTGTTGCGCGAAATGGTCAATCTCGCCTTTGAGGAAGGCGTCGAAACGCGGGCCGGGCTGACGCACGTCCAACGCCTCGGCGAGCGGATCAGGGGCAGTAATACGGCTGCCAGACAAGGCCTCCAGCGTGGCATGGCCGCAGAAGGGCACGTACACCTCGGAATACCCGCCCTCGTGCACCAGTACCAAGCGCCCGTCACAGAGCCGATGGGCCGCATCTTTTATCTTCAACGTCATCTCACGGAAGGTCTGCGCCGTGGCCAGCATGCGTGCCAAAGGATCAATCGCGGCGGCATCGAAGCCACAGGCGACGATGATCAGATCGGGGTTGAAGGCCTCGATCTGCGGCAAGATGATTGTGTCCATCGCATGCAGATAGGCCGTGTGCCCGGTGCCAGCGGGAAGCGGCAGGTTGAGGTTGTAGCCCTCACCTGCGCCACGTCCACGATCTGCGAAAGCACCTGTATCGAGCGGGTAGTTGCCTTCCTGGTGCAGCGAAATGGTCAGCACATCGTCGCGGTCATAATAGATCGCTTCGGTGCCATTGCCGTGGTGCACGTCCCAGTCCAGCACAACAACGCGTTTCGCCATGCCTTTGGATTGCGCCTCTTCAATGGCGATGGCGATATTGGCCAAAAGGCAGAAACCATTGGGAAAATCGGGCAAGCAGTGGTGACCGGGCGGGCGCGACAGCGCATAGGCGTTTTCGACAGCGCCTGTCAGAACGGCATCCACTGCGGCCACGGCGAGCCCGGCGGACAGGGCCGCGATCTCATAGCCGCCCGACGCAAAGGGCGTGCGACGGCCCAACTCGCCCCCACCGGCGTCCGACATCTCCTTGAAAGCATCGAGATAGCTTTGCGGGTGCACCCGCAACAGCATCTCGCGCGTGGCTTCGGGGGCGGTGCGCATGTCCAGCTCTTGCGACAGACCGGTAACATCCATCAGGTTTTTCAAACGACGCTTGGTCTCCGGGCTTTCGGGCAATCCCCCGGCGGCAAGGGGCTGCACGTGGCCCCCGATGGGCAACGTGAACGCATAGCTGCCGCCTGCGTGCCAGAAACACTTCTCGTCCCAGAAAAAACCGGTCGCCATATCCAAATCCGATTGCCTATGTCGCCGCAAAAGTGGCCGAGCGGCGTCGGATTGTCCATGCGGCCCGGCATTTGTTTTGCGGTTTCGACATCTGTCTCAGACGGCTTCGGCAAGCAGGGCCGGCACGTCGAGCGGTGCGTTGACCATGGCGAGATTCCCCTGCGCATCGCGGGGCCAATCCTCGGGCGGGCGATCGCGGTAGAGTTCCACACCGTTGCCATCAGGATCGTTGAGATAGACGGCTTCGCTCACACCGTGATCCGCGGCCCCCTGCAGAGAGATGCCCGCATCCGTCACCCGCTTCAGCACCTGCGCCAGAGCTTTCCGGTCCGGGTAAAGAAAAGCCGCGTGGTAAAGGCCCGTGTGCCCATCCGGCGGAGGCGTGCCATCCTTGCTGTGCCAGGTGTTCAGCCCGATGTGGTGGTGATAGCCGCCCGCGCCCAGAAAAGCCGCGGCATCGCCATATCTTTGCATCAGGTCAAACCCGAGAATATCGCGATAAAAAGCGATCGCACGGTCCAGATCGGCGACCTTCAGATGCACATGTCCGATGCAGGCTGCGACTTGATTTTTCATAATACGGCTCCAGGTTCGTTTGTAGTGATAAATGTATGAGGTGCCAGTTTCCTGCGCTAGCTGCGCATTTGCGCAGCACCTGTGCAGGCCATGGCATTTGGTATCGGCAGATTTCCGCCTCTTAGTGGTTGAAAAATGAGACTCATTCCGCCACCTATGGTAGAATTAAAGCCGATCTATGGAGGATAACTCTATGTCACGCATCGCAAATTCCTTGATGTCGCAAGACATCGTTCAACGAATAATTGCTTCGCCACGTACTGTTGTTGCCATACTTGCCGCCATTCTGACGGTACTCATCTCCATCCTGTTCACAAAAGAACTCTTTGTGGTTTTCTGCGGGCTGGCGGGGATGGTCGCAGGATACCTGATCCACAATTTTCGGGGCGAAGAAAACCCTGTCCATGCCCTCAGATCTGTCTTTGGGCTGCGCAGAATCTGGGCTGTGACGCTGGGGAGCATCATGTCCGCGCTCATCGCGGCGATTCTTTTCTGGGAAAGCCTGTTCACAACGTCCGATGTTGCCGCATTGGGCGTGGTTTTTACCGCCGGGGCCTACGCATTCTTTGCGTTCAGCGTCTCGTGCTATGTTTTTGGACGTCGGGCCATCTCTCGCGCCAAACGCATCCTGAAACGCGCAGACGCGGAACAGACGCATGCATGGTTCATGCGGTCAGAAGCACTGCGCAAGGCGTCGGTCTTTTGAGATCTGCGCTAGCTCCCTGCGGAGCTAGCGCACCATCCCGACAATCTCATAGGTTTTTTCCAGAATGGGCGCGGTAATCTCCCGCGCCTGGCCTGCGCCGCGGGACAGGATACGGTCGATCTCCGACGGGTCGGCCATCAACCGGGCCATTTCTTCTGAAATCGGCGAGAGTTTGGTAACGGCCAGTTCCGCCAGAAGCGGTTTGAACGTGCCGAATTGCTGGCCGCCGACCTCCCGAAGCACCTCTTCCACCGATTGGTCATTCAACGCGGCGTAAATGTTGACCAGATTGCGCGCCTCGGGCCGGTCGGCAAGCCCGGCCGCTTCGGAGGGCAGCGCATCCGGATCGGTTTTGGCCTTGCGGATCTTCTTGGCAAGGGTGTCGGCGTCATCGGTCATATTGATCCGCGATGCATCCGAAGGGTCCGATTTGGACATCTTCTTGGACCCGTCGCGTAACGACATCACCCGGGTCGCGGCCCCTTCGATCACCGGTTCGGTCAGTGGAAAGAAATCAACGCCGTAGTCGTGATTGAACTTGGCGGCAATGTCGCGGGTCAGTTCCAGATGCTGTTTCTGATCCTCGCCCACGGGCACATGGGTTGCATGATAGATCAGGATGTCGGCGGCCATCAGGGTCGGGTAGCCGAAAAGGCCCAGCGATGCGGCTTCGGCATTCTTGCCAGCCTTGTCCTTGAACTGGGTCATCCGTTTCATCCAGCCCATGCGCGCCACGCAGTTGAAAATCCACGCCAGTTGGGCGTGCTCCGGCACCTGGCTCTGGTTGATCAGGATGGATTTCTCCGGGCTGATACCACTTGCGATGAACCCTGCCGCAAGCTCGCGCGTGTTGCGGCGCAGGTCCGCCGGGTCCTGCCAGACGGTGATGGCGTGCAGATCAACCATGCAATAGATCGTCTCGAACGCCTCGTCCTGCATGCTGACAAACCGTTTGATCGCACCAAGATAATTGCCCAGCGTCAGCCCGCCCGATGGCTGAATGCCGGAAAAAACACGCGGCGTAAAAGTCGGGGTGGTCATTTCGGGCTCCGTTCTCACTGGAAAAGCAGTCAGCGGTGACTTACCCATGGGTCAGAGCAGCGTCAAGGAATGAGCCCATGCACGAGCATAAAGAAGCCCCGCCGGTCAATCCCTTGCCGCCCGTGGTGGTGATCTTGTTTCTGGCGATTGCCCTGCCGGAGGTTGCGTTCAGCCTCGGCGCGCGCGGTCTGATCGGGGGGCCCGAGGCCGTGGGATGGCGGTTGGCATCGGTGGAAACTTACGCGTTTTCGGGTGATATCTTCGACTGGATGGTCACCAATGGCCGCTGGTTGCCGGAGCACCTGCAACGGTTCTTGACCTATTCCTTCGTGCATTCCGGCTTCACCTCGGCGCTGTTTGCGGCAGTGCTGCTGCTGGCGCTTGGCAAGCTTGTGGGCGAGACGATGGGGCAACTGGCGGTGCTGGTTCTGTTTTTCGGCGGTGCGATCTTCGGCGCGCTGGTCTACGCTCTGCTGCTCAACGATCCCAATTGGCTGATTGGCGGCTTTCCAGCGGTCTATGGCCTCATCGGCGGCTATTCCTTCGTGATGTGGCAGAGCCTTGCGGCAAAGGGAGAGGAACAACTGCGCGCCTTCAGCCTGATCGCGATGCTGATGGGGCTGCAACTGGTCTGGGGCATCTTCTTTGATGTCGGCAATGGCTGGGTTGCCGATCTTGCCGCCTTCTTCTTTGGCTTTGGGGCGTCGGCAGCATTGGTGCCCGGCGGGATCACACGGGTGCTGGCGGCGTTGCGCCGCGACTGATCAAGTGCCGCTGCGTGATCGGCCCAGGGCCTGGCGAATTTCACCGATCCGGATCGCGCCGATCAGGTGGGCGGTGCCAAAATAGGTGATCATCCCGATCCCGATCAGCACCATTAGCGCCAGTGCCCGCCACCAGGGGATACCCAGGAACGGGCTCAGGGTCACATTGGCGAACCACAGCGCGGCCCCCATGACCGCCGAGGCGATGATCATGCGCCAGATGCGGCTGCGAAAACGGGTGTCGAATTTCGCCACATCGCCGTAGCTTCTGGCCCCGGTGCCTAAAAGGGCCACCATCACCCAGGCGGCAATTGTCGTGGCGATGGCGGGTGCGATCCAGCCCACCACGGGGGCCAACCCGATGGCCAGCGCCGCATTCACCACCATCGACACAACCGCATAGTGAAAGGGCCGCCGGGTGTCCTCGCGCGCAAAAAACAGCGGCTGCAGGATTTTCTGCAGGACAAAGGCGGGCAGCCCGAGCCCGTAGATTGCCACGGCCACGGCGATGGCGGCGGTATCGTCCACGGTGGCAGCCCCGCGCTCAAAGAGGACAGAGACCAGCGGGAAGGGAATGATCATCAGGGCCACTGCTGCGGGGATCGTGAGGGCCAGCGAGATTTCCGCCGCCCGGCTGAGCGCGGATTTTGCGCCGGTATCATCGCGGGCCTGCAGGCGGCGCGACAGATCCGGCAGCAGCACGACCCCCACGGCAATACCCACCACACCCAACGGGAGCTGGTAGAGCCTGTCTGCCGCAAAAAGCCACCCAACGGCCTTATCGAAATAGCTGGCGACCTGCTGACCGACCAACAGGTTGACCTGCACTACGCCGCCCGCCAGAGCCGCCGGGATGGCAACCCGGATCAACCGGCGCATCGCCGGGGTCAGGCGCGGCCGTTGTGGTTTCAGGGCAAAGCCCGCTTTGCGCACGGCGATCCACAGCAGCACGAATTGCGCGACACCCGCGACCGGAATGGCCCAGATCAGGGCCCGCGCCACGTCGCCACCCAACCAGACCGCAGCGGCCATGGCGCCGATCAGGAAAACATTGAGCAGGACGGGCGCCGCCGCTGCCGCTGCAAAGCGTCCGGAGGCATTCAGCATGCCTGACAGAAGGGCCGCGAGAGAGATGAAAAGCACATAGGGAAAGGCGATGCGCCCAAATTCGACAGACAGGCCGAACTGTTCCTGACCCGCAAACCCGGAGGCCAGCGCATAGATCAGCCAGGGCATCGCCGCCATCGCCACCAGCGTCAGACCGATCAGGACCGTGGCCAGACCCGCAAAGGCGTCGGAGGCAAACCCGTCCGGATCCTCCCCGCCTTCCAGCCGTTTGGAGAACATCGGCACGAACGCCATGTTGAACGCGCCTTCGGCAAAAAAACGGCGAAACATATTGGGCAGGCGGAAGGCAACGACATAGGCCTGGTAGAGCGGCCCCGTGCCCAGCAAGGCAAGGATCATTGCATCCCGGACAAAGCCGAGGATGCGGCTCATCAATGTCCAGCCACCGACGGTGAAGAGGCCCGACATCAGGCGGATGGGCTTCACTCGCGCGCCCTTTCAACGCCATCATCAATGGCCTGGCGCAGCTTCTTCTCAAGCGTGCGCTGTTTGCTGGTCGCGTAGTATTTCAGCCCGAACATATCCTTGACGTAGAAGGTATCGACCACCTGTTCGCCGTAGGTCGCGATGACGGCATTGGCGATGTAGACATTGGCGGTGGCCAGCGTGCGCGCCAGATCATAAAGCAACCCGGGGCGGTCGCGCGTGTCCACCTCAATGATCGTGTAGATCTCTGACCCCTCGTTGTCGAAGGTGATATGCGTGGGCACCTTGAAGGCGCGCTCGCGTTTCTTGACCTTGTCGCGGGATTTCAGCGCATCGCGGGCCACGACCTTGCCCAGCAGGGTCTTTTCGATCATCTGGCGCAGGCGGGGCAGGCGCGCGGCGTCATAAGGGTTCCCCTCCGCGTCCTGGATCCAATAGGCGTCGGTGACCATGCCGTCCTTGGTGGTGTAGCTGCGCGCATCGACCACATTCGCCCCCACCAGCGCCAATGCCCCGGCGAGGCGGGCGAAGATGCCCGGATGATCGGCCATCACGAAACAGGCGCGGGTGGCGTCGCGGTCTTCGTCCGGGTGCAGGTCGATCAGAATCTCGCCGTCTTTTATGTCGCGCAGCATCTTGGCAAAGACCACGTGGGCGGTGACATGCAGCGCCTGCCAGTAGGGATCGTAGTGGCGCGCGGTCTCTGCCTGCAGTTCCTTGCGGGGCCAGTCGCTGAGCGCCTCGCGCAGGGCGCGTTTCGCCTCCGTGCCCCGATTTTCGCGGTTGAGGTCTTCCAGCCCCGTCTCCAGCGCCCGTTGCGTCTGGCGGTAAAGGGCGCGGATCAGCACGGCCTTCCAGTTGTTCCAGGTATTCGGCCCCACGCCACGGATGTCGCAGACCGTCAGCACACAAAGCAGATCAAGCCGTTTGACGGTCTGCACCGCCTTGGCAAAGTCGCGCACGGTGCGTGGATCGGCGATATCGCGTTTCTGTGCCATGTCCGACATCAGCAGATGATAGCGCACCAGCCACTCTACCGTATCGGTGTCGGCCTTGTTCAGGCCAAGGCGCGGGGCGATCTTGCGCGCCATCTGCGCGCCGAGAATGGAATGGTCCTCGGACCGCCCCTTGCCGATGTCGTGGATCAGCAGCGCGGTATAGAGCACCTTGCGGTCCACGCCGCGTTTTAGGATCGAGGAGGCGACCGGCAGGTCTTCCTCCAGCTCACCCCGCTCGATCTGCGCCAGGTTCTTGATGCATTGGATGATGTGCTCATCCACGGTGTAGCTGTGATACATGTTGAATTGCATCAACGCGACGATCGGTTCGAACTCGGGGACAAAGGCCCCGAGCACCCCCAACTCGTTCATCCGTCTGAGCGCACGTTCCGGGTTGCCGTGTTTCAACAACAGATCAAAGAAAATCCGCTGTGCCTCGGGAGCGGTCCGCACCTCATCGTCGATGAGATGCAGGTTGGATTTGATAAGACGCATGGCATCTGGGTGGATCAGCATGCCTGTGCGCAGTGCTTCCTCGAAGAGGCGCAGCAGGTTCAGTTTGTCGGAGAGAAAGACAGTGTCATCTTTGATCGCGATGCGGTTGTTGACCACCATGTAGTTGGCTTTGACCCGGGGGCGCCGCCTGAAAATCCGCTCCAGAATGGGCTCCGCCTTGACGTGGTCGGCTTCCAGTTTGGTCAGGAAGATGCGGGTCAGATCGCCCACTTCCGTGGCATGCAGAAAATAGTGCTGCATGAACACCTCAACCGCGCGGCGGCCCCTGGTGTCCTCGTATCCCATCGCATCGGCCACCTGCACCTGCATGTCAAAGGTCAGCTGTTCAGAGGCACGTTTCGACAACAGGTGCAGATGCCCACGCACCGCCCAGAGGAAATCCTCCGCAGCCGCAAAACCGCGCAATTCGTCTTCGGTGAAGACACCGAGGTTCACCAGATCGGCGACGTCCCGCACGTTATGAACGTATTTCGCGATCCAATAGAGCGATTGCAGGTCGCGCAACCCGCCCTTGCCCTCCTTCACATTGGGCTCCACGACGTAACGCTGGCCCTGCTTGATATGACGGTTTTCGCGTTCGGCCAGCTTGGCCTCGATGAATTCACGTTCGGACCCGGCAAAAAGATCCTTGCGCAGCCGTTGCGCCAGCGTGTCCGCCAGCGCCTGATCGCCCGCCAGATAGCGTTGTTCTAGCATCGCGGTGCGGATGGTGAAATCGTCGGCGCCGAGACGCAGACATTCTTTGACCGTCCGGCTGGCATGGCCGACCTTCAGTTTCAGATCCCACAGGATGTAGAGCATGGATTCAATCACGCTCTCCGCCCAGGCGGTGATCTTGTAGGGCGTCAGAAACAGCAGATCGACGTCCGAAAAGGGCGCCATTTCCCCGCGCCCGTACCCCCCGACCGCAATCACCGCGAGGTGTTCGCTGGCCGTCGGGTTGGGTTTGGGGTGCAGCACCTCGCGGGCCACGTGGAGGGCGGATGTCACCAGTTGGTCGGTGAGGTAGGTATAGGCGCGTGTCATCGGACGGGCGTCAAAGGGGCGTTCGGCGAAGGCCGCCGCGATGCAAGCGCGCCCCTCTTTCTGGCGGGCGCGCAACAGGTCCACGGCGGCCGTACGGATATCACCGGGGGTGGTTTGCCCGGCAAGAGCAGACGTCAGCTCGTCATGGAAGGATGCCCTGTGAAAGATCAGGTCGGGAGCACAGATTAACCCCTCCACCGGAGGTGCATCGATCTGCTGAACTGGAAGGGACATGAGCCTGCCTTAGAAACCTGCGCCGCCGAAGGATTGAGGGGCGGGGCTGAGAATGGTGACCTGGGCATCCGTAATCGTGGCCACCGCGAGGCCGCGTTCGTTAGTGCCATCCGCGCGCAGCCGGAAGATACCGCTGGCGCCCCGGAAACCCGCACCCTGCGTCAGGGCCGCCCCGGTTAGCGCGTCGGATTTGCCCTGGCTCACCAGTGCGCCAATTGCGGCGATCCCGTCAAAGGCCAATCCGCCAATGGGATGGGGAACGCCACCATAGGCGCCCTGGTACTGAGCACTGAAAGTTGCGGAGGCTGCAGGATCAGGGACTGCAAACCAGCCACCCTGTACCCCGGGCAGGCTGAGCGTCTGGGGTGGAATGTCCCAGCGGGTCAATCCGATGAATTGCGATGTTTCCGACGTTACCCCGGCCTCGGGCAGGAGCTGGGAGAGCAGCGGCAGCGCGCTCGCCGTGTCGGTGGTCATGAAAATGGCGTCCGCAGCGTTTCCTTCGACCGCGGATTTAATCTGCGGAATGGCTGCGATCACATCTTGTTGTGAGAGAGCGTACCCGATGGTTCCAACGACAGAAGCACCCTGTGCTGCCACCGCGCGGGAAATGGCATCCCGGCCCTGGGTGCCAGCAGAATCCTGCCCATGCACGACGACGAACCGCTGCTTGCCCTGAGACCGGGCATAGCCAACCATGCGGTTGGCGGTGTTCTGAAAGGTTGGCCCCAGCACAAAGACGTTGCCGCCGGCGATGGCCGCATTGTTCGAGAAGGACAGCACGGCCACGTTGTCACCGGCGACCGCGTTCCCCACGGCATTGGCCGAGGCCGCATAGACCGGTCCGAGGATGATTTTTGCCCCGTCATCAACCGCCTGCCGCGCCTGCGCGGCGGCTGTGCCCGCGTCACCTGCGGTTGAATACACCCGCAGGTCGATTGTCGCGCCATTCAAGTCGCGCATTGCAAGACGGGCTGCGTTTTCAAGGCTTTGCGATAGCAACTCGTCGGTTGTAATCCCGGAGCCACCGGGCACCAGCAGCGCAACCGGCACCGCATCGCCCGTGTTGATGCTGGGCCCACCGCCAAAGCCGGCGGTGGGAATGGTGTCACAGGCCGCGAGCGCCAAAGCGACAAAGGGCAGGGCGATGAACTGCACGACCTTGCGGGCGGATGGGAAAACGGCAAACATATGCGGATACTCCAGCAATCAGAATTCAGGCGCTCGGAAGCGCGGTTGCGGCAATCATAGACGTCAGGAAAGGCGGGTCCAGCGTTGAATTACCAAAAGGTGCCTTTGCGCGCGGGCCTGTATTTCGTGGGTGTGCCGATCGGAACGGCGCGTGATATCACCCTGCGGGCGCTGGATGTTCTGGCATCGGCGGATGTTTTGGCGGCGGAAGATACCCGCAGTCTGCGCCGCCTGATGGATATTCATGGCATCCCGCTGACGAGCAGGCCGCTGGTGGCGCTGCACGATCACAGCAAGGATGGCGTGACGCAGCGCTTGCTGAGCGCCGTGGCGGAAGGCCAATCTGTTGCCTATGCATCCGAGGCGGGGATGCCGCTCATCGCGGACCCGGGCTTCGAATTGAGCCGGGCCGCAGGAGAGGCGGGGGTGATGCAGACCTGCGCGCCCGGTCCATCGGCTATCCTCACGGCGCTGGTTCTGGCCGGCTTGCCGACAGATGCCTTTCACTTCTCCGGTTTCCTGCCCAATGCCAAGGCGGCGCGGCGGGGGGCATTGGACGCGCTGAGAGAGGTGCCAGGCACCTTGGTCTTTTACGAATCCGCCAAGCGGCTGGCGGCCATGCTCTCCGACGCGCGTGATGCCCTGGGCGCTGAGCGGCAGGCCGCAGTGTGCCGCGAGTTGACCAAGAAGTTTGAAGAGGTGCGGCGCGGAACCCTCGCCGAGCTGGCCGATGCCTACGCGGGGACAAGCGTCAAGGGCGAGATTGTCGTGCTGATCGACCGGAACCGTTCAGAAACTGTTAGCCAAGATGGCCTAGAAGAAGACCTGAGCCGGGCCTTGCAGTCCATGTCCATGCGGGACGCGGTCGATATGGTGGCCAAGGCGCATGATGTTCCGCGCCGTCAGGTCTACCAGATGGCGCTGACACTTTCGAAAGGGTGACGCATGACCTCTCTCGCGCAGCCGGTATCCCGGGGGCAGATGGCGCATCACGCGGGCAGCGCTGCGGAAACAGCGGTGGCGCGTCACTATGAAATGCTGGGGTTTCAGGTGGTCGACCAGAGGTGGCGCGGTGAAGGGGGTGAAATCGACCTGATCGTGCAGGACCCCGACAGGGTGGTCTTTGTCGAAGTAAAGCAGAGCCGCAGTTTTGCCGCGGCGGCTCTCCGGCTAGGCAAGCGCCAAAGGGCGCGTATTTTCGCATCTGCTGCCGAATATCTGGGGAAGCTGCCCAACGGCTCCCTCACGGAAGCGCGTTTCGACGTTGCACTTGTGAACGGCATCGGCGAGGTGCAAATCCTTGAAAACGCCTTTGGCGAGAGTTGATCTTCTGCCCGCATGGGCATTGAACCTTTCCTGCTGCTGGGTCATTTAAAGGCGAGCAACGCAGGAGCCGCCATGAAGATCGCCTTTCAGATGGACCCGATCGGGGACGTGGATATCAACGCTGACAGCTCCTTTCGGCTTGCCGAAGAAGCGCAGGCGCGCGGCCATGAGTTGTTTTTCTACTCGCCCGACCATCTTGCCTATCAGGAGGGGCGCATCACGGCGCGCGGCCATGATCTGCGGGTGCAGCGGGTGCAGGGAGAGCACGCGCAACTTGGACATGCCCGTGAAGTGGATCTGGCAGGGTTCGATGTGATCTGGCTGCGCCAGGACCCGCCTTTCGACATGCACTACATCACTTCCACCCATCTGCTGGATCGTTTGACGCCGGAAGTTCTGGTGGTGAATGACCCGTTCTGGGTGCGGAACTATCCGGAAAAACTGCTGGTGCTCGACTTCCCCGATCTGACGCCGCCAACAAGCATCGCGCGCGATCTGACGACGATCAAAGCCTTCAAGGAAAAGCACGGCGATATCATCCTCAAGCCGCTTTACGGGAATGGCGGGGCGGGTGTTTTCCGCCTGGATGCGAACGACCTTAACCTGTCATCGCTCTATGAGCTGTTCACCGGGTTCTCGCGCGAGCCGCTGATCGTGCAGAAATTCCTGCCGGCGGTTTCGAAGGGGGACAAGCGGGTGATCCTCGTGGATGGTGAGCCGGTCGGTGCCATCAACCGGGTGCCTGCAGCGGGGGAGACACGCTCCAACATGCATGTGGGCGGGCGGCCTGAAAAGATCGGACTGACGGCGCGCGATCAGGAGATCTGTGCGGCAATCGGACCGTTGCTGAAAGAAAAGGGTCAGATCTTTGTCGGGATCGATGTCATTGGGGACTACCTGACGGAGATCAACGTCACTTCGCCAACCGGCATTCAGGAACTGGAACGGTTTGATGGTGTAAACATTGCTGGCAAAATCTGGGAAGCCATCGAGGCGCGTCGCGCCTAGGCATCGGCGGGGCTTGCCAATCGGAAGCTGATGGCCTCCGCGACGTGGGGGCGCTGCACGGTGTCGGCACCTTCCAAATCGGCAATGGTGCGCGCGACGCGCATGACGCGGTGGTATCCGCGGGCCGACAATCTGAACCGCTCCGCTGCCCGTAGCAGCAGATCGCGGCCCTCCGCGTCGGGTGTCGCGATTTCCTCCAAGGCCTCGCCTGCGGCATCGGCATTTGAGCGCATGTCGGACCTGTCGCCAAACCGGGCCTGTTGCACCGCCTGAGCCGCTGCGACCCGTGCGGCGACGGTGCTGGATTTCTCGCCATTGGCGGGCAGGTCCAGGTCCGTATAGGCGACGGGGGGCACATCGACGCGCAAGTCGAACCGGTCCATCAACGGCCCGGAGATCCGGCCCAGATAATCTTCTCCGCACTGCGGGACACGGGCGCAGGCGCGTTCCGGGTCGGCTAGATAGCCACACTTGCAGGGGTTCGCTGCCGCCACCAGCATGAAGCGACAGGGATACCGGACATGTGCATTGGCGCGCGAAATCATGACCTCACCGGTCTCAATTGGCTGGCGCAGTGTTTCCAGGACGTTTCGCTGGTATTCGGGAAACTCATCCATGAAGAGCACGCCGTTGTGGGCCAGCGACACTTCACCCGGCTTCGCCAGGCGCCCGCCGCCGATGATCGCCGCCATGGAGGAGGTGTGATGCGGATCGCGAAAGGGCCGGTCGCGGGTGATGCCGCCTTCGTCCAACAGACCGGCGACCGAGTGGATCATCGAGGTTTCCAGCGCCTCCAGCGCTGTCATCGGGGGCAGGATGCCGGGCAGGCGCTGCGCCAACATGGATTTGCCAGACCCCGGTGTGCCGATGAAGATCAGGTGGTGGCGCCCGGCGGCGGCAATTTCCAACGCGCGTTTGGCGCGCTCCTGCCCTTTGACTTCTGACAGGTCTTCGGTCAGTGCAGAAGCCGCGACTTCCCCCGGTTGAGCTTGCGCAATCGGCACCTGCCCGGTGAAATGGCGCACCACATCGCCGAGTGACCTGGCAGCAATCACCCTTGCGTCGCTGACCCATGCGGCCTCTTTTCCGCACTCTTCGGGACAAAGCAGGCCGAACCCTTCGGCGGCGGCCGTCATGGCGGCGGGCAATGCCCCTGTGACGGGCACGATCTTGCCGTCCAGCGATAGCTCCCCCAAAGCCACGACGGATTGCGTGATGTCGCGCGGGATAATCTCAAGTGCTGCGAGCAGCGAGACAGCAATCGGAAGATCGAAATGGCTGCCTTCCTTCGGCAAATCTGCCGGGCTGAGGTTGATGGTGACTTTCTTCGACGGAAAGGCGATGGCCATGCAGGAGAGAGCCGCGCGCACGCGCTCCTTGGCTTCGGAAACGGCCTTGTCGGGCAGGCCGACGATGCTGAACCCCGGCAAACCGGGTGCGAGCGAACATTGCACTTCGACAAGGCAGGCTTCCACCCCGCGAAACGCAACCGAATGTGCCACCGAGACCAAAACACCCCTCCATTCCGACGTGGTTAATCGGTACGTGAGGGGTGTTTACGAAAGGTTAATAGGTGCGGTGGTCCCGGTCACACAGGCCAGTCCGCCAAAGGGACAACCATCGGGTAAGGAAACGGATCGTATCTGGTCTTCAAACCGTCGGCGCGCCAGGTCTTGAAGGCAGGATCGTCGATCACTTTCATGCAATAGGCGCGGCTGGCCTGCGAGACCGGCAGGTCATAGCCGATGATCCGCGCGGCAACGGGGGCGTAGAATACATCCGCGAGGCAATAGTCGCCCATCAGCCATCCGTCTTTTGCCCCTGACAGCGCACGGGCAGAGGACCAGATATCTTCAAGGCGGTCCAGATTGGCCATCACGGCGTCCGAGGCTTCAAAGCCTTTGTTGACATGCTGCAGCTGCATTGGACAGGCGTCACGCAGGGCCGCAAAGCCCGATGCCATCTCTGCGCTGATCCAGCGCGCGCGGGCCCGCAGATGCGCTTCAGCTGGCCAGAAACCGGCCTCCGGGTGCCGCTCCGCCAGCGTTTCGGCCATCGCGAGTGTCTCACCGATGATATCGCCATCCGGCGTCTTGAGCACCGGCACCAGCCGCGCCGGTGCCAGCGGCGCGAGGTCTGCCGCCATCGTGCCGCTGTAAAGCCCTACCAGATGGGTCCGGTAAGACAGGCCAAATTTTTCCATCATCAGCCAACCCCTGAGGGACCAGCTGGAGAAGGTGCGATCGCCGATATACAAGTCATAGGTCATGGGGATGACGTTATCTTTTCGGCAGGGCCGGGATCAAACGAACTCTTGTGACGTGCCGGATCACGGACAGTGATTGATCTGGCTCACCGACGGGGTCCCACCTGACCAGACGATGCGCGTGCAGGAAAGGTTGTCGATCTCGTGGGACAGCGCCTTGTAGGGCGTGACCCCCAGACCGCGTTGCACCTGCGTGAGGATCACGCCGATATGAGCCACTGCGATGATCTCCGCATCGGGGTGGGCGGCGTTGAGCGCATCCACACGGGCGTTGACACGCGCCGCTGCCATGTTCCAGCTTTCACCTTGCGGCGGCTTCACGTCACCGGGCGTTTCCCAATAGGCGCGGCTGAGCGCCGGGTGCTCTTTGGCCACCTGGCTGAAATGCATCCCGTCCCACAGGCCGAAGTTGAACTCCCGCAACTCGCGATCGCTGGGCAGCCGATGGTGTGACGGCCCCTGAACCGCGTCCGCCGTTGCAGAAGCGCGGATCAGATCAGACGAAACCAACAGCGCCTCCTGTGGCAGGTGGTTTTGCAACCGAATGATGCGCGCCCTGTCCGACAGGTCGGCGGGCACATCCCGCCACCCCACAAAGGCCTTTTCATGTGTCGGGCCGTGCCGCACCCAGTGCCAGACCGTCATGGCAGCTGCCCCTTCAACACCGTGGGGAGACCGGCGGTGACAAAGACCGCCAGATCGGCTTGCGCAGCGAGCGCGATATTCAACCTGCCCTGAGCCTCGCGAAACCGCCGGGCGAGCGCGTTGTCTGGGACAATTCCGTGGCCCACCTCGTTGGAGACAACCACGCAGGGCGCGTTGCAGGATTTGAGATCCGACAGCAACCGCCTCTGTGCAGCATCGATGTCATTTTCATCCAGCATATGGTTGCTCAACCACATCGTGACACAGTCGATAAGCACGCCCTGACCCGATTCCAGCTTCTTCAGAACGGGTCCGAGCTCTAATTGTGCCTCAAAATTCACCCACCGGTCACTTCTGCGCGATTTATGCACCTCCACGCGCATTTTTATTTCGTCATCAAAGACACGCGAGGTTGCCAGATAAACTGGCTCTAAACGACTGCTTACCAAAAGGTTTTCGGCCCAAAGCGACTTCCCGGACGCGGCGCCACCTAGTACGAAGGTCAATTTTGGCAACATTTTATCAACCTTTGCGGTGAACCAATCGGGTGTATGGTGCGTATCTATATCAATTGTGCACGGCAAGGTGTGCTTCATCTGACTGGGAGATGTCGCTATGGCTTTGGATACTGCAAGAGATATGTCACTGTCTCGAACAGCGATGAAGGCGGAACTTTTGGACGCGGAGACGGAGTTGCGTCTCGCCTATGCATGGCGCGATGAGCGATGTGAGAAATCCCTACACCGGTTGATCACAGCCTACATGCGGCTCGCCATTTCCATGGCGTCCAAGTTCAAACGCTATGGCGCGCCCATGAACGACCTGATTCAGGAAGCAGGTCTGGGGCTGATGAAAGCGGCTGATAAGTTTGACCCTGACAGAGGCGTGCGCTTTTCGACCTATGCGGTGTGGTGGATCAAGGCGTCTATCCAGGACTATGTGATGCGCAACTGGTCGATGGTGCGGACGGGATCAACCTCTTCGCAAAAGTCGTTGTTCTTCAACATGCGTCGCGTTCAAGCGAGGCTGGAGCGTGAGAGCGCTGCGGCGGGCGAGGTTCTGGATCGGCACCAGCTGCGCCAGATGATCTCGACTGAGATTGGCGTGCCATTGCACGACGTCGAGATGATGGAGGGGCGTCTTTCGGGCTCGGATTATTCGCTGAACGCCACCCAGTCGACCGAGGACGAGGGGCGTGAATGGATTGACGCGCTGGAAGATGACAGCACGCAGGCTGCCGAGACGGTGGAGCATCAGCATGACACCGAACAGCTGCGCGAATGGCTTTTGCAAGCCATGGGAGATCTCAATGACCGGGAGCGGTTCATCGTGCGGGAACGCAAGCTGCGTGACCAGCCCCGTACGCTCGAAAGTCTCGGACAGGAGTTGAGCCTCAGCAAAGAGCGCGTCCGCCAGTTGGAGGCCGCGGCCTTCGGGAAAATGCGCAAGTCACTTGAAAACCAGTCACGCGAAGTGCATCACTTCTTGATGTGATCTGGCAAAAATTCTCGAAAATCATACTCTCGGGGGCGGTCGGTTTGGCCGCTCCTTTCGCGTATGCAGAGGTGGCGCTGCCACCGGCAGCAGAGGTCGCCGATGTCGTGTTCATCGGGGAACAGCATGACAACCCGGCCCATCATGCGCTGCAGGCCGGGTGGGTCGAAGCGCTTGCCCCCAAAGCGGTGGTTTTTGAAATGCTCACACCCGCGCAGGCGGCGTTGGTGACCGATGACAATCGTATCGCTGAAGAAACCCTGAACCGTGCGCTGCAATGGGAGGAGAGCGGCTGGCCCGACTTCACGATGTATTTTCCGATCTTTGATGCCGCGCCTGAGGCGGTGATCTACGGTGCGGCGGTCCCACGCGATCAGGTGCGTGGCCTGATGCAGCAGGAGGTGACGCAGGTGTTCGGTGCAGCGGACGCGGCACGGTTTGGACTTGATCGACCCCTTGAGGCGGATCAGCAGGCGCGTCGGGAAACCCTGCAGGCAGAGGCGCATTGCGATGCGTTGCCCGAGAACCTGTTGCCAATGATGGTGTCTGTGCAGCGGCTGCGCGATGCGGCGCTGGCGCGGGCCGCACTCGAGGCCTTTGAGCATGCGGGCGGACCTGTCGTTGTCATCACCGGCAACGGGCATGCACGCGCGGATTGGGGGGCGCCGGTCTACCTGCGTCATGCCGCGCCCGATCTTGCGGTATTTTCTCTGGCCCAGGGTGAGGAGGGTTCGGTCCCGCCAGGTCAATTCGACGCAACGGCGGATGGCCCAGGCGTGGATCGGGGCAACCCCTGCGATGCCTTTAACTGATCCGCGGGGGCTGGCGGTCGCGTCATACGCGGCATATGGTCGGAACGAATTCCACCCGGAAAGGGCGCATCATGCTGACCGGAAAACACATTCTGCTGATCATTGGCGGCGGCATAGCGGCCTTCAAATCGCTGGACCTGATCCGCAGGCTGCGTGAGCGGGGGGCCTCGGTCACCCCCGTGCTGACCAGGGCGGGGGAAGAATTTGTCACGCCGCTCTCTGTTTCCGCACTGGCGGGGCAGAAGGTTTACCGCGATCTCTTCGATCTGACGGATGAGGCAGAGATGGGGCATATCCAGCTCAGCCGGGTTGCTGATCTGGTGGTTGTTGCCCCGGCAACCGCTGACCTCATAGCGAAGATGGCTGGTGGTCTGGCAAATGATCTGGCCAGCACGGTGCTTTTGGCCACCGATACGCCGGTGCTTGTGGCGCCTGCGATGAACGTGCGCATGTGGCAGCATCCCGCAACCCAGCGTAACCTGACGACCCTGTCGCAGGATGATGTGTCCGTTGTCGGGCCCAATGACGGCGACATGGCCTGCGGTGAGTTTGGCCCCGGCCGTATGGCGGAGCCGCTGGAGATCGTGGCAGCCATAGAGGCGCGTGTCGCGGATGGCCCGCTGTCGGGCAAAAGGCTGATCGTGACATCCGGCCCGACGCATGAGCCGATTGACCCGGTGCGCTACATCGCCAACCGCTCCTCCGGTGCACAGGGGACGGCAATTGCCCGCGCGCTTGCGGCGCAGGGCGCTGAGGTGGTTTTTGTGACCGGACCGGCGGATGTGCCGCCACCGGGCGGCGTCGAGGTCATCCGCGTGCAGACGGCACGGGAAATGCAGGCAGCCGTGGAAGCCGCCCTGCCTGCGGATGCGGCCGTTTTTGCGGCCGCCGTTGCGGATTGGCGGGTGGAAGGGGCGAGCAGCCGCAAGCTGAAGAAAAGCAAGGACGGCTTGCCGCGCCTTGAGTTTGCAGAGAACCCGGACATTCTGCGGCAGGTGGCCCAGATGAAGAAAGGGCGTCCCGGATTGGTCATCGGCTTTGCCGCCGAAACAGATGACGTGGTGGAGAATGCGACAGCCAAACGAGCGCGCAAGGGCTGTGACTGGATCGTGGCCAATGACGTCTCCGAGGCGAGCGGCGTGATGGGGGGGGCGGAGAATACTGTTGTGATCATCGATGACAGTGGCACGGAGAGCTGGCCCACCTTGAGTAAATCCGACGTGGCGCGCCGCCTGGCAGAGCGCATTGCGGCGGCTCTGGGCTGAGTTCATGACGGAAGCTGTCGATATGGTTGAGGTGAAAGTGACCTATGGCGACGGCGCGGACACCACCGTGCCCCTGCCGTCCTATGAAACGACAGGTGCTGCGGGCGCGGACATTCGGGCGAACCTGCCAGAGGGGGACATCGAAATCACGCCCGGTGGCCGCGTTCTGATCCCAACGGGGCTCTACATGGAAATCCCGCCCGGTTTCGAGGTGCAGGTGCGCCCGCGATCCGGGCTTGCGCTGAAACACGGGCTGATGCTGGTCAACAGCCCCGGCACCATCGATAGCGACTACCGCGGCCCGGTGGGCATCATCGCTCTGAACGCGGGAGAACAGCCTTTTGTGGTCACGCACGGCATGCGCATCGCCCAACTTGTGGTGGCCCCGGTTGTGCAGGCGCGTTTTGCCCGCAGTGAAACGCTCAGCGAAACCGCGCGGGGCGCGGGCGGCTTTGGGTCGACAGGGGGGCACTGATGCTGCTGGTTCTTGCAATGGCGGCAGCGCTCTGGGGGATCGGCGGTGCGATGGGCGCCCCACGTACGACCCGGCTGACGATGATCGGGGCGCTTTACGTTGGTGTCCTGATCATTCATCTGACCTTGCCGGACGGCAGTCCGTTGCGCATGGCGACGGGAGAAAGCGCTGCGCTCTGGCTCATCCTGGGTGGGTTTGCTGTTCTGGTTTTCGCGTATCGCCGTATCCTGCTGGCGCTGCGCCGCCGGGCAGAGGTCACGCAGGCACCCGATATGGAGGCAGCCCCGAAACCGGGATTTAGCGAGGCGGAACTGAACCGCTACGCCCGCCATATCGTGCTCCGTGAAATTGGCGGGCCTGGTCAGAAGCGGCTGAAGGAGGCGAAGGTGCTGGTGATCGGCGCGGGCGGACTTGGTGCCCCGGCTCTGCAGTATCTGGCGGCGGCGGGCGTCGGCACCATCGGCGTGATCGACGATGACGCGGTGGAGAACGCAAATCTTCAGCGGCAGGTCATTCACAAGGATGCGGCCATTGGGACGCCCAAGGTGTTTTCCGCGCAGGCGGAGATGACGGCACAGAACCCGTATGTGATCGTGCGCCCCTACCACCGCCGTCTGACCGAAGAGATCGCGGCCGATCTCTTTGCCGACTATGATCTGGTGCTGGACGGCACCGACAACTTCGACACCAGGTACCTGGCCAACCGGGTGGCAGTGGCGCAGAAAATGCCACTGATTTCCGGAGCGCTGAGCCAATGGGAAGGGCAGTTGAGCGTCTTTGACCCAGCGCAGGACGCGCCCTGCTACCAATGCATCTTTCCGCAAGCCCCTGCACCTGAACTTGCGCCCTCTTGCGCGGAGGCGGGCGTGCTGAGCCCCTTGCCCGGCGTGATTGGCGCGATGATGGCTTCTGAGGCCATCAAACTGATCACCGGGGCGGGCACCGTTCTGCGGGGGCAGATGGTGATCTATGATGCGCTCTACGGGGAAAGCCGCACGATTTCGATTGCGCGCCGCGCTGACTGTCCGATCTGCGGGAACGCTGCGGACAGATGATCCGGAGAATCCGCGCCGATTGCGAAGGCGCGGCTTGTGCATCCCTGCCCGCAAACCTAGCTTGACGGACAAAGGAGAGCCGCAATGACAAACCCCCTGCTGCAGGATTGGACCACACCGTTTCAGATTGCGCCGTTCGACCGGATTTCAGATGATGATTTTGCGCCGGCTCTGACAACGGCCCTGGCGGAACATCGTGCCGAAATCGACGCGATTGCCGGCTCCGACGACGCGCCGGATTTCGCCAATACGATCGAGGCACTGGAGGCGGCAGGGCATGCGCTGCATCAGGTCTTGGGCGCATTTTTTGCGGTGGCGGGCGCGGACAGCAATCCGGAACGCGAGGCGTTGCAGCGCGACTTCTCGCCCAAGCTCGCCGCGCATTTCGCGGAGATTTCGGGCAACAAGGCGCTTTTCGCGCGTGTGGCAGCGGTCTGGGAGGCGCGGGCAGAGGCGGACCTGACAGCAGAGCAGGAACGGGTCCTGATGCTGACGCACCGCAACTTCGTACGGGCAGGTGCGGCGCTGGAAGGCGATGAAGAAAACCGCATGAAAGAGATCAAAAGCCGCCTTGCCGTGCTGGGCACGGAATTTACACAAAACCTGCTTGCGGATGAGCGGGACTGGTTCATGCCACTGGCCGATGCTGATCTCGAAGGCCTGCCGGATTTTGTCATCCGCGCCGCGCGGGCAGCAGGTGAGGAAAAGGAGGCGGGCGGGCCGGTTGTCACTCTGTCGCGCTCGCTCATTGTGCCGTTTCTGCAATTCTCACCACGGCGCGATCTGCGTGAGATCGCCTTCAACGCCTGGACGGCACGCGGTGCCAATGGTGGCGAGACGGACAACCGGGCCATTGCCGCCGAAATCCTTGGCCTACGCGAGGAACGTGCCCGTCTGCTCGGGTACGAAAGCTTTGCGACCTACAAGCTGGAAACGGAAATGGCCAAGACGCCGGAGGCGGTGCGCGATCTGTTGATGGCAGTATGGACACCGGCCCGTGCGCAGGCGGAAGCAGATGCTGAAGTGCTGACCCGCATGATGCAGGAAGACGGTGTGAATGGTCCGCTGGCGCCCTGGGACTGGCGCTATTATTCCGAAAAACGGCGGGTGGCCGAGCACGATCTGGATGAGGCGGCGCTCAAGCCTTACTTCCAACTGGAGCGCATGATCGAGGCCTCTTTTGCCTGTGCCACACGGCTCTTTGGGCTCGCCTTCAAACCGCTCGATATCCCGCTCTATCATCCCGATTGCCGTGCCTGGGAAGTGACCCGCAACGGCCAGCATGTGGCGGTGTTCATCGGTGACTATTTCGCGCGCGGCTCAAAGCGGTCCGGCGCGTGGTGTTCCGCAATGCGCGGGCAGGCAAAGTTTCCCAAGGTGCAGGCGCCGGTCGTGATCAACGTCTGCAACTTTGCCAAAGGCGATCCGGCACTCTTGTCTTACGACGATGCGCGCACTCTGTTTCACGAGTTTGGCCATGCTTTGCACCAGATGCTGTCCGATGTGACCTATGAGAGCATCTCGGGAACGTCGGTGGCGCGGGACTTTGTCGAACTGCCCAGCCAGCTCTATGAACACTGGCTGGATGTGCCGCAGGTTCTGGGTGAATTCGCTACACATGCTGATACCGGCGCGCCCATGCCGCAAGAGCTGCTGGACAAGGTGCTGGCGGCCGCCACCTATGACATGGGCTTCCAGACCGTCGAATACGTCGCCTCCGCCCTTGTCGATCTTGATTTCCACGAGGGGGCCGCGCCGTCTGACCCGATGGCGCGCCAACGCGACGTGCTTGAGGCGTTGGGCATGCCGGCGGCAATCACCATGCGTCATGCCACGCCGCATTTCGCCCATGTCTTTGCCGGAGATGGCTATTCGAGCGGATACTACAGCTACATGTGGTCGGAAGTGATGGATGCCGACGCCTTTCAGGCTTTTGAGGAAGCGGGGGGCGCATTTGATCCCGACCGGGCTGCGGCGCTGGAAGAGCATATTCTTTCAAAAGGCGGTAGCCAGGATGCGGCTGAACTCTACACGGCATTCCGCGGGCGGCTGCCCGGCGTGGAGGCCTTGTTGAAAGGACGTGGTCTGGCGCCGGTGTAATTCAGTAGCCGCTGCTGCGATCAACCAGATGCAGAAAGGGTTCGCCCGCTTCACCCCGGCGAATGTTCTCGGCGATCACCTCAGCGGCGGTCACGGGCCGCGTCTCTGCGGCCACATGTGGGGTCACGGTGATCTTTGGATGGGCCCAGAACGGATGCTCTTGTGGCAGTGGTTCGACACGGAACACGTCTAGTGTTGCGCCTGCTACGCGCCCTTGATCCAGAGCCTCCAATAGCGCGTCATCGTCAATCAATGGGCCCCGCCCGGGGTTTATGACAAAGGCACCCTTGGGCAATTGCGCAAGGGCCTGCGCATCCAGCGTGTTTTGCGTTGCCGGTGTGTCGGGTAGCAGCAGGATGAGAATCTCGGCCGTGTTCAGCGCAGTGCTCAGCCCATCTGTGCCGTGGTGCATGGAGACACCGGGCACATCCCTCGCGCTGCGGCTCCAGCCATTGACGTGAAAGCCCAGGCTGCTCAGCGTGGCCGCGACCGCACTGCCCAACGCGCCCATGCCCAGAATGCAGACCCGTCTTTCAGAGGCCAGCGGCGGGGTGTGCGGCGTCCACGCCTGCTGCGGGTTCACGATGTGCCGGTCCATTCCGAGATGGTAGCGCATCACATGCCCGGCCACCCATTCGGTCATGGATTTGGTCATGCCCGGATCGACCATACGCGCGAGCGGGATCTTCAGGGTCGGGTTCTTGACCATACCCTCGACACCGGCCCAGAGGTTCAGAACGGCCTTGGCACGGGTGTAGGGTGTAAAATCCTGCAACGGTGAATTCGGCGCGTAGACAATGTAATCGACGTCCGCCGGGGCAAAATCGCGGGAGAGGTGAGCGGCTATCCCCTTCGCTTCAAAAGCGGTGTTGAGAGGCGTCTCGTAGGTGGCCCAGCGATCTGCATGGGCGGCAAAAAGGACAGTCACGGTCATATCGGGTCGGCTATCTCAACCGGTGCACATGGGCGCTTTGCATCAGGCCAAAGGCGAGCATCAGCACCAGCATGGCCGACCCGCCGTAGCTGACCATCGGCAGGGGCACGCCGACGACCGGTGCCAGCCCCATGACCATCGACATGTTCACCGCGAAAAACAGGAAGAAGTTAAGCGCGATCCCGAGGATGAGCAGCGAGGAAAAGCGATCCTTGTTGGTCAGGGCGGACCAGATGCAGAAAACGATGATCAGCGCATAGAGCCCCAAAAGCGATATGCCGCCCAGAAACCCGAACTCCTCCGCCAGGGTCGTGAAGATGAAATCGGTGTGTTTTTCCGGCAGAAAATTCAAGCGGCTTTGTGTGCCCTGCATGAAACCCCGCCCGGTCCAGCCGCCAGAGCCAAGCGCAATCTTTGACTGGGTGATGTGATAGCCCGCGCCCAGCGGGTCCGTACTGGGATCGAGGAAGGTGTCGATGCGCCGGAACTGATAATCCTTGATCAGCTGCCATTCGGTGCCGCGGGATTGGAAAACGGTTGTCACCAGACCGATGACGCTGGCCAGAACCGCGGCAAAATACGCCCAGTGCACGCCCGCCAGGAACATCAACCCGCCGCCCGCCGCCAGCAGGAGGATTGACGTGCCGAGATCAGGTTGCCGCAGAACCAGCAATGTGGGGATGATGATCGCAATCACCGGGATCAGCACCCAGAACGGGTGGGACGTGCGTTTTGCGGGCAACCAGTCGTAGTAGGCTGCAAGAAACATCACCAACGTGATTTTCATCAGTTCCGAGGGTTGCAGCCGCATGAAGCCGAGATCAATCCAGCGCTGCGCGCCCATGCCGACGGTACCGAAGAGCTCCACCGCGACCAGCAGGGCGACCGTGAGCAGATAACCCACACCTGCCAGCGATCGCCAGAACCAGATGGGCACCATGGCCACCCCGATCATCAGTGCAAACCCCATGGCAAAGCGCTTCATCTGCGGTTCGGCCCAAGGGCTGAACGACCCGCCCGCGACTGAATAGAGCATTAGGAAGCCCGCGCCGGAGACGGATGCCAGCAAGAGCGCCACCGGCCAGTTCAGGTAGAAAATCTTGCGGAACCCGACGGGCGCGCTTTTGACGGCATATTCGAGGTAGCTCATGCCTGATCCCGCCCAACAAACGAGGCCTGTGGTTCCATGCCGCGCAGCTTTTCCTGCTGCTCTTCGATGCGCTCGCGGTCTTTGGCGGGATAGGCCTCAAGCGGGGGCTGCCCGCCATAGAGCGCCTGCAGGGTGATATCGCGCGCAATGGGGGCTGCGGCCTTGGATCCACCACCGCCATGTTCGACCACGACAGCCACGGCATATTTCGGCGCTTCAATCGGCGCAAAATTCACAAAAAGCGCGTGATCCCGTCGCTCCCAAGGCAGGTCCTCGTTGCGGATGACGCCGGCGCGTCTTTCCGCTGCGGTGATGTTACGGACCTGGCTTGTGCCGGTCTTGCCCGCCATGCGCATCGCATCCTCGATGATGCGCGATCCATAGGCCGTCCCGCGCCGATCATTGACCACCGCATTCATCGCCCGCCGCATTTTGCGCAGGTTATTTTCATTCATCCCAAGGCTTTCGCCGCCGCGCGAGGGTTGTTCGACCCCGTCAACGGATTTGATCAGACGCGGCTCGACCGCGCGCCCGGTTGCGATGCGGGCGGACATGACGGCCAGCTGCATCGGCGAGGCGAGCATGAAGCCCTGACCGATGGAAACGTTGACCGTATCGCCCACGCGCCAGCTCTGCCCGTAGGTTTGCTGTTTCCATTCCATGTTGGGCGCAAGCCCCTGGGCCACGGCGGACATCGGGACGTCATGCTTGATGCCGAGGCCAAAGCGCCGCGCCATATCGGAAATCTTCTCGATGCCGACCTTGATCGCCAGATCATAGTAGTAGACGTCGCAGGACCGTTTGAGCGAGGTCTGCAGATCGACCCACCCGTGGCCTGCGCGCTTCCAGCAGTGAAAACGACGCCCGGAGACGGTCAGATGGCCGGGGCAATAGACCGTCTCATCCGGGCCGATCAGCCCTGCTTCCAGCGCGGCCATGGCGGTAACCATTTTAAACGTCGATCCGGGCGGGTAGAGGCCTTGCACCGTCTTGCTGGCGAGCGGGCGATACTTGTTTCCCGTCAGTGAGCTGTAATCCTTGACCGAAATACCGCGCACAAAGAGGTTGGGATCGAATGTGGGGGCGGACGCACAGGCCAGAACATCCCCGTGTTCACAGTCGATGACCACGGCGCTGGCGCTTTCCTGATCGAGCCGCGCCTGCACGTAGCCTTGCAATTTGGCGTCGATTGTCAGTTGGATATCGGATCCGGGCGTTCCTTCGCGCCGGTCCAACTCGCGCATGACCCGTCCGGCGGCGTTGACCTCGACACGTTTGGCACCGGCCTTGCCGCGCAGCACAGGTTCCAGCTTGGTCTCGACGCCGACCTTGCCGATCTGAAACCGCGGGATGCGCAGCACCGGCTCGGGGTCGGCGATTTTTTCCAGGTCGTAGTCCGAGACCGGGCCGACGTACCCCAAGACATGCGCGAAATCAGATCCTTGTGGATAGACGCGGCTCAGGCCCACCTCCGGGGTGACACCGGGCAGCGCCGGTGCGTTGACCGAGACGCGGCTGATGTCTTCCCACCGCACATCCTCGGCGATGGTGACGGGGAGAAAGGACGGCGAGCGTTTCAATTCGTCCTTCGTGCGCTCGATATCCTCGGGCGCCAGTGGAATGATCTGGGACAGACGGTGCAGAACCTCGTCCGTATCGCCCGCATCTTCGCGCACGATCACGATCCGGTACGACGGCGCGTTCTGGGCGAGCCGCGTGCCGTTGCGGTCAAAGACCTCGCCACGCGACGGGGGGATGAGGCGTACGTTGATGCGGTTCTCTTCCGCCAGCAGCCGGAACTGATCCGCCTGATCCACCTGCAAGAACCGCATGCGCGCGGCCAGGCCGCCGATGAACAACAGCTGCGCACCGCCCAAGAGAGCGGCGCGCCGCGAGATCCGGCGGTGGCTGAAATCTGTTTCGGCACGGGTCTTTTTCATGCTCGCTCTCCCGCTGGGACGTCAGGGCAGGTCATATACGGCCTCCGGATCCATCTACATCGCCCGGCGTTGCCTTGCGCACCCCCATGAAACCGTGGGTGATGGCAACAACAAGCGGATAGAACAGTATTGTCATGATGGCCTCGAAGACCGTCAAGCCAAAGGGAGGCAAATCGACTAGGGTGATCATCAATCCTGCGCGATAGGCGACAGTGATCATGATGACGACAGCACACACAGCGAGCCACTCGCCGGGAAATCCGGTGTCCCGCAGACTGCGCGCACGCTGTTTCAGGCTTTCGCATCCCAACAGCGCCAGAAGCGCCCAGAGCCCGGGGGGGCGCTGCAGCAACAAATCCGCCAGCAGGAACAGTCCGGCCAGCGCAAGGGTGGGCACGAATTCCGGTCGTCGGAGAGACCATGCGCAGGCAAACCCAAGCAACAGATCCGGTCCAACCCACCGGCGGGGCGTGGTTTCCAGAGGCAGCAGGTGGAAAAACAGGATCACACAGACCAGAAACGCAAAAGCGATCCGCATGCTCCAGAGCCGGGCCTGTGGAAGCTCGCTCACTGGCTGACCTCCTCTTGCGCAACGACGGGCTGGGCGGGCAACTGAGGTCCGATGATCTGGGCGGCGTCGGAAACCGGATCCGTACCGTGATGGCGCAGGACGCGCAGAAACTCGAGGCGCTGATAGTCGGCGGCCAGACGGACCCGCAGCTTGCCGGTCGGGTCCAGCGCCACCTGACCGATCAGCAGGCCGGCCGGAAAGACGCCGCCATCGCCGGAACTGATCACCCGGTGGCCGGGGCGGACCAGATCGCTATCCTCAAGAAACTCGATCGGCGGGGCTGCGGAGTTGTCACCAGAGACGATGACCCTTTGACCCGAAGGCTGGATCACTGCGGGGATACGGCTGGACGCATCGGTCAGCAGGATCACGCGGGCGGTATTTTCACCGACCCCGGAAATGCGCCCAACGACGCCGATCCCGTCCATCGTGGCCCAGCCATCCACAACGCCGTCCCGCGCGCCAACATTCAGCAGCACGGATTGCCGGAACGGGGAGCCGCTGTCGGCGAGAACAACGCCGGTGATATAGGTCAGACGCGGGTCGAGGCGTACGTTGTTGAGGTCCAGCAACCGGGCGTTTTCCTGCTCCAGCTGCAGGGCGGCCTCTTTCCACGCCTGCATGCGGCGCAACTCCGAGCGTAATTCGCGGTTTTGTTCGGCCAGGCGCTGATAGCTCTGGAAGTCTTTCAGCAGGTTGATCGCGCCGGTGACCGGGGCCATGGCCCAATCCAGGCTGGGTACAAACTTATCCGTCACCTGTGCGCGAAACCGCTCCACCCGCGGGCTGTCGATGCGCCAGACCAGAAAGATCGCAAGCAGGCACAGGACAATCACACTGAGCAGCAGCCGGCGGACCGGGCCGGTATATTCGCTGCTGGATCGCTCTTTCGCCATTTTCTGGCCGTCTCCTGCCCCTCAAGCTGGCAGGGCAAACCTGCCGCTGATCGGGGTTTATGTTGCGATGCGTTTAGCTGTCGTAGTCGATGGCATGACGCAATTGTTTCTCATATTCCAAGGCTTTGCCGGTGCCGAGAGCCACACAGTTGAGGGACTCGTCGGCAATGGATACCGCCAGCCCGGTCTGTTCCCGCAGCGCCAGATCGAGGTCCCCCAGAAGCGCGCCACCACCGGTCAACATAACGCCCCGATCCACGATGTCCGCCGCGAGATCGGGCGGCGTGGTTTCCAGCGCGGTCATCACCGCCTCACAAATCTGCTGCACGGGTTCCGCCAGCGCCTCGGCGATCTGCGCCTGCGTGACTTCAATTTCCTTGGGCACCCCATTGAGAAGGTCGCGCCCGCGGATCTGCATCGAGGTGCCGCGGCCATCATCAGGCATGCGCGCCGTGCCGATAGAGGTCTTGACCCGTTCTGCTGTCGTTTCCCCGACCAGCAGGTTCTGCTGGCGGCGCAGATAGCTGATGATCGCCTCGTCCATGCGGTCGCCACCGACGCGCACGGAACGCGCATAGACGATATCACCCAGGCTGAGCACGGCCACTTCGGTGGTGCCGCCGCCGATATCCACGACCATATTGCCGGTCGGATCGGTGATCGGCATGCCCGCCCCGATGGCCGCCGCAATCGGCTCGGCAATCAGGCCGGCGCGCCGGGCCCCCGCGCTCAGCACCGACTGGCGGATCGCACGTTTTTCGACCGGTGTCGCGCCATGTGGCACGCAGACGATGATCTTGGGCTTGGAAAAGGTCGAGCGTTTATGCACCTTGCGAATGAAGTGCTTGATCATCTCCTCGGCGGTATCGAAATCCGCGATCACCCCTTCGCGCATCGGGCGGATCGCCTCGATGCTGCCGGGCGTCCGGCCGAGCATCAGCTTGGCGTCTTCGCCCACGGCCAGCACCTTTTTCACACCGTCCTTGACGTGGTAGGCGACGACAGAGGGCTCCGACAGGATCACACCGCGCCCCTTTACGTAGACCAGTGTGTTGGCCGTTCCCAGATCGATGGCCATGTCCGATGAAAACAGCCCGCGGATTTTGTCAAACATGCGTTGATACCTTGCCCGAATTTCTCTTGGCCCGCGACTCCAGAGAGGCGGGCTTTTAACCTCTTATAGGCATAGGCGCTAAAGGGTGAAAGGGGCGTTAACGATGATGCAGGCGGCATGTTGCTTTTGCGTATAAACTGTGATCGGCGCAATAACGTCCCTAAATTACACCGTCAGATTTCTAACCTTCACTCCGACTGCCTCGCGATCCCAGAGCGATGACAAGCACGCTGCGCTCGTCTCAGTGGGATTCGGTGCACAACCGATGCATTTTCTTCACGGTTTCTTAGCGCTCTTTCGTTGCACGCGTGAGGCTCCCAAAAAGGCGCTGGCCTTGGCGGGTCTAGAGGGCAGCCACCTGTCTCGCGCGCGCAGTCTTGCCCGATCCATTGTTGGTCGCTTGATGCTCTTACAAACAGGGCCCTCCGGTTAAGGCTGAAAAAGGGCACGTCCGTGAGTGCGGCATCCGCCAAAGGGAAAATCTCAGGTCAGGCACCTGCTCGGATTTTCTTGCGGTCGCGACGAAAGAGCAGCGCGGTCACCAAGCGCCACGCTGCTCCTCTTCAGATTGTCTTGACCTAGCTCACGTCCTTGTAGCTGATCTCGCGCTTGTCCTTGCCACCTTTCTCGCGGCGGACGAGCAGCCGGTTCAACGCGTGGATATAGGCCAGCGCCGAGGCCACAACCGTGTCGGTGTTCGCGGATTGGCCCGTTACGATGCGCCCGTCTTCCTCCATCCGCACGGATACCGTCGCCTGCGCGTCCGTGCCCTCGGTCACCGCGTGCACCTGATAGAGTTGCAGCCGCGCGGTATGCGGCACCAGCGCCTTGATCGCGTTGAAGGAGGCGTCAACGGGCCCGTCGCCGGTCTGGGTTGTGGTGTGTTCCGTGCCATCGACCTGCATGACCAGATCGGCCTGCTGCGGGCCATCGGTGCCGCAGACCACCTTGAGCGACACCAGCTTGATCCGATCGTTCTCCGGATCGGACGACGTGCGCATCAGGGCAATCAGATCGTCGTCATAGATTTCCTTCTTGCGGTCGGCCAGTTCCTTGAACCGTACAAAGACATCCTTGAGCTGGTTGTCTCCCAGCTCGAAGCCCAGATCTTCGAGCTTCGACCGCAGCGCGGCGCGGCCCGAATGTTTGCCCATGACCAGATTGGTCTCGGAAAGACCCACATCTTCGGGGCGCATGATCTCGAAAGTTTCCGCGTTTTTCAGCATGCCATCCTGATGGATGCCGCTCTCATGGGCAAAGGCGTTCTTGCCCACGATGGCCTTGTTGAACTGCACTGGGAACCCGGAGACCGCTGCGACACGGCGCGAGATGTTCATGATCTTGGTGCTGTCGATGCCAGTCTGGAACGGCATGATATCGTTGCGCACTTTCAGCGCCATCACGACCTCTTCCAGCGCCGTGTTGCCCGCGCGCTCCCCTAATCCGTTGATCGTGCATTCGATCTGACGGGCACCGGCTTCGACCGCGGCAAGCGAGTTCGCCGTCGCCATCCCCAGATCGTTGTGGCAGTGGGTGGCAAAGGTGATCTCATCGGCGCCCGACACCCGGTTGAGCAGCATGGTGATCAATTCGGCGGATTCGCGCGGCGCGGTGTATCCAACGGTATCGGGAATGTTGATTGTGGTCGCCCCGGCCTTGATAGCAATCTCGACCACGCGGCAGAGGTAATCCTCCTCCGTCCGGGTCGCATCCATCGGCGACCATTGCACGTTATCACAGAGGTTGCGGGCATGGCTGACCGTCTGCTCGATCCGTTCCGCCATCTGGTCCATGTCGAGGTTGGGGATGGCGCGGTGCAGCGGCGAGGTGCCGATAAACGTATGAATGCGCGGGGCTTTGGCGTGTTTCACCGCCTCCCAGCAACGGTCAATATCGCCGAATTGCGCGCGCGCCAGCCCGCAGATCACGGAGGTCTGCGCCAGTTTGGCGATCTCGGATACGGCGGCAAAATCGCCTTCGGAGGCAATGGGGAAACCGGCTTCGATGATGTCGACGCCCATTTCATCCAGCAGCCCGGCAATCTCGAGCTTTTCGGCGTGGGTCATGGTTGCACCCGGGCTTTGTTCGCCATCCCGCAAGGTGGTGTCAAAGATCAGGACGTGGTCCTGTTTGGCTTTATCTGTCATGTCTGGTTCTTTCGATTTTCTGCTATGTTCCCTGGCGCGCGGCACATCCCTCTGAGCGGGCGCGCCGAAGGGCACGCTCAGAGGCGGCTTAGCAGCAGCAGAGCGGCGGCAGGGCGCAAAGAGATGCGCGGGCGAGTGATATGAGACGCAGGTGCCATCGCCCGTAGTTATACGCAGACAGAAAAAAATGGGAAGGTGGTTTTTTGGGAACCCGCCTCGTGTCTTGCAGGTCATGCAGCAGCGGCCTGGGGTTGAACTGCCCAATTGTCCGGCTAGGTCGCCGACGATGAAGAAAATATTGATCATCGGCGCGTCGGGCGGGATCGGGCAGGCACTTGTCACAGCCTGCAAGGCGCGGGGCGATGACGTGGTGGGTCTGTCCCGCTCTGAGGATGGCTTTGACATCACGGCCGAGCACATCGTCAGCCGCCATCTGGAAAAGTTTACATGCCCGTTTGATAAGGTCATTGTCGCCACCGGCGCGTTGGAAATTGAGGGTGCAGCGCCGGAAAAGACCATCAAGGCGGTGACGGAGAAGGCCATGATGGATCAATTTGCCCTAAACGCACTGGGGCCCGCCTTGGTGTTGCGCCACGCGGCGGATCTGCTGCCGCGAGACAGGCCATCGGTTTTTGCTGTCCTGTCGGCGCGCGTGGGGTCGATTGGCGACAACCGCATCGGCGGATGGGTAAGCTATCGCAGCGCCAAGGCGGCAGTGAACCAGATCGTGCATACGACGTCGATTGAGCTGAGCCGGACGCACAAGCAGTCGGTTTGTGTGGCGCTACATCCCGGGACGGTCGCGACATCGTTCACAGAGAAATACCTGGGGCGGCATCCGTCTGTGCCACCCGAGGAAGCTGCTGAGAATTTGCTCAATGTGATTGATGGGCTGACGCCTGCTCAGACGGGCCAGTTCTTTGACTGGGCGGGAAAGGCGGTGCCGTGGTGAGCCGCCTTGTTCTGGTATTGGGCGATCAGCTGAGCCTTGGTCTGAGCGCGTTGCAAAAGGCGGATCGCGCGGACGATGTGGTGGTCATGGCCGAGGTGGCGGAGGAGACCGACTACGTCTGGCACCACCCCAAGAAGATCGCGCTGATCTTCGCGGCGATGCGCAAGTTTGCCGCGCGGCTGAAAGAAGACGGCTGGGACGTGCGGTACAGCCAGTTGGATGACACTGAGAACGCGGGCTCTATCGTGGGAGAGTTGCTGCGACGGGCCGAGGAGACGGGCGCGTCGGAGGTGCTGATCACCGAGCCCGGCGAATGGCGGTTGATCGACAAGCTCAAGCATGCCCCGATCAAGACGCATATCCTGCAGGATGATCGGTTCATCGCCTCGCATCAGGAATTTGAGGCATGGGCCGAGGGACGCAAGCAGCTGCGTATGGAGTATTTCTACCGCGAAATGCGGCGCAAGACCGGGTTGTTGATGGACGGCGAAAAACCGGTCGGAGGCAAGTGGAATTTTGACCACGAAAATCGCAAGCCCGCCCCCGATGACGTAGGTTTTGGCGGGCCCATGCAGTTTACGCCCGATGAAACGGTTGAGGAGGTGCTGGCGCTGGTCGAGGCGCGGTTTGGCAATCATTTCGGCGATCTGCACCCCTTCTGGTTTGCGACCACGGAAGGGGAGGCACGGCGGGCGCTTTCGCATTTTGTCTCAAAGGCTTTGCCGAAGTTCGGCGACTATCAGGATGCGATGCTCGCTGAGAACCGGTTCCTCTATCACGCGGTGATCTCGGCCTATATCAACATCGGGCTGCTGGATCCGCTGGAAGTTTGCGAAAAGGTAACCGAGGCCTATGCGTCGGGGGATGTGCCGATCAACGCCGCCGAAGGCTTCATCCGCCAAATCATCGGCTGGCGCGAGTACATGCGGGGCATCTATTTCCTGAAGGGCCCGGACTATGTGCAGGGCAATGCGCTGGAGCATTCGCGTGACCTGCCGGAGCTCTACTGGGGCGGTGAGACCAAGATGCGCTGCCTCGAAAAAGCCGTGGAGCAGACGGCGGCGGAGGCCTATGCGCACCACATTCAACGCCTTATGATCACGGGGAATTTTGCGCTTCTGGCGGGGATTGATCCGCATCAGGTGCATGAGTGGTATCTGGCGGTTTACATGGATGCCTTCGAGTGGGTGGAGGCGCCGAATACCGTCGGGATGAGCCAGTTTGCCGATGGCGGGATGATCGCCTCGAAACCCTATGTGTCGAGCGGCGCCTACATCAACCGCATGTCGGATTACTGCAAGGGTTGCGCCTATTCGGTCAACACCAAGACCGGTGAGGGGGCCTGCCCGTTCAACCTGCTCTATTGGCATTTCCTCGAGCGGCATCGGGATCGGTTCAAGGACAATGCGCGCATGGGGAACATGTACCGGACCTGGGACCGGATGGACGCGGATCGGCGCGAGACGGTGATCGCGGAGGCGGACGATTTTTTGCGGCGGCTGGAGGCGGGCGAAAAGGTCTGAAGGCAGCGCGCGGCGGGATTTTGGCCGCGGGCCCCTTAAGTGAGGGTTAACGCCTGCGTTTCACGGAATATGCAACGTCGGTATTGCCTGGGGTCAAGAGGGCGGTCTTTCCCTTTGGACGGTGGAGCGGCGCTGGGCTGCGCCCTCGCCCCGCCCACCGTCCCGCAGCCCGGCGCGCCAGAGCGCCGCCGGCACCCCGCATCCGGGGTAGGGGGTGGGGTGCCGGGGCCAACCCGCGGTCCTGCACGGGCGCGGGTTCTATCAGATGCGTCGTCGAGCCCGGCGGTGCAGGAGCGCCACAGCGCCAAAGCCCGCCAGCAGGAGCGGCAGGGAGGCGGGCACGGGGACGGGGGCGACTGGTGGTGGGCTGGAGAGGCCAAACGCGTTAAGGAACGCGACGGAGGCATCATGTGTCAGAGTATAGGTCTGTCCAGCGAGGAAGACCGGGATCGTGCCCATGTCGAAGACGTTTGTTCCCGGCGTTTGGAAGGCATTGAGACCCGATGTGCCGTTGGATCCGCTGATCTGAAAGCTACCGCCACCTTGAGAGGCCGAGCTGACGCCATAGGTGTCGATCACAGTGTCGATATTGAAGACCAGATCTAAGCTGACGATGAAGCCAATACTCCTGCCCAGCATTAATCCTGAGGATAACGAAAAGGCGGGCGAGTTGTCTAAGGTCTGAACGCTCTGAACGGTCAGAGAAAATGGCACGGCGCTGACAGTATCGCCGCTGTCGACACTTCGATCTGCAAAGGCGGGCGCGTTGGATGTGAGGTCCAGCGTGACTGTGGCGGCCTGCGCGGGCAGGGTTGTGAAGGCGCAGAAGAGCGCGGTGATGAGATATTTCATTCCGATGGTCCTTTCTGAATGTGTCAGGAGTGGACGCCGCGCCTTGCGGCAGGCGTCCGGCGGCGCAGGATGGCCACGGCGCCGACCCCGGCGAGCAGGAGTGGCAGCGAGGTGGGCAACGGGATGACGGCAGGTGGCGGGCTTGCGAGATACAGCGCCCGGAGCTGTGCTGTGCGCGCGGTGGTGACGGTGTGCGTCAGGGTGTAGCTTACACCGGCCAGAAACACCGGGATCGTGCCCATATCGAAGACAGATGTACCTGCGGATGCAAGGGAGTTGAGACCGGACGTGCCGTTGACCCCGCTGAGTTGAAACGTGGCTGGTCCGGAGTTGGTGAAGCCCAGGTCGTAGCGGGTAATGATGGTGTCGGTGCCGAAAATCAGATCGGCGGTGACAATCGTGTTGTCGAAGCCGCCGGAGAGGCTGATCCCGGAACTGAACACGGAGCCTCGCGCGCTGCCGTCCCGTACGCGGATGTTCTGGAAGGTCAGGGCGAAGTCCCCAGCGCGGGCGGTGTCGCCATTATGTACCCCGGTGTCCGCGAAATCCGGAACGCTGTTTCTGTTGAGGTTGAGCTTGACGGTTGCGGCCTGCGCGGGCAGCGCCAGTGCCGTGAACGCGCAGACCAGCGCGATTTTCAAGTGTTTCAAAGTATCCCCCACTCTCTTCTGAAGAAGTATGGGCTTTTTCAACATACGGGGTCGTGGGGGAGAAAGAGCAGGCAGGCGCTTTGTCCGAAACGCGCGCAAGTTTGTCCGAGATGAAACAGATTACGGATGGCCTGGTCGCCCGCGTCCCTTCCTTTCATACCAATCCAACGTCGGCTGCCGGACGCCGCGCGCGATACACCGCCCAGCGATAAGGGCCTTACATCGCAGGCCTACGCACCCAGCTGGGCCTCGGACATCGGTTTGCGTGACGGCTGGAACCGATCATCGCATGGCTCCGGTTTGCGGCGAGACGCCACCGCCGTTACCGGCGCCACTTTATCGAACATCCCATGCTCGGGGTTTGCGTGGTTGGACCCTTGCCCTTCTCAGCAATCTGACGGGCTGCGTTCAGCAATTCCGGAACCCTGTCTTGGGGATCGCCCATGGCGGCACTGTCCAGACGGCCGCGATACTGGAGTGCGCCATCGCTGTTCAAACCAAAGAAATCCGGTGTGCAAACAGCACTATAGGCCGTTCCAACCGATTGATCGTGATCCACCAGATACAGAAATGGGAAACCGAACTGCTTGGCGAAGAGTTTCATGTTCTCGGGATTGTCCTGCGGAACTTGGCGATAGTCATTCGACATGACCGCAACGAAATGGATGCCGTCTTCCATCAGGGTTCGCGCGTCTTGGGCGAGCCGGTCGCCTATGGCCTGCACATACGGGCAGTGATTGCAGATGAAGGCGATCATCAGGCCCTTGTCGCCCAGATGATCGGACATCGTGAACGACGTGCCGTCAGGGTCTGCCAGCGTGAAATCCGGGGCTTTCCAGCCAAAATCACAGACGGGCGTGTTGAGAAGCATGCAGTGTCCTTCCATAGATGTCGGCCAGTTGCGGGAACGGCTATTGCAAAACGGAGGTGTCGGGCAGAACGATAGGCTTATTTATACCAGTCGGTCAAGTCAACGAACCTGTCCTAGGCTGCAATGCCGAGCACCGCCTGCTTCTTGATCGTATTCAGACCGTCATGGGTAAAAACGCCCCGTGCAAGAACACGCAGTCCCACAATCTGCGCCAGAAGCGATTTAGCCGTTTCCTCCGGGTTCAGACGGGCAGAAATACTTCCCCTAGTCTGCCCGTCTGCAATACAGCGCTCAAGGAAGTTTTCCATGTCGTGCAGCGATCCGGAGACAATCTCTTGAATGTCCTCGGTGTGGTTGGGCATGTCCAAGGCAGTATTTACCAGAAAACACCCTCGCTTTTCATCGTCGGCAAGGCTTTCTGTGACAATCGCCTCAAACAGCATCTTGATGGAGTCCAACGGGTCTTGCATATGCGCGAGCTTTGCAAGCGTGGCCTGTTGATTGTCGCGGGCGTATTTCAGTATTGCCTTGATAAAGAGGTCTTTTTTCCCGCCATAGGCGTTGTACAAACTCCCCTTGTTGATGCGCATGGCCTTTGTCAGATCGGTGATCGACGTCGCCTCATAGCCCTTTGCCCAGAAGACACGCATGGCGTCGCCGAGCGCGACTTCGGTGTCGAAATCCTTTTCCCAGGGCATGTGCTACCTCTCCAAAGTCAAATAAATCTAGACATTTTATACCACCCGGTCAATACTTAGACCCGGGATGCAAGAGACATGATCAGAAGGCCCCGCGCCATTTTCTGCGCGGGGTATGATCGCCGTGGGACCTTAGGGGGGAGCGCGACCAAAAAGACATCCGGAGGGGGCCGAGCAGAACCGTTTTGGAGGAAACGATGGCTGCAGCAGATCATATCAGGGAAATTGAGGCCGCATTGTCCGAGCGCCCGGTGCAACGCGATGACTTTGTCGTGGCGTCCTGGAGGCGGTGCATCGAGGAGCACGGGCTTGATCCGGCGCGACCTTCGCCAGCCTATATTCTACCGGAAAGACAGCTTCGCCAGCACCAGCAAAAAGCCGAAAGGCTGACATCCATCGCACGGTCGGGCGTGGAGGAATTGTTCCGACAGGTTGCGAGCCAGAACTACGTGGTCCTGCTGACAGACCCGCATGGGGTCACGGTGGATTACTTCGGTGATGCGAATTTCGAAGATGACCTGCGTAAGTCGGGACTGTTTCTGGGGTCTTCGTGGTCAGAGGCGCAGTCGGGGACAAATGGCATCGGGGCCTGTCTGGCGACCGGTAGCGCGGTGACCGTTCATCAGGAGGATCATTTTGATCTGCACCACGTGCCATTGAGTTGCAGCGCGGCCCCGATTTACGATCTTCAAGGCGACCTGGCGGCGGTGCTGGACGTGTCGCTGCTGCGCTCGCCACAGCCAAAGGCAACCCAGGCGCTGGCGCTGCATATGGTCAAGAGCGCCGCACGCAGGATCGAACTGGCAAACCTCATGGCCGAGATGCGCGCCCATTGGGTGCTGCACTTCTCTGAACGGCCGGAGTTTGTCGATGTGGATCCCGATGGCGCTCTGGCCGTCGATGGTTCGGGAAGAATTATCGGGGCCACCCGGCAGGCACTCAGAATGCTATCCGCTTCACCGGGCAGGAGCGTCATAGGTCAACGGCTGACTGCCTTCTTCGATCTGGAAATCGACGACCTGCCGACATTTTCCAGGGCCCGCTCGACCCAGGATCGATGCCTTTTCATGAAAACAGGCGAGGTGGTATACGCGCATGCAATCGCGCCAAAGCCGCCGTCGCGACAGTCGATGGCGGGAAATTCGGAGACGCTCCCAAGGGCTTTCGCGGCCTTGCATTTTGGAGACCCGGTCATGGAACGGGTGCTGGCGCAGGCTGCACGTTTGGCCAAAAGTGATCTGCCGCTTTGGATCACCGGGGCAAGTGGTACCGGCAAGGAAAGACTGGCGCGGGCAATTCACAAGGAACGTGATGAATATGCGCCCTTTGTCGTTGTCCAATGCGCGGACTTCCCTGAACGGGAACTGGAAGAGATCCTGTTTGGGGACAGGAACGGGAATGAGGGTCTTATCGCGCAAGCGCGTGACGGGGTGCTGTTTCTCGATGCCGTCAACGAATTGCCCGTTGCGGTTCAGGCGCGGCTTGCACGCGCGCTCACCGATGATGGGATTCGGCCCGCAGGTGGGAAAAACCCGATTGCCATCAAGGCCAAGCTCGTTTCCGCCAGCTCCGTGCCGCCCGCAAGGAGCAACCTGCGCACTGATCTGATGTTTCGATTGGGCGGGGCTTGCCTCGATCTGCCCGATCTCGATGACCGTGCGGATTTCGACGGCCTGGTCGACAGAATTTTGCGACTTGTCGGTGTCGCCGAGCCAACTGCGGTCAGCATCACAGATGCTGCCCGGTCCAATCTGCGCCGTCGGCAGTGGCCCGGCAACATCCGGGAACTCAAGAATACGCTGCGGGTTTCCGTCGCGATGAGTGACGATGGCCGTATCGACATCGAACAACTCCCCAATTCGGTGCTCACCCCTTTGGAGACAAACGCGGCCAGAAAGGCGGTGGACCTCGAACGCAGCCTGACCGAATGCGGATGGAACATATCGCGGGTTGCCCGTTTGCGCGGTGTCGACAGATCCACGATCCATCGCCAGATGAAGCGGGCCGGGATCAGACGCCCCTGACGCCACAGAGTGTTGCATCGCCTCAGCGTGCAACAGATTTTTGATAGAAGATGCGCCGCGCCGCAGCAAATGCGGGCGGTGTGGATGGGCGCGACAAGGCGTGCCTGCAATGGTTTCCGCCAACAGTGGAGAGGAGAATACTGCATGCTGGATACGACCCACAACGATCAAATGGAAGACATGTTAAACCGGTTCGGGGACGCCCTGACAAACGGTCGGATCGAGGAGGCTGTCTCCATGTTCCAAGCTGACTGCTATTGGCGGGATCTTGTTTCGTTCACCTGGAACATTCGGACCATGGAGGGCCAGGACGCAATCCGCGACATGCTGACATCGCAACTTGCAACGACCAAGCCATCGGGATGGCAGATTGCACAAGGCGAGGTCGCCACCGAAGAGGGCGGTATCACCACGGCCTGGATCACCTTTGAAACTGACGTGTCGCGTGGTTATGGCCTGATCCGGTTGAAGGACGGGCTGATCTGGACATTGCTCACGTCCATGACCGAACTGAAGGGGCATGAGGAACCCCTGGGGTACGAACGACCTCTGGGTGCCAAGCACGGTGCCGGGAAAGGACGCAAATCCTGGCGCGAAGAGCGCGATCAGGAAATCGCGGAACTGGGCCACACGGTGCAACCTTACACGGTGATCATCGGGGGCGGACAGGGTGGTATTGCCCTGGGGGCCCGTCTGCGGCAACTGGGTGTTCCCACGATCATCATCGAGAAAAACGACAAACCGGGCGACAGCTGGCGGAACCGATACAAGTCGCTCTGCCTGCACGACCCGGTCTGGTATGACCATTTGCCCTATCTGCCCTTCCCGCCGAACTGGCCGGTCTTTGCGCCAAAGGACAAGATTGGCGATTGGCTGGAAATGTACACCAAGATCATGGAACTGAACTATTGGACCAGGACAACGGCCAAATCCGCAAAGTTCGATGAGGACAGCAAGGAATGGACGGTCGTTGTCGAGCGCGACGGAAAGGAAATCACGTTGCGCCCGAAACAACTCGTGATGGCGACCGGCATGTCGGGCAAGGCCAATATGCCCACCTTCCCCGGCATGGATCGCTTCAAGGGCGATCAACACCATTCCTCCAAACATCCCGGGCCCGACGCCTATAAGGGCAAAAAGGCGGTTGTCATTGGGTCGAACAACTCCGCCCACGACATCTGCGCGGCGCTGTGGGAAAACGACGTGGATGTAACCATGGTTCAACGGTCCACGACCCATATCGTGCGTTCTGATCCCCTGATGGAAATCGGCCTTGGCGATCTCTATTCCGAACGCGCCGTCGAAGCAGGGATGACCACGCAGAAGGCGGACATGATCTTTGCCTCGCTCCCCTACAAGATCATGCATGAGTTCCAGAAACCCGTGTACGACAAGATCAGGGAGGTGGATGCGGAGTTCTATGCCGGGCTGGAAAAAGCCGGGTTCCAGCTGGACTGGGGTGCTGACGGGTCGGGGCTGTTCATGAAGTATCTGCGTCGCGGCTCGGGCTACTACATCGACGTTGGCGCCAGCCAGTTGATCATCGATGGAAAGGTCAAGCTGGCGCATGGTCAGGTCAGCGAGATCGTCGAAGACGGTGTGGTGTTCGAGGATGGCAGCAAGCTTGAGGCTGACCTGATCGTCTATGCCACGGGATATGGATCGATGAACGGCTGGATTGCGGATCTGATCGATCAGGACACCGCTGACAAGGTGGGCAAATGCTGGGGTCTCGGTTCCGATACGCCCAAGGACCCAGGCCCCTGGGAGGGCGAACAGCGCAACATGTGGAAGCCGACACAGCAGGAAAACCTGTGGATGCACGGCGGTAACCTGCATCAGTCGCGCCACTACTCGCAGTATCTGTCGCTCCAGTTGAAGGCGCGTTATGAGGGCATTGAGACACCGGTTTATGAGTTACAGGCGTCTCATCACTTGGGACGGTAAACGATTGGCTCCGGGCAATCGAGTTTGCCCGGACGTCCGCTAGCGCGCGTGCGCTGATAGGTGCCTCCCGTCCGGCGCGGTGTGTCCGGCGTGATTGCGAGGGCAGCCGTGTGGAGCGGGCGCTACAGTTTTGCACAGGGCAGCGGAACAGGCTGCAGTAGATCAGGTTCTGCGTGATGTTCGGAGTGATCGCTTGTGAATCGCAAAAACCCGTCGAGCGATAGAGGCGGTGACGTCGCCTTTCGCAGCGTGGCCCGGCCGCAGATCAACTCTGCGCTATTTTCCGACATTCCGGCTGTTTCAACCGGTTGAGTGCCCTATGTTAGGTTCATTCGTTACGAGTTTGGAGTAGAGTTTATGTCACTAAAACCTTTCACTATATCAATTTGTGTTCTGCTGAGCGCATGCGCGACCGTTCGTGATGAGACGCGCACGCCCGCGGTTCTGGAAGACGGCTTTTATGCTGGCGAGAAATACGTTGTGAGAACGCGCCTGATCGAGGGGCCCAATGGGCCGTATGATCAGACCAGCGTTGTCTACCGGGGTATTGCCAGAACCTGCATTCTGGACAGCCCCAACGATTGCGAGGTCACTGCGCGGAGCCTCATCGACGAACAGAACGAGCGCATTTGGCCCGCCCGCCATCGCGGCTCAATTTAAGCCTCAGCGATTGGTGCGTCCGGGGGAAGGGGGCCTATGTGGGCGGGGCTTGCGCGACGCGCTGAGCTGTCGTCATCCGGGCACTGAACTCCCGGCGCCGCGCCAATGGATGCCATGGAGTGATCGCCACTTGGCTTTCCATCACAGTATTTGGAGCATCTTTCGGTGCAGCATCAATGCTACGCCACGGGTAACCGCTCACGGAGACTTAGGTGTCGAGCATCCTGAGGAGCGGTGGACATCGACAGCCTCACCGGGGTGATCAAGCTCAGACTTTTGGCAGAGTTTTTGACGAACAGTAAGGCATTCGACGCATGCCAGCCCTGATCTCAAAATGCACAATGGTCACCGGAGCTGGTCCGACGTGCTGTCCCTGCGGCGTCAGCCGCCGTCCGTCAGTGCGCCGTTTTCCCAATCACCCGTGGCCTCTTCGCCCGTGGCGTAGCGCATGGTGCCCGTACCCTGCCGTTTGCCGGCTTTGAACATGCCTTCATAGACGTCGCCATTGGCATAGGTCGCGGTGCCCATGCCCTCGATCTCGCCTTCGACCCAAGCGCCTTCGTAGACAAAGCCGCTGGGCATGGTGATCTTGCCTTCCCCGTGGCGCTGGCCGTCCTCAAACGCGCCGACGTAGAGCGTGCCGTCAGGATATGTTGCCGTGCCGGTTCCCTGGCGCTGACCATCGACCCAGTTGCCGTCGTATTTGTAGCCATCCGCATAGGTCATCACGCCCTGGCCGTGGTTGCGGGCGTTCTTGAACCCGCCCTCGTAGACCACGCCGTTGGTATAGGTGGCCTTGCCGGTGCCGTCGATCACGCCGGTTTTCCACTCGCCCTCGTAGGTGGAGCCATCGGGGTAGGTGATCAGGCCTTCTCCGTCTGCCAGCCCGTCCGAAAAGCTGCCCACATAGACGGAGCCGTCGGGATAGGTGACGCGGCCTTGCCCCTCAATCTCGCCCGCGACCCAGGATCCGGTGTAGGTGTACCCATCCTGTGCGCTGAACGTGCCCTGACCGTCGCGCAGATCATTGGCGAACTCCCCCTCGTAGGTGTCGCCATTGGCGTAGATCACCTTGCCGACACCCTCACGCCGACCGGCAACCAGCTGTCCCTCATAGACATCACCATTGGCCTGCGTCAGCTTGCCGGTGCCATCAATCTGCCCGTCCCGCCAGAGACCAACATAGACCAGACCGTCCGGCATGGTCAGCGTGCCCTGACCCGCCCGCTTGCCTGCCCGGATCTCGCCTTCGTAGACCGCGCCGTCCGGATAGGTGATGGTGCCGATGCCCTCTTTGACGCCATCGAGCCAATCGCCTTTGTATTCATATCCGCCGGGGCTTTGCATTGTGCCCTTGCCGTGGTGTTTGGCATTGCGGAACTGGCCCTCGTAGCGCACGCCATTGGCATAGAGCGCAATGCCGGAGCCCATGATCGCCCCGGTCTCCCATTCGCCCTCATAGGTGCCGCCATCGGCAAAGGTGATCTTGCCGAACCCGTCCGGTTTGCCCTTGGCAAAGAGCCCCTCGTAGACAGAGCCATTGGGGAAGCGCGCAATGCCCTCGCCCTTGATCTCGCCATCGAGCCATTGGCCGGTGTACTCGTAGCCGTTGGGCAGTTTGTAGGTGCCCGTACCGTGCTGGACACCGCCGCGGAATGTGCCCTCGTAAACGCCGCCGTCGTCGTATTGCTTGGTGAGCACCTGCCCCTCCTGGGCAAGCAAGGGTGCAGGCAGGAAAGCGAGGCAAAGGACAAGACGGCGAAGAGACATGAGACCCCTTGGGATTGTCATATAGGTAAGACGCTGGGCCGAACCCCCGAACGGCTTTTCCCGGAACTTATGCAAAGCCCGCTTTGGGGGCAATCTTCTTTTGCGACATTACACTGGGTTAGGGTTTTCACGCCGGTGCAATCTGCTACATGACTGTAAAGCAGGCGAAAAGGGCCGGGCCTATGTCGGACAGATTTCGGATTACACTGGGGCAGCTCAACCCAACGGTTGGCGACCTGCGTGGCAATGCAACCTTGGCGCGCAAGGCTTGGGCAGCGGGCCGGGAGGCCGGGGCCGATCTGGTGGCCCTGCCCGAGATGTTCATCACCGGGTACAACGCGCAGGATCTGGTGATGCGCCGGGCGCTTCAGCTGGATGTGGCGGATGTGATCGCGCAGCTGGCGAAAGACTGCGCGGAGGGGCCGGCCCTGGCGATTGGCGCACCCTGGGTGGAGGGGACCAAGCTCTACAACGCCTATCTCATCCTCAAGGGTGGGCAGATCGCAAGCCAGGTGCTCAAGCATCACCTGCCGAATGAAACCGTCTTTGACGAGGTGCGGATTTTCGATGCGGGGCCGATGGGCGGTCCCTATTCGGTCGGCAATTCCCGTGTCGGCAGCCCGATCTGCGAAGACGCCTGGCACGAGGATGTGGCCGAGACGCTGGCCGAGACCGGTGCGGAGTTCCTGCTGGTGCCCAATGGTTCGCCCTACTACCGGGGCAAGTTCGAGACGCGGCTCAACCTCATGGTCGCGCGGGTGGTCGAGACCGGGCTGCCGCTGATCTACCTCAACATGGTCGGTGGGCAGGATGATCAGGTCTTTGATGGGGCGAGTTTCGCGCTGAACCCCGGCGGGGCCCTGGCGGTGCAGTTGCCGGTGCTGGAAGAGGTGATCACCCACGTCGATCTGGAACGCGGGACGGAGGGCTGGCGCATCGTCGAGGGCGAGAAGGCCGCGCATCCTGACGTCTGGGAGCAGGACTATCGGGTGATGGTCACTTCCCTTCGGGACTACTGCGCCAAGACGGGTTTCGGCAAGGTGCTGCTGGGGCTTTCCGGCGGGATCGACAGTGCGATTGTAGCAACCATTGCCGTCGATGCCTTGGGGGCGGAGAATGTGCGCTGTGTGATGCTGCCGTCGGAATACACGTCGGAGGCGTCTCTGGACGATGCGAAGGCCGTCGCCACAGCGCTTGGCTGTCGGTACGACACCGTGCCGATCTCAAAGGGGCGGGCGGCCATTACGGACACGTTGGCGCCGCTCTTTGAGGGGCTGGAGCCCGATCTGACGGAAGAGAATATCCAGTCGCGCCTGCGCGGGCTGCTGCTGATGGCGCTGTCGAACAAGTTTGGCGAGATGTTGTTGACCACCGGCAATAAATCCGAGGTCGCCGTCGGGTATGCCACGATCTACGGCGACATGGCGGGCGGATACAATCCGATCAAGGACCTTTACAAGACGCGCGTCTTTGAAACCTGTCGCTGGCGCAACGCAAATCATCGCGACTGGATGAAAGGCCCCGAAGGCGAGGTCATTCCCGAGCGCGTGATCGACAAACCGCCGTCAGCCGAGCTGCGGGAAGATCAGAAGGACAGCGACAGCCTGCCGGACTACCCGGATCTGGATGCGATGTTGGAGATTTTGGTGGATCAGGCGGGCTCCATCGAGGATTGCGTCGCGGCTGGATTTGACCGGGAGGTGGCCAAGAAGGTCGAGCATCTGATCTATATTTCGGAATACAAACGCTTTCAATCCGCCCCGGGTGCGCGGCTGACCAAGGGCGCATTTTGGCTGGACCGCCGCTATCCCATCGTGAACCGCTGGCGCGATCCATCGTGAGGCAAGGGGTGGCCTGAAAGCCCACCCTACCTGCTGGTTGAGTGGCCGTGCCTATAAGGTCTCGCGCTTGTGATTTGAGCCTGTGCGGTGCCTCGCACAGAGTGCGCGGAAAGATCATATGGAGTTTTTCATGCGGGCACTTCTTTTGAGCACAGTCCTGATGGGGGCGAGCGGCACGATGGCCATGGCCTGCGGGCCGGATACCGACTGCACATTGGGGGATCGGCACTACCGCATTGCTCTGCCGGAGGGGTACGATGGCGCAACTCCGGTTCCGGCGCTGGTGTTTGCCCACGGCTATCGCGGATCTGCACAGGGGGTGATGCGCAATGGGTCGCTCCGGCGTATGGCATCGGAGATGGGTGTTGCGCTGATTGCGGTGAAATCAAAGGATGACGATTGGGTCATTCCAAACGCGCCGCGGCATATGGAGACGGATGGCGCTGAGGAGTTCGACTACTTTGCGGCGATGCTGGAGGATGCGACGGATCGCTTTGCCATTGATGAAAGCCGCATCGTGGCCAGCGGGTTCAGCGCAGGCGGTATGATGGTCTGGAACCTCGCCTGTTCCATGAGTGACCGCTTTGCCGGGTTTATCCCGATCTCGGGCACCTTCTGGCTGGAGCCGCCGGAAACCTGTGCCGGGCCCGTGGCCAGTATCATCCATATCCACGGTACATCAGACCGCACTGTCCCGCTCAACGGGCGGCCCATCGGGCCTACCCACCAGGGCGAGGTCAGCGCGGCACTGGAGATGTATCGCGACTACGGCAAATTCGAACCCTTGGCGCAGGCCACCTACGGTGATCTGGAGTGCTCCGAAGAAGATAACCCCGCCGGTGACACACTCAAGTTCTGCCTTTTCGAAGGCGGTCACTCCTTCCGCACGGAATTCGTCCGATTTGGCTGGGAACAGCTGGTAAAAGTGGGGCGGCTCTGAAAGCAGGTAGGGTGGGCTTTCAGGCCACCGCCCCACAGCGCGTCACAACATCAGCTGGTAGCTGTGCGGCACATAGGCAAAGTCATCGCCCGCTTTCTCCACATAGCCGATACCGGGCCAGGGCATATGGTAGCCGACAAAGGCGGTCTTGTCCGTCGCCATCATGTCCAGAATGCGCCGCCGCGTGGCCGCCGCCGCGGCCTTGTCCATATCGAACTTCACTTCCCAATCCGGGTGCGCCAGCGACCAGACATAGTGATTTGCGAAATCCGCCCCCAGCACCAGTTGGGTGCCACCATCCTCGACCATATAGGTCATATGGCCCGGCGTGTGGCCAAAGGCTGCCATGGCGGTCAGACCGGAAGCCACCGAACCGCCGTCCTCAAGGAAGGAGAACTGTTCGGCAAAGGGCGCGATCTTGGCCTTGAAATTGTCGTTGTCCTGCGCGGCCCAGGCATCGAACTCCGCGCGGCCGGTCACATAGCGCGCATTGCCGTAGGTCAGGCTGCCATCGTCCAGCGTCATGCCGCCGATGTGGTCGCCGTGCATGTGCGTGATGACCACCACGTCGATCTGGTCCACCGTGTACCCCGCAGCCTCCAGCGCTGCCGTTGTGCCGGCCCCCGAAAGCCCGGTGTCGAAAAGCACCAGCTCCGACCCGGTGTTAACCACGGTGGGCGTGAAGAAGAACTGCGACACGTCGGTGGGCAGATTGGCTTCAGCGGAGACAGCAGCAAAAGTATCCGCATCGACATTCAGCCCGAAAATGTTGTGTGGGCCTTCGACGGCGCGGGTGCCGGCCAGCAGGGTCGTGACGTCAAAACCACCGACCTTGATGCGATGAAAAGGCGACATGGCGGTCCCCATCATGGGTGCCGCGGCGCGCGTGGCACCGGCGGCAGCAGCGAGTGGCAGGGCGGCGGCGCCTGCAAGGGCCGCACGGCGGGAGACTTTGATCTGATCGGACATGATCACTTTCCTTTCCTGTTGGATGCTCTCTGAGGTAGTATGCACATGCGACGTGCCCATGAAAAACTGTTTGCGGCCAATCATATTTTTGCGAGGAGGCATCATGAGTGAGGCGGTGGAGGTGGCCACCTTTCTGGCGGCGGTAACGCCCGAACGTCGGCACGGGGAAGCCAGCGTGCTCGACAGCCTCTTTCGCGAAGTGACCGGCTGGGCCCCACGGCTCTGGTCGGGAGGTATGCTGGGCTATGGTACCTATGACTACACCTATGCCTCCGGTCGGTCGGGCACGTTTTTCGCCACCGGCTTTGCGCCGCGCAAGGCCAGGCTATCGGTCTACATCATGCCCGGATACGCTGATTTCAGTGCAATCCTCGCGGATTTGGGCAAACACAAGACGGGGAAATCCTGCCTCTATATCAACAAGCTTGAGGATGTGGACACGGAGGTCTTGAAACGTCTCGTGCGCGCTGGTCTCGACGATCTCGCAAGCCGTTGGCCGGTCACGGCCACCTAAGGCCCTTCGCTGGACAAATCTGTGCACCTATGACATCCCGCAGGCCAACAGGAGACACGCATGACCACCACCCGCTTCGCCCCGTCGCCCACCGGGCACATCCACATCGGCAACCTGCGCACCGCGCTGATGAACTACCTCATCGCGCGCAAGGCGGGCGGCACATTCATTCTGCGCATTGACGACACCGATCCGGAGCGCAGCAAGGAAGAATATGTCGATGGTATCAAGCAGGACCTGGAGTGGCTGGGGCTGCACTGGGACCAGGTGGAACGGCAGTCCGAGCGGTTGGACCGCTACGCGGAAGCCGCTGATAAGCTGCGCGAGATCGGGCGCTTTTATGAGGCCTTCGAGACACCGACCGAGTTGGACTTGAAGCGGAAAAAGCAGCTCAACATGGGCAAGCCGCCGGTCTATGACCGGGCGGCGCTGGCGCTGACCGACGCGGAGAAAGACGCGCTGCGTGCAGAGCGGGGCGCGGGCGTCTGGCGCTTCAAGCTCGATCAGGAGCGGATCGAGTGGGCCGATGGCATCCTGGGCGATATCTCGATCGATGCGGCCTCCGTGTCGGACCCGGTGCTGATCCGTGGGGACGGGCAGGTGCTCTATACGCTGGCCTCCGTGGTCGATGACACCGAGATGGGCGTGACCCACGTGGTACGTGGATCGGACCATGTGACCAACACGGCGACGCAAATCCAGATCATCGGGGCGCTTGGCGGTACGGTGCCGTCATTTGCACACCACTCGCTGCTGACCGGCCCGCAGGGCGAAGCGCTCAGCAAACGCCTTGGCACGCTCTCGCTGCGCGATCTACGCGCGCAGGGGGTACAGCCGATGGCGCTGCTCAGCCTGATGGCGCGGCTGGGGTCCTCGGACCCGGTGGAACTGCGCGCCGATATGGCAGAACTGATCGACGGCTTTGACATCACGCGGTTCGGTTCGGCACCGACGAAATTCGATGAACAGGACCTCTTCCCGCTGACCGCGCGGCATCTGGCGGGGCTGCCTCTGGCAGAGGTGGCCGAGGCCATCGCCGGGGCCGGTGTGCCCGATGACAAGGCTGCCCAGTTTTGGGAGGTCACGCGTGAGAATATCACCACATTGCACGATCTCCAAGGCTGGTGGACGATGATGCACAGCGGGGTGGCGCCTGAGATTGACGCCGAGGACGCGGATTTCGTCGCTGAGGCCATGAAGCTGCTGCCCGACGCCCCGTTTGACGATCAGACGTGGAGCACATGGACGGCAGCGGTCAAGGAAGCCACGGGTCGCAAGGGGCGCGGGCTCTTTATGCCGTTGCGTAAGGCGCTGACGGGTCAGGCCCATGGCCCCGACATGTCGGCCCTGATGCCGCTCTTGCAGGTGATCAAGGCCCGCACGGCTGGCAGGTAAGGTGGGCTTCAGGCCACCGTTCCCTGCGTTCCCTGTCGGGGTGGGGTCTGCGCCGACTGCAAGATCAAGTCTCGGGTGCCGCGTGAGACAGACGGATGGCCATGGCTGAGGCGCAGGCTAAATTCCTGACCGGCAATCTCTTTGCCCATATCTCGGTCATGGCATCGACCTTTTCGATTGGGCTGATGGCGGTCTTTGCCGTCGACTTCATCGACATGATCTTCATCGCGATGCTGGGCAAGGAAGAGCTGGCTGCAGCCGTGGGCTACGCCGCCGCGATCCTGTTTTTCAACACCTCCTTTGGCATCGGCATGGCTGTCGCTGCTGGCGCATTGGTGGCGCGCGCCCTGGGGGAGGGCAACCAAGCCCGCGCCGAAGCGCGCAAGACCCACGCGCTGGCCTATGGCGCGATCTTCGGGATCTGTTTTGCCGCTGCGGTCTGGGTGAACCTGCCCTGGCTGGTGACGCTGATGGGCGCGACCGGAGAGACGGCGGATCTGACGCTCTCCTACCTGCGGATCACCGTGCCGGCGCTGCCGTTTCTGATGATCGGGATCATCGGCGGGGCCATCCTGCGGGCCCATGGAGATGCGCGTCGGGCGATGATGTCCACGATCTGGGGCGGACTTGTGAATGCGGTGCTGGACCCGATCCTGATCTTCGGGCTGGGGCTTGAGTTGACGGGCGCTGCACTCGCCTCGGTCGCCGCGAATGTGGCGATTGCGGTGATGGCGTTGCGCCCGATCATTCGGTTTTACGGCGGTCTGGGGCGGCCTCAACTGGGGCCGATGCTGCGCGACTTGGGGCCTATCCTCGCCATCGCCGCGCCCGCGATCCTGACCCAGATCGCCACACCGGTGGGCCAAGCCATCGTGACGCGGACCATGGCACAATTCGGTGAGGCGGCAGTGGCAGGCATGGCCATCGTGGGGCGCCTGACACCTCTGGCCTTTGCGATCATCTTTGCCCTCTCGGGCGCTGTGGGTCCCATCCTCGGGCAGAATTTCGGCGCCCGGGATCACGACCGTGTGCGGCGCGGGTTCAACGACGCGGTGCTGTTCACGGCCATGGTGATCGTGCTGGTCTCGGTCATCCTCTTCTGCCTACGCACCCAGATCGCGGCGCTCTTCGATGCGACGGGCGTGACCCGCGAGCTGGTATTCCTCTTTTGCGGCCCGCTGTCGCTTTTGTTTTTCTTCAACGGGGTGCTCTTCGTGGGCAATGCGGCCTTTAACAACATGGGACGGCCGTTTTACTCGACCTTCCTCAATTGGGGCCGCAATACCGTGGGGATGGTGCCCCTTGTGCTGCTGGGCGCATGGGCGTTCGGGCCTGCCGGTGTGCTGATCGGACAGGCGCTGGCGGGCGTGATCTTTGGCGTGATCGCCTGGGTCCTGGCGCGGCGGGTGATGCGCGCGGCTGCCGCAGACGGTGGGCCTGTCAAAAAGTCAGAATTCGGGCGGCAGGGGCGCCTCATGTCGCTCTTTCACCTGCGCCGATAACCGGGTCAGGTGGTCGTCCACCAGCCGGGTTTGCAGCTCGGTCAATTGCTGGTGACGTGGATAGACGGGGTCGGCCCGGTCATTCAGGATCGGGGTGTCCCAGCCATCTGTGCTGTCAAAGAACCCCTGCACCCCGGCCTCGCCAAAGACCTCGTGGAACCCCTGCACCACCACGTCGAGATAGCTGAGCAGGATCATCTGATTGCTGCGTCTGAGCATGTTTTCCCGCTGCACCGCATAGACGGCGATTTCGGGCGTGGCAGGATGCGCGTGGTCGATATCGCCATGGGCAGGCACGCGGGCATAGCCGCTTTCGCGCGCGTCAAGTGCTGCCCAATCAGCGCCCGGCACAGCGGCGATGAGACCCTGAATGCTGTGCCCCGGGGCGGGCACACCGGTGAGCAGCACCACACCGAATCGTGGCGTGGCGACCCAGGCGCGGCGCCAGCCCTTCAGCGTGGCGGGATGGGGGTCGGGGTAGCTATGGCTCTTGGTGTTCACAAGGCTGCCATAGCCAAAGAAATAAGGATCGCTCATGGTCTGTCTTTCGCGCAGTCCCGCGCACTCAAACATTATGGCGCGGGCGGCACAAGACGTCTTGACCAGACCGCATACGCTGGCATACCGTCCCGACACATCCCGCCCGGGAGAACCGGCTGCAAAGCCGGTGCCGAAGGAGCAACCGCCCCGGAAACTCTCAGGCCACCGGACCGTGCGGGATCGCAGAACTCTGGAGAGAGGTGCCGCGTGGCATCCGCCGAAGGGATAACGATCTCAGGCGAAAAGACAGAGGGGGCATCTAGGGCGCGCGTTTTGCGTGTATCTGATGCCGGTCCATTCTCACGCAGAACCGGCTTTGAGGGAGAGGTCGGATGACTGAGCTGGCGAGAACGCCGTTACACGGGCTGCATGTGGAGCTGGGCGCCAAGATGGTGCCCTTTGCTGGCTACGACATGCCGGTGCAATATCCCATGGGTGTGCTGAAGGAACACCTGCACACGCGCGCGGCGGCGGGGCTGTTCGACGTCAGCCATATGGGGCAGGTGATCCTGTCCGGACCTTCGTGGGAGGCGGTGGCGCTGGCGTTTGAGGCGCTGGTCCCGATGGATGTGATGGGGCTGGAGGACGGGCGGCAGCGCTACGGTCTCTTCACCAATGACGCCGGTGGGATTGAGGACGACCTGATGTTCGCGCGGCGCGGCGATGATCTGTTTGTCGTTGTGAACGCGGCCTGCAAGGCGGAGGACGTGGCGCGGATGCGGGCAGGGCTGCCGGATGAAATTTCAGTGACGGAGCTGACGGACCGCGCGCTGATCGCGCTGCAAGGCCCAAAGGCGGCGGCGGTGATCGAGGACCAGGATTCACGTGCCGCAGAAATGCGCTTCATGGATGTGGCTGATCTGGCGCTTTGTGGCCATGCCGTCTGGGCCTCGCGCTCCGGCTACACCGGCGAGGATGGGTTTGAAATTTCCGTGGCGGCGGATGAGGCGGAAACGCTGGTCCGCAGTCTGCTGACACATCACGGCGTCGCCCCGATTGGCCTGGGCGCGCGGGATTCCCTGCGGCTGGAGGCCGGGCTTTGCCTTTATGGACATGACATTGATGCGATGACCGGACCGGTCGAGGCGGGCCTGACCTGGTCGGTGCAAAAGATACGCCGGGCCAGTGGTGCGCGGGCGGGCGGGTTTCCCGGGGCCGACGTCGTTCTGGAGGCATTTGCCAGTGGCGTGACGCGCAAACGGGTTGGGTTGCGCCCCGAGGGCCGTGCGCCAATGCGCGAGGGCGTGCAGCTTTTCGATGCGCAGGAGGGTGGTGCGCAGATCGGCGCCGTTACATCGGGTGGGTTTGGCCCCACGGTCGAGGGTCCGGTCGCCATGGGATATGTGACCACCAAGCACGCAGAGGTGGGCACGCGGATATGGGGCGAAGTGCGGGGCAAGCGTTTGGCCGTGGACGTCGCGGCGCTGCCGTTTGTGCCCGCTAATTTCAAGAGATAACCAACAGGAGACCAGGACATGAAATTCACCGAAGAGCACGAGTGGCTGCGCGAAGAGGACGGTTTGATGGTGGTGGGCATCACCACCCACGCGGCCGAGCAGCTGGGCGATGTGGTGTTTGTCGAACTGCCCGATGAGGGCACCACGGTGAGCAAGGACGACGAGGTTGTGGTGATCGAAAGTGTCAAGGCGGCCAGTGACATTCTGGCGCCTGTCGACGGCGAGATCGTCGAGGTGAACGCGGCACTGACGGACAATCCCGGGATGGTGAACGAGGATCCGCAGGGCGAAGCCTGGTTCTTCAAGATGTCGGTGAGTGACGCCAGCCAGATGGACGAATTCATGGATGAAGCGGGATACCAGAAATTCATCGCCTGAGCGCCCATGGGGTGGAACAGGTATCTGAGAATTGACGAAGGGTGACGCGTGAAGAGCGCGCGAGAGGAGCGATGCGATGGTGTATAAGCCAACCGACTATTTGCCATATGATTTTGCCAACCGGCGGCATATCGGGCCGTCCCCGGTGGAGATGGCGGAGATGCTGGACGTTGTCGGGGCGGCCTCACTCGATGCGCTGATCGACGACACGCTGCCGCCTGCGATCCGACAGAAAGAGCCGCTGGACTTTGGCAAAGCGATGTCGGAGCGCGAGGTGCTGGAGCATCTGCGCAAGATCGGTGCCAAGAACAAGGTGCTGACCTCCCTCATCGGGCAGGGATATCACGGCACGGTCACGCCGCCCGCGATCCAGCGGAACATTCTGGAGAACCCGGCGTGGTACACGGCCTACACGCCCTATCAGCCGGAGATTTCGCAAGGACGACTGGAGGCGCTGTTGAACTTCCAGACCATGGTCAGTGATCTGACCGGGCTGGAGATCGCTAATGCCTCCCTGCTGGATGAGGCAACGGCCTGCGCCGAGGCGATGACCATGGCGCAGCGGGTTGCGAAGTCAAAGGCCAAGGCGTTCTTTGTCGATCGCGATTGTCATCCGCAGAACATCGCGGTGATGCAGACGCGGGCCGCGCCCCTGGGGATCGAAGTGATCGTTGGCAACCCAGCAAAGATGGATGCGTCATCGGTCTTCGGCGCGATTTTCCAGTATCCGGGCACCTACGGCCATGTGCATGATTTCACCGATCATATGACAGCGCTGCATGACCACGGCGCGATTGGCGTGGTCTCTGCCGATCCTCTGGCGCTGACGCTGCTCAAGGAGCCCGGCGCGATGGGGGCTGATATCGCCGTGGGCTCAACCCAGCGTTTCGGCGTGCCCGAGGGATATGGCGGGCCACATGCGGCCTATATGGCCTGCCGCGACGCCTATAAGCGCGCGATGCCGGGGCGGATTGTCGGCGTTTCGGTCGATGCGCATGGCAACCGGGCGTACCGGCTCAGCCTGCAGACGCGCGAGCAGCACATCCGGCGAGAGAAAGCGACGTCGAATGTCTGTACCGCGCAGGCGCTGCTGGCGGTAATGGCGTCGATGTACGCAGTGTTCCACGGGCCGGAAGGATTGCGCGCGATTGCACAGCGTATTCACCGCAAAACAGTGCGGCTGGCCAAGGGGCTGGAGGCGGCAGGCTTCAAGGTGGACCCGAAGGCCTGTTTTGACACGATCACGGTGGATGTGGGGCCGCTGCAGGCCGCCGTTCTCAAATCGGCGGTGGATGAAGGGATCAATCTGCGTGCCGTCGGTGAGCGTCGTGTAGGCATTTCGCTGGATGAGCGCTGCAAGCCCGCGACGCTGGAAGCGGTCTGGCGGGCCTTTGGGATTGATCGGAAGGATGAGGATTTCCGCCCCGACTACCGCTTCCCCGAAGAGATGCTCCGGACGTCGAAGTATCTGACACATCCGATTTTCCACATGAACCGGGCCGAGACCGAGATGATGCGCTATATGCGGCGGCTGGCGGATCGGGATCTGGCGCTGGACCGGGCGATGATCCCGCTGGGGTCCTGCACGATGAAGCTGAACTCCGCCGCCGAAATGATGCCGGTCAGCTGGCGGGAGTTTTCGCTGATCCACCCCTATGCCCCCGCCGATCAGGCGCATGGGTATGCAGAGATGATTAACGACCTGAGTGCCAAACTGTGCGATATCACTGGCTACGATGCGATTTCCATGCAGCCCAATTCGGGCGCACAGGGGGAGTATGCGGGGCTTTTGTCTATCGCCGGGTATCACCGCGCGCAGGGGCAGGGGCATCGCAACATCTGTCTCATCCCGATGAGCGCACATGGCACCAACCCGGCGAGCGCTCAGATGGTGGGCTGGAAAGTCGTGGTTGTGAAATCGGCGGCGAACGGTGACATTGATCTGGAGGACTTCCGCGCCAAGGCAGAGCAGCATTCCGAGAACCTCGCAGGCTGCATGATCACCTACCCGTCCACCCACGGGGTGTTCGAGGAGACGGTCACGGAGGTGACCCGGATCACCCATGCGCATGGTGGGCAGGTCTATATTGACGGTGCGAATATGAACGCGATGGTCGGGCTGTCGCGTCCTGGTGATCTGGGCGGGGATGTGAGCCACCTGAACTTGCACAAGACCTTCTGCATCCCACATGGCGGCGGCGGTCCGGGCATGGGGCCGATTGGGGTGAAAGCGCATCTGGTGCCGCATTTGCCCGGCGCGCCTAATGGCGGCGAAGGAGCGGTGTCTGCGGCGCCCTTCGGATCACCGTCGCTGCTGCCGATCAGCTGGGCCTATTGCCTGATGATGGGCGGAGAGGGGCTGACGCAGGCAACGCGGGTCGCGATCCTGAACGCCAACTACATCGCACAGAGGCTCGAGGGCGCGTTTGACGTGCTCTACAAAGGTCCGACGGGGCGAGTGGCGCACGAGTGCATTATCGATGTGCGGCCTTTTGATGAGAGTGCAGGTGTGACCGTGGAGGATATCGCAAAACGGCTCATTGATTGCGGATTTCACGCGCCGACCATGAGCTGGCCGGTGGCGGGTACACTGATGGTCGAGCCGACAGAGAGCGAGACCAAGGCGGAGCTTGACCGCTTCTGTGATGCGATGCTGGCGATCCGAGCCGAGATTGCCGCAGTGGAAGCGGGTGAAATGGATGTCGAGAACAACCCGCTGAAACACGCACCGCACACGGTTGAGGATTTGGTCGGCGATTGGGATCGGCCCTATAGCCGGGAGGAAGGCTGTTTTCCGCCGGGCGCTTTCCGCGTCGACAAGTATTGGCCACCCGTGAACCGGGTCGACAATGTCTATGGCGACCGGCACCTTGTGTGCACCTGCCCACCGATGGAGGACTATGCAGAGGCTGCCGAATAAGGGGCGCTGCCCCCGGCCCTTCGGGCCTCCCCCGGGATATTTGAGGCCAGAAGAACGGGGAGCGGTTTTCCAACTGCTCCCCGTTCAAGAAGCGTTTTGGCTTCTCCTGGCGCGGTCATCGGCGTCCCCGCCTGTACCGCATCTTCATTCCAGCGGACATTGGTTAAGAAATCGTTGTTTCTTTTGGCCTGAAGTATCCCCGCCGGAGGCAAGAAGACTTTTATTCCCGCGCTCGAAGCACTTGGGCGGGCGACGCGTTGAGAGGCGCCCAAGCGAAGAGAAGACCGGCCATCAGCGTCGTCAGGACACCACCGAGAATGATAGGCAGGGCAGAAAGCCAGATCACCGAAAAGTCCGTATCCATGATGAAGTGGCTCATGGCCCAGCCACCGGTGACCCCCGCCGCAAGCGCCACGATACCTGCGCAGAGACCCAGCAGCGCGGAGCGCAGGGCAAAGCTGAATAGGATGTGACGGCGCGACGCGCCGAGAGTTTTCAGAACGGCGGCTTCGTAGATGCGCGCATTGGTGCCAGCCGCCGCCGCACCAATCAGCACGAGAAAGCCCGTGAGCAGCGTGGCCGCCGCGCCATAGGAGGTGGCTGCAGCCAGCCCGGACAGCACGTCAGCCACCCGGTCAATGGCGTCGCGCACACGCACGGCCGTGATGTTGGGGTATTGGCCTGCGAGATCACGCAGGATCTGCGCTTCCGCCTCTTCCTCTGCATAGACGGTCGAGATGAAGCTGTGCGGGGCGCCGGAGAGGGCCGCGGGGTTCATTGCCAGAATAAAGCCGATGCCGGCGGTGGAGAAATCCACCTCGCGGAAGCTGGCGATGGTGCCGGTGATGTCACGGCCCAGGATGTTCACGGTCATCTCGTCCCCGATCTGCAGACCCATCTCGGTGGCCTCTTCGGCGGCGAAGCTGATCAGAGGTGGTCCGGTGTAATCCGCGGTCCACCAGTTGCCAGCGGTGATACGTGTGTTCTCGGGCGGGGTCTCGGAGTAGGTCACGCCGCGGTCGCCTTGTAGAACCCAGTGGTCACCCGCAACCTCACGCGCGGGCTGGCCGTTGATCCTGGTGATGATCCCCCGCAGCATCGGGGCGGATTGGACGCGCTCGACCGCAGGGTCGTTTGCCAGCCGCTCTGTAAAGCCCGCCATCTGATCTTTCTGGATGTCGACGAAGAAGTAGGAGGGCGCCACCTCGGGCAGGTTGCCCGTGATCGCGCCGCGCAGGTTGCCATCGATCTGGCCAACGGCGGCCAGCACCGAGAGACCGAGACCCAACGAAAGCACCACTGATGTGGCGCCTTCGCGCGGCCCGGAGATGGCGGCAAGCGCCCACCTGGCCCGGGGCGCGCCCCGCGCCAGGTGGGCGCCCTTGCGCGAGAGGTGACGGATCAGCAGGGCGGCCCCTGCGAGCAGAAGCAGCGCGCCGCAGATGCCGCCTGCTGTCCAGAAGGTCAGCCACCAGGTGCCAGAGAACCAGCCCGCGAGGGCCAGTAGCAGCGCCAGCGCGAGCGCGGTCGCGGCAAGATAGCGCGGAGCAGGCAGAGCGCGGGCCGACATTAGCGCATCGCGAAAGAGCGTCGCGGGTTTGATCTCTTCGGCGCGGGCCAGCGGCCAGAGGGTGAAGAGAAAGGCCGTGAGCAGCCCGTAGATCGCGGCCTCGATCAGCGGGGCAGGGTAGAGCGCGAAGGCCGCGGGGATCGGCAGGCGCGCCTCGATCAGCGGGGCGAAGATCAGCGGCGCAAGCCCGCCCAGAACCACGCCGATTGCGATTCCACAGAGGGACAGCACGCCGATCTGAATGAAGTACGTCTGAAAGATCACGCGGCGGGTTGCCCCCAGCGTGCGCAGTGTGGCGATCACGCTGGTCTTGCCCGCAAGATAGGCGCGAACGGCAGAAGAGACACCGACCCCGCCCACCGCGAGGCCGGAGAGACCCACGAGAATTAGGAAAGCACCGAGGCGATCCACGAATTCGGAAATTCCCGGCGCGCCGTTGCGCGCATCCGTCCAGCGCATACCGGTGTCTTCGAACCGGCTGCGTGCTGCTTCGGCAAGGGCGGCGAGATCGGCGTCAGGCGGCAGGTCGAGGCGGTATTTCGTGGAAAAGAGGGTGCCGGGTGCGAGCAGTTGCGCGTTGGCGAGGCTTTCGGTGGTCACAATTGTGCGGGGCCCGAGGGCAAAGCCGCCCGCTGCGCTGTCGGGCTCTCGTGCCAGTTCGGCGCTCAGGTGGAACGCTTGTGTGCCCAGGCGAAACACATCGCCGATGACGAGCCCGAGCCTGTCGATCAACACGCGTTCCATCACCGCGCCGGGCAGGCCGTTTTCAGCCGCAAGCGCCTGATCGAGCGGAATGTCGGGGATCAGATCCACCGTGCCGATCAGCGGATAAGCATCGTCGATGGCCTTGATCTGGGTCAGGCCGCGCTCAGCCATGTCGCCCTCGCCCACCACCGCCATGGAACGGAAATCAACGATCTCCGAGACTTTTTCAGCGACCTGCGCCATCCAGGCGCGTTCTTCGTTGGTGGCAAAGCGGTAGGTGAAATCCATCTCCGCATCACCGCCCAGAAGAGCGGCACCTTCGCGGGCGAGACCTGCTTCGATGCCGGAACGCACGGAACCCACGGCAGCGATGGCGGCCACACCGAGGGCGAGGCAGGCGAGGAAAATTCGAAAGCCCTGCAGACCGCCGCGCAGTTCGCGCTTTGCAAACCGGGCTGCGAGGGAAAGACTCATTCCGCCGCGCGCTCCATTGGAACCACACGGCCATCGCCAAGGCGGATCACACGGTCGCAGCGGGCAGCGAGGCTCTGGCTGTGGGTCACCAGGACCAGCGTGGCGCCGTGCCGATCGCGCAGTCCAAAGAGCAGGTCGATGATCGCAGCCCCATTGGCACCGTCGAGGTTGCCGGTGGGTTCATCCGCCAGCAGGATATCGGGGCGCGGGGCAGAGGCGCGGGCCAGGGCCACCCGTTGCTGCTCGCCGCCGGACAGTTGCGATGGATAGTGATCGGCCCGCTGTGCCAGACCGACCTCGGCCAGCTCTGCCTCGGCTTTGGCGAAGGCGTCGGCGTCACCTGCAAGCTCCAGCGGGGTTGCGACGTTCTCAAGGGCCGTCATCGTCGGGATCAGGTGAAAAGACTGGAACACCACCCCCATGTGATCGCGGCGGAACCGGGCAAGGGCGTCCTCGGACATGCGCGTGAGATCCTGCCCCAGCGCCATCACGGTCCCGGATGTCGCATGCTCCAGCCCACCCATGAGCATCAGCAGTGAGGATTTGCCGGAGCCCGAGGGGCCGATCAGTCCAAGGCTCTCCCCTTCGTGTACCTCAAGCGAGATGCCGTGCAGGATATCAACGCGCCCGGCATTGCCATCCAGCGATAAAGTCGCATCTTTGAGAGAGAAGACTGGATCTATCATGCGTGAAACACCTTTGGCGGGTATACGTGTGGCATATGGAGGCTGGATCAAGATGCACAAGGTTGTGATGTGTTTGGCGCTGTTCTGCCCCGTGGCGGGACAGGCGGAGGAGGTGGTGATCGCGGCGCTGGGCGACAGTCTCACGCAGGGGTACGGGCTTGTCGAGACCGAAGGGTTTGTGCCGCAATTGCAGAGCTGGCTGGAGGCAGAAGGTACTGATGTACAGCTGATCAATGCAGGTGTGTCCGGCGACACAACTGCCGGGGGGCTGAGCCGGGCCGCCTGGACGCTTACCCCGGAGGTGGATGCGATGATCGTCGCATTGGGCGGCAACGATCTTTTGCGGGGGATTGATCCCGACGTCAGCCGTGCCAATCTTGAGGGTATTCTTCAGGCCGCCGCCGCCGCGGAGGTCGAGGTGTTGCTGGTCGGCATGCAGGCGCCCGGCAACTACGGTCCGGCGTACAAGCAGGCTTTTGACGCGATGTATCCTGAGTTGTCCGAGACGTACGGCACGCTCTTTGCCCCCAGCTTTTTTGAGGGGCTGCGCATCGAGGAGGGCGATCCGGCGTCGGTCCGTGCCTTCATGCAGCCCGATGGCATTCATCCCAATGCCGACGGCGTGGTCCAGATCGTGGAGGCGCTCGGGCCCTATGCATTGGATTTGATCGCCCGCGTGGAGAAGTGACATGCCGGGACGGTTTTTTCTGACCTCGCCCATGACGGACCTTGCCGCTGCCCTGAAGCAGGATGCGGCACAGGTTGCGGATGAGCCTGCGCGCCGGAATATCGCCCCCGGGCAGGAGATCGTTGTGCTGACCGATGCCGGGCTGTCGCGGATGCGGTGGGGCATCATTCCCATCGGGCGGGTCAATGCGCGGGGCCGCCCGGTGATGGAAACCATCGTGAACGCGCGCAGCGAGACGGTCTTTGATAAATCCGCTTTCACCGGGACCGGGCGGGCTGTTGTGCCCCTGAACGGCTGGTACGAATGGACGGGAGAGAAGCGGCGCAAGACACCGTGGCGGATCACGCCACGTTCCGGAGGGTTTCTGTATTTCGCCGCAATCACGGATCGGTGGCAGGGGCCCGGCGGCATAGAGGTGGATCAGGTTGCGACGCTCACCTGTGCGCCCTCTGCCGACGTGATCGACGTGCACCACCGGATGGGTGTGATCCTTGATCCTGAAGACATCGATCTGTGGCTTGGCGGCCCGCAAGAGCAGGTCGCACCATTGCTGCGCCCCTGGCCCGACGGACGATTACAGGTCGAGAAGGCAGAAGACGTAAATTGGGACGCCCCCTGAGAATACAAAAACGGGCACCGCGGCGCCCGTTTGCAAATCGTGTAAATGCCTGAAATCAGGCCAGTGCGAGGTTGCCCGCGCTTTCGCGGCCGTCACGGCCCGCTTCCACGTCGAAGGTAACTTTCTGGTTGTCTGCCAGACCTGTGAGGCCTGCGCGTTCAACAGCAGAAATATGCACAAAGATGTCTTTGCCGCCGCCATCGGGGGCGATAAAGCCGTAGCCTTTTGTGGTGTTAAACCATTTCACGGTGCCAGTGGCCATTCCCCGTGTCTCCTGTCTTGTGCTGCCCGCGGAATGCGGCAGCTTGGCTCGGTCGAAAGCAGATCGAATGACTGGCCGGAAGGAGCAGTGGTCGATAGTTTGTCGCGTCGCGATTTTGATATTGGGGGTGGTCAGCGCAAAAGCAAGTTAAATTCCGATGACAGCGCTTACGTGCGGGAGGTCGGCGAATTCCCGCCAGCCGTGTATTGCGTAATTTTTCAGCAGCGTTGTGGCTGATTGCAGAGAAACAAATTTTACCAGTTGATAAAAAAATGATTCCGTGACAGCTTTTTTGAATTGAACAAGCCAGAATGGGGAAAATCCATGTCCAGCGACGCATTCACACCAGGTATCCTACCGGCTCGTCTGGAGGCCGAGGCTTATGTGGATCACTTTTCGGATTTACACCCACGGCTGGATGCGCATGAGGCGCTGGTGGCGGCGGATCGCTGCTATTTTTGTCATGACGCGCCCTGTATCACCGCCTGTCCGACCGACATCGATATTCCGCTGTTCATCCGGCAAATCGCGACGGGCACGCCGGATGCCGCTGCGAAAACCATCCTGAGCCAGAACATCATGGGCGGTATGTGTGCCCGTGTCTGTCCGACGGAACAGCTATGTGAAGAGGCCTGTGTCCGCGAATTGGCGGAGGGGAAGCCGGTCCTGATCGGGCAGCTTCAGCGCTATGCGACGGACCACTTGCAGGAACAGGGCATCCATCCTTTCTCCCGAGCTGCGGCGACCGGTAAAACGGTTGCCGTGGTGGGGGCGGGGCCTGCGGGGCTCAGCTGCGCGCACCGTTTGGCGATGCTGGGCCATGACGTCGTGGTCTATGACGCCCGGCCCAAGGCAGGCGGGCTCAACGAATACGGGATTGCGACCTATAAAACGGTCGAGGGCTTTGCACAGGCCGAGGTGGATTGGCTGTTGCAGATCGGCGGGATCCGCATCGAATTCGGCAAGGCATTGGGCCGCGAAGAGACGCTCGAGAGCTTGCGCGCGGGGCATGACGCCGTCTTTCTCGGCATGGGTCTGGGCGGCGTGAATGCGTTGGAGGCCGAGGGGTCGGACAAGGAAGGCGTGCTGGACGCGGTGGATTTCATCGCCAACCTGCGGCAGGCTGATGATCTGGCACAGGTGCCTGTGGGCCGCGATGTGGTGGTGATCGGCGGGGGCATGACGGCCATTGATGCCGCCGTTCACGCCAAGCTGCTGGGTGCGCTGAATGTGACGCTGGTATATCGCCGGGGCCGTGATCGGATGAATGCGAGCGTCTTTGAGCAGGATCTGGCCACAAGCAAAGGCGTCCGGATTGTGACACATGCGGTGCCGCGCGCGGCTATTGGCAACGGCGCGGTGCGCGAGATTGAATTCGACTATGTCGATGAGGCGATGGCGCCGACCGGTCAGACCTTGAGGCTGGCGGCGGATCAGGTGTTCCGCGCAATCGGTCAGTCGCTGGTGGGAGAGGGCTTGCCAGCATTGGAAGGCCGCAAGATCAAGGTTGATGACGCGGGCCGGACATCGTTGCAAGGTGTCTGGGCCGGTGGTGACTGCGCCGCAGGGGGTGACGATCTCACGGTAACGGCCGTGGCCGAAGGGCGCGATGCGGCAATGGATATTCACGAGGCACTGACAGGGGCCGCGGCGTAACGCCCGCCCGACGGAGGAACCGATATGGCTGATTTGACAAGTGACTTCGTGGGCATCAAGAGCCCGAACCCGTTCTGGCTGGCCTCTGCGCCGCCGACAGACAAGGAATACAACGTCCGCCGCGCCTTTGAGGCGGGCTGGGGCGGTGTGGTCTGGAAAACACTGGGCCTTGATCCGCATGTGGTGAATGTGAACGGGCCCCGCTATGGCGCGATCTACGGCGCCGACCGGCGGCTGTTGGGATTGAACAACATCGAGTTGATCACAGATCGACCGCTGCAGACCAACCTTGACGAGATCAAGGTTGTGAAGCGCGACTATCCGGATCGGGCGATGATCGTCTCGCTCATGGTGCCCTGTGAGGAAGAGCCGTGGAAGTTCATTTTGCCCCTGGTCGAGGACACCGGCGCAGATGGGGTGGAGCTGAACTTCGGCTGTCCGCATGGGATGTCAGAACGGGGCATGGGCTCCGCCGTGGGGCAGGTGCCTGAGTACATCGAAATGGTGACGCGCTGGGTGAAGGCCAACACGCGTATGCCGGTGATCGTAAAGCTGACGCCGAATATCACCGATATCCGCAAGCCCGCCGAGGCGGCCATGAAAGGCGGGGCGGATGCGGTCTCGCTGATCAATACGATCAACTCGATCACCTCCGTGGATTTGGATCTCTTTGCGCCGGAGCCGACGATCGACGGTAAGGGGGCCCATGGCGGCTATTGCGGGCCAGCGGTCAAGCCGATTGCATTGAATATGGTGGCAGAGATCGCGCGGGACCCGAGCCTGGGGCAGATCCCGATTTCCGGGATCGGCGGCATCACAACCTGGCGTGATGCGGCGGAATTCATGGCGTTGGGAGCGGGCAACGTTCAGGTCTGCACGGCAGCGATGACCTATGGGTTCAAGATCGTGCAGGAGATGATCAGCGGTCTGTCGGATTACATGGACAGCAAGGGGCTGACCTCGGTGGACCAGATTGTCGGTCGCGCGGTGCGGAATGTGACCGACTGGCAGCATTTGAACCTGAACTACGTGGCCAAGGCGAAGATCGATCAGGATCTGTGTATCTCTTGCGGGCGCTGCTTTGCCGCCTGCGAAGACACCTCACATCAGGCGATTGCCATGTCGGAGGACCGCACATTTACTGTGATCGACGAGGAATGCGTGGCCTGCAATCTCTGCGTCAACGTATGCCCGGTCGAGGATTGCATCACGATGGAGGCGATGGCACCGGGCCTTGTCGATCCGCGCACAGGCAAGGTGGTGGAGCCGGACTATGCCAACTGGACAACCCATCCGAACAATCCGGCGGCCAAGGCCGCCGAGTAGACCCTAATTGTCACCGCGATCCAGGATCGGGGCGGTTGGCAGCGGGTTGGGCAATTCGTACTCCGGTTCAGCGGCTTCGGCCGCCGCGCGCGCGGCAGCAGCTGCTTTCTCTGCAGTACGCTCGGCGTCGCGGGCCTCCTGAAGGGCCTTGGATTCGGCGCGCAACTTCGCTTGCTGCACAAGGAACTCATTTTCGGCCGGTTTGTCCGCTTGCGCATCGATCACGGATTTCGGCGTTGCCTCAACCGGCAGCATTGCCACCTGTCCCCGTTTCAGCAAACTGGCGAGGTGAGCGCCGCCTGTTCCGGTCCCATTCCCGGCCCCCTGTCCGGAATGATCTGATGCCATGTTGGCGCCGTTGCCGGATGCGGATTTCGCGGGCGGCTGGCCCGCCTGAACGCCTGCAACCTGTGCGTCATTTTGTGCAGGGGCCACCGGCTGTGGCGCATATGGGGCATTAAAGGATATCGCACTCATACTTCGCTCCAATCTTGTTCACAGTCTGAAGCCGCCACCCACAAACCATTAAAACAATATGAACACTAATCGGGTATTAATGAGCAGGGAAATTTTGCAGAACGGTTATCAAAGCCTTAAGGGCTCAGGAGCTTGGTAAACATCGTCGCGAGGTACTTGGCGGCCCCGCCGTGGCACTCGGGATCATCGCGGAGCAGCACCTGCACCTGTGCATCGAAATCGGCATAATGCTGGGTGGTGGCCCAGATCGAAAAGATCAGATGCCGCGGGTCGACGGTCGCCAGGGCGCCTTTGTCCATCCAAGCCCCTATCACCGCGCATTTTTCATCAAAGAGCGGTTGCAGATCGGCGACCAGATGCGGCGCCATGCGCGGTGCGCCTTGCAGGATCTCACCGGCAAACAGGCGACTTTCGCGGGGCAGATCCCGCGCCATGTCGAGCTTGCGCTGCACGTAGCCTAGGATCTCCTGCAGGGGGTCGCCGTCCGGGTCAAGTGTTACCAGAGGGTCCAGCCAGGTCTCCATGAGCTGGTTGAGGAGCGTAACGTGGATCTCTTCCTTGCCATCGAAATAGTAAAGAATATTCGGCTTGCTGAGCCCTGCGGCCACGGCAATCTGATCAAGGGTCGCCCCGCGGTAGCCGTGTTTGGAAAAAACATCGAGGGCGGCATCGAGAATGAGCCTGCGGTTGCGTTGCTGAATGCGGCTGGGCTTTTTATCGGCGCCGTCAGGCACGGGCGTCTCCCTCCAATGGGCTGCTGCAAAATCGGGCAGTGTAAAAGATGTTCACAGGCTCACATGAGAAAGGCGTGAAAGGAAGTCTTGACTTGACCCACCCTAATCGCAATCGTGTCTTTACCAAATGGTAAAAATTGCCCTTGGTCAAAAATGAGCACCGCCAGGAAGGACCCCAGCCATGCCCGCGCCCGGACAGAACCTGAAGATCAACCCGGATCGGCTCTGGGACAGCCTGATGGAGATGGCCAAGATCGGCCCCGGCGTGGCAGGCGGCAACAATCGGCAGACGCTGACAGACGAAGATGGCGCGGGTCGCGCGCTGTTCCAAAGCTGGTGCGCGGCGGCGGGCTGCGAGATGGGGCTCGACCAGATGGGCAACATGTTCGCGCGCCGCGAGGGCACGGACCCCGATGCCTTGCCGGTCTATGTGGGCAGCCACCTCGACACACAGCCCACGGGCGGCAAATACGACGGGGTGCTGGGTGTGCTTGGCGGCCTTGAGATCATCCGCACGCTGAATGATCTGAATGTGAAAACCAAACATCCGATTGTGGTCACGAATTTCACCAATGAAGAAGGCACGCGCTATGCGCCTGCGATGCTGTCGTCGGGTGTGTTTGCAGGCATCCACACACAGGATTGGGCGTATGCGCGGGTGGATGCCGAGGGCAAGACATTCGGTGATGAGTTGAAACGGATCGGTTGGCGTGGCGATGAAGAAGTCGGCGCCCGCAAGATGCACGCGTTTTTCGAATTACATATCGAACAGGGGCCCATTCTTGAGGCCGAAGAGAAAGACATCGGCGTCGTCACCCACGGGCAGGGGCTGTCGTGGACGGAAGTGACGATCACCGGCAAGGACAGTCACACCGGCTCGACCCCCATGCCGATGCGCAAGAATGCCGGCCTCGGCATGGCGCGGGTGCTGGAGAAGGTCGACGAGATTGCCTGGAGCCACAAACCCCATGCGGTGGGCGCTGCAGGGCATATCGATGTCTATCCCAACTCACGCAACGTGATCCCGGGCAAGGTGGTTTTCACGGTTGATTTTCGGTCGCCCGATCTGAGCGTGATCGAGGATATGGAGGCAAGGTTGCGCGTCGAGGGTCAGAAGATCGCCGACGAGATGGGGCTGGAGATTGCCTTTGAGAAGGTGGGCGGGTTTGACCCGGTGGCCTTTGACGAGGGCTGTGTGACGGCTGTAAGATCTGCCGCTGAGCGGTTGGGGTATTCCCACATGAACCTGATTTCCGGCGCGGGACACGACGCCTGCTGGATCAACCGGGTGGCACCGACGGCCATGGTGATGTGCCCCTGCGTGGACGGGTTGAGCCACAATGAGGCGGAAGAGATCTCCAAGGACTGGGCCATGGCCGGAACCGACGTTCTGTTGCATGCCGTGGTGGAAACTGCGGAGATCGTTGGGTGATTTCGCCCGATCTGACAATAGCAGAGCGGGTTTCGGCGCTGGTGGATGCAGAGATCGATAACGCTTTGGCAGGCGCCGGTGTCATATTGCAAAGGACGGCGGAGGCGATGCGCGGAGCTTTGTGCGCGCCGCGCAAGGTGAGGGTGAATTTCTCTGGCGGACTGACCCAGGAGTGTTGGAGCGTGACGCGGGGCGACGGGGACTACCGGGTGATGTATATGCCGGTCGCGGGATATTTCTCGCTTTGTGTGGAGAGTGATTTCGGGCCACTGGACATCGGCGTGCACGGGTCCGCGTTGGGGTGTTTCGGGTCGGTTTGAAAAGGGCGTTGCCCTCGGCCTTTGGCCTCACCCGTGATATTTAAGGCCAGAAGAAACGTGGCCAGTGAGATGGGAGAGATGACATGAGCAAGGTGATCAAAGGCGGCATGGTCTGCACAGCGGACCGGACGTGGAAAGCGGATGTGCTGATCGAGGGCGAAACGATCAGCCAGATCGGCGAAGACCTGAAAGGCGATGAGTACATCGATGCAGAAGGAGCCTATGTGATCCCCGGCGGGATCGACCCGCATACGCATCTCGAAATGCCGTTCATGGGAACAACTGCGGCAGAAACCTTCGAATCCGGCACCTGGGCCGCAGCGGCTGGCGGGACAACGATGGTGGTGGATTTCTGCCTGCCCGGCGAGGACGGCTCGATCAAGAACGCGATCAACGAGTGGCACCGAAAATCCGCGCCGCAGATCTGTTCAGATGTGGGTTACCACATGGCGATCACGGGATGGGACGAGAGTGTCTTTAACGAGATGAAGGACGCCGTCGAGATGGGGGTGAATTCCTTCAAGCACTTCATGGCCTACAAAGGCGCGCTGATGATCGAGGATGACGAGATGTTTGCCTCCTTCAAACGCTGTGCTGAACTGGGCGCGCTGCCGATGGTACATGCGGAGAACGGCGATCTGGTGGCCGAGATGCAGCAGAAATACTTCGATCAGGGAATTACCGGGCCCGAAGGACATGCCTATTCGCGTCCGCCCGAGTTTGAAGGCGAGGCCGCCAATCGGGCGATCACAATCGCCGATGCCGCTGGCGTGCCGCTCTACATCGTGCATGTGTCCTGTGAGCAGGCGCATGAGGCGATCCGGCGTGCGCGACAAAAGGGCATGCGCGTTTACGGCGAGCCGCTGATCCAGTTCCTGACGCTGGATGAAAGCGTCTACTTCGATACGGATTGGGACTATGCGGCGCGGCGGGTGATGTCCCCGCCGTTCCGGTCGAAAGACCACCAGGACAGTCTGTGGGCTGGCTTGCAGGCCGGGTCCTTACAGGTCGTGGCAACGGATCATGCTGCCTTCAACACGGAACAGAAACGCGCGGGCCGCAATGATTTCCGGATCATCCCCAATGGGTCGAACGGGCTGGAGGAACGTCTGGCCGTGCTCTGGACCGAAGGGGTGGAAACCGGGCGGTTGACACCAAATGAATTTGTGGCCTGCACCTCGTCGAACGTGGCCAAGATCCTGAACATCTACCCACGCAAAGGCGCGATTGTCGAAGGGGCGGATGCGGATATCGTTGTCTGGGATCCGAAGATCACCAAGACAATTTCGCCCAGCAATCATCACTCGGTGCTCGATTACAACGTCTTCGAAGGGTTCGAGGTCAAGGCGCAGAGCCGATACACGCTGAACCGGGGCGAGGTCATCTGGGCCTGGGGTCAGAACTCGCAGCCGAACCCCGGTCGCGGACGGTTCATCCCGCGTCCCGCATTCTCCTCTGCCTCCGAGGCACTGAGCAAGTGGAAAGCCCTGACCGCCCCCAAGATGATCAAACGCGATCCAATGAACATTCCGGCGGGGATCTAGAGGTTTATGCAAGAGGCTGCGGTGCAAATGCCCGATACGGTGCCCGGGCAAAGCGTGATTTCCGCGCACCACCTGGATCTGACGTTTCAGACGAATGATGGTCCGGTGCATGCACTGAAGGACGTGTCGCTTGATATCGCGAAGGGGGAGTTTGTCAGCTTCATCGGACCGTCGGGCTGCGGTAAGACGACCTTCCTGCGCTGCATGGCCGATCTGGAGCATCCCACAGGCGGGGAGATCACCGTCAATGGCGTGAGCCCGGAAGAGGCGCGCAGGTCCCGCGCCTACGGCTATGTTTTTCAAGCCGCTGGTCTCTATCCATGGCGGACCATTGGCGGCAACGTGCGCCTACCACTTGAGATTATGGGCTATTCGAAAGCGGAACAGGCGGAGCGTGTGGCGCGGGTGTTGGAGTTGGTGGAACTGGCCGGGTTCGAGAATAAATTCCCCTGGCAACTCTCCGGCGGTATGCAGCAACGCGCATCCATCGCCCGCGCTTTGGCATTTGACGCCGACATTCTGCTGATGGATGAGCCCTTTGGGGCGCTGGACGAAATTGTCCGTGATCATCTGAATGAACAGCTGCTGAAGCTTTGGGCGCGGACGCAGAAAACAATTGCCTTCGTTACCCATTCCATCCCCGAGGCCGTTTACCTCAGTACAAAGATTGTGGTGATGTCACCCCGGCCCGGACGCATTACGGATGTTATAGACAGCCCGTTGCCGCCAGATCGGCCTCTGGACATCCGTGACACGCCAGCGTTTCTGGAAGTGGCACATAGGGTACGTGAAGGTTTGCGCGCGGGTCACGGCGATGAGTGATATGTCGAAAACGGCCCGGGCGCGCAACAATTGTATCGCCCGCCCGGGTCCGATCCGCTGTTTGTGTAGGGAGGCGGGCTCCCTTTTCATCGTTCACGGTCATCGGCATGCCTGCCTGTACCGTGTGGAGATCAAATCAGTTATCTCTTTCATTGTTCTTAAAATATGCAAAAAATTTTTCCAGTCTGCCAAAGTTGAATATGCATATTTACAGAACAATGAAGGGAAGATTCTGCCATGAGCCGAAACACCCTGCCTGTTCTGACGGTGGTTCTGGCAATTTTCCTGCTTTGGTACATAGCGGCAATCTTCCTGAATGCTGCGTGGGCGCACGACAAGGCGACCCGCAGCGGCGAGGTGCTGACCACGCAGACGTTGGTTGCCGATACATGGTCACAGGAGAAACCGAAGCTACCGGCACCGCATCAGGTGGGAGCAGAAATTTGGAAGACCACTGTTGAAAAGAAAATTACCTCCAAAAGATCGCTGATTTATCATTCCTGGGTGACGTTGAGCGCGACATTGATTGGATTTGCGCTGGGGACGGGGCTCGGCATCGCCCTTGCCGTTGGGATTGTCTATAATCGCACCATGGATATGTCTGTGATGCCTTGGGTCATTGCCAGTCAGACCATCCCGATTCTGGCGATCGCTCCGATGATCATCGTCGTGTTGAACGCAGTGGGGATATCGGGGCTGCTGCCCAAAGCGATGATATCGATGTACCTGTCCTTTTTCCCGGTCGTGGTGGGGATGGTCAAAGGTCTGCGCAGTCCGGATGCGATGCAGTTGGATCAGATGCGCACGTGGAATGCGAGCGCAACCCAGACGTTCTGGCGGCTGCGCTTGCCGTGTTCGATGCCGTTTCTTTTCACTTCCCTGAAAATTGCCATGGCGGCATCACTGGTCGGTGCCATTGTCGGCGAATTGCCGACCGGTGCGGTTGCCGGTCTCGGTGCACGTTTGTTGGCGGGCAGTTACTACGGGCAGACAATTCAGATCTGGTCGGCGCTCATCATGGCGGCAGCCTTGGCAGCGGCGCTGGTGGCACTGATTGGCTTCGTTCAGCGCATGACCCTGAAACGGATGGGCATGGCATGATGTGGCTGGTGTTCGCCTTTGGCGCCTGGGCCCTGGGGTGGTGGGTAAATGCACGCCTGGCAGCTTTGCCGCGCACGCGGGTCACCGGCCTCGTCGTCCCGTTGATCTTCGGCCTTACGTTGATCGCCATTTGGGAAGGGGTTGTGCGCGGGTTCGATATAAGCGCTGTTTTACTGCCCGCTCCTTCCATGATTGCAGCGCGCTTTGCCGCGTCGACTGCGATCCTCTGGGAGGATTTCGTTCAAACCGTCATCAAGGGCGCGCTGACCGGCTATGTTTCGGGCTGTGGGGCGGCCTTTCTGGTCGCCATCCTTGTGGACAGGTTCGATTTCCTGCGCCGGGGGCTTCTGCCGGTGGGCAACTTCGTTGCTGCCCTGCCGGTCATCGGTATGGCGCCCATTCTGGTCATGTGGTTCGGCTTTGACTGGCAGTCCAAGGCTGCCGTGGTTGTGGTAATGGTGTTCTTCCCCATGCTCGTGAACACGGTACAGGGATTGGCCGACAGCTCCGCGATGCAGCGCGATCTGATGCGCACCTATGCCGCGGGCTATTGGACCACCTTGCTGAAGCTTCGATTGCCCGCCGCGATGCCCTTCATCTTCAATGGGTTGAAGATTGCCAGTACACTGGCGCTTATCGGGGCCATTGTTGCCGAATTTTTTGGCTCCCCCATACGTGGAATGGGGTTTCGGATTTCCACATCGGTGGGACAGCTTGCGCTTGATCTGGTCTGGGCGGAGATTGTTGTCGCAGCGCTAGTGGGATCGGCGTTCTACGGGATCGTTGCGCTGATCGAACGGATGGTGACCTTCTGGCATCCGTCCCAAAGACACTTATAAAAGACCAAACAAGGAGAGTATGATGAAAACGATATCGACACTTGCAGCGGGGGCTGCACTTGGGGTGTGGGGGATGGCCGCACAGGCGGCCGATGACGTGACACTACAGTTGAAGTGGGTCACGCAGGCGCAATTTGCAGGCTATTACGTCGCGCTCGACAAGGGCTTTTACGAAGAGGAAGACCTGGACGTCACGATCAAACCGGGCGGGCCGGATATTGCGCCGACCCAGGTGCTGGCAGGCGGCGGCGCTGATGTGACCGTGGAGTGGATGCCCGCAGCACTGGCCGCACGTGAAAAGGGTCTTGGCATGGTCAATATCGCGCAGCCCTTCAAATCGTCGGGCATGATGCTGACCTGCCGCAAGGATGCCGGTGTTGCGAGTACGGATGACTTTGCCGGTAAAACGCTGGGGGTCTGGTTCTTTGGCAATGAATTCCCTTTCCTCAGCTGGATGAGCAAGCTTGATATCCCGACCGACGGATCCGACAACGGCGTGACAGTTCTCAAGCAGGGCTTCAACGTCGATCCGCTCCTGCAAGGGCAGGCCGCCTGCGTATCCACAATGACGTATAACGAGTATTGGCAGGTCATAGATGCGGGGTTGACCCCTGAGGATCTGACTGTCTTCAAATACGAAGAGCAGGGTGTCGCGACTCTCGAAGACGGGCTCTATGCGTTGGAAGAAAACCTTGCTGACCCGGCGTTTCAGGACAAGATGGTGCGGTTTGTGCGTGCGTCGATGAAGGGCTGGAAATATGCCGAGGAAAATCCCGACGAGGCGGCTGAAATCGTGCTCGACAACGATGCCAGCGGTGCGCAGACGGAAGAGCATCAGAAACGCATGATGGGTGAGATTGCCAAACTGACGGCGGGCAGCAATGGCGCGCTTGATCCGGCGGACTACGAACGTACCGTGGCTTCCCTGCTGTCGGGCGGCTCGGATCCGGTCATCACCAAAGCGCCCGAGGGCGCCTGGACGCATATGATCACCGACAAGGCGCTCAACTAAGCGGTTTTGTGCAAGTTACGTGGGAAGGCCGGCGTTTTGCCGGCCTTTTTGCGTTCCCGGTACTGGACTTTGCGACCCGGAACGCCATTTCACGTTCTAAGCCAAGGGAGTAGCCGGATCGTGAGTAATATGGAAAGTCTCGAAGGTCAGTTGACGGAAAAAGAGCGCCAGGCGCGTGTACATGCGAAGGCATTGGCGTCCATCAAATCCGCAGAAGTCAAACGGGAAGCGAGCGGCTACGCGGTTATGGCGAGCGCTCTCAGCTATGGAGAGGGGGCAATGGGCGACGGGGTCTTCGGCAAGATCAGCCATGCTGCAAAGCTTTTCTGTATCCTCTTCGCAATGCTGGTGCCCAGCCTGCTGATCTGGAGCCTCTTGCTCTGAGCATTCCACTCCAGGCGGGGCCGGAAGGCGACAATATGAAGCGCATTCCTTTCGAGAATGGTTTCAAAGTAGAATTCAAACGTTGATCAACAAAAAAAACCGGCCTGATCCAGGCCGGTTTTCCGTCGTGTTTTACAGCTGGATTATGCCAGCGCGATGTTTGTCGCGCTTTCGCGGCCGTCACGGCCTGCTTCGATGTCGAAAGTCACTTTCTGGTTGTCCGCCAGACCTGTGAGGCCTGCGCGCTCAACAGCAGAGATGTGTACGAACACGTCCTTGCTGCCGCCGTCAGGTGCGATGAAGCCGAAGCCTTTTGTGGTGTTGAACCATTTCACGGTGCCTGTGGCCATATCCGTGGTCTCCTTTAAAAGTGCCATCCGCGTGTGTGCGATGGCCTGGCGAGGTCGGTCTGGATCGAAGACTGACCGCCCGATTAAGAGACAGCAGGTCGAAAAAGAATAACGTTTGCGATGCGGCATATGACAGATGGGGAACAAACTGGCAAGAGAAACCGGATGTGAAGGGGCTGGGTCGGCCTATGTTTGTCGGAATATTTCCTTACCGTGTAATGCGCTAGCCGCGCTGCTTCGAAAGCGGGCTTCCGGCGGGCATCCGTGAAGAGTAAGGCAACAGCGCCGGCCGCTGTGGGGGCGATTTCGTCATGGCTTGCCGGGTCATGCCCGCGATGATCAGGGTCGCCGTCAGGCCAAGACCGACAAGAACATAGAGCCCCAGCGCGGTCAGGAAGCTCACCTCGAAAAACACCAAAGCGAGCAAAAAGGTGAAAAAGCCGCACAGTCCTCCAACCAAGGTAGAAATGATCGCCATTTCTTAATCCTCCTTAGTACTTGTACCAAGCGGGAGGTTGATCAAACGTTAATATGGGGGCGAAAATGCGCTGGAGCTGGGCAACTTCTTTAATCTAAAGCGCGACAATGTCAGGATTTGTCCCGATGGCCGGTAGATATCCAGAGGCCGATCCACGCAACCTGTTGTGGCTGGATGGGCAGCAGCTGCTAAATACTGTCCCACTTTTGGTGCATCTCAACGTCAGCTTCGACCGAAAGGCAGGCAATTAACTAAAATCTTAAAGAGTTTCGAAAACTCTGCCGCACCGCCAGCACATCCGCGCTCGTACCTGAGTTAGAGGCCCACAGTCAACCGCGTCACCTGCCGTCTGCCCATGCTTTGCAGGGTAATGACCCCTATCTCACCATATGCTTGCGGCGCCTCGCCCGTACCCCCGAGCTCCGCCCATATCGTACGCAGATTGCCCTTGTTGCCGATCCAGATCACGGTGCCCTCCGGGTGGGCGCGCGTCATTGTGGCACCGGCGCGTTCCTTCGGGATGATCGTCACGGGCAGATCCAGCGCCTTTGACAGAGGCTCGGCGGTTTGCAGATTGCGGGAGATGTCGGGGCTGTAAATCGCGTCCAGTTCATAGTCCGCCAAGGCTTGGGGCAAGAGCGCAGCGCGCGCCAACCCCTGCGTGTTGAGGATTTCGCCTGTCCTGTCCGCATGACGCACCAGAATAACGGTAGTGCGGGCCGAATAGGGCACGGATTGCGGCGTGCAGGCCGCAAGAAGGGTGCACATGGTCAGGCCGGTGAGGAAAGCGCGACGTATCATGGCCATAGTCTTGCCGCCGGGCATCCGCATTTCAACTGCTTTGATTGGTCCGACCGACACCGACCGCAGAAAAAGTTAAGAAAGTTCCGAAAAATCGCATCAAGTGTGAACCGGATCACATACCTGAGGTGGAAAATACCGCTAGATAGAGATGTGAGCCGGGGTGATTTACCTCCTCGGAAGTGGAGTAACGATTGTGACCAGAGTACCTGATTTAAATGACGACCCCCGGGGCATTTCCCCGGATTTCACCCCGGTTCCGCGCACCTCTTCCTGGCGTGCAACGGGGCGCAGCCCAGTCAACCGTCGTCCCGGTCCGAAATGCCCCTCTACCTGGCGTTTCACCGACTGGGCTGCTCTCTGACTAAAGGAACGCAGTTTCTCCCCCTGCGTTTCCTTCTTCCCTGACGGGTCGGTGTTTCACCGGCCCGTTTTTTTTCCTCCTTTGATCAAGCCGTCTGGCAAATGCCGTGTCGAGGTGCCAGAAACGGCGCCAGAGCAGGCAGGGGCAGGGTGTGCGTATGACCGATAGTATTGTGATGAACGGCGTGGTGATGGGCGTCGTCGCCACGGTGGCCATGGATGTCTGGGCGCAGCTCTTGCGGGCGCTCGCCGGGGTGCCCGCGCCGAATTGGGCGATGGTCGGGCGCTGGGTGGCACATATGCCGCGCGGTCAGCTCGTGCATGACGACATCGGCGCGGCGGCCCCTGTGCCGGGCGAGCTGGCGATAGGCTGGCTGTTTCACTACGCAGTGGGCATCGTCTATGGTGTGGCGCTGGCAGTGATCATGGGACCTGCATGGCTGGCGACCCCGACGTTTATCCCGGCCTGGATTTTCGCGGTGTTGACCGTGGGGTTCGGCTGGTTCGTGCTGCATCCCGGTATGGGGCTGGGCTGGGCCGCCTCGAAAACACCCAACCCGTGGCGGGCACGGGGGCTGGGCCTGGCCGCGCATACGGTCTTTGGGGTGGGCCTGTGGCTGGGTGCATTGCTCTGATCCAGTGCCCGGCGCAGCCGGGTGCATTGGCGGGCAGTGCATTGCATAGCAATGTGCGAGGGGCGCTTTCGTCTTACCCCTCGCGCGTGACGCTGTAGACCCAGTCGATATAGTCCTGGTTCGCGCCGTCGATGTTGAGGCGAATGATCGGCGGGACGTCATAGGGATGCAGGGCGCGGATGGCGTCTTCGGCCTGTTGGGCGAGTGCTGCCCGGGTTTTCAGCAGCAGCGGGTGTTCTTCTTCGTGCTCGAGTGTGCCCTGCCAGCGATAGCTGCTCTGGATCGCGGGGTAGCGGTTGGCGCAGGCGACGAAGCGCTGCGCGATCAGGGCCGCGCTGATGGTGTCGGCGGATTCAACCGTAGGGCAGTTGACCCAGATATCGATGATCGGCAGGCTGGTCATATTGAATGATTAAAGCATTGAAAGGGAGTCATTTCATGAAAAATCGCGTTATGGCGACGGTTGTGTCGTCTGTGTGTGCCGCAGTTTGTGCCACGGCGCTGGCCGCGGATCCGATCACCGATGCCATTTCCGGCAAGACGGTGAAGGACCCGCAGGGCAGCACGATCAAGTTCGCCAAGAACGGGCGGCTGACCGGGAAGGTGGGGCCAAAACAGAACGTGGCACTTGAGGGCGCCTGGACGATCCGCGATGGAAAGTTCTGCCGGACGCTGCAGAAGCCCGAGCGTATTGCCGGGACGGCCTGTCAGGAGATCACGGTGCATGGCGACGGGACGGTGACGATTGTCGGCACGAACGGGCCGGTGGTCTGGACGATCCAGTAGGGTGATCAAGGCTTAAGGGCAGTTGAGCTAGTCACCGCGGAAACGTCCCGCTTTTTCGCCGCCCCCGACCGCCCCCCTGGGCGGGGGCGACTGCGTCTCCCCCGAGACTGTTGCCTTCTGCGGCCTCAAACTGTCCACTGGACAGTTTGCAAGACGGCCTCCGACCCGCGGTCGGGGGGCTGGTACGGCTAAGGAATTGGAGAAACCTTCATCGCAGAGACGATATCTCCTGCTGGATAGGCATCTTGCTGATCGTGCGAAGCAGATATCCACCGTTCAAATTCCGATACCATCACACTTTTCATGGCTGAATCCGATACGGTTGTCAGCCTCAACACCCAAAGTGCAGATACACAATCTCTTTGGGCAATCTCTCGATTGCCCTCATGCGCTACCTGCCCACGCAAATGATGAAGCCGTCGTATCTCGTCGTTGATCAGTTCTGATTGCAAAGCTTCTAGGGCAAATGCCTTTCTATCCCTACCTGATCCAGTCTCAATTTCAATTGCAATCCAAAGGAATAGAAATCGCTCCCAGATGAGTTCAGATGAAACTGCGCGAGAGAAAAGTGCTTGACTGTCACGTTTCAATAGAGGCTTCAGCGCACTAAACCGGTTTACAACAAATCGCTCAAGACTGGATTCATCTTCACCCTTCCCTGTTAGTTGCGCCCAGAGCCGCCCCTCGGTTGGAACCAGAAAATCACCGCTGGTATAGTCGACCACACCAGAAAACCCTTCTGACACGGCAGCTCCCAGGCCAAAAACCAGCCGAAGCTGCCCCACAATCTCCTCAATGGTTTGTGGGGCAAGTTGAATTGCGCATTCTTTGCAATCAGTGGCCAACCGAATAAAGATTTGTCTACCACAGAAAAGGTTCATCCCTCGACCAAGCTGAAAATGCCAGCTATTGCGAAAAAATGGCGCCAGCTGATAGCGTAGGGCATAATGCGTGCCGTATTCCGATATAGAGAAGTCCAAAGCAAACTTGCAATCAAGGCCGAAGTCCAACTTTGCATTGTCAAATCTATCCATTGAAAGGTTGGTCGACCAAGCTGAGACATATGCGAACTTTTGGGGGTAGTGGCCAGACTCATCTATAGCTAAGTAAGTTAGCGGAAGCTCCTCTCCTGTTTTTGAGGCCAATAGCTTTTCGATTGAGTATTCCACCAGTTAGTCCCCGTTCAAAGAGATTGCATAACTTTCTAGATCAGGCAGAAGGTACGCATTGAGAGGTCTGCAAAACACTGATGAACGGGCCTTAAGACTCAACGAACAAACTTCTTATGTTTTAGCCGCTTCGGCTCAAGCGCATCTGCTCCGAGTCGCCGCTTCTTATCCTCTTCATAGTCCTCGAAGTTGCCTTCGAACCATTCCACATGGGCTTCACCTTCGAAAGCTAAAATATGCGTGCAGATGCGGTCGAGGAAGAAGCGGTCGTGGCTGATGACCACGGCGCAGCCGGCGAAGTCGACGAGGGCGTCTTCGAGCGCGCGTAGGGTTTCGACGTCGAGGTCATTGGTGGGTTCGTCGAGGAGCAGCACGTTGCCGCCCGACTTCAGCAGGCGCGCCATGTGGACGCGGTTGCGTTCGCCGCCTGAGAGCAGGCCCACTTTCTTCTGCTGGTCGCCACCCTTGAAGTTGAAAGATGAACAATAGGCACGGGAGTTGACCTCCGCGTCACCGAGCTGGATGAGTTCAGCCCCGCCTGTGATGGCTTCCCAGACATTGTGATCGGCGTTCAGGTCGTCGCGGCTCTGATCCACGTAGCTGAGATCGACCGTGTCGCCGTATTCGATGGTGCCCGCGTCCGGCTCCAGCTGGCCGGTGAGCATTTTGAAGAGCGTCGATTTACCCGCACCGTTGGGGCCGATTACGCCGACGATGCCGCCGGGGGGCAGGGAGAAGTCGAGGCCTTCGACCAGTTGCTTGTCGCCCATGTGTTTGGCCAGCCCGGTGACCTCGATGACCTTAGAGCCCAGACGCGGGCCATTGGGGATGACGATCTGGGCGCGGGAGAGTTTTTCGCGCTCGGAGGTTTCGGCCATCTCGTTGTAGGCGTTGATCCGGGCCTTGGATTTGGCCTGGCGGGCCTTGGCGCCCTGCCGCATCCAGTCCAGCTCGCGTTCGAGGGTCTTTTGGCGGGATTTGTCCTCGCGGGCTTCCTGGGCGAGGCGCTTGGCCTTTTGTTCCAGCCAGGCGGAGTAGTTGCCCTCGTAAGGAATGCCACGGCCGCGGTCGAGCTCGAGGATCCAGCCGGTGATGTCATCGAGGAAATAGCGGTCGTGGGTGACGATCAGGATGGTACCCTTGTAGTCGATCAGGTGCTGTTGCAGCCAGGCGATGGTCTCGGCGTCGAGGTGGTTGGTCGGTTCGTCAAGCAGCAGCATGTCGGGCGCTTCCAAGAGCAGCTTGCAGAGCGCCACGCGACGCGCCTCACCGCCGGAGAGGTTGGCGATATTGGCATCGTCGGGCGGGCAGCGCAGGGCCTCCATGGAGACGTCGATCTGGCTGTCCAGATCCCAGAGGTTTTCCGCGTCGATCTTGTCCTGCAACTGCGCCATCTCGTCGGCAGTCTCGTCCGAGTAGTTCATCGCCAACTCGTTGTAGCGGTCGAGGATCGCCTTCTTGTCCGCCACGGCGAGCATGACGTTTTCGCGCACGGTGAGGCTCTCGTCGAGCTTGGGTTCCTGCGGTAGGTAGCCGACGGTGGCACCTTCGGCATGCCAGGCCTCGCCCTGAAAGTCGGTGTCGAGGCCCGCCATGATCTTCATCAGCGTGGATTTACCCGCACCGTTTACGCCCACAACGCCGATCTTCACGCCCGGCAGGAAGTTCAGGTGGATGTTCTCAAAGCACTTCTTGCCGCCGGGGTAGGTCTTGGAAACGCCGGACATATGATAGACGTATTGATAGGCGGCCATGAGGATGCTCCTGTGCGCTGTGATCTTTTTTCCCCTGATACCGGCGCGTGCCGAGGGGAGCAATCCGTGATCCACATGGGTGAGGCGGCTCATGGGGTCGTGCACGGCGCCATCCTGCCCGGGGAGTCCCTCTTTTCGGCTGAAATGGTTTCATAGACGAACCGCGCTGAAAATGATCCTGATGTCTTATGTCCGGAACGGGGCGCACCTGGCTGACGGCACTGTCGACGATGGTCTGCAAGCGCACTTTGCCCGCGCTGGTATGGCTATTGGCACCACCCGGTTCGATCCGTGCGGAGGGATGATCCACCAACTCCCGTTGTTCCTTGCAGGGCTATCGCAAATACGTGCCTTGCCGCATAGGCCATCAATCCTGCTCGATAGAGCTTGCCCAGCTTCGCAAAAAAGTATCCCGCCGCAACCGGTCGAGAAAGACCAGAAGCCCCGGCCCAAGGCGGATTGGACGAATGATACCTTCATCTTCGGCGTCATTTCCGACTACCGGCGGCAGCCCGGTTTCAGCCGCCAGATCGGGACGGCTGCGCATTCCAGCCAGAAAATCGATCAGTAGTCCCGCCGCCTGCGGGGACTGTGCGGTTTGCGGGATCAGCGCCGTCCGCAGCATGACCGACACGAAGTCATCCATTTCCACCACCACAATGCCGGGTGTGTCCGCCAGCCGTGCCCGCGCATAAGAGCCCAGAACATTGTAAGCCAGCGCCAGATCGCCACGAGCCACCGCATCAATCATCGCCCCCGAGCAGCAATAAAGGCGCGTGTTCAGCCGTCCCATGACTTCGGTAAGGCGCCAGAAGCTTTCGGTGTTGCGCGAATCCTGCGTGGCAAAGAGGTAGCCCAGCCCTGAGATGCGCACGTCATAGGTGCCGATGCGCGTGTCGAAAACCTCGGGGTGATCGCGCAGCAGGGTGATCAGGCCCTCGCGGTTCTTCGGGATATCGAGCGTCTCAAAGGCGGCGGCGTTCAGCACAAGCACCGCGGGTTCTTGGGTGAAGGCAAACACCTGGTCCCGCCACTTTGCCCAGGGCGGCAGCGCGCCTGTTGCATCGGAGGTGTATTGCCGTGCCAGCCCGTCATTTGCCAGTTTGGTCTGCAGATCCATGGCGGAGGAAATGGCCAGATCGTATTGCGCACCCTCATCATAGAGGGCTTTCATCACCTGCGTGGAACTTGCCACATCATAGGTGATGGAGATCGGATAGATCGACTGGAATGCTTCGATGATCGGCTCGAAGACATCCGCATCTGCCGTTGAGAGGATGCGCAAGGCGGCCGTGCCGGGCGCGGGATAGCTGCGGCTTTCCTCGATCTCGAAGGCGTGGCCCAACGCCGCCCAGACACTCAGGAGCAGGGCAAGACAAGGGAGACGCATGCGCCACTTCCTTCCGGATTGGGACCGATTTCCAAAGTGCCGCCATGAGCTTCGGCCACGTCGCGCACGATGGTCAGGCCAAGGCCGGAGCCCACCACGTCCTCAACATTGGAGCCGCGTGAAAACCGTTCCGGCATGTGCGCGATATCCTCGGGCATGAACCCGCGTCCCTGATCGCAGACCACGAGCCGACAGGAGGGCCCGGATAACAGCCGCACGGTGATCTCCGTGTCAGCCGGTGAATATTTGATCGCATTGTCGAGGATGTTGCGCACAGCGTTTTGCAGCAGGATCGCATCGCCCTGCACCCGCATCGGGGCCTGCGGCAGATCAAGCACGATGGCAATATCCTTCAGATCCGCCGTGGGCGACAGCCGGTCCACTGCGTCGCGCAGCAGGTCTGCAGGATCGATCTCTTCGGTTTCCAGTTGGTCCGAGCGCAGCGTGACCATCGCATGATCCAGAAGCTGCCCGGCGGAGCGGGAGCTTTCATCCACTGCGCGGATCATCTGGCGCAGGGCGGCGCGGTTTTCCGGTTTTTCCATCTGCAGATGCACCATCTCCGCCTGCGTCCGCACGGTGGCGAGCGGCGTGCGGACCCGGTGCGCGGCCTCGACGATCAGGTCCTCGGAGCGGGTCAGCGCCGCGCGCAGCCGCGCGATGAAGCCGTTGAGGCCACCCACCAGCGGGGTCAATTCGCTTGGGGTCTCGGCAGTCACGGGCCGCAGGTCACGCGGACCGCGGCGCCGTACGGCCTCGGCGAGGCGACTGAGCGGTGAGAGCGCGTTTTGCGCGGCAAGGGCGCTGAGTGCTGTGGCCGCGAGAAAGAACACGACCCCGATGGCCGTGGCGGTTGTGGTAATGCGCGACGAGATCGCAGCAAGGCCCAGCCGGGTCTGTGCCACGACCACCTCGACCCGGTGGATGCGGTCCGCGACGTTCAGCGCGCGGCGCACCACCACGGCCCGCACCGTGTCCCCGCGATAAAGATAGGTCCCAAAACGGGGATCGCGCCCCGCGCCGCGCGCCGCAGGGACGGGCAGATCGTCGTATCCCGTGAGCGTCTGCCCATCGAGGATGACGTGGTAAAACACCCGGTCTTCGCTGACCGTGCCCAGCATCGATAGCGCGGAATAGGGGATTTCCACCCGCACGATGCCCGCATCCGTGTAGACCGCATCGGCGATGGATGTTGCGGAGGCGGCGAGGATATTGTCCTGGGTGGCCTCTGTCGCACGATCGGCCACCACCTGCAACGCAAAGAAAAAGACCACCGACAGAAGTGCCGCAACCAGTGCCAGTTGCACCACCAGCCGACGCCGGATGGAAACCTGGGCGACGGCAGTGCTCATTCGCGGCGCACCATGCGGTAGCCCAGCCCCCGCACCGTCTCGATGGTCGCGTCCGATACCGCCAGCTTGCGGCGCAGGCGGCCGACATAGACCTCAATGGCGTTTTCCGACACGTCATCGGCGAAAGAAAACAGTCGGTCCATCAGGTGGGACTTGGAAAAAATCTGACCGGGGGCCGCAAAGAACACTTCCAACAGCCGCATCTCGCGGTTGCGCAGCTGTTCGGAGCGTTCCCCCGTCGTAATCGTGCCCGCATTCGAATCGAATATGAGCCCCGCGAATTCCTTTTTATTGTCTGCGGCGCCGCCGAGGCGCCGCATGACGGCGCGTGCGCGGGCCTCCAGCTCGGCGAAATCAAAGGGTTTGGTGATGTAGTCATCGGCCCCAAGATCAAGAAGACCAACCCGATCCGAGACCTCCGAGCGCGCCGTCAGAACAATGACAGGCGTTGGATTATCCTGTGCGCGGTGGCGGCGCAGGAACTCGCGCCCGTCGCCATCCGGCAGCATAATATCCAGCAAAATCATATCGTAAGCGACTGTGCGGGTGGCCAGCTCCGCATCCGAGAGGTCGCCTGCGTGATCCACCACATGGCCGTCCACGGCAAAGCGCCCGGTCAGCGCGCGGGCCAGATCGGCATTGTCTTCGACCAGTAAAAATCTCATCTCGAGGGTGCGTTCTTCCTGCGTGACAGGTTGGTGTCAGGTTCCTAAAGTCATCTGACCACATGAAACGGGTGGAGACCCGTCAAGTCAAATGGGAGGAACCAATGACACAACGCTTTTTCAAGGCGCTCATGACGAGTGCCGTCTTGTCCGTGGGGCTGGCCGGTGGCGCCTATGCCGCAGAATGCATCGCGCCTGCGAACCCCGGCGGCGGCTGGGATTTCACCTGCCGCCAGATCGGCAAGATCATGTATGACATTGGTGCGGTGGAAAAACCCGTGCAGGTCACCAACATGCCCGGTGCAGGTGGCGGTCTCGCCTACAACCATGTGGTCTCCGAGCGTGCGGATGACTCTGATGTGATCATCGCGGCCTCTTCGGCCACCACCACCCGGCTGGCGCAGAACGCCTATGCGGGCATGACGGCGGATCAGGTCCGCTTTGTCGGTGCCATTGGCGCGGACCCGGGGGTAATCGTCGTGGCAGCGGACAGTGACTACCAGTCGCTTGGCGATCTGGTTGAGGCGATCAAGGCCGATCCCGGCTCTGTTGCCTTTGCCGGGGGCTCTGCTGTGGGCGGGTTCGACCACCTCAAGCCGTTGATGATCCTGAAGGAAGCGGGCTTCACCGACATCACAAAGGTCAAATACATCGGCGTTGACGGCGGCGCGGATGCCATCACCCAGACCGTTGGCGGCTTTACCCAAGCCATGACCGGTGACATGTCCGAGGTTGTCTCCTTCCTCGCAAATGGCGACATCCGCGTGATCGCGGTGCTCACCGAAGAGCGCGTGCCAGGCTTTGACGACATCCCCACCGCCAAGGAACAGGGCTATGACGTCGTCGCGGTGAACTGGCGCGGTCTTTACGTGCCCAAGGACATCTCGGACGCCAAGTTCGACGAATGGGCGGGCAAGCTGCAGCAGGTCGCGGACAGCGACGCCTGGGCGCAGGCCATGGTCGACAACGGGCTGGCCCCCTTCACCAAGGTGGGTGGCGACTTCCAGGCCTATGTTGATGGTCTCGTGGCCGAGATCAACGCCATGTCCAAGGAACTGGGGGTTCTTCAGTAATGGCCTCGGACCGGATCTTCGGTCTGGTCTGTCTGATCACGGCGGTCGCGTATATCGCGGCCGCCTTGCAGATCCAGACGAACCTTTTCTCGGGTGAAGTTCTGCCCAAGCTCTTTCCGCTGTTGATCGGCGGGGTGGCGGCGCTCTGTTCACTCACCATCATGTTCAAACCCGACCCGGACCCGGATTGGCCGGTCGGTCGCACCTGGCTGGCGATGGGTGTGGCGGTGCTGGTGCTCTGCATCTATGCCGTGATGATCACACCACTGGGCTTCATCCTGCCCACCGCGATTGCCGCAGGCATCCTGAGCTATCAGATTTCACCGAACGTGAAGCCGGCGATTGCAGCCGGTGTCGGACTGTCGCTGGGGCTGTTCGTTCTGTTCAAATTTGCGCTCGGGCTCGGCAATATCGTGGCCTACAAGGTGCCCACGGCGGCCAAGCTCTGGGACGCGCTCGCCATTCTCATTCCATTCGTCGGAGGGCATTGAGGTGGATATCCTTGCCAATCTCGCGCTCGGATTTTCCGTCGCACTTTCGCCCTTCACGCTGTTTCTGGCGGTCTGCGGCTGTTTTCTGGGCACGATCATCGGGGCGTTGCCGGGTCTGGGCCCGTCGAACGGTGTGGCGATCCTGATCCCCATCACCTTTACCCTCGGGCTGGACGCGACCTCCGCGCTGGTGCTGATGACCTCGGTTTATTACGGCGCGATGTATGGCGGGCGGATTTCCTCAATCCTGTTGAACATTCCGGGCGATGAGCCAGCGCTGATGACGACGCTTGATGGCTATCCGATGGCCAAGCAGGGCCGTGCGGGCGATGCGCTGGTGCTGTCGGGCGTGGCGTCCTTCGTGGGTGCGCTGCTGGCCACCATCGGGTTGATGTTCCTCGCCCCGTCGCTGGCGCGGGTGGCATTCTTCTTTGGTCCGGCGGAGTATTTCGCGCTCTATCTCTTGGCCTTCTGCACGCTGGGCGGCATGGCCTCGAACAACCAGGCCAAGGCGGCGCTGGCGGCCTGTATGGGCCTCGGGATTGCCATGATCGGCGTGGATTCCTCCTCCGGTTTGCCGCGTTTGACAGGAGGCAACCTGCACCTCTTCGACGGGATCGACTTCCTTGTCGCCATCGTGGGTCTCTTCGCCATTGCCGAAGTTTTCTTTTTCATTGAAAGCCACGGCAAAGGCTCCTCCATCGGCGTGAAGCTCGACAAGGTGCGCATTCCCTGGAAGGACATCATGTCCACCAAATGGACGATGCTGCGGGCGTCGTTCGTGGGGTTCATCGCGGGCATCCTGCCGGGGGCAGGCGCCTCGCTGGGGTCTTTTCTGGCCTATATGTCTGAGAAATCCATCGCCGGTGAGAAGGGTGGCTTTGGCACAGGTGTGGCCAAGGGTGTGGCGGCCCCTGAGGCGGGCAATAACTCCGCGGCGGGTGGCGCGCTGGTGCCCATGCTGACGTTGGGTGTGCCCGGGTCTGGGACCACGGCGGTGCTGCTGGCGCTGCTGATGACGCTGAACATCACGCCGGGGCCCACGCTCTTTACCGAGCGGGCAGATGTGGTTTGGGGCCTGATTGCCTCGCTGCTAATCGCCAATGTGGTGCTGCTCCTGATGAACGTGCCCATGGTGAAGATCTTCGTGAAGATCCTGTCTGTGCCCGCCTGGGTGCTGCTGCCGGGGGTCACGATGATCTCCTTCGTGGGTATCTACTCACTCTCCGGCAGCTATTTCGATCTGCTGTTGATGGTGGGCTTCGGCGTGCTGGGCTACATCCTGCGTAAACTCGACGTGCCCACGGTGCCAGTGATCCTCGGTATCCTGCTGGGCGGGAACATGGAGGATGCGTTGCGCCGGGCCATGACCCTTTCGGACGGTGATCCCACCTACCTGTTCTCCAGCCCCATCGCCATTGGCCTTTGGATTGCAGCAATTGCCGGTTTTGTCGCACCGATGTTCCTGCGCGGGATCCTGAAGAAACCGCAAGCAGTGACCGACTGATGGACGGCTGTGCCGTCCAGCCCGGCAAAGCCGGGCTCAGCCGGTGCGCAAGCGGGGGCGGGAATATGCCCGCCCCCGCTTGCGCACCGGTTCCCCGCACCCCTCAGAAGGAAGCGCGACAATGACCAGAGTTCTGATCCCTTCCGGCGCATTGGGTCTGAACTATGACCCGGACGCTCTGGCACGGGGGATTGCGGCCAAGCCGGATATCATCGCCATCGATGGCGGTTCAACGGACAGCGGGCCGTCCTACCTGGGACGCGGGGTGTCGAAATACGCGCGGAGTTCGACCAAACGGGAGTGGGGTGGTCTCATGGAAGCCCGCGCCGCAGCGAATGTCCCATTGGTTATCGGAACCGCCGGAACCTGTGGGGCGGACGCAACGGTGGATTGGATGCTCGACATCACCCGCGAGATTGCCGCTGAACAGGGCAGACCGCTGAAGGTTGCCGTGCTCCGTTCCTCGCAAGACCCTACCCATATCGCGGAGGCCTTCGAGGCAGGCGAGATCACGCCCCTCTCCGCAGCACCGGACATCACCTCCGAGACCATTCGCTCCTGTTCCAACATCGTTGCCCTTGCAGGCGCCGAGCAGATTGCTGCAGCCCTCAAGACAGGTGCTGACATCATCATCGCCGGGCGCACCACAGATACCGCGATCATCGCAGCCTTGCCACTAATGCAGGGGGGGCACGCAGGCGGTGCCTGGCACGGGGCGAAGATCGGTGAATGCGGCGCGCTGTGCGCAACCAACCCGCAGTCCGGCGTGATCATGATCGACTTCGACGCCACGGGCTTCACCGTCACACCGCTGGCAGACGGAGCCCATGCCAGCCCTCATACCGTCTCGGCGCATATGCTCTATGAAAACTCCGATCCGTTCATTCTCTATGAACCCGGTGGTCATCTCGACGTCACCCGCGCCAGCTACACCGCGCTGGACGAAACTTCCGTGCGCGTGGAAGGCTCCGAATGGGTGCCGTCAGACCGCTACACCGTCAAACTCGAAGGGGCTCGGCCTGCAGGTGCGCGCACGGTCGTCATGGCGCTCCTGCGCGATCCGCGCTACGTGGCCAATGCCGCCGACTGGGCGCAGGACATCGTCACGAAGTGCCGCGCCAAGGTGCTTGACCGCATGGACATCGCTGCGGACGCGTTCACACTGGAACTCCGCCTTATCGGGCAATCCGCAAGCTTCGGCGCGTTGGAAACGCGGGCCAGCGATCCGGTGGAGATCGGCGTGATCGGCATCATCACCGCACCAAGCGAAGATCAGGCTGCAGAGATCGGCAAGTTGCTGAACCCCTACCTGCTGCATCACCCGCTGACGCAGGAAGAGGAGCAGCCGACATTCGCCTTTCTCTTCTCCCCGCCCGAGATGCACCAGGGTACCGTCTATGAATTCGCGCTCAACCATGTGCTGCATCTCGCCGATCCCATGGATGCATTCAAGCTGGAGGTTTTGACCGTTGGCTGAACTCAGAACCCTCGTGACCAAGGTGCGCAGCAAGAACGCAGGCCCCTTCTGGTTGACCATCGATATCTTCTGCGGTGACGCACAGGCCTATGCCCGTGTCGTGCGCGACCTCAAGACCGAGCAGATCGCCGGTGCCCTGCACGCCGACAGCCAGACCCTCAAGCGCTTCGACATGCCGGATCTCAACGTGGTTAAGTTCTCCTTGCCACGCCCCACGGTGCAGGGGTCTATCGGGGACCGGGACATGCACGGTGCTTCCTGGGCCGCTCTTGTGGGTGAGCTTGATATCTAAGCATTTTCTACCGATGCGGGCGCCGATTTGATGACAGTCTGTTCCCGATTGAACGACAAACGGCCCAGTGATCTCCGCAGTTTCGAGCGGATGTTGCCATATTCCGACCGTATTGCGTTTGTACTTTCTGACCCAAAGCGCAACACGCGAGGCAGAAATGTACCTTTCCATTGTCGTTCCCTGCATGAACGAACAGGACGTCATTCCGACGTTGGTTGACCGTCTGGCCGTTGCCATCGAACCCTGGAAACAGGATGCGGAAATCGTACTGGTTGATGACGGATCGAGCGACGGGACCTGGGAAGCCATTCAGGACGCCTGCCTGCATTGTCCGAACCTGGTCGGCGTCAGATTGTCCGCCAACCGTGGTCATCAGGTTGCGCTCACCGCCGGGCTGGAGGCCGCCAAGGGTGACCGCATCATGATGCTGGACGCCGATCTGCAGGACCCGCCGGAACTCCTCTCTGACATGATGCGGATGATGGACAATGGCTATGACGTGGTCTACGGGCGCCGGATCGAGCGGCAGGGGGAGACGCTCTTCAAGCGCGCAACGGCCTATGGTTTCTACCGGTTCCTGAACATGATGTCGGATGTCCCGATCCCGCGGGACACCGGCGACTTCCGTCTGGTGAATCGCAAAACGCTCGACGCGGTGCTCGCCATGCCGGAACGGTCGCGGTTCATCCGGGGCATGTTCGCCTGGGCCGGGTTCAGACAAATCGGGATCGAATATAGGCGCGCGCCCCGCACCATGGGAGAAACAAAGTACCCGCTGCGGGCGATGCTGCGCTTTGCGATCGACGCAATGACCTCCTTTTCGACCAAGCCACTAAAGCTGGCGACGCGGCTCTCCTTTGCGAGCCTTGGCGTCAGCGCACTGATGGCCGTCTATGTCGCCTATTCGCTGATCATCTATCAAACCGCGCCCGGCTGGGCATCGGTGGTGCTGGCGGTCAGCTTCTTCTCCGGCGTGCAACTGCTGACCTTGGGCATCCTTGGCGAATACATTGGTCGCCTCTATGTGGAGGCCAAGAACCGGCCTCTCTATTTCGTCAGTGAAGAGCTGCGGGAAGCCACCCCCGTCAGCATGCGGAAGTCGGCCTGATGCATGTCGTTCGTTTCGCCCTGATCGGCGGGCTTGTCGCCCTGACCTATTTCCTCTTGTACCTGGCGTTTTTGCAACTGGGCATAACGCGCGGCGTCGCAAATGGTCTGGCGTTCCTGCTGGCCATTTGCCTGCAATATGTCGGACAGGCCGGGTTCACGTTCGGCAGACGGTTGGATGACCCGCAGCAGGTCCTGCGCTTTGTGGTGATGATCGGCACGGGCCTTGTCGTCTCCGGCCTGATCACAGGCGTCATTTTCCCGGCCTTCGGGATCGCCGACTGGATTGCCGCCGCAACTGTCACCGTGGTGCTGCCAGTCCAGAACTATGTTTTCATGACCGTCTGGGTCTTTGCCAGAGAACAGTGCACCGAAAGGAACCTGTCATGACCCATGTCTATAGCGACACGTTTTTCGACTACATCGATCAAAGTGCCCGTGCCTCCGCGCAGAGTTTCACGCAATTGCTGTACCCTCTGTTGCGCCCTGAGAGCGTGATCGATCTGGGCTGTGGTCGCGGTGTCTGGCTCAACGAATGGCAACGCGCGGGTGCCCGGGACGTGTTGGGCGCCGATGGTGACTACGTCGATCCAGATACCCTCGACATTCCCAGGGAGGCCTTTCTGCCTGCCAACCTGACGGCACCCTTGGACATCGACCGTCGCTTCGAGCTGGCGCAGAGCCTGGAAGTGGGGGAACACCTGCCTGCCGCTGCGGCGGAGACACTGGTGAGCAGCCTGACCGCTGCCTCCGACCGCGTTCTGTTTTCTGCCGCCGTTGTCGGGCAGGGCGGCGAATTCCACATCAATGAACAGCCCCTTTCCTACTGGCAGACGCTTTTCGCCGCCCGCGGTTACCGTGCCTTTGACTGTGTGCGGCCCCATCTTCGCGACAACCGCCGCGTGGCGCCCTGGTATCGCTACAACACCATCCTCTACGTGAATGAGGCCGGACGCGCGGGGTTGCCTGACGACATCCTGCGCCATGAGGTCCCATTGGAACACGCCGTTCAGAACGGCGGCGACATGATGTGGCGCCTGCGCTGTTCGGTGGTGTCGCGCCTTCCGCGCGCGACGGTCACTCAGATCGCAAAAGTGCGGGCCGCCGTCCTGGCCGCCCGCGCCCGGCTCACCAGCCGGTCCGACCGCGCATCCGCCTGACGGAGACGGGGGGTGACAGAGATGATACACGACCACGCGCCCGAGCGGTCCAGACTTGCGCCCGTGCTCTGGGTGTCTCTGGCGTTCATCTTTCTGGTATCGCTGCCGAACCTCATCGATCCGATGATCCGGCACGATGATTTCCCGGCGCTGCTGGGATACGGTGATCTCTTCTGGAACAAGACCCTGCATGAGGGCCGGTGGATCAATTACATCTGGCACCTGCGCGAGATCATCACGCCCTCCTGGCTGAATTTCGCGGTCTATCAGATTTGCTGGGCCATCTTTGGCGCCTGCGTCGCGGTTGCCGCGTCACCGTCGGACAGGCTGAGGGTCTGTACCGCCCTGCTTGCAACGATGATCCTGATCGCACCGCCAGCCACGATCATTTCGGGCTGGTTCAACACGCTGCAACTGGGACTGGCGATTGTCGCACTCTACGCCGTCATTGTCTGCCGGTGCTCGGAGCGGACCTCGCGGCTTTTGCTGCCTGTCTTCACGGTGCCCGCGCTGATGGCCTACACGACATACCCGCTGCTGCTGCTGGCGCTCTGTCTGGTGCGGACCCGCGAACGGTCTATACGCGATCTCTTTGGATTGATGGTCCTCTTCTCGCTCAGCTTTGTGGGCGCGATGCTGATCACCTACGCGCTGAACTGGTATGTGCATGGCGTCTTTGGCATCCCCCTGGCGGAGTGGCGCGCAGCGACGCCCGCCCAGACCCTGGCAGACCTTTGGGCCAACGCACCCTGGGTGAAGGACACATTCTTCATCTTCGTCAGCATCTCCAGTTTCAACTCTGACGGGGTTTTCTTTGCCCATGCAACCTGCCTGGCGCTGGCGACCCTGGTCATAGTCTGCAGGGCACCGCTGGAAGCGCTCTACCTCTACGCCGGCCTGTTGACCGGTGTGGCTCTTGTTGCGTTGCAGGCCCTCAAGTTCGGTATCGTTGTCCCGGCGCGCGCGCTTCTGTTTTTCTGGGTGTTCTATTCGGTGATTTTGGTCCGAGGCGTCCAGCTTCTCAACATACGCGCGAGCCTCGCAGGCCGCGTCGGGCTTGGCGCCGTCATCGTTCTGGTGATCAACTACGCGATGCAGACGCATAAAAGCTACAAGGCGTTTCACGACTGGCAAATCCAGACACAGGATGTCGCCGAGCGCTTGGCGCGCTATCCGGAACCGGTTTATGTCGTCGGTCAAACCAAGAACAGCCAGGCCGGGCGCGATGCGGGCATTCAATCCTCACATGGCTTCTACTTTAGGATCAGGCAGCTGATCGGCTATGAACTTGTGATATGCGAGATCGAAGAGATGGACTGTTCAGACATCGACCTGGAGGCGATTGAGACCGATGCAGTGGATGACTGGCACATCACAAGCCTTGGCGGCCGAACCGTCCTGCTTGTGCCCGAAGTGCGCGCGTCGGAAGACTATGGCCCCTAGGCACTGATACATCAAACTCTTGGGCTGCGCTGCAAAGTGAGGCTGGGGTTTCCCTGACATCTGTGGAACTATTCGCGGCAATTGCCGTTAATCAGAGAAGGCGCACATCGCCTGCTGCTGGTCCTGTGCCAAATGAGTGTCCGTTGAATGCAAACTATAGCTACTCTTCTATTCTGGATCCTTGCGTTGGCAGTGGTCTTTACAACACTCGCTCCCCTGACAAATGGCGCACAATGGTGGGTGCGGGGCTGGGACTTTCCGCGTCTGCATATTGCCTGTGTTGCAGTTATCGCCGCGATCCTTGGCTTCATGCTGATCAACACATGGACACAGATCGTCGCTGTGCTCATGATCTGTTGTGCGCTCTATCAGGCGGTGCGCATTTTTCCCTACAGCCCAATGGCCAAGACGGAGCTTGCCCTGACGCCCGACGCGCCAGCGGAGGAGCGGGTTTCACTGCTCTCCATCAACGTGCTGATGGAAAACACGGAGCATGAAAAGCTCCGCCAGCTGATCGACCGGGAAGACCCGGATGTGCTGTTCCTGATGGAGACGGACGCGGTGTGGGCCAGTGCGCTGGAGGAACAACTGGCCCGCTATGAGACGGTGGTTCTGCATCCGCTGGTGAATCACTACGGTATAATCTTTGCCACCCGGCTGCCTGCAAGGCAGGCGGAGACAGTCTTTCTGAGCGATGATGAAACCCCCACGGTTCTGGCTGAACTTGAGGGGCCAAGTGGCGCATTCTTCTTTGTCGGGTTGCATCCCCGGCCCCCGGTGCCCGGCAACGATACTGAGGCACGCGATGCCCAGATCAAGCGCGCGGCTCTCCTTGCGGATCGGACCTATCTGCCGGTGGTGGCCATGGGGGATTTCAACGATGTGGCCTGGTCCTGGACGGCGGAAAGGTTCAAGGAATACGGTGGCTTCCGCGATCCGCGGGTTGGACGCGGGATGCTTCCCAGCTTTGACGCGAACTCGTGGCTGATGCGGTTTCCCATCGATCAGCTTTATCTGACGGAGGGGCTGGATCTGGTTTCCTTCGACCGGCTGGAGCACATCGGATCAGATCATTTTCCGATGAAGGCGGTCATCGCCGTCAGCCCCGGAGAGTAGCCTGATCTGTCTCAGCGGACAGGCGAAACAGTCAAAAGCAGCGGCGCAGTGAACCTACCTGCCTAGCCGTTCGGCATTGGTACCAGCGACCAATCCAGAACTGTTGCAACACGCACCCCCCCTGTATCAGGTTGCCATTTGCAAACGAACCCAACTAGACCTGCCGGGGAGGCGAACCGATAGATAGAAAGACGGCGGCGTGGATTTATTTCTGAAAGTCATCGAAATCACGGCGCCGGTATTTCTCCTCGCGGCCATCGGCTTTGTCTGGGTCAAGCTCGGCTTCGAGTACCGCGTGCAATTCGTGACGCGGCTGTCGATGACACTGGCCGTGCCTGCGCTCATCTTCGTGGCGCTCATGGAGACTGAAATTCCGGCCGACGCGCTGTCCCGCATCAGCCTTGCCGCGATTGCGGGCTACCTGACGGCCACCGTTGCCGCCTGGATTATTGTTCGGCTGGCCAAGCTGGAGATGCGCACCTATCTGGCGCCCATCGTGATGGGCAACACCGGCAATATCGGCCTGCCTCTGGCCTTCTTTGCCTATGGAGACGAGGGGCTGGGGTATGCGGTCGTCGTCTTTGCGGTCTCCGCGATCTACGCTTTTACCTTCGGGGTTTGGCTTGTCTCGAAATCAAGCTCACCCGTCGCGATGTTCAAGGAACCCATGGTCGCGGCGACGCTTTTGGGTGCTGTGTTCCTCTGGCAGGGCTGGCAGACGCCGGTTTTCGTGACCAACACGATCTCGCTGGTGGGCCAGATGGCGATCCCGCTGATGCTTATCACGCTGGGGGTGGCCGTTGCCCGTCTGACGCCGAACAACCTCGGGCGGTCGTTCCTGATTGCTCTGACAAAAACGAGCCTCTGTGTCGCGATCGCCTGGGCCATCGGATCCTGGTTTGAGCTGCCCCACGTCGCTTTTGGCATCCTCGTCCTGCAACTCGCCGCCCCGGCTGCCGTGACCAGCTATCTGATTGCCGAAAAATATGGTGCCGACGCGCAAGCGGTCGCTGGTCTGGTTGTCGTGTCGACACTGCTGTCGATCCTCACGCTGCCCTTGTTGCTGAGCATCGTGCTCTGAGTGGATCAAAAGGGAGGCTGGGCTGATCGCGCGGCCTCTTGCTGTTTTGATCCTGCATGCAAAGACGTGAGGAGACCGCCGCTTGGACAGGTTCCGATTTGGCAGTGAGAACCGCTGAGCTCTTTCCGGGGCCCCGTTCAGCTGCGCGGCGGGCGGCTTTTGTACACGGGCAGGCGCCAACCGAACGCGAGGGACCCCGCCCGCAAGGCCCAGGTTATCGCGGCGCAGAGCATCAAGGGCACCAATGCGTCCGGGAAGTAGGGCCGGGCAAAAGCGGCCACGGTGGCACCGGCAAAGGCTGCGGTCACATAAAGCTCACCCTGTTTCAGCACCAGCGGCACGTCGTCGAGCACCACATCCCGCAAGAGCCCGCCCATGCAGCCCGTGATCGTACCCATCAGCACGACCACCAGAAGCGGCTGCCCCAGCGCCAGTGCCACCCCCGTGCCCGCAGGCACCGCGACGGCCAAGGCAAAACTGTCGAGCCAGATCAGCGTTTTCAGACGGCTTTCAAAGAGATGTGCTGTCAGAAAGACCAGCAGGGCCGCCGCGCAGGCTACACCAATGTAGGTGGGTTGGGCGATCCAGAAGATCGGGTTGCGGTCCAGCAGCACGTCGCGCACCGTACCGCCGCCCACCGCCGTGAGGCAGGCGACAAAGGCAAAGCCCACGATGTCGAGTTGCTGGCGCGAGGCCACCAGCGCGCCGGTGAGCGCAAAGATGAAGACGGAAGCGTAGTCCAGAAAGCTGATCAGGGTCATTTGGGTTTGAAGGGGGCCATGCCCGCCCGTGCCAATTCATCCGCCCGTTCATTCTCTGGGTGGCCCGCATGCCCCTTCACCCACTCCCACGTCACGTCGTGGCGGGCATTCGCCGCGTCCAGCCGTTGCCAGAGCTCGGCATTGGCCACGGGCTTTTTGGCGGCATTCTTCCAGCCATTCTTTTTCCAGCCGTAGATCCAGCCGGTGATCCCGTTTTTGACGTAATTGCTGTCGGTCACGATGGTGATCTTGCTGCGCCGCGACAGGCTCTCCAGCGCGTTGATCGCGGCCAAGAGTTCCATGCGGTTGTTCGTGGTATCCGGCTCGCCCCCCTTCAACTCACGTTCCTTTACGACGGTATCGCCGTCCATCGCGCGCAGCAGCGCGCCCCAGCCGCCGGGACCCGGATTGCCGGAACAGGCACCGTCGGTATATGCAAATAGCTCAGCCATGAGCGGCGAGGCATATCCAGTCTGCCGGAACCCCGTCAAGGCCCTTCTCTCGACCTGTGGTGCGTTCCGTGACAGTCAGCCCTGCGTCTTCCAGAAGCCCGCTCAGCTCCGTATCGGTGTAGTAGGTGTAAAGCCGTCCGATGGGATCACGTTTGGATCCCGTCCCGGTTTTCATGCCGATGTGAAACCGCCCGCCGGGTTTGAGCGCCTGTGCCAGGGCGGCCAGGTGGCGGGGCATGGCCTCGCGTGGCGCGTGCAGCAGGCAGAAATTGGCCCAGATGCCATCGTAGAGGTCGGTCCCCGCGATGTCATCGAAACTGGCGATCTGCGCCTTGACGCCCGCATGAGCCGCCGCCAGATCAACCATTTCCGGCACCGGGTCGAGCGCCGTCACCCGCAACCCTGCATCTGCCATCCTGGCCGCGGCATGGCCCGGCCCGCAGCCCAGATCGAGCGCATGGCCGCCCACAGGCAGGGCCGCGATGAATGCCATCAGGTGAGCATTCTGCTTGCTGTCGCCGGTAAAACGCTTGGCATAGTCCTGCGCCCGATCCGCATAGACTTTCAGGGTCTCATCATCGCTCACAGGAATACTCCAACGCTCAGGCACAGCACGACGATGGCGGTCAGAAGGAGGCGCAGCGACATCCACCAGCGCGGTGCCAGCCCCCATTGCCAGAAGGCGAAATCTAGCATCAGCAAGCCCAGAAACCCGAAGATGAGATTCAACCCGGCCGTGGTCGGCCCGCCGCCGGTCATGAAAAAGGCCCAGAGGGCGGGAATGACGGATAGTGCGTAGCCGGTAGCGGCCCGCCCACCCGTCGTTTTGGTGGCGAAGCCCCAAAGCACGCCGGACATGAAGCTAAGGATCACCGAGCCGTAGAAAAGCTGAATGTAAGGACCGATGAACCGCGGGCCCAAGGCGTCAGCGCCCCAGCTTGCCAAGGCGCCATTCAGCATCGTGACCGCGCCCCAGACAAAAGGGATAAGCCCGGCGAGGCCGAGGATCAGGGGAGCGGTGGGGATACGGGCCATAGGCTGCTTTGTGACATGTGAACCAGCGAGGTCAAGACTCTGGGTGTGCCGCGTCAAAGCCCGCATCAGTTTGGTGCATACTGGAGCGGGTTGCCCACTTGCACCACCAGTTCGACAGGGCAGGGCGTCGGGTCAGCGCCGCTCGACCCTCTGACGCTGCGGCAAAGGCTGCGATCATCGGAGCCAGATGGCAATCGGCAAGTGTCGGGGTGTCCCCGGTCAGCACGTAGCCTTCGACGGCAACGGTCTCCAGCGCCTCGAGCACGCCCTCAGCCGCCGCAAGACCCGCTGCGAATTCGGTTTTGTCGGTCTCAAGCCCATCTGCGGGCCGGAAGACGCCTTGGCTGAACACCTGTCGGACCAGCGGCCAGTAGCCATAGGCATCGACGATGGAGATGACCTGCGCCATCCGCGCCACGGCGCGCGGGGCGTCGGGGGTCAGCGACGGTGTCGGAAAAGCCGCGTCAAGATAACGCGCGATCGCGACTGTTTCGTAGATCTTAATGCCATCATGCTCCAGCAGGGGGACACGGGTAAAAGGATGTGGCGTGCGATGCTCGGCCTTGGCGTCCGGATCAAAAGGGTCGACCTCGCGGTAGTCATAGCTCAGCCCTTTTTCGGCCAGCACCAGCCGGGCTACGCGGGTATAGACAGAGGGTCTGTGGCCATAAAGCGTGAGGTCACTCACGCCCGTTCCAGCGCGAGGCGGCCTGCAAGGGCGGCAAAGATCGCGGCAAACGAGCGGTTGAGCCAGCGCATCACTGCCTCAGAGCCCAGCAGCCATGCGCGCGCCTGCGCGGCAAAGAGCCCGTAAAGCAGGAAGACCGCAAAGGTCAGCGCCATGAAAATTCCGCCCAGCACGGTCATCTCCAGCGTGGCAGTCGTTGGATTGCCTGACAGGAAAGGTGGCAGCAACGCGAGGAAGAAGATCGACAGTTTGGGATTCAGGATGTTGATCAATGCGCCCCGCCGGGCGATGCGCCAGCCGTTCTCCACCTTGCGGTCCGCCGAGATCGCCAGCGCGCCGCCCGAGCGCAGCGATTGCCAGGCGAGATAGAGAAGATAGGCAACGCCTGCGAATTTCACGATTGTGAACAAGACGGCGGAGGTGTGCAGCACTGCTGCGAGCCCCAACGTGGCGGCAGCCAGATGCGGCACGATTCCAAAGGTACAGCCTACCGCCGCCCAAAACGCGGCCATACGCCCCTGACCGAGCCCGAGGGCGAGTGTGTAGATCACCCCGGTGCCAGGGGCCAATACGACCACAATGGCCGTGAGAAGGAACTGAACGGAAATCATGCGGGCACCCTCAGGACACGTGGCACCTTGAATTCGACGTTTTCGACGGCGGTTTCCACAACCTCCCGCGTCACGTCATAGTGCTCGGAAAACGCATCCATCACCTCGTTGATCAGCACTTCGGGTGCCGAGGCGCCAGCCGTGATGCCGATGCTGCGGATGCCTTCGAGTGCGCGCCAGTCGATATCCGTCGCGCGCTGCACCAGCTGTGCGTATTGGCAGCCTGCGCGCGCGCCGACTTCAACCAGCCGCTTGGAGTTCGAGGAATTTGGCGCGCCCACCACCAGCATCGCGTCGCATTTTGGGGCCATGGCCTTGACGGCTTCCTGCCGGTTGGTGGTGGCGTAGCAGATGTCTTCCTTGTGCGGGCCGACAATGGCGGGGAACCGGGCCTGAAGGGCAGCCACGACCTCTGCCGTGTCATCCACGCTCAATGTGGTCTGAGTGACATAGGCCAGCCGTTCGGGGTCGCGCACGTCGACGGTGGCCACATCGTCGGGGGTCTCCACCAGCAGCACCTCGCCCTCGGGCAGTTGCCCCATGGTGCCCACGGTCTCGGGATGGCCCGCGTGGCCGATCATGATCATCTGCAGGCCGTTGTCTGAATGCCGCTGTGCTTCGATGTGCACCTTGCTGACCAGCGGGCAGGTGGCGTCCACATATATCATCTCGCGCGCGGCGGCGGCGGCGGGCACCGCCTTGGGCACGCCGTGGGCGGAGAAGATCACGGGCCGGTCATCGGGGCATTCTTCGAGTTCCTCGACGAACACCGCGCCCTTGTCGCGCAACCCATCGACGACGAATTTGTTGTGCACGATTTCGTGGCGCACGTAGACCGGCGCGCCCCATTTCTCCAAGGCCATCTCGACAATCTTGATGGCGCGATCAACACCTGCGCAAAAGCCGCGCGGCGCGGCCAGGTAAAGGGTCAAAGGGGGCTTGCTCATAGATGCGCTCCGGTCACCGCACAAAAATGCGTCTCATGTCACTGCACCAGAGGTAAGGCTTTGACCCGGCAGCGTCCAGAGCGACCTGCTACCCGGAAAAGATCAGCCGTTGGCGGCATCCGGCATTTCGCGCGGTGGTCGACCGATCACATCCTTCAACTCATCCAGTTCGATGAAGTTATCCGCCTGACGGCGCAGATCATCCGAAATCATCGGCGGCTGGCTGCGGATGGTCGATACTACCGATACGCGAACCCCGGAGCGTTGCAGGCTTTCGACCAGCGGTCGAAAATCACCGTCCCCGGAAAAAAGAACGATGTGATCAACCCGCGGCGCCAGTTCCATGGCATCCACCGCGAGCTCGATATCCATGTTTCCCTTGACCTTACGGCGGCCCATGCTGTCGGTGTATTCCTTCGCGGGTTTTGTCACCATGGTAAACCCGTTGTAGTTCAACCAATCAACCAGAGGGCGAATGGGCGAATACTCGTCATTCTCAAGAAGGGCCGTGTAATAGAACGCACGCAGCAACTTGCCCCGACGCATGAATTCCTGACGCAGCAGCTTGTAGTCGATATCAAAGCCCAGTGACTTCGCGGCGGCGTAGAGATTCGAGCCGTCGATGAACAGCGCAAGCCGTTCGTCCTTGTAAAACATTTTTGGTCCTTCCGATGGGGCCGGCCGCTGGTGCTCACGAAACAATATGATTAATTATTTAGCGAACCGATCAGTTCAAAAATAAGGTTTTTTTATCTTGCCGCAAGAGACACTCTCGCCAAAATCCGGCGAAAAACTGCCACAAAACCGAACAATCGTGCTGGTTGCCCTTGGGTCAAACCGCCCATCGGAGGGCAGAACCCCCGCAGAGGTTGTCGAAAAGGGGATTGCTGCACTCTCAAAATGCTTCGAAGTGATTCGCGCCCGGAGCCCGCTTTATCAGACGCCAGCCTTCCCACCGGGCAGCGGGGCTGACTATATCAACGCCGCTGTTTGCATCGAAACCGATCGTTCCCCGCAAGAGGTGATCAAACTGCTTCACGATATCGAGGCCCAGATGGGACGGACCCGAAAGAAGCGGTGGGGGGATCGGACGCTTGATCTCGACCTGATCGGTGTCGGCGATATTGTGCTGCCGGATGCCGAAACACACGCGGTTTGGCGCGCATTGCCGCTCAGCGAGCAGATGACCCGCCAGCCCGATCTGCTGATTCTGCCTCATCCTCGGGTGCAGGAGCGTGCCTTTGTGCTGGTGCCCCTGGCCGATGTTGCGCCGGATTGGGAGCATCCGGCACTTGGGCTGAGCGTGACCGATATGCTGGCAGCCTTGCCGGAGGCATTGAAACAGGAGGTCGTCGCGCTCTGACAGGCAGGGCCGAAGAGCTGCAATAGGCGCTTGTAAATCCGCTGAAAGGGGCCTAAATACTGCACTTCTGACAAATCCCCGATTTATGGAGTGTTCCATGGCCCGCGTCACCGTTGAAGATTGCGTCGATAAAGTTCCCAACCGGTTCGAACTGGTGATGCTTGCCGCACATCGCGCGCGTGAGATCTCCTCCGGTGCTGCAATCACTGTGAACCGCGACAATGACAAGAACCCGGTCGTGTCGCTGCGTGAGATCGCCGATGAAACGCAAAGCGCCGACGAGCTGCGCGAGCGCCTGATCGAGAGCAACCAGAACCAGATCGAGGTGGATGAGCCCGAAGAGGACGCCATGGCGCTTCTCATGGGGGCCGAGCAGGACAAGCCCGAGGAAGACAGCATGTCCGAAGAGATGCTGTTGCGGCAGTTGATGGCAGCGCAGGGCCAGAGCTGACACCAGCCAGGCCCCGGCCCAGAGGCTGACGGATGATCACGACGACCGACCAGATGGACATCACAGCCGACGATCTGGTCAGCCTTGTCAGCAAATACAATCCAAAGACCAACGAAGCACTGATCCGCGCGGCCTATGATTATGGCCGCGAGATGCATGAAGGCCAGACCCGTTATTCCGGCGAGCCCTACTTCACGCATCCGGTGGCCGTGGCCGCGATTCTCACCGAACAGCAGCTGGATGACGCGACGATCATTACCGCGCTGCTGCATGATACCATCGAAGACACCCAGGCCTCCTATCTGGAGGTCACCCGGCGGTTCGGCGCGGAAGTCGCCGGACTTGTGGACGGGGTGACCAAGCTGACCAACCTGCAGCTCAACTCGACGGAAACCAAGCAGGCGGAGAATTTCCGCAAGCTCTTCATGGCCATGTCCAAGGACTTGCGGGTCATTTTGGTCAAACTGTCGGACCGGCTGCACAACATGCGCACGATCAAGGCGATGCGTCCCGAGAAACAGGCGCAAAAGGCGCGTGAGACGATGGATATCTTTGCGCCGCTTGCCGGGCGCATGGGGATGCAGTGGATGCGGGAGGAACTCGAAGACCTCGCGTTCCGTGTTCTGAATCCGGAAGGCCGCGCCAGCATCATCCGCCGTTTCATCAACCTGCAGCGCGAAACCGGCGATGTGATCCAGCGGATCACCGGCGACATGCGGTTGGAGCTGGATAAGGCGGGCGTGGAGGCGGAGGTTTTTGGTCGCGCCAAGAAACCCTACTCCATCTGGCGCAAGATGCAGGAGAAGGAGCAGACGTTTTCCCGTCTCTCCGACATCTACGGCTTCCGCATCATCACCGAGAGCGAAGAGGACTGTTACCGCGCCCTGGGGGCGATCCATCAGCGCTGGCGCGCCGTACCGGGCCGGTTCAAGGACTACATCAGCCAACCGAAATCGAATGGCTACCGCTCGATCCACACCACTGTGTCGGGGCGCGACGGCAAGCGGGTGGAAGTGCAGATCAGAACGGGCCAGATGCATGATGTCGCCGAAACCGGCGTGGCGGCGCATTGGTCCTACCGCGATGGGGTGCGGTCGAAAAACCCCTTTGCCGTGGACCCGGCGAAGTGGATCACCACGCTGACCGAACAGTTCGACGCTGAGGAAGACCACGAGGACTTCCTCGAGGCGGTCAAGCTTGAGATGTATTCCGACCAGGTCTTCTGCTTCACGCCAAAGGGCGAGGTGGTGAAACTGCCGCGTGGCGCCACGCCCATTGATTTCGCCTTTGCCATCCACACCCGGATCGGCACCGCCTGCGTGGGTGCCAAGGTCGACCACATGCGCGTGCCGCTCTGGACCCGGTTGAAGAATGGCCAAAGCGTGGAGGTGATCACCGCCGAAGGGCAAAGCCCGCAAGCCACCTGGCTCGATATTGCCACAACCGGCAAGGCACGCTCTGCCATCCGCCGCGCGCTGCGCGACGAGGACCGCGCACGCTTTGTGAAGCTGGGCCGCGAACTGGCACGATCCGCCTTTGAACACGTTGGGCGCAAGGCCACGGACAAGGCCCTGTCGACGGCGGCGCGCCACATGCGTTTTGACGGGCGCGACGATTTGCTGGCCCGTCTCGGCAGCGCCGAGATCACCGGGCGTGAAGTGGTGCAGGCGGTTTACCCTGACCTGACGCCGAAAACCGGTGACAAGGTCGATGCGCGTCGGGCCGTTGTCGGGCTGGCGCGGGGCCAGTCATTTGAGCGCGCGTTTTGCTGCCAGCCCCTGCCGGGGGAGCGTATCGTCGGCATCACCTTCAAGGGGCGTGGCGTGGTTGTACACGCGATCGATTGTGACCGTCTGAGCGCCTATGAAGAGCAGTTGGATCGCTGGATCGACCTGCGCTGGCACGAAGGTCCGCATTCTGCGATATATGGTGCAACGCTTGACGTAACGCTCAATAATGATGCAGGCACGCTTGGGCGCATCTGCACCTTGATCGGGGAGACCCGGGCGAATATTTCAGATTTGCAATTTATCGATAGGAAACCTGACTTTTACCGTCTTCTGATTTATGTGGAACTCAGAGACGTGGCGCATTTGCACTCGTTGATGCTGACACTGGAAGCCGAAGGCGACGTGGCAGAGATTTCGCGTCTGCGTAATGTGGCACAAGGGACAGCAGAAACACCTGCCTGATGTCGCGACCCGGCCACTTGTAGGTCACAATTTCGGGGTGTCATGCGCGGGCAGACGCCTTGGACAAACTGGAAAAGGACCCCATCCGTTGGTTTTCAAACGCCGCGACCCCAAAAGCTGGCCCCGAGCCCTGGTCGAGCTGCTTTGGCCGCGTGGCGGCTGGACGCGTGCGTTTCATTACGTCAAACACCGGATGCGGCGCCTGCCCGACAGTCCCGAGCGCATCGCCCGCGGTATCTGGGCCGGGGTCTTTGCCGCCTTCACGCCGTTTTATGGGTTTCACTTCTTCATCGCTGCGGGTCTGGCCACGATCATGCGTGGCAATGTGCTGGCCTCCTTGATGGGCACGTTCTTTGGCAACCCGCTGACCTATGTCCCCATCGGGGTGACGGCCCTCTCCACCGGCCACTGGCTGCTGGGCGATCACATCGATGAACGTATTCACCGCTCTTTCGTGGGCAAGTTTGCAGATGCGGCGGCGGATCTCAAAGACAACTTCCTCGCCATCTTCACCGACGCCCGTGCCGATTGGACGCGGCTGTCAGTGTTTTATGATGAGATTTTCTTTCCCTACCTGGTCGGAGGAGTGCTGCCGGGCATCTTCTTTGCCTCCCTGTGCTACTACCTCTCCGTGCCGCTTATTCGGGTTTACCAAAAGCGTCGCAAAGGTATGATCAAAGCCAAGTTCGATGCCCTCAAGGCCAAAGCTGCTGCAAAAGCAGACGTCAAACGCAAAGCGGAACATCCAACCGGGGACTAAATGGGGGCTGTCTGATGGCCAATACCGAAAAACTGCGCCTCGGCGTAAACATCGATCACGTGGCAACGGTGCGCAATGCGCGCGGCGGGGCTTACCCGGATCCGCTGCGAGCGGCGCGTATTGCTGAAAAAGCGGGCGCGGACGGGATCACCGCGCACCTGCGCGAAGACCGCCGCCACATCTCGGATGCGGATATCGAAGGGCTGATGGAGGTGCTGAATGTGCCTTTGAACTTCGAGATGGCCGCGACGGACGAAATGCAGAAGATCGCCCTGCGCCACAAACCCCATGCGGTCTGCATCGTGCCGGAAAAGCGCGAGGAACGTACCACCGAAGGCGGGCTGGAAGTGGCACGGGAGGAGAACAAACTGGCGCATTTCATCGCGCCGCTCAGGGACGCGGGCTGCCGGGTGTCGATTTTCATCGCAGCGGACAAACGCCAGATCGACGCCGCACACCGCATCGGGGCGCAGGTGATCGAGCTGCACACCGGCGCCTACTGTGACGCTTATGCGGATGGTGAACTCGATACCCATCACGATGAACTCGACGCCCTGCGCGAGATGGCGACATATGCCCATTCGCTGGGGCTCGAAGTGCACGCGGGACACGGCCTGACCTATGATACGGTGATGCCGGTTGCGGCCTTCCCCGAAGTGATGGAGCTCAACATCGGTCACTTCCTGATCGGCGAGAGCATCTTTCTGGGCCTTGAACCTGCGATCAAGGAAATGCGCCGCCTAATGGATGAGGCGCGGGCATGATCACCGCACAGTTCGCCGCCATCTGGGTCGCTTGGCTGCTCGCGGGCGGCTCACCCGGTCCTGCAACCATGGGCATCGCGGGGACTGCCATGTCCGCCGGCCGTATGTCAGCGCTCGCCTTCGCGCTGGGTATCCTTGCGGGCTCCGCCAGCTGGGGCATAGCCGCCGCGCTTGGGCTCTCTGCGATCATGCTCGCCAATGCGTGGATTTTCGAGATGATCCGATATGCGGGCGCGCTCTATCTGGGATGGTTGGCGTTCAAGGCGCTGCGCCGCGCAATGTCCCCCAAAGGGACTGCGATGGGCACCCCGTTTTCCGGCGGCGCGCGGGTTCTCTTCATGAAGGGGGCGGCCATCCACCTCACCAACCCCAAGGCGATCCTGAGCTGGGGCTCGATCTACGCAATTGTTGCACCCGTTGATGCCGCGCCTGCGATGCTCTTTGGGTACTTCGCTCTGCTCTACACCGGCTCCATCCTGATCTTCATAGGCTATGCTTTGCTGTTCTCCTCTTCCAAGGTCGTGCGCGCCTACGCCCGTGCGCAGCGCTGGTTCGACGTGGCCTTTGCCGGATTTTTTGGCTTTGCGAGCTTCAAGATCCTGACAGCGCGCTTGCAATGATCCTTGGCATCGGCACGGATCTCGCGAACATCGAGCGGATTCAGGGCACGCTGGACCGCTTTGGCGACCGTTTCCGCAATCGTGTTTTCACCGAAGTGGAACAGCGCAAGGCAGAGCGGCGTAAGGATGTGGCAGGCACTTACGCCAAACGCTGGGCCGCCAAGGAGGCCTGCTCCAAGGCGCTGGGCACGGGGCTGCGGATGGGGATCGCCTGGAAAGACATGGCTGTCAGCAACCTGCGCACCGGCCAGCCGGTGATGCAGGTGACCGGCTGGGCGGCCGAACGTCTGGCCGAGATGACGCCGGATGGGCATGAGGCGGTGATCCACGTCACCCTGACCGATGACCACCCCTGGGCGCAGGCCTTTGTGGTCATCGAAGCCTTGCCGATCACCTCAAAGTAACCTCCGGCACCCGTTTTCCGATAACTCCGGTCGGGGCTCACCGAACGTTGCGTGCGCTCGGGTTGACTTGCCCCCGTCGCACCCGCATTTAGGCGCAGATCAATGAGTGGGAGCGCCCGATGGCCGCCAAAGAAGAAAAGAAGCAGAACGCCTTTGTCGAGACGATCAAGACGATTGTCTATGCGCTGCTGATTGCCGGTGTCTTCCGCACCCTGTTTTTCCAACCGTTCTGGATTCCATCCGGCTCCATGAAAGAGACGTTGCTGGTTGGCGATTTCCTCTTTGTCAACAAGATGGCCTATGGTTATTCCTATGCGTCCTGCCCCAGCCTGATCATGCCGCGCTTTGGGGTGAACATCGATGCCAAGGATATCTGTGGCGTGTTTGACGGCGACAACACCCGGCTGTTTGGCGGTGAGCCTGATCGTGGTGACGTCGTGGTCTTTCGCCACCCTGTGTCCGGTCGCGACTATATCAAGCGCCTGATTGGCCTGCCCGGTGACAGCATCCAGATGCGGGATGGCGTCGTCTACATCAATGGAGAGGCGGCACCGCAGGAGCCTGCGGGCGTTTTCGAAGAAACCATGGAGCCGCAGGGACCGGAAGGCCGCCGTCCCAGATGTGCGAACGGCCCCGTGGGCGACGGCGGTGTGTGCCAGAAAGCCCGCGCGATCGAGACACTGCCGGGCGGCACGCAGCATATCGTTCTGGACATCGGGTTGCAAAGTTCTGATCGCACCGGCGTCTACCGGGTGCCCGAAGGGCATTACTTTTTCATGGGCGATAATCGCGACAACTCCGCCGACAGCCGTCTGGCGCAACAGGTGCAGGGCGTCGGTTTCGTACCCTTTGAGAACCTGATCGGACGGGCGGATCGGATCATGTTCTCTTCCGGCGGGCGGTCCATGCTGTTCTTCTGGACGTGGCGCGGTGATCGTTTCTTCAAGGCGGTCGAGTGAAACTCTCGGCGGAACTGAGGTCTTTTCAGGACCGTCTGGGCCACCAGTTTTCCCGGCCCGAATTGCTGGCGCAGGCGGTGACCCATGCCTCGATGTCTTCGGCCAACCGGGATGACAATCAGCGGCTTGAATTCCTCGGCGACAGGGTGCTTGGGCTGGTGATGTCCGAGGCGCTTCTGGCACTGGATAAAGGTGCCACCGAAGGCCAGTTGGCGCCGCGCTTCAACGCCCTCGTTCGGAAAGAGACCTGCGCGGATGTGGCGCGCCAGATTGATCTTGGCGCCGTGCTGCGCCTTGGCCGGTCGGAAATGCTGTCCGGCGGGCGGCGCAAGCAGGCGCTTCTGGGCGATGGAATCGAAGCGGTGATTGCGGCGGTTTATCTGGACGCGGGCTTCGACGCGGCCAAAGCGTTGATTCTGACGCTTTGGGGGGACCGGGTGCATGAGGTCGAGGATGATGCGCGCGATGCCAAGACCGCCCTCCAGGAATGGGCGCAGGCGCGCGGTTTGCCACCCCCGTCCTACTCTGAAGTGAACCGCTCCGGTCCTGATCATGCCCCCGTCTTCACCATTGCCGCCGCCCTGGAGACCGGCGAGAGTGAACAGGCGACGGCCGGATCGAAGCGGCAGGCGGAACAGGCAGCCGCTGGCAACTTGCTGGCAAAACTGGAGAAAACGCAATGAGCACCCGCGCAGGATTTGTGGCGCTGATCGGCGAGCCTAACGCGGGCAAATCCACCCTGCTCAACCGTATGGTCGGGGCCAAGGTGTCGATCGTGACGCACAAGGTCCAGACCACCCGCGCGCGCATTCGGGGCGTGGCGATGGAAGGCGATGCGCAGATTGTTTTTGTCGACACACCTGGGCTCTTTCAACCCCGTCGTCGGTTGGATCGGGCCATGGTGGCGGCAGCCTGGGGCGGTGCCGCGGATGCCGATGTCGTGGTGCTGCTGGTCGAGGCGCAGCGCGGCGTGACCGAGGGCGTAGAACGCATTCTAGAAGGCCTTGCCGATATCGGGCAGGGCCGCAAAGTCGCGCTGGCCATCAACAAGATTGATCGGGTGCAGGCCGAAGTGTTGCTCGGCCTCTCCAAGGATCTGAACGACCGCTACCTCTTTGTCGACACCTTCATGATTTCTGCGGAACGGGGACATGGCGTGGATGCGCTGCGCCAGTGGCTGGCAACTGAGGTGCCGGAAGGTCCGTGGCTCTACCCCGAGGATCAGATCGCCGACCTGCCGATGCGCATGATCGCCGCAGAGATGACACGCGAGAAACTGACCCTGCGCCTGCATCAGGAATTGCCCTATCAGCTCACGGTGGAGACCGAAAGCTGGGAAGAGCGCAAGGATGGGTCGGCTAAGATCGATCAGTTGATTTACGTTGTTCGAGACGGCCACAAGGGGATCGTCCTGGGCAACAAGGGCGAGACGATCAAGGCGGTGTCAAAGGCCGCCCGGGAAGAGCTGGAAGAGTTTCTGGGCCGCAGGGTGCATCTCTTCTTGCAGGTCAAGGTGCGACCAAACTGGCTGGACGAGGCGGAAAGATACTCCGAGATGGGGCTTGAGTTCAAAGATGGCAACAGCTGAGCCAGTTGTTCCGGCCCACTCTGGCAAACCGGTTTTGATCCGTCAGACAGGGGTGACAGCATCATGGCCCGGCTGACCGCGCGCTTCTGGATCGACGCCTATCTGACCAGATTGCGCGGGCAGGACATCCCGGCCTTCATCGTAAGCCATGGCGATGATACGGCGGGCAGTATCCTCGTGAAACTGAACCGGCTCGACGGGCAGGCCACGGTCTATCAACGCAGCTACAACCTGATGGACGACACGCGCACCTGGGCCATTCTGGAGCAGGGGGACGAGGCGGAGGTGGATGCCAGCATCACCCGGCAGCAAGGCTATGACCCGGACATCTGGGTGATCGAAGTGGAGGATCGGCAGGGGCGTCACCTGCTCGACCAGCCGGGGTTGGACTGATGGAGTGGCGTGACGAAGGGATTTTGCTGAGCACCCGACGTCACGGCGAAACCTCTGCGATCATCGAGGTTTTCACGCCCGAGCATGGGCGACACGCCGGTGTCGTGCGCGGCGGCACAAGCCGCAAGATCGCACCTGTCCTGCAACCCGGCGCGCAGCTTGACGTGACCTGGCGCGCGCGGCTTGAAGATCATATCGGCAGTTTCCAGGTCGAACCGGTGCGCAGCCGCGCTGCCGCCGCGCTGGGGGATCGTCTGGCCTTGGCCGGGTTGAATGCCGTGACGGCCCTGCTGGCGTTTTGCCTGCCGGAGCGGGAGCCGCACAAACGGCTTTACCTGCAGTCCGAGCAGTTGCTGGACCTGCTGGACGCGACGGAGATCTGGCCGCTGGCCTATTTGCGATGGGAGGTCAGCCTGCTGGAGGAAATGGGCTACGCCCTGGAATTGGCCGCCTGCGCCGTTACCGGGCAGACCGACGATCTAGCGTATGTTTCGCCCAAGTCCGGGCGCGCGGTGTCCCGCGGCGCGGCAGGGGATTGGGTGGACAGGCTCCTGCCCCTGCCGGATGTGTTACGCGGCGCTGGTGCGGCGGGTGATGACGAGATCGCACAGGCGTTTGTCACCACCGGGCATTTTCTGAGCGCCCATCTGGCGCAAGACCTCGGGAACAAGCCTTTGCCGGAAGCACGCGCCCGGTTTGTTGACGCCTTCACCCGTCGGCTGTGAACACCATCTTGCGCCCCTCGGCGGTGGACAGGATCAGCGTATCCCCCAGCACTTCGGAGAGTGTCATCTCGCTGAGCGCTGCCAGATAGGTTGTCTCGGCGTCGATGTCCGGGCAGGCAAGTTGCGTCGCCACGATCTCTTGCGCGTCGAACCAGGGGTAGGGCACCGTCATCGCACCCGAATAGCTGTTGCAGGGGGCATCACCGGCAATCTGGCCAGCTTCCGGAAAGCGCAGGTTTGCATCGTAGGGAACGGTCGCGCCGTCTATCTCGATCAGGCGCCAGGTTTTATCGGCGGCGCCATAGGCGGTGACGGTTTCATCGCGGCGGCAGGCGCTCAGCGCCAGCGCAAGCACGATGCAGGCCAGAACACCACGACAGGCTTGGGTCATTTCAGAGCAAGCACCAGATCGATCATCGTGTCATACGCCTTGGCAGGTTTGGTTTTGCCCTGCAGTTGCGGCAATCCGATGAGTGCGGCCAGACAGCTTTGGGCAAACTCCGGGTTTCCGACGCCGAGGTGAGCCAGAAGGCTGGCCATATACGTCAGGCGCTCGGCGTCCACGTCCGACACGACGGCTGCGACCGACGGAGACGTCTGCGCCCATCCGCGAAATGCAGGATCCTGCCTGTCTCGCAACAACCGTTTGCCGAAGGTGCGCAATCGTTGCTCCGCGGCACCGTTCTCGGACAGCGCGGTTGCGATGTCGGACAGCGCGCGCGATTGCCAGTCCTTCAGAACCGCGTCATGCAGCGCGGGCACATCTTTGAAATGCCAGTAGAATGAACCTTTGGTCGACCCGAGCGTCCGGGCAAGAGGCTCCGCTGCGAGAGCTGCAGGGCCCGTCGCCACCAGAGCATCAAGCCCGGCGTCGATCCACGATTGGCGGGTGAGTCGCTTTGCTGCCATGGCCTAGCCATACGCAGCGGCATGTCATGCTGCAAGTGCGAAGACGGTCGCACGCGGTAAACCGCAGTTAACCGCGTGCCAACAGTATTTCGTGCGCGCCAATATGCGCGTTTTTGTGTGGGGTGCCGCGTTTGCCGTCAGCCGAGCAGGCGCCGCGCGATCACCTGCGCCTGAATCTCTGCCGCCCCTTCGAAGATGTTCAGAATGCGGGCGTCGCAGAGCACGCGGCTGATCTTGTACTCCAGCGCAAAACCATTGCCGCCGTGGATTTGCAGGCCGTTGTCCGCCGCAGCCCAGGCAACACGGGCGCCCAGCAGCTTGGCCATCCCGGCTTCCACATCGCAGCGCCGCCCCTGGTCCTTTTCGAAGGCAGAGAAATAGGTCAGCTGCCGCGCGATCATGATTTCGACCGCCATCATCGCCAGTTTGGATGAGACACGCGGGAAGTTGATCAGCGCCTTGCCGAACTGTCTACGATCGAGGCTGTATTGCATGGAGATGTCGAGCGCCGATTGCGCCACGCCGATCGCCCGAGCAGCGGTCTGGATGCGCGCGGATTCGAAGGTTTCCATGAGTTGCTTGAACCCCTTGCCTTCTTCACCACCCAGCAGGTTCTCGCCTTTGACGTGGAAGCCGTCAAACGCCAGCTCGTATTCCTTCATGCCGCGATAGCCCAGCACTTCGATCTCGCCGCCGGTCATCCCATCGGTCGGGAAGGGGTTCGCGTCATCACCGGGCGTCTTTTCGGCCAAAAACATCGACAGGCCTTTGTAATTGGTCGTGTCCGGATCGGTACGCGCCAGCAATGTCATCACATGGGTACGCGACGCGTGGGTGATCCACGTCTTGTTGCCGGTGATCTTGTAGTCCTCGCCCTCCTTGACCGCACGGGTGCGCAGGCTGCCGAGGTCCGAGCCCGTGTTGGGCTCGGTAAAGACCGCCGTGGGCAGCGTTTCGGCCGAGGCAAGACGCGGCAGCCATTTCTCCTTTTGGGCGTCGGTGCCGCCTGCCATGATCAATTCAGCTGCAATCTCGGACCGGGTGCCGAGGCTTCCGACGCCGATGTAGCCGCGCGACAGCTCTTCGGAGACGACACACATGGCCGCCTTGGAAAGGCCAAACCCGCCGTATTCTTCAGGGATGGTCAGGCCAAAGACGCCCATTTCCGCCAGTTCTTCGATCACCTCCAGCGGTATTAATTCGTCCTTGAGGTGCCAGTCGTGGGCATAGGGTTCAACCTTTTCCACAGCGTAGCGCCGGAACTGTTCGCGGATCATCTCAAGCTCTTCTTCGAGACCCGAGGCGCCGGTCGTGATATTTGCCGAATGCTCCTGCATCAATTCCACGAGCCGCGTCCGCGCGGCCTGCGTATTGCCGCCCTGCGTCAGTGTCATGATCGCGGGCTCCATCAGCGCCCGCATATCGGACTGGTCAAGGCCAAGGTCTTGCAGGCGCAGGATCTCACCCTGGTTCATCTGGATGCCGCCATAGATTTGCCAGAGGTATTCGCCAAAGGCGATTTGATGGATCAGCTGTTCGGTTTCCCCAAAGCTGCCCTCGGATTCCAGCTTCTTCGCCCAGTTTTGCATCTGGCGCAGCGCTTGCGCATATGTCGCGATCCAGGCCAATCCGTGCGCTGCCGTTTGATGGGTCTCGATCAGCGCGCCCGACACCCGGTCGCCATCCGTGACCAGTGTTTTCACACGCGCAGTCGCCGTGACAAGCAAGCTGTCCACCGGGGGCAGGGCGGCGGCTGTCAGAGCAAGCAGGTCGTCGAGAATCACTTGGGTGTGCGTCGGTGCGGGTTGTCCATCATGGGGCATCATAACATCCTTCATCGGTTGTGTGTGATGTAGGTCTTTCGCACCTGCAGCGCAACAAAAATGCCGATTGGTGCGGCAATTTGGTCGAAAATTTCGTGACGTTTCTGACGGTATCTGCCTGTGCTCGGTACGTTGCTGGGCGCAACGGCCTATTGAGGGGTATGCAGATATGAAAAACGCCGCTGGCGCGGCGCTGATCAGTCACAAACTCATTAACGATTCTTGGAGTACTAAAGGCGCATCGGAAGGCAGGTGAAACTGTCTACCGATGCGCCGGCCACCAGGGGCTCAGCCCTGACGCGCCACAGTCACACCGGAAACGTCCTCGATGAACGTCACGATGCGTGTCTTGATGGTATCGTCGCGGATGGCAGCCAGTGCCGTGACGATTTCGAGGCTCGGATCGCGACGCTCAGATTTTTCTGCCGACGTATCAAGGCCTTCGAAGAAGTAAGACGTGGGCACATCAAGGATGCGCGACAACTCGTAAAGTCTGCTGGCAGCAATCCGGTTCGATCCGATTTCGTATTTCTGGATCTGCTGGAAAGACAAATCCAACTCGCGGGCGACATCTGTCTGGGACAAACGGCGCATCGTGCGGATCTGCTTCAACTTGCGACCAACGTGAACATCAACTGGATGGGACATAACTATTTAACACCTCTGGTTGTGACTGTTCTCACTTTTCGCGGGAATCAGCGAATCGTTCAACTGAGTACCTTTTTCTTTTTTTTGACTAAAAATGTTCAGGTGATGGGTGAAAAATGTTGCATTACTGGGTGATTTATTTACCATTAGTATTATGAATCGCGTCGTGGACCCGTCGGATACGTCTGAAGCGGTGAAGAAATCCGCTGATTCTCATGGATTGCTCCATGAGATGATTCGGTCGTTCACGACTCTCGCCAGAACGCTGAACCTCAGTCACGCGGTCAAGGAGTTGGGGAGCACCCGGCAAACCGTGCGCCGCCATATCGCGCAGCTCGAAGAGGCGAAGGGAGAGGCGCTGTTCACCGTCGAAGACCGGCAATACGGCTTGACCGAGGCCGGAGAACGCGCATTGCCGGAGGCGCTTGGCATTCTTGCCCGTGGAAACGCCTGGCTGAACAGTAACGTCAGCCACGTGCACGGGCTGCAGCTTTTCAGCTCGGTTCTGCCGGACGGCTGGTGTTTCTGGCAGCAGCAGCATTCACTGGGGCGTGTGTGGGACTCGCCCTCCTGCCTGCAGCGCGAAACGCTGCGCAGTTGGGCCATGGCCGGGGGGGATATCGAATCGCCCTTCATGGAGCACGTGCGCCCGTATCTCATCGTCTACCGTCATACGATCGCAGGATGGATCTGCGTCGAATTTGGCGAAGAATCGTTTTTTGTTAAATGGTTTGGTTGGGCAAAAGCCCGCAGCAGCGTTGGCCGATCTCTCGGGCGCATGCCCGGGGGCGACGACTTTGCGCGCATGCTGGATGAGCCCTTCCACGAGGTCCAGTCGACACAAAGTTTGCGCTTGGACCATGTTTTTACTCTTGTCCCGTCCGAAGCGGATGGGGGCCTGAAACCCGTCAATTATCAACGTCTAATGTTAGGAGGGCGATTCCCTGACGGCAGCCTCGCACTTTATTCCCTTGTCGAGCCTTCGTCCGATATTGAGATATCTGGGCTCGATCATGGCAAGATTGTGCAACCTTCTGCCGATATTATGGTAAATATGGACCCTGCGGACGCAAAGTTCGAGCGTTAAGCACTTATTTCGTCTAACCTTTGCATGGGGATGCTCGTGCAAAGGAGTTTTGGCATGTCTTTTCAAAGTTTGAATGCGGGGACACAATTCGTGGCCACAAGCCGCGATATTCTGCATCAAAACCATATTACAGTCACGATTGGGTCAGATTTCCTTAAGTATCGCGCACTTCTCAAACGGGAACGACCACAGCAGGTGCTGGGGGCGCCGTTTGATCCCGATGTCCACGATCTCAATGAAAAAAACGCCTTCTGGTTGGTCGCGCGCGACGCGGACGGGATGATGATGCACACGCAGGCGTCCCGGCTGATCAACCTGGGCGAGCAGTCGCTGAGTGGCTACATGCTCAAACGGTTCCGGGATTTCCCGCCCGCCATCCCCGATCTCGATCTGAAGCGGTCACGCTACCGCGCCAGCCCCGGTGCAAACCGGATCAAGGGAAACGTGGTGTATCACGGCGAAGTCTGGATGGGGGACACGGGGCCGTATCGCGGCACGGGACTGTCCACGGTGCTTGCGCGTTACGGTATCCACGAAGCAATGTGCCGGTGGGACCCCGACACCATTTTCGGCTTCATGGCGCGTACGGTGGCGTTCAAGGGGTTTGCCGAGCGTATGGGCTATATGCACAACGAGCCGGGCGCGCTGCGATGGTATCGCGAGGGGTCGGACCGGCCTCTTGAAGGTTTCCTCAGCTACCTGACCAATGAAGACACACGGTATTTGCTCGAGATGCCGATCGTCGACGTGGTGGACGTGCCTGAGCCGCAGAAAAAGGCCGCTTGAAACCGCGCGGGCGGCCAGCGGCGATCAGCTGATCGCCGCTGCCTTCACGTCATCATCGATAAAGGGAAGGTACTGTTCGAAGTTGTCCGAGAACATCTTGACCAGCTTTGCGGCCTGCCGGTCGTAGCTCTCCGCGTCATCCCAGGTGCGGCGTGGGTCGAGCAGGATGTTGGGCACCCCTTTCACATCCACCGGCACGTCGAACCCGAAATTCGGGTCCTTGCGGAAGGTCGCGTCTGCCAGTGATCCATCCAGCGCTGCCGTCAGCAGGCCGCGCGTTGCCTTGATCGGCATCCGGGACCCGGTGCCATAAGCGCCGCCGGTCCAGCCGGTGTTCACCAGCCAGCAAGTCGCACCATGGGTTGCGATCTTTTCGCGCAGCAGGTTGCCGTAGACTTCGGGCCGCCTGGGCATGAAGGGCGCGCCGAAGCAGGTGGAGAACGTGGGTTCGGGCTCCGTCACGCCCCGTTCCGTTCCCGCTACTTTGGAGGTAAAGCCCGAGAGGAAGTGATACATCGCCTGGGCTGGCGTCAGCCGAGAGATCGGCGGCAGCACGCCAAAGGCGTCACAGGTCAGCATGATGATGTTCTTGGGATGCCCGCCACGGGCCGAGGCCGACGCGTTGGAGATGTAGTGCAGCGGATAGGCGCAGCGCATGTTGGCGGTCAGGCTGTCGTCTTCGAAATCCAGCTCCTTGGTCTCGTCATCGTAGATCATGTTCTCGATCACGGTGCCGAATTTTTCAGTGGTCGCGTAGATCTCCGGTTCGGCATCCGCGCTCAGGCTGATGGTCTTGGCATAGCAACCGCCTTCGAAGTTGAAGGTGCCGGTGTCGGACCAGCCATGTTCGTCATCGCCGATGAGTGTGCGGGCAGGGTCCGCTGAGAGTGTTGTCTTGCCAGTCCCCGACAGACCGAAGAATACGGCCGTATCCACCGGGTTTCCGTTGGCGTGGTTGGCCGAGCAATGCATCGGCATCACGCCTTTCTCCGGCAACAGGTAGTTCAGCAAGGTAAAGACGGATTTCTTGTTTTCTCCTGCATACTCCGTGCCACCGATCAGGATCAGTTTCTTGTCGAAATTCATCGCGATCACGGTTTCAGAGCGGCAGTTGTGCTTGGCCGGGTCTGCCTGGAAGCTGGGGCAGTTGATGACGGTGAAATCGGCGATGAAATCATCCAGGTCTTCGCGGTCCGGACGGCGCAGCATGTGGCGGATGAAGAGGCCGTGCCAGGCCAGTTCCGTCACCATGCGCACATTGATTGCGTGTTTCGGATCGGAGCCGCCGGTCAGGTCCTGAACGAAATAGTCCTTGCCTTGCATATGCGCGAGCATATCGGCATGCAGCGCGTCGAAGCCTTCGGGCGACATGGCGGCGTTGTTTTCCCACCAGATGGTATCGGCAACGCTGTCCGTTTTCACGACATGTTTATCTTTGGGAGACCGTCCGGTGAACTTGCCGGTCGTTACCAGGAACGCGCCGCCCTTGCCCAGGTTGCCTTCGCCGCGTGCCAGGGCAAGCTGGATGAGATCGGGTTCGATGAGGTTGTAATAGACGGTGCCCGCCCCTTTGATCCCTTGATCTTCGAGCGTGAAGTCCGGGTTTACCCGTCCATGTGTCATCCGTCGTCTCCTAATTACGTCGCCCGGAAGTGGCGCTAGTGCCTCTTAACATGACGTTTTTATCGTTGAACAGGCGGCTTGCGCGCAGTTAGCGCCACCATGGGCAACTTTGTTTCAAGGGGTGCACCCCGCGCTTGCTTTGGCACCAAGACCTTGTCGAAAGCAAAGCAGGAATGTGCGGCAATTTAGCCATTAGTAATCAAGTTATGCCCAAAATGCGGCCAAGCACTGTGCTGATTCGCAGTTAAGGATTGATTCGGAGGGGCAAAAAATGGTCAATACCCCAAAAAATCTAATAAACGAGCAGGACAAGGAAACGGGTAATGTCTAAGATTGCATTGGTGGACGACGACAGGAATATCCTGACGTCGGTATCCATGACGCTTGAGGCTGAGGGTTTCGAGGTAGAAACATACAACGACGGGCAGGCGGCACTTGATGCCTTCAACAAGAAGCTGCCCGATATGGCCGTACTCGACATAAAGATGCCGCGCATGGACGGGATGGACCTGCTGCAGCGGTTGCGTCAGAAGACCGCCATGCCGGTGATTTTCCTCACCTCCAAAGACGATGAGATCGACGAGGTGCTGGGCCTGCGCATGGGTGCTGACGACTATGTGAAAAAACCGTTTTCGCAGCGTCTTCTGGTGGAACGTATCCGCGCCTTGCTGCGTCGTCAGGATGCGGTTGCGGGTGACGTGGTCGCTGATAGCGAAGAAACAAAGGTGATGGAGCGGGGCGATCTGCGGATGGATCCACTGCGTCACGCGGTGAGCTGGAAGGGCAAGGACGTCTCCCTGACCGTCACGGAATTCCTGTTGCTGCAGGCACTGGCACAGCGCCCCGGCTTTGTGAAGTCACGGGATCAGCTCATGGACGTCGCCTACGACGACCAAGTGTATGTCGATGACCGCACCATCGACAGCCACATCAAGCGCCTGCGCAAGAAAATGCGGACCGCGGATGATGAGTTCTCCGCGATTGAGACCCTCTACGGTATCGGCTACAGATATAACGAAGAATAACCGGCGAGATGGCCACGGCCGAGAGGAACTTTGTGCGCGACATGACCCCTCCTGCTTCTCGGGACGGCGATGTCGTTCTGGGCGAAGACTGGGTAACCCCTGAGAGCATCGACGAGAATGAGATACGCGCGACCCGTGAGCGAAGAGGCTGGTTGTCGTTGCGGGGGTCCCCGCTCACGCGCAAGATTGTCACTTTCAATCTGATCGCAATCTGCGTCTTTGTCTCAGGTATTCTATATCTGAATTCGTCGCGCGACAGTCTGGCGAAACAACGCGCAGCGTCCCTCTATTCGGAAGCGGAATTGATCGCCAATACGCTTGAAGTGCAATTGCCCGTCGGTGCCCCGGTCAATCTTGCGACCGGCGATGGTGTGGACGTCATTGCAACACTGGACGAACTCGATCTGCGCAACGGCGTTGAGGTGTTCGTTTTCGACCGGTCCCAACTGTTGGTTGCGAATATCGAAGGACAGCTGGCGACGGATGAGGCCGCAGGTGGGTTCGCCGAAAAAACATACTTGATGGATGGGTTGAGCTGGCTCTGGTCCACATTTTTCACGCCATTTGCAGATGCCAAGCCGACAGACAATATCGAGTTGAGCGACAAGATCAGGCCGATGATCGGCACAAGCCTGCAGGATGGGACCCAGATCCGCTATGAGCTGGACGATGAAGGAGCCACGTTCCTGACGGTCGTGACACCAATCTCGCAAAATGGCACGGCAATCGGTGCGGTTGCCGTGGTCACTGCGGCGGGCGAGATCGACACTCTGGTGCGTGTGGAGCGTGAGCGGGTGTTGCAGATCTTCGTTATCGGGGCGTTGGTTTCGATTGGCCTCAGCCTCGTTCTTGCCTCGACAATTGCCAACCCTCTGGCTGATCTTTCTACCGCCGCTGAACTGGGACGCGACAAGAATGCGCGCAAGATGAACCCCGGTCGCATCCGCATCCCGGATCTTACCGCGCGCCCGGACGAGATCGGTCGGTTGAGCGGGGCCCTGCGCGGCATGATCTCGGCGCTCTACAATCGTATCGACGGCAACGAACAGTTTGCAGCGGATGTCGCCCATGAAATCAAGAACCCGTTGGCGTCGCTCCGCTCTGCCGTTGGAACGCTGCGCATGGTCAAGCGCGACGATCAGCGCGAAAAGCTGCTGGACGTCATCGATCACGACGTGCGCCGGTTGGACCGTCTTGTCAGTGATATCTCGAATGCGTCCCGGCTGGACAGCGAACTGGTCAAGGAAGAGGAAGAGCCCTTTAACGTGCTCTCCACCCTGACCAATCTCGGTCAGTATCTGGGGGAAGATGCGCAATCCAAGGGGATCGATTTTATCACCGATCTGCCGGAGAACCCCATCGTTGTGTATGGGCTGGAAGCACGTTTGGCGCAGGTATTCGTCAACCTGATCACCAATGCAATCTCCTTTTGCGAAGACGGCGACGCGATCCGTGTCTGGGCGCGAAAGAAGGAAAACCGGGTGCTGATCGTGGTGGAAGATACTGGCCCCGGCATCCCGGACCAGGCTCTTTCAAAAATCTTCAAGCGTTTCTACTCGCAGCGCCCGGACGAGCATTTCGGTAATAACTCGGGGCTTGGGCTGGCGATTTCAAAACAGATTGTGGAGGCCCATGGGGGCGTGATCTGGGCAGAGAACATCCGACCCACCGAAGCTGATATTACCTCCGATCCGCTTGGCGCGCGCTTCGTCGTGGGCCTGCCGATCTGAGCCGTGGAAAAGGGTGACGCCGAAACCTCAAACCGCCGCCCGGAAGTGACGACACTTCATGCCAGCTGTGTCGCTTACGAAGGGCGCGGGGTCCTGATCCTTGGTGCATCAGGTGCCGGCAAGTCTGCATTGGCGTTACAACTGATGGCCTACGGCGCCGTGCTGATCGCTGATGACCGTACGGAAGTAACCACGAGCGGGGGCATCATTCACGCCACATCACCACCCGCATTAGCCGGTTTGATCGAGGCCCGTGGCGTGGGGCTTTTGAACGCAAACCACGCTCACTCCACAAAGGTGGCTCTGGCCGTCGATCTGGACACGCCCGAAACAGCTCGTCTGCCAATAGTGCACGCGATGCAGGTGGCCCACGTTCTGATACCCTGCCTTCACAAAGTTGACAGTGGCTATTTTCCAGCCGCCATTTTGCAATATCTCAAGGCGGGCAGAAGAGATCCGGGATGACCGAAGCAGAACCGACAGCGCGCAGGATTGTATTTGTCACCGGTCCATCGGGGGCCGGGCGCTCCAGCGCGCTGAACGTGCTGGAAGACGCAGGCTTTGAGGCGGTCGACAACCTGCCCTTGCGTCTGCTCCCCGCCCTCCTGGAAGGTCCCGGCGCAGAGCGCCCGCTGGCTCTTGGGATCGATCCGCGCAACCGGGATTTTTCCACCAACACGATCATGGATCTTCTCGGGCGCCTGACCGGTGTGCCCGGACTGGCGCCGGAACTGCTATACTTGGATTGCACCACGGACGTGCTGCTGCGCCGGTTTTCCGAAACCCGGCGCCGTCACCCCCTTGCGCCGGATGACCGCCCCTCGGACGGCATCATGCGCGAGCTGGACATGCTGGCGCCGTTGCGGTCCCGCGCGGATGTTCTGATCGACACCACCGACCTCAATGTCCACCAATTGCGCGCCGAAGTGGAGCATTGGTTTGCGCCGGGCGGGCACAGGCGGCTGACCGTTTCCGTTCAATCTTTTTCCTACAAGCGGGGTCTGCCGCGCAGTGTCGATATGGTGTTCGATTGCCGGTTCCTGACAAATCCCTATTGGGTGGCAGAGCTGCGCGCCCTGGATGGCACGCAGGACGCCGTCGCGGCCCATGTGACCGCCGATCCGAGCTTTGCCGAGTTCGAGAACAAAGTGCTCGATCTCACACTTTTGTTGCTGCCCTCTTATCGCGAAGAGGGAAAGTCCCACCTATCAATCGCCTTTGGGTGTACCGGCGGCAAACATAGGTCTGTTGTGATGGCGGAAAGGCATGGTTTGCGCCTTGCGGAGGAAGGCTGGCAGGTGTCAATAAGACACCGCGAATTGGACCTGCGTAAGAAAGAAGAGGCTTGAGCCCGTGATCGGTATCGTGATTGTTGCCCATGGCGGGTTGGCCAAGGAGTATCTCGCAGCCGTGGAACATGTTGTCGGCGTTCAGCCGGGTATCCGGGCGATCTCAATCGATGCGGTGCATGATCGTGCCGCCAAGGAGCGTGAAATCTGCATAGCGGCGGATGAAGTGGACAGGGGCAGTGGCGTTGTCATTGTTACCGATCTTTATGGCGGATCGCCCTCCAACCTGAGCCTGATGGCGTGCCGGCCGGGCGACCGTCGCATCCTTTATGGCGCAAATCTGCCAATGTTGATAAAACTGGCAAAAAGTCGACAGAAGGCTGTGCCTGACGCTGTGCGTCTGGCATTGGAAGCTGGAAAAAAGTACATCGACAGCCAAAACGTGAGTCCAGAGCAGGATACCCAATCAAGACAATGACCGAATGCACGCTTAAGATTGTCAACGAGAAGGGTTTGCACGCCCGCGCCTCGGCCAAGCTGGTTGAGGTTGTGGAGGGGTTCGACGCGAGCGCCGAGGTCTCCAAAGACGGTCTGTCCGCCTCCGGAGACAGTATTATGGGACTTTTGATGTTGGCAGCGTCCAAGGGAAGCTTTATTGACATAACGACCTCCGGACCGGATGCTGATGCATTGGCCGAGGCGCTGACAACGCTTGTCTCTGACAAATTCGGCGAAGGTCAGTGAAGAAACCGGCGCTGTGACAGGCGCCAGACAGGATAGCAGGTCTTGGTAGAAAGTTCACAAGACATCAATGTGGCTGCCGGGAAGGCGGAACCGGTCAATTTCAGCAAATATGACCGCAGAAGTTTGTCCTACGCGTCAACCTTCGAAGATCCCTGGAAATCCACGATTATTCGCATCATCGAGGCGCTGACCGGCAAGCTGACCATTCTGCGCCTCGTGCGCAAGTTCGAGCAGCGTGGCGCACCGCAAGGGCAGGCGTTCTGGCGTGCGGCACTGGATGTGATGGGCATCGATCTGCTGACCCCGCAAGAGCAGTTGGACCGTATCCCCAAAACTGGCCCTGTGATCGTTGTGTCCAATCACCCTCACGGCATGGTCGACGGCATGATTTTTGCCGATCTCATTGGCCGGGTGCGGCCTGACTATCGCATCCTGACCCGCTCATTGTTGACCGTGATTGATGAGGTTGCGGGGTCTTACATGATCCCCGTGCCCTTCCCGCACGATCCGGACGCACAACGCAAAGGCGTTGAGATGCGCGCAAAAGCGATGCAGCATCTGAAAGACGGCGGTGTCGTCGCGCTCTTCCCGTCGGGCGGGGTCGCCGCATCGGAGACCTATTTCGGGCCGGCAGTCGAGGGCGAGTGGAATGTCTTTACCGCCAAGCTCATTCGCCGTTCGGGGGCGACGGTTCTGCCGATCAAGTTTCCCGGACAGAATTCGCGCGCCTATCAGATCGCCAACAAGGTGTCGCCGATTTTGCGGCAGGGCCTTTTGCTGCACGAGATCGTGTATTCGCTCAATAAATCGCAGGCGCCGATTGTCGGGCACCCGCTGGATCAGGACGATCTGCGTAAATGGGACGATGATCCACGCGGGTTCATGGCCTGGCTGCGCGACCATACACTGTCGCTGAAAGACTAGCTCTCTAGCGCGTCGGCACCGGCGTCTCGCCGCGATAATCGTAGAAACCACGCTGTGTTTTGCGGCCCAGCCAACCGGCTTCGACATATTTGGTCAACAGCGGGCAGGGGCGGTATTTTGTATCTGCCAGCCCGTCGTGCAGCACGTTCATGATCGCCAGACAGGTGTCCAGCCCGATGAAATCAGCCAGTTCGAGCGGCCCCATCGGGTGGTTGGCCCCGAGCTTCATTGAGCTGTCGATGGATTGCACGCTGCCGACCCCCTCATAGAGCGTGTAGACCGCCTCGTTGATCATTGGCATCAGGATGCGGTTCACGATGAAGGCAGGGAAATCCTCAGCCGACGCCGCCGTTTTGCCCAGCCGGTCCACAACGGATTTGCAGGTCTTGAAGGTCTCCTCATCGGTTGCAATGCCGCGGATCAGTTCCACCAGCTGCATCACAGGCACCGGGTTCATGAAGTGGAAACCCATGAATTTTTCAGGTCGGTCGGTCCGGCTCGCCAGCCGCGTGATGGAGATGGACGAGGTGTTTGACGTCAGGATCGTATGGGGTTGCAGATGCGGCAGCAGGTCTTCGAAGATTGCCTGCTTGACAGCTTCGCGTTCCGTTGCGGCTTCGATGATCAGGTCGGTCTGGCCCAGGTCGGTCAGCGTCTTTGTCGTCTTGATCCGGGCCAGTGCCGCGGCCTGGTCTTCGCCGGTAATCTTGCCGCGGCTGACCTGCCGATCCATATTTTTGGTCATCAGATCAAGTGCGGCACTCAATGCTTCTTCGCTGACGTCATTCAGCAGAACATCGTATCCGGCCAGCGACATCACATGCGCAATCCCATTGCCCATCTGACCCGCGCCCACAATCCCAATCGCCTTGATATCCATCGCCGGCCCCTTTTCGATTTGACGCACCTTAGGGTGCCGGGCGCATGGGCTGCAAGGCCACCCGTCGTTTAAAATACAGCTCAAAATGACCGTTTAAGAAAATCTAAGGAAGCTGGGTGCAAGGTCGCCAACGGGTGAACGAAAAAAGGTGGGTTCTATGACCTATGACGTACTGGGGGCGGGGGCTCTCGATTACATGCCGTGCAGATACGGCCATTCAAAATTGCTGTTTCGGGGGCCGGAGCGGCGGCTGGATGCGCCGTATGTTTCTTTCCTCGGGGGCAATGCAACCTATGGAAAATTCATAAAAGCGCCGTTTCCGGCACTGGTTGAAAGCGGTCTGGGCGTAAACTGTGTGAATTTCGGCGTCGCGAATGCCGGTGTCGACGTTTTGCTGAACGACAGTTTCCTGACGGGAGCCTGTGCGGGCGCGGCGGCAACCGTTGTCCAGATCGTTGGCGCGCAAAACCTGTCGAATCGCTTTTACACGGTACATCCGCGCCGGAACGATCGCTTTCTCACGGCGTCACCGTTGTTGACGGCAATCTATCCGGAAGTGGATTTTGCAGAGTTCCATTTCACGCGACATATGCTCAGTTCCCTCTACACCGTCTCGCGGGAACGGTTTGCCGCTGTGCGCAATGAAGTTCAGACCGCGTGGCTGGCGCGCATGAAGCTGCTTCTGAAAAACGCATCGAGTGAGACTGTCTTGGTCTGGTTTGCCGATCACGCGCCATTGCACCAGGAACCTGCCGGGCTTGATCCTGCAAAGGCACGCTCTCCCCTCTTCGTGACGCGCGAAATGCTGGAAGAACTGGGGCCTCACGCGTCCAGGTTTGTCGAGGTTGTTGCCACGCCGGAGGCGACGTCGGCGGGCACCGAAGGCATGGTGTTCAGCCAGATGGAAGCGATGGCGGCGGCAGAGATGCTCGGGCCCAAAGCGCATGGTGAGTTGGCGAAGGAACTGGGAGCCGTGCTGCAGGAGCTTGTCTGATCAAAAAGCCGCGCTTGGAGTGAGCGCGGCTTTCTTGTTTTGGCAATACTGCGGTGCGTCGATTACAGCTTTTCGATCAGCTCCGGCACGGCAGTGAAGAGATCTGCCACCAGCCCGTAGTCGGCAACCTGAAAAATCGGCGCTTCTTCGTCTTTGTTGATGGCAACGATGATCTTGCTGTCCTTCATGCCGGCGAGGTGCTGAATCGCACCGGAGATGCCCACGGCAACATAGAGATCGGGAGCCACAACCTTACCGGTTTGACCAACCTGCCAGTCGTTCGGCGCATAGCCGGAATCGACCGCCGCGCGCGAGGCGCCAACAGCCGCGCCGAGTTTGTCAGCAAGCTTTTCGATCAGCGCAAAATCGTCTTCGGAGCCGACACCGCGGCCACCGGAGACGACCACACCGGCGGAGGTGAGTTCCGGACGGTCGCTTGCGGCCACCTTGTCCTCGACCCATTCGCTGAGGCCCGGATTGTCGGCAGCCGAGATGGTTTCGACCGATGCCGAGCCGCCGTCGCCCGCTGCATCGAATGTCGATGTCCGGAAGGTCACGACCTTCTTGGCATCAGCGGATTTGACGGTCTGAACCGCGTTGCCTGCATAAATCGGGCGTTCGAAAGTGTTGCCATCGACGACACCGGAGGCATCGGAAATCACCATGACGTCAAGCAGGGCCGCAACGCGTGGCATCACGTTCTTGGCGTCGGTTGTCGCAGGCGCCACGATGTGTTCGTAGTCGCCGGACAGGGACACGATCAGCGCCGCTGTGGATTCCGCAAGGCGGTGGCCCAGCGTGGCATCTTCGGCGACCAGCACTTTGCTGACACCGTCGATTTTCGCTGCCGCTTCGCCCGCTGCGGCGGCAGATCCGCCTGCGGCCAGAACGGTCACATCGCCCAGCATCTTGGCAGCGGTCACCGCTTTGGACGTCGCGTCCATTGCCAGTTCGCCATCGGTTACTTCCGCAAGGAGTAGAACAGCCATTACACAGCCCCCGCTTCTTTGAGTTTCGATACCAGCTCTTCGACCGACCCAACCTTGATCCCTGCCGCGCGGGCTTCGGGTTCAACGGTTTTCACGATTTCAAGGCGCGGGCTGACGTCAACGCCATAGTCAGCGGCTGTCTTTTCATCCAGCGGCTTCTTCTTGGCTTTCATGATGTTGGGCAGCGAGGCATAGCGCGGCTCGTTCAGGCGCAGGTCCACGGTGATGACGGTTGGCATCGTCACCTTGATGGTCTGCATCCCGCCGTCCACTTCGCGGCTGACCACGGCGTGATCGTCCTCGATGGACACTTCGGAGGCAAATGTCGCTTGGCTCCAGCCCATCAGGGCAGACAGCATCTGACCGGTGGCATTCATGTCATTGTCGATGGCCTGCTTGCCGCAGAGCACCAGACCGGGCTGCTCCTCATCAACGATGGCCTTGAGGATTTTCGCAACAGTCAGCGGTTCGATATCCTGATGTACGTCATCTGCCGCGATCACGAGAATGGCGCGATCTGCACCCATCGCCAAAGCGGTGCGCAGGGTTTCCTGGCTTTGCTTGACACCGATGGAAACGACGACAACCTCATCGGCCTGACCCGCTTCCTTGAGGCGGATCGCCTGTTCGACGGAAATCTCGTCAAACGGGTTCATCGACATTTTCACATTGGCAAGATCAACACCCGATCCGTCCGCTTTCACGCGCACCTTCACGTTGTAGTCGATCACGCGTTTGACAGGTACCAGAACCTTCATTGGCGTCTCTCTCCTTGGATTAGCGACTCACACTCCCCGTGAGCCTTTCGTTGTCTGAGGGGTGGTTTACCCAAGCTTCGGCACATGAAACAGTGTAAAATCGTCACGCCTGGGCGCAGGAACGCCGCGTTTCTACCGATTTCCACCGTTCAGCGCAAAAATTTCCGATAGGCCGCATCGCAAGCTGGCCGGGATATGCCCGATCTGATCAGCGGTTTCATCCGTCCTGCTGGGCCTGGGCTCTGCCCTTCCGGTCGCCGCAGCGTCCGCTGGATGTGCCGCCGCTTTCAGCGGTTCGCGCCCGGAACCCACAAGACGTCGTCCTTGCCGTCGTTATTGGCCATGCGGGCCGCGACAAAAAACCAATCGCTCAGCCGATTGAGGTATTTCACGGCCGCTGGATTGATGGATTCCATTGTCGCCAGTTCGACGCTCAGGCGCTCGGCGCGTCGGGCAACGGTCCGGCATACATGCAGGTGCGCGGCAAGTTTCGATCCACCGGGCAGAATAAAGCTGCGCAGCGGATCCAGTTTCGCGTTCATCGCATCGATTTCGGATTCCAGCCGCACCACCTGTGCGTCGACCATGCGCAGCGGAGGATACTCCGCCTCCGCATCCTGTTCCATATCCGGGCGGCAGAGATCGGCACCAAGGTCGAAAAGATCGTTCTGAATGCGGCTCAGCGCGTCGTCGACATCACCGGTGGCGTCAAGCCGCGCCACGCCGACAAAGGAGTTCAATTCATCCGCGGTGCCATAGGCTGTCACGCGAGATGCGTGTTTGGCGACACGTGCGCCGTTGCCCAAAGCGGTCTCGCCCGCATCGCCAGTTTTGGTGTAAATCTTGTTGAGAACGACCATGTGACGTCAGCCTCCCTTTTGGCGCAGATAGACATAGATCACGATCAGGATCACCGCGACAAATTGCGCGCCAATCCGGTAGCGCATCAGCTTGTTGGCGTTCTTTTTGTTGAAGGCGCCGCCCTCTGCAAAGCCACCCAGCCCAAGCATCAGAACGACGACGACGGCGAGGCAGGCCAGTATGATCAGCACGAATAAAGGGTCACCCACGGCATTTTTCCTTTTCTGTCCCAGCAGCACATGTAGAGGTGCGCGCGGGAAAAGCGAACCGGTTTTGCGCGAAGCGCTGCGTCAGCCTCTCGACAGCACCCAGTCGAGCGCCCGTGTCGGTAGCACGCGGCGCAACAGTCCCATAGCATAGGTCGGCACGGTCACGTAGTAGCGCGCCTGCGGTCTGGGTGCGTCACAGGCGTGAATGAGTTTTTCGAGGACAGCCGTCGGGGGCAGTTCAAAGGGGTCCCGCCCGCGGCTTTCATAGAGGCGTTTGTTCAGCCCGTTTTCATATTGTGTCCGGCGGGCGGAGCCGCGCCAGTCGATCCACTTTTCATAGTGGATCACCGCATTCTGGCGGATTTTGGACGTCACCGGACCCGGCTCGATCAGGATGACATCAATCGGCGTGTCGCGCATTTCGAGCCGGAGTGTATCTGTCAGCCCTTCGAGCGCAAATTTCGTCGCATTGTAGGCCCCTCGCCAGGGCATCGTCACAAAACCCAACACGGAAGAGCACTGTATGATGCGGCCATGGCCTTGCTGGCGCATGACGGGGATCACTGCGCGGGTCAGGTGGTGCCAGCCAAAAAAGTTGGCCTCGAAGATTGCGCGCAGGGCGTCGGTGGGCAGGTCCTCCACCGCGCCGGGGGTTCCATGTGCGCCATTGTTAAAAAGCACATCGAGTGTGCCGCCTGTTGCGGAGAGCACCTCCTCAAGGGCGGCGTCAATCGTGGCGCTGTCTGTGTAGTCCAGAAGAGGGCTCTCAAATCCCTCCGCCTGAAGGCGTGCGCAATCCTCGGGTTTGCGGCAGGCCGCAAAGACGCGCCACCCCTGGGCGCGCATCCCCACGGCTGCGCAATAGCCTATGCCCGATGAACAGCCGGTGATGAGTATGGATTTTTGCTCCATGTGCCTCTCTGCGATTGCCGGGTTCAGCAATCGCAACTTGGGGCAAGAGGTGCAACCCTATCCGCTTGTCAGGAGAAAATCGGCAATCCAGCCGTCCGGACCACCCGCAACCGGGCGCAGCCTGACCCAGCCGGTGCCGTCATCCTCCAGCACTTCAACCTCGGTATTCTGGTTCAGCTGTGCCACGACATCGAAACCGGTGCCGGGTCCACCGCGCATGTTCACCAGCGTACCGGAGACATAGCGCACGTCCCGCGCCTGCGTGACAGCGGCGGAGGAGGCCTGCGCCGTGTTGCCCGGGAAAATGATGCTTGGCAGCACAACCCCGTTATCGGATGGATTCCTGAAGGTCACATTGGTCACGGACACGGGAGCCGCTGCCGGTGTGATACCATTGGACGTGGTAGGTGTTGGGGCTTCCTCTTCTTCGAGCACTGCGCTGAGCGATGTCAGGTTCAGCGACATACGGGTCACTTCCTCTTCGCGCTGCACTGCAGGCTCGGCTTGTGCGGTCTGGATGTCTTGTGCGGAGATGTCAGCACCACTTCTGGCGAGAACTGCCGCATTTCTGGCCGCGACCGGATCAAACTCCGCCCCGCCGCTCATTTCGTAGAAGGCGAACCCTAAAAACCCGAAACTCAAGAAAATGAATCGCTTCATTGAAAGAACCCTCGTTACAACATGTAGCAGTCTAACACATTTCGACGCCATTTGGGTCCATAACAATCGAAATTGGTTTCAGGGAGTGGGAAATGACCGAGCAGAATCTCACTTTCAGACTGTTGCGCTGTCGTCACATCGGGGCCGCGCCTTTTCTACCACAACGCGCTTGTTCGGGCGCAGACGGGGCGCTACACACCCTCAATGGCCGACGATCTCGATACCCCCGACATGCCGCCCGCTGATATGTCCGAACCTCTGCGTCGGGCTCTGGGCGAGCGTTATCTCACTTATGCGCTCAGCACGATCATGCACAGGGCCTTGCCGGATGCGCGGGATGGATTGAAGCCTGTGCATCGCCGTATTCTGTATGCGATGCGGGAATTGCGGCTGACGTCATCGGGGGGCTTTCGCAAATCTGCCAAGATTTCAGGCGATGTGATGGGCAACTATCACCCGCATGGCGATGCCGCAATCTACGACGCTATGGCGCGGCTCGCGCAGGATTTCAATGTGCGTTACCCGCTGGTCGATGGGCAGGGGAACTTCGGCAACATCGATGGCGATAACCCGGCGGCCAGCCGCTACACAGAAGCGCGCATGACCGCCGTGGCCGAGGCCATGCTCGAAGGCCTGAACGAGAACGCCGTCGATTTCCGCGAGAACTACGATGGCACGCTCACCGAACCGGTGGTGCTGCCCGCGCAGTTCCCCAACCTGCTGGCCAATGGCTCGTCCGGGATTGCGGTGGGGATGGCGACGAACATCCCGCCGCACAACATCGCAGAGCTTTGTGACGCCTGCATTCATCTGATCAAGACACCAGACGCGCGGGATGACACGCTGCTGAACTACGTGCCGGGTCCCGATTTTCCGACCGGCGGTGTGATCGTCGAACCGCCTGAAAACATTGCCACGGCGTACCGAACAGGGCGGGGATCTTTTCGATTGCGCTGCCGCTGGCAGGTCGAGGATCTTGGCCGCGGTCAATGGCAGATCGTGGTCACCGAAATTCCCTATCAGGTCCAGAAGTCCAAGCTGATCGAAAAGATCGCGGAGATCATCCAGACCAAGAAAATCCCGATCCTCGCCGATGTACGCGACGAATCCGCCGATGATGTGCGCATGATCATCGAGCCTCGGTCGCGGTCCGTTGATCCGGAGGTGCTGATGGGCATGCTGTTCCGGAACTGCGATCTCGAGGTGCGGTTCTCGCTCAACATGAACGTGCTGATTGACGGGCTGACGCCCAAAGTCTGCTCGATGAAGGAGGTGCTGCGCGCTTTCCTCGATCACCGGCAGGAAGTCCTGATCCGCCGCTCCGGCCACCGGTTGGAGAAAATCGACCACCGTCTGGAAGTGCTCGAAGGCTTCATCATCGCCTTCCTCAATCTCGACCGGGTCATCGACATCATTCGGTATGATGAAGATCCCAAGGCCGCCCTGATGCGTGAGGATTGGGGCAAGACCCACACGCGTGCCACCGATGAGAACGACTACGTGACCCCGGCCCCGGGGGAGGGCGAGTTGAGCGAGGTGCAGGCCGAGGCGATCCTCAACATGCGTCTGCGGTCCCTGCGGCGTCTGGAGGAGATGGAGTTGCTGCGCGAGCAATCCGCGTTGATGGAAGAACGCGCAGGCCTTGAGGACTTGCTGGAAAACCCCGGCCTGCAGTGGGACAGCATCGCGGCGCAACTGCGCGAGACCAAGAAACAGTTCGGCAAGGACTACGAAGGCGGCGCGCGGCGCACGACCTTTGCCGAAGGGGCGGTGATCGAAGATGTCCCCATCGAGGCGATGATCGACCGAGAACCCATCACCGTGGTCTGTTCGCAAATGGGGTGGGTGCGTGCGATGACCGGTCACATCGACCTGAACCGCGAGTTGAAGTTCAAGGATGGCGATGCCCCCCGCTTTATTTTCCACGCGGAGACAACGGACCGATTGCTGGTCTTTGGCTCCAATGGTCGGTTCTACACGGTGTCCGCCGCCAATTTGCCCGGTGGTCGCGGCATGGGCGAGCCTCTGCGCCTGATGGTCGATCTGCCGAACGAGGCGGAGATCGTGACCATTCTGACCCATCAATCGGGCCGCAAACTGTTGGTGGCTTCCAATGCCGGCGACGGTTTCGTCGTGCCGGAGGACGACGTGGTCGCACAGACACGCAGCGGCAAACAGGTGCTGAATGTGCGCGGCGAGACCCGCGCGCTGGTGTGCAAGCCCGTGACGGGCGATAGCGTCGCGGTTGTGGGCGAAAACCGTAAAGTGTTGGTTTTTGGCTTGGATGAGTTGCCTGAGATGGGACGCGGCAAGGGTGTTCGGTTGCAAAAGTACAAGGACGGCGGTCTGTCTGATGCGACCACATTTGAACGCGCGGAGGGCCTCAGTTGGCTGGATCCGGCGGGGCGGACAAGAACGGAGACAGAGTTGGACGAATGGGCTGGTAAACGTGCCAGTGCCGGTCGCATGGCGCCGCGAGGCTTTCCACGCGACAATAAGTTCACCTGAGGCGTTTGCCTTTCGCCGCACTCCTCAAGCCTCGTTCTTTGCATCCGAGCCAAAGGCAACAGGCAGCGGAAACCGTTCAGAACGCAGATGAAGCAGTCTAGGCAGGATCTGCCATGAGCCAGACGCCGCCTTCGGGCCGCAGGGTCAGAATCATGACCGGCTTTGGGTCCCGCCCCGGCACGGGCCGAAAGCGGAACCGCGACAACAGGGTGGCGAGTATGATCACCGCTTCCTGCACCGCAAAAGACGCGCCGATGCAGATGCGCGGGCCGTCTCCAAAGGGCAGATAGGCGTATCGGTCGATGGCCTTTCGATCTGCGAACCTGTCGGGATCGAACTGGTCTGGTGCGTCCCAAAGCAGTTTATGCCGCCCCAATGCGTAGATCGGGATCATCACTGTGTCACCGGGCCGGATGTCGGCACCGCTCAGATCATCTGCCTTCTGCGCCGTGCGTGAAATGACCCCGGCGGGCGGGTAAAGCCGCAGAGCTTCTTCCACGATCTGTCGAATGTAGGGAAGGTGGTCCAGATCATCGCCCGTTGCGGCGCGTCCTCGCAACGCACTTTGGGTCTCATCTCTGGCCCGCTCTTGCGCAGACGGATCGAAGGCGCAGAGGTAGAAAGACCACGCCAGCGTCAAGGCGGTGGTCTCATGCCCTGCCACGATGAAGGTCAGCAGATTGTCCCGCAACTCCGCCACATTCATGCGGCGTTTGGTTTTCGGGTCTTCCCCGGCGAGGAGTAGATCCAGCAGGTCCGGTACGGGCCCCGGCCCGCGCGCCGCCCTGGCGTCGATGGCATCATCCGCATCGCGGCGCATCTGCTCCATCGAATGGGTGGAAAGCACCCGGGCAGGGCGGGGCATCCAATCCGGCGCGCCTAAAACATCGAGGAGCGAGACGCGTCCGGCATCCGCGATATAGGCATCGATTGCACGGTGAATGGAGGTGCGGTCAAAACTGCCATCCCCGCTGAAGGTCACTTCCGAGATGACGTCGAAGGTGGTTTTGACCATTTCGTCCAGCAGGTTGACCGCCCGCGGACCTGCCTGTCCGATACGTTCCGCGCTGCGTTCGGCCGCTGCCGTCATCACGCCCGAGAGGTTCCGAACGTTGCGATGTGAAAACACAGGCGCTGCAAGGCGTCTTTGCCAGCGCCAGTGTGCGCCTTCGGCGATGAACAGCGACTCGCCCACTGCAGGGCGCAGCAGGTTCTTGGTGACCACCGACTTTGGGTAGTCGTCGACCCGGTCCAGCAGCATCCGCCGAATGGCAGGCGGGTCCATGATCATATGCCAGCGTTTGGCGGTGCGGCCTGACACGACAGGCTCTTGCGTGGCAATCTCGGGAATGATGTTCAGCACGTTTTCACGCATGCGTGCAAAGCTGCGCAACACCCCCAATTCTTCGCGCACCAGCGGCACACGCACGGGCAGACGGATGTCTTCGTCAGGCTGAATACTTGTCGAGGGGCACATGGAATACAGATAGCGCCGGGCAGGCGGCGGTCCACCGAATGGTGCGGATGGATTGCGCGTTGCCAAGGCTTGGGCTAGTCAGGGTGCCAACAATAAAACTTCGGGGTGCAGTATGATCGGGCGTATCGGATTACTTTTGGCGGGTTTGGTGTTGACCGCCTGCACAGGGGCCAAGGATCTCAGCGCGCCTCTTGTCCCGCTTGGCAATTTCAGCCTTGGCCACAATGTGGTGGTTGCGCCAAAGGTTCAAACCACGGCCGCGGTGAGCCGTGAGGTGTCCAAGGACGAGCTGACCGATGCCCTCAAAATGGCCATCGCTGAACGATTTGATCGCTACGAGGGGGAGAAGGACTATCACTTCGGTGTCAGTATCGAAGGGTATGTGCTGGCCAAACGGGGCGTGCCGGTGGTGGCCGCACCCAAGTCCGCGATGATCATCCGCCTGACGGTCTGGGACGACGCGCGGGGCGTGAAACTCAACGCGGAGCCCGAGCAGTTGACCGTGCTGGAGACCCTGGACGGAGAAAGCATCGTCGGGACGGGTTGGAGCCAGTCGGCGGAGACGCAGCTTTTGAACCTGTCGCGCAATACGGCGCAGGCCATTGAAAACTACCTGGTCAAGAAGAATGCCGAAGAGGGTTGGTTCGAAGACACGCCCGGTGCGACGTCCCTGGAAAACGGCGAAGCGTCGCCGACTGTGATCGAAGAGAAACTGGCCACCGCAGCAGAATGAGATCGCGTGCAGGTCGTGCTTGATTTTCCCGTCGCTTCACAATACATCGCGCGCCATATGAAGGACTGGGTCGATTATGACCTCTTGCAAGCAAAAGGGCGCCTCTCACCATGGCAAAGGCAAAGTTTGAACGTACGAAACCGCACGTAAACATCGGCACGATTGGTCACGTTGACCACGGCAAGACGACGCTGACGGCTGCGATCACGAAGTATTTTGGCGATTTTCAAGCCTACGACCAGATCGACGGCGCGCCGGAAGAGAAAGCCCGCGGGATCACCATTTCCACAGCACACGTGGAATATGAGACCGACGCGCGTCACTACGCGCATGTCGACTGCCCCGGCCACGCGGACTACGTGAAAAACATGATCACCGGTGCCGCCCAGATGGACGGCGCGATCCTGGTGGTGAACGCCGCCGACGGCCCGATGCCGCAAACGCGCGAGCACATCCTGCTGGGCCGCCAGGTGGGCATCCCGACGATGGTTGTCTACATGAACAAGGTCGACCAGGTCGACGACGACGAGCTGCTGGAGCTGGTCGAGATGGAAATCCGCGAGCTGCTGTCCTCCTACGAGTACCCCGGCGACGACATCCCCGTCATCCCCGGCTCGGCGCTGGCGGCGATGGAAGGCAACAACCCGGAAATCGGTGAAGAATCCATCAAGAAGCTGATGGCCGCCGTCGACGAATGGATCCCGACGCCCGAGCGCGCGATCGACCAGCCGTTCCTGATGCCCGTGGAAGACGTCTTCTCGATCTCCGGTCGGGGTACGGTTGTGACCGGTCGTGTCGAGCGTGGCGTGATCAACGTGGGCGACGAGATCGAAATCGTCGGCATCAAGGACACGCAGAAAACCACCTGCACAGGCGTTGAAATGTTCCGCAAGCTGCTGGACCGCGGTGAAGCGGGCGACAACATCGGCGCGCTGCTGCGCGGCATCGACCGGGAAGCGGTTGAACGTGGCCAGGTGCTCTGCAAGCCCGGCTCCGTGACCCCGCACACCAAGTTCGAGGCCGAAGCCTACATCCTGACCAAGGATGAGGGCGGCCGTCACACGCCGTTCTTCGCGAACTACCGCCCGCAGTTCTACTTCCGGACCACCGACGTGACCGGCACGGTTCAGCTGAACGAAGGCACCGAGATGGTGATGCCGGGCGACAACGTGTCCTTTGGCGTTGAGCTGATCGCGCCGATCGCGATGGAAAACGGTCTGCGTTTTGCGATCCGCGAAGGCGGTCGCACCGTCGGCGCCGGCGTGGTGTCCAAAATCACCGAGTAACCGCGGCACGGCCGCCGGGCGGGCAAACGGGCCCGCGCGTGCTTTGAGACAAAAAAGAGCCACCGGATCTCCGGTGGCTCTTTTGCTGTGTTGCGCGGCTTCAAAGGCCAGCCGCAACACCAGGCCCCGATCATGCCCGGCTGCGGGAACCTGCTAGGTCAGTATCGCACGACGTTGGGCGCAGCCATGAATTGAACAGAGTCACCCGGGCCTATGGTGGTACCGGTGAGAGGGTATTGGCTCTGGTTCGCGCAGCCTGCCAGGATAATTCCGGCACCGGCGATGAATGAGATAAATTTCATATGCATAATGATCGTCCTTAAAATATACCGGGACACCAATTCCGGCGGGTCGTTGAATGCGCTTTTGAAACGCTGGGACAGTACCGCTAATAGCGCTGCCTAAACCGACATTCTCAGTTGGGTGCCATTGCGTCAGTGAAGCGGATCACAGTCGTTAGGATTTTTTAAAATTTGTTGATTTTCTTACCTGTGCAATTCGGTAAAAGGCTCTTAGCGCAGCCTTGCAGAGTGAGTTCATGAGTTTCCCGTCGCCAGACACAGTCCATCCCGTCACGCTGCCGGATGGCAGCAAGCTGCCCAACAATGTCTTTTTGAAAGCGGTCATCGATCATCCGCGCATCGACGTCGGGGAGTACACTTACGCCAATGATTTCGACCCGCCTGCGGAGCTGTCTGGCTGGGCGGGTCGGATCGCGCCCTATCTTTTCCCGATGTCCAGCGACAGGCTGATCATCGGCAAGTTCGGGCAGTTTGCCCACGGTGTTCGGTTCATCACCCATGGGGCCAATCATGACATGCGGGGGTTTTCGACTTTCCCCTTTGCCATTCACGATCCCGATAGATTTGGCGCCTACGCAAACGCATTGCCGCAGGGGCGTGATACAGTTGTGGGCCATGACGTCTGGATCGGCGCAGATGCACGGGTATTGCCGGGCGCACAGATCGGATCTGGTGTCATTATCGGTACGGGTGCGGTCGTCGGCGGTACAATCCCGGATTACAGCGTGGTGGTGGGCAATCCCGGTAAGGTGATCCGTCTCCGCTTCGATCCCGGCGTGATTGCCCGGTTGCTTGATCTGGCGTGGTGGGACTGGCCGATTGAACAGATCACGGCCCATGAGGCGCTGATTACGGGTGCGGATATCGATGCGCTGGAAGCGGTGGCAGGATAATCGCACGCCTATTTTCTGGTTTTGACCTTGCGATCCCTCTTGAACCCGGCCGCTTTTCCGACTACGCCATCCCCCGGCATAGGGGTTTAGCTCAGTTGGTAGAGCATCGGTCTCCAAAACCGAGGGTCGTGGGTTCGAGTCCCTCAGCCCCTGCCAGTTCTCCCGCTTTTGGCTTTGTTGGCAAATGATGTTTCTACGCGCCATTTCGCGTTGTTCAGAGGACGCATGCCGGGGCGGTGTCCTCTTGAAATCCTCGGCTTTGGCCGTTATGTCGCCTAGATCGTTACCTTGAAAGAGATGCCCAATGGCCACCACCAATCCGCTTCAGTTCATTCAGCAGGTTCGCGCAGAAGTCGCGAAGGTGGTCTGGCCGACCCGGCGCGAAGTCATGCTGACCACGGTGATGGTCTTTATCCTCGCTGCGCTGACGGCCATCTTCTTTGCAACCGTCGACATCATCATCCGTGGCGGACTGCAGGCTGTCCTGAACATGTTTGGCTGAGGCTGAACCGGACGTCTAAAAAACCCAAACGCCCCCTTGAAACATTGGCCTGTGCGGAGTATCCCGCACACCTGACCTGAACGGGGGCGTGCGGCGATTCGAGTTGCGCGCCGATTTTTTGTTTAAAGTCAGCGGGCTAAGTGTCTGAAAGACAGTGGAATTTTTGCGCTGCACATGGCGCGCGACAGGACAGGGACCAAGGATCAGATGGCAAAACGGTGGTATTCGGTCAGTGTTCTGTCGAACTTCGAAAAGAAGATCGCGGAGCAAATCCGTACATCCGTGACCGAGCAGGGCCTGGAAGAGCAGATCGACGAGGTTCTGGTTCCGACCGAAGAGGTGATTGAAGTGCGCCGCGGCAAGAAGGTGACGACCGAGCGTCGCTTCATGCCGGGGTATGTGCTGGTGCATATGGAGATGTCGGATCAGGGCTACCACCTGATCAACTCCATCAACCGCGTCACCGGTTTCCTGGGCCCGCAGGGGCGCCCGATGCCGATGCGCGATGCCGAAGTGAACGCGATCCTGAACCGGGTTCAGGAAGGCGAAGAAGCGCCGCGTACGCTCATCCATTTCGAGGTGGGTGAGAAGGTTAAAGTGGCCGACGGTCCGTTCGAGGACTTCGACGGCATGATTGAAGAGGTCGATGATGAGAACCAGCGCCTGAAGGTGTCGGTGTCGATCTTTGGCCGGGAGACCCCGGTCGAGCTGGAATTCACCCAGGTCAACAAGCAGACCTGAGTGTGCAAGGCGTGGGAGGCGAGGGTGCCGCGGCATCCGAACCGGACCACGACAACAACGGCGGGTTTCCCGCCGAGGAACCTGAGGCAGCGCGCTGCTGAGGGGTTGGAAAAGGAGAAGGCCAATGGCCAAGAAACTTGCCGGGACCATGAAGCTTCAGGTTCCCGCCGGTCAAGCAAACCCGTCCCCGCCGGTAGGTCCGGCGCTGGGTCAGCGCGGCATCAACATCATGGAATTCTGCAAGGCGTTCAACGCCAAGACCGCAGATATGGAGCAGGGCGCCCCTTGCCCCACCGTGATCACCTACTATCAGGACAAGTCCTTCACCATGGACATCAAGACGCCGCCCGCGTCTTACTACCTGAAGAAGGCCGCCAAGCTGAAATCCGGTGCCAAGACACCCTCGCGCGAAGTTGTGGGTCATGTGACCTCCAAGCAGGTGCGCGAGATTGCCGAAGCGAAGATGAAAGATCTCAACGCCAACTCCGTGGAAGCGGCGATGCAGATCATCCTGGGCTCCGCCCGCTCCATGGGCATCGAGGTGAAGTAAGATGGCAAAGCTTGGAAAAAGAACCCGCGCCGCGCGTGAAGCTTTCGCTGGCAAAGAGAATGTAACCGTTGAAGAGGCCGTTGCGCTGATCAAGGGAAATTCGGGTGTGAAGTTCGACGAAACCGTCGAGATCGCCCTGAACCTTGGCGTTGACCCACGCCACGCAGACCAGATGGTCCGCGGTGTGGTGGGCCTGCCCAACGGCACCGGTAAATCCGTGCGCGTGGCTGTATTTGCCCGCGGCCCGAAGGCCGAAGAAGCCGAGAAGGCTGGTGCGGATATCGTTGGTGCCGAAGACCTGATGGAAACCGTGCAAAGCGGCAAGATCGAATTTGATCGCTGCATCGCCACGCCGGACATGATGCCCATCGTCGGTCGTCTGGGTAAGGTGCTCGGCCCGCGCAACCTGATGCCCAACCCCAAGGTTGGCACCGTGACCATGGACGTCGAAGCTGCTGTGAAAGCGGCAAAAGGCGGTGAAGTGCAGTTCAAGGCCGAAAAAGGCGGCGTTGTGCACGCCGGTGTTGGCAAACTGTCCTTTGACGAAGCCAAGCTGGTGGAAAACATCCGTGCCTTTGTCGGTGCCGTGTCCAAAGCGAAGCCAACAGGCTCCAAAGGCACATACATGAAGAAAATCGCGCTGAGCTCCACCATGGGCCCTGGCGTTTCCGTTTCGGTTGATAACGCCGTCACCGAGTAAACAGGTAGGGTGGGCTTCAGCCCACCGTGCCATCCGAATTTGGCGGGGCGACCCGCCAGATAGGCAGGGCCAGACGATCGGCCTTGCTTCTGTCCGAGACGGAGGGTGTGGGGTACCTCACATAATTCCTTCCTGAGATGGGAAACGAGAGAATTCGGCCTTCGGGCGGTTTTGGTCTCGGGACCCTGAATTGGACCCGAAACGAGGGGCAGACCATCGCCTCTCTAAACTGAGCCGGGTGGGGCAACCTACCCAATTTTGGAGTGAAACTGTGGATAGAGCACAAAAAGAACAGCTGGTCGACGAACTCGGCCAGATCTTTGAAAGCTCTGGCGTCGTTGTGGTTAGCCACTATGCCGGTCTGACAGTTGCTGAAATGCAGGACCTGCGCGCCAAAGCACGCGAAGCGGGTGGGTCTGTGCGTGTTGCCAAAAACAGGCTCGCCAAGATCGCCCTTGAGGGCAAGCCATGCGCAAGCATTGCTGACCTTCTGTCGGGTATGACCGTTCTGACCTATTCTGAGGATCCTGTGGCCGCGGCCAAGGTGGCTCAGGACTACGCCAAGGGCAATGACAAGTTCGTCATCCTCGGCGGTGCCATGGGGGAGAACGCGTTGGACGTCGCCGGTGTCGAAGCCGTGTCCAAAATGCCATCGCGCGAGGAGCTTATTGCTACCATCGCTGGCATGCTGGGCGCACCTGCATCGAACATCGCCGGGGCCATTGGCGCACCTGCAAGCAACATCGCATCCATCTTGTCCACCATCGAGGACAAGGCGGCTGCTTGAAGCATCGTCAAATCGGCGTCGGGTTGAATGCACGACGTTGGAACACACATATCGTTAACGGAAAGAGCTAAACATGGCTGATCTGAAAAAACTGGCAGAAGAGATCGTTGGTCTGACCCTGCTTGAAGCACAAGAACTGAAAACCATCCTCAAAGACGAGTACGGCATCGAGCCCGCAGCAGGCGGCGCAGTGATGATGGCTGGTCCTGCAGACGGTGCTGGCGCCGCTGAAGAGGAAAAAACAGAATTCGACGTCGTTCTGAAGAACGCGGGCGCGTCGAAAATCAACGTGATCAAAGAAGTGCGCGGCATCACCGGTCTGGGCCTGAAAGAAGCCAAAGACCTCGTGGAAGCGGGCGGCAAGATCAAAGAAGGCGTCGACAAAGCCGAAGCCGAAGAGATCAAAGGCAAGCTGGAAGCAGCTGGCGCCGAGGTCGAACTGGCCTAAGCGGTTCGGAGGCAAAGGCCTCCGGTCGAAACATTGGGGGCGCTCCGCAGGTCGGAGCGCCCCTTTTTCATGTGCGGGTGTGGTCAGGCCATGCCAGCATTCCGGCGCAGCAGGCGCAGGGCGCCAAGCCCGGCCAGCAGAAACCAGGCGGCAGCTGGCAGGGGGACCGGGCTGGTCTCCACGCCGGTATCGCTGAGGAATATGCCCGAGGCCGAGGTCCAGGGCACCGATGTGTCTATGCCAAGTGCGGCGGTGTTGAAAAAGTCTGCGTCTCCCTCCGTGATCAAGGTTGCGGTCAAGCCGAAATCGTAGATCCTGTCGCCACGCAGGTTGAACGACACCGACACAAGGCCTTCGCCCGCGTCAAAACTTGCCTTGGTGAAGCTTCCGCCAAAGTCGACAAGGGGATCACGGTAATCCACGAAGTCGGTTGTGGTCGCCGGGCGGCGGAACCAGTTTCCGGTAAACCTGGCCAAGTCCGACGAACCGACCCGGTCCGCGAGCAGGCTGTAGCTTGCCCGCCCACCAGCGGCCAGGGAACCGCTGAGGCGCGTGGTGAAGGTCACGCTGAAGATGTCGTTGAAACTGAGTGCGGATGCGTCAACCGAGATTGTGTCTTTTATCACCGCCAAGGTTCGGGTTGACTGAGCGGAGAAGGACCCCAGGTCAGCTCGACCGGAGCGTGCCCGCAACCGCCCGGTGGCGAGATCCCCCTCGACGTCGGCAAAGGAGGTGTTGCCGGGTGTGGTAAAGCTCACGCCTTCGGAAAAGCCAGTGCGAGGGGCAAAACTTTCGGATTTACTAATAGGAGAGGCGACGACCTGGTAAGAGATACCGAAATCGGCCGTATTGAGCGTTGCGGCATGCGCCCCGTATGACAGGGCTGAAAGAAGTGCTGCAGAAACTATGGTTTGAAAACTCTTTGTCACTGGTTCTGTCCCAAATCGTGGATAATTCGAATTGAAATGCTACTCTGCTGCTCAGATGACGTCTCTAGGGCAAATGCCCTAGAGATTTTGACCTAACTTTATTTGTATTCAGACCGATAGATGGATGTCACACGGATCATAGAGTTGCAGCGGGCGCTGCTTCAGGCAGGGGGCGTCTGGAACGACCCCGAAGCGTGCCGTACCCTTGAGGACTTGCTGCGCACTGACCGGTTGTATGAGGTGGGACCCAACGACACGGCTGACGGGATTGCAGTTATGAGCCGGTCCATGGGCACCGGCCTTGCCGACGGGATCGCCGCTACCTTTCATGGCTATGACACCGGCGGTTTTTCGACCTTCGTCGATCCCTATGCCTCTTTCCTGCACCGGGTTCTGCGGTCCGCCGGGGCGGGTGCGTTCCACGATGGGCCGCTGTTTGACCCGGCGGCCCGTGAGAACACCGAGGTGCACGCAAAAGCCCTGAACCCCAACCAGATCGACCGGCAGATGGCCGCATCGACCCCGCTGTCGGTGGGGGAGGGGATGCTGATCGCCGGATACGGCCATGTCGATGTTCCCGGCGAAGGGTCATCCGAATTCAAGTGGCTGAAGCTGCTTGAGCCCGCATTTACCGCCGGGCGCAAACTGCGCGCCGAGTTGCAGCGCTACAAGGCTGAGTGGGTCCAGGCCATGGATGCCATGCCGGTGGCCTTGTTGGTCTTCGATGCTGCGGGCACGCTAATGCACCGCAATCATTGCTTTGATGCGCTGGCGGCGACCCAGGCAGGGCTTGAGGACTGCCAGACATCAGCCGCGCAGTTGGTGGCCCGGGTGTTGCCGGGGAGCCGGCGTGACCAATACATGGCCGAGGCGCCGTTGAACGTCGTCTCGCTCGTCTCGCTTCCGGATTGCCAGGTGCGGTTGTCAGCGGCACAGGCGCCCTGGCCCCATGGCGATCCCATCTGCCTTGTGTCGGTCGAGGTGATATCGCGCGGCGAGCACTATGTCTTGACGCCCCGCGAAACGGAGGTTGCCAAGCTGCTGGCCGAGGGGCATCAGGACAAGCAGATTGCGCGCGATCTGGATATCAGTTTGCATACGGCCCGGCGCCATGTGGAACGCGTCCTGTCCAAAACCGGTTGTCGAAACCGCACCGAAGCGGCGTTGAAACTGCGGGGCCTGCGTTAAGGCAAGGCTGACGGATTTGACGCTCTGGCGCACAACCGGGCACCTTTGCCGTCCGGCCAGGCGAAAAATTCTTGCTTTTCTCCGCCCGCCCTGTTGTGCTTTTGTTAATCAAGGCCTATGTGAAGACTTCCGCTGGGGGCGATGATTCGCACCCGGCCTTTTGCGTCTTTGACACAGGCAGGAGCAGGCACACTCACACACACCTGAAATCTTTCGCAAAAAGCCGCCCCAGAGATCAAAAGAGCGGCTTTTTCCGGAGAGATTATGATCGGGCGCGTGCTTTCGGGCAAGCACGCAGGGATAGATCTTCTTTTCGATCTTTGAGCGTTCGCGACGGGTCGCCCTCCCGCTGCGCGAACAGACAAAGATATGGAGTGCGACTTCGCATGGCAAATACGTTCCTCGGCCAGAAACGTCTACGCAAATACTACGGCAAGATCCGCGAAGTGCTGGACATGCCGAACCTTATCGAGGTGCAGAAATCCTCGTATGATCTCTTCCTGAACTCCGGCGATGCGGACGTCCCCACGGACGGCGAAGGCATCACCGGCGTGTTCCAGTCGGTCTTCCCGATCAAGGACTTCAACGAAACCTCCGTGCTTGAATACGTCAAGTACGAGCTGGAAAAGCCCAAATACGATGTGGAGGAATGTCAGCAGCGTGACATGACCTACAGCGCCCCCCTGAAGGTGACGCTGCGCCTCATCGTGTTTGATGTGGACGAAGACACGGGCGCGAAATCCGTCAAGGACATCAAGGAACAGGACGTCTTCATGGGCGACATGCCTCTGATGACCCCAAACGGCACATTTGTGGTGAACGGCACAGAGCGGGTGATTGTGTCCCAAATGCACCGCTCGCCCGGCGTGTTCTTTGACCACGACAAGGGCAAGACGCATTCCTCCGGCAAACTGCTCTTTGCCTGCCGCATCATCCCCTACCGCGGTTCTTGGCTGGACTTCGAATTCGACGCCAAGGACATCGTCTTTGCGCGGATCGACCGTCGCCGCAAACTGCCTGTGACAACCCTCCTCTACGCGCTTGGTCTCGACCAGGAAGCGATCATGGACGCGTATTACAACACCGTCACCTACAAGCTGAAGAAGAACAAAGGCTGGGTCGCCCCGTTCTTCCCGGATCGTGTGCGCGGCACCCGCCCGACCTATGATCTGGTCGATGCGAAAACCGGTGAAGTGCTGTTCGAGCAGGGCAAGAAAGTCACCCCGCGCGCGGTCAAGCAGTTGATCGACGACGGCAAGGTGACCGAGCTTCTGCTGCCTTACGAGCATATCGCGGGAAAGTTCGTCTCCAAGGACATCATCAACGAAGAAAACGGCGCGATCTATGTCGAGGCCGGAGATGAGCTGACCCTGGAATACGACAAGGACGGCACGCTGATCGGTGGCACCGCGAAAGAGCTGATCGACGCAGGGATCACCGAGATCCCCGTGCTCGACATCGATAACGTGAATGTCGGCCCCTACATGCGCAACACCATGGCGCAGGACAAGAACATGAACCGCGACACCGCGCTCATGGACATCTACCGCGTCATGCGTCCGGGCGAGCCGCCCACCGTCGAGGCCGCCTCCGCGCTCTTCGACACGCTGTTCTTCGACAGCGAGCGCTATGACCTGTCGGCTGTCGGCCGTGTGAAGATGAACATGCGTCTGGCGCTGGATGCGGAAGACACGCAGCGGACGCTGCGCCGCGAAGACATCGTGGCCTGCATCAAGGCGCTGGTCGATCTGCGCGACGGGCGCGGCGACATCGACGACATCGACCACCTCGGCAACCGCCGGGTGCGCTCGGTCGGTGAGCTGATGGAGAACCAGTACCGCGTGGGTCTGCTGCGGATGGAGCGCGCGATCAAGGAACGCATGTCGTCGGTCGAGATCGACACTGTCATGCCGCAGGATCTGATCAACGCGAAACCCGCCGCTGCTGCCGTGCGTGAATTCTTCGGCTCCTCGCAGCTTTCGCAGTTCATGGACCAGACCAACCCGCTCTCCGAGGTCACGCACAAACGTCGTCTCTCGGCGCTTGGGCCGGGCGGTCTGACACGCGAACGCGCGGGCTTCGAGGTGCGCGACGTGCACGCCACGCACTATGGCCGGATGTGCCCGATCGAGACGCCCGAAGGCCCGAACATCGGTCTGATCAACTCCCTGGCCACCTTTGCCCGTGTGAACAAATACGGCTTCATCGAAACGCCCTACCGCAAGGTCGAAGGCGGCAAGGTGACGGACGAAGTGCACTATATGTCCGCCACCGAAGAGCAGCGGCACACCGTTGCGCAGGCCAACGCGTCGATCGACGAGGGGGGCAAGTTCACCAATGAGTTCGTGAACACCCGCCAGTCGGGCGAATACACGCTCGCGCCCAGCGAATCCGTGGATCTGATCGACGTGTCGCCGAAACAGCTGGTCTCGGTCGCGGCCTCGCTCATCCCGTTCCTTGAGAATGACGACGCGAACCGCGCTTTGATGGGCTCGAACATGCAACGTCAGGCGGTGCCGCTTCTGCAAGCCGAGGCGCCGCTTGTCGGCACCGGCATCGAAGAGGTTGTGGCCCGTGACTCCGGGGCGGCCATCATGGCGAAACGCGCCGGTGTGATCGACCAGGTCGATGCCAGCCGGATCGTGATCCGCGCCACCGAAGACCTGGAGCTGGGCGACGCAGGCGTGGACATCTACCGCATGCGCAAGTTCCAGCGCTCCAACCAGAACACCTGCATCAACCAGCGTCCGCTGGTGAAGGTGGGCGACATGGTGACCAAAGGTCAGGTGGTCGCAGATGGTCCGTCGACGGATATGGGGGAACTGGCACTCGGCAAGAACGTCGTCGTCGCCTTCATGCCCTGGAACGGCTACAACTATGAGGACTCGATCCTGATTTCCGAGCGGATTGCCCGCGACGACGTCTTCACCTCGATCCACATCGAGGAATTTGAAGTCGCCGCCCGTGACACCAAGCTTGGGCCGGAAGAGATCACCCGCGACATCCCGAACGTCGGTGAGGAAGCCCTGCGCAACCTCGACGAAGCGGGCATCGTCTACATCGGCGCCGATGTGGAGCCGGGCGATATCCTCGTCGGCAAGATCACCCCGAAGGGCGAAAGCCCGATGACGCCGGAGGAAAAACTCCTGCGCGCCATCTTTGGTGAGAAAGCCTCGGACGTGCGCGACACCTCGCTGCGCGTGAAACCGGGCGACTTCGGCACCGTCGTGGAAGTGCGTGTTTTCAACCGCCACGGGGTGGAAAAAGACGAACGTGCGCTGCAGATCGAGCGTGAGGAAGTCGAACGTCTGGCCCGTGACCGGGACGACGAACTCGCGATCCTCGACCGCAACATCTATGCGCGTCTCAAGGGCATGATTCTCGGCAAGGTGGCCGTGAAAGGCCCGAAAGGCGTGCCGTCGAACTCCGAGATCACCGAAGACCTGCTGGAAATGCTGACCCGTGGTCAGTGGTGGCAGCTCGCCCTCAAGGACGAGGCAGATGCGCAAGTCGTGGAAGCCTTGAACGAGCAGTACGAGATCCAGAAGCGTGCGCTCGACGCCCGTTTCGAGGATAAGGTTGAGAAGGTGCGTCGCGGCGACGATCTGCCCCCGGGCGTGATGAAGATGGTCAAGGTTTTCGTCGCGGTGAAGCGCAAGCTGCAGCCGGGCGACAAGATGGCCGGACGTCACGGCAACAAGGGTGTGATCTCGAAAGTGGTGCCGATGGAGGACATGCCGTTCCTCGCGGACGGCACCCCGGTCGACTTCTGCCTCAACCCGCTGGGCGTGCCGTCGCGCATGAACGTCGGGCAGATCCTGGAGACGCATATGGGCTGGGCCGCGCGCGGTCTGGGCTTGAACGTGGACGAGGCGCTGCAAGAGTACCGCCGGTCGGGTGATCTGACCCCTGTGCGTGACGCGCTGCACCATGCCTATGGCGAGAACGTCTATGACGAAGGTATCGCCGGTTTGGCAGAAGACTTGTTGATCGAAGCGGCCAGCAACGTCACACGCGGTGTGCCGATTGCCACGCCGGTCTTCGACGGTGCCAAGGAAGCGGACGTGAACGATGCGCTGACCCGCGCGGGTTTCGACAGTTCCGGCCAGTCGGTGCTGTTCGACGGGCGCACGGGTGAGCAATTCGCGCGGCCTGTGACCGTGGGCGTCAAGTACCTGCTCAAGCTGCACCACCTGGTGGATGACAAAATCCACGCGCGTTCGACCGGGCCGTACTCCCTCGTCACCCAGCAGCCGCTGGGCGGTAAGGCGCAGTTCGGTGGCCAACGCTTCGGTGAGATGGAGGTCTGGGCTCTAGAAGCTTATGGCGCCGCCTACACCCTGCAGGAAATGCTGACCGTGAAGTCGGACGACGTGGCTGGACGGACGAAAGTCTATGAAAGCATCGTCAAGGGCGAGGACAACTTCGAAGCCGGTGTGCCCGAGAGCTTCAATGTTCTGGTTAAAGAAGTCCGCGGCCTCGGCCTCAACATGGAACTCCTGGATGCGGAGGAGGACGAGTGAGGAAGTTGACGGTCGCAGGAATGGCTGCCGTTCCACTTTCTGCATGTCAGATAGTCGGCGGTGCCGACTATCTTGATACGCGCGACAACTCGAGGGTCTTGGCCATTTGGAATGCAAATGGCAGCGACTTCTTGACTGAATGTAGATCGGAGCGCCAACCAGTCGTCGCTCCGCCGCTTGAAGCATTGCAAGGCGTCGTCACTAACGGCTCCATGTCTCAAAGAAATTATAATCGTGCAGACTTTTTCGTTTGCCCTGAATTGGCAGAGGTTTCCCAATGAACCAGGAACTGACCAACAACCCGTTCAACCCGCTCACGCCGCCCAAGGTGTTTGACGAAATCAAGGTGTCTCTGGCCTCGCCGGAGCGCATCCTGAGCTGGTCCTTCGGGGAGATCAAAAAGCCTGAGACCATCAATTACCGGACCTTCAAGCCCGAGCGTGACGGTCTCTTCTGCGCGCGTATCTTTGGGCCGATCAAGGACTATGAGTGCCTTTGCGGCAAGTATAAGCGCATGAAGTATCGCGGCGTTGTCTGCGAGAAATGCGGTGTGGAAGTCACGCTGCAAAAGGTCCGCCGCGAGCGGATGGGCCACATCGAGCTGGCCTCTCCTGTCGCGCATATCTGGTTCCTGAAATCGCTGCCCTCCCGCATCGGCCTCATGCTCGACATGACGCTGCGGGATCTGGAGCGGGTTCTGTACTTCGAGAACTACGTGGTGATCGAGCCTGGCCTGACAGACCTTCAATACGGTCAGATGATGACTGAAGAAGAGTATATGGACGCGCAGGATGCCTATGGCATGGATGCCTTTACGGCGAACATCGGTGCCGAAGCGATCCGCGAGATGCTGGCCGCGATTGATCTGGAGCAGGAAGCTGAAACGCTGCGCGCAGACCTGAAAGAAGCGACCGGTGAGCTGAAGCCCAAGAAGATCATCAAGCGTCTGAAAGTGGTCGAAAGCTTCCTTGAATCCGGCAACCGCCCGGAGTGGATGGTTCTGACCGTGATCCCCGTGATCCCGCCGGAGCTGCGCCCGCTGGTGCCGCTCGATGGCGGCCGCTTCGCGACGTCTGATCTCAACGATCTCTATCGCCGGGTCATCAACCGGAACAACCGTCTGAAGCGGCTCATCGAGCTGCGCGCGCCGGACATCATTGTCCGCAACGAAAAGCGGATGCTGCAGGAATCCGTCGACGCTCTGTTCGACAACGGCCGTCGTGGCCGCGTGATCACGGGGGCGAACAAGCGTCCGCTGAAATCGCTGTCGGACATGCTGAAAGGTAAGCAGGGTCGCTTCCGTCAGAACCTTTTGGGTAAGCGCGTCGACTTCTCGGGTCGGTCGGTCATTGTGACCGGGCCGGAGCTCAAGCTGCACCAATGCGGTCTGCCCAAGAAGATGGCCTTGGAGCTCTTCAAGCCCTTCATCTACTCGCGACTGGAGGCAAAGGGGCTGTCGTCCACCGTGAAGCAGGCCAAGAAGCTCGTCGAAAAGGAACGCCCGGAGGTTTGGGACATCCTCGACGAGGTGATCCGCGAACACCCGGTGATGCTCAACCGTGCGCCGACGCTGCACCGTTTGGGCATCCAAGCGTTTGAGCCTGTCCTGATCGAAGGCAAGGCAATCCAGCTGCACCCGCTTGTCTGTTCAGCCTTTAACGCGGACTTCGACGGGGACCAGATGGCGGTGCACGTGCCGCTCTCGCTGGAAGCCCAGCTCGAAGCGCGTGTGCTGATGATGTCGACCAACAACGTGCTGTCGCCCGCCAACGGTGCGCCGATCATCGTGCCGTCGCAGGACATGATCCTGGGCCTCTACTACACCACGCTGGAACGTGAAGGCATGCCGGGTGAAGGCATGGTCTTCGGCTCTGTTGAAGAGGTCCAGCACGCGCTGGATGCTGGGCTTGTGCACCTGCACTCCAAGATCACGGCGCGGGTGCCGCAGATCGACGAGAATGGTCTGGAGGTCATGCAGCGTTTTGAGACCACGCCGGGCCGTGTGCGCCTTGGTGCGCTTCTGCCGTTGAACGCCAAGGCACCGTTTGAACTGGTGAACCGTCTGCTGCGCAAGAAAGAAGTTCAGCAGGTCATCGACACCGTCTACCGCTATTGTGGTCAGAAAGAATCCGTCATTTTCTGCGACCAGATCATGACCATGGGTTTCCGCGAGGCATTCAAGGCCGGGATTTCTTTCGGCAAGGACGATATGCTGATCCCCGACACCAAATGGCCGATCGTCGAAGAGACGCGCGACCAGGTGAAGGATTTCGAACAGCAGTATATGGACGGTCTGATCACCCAGGGTGAGAAGTACAACAAGGTGGTCGATGCCTGGTCGAAGTGTAACGACAAGGTCACCGACGCCATGATGGGCTCGATCTCTGCCAGTCAGAAGGACGAGGCCGGTGCTGAAATGGAGCCGAACTCGGTCTACATGATGGCGCACTCCGGGGCGCGGGGCTCGGTCACGCAGATGAAACAGCTCGGCGGGATGCGCGGCCTGATGGCCAAGCCGAACGGCGACATCATCGAGACGCCGATCATCTCGAACTTCAAGGAAGGTCTGACCGTTCTTGAATACTTCAACTCCACCCACGGTGCGCGCAAAGGTCTGTCGGATACCGCTCTGAAAACAGCGAACTCCGGCTACCTGACACGCCGCCTTGTGGACGTCGCACAGGACTGCATCGTACGCATGCCCGACTGTGGCACCGAGACGTCGATCACCGCTGTTGCGGCGGTGAATGACGGTGAGGTGGTGTCGTCCCTGTCCGAACGGGTTCTGGGTCGCGTCGTGGCCGAGGACATTCTGCGTCCGGGCACCGATGAGGTCATGCTCGCCTCTGGGACGTTGATCGATGAGCGCATGGCGGATGCCATTGAAGAGGCCGGCGTGGCCTCTGCGCGAATCCGCAGCCCGCTGACCTGTGAAGCGGAAGAGGGTGTATGTGCCATGTGCTACGGGCGGGACCTCGCGCGCGGCACCATGGTCAACACCGGTGAAGCTGTGGGCATTATTGCCGCGCAGTCGATTGGTGAACCGGGCACGCAGCTGACGATGCGGACCTTCCACATCGGCGGTGTTGCGCAGGGTGGTCAGCAATCCTTCCTGGAGGCCAGCCACACCGGCAAGGTCGTCTTCGAGAACGCGCAGACCCTTGAGAACGCCGCTGGCGAGATCATGGTCATGGGCCGCAACATGAAGCTGATTATCCAGGACGAAAACGGTGAGGAACGTGCCAGCCACAAGGTCGGCTACGGCTCCAAGCTCTTCGTCAAGGACGCGCAGGACATCGTGCGGGGCGACAAGCTCTTTGAGTGGGATCCCTACACGCTGCCGATCATTGCGGAGAAAGACGGTACGGCCAAGTTTGTCGACCTCGTGAGTGGTATCGCCGTCAAGGACGAGACCGACGATGCAACCGGCATGACCCAGAAGATTGTGATCGACTGGCGTTCGGCGGCGAAGGGCAATGAGCTCAAGCCCGAGATCATCCTGGTGGGCGGTGATGGCGAACCGGTCCGCAATGATGCGGGCAACCCGGTGACCTATCCGATGTCCGTCGACGCGGTTCTCTCCATCGAGGATGGTGCCGAGATCAAGGCCGGTGACGTGGTCGCACGGATCCCGCGGGAAGGTGCGAAGACCAAGGACATCACCGGTGGTCTGCCGCGTGTGGCTGAACTCTTTGAGGCGCGTCGTCCAAAGGATCACGCCATCATCGCGGAAATCGACGGCTATGTGCGCTACGGCAAGGACTACAAGAACAAGCGCCGTATCGCGATCGAGTCCTCGGAAGATCCGGACACCAAGGTCGAATACATGGTGCCCAAGGGCAAGCACATCCCCGTGGCCGAAGGCGACTTCGTGCAGAAGGGCGACTACATCATGGACGGCAACCCGGCGCCGCATGACATCCTCGCCATCATGGGGGTCGAAGCGCTGGCGGACTACATGATCGACGAGGTGCAGGACGTCTACCGCCTGCAGGGTGTGAAGATCAACGACAAGCACATCGAGGTTATCGTGCGCCAGATGCTGCAGAAGTGGGAAATCCAGGACTCGGGCGACACCACGCTGCTGAAAGGCGAACACGTGGACAAGCAGGAGTTCGACACCGCCAACGAGAAGGCGATTGCCAAGGGCGGGCGTCCCGCGCAGGGCGAGCCGATCCTTCTCGGCATCACCAAGGCGTCGCTGCAGACCCGCAGCTTCATCTCGGCGGCCTCCTTCCAGGAGACCACGCGCGTTCTGACCGAGGCGTCTGTCCAAGGGAAGAAGGACAAACTGGTCGGTCTGAAAGAGAACGTGATCGTGGGCCGTCTGATCCCGGCGGGTACAGGTGGGGCCACCATGAAGGTGCGCCGCGTGGCGCAGGATCGCGACAATGTGGTGATCGAGGCGCGCCGTGAAGAAGCCGAGGCAGCGGCGGCTCTGGCCGCACCTGTTGGCGACGACATGGTCGGCGGCGACGTCTTTGATCAGGTGATCACACCGGACCCTGACAGCCGCGACTAAGGCGACGTCCAGAACACACCAGAACCCCCGGCGACACGCGCGCCGGGGGTTTTTCTTTGCCTTGCAAAGATCATCCGCCCTCGGGGTGGTGCTGGTCCCGTGCAGCGATTGCCGCGTCCCGACCGTGGAAAAGCTGTGGCTAATCGACCGTTTCGGCGCTAGCGTCCGGTCATTGTTTGGCGGCTTCCCAGCCACGCCCGTATTGATCCAGAAGGTCGCTCATGTCCGACACCCAGCATCCGCTCGCCCCGCACCATCTGCCGCCCTATTTTGCAGGCGCTGATGGCAGCGACAGCCTCTTCACCGTCATGGTCATTTTTGTCCTTGTGCTGATTCTGCTGCTCGGGATCGCCTATTTCACCCTGCATGCGCTGCCCGAGCGCATGGCGCATAAGGGCAACAGCGCGCAATTGCAGCTGATCAGCATTCTCGCGATGCTGGCCCTTTTTACCCACAATAATCTCTTCTGGATCATCGCATTAGTGCTGGCCGCCTTCCGCCCACCGGATCTGGTCAGCCCGCTGAATTCCATGGCGCAGTCGCTGCAAAACCTCGTGAACCGGGAGAAGTAGGCCATGCTTGAGGTCATCCTGTGTTCGCTGGTCACGATCCTGCCGGACTATCTGTTGCGCCGTCGCTTCCAGGGCAAACGCTGGGGCGATCAGATCAATTTCTTCACGGTCTGGTACGAGTTGCGCTGGGGCATCACCCTCTGCGCGATGTTGACGATCAGCCTGATCACCATCGTCTTCTACTACCACCCCAGCACCTCGAACGTGGCCTCCTTCTTCCGCACCGTGACGATTCTATCAGAGCAGGGCGGGCGGGTCTCGGATGTCTATGTCGAGATCAACTCCGAGGTCGCGGCAGGTGATCCAATCTTCAAGCTCGACAGCAGCAGCCAGGAAGCCGCCGCCGAAACCGCGCGCCGTCAGATCGCCGAAGTCGAGGCCGGTCTTGTGCTGGCGCAAGCGCAACGCGCCTCTGCCGTCGGCACTTTGGATCAGGCCATGTCTGCCTTTGAGCAGACCCGCGAAGATCTGGAGCGCCGACGCGCTTTGCGGGCGCAGGGCTCTTCTGCGGTCAGTGACCGCGACGTGGAGATTCTGGAGAATGAGCTGGGTGCCCGGCAAGGCGAGGTTGATGCGGCGCGCGCCGGGGTCGCGGCGGTGGATGCGCAGATCACCGTGCAGCTGCCTGCCCAGCGTGCGACAGCAGAGGCCGCGCTGGCACAGGCACAAAATGAGATTGAGAAGCTGACCGTTTATGCAGGCGTCGATGGCACCATCGAACAGTTCACCTTGCGCGTGGGCGACATCGTCAGCCCGGTGTTGCGCCCGGCGGGCATTCTCGTGCCCTCGGAGGCGGGCCGGAACCGCTTTCAGGCGGGCTTCCCGCAAATTTCCGCACAGGTGGTGAAGGCGGGCGGGGTGGCCGAGATCATGTGCATCTCCAAACCCTTCACGGTCATCCCGATGGTTATCACGGAGGTACAGGATGTGATCGCGGCGGGGCAGGTGCGCCCCTCGGACCGGCTGGGCGATGCGCAGGCCATGGGCGCGCCCGGCACGATCACCGCGTTCATGGAGCCGATCTACCCCGGCCAGACCGACGACATCCCGCCCGGCAGCCGCTGCCTTGCCAACGCCTACACCTACAATCACGCGTTGCTGGACGACCCCGAGCTTGGGTTTGGGCGCCGCATCTTCCTGCATGTGGTCGATACGGTTGGCGTGGTGCATGCGGCAGGGCTGCGCATCCGGTCGCTGTTGTTGCCGTTGCAGACATTGGTTTTCACCGGCCACTAGAGAGCTGCGCGCCGCTTGGTCGCAGGGAGCGAAAAAGGTTTTGAACACCGGTCAATCAAACACGGGCACCATGTCGCCGAACCTTGCCGGTGCGCTGTTGATGATGGCCTCGATGGCCTGTTTCACCATCAACGACGCGCTCATCAAGGCGACCGGCGGCGCGGTGCCGCTGTTTCAGCTGCTGGTTTTGCGCGGGGTTCTGGCGACTTTGCTGATTGCACTTCTGGCATGGTCACGCGGTGCTTTCCGGCCCCGTGTTGCACCGCAGGACTGGTTCTGGATCGGTTTCCGCTCGCTTTCGGAAGTCGGGGCGGCGTATTTCTTCATCACCGCCCTTCTGAACATGCCGCTGGCCAATATCACGGCCATTCTGCAGGTCTTGCCTTTGACGGTGACGCTTGGCTCTGCCCTGTTTTTCCGCGAGGCCGTTGGCTGGCGCCGGATGAGCGCCATTGCAATCGGGTTCTGCGGCATGCTGTTGATTGTGCGTCCGGGGTCTGATGGGTTCACGCTGTGGTCGCTTTACGCGCTGATTGCCGTGCTCTGTGTCACGGCACGGGATCTCTCCACACGGCGACTGTCCTCGCAAGTGCCTTCGCTCCTCGTGACCTTCTCGGCGTCTCTCATGGTGCTGGTGGCGGCAGCGCTTGCGTCACTGTCCATCGACTGGGTCCTCGTTTCGACACAACTGGGCACGTTGATTGCTGCATCTTCGATTTTCATCGTCGGCGGGTACTACTTCAGCGTTCAGGTGATGCGGGCGGGAGATGTCTCCTTCATTGCGCCCTTCCGCTACACGGGACTGATCTGGGCACTTGTTCTGGGCTGGCTGGTGTTTGGTGACTGGCCCAGTGCGCTGACGCTTCTGGGTGCGGGCATCATCGTGGCAACCGGGCTCTTCACCCTCTACAGGGAGCGGAGCCAGATGCGGCGGTGACTGCCCATGGTGCGCAGGCAAGGGCCTCGCTTAACAGTGTATTGCGGGCTGCAATGCCGATCTCCTCCGTCGGCAAAAGGAAGGATGTGCCAAGCCTCTGATAAGAGAGGTGCGCCTGTTGACACCATGCGCGACTCCTTTTATACGCCGCTCATCTCGACGGCAGGGTCAAGCCTGCGCGCCGAAATCAGAACTGAAGTGGTCACGATCCGGCCCCCTATCGGCCCGATCCTCTGTAAACCCACCGCGTCGTTTTCCTCGGTACGGAAACGTGGCGGTCTTTTGGCATTGCGCCATCGGCGCATGTAAATCGTAGCGCCATCGGCGCATGAGCATTGCAGGCGGACGCGTCTGTGAGAGAGTTTCAACCGCATGGGGGTCGTCCTCGTGCACACATATGTGAGCAACACGGGGAAAGAACCGGAATGCCAACGATCCAACAGCTGATCCGCAAGCCGCGGCAGCCTAAAATCAAACGTTCAAAGTCCATGCACCTGCAGGAATGCCCGCAGAAGCGTGGCGTTTGTACGCGTGTCTACACCACCACACCGAAGAAGCCGAACTCGGCGATGCGGAAAGTGGCCAAGGTCCGTCTGACCAATGGCTTCGAGGTGATCAGCTACATCCCGGGCGAAAGCCACAACCTTCAGGAGCACTCCGTGGTTCTGATCCGTGGCGGCCGTGTCAAAGACCTTCCCGGTGTCCGTTATCACATTCTACGTGGTGTTCTGGATACCCAAGGCGTCAAAGACCGTAAGCAACGTCGTTCGAAGTACGGCGCGAAGCGTCCGAAGTAAGAGGAATAGAGAATGTCCCGTCGCCACGCAGCCGAAAAACGCGAAGTCCTGCCCGACGCCAAATATGGCGATCTGGTGCTGACAAAATTCATGAACAACCTGATGATCGACGGCAAGAAGTCGGTCGCAGAACGCATCGTCTACTCCGCGCTTACCCGCGTTGAAGACAAGATCAAGCGCGCACCCATCGAGGTTTTCCACGAAGCGCTCGACAACATCCAGCCTTCCGTCGAAGTTCGGTCGCGCCGTGTTGGTGGTGCAACATACCAGGTGCCCGTCGAAGTGCGCCCCGAGCGTCGTCAGGCGCTGGCCATCCGCTGGTTGATCAAAGCCGCCCGTTCGCGCAACGAGAACACAATGGAAGAGCGCCTGGCTGGTGAACTTCTGGACGCTGTTCAATCCCGCGGTACCGCGGTGAAAAAGCGCGAAGATACGCACAAGATGGCAGACGCCAACAAAGCGTTCAGCCACTACCGCTGGTAACCACATCGTCGCGTCCCGTCCGGGGGCGCGGCAAATCGTTTTCAGATACCTCAAGGAAGCAGCCCCATGGCACGCGACTATCCGCTAGACCGCTACCGCAATTTTGGCATCATGGCTCACATCGATGCTGGCAAAACCACCTGTTCGGAACGCATCCTGTACTACACAGGCAAGTCCCACAACATCGGTGAGGTGCACGATGGTGCAGCCACCATGGACTGGATGGAGCAGGAGCAGGAACGCGGCATCACCATCACCTCGGCTGCGACCACCACCTTCTGGGAGCGCACCGAGGACGGTCAGACCGCTGACACGCCCAAGCACCGCCTGAACATCATCGACACCCCGGGCCACGTGGACTTCACCATCGAGGTCGAGCGTTCGCTGGCCGTTCTCGACGGTGCCGTCTGTGTGCTGGACGCCAACGCTGGTGTTGAGCCACAGACCGAAACTGTCTGGCGTCAGGCCGACCGCTACAAGGTGCCGCGCATGGTGTTCGTCAACAAGATGGACAAGATCGGCGCGGACTTCTTCAACTGCGTAAACATGATCGAAGACCGCACCGGCGCGCGCGCCGTGCCTGTTGGCATTCCGATCGGTGCAGAGACCGAGCTCGAAGGTCTGATCGACCTCGTGACCATGGAAGAGTGGCTCTGGCAGGGTGAAGACCTGGGCGCGTCCTGGGTCAAAGCGCCCGTGCGCGACAGCCTCAAGGACATGGCCGAAGAATGGCGCGGCAAGATGATCGAAGCGGCCGTCGAAATGGACGACGACGCGATGATGGAATACCTGGAAGGCAACGAGCCTGACGTGCCGACCCTGCGCGCGCTGCTGCGCAAGGGCACGCTGGAGATTGCTTTTGTGCCGGTTCTGGGTGGCTCTGCCTTCAAGAACAAAGGCGTACAGCCACTGCTGAACGCCGTGATTGACTACCTGCCGAGCCCGCTCGACGTGGTCGACTACATGGGCTTCAAACCGGGCGACGAGGAAGAAACCCGGAACATCGCGCGCCGTGCGGATGACAACATGGCCTTCGCTGGCCTCGCGTTCAAAATCATGAACGACCCCTTCGTTGGATCGCTGACCTTCACACGGATCTATTCCGGCGTGCTGAACAAGGGCGACACGATGCTCAACTCCACCAAGGAGAAGAAAGAGCGCGTGGGCCGCATGATGATGATGCACTCCAACAACCGTGAAGAGATCGAAGAGGCCTTCGCGGGCGACATCATCGCGCTGGCGGGTCTGAAAGACACGACAACGGGCGACACGCTCTGCGCCGTGAACGATCCGGTGGTTCTGGAAACCATGACCTTCCCAGATCCGGTGATCGAGATCGCGGTTGAGCCGAAGACCAAGAACGACCAGGAAAAAATGTCGCAAGGTCTGGCGCGTCTGGCGGCAGAAGACCCCTCCTTCCGTGTGGAAACTGATCTGGAATCCGGTCAGACCATCATGAAGGGTATGGGCGAATTGCACCTCGATATTCTCGTCGACCGTCTGAAGCGCGAGTTCAAGGTCGAGGCGAACATCGGTGCGCCGCAGGTGGCCTATCGCGAGACGATCTCGAAAGAGTACGAAGTCACCTACACCCACAAGAAGCAGTCCGGTGGCTCCGGTCAGTTCGCGGAAGTGAAGATGATCCTGACGCCGACAGAGCCGGGCGAAGGTTACTCCTTCGAATCCCGTATTGTTGGGGGTGCCGTGCCCAAGGAATACATTCCGGGTGTGGAAAAAGGTATCAAATCGGTGATGGACTCTGGTCCGCTGGCGGGCTTCCCGGTGATCGACTTCAAGGTCGCGCTGATCGACGGTAAGTTCCACGATGTGGACTCCAGCGTCTTGGCCTTTGAAATCGCGGCCCGCATGGGCATGCGCGACGGCATGAAAGGTGCGGGTGCGAAACTGCTCGAGCCGATCATGAAGGTCGAAGTGATCACGCCGGAAGAATACACCGGTGGCATCATCGGTGACCTCACCTCCCGCCGGGGTCAGGTGTCCGGTCAGGAACCACGCGGCAACGCGATTGCGATCGACGCCTTCGTGCCGCTGGCCAATATGTTTGGTTACATCAACACGCTGCGGTCGATGTCGTCGGGCCGTGCGCAGTTCACCATGCAGTTCGATCACTACGATCCTGTTCCGCAGAACATCTCGGACGAGATCCAGGCAAAATTCGCGTAATTCAGTCGCCCCACCCGGGGCGGCGAAACCCAACTTCGGGTGGCTTAGCCATCCAACAGAACACCTAAGGAGGCCACCATGGCAAAGGCAAAGTTTGAACGTACGAAACCGCACGTAAACATCGGCACGATTGGTCACGTTGACCACGGCAAGACGACGCTGACGGCTGCGATCACGAAGTATTTTGGCGATTTTCAAGCCTACGACCAGATCGACGGCGCGCCGGAAGAGAAAGCCCGCGGGATCACCATTTCCACAGCACACGTGGAATATGAGACCGACGCGCGTCACTACGCGCATGTCGACTGCCCCGGCCACGCGGACTACGTGAAAAACATGATCACCGGTGCCGCCCAGATGGACGGCGCGATCCTGGTGGTGAACGCCGCCGACGGCCCGATGCCGCAAACGCGCGAGCACATCCTGCTGGGCCGCCAGGTGGGCATCCCGACGATGGTTGTCTACATGAACAAGGTCGACCAGGTCGACGACGACGAGCTGCTGGAGCTGGTCGAGATGGAAATCCGCGAGCTGCTGTCCTCCTACGAGTACCCCGGCGACGACATCCCCGTCATCCCCGGCTCGGCGCTGGCGGCGATGGAAGGCAACAACCCGGAAATCGGTGAAGAATCCATCAAGAAGCTGATGGCCGCCGTCGACGAATGGATCCCGACGCCCGAGCGCGCGATCGACCAGCCGTTCCTGATGCCCGTGGAAGACGTCTTCTCGATCTCCGGTCGGGGTACGGTTGTGACCGGTCGTGTCGAGCGTGGCGTGATCAACGTGGGCGACGAGATCGAAATCGTCGGCATCAAGGACACGCAGAAAACCACCTGCACAGGCGTTGAAATGTTCCGCAAGCTGCTGGACCGCGGTGAAGCGGGCGACAACATCGGCGCGCTGCTGCGCGGCATCGACCGGGAAGCGGTTGAACGTGGCCAGGTGCTCTGCAAGCCCGGCTCCGTGACCCCGCACACCAAGTTCGAGGCCGAAGCCTACATCCTGACCAAGGATGAGGGCGGCCGTCACACGCCGTTCTTCGCGAACTACCGCCCGCAGTTCTACTTCCGGACCACCGACGTGACCGGCACGGTTCAGCTGAACGAAGGCACCGAGATGGTGATGCCGGGCGACAACGTGTCCTTTGGCGTTGAGCTGATCGCGCCGATCGCGATGGAAAACGGTCTGCGTTTTGCGATCCGCGAAGGCGGTCGCACCGTCGGCGCCGGCGTGGTGTCCAAAATCACCGAGTAACCGCGCATTTGGGAGCTTCCCAGCGACGCACGAATTTGAAGAAAGGGCCGCTCAAATTGAGCGGCCCTTCGTTTGTTAGTGTCGGTCGCTTTGCGGACGAAGCTGCCCTTCGCTGCGGATGCGCCACTTATCGCTTTTCAGCGGTTGCCATGAGTGAAGTCATCGAACTCGCCTTGGCCTTAGAAGATGCGGGAGTTCGGGATTAAGTTGCTCGCATCCAACACGGACATAGTCTGATCCGTGACGATCAAAACGATGAATACTGTTGCAAGGCCGTACATAACTACGCTCAACTTGAGCGCCAAAGTGTTGGTATTCGCTGCCCCTTCGTATTCGCGACTAGTCTCCAAAATAAGTTCTCGGAGGCTGGACTCGTTCAGTTCGCGCAGCCCTTTCTCTTCTTCAATAACTTTTCCAATGTAGCTCCGTTTGTCGTCAGAACGGATGATTTGAGGTGCCGCCGACTGGTACAGTGTTTGACCCAATACCGCGCAAAGTGAGGCACCAAAGGAAACTACCCAAACCATGGGCAGGGCCGTTGCTTGGATCGATGCGTTCTCGATTGCAAGGGCCACCGTATGAAGCGCTTCGGCGATATCTTCAAACCCTGTATTCAATTTTTCACGCGTCGTCGTTTGTAATGGTAGGCTCTGCGCCTCAGGCATTCGGTCCAAAACTGCGATCATTTTTTCGCGAGCTAGGCTAAGGCTCTGGTTATACCGGTTGACAAGAACTCTGACCGTCGGCCATAGGCCCGCCATCAGTGGAACTACCAGTAACATGATGTATGACGCTCTTGTCAGGATCTGTAATTCGCCAAAACTGCGTACAGATTCCCACGTGATCCTTGATGCATATCCTTCTGGATTTGCATCAAGGACCCGATTGATGCTGGCGAAATCAGGAGCACGTTCAACCCTTGAACTTGAAGTGGAAAGCTCTTTCTCATCGACCATCGAAAAACCTCAAAATATTAATTGAATCCTTGCCCAACTTGCGTGTTCTTTTATTGAGGATGCAAGTTTAGATGCAATTTTCTTAATAGCAGACAAAATGGCGACTGTGGGATTCTTGGACATGGGTTGAGGAGCGGACCTTCGTGAAAAGTGCAGCATCCAACAGTTTGGGCTCAGAGCCTCCGTCTGCCGCAATATCGGGCGGCAGCAAGGACGAATTGTTGTTGAAAGCAGCGTTTCTGCAATGACAACACCGGATGCGCGGCAGATATCATCCATATTCGTTCGGAAACCCCATTGCCTTTTCCTGCGACTCCCCCTAAGACGCGCAAGTCCTGAGAGGGTACGGCTGGCCGTGCCCTTTTTCAGTTCATAAAAAGACGCGATGAGGGTGTGCGATGAGCGCCCGTCCTCCTCTCCGATCTGGACCCTGATATAAAGGGTGATGCTCATGGCCGTTCAAAGCCAAAACATCCGCATCCGCCTCAAGGCGTTTGACTACCGTGTGCTGGATGCCTCCACACAAGAAATCGTCAACACCGCCAAGCGTACAGGTGCTTCCGTTCGCGGCCCGATCCCGCTGCCGAACAAAATCGAGAAGTTCACCGTTCTGCGTGGCCCGCACGTTGACAAGAAATCCCGTGACCAGTTCGAGATCCGCACGCACAAGCGCCTGCTGGATATCGTTGATCCGACCCCCCAGACCGTGGACGCGCTGATGAAGCTCGACCTGGCCGCTGGTGTGGACGTCGAGATCAAGCTGCAGTCATAAGCGTAGGAGGGTAATTTTATGTTGCGCTCAGGCGTTATTGCAAAAAAAGTCGGGATGACCCGGCTGTTCATGGAAGACGGCAAGCAGATCCCTGTGACCGTTCTTCAACTCGACAAGCTGCAGGTCGTGGCTCAGCGGACCGTTGAAAAGGATGGCTACACGGCCGTTCAACTCGGCGCCGGTGTGGCTAAAGCCAAGCGGACGTCTCAGGCCATGCGCGGTCACTTTGCTTCGGCAAAAGTGGAACCCAAGCGCAAGGTCGCCGAGTTCCGCGTGGACGAAGAGAACCTGATCGGTGTCGGCGAAGAAATCATCGCGGATCACTATTTTGAGGGTCAATTCGTTGACGTGGCGGGTACCTCCATCGGTAAAGGTTTTGCCGGTGCGATGAAACGCCACAACTTCGGCGGTCTGCGTGCCTCGCACGGTGTGTCGATCTCGCACCGCTCGCACGGCTCGACCGGTCAGTGTCAGGATCCTGGCAAGGTTTTCAAAGGCAAGAAAATGGCCGGTCACATGGGTGCTGCCCGTGTCACCACGCAAAACCTGCAGGTCGTCCGCACAGATACAGACCGTGGTCTGATCATGGTCAAAGGCGCTGTGCCGGGCTCCAAAGGGGGCTGGGTGACGGTCAAGGATGCGGTGAAAAAGCCGTTCCCTGAGAACGCGATCCTGCCTGCCGCTTTGAAATCTGCTGCCGAGGAAGCTGCAAAAGCCGCTGAAGAAGCCGCTGCTGCCGCTGCTGCCGAGGCCGAGGCCGAAGCCAAGCGTCTGGCTGAAGAGCAAGCCGCCGCGGAAGCCGAAGCGCTGAAAGCCGCAGAAGCTGAAATCGCAGCTGACAAAGAAGGTGGTGCGCCGGAAGCGGATGCAGATGCCGACAAGAAAGAAGGTGACGCATGAAACTCGATGTCATCAAACTCGACGGCAAGAAAGCCGGTTCGGTAGATCTGGACGAGGCGCTTTTCGGTCTCGAACCACGGGCCGACATCCTGCACCGCGTCGTGCGCTGGCAGCGTAACAACGCGCAAGCCGGCACGCACAAGGTCAAGACACGCTCGGAAACCAGCTACTCGACCAAGAAGATCTATCGCCAGAAGGGCACCGGCGGCGCACGCCACGGCTCCCGTAACGCGCCGATCTTCCGCAAGGGTGGTATCTACAAGGGCCCGACCCCGCGCAGCCATGGTCACGAACTGACCAAGAAGTTCCGCAAACTGGGTCTGCGTCATGCGCTGTCCGCCAAGATGAAAGCGGGCGAGATCGTCATCCTTGACGAGGCGGCCTCCGAAGGCAAAACCGCCGCTCTGGCCAAACAGGTTGCAAACCTGGGCTGGAAACGCGCGTTGGTTATCGATGGCGCGTCCGTCAACGAGGATTTCGCTCAAGCCGCGCGCAACATTGACGGGCTGGATATCCTTCCGACAATGGGCGCAAACGTATATGACATCCTCAAGCGTGACACGCTGGTGATCACGAAGGCGGGTGTCGAAGCTCTGGAGGCTCGTTTGAAATGAACGCCAAGGCAGAACATTACGATGTGATCCGCAAGCCGATCATCACCGAGAAGGCAACCATGACGTCCGAAAACGGCGCAGTGGTCTTTGAAGTGGCGATGGACAGCAACAAACCGCAGATCAAGGAGGCCGTCGAGGCGCTCTTTGGTGTGAAGGTCAAAGCGGTCAACACCACGATCACCAAGGGCAAAGTAAAGCGTTTCCGCGGCCAGCTCGGCAAGCGGAAGGACGTCAAGAAAGCCTATGTGACGCTGGAAGCCGGCAACACGATTGACGTGTCCACGGGCCTCTAAACGTCCGATCAGAACTCTTTGCAGAACCCCGGCCTTGAGAAAGGTCGGGGTTTTGTTTTGTTCGAGGCCTGTCTGGCGGCGCCGCAGCTCTTCGCAAAAGCGATCATCGCCCTTTGAACAGGCATGCGGTTGACGAAGTCCGGTCAAACATCCCTGATCAATTGTTACCAGGTGCGCGTCACACCTGATTTTTCGCAGTCAGTGTGGTAATCTGGCCACCAACTGCCCATTTTCTCTCGCTATATTAACTATTTGTGAACGTTTGTTCCCAGTGCCGCGCCGCGGAGTGTTTCCAATGATCTGCCACCATGGACAGTACGTCTCTCCGAGGGGTCAATATCGTGTCGAAAACTGGAACCGGCGGTTTCGCCAAATCAGGCCTTGAAGCGCGTCCGATCGCATCCGATCACCCGGTGTTGGTGGCGGACTGGAAGGACCGTCTGGACGAAGCCCGCGCCAAACGCGCCAAGCGGCTGCTGAAGCAGGGCAATGCACCCAGCATACCCGAACCATTGCCAACCCGGACAGACAGGGATGACGATGTGCCAGCGGCGGCTGAATCCACGCCCGATGTGGAGAGAGCCTTGCCGCATCTGAGCACGACGCATGCCGTCAGGGCCCTGCTGGTGTTTTCAGGTGCCGCTGGTTTCGGTCTGGGCGTGACACTTGGTTTTGGCGCATTAGTCGGTATTGGCGTGCAGACTGCACCGCCTGAGGCGCCAGCTGTCGCGGTCTCTCAGAGTGCCAAGGTTGAACAACAACCGATCTCGCCCGACCCGGTTGCCGCTGTGGAGGTGCCTGCTGCCCGTGCCGCCGCGCTGGTTGAGGCGGCGGCGGTTTCTACGCTGACGGCCGCTCCGGTGGGGTTCTTTGCGCCTGAGCCCGGCTCATCAGAGGCGATCACTCTGCCTGAAATCTCCGCGGTACAGTACATGCGCGCGGATACCGACCTTGTGATGGCTGCCACTTTACGGTCATTGCCGGAGGTGCCGGGTCTGACCGGCGAAGAGGCGATGTATGGCAGCATCTCGCCCCAGCTTCAGTTTTTCATGCACGCGCCGGACGGTATCCCGAACGACAGGCTGCAAAGCTATGTGGCTGAGCTGGAGGCCGCCGGGATCGCGGTCGCTGAAATAGGACGCGAGCGCTTTCGCGTGTCGACCACCCACCTGCGATATTACAGCCCGGAAACCGCGTCGGTTGCCCAGGCCGTCGCAAGCGATCTTGGGATAGAAGCGCGCGATTTTTCGGAAAACGCGCTGAACTCGGAACGGATCGAGGTTTGGGTCGCTGGAAGGCCCAAATCTTCGGGTAACGTCGAGCAGCCCCGCACCGGATTTTTTGCGCGATTGTTCAATCCGCAGAGTCAAAGGAGCGAGTGATGACGCGGTAAAGCGCGTGGATGTGCTGCGCAAAGCGGTGGAGGCCACAGGCAGTCAAGGCGACTTGACGCATCTCCGTGACTGGCTGCGGCGCGGACCCTCGCTATAAATGCCCACAGGGTTCCAGATGCTGACCACTGAACCGACCGCGCAGCGGCACTTGGGTGGCCCAGACCTCCGCTGACTTTGTCAGCCTTTTTTGAGGCCTGGGCTTTTCAGATCGAGCCTTGGCATGTCTGGCCTGCGGCCCCCGCCGTCAGGTGGCAAGCGGCGGCACACCCATCCTCGCGTGGATCGCATCGCGCTGCGCATCGCTCAGGCCGAGTCCGGTCGCGAGCTGGCGCATGTATTGCGCCTCTGTCGGATTGTCGATGCGGATCGCGGCCAGCGACGTCGAATAGACCTGCTCGCGCCCGACATTGCCTGCGTCCTGCACCAGGCCGGCCAGATCAACGGGGGCCTGCAGTTCCGCCTTCACGAACTCCCGCTCTTCCTCGCTGATATCGCCCAGCCGGTCCACAATGGCCGCCTGCTCCTCGGTGTCGATCTCACCGTCGGCCTTGGCGGCCTGAATCATCGCGCGGATCATCAGTTTGGCCTGCTGTTCCATCGCATCGCCCACGGGTGTATTGCCGAACATCGCCTCCATCATCGAGGCCGACTGTTGGCTGCCCGCTTCGGCTGCCCCCCGCAGGCTCGCCATCAACCCGCCCAGACCGGCGGCACCCGCTTCGGTGGCACCGGCCGTTGCCTGCCCCATCTGACCGAACAGGTTCTTGACCTGTGCGGAGCCGCCCGGGATGCCGAACTGATCTGCCATGCGGCCCAATTGGTCGGCCATATTACTGCCGCCTGCGCCCTGCATCGCGTTTTGCAGACCGGCCATACCGCCCATCTGCTTGTATTTATCCATACCCTTCGCTGCGGCGAACCCGACAGCGACCGCAGCAAGTGCTTTTACAAAACTCATGGTATTCCCTCCACCCAAGATCTTTGGAGCCTACCATCTCCCCTGTTAAGTTAGAAAGACAGAAGATGGGGTCGTGTCTGGCGCGGCGAATAGGTGCCAAGGTGCGGCATGACACACCGGAAAAACCTGTATTTTCAGCCCGCACACGCTTGACCCCGGGGGCGGCCTCTCTTAAACGGACCCATCGGCAAGGCCCCGGATTCGTCCGGGGCTTCGTTGTTGTCCTGACGGACACCCAAGTCGGGCACCTACGGGGGCCTTCATACCATGGTCGTCATTGCGACGACCGACAGCAAAACGGAAGACAGACAACATGGCACTCAAGTCGTATAAACCGACGACGCCGGGCCAGCGTGGGCTGGTACTGATCGACCGTTCGGAGCTCTGGAAAGGCCGCCCGGTCAAAGCCCTCACAGAAGGCTTGACCAAGAATGGCGGACGGAACAATACCGGACGGATCACGATGCGCCGCAAAGGCGGCGGGGCCAAGCGCCTCTACCGGATCGTCGACTTCAAACGCAACAAATTCGATGTCACCGCGACCGTGGTGCGGATCGAATATGACCCTAACCGCACAGCCTTTATCGCGCTGGTGCAATACGAGGACGGCGAACAGTCGTATATCCTCGCACCGCAGCGTCTGGCCGTGGCAGACAAGATCGTGTCGAGCCAAAAGGCAGACATCAAGCCCGGCAACTGCATGCCTTTCTCCGGCATGCCCATCGGGACAATCGTGCACAACATCGAGATGAAGCCCGGCAAGGGTGGTCAGATCGCGCGTGCCGCCGGTACCTACGCCCAATTCGTGGGCCGGGATGGTGGCTACGCTCAGATCCGTCTGAGCTCCGGCGAGCTGCGTCTGGTGCGTCAGGAATGCATGGCGACCGTTGGTGCCGTGTCGAACCCCGACAACTCCAACCAGAATTACGGTAAAGCGGGCCGCATGCGTCACAAGGGCATCCGCCCCTCTGTGCGTGGTGTCGTGATGAACCCGATCGACCACCCGCATGGTGGTGGTGAAGGCCGGACCTCTGGTGGTCGTCACCCGGTGACGCCTTGGGGCAAGCCGACAAAGGGTGCAAAGACCCGGAACAAGAAAAAAGCGTCCAGCAAGCTTATCCTGCGCTCGCGGCACGCCAAGAAGAAGGGGCGTTAATCTATGTCTCGTTCAGTATGGAAAGGCCCTTTTGTCGACAGCTACGTGTTGAAAAAGGCCGAAGCGTCCCGCGAAAGCGGCCGCAACGAAGTGATCAAGATCTGGTCGCGCCGCTCGACAATCCTGCCCCAGTTCGTGGGCCTGACGTTCGGTGTCTACAACGGTCACAAGCACATCCCTGTTAACGTCAGCGAAGACATGATCGGTCAGAAGTTCGGTGAATACTCCCCGACACGGACCTACTACGGTCATGCCGCCGACAAAAAAGCGAAGCGGAAATAAGCCATGAGCAAGGATAAAAATCCCCGCCGCGTGGCTGACAACGAAGCAATGGCAAAACTGCGCATGCTTCGCACATCCCCGCAGAAACTGAACCTCGTCGCCGCGATGATCCGGGGCAAGAAGGTGGACAAGGCCCTGACGGACCTGACCTTCTCCAAGAAACGGATCGCTCTGGACGTGAAGAAATGCCTTCAGTCCGCCATCGCGAACGCGGAAAACAACCACAACCTCGACGTCGATGAATTGGTCGTCGCTGAGGCCTATGTGGGTAAAAACCTGACCATGAAGCGTGGACGTCCGCGCGCGCGTGGCCGGTTCGGCAAAATCATCAAGCCGTTCTCGGAGATTACGATCAAGGTGCGTCAGGTAGAGGAGCAAGCCTAATGGGTAACAAAGTCAATCCGATTGGCATGCGCCTGCAGGTGAACCGCACCTGGGACAGCCGCTGGTATGCCGACACCAAAGATTACGGGGACCTTCTGCTGGAAGACCTCGCAATCCGTGAATTCATCAAGAAAGAATGTCATCAGGCCGGTGTGGCCCGTGTGATCATCGAGCGTCCGCATAAAAAATGCCGCGTCACGATCCACACAGCCCGCCCCGGTGTCATCATCGGCAAGAAAGGGGCGGACATTGAAGGTCTGCGCCAGAAGATCGCCAAGATGACCGACTCTGAGCTGCACCTCAACATCGTTGAAGTGCGCAAGCCTGAGCTGGACGCGGCATTGGTTGGTGAAAGCATTGCACAGCAGCTGGAGCGTCGGGTGTCTTTCCGCCGCGCCATGAAACGTGCGGTGCAGAACGCGATGCGCATGGGGGCCCTCGGCATCCGCGTGAACGTCGCCGGTCGTCTGGGCGGTGCCGAGATCGCGCGGACTGAATGGTACCGCGAAGGCCGCGTGCCTTTGCATACCCTGCGGGCCGACATCGATTACGCACATGTGGAAGCGACGACTGCCTATGGCATCATCGGGATCAAGACCTGGATCTTCAAAGGTGAGATCATGGAGCACGATCCAGCCGCGCGTGACCGAAAAGCACAGGAACTCCAGGATGGCCCAGCACCCCGTGGTGCAGGCGGTCGTCGCTAAGGGGGAATGACAGATGCTACAACCAAAACGCACGAAATTCCGCAAGCAGTTCAAAGGCTCGATCAAGGGGCTGGCGAAGGGTGGGTCTGACCTGAACTTCGGCACCTATGGTCTCAAGGCCATCGAGCCTGAGCGGGTTACAGCACGTCAGATCGAAGCGGCCCGCCGCGCGATGACGCGTCACATGAAACGTCAGGGCCGGGTCTGGATCCGGATCTTCCCGGACGTGCCGGTCACTGCCAAACCCATCGAAGTCCGCATGGGTAAGGGTAAAGGCTCCGTCGACCGTTGGGCGGCGAAGGTCAAGCCCGGTCGCGTGATGTTCGAGATCGACGGCGTGAACGAGGACGTGGCCCGCGAGGCGCTGCGTCTGGCGGCGATGAAGCTGCCGATCAAGACACGGGTCGTCGTCCGCGAGGACTGGTAAACCCGGGCGGCTTTTCTGTCACCCGCAACCTGCGGGTGCTGCCAAAAGAAAAACCCCCGTCGTTCATTCGGCGGGGGTTGTTTCGTCTGAACGGATCTTTTGAAGGAACGTGCTACCGGGTTAGTGGCACGTTGTCGTCAGTTGGTCTGGAAATACCGCTCCTGTGTCTGCGAGACACTGACCGCGAGGATGCAGAAGCCCGTAAGCGTGATCAACTCACCGCCGTCCTCAAGGAAAAGCAGTGCTTTAACCGGGAAAACGATATGCGCCATATCGATGACCACGCCAAAAATCACCAGCGCGCCAAAGCAAAGAGCGGCGGCAAAGAGCAAGCCAAGGTCACCGGTCATGCGCTGTTTTACCGCCCAGGCAAGAAGCGGTGCCAGCAGACAGGCCGCAATGTACCAAGCGGCCAATTCGCCGAGGTCCTGTCCGCGCAAGCCAAACGCCGGTTGTAACGCGGCGGCCTCTGCAATCACACTGCCAAGCCGCTCATGGTATCGCGCCGTATCGTCGAACCAGATGAAGGCGCAGAGCACGGCCAGGAAAAGCGCCACGCGTGACCGGTCGCGGATGTGGCACATGACAAACAGTGCTGCGGCGAGAAACGCGAGCCCGTGACCAAGTTTTTCGCTCAGGCTGTTGTCTATCCCGAGGTTGAGCTCGGCGTGGATCGTTCCGGCCAGTGTACTATTGGGCTGCAAAGCATAGGCAAGAACTGCCGCCGCCAGACACAGGGTTGTGGTGGCAAGAAACACCGCAGAGATCACCCGGCTGGACCGATCCTGCCAACCCATCCGGCATAGGAGCACAAACTCTTCCAGCGCTTGCGCGATGAAGGCGCCGCGTTCTGCGCGGATATCGTGATGTTCTACGGCCATGCACCGGCCCTCAATGCAATGGTTTCATAAAATATTTACAAAACTATTACATTTGTCCATTGGAACCAATAGCGAAGGCCCGCTGAGACAGTCAAATTCCCGAAGTCGCCTGATTTTTAGCAAATCCGCTTGGGGTGGATGGGTGTTCTGTCGTCAACTCCAACTGTAGTTGAAGCTCACCGAAATCCGTTCTTCTTCGGCCATGTTGAGCGGGACTTCGTGGCGGAGCCAGCTTTCCCACAGCATCACGTCTCCCGGTTCGGGCGCGATGTATCTGAACGTCTGCAACTCCGCAGGCGCGTCTTTGTGGCGGGGAGGGGCGGCCATCATCATCGGCAGGCGCGGGTCTTCAAGCTTGAGCGCGCTGGCTCCGGGCGGGACGGCAACATAGGTGGTGCCGCTGATCACGGAATGCGGGTGGATGTGGCTGGTGTGGATGCCGCCGGGGGGCAGGATGTTGATCCAGATATCTTCCAGTTTCAACGGTCTGTCGCCTAGGTCGAAAGCGAGATCCTTTGCGAAAGATTTCACGTGTTTGTCGAGGCACTTGACCAGATCCTTGAAGATCGGAAAGCGGTAGGGCAGGTCGGTCAGCGAGGCATAACTGGTGTAGCCGGGATAGCCGTTCTGCTCGCACCAGTCCTGGCCAGCCTCGTCATCTTCCGCGATGGACCAGCAGGAGGCCTGCAACTCAGCGGTATCGATGGCGGGCTTCTTCTCGGAGAGAGAGGCGCGGTAGAGGCGGGTAACGAAGAGGGAATCTATAGTGCTCATGACCCCGTCTTAGCCGAGCCCGTGGCGAGAGGCGAGGGGGTGATGCGGCGTGTGCGCAAAGAACCCGTAGGCTTGGGGCCCGGTAGGGATTTTGGGTCGCTTCCAAAGGGAATATGGTTATTTCGATGCCGTTGTCACGTCGGTGGTCGCATAGTGGTTTGAACGAATTTGCGGGATTAAAGCGGCGTACCGTGGATAAAGACTTGCGAAGAAAAATGGCGATTGAGCGGACGGCGCTGCCCTTCGGGGTGATCGTGTGAACGCCCGCTTCTCGCGTTGTCAGGCGGTTGGAACGCTTCTACTGTCTTTCTATGCTGATTGACCCTTTTACCCTTGCTGCCTTCTCAATTGCGGTCGTGATCTTGGCGCTTACGCCGGGCCCGGACCTGTTCTTGATCGTTGGTCGTGGGTTATCTCAAGGGCGCGCCGCTGCGATCTACACAGCATTGGGTTTCTTTCTGGCCGGGACGGTTCAAGTTCCCCTGCTGGCTCTCGGCTTGGCGACACTTGTGGCAGAAAATCCGCTCGCATTCGATGTCATCCGCTATGCGGGTGGAGCCTACCTGATCTGGCGCGGGCTAAAACTGCTGTTGGGATCAATGCTTGATCCAACTGGAGGCAGTTCGATCGTGTCTTCTCGCGCAGCCATCAAAGAGGGGTTCATCGCCAGTCTGGTAAATCCGAAGAGCCACGTGTTCATGCTGGCCTTCCTGCCGCAGTTCGTGGACCCTGCTGCGGGGTCGGTCGCTGTTCAGTTTGTCATCCTTGGCTTCGTAATGCGCGCTGTCGCTCTCGTAGTGGAGCTGACGCTCGCCACATTCTCAGGAACCATCGGAGCCGTCCTGCGCCGTTCACGTCGCGCGCGCACCATATTGGAGCGCACGGCTGGGCTGCTCATTGTTGCTATCGGAGTCCGGCTTCTCCTTCTGGAGTCACCGGAGCCGCGAGGTGCTCAGTAAGATCTTCTTTGAAGCATACCCGATTTGTTGCGGCTCCGCTAAAGCCTCCGCAATAGGGAGGGCGCTTTGCACCCACCCCTCGACTCGAGCGCGGGTGAAATTGTGGGGGGAGTGGGGGACTAGGCGACGGCACTGGGTCAGGCGTTTTGTTCTTTGTCAAAAGGGGTTGCGATGCAGGCCGGTTGGGCCTATACGGCCCCTTCATCATGAACTCCACGGGAATCAGGGTGACGCTTTCAAGCGGCCTTCTCGTGATGTTGAAAGGAAAAGGGCGATGGACGCCAAGGAATTGCACGACAAGACCCCGGACCAGCTGCGTGAAGAGCTGGCCAATCTGAAAAAAGAACAGTTCAACCTGCGCTTTCAGCAGGCCACGGGCCAGCTGGAAAACCCTGCGCAGCTGCGCACCGCGCGCCGCAATGCGGCCCGTGTGAAGACCGTGTTGAACCAAAAAGCAGCCTCTGCTGCTGCGTCTGAGTAAGGAGAGCACCCATGCCAAAGCGTATTCTGTCCGGCGTCGTGACCTCTGATGCCAACGCCCAAACAGTCACCGTCAGCGTCGAGCGCCGCTTCACGCACCCGGTTCTGAAGAAGACCATCCGTAAGTCCAAGAAGTACCGGGCGCACGATGAGAAGAACACCTTCAAGGTAGGGGACTCTGTCCGCATCATCGAATGCGCGCCGAAGTCGAAAACCAAACGTTGGGAAGTGCTGGAGGCCGCTGAGGCCTAAGGCGCACGCCCTTAATTCGAAACCCTGGGGATATGGCCACGCATCGGCCCCCCAAAGGTCGGGAGAAACCAAATGATCCAGATGCAGACCAACCTGGATGTTGCTGACAACAGCGGCGCACGCCGTGTTCAGTGCATCAAGGTCCTGGGTGGTTCCAAGCGTAAATACGCCTCCGTCGGCGACATCATTGTTGTCTCGGTGAAGGAAGCCATCCCCCGCGGCCGTGTGAAGAAAGGCGACGTGCGCAAGGCCGTCGTCGTGCGCACTGCCAAGGAAGTCCGCCGCGAAGACGGCACCGCGATCCGCTTTGATCGCAACGCCGCCGTCATCCTCAACAACAACAACGAGCCGATCGGTACCCGCATCTTCGGGCCAGTTGTGCGTGAGTTGCGTGCGAAAAACTTCATGAAAATCATCTCGCTCGCTCCGGAGGTGCTGTAATCATGGCTGCCAAGTTGAAAAAAGGTGACAAGGTCATCGTGCTGGCCGGCAAGGACAAAGGCAAGACAGGCAACATCACGTCTGTGGACCCGAAATCCGGCAAGGCAATTGTGGACGGCATCAACATCGCCATCCGCGCCACACGTCAGTCCCAGGAAAGCCAGGGCGGTCGCATCCCCAAGGCGATGCCGATTGACCTCAGCAACCTCGCGTTCGTCGATGCCAAAGGCAAAGCGACACGGGTCGGGTTCAAGATGGATGGTGACAAGAAAGTCCGTTTTGCCAAGACAACGGGAGACGTGATCGATGCTTGATACAGCGAATTACACCCCCCGCCTGAAGGCCGCGTATAAGGGCACCATCCGCGCGGCGATGAAGGAAGAGTTCGGTTACAAGAACGACATGCAGATCCCGCGTCTGGACAAGATTGTCCTGAACATCGGCTGCGGTGCCGAGGCCGTGCGTGACAGCAAGAAGGCCAAGTCGGCGGTCGAAGATCTGACGTTGATCGCGGGCCAGAAGGCGCTGACCACCACGGCGAAGAAATCCATCGCCGGTTTCCGGGTCCGCGAGGACATGCCGATGGGCGCGAAAGTGACCCTGCGCGGCGACCGCATGTACGAATTCCTCGACCGTCTGATCACCATTGCGATGCCCCGCATCCGCGACTTCCGCGGCGTGTCGGGCAAGTCTTTCGATGGGCGTGGCAACTATGCCATGGGCCTGAAAGAGCATCTGGTGTTCCCGGAGATCAACTTCGACAAGATCGATGAGAACTGGGGAATGGACATTGTGATCGCCACAACGGCGCAAACCGATGCTGAAGCAAAGAGCCTGTTGAAAGCTTTCAACATGCCTTTCAACAGCTGATCGGGAGGGAATAGATATGGCTAAAAAATCTATGATCGAACGCGAGAAGAAGCGCGAAGCTCTGGTGAAGAAATACGCTGCCAAGCGCGCTGAACTCAAGGCAATCGTGAACGACCAGGACAAGCCGATGGAAGAGCGTTTCCGCGCTTCCTTGAAGCTGGCGAAACTGCCGCGCAACTCCAGCGCTGTGCGTCTGCACAACCGCTGCCAGCTGACCGGTCGTCCACACGCCTACTATCGCAAACTGAAAATTTCGCGGATCGCGCTGCGGGACCTTGGCTCGAACGGCCAGATCCCCGGCATGGTCAAGTCGAGCTGGTAAGGAGCGCATCAGATGAACGATCCTATCGCAGATATGCTGACACGCATCCGGAACTCCTCGATGCGCGGTAAATCCACCGTCCACACGCCTGCCTCCAAGCTGCGCGCCTGGGTGTTGGATGTGCTGGCGGACGAGGGCTACATCCGTGGCTATGAGAAAACCACCGGTGCCGACGGCCACCCCGCCATCGAAATCAGCCTGAAGTACTATGAAGGCGAACCTGTCATTCGCGAGCTGAAGCGGGTCTCCAAACCCGGTCGCCGCGTTTACATGGGCGTCAATGACATCCCCGTTGTCCGTCAGGGCCTGGGCGTGTCGATTGTCTCCACCCCCAAGGGTGTGATGTCTGACCAAGCAGCACGCAGCGCCAACGTTGGCGGCGAAGTGCTCTGCACCGTCTTCTAAGGAGGGGCTCATGTCTCGTATTGGTAAAAAACCGGTCGACCTGCCCAGCGGTGTATCCGCCTCCGTGAACGGTCAGACCATCGAAGTGAAGGGCCCCAAGGGGACCCGGTCCTTCAAGGCCACGGATGATGTGACCCTGAAGGTCGAGGACAACGTGATCAACATCGAGCCACGCGGCAAATCCAAGCGCGCGCGGCAGCAGTGGGGCATGTCCCGCACGATGGTTGCGAACCTTGTCACCGGCGTCACCGACGGCTTCAAGAAAGAGCTGGAAATCCAGGGTGTGGGCTATCGGGCCAGCATGCAGGGCAACACCCTGAAGCTGAACCTCGGCCTCAGCCACGATGTGGATTATACGGCGCCTGAAGGGGTGACCGTGACGGCTCCGAAACAGACCGAGATTGTGGTGGAAGGCATTGACGAACAGCTTGTTGGTCAGGTTGCCGCGAACATCCGCGCTTGGCGTAAGCCCGAGCCCTACAAGGGCAAAGGCATCCGCTACAAGGGCGAGTTCATCTTCCGCAAAGAAGGCAAGAAGAAGTAAGGACGCAAACAATGGCAAATAGCAAAAGAGACCTGTTCTTGAAGCGCCGCCTGCGCGTTCGGAACAAACTGCGCAAGGTGAACGCGGGGCGCGTACGCCTCTCCGTGCACCGCTCCAGCAAAAACATCAGTGTGCAGCTGATCGACGACGTGGCGGGCAAGACGCTTGCCTCCGCCTCGACACTGGAAAAGGGCCTCGGTGTGGTGGGCAAGAACAACATCGAAGCGGCCACCAAGGTGGGCGCGGCGATTGCCGAACGCGCCAAGAAAGCCGGTGTGGAAGAAGCTTACTTCGACCGCGGCGGTTTCCTCTTTCACGGGAAGGTCAAGGCCGTGGCCGACGCTGCCCGCGAAGGTGGTCTGAAAATCTAAGGTACGGTGGCCCAAGGCCCACCCTACCTGCATGCGGGTAAGGTGGGCTTTAGGCCACCGTTGTTTGAGACAGCGCAGGCGGCTGTGGTGGCCGCCTCGATGATCCGGGGGCATTGCGCTCACTTGGGTTGAGACAAACGGGCGCTTGCCCAGATATCAAAGGATGTTCTCTATGGCAGAACGTGACAACCGACGTGGCAGAGGCCGTGATCGTGACGAAGCACCGGAATTTGCCGACCGTCTGGTCGCCATCAACCGCGTGTCCAAAACCGTAAAAGGCGGTAAGCGCTTTGGTTTCGCGGCCCTCGTGGTCGTGGGTGACCAGAAGGGCCGTGTGGGCTTTGGCAAGGGTAAGGCGAAAGAGGTTCCCGAGGCCATCCGCAAGGCCACAGAGCAGGCCAAGCGCCAGATGATCCGCGTGCAACTGCGCGAAGGTCGCACGCTGCACCACGACATGGAAGGCCGTCACGGCGCCGGTAAAGTGGTCATGCGCACAGCGCCTGAGGGGACTGGTATCATCGCCGGTGGTCCGATGCGGGCCGTGTTCGAGATGCTGGGCGTGAAGGACGTTGTGTCCAAGTCCATCGGCTCGCAGAACCCCTACAACATGATCCGCGCCACCATGGACGGGTTGAAGAAAGAATCGAGCCCCCGGTCGGTCGCGCAGCGTCGCGGCAAGAAAGTGGCCGACATTCTGCCCAAGCGTGAAGACAACGTTGAGTCCTCCGCGCAAGTGGCTGAGGAGGCATAAGCATGGCCAAGACGATTGTAGTAAAGCAGATCGGCTCCCCGATCCGCCGCCCCGCCAAACAGCGCGCGACGCTAATCGGCCTGGGCCTGAACAAAATGCACAAGACCAGCGAGCTGGAAGACACGCCGTCTGTGCGTGGTATGATCAACTCCATCCCGCATATGGTCGAGATCGTGGAAGAGCGCGACTGAGCTTTTCGCCGAATTGAAATTGAAGACGCCTCGTGGGAAACTGCGGGGCGTTTTTTTGTTTTTGCTACGCTCAGCCAAGTGAATAAGAAAGGTCGTACTAAATGGATTTGAAAGAATTTATCGCCGAAACTATTTCTGCAATTGCTGATGCGACGACGGATCTTCAGGAGCACTACACATCAGAAGACATTGTGATAAACCCACCATCCGCTCAGTCCGGAAGCGAAGTCTATTAGCCCGGAAGTTCCAATTACACAATGCGCCGGGTGCAGAATGTTTCATTTGATGTCGCCGTTACGGCCTCTTCAGAAAAGAGCGGTGGCGCCAAGGCCGGCATAAGAGTGATGTCGATTGAAGTTGGAGCAAAGGGTGACAAGACTGTCTCAGCAGAACAGGTCAGTCGTGTTAGCTTCAAGATTCCCATCACCCTAAAGCCGTCTAGTCATGAAGCGACTAACATTGCGCAGCGCGACAGAGAAATTGCGGAGGATGAGGCTGCGAGTCGACGTGCCGCGGAGGCATTTGATGGCAGGAGTGGCTACTACTAGCCGAAATACTGGACCGGTGATTAGGCCCGTGATCCCCGATCACGTGCTGCGCCCGACCCGCCCTATGGGCAGGCCCATCCTGCGGCCTAAATCGCTCTACTGGAGCGATTTCACAGACGGCCTCCGGCCCTGGGTCGGACGCGGCCCTCCGTTGCACGATTTTGGGCGCTTGATCTAAGCAGATATGAGGTCTATACGCCCACGACCACCACAAGGGTGATCATAGAATCGAAACGCCGTGTTTGCCTGCTCCCGTCGCTGGGGGGTACATCCGGCCAAAGGAGAAGCGACAATGAAACTGAATGAACTGTCTGACAACGCGGGCGCCACCAAGAAACGCAAGCGCGTCGGCCGTGGCCCAGGTTCCGGCACCGGTAAAATGGGTGGCCGCGGGATCAAAGGTCAGAAATCCCGCTCAGGCGTGGCGATCAACGGGTATGAAGGCGGGCAGATGCCGCTCTATCAACGCCTGCCGAAGCGTGGCTTCAACAAGCCGAACCGCAAGCAATATTCCGTCGTGAACCTGGGCCTGATCCAGAAATTCATCGACGCCAAGAAGATCGACGCCAAGAAAGCGATCACCGAAGACGTACTGGTTGAGTCCGGCCTGATCCGGCGCAAGCGTGACGGCATTCGTGTGCTGGCCAAGGGTGAGGTGACCGCCAAGCTCGACCTGACAGTCACAGGCGCGTCCAAATCCGCCATCGAAGCGGTTGAAAAAGCCGGCGGGTCGCTGACCGTGGCGGCGCCGGTCGCGGAAACGTCAGAGGCCTGAGGCCCGAGTTCAGGCTTGTGGGCGGCGCCTTCGCCGCTTACATAGTCTTTCAAGTTTTCCCGAACGCCGCCCGCCGGAAAACGGCCCGGGCGGCGTGTCCGTATCAAAAGAGAGCCCGTTCATGGTATCTGCTGTCGAAAGCATGGCCGCCAACACCAGCTGGTCCGCGCTGGGTAAGGCCACCGACCTGCGCAATCGCATCCTTTTCACGCTTGGTCTGCTGATCGTCTATCGTCTGGGCACCTTCATCCCGGTGCCGGGCATTGATGGCGTGGCCCTGCGCGAGTTCATGGAGCAGGCGGGGCAGGGCATCGGCGGCATGGTGTCGATGTTCACCGGGGGCGCGCTGGGGCGGATGGGCATCTTTGCCCTTGGGATCATGCCGTACATTTCGGCCTCGATCATCGTGCAGCTGCTGACGTCCATGGTGCCGTCGCTGGAGCAGTTGAAGAAAGAGGGCGAACAGGGCCGCAAGAAAATCAACCAGTACACCCGCTATGGCACGGTGCTGCTGGCCACATTGCAGGCCTACGGGCTCGCGGTGAGCCTTGAAGCGGGCGATATCGTCACCGATCCGGGTCTCTTCTTCCGCATGTCGTGCCTGATCACACTGGTCGGTGGCACCATGTTCCTGATGTGGCTGGGCGAGCAGATCACCGCCCGCGGCATCGGCAACGGTATTTCACTGATCATCTTCGTGGGCATTATCGCCGAGGTCCCGGCGGCCCTGGCGCAGTTCTTTGCCTCCGGTCGTTCGGGCGCGATCAGCCCCGCGGTGATCATCGGTGTGATCATTATGGTGATCACGACGATCATGTTCGTCGTGTTCATGGAACGTGCGCTGCGCAAGATCCACATCCAGTATCCGCGCCGTCAGGTGGGGATGAAGGTCTATGACGGCGGCTCCAGCCACCTGCCGGTCAAGGTGAATCCGGCGGGCGTGATCCCGGCGATCTTTGCCTCGTCCCTGCTGCTGCTGCCGGTCACGATCAGCACGTTTTCGGGTAATTCCACCAATCCTGTGATGTCCTGGCTGCTGGCGAACTTTGGTCCGGGACAGCCGCTCTACCTGACCTTCTTCGTGGCGATGATCGTTTTCTTTGCCTACTTCTATACCTTCAACGTCAGCTTCAAACCGGATGACGTGGCGGACAACCTGAAAAACCAGAACGGCTTTGTGCCCGGCATCCGGCCCGGCAAGAAGACCTCTGAATACCTCGAATACGTGGTCAACCGCGTGCTGGTGCTGGGCTCGGGGTATCTTGCGGCGGTCTGTCTGCTGCCGGAAATCCTGCGCGGACAGTTTGCCATTCCCTTCTACTTCGGCGGCACATCCGTGCTGATCGTCGTCTCGGTCACCATGGACACGATCCAGCAGGTGCAGAGCCACCTTCTGGCCCACCAATACGAAGGTCTGCTTGAAAAGTCGCAACTGCGCGGTAAATCTGGCGGCAAACCACGCAAGAAACGGAGCCCCGTCCGCCGATGAATATTATCCTGCTGGGGCCTCCCGGGGCTGGTAAGGGGACGCAGGCGCGTCACCTAGTAGAAACACGCGGCATGGTGCAGCTCAGCACCGGCGATATGCTGCGCGAGGCCAAGGACAGCGGCACGGAAATGGGTAACATAGTGGCGGACGTGATGGCCCGCGGCGCGCTTGTGACCGACGAGATCGTGATCGGGTTGATCAAGGAAAAGCTCGAGACGGTGAAGGCGAATGGTTTCATCTTCGACGGCTTCCCGCGCACGCTGGCGCAGGCGGATGCCCTGGGCGCCCTGCTGGAGAGCCAGAATGAGACCCTGGACGCGGTGATCGAGATGCGGGTCGATGATGCCGCCCTGGTCGCGCGGATCGTTGCGCGCTCGACCTGCGCGATGTGCGGTGAGGTCTATAACGACAACACCAAGCCGATCCCGGCGGATGGCAAATGCACCAACTGCGGCGGTATCGAGTTCAAGCGCCGCGCGGATGACAACGAGGAAAGCCTCAAGACCCGCCTGATGGAATACTACAAGCAGACTTCGCCGCTGATTGGCTACTACTACGCCAAGGACATGCTCTCGCGCGTGGACGGGCTGGGCAGCATTGATGCCGTCCAGGGCGAAATCGGCGCGGCGCTCGACGCATCCTAACGAACCTGGGCTACTGGTACTTCCCCGTGCTAGACTTGATCCGGCCTTCTGATCTGTTTTGCAAAGTCAGGTAGGCGCTTTTTGATAAAGTCGTAGAACTTGGTGTTGCGCTCGTTTGTGTCGGTCACGCCGTGAATATGCAGGATGGCGGCTTTGAGGACGGAGACCACCTGTTTGTTGGTTTCGAACTTTGCGGCAATTCCTCGAGACGGGTGCCATCCCTGCACCTTTCCATTGCTCACTCTCTTGAAAACCTCAAAGAGGGTCAGGTTGTCGGGAGGATCAGCAGCCTCGGTGTCAAAGGCGCTTTCGTGGCTCGGGACCGGGGTGACCCAGTCAGGAAGCTTGTCGACAGGCGTATTGATCAAATAGTTCGAAAGCCACAATTTGCGGGTGCGGCGGTATTGATCTGATGCTTCTGTGCGCCTTTCCTCGTCGCCTTTTTTGGGGTCTGTCGCGTCATAGAGCAGTTTGAACAGACCCCTGTTTCTGTCACTGAACAGTTTATACGCAACCTTTATGTCGATGTTGAATTGGTGCGTCGTGGTCTTTTTTGGGTCGTGTTTGCTCAATTCCGGCCCATGGCCGTGGGTCGTTCGGATCCGCCCGTTTGCGAAGTAAATGCTGCCGATCAGGCCGTCCTTGACGCTGGCGATGAGCTTGACCTTGGACTCTTCTTTGTACTCCTCCGCGGCCCACTCCGGGACGCTCGAGCTGGTGTCCCAAGCAGGCGTTTCCTCCGGGCCGTAGTCGGGCAGGAACGGACTGGAGGAGGTATCAACTTCGCGTTGCACAACGGTGCTGGCCCGCGACTGCACCTGCCGCAGCTGTGTCACAGGGGTGCTGTCATCCGCCTTGGCCTGCAGCGCGCCCAGTGCAGGGCTGGCTTTGCCACCGGCTTGGGCGGGGCGGGAGGACGTATGTTTCATACGCTTGGAGGCAGGACGGGTGGCGGTGAGTTTTGACATCGGAGGTCCCTTGACGACAAACGGATACGCTACAACCTAGCCTAGAGATACTGAGGGGTCTATACTCGCCTGAGCTGTTGCCCTCCGGCGAAGTTTGGCCACCTGAAATGACATCGCATCGGCGGGTTGACGCCTGCGCCAAAACCCCATAACACGCGCTATCTCTAACGAGAATCAATTTGTCTCAACGGTCGCTCCCGCGAGGCAAGATCACCTGATCAGCTGACGCCCGATGCCATGAAAAGCCTCGGGCTTACGTTGTGAAAAAAGGGTCTGGAACTACGGACCCGCAACGAAAAGGAATAGACCACGTGGCACGTATTGCCGGCGTAAACATCCCGACTGCAAAGCGGGTTCCCATCGCCCTCACATATATCACCGGTATCGGCAACACTTCGGCAAAGGCAATTTGCGAAGCGGTTGGTATCGACGCGACCCGCCGGGTCAACGAACTTTCCGACGCCGAAGTGCTGGCCGTGCGCGAGCACATCGATGCCAACTACACCGTCGAAGGTGACCTGCGTCGCGACACGCAAATGAACATCAAGCGCCTGATGGATCTGGGCTGCTACCGTGGCCTGCGCCATCGTCGCAACCTGCCGGTTCGCGGTCAGCGCACCCACACCAACGCTCGTACCCGCAAAGGCCCCGCAAAGGCCATTGCCGGTAAGAAGAAGTAAGGGAGGGTCTGACCAATGGCACGTGACAGAGTCCGCGTTAAGAAAAAGGCCAGCAAGAACATCGCCGCAGGTGTGGCGCATGTGAACAGCTCCTTCAACAACACCAAGATCCTGATCTCGGATGTGCAGGGCAATGCGATCTCCTGGTCGTCCGCCGGCACCATGGGCTTCAAGGGCTCGCGGAAATCCACACCCTACGCGGCCCAGATGGCGGCAGAGGATGCGGGCCGCAAGGCGCAGGAACACGGCGTGAAGACGCTGGAAGTGGAAGTGCAGGGGCCGGGGTCTGGCCGTGAAAGCGCGCTGCGTGCGCTGGCAGCTGCGGGCTTCAACATCACCTCCATCCGCGACGTGACGCCCATGGCGCACAACGGCTGCCGCCCACCGAAGCGCCGCCGCGTTTAATCAGAATTTGACTATCGGGGCTGCGGGATTTCTCGCGGCCCCCATCCGCTTTTTTGAAACCTCGAGAGTCTTGGCCTTTCGGACATGGGGCTTAGACAGGAATGGAGGGACGCATGATCCACAAGAATTGGGCTGAATTGATTAAGCCGCAACAGCTTGACGTGAAGCCGGGCAATGATCCGGCACGTCAGGCCACCGTGACCGCCGAACCGTTGGAGCGTGGCTTTGGTCTGACCATGGGCAATGCACTGCGCCGCGTGCTGATGAGCTCGCTGCAGGGTGCGGCGATCACATCCGTACAGATCGACAACGTGCTGCACGAATTCTCATCCGTGGCCGGTGTGCGCGAAGACGTGACCGACATCATCCTGAACCTCAAGGGTGTGTCCCTGCGCATGGAAGTCGAAGGGCCCAAGCGCCTGTCGATCTCTGCCAAGGGTCCTGGCGTTGTGACAGCGGGCGACATTTCGGAATCCGCTGGTATTGACGTGCTGAACCGCGAACATGTGATCTGCCACCTCGACGACGGTGCCGATCTCTACATGGAACTGACTGTCAACCAAGGCAAAGGCTATGTCTCTTCCGAGAAGAACAAGCCCGAAGATGCGCCCATCGGCCTGATCCCGATCGATGCGATCTATTCGCCGGTCAAAAAGGTCAGTTACGACGTGCAGCCGACCCGGGAAGGTCAGGTTCTGGACTATGACAAGCTGACCATGAAAGTGGAAACAGACGGCTCCCTGACACCGGATGACGCGGTGGCTTTTGCCGCGCGTATTCTGCAGGACCAGTTGGGTATCTTCGTCAACTTCGACGAGCCTGAGTCTGCCTCCCGCGCGGATGAGGACGATGGTCTGGAGTTCAACCCGCTGCTGCTGAAGAAAGTGGACGAGCTGGAATTGTCTGTCCGCTCGGCGAACTGCCTGAAGAACGACAACATTGTCTACATCGGTGATCTGATCCAGAAAACCGAAGCGGAAATGCTGCGCACGCCGAACTTTGGCCGCAAATCCTTGAACGAGATCAAGGAAGTGCTCTCGGGCATGGGTCTGCACCTCGGGATGGACGTCGAAGACTGGCCGCCAGACAACATCGAGGATCTGGCCAAGAAATTCGAAGACTCCTTCTAAGGGGTCTTTGCGATAGCCCGCCGCGTGCGGGACTTAAATGCCCGCAGCTGGCGGGGAATATCCGGGCCAGAAGGCCCCAAGGAGAGCCGGGTGACACGCATCACCCGGTCAGACAAAGCAAAAACGCCCGTAGAGGGCATTATTAGGAGATAGAAAATGCGTCACGCACGTGGATACCGCCGCCTGAACCGCACACATGAGCACCGCAAGGCGCTCTGGGCCAACATGGCCGGCTCGCTCATCGAACATGAGCAAATCAAGACAACACTGCCAAAGGCAAAAGAACTGCGCCCGATCATCGAGAAAATGATCACGCTGGCGAAACGCGGCGATCTGCACGCGCGCCGTCAGGCGGCAGCCAAGCTGAAGCAGGACCAATACGTCACCAAGCTGTTTGACGTGCTGGGCCCGCGCTACAAGGACCGCCAGGGCGGGTATGTGCGCGTGCTGAAAGCGGGCTTCCGCTATGGCGACATGGCACCGATGGCGATCATCGAGTTCGTGGATCGCGACCGCGACGCCAAGGGCGCTGCCGACAAGGCGCGTCTGGCTGCCGAAGAAGCCGCTGACGAATAAGCCAAGCGCATCGCGCTTTGCACTGACCCTTGTCCCTGTCGGGGCGAGGGTTTTTTTGTGCGTCCGGCCCGGATATTCAGGGCCGAAGCACGCTGAGGTGTTGCGGTCCGTGCAAGCGGGGCGCATATCTGTGGCATGCGGACCTTTCTGACTATTGTGATGCTGATCTGTGCTGCCCCGCTGACGGCCCAGCAGGTGCCAAAGTCTGCGGCGGAGATACAGTTGAGTTTTGCGCCTCTGGTGCGCGAAACGGCCCCGGCGGTCGTGAATATCTACGCGCGCTTTGTGACGGAAACCCGCCGCCGCACGCCCTTTATGGATGACCCGTTTTTTGACGGCTTTTTCGAAGGTTTTGGCCGTCCGGAGCCGCGGGTGCAGAATTCGCTGGGGTCCGGTGTGATCCTGTCCGAGGATGGGATCATCGTCTCGAACTACCACGTGGTGGGGATGGCGACGGATATTCGCGTGGTACTGTCGGACCGGCGCGAATTTACCGCGCGGGTTTTGCTTGGGGACGCCGAAAGCGATCTGGCGATTTTGCAATTGGAAGGGGCGGAAGATCTGCCCCATTTGCCGCTGCGCGCCTCGGATACCGTCGAGGTTGGCGAGCTGGTTCTGGCCATCGGCAACCCCTTCGGCGTCGGCCAGACGGTGAGCAGCGGCATCGTGTCGGGCCTGGCCCGCTCCGGCGCAGCCACCGGATCGGGACGTGGCTATTTCATCCAGACCGACGCGCCGATCAACCCGGGCAATTCCGGTGGCGCGCTGATCGACGTGCGTGGGGAGCTTATCGGGATCAACACGTCAATCCTGACCCGATCCGGCGGCTCCAACGGGATCGGCTTTGCGATCCCGTCTGATCTCGTAGCCGCTTTCGTGACGCAGGCGCGGGCGGGACGCACCAGTTTCGCACGGCCTTGGGCAGGTATGGGGGGGCAACCCGCGGATGCGGAGATTGCGGAGGCCTTTGGTCTCGATCGTCCCGGCGGGATCATCATTTCGGCAATGCACACCGAAAGCCCCTTTGCGCAGGCCGGTATTGCCGTGGGAGATGTGATCGTCGCTGTGGACAACCATCCGGTCAATACCCCGCCTGAGATGCTCTACCGGATGAGCGTCACAGGGCTGGGGCAAACCGCGCGGATTACGTACCTGAGGGAGGGTGCAGAGCAGACGACGGATGTGCGGCTGATCCCAGCGCCGGACGTGCCGGAGCGCGAGCCTTTGGTTTTGCAGGATACAGACGTTTTGCCGGGGCTGAGCCTTGTGCGGATAAACCCGGCGGTGATTGCCGAATACACCCTGCCATTGGAAAGCCAGGGGGTTCTGGTCACGGATCCCGGGCGGTTTGGTGCGCGCGTTGGCCTGCGGGTGGGCGATGTGATTGTGGGGATCAATGAACAAGGCATGGCGCGCCCGCGGGACGTGGCGGCCGCGTTTCGCGCCCGTGCGCGTGGCTATGCGGTGACCGTGATTCGCGGAAACCGGCGCCTTCAATTGCGGTTTGGGGTATGACGTGACCGATCTTTTTGCCAGCGAAACTGTCCCAGAACCGGTGGGCCACCGCCCGCTGGCCGACCGGTTGCGTCCGCAAACCCTAAGTGAGGTGATCGGGCAGGATCAGATACTGGGGCCGGAAGGGCCGCTGTCAGTCATGTTGGCCTCCGGCACGCTCAGTTCGCTGATTTTCTGGGGGCCGCCGGGGGTAGGAAAGACCACAATCGCCCGGTTGCTGGCGCATGAGACCGATTTGCACTTTGTGCAGATCAGCGCGATCTTCACCGGCGTGCCGGATTTGCGCAAGGTCTTTGAGGCGGCGAAGATCCGGCGACAGAACGGGCAGGGCACGCTGCTCTTCGTCGACGAAATCCACCGCTTCAACAAGGCACAGCAGGACGGGTTCCTGCCGCATATGGAGGATGGCACGATCCTGTTGGTGGGGGCGACCACCGAAAACCCATCGTTCGAATTGAACGCCGCCGTCATGAGCCGGGCGCAGGTCATGGTGCTCGAACGGCTCGATCTGAAGGACCTTGAGCTGCTGGCCCAGCGGGCGGAAAAGGAGTTGGACCGCGCTTTGCCACTGGAGGGCGCGGCGCGCGAGGCGCTGTTGGAGATGGCCGATGGCGACGGGCGGGCCCTGCTCAATTTGATCGAACAGGTGGCCGCGTGGAAGGTGGAAGGCAAGCTGGACACCACGGCCCTCTCCGCCCGGCTGATGCGGCGGGCAGCGCAATACGACAAGGGCGGGGATGCCCACTACAACCTGATTTCGGCCTTGCACAAATCCGTGCGCGGGTCAGACCCGGATGCTGCACTCTATTGGTTTGCGCGGATGCTGGAAGGCGGCGAGGACCCCAGATATCTGGCGCGGCGGATCACGCGAATGGCGGTGGAAGACATCGGGCTGGCGGACCCGCAGGCGCAGGCAATCTGTTTGCAATCCTGGGAAACCTACGAACGGTTGGGCTCCCCCGAAGGCGAACTGGCGCTTGCGCAGGCCCTGGCCTATCTGGCGCTGGCCCCGAAATCCAACGCGACCTATGTGGCCTACAAAGGCGCGCGCGCGGCAGCCAAGCAAACCGGGTCCGAACCGCCGCCGAAACACATCCTGAACGCGCCAACCTCGATGATGAAGGATCAGGGGTACGGCGCAGGCTATGCCTATGACCATGACGCTGAGGACGGGTTTTCGGGGCAGAACTACTTTCCGGAGAAAATGGCCCGCCCGAGCCTTTATCAACCGGTCGAACGTGGCTTTGAACGTGAGTTGAAAAAGCGCCTGGACTACTTTGCCAAGCTGCGGGCAAAGCGCGAAACTTGACAATCACAGGCGGGTACGTGACAGACCGCGCATGATGAAAACTCTGATCATGGTGGCCGCGGGTGGCGGGCTTGGCGCGTCGTTGCGGTTCCTCTGGGGCGTTTCCGTGATGCGGGTGACCGGCCCCTCTGAATTCCCTGTGGCGATCATGATGGCAAATGTGCTGGGCTCCTTCCTGATGGGCGCTTTCGTGGTGCTGGCAGCACACAAGGGGCTGACGCATCTGAGCCCTTTCGTGATGACCGGTCTTCTGGGCGGGTTCACCACCTTCTCAGCCTTTTCACTGGAGGCGGTGACCTTGATCGAACGCGGTGATCTTGGGGCCGCCGGGCTTTACATGGCGCTCTCCGTTGCTCTTTCCGTTGGAGGTTTGATGCTGGGCCTCTGGATGACACGAGGGGTGCTGCTATGAGCCGGGTTCAGACAGTGACGGTTGGCGAAGAGGATGCGGATCAGCGGTTGGATCGCTGGTTCCGCCGTCAGTTTCCCCAAATCAGCCAGGGGCTGATCGAAAAGATGTGTCGCAAAGGCGAAATCCGCGTGGACGGTGGCCGGGTCAAGGCCGCCACGCGTCTGGACGCGGGGCAGCAGGTGCGGGTGCCCCCCCTGCCGGACAGGGCAGCGCCGCCGCCGGAACCCCGCACGTCAGTCTCGGACGCGGACAGCAAACTGATCCAGTCCTGCGTGATCTACCGGGACGACCACGTCATTGCGCTCAACAAACCTGCCGGATTACCGACGCAAGGCGGGTCGAAACAGACCCGCCACGTGGACGGGCTGGCAGAGGCCTTGAAATTCGGCTTTGACGAAAAACCGCGGCTGGTGCATCGGCTCGACAAGGACACTTCGGGCGTCTTGTTGCTGGCCCGTACACGGCTTGCAGCCAAAGCGCTGACCGCCGCGATGCGGCACCGTGAGACCCGCAAGATCTACTGGGCGCTCGTCGCCGGAGTGCCGACGCCCTACCTTGGCGAGATCAAGTATGGGCTGGTCAAGGCGCCGGGTCACGGGCGCGGCGGCGAGGGCGAAAAGATGATCGCCCTGCACCCGCGTGACATTGACGACACCCCTGGCGCAAAGCGGGCGCATACGCTTTATGCCACGCTCTACCGTGTCGGTTCTCGCTCCGCCTGGGTGGCGATGGAACCGCTGACGGGTCGGACCCACCAGCTCCGGGCACATATGGCAGAGATCGGGCATCCGATTGTCGGTGATGGCAAATACGGTGGCTCCGGGCAGGAAAACATGGGCGATGGCTGGGGCGCGCAGCTGGGTGGCATCATTTCCAAGAAACTGCATCTGCATGCGCGGATGATGCGCTTTGAGCATCCCGAAACACGCAAGACCATCACAGTGACGGCCGATCTGCCGGAGCATATGGCGCAGAGCTGGGAGACCTTCGGTTGGACCGAGGATCTCGCGGCGGAAGACCCCTTTGAGGCCTTGGGATGAGCGGCGCCTTGCGGCTGGTGATCTTTGATGTGGATGGCACGCTGGTGGACAGCCAGGGTGACATTCTGGCGGCCATGGGGGAGGCGTTTGACGCGGTTGATCTGCCGCGCCCCTCGCGTGCGACCGTACTGGGCATCGTCGGCCTGTCCCTTGAGGTCGCGATGGCCCGCTTGGCCCCGGAGGCCGATCATGCTCGCATGGTGCAAGCCTACAAGGACGCCTATATGACCCTGCGCGCGAAGACCGGAGCGGCGCAGTCTTCGCCGCTTTATCCCGGTGCCCGTGAGACACTGGAACGCCTACAGTCGGCGCCGGACGTCCTTCTGGGGGTCGCGACAGGCAAATCAAAACGCGGGCTGGACAAGCTGATCGAAGCGCATGCGCTTGAGAATGTCTTCGTCACCCGGCAGGTTGCTGACTTTCACCCGTCCAAGCCACATCCGTCGATGATCTATCAGGCCATGTCGGACGCCGGTGTCAAACCGCAGGATACGGTGATGATTGGCGATACCAGCTTTGACATGGAAATGGCGGCGGCGGCGGGCGTGTCCGGATTTGGCGTCAGCTGGGGGTATCATCCCGTCTCCGCTCTCTCTGCCGCGCAACTGGTGCTGGACGAGTTTTCCGCCCTTGAGGGCGCGTTACAGGCACTCTGGAGGGCCTCGGCATGAGTGAATGGAAGGCCAAGCGGTTCTGGACAGCGGTGGAAATCACCGAAGCACCGGAAGGGTATGGCATCGAACTCGACGGGCGCCCCGTGAAAACGCCCGCGAAACGGGCACTTCTCGTGCCCACACGTGGTTTCGCCCAAGCGGTTGCTGCGGAATGGGAGGCGCAGGAAGAGCTCATTGAGCCGCAGAACATGCCCTTCACCCGCACCGCCAACGCCGCTCTGGACAAGGTGGCGGTCCAGCATGCGGAGGTTGCGGATATGCTGGCAGCCTACGGCGATAGCGACCTGCTCTGCTACCGGGCTGAGCAACCTGCGGAACTGGTGGCGCGTCAATCCGAGCGTTGGGATCCGTTGTTGGCATGGGCGGAGCAGGCCTTGGGCGCGCGACTGGAGGCACGGACGGGTGTGATACATGTGCCGCAGGACGCGCAGGCGCTTGCCGCGCTCAAGGCACGGGTGCACGCCCTGTCTGATTTCCAGCTCGCGGCCTTCCATGACCTCGTCAGCCTGTCAGGGTCACTGATTCTGGGCTTTGCTGCCACGCAAGATGTGCAAACTATTCAAGCGCTTTGGGAAATATCCCGTCTCGATGAAATCTGGCAGGCGGAACAATGGGGCAAGGACGACGAAGCAGAGGCCGCCGCGGCCATAAAACAAATGGCATTCGAGCATGCTAAAACGGTTTTTGATCTCTCATAGGGTGAAAAATCTCGCGTACCGTGAGGAAAGCTAAAACATAACGGTAAGACAGGCTGATTTTGCGGCGCCTGCCCTTGACGTTATTGCGTGAATTCGCCCAGTATATCGCCCACTTGGAAGGTCAAAACTTTCAATATCGCCTCCGGCCTAACATGTGCCGGTCGACCCGCCGTTAAACTGGCGGAAAATCAGGAAGAGGTAAAAATGAAAAAATCAGTAATCCTTGGCGCGCTAACCGTCGCTGGCCTGTCGGCCGGTGCTGCGGCCGCTGGTACGTTGGACGACGTCAAAGCGCGCGGCAAACTCAACTGCGGCGTGACCACAGGTCTCGTGGGCTTCGCGGCACCGGATGCGAACGGCGAATGGAAAGGCTTTGACGTTGCAGTATGCCGCGCGATTGCCGCCGCTGTTCTGAACGATCCGACAGCTGTCGAATTCGTACCGACAACGGGTAAAACACGTTTCACGGCGCTTGCGTCCGGTGAAATCGACGTTCTGGCACGGAACACCACCTGGACCTTCAGCCGCGATGTTGACCTCAAGTTCACCTTCGTGGGCGTGAACTACTATGATGGTCAGGGCTTTATGGTGCCAAAAGCACTGGGTGTGTCCTCGGCCAAAGATCTCGACGGCGCGACCGTCTGCATCCAGACCGGTACGACAACCGAGTTGAACCTCGCGGACTTCTTCCGCGCCAATAACATCAACTACGAGCCGGTGCCGATCGAAACCAACGCCGAAGCGCAGCAGCAGTACCTTGCAGGTGCCTGCGACGTCTACACAACAGACGCCTCCGGCCTGGCCGCGACACGTGCGACATTCGAAGCACCGGGCGACCACGTCCTGCTGCCCGAGATCATCTCCAAAGAGCCGCTCGGCCCGCTTGTACGCCACGGCGACGACGAATGGGGTGACGTGGTGCGCTGGACGCTGAACGCGCTGATCACGGCAGAAGAGCTGGGCGTGACATCGGCCAACGTGAACGAGATGGCCGCAAACACCGGCAACCCCGAAGTGGCACGCCTGCTGGGCACCGAAGGCACGCTGGGTGAAATGCTCGGTCTGGACGCCGAGTGGTCCAAGCGCGCGATTGCCGCCGGCGGTAACTACGGTGAAGTCTTTGCCAAAAACATCGGTGAAGAAACGCCAATCGGACTGGCACGCGGGCTGAACGCCCAGTGGACAGACGGTGGTCTGATCTACTCGCCACCGTTCCGCTAAGAACGACACGGACAAGGGCGCAGGGACCAACCTGCGCCCTTTCCTTATGACGACCCATAAAACGACAACCCGGTCACAGAGACGCAGCAAGCGTCCGTAAAAACCAAAGGCCGGAACCACGGGGAAAAACTCAATGACGACACTGACGGACCCACCACGGGAGTCCTTCCGCCTGTCTATGCTGATCAATGACACGCGGTATCGGTCACTCACGTTCCAGGCGATTGCGCTGCTGGTCTTGATCATCGCATTTGCGTATTTGACGAATAATCTGCTCACCAACCTCGCGGCGGCCGGATTGAACATTGCCTATGATTTCCTGGGCACGCCGGCGGGCTACGATATCAACCAGACGCTTGTGGAATACGACAGCCAGTCGAGCCACGCGCGCGCGGCCGTTGTCGGTATTCTGAACACGCTGTTGGTGGCCTTCCTGGCCTGTATCACCGCGACCGTCTTTGGCGTGATCGCCGGGGTGCTGCGCCTGTCCAACAACTGGCTGGTCAGCAAGTTGATGGCCTTCTACGTCGAGATTTTCCGCAACATCCCCGTGCTGATCTGGATCATCATCATCTTCACGATCATGACCGCTGTGCTGCCGGGGCCGCGTGAATTCCGCGGCGACAATCCAACGTCTTCAATGTTCCTTGATCTTTTTGCCTTTACCAACCGGGGTATCTACATTCCCGCCCCCGTCTGGGGCCCGGGCTCCATGGTGGTGGTCGCAACCTTCATCGCGTCGGTGATCGGCGTCATCGCCTACCGCCGCTATGCGACAAACCTGCTCTACTCCACCGGGCGTCTGCTGCCCATGGGCTGGCCAAGCCTTGCGATCTTCTTCGTGCCGACCATCCTGATGTTCTACATCCTCGGGCGCCCGATCGGGCTCGATATCCCCGAGCTGCGTGGCTTCAATTTCCAGGGCGGCATCAAGGTCGGTGGTCCGCTGATCGCACTGTGGTTTGCTTTGTCGATCTACACCGGTGCCTTCATCGCTGAGAACGTGCGCGCGGGTATCCAGGCGGTCAGCAAGGGCCAGACCGAGGCCGCCTCCGCACTAGGATTGCGCCCCGGTCGCGTGATGAACCTTGTGGTGCTGCCACAGGCGCTGCGCGTCATCATTCCGCCACTGATCTCGCAATATCTCAACATCACCAAGAACTCCTCGCTGGCGATTGCCGTGGGCTACGCCGATATCACCGCGACGCTGGGCGGCATCACGCTGAACCAGACGGGCCGCGCCATTGAATGCGTGCTCCTGCTGATGCTGTTCTACCTCACGATCTCCCTGTCGATTTCGGCGATCATGAACGTCTACAACAACTCCGTTAAGCTGAAGGAGCGCTGAGGCCCATGTCAGATACACATGCCCAAACCGTCGCCTTCGTGCGTGATACGGAAATCCCATCGGCCCCGCCGCCCTATGCCGCGACGGGCCCGGTCAAATGGATGCGCGAGAATCTTTTTGCAACGCCCGCAAATGCGGTGCTTACCCTGCTCGCGCTTTACGCCATCTACCTCATCCTCGCGCCCACGCTGCCGTGGATCCTGAACGGCGTCTGGAGCGCCAACAGCCTCGCGGAATGCCGCGAGATCCTGCAGGGCGCGACGGGTGCCTGTTTTGCGGTGCTGACCGAACGCTGGCCGCAACTGCTCTTTGGCTTCAAGTATCCGTCGGACCTTTACTGGCGTCCGACACTGGCATTCGTGCTGCTGTTCGTCGCTGTCGCGCCGGTGTTGTTCTTTGATCTGCCGCGCAAGCTGCTGATCTTCACCGGCTTGTTCCCCTTCATCGCCTACTATCTGATCTGGGGTGGCACCATCTTCGTGCCGATCCTGGCACTTGTCGGCTGTATCGGCGGCTTTGCCGTCTACCAACGGTTTGTGACGGGCAGCTTTGCTGCAGGTTTCTTCGGCGGTATCGCGGCGGCTTTGGCGATCTGGTACATCGGCGGCCTGCTGATCCCGGCAGGGGCCTCGAACAATGCCATGCTGACACCGGTGCCCAGCCGCGATCTCGGTGGTTTCATGCTCAATATGATGCTGGGGGTCACCTGCGTGTCGCTGTCGATCCCCATCGGCATTGCGCTGGCGCTGGGGCGCCAGTCCAGCATGCCGTTGATCAAGGTGGTCTGTGTTGTCTTCATCGAGTTCATTCGCGGCGTGCCGCTGATCACGTTGCTCTTCGTGGCCTCGGTGATGCTCAGCTACTTCTTCCCGCCGGAATCCAGTGTCGACCTGTTCCTGCGCGTGGTGATCATGATCACCATGTTCTCGGCGGCCTATATCGCCGAGGTGATCCGGGGCGGTCTTGCTGCTTTGCCCAAAGGGCAGTATGAGGCGGCGGACAGCCTGGGGCTCGATTACCCGCAGGCAATGCGGCTGATCATCCTGCCGCAGGCGCTGAAGATTTCCATCCCCGGCATCGTGAACGTGGCCGTGGGCCTCTTCAAGGATACCACGCTGGTCTCGGTGATCTCCATGTTCGACCTCGTCGGCATGATCCGCGGCCCGATCCTCGCCTCGACCGAATGGAACGGCGTCTACTGGGAACTGCTGGGCTTTGCGGCACTCCTGTTCTTCGTCGTCTGCTACGGCATCTCGCAATACTCACAATGGCTCGAACGTCGCCTTGCGACCGACCACCGTTAATCTTCCCGCACCTCGCGAAAGCGGCAGGGAAATAGAAAAGAAAGGCCTGACCAATGGCTGAACACGCAACTCAAATGCAGGTCTCGGATGAGATCGCCATCACCATCTCGAAGATGAACAAGTGGTACGGCACATTCCACGTGCTGCGCGACATCGACCTCACGGTCAACCGCGGCGAACGTATTGTCATCTGCGGGCCCTCGGGCTCGGGGAAATCCACGCTCATCCGCTGCATCAACGCGCTGGAAGAGCACCAGCAGGGCTCTATCGAAGTGGACGGCACGCTCTTGTCGTCGGATCTCAAGAACATCGACAAGATCCGCTCGGAGGTGGGCATGTGCTTTCAGCACTTCAACCTCTTCCCGCATCTGACGATCCTGGAGAACTGCACACTGGCGCCGATCTGGGTGCGCAAAACACCCAAGAAGGAAGCCGAAGAGACGGCGATGCACTTCCTTGAGAAGGTCAAAATCCCCGATCAGGCGATGAAGTATCCCGGTCAACTCTCGGGCGGTCAGCAGCAGCGGGTGGCGATTGCGCGCAGCCTGTGCATGCGCCCGCGCATCATGCTCTTTGACGAGCCAACTTCGGCGCTGGATCCGGAGATGATTAAGGAGGTGCTCGACACGATGATCGAGCTCGCCGAAGAGGGCATGACCATGCTCTGCGTGACCCATGAGATGGGCTTTGCGCGGCAGGTGGCGAACCGCGTCATCTTCATGGACGCAGGGCAAATCGTGGAGCAGAACGAGCCAGAGGCCTTCTTCAACAACCCGCAAAGCCCGCGCACACAGCTGTTCCTCAGCCAGATCCTGGGCCATTAACAGGTAGGGTGGGCTTTCAGGCCACCTTTACACCAGCTCCCGCGGGATCACGAAATCAATCGGCTGGCCCTGGTGCCAGCCGATTTGCTTCCACGCCTCAGCATCGAAATCGACAACCAGGGTCGCCCCGGTCGGATAGTCGGCAAACCGGTCGTGCTGTGGCGGCGCCTTGACGATCCGCTCGGCCATCTCCGCAATACCCGCATTGTGACCCAGCATGAGGACACACTGCCCCGTCGCTGTGCGCAAGACATCCAGCATGATCTCAGGTTCAGCCATATAGAGCGCACGGGTGAAGGTGATCGGTGTTTCATCTGGCAACGCCAGCCCTACACAGGTCTGCCCTGTCCGCTCGGAGGAAGAACTCAGCACCTGATCCGGCTGGTATCCCGTCCTGCGCAGCCAACCCCCCAAGGCTTTGGCAGAGGCCACCCCGCGCTTGTTCAACGGGCGGTCGTGATCGCCCAGATGCGGATGGTTCCAGTCCGATTTCGCGTGACGCATGAGGATCAGTCTGAGCACGGGGTCATCCTTTGAAGGCCGCCATATGGAAGGCCGATTGTGCCGGGGCGCGGCCAAAGCGCTGCGAAACGGGGCAAGCGCGCCGAACCCTGCACCCTTGCATCATGCAATCCTGGCCCCGGTCCGTTTCCAGATAGCTTTTGCATACCGGTACATCGTAGGCACGCGTGGCCGCAAGGGCGTCAACCGGACAGGCGGTTGTGCAGGGTTGATCGGAACAGCTGTCGCATGGGCTTGGTGCGACAGCGGCGGGGATGTCTAACACCGCGTCGATCCACAGCGCCCCGCGGATGGAGATCATCAGCCCGGCGTCGTCATGGATCATCATGCCGGTCGGGCTTTGAAAGAAGCGTCCCGTCTCCAACGACCAACGGATGAAGGGTGCGTAGGGGGGACCATCAGAGGGGAAAACCGCCGCGCCACCCAGTGTCTGTGCGATCTCTCCGATCACACGCTTTGACCACCGATCCAGCGGGTCCGGCCGGGTGTCGCGGTACTCCGCAGCGGACGTGAAATGTGCCCAGCACTTTTGGCCAGCTCCCAACAGCACCAGCGTTTCTCCGGCATCGTCGATGTCAGACCGTGTTCCATGTCTCGCACCCATGACAAAGAGCCCGAAGGGCGCTGCCAGTCTTGAGATATCCTCCAGGGTCATTTCCTGGCAAAGGGCAGGGCGATGGACCATCCGAACCGGCTGGGCCGGTCATCCTGCCACTCCAGCCCAACTTCCATGTCATCATGCCCGGCCGCTGGTTGCGCGATATAGGTGCCGAACATCTGGTCCCAGATTGACAGAGCAAAGCCATAGTTGCTGTCGTGCTCGGAACGATGCACGGAATGATGCACCCGGTGCATATCCGGCGTGACCAGCAGGCGCCGCACCATCGCATCAAGCCAGAGCGGCAGCCGGATATTGGCATGGTTGAACATCGCCGTGCCGTTCAGCAGGATCTCGAAAAGGATGACGGCAATGGCTGCCGGACCTAGCAGGTAGACCAGCCCGATTTTCAACACCATGGAGAGGGCAATCTCCACCGGGTGAAACCGGATTGCCGTGGTGACATCCATATCCACATCCGCATGGTGCACGCGGTGCAAGCGCCACAAGATCGGCACCTTATGGGTGATCAGATGCTGCAGCCAGATTGCAAAATCGAGCACCAGAATGGCGATGCCGATCTCCAACCAGCCCGGCCAGCCAAGCGCATTGAACAGACCCCAGCCCTGCGCCTGCGCATCCAGGGCAGCCCCGACGGCAAGCAGCGGCATCGCAAAAGCCATCGCCCGCAGGGTCAGCGTGTTGGCGATGGTGATGCCCCAGTTCGTGGTCCAGCGCCGACGCCTTGTCTGGCTTCGGACACGCCGCGGTGCCAGTGCCTCAAGCGTGGCCAGAACGGCGAAGAGGCCCAGAAAGATGCTCAGGCGGATGACAACTTCGTTTTCCATGGCACACATGTACTGCAGCGCACGGTCCAGACCAAGCGACAGCTTGACACATCTGCGTTAGCCCGCGCGGATGATCGACCCCGCGCCATGCTCGGTAAAAAGCTCCAGCAGGCAGGCATTGGGCGCACGCCCATCGAGGATGACCGCCGCCCGGACGCCGCCCTCGATGGCTTCCAATGCGGTCTCCGTCTTGGGGATCATGCCGCCGGCGATGGTACCGGCGCTGGTCATCTCGCGGATCTGGTCGGCGCTGAGCTCGGTCACCACCTCGCCGCTTTCGTTTTTCACGCCTGCGACATCGGTGAGCAGCAAGAGCCGGTCGGCCTTGAGTGCGGCGGCCACGGCGCCCGCCGCCGTATCGCCGTTGATGTTGAAGGTTTCGCCCTCCCGACCCATGCCAAGCGGCGCGATGACCGGGATGTATTCCTTTTCCGTCAGATCGCGCAGCAGCCTTGGATTGACCTCTTGCGGCGCGCCGACAAACCCTAAATCCGGGTCCGCCTGCGTGCAGGTGATCATTCCCGCATCCTTGCCCGACAGCCCCACGGCGCGCCCGCCCTGACGGTTAATCGCCTGCACGATTCGCTTGTTCACGAGACCGGCGAGCACCATTTCCACCACGTCCATGGTGGCCGCATCTGTGACCCGCTTGCCGTTCACGAAGTCCGATTTGATCTGGAGCTTTTCCAGCATCGCATTGATCATCGGCCCGCCGCCATGCACGATCACCGGGTTCACGCCGACCTGCCGCATCAAGACGACGTCACGCGCAAACTCTTCCATCGCGGCATCGCTGCCCATGGCGTGACCACCGAGTTTGATCACCACCGTCGCATTGGCATAGCGCTGCAGGTACGGCAGGGCCTTGTTGAGGGTGCTTGCGGTTGCGATCCAGTCACGGTTCATGTCTTGGGTCTTCATCTTTGGGCCATCCGTTGCGGCGTTATGATCGCGTGCCCGCCGTCGCGCAAGGGGCCCGTCTACTCGAGTGTCGCGATGATAGATCGCAAAGTCGGGATGCCCCAGCCCTTTTCGCTGGAGGTCACGATGATCTCCGGGTAGGCGGCGGGATGTTTGGTCAATGCGGCACGCACTTGATCCAGGACCTTGGCGCGTTCCGCTTCCTTCACCTTGTCGGCTTTCGTCAGGACCACCTGAAAGGTGACTGCGGCACTGTCGAGCAGGCTCAGGATCTCATCGTCCACTTTCTTGACGCCGTGGCGCGCGTCGATCAGCACGAAGGCACGGCGCAGGGTCTGACGCCCTGACAGGTATTGCTTCAACAGCCGTTGCCATTTCTCGACAACCGGCACCGGCGCATTGGCGAAACCGTAGCCCGGCAGATCGACCAGATAGTGCTGTTCACCGGCGGTGAAAAAGTTGATCTCCTGCGTGCGGCCCGGCGTGTTCGAAGCGCGTGCCAATCCCTTGCGCCCGGTCAGCGCATTGATCAGCGAGGATTTCCCGACGTTGGAACGCCCGGCAAAACACACCTCCAGCCGGTCAGGCTCCGGCAGGCCAGACATCGCAACCACGCCCTTGACGAATTCAGTGTCACCCGCGAACAGCAACCGCCCGGTCTCAAATGCCTGCGGATCCGGTTCTTCGGCAATGGGAAAGGGCAGGGCACTCATGTCAGGGCGTCACCGATACTGGCGGATCCTGCTTTGCTCACCTTGAAATAGACACCGAAATCCCGTGTATTCCACCCGTCTTCCAGCAACCGCAGCATGCCCAGATCACGGCTGCCTGTCACCGGGTTCGCGTCCGGTGCGCGGCATCGTTCGATAGGTTCCACCGGGCTGAGCGTTGCGGTGCCCAGCGTGATGTCGGACTTCAGCAGATCGATCTCTTCCCAGGGCGCAAGGCCGTCGAGCCAGAGGTTGATCCGAAAACGGCGCATATCGACATCCATCCCGGCCTTTTGGCTAAGCGCACGCAACGAGGCCAGATTGCCGATGGAAACGGAGGCGTAGGATACATCGGTCATGCCCTGAGCCGGTGCATTAACCAGCCGGGCGGGGCCGGGGCGATTGTCTGGCCATAGATCACCGATCCAGTCTGCCAGCACGCCCGTGCCGCTTGCCGGGCTGAAGTCCAGCGGTGCGCGATCCGGATGTGTCAGCCGCACGCCACCGGGTGTTTCTACGGCAGTGATGGCCGACAGCCGCGGACCGGAGGCAACCTGCAGAAAGTTGCGACGGGGTTGCCACTCGTCCGTGTCCTCTGCTTCCGCATTCAGCAAAGCCCAGGCACGATCCCCCACAACTGCTTGTTCAGGGTCGAGATCGACCCGCTCCACCGCCTCGCTGCCAAGACCCTTGAGGGGGTGTCGCCAGATATGGGCGAGCTTTGCCGTCACTTGTCAGCGTCCTCGGCAGCTTTGCGTTTGAAACTGCTCTTGATGTTGCCGAAGACGTCAGGCGAATACCCTTGGCTGCGCATGATCAGGTATTGCTGCGTGAAGGTGATCGTGTTGTTGGCAATCCAGTAGACCACAAGACCGCTGGCAAAACTGCCCAGCATGAACATGAAGACCCAGGGCATCCAGGCAAAGATCATCTGTTGCGTCGGGTCCGTGGGTGCGGGGTTCAGTTTTTGCTGCAGCCACATGGAAATACCGAGCAGCAGAGGCAGGATGCCGATGAAGATCAGCGCCATGATCGAGGTCGGTTCGGGGCCCGCGAAAGGCAGAAGGCCAAAGAGGTTCATGATAGAGGTGGGATCGGGGGCGCTGAGGTCCTGGAACGGGCCGAAGAAGGGCGCGTGCCGCAGCTCGATCGTGACAAAGATCACCTTGTAGAGCGAGAAGAAAATCGGGATCTGCAAGAGGATGGGCAGACAGCCCGCGGCGGGGTTCACCTTTTCGCGCTTGTAGAGCTCCATCATGCCCTGTTGCATCTTCTGGCGGTCGTCGCCCGCTTCTTCCTTGAGCTTTTCCACCTGCGGCTGAAGCTCTTTCATCTTCGCCATCGAGACGTAGGACTTGTAGGCTAGCGGGAAGAGGATCGCCTTGATGATCAGGGTCAGGCCGATAATCGCCCACCCCATGTTGCCGATCAGCTTGTTAAGTTCGTGCAGCAGCCAGAAGATCGGCTTGGTCAGGAAGAAGAACCAGCCCCAGTCGATGCTGTCGATGAAGCCTTCGACGCCCGCGGTCTGGTAGTTGCGGATGGTTTCCCATTCCTTGGCGCCCGCGAACAGCTGGCTGGTCACAGTGACGGAGGTGCCGGGGGCCACGGTTTGGGTCGGCTGCACGGTTTCCGCCTGATAGATGTCGCGACGCTCATCGTATTTGGCGACCGACTTGAAGGCGCTGCCCGGCGCGGGGATCAGCGTGGACATCCAGAAGTGGTCGGTGAACCCGATCCAGCCGTTCTGGGCAACCTGTGTGATCTCGGCGCGCGCGCCTTCACGGGGCGCGAATTCGAAATCGGGCATGTCCGACCAGTCGGTTTCGGTCAACTCGCCATCGGCCATTGCCACGACGCCTTCGTGCAGGATGAAGAAGTTTTTCAGATCCGAGGGTTCGCCATGCCGGGCGAGCACGCCGTAGGGGGCCATGCTGACGGGCCCTGCGCCGGTGTTGGCGACGGATTGCGTGACCGTGAACAGGTAGTCGGCATCAATGGCAATTGTGCGCGTGAAGAGCTGACCGGCGCCGTTGTCCCATGTCAACGTAATCGGGTTGTCGACGGTCAAGGTTTCACCGCTGGCCAGCGTCCAGAGTGTATTGGGCCCCGGCACCGAAGAGGGATCCATTCCGGCACCCGGCGCCCAGCCATAAAGCGCATAATAAGCGTCGACTGTGCCCACAGGAGAGAGCATCTTGACGATTTCAGCGCCTTCTTCCTGCGTGACGCGGTAGTCATTGAGCGACAGATCGTCGATCCGCCCGCCAAGCAGGGACACCGATCCGCTGACCCGGTCTGTGAGGACAGGAATACGCGGTGCGTCAGCCAGGGCATCCTCACGCGTTTCCGTTTCAGGTGCCGCCTGCGTGTCAGCCGTCGAAGAGGGGACGGTCGCGATGGCAGGGCTGTCTGACCCGGTCGATTCTGCTGCCGGAACGCTTTCGAGCGGAATGTCCGGTTCAGGGGGCGGGAACAGGATAAACCAGACCAGGATCACGAGGAAACTGAGTGCTGTTGCAAGAATAAGGTTCTTGTTTTGATCGTCCATCTGGGACAGCCACCTGATCTGTTTGTATCAGCGTGGGTTCAACAGAGTGCAGACCCAAAGGTCAAGCGGATTCGGGGTTTTTGGGCTGTTTTCACTCAGGTGGACGTGACCGGGACGTGCATACCAGGGGCCACCCTGGCGGCGTCCGATTTTGCGGTCAGTTGGCGCGATTTCCCAAGATGCGCGGAACGTCCTGCAGCTTTGTGTTGTGGCTTGCCACCCATGCAACTGTTTCGTCAAAGGGCATCGGTTTGCCAATCCCGAACCCTTGCACATGATTGCACCCAAGCTGCGCAAGCAACGCGTGTTCGCCGACTGTCTCGACGCCTTCGGCCAGTGTTTCGACGCCCAGACGCTCCGCCATGGTCAGGATGGCGCTGATCATACGCTGCTGTTCGGGGTCCCGGTCGGCCTTCATCACGAAGGACCGGTCAATTTTAATCCTGCTGACCGAGAAGCGACGGATAGAGGCAATGGAGGCATGGCCCGTGCCAAAGTCATCAAGATCTATGCGGCAGCCCAGCTCGCCCAACCCGTTGATGTTGCGCGCAATGATATCATCGGGTGCGTTCGAGACGACGGTTTCCAGAACTTCGACAGCCAACCGTTCTGGGGTCAGGTCGAAGCGGTCAAGCTCCCATTTCACCTTGTCGATCAGTCGCGGGTTCCGCAATTCCGGACCGGCAAAATTCACACCGATTTGCGGCACTGACGCCCCTGCTTCATCCCAGGCTTTCATCGCTGTAAAGGCGTGGTACATCATGACCTCCGCCAGCCGTTCGAGCATGTCGGCCTGTTCGATCGCGGGCAGGAAATCGGCCGGCGAGATCATCCCACGTTGAGGGTGTTCCCAGCGCGCCAGTGCTTCAAAACCTGTTACGAGACCTGTATCGGTCGAAATCTGGGGCTGAAACCAGGGCTTGATGTCCCCACTTTCCAGCGCGTTGGCGACCTCATGACGCAGTTCCGCACGCGTTTCCGTCCTATGCTTCATCTCGTCGGAATAGGCGCGTATCGCATTCGGGCCGTGGGCTTGTGCCTCCCGGAGAGCGGTGCGGGCCGCTTCGATCCAGGCGCGGGGGGACTTGTTGATCACCCGCGTATGCTGGCAGAACCCGACGGATGTGGTGATGTAGACCGTTGTGCCATCTATCGAGATCGGTTCTTCCAGCGCAGTTTGCAGCCGCCCCGCCAACTGGATGCAGAGTTCAAGGTCAAGCTGTTTCACCGGTTTCAGACAGGCGGTGAACTTGAAGTCCCCGGTGCGTGCAATCGCGTCGCCGTCGCGTAGCACCGCCGCCATGCGTTCCCCTGTGCGCGTGACGATCAGGTCCGTGGCAGCTTGACCATATCGATCAACGATACCGTCCGTTTCATCGATCTCGACCTTAAAGATTGCCGAGAAAAGAGAGGTCTCGCGTGTTTGTTTGAAAACACTTGCCACGGTGGCCTCGAATGCTTTCCGGTCCTGTAAGGGGGAGCGACTGGAGGTGTTCGCCCCGCGATTGGAGGCGTCATTTCCGCCGATGAGAACATAGACCAGCGGCATCAGGACAGCGACGGCGATGAGGGCGGTGTCGCCGCCGAGCCAGTAAATGCCCAAGGAAACCGCCGGCAGACAGGCCAGGGCAAGGGGCCGCGTCAGAACCCCGGCGATCTTGTTGCGCACCCTTGCAGCTTTATCGGCGAAGACCCCTGCCATGTTGCGTACCTTTCAGAGCCGTGCACAAAGCACTTTGCGCAGCAAGATATGCTGGTACCAATGACCTCCTCGTTAACAAACCTGCCGTGAATAGGCCGGGATTGCCTAAAATTTTCCCAAATTCCGGGTCTTGATATCGACCCTGAACGGCCAGGAATTAACGACATGAAAAGGCTTGCGCTTTTCGAACGTGGCGCAGGGCTGGCCCCACCAGCAGCCCTGCATGCACCTGCTTGCCCACCCGTGCCACATGTCGCTTTGATTGCGGAAATGAGCGCCGGGGAGGGGTGCCCAGTGCTTTGATACATTGGTCGCACGATCAAACAGCTGACAGAGAAAACGAGACGCGATGTCTTTGAAACCGCCTGGCCTCTTTTCGTGGCCAAGGCTTTGCCCTATGCACTCAGCCATGTCCGATGAGCTCAATGATATACACCCCCTCTTTCACGGCGCACCGCAGACGACGGAATTCCGCAAGCTGCGCAAGCGGATCGTGCGGTACACTCGCGAAGCGGTCGACCAGTACGGCATGGTGCAAGGGCGCAATCCGCGCTGGCTTGTCTGCCTGTCGGGTGGCAAGGACAGCTATACGCTGTTGGCGATGCTCTATGAGCTGAAATGGCGCGGTCTTCTGCCGGTCGAGTTGCTGGCCTGTAACCTCGATCAGGGGCAACCCGGTTTCCCCGCGACCGTTCTGCCCGAGTTTCTGGAGCGGACGGGCGTGCCGCACCGGATCGAGTATCAGGACACCTACTCCATTGTGATGGACAAGGTGCCGCAGGGAAGGACGTATTGCGCGCTGTGTTCCCGGCTCCGGCGGGGCAACCTGTACCGCATCGCGCGGGAGGAGGGCTGCACCGCCGTTGTGCTTGGTCATCACCGGGACGATATGCTGGAGACCTTCCTAATGAACCTCTTTCATGGGGGACGGCTCGCGACGATGCCGCCGAAGCTGGTGAATGAAGAGGGCGATCTTTTTGTCCTCCGCCCGCTGGCGCATGTCGCGGAGCAGGATTGCGAGCGGTTCGCGCGGGCCATGGATTATCCGATCATTCCCTGCGATCTGTGCGGCAGCCAGGACGGGCTGAAGCGCCAGCAGGTCAAGCAGATCCTCGACGGCTGGGAGAAGAACAGCCCCGGACGCAGGCAGGTGATGTTCCGGGCGCTGATGAACGCGCGTCCGTCGCATCTGCTTGACCCCAAGCTGTGGGACTTTGCGGGGCTTGCCCTGAACAGTCGGGCTGCGTCCGAAAGCGCGCCAGTGCTGGATCTGTCAAAGCGCAAAGTCGATGACGAGGTTGCGGACAGCTGATCCCCATGCAGTTTGAAGGCGATGGGCGCTGCCCGTCAGCCGCGGGCCTTGGGGACACTGCGCAGCCGCTGTCTCCCCACCCCGGTCGTGAGATGGCCATGCCGTCATGTCCATACTCGGGTTGAACCAAAAGCGCCTGCTGAACGTACTTCCTTGCAGTTAAGGAGGTTCTCATGCTTCGATTTCTGATCGCCATTGCTTGTACGGCCCTGCTGTCTGCCTGTGTCGGCAAGCCTGCTCTGGAGGATGATGCGCTGTCCGCTCGGCAGTTGAACCTTGAAGAGTTTTTTGACGGGCGTGTCGTTGCATACGGCCAATTTCAGGATGTCTTTGGCACCGTTCGCCGCCGTTTCGACGTCGAAATAGAGGGCACCTGGGACGGTGAGACGCTGAAACTGGTTGAGGATTTCTTGTACGAAGACGGTAGCACGGAACAGCGGGTCTGGAGCTTGCAGACGACCGGACCGGAGACATGGCGCGGCACCGCTCCGGGGGTGATTGGCGAAGCGACGGGCGAAGAGCGGGGCGATACCTTCAACTGGCAATACACCATCGACCTGCCGGTCCCGGATGGCACGCTGCGAGTGCGTTTCGATGACTGGATGTGGTTGCTGAGCGATACGCGCATCCTCAACCGCGCCTATATGAAACGCTATGGTGTTGATATTGGCGAGGTCATCATCACCTTTGAAAAGCAGCCCTGATCCACAGGTTACTGGGTATCTTCCTGTTTCGGGGGCGGTACCGGGTCATATCCGCTGGCGCCCCACGGATGACACCGGGCAAGACGTCGCAACGTGAGCCAACCGCCTTGCCACGCACCGTGCCGTTCAAGACATTCCAAAGCGTAGGCGCTGCACGTTGGTTGGTAGCGGCAGTTGTGCCCGACCCAGGGGCTGAAAAGCAGACGATAGGCGCGTATGGGAAGCGCCATGAGCCGCGCCAAGGGTGTCATGTGACCTGACCATGCAACTTGCGCAGCGCGGTTTCGAGATCCGCCTGCAATTGCTCGAAGGGCAGGGTGGCGGTGTGATCGCGTCGCCCGATCAACACATAGTCCATGCCGTCGCGGCCCTGACGTGCCAGCACAAGCCGCGCCGCTTCGCGCAGCCGACGTTTGGCGCGGTTTCGTGCCACGGCGTTGCCAACCTTCTTGGAGCAGGTGTACCCGACCCGTACGCCTTGCGCGTCCCCGTCAGGACGTTTGCGCATCTGCAGGATAAAGCCCGGCATCGCAACCCGCCTGGCCCGCGCGGCCCGTTGGAAGTCCGCGCGTTTCTTAAGCGTCTCCAGACGTAAAGAAACCGCCGGAAGCGTCTCTCCGGAGGCAGATGTGCCCGGCGGAGAAGCTTGCGGCGGTGTCATGTTCCCGACCTTGTCCGTGGCGCGATCAGGCGCTCAGCGATTTCCGGCCCTGGGCGCGGCGCGCATTGATGATCTTGCGACCGGCTTTGGTGGCCATACGCGCGCGGAAACCGTGGCGCCGCTTGCGCACGAGGTTGGAAGGTTGATAGGTGCGTTTCATCGCTCCGTCTCCATGTCTGCTGCCGGGTGACGCGGAATCGCGCGGCCCTCCGGTGTCACTCGAAGCCCGTGCTCTAAAGCGCTCTGGGCCCCAAGTCAAACCCCGAAGGCGGGAATATTGCCGCAGATTGCAATAATTTCGGATCCCGCGGGGTAAGGGGGTATCAACTTGTTTCAAATAGAGCCGTTTCACGGGGTTAGAGCGGCCAGGCCGTCACAGCTGATCAAGCGCCCGTGATGGCCCTATCGCTGCGCGCCATAAGCCGTCATCTAGCAATTGAATTGAAACAGGCGCTCTGAGAGGACAGTGTAATGTCAGATATGACGGACGATCCCAAATCCGGCTCCAAATCGGGGCTGATGCGCAACCTGCCCCTGATCGTGATCCTTGGCGTTGCCGTAGTCGGGGCTTTCACACTGAGAGATTATATCAGTTTTGATGCCTTGCGCGACAACCGCGAGGCGCTGATTGCCTTTCGCGACAGTCACTTTCTGCTGACGACCCTGAGCTTTCTCGCCGCCTATATCTTGATCGTGGCGTTTTCGCTTCCAGGGGCATCGGCCGCGACGCTCACCGGCGGGTTTCTCTTTGGCACCTTCGGTGGTTCCGCGCTGAGCGTGACGGCCGCAACGCTGGGGGCAACGATAATCTTCCTCGCCGCGCGCTACGGATTGGGTGAAAAGCTCAAGGCCCACATTGATGCGTCAGAAGGCAAGGTGCGCAAGATCAAGGAAGGTCTCGACGAAAATCAATGGTCGATGCTGTTCCTGCTGCGTCTGGTGCCTGTGGTGCCCTTCTTTGTCGCCAATCTGGTGCCGGCGCTGCTGGCTGTGCCGCTGCACCGCTACGTGATCTCTACGTTCCTCGGGATCATTCCGGGGTCGCTGGTCTACTCTTCGGTTGGTGCCGGGTTGGGCGCGGTCTTCGAGCGCGGGGAAAGCCCCAACCTCGGCGTCATCTTCGAGCCGCACATCCTGCTGCCCATTCTGGGGCTGTGCCTGTTGTCGCTGCTGCCCGTTGTGATCAAGGCCGTGACCGGCAAGAAAGATCTCTGACATATGAACCGTATCAAGACAGATATCCTGATCATTGGCGCAGGCTCCGGTGGGCTTTCGGTTGCTGCCGGTGCCGTGCAGATGGGCGCTGACGTGGTCCTGCTGGAAGGTCACAAGATGGGGGGCGATTGCCTCAACTATGGCTGTGTGCCGTCCAAAGCGCTGATTGCCAGCGGCAAGGCCGCCTATGCGCAGCGCCACGCCGAACAATATGGGGTCGCGAACGCGCGCGGTACGGCAGACTATGCAGCGGCCAAGGATCACGTGGCCGACGTGATTGCACAGATCGAACCCGTGGACAGCCAGGAGCGTTTCGAGGGGCTGGGTGTCAAGGTCATACGGGAATTCGGGCATTTTATCTCCTCCAACGAAGTGCAGGCGGGCGACACGGTGATCACGGCGCGGCGTATCGTGATTGCGACCGGGTCCTCGCCGCTGGTGCCGCCGATCTCCGGCTTGGAAAATGTGCCATATGAGACCAACGAGACGCTGTTTGACCTGCGCGAGCCGCCCGAACACCTGCTGATCATCGGCGGTGGTCCGATCGGGATGGAAATGGCGCAGGCTCACGTGCGCCTGGGCAGCAAGGTCACTGTGATCGAAGGCGCCAAGGCGCTTGGAAAAGACGACCCTGAACTGGCAGCGGTGGTGCTGAACAGCCTGCGCGACGAAGGTGTCGTGATCGAAGAAGACGCGAAAGCCGCCGAAATCAGGGGCAAACCCGGCGCCATCGAGGTGGTGACGAACGACGGTCGCCAGATCAAGGGAACCCATCTGCTGATGGCGGTGGGGCGCAAGACCAATACCGAAAAGCTGAATCTCGACGCGGCGGGTATAAAGACCACAAAAACCGGCGTGAAGGTGGATGCCAGCCTGCGCACAGCCAACCGCAAGGTCTATGCCATCGGGGACGCGGCAGGCGGTCTGCAGTTCACCCATGTCGCGGGGTATCACGCAGGGGTCATCATCCGTTCGATGCTGTTTGCCTTGCCCTCCAAGGCCAAGACGGCGCATATCCCCTGGGCCACCTATACCGATCCCGAACTGGCGCAGGTCGGCATGACCGAGGCTGAAGCCAAGAAGGCGCACGGCAGCAATTTGGAGGTCGTGCGCTTTCACTACGATCACAACGATCGGGCGATTGCCGAGCGCAAGACCAAGGGGTTCATCAAGGTGATGGTGGCCAAGGGGCGCCCGGTGGGGGCATCCATCGTCGGATATCAGGCGGGCGAGCTGATCAACCTCTGGGCCCTTGCCCTGGCCAATGGCATGAAGATGAGCCAGATCGCCGCGATGGTCGCGCCTTATCCCACAATCGGAGAGATCAACAAGCGCGCCGCAGGGGCCTATTTTAGCCCGCGGCTCTTTGACAGCCCCATGGTCAAACGGATTGTAGGGCTTGTTCAACGCCTCGTGCCGTGAAACGCTGACGCCCATGTTCAATTCGCTCTCAGGACGTCTGGTTATCTTGACCACCATCTTCGTGATGTTGGCCGAGGTCCTGATCTTCGTGCCGTCGATTGCGCGGTTCCGCGAAGACTACCTGATGAACCGGCTGGAACGGGCGCAGATTGCATCATTGGCTCTGTTGGCCGATGATATGATTGACCGCGAACTGGAGGCTGAGCTGCTGGAGAACGCGGGCGTCTTCAACGTGGTGCTGCGCCGTGATCAGGTGCGGCAACTCATGCTCGCCTCGCAATTGCCGCAACCGATCTCACAGACCTTTGACATGCGAGAGGATGGGGCCGCCGTTCTGATCCGCGATGCATTGACCCGCTTTGTTTCCCCCGAGAACGAGGTCATCCGGGTGATCGGCGCGCCGGTTCGCGACGCCGGGCTGCTGATCGAGATCACGATGGAAACCACCCCCCTGCGGGATGCGATGATCGACTACGGTATTCGTATTCTGATCCTCTCTGCAGTGATTTCGATCTTCACGGCATTCTTGCTGTTTATTGCCATGCGTGCCTTGCTGCTCAAGCCCATCAAGGGTGTGGTCGGGCACATGCAGAACTATGCGGAAGCCCCGGAGGATGCACGCCGGATCATTACGCCCTCGGCGAGCGTGACCGAACTGCGCGAGGCAGAAGAAGCGTTGCAAAAGCTGGAAACCGATTTGACCCAGGCCCTGCGGCAGAAAGACCGGCTGGCGCAACTGGGCAGTGCTGTCAGCAAGATCAGTCACGATCTGCGTAATATCCTTACCTCCGCACAGCTTTTCACCGACCGGATCGAAATGAGTGAAGACCCGACGGTCAAACGCATGGCTCCGAAGCTGGTCAGCAGTATCACACGGGCCGTGCATCTCTGCGAAAGCACGCTGGCCTTCGGCAAAGCCGAAGAACCAAGCCCCACATTGACCATGCTGCCTCTGGCGGATCTGGTCGAAGAGGTGATCGACAGTGAACGGCTCGCCGTGGGCGACGCTGATGTCAGTTTCGCCTGTGCCGTGCCTTTCGGAATGATGGTGCGCGCCGATCCGGAACAGCTGTACCGTGTTCTGGCTAATCTCATCCGCAACGCCCGTCAGGCCTTGGTGTCAACAGGCACGGCTGGAGAGATCAGCGTGGATGCGCGCGAAGATGACGAGGCCTGGTGGGTTGATGTCACCGACACGGGGCCGGGATTGCCCGCAAAGGCGCAAGAGCACCTCTTTACGCCGTTTCAGGGGGGCGCCCGTAAAGGTGGCTCGGGTCTTGGCCTTGCGATTTCTGCGGAATTGATCCGCGGGCACGGCGGGACACTGGAGCTTGCCAGAACCGGACAGGATGGCACCTGTTTCACGATTTGCCTGCCGAAAGGCGATGGGACGATGACGTCAAATGGCAAGGTTGCGGCGCGGTCGGAAGTCGTCGTTTAAAGCGGCCGGAATGGTGTACATTTGTAAAGACCGGCAACGTCCAGAGCCATAACCTGACGTGAACGAAATTTTCCGCCGATTTGGCTTGCATAAACCTGCCCACAGCACTAAACCGCGCGACAGTGGACCGATAGCTCAGCTGGATAGAGTACTTGACTACGAATCAAGGGGTCGGGGGTTCGAATCCTCCTCGGTCCGCCACTTCAAAAAATTGTTCAATAAAAACATTGGTTTAAGACCTCATTTTGTTCAGGATTTTACGACCTGAACAATTTGCGTATTCGGTTCGTTCGCGGATAGTATCCGTCGCTTGTTTGCCGACTTGGTGTATGCCTCGATTTCCTTCAAGGATTCATGGCCGCCCCATGCGCCGATCTGATGTGGCGTTGCATCGCGTTCGGCCATCCTGCTGAGGCAGGTGACCCGCAATCCGTGAGCTGTGCGACGGTCAATCCCTTTTAGGCCAGCGGCTCTGCAGGCCTCGGAGAACCAACTGCTTGCCGCCTTCTCTGATCTAGCGGCCCCATATGCTGTGACAATCCAAGTCATGTGTTTGCCTTGGCGAAGGGCCAACGCCCGCCGAAATAGGTCATGTGCTTCACGGTCAGCGAAACTCGGCAATGGCCGATCAAATGGAATTTCGACCTCGCCCTTTGTTTTTTTCTGGGTGAAGCGCAGCCATCCGTCTCGATCCACCATTCCAGGCCCAAGCCGAACTGCGTCGCTCAATCTACAACCGAAAAACAAAAGCAATTCTAGTGTAACGCGCTGCGTGGTGTGCAGGGGCCAGTGTTGTCTAAAACGCGCAACGTGTTCCTTGGTCCAGAGTTTGTGCTTGTCGCTTTTTCCTGCCCTCGGCAATTCCGCCAGCAGTGCGTAGTTCTTTTCGATCATTTTTTCGTTCTTGAGGTAGGCGAATAGTGCGCGCCATGTTTTCATGCGCATCCGCTTACTGTTCCGGGTGGTTCCGGGTGGCATATCGGCCAGATCTTTTTCGATATGCTCTGAACGAATTCCGCGCATTGGTACCCTGCCACCTGTCGCAAGTATTTCATCCGCGTGAGCCTGCAGCCGGACGCGATATCCTTCGCTCAAATCTTTGAAGTCATCAGACAAAATGAACTTACGCCAGCCGTAAGACAGTGTTCCGGCCTTGGGTGCGGCGCTGCGCTTCCTCGGCGCTGGCGCGGTCTCGATTTGTTGTTCGGCTTCGAGGTAGGCTTTCAGAAACCGGTTGTCGTTTTCGGGCAGGTCTGGCATGCGGATGCCGGTCGCGCGGTGGTAGACGTAGCGCACGCCGTCCTGGGTGAAGCGCCGCAGGCCCTTCAACTTACCAGTCCCCATGCCTTGTTTGCGGCGTCGCACTCTGATTCCTCATTTGTCTCTGGCGTCTCATAGGGCAGGTCATCCGCGAAAGCGTCAAGGTCGTTGCGGTCATAGACCCGTTTGCTGTCCAGTTCCCGCCGCGGAATGGCGAGTGCTCTAAGCTTTGATTCCGACACGCCCAGATAGTGCGCGGCCTGCGGTGCTGGAAGCAGGCGAGGTGGAAAGTCCTTGGTCAGGGGCATTGGATAACTCTACGGGTCACACGTTACCCCCTTCCGCTTCTATGGCCTCTCGCAGAGCATCGCAAATGTGTCGAACTCCTAGGCAATAATCACTACCGGCATCGCGGATTTCGAAATGGTCCTTGGGCTTGAAGTTCTCAGCGATTGAAAGCAGGCGTTCTCCATTTGCCTTTACGGCGGAATGAATGAGTGCTTTCGGATCTGCCTCTGCTGACATCCCGCAGCGCGGGCAGTTATCAACGAAGGGGCGCATCTTTGCTGCGGTTTGCAGGCTGACATTTTGTCCGGTCTTAGAGCGGAGCACGGGAGCGGGTGGTAGGCCTGCTGCGCGTGCGATTTCCCTGACGCTCTTTTTGTCTTTCTGTGTCATTGTTGCGGGTCCTTCGCTGATTTCCACCAAGTGTGGTTTAGGTTCACGTAGGCCCTGCGGCGCGGATTATATTGCACCCAATCGGCATTTGCAGCCTGGAAGGCGGTCAGGTCGTGGCCTGCCAGTTGGGCAGAGCAACCGAATTTCTCCACGATGTGCGCGCGGTTGATGAAGCCGTAGATGCGCAGCATTTCCTTGATCCAGTTCTGCCGCTGTTCGCCGTACCAGTTCATTCAAGACATCTCCGGTTTCAGGTTCCTATCGCTGCCCCCTCTCGCGAAGGGGCAGATTAGAAATCAAACTTCGGGTGAGCCCTTGAACATTGGCAGTGACGTGCCTTCTGTCGCCGTTGTGACAGCTTCGTCAAAGGCCGCTTGCATGGCTTTTTCCGGGTTGTAGATTTTCAGGATGAACGCGATCTTGCTGCCGTTTTTGCGGTACCTGAACCGGACAGGCATGCGATACAGCGCGCCGCCCTTGAACACCGGGATAGCAATGATGATCAGGTTCGGGATGTTGATAGGCTTGCCCTGCGCATCCTTGTGTTCGTTCATGAAATGAACCGTGGCTTCGCCGGTATCGCGGTTTGTCTTCACTTCAAGATCGCTGCTTTCGAAGACCTGAAATTGTTTTGACATGGCCAGCAGTTGGGCAAGTTGGCCGTAGCGTCCATCGATCTGTGCTGCGGTCTGGATCAGGCGATTTTCCCAAGGTTGGTTCTTGGTCCCCTCCTTCATTCCAAGGATGGCTGGCGATGGGTCCATGATGTCTTTTGCGTTCTCCTCGATGAACTCGCCCATTTCATCTTTGCCCAACGGGTTGCCCGAAATCTTGTTCCACGCCTTCCATTCGTCAGACATCGGAAAGGTATAGGTGGCACGATGGTGGCAATGGCGGGCGGTTTTCGTCCGCTTCTTGCCATTTTGAGAGCTCAATCCGGTACCTTTCGAGATTTTCGGCATCAATTCTCTTTGTCGCTGCCATGACAGCATCAATGGCAGGGCTTTTCCGACACGCACTCACAACATCCAACCCATCGTGCAAATGCACGTCAATCTCACGCAAAAGCTTCAACGCATCTTCATCCGAATACCGCTTCCGCGCCATCCATCATCCCTCCTGTGACACCAAAATAGTGGCACAGTTCTACGGGGCTAAGACAATGACCGACGTGTGCTGAGTGGGATTATCTTCATCAATCGCAATGGCTTGCGGTGGCGGGATGCCCCCACCGCCTACGGTCCGCACAAGACGCTCTACAACCGCTGGAAACGATGGAGCGAAAAGGGCATCTTCGCTCAAATGATGGCCGGTCTGGCTGCCGAGCACGGTGAGACGAAGACCGTGATGATCGACGCCACCTACCTCAAGGCCCACCGAACGGCGACCAGTTTAAGCGTGAAAAAGGGGGGCGTGGACGCTTGATTGGTCGGACGAAGGGTGGCATGAACACTAAATTGCACGCTATCTGCGATAGCCAGGGCCGACCGCTCAACCTCTTCGTGACCGCCGGACAAGTCAGCGACTACATCGGTGCTCGAGCACTGCTCAGCAGCTTGCCGGATGTCGATTGGTTGCTCGGGGACCGCGGCTATGATGCCGACTGGTTCAGAGAAGCATTGAAAGACAATGGGATACGCGCCTGTATCCCGGGTCGAAAGCAGCGCAAGAAGGCGGTGAAATACGACAAGCGCCGCTACAAACGCCGGAACCGGATCGAGATCATGTTCGGCAGGCTAAAGGATTGGCGACGCATTGCGACACGATACGACAGGTGCCCGAAGGTCTTCCTGTCCGCCATCGCTCTCGCAGCAACCGTCATCTATTGGTTATGAGTCCTGACCCTAGTGCACCGTCTCAAAGAAGGATTGCCGCTGAACAAGGTCGACAAGTCCACATTCTACGCGGGCGGGGCAACCGGATACACCAATTACCCTGAGTTTGCTTTGGATGTCACCGAGGCGGCGTAACGTCCAAGGACTCGGAACTGCAGTGCCTCGCATTTCACGAAATAGATTTGAGCCGGGGCACCGGATCAAAGGGATCCAAAAACCTGTTCCGTATGGACCGGTTTCGCTCTGGCTTCGTACAAAGACACTGCTGCGCCTCCAGGGTCTGTTCAGCAAAAGGAGTAAGACATGACACTTGGATATGAGGTGATCGGGGAGGGGCAGGAATACGTGATCCTTCTGCACGACTGGAGTTGCTGCACAACGACGTACGATCATTGCAGACCTTATTTTAACACTGGCTCATTTATCTTCGCGCTCGTGGATCTGCGTGGTTAAACTGATAACAAGAACTGTTTCCACGTCGCTCTCGAATGCGACCGTAAACTTACAGCTGGGAAAGCTCGTTTTTGCCGCAAGCAGACATACATCTGAAAATCCCGAACTGCAGGTTTGTCCGCAACTGTGAGTTGGCTTGAAGCCTGTTTTTTGCTCTCGCAGCGAACGGTCGGTCTGACGGGCCGCATCGCAGCGACGGAAGAGCGCGTTCAATGTCTCTTATGGGCCGTCCTCAGCGAGGCCAGATGAAACAGGCACCAAGATGCTGCGCCTACACCGACGGCGGCTCCGAGCCCATAGTCACCGATGCTGCGCGACGTACGAATGGCGGCTCTTGTCGGATCGGAAAAAAGAAATGACATTCTATGAACGATGGCATCAACTATCGCGGCAAGGTTTCTGGGGGTGCTTGGAATGACGGAAAAGCTTTGCTGGGCATGTCAAGCACATTTGCGAGAAGCTCAGATCCGGTGCACCGAATGTGACACTTGGCAGAATTGGCGGAAAGTTATCTCGATTTCCGACTCGTCGCTTACGGTTCTTGTCGCTCTGTTCAGTGTCTTCGCATTAGCGACGCAAAGTTTGGTGGCTGCGAAAATTGAACTGTTTCCATCTATCGAAGTATCAACAAGTGGGGTCTTGGAGTTTTCACAGAGAGATGACGGCCGCTTTTTTCAGACAAGGGTTACCGTTCGCGCACAAGTTTCCAACTATGGAGACATAACGATAAGCATGCCTAGAAGGATTTCATGCGTGTTGACGAAAGATGCTGAAATCATTTCGAAAGGTTGGAGGGACGCGCCAGACTTAGACCGGGAACACAACCTCGCATCTCTACGACTACCAGATGGTAGTTTTGTCTTTCCAGCAACCGCCAGTTCGACAGAAGTTCCGGCGGGTAAGACGGTTGAAATAGTCTTTAACGGGTATGTAGATTCCATAGATATTGAGACACAGCTAGCATGTGATGGTGCTTTCTCGATCCGCAACAGTGAGCTTGCTGGTGTCACTTTTGTGACAAGGTTACCTAACGAAAGAGAACCAGAAATGCCTTGGCAAGGGCTTAGGTAATCAAAGAGCTTGACCCAGCCCCCTGATCCGGGCCGTTCAAGTGTGGAATCCGTTCCTGTTTCTTTTCTGTTGCTAGGGTTTCGGTCAAGGCCTGCTGAGCGGAGCCCTTGCGGAGCTCAAGCGAAGCAGGCCGGGTGGCACGGTTGAGATTGGCGTAGACGGCTGGTGCCAACTCACACGCCCGACGTTGCGACAGGCCATGCCGATCCATCACGTCCGACACAGCCCTGCGTTTCACGTCAGGCGTCAATAATTTTTTGTCACGAGATCCTTGAGTGCGGCATTGTCCAGCATTGCATCCGCCAACATCCGCTTCAGGCGATTGTTCTCGTCCTCAAGCGCTCGTAGCTTCCTCGCGTCAGACACGTTCATCCCACCGAACTTGGCTTTGTATTTGTAGAATGTGGCATCACTGATCCCGTACTTCCGGCACAGCTCCTGCGCTTTCACGCCCGCCTCGTATTCTTTGATCATCCCAATGATCTGTTCGTCACTAAATCTGCGTTTCATAGTCCATCCTTTGCTTGGACGGATCACTAGCACCTCAGTGGCCTGAATTCAGGGGGCTGGGTCAGAGATCATGAAGGCGCGCGCTTGCCGAGAATTTCTTTGAACTTGCTAAGGCAATGATGCGTGATGCTTGAGATAAGAGATTTGCCATCGTGCAAAGCGAAAAGACCGCGCTCAAGAACCAGCTTGATAGTCTGAACCGTCAGATCGAAAGCCTTTTGGATCGCATAGTTGAGGCGAACAACGTTTCAGTCGTGAGCGCCTATGAAGACAAGATCGAGAAACTCGAACGAGACAAAATTTTGCCAAAGGAGAAGATGGAAAATTCCGTCCCTGAAAAGGGTCGGTTTGAGGATTGTATGGAACTCGCCTTGCGGCTTCCGTTAAGCCCCTGGAAAATATACAAAATGGTGACTACACTATGCGTTAAACCGTGCTTCGGTTGGTGTTTGCTGAGCCACTTCGATACTGTCCAAATGGTATATATGGAGATCCCGAATTATCATTCTCTTTCAGGTGCTTAGAGAGATTTTCGGAGTAAAAAAGAGAGATGGTGCTGCTGGAGAGAATCGAACTCTCGACCTCTCCCTTACCAAGGGAGTGCTCTACCTCTGAGCTACAGCAGCGCCGATCGATGGGGTGATTAGACCCAAACCCGCAGCGGCGCAAGCCCAATCTGGACGCTTTGTGCCACCTGCGATAGACAAGCGCCATGGCACAGAAAGCAGACCCCAAAGATTCCGCCAAAGCGAATGATGCGCGCGCAGATCGGCTCAAAGCCGCGCTGAAGGCAAACCTTGCCCGACGCAAGGCCCAGGCCCGCGCGCGGGCTCAGGACCAAGGGGCAAACACAGGCACTTCGGCTCCGGCCGGACCAGAAAAGGACGCATAGGCGCATGGACTCCATTCTTGTTAGAGGCGGCGGCCCGCTGAGCGGGCAAATCCCCATTGCGGGGGCGAAGAACGCTTGCCTCACCCTGATGCCCGCGACCTTGCTGACCGAAGAGCCGCTGACGCTCATCAATGCGCCGCGTCTCAGCGATATCAAGACGATGACCCAGCTTTTGCAGTCTCTGGGGGCGGAGGTGACTTCCCTGCAGGGCGGGCAGGTCATTGCTCTTTCCAGCCACGACATCAACAACCACACCGCGCATTATGACATCGTGCGCAAGATGCGCGCCTCGATCCTCGTTTTGGGGCCGATGCTGGCGCGCATGGGGCATGCGGTTGTGTCCCTGCCCGGTGGCTGTGCCATTGGGGCGCGACCTGTCGATCTGCACCTCAAGGCGCTGGAAGCAATGGGCGCGGAGCTGGAGCTCAAGGATGGTTATGTCCATGCCAAGGCGTCCAAGGGCCTCACGGGTGGTAAAGTTGATTTCGAGTTCGCCTCCGTCGGCGCCACCGAGAACGCGCTGATGGCCGCGACGCTGGCCAAAGGCACAACCGTGATCAACAATGCGGCGCGGGAGCCGGAAATCGTCGACCTTGCGCAATGTCTGCGCGCGATGGGCGCACGGATCGCGGGGGAAGGCACTTCGATCATCACCATTGAAGGGGTCGACCGGCTCGGTGGCGCGACGCATACGGTGGTCACCGACCGGATCGAGTTGGGCACCTACATGCTGGCCCCGGCGATCTGCGGGGGCGAGGTCGAGCTTCTGGGCGGGCGGCTTGGCCTTGTCGAGGCGTTTTGCGAGAAACTGGACGCGGCTGGCATTGATGTGACCGAGACGCAGGATGGGTTATCCGTCAAACGGCGCGGGAATGACATCAACGCGGTTGATGTGACGACGGAACCGTTCCCCGGGTTCCCCACGGATCTGCAGGCCCAGATGATGGCGCTGTTGTGCACGGCCTGGGGCACATCGGTTCTGGAAGAAAAGATATTCGAAAACAGGTTCATGCATGCGCCTGAGCTGATGCGGATGGGCGCGGATATCGAGGTGCACGGCGGCACGGCAACCGTGACGGGTGTGGAAAAGCTCAAGGGCGCGCCGGTGATGGCGACCGATCTGCGCGCCTCGGTCTCGCTCATCCTGGCAGGGCTGGCCGCCGAAGGGGAAACCCGGGTTGGCCGGGTGTATCACCTGGATCGGGGGTACGAGCATGTGGTCGCCAAGCTTTCCGGTGTGGGCGCCAATATCGAGCGGATTTCCGAGACATGACCGACGCGCGTTTTGAAGATGGCCGTGAAGCACCGCTCAATCTGGGCGCGATGGATGCGGATGACCTCTCGGTCATTTCCGCGCTGACCCAGGATGCGATTTTTCCGGCGCAGGAAATGCGCTGGGACCGGCAGGCCAACCGGTTTGCGGTGCTTTTGAACCGCTTCCGCTGGGAAGACGGGCCCGCCAGAGGGACGGCACCGGAACGGGTGCAGTCCTTGTTGGTGTTCGAGACGGTCATAGGTGTGGCCAGCAACGGTATCGACCGCAAGGATACCGAAACTGTTTTGTCGCTGCTGTCCGTTACGTTCTCCGAAACCGACGCACCGGCGGGCCATGTCGAACTCACGCTCGCGGGCGATGGAGCCATTCGTCTCAGCGTAGAGGCGCTGGAGGTCACTTTGAAAGATGTGACGAAACCCTATATGGCTCCGTCAAAGAAGACGCCCGACCATCCGGCCTGATGTCCTTCGACCCCAGATAAATTTCGACCGAAGGTTGCGCAGCTTTCGGTCCGTTCCTTTAAGGTCCTTTCAATGCCCGTGTTCCTGAACGCCACAGACGTCGATTTCGAAGCCGCTTTTCAAAAGCTGCTTACCGCAAAGCGGGAAGACAGCCCGGATGTGGACGACACGGTGGCAGAGATCATCGCGCGGGTCCGCGCCGAGGGGGATGCCGCGGTGATCGCGCTGACCGAGAAATTTGATCGGTTGGCGCTCACCGCCGAGACGCTGCGCATCTCCGAGGACGAGGTGACACAGGCCGCCGCTGGCGTTCCCGAAGATCAGCGCGTGGCGCTGACGCTGGCAGCCGACCGGATCCGCGCCTATCACGAGCGCCAGCGGCCCGAGAACGCGGAATGGACAGATGAAACCGGGGCAACCCTCGGATGGCGTTGGACCCCGGTTGCCGCGGCCGGGCTTTATGTGCCGGGGGGGCTGGCATCCTATCCTTCGTCGGTCTTGATGAATGCGATTCCAGCAAAGGTCGCGGGCGTGCCGCGTCTGGCGATGGTGGTTCCGGCGCCTGATGGCGTTTTGAACCCGCTGGTGCTGGCCGCAGCAGAGCTTGCCGGTGTCGATGAGATTTACCGCATCGGCGGGGCGCAGGCCGTGGCGGCCCTGGCTTATGGGACAGAAACCATTGCGCCCGTGGATAAAATCACCGGGCCGGGCAATGCCTTTGTTGCCGCTGCCAAGCGCCGCGTTTTTGGGAAGGTCGGCATTGATATGATCGCCGGGCCTTCGGAAATTCTGGTGATTGCGGATAGTGACAATGATCCCGACTGGATCGCGCTCGATCTGCTCAGCCAGACGGAACATGACGAAAGCGCGCAGTCGATCCTGATCACCACCGATGCGTCTTTTGGTCAGGCCGTGGTGGCCGCCGTGGATGCACGGCTGGAAACGCTGGAACGGCGTGCCATTGCAGGTGCCAGCTGGCGCGATTTCGGGGCGGTGATAACGGTGCCCGATCTGGAAACGGCGGCATCCCTCAGCGATCGCATCGCGCCCGAGCATCTGGAGCTTTGCGTGGCGGACCCGGAGGCATTGAGCGCCCGGATCACCCATGCCGGGGCGATTTTTCTTGGTCAATGGACACCGGAGGCAATCGGCGACTACGTGGGTGGGCCGAACCATGTGCTGCCGACCGCCCGATCCGCCCGGTTTTCCTCCGGTCTCTCGGTACTGGATTTCATGAAGCGCACGACGCTTGCCCGGATGACGCCGGGCGCCCTGCGCAGCATTGGTCCCGCAGCGGAAACGCTTGCGCAGACGGAGAGCCTCGAAGCGCACGGGTTATCGGTGACGGCACGTTTGCAGAAACTGAACGACTGACCACGCCCTCTTGCGTGTTGCCCTTGGCAGCGAACCTGCGCTAAGCATCTCCAGTTGTTTGTTCGTGTAAAGAATCCGTATCATGTCCCGCATTTCACACATCGTCCTTGATGATGCCGGGTTGCCCCCGGCCACCCCCGAGATCGAACAGGAGCGTCGCGTGGCGATGTTCGATCTGTTGGAAGACAACAGCTTTGTGCTGCCGCAGCGCGACGGGCGCGCGGTACCCGACGGGCCGTATCACGTGGGGCTCGCCATACGTGAAAAGCGGCTGGTCTTTGATGTGAACACCGAAGGGGCCGAAAAGGCGGCGGAGTTTCATCTGTCGCTGGGACCCTTTCGGCAGGTCGTCAAAGACTACTTCCAGATTTGTGAAAGCTATTTCGAGGCGGTGAAGAAACTGCCGCCGAGCCAGATTGAAACCATCGACATGGCCCGGCGTGGCATCCACAATGAAGGCAGTCGGGTGCTGCAGGAACGTCTGGAGGGCAAGGTCGAGGTGGACAGCGACACCGCCCGCCGTCTCTTTACGCTGATCTGCGTGCTGCATTTCGGAGGCTGAATGGACGACGAGCTGCCAGGGTCGGTTCTGTTTTGTTGCGACCACAACGCTGTGCGCTCTCCCATGGCCGAAGGGATCATGAAAAAGCTCTATGGCACGGGCACCTACGTGCAGTCCGCCGGGGTGACCAATGATATGGAAATCGATGGGTTTTCCATCGCGGTCTGCCAGGAATTGGATGTCGAACTGTCCCGCCACCGCAGCCGCAGTTTCGACGAGATGGAGAACTGGGGCGATGATCTAGGCTCCTTTGATCTTGTCATTGCCCTTAGCCCCGCCTCCCAACGTCGGGCACTGGACTTGACGCGATTTTATCATTTGAAGGTCGAGTACTGGCCGATCCTCGATCCCACAGGTCTGGGGGAAGGACGCGAGGCGAAACTTGCCAGCTACCGGCAGGCGCGTGATCAGATCATGGAGCGCCTGATCAATCGGTTCGGCCCCCCAACGGAAATCATCTGAGGCCTCGCCATGTCTAATGTCATCAAGACCTACTTCGACGCTTTCAACGCCAAGGACATCCCGGCCATGCTGGCCTGCCTGTCAGAGGATGTGGCGCACCATGTGAATGAAGGGGACGTGCGCGTCGGCAAGAAAGCATTTGCCGACTTCTGCGCGCATATGAGCCGCTGTTATGACGAGACACTGGTGAATATGGTGATTTTCGACGCGCCCGATCACGGGCGTGCGGCTGCAGAATATGTGGTCAACGGTCGGTATCTCAAGACCGATACAGGGTTACCCGAGGCGCACGGTCAGCGCTACACGCTGCCTGCTGGATCGTTCTTTGATGTCTCCGACGGGCTGATCACGCGGGTCACGACCCGCTACAATCTGAATGACTGGATCAAGCAGGTTTCCTGATCGTGGCGCTGGCGTTCCGTGTTCTGACCGGTGACGCTCTGACCGAAGCCCTGGATGACGTGGCGCGGTTGCGGATCGCGGTTTTCCGCGATTGGCCATACCTCTATGAGGGCGATCTGGCGTATGAGCGCCGCTATCTGGCACCCTATGCAAAGAGCGATCAGGCGCTGATTGTCGGTGCTTTTGCCGAGGGCCGTCTTGTCGGGGCATCCACCGGCGCACCGTTGAGCGAACATGCTGCGGATTTTGCAGCGGCCTTCGACCAGAGCGGCGTCGACTTGGCACAGGTCTTTTACTGTGCTGAAAGCGTCTTGTTACCAGACTGGCGTGGCCACGGGGCAGGGCATCGTTTCTTTGATTTGCGCGAAGCGCATGCGCGGCGGCTGGGATTTCGAAAAATCTGTTTTTGTGCCGTGATCAGAGATACCAATCATCCCCATTGTCCCGCCGACTACCGCCCACTCGACAGGTTCTGGCGGCGGCGCGGGTATGAACCTTTGCCCGGCGTGATCGCCTCTTTTTCCTGGAAGGATGTTGGTGCGTTGGAAGAGACAGCCAAATCCCTGCAGTTCTGGATGAGAGACCTGTGATCCGTCTCATGTTGGCCTGAAGCCCAACCTACCTGCCGGTATCAGACCCGCCCACAGAGTTTCTCTGCCGTTTCTGCAAACTGCTTCCATGCCTCCCAAAACCTTTCATTGGCGGGCGCATCCGATTGCCGCACATCCTGCAGGCGGCCGGGCTCGCTGAAAAACAATGTGCTGCGTTTCTGTTGTGATTGGCTCAGCGTGTTGTTGGCGGCCGCCTGGATGCAGCTACAGCGTGCCGGGGTGGCGCGCGGGCGCTGATGCGCAAGGCAGGCGGTACTGATTGGACCCGCGGCAAACTGCGGCGCGTCGCCCGAAACAGGCGGTGTCGGCGGTCTGACGTTGGCCTGTTGTCGGGGCGCTTCCCGCCCCCCACAGGCGGAAACGGCAAGCAAAAGACAAAAGAAAACCGAAAGACGCGCCATAAACAGATATCTCAATCCAGATTTATCTGTTTATGGCGTATTCTCCGGAGCACTTCAATTGTGCGCCCGCGGTCATTCGCGGTGTCAGAACCGCCAGCGGGCCCCCACGAAGGTCACGTCCTGATCCAGCAGGTTGGCGCCGGTGCCGTCGAAGTCAAAGGTCCGGTAGCTGGCGTAAAGCTCCGTGTTCCAGGCATCAACTTTCTGTACCACGGCGATGCCGACAGATTCGGAGTCCGACCCCGTTACGCCGAAGTCCTCGCCCGAGTAGTAATCAACCGAAAAGCGGGTTTCTCCGAGGGCAAACCAGTCGCGCTTGATCCCGCCCTTGATGTAGACATAGCTGTCATCACCTTCCTGCTGGCGCCCGGTCGCGACGGCGAGGTTCAGGCCGGTGGCTTTGTGCAGCACGGTAACGGACCCCAGCAACAGTTCCTCATCGGAATCGCGGATCGAGAGACCAACCCGCGCGGCCACCTGATAGGCACCATAGTCCTGGTCATACTTCAGGCCGATGTCGTAGAACTCATCGTCGTTGCCGCTTGTCAGAACCTCTTCACCCGCACTGACCGCCAGCGAAAAGCCCATGTAGGTCGGCGTGTCATAGCGGATGCGGAACCGCCGCCCGCCGTCGAAGGCGTTGAAAGCGTCGCCCACGTCAAACCCCGATGCGCCGCCGCCAGCAAGCTGGAACAACTGGCTGCCCGCCTGATCCTGCAGGCTGGAATAGGCGATCACCGAGGTGCCCGAGAAATCGGCCTCTGCCGTGCCATCCGTCGCGATGCTGCCCTGCCCGAACGACAGGGTGCCCCATGTGGGCGACTGGTAGATCGCCTCGAACTTGCGCAACTCCGTCCGGCGGTAGTTGAGCTCCAGCCCGTTGTCGTCCCAATTGATGCTGGACGACCCGGTGAAGCCCAGAGCGGTCTCGAAATGCAGGCGGAACTCGCCGCCATTGCTCAGCCTCTGCTTGTAGATCAGCCCGACGCGGCTGTTGGAGTTGTCGTTATCCGTGAGCGCGGTTTCGCTATCGGCACCGTTGTCCACGTTGATGATGCCAAGGTTGATGTGACCGTAGAAATCAACCTCCGGTCCGGATTGCTGAGCGGTGGCGGTCGCAGGCAGGCCAAGAGCGAGGAGCCCAGCGGCAGGGAGGATGCGGGAACGGGGAATACATGTCATGGGAGTGCCTTTCGGGAAGCGGCGCCGAAGCAGCGTCTGCTTACACCTTACGCGTGTATCGCGGCATGTAAAACTCACGAACGGGGGAGAGGGGTGCGCAGGTGCACAGGGAAACGTGCGGAATTGTGGACCATTTGGTCTCTAAGTCGAGCGCCGCGCGCTGCGTCTCAGGACCGCGCGCGACGTGCGATGTGTTTCCGGACTGGCGCAGGTGTCTAAATCGGGGGTTGGTGTCGTCTTGGAAACTGTCCGGACCTTTTTGGCCGCCAACGGGCAGACCTCTTAAGAAGCAAGAACTATGCGGTGTGCTTTCAGTATGGCAGCGCGCTCGAACCGAGGGGTGGAAGCGAAGCGCCCGCGTCACGCCGCAGGCGTGCCTCTGGCACGACGGGGGCGGTTCGGGCGCTGTCCAATCGCAGATTGGGCATGGTTAATTCCGGATGCCGATTTAGTTATTCACCCAATGAGAGGGAGCCACGACAGCACCTTCTCGACCAATAGAATGATCTTGTCGGAGTAACCGGTGATATATGCCAAACCGGAGACGCCTGCAGCAGCGCCAAAAGCTTTGCCAAAGGCACCAGCGGCTTCCGTGATCGCATTATCTAGTTTCTGCGCCACCCAAAGCCCCGATGCTCGCAATGCGGCGATCAGTATTCCGGCTGCTTTTTGTAGGTTTGATCTGTCTGGCGTCGTCGAGGCTGCTTCATCGCGTAGCGCACTGGCAGCAACCCAAATGAGTGTTTCGGGCGGCTGTGTGGGCAGGTCTTCATCAATCAGAGAAGGCGGTTGGTTGTGACCTATGCCGGGCGTGCCCGGTTGCATCGCGTGGGCGGCCTCCGCGACTTCGGTGGCGAACCACTGAACTTCGAATCTTGCGCGGATCTCGTCAATCCGGGCCGCAACAACAGATTGCCCAGCGTCCCACTCGTCGTCGGTGACCTCCAACGCGATGCGTCGGGTCAGCTCCCATGAAAGCGGAGCGCCGTTGAGAATGGCTTCGTACCATTCGACCCAAAAGGACCAGTCTGCAGGATCAGCTTCCCACTGCTCCTTGAGCCAAACCCAACCTTGGACCAAAGGCGCGGGTGGCGAATTGTCTGGCCATAGAGGCAGCCAAGCTCTTGGGTTGTTGACATCATACACCGCCGCCGCAAGCGCTTCAGATTCGATTGAAAGTGCAGTATATAAGAACGAATTAACTGGCTCAGCTGCCTCCCACGACCTTAGAAGGCACATTACTGCTGAGTTGGACGCGCGTGCAGTGGCTCTTGCCACGGTAGCGGTACTTGAGTTCGGTTCAGCAGATATCTGCATAACAGCTTCCGCAGATCGCGCCCGATCCAGCAACATGGGTGTTTTGGTAACGTCGAATGCAGAAGCTGCGCTAACCACCAAGATCTTTCTCATTGTGGTTAGGGCGAGATCGTATCGTGTTGCAGCTCCCCATTCCCCAAGTCCTGGAATCGTTCGTAGGGCACCACGCGCGGCGAACCAAATCTGCGTCTGGCGATCTTGGCTCTCCAGCCAATCCCTTATGCCATCTTTGCCCGCTATCTCAACCATTCCAAACCACCTTGACCGCCCCGCAAAACCCCTACATATCCTCAGCATGACACCGCTTTCACATATCCGCAATTTCTCCATCGTTGCCCATATCGACCACGGGAAATCGACGCTCGCTGACCGGCTCATTCAGTCCACGAATACGGTGGCTGACCGGGACATGAAGGAGCAGATGCTCGACAGTATGGACATCGAGCGCGAGCGCGGCATCACCATCAAGGCCCAGACCGTGCGCATCAACTACACTGCGCAGAATGGCGAGGACTATGTGCTCAACCTGATCGACACGCCGGGCCACGTCGATTTCGCCTATGAGGTCTCCCGGTCCATGCGCGCGGTCGAGGGCTCGCTCTTGGTCGTCGACAGCACGCAGGGCGTCGAGGCGCAGACGCTGGCCAATGTTTACCACGCCATCGACGCCGATCATGAGATCGTGCCCGTCCTGAATAAGATCGACCTGCCGGCGAGCGATTGTGACCGCGTGGCCGAGCAGATCGAGGACGTGATTGGCATCGATGCCTCCGGTGCCATTCAGGTCTCGGCCAAGACCGGGCAGGGCATCATGGAGACGTTGGAGAGCATTGTGCAGAACCTGCCCGCGCCAAGGGGCGAGCGGGATGCGCCGCTGAAGGCGATGCTGGTGGACTCATGGTACGACAGTTACCTAGGCGTGATCGTTCTGGTGCGGATCATGGACGGCGTGCTGAAGAAGGGCGAGCGCATCCGGATGCTGTCGAACAACTCGGTGCATCATGTGGACCGCATCGGGGTGTTTCGGCCGGAGATGACGGTGATCGACGAGCTGGGGCCGGGCGAGATCGGCTTCCTGACGGCGTCGATCAAGCAGGTCCGCGACACGCGCGTGGGTGACACGATCACCCATGAGAAGAAGGGCACAGAAGACGCGCTGCCGGGGTTCAAGCCGTCGCAGCCGGTGGTGTTCTGTGGCCTCTTCCCGGTGGACTCAGCCGAGTTCGAGGATCTGCGCGATGCGATCGAGAAGCTGGCGCTGAATGACGCGAGCTTTTCCTATGAGATGGAGACCTCTGCTGCGTTGGGCTTTGGGTTCCGCTGCGGGTTCCTGGGGCTTCTGCATCTGGAGGTGATCCGCGACCGGATCGAGCGCGAGTACAACATCGAGCTGATCACCACGGCGCCCTCGGTCATCTACCACATTCACATGAAGGATGGGGAGATGATGGAGCTGCACAACCCCGCCGACATGCCGGACCTGACGCTGGTGGATCATCTGGAGGAACCGCGCATCAAGGCGACCATTCTGGTGCCGGACGACTATCTGGGCGACGTGCTGAAGCTCTGTCAGGACCGACGTGGTATCCAGCAGGATCTGACCTATGCGGGCTCACGCGCGATGGTGGTCTATGACCTGCCGCTCAATGAGGTGGTGTTTGATTTCTACGACCGGCTGAAATCGGTCACCAAGGGCTATGCGTCGTTTGACTATGCGATGATCGGCTACCGCGAGGACAAGCTGGTGAAGATGTCCATTCTGGTGAACGACGAGCCGGTGGATGCGCTCTCGACAATGGTGCACCGCGACAGGGCGGAGATGCGCGGGCGGGCGATGGTCGAAAAGCTCAAAGACCTGATCCCGCGGCATATGTTCAAGATCCCGATCCAGGCGGCCATCGGCGGCAAGGTCATCGCGCGCGAGACGCTGTCGGCGATGCGCAAGGACGTGACGGCCAAGTGCTATGGCGGGGACGCGACGCGGAAGCGCAAACTGCTGGACAAGCAGAAGGCGGGGAAAAAGAAGATGCGGCAGTTCGGGAAGGTGGATATTCCTCAGGAGGCCTTTATTTCGGCGCTCAAGATGGATGGCTAAAAATTAACCCCTGTTACAGCCGGCCATCCATGAATACCTGATCGGTCAAGAAATCGATTATAATACTCTACCAAAAGCTCCAGATAATCTACCATTATAACAGGGTTTTTTCGGTAGTTGTAGGGAGGTCGCCCATGCGCAATATGACCTCTGTCGATAAACATTTTTTTTATTGTTTCTTCATCTTTTTTACGCCAAAGAACCGCGTCGCGGCGAAGTTTGTCTCCGTAGCCATTGATTTTTTTTCCGGAGAGGGCTCGCATCTTGCACTCCATTATCTCTAGAGCTACACAAGCGTTAACTAGGCAATTATGATCTTCATGAGCCATGAATGCTGAAACCGCATCCATAAAGAAGCTGGTTGCAGATTCCATTTCGCGACCAGCGCGTATTCTACTGTCTATCTCTGCCCATTCATTTTTTCCAACGGGCCGCTCAAAACCCAATCTATTCGTCAAAGAAGTACTTCCTCGCCAAGTCCCTGTGTAGCTGTCGCTGTTGCTTGAAGGATATGGCTTAGCCGCACCAAATGACGGCGTTAGTTCAAAGCTAAGACGATGCCCGAGATCAAACGGGTTAGTCCTTGAGCTAAGCCACCACTGGAAAGTAACTTCTCTCACTGCGCTCCTAAACAACCTAATGAGTTCATGTATGTCATTTTCTGGATTGCCATCCAGAAAATCAATTCTTAGGCCTAAGCAAGAGAGACAGTCATCACCGGCATTTGAAGCCGTCATTCCATTTATTGCGTAACCAGGAACAGATATTCGCCCATCTTGATCCGCGGGGATGTGGATATCCGACATGGCCCCCGCGTTTCTCGCCTTTTGATTGATTTCGAACGGCTCATAAATTCGAAACGAAGGAGAAATAATTGGGTTAAAGGAGCCTTTCGCCATGATGATCGGTGTCGGCATTTCAACAAGATAGCCGCTCCAATCACTTAAGGTTTTGCTGGGAAGGCCGTCACATTCCTCCTGACTATCGCCTTCCGAGCGGGGGTTACCCGCAAAATTTGGGGTCACTCGATAACTTATACGATTTCTCGACCATCTAATTCCTGAGGATCGAACCGGAACATCAAACGAAACGGTTAAAGCCATTAGTTCTCCGCAAACAGTAAAGGTATGCACACGATGCTTACATCAATTGTCCCATTTGGATTTGCCAATGGTCAATACAAATATTGCTTGGTTGATGTGCATGAAAATCTACAGCTAACGAGTATAATTAATTTGAAGTAGTCAAGGTTAAGCCCAATGCTTTGATCCGAGTCGCTTAGGTGTAAGTCCCTTCAATTTTTCTGTTTAGATCGGATAGTGTGGTTGAGATTGATAAGTAAGGCCGTAGAGATCCTTCACAATCCGTTCAGAAAAACCAACGGACTGAAAAATCGCCTTCCTTCTGGAATACTGCCAAATCACACGATAATTCCAGATTATCCCCAAGTTACCCACAGTTGAAACCGCAACAAATTCAATGCTTTATCCACAAGAAATTTCCGGAATCCGTCATTTTTTTGTTGCACGACTCACCCGGGAAGACGCAGTCTAAGGTTACCGCAACGGAGTTCACTGAACGAAGGAGCGGACGCAAAACCCCCTTGGGGTGGTGGCGGAACGGGATAGGCCTTCGGGTCAGGTTCGGATCGCAAACCCTTTGAGGAAGCAGGTCGGATCGTGTGGAGGCGAAAGCCTCGTGACGAATGGGCGGCGGAGGTCTGGTGCGAAGAAGTCGGAGAGGCTCGCAAGGGTCACGAAGACGGGCACGTGTAGGCGGGGAGGATGCGGGAGAGGGTCGGTCTTCGGACAGGTCGTCTCGGCAGGGGGTGGTAACGCTCTCATGCAAGCTGGGCCTGCTGTCGCCCTCTGGGGGGATATAGAGGTTCAAGAAGGCGTCAGGATGTGCCTCCGGGCACGGGTCTGGACCTCGGTCTGATCCCCTGGCGCCTTTCGCTATTCCGGGTGGGCGTTTCCCCCGGACATCCAAGACCCAATTGACCCAAATCAAGGCAGTGCTGCCGGGCTCATGTGATCTTTCCGCCGGACGGAAGGAGAGACATATGGATGACGCAGTCGCGAAAGACACCCTGTTGGCGCGCCGCAAGGAGCTTGTCGGCCATCTGACGGAGGTGGAGCATCAGTTGGATGAGACCCCGACGAAGGATCTGGAGGATTTTTCGACGGAACGGCAGGGCGATGAGGTGCTCGAAGCGCTGGGGCAGGCGGAGTTGAACGAGGTCCGGCGCATTGATGCCGCCCTCGCGCGGGTCGATGCGGGGACCTACGGCATCTGTCTGGACTGCGGCGACGATATCTCTGATGCGCGGCTCGCCATTCTCCCCGACACACCGCTGTGCAAGATCTGCGCAGCCAAGGCAGCCTAGGAGGGTTTCCCATGCTACGTTTGACCGCAATTCTTTACTGCTTCGTCGCCGCAACCATGGCTGGCATCGGCGTGATCACCGTGCTGAGCATGGGCTATACGGCGGTGATGCCGATCCTGATCGCTGCCGGAGCGGGTGCGGCGCTGGCGTTGCCCGTCTCCTGGATGATCGCGGCGCGCATCACCGCCTGACCCGGATCAGATCGCGTCGTCGAGCGCCTGCCCTGCGTTGGTCACGTCGCGGCCGACGCCTTTGGTGGTTTCACAGGCCGCCAAGGTGAATACGACGGCGAGAGCAACGGCAAGTCTGATCATGGGAGAGGTCCTTTGTTTGAAGTTCTGGCTTTACCGTACACTGATTTGCGCAGCCAGTTCACGCAAAAAAAGAGGTGGCACAAGGCCACCTCGATTTTCGTGTCGGATCGGCCCGGATCAGGTCGCGGCGTCCTGAATGGCCTCGCCGGCGTCTTCGACATCGCGGCCTACACCCTTGGTGGTTTCGCAGGCGGCCAGTGCGGTCAAAACGGTGATTGCGGCAAGTATTCTGAGCATGGTGTTTCCTTCTTTTGTTCAAGAGGGCAACGCCGCATGCCACCTGTTGGTTCCCAAAGATTTGTCACGTCGCGCGGTAAAAAAGATAGCGGTCCGGGGCAATGGTGTCGGGACCGGTAATCTGATCGAAACCGGTGAGCGGTTGTTGGCTGACGATCAGCCCACCCGGCACCATCAGGGGCGCGATAAAGGGCGACAGGCGGGCGCCTTCGGCGACATCCTTTTCCTTGATCCCATGGCCGAAATCATAGTGCGCCAGGGCGATCCCGGGCGTTGCCTGCGCAAGACGGGTCAGCGCGTCCTCGGCCTCGCCCATGATAAAGCAATCTGCGGGGGGAATGCAGGACGGGTGCGGTTGCAAAACCCGATCGATCACCCAGATCCGGCGGTCTGGCAGGCGTTCGCGTAAGTGGTCGTAGGTGCGCCCGTTGCCGAGGCCCAATTCGAGCACGTCTCCATCAAGTTGAGCAATCTGCGACGCGGCCCAGTCGAGCCCGTCGATCTGCGCAGAAAGCCTGCGGCGCATGGATTCAAGACGGCTCATCGCGTCTCCTTCAGGGATTGGGTCAAGGTCATGCTCACGGCGCCGCCGTCCAGCATTTCGCTGAGAAAGGCGCGGGAAAAAGACCAGATGTCAGGTGTATGGACAAGGTGATGGGTGAGGTACCCGAGCGGTTCGGTAGAATCCTCGCCACCTTGCCGTCGGGCCTCCAGATGCCGAACGGTTTGGCCGATGATGTGTTCTGGCCGGGCCAGGTCACGCGTGCCGCGCCAGTCAATCGGATCGATATGCGCGTTGACCGCAAGCAGACCTGGAACGGGCTGGACCGTCACACGCGGCGTGAAGGTGGACACAATGCGGTAGCCGGAGTGCACAAGCAGCGGCAACACATCGGGATGCAGCCGGTTCCACGGTGCAACAAAGGCAGGCGCAAGGCGTGCCCCGAACAGGGCCGTCAGGCAGGTCAGCCCTCGTTCAAGCAGCTCTGCGGAATCGGTATGAACCTGCCCGAATTCGGCTTTCTTCTGGCCTTCTGGTGCACGGTTTTCATGGGACCAGCCATGCACGGTGGGCACGAGCAGGGGCTGCTCGCCCACGTAGTCTGCTAGAGCCTGTTGCGCAAAGGCCGGGATGACGGCCAGATGCACAGGCATGGCTAGGTCTGTTGCGAGTTGTGACAGCTCATCAAGCGCTGGCGTTACATCAACAGCGTCGTCATCCCGCCACCAGAGGGGCAGCACCCTTTTCTCGGCGCGCCACAGCGCCAGTTCAGCGCGCAACGGGGACCAGTCAATCCGCATGGTGCTTACCCGCCAATTCCTGCACAATGCGTACGGTGTTCTGCGCGCCATGCAGGCCCGAAGTGCGCGCCGCCCGGCGGGGGGCGCTGATCGCCTTTTGCACCTGCTCCAGAAGCGTCTGGCCATTGAGCGCGGCGCTGGTCAGCACGTTGATACCGGGCAGGCGTGCGAGCGCCTCGGCACGCAGGCTCTGCTCGGTCTCGTCACCGGCATCGAAGGGCACCAGCACGGCGGGCGTCTGCGTTTGCAACAGGTCCAGCGCGGTGTTGTATCCGGCCATGGAAACGGAGGCTGCGGCGTGGTGCAGCATCTGCCGGAAATCCGGGCGGGCCGCTTCGACGATGGTGTTCGGCGACGCGTTCTGGCGGAGCGTGGCAATCCGGTCTGCTGCTTTGGTGCCGCCGACCAGCAATCGCCAGCGCCGGTCCGGATCGTGCCGTGCCGCTTGCAGTGCGGCGTCAAAGACATTGGTTCCCACGTTGCCGCCGCCCGCGCTGACGAGGACTTCCCCGGTGCCGACACCGTCAGGATGTGCTGGGGCGGGCGGCGGGGCAACAAATCCTGTGTAGTGAAGGTAGGGTGCCAGCGTCTTTGTGACGGGCCAACTGACCTCCAGCGGGGTCACATCGGCATCGGAATGTACCAGAACCGCATCGTAAAACCGGCTGATAATATCCTCTGTCATCGCCGCCTTGGCCGGTTTTGAGGGGGGCGCAAGGATATCGCGCACGGATGCGCAGACCAGGGGGCGTTGCGAGAGCGACCGGGCGGCGTCCAGGGCTTCCAAAAATTCCGCACGCAACACCCGCCGGCCAAAGGGGAAAAGCTCCGTGGTAACCACATCCGGTGCGATGGCCCGGAGCGTGTCCCGCAGATGTGTTGCGCGCCTTGCCATCAGGTCTGCGCCGGCGTCCCGTCCATCCGCGTCAAGCAGTCGGGTGAAGTTGACACCATCGGACCGCAGCGGCGGCAATTGCACCAGCTGGACGCCGCCTGCGTCAAGCTGGTGCGCGGGCATGCCGCCCGACACGACCGTCGCCTTATGCCCTACGGTCGAAAACGCGCGCGCGAGAGTGAGGGCGCGGGCCAGATGTCCGGTGCCCAGCAGATGTGTGACGAGGATCAGAACCTTCATGTCTGGCGTGCCTTCAGCCGGACTGGGGTCGGTTCCGCGCGCCAGTCTTCGCCATCAATCGTGAGGACATAGAGCCTGCTGCGCTTGATCTGGAACGGGGCGGGGCCGTCGAAATCCCAACCCGTCGCCTGCGCCATGAGCACACGCATGATCCCGATGTGGCAGACGGCGAGACTGTCTTGCTGCAATCCGTCGACCCATGGCTGCAGCCGCGCCCGCAGATCAGCCGGGCTTTCTCCACCCGGTGGGCGATACTCCCACCCCCAGTCTTCGATATCGCGATATCCGCTGGCCGGGTCTGCACGCAGATCGATCCCTTTCAGGCCTTCCCAGTCGCCCCAGTCCATCTCCGTCAAGGCCGGGTCCGTTCGGGGCGCTCTGCCCGCGACCAATTCGGCCGTACGCCGCGCACGGATCAGCGGGCTGGACCACAGCGCGGCAGATGCCCAGGGGGCGGGCAGGGCCCGCGCGGCCAGATCTGCCTCGGCCTCCGCGTCCAGGGCGACATCGGTGCGGCCCTGGATACGCCCGGCGCGGTTCCAGGGCGTGCGCCCGTGGCGCAAGAGAGCCAGCCGGATCATGACACCGCCTCGGCAATGGCGTCACAGAGGGTGCGGCTGGCCGATGGCAGCAGGTGATGTTGACCCGTGTAATCTCTTGCGCGATCACCGGCCTTGATGCGCGTGCATTCATCACCCAGCAGCGCGTCTATTTTCGCGGCAAGCGCTTCGGGGCCGTCTTCCGGGGCGGGGTAGCTGTCTGGCGCAAGCACGTCACAGACGCCGGGGCGGCGCTGCGCCACGACCGGCAAACCGGCGGCCTGCGCTTCCAGAAAGGTCATGCCGAAGGCTTCGTTCACGCCGGGCCAGAACAGCAGGCTGGCAGCGGCATAGATGTCCTGCAACGCCGCGTGGTCCAGTGAACCACGCAGCTCAACCTGCGCCCCAAAGGGATGCATCATCGAGGCGACCGCATCGAGCGCCGGGCCGTCCCCCGCAACAATGAGCTTCCAGTCCGGTGTTTTCAGCAGATGCAGCGCATCCGCAATCAGTTGATAAGACGCGAACTTATCCCCGTGGCGCAACATGCCGACGCTCAGCATCGGACCATTGCGCGCGCCCAGTGGCGGCAATTCGGTGCGCGCCAGAAAGGGGCGCAGGTGGATGATCTTCTGACCTTGGGTCGCATAGGCCAGCAAGGCTTCTCCATCGCGGTGGGTCAGGTGGAAAATGGCGTGCGCCGCGTCGCTCGCAGCCTCTGCTGCCTGGGCAAAAGCCGACCATGGGCCGTTCAGCCTCTTACGCGCGCGGGTGGCTTCGATCTGGAAATAGGGAATGTTGAGCGCCGCCGCGACGGTTGGTCCCAACAGGTCGGGAACCTTGTAGTAGCTGTGGTAGGTGAGCCAGATACGCCAGTTTGAATACCGTCCCTGCATGATCAGCCGCGCGATTTCCTCTTCTGCCTGTGCAAAGAGCCGCGCCTGAACCTCTGTGTCCCCGGCCTTGTCGCGGGTCTGCAGGGTCGAGACCAGCTCCCACGAGAGCCCGCCGTGATCGAGCGCCTTGAGAAGCGCGCGCGCCATGGTCCTGTCCCCGGAAGGGACCGGATGAAAGGGCGGTTTCATCGGCGCATAAAAAGCAACCGTGCTCATTTGGCCGGTCCCATCATCGCGCGCAGGCGGCGGGACAGTTGCGTGATCCCCGGGGCCATGCGGAACTCCGTGATCAGACGGGTGTAGGCCGCATCCGCCATATGCGCCGCGGCGGCGGGATCGTTTGCAAGCGTTTCGATGGCGTGGGAAAGGCTGGCGGGGGCATCATCGCTCAGCACGCCATGCACGCCGGTGTCGATGAATTCCGGAATGGCCGAAACCGGCGTGGAAAGGATGGCAAGCTTCTGGCTGGCGGCCTCCATCAACACGTTGGGCAGACCGTCGCGGTCGCCATCCTCGGCAACCCGGCTTGGCAGGACAAAGAGATCGGCGGCGCGCATCGTCTCGATGACCTCGGGCTGATCGCACGGGCCACGCCACGTGATCCTGTCCGCCACGCCCTTGGCCTGCGCCATCGCCTGCAGCTCTTTCCCAAGCGTACCGCCCCCGATGTGGGTCCAATGCCAGTCGAGGGTGTAGGGCAGGAGCGCCAAGGCCTCGATCAGGCGGTCAAACCCTTTCTTCTCGACCAGCCGTCCAACGGACATCAGGTGCAGGGGCGCCATCGGGTCCCGTATGTCCCGCTCAGGCGGTGCCGGGAACCGCGCCAAATCGAGCCCATGGTAGACCAGATCCACCCGGTCAGGCCGATCAGCCAGGGATTGCAGATGGATCGCACCAAACCCGGTGCAGGTCGCCCCAAAGGTCGCGCCATGACTGTCGGGGTGCAGTTTCTCGCGGAGTTCCCACTCCGGCGAGGTCCAGATATCCTTGGCATGTGCCGAAAAGGACCACGGCAACCCGCGCAGGATGGCGGTGTAGCGTGCGACCGAAGAAGGGGTGTGCAGAAAATGTGCGTAGAGACCCAGGCTGCCCGGCGGCAGCTCCCGCGCCAGAACGCAGGCCTGACCAAAGCGGCGCAGGCGGTTTGGCGTCCGGTCCCGGGCATAATCGGCGCGGAACGCACGCCATGCGGTGGTAAACCCCGGGCGGCGCAAGGCGCTCAGCACACCAAGCAGGACGCGTAGCGGTTCATCCTTGAGGTATTCGGGGAGGTAGTTCACCCGTGCGCGCAAACGGTCATGCAGCGGATGTGTCTTGGGGTCCGTGGGATGTCGCAGCGACCAGATCTCGAAATCGAGCCCGGCCTCTTCAAGCGCCACAAGCTCCTGCGCGATGAAGGTTTCAGACAGCCGTGGCCACCCTTTGAGCACGACCGCCAACCGGCCTCTTCGTGGTGTCATTTCTCAGCCATCAGGGCCGTCGCGCGCGCCACGACCACGTCCAGCCCGTCCAGCAAGCCATTCGCACCGGCTTCCGACGGTTTCTGCTGCGTGGGCAATGCGCGGATGAAATCCACCATGGTCTGCGGTGTCATGCCATCGCGGTCTTCGTCCAGCATGCGTACAAGACCCAGTTCCTCGGCCCGCGACGCACGGATCCACTGCTCCAGCCGGGGAATGGTGCGGGGCACGATCACCGCGCGTTTGTCAAAGGACAACACCTCGCAAAAGGTGTTGTACCCGCCCATGCAGACGACACCTTCGGCGCCGGCGAAAAGCGACTCGATGCGCGATTCAAAGCCCACGGCAGTCACACGGCCGTCAAGTTTGGCCACCCGCGCCTCGAAGCCTTCGCGAACTTCGCCGGATAGAAATGGCCCGTACACCAGAACGGCGTTGGGCTGCAGAGACGGATCAAGCTCGTAGGCTTCCAGAACAAGATCGACCATTGCCTTCCCGTCTCCGCCGCCACCAGGGGTAATCAGCACGTAGGGCGTATCCGGCGTTTCGGCCACATCCGTGACCTCGCGGCGCAGGTATCCGGTCCAGTGAATGCGCGCGCGGGTTTCCTTGGACAGAGGCAGACCTTGGGTCGGATCATAGATGGACCGGGGACCATAGACCCAGATCTGGTCGTAGAACCGCTCCGTCGCGATGGTGGCCCCCTTGCGCTCCCACTCCGCGGCCAGAACCGTTGGCTCATCCAGGACATCCCGCAACCCCAGCACGCAGCGGGTTGTGCCGCGGTCGGTCAGCCATTCAAGTGTGGGCAGCAACTCACCGCGAAAGCCGGTAGGCTCCTTGTCGACGATCAACAGGTCGGGCTCATATTGCTCCACCGCCGTCTGGATCAATCCGGAGCGCAGGTTGGTGGTCTGGTCGATGTCCAGCCCAAGCGTCTGGCTGACGTAGGTGCCATCAGGCAGCTTTGTGACGCCTGGCAGGCGGACGTGGTCGACCTTTTCAGGAAAGGTGAAACGCCCGGCGACGGGTGATCCGGTAAGGATGATGGCCGAGGCGTTTGGGTTATAGGCGGTCAGGGCAGAGGCCAGCGCACGCGACCGGCGCAGATGGCCCAGGCCAAAGGTGTCGTGGCTATAGAGCATGACCCGTTGGGGTGGCCCTTTCTCCACGCCCTCAGGCTCAGGCCCGGAGCCCTCGGGAGCGCCCATGCTATTGAGCACATTCATGACATCCGACCTCTCGGACAACGCCCTATGCGCGCCCGATTGGAGAGTGTAGATGTCCGCGTTTCACCGGCCGCGGTGAACAGAGGGAATATCAGCCGCATCGGCCAGTCCTTGCGTCTTTGCTGGGGCGTTGCCCACGGATGTTCCCTCTTTGGCACAAAAGTTATTCAGGTGCAAAACACGTCTGATCGCCGGAGTTTGCAATGATGTGCAATTGCAATGGCTCCGTGCCTCCCCTACCGTTCATCCACAATTATTACCATTTCGGACCGTTTTATGCGTGTTTCAGATTTCCTTTCCCTGATTTGCTGTTTTCTACTGGCAACAATTCTCTTTATTGCTCCGCTACAGGCGCAGGGTGTCGGATCGTTGTTCAGCCCCGGTTCTGACACGGCCGCCGAAAGCAGTGACCAGATATCCGAAATCATGAAGCAGGCGGCCGAGAACGGCGTCGGCGTGGTTGTCATCGACAGCGATGGTCAGGTCCTGACCACGCCCACACCCGACGCGGTGCCGGAAGCGGAAGGTTCTGAGGGGTCCAGCCTGATGAAGGCGCAGGATGCGCTTGTCGATTTCCGCGCAGCATTGGTGGAGCGGGTTCTCGACCTGCCCAATGCCTTCAACGAAGTGCTCTATATCCTGCGCGCCACCAGCCCGGATGGTACGATCTGGGCGTTCACCAAGGCCTTGCTGGTCTCTTTGTTGCTGTTCGCCATCGGGATGGTGTTTGAAAGTCAGGTCTACGGCAAGCGGATCGTAAAGAATTTCGTGGTCTCGCGCATCCGTGAAAAGCCGGTGGGTTATTCGGAAAAGATGCCCTTCCTGGTTTTCCGCTTTTTCATGGGCCTAATCGGGATTCTCGTCTCCATGCTGGTCGCCTATGTCCTCGGCGCTCTCATCTTTGGCCCGCTCGAAGACAAGGCGATGCAGTTCACCGTCAGCGTGATCAACACCGGGTACTTTGTCTGTCGTCTGGTGGCGAACCTGTGGCGCATGGTGCTGTCGCCCTACCTCGAACAATACCGCATTCCGGTGATGTCCACGCGGGATGCCAAGCAGCTCTACTTCTGGCTCTGGGTGCTGGCGACGGTGGATGTCACCGCAATCCTCTTTGGCGTCTGGATCGGTGAGCTGGGGCTGAACTACGACGTCTATGCCTTCCTGTCATCGATGATGTCGGCGTTTGTCGTGCTGCTCAACATCCTCATGGTTCTGGTCAACCGCCAGGCCATTTCCAAGGCGATGCGCAATGGCACACCGGTGGACGAGTTGAGCTGGACCATCAAACTGCTCACCAAGATCTGGGCACCGGTGGTGGTCTTCTATGTGATCTTCGCCTGGTTCGAACTGACGTATGATCTGGTGCTGGGCAACCCCTCCTCGATCCCGCTGATCGGCGGCGCCTACATGATCCTGATGTCAATCATCGTGGTCTACGGCGTGATCAACTACATGATCGAGCGCAGCTTCCAGCGGGCACGTGCCCTGCGCGCGTTGAACGAGGCACAGGCCGAGGAAGATCTGACGCCCGAGGAAACCGCGGAACTGGAGGAGGAAGCCCGCCAGCTGCGCCCGCGCCATGCGCTGAGCTCCTTCGAGGCGTTGGCGCGCCGGGTCGCGGGTATTCTGGCCTTTGTCGCGGGTGTCTATGCGTTCTTCTACATCTGGGACAATAATTCTGCCGAGATGGTCGAGAGCGCCGCGACGCAGTTGCTCGATATCATGGTGATCATCTTCATCGGATACATCGTCTATCACGCCTTCCGCATCTGGATCGACAACAAGATCCTGGAAGAGCAGGGGGATATGACCGAAGGCGAGCTGGGGGATGAGGGCGGCGGCTCCAGCGCCAGTCGTCTGGCGACCTTGCTGCCGCTCTTTCGCAACTTCATCCTGATTGTGGTGCTGGTAACCATCGGGCTGATTATCCTGCTCGAACTGGGCGTGAATGTCGGGCCGCTCTTTGCCGGAGCCGGTGTGGTTGGCGTGGCGGTGGGCTTTGGCTCGCAGGCGCTGGTGCGGGATATCTTCTCGGGCGGGTTCTTCCTGTTTGACGATGCCTTCCGCAAGGGCGAATACCTGGACGTGGGCGGGGTAAAGGGCACGGTGGAGAAGATCTCCGTGCGGTCCTTCCAGCTGCGCCACCACCTCGGCGCGCTGCACACCATTCCCTTTGGGGAAATCCAGGTGATGACCAATTACTCCCGCGACTGGGTAATCATGAAACTGCCGCTGCGGGTGACCTATGACACCGATGTCGAAAAGGTCCGCAAACTGATCAAGAAACTGGGGGTCGACCTGCTGGATGATCCGGTGATCGGTGAGAATTTCATCCAGCCGCTGAAATCGCAGGGCGTGATCGAGATGCAGGATTCCGCCATGATCATCCGGGTGAAGTTCATGACCAAGCCGGGCGACCAATGGCTGGTGCGCAAGAAGGTCTATGAGGAAATCCGCGCGCTCTTCGAGCGTGAAGGCATCAAATTCGCGCATAAGGAAGTGACCGTGCGCCTGGCCGACGGCAAGGTCGACGAGCTTTCGGAAGAAGACAAGAAGGCGGTCACAGCAGCAGCGCAGGCGCAGATCGAGGAGGATCTTTTGGATGGCGATGATGGTGGCGACGACCGGTAGGGCCTTTGGTCCTGAACCGGGCCGTCTCCTTGATGCACTGACCTGCTCTTAGGGGCGCTGTCTCAGATACCCGGCGATGGCGTCGAGTGCGGCGCGGATGGGGGGCTGGTTGCGCCCCTCATGATGAGAGACGAGCCACTGCTCGCTGCGCAAGGCCTCGATGGGGTCTGAGAGGCGCACCAGCCCGGGCATCCTGTCCCCCACAAACACCGGCAGCACCACCCGGCCGACGCCCGCCTTGGCCAGCGCAGAGGCCAGGTGCGGGCTGTTCACTTTGGTCACGATCTCCTCGCCATGCTGCTGCTGGATCCATCTTGCCGAGGGGGTGACCACTGCGTCCCAGGAGGGGCCGATCCAGCCCTCGACCTCCGGGCCGGACGCGTAAACGGCATAGTCAACCCAGCCGATTTGCTGTCGGGCGACCCAAGGCTGTTCCGGGCGTCGGTTGCGGATACCGATGTCGACCTCGCGCCGGGCGATGTCCAGATCGAGGTCGCAATACATGAATTCCGGCACCCAGGTGTCCGCTGGCTGCCAGTAGTCCGCCAGCCGCTCGGCCAGATCGAAGGACGTCCAGGTGCCTGCGGAGATGCGCACGCAGACCGGACCTGCCGCCTGCCCCTGCCAGATATCGATCTGGCGCGCGGCCTCTTCCATGCTGCGGGTCTGCTGCGCCAGCGCCCGGCCATCGGAGGTCAGCGTGTATCCGTCGGATCCGTGCAGAAAGAGCCGCCGTCCGAGACTGGCCTCAAAAGCCTTCATCCGGCGGCTGAGGGTCGCTGCGCTGACGCCCAGGGTCTCGGCGGCGCGCATCAGACCGCCGGTGCGGGCAATGGCCGAGAAATAGGCCAGGTCGTTCCAGTCGGGTCCGGTTTTCATTTGTGAAAGTCCACCTCCGGTTTCGGGGGCTGATGGGCCGCGGGGCTAACGGTTAGCTATGAGGCAGCTTTGAAAGGAGACCCCCTCATGATGCCTCTGATCCAACCCCTGCCTAGCTCATATACAAAGCCCACGGAATATCAAAAGGAACGCGCGGGCTTTGCAGAAATGGAAGTCGAGTTGCGTCAGCGCAAAGGTGCTGCGCGCCTTGTTGTGATCGGCGTCCGGCGTTTGCTGGCGGCGCTGCGCCGCAATAGTCAACGCGTGCCCTTGTCGAGGTCGCGGCCGGTTCGGTGATCCGTTCAGAGACACTTGCGCGCAACGGGCCCGGAGGGTGCAGGCAACACACCCCGCTTTTGCCAGCGCGGAAGCCGTCGTGCACGTGACGCCGATCTCAAACCCCACATGGCTATGACGTCCGTTGCGGCAACCCCTCGAACCAGCGCCGGGTCTTTTCATCCGCGGGCAACAGGGTTTCGATGCGCAGGTCGTCGAGTGTTGCATCCATGCTCATCCCGATGGTCGCGATGAGCGAGAACAGGCGAAGTGCTGCGCCATCGATCAGAAACTCCACCGTTACGACCGGTGCGGGGTGCGCGCGTGGCCCATCTGCAATCGCATCCGCCACGCCGGGCAGTGATTTCAACTGATCCAGCAGCCGCCTGCCATCCGCATCATGCGGGCGGCGTGCCACCTCCAGATCGACCAGTCGAAACAGGGCTCGGGTGACTTCGGCCCAGTTGCTGATGGTATCGCGCAGCGGCCCCGGCGACATCAGGTCCAGCAGCAGATTGGGTTGTCCGGTGCCTCCCGCACGGGCAAAGAAAGCCTGGGCGCTTTTGTTGGCCTTCTGCAGGGTCCAGATGCGGTCAATTGCAACGGCGGGAAACGGATCGTGGCCTGCAAGAACGTGGTCCACCGAAGCCTCCACTGCGGCCCGGACATCCGCGCTCCAGGTCGCATCTGCGGCCTGCGGTGCAAATCCTGCGGAGACCAGCATCACGTCATGTTCAGCAGCGGGCATTTGCAGGGCGTCGCAGATCTGGCGCACCGCATAGCGGCTGGGATGCGACCTGCCGGTCTCCAGAAAGCTGATGTGCCGTTGCGACAGCCCGGCGTCCAGAGCGAGGTCAAGCTGGCTCAGGCGCTTCCTGTTGCGCCACGACCTGAGCAAGGATCCAAAGGCGCCCTGCGGTCTGTTCATCGTGATGTCCATGCCCCGTTATCGCATCCCAAAACCCATCGATCCATTACATTCAAGGTAATTGAGACGGCGCGCTATTGATGGGAGCCCTGTCGGCGACATTCAATTCCTGAAGGAAACGCCATGACACACTCAGCAACCGCGCGCCTGTTTTTGAAACTCAACAGCCAGTATTCAGCGCTCTGCGGGCTTGTCCTGCTTGCCGCCGCAGGGGCTCTGTCGCCGATGATTTTTGCCCAGCCTGCAGACTGGGTTCCGGGTGCCCTGCGCCTATTGGGGGGTGGGCTGCTCGGGTTTGCGGCACTCCTTTATGTCCTGGCGAAGAACCGGTTTGTCAGCAGGGCGTCGGTCCATGAAGTCGTTCTTCTGGATGTTTTGTGGGTTATCGCCAGTATCGTCACTGTTGCATTCTTTGGCCCCCTCCTGACAACCACGGGCATTTCACTGGTCACCATTGTCGCCATGGTCGTTGCGTTTTTTGCCATTGCGCAATTTGCCGGGGCGGCGAAAATCGTAAAACCCCGCCCCGTGGCGGATGTCAGTTCCAGGAACGGCGACCTCATCGCCACGGTCAAGCGGGAGGTGAAGGCGCCAACCGAAACCGTCTGGGAGGTGATGACCGATCATCCGGCCTATGCGGACGTGGCCAGCAACATTACAAAGGTCGAGGTGTTGGCCGGCGAGGGGATCGGCATGACGCGACGGTGCCACGGGCCGAAAGGCGAGAGTTGGGAAGAGACATGTGATCTTTTCGTGCCGGGTCGCGCCTTTGGCTTCCGCATCCACACCAAGGCCGAAGACTATCCCTATCCCCTCTCGGCATTGTCCGGCAAATGGCTGGTGAAACCCGTCAAAGACAGCTCGGAATTCAGCATCGAGATCACTGCAACGCCAAACGGCAATGCCTTGGCCAGATGGGTGTTCACCATGGTCGCCAAACACCAGATCAAAGCCGTTTTGATCGATCTGGCGGACGCCTGGGCGACGCGCATGGAAGGCGAGGCGCGCGGGTAGTTTCGACATTCGGGCCACCGGGCGTCATCCCGCTTTTGCGTTTTTCCATGACGCCAACCATCACGCCCACAAAACGGTTTAGTCTGTCGGCAATGCGTGTTTAGAGAGGGCAGCAAGTGTCGCCCTGAGAGGCGAGTGTGGCTGGAGGTCGGTTTGAACGACGAGATTAGATTTGCCCGGCTGTCAGAGATCGATCCGCAGGAGATAGCGGCGCATATGTCTGACAGCCGGGTTGCGGAACACATGCCGTTGCTGACGTCCAACTGGGACACCACGACGGCCATTGAATTCATCGCCGCCAAGGAAGCCTGTTGGGCGCGGGACGGCCTGGGGCATTGGGCCATCCTGTCCGGCAACAGATACGTCGGATGGGGCGGCTTCCAGAAAGAGGGCGATGAATGGGATTACGGTCTGGTCCTGAAGCCGGACTGCTTTGGGCTGGGCGTGCCGATCTCAAGAAAGGCGATCGCCTTCGCCGTCGCGGATGCGCGCATCCCGTTTGTGACCTTTCTGTTGCCGCCGTCGCGCGAACATCTTGGGGCCCTCAGTCGATTGGGTGCTTCTTTCGTCGGCGAGGTCGATTATGATGGCAAAGTGTTTCGCAAGTATCGCTTGGAAACGGCCTGATCCTGATCCCGCAGACCGGAACCGCACTCCTGGGGCGTTTGCTCGTCAGAGTTGCGCGTTATGTGACGACTTCCGCACGTGGTCGGCTGAACAGCAGCACGGCGCAGGCCAAGAGGGCCACGCCGGAGGCAACGCGCACAACGGTCTGAAAATCATAGGCCTGTGCGACCAGGCCGACCACCGGCCCGGCCAGCAGACCGCTGACCATGAGCGTGTTCCAATAGAGCGCCGTGGCACTGGCGGGGCGATCCCTGGCAAAGGACTGCACGTAGCTGATGCCAAGACTGGCATAGAACCCGTAGTAGAGGCCTTCCAGTGCCGCGCCTGCCAGCATTTGCGGCAGGGATTGCACCGAGGCCAGCAACTGGATCGTCACCACGGCGAGACAGGCGGTCGCCAGGAGCGCCCGGCGTATACCGAACCGGGCGATGATCATCGGCGTGCAGAAGATCGCGATGACTTCGACAAATGTTTTGACGCTGAACGCGACACCGGGTGCGTAGCCCGGCAAGCCGACTTCCTGCACATAGAAAATCGGCAGCGCGGAGAAGGTCAGCGAGTGGGCTGATGACAGGCAAAAGATGAACATCGCGGCCAGCCAGAGACGACGCGATGCGCCCAAGGCGCTGCCTGTGTCTTCCGGTTTGGGCGTGGCTTTCGCGGTGATGTCGCGCGGTAGTGTGCCCCACCACAAGGCGATCCAGATCACAGACGTTCCCAGCGTGGCGACAAACACCGCCTGCACGGTCACAAGATCCGCAATGAGGAAAGTCGCCGCCGGGCCCAGCATCCAGGCGGTGGAGGCGGTCGCCCGCATATAGGCGTTGAAGCGGCTGCGCTCGATCTGACGCTGCTCCGCGAGGCTGCCTCCGAGACTGAACATCGTCGAGACCGCGCTGGAGCTGATGCCAAAGCCGACAACGCCAAAGGTCAGTACCGTCCAGAGCGCCGGGGAGAGGGCAAGTGCGGAAGATGCGACTGCATATCCTAGGGCTGCCAGACCGACCAATGGAAAGACCCGGTCACCCCGATCGATGCGGCGGGCGAATTGTCTGTTGGCGATCAGCGTCAGGCTGATGGCGAGCACGGAATAGACACTGATGATCCAAGGCTCGTATCCCAGTCCTTCGACCAGAAAGAAGCCCATGAAGGGGATGATCATCGCGCTGCACAGCGTGCCGCAGAACAGCAAGGTCAGAAAGGTGAGAAGCGCTTTGTATTTGGCATGCAACATGATCGAAAACCGCGCGTGCAGGGACCTGGACTACCTCACCGACCTGCGCGGGGAGTGCAACGGCAGAATGGCGTTGAGGCAAAAAAACTGGTGGCGGTTGATCCCGCGCGACAGAGAGCCAAGGCTGCGCGATGGTTCAGCTCTTGTAGGGATCGAGCGAGGCGCGCAGCCCGTCGCCGAGGAAGTTGAACGCCAGCACCACAAAGATGATCGGCAGCATCGGGATCGCCGTCCAGGGATAGATTTCGATGGAGGCGAGGTTCTGGGCATCGTTCAGCATCACGCCCCAACTGACTGCCGGTGCGCGCAGCCCAAGGCCGAGAAAACTCAGTGCAGTTTCGCCGAGGATCATCGCGGGGATCGACAGCGTCGCCGAGGCGATCAAATGCGACATGAAATTGGGCAGCAGGTGGCGCCGGATCACCCGGCCCGGCTTGGCCCCCATCATCTCTGCCGCACGCACGTATTCCTCCTCTCTCAACGAGAGGAATTTACTTCGGACCGCCCGCGCGAGGCCCGGCCAGTCGAGGATGCCGAGGATGATCGAGATGATGAAAAAGACGGCCACCGGGCCCCAGTTGGACGGCACAGCAGCAGAGAGCGCAAGCCAGAGCGGCAGTTCCGGCAACGAGCGCAGGATTTCGATGGCGCGGTTGATCACCCAGTCGGTCTTGCCGCCGAAGTACCCTGCGATGGAGCCAAAGAAGATACCCAGCGCAAAGGAGACCGTGATGCCAATCAGGCCGACCGTCAGCGACAGTTGCGCGCCGTAGAGAATGCGGCTGAACACATCGCGGCCCAGCCGGTCGGAGCCCCAGAGAAAGACAGTGGCCCCCTCGGGCGCACAGAAGAGATGGGTGTCCGAGGGGATGAAGCCAAAGAGGTTGTAGCGATCCCCTTCGCAGAAGAACTGCAATGGCATCGGGCGCGTCGTATCGGTCTCGTAGGTCCAGCGGTAGTTGACCAGATCGGCGGTCGCCGTGGTCGGGTAGACATAAGGCCCGATAAAGTCGCCCTCGTGCCAGAAGTTGATGGATTGTGGCGGGGCATAGAGATAATCGGCGCTGCGTTCGTTTGGCGTGTAGGGCGCGATGAACCCGGCGATGGGCAGCATCAGGTAGCTGAGCAGCAGGAAGATGCCCGAGATGAGGCCCAGCTTGTGGCGCTTGAACTTGCGCCAGACCAGCACCCAGTTCGGTGCGTCCATGTCGGAGCGTTCGAGCGCGGAAAGGTCCGCATCATCGGACCATGGGGCCTCGTCCACATAGCGGCCATCGGGCAGTTTTTTCATGAGCCGCGCGCCCCATACCGGATGCGGGGGTCGAGCAGAACCAGCAGCAGATCAGAGATCATGGTGCCGATCAGCGTAAGCAGGGCCACGAACATCAGCACGAAGCCGGCAAGGAACTGATCCTGGCTTTTCAGCGCTGTCAGCAGCGAGGGACCGATGGTCTGCAGCCCGAGCACCACTGAGACAAGCACGGAGCCCGAGACCATCGCGGGCAGCAGGTTGCCGATGTCGGCCACGAAGGGATTGAAAGCCATGCGCAGCGGGTATTTGGCCAGCAGTTTCGAGGGGCCGAGCCCCTTGGCCTTGGCCGTTTCCACGTAGGGCTTGGAAAGCTCATCCAGCATATTGGCACGCAGGCGCTGCATCATGGCCGCCGCCCCGGAGGTGCCGATCACGAAGGTCGGCACGATCAGATGCACGAGAATGGATCTGACTTTCTCCCAGGACATCGGCTCGCCCTCGAATTCGGGAGCCATCAGCCCGCCGATGGGCAGATCGAAATACTTGTTGCCGTAGTAGAAGAGCATCAGCGCCAGCAGGAAGTTGGGCGTGGCAAGGCCAAGATAGCCGACGAAGGCGGCGGTGTAGTCGACCCAGGTTTCCGACTTGGCGGCGGCAATTACGCCAAGCGGCAGGGCGACCATATAGACAAAGAGCACGGCGGCGAGGTTCACCAGCACCGTGAGCCAGAGCGCATCGCCGACGACTTCGCTGACGGGGCGGTCGAACTCGAAAGACCAGCCGAAATTGCCCTGGATGAGCCCGTACCAGCCCTGCGGCCCGGGCGCCATGCCGACCCAGATCAGATATTGCTCCCAGATCGGGCGGTCGAGCGCGTATTCCGTGCGCAGGAATTCCGCTTTGGCAACACCTTCGGCCTGACCCGTGGCGCGCAGCTCTGCGATCTGGTTCGACAGATAGTCACCGGGCGGCAGGTTGATGATCACGAAGATCAGGATCGACACCACCCAGAGAGTGAGCAGCATCGTGATGAACCGATAGATGGCATAGCGCAGAAACATCATTGGGTGAGCTGCTGGAACGGTTCGTCGTAGTAAAACTCATCCACCCGGTGAATGCCGAAATGGGCGCCGGGGTCCCAAGCCCATTTCGCCTGTTCCGGCACGTTGCGCAGCCGGTTCGAGACCACAATCGGTTGCGGCGCTTCGGCCAGAATGCCGATGCCGAACTGGTTCTCCGCGTGGATCGCCAGCATCTCTCGCCAGATGCGCGCCCGTGCGTCGGTGTCTTCGGTGTGGTCCCACTCCCAGCTCAGCTGCATCAGCCGTTTCGCGGCAGGCATGTCCGGGGCCTCGCCGACCTCGCCACCGGTCTGGTAGTATTGCCCCCACTTCGGCCAGGCAAAGAATTCCTGATGCGTCGGCGCGAGATACTCCGGCGGCGTGTAGGTTTGCGGCAGACCATTGTCCCAACCGAACCAGACCGCGGACATGCTGAGGCCGGAATAGACCCGGTTGCGCAGAATATCCCGATCCAGCGGGCGCATCACCAGCTTGATCCCGATCTCGCGCCAGGTGTCGGTGACGATGGCCAGGGCGTTCTCGACCTCCTGCCGCTCCCCCGCCGTCTCGATCACGAATTCCATCGGGCGTCCGTCTGGCAGCTTGCGGATCCCGTCGGGTGTGCGTTCGGTCAGGCCCATCTCATCCAAAAGCGCATTGGATTTGGCTGGATAGTAGATCGACCATTTGAAGAGGTTTGCGGGGTCAAAAAACGGGCTTTTGGCCAGCGCGGTCATGCCGCCCTCCTTGGCCAACCCGAAGTACAGCGCCCGGTTGATCATGCGCCGGTCGATGCCCATGGACAGCGCCCGGCGGAAGCGTACATCGCGGATCACCTCACGCCAGACTGGATCGGCGAAATTGAGGTTGGGATAGATGGCGATCTGGTTCGCCGCCCCATTGGCCCAGAGCAATGTGCGATAGCCCGCGCCATCGGTCTCGCCCTTCTTCAGGATCGAGATATCCGGGAAATCGAGGCCCCGTGCCTGCAGGTCGACCTCGCCCGCGTTGGCCTTGGCGGCAATCAATCCGCCCCCCACAATCGTCATCTCCACCACGTCGATGTAGGGCAGTTGCAGCCCCCGCGCATCCACCCGGTGATAGTAGGGGTTGCGCACAAAGACGTGACGGCTCGACTTGGTGCCGGAGGCGTTCATCCAGGGCTGCAGCGTCGGCAGGTCCGGATTGTCGAATTTGAACATGTTGTCGCGGTCATTGTGCAGCGGGGCCCAGGCCCTTACCCGCGCCTTTTTGATCTTTCTTCTCAGGGTCTTGGCGTCGGTGAATTCCGCATGAAACTGCTTGAGATAATGCGCGGGGCGGTAAATGAAAAACGGGCTGGCCTGGGCCAGAAGCTGGAGGAATTGCGGGTTCGGCGTGGGCCATTCGATCACCACCGTATGGGCGTCGGGGAAGCTCATCTCGGCCAGCACCCCATCCACGATCAGGTTTTGCGGCGGGCCCGCGGGGCTGAGCTCCTCGTTGAGCGCCACGTGTTTCCAGTAGTATTCGAAATCGGCGGAGGTGAAGGGATGACCATCGGACCAGCGATGGCCTTTGCGCAGGTGCAGGGTGAACTTGCGTCCTTCCTCGACCTCAATATCGCGCAGGATGTCGGGGTAAAGCTCGTAGTTCTGGTCGTAGCCCATCAGACGGGCATAGCCGTAGACAACCATCTGACGCACGTCCTTGGAGCGGGACACCAGCGTGCGCAATGTGCCGCCATGTTCGCCAAAGCTGCGCCCCTTTGCCTCCAGATCAACGACAAGCGGTTCTGTCGGCATGCGCTGGTTCACCGGTGGCAGGATGCCGTTTTTCACTTCGCTTTGCCAAAAGCTGCTTTCGACCATAACTGGTTGTTCCGCCCGCGCAGTGAGAGCAAGAAGGGTCAGCAGGAAAATGGCAAAGGCTCTAGACATGGCAGCGTACCTTGTGACCGGGTTCCAGTTCCGTCAGCGCGGGCGCAGCGACCCCTTCAAACCGGAAAGCTTCGGGCCAGCTTGACGGTTTGCCAGCACCCTGCGACACCAGCCCGAGGTCGATGGGCCGGTTCACATCCGGCTCGGGTTGTGCCGCGATCAGTGCGCAGGTGTAGGGATGGCGCGGGTTGTAAAAGAGCGTGTCGGGCGGCGCCTGCTCGACGATCACGCCCTGGCGCATCACGGCCACCTCATCGGCGATACGGGCGACCACCGCCAGATCGTGGCTGATGAAGAGATAGCTCAACCCCACACGGTCGCGTATGTCCTCAAGCAGGCAGAGGATCTGTTCCTGCACCGACACGTCCAGCGCCGATGTGGGTTCGTCGCAGACAAGCAGAACCGGATCGAGCGTCAGCGCGCGGGCAATCGACAGCCGCTGACGCTGTCCGCCGGAGAAGGCATGCGGATAGCGGCTGAGCATGGACGCATCGAGCCCGACCCAGCGCAACATCTCTGCCGCCTTGTCGCGGCGTTCGGCGCGGGTGCCCAACTGGTGGATTTCCATCGGTTCGGTCAGGGCCTGTTGCACCCGCATACGCGGCGACAGCGATGAATAGGGGTCCTGGAATACCATCTGCGCCTGGCGCTGAAAATGGACACGTTCCTGCTGCGACATCGCGTTGATTTTTACCTGATCCGCATCTTTGGTCGGGCGGAACAGGACCTCGCCACCGGGGTCGGGCAGCTCTGCGCCCAATGCGATCCGCGCACAGGTGGTTTTGCCGGACCCGCTCTCCCCCACAACGGCCAGTGTCTTGCCGCGTTGCAGTGAAAGGTTCACCTCGTGACAGGCCGTTATCGTCACCGGTTTACGCCAGCCGCCTGCCCGCATGGTGTAGGTCTTCGAGACATTGCGCAGATCGAGAATGAGATCGTCGCTCGTTTCCGCCCGGGCGGGTGCTGCCACCTCGGGGATCATGGGCGCTGCGGCAAAAAGCTTCTTGGTGTAGCCGTGTGCGGGGGATCCCAGCACGGCAGGCGCCGGGCCGCGTTCCATCACCCGGCCCTTGTTCATGACCACAACGGTCTCTGCCATGTTGGCCACCACGCCCAGATCATGGGTGACCAGGATCACCGCCATGCCGGTTTCCAGCTGCAACTCCTTGATCAGCCCCAAGACCTGCGCTTGCGTGGTCACGTCCAGCGCCGTCGTGGGTTCATCCGCGATCAGCAGTTCCGGCTTGGCCACCATCGCCATGGCGATCATTGCGCGCTGCCGCATGCCGCCTGACATCTCAAACGGATAGGAGCGCCAGACCCGCGTGGGATCGGGGAAACCAACCCGTTCGAATGTGTCCAGAACCGTCTTTTTGGCCTCGCCGGGGCGCATGTCCCGGTGCAGCCGCAACACTTCGCCGACCTGATCCCCCAGACGGTGCAAGGGCGAGAGTGATCGCATTGGTTCCTGAAAGATCATCGAGATTTGATTGCCGCGGATCGAGCGCATGGTGCGGCGCGACTCCGTCAGCAGATTGCAGGTCTTGCCACCGGCGCTGTAGTTGATGACACCGCTGCGGATTTGTGCCGCTTGCGGTAGGATGCGCAGAACGGACCGACAGGTGATTGTTTTGCCAGACCCGCTTTCGCCCACAAGCGCCAGTGTCTCGCCGGGCATCACCTGAAAGCTGACGTCGCGCACAACCGCATCCGCCGACCCGAAGCCGATGCTCAGATCGCGCACATCCAGCAGGGGCGTTACCACGTCCTTGTCTCTTCCTTGTTACGCATTCGTCCCTAAAACCCGTCGTCCAGTTCAGTCAGTCAACGCGATTTCCCGCCTCGCGTCCAGCACACAGATGTTTGAGTGCCTTTCTACTACCAATTTTGATGGAAAAGAGGCATTTGAACATGACATTTCTGCAAAGGGAGACCTCATGAGCCGCCTCGACCTCTTCATCGACCGAATGGTGTCACAACGCGCCTGCCTGAACCACGCCGCAGCGCTGACGCAGCAGATGCCGGGTCCGGTCTACGAGTTGGGGTTGGGCAACGGGCGGACATATCATCACATGTGCAGCATCCTGCCGGCCCAGGACATCTATGTGTTCGAACGGGCGGTGGCCTCTCATCCGGATAGCACACCGCCGGATGCGCAAGTTTTTCTGGGCGATGTCTTTGACACGCTGCCCCAGGCACTGGCGCGGTTTGGTCCAACCGCACGTCTGATCCACGCCGATCTGGGAGGGCATAATGCGGAAAAGAACGATGCATTCGCGCGCAAGCTCTCCCCTGTTGTCGCACCGCTGTTGGCCCCCGGCGGGTTGATGGTGTCGAGCGACCGGATGTATTTCGATGACCTGCAGGAGATTGCCTTGCCACCGGAGGCGGTGCTGGGCCGGTGTTTTATCTATCAAAGGTGAGCCGCAAGGGGCCTTGCGCTTCGCCGGTTTCTGCGAAACCCTGACGCCGACGCGCGGCATGAGGGTCCTGTGCTGCGCCTTCCCTTCGCAGCCGGAAAGCGCGCCATGACAGATATGATCGCCTACGAACGCCACGGCAATATCGCCGTTCTGCGCCTGCAGAACCCACCGGTCAATGCGCTGAGCCACGCGGTGCGCAGCGGGTTGATGGCCTGCATGGACAAGGCCGAAAGCGACCCTGAGGTGCGTGCGGTACTGCTGGTCGGGGCGGGGCGGGCCTTTATCGCCGGGGCCGACATCAAGGAGTTCGGCAAGCCGCCGCTTGAGCCGCATCTGCCCGATCTGTGCAACCGGATCGAGGCCTCGCCGCTGCTGGTGGTCGCCTCCCTGCACGGGGTCAGCCTTGGGGGTGGGTTGGAGGTGGCGCTCTCGGCCCATTACCGGATTGCACAGCCCGGCGCCCGCGTGGGGTTACCGGAGGTGCATCTGGGGTTGATCCCTGGTGCAGGCGGCACCCAGCGTCTGCCGCGACTGACCGGGGCAGAGGCCGCCATCGAGGCCATCACCACCGGGCGCCATATCCCGGCGAAAGAGGCGGCAGCGCTTGGTATCATCGACCGGGTTGAGGAAGGTGATCCACAAACCGTGGGGCTGGCCTATGCAGGGTCGTTGCTGGTCTCCGGAGCAGAGAGGCGGCCCGTCAGTGAAATGCCCGCCCCGGATGCCATCGACTGGGATGCCACCTATACGGCGGTTTTAAAGAAAGGTCGCGGCCAACTTTCCCCCGCACAGGCCGTGCGCGCGGTGCAGGCCAGCACCGAGCAGCCCTTTGCCGAAGGACTGCAAACCGAGCGTCAGATGTTCCGCGATCTGATGGAAACGGATCAGCGGCAGGGCATGATCCACGCCTTTTTCTCGGAACGCGCCGTGAGCAACCTGCCTGAGCTGAAAGGCATTGATCCCCGCCGCCTTGAGAAAATCGGCGTGATTGGCGGCGGCACCATGGGTGCGGGTATCGCGACAGCGGGTCTGTTGAGTGGCATGTCTGTGACACTGATCGAGATGACCCAGGACGCGGCGGATGCCGCGCGGGGCAGGATTGCGGGCAACCTCGCCGGTGCGCTGAAGCGCGGCAAGATCACGGCAGAGGCACATGATAACCTTCTGAACGACCATCTCGATGTTGCGATTCACTATGACGCGCTCAGGGACGCGGACCTCGTGATTGAGGCCGTTTTTGAAGACATGGCGGTCAAGAAGTCGGTCTTTGGTCAACTCGACGCCGTCTGCAAACCAGGGGCGGTGCTGGCGACCAATACCTCCTACCTGGACATCAACGAGATCGCCACCAGCACATCGCGGCCCGGTGACGTGATCGGCCTGCATTTCTTCTCGCCCGCTCATGTCATGAAGCTGTTGGAGGTGGTGGTGCCGGAGCAGACCGCTGCGGATGTGGTGGCCACTGGTTTCGCACTGGGCAAGACGCTGGGCAAGATCGCCGTGCGATCGGGCGTTTGCGATGGCTTCATCGGCAACCGCATCATGCGCGCCTACCGGATGGCGGCGGATCATATGGTGCTGGAGGGCGCGACCCCCTTCGAGATCGACACGGCGCTGACCGACTTCGGCTTTGCCATGGGGCCATTCGCAGTGTCCGATCTCGCCGGGCTCGACATCGCCTGGGCCATGCGCAAACGTCTGGCCGCCACCCGTGACCCGCGTGAACGGGTGGGGCGCTATCCGGATAAGCTCTGTGAAGCGGGACACTTCGGACGGAAATCTGGCAAGGGGTTTTACCTCTATGAGGCGGACCAAAGGGGCAGCACACCCAACCCCGAGGTGCTTGACCTGATCGCGGCGGAACGCGCCGACCGTGACATCACCCCGCGCAGCTTCACTGCAGAGGAAATTCAGCGCCGCTACATGGCGGCCATGGTCAATGAGGCCGCGCGGATTGTAGGCGAAGGCATCGCCCGCCGCCCGCTCGACGTTGATATGGTGCTGCTCTTTGGCTACGGATTTCCGCGCTATCACGGCGGGCCGCTGAAATGGGCCGATCTTCAGGGCCTGGACACGGTTCTCGCGGATATTGAGGGATTCGCAAAAGAGGATGACTTCTTTTGGCAACCCGCGCCGCTCTTGCAGAAACTGGTCGCCGAAGGCCGGAACTTTGACGATCTGAATAAACCGGGCTGAGGCGGCGGCCTGCTTTAGACGTAGGTGCCGCTTGCAGCCGCGCGAATGGCGCCGATGTTGTCGCCATAGGGGGCCGGATCGCTGACCGATCCGCCGCGAAACACGGCAGAGCCCGCAACCAGCACATCCGCCCCGGCCTTTGCCACCAAAGGTGCCGTGCTCGGGTCAACACCGCCATCGATTTCAATATGCACCGGGCGATCCCCGATCATGCGGCGCAAAGCGGAAATCTTCTCCGACATGTCGATGAATTTCTGTCCGCCAAAGCCGGGGTTCACGGTCATCACGCAGATCAGATCGACACTGTCGATCAACTCGGAGACCGCGCTTGCCGGTGTGCCGGGGTTCAGCGCAACACCCGCCTTGGCGCCCGCCCCGCGAATGGCCTGCAGCGTGCGGTGGATATGGGGGCCTGCCTCGACATGGGCGGTGATCACATCCGCGCCCGCCTGAGCAAAGGCGTCGATGTAAGGGTCAACCGGCGTGATCATCAGATGCACGTCCATCACGCCCTTGATGTGCGGGCGGATTGCGGCGCATGTGGTCGGGCCAAAGGTGATATTGGGCACGAAATGCCCGTCCATCACGTCCACATGCACCCAATCGGCGCCCTGCGCTTCGATGGCTTCGCATTCCGCGCCGAAATTGGCAAAATCCGCAGCCAGGATCGAGGGGGCAATTTTGATGGATCGGTCAAAGGACATGGGCATAGCGCCTTTTGCATCGGGAAGGGACATGCGCGCTATACCGGGGGCGATGGGCGCGAGGCAATAGCGTTCGGCGCTTGCAGCTAGGGCAATGTCGGGTAAACCTTGACCAAAGGGCCGGTGGGCCGTGTGAATTCCAGGGAGGATCAGATGCCGAATTTCAATCGTCGCGACGCTATGGGCGTTCTGGGGGCGGCTACGGCCGTTGGTCTGGCGGCACCCGCCTATGCGGCGGGCCGCAAGATTACCGTGGGCGCGCTGCGGTTTACCAGCCATTCCGGCAGCTTCATCGCCTATGAACGCAACTACTTTGCCGAGGCGGGCCTGGATGTGGAGCTGAAGTTCTTTCAGGCGGCCCAGCCTATGGCTGTCGCGATTGCCAGCGGCGACGTGGACTACGCAGTCACGGCGATTTCGGGTGGTCTTGTGTCCTTGGCCGACAAGGGGGCGATCAAGGTGATCGGTGGTGCGCTGTCCGAAGAACCGGGCATTGACGGGCAGAAAATTCTCGCCAGCGACGCGGCCTTTCAGGCAGGGCTAACCTCACCCAAGGCATTGGATGGCAAGAGCTTTGGCATGTCCACTGCCGGTTCTTCGTTTCACTACATGGGGTCCAAGGTGGCCGTAGCCGAAGGCGTGTCGATGTCTTTCAAGCCGCTGCAAAAGGTGGGAGCGATCATTGGCGCGCTGAAGTCCGGGCAGATCGATGCCTGGTCCATCGTGCCGCATATCGCCAAGCCGCTTGCGGGGTCCGGCGCCGTCCATATCATCGGCAACATCGCGGATTACCTGCCGGACTATCAGGTCACCACGGTCTTTACCTCGGCCAGCAATGCGGCGGAGGAGCGGGAGATGACCCAGGACTATCTGGAGGCCTATTCCAAGGGTGTGGCGGACTACAATGCCACCATGATTGCCAAGGAAAGCGGTCAGGAAGGGATCGATGGTATGGTCGATCTGATCCACAAATATGTCTACACCGACCGCCCGCGCGAAAAGGCGGCACCGTCGATCATCAATGGCACCATGCGGCTGAATGAAGGGGCCGCGTTGAACGTAGCCTCCGTGCGCGACCAGTTGGAATGGTTCCAGTCCGAGGGGCTGGTGGGGGCGGATATCACGCTGGATACGCTGCTTGATACCAGTTTTGTCGAGACCCTGGGCAGCTAGGGCAGATGGAGCTGCGCCTGCGGGGAGTTGGTCACGGATATGGTGGCCGCGAGGTGCTGCGCGGCATCGATCTCGACATCCCGGCGGGGCAGATTGTCTGCATCGTCGGGCCGTCCGGCTGTGGCAAATCCACGCTGCTGCGGATGATGGGCGGGTTGGAAGAACCGGACCTTGGGGAGGTTCTGCAGGTGGGGCAGGCGCCCGAGGACTGCCTGAACCCTTTGACCTACATTTTTCAGGATTTTGCTTTGCTGCCCTGGCGCACGGTTGCGGGGAATGTGTCTCTTGTGTTGGAAGACCATGAGATCAAAGGCGTAGATGCGAGCGCTATGATCAAGGATGTGCTGCAGCGCACGCGCCTTTCGGACTTTGCCGATACGTTACCACGACAGCTCTCTGGCGGCATGAAACAGCGGGTGGCCATCGCCCGTGCGCTGGTCGTCAATCCGGCGGTGATGTTGATGGATGAGCCGCTCTCGGCGCTGGACAGCCAGACGCGCGAATTGCTGATGGACGATCTGATAAGCCTGTGGACAAGGACCCCCTTTACGGCAGTTTATGTAACGCACAATCTGGCCGAAGCCGTGCGCTTGGGACACCGGATCGTGGTGTTGTCGCGCCGCCCGGGTGAGGTTCGAGAGGTGGTCACTCTGGAAAAACCGCTCGAGGCGCGCGCCTATGGTGACGCAGATCTGGAGGTGAAGCAGAAACATCTCTGGGAGTTGATGCGCGCGGAAGCAGCGGCGGCGGATGCGGAGCTGATCGGTGGATAACCCGGTCAAAATAGTCGTATTCAGAGGGGGAGGTTTTGCGCCGGTGACACGGCGTTGGGTTGGGTTTGCGGTGTTTCTGGTCCTGCTACTGGCTGTTGAATGGGGCACGCGCACCGGGTTTATCTCGCCGCTTACCCTGCCCAAGCCAAGCGATGTTTTGCAAACATTTGCAGAGCTTTACAGCTCGGGGCTCTTGTTCCAACATCTCTTGCCCTCTCTGTCCCGACTGGCGGTCGGTGCCGCTTTGGGGGCGTCATTGGGGATCGGTGTGGGTCTTTTGATGGGATTGTTCTCTTTCATCCGCGCCGGATTGGTGCCCTTGGTGGCGGCGATCTTCCCAATTCCCAAGATTGCCCTGCTGCCGCTCTTTGTGATCTGGTTCGGGATCGACGAAGGCAGCAAATATGCATTGATCGCCTTTGGTACCTTCACCCCGACCGTCGTGGCCACATATGCGGCTGTGGATAACGTAGACCGAACGCTGATCCGCATGGGGCAGAGTTTTGGGCTGAGCTGGCTCAGTATCGTCCGCAAGATTGTCCTGCCGGGGGCAATGCCCGGCATTCTTGCGGGGCTCCGGATTTCGCTGGCGATTGCGATCATCCTGCTGGTTGCGGCGGAGATGCTGGGCGCGGAATATGGGATCGGTGCCTATATTCTCGAGGCGGGGTCGCTCTATGATCTGGAACGGCTTTTTGCAGGCGTGGTGATCCTGTCGGTTTTGGGTGTTCTGGTCAGCGCCGTGATCGGCGCCATCGAAAAGCGCGTGTTAAATTGGCGTAGTTAGGGGATGTTGTCGGTGCCGCCAACGCGGTTTGGAAAAAACCGAGGCGGGTAAAAAGCCACTTCCCCGCGACTTCCGTTCCATGCTCTTGCGCACAAGGCAACGTGAACTCTCGCCTATGGCCTTGCGTCGGTATCCATGAGAGCAGTGGGACCCACGAATTATAGAACGGAGAAGTGCCCCATGCTGATGCCACGCCAGAAAACCCCCGACCTTGAGCTCCCCCTTCTTGGTGGAGGCACATTCAACCTGTCGGAAGATGCCTCTGAACGGGGCACGGTTGTCTGTTTTTACCGGGGGCTGCATTGCCCGCTCTGCGCGACCTATCTGAAAGAGCTTGAAAAACGAACACCGGAATTTGCGGAACGTGGCGTGAAGACCATCGCGATCAGCAGCGATGGTGAAGAGCGCGCACAGGCGATGGCGGAAAAGATCGAGGCAAAAGAGCTGCGGTTCGGCTATGATCTGTCCCTGAGCAAGGCCAAGGAATGGGGGCTCTACATCTCTACATCGCGGGGCAAGACGTCGATCGGGATCGAAGAGCCTGCGCTTTTTTCCGAGCCGGGGCTGTTCATGGTGACACCGCAACAGACGCTTTACTACGGATCGGTGCAGACGATGCCGTTCGTGCGCCCGCATTTCTCGGAACTGGTGGGGGCGTTGGACTTTGCAATAGGCAATGACTATCCGGCGCGGGGTGAATACACCGGTGCGGTCTGACAGAGGGTGGTTCGGATCGGGCGATTGGTCAGAACCGTGCTGTTGGTGAAAGGCGCGGCTGGCGCCGCACGACATGTCCCAGGCAAATCCTGAGCGGATTGGCCTGGTGTTGGCACTTCGCGTCGCCTTTCATGCCTCACCAGAGAGCTCTGCCACCATCTGATCCCGCATGATGAACTTTTGCGGCTTGCCGGTGACCGTCATCGGCAGCTCGGATCTGATGCGGATGTGAGTTGGCGTTTTGAAGTGGGCGATGTTTTCCTTGCAGAAGTCCCGTATCGTTTTCGGTGACGCCGTGGCACCTCCGTGCAGGACCACCCAGGCGCAGACGATTTCCCCCAAGGTGTCATCGGGGATGCCGAAAACCTGCGCTTGAGCGATATCCGGATGCGTGTAGAGGAATTCCTCTATTTCCCGTGGGTAGATGTTCTCGCCCCCGCGCAGGATCATGTCCTTGACGCGACCGGTGATGCTGCAATAGCCCTCCGCATCCAGAGTGGCGAGGTCTCCGGTATGCATCCAGCCCTCGGCATCGATGCTCTGAGTGGTTTTTTCATCCTCTCCCCAGTAGCCTTTCATCACCGAATAGCCGCGGGTCAATAGCTCTCCCTGGTGTCCGGTGGGCACTGTGTGGCCTTCTGCATCGACGAGGCGGACCTCGACATGCGGATGGATGCGGCCCACTGAGGAGACCCGCTTGTCCAGCGGATCGTCCACGTTGCTTTGGAAGGAAACAGGGGAGGTTTCGGTCATGCCGTAGGCGATGGTCACGCCGGTCATGTGCATCTGCGACTGCACCTGTTTCATGATTTCGCGCGGGCAGGGCGCGCCGGCCATGATGCCCGTCCTCAGGGTGCTGAGATCGTAGCGGTCGAAGTCGGGCAGGGCGAGTTCGTTCACAAACATCGTGGGCACGCCGAAGAGGGCCGTGCAGCATTCTTCCGAGACGGCTTGCAGAGTTTCCCTCGCATCAAAGCCCTCACCGGGGACCACGATGGTGGCACCTTTGGTGACGCAGCCTAAGGTGCCCATCACCATGCCAAAGCAGTGATAGAAAGGCACGGGGATACAGAGCTTGTCGCGTTCCGTCAGCTCAAGGGTTTGCGTGACGAAATGCGCGTTGTTGACGATGTTATGATGCGTGAGGCTGGCGCCTTTTGGGCTGCCGGTGGTGCCGGAGGTGAACTGAATGTTAATCACATCCTGCGGGTCGAGACGGGCACTGATTGCGTCGAGGTCGGCTGTGCTGGCTTTGCCTGCCCGGCACAGCGCGTCAAAACTGCGCATCCCTTCCGGGATGTCCTGCCCCATCACGATGACATGGCGCAAGTGGGGCAGCTTGGCGGCGCGCAGGAGACCCGTGGTCTGGCCCAGTTCAGGGGCAAGCTTTTGCAGCATGCCGGTGTAGTCCGAGGACTTGAAGGCGCGGGCCGTGATCAACGCCCGACAGCCAACCTTGTTCAGGGCGAACTCAAGCTCCGACAGGCGGTAGGCAGGATTGATGCACACCAGCACGGCCCCGATGCGGGCGGTGGCGAACTGGGTGAGCAGCCATTCATAGCGGTTTGGCGACCAGATGCCGACGCGGTCGCCTTGGCTGATCCCCAGATCAAGCAACCCGGCGGCACAACGGTCTACCTCTCGGCTGAGATCACTATAGCTCCATCGGATCTCCTGAGCGCGAAAGATAGCGGCGGGATGGTCCGGGAGCCGCGCGGTCGTTTGCGCCAGCATATTAGGCAAGGTCATGTTCAGAAGAGGCGCGGATGTGTCGCCGATCACATGGGACATCCCCTTGCGCGGTCGCCGATTGTGCCTGCTCATATCTGTCCCTCCCGACGCATCTCTAGGTGAATTTACGGAAGAGTTTGGTTTGGTCAAACATGTCTTCCAGCGTTTGCATCCGGTCCTTGGTATCGGCCCAGGACAGGTCTTGCACCGCCGCGATGACCGTCTCGACCAACAGCAATGTGGTGGCGGCGGAATCCCAGGCCGAGGGCACAACGATCCGGCTGGAGAAACAGATATCGGCGAGGCTGTGGATGGGGGACCGCCACTGATCGGTAAAGAGAATGATCCGCGCGCCCCGCGCTTGGGCAATTTCCGCCAGCTTGAGCGTATTGCTCTCGTACCGGCGCACGTCGAAGATCGCGAAAGTATCGCCCTCCTTCACGTCCAGCAGGTAATGCGGCCAGGCGTTGGAGGTGGATTGAATATGGATCACTTCCGGGCGGATCATCTGCATGTGCAGAAAGAGATATTCCGCCAGCGTGTGGGTGATCCGTCCACCGACGATGTGCAGCCGCGAACTGGTGTCGGCCAGTTGTGCGCAGGCGGCATCGAAATCATTGGTGTCGATCTGGGCCAACGAATGGCGGATGTTCTGGATCACCGCCTCGGTGAAACGGTTCAGCATGTGGCCTTCCGGCGCACCCTCGGCCCAGGTGTCATGTTTGGCGATGGGGCCGCTGACCTTCGCCTTCAGTTCCTCGCGCAGATCGGCCTGAAACTCCGGATACCCTTTGAACCCCAGCTTCTGCACCATCCGCGCCACGGTCGGGGTCGAAACATCGGCATCCTTGGCCAGGGTCGCAATCGGACCAAGCCCTGAGGCAGGGTAGTTTTCCAGGATCGCATGGGCCAGCTGTCGCTCGGCACGGGTCAGGGTTTCAAGCCGGGCCTGAATGCGGTCTGCGATGGTGAGATTGGCGTCATCCAAATCGGGTGCCTTCTTTTTGATGGATTTTTTTACAGATCATAGAGAACTGAAAGAATAGTTTCATTATTCTGTTGACAGAATCCCGATCCGGCAAGAAGTTTATGCGAAACGGGGGTCGAATGACGAAACCAGGCGCAGCGCAACAGGAGGATGTACCGGTGCATGTACTACATGCAGATGGTGCGTCCGGTACCGTGCTGGTCTGCGAACACGCCAGCGCCTTCTTCCCGCCGGAACTGAACGCGCTGGGGCTGCCGCCTGACATGCAAAAGGGCCACGCAGCTTGGGATCCCGGCGCACTGGCGGTTGCGCGTAGGATGTCGGAGCGTCTTGATGCGCCCCTTGTGGCAGGCGCCGTGTCGCGGCTGATCTATGATTGCAACCGTCCGCCCGAAGCCGCCTCCGCCATTCTGGACCAGAGCGAAGGCCGCGACATTCCAGGCAACATCGGCCTCAGTGGGGCGGATCGGGCGGACCGTGTCGTGCGCTATTATCTGCCGTTCGAGGCCGCGGTACGCGACACCATGGATGCGGCGAACGCGCGGGTTCTGGTAACCGTGCATAGTTTCACGCCGATTTTCATGAGGCAGACCCGCGACGTGGAAATCGGTATCCTGCACGACAGCGACACGCGGCTTGCGGACGCCATGCTCAGCACCGCGGCCCGACACACGGCGCTAAACGTCCAGCGGAATGCGCCCTACGGGCCCGAGGACGGCGTAACGCATACGCTGAAACTGCACGGGCAGAGCCGCGGCATCCCCAATGTGATGCTTGAGATCCGGAATGATCTGATCGCCACTGCGCAACAGCAGCAGGACGTGGCGGAAATGCTGGCCGGTTGGGTCGCCCAGGCGCTTGCGGCACTAGAGGCGGCAGCATGACGCGCGTGGCCGCTTTCTACGTCCGCTGGGTGGATGCGGTGAACTACCGGATCGGGCGCATCATGATGTACGGTATCTTTGTCATGATGGCGATCCTGTTGTGGTCGTCGATCTCCAAGACGTTTTTCCTGCCGACCCTCTGGACGCTGGAAATGGCGCAATTTGCGATGGTTGCCTACTACATCACGGGGGGGCCTTATGCGATGCAACTGGGCGCGAATGTGCGCATGGACCTCTTCTATCACAACTGGTCGGTGGAGAAGAAAGCGTGGTTCGACGCCTTCACCGTACTGCTGCTGATCTTTTATCTGGGCATCCTGCTCTACGGCGCGCTGGGGTCGACCGCCTATTCGCTGGGGTATTGGGGGCAGGAGCCGCTGACCTATTTCGCCGGGCTTTTGACAGGCGCGGAAGAGGTCGGACGGTTGGAGCGCTCCAGCACCGCGTGGCGACCCTATATCTGGCCGATCAAGGCGGTGATGATCGCGGGGTTCTTCCTGATGCTGCTGCAGGCGATCTCCGAGCTGATCAAGGATATTGCGACATTACGCGAGGTGGATCTCGATGTCGTATGAGATGATCGCGATCCTGATGTTCGCCTCAATGATGCTGATGCTGATGACTGGCCAACGGGTGTTCGGCGCCATTGGCGGCGTGGCGGCGATTGCGGCGGTGCTGCTCTGGACGCCGGGCGGGGTGAACATCCCGTTTTCCTCCGCCATGAAGCTGATGAAATGGTACCCGCTGCTGACGCTACCGATGTTCATTTTCATGGGTTACGTGTTGTCGGAATCGAAGATCGCGGATGACCTCTACCGGATGTTCCACGTCTGGATGGGGCCGGTGTCCGGTGGGTTGGCGATTGGCACCATCGGGCTGATGGTGTTGGTCTCGGCCATGAACGGCCTAAGCGTGGCGGGCATGGCCATCGGGGCCACCATCGCACTGCCCGAGCTTTTGCGGCGCGGTTATGACAAACGCATGGTGACGGGGGTGATCCAGGCGGGGTCGAGTTTGGGCATCCTCGTGCCGCCCTCCGTGGTGCTGGTGCTCTACGCGATGATCGCGCGGCAGCCTGTGGGGCAGCTGTGGCTGGCTGGTGTGATCCCGGGGCTGATGATGGCAGCGGCGTTCATTCTCTATATCTACCTGCGCTGCAAGGCGAACCCCGCGCTGGGGCCGGTACTGCCACCCGAAGAGCGCACCGTGCCGACGGCGGAAAAGCTGCGGCTGTTGCGGGCGGGGCTGCTGCCCATTGTCATTTTCATGGCGATGATGGTGCCGTTTGTGAACGGCTGGACCAGCCTAGTGGAAAGCTCGGCCATCGGCGCGCTGACGGCCTTCATGGCCGCCGTGGTAAAGGGACGCATGAACCGCGAGGTGTTCGAAACCTCCGTGCGCCAGACGCTGGCGATCTCCTGTATGTTCATGTGGATTATTCTCGCCGCCCTCGGGTTTGGTGCGGTTTTCGACGGTCTGGGTGCGGTTAAAGCCATCGATCAGTTGTTTACGGAACAGTTGGGCCTCAACCCATGGATGATCCTGATTCTCATGCAGCTCTCGTTTCTGCTGATGGGCACCTTCCTCGATGACACCGCGATGTTGGTGATTGTAGCGCCCCTCTACGTGCCGCTGGTCGCCGCCTTAGGGTTTGATCTGATCTGGTACGGCGTGCTCTACACGATCACCACACAGATCGCCTATATGACACCGCCCTTTGGCTATAATCTCTTTCTGATGCGGGCGATGGCCCCGCCCGAGATCACGCTCAAGGACATCTACGGCTCGATCCTGCCGTTCGTGATCGTGATGATTGGATGCCTCGCGTTGATCATGACCTTCCCGCAGATTGCCCTGTGGCTGCCCGAATACGTTTACGGAAAATAATCAAGACCCCGGCAGACCGGGGCATTCACCTCAACAAGGAGTAAGACCATGACAACAAGACGTAAGTTTCTGACCAGCGCCGCAGCCGGGGCCGCAGCCGCGCCGCTGGCCGCCCCTGCGCTGGCGCAAGGCACGATCACATGGCGGATGCAGACCTATGCGGGCCCCGCACTGGCCGAGCATGTGATCAAGCCCGCCATCGATAGCTTCAACAAGATCGCCGGCGACCGGATGCAGATCGAGCTTTTCTTTGCCGATCAGCTGGTGCCCACGGGGGAGCTCTTCCGCGCCATGCAGAACGGCACCATCGACGCCGTGCAGTCGGATGATGACAGCATGGCCTCGCCTACGGAAGTCACTGTTTTTGGAGGCTATTTCCCCTTCGCCTCGCGCTACTCGCTCGACGTACCGGTGCTCTTCAACCAATACGGGCTGAACGAGATATGGGACGAGCAGTACTCGGCTGTGGGTGTGAAACACATCTCTGCCGGTGCCTGGGACCCGTGCCATTTCGCCACCAAGGATCCGATCAACAGCCTCGAAGACCTCAAGGGCAAGCGCGTCTTCACCTTCCCCACGGCTGGCCGCTTCCTGACGCAGTTCGGCGTGGTGCCGGTGACGCTGCCTTGGGAAGATATCGAGGTCGCGGTACAGACGGGTGAATTGGACGGTATCGCCTGGTCAGGCATCACCGAAGATTACACCGTGGGTTGGGCAGATGTGACCAACTACTTCCTGACCAACAACATTTCCGGCGCCTGGGCGGGCTCGTTCTTTGCTAATATGGAAAGCTACAACGCGCTGCCGGATGACCTCAAAGAGCTGCTGAAAGTCTGCATGGATCAGTCGCACTATTATCGCCAATGGTGGTACTGGGGCGGCGAGGCCAACCTGCGCGTGAACGGCACCAAGATGGAGCTGACCTCGATCCCCGATGCGGAATGGCAGCAGGTCGAAGATGCCGCGCTCAAGTTCTGGGACGAGATCGCAGCAGAGTCCGAGACCAAGGCGAAGGTCGTCGAGATATTCAAGCAATACAACGCCGATATGGTCGAGGCCGGACGGCCTTACCGCTACGGCTAACTCTTCTTGGGGGCGGCGCGTGTCGCCCCCGACCCTTTTGCAAACGGACACTCCCATGGCTGGCACATTGAGCTTTGAACAGTTGAAATCGCAGGTGGCGGAGGGCGCGATCGACACGGTTCTTGTCTGCTTTGTGGACATGCAGGGCCGGTTGATGGGCAAACGCTTCCACGCGGCGAACTTCGTCGAGCATTCCTATGCGGAGACGCACTGCTGCAACTACCTGCTGGCCACGGATCTGGAGATGGCGACGCCCGATGGCTATGCCAGTACCTCGTGGCAGGCAGGCTATGGCGACTATGTGATGCGCCCGGATCTGAGCACGATCCGACCCGTCCCGTGGCTGGAGGGCACGGCGATGGTGCTCTGCGATATTCTCGATCATCACACGCATGCGCCGGTGCCGCACGATCCCCGCGCGGTGCTGAAACGCCAGGTGGCGCGGCTGACCGAGATAGGCTTTGACGCGATGATGGCGACGGAGTTGGAGTTCTTCCTCTTCGAGAAGAGCTATGATGAGATCCGCAAATCGGGTTTCCGCGACCTGGCGCCGATCAGCGGCTACAATGAAGATTATCACATCGTGCAGACCACCAAGGAAGAAGGTATCATGCGCCCCTTGCGCAACCACCTCTATGCCGCCGGTGTGCCGGTTGAAAACACAAAGGGTGAAGCGGAAACCGGGCAGGAAGAGCTGAACATCCGCTACGCCGCAGCCCTCGACTGCGCTGATCACCACACGATTGCCAAACACGCGGTAAAGGAGATCGCGTGGCAGCAAGGCCATGCCGCCAGCTTCCTGCCGAAGTGGGCCGCCGACAAGGTCGGCAGTTCCAGCCATGTGCATCAATCGCTTTGGGCGGACGGCGCCCCGCTCTTCTATGAAGAAGGGGCCGAGATGGGCATGTCCGACCTCATGCGCCATTACATGGCTGGGCTGATTGCCTATGCGCCGGACTACACGTTTTTTCTGGCGCCTTACGTAAACAGCTACAAGCGCTTCGCCAAGGGGACCTTTGCGCCGACCAAGACCGTCTGGTCGGTGGACAATCGCACCGCCGGGTTCCGGCTCTGTGGTGAGGGCACGAAGGGTCTGCGCGTCGAATGCCGGATCGGCGGATCGGACCTGAACCCCTATCTGGCGCAGGCAGCCATGCTGGCCGCTGGCATCAAGGGGATCGAGGACAAGATGACGCTTGCCCCGCCGACCAAAGGTGACGTTTACGAAGACGCAAAAGCCGCCGATATCCCACAGACATTGCGGGCAGCGACCGAGACGCTGCGCGGTTCAGCGATGTTGCGCGCGGCCATGGGCGACGACGTGATCGACCACTACACGCGCTGCGCCGAATGGGAGCAGGAAGAATTTGACCGCGCCGTGACCGATTGGGAAATTGCACGCGGCTTCGAGAGGGCCTGAGCCATGACCATCACCTGTATCTCCCCGATTGACGGCTCCATTTACGCCACGCGCCCCGTGCTGAACGAATTTGAGGCCGCCGAAGCCGTGGCCAAGGGCAAGGCCGCACAGGCTGATTGGGCCGCGCGGCCCTTGCGGGAACGGATCGATCTCGTCTTGAAAGGCGTGGCCAATGTCGGCGCGATGAATGACGAGATCGTGCCGGAACTGGCCTGGCAGATGGGACGCCCTGTGCGCTATGGCGGTGAGTTCGGCGGATTTGACGAGCGTGCGCGGCACATGGCCGGCATTGCCGAGGAAGCGCTGGCCGAGATTGCGCTAGAGGACAGCGGCGCGTTTCGCCGCATGATCAAACGTGTGCCCCATGGGTTGGTGCTGGTCTTGGCCCCCTGGAACTATCCTTACATGACTGCGATCAACACAGTCGCCCCCGCGCTCATTGCGGGCAATGCGGTGATGTTGAAACACGCGAGCCAGACGCCGCTGGTGGGCGAGCGCATGGCACGGGCGTTCCACGCCGCGGGCATCCCGGAGGATGTGTTTCAGAATGTCTTCCTGGATCACAGGACCACCTCGGCGCTGATTGCCGACCGGGCTTTTGGGTTTGTGAATTTCACCGGTTCTGTCGGTGGCGGCAAAGCGATGGAGGCTGCGGCCTCGGGTACCTTCACCGGTCTTGGGCTGGAATTGGGTGGCAAGGACCCGGGCTATGTGATGGAGGACGCCGATCTCGAGGCTGCCGCCGAGACGCTGATCGACGGGGCGATGTTCAATTCCGGCCAGTGTTGCTGTGGGATTGAGCGCATTTACGTGGCCGCAACGTTGTTTGATCGGTTTGTGGATAAGGCGGTCTCAATCGTCGAAAACTACAAGCTCGGCAATCCGTTGGAACAGGAGACGACGCTTGGCCCCATGGCGCAGGTACGTTTTGCCGATGAGGTGCGGGCACAGACGGCAGAAGCGTTAGAAATGGGCGCCAAGGCACTGATCGACAAGCAACTCTTTCCTCAGGACAGTGGCGCTTATCTCATGCCGCAAATCCTGGTGGATGTGGATCATTCCATGCGCGTGATGCGCGATGAGAGCTTTGGCCCGGTTGTGGGTATCATGCCGGTCAAGGACGACGCCGAGGCGGTCCGGTTGATGAATGACAGCGCCTACGGGCTGACGGCATCGCTCTGGACGCCGGACATCGGTCGCGCCGAGGCGATCGGCGATGCAATCGAGACCGGCACCGTTTTCATGAACCGCGCTGATTACCTCGATCCGGGCTTGTGCTGGACCGGGTGCAAGGATACCGGACGGGGTGGCGGGCTGTCGGTCATTGGCTACCACAATCTGACACGCCCGAAATCATACCACCTCAAGAAGGCCTGATCCGATGACGTTGACTGCAAACTGGTCCTACCCCACCGCGATCCGTTTTGGTGCTGGGCGCATTTCCGAGATTGCCGAAGCCTGTGCGGCCGCCGGGATCACCAAGCCGCTGCTGGTCACCGACAAGGGACTGGCGGACTTGCCGATCACCCAGAACACGCTCGAACTACTGACGACCGCTGGCTTGGGCCGCGCGATGTTCTCGAATGTAGACCCGAACCCGACTGAGAAGAACGCCGAAGAAGGCGTGCGCATGTTCCGCGATGGCGGGCATGATGGCGTGGTTGCTTTCGGGGGTGGCTCGGGGCTCGATCTGGGCAAGGTTATTGCCTTCATGGCCGGTCAGACGCGACCCCTGTGGGATTTCGAGGATATTGGAGATTGGTGGACGCGCGCCGATGCAGAGGCGATTGCGCCCATCGTAGCGGTGCCGACAACGGCGGGGACGGGCTCGGAAGTGGGCCGCGCCAGCGTCATCACCAATTCAGACACCCATGAGAAAAAGATCATCTTCCACCCGAAAATCCTGCCTTCGGTTGTGATCTGCGATCCTGAACTCACCGTTGGGATGCCCCCTGCGATCACGGCGGGCACAGGGATGGACGCCTTTGCCCACTGCCTGGAGGCCTATTGCTCGCCGCATTATCATCCGATGAGCCAGGGCATGGCGCTGGAGGGCATGCGGCTGGTCAAGGATAACCTGTTGACGGCCTATGAGGACGGTACCAACCTGACGGCGCGGGCGCATATGATGTCGGCGGCGGCAATGGGCGCGACGGCGTTCCAGAAAGGTCTTGGTGCGATCCACGCCCTGTCGCATCCGATTGGCGCGGTGCATCATACGCACCACGGGACCACCAACGCGGTGGTCATGCAGCAAGTGCTGATGTTCAACCGTCCGAAAGTGCGCAAACATCTGGCACGGGCGGCCAATTACCTCAGCATCTCGGGCGGGTTTGACGGCTTCCATCGCTTTGTGGGTGACTTGAACACAAAGTTGAATATTCCAAATAATCTGACGGAACTCGGTGTAAAAGACCCGAATATCGACGCGCTTGTGGCATCTGCGTTGCAGGATCCCAGTGTCGGCGGAAACCCGGTGAAGATGACCGTGAAAAACACCACGGACCTGTTGGAGGCGTGTCTCTGATCCTCAGCCGTACCAGATGGCGCGGCGGATCAGGTTCAGTCCCATGAACACGAAAACGATCAGGAGAGCATTGCGAAACGCGATGCCTGAAAGGCGTTTGCGAAAGACCTCGCCCATGCTGAACCCGATCAGCGTGGGGACCAGCATCGCTGCGGACACCCCGGCAAGCGGGCCGGTCATGAAGCCCAGCTGGATGTAGGCAAGACAAAGCGGCAGGCTACCCACAAAAATCAGAAAACCGGTGGCCCGCACGAATTCGTCTTTGTCCACCTGCTTGGTGGCCAGGTACATCGCCAGGGGTGCGCCCCATCCTGCAGTCATGCCACCAACGACACCGGCCAGCAGCCCAAACCCGACCTGTGCTGCCCGGTCAAAGCGCGCAGCCAGGGGCGGTACCAACCCGCGCCAGGACACGGCGACAAAAAACAGGATGACCAGACCCAGAATGGCCAGCAGCGCCCGGTCGCCGGTGTCCTGTGTGGCAAAGGCCGTCGCGGTTACGCCTGCCAACAGCACCGCGGCAAAGACCGCGTAGCGGCGCATGGTGCGCGCCAGCTCTCCGGCGCGGTAGACCTGCCAGGCGTTTGACCCGATCATCGGAAACAGGACAAGCGCAATGGCCGTGCGCGGGTCCAGCAGCAGCGTCATCAGGGCAATGGCTGCGGTGGGCATGCCGATCCCGGCCAACCCCTTGACGGCTCCGGCAAAAAGAAAGGCGGCGCTCGCCACAAAGAGGGTCGTGATGTAGTCCAAAGGGGTTGGTCCTGCTGTGGCATCGGGCGCGCCCGCACAGGTCACTTGAAACGTCACCAGGTGTCAATTGCGCCTTTGCCGCGTTGTCGCCCGCCCGTCGCTGTGACAGGCTGCCTGCGATATCTCACCGTCATGAAGGAGCCGACCCATGTCCCCACTGAAGACCAGCTCTGCGCAAATGGTCGCAGACGCCCGTGCCCGCATTGAAGAGATCGAGACCAAGGACCTGATCGCAATGGTGGATGATCCGGATGTCGTTATCGTCGATATCCGCGACATGCGCGAACGGCAGCGCAGTGGGTTCATCCCGGGCAGCTTTCATGCGCCGCGCGGCATGATCGAATTCTGGGCCGACCCGCAAAGCCCTTATTTCAAAGAGATATTCGGGCAGGATAAGAAATTTGTCTTTCACTGCGCGTCGGGTTGGCGGTCTGCGCTGACCACGGCGACTCTCCACGATATGGGGTTCGAGGCGGCCCATTTGAAAGAAGGTTTTTCCACCTGGGCGGAGCAGGGCGGCCCGGTCGAGAAAGAGCCACCCAAAGACTGAACAGCCTGCCGACCTCTGACTTGGCCCACGCGCTGGCTGCGCGTTTCGTCGCACGGCACCTGAAATTCAGCCTTCAGAAACTACTTGTGTCGCATCAGAGGCAATTCTGACGTTAGAAAGAGGTCATTCCTGTGGACACGCTGCTTTTGTCCCGCATCCAGTTCGGGGCCAATATCTCGTTTCATATCTTGTTCCCGACGATCACCATCGCTCTGGGCTGGATGCTGCTGTTCTTCAAGCTGCGCTTCAGCGTGACGGGAGAGCGGAAGTGGATGGACGCCTACATGTTCTGGGTGAAGATCTTTGCCCTGTCCTTTGCGATGGGCGTCGTGTCCGGCATCACCATGTCGTTCCAGTTCGGTACCAACTGGCCCGGGTTCATGGAAACCGTGGGCAACGTCGCGGGGCCGCTGCTGGCCTATGAGGTGATCACGGCCTTTTTCCTCGAGGCTGTGTTTCTCGGCATCATGCTCTTTGGCGCCTCGCGGGTGAAGCCGTGGGTGCATACGCTGGCGACGTTTCTCGTGGCTTTCGGCACAACGATGTCGGCCTTCTGGATCATCGTGCTGAACTCCTGGATGCACACGCCGCAGGGCTATGAGCTGCGCGATGGCGTGGTCTTTGCCACCGACTGGTGGGCCATCGTCTTCAACCCGTCGATGCCTTACCGCCTGATCCATATGCTGCTCGCCTCCGGTCTCACCGTGGCGTTTCTGATTGCGGGTATTTCCGCGCTGAGGCTGCTCTGGGGTGACCGGGCCGAGAGCGTGAAGACGACCCTGCGCGTAGGCATCGTCGCGGCGGCGGGCCTGATCCCGCTGCAAATCCTGGCGGGCGATTTCCATGGGCTGAACACATTGGAGCATCAGCCCGCAAAAGTGGCCGCGATGGAAGGTAACTGGGAGACCGGTCCGAATATCCCGCTGGTGCTCTTTGCCATTCCCGATGAAGAGGCCCGCGAAAACCGCTTTGAAATTGGCATCCCGAATGGCGCGTCCCTGATCCTGAAACATAAAGCGGATGGTGTGGTGCCGGGCCTCAACGACTTCGTCGCGGAGGATGGTACGCCATTGCACCCGCGCGTGGCGCCTGTGTTCTTCAGCTTCCGCATCATGGTGGCCACCGGTATGGCGATGCTTGCGCTTTCATGGGCGGGCCTCTACCTGCTGCGTCGCTACGGGGCGGGCGCGATGCCGGACGTGCCGCTCTATGCCTTTGCCGCGATGAGTTTCAGCGGCTGGATCGCCACGCTGGCGGGCTGGTACACCACCGAAATCGGGCGTCAGCCGTGGTTGGTGCAGGGCGTGCTCAGCACAAAGGACGCGGTCAGCGATGTGCCCTCCGGCATGGTGTTGAGCACGTTGATTGGCTACCTGGTGATCTACGCCGTGCTGATCGTGGCCTACATCGGTGTGATCACCTATCTGGCGCGCAAGGCCTCGCGCGGCGAACCCCTGTCGTCTCGCGTTTATCCACGCGGCGGCGAGGCTGAAGTCGCCGCCCTGCATGCGGGAGAATAGCAATGACCTATTTCGGAGACCCCGCCATCTGGCTGCCATGGACTTTCGCGGCGTTAATGGGCCTGTCCATCCTGATCTACGTCATCCTGGATGGGTTCGACCTCGGTGTTGGCCTGCTGATGCCCTTGGCGGACGAGCAGGAGAAAGACCGCCTCGTCGCCTCCATCGGGCCTTTCTGGGATGCAAATGAGACATGGCTGGTGCTGGCCATCGGCCTCCTGCTGGTGGCTTTCCCGCCCGCCCATGGGATCATCCTGACATCGCTCTACCTGCCGGTTTTCATCATGCTCGTCGGGCTGATCCTGCGCGGCGTCTCCTTTGAATTCCGCGCCAAGGCCCCCCTGTCCCAAAAGAAACGCTGGAACGCGGCGTTCTTCGCAGGCTCCCTGATGGCGTCGATGAGCCAGGGGTTCATGCTGGGCATGTATGTCATGGGGCTGACCTGGACGCTGAGCCATGTCGCCTTTGCGCTGCTCACTGCAGTCTTCCTGACCGTTGGGTACAGTTTTATCGGGGCGGCATGGCTGATTGCCAAGACGGAAGGCGCGTTGCAGACCCGCGCGGTTGGCTGGGCCAAGGGCGGTATCTGGGGCCTGATCCTTGGGATCGGTGCGATTTCCGTCGCCACGCCTTTTGTCAGCCCGCGTATTTTTGACAAGTGGTTCAGCCTGCCGGAATTCCTGTACCTCTCGCCGATGCCGATCCTCTCTGGTGCTCTGGTGCTCTACCTCTTCTGGCGTATCCACAAGCTGCCGCAGGTCGGGGACAAGACCGCCTGGAGCCCATTTGCAGCGGCGATGGCGCTCTTTGCGCTGGCCTTCACAGGCATGGCCTATTCGTTCTACCCCTACGTGGTGCCCGAACAGATCACGATCTACGACGCCGCCGCTGCGCCGGAAAGCCTGTTCATCATCCTGATCGGGACGCTTTTCGTGCTGCCGGCCATTCTGGGCTACACGGCGCTGTCCTACTATATCTTCCGCGGCAAGGCGACAGAGCTACGGTACGACTAGACCGCGCGCGGCATAGCGACCTGAACCGGTGCCACCTCTGACGTTCAGTGCCAAGAGATGCTTTTTCTTTTCTGCGCAGGGTCTTAGGGTTGCGCAGAAACGATAGCGGATTGAACGGCATGCATACGGAAATCTTTGGGCATCTCGACGGTCACGCGGTCGAGGCCGTCACCCTCTCCAATGGTGGTCTACAGGCACGGCTGATCACCTTCGGCGCACGGCTCACGGAGCTGTGGGTGCCTGATCACAAGGGCGATCTGGCTGATGTCGTTCTGGGTTTTGACGATCTCGAAAGCTATGTCGCGTCGGACGCGTTCTTCGGGGCCACCTGCGGGCAATATGCCAACCGGATTGCAGGTGCCCGGTGCGAGATTGAAGGCCAAGATATCCATCTCGACGCGAATGAGGGCACCAACCACCTGCACGGTGGTGTGGCGGGGTTTGATCGCAAGGTCTGGCGGATTGCCGCGCTCGACGACAACAGCGTGACCTTTTCGGCCACCTCCGAAGAGGGCGAGATGGGCTTTCCGGGGCGCTCCAACCTGACAAGTCGCTATCACCTGACCCCGGAGGGCGCGCTTGAGATCGAGATGACGGCGGATACCGATAGAACCACGCTGGTCAACATGGTGCATCACTCGTATTTCAACCTGTCCGGTCAAGGCACGGGGCCGGTTTTGGACCATGAGTTGCAGATTGACGCCGGGTTCTACACACCGGTGGATGATGCACTGCTGGCCACGGGCGAAATTCTATCCGTCGCGGATACGCCGTTTGATTTTCGTCTGGGCAAGCGCATTGGGCAGGATATCTCGGCGCTTTGTCCGTCTTCCGAAGGCGGTGGGTATGACCACAACTGGTGTCTGGAAACACCGCGCGACCAGAGGCATGCCAGCGCCATATTGCACGACCAGGTGTCCGGGCGCAGCCTGCAGATCAGCACGACCGAGCCCGGACTGCAGGTCTACACCGGAGGATACCTGCATGAGCGGATGTCCGGCAAAAACGGAACGTCGCTGTGCAAATTCGCGGGCATCGCCCTGGAAACGCAGAAGTTTCCCGGCTCTCCTACCTTTGCGCATTTTCCGAATTGCCTGTTGCGTCCGGGCGAGACTTATCGGCACAAGATGCGGTTTCAGTTCGCAGCTGACGCGCCGTCGCGCTGAGCGGCAACAGCGATGCGCGCGCCTGTCACACCGGAAACAGGTTCAAATCCGACCAGTCATCAAATCGCAGCACCGGCCCGTCGGTCGGAATGTCGGCATTCAGATAGCCTTTGGTGAACAGACAGAAATCCACCCCCGCGGCCTGCGCCGTCGCGTAGTCAATGGCACTGTCGCCCACGTAGAGAGCTTGCGTCGGAGACTGACCCAGCGCGTCCAGACATTTTCGTAGTGAGGTGGGATCGGGCTTTTTGGGTTGGTCGGGCATCGCCCCAATGATTGAACTGAGGAAGGGCGACAGTCCCAACACCTCGCAGATATGACGCGCCGGTCCGGTTGGCTTGTTGGTGCAGAGACCAAGCGTCACGCCCGCTGCCGCAAGATGCTCGAGTTGCTGCAGCACGCCCGGATAGGGCCGCGTCAGGGCAACGCCATTCGCCTCATAAACAGTCAGGAACCGGTACAGCGTAGCTTTATGCGTGTCATCGTCGGTGCCGCCGGTTGCCATGAGGCTGCGACGGATCAGAACTTCGACCCCGTTGCCGACAAATGAGATGATGGTTGCCAGATCAAGCGGCCCGCGTCCCAGCGGCTCCAAGGCCGCGTTCACGGCCACCTGCATGTCGGGGGCGCTGTGCACCAGCGTGCCGTCCAGATCGAAGATGAGCGCCGTCTTTTGGGTCATGCGCCCGCATATCCCGGAACCGCTCAGGATGCCAAGCGCGGAAGGGAAGGGTGCGCAGGCGAAGTGTTCGCTGCGCACCCGGACAATCAAGTCAGCACGCGGCGCAGCTGTGGTAGTCTCGACAGGATGAACACATCCAGCGCCAGCACCGTCAGCAGGGCAATGCCTGCCATCGGGAAGGCCATCGACACGCCGAGACCCACAAGCACCGCGCCCTGCCAGAGCGGCAGTTCACGGGGAAAGGGCGGGGCGGCGAGACGGTTTGCACCCGCTGGGCGGCGTTTCCACCACATGACGACCGAGCTGACACATAGAAACAGGACGCTCAGGCAGACGACCGTGTTGGCAAGCACGCTCCAGAGGCCAAGGGTGCCCATGTGCAGCGCAATCCCCACGGCCATGGCTTTCCCGGCCAGCGAATAATCCTCATACCGTACGTCGGCGAGGATGTTGCCGGTGTACTGGTCGATATGCACCGTGCGATCCGAGGTTGGATCGGTGCTGTCGGTGCTCATTGAATCTCGGCTGATCGTCCAGACGCCGGTTGCTGACTGCGGCAGGTTCAGCTGATAGCGCGCGTCAAATCCGATCTCGCGCGCCAACGCGCCAACGGTGTCGAGCGTCACAAGAGGAGCGTTGACACCCGCCACACCCGCCTCGCTGCCGGACACCGGCATCGGGGTCAGTTCCAGCGCCCAGGGCACTTCGCGGCGGGCGTGGTTCATGCTGGCATGTCTGTCATCCGACAGCGGTACGGCATCCCATTTCTCGGCTGGGAACTGGCTCCAGGCCTGGACCATCTTGCCACCCCATATGCCCGCCCAGGACAGCCCGGAGATCAAGAAAAACACCAGGATGAGTGAGATCCAGATGCCGACAACGCCGTGTAGCGATTTCCACAAACCGCGCCCACGGGTCAGGTTGGGCAACAACGCCGCGCGCCAGCCGGTGCCGCGGGGCCACCACATGTACAACCCGGTCGCGATCAGCACCATGGCAAGTGAGGCGGCGGTTTCCAGCATCCGGTCGCCGGTCACGCCCAGCATCAGATTGCCGTGCAGGTTATCGGCAAAGTCGTACCAGCCACTGCGGCGCGGGAAGGTGTCGATCACGGTCGCGGTATAGGGATCGACGGCGACCATCGTGGCCTCGTCGCCGTGATCGACGCGGAAGAGAGCCGCCACATCCGGTGTCCGCGGGGCAACATATTGGATCAGCTCGCCGCCGGGAACGGCCTGAACGGCTGCGTCGGCCTGTACCGAAATCGCGGAGACCGCGTCTTGTGGCGCAACGGCTGTGCGTTCGCCGTCTCGCCCGTCAATCCAGGCGATCCACAGCATTGCCATACCGGTCAGGGCAAGCATGGTCAGAAACGGGATAACGAACAGCCCGGCATAGAAATGCCAGCGCCAGGCGGCGAAGTAGAGTTTGTTTGCGCCGGTATCCAGCGGCGCATTGGTAGTGAGTGTGGTCATGGGATGCTCCAAGCCTAATGGCCCGCGCGCGGCGCGGGTGTGATCTCAAGAAAGGGTGAAAGATCAGGCCTGGGGTGGCGCGCGCGTCAGCCGGGTGGGGTCGAGAGGTTTCGCGTGATGACGCAGTTGCGCAATGACGCGCATGCGTTGGGTGGTGACCGGGATCTCGCGTTGTGCTGTCGATGCATGAGGCGGGCAGGCGACGGTGTCCACCAGACGGCAGGCCTCGCAGTTCTGGCTTGGCCCCGGGGCGTCGCCCGTGAGACCGCAAAGCTCTTCAAGCGTGCCGCCCGCGTCGAGAAAGGCGAGCAGATCGGGATCCACCGGCGGCTGTGATGAACGATGCGCAAAGCCAATGGCCGTCATCGCTACGAGCAGAGTTGCCGTGAGACAAAGCTTGGCAAAGAGGCGGAACACGGCGGGCATGAATTCCCTCTATTGCAGAAGCGGGCATGGCACCAGAAAAAGTTCAGGATCGCGAAAGGGGACCGCGGGCGCTTTGTCGATGATTGCAGAGGTCAGGCTGGCATCAAGTCGCAAATTGTCGCGCGGGTAATCGTGTCGGCGAGGATTTAGTGTTCGCCATCCTCCATCGGCAGAACGTGATGAGGCTGATGTCGGTTTGAAGGGACAACACCCGGCGGCCTGAGATATCATCGGGGCACCCGTATCCATTCAAGGGCAATGCTTGTCCAAGTGGCGTCAGAGGGCCGTGCGCAGTTGATGGCCCGGCGCGAAGGTCAGCCTGACTTTGGTGACCGAGACGGCGTGATCCCATGTCAGCCGGTCGATGACAAAAACCGCCGCGTGCAGGGGGCACCCCAAAAGCCGGGCCTCCTCTTTTGTCGCGGCAGCGGCGGAAAAGGCGATCTCGCCGTGGGTATAGGGGGCATTTGCCAACAACCATTCGTTGCCGCTGATCGTCTCGAAACCTTCGTTCACGGCTGTCGGCACCGTCGCGGTATTGATCCAGCGATCTTCGACCGCATAGGGCGCGTCATTGGCAAGGTGCAGGGCGCTGAGGTGCAACATGCGTGTCGTCATCGGGACCTGCAATGCGCCGCTGACCTGCGCGGGCGGCTCTTGCAGCCTGCGTGAAATCAACTGATATCCATATTTTTGCCCGCGCGCTTCGATCTCCTGCCGGATGAGCGAGATATCGATGGTCGCCTTGGCCACGGGCTGCAATGCAACGCGTGTGCCCGCCTTGCGGCGTCGGTCCAGCAGTCCGCTTTCTGCCACGGTCCGAAGGGCACGGTTCACCGTCGCCCGCGCACAGCCGAACTCTTCAGCAAGGTCCGCTTCGTTGGGGATCAGATCACCGGGCTTCCATTCCCGCGCGTGAATGCGCCGCAGCACCTCTTCCTGTACGGTCTGCCAGTTCCGGAAGGCGGGTCTGTTCACAATGCGTCTCTCAATTCAACCTGTGTGCGGCGATAGGCGCCCAGAATGCTCTGGCGGTGCACATGTCGACCCTCTTTCACCATCTGTCGCCCGGCCGACCAGACATCTGTGACCAGACGGTCATCGCCCGCAAAAAACCATGTGTCCAGAACGGCGTCGCCCGCGCGACCGTCCAAGTGAACCGAACCGGCATCCAGCGCCAGCATATCTGCCAGCGCGCCTGCTTCCAGCCGCCCGGTTTCACGCCCCGTTGCCCGAGCGCCCCCCTGCAAGATCTGATCAAAGATGTGCCGCCCGGTGGAACGGGTCGGCATGGCCAGCGCAGCGCGGCTGTGATCGCGCAGGCGCTGGGTGTACTCCAACGTGCGGATCTCCTCACTCAAGGAAATTCGGATGTTGCTGTCGGAACCGATGGCCATTTTGCCCTGGGCCTGCAGCCAGCCCGCAGCGTCGAAAATACCATCCCCCAGATTGCTTTCGGTGATCGGGCAGAGGCCCGCCACCGCGCCTGTCCTTGCCAATGCGGCGGTTTCGTTAGGGTTCATCTGCGTGCAATGGATCAGGCACCAGCGATCATCAAGACCCATGTTTTGCAGCGCCCATTCGACCGGGCGCGCCCCCCAATGGGCTTGGACCTCTTCAACTTCGGCCAGTTGCTCGGCCAAGTGCATGTGAATTGGCCCTTGAGGGAAGAGGGATGCGTAGTTTTGCAGATCCCGCGCGCCGACCGCGCGCAAGGAATGCGGTGCCACGCCGATAGAAGCATCTGCCGGCAGGTGTTCCAGGGCGTCCTTTGCCCCGCCGCATAGCCGCTGGAAACGATCAAGATCGTTGCCGAAACGGATTTGTCCGCTGGTCAGCGCGCGCCCATCGCACCCGCCAAACTGATAGTGGACCGGCAAAAGGCACAATCCGATGCCGGATTGAGCAGTTGCGGCGATGATACGTTCGGACATTTCCGAAAGCGTGTCATAGGGCGCCCCACCCGGTTGATGATGCAGATAGTGGAATTCGGCGCTTGTCGCGTAACCGGCCTCCAGCATCTCCATCTGCACAAAAGCGGTGATTACTTCGACGTGCCACGGGGTCAGCCGATCCAGAAAGCGGAACATCAACTGGCGCCATGTCCAGAAACTGTCCCGGGCGTCGGGCCCTTGTGTCTCGGTCAATCCCGCCATGGCACGCTGAAAGGCATGGGAATGCACGTTGACCGGGGCTGGTAGCAAAATACCGACTTGCAGGCCTTGGGCGCGCGCATTTGGCACAATCTCTGAAAAGGTCCCCGCATCGGTGACTGAAACGAGGACATCCTGCGCCCAGCCGCTGGGAAGAAGCGCCTGTTGCGCCCAGATCTGCAGCATATGTGTCTCGCTTGACAGAATTATTATGTACATACATAAAATCATTAAACACACATCAATACAAGCGAGTCGCGCCTCATGCTCATTCGGAACGCCACGGTTGCCACGCTTGCGCGATCCGACAGTTTCGGTCTTATCGAAGAGGCTGTGATTGCCCTGGACGGTGCGCAGATCGCGTGGGTGGGGCCGGAGGCTGAACTGCCGCAGACGTTCGGATATCTGGAGCCCTATGATGCTGGCGGACGATTGGTCACCCCGGCGCTGATCGATTGTCATACGCATGTGGTCTTTGGCGGCAACCGCGCGTCGGAATTCGAGCTGAGACTGAATGGTGCAAGCTATGAAGAGATTGCGCAGGCGGGCGGCGGGATCGTCTCCACCGTCGCGGCGACCCGTGGCGCCAGCGACGCGCAGCTGCTGGCTGATGCCCTGACCCGGGTGGATGCGCTGATGGCCGAGGGCGTCACCCTGATTGAGGTGAAATCCGGTTACGGGCTGGATCAGGAAACCGAGCTGAAAATGCTGCGTGTCGCGCGGGCGATTGCGGATAAACGCCCCATCGAGGTGCGCACCAGTTTTCTGGGTGCTCACGCTGTGCCAGCGGAGTACACCGGTGACCCGGACCGCTATCTGGAGAAACAGTGTCTGCCAGCGCTCAAGGCGGCCCATGCAGAAGGGCTGGTCGATGCGGTGGACGGGTTTTGCGAGGGCATTGCCTTTAACACAGAGCAGATCGCGCGGGTTTTCGATGTGGCGCAAGACCTCGGTCTGCCGGTCAAACTGCATGCGGAACAGCTTTCCCAAAGTGGCGGCGCGCAACTGGCAGCCCGTGCTGGCGCACTCTCTGCCGACCATCTGGAGTGTGCAACCGATGCGGATGCTCAGGCATTGGGGCAGGCGGGTACGGTCGCCGTGTTGCTGCCGGGCGCGTTTTACACGCTCCGCGAAACACAACAGCCGCCCGTGCAGGCGTTTCGGGATCACGGCGTGGCCATGGCGCTGGCCACGGATTGCAATCCGGGATCATCGCCGATGACCTCGCTGCTGCTCGCGATGAACATGGGCTGCACGCTGTTCCGCATGACCCCTTTGGAAGCCCTGCTGGGGGTTACGGCTCATGCCGCCCAGGCGCTCGGGGCGTCGGATCGCGGGCGGGTCGTAGCAGGCATGCGTGCGGATGTGTGCATCTGGGACGTTCGGCACCCGGCGGAACTGGCCTATCGTATCGGTTTCAATCCGTTGCATGCGCGCTTTTTCAACGGTGCGCCATGACGGTGGTTTTGACGCCCGGCGCTGCAACCCTGGACGAGCTTCACCATATCTGGGCAAGCGGCGCTCCCGCTGTGCTCGCCCCCTCCGCTCATCCGCAGATCGAGGCGGCTGCCGCACTTGTGGCCAAGGCCGCAGCGGATGACGTCGCGATCTACGGGGTGAACACCGGCTTTGGCAAACTGGCCAGCGTCAAGATCGCGGCAGAGGACACGGCCAAGCTGCAACGCAACCTTATCCTGTCCCATTGCTGCGGCGTTGGTGATCCGCTGGATCTGGCGACAACGCGGCTGATGATGGTGCTCAAACTGCTGTCGCTTGGGCGCGGGGCATCCGGCATCGCGCTTGAAACCGCGGCCCTGATTGAACGGATGCTGGAGTGTGACGTTGTTCCGGTGATCCCGTCGCAAGGCTCCGTGGGGGCTTCGGGAGATCTGGCACCTTTGGCGCATATGGCCGCCACCATGATCGGCGAAGGGGAGGCGCATTTTGCCGGGGAGCGCATGTCTTCCCGGCAGGCTCTGGGCAAGGCAGGTCTCGCCCCGATCATCCTGGGTCCAAAAGAAGGTCTGGCGCTGATCAATGGCACGCAGTTTTCAACCGCCTGCGCACTGGTGGGCCTCTGGGGTGCGTGGCAGAACGCGGCCGCCTGCGTGGTCACGGCGGCGCTCTCCACCGATGCCATCATGGGATCCACGGCGCCGTTGCAGGACGCCATCCACACGTTGCGGGGGCATGCCGGTCAGATTGCCGTCGCGCGGGCGCAACGCGCGCTCATGACCGGATCGGAGATCCGTGAAAGCCACCGCGACGGCGACACCCGGGTGCAGGACCCCTATTGCATCCGCTGTCAGCCGCAGGTCACCGGGGCGGCGATGGACCTTCTGCATGCCGCCGGTCGCACGCTGGAGGTGGAGGCCAATGCGGTGACCGACAATCCACTGGTGCTGGTGGAACAGGGGTTGATTGTCTCCGGCGGGAATTTTCACGCCGAACCGGTGGGTTTTGCCGCAGACCAGATCGCGGTGGCCATATCGGAGATCGGCGCGATTGCGCAGCGGCGCGTGGCCTTGATGGTCGACCCGACGCTCTCCTTTGATCTGCCGCCGTTTCTGACACCCGATCCGGGGCTGAATTCCGGGTTGATGATCGCTGAGGTCACAACGGCTGCGCTGATGAGCGAGAACAAACATCTTGCCAACCCCTGCACCACCGACAGCACGCCGACGTCGGCCAATCAGGAAGACCACGTCAGTATGGCCGCACATGCGGCGCGACGCTTGGTGCGGATGAATGCCAACCTGAATGTCATCCTTGGGGTGGAGGCAATCTGTGCCGCACAGGGCATCGCCTTTCGCGCGCCACTCCAGACCAGCGACCCCTTGCGGCGTGTGATCAATGTGCTGCGCCGGGAGGTTCCGGAGATCAGCGACGATTGCTACATGGCGCCGCTGATCGAGGCGGCGGCAGCGATGGTGGCGGGCGGCGCGCTGACCGGAGCGGTGGATCTGCCTGATTTCGTGAAAGGGCACGCGGAATGACCCCCGTGACGGTCACCCGTGGCGATGCCCCGATCGTGCTGGGTCTTCCGCACGCCGGTACTGAGGTGCCGCCGGAGATTGCGCAGACGCTGAATAAAACCGGAAAGGCGCTGGCCGATACCGACTGGCACGTAGATGCGCTTTATAACGGGCTGCTGCCACAGGCGACGGTAGTGCGGGCGGCGTTTCACCGCTACGTGATCGATGCGAACCGCGATCCCGATGGCCACAGCCTCTATCCCGGACAGAATACAACAACGCTGGTGCCGCTGACAGATTTCGACGGGCAGGGGATCTGGACGACGCCGCCAACGGACGCAGATGTGGCGGACCGGCGGGCCGCGTTTCACACCCCCTACCACGCGGTCCTGACGTCCGAGATTGCACGTCTGCGTCAGAAACACGGCGCGGTGATCCTGTTCGACTGCCATTCGATCCGCTCACGCATTCCTTTTCTCTTTGACGGCGTGCTGCCCGATTTCAACATCGGGACGGACGATGGCAAGACCTGCGCCCCGCAGATCGCCCAGGCTGTCCAGGACATCTGCTGCGCGGCTCCCGGCTACAGCACCGTCGTCAACGGTCGGTTCAAGGGCGGCTGGACCACGCGGCACTATGGGCGCCCGGCGGAGGGCGTGCATGCGATCCAGATGGAACTGGCGCAGTCCACCTATCTGACCGACGAAGCGGCACCCTGGACGGTCGACCCTGCCAAGACTGCCCGATTGCGGCACCACCTTACTCATATTCTGGCCATGCTGACGGCCCTTGTCCCAACCCTTGGAGGTTCCCGATGAATTCCTCGCGTCACAACATCCGCGACGTCTTTCCCCCCACCGGGCCGGAGATCACCGCCAAAAGCTGGCTCACCGAGGCGCCGATGCGGATGCTGATGAACAACCTGCATCCGGATGTGGCCGAGAACCCGCATGAACTGGTGGTTTATGGCGGGATCGGGCGCGCGGCGCGCACTTGGGAGGACTTTGACAGCATCGTCGCCAGCCTCAAAGACCTCGACGAGGATCAGACGCTGCTGGTGCAATCGGGCAAGCCGGTCGGCGTTTTCCGCACCCACAAGGATGCGCCGCGGGTGTTGATCGCCAATTCCAATCTGGTGCCGAACTGGGCCACCTGGGACCATTTCAATGATCTCGATAAGTGCGGGCTGGCGATGTATGGCCAGATGACGGCCGGATCGTGGATCTACATTGGCACGCAGGGCATCGTGCAGGGCACCTATGAGACCTTCATGGAGGCGGGGCGCCGGCACTATGATGGCAATCTGACGGGCCGTTGGATTCTGACGGGCGGTTTGGGCGGGATGGGCGGGGCGCAGCCGCTGGCGGCGGTCATGGCGGGCGCTTGCTGTCTCGCCGTGGAATGTGACGAGACCCGCGCCGATTTCCGGCTGCGCACGCGGTACGTGGATGAAAAGACCTCGTCGCTGGACGACGCGCTGGGGATGATCGACCGCTGGACCAAGGCGGGCGCGGCGAAATCCGTGGCGCTGATCGGCAACGCGGCGGATGTCTTCCCTGAACTGGCAAGGCGCGGTGTGCATCCCGATATCGTAACCGATCAGACCAGCGCCCATGACCCAATCCACGGTTATCTGCCGCAGGGGTGGAGCGTGGCCGAATGGCGCGCCAAGCAGGAGAGCGATCCCAAAGCGGTCGAGAAAGCTGCGCGCGCCTCCATGAAAATCCATGTAGCGGCCATGGTCGATTTCTGGAACGCGGGCGTGCCGACGCTGGATTACGGCAACAACATCCGGCAGGTGGCGCTGGAGGAGGGGTTGGAGAATGCCTTTGCCTTTCCCGGGTTCGTGCCCGCCTATATCCGTCCGCTCTTTTGCCGAGGCGTGGGGCCGTTCCGCTGGTGCGCGCTTTCGGGTGATCCGGAGGATATCTACAAGACCGACGCCAAGGTGAAGGAATTGATCGACGATCCGCATCTGCACAACTGGCTCGATATGGCGCGGGACCGGATCGCGTTTCAGGGGCTGCCCGCGCGCATCTGCTGGGTCGGGCTGGGGCAGCGGCACAAGCTGGGGCTGGCCTTCAACGCGATGGTCCGCAGCGGTGAGCTGTCCGCCCCGGTGGTGATCGGGCGCGACCATCTCGACAGTGGTTCCGTTGCCTCGCCCAACCGCGAAACCGAAGCGATGAAAGACGGCTCTGACGCGGTCTCCGACTGGCCTCTGCTCAACGCGATGCTGAACGTGGCAAGTGGTGCGACGTGGGTGTCGCTGCACCACGGCGGTGGGGTCGGTATGGGGTTTTCGCAGCATTCCGGCATGGTGATCTGCTGTGACGGCACCGAAGACGCCGACCGGCGACTGGCCAATGTGCTTTGGAACGATCCGGCCACCGGGGTGATGCGCCACGCGGATGCAGGATATGAGATTGCACTGGACTGCGCCCGCGAACAGGGGTTGAATTTGCCGGGGATATTCCGGGAGTAGGCAGATGTTTCTGAAGAACGCGTGGTATGTGGCCGCCTGGGATCACGAGGTGACGCGTGCCTTGCAGCAGATCACCGTTCTGGGGGAAAATATCTGCGTCTTCCGGTCCGAAAGCGGCGAGTTGGTGGGCCTTGAAGACGCCTGCCCGCACCGCAAACTGCCGCTCTCCAAGGGGCGGATCAAGGGCGACACCGTGGAATGCGGGTACCACGGGCTGACCTTCGATTGCGCGGGCCATTGCGTCTGGGCGCCGGGCGGCGGGCGCATTCCGTCGGAGGCCCGGGTGCATGCTTATCCGCTGCAGGAGAAATACGGTCTGGTCTGGATCTGGATGGGCAATCCGGCGCTGGCAGACCCTTCCGAGATTTTCGAGATCGACCATTATGAAGATCCGGCCTGGGGTATCAATCGCGGGGCGGCGATGGAGCTTGATTGCAACTACCTGCTGATGTGCGACAACCTGCTGGATCCGACGCATGTGGCTTGGGTACACGCGAGCAGCTTTGGCCAGAGTGCGACCCGGGATGCACCGCTGCGGGTCACCAAGACCGATGACGGCGTGATCGTGCACCGCTGGATGATGGACGTGGAGCCCGCGCCGTTTTACAAGAAAGTCATCGGCTTTGAGGGCAATTGCGACCGGTTGCAGCACTATGAGGTCCGCTATCCGTCCCACGCGCTGATCAAGGCGATCTTTACCCCTGCGGGCACCGGCGGGCCGGAGGGCGGGCTGCATGACGATGTCTTCATCATGGACAGCTACAATTTCATGACACCGACGACGGAAAGCACGACCCGCTACTACTGGTTCCAGTTGCGCAACATCCGGCCCGACGACGCGGCACTGTCCCGGATGATGAGCGAGGACGTTCAGCATGCCTTTGAAGAGGACCGCGCTATTCTGAACGCGGTGCAAAAGGGCATGGCAAACAAACGCACGCCGCATATCGATCTGCCCATCGATGGCGGGCAGTTGCGATTCCGGCGCCAGCTTCAGGCGATGATCAACGAGGAACGCGCGGTGGATGCCCAGATGGCGGAGTGATCCGCTGGTCAGAACCCCACGGCGGCCCCGTCCTTGCGGGGGTCGGACCCCGCGACATATCCGCGTCCGGGTAGCCGGTGGATCAGTTGCGCGCCGCCGAAGCCAAAGGCGTTGTCCGGCGCTTCGAGCGTGATCTGATGCCCCATCGCGCGCAACGCCTCCACGGTCGCTTCGGGCATCGCGGTCTCGCAGGCAACCCCGAGCCCATCGGTGACCCGCCAGCGCGGGGCATCCACCGCCATCTGCGGGTCCTGTCCAAAAAGCTGGGTGCGCAGTACCATTTGCACATGCCCCTGCGCCTGCATCGGCCCACCCATGACGCCGAAACTCATCTTTGGCCCGTCCGGTCCCATCAGGAACCCCGGAATGATGGTGTGAAAGGGGCGTTTATTCGGGCCGACATGGTTCTGATGCGCAGGATCGAGGCTGAACCCCGCCCCGCGGTTTTGCAGCGCAATGCCAGTGCCGGGCACGACGACCCCTGACCCGAAGCCCGCGTAATTGGACTGGATGAAGGAAACCATCATGCCCGAGGCATCTGCTGCCGTCAGATAGACGGTGCCGCCCTGCTTGGGCGCGCCCGCTCTGAAGTCGGTCGCGCGGGCCAGGTCGATCTCACGCGACCGTGCCGCAAGATATTCGTCATCCAGCAGATCATCGACTGTGATGGATTGCATGTGATCGAGATCGGCGACATAGCTTTCCGCATCGCGCAGGGCGAGCTTCATCGCTTCGATCTGCAGATGCAGGGCCCGCGGGTCATCGGCCTGCATCTCGCGGATCTCCGTGTTGCCGAGAATACCTAAGCCCATCAGGGCGGCGATGCCCTGCCCGTTGGGTGGGATTTCATGTAAGATATTGTCGTCAAAAGATTTCACGATTGTGCCGCACCAGTCCACCGTGTGATTGGCCATGTCCGCGCGGGTCAGAACAGCATCATGTTGGCGGGCGAAATCCGCGATTTCAGCGGCGATCCCGCCTTCGTAGAACGCTTTACCTTTGGTCTCTGCGATCAGCTGGAGGGTGCGCGCATGACCGGGGCTGGCGAAGTACTCCCCGGCCCGTGGGGCCCGCCCGCCGGGCATGAAGGTCTCGGCAAAGCCGGGCTGATCCCCCAGTTCATCTGCTGCCCGTCGCCAGAGGGCCGCGATGACCGGGGAGACCGGAAATCCATCTTCAGCGTAGCCGACGGCAGGTTCAAAGAGCTTTTCGAAAGGCAGCTTGCCGAACCGATCAGACAGCTCGACCCAGGCGGAGACGGCACCGGGCACGGTGACGCTCTCCCAGCCCCGAAAAGGCATTTTCTTGCGCCCTGCGAAACGCTCCGCTGTCCATCCTGCGGGTGAGCGGCCCGATGCATTCAGACCGTGCAACTGCGCCCCGTCCCAGAGAATTGCAAAGGCATCCGATCCGATCCCGTTTCCGGTGGGCTCCACGACGGTCAGCGCAATGGCCGCTGCCAGGGCCGCGTCAACCGCATTGCCGCCCTGCGCCAGCATGCGGAGGCCTGCCTGAGCCGCCAGCGGGTGCGACGTGGCCACGATGTTATCTGCGGCGACAGCCGAACGGCGGGAAGGGTAGGGGTGCGTCGCGCGGAGTTTCATGGCAGACCTCTGAGGCAAAAGGGATGATGCCGCAGCCGTTTGGGAACGACTGCGGCTTTGCCATGATCTGGTCCATTGCGCGCGGCAAGGTCAACCCACACCGCGTCGCGATTTATTAAAGAAAGTGCACTGCTGACGCAGTGACCTGCGCGCCCGGACGGGTTCAGCCGACCTTGAAGCCCCAAAAGGCGGTGTCATCGGCTTTGAAATAGCCATCGAATCCGCGCAGTTGACCTTGCACCTCGACCGTGTCGCCCGCGGCGAGCAGCGCCATGCTCTGCACCGTCAGGGTTGTCTGTTCCGACACATGCGGTCCTGTGACCTCGCCCAAAGACCCGGTGATGACATCTGTCCCATTCAACAGCAACCGCGCGCGCATCCGCGACTGGGCCGACGCATTCTGCTTGAACGTCAGGGAGGCGCCAAAGAAATAGCTGCCTGCCACCGGGGCCACGAATTGATTTGTCCCGGCATTCAGCGCTGCCTGATCATTGAATTCCGCACTGTTGATCGCAAGGGTCGTCCAGACATCTGCAGCCGTATAGTTGTCGAAGTTTGTCGTTGCCTTGAACCGAGGCAGGTTCGGTTGCTCCACCACGCCGGTCCCGGCATCCACGATCAGGCCGTCGCGGAAATCGACCCCATTGGCGGATGTGGCCAATCGCAGATTGTCGCTGCCAAAAAGCCCAAAGAGGCCGCGTGTGCCAAAATCCTGCTGGAAGACGAAACCGGCGTCGCCGCCTGTTGTCTCCTTGTTCAGCGTGGAGATCATGTTGCCGTCGCCGCCGTCGGCTTGGTAAAGCCCGGTCCACAGTGCCGCGTTCAGCTTGGCGGAGAACGGCGCCGTGGGCAGGGCGACCATGCCGATCCCGAAGGCTTCGATTTCCTGCAGTTCGTCGCTGTCCAGATCAATCCAATCCGTCCCGTCATAGACCACCATCGTCTCGCGACCCGTGACATAGGCGCGCCAGCCAGCCTTGGGTTGAAAGTACTGCCACAGACCGTTCTCGAACAGGGCAAGCTCACCATCATGCCCCGACCACGCTGCCGTCGCCGCATCACCCACGATGTGGCGGTCGCCTTCGGCAGGTGTGGCAGGGGGCGCAGGCTGATCGTCGCTCAGGACGCCCAGCTGGGTCAGCACATCCAGAATGCGCAGGGCTTCGTTGTGAGTGACGTGCTTCTGAGCCTGACTGGGCTGGATGAAGGGCAAAGACAGGCAGCTGGAGGTATCGGCCATTGGAATTCCCATGAGAAGATTCTGATCGGGCCGAGGGTGTGCCAAATGTCTTGCGGCGGCCTTAAACCACCGTGCGCAAGGGTAAGGTCCGCCCCGGTCCGGCATCCTGTCGACGATCGCGCGGCCAATCGGCAGAATTCCGGATGCCGTCTTTAGCCATCCGCAATTTGCTGATATAACGCATGGTGGTCACCTGTGGGTGGTCCTCGCTGCTGCCATTCGGGTCAGATTGACCAGGGCATCAGCACAAGAATTACAATGGAAAAGTTTTAATGATGACACTTATACGTTCTCTCATGGCGCTTGTCGTGCTGGCCTGTTTTGCTGGGGCCGCCGGGGCGCAGACACAGGTTCCACAAAACTGCGACGTCACAACGGCGTCTGATCCCGACCGCCAGGTGCTCACATGCGCTTTCGGTATCGTGATCGAACTGGAAGCGGCGGCGCAGATGGGGTTTTCAGATCCGTCGTCCGATAGCGCACCCGAGATCATTGACCTTGAGGGCGGTGCGGCGTTGATCGAGGTCGAACCGGGCACCGCCCGTCCACAGATCCGAACACCCCATGCCATCGCGGCGGTCCGAGGGACCGTTTATGTGGTCGATGTCACGCCAGAGAAAACATCCGTTTTCGTGGTCCAAGGCGAGGTTTCGGTGGCGCAACTGGACGCAGGCGGTGACCCGCTCCTGCTGACGGCAGGGGATGGTGTGGATGTGGGCCCGGGGCTGACGCCCGAGGTTCAGCGCTGGGCTGATGAGCGTGCAGAGGCACTACTGGCTCGTTTCGCGCGATGAATTCTGCGCGTCGGGCGCCGGTCCTCTTCGGTGTTCTGATGATCATCGCGGCCGCAGTCTGGGCCGCGATGATCTCTGCCCCCCACTGGTCAGCCCGCGCCAGTGGGTTGGACCGGTTGGAGGCTGCCCTCCTTGACATTCGGTTTTCCCTTTTTGGGACGGTGGCACCCGCGCCGGATGTGGTGATCGTGGCCATCGACGATGCGACACTGGCCGCAACGCAGGGGACAACCGCAAATCGGCTGCTGCTGGCTGACACGATTGACGCGATTGTCGCGACTGCGCCAAAAGTGATCGGTCTGGATGTGATCCTGGCGGACGCGGGTGCCGAGGATGTGGACTCGCGTCTTGCCGCCGCTCTGAGGGCCGCGCCCATGGTCATCGCCGCAGGTGGCAGTTTTGCGGATGATGCACCGGCATCGCCCATCGCCCGGCCCAGCAGTGTTTTGCGGCCCCAGCCGACATTTGCCGATGCTTCGGACGTAGGTCTTGTCAACCTGTCGACGGACGCGACCGGAGTGCCGCGCTATGTCTCGATGGTGTTTTCAACGGATCAGGGCATTGAGCCGTCGTTTGCGCTGCGCATTGCCGCGCGATTTGCCGAGGCCGAGCCGGTGATTTCCGAGGATCAGCTGGCCTTGGGCGCTGTGGAATTGCCGCTCGATGTGGGCTTGAACCTGCCGCTGAGGTTGGTCGGGCCGCGCGGCAGCATCCCGACCTACTCTGCCATGGATGTCCTGTCGGGTGATCTGCAGGATGTGCTGGCGGGCAAGGCGGTCATTCTGGGGTACACAGCAACGGCTTTTGGGGACCGCTTCCCCAGCCCCTTTGATGAAAGCGTGCCGGGCGTGGAGATCATGGCGACAGCCGTGTCGCAGATGCTGGGCGGTGAGACACTGCGCCGCGACGCGACAACGCGTGGTGTGGATGTGGGGGCAAGTTTTGCCCTGGCGCTGGTGGGCACCCTGCTTGTGCTGATCCTGCCGCTATCCGCCGGTGTCCCGCTCGCCCTTGGTCTGTTGGCGCTCTGGGGGGGCGTGGTCGTTGTTGCCTTCTCCGCCGGGCTTTGGTTGGGCGCTGCCGTGCCGATGGTTGCTTCTGCCGGACCGCTCGCCGGGGCGGTTATGGCGCGATACTACACCGAGAAACGCAAGGCCAATCGCGGGGCAAAAGCCCTTGCCGCTCTCAAGCGGTTCCAATCACCGGCCCTTGCGGAAATGATTGCGGATGACCCTTCGTTTCTTAGGGAACCCACGGCCAAGTCACTGTCTGTTTTCTTCGTCGATCTCAGCAGCTTCACGCATTTGTCGGAATGGCTGGGCCCTGCGCGGACGCAGGATCTGCTCAAACACTTCCATCAGATCACTGCGCAGGCCGTGGAGACCGAAGGGGGGGTGGTTTTGAACTATATGGGCGATGGGGCGCTGGCGGTCTTTGGCATGACCGACGCAGAAGGCAATAGCGCAGATCAGGCGCTCAGAACGTCTTTTGCGCTGATCGAGGCGGTCCGCGCGCTTGGTCAAGAAGATTACACGGTCGGATGCCGCATCGGGTTGCACTACGGCGACGTCATCCTGTCGCGGTTAGGCGGGGACCGGCATCAGCAGGTATCGGTCGCCGGAGACAGCGTGAACCTCGCCAGCCGGTTGCTGGAAATCGCAAAAACCGAAGGGGCCATCATCGCCGCCACGGATGCGCTTCTGGAGGTTTCTGCCTCAGAGCTGCCGCGACCCGCGGATCGCGTCAAACCCGTTCCCGTCCGCGGGCGCGAAGGCTGGGCCACAGTCCATTTCTGGTCTGCCTGAGGTCGCCCGCTCAGCTGCTGATCAATGCCGTCAGCTCGCGGGCGGCCTTTTTGAGGTCCTCGATGTGGTGGCCAAGCGAGGCAATGTCGTGCCGTTGCAGCGGTGTGTGCACCGAGAGGGTCGAGACCAGGCGTTTGCGATCATCAAGGATCGGCACTGCAATCGCCACCATGTCTTCCATGAATTCCTGATTGTCCGTTGAATACCCGCGCTTGCGGGTCATTTCGATTTCCGTCTTCAACGCATCCTTGTCGGTGATCGTGCCCGGCGCGTGACTGTCGAGGGCGGCGGCGGAGAGGTAGCGGTCGAAATAGGCAGGCCGCAGGGAAGAGAGATACATCTTGCCGCTTGCCGTGCAGTAAAACGGGACCTGGGTGCCCACAGGCAACTGGATGCGCAGCGGCCAATGCGTCTCGACCCGATCCAGGTACGTCATCCCGTCGCGATCAGGCGTCGCGATGTTGCAGGTTTCGCCGATCTTTTCGGCGACGCTGCGCAGGATCGCCAGCCTTACCGTGCGGATGCGTTGGGAGGAGACGGTGTGCACCGCCAGCTGTCTCATACGAGGGCCGGGCCCGTAGGACCGGCCGTCGATATCTCTTTGCAGGAACCCTTCTGCCTCTGCGGTATTGAACAGCCGGTGCAGGGTGGGTTTCGGCAGATTAAGCGTATCCTTCAGTGCCGTTGGCGTAACGGGCACCCCGGCTTTTGCAACTTCCTCAAGCAGGACCAGCAACCGAAGGTTGGTTGGGATCTGGCCCTGCTGTTGGTTTGCTAAATCGTCCGGCATGCTCAATCGTTCTGTTAAGTCGGCAGAAGCATAAGCGCCAGATTGGGCACCATTGCAACCAGTATCCAAACCGCGAGGAGCGAGAAGAGATACATTGTCGAATATCTGAGCAGGCGGAAATAGGGAACGCCTGTGACACCCGACGCCACGTAAAGGTTCAGGCCATATGGAGGGGTGATGAAGCCGATGGAGGCCCCCACCAGGAAAATGACCGCGAAGTGGATCGGATCGACGCCAACGGACGCCGCAATAGGTGCGAGGATCGGAGCCATAATGATCGTTACCGGAAGACTTTCAAGGATCATTCCTGCAATAAACACCATCGCCATGGCCGTAAAGAGCACCGGGTAATATCCGCCCATGCTGGTCACAAACCCACCGATGGTTTCCTGTGCGCCCAAGAGCGACAGGATTTGCTGCATGACGACCGAGACCGCGATCAGCGGCGCAAGAATGCCGGTGATCTGTGCAGACCGCACGACGATGGAGGGGATTTCCGGCAGGGTGAACCCCTCGACCACAACCATGGAGCCGAATGTTCGTTCATCCACGGGAATGGTGGAGTCGTTCCCCATCAGCTTGTTCAGCGGGTAGCTGATCAGACCAACGATGATCCCGAAGCCAACGGTAACCCCCGCCGCTTCGGTGGGCGAGAACTTACCGGTATAGATGCCCCAAAGCACCAGACCGATGGCGAAGAACCCAAGCCACGCGCCAATCGCCGTTTTGGTCATGCGGGTGATGCTGAGGTTTGTCAGAATGCCCCACTTGTTGATCGTGCAGACCACAAAGCAGACCGACATCATGGCGAGGACCATCAAGACACCGGGGATGATGCCCGCGAGGAACAACTGCCCCACTTCGAGGTTCATCAGGAAGCCGTAGACGATGAAGATGATCGATGGCGGGATGATAATCCCGACGGTACCACCCGCAGCCGCCGTGGCCGCTGAGAAGCGCTCGTCATAGCCGCCCTTGACCATTTCCGGGTGCAACATCGAGCCGATGGTCGCGGTGGTTGCCGAGTTCGATCCGGAGATCGCCGCAAAGAGGCCGCAGGCCCCGATGGAGGCCATCGCCAGACCGCCGCGCAACCAGCCCAGGCAGGCGTATGCATAGTCGGACAATCGTTTTGCGATGCCTGACTTGTTGATCAAATCCCCGGTCAGGATAAAGAGCGGCATCGCCAGGAGGGCAAACCCGTCCTTGAAGACGTTCAGCATCTCCGATCCGGTGTTGTCGAGTGTCAGGTCGAGCACGAAGCTACAGCCGACAACCCAGTAGAAGATGATCAGCAAAACCGGCGTGCCCAGCATGAAGAGGAAGGTCACCCCAAGGGAGATAAGTGTAATCCACGTTCCGTCAGACATCAGACATCCCCCCCGATAACGGCTTGCTCAATCAACGGCTCGCCTTTGCGATATTTTTCGAGATCTTCGAACAGGTTCTCCAGAACCCGTCCCGCCATCATGACGAAGCAAATCGGCATCGTGACGATGAACCACCACCGCATGACGTTATCCGTTCCCAATACGATGGCGAAGTTGTCATAGGTGTTCACGGTCACACGCGCCGTCGTGGTGACAACGATGATGCAGAAGACGAACCACAGCAGATTGTCCAGCAGCAGACAGGTCAATTGCCCGTTTGGCCCCATCTTGGTGCGGAATTCGTTGAAGCTGAGGTGGGTGCGCAGTTTGACGTTATAGGAACATCCGTACCACGCCATGATCATGAACAGCAGAGGCGGAATGGTCGTCGACCAGGGGACCTGTGCCGAAAACACGAACCGCTGGATCACGCCGACAAAGATGATCGTGGCAATGATGATGTAGGTATACACGATGATCGTGCGTTCCAGATGTCGATCAAGCCACGGTATCTTCTTGTATAAAAAAAGCACCAGAAAGGCGCCGATCACGGTTAGCGGTCCAAAGACGAACCATGCCGCCGGCGACCTGTAAGCCTGGACCACGCTGAAATTAATATCGCCACTCAGCGTCGCCGTGACGATGGTGCCCATATCCGCCAAAATAGACATCTGGCCCCCTCCCTATGTTGTTCTCACCCGATGCTGCCCGAAGACGGCCACCAGATCAAAGCACTTTCCGCATCTGCTGGATTTCAATCCGGGAATCCCCCTCCGTGAGAGACCCGATACGTCACATCCCGACACATCTGAAAGTGATCAAAAAAAGCCGGCCCGTGTTGTTCGGACCGGCTCAATTTAGACGTCGAGCCGGATTTAGGCCTTCCACCAGCGACGTGGCTCCACGTTCTCTGGCAGCGTATCTTCGTCAATCTCACGCGCGATGTCGTAGATTTCCTGATACGTGTCGAGACCACCCGACCAGCCGTTGAGACGCGAGCGCCAGTCTTCCCACAATTGTGGCTGGAACTCTGGCGAGCACATTTCTTCGGCCTTGCGACGCTCTTCTTTGGAGAGGAAGGCGTTGCGCACGTTGTTCTGTGCAAAGATGGTGTTCGGCAGCTGTGGATCGGACAGACCAACGGTCTTGACCAGCGCGGCTTCGTTTGCCGCCTGAACGTGGACCTGGCTCCAGTAGGAGCTTTCCATCACCGCATCCTGCAACTCGCCACCGAGGCTGTCGAAGACACCGGCGTTCATTGCCGTGTGCTCTGTGCCGCAGAAGAAGTCGAGGTGAACCGACTGGGACACAACCGGCGACATGTTGGCGTAAGCCACGGCGGACGCCCATGTTTCCGCACCATCGATCAGGCCCTGCTTCAGACCGTCGAGGGTTTCTTCCCAGGCCACCGGCACCGGGTTCAGGTTCAGTGCGGTCATCGCGATACGGCCCAGCTGTGTGCCCGTGACGCGGTTTTTCGTGCCGAACAGCTCTTCGATGCTGGTGACGGTCGGCTTGTCTTCCCAGGACAGACCCAACTGGATGCCGCGCAATTCAGCGTGGCTGAACAGGAATTTCAGACCGTGGCGCTTTTCATAGGGCTCACGCAGCAGCGCTTGAGATTTCGGGTGATAGAGGAAGTGGTACTGATCCGCCCGGTTCCGGAACATGAACGCATAGTCCAGAACGTTCAGATAGGGTGCGCCACCTGCGGAGTTCTGCGTCGACGCCGCGTAGATGTCGACGATTCCCTGCTGGGCCTTTTCAACGCAGGATACCTGGCCACAGATCTGGTTGTCGCCGATAAATTCAACGCGAATCTCACCATCCGTGCGGCTCTCAAGATCCCGTGCAAATTCCAGAGCACCGGCCCGTTCGATCAGAAGGTTGCGTGCGTTGAAGCCCGCAGCGCCAAATTTCAGCGTAAATTTTGCTTCTTTTGCGAAGCGTTTTTCATAGGTCGATTCTGCCGCACTAGCCAGGTTTGCAAGGCTCATCGCCCCCCCGAAGCTGCCCGCGGCGAGCAGCGTCGAGCTCATCCCGTAGCGTCCCGCGACCCGGAACAGGTCCCGGCGCGAAATATGGTTTAGCTTGTCGTAAATTCCCATGACTTCCTCCCTGAATGTCATTTATTGAGACTAGTAGTCCCAAAAAACACTAGTATGTTTATCTCTTTTTGCATAGAGTTTTTTTGCAGTGGTCTGGGAGGTCGAAGTGGAAGCTGATTTTATCGTCGTCGGTGCAGGGTCTGCCGGATGCGTTCTGGCCAATCGGTTGAGCGCAGATCCGAGCAACAAGGTCATCTTACTTGAGGCGGGCGGTCGGGACCTGAACCCATGGATTCACATTCCCGTTGGCTACTTCAAAACAATCCATAATCCGTCTGTCGACTGGTGTTACAAGACCGAGCCCGATCCGGGTCTCAACGGGCGCTCCATTGAGTGGCCACGCGGCAAGGTCTTGGGTGGGTCTTCCTCCCTGAACGGCCTCCTCTACGTTCGTGGTCAACCACAAGACTACGACCGTTGGAGGCAAATGGGCAATAGCGGATGGGCCTGGGACGATGTATTGCCCCTGTTTAAACGCGCAGAGAACAATGAACGCGGGGCGGATGAGTTCCACGGGGACGAAGGTCCGCTGTCGGTTTCCAACATGCGCATCCAGCGCCCGATCACCGATGCCTGGGTGGCGGCGGCACAGGCGGCAGGCTACAAATTCAACCCCGATTACAACGGTGCCGATCAGGAAGGTGTGGGCTTTTTCCAACTGACGGCCCGCAATGGGCGGCGGTGCAGTTCGGCTGTGGCCTACCTCAATCCGGTGAAAAAGCGGCCTAACCTGCAGATCGTCACCCATGCGCAGGTCGATAAGGTCGAGATATCGGAAGGCCGCGCAACCGGCGTCAGCTATACCGACCGCAGTGGCAACGTGCAGACCGTGACCGCGCGCCGCGAAATCGTGCTATGCGGCGGGGCAATCAATTCACCGCAACTGCTGATGCTGTCGGGCATCGGTGAAGCAGAGCAGCTGTCCGAGCATGGCATCGAGGTCAAGAAGGATCTCAAAGGCGTCGGCAAGAACATGCAGGACCACCTGCAGGCGCGCCTTGTCTACAAGTGCAATGAGCCGACGCTGAATGATGAGGTCTCCAGCCTCTTTGGTCAGGCAAAGATCGGGTTGAAATATCTGATGTTCCGGGCCGGGCCGATGACGATGGCAGCCAGTCTCGCCACCGGTTTCCTGAAAACCCGCGAGGATATGGAAACGCCGGACATCCAGTTCCACGTGCAACCCCTGTCGGCGGAAAACCCGGGCAAGGGGGCGGATAAGTTCTCTGCCTTTACGATGTCGGTCTGCCAGCTGCGGCCTGAAAGCAAGGGTGAAATCAGGCTCACATCGGCGAAGCCGCGGGAGTATCCGAAGATCATTCCGAACTACCTGTCCACGGAAACCGATTGCCGCACGGTGGTGGCTGGCGTGAATATCGCGCGCAAGATCGCGCGCCACGCGCCGCTGACCTCGAAAATCTCCGAGGAATACCGCCCGCATGCGAGCCTCGACATGGAGGACTATGACGCGACGCTGGACTGGGCGCGCAGCAACACCGCATCGATCTACCACCCGACGGGCACCTGCAAGATGGGCTCGGGCGAGGATGCCGTGGTCGATGCTGAGCTACGGGTGCACGGGATCAAGGGCCTGCGGGTCGCCGATTGTTCCATCATGCCGGAAATCGTATCCGGCAACACCAATGCACCCGCCATCATGATCGGAGAGAAGGCCTCGGACCTGATGCTTGCTGGGTCGTGAGAGTTCATAAAACTGATACATGATTGTCATCTCCCTGTGTCTTGAGCCTGCGCCCTTGCGCGCATCTCAAGACCAAGGAGTTTCCAATGACCAGACATCTGCTGCTGACCAGCACGCTTCTCGCGACTGCTGCGATCGCACCCGCCCATGCAGACATGAATTTCAACCGTGTCGCATCCTTCCCGGTGACTGCCAATTTCGACGGTGCTGCGCCAGATGAAACCTCGGCGGAGATCATAGACGCAACAGCAGATGGCATGACCCTTGTCTACACCGACAGCCCGGCGGGCGTTATCGGCGTGATTGACATCACCGACCCGACGGCACCTGCGCCCAAAGGCACGTTGGCGGTGGATGGGGAGCCCACTGCGGTTTCGGTCATCGGCAACACCGCCTTTGTCGGCGTCAATACATCCGAAAGCTACACCGCACCTTCCGGTTTCGTGAAAGCCGTGAACCTTGCGGATATGAGCATCACGGCGAGCTGTGATCTCGGCGGGCAGCCCGACAGCACGGCGCGGGCCAAAGATGGCTCCTTCATCGCGATTGCGATTGAGAATGAACGCGACGAGGATCTGGGGGACGGTCGTGTGCCGCAGATGCCCGCTGGTGATCTGGTGATGATTGACGTGGTGGAGGGCACGCTTGAGTGCGCCACCATGCGCCGTGCCAGCCTGACCGGTCTGGCCGATGTTGCGGGTGAAGATCCAGAGCCGGAGTTCGTTGACATCAACGATTTGGGCGAGGTCGTCGTCACGCTTCAGGAAAACAACCACATCGCCGTGGTCGCACGGGATGGCGGTCTGGTTTCACATTTCTCCGCCGGGGCGGTTGATCTGGAGGGGATCGACACCAAGGACGAACGCGCGGCGCTCACGTTCGATCAAAGCCAGCCGGGGCGTCTGCGCGAACCTGACGGGGTGCAGTGGATCGACAACGATCACTTTGCTATCGCCAATGAGGGCGACATGGATGGCGGTGCGCGTGGCATGACCGTCTTTCGCAAGGACGGTACGCTGGTTTGGGAAAGCGGCGCGTCGCTTGAGCATGCTATTGTCCAGATCGGACACTATCCTGACAAACGCTCCGACAGCAAAGGGGCTGAGCCTGAGGGTATGGAGTTCGGCACCTTCGATGGCACACCTTACGTCTTTGTCATGGCCGAGCGCGCATCAGTCGTGGCGGTTTATGACGTGACCGACCCGACCGCACCAGTGCTCAAACAGCTGTTGCCGTCGGGTATCTCTCCCGAAGGGGCCGTGGCCATCCCGGAGCGCGGTCTCTTGGCGACAGCGAATGAGTTTGACGGGTTGGAAGACGGTGCTGCCCGCGCCCATGTGATGGTTTATCAGTACGCCGAAGGCCCTGCGGCCTATCCACATCTCACCTCCGAAGGCATGGGCGAACTGACCGGCTGGGGCGCGATTTCCGGTATGGTCGCCGATGGTGAGGGCATGATCTACGCAGTCTCGGATAGCTTTTATGGCTACCAGCCCCGCATCTTCAAAATCGATCCCGCCTCCACTCCGGCGCGGATTGTTGAAGCCATCGACGTGACCCGCAACGGCATGCCCGCACAGAAGCTCGACATGGAAGGTGTCGTTCTGGATGGCGACGGTAACTTCTGGGTCGCCTCCGAAGGACGGACAGGCCGCGTCATTCCACATGCGCTCTATAAGGTGAACGCGAAGGGCGAGATCAAGAAAGAGGTCGGCCTGCCGCCGGAGTTGATGGCGGTGGAGAAACGGTTCGGTTTCGAAGGCATCACGCTGGTCGGTGACACGCTGTGGATGCCGGTACAGCGGGAGTGGAAAGACGACCCCAAGGACCACGTCAAGCTGGTTTCCTACAATCTGGAAACCGAAGACTGGGGGGCCGTGCTCTATCCCAAGGCGGCGCCAGAGAAGGGCTGGGTCGGTCTGAGCGATATGAGCGTGCACGGCGATCACGTCTATATCATCGAGCGCGACAATCAGCATGCAGGCGACGCTGTCACCAAGAAAGTCTATTCTGTGCCTCTGTCGGAGATGGTCCCGGCGGCGCTCGGCTCAGACTTGCCGGTTGTCTCCAAGACATTGGTGCGTGATCTGATCCCTGACCTGACATCTACCGGTGGATACGTGCTCGACAAGGTCGAGGGCCTGGCGATTATGTCCGATGGAACAGCCTGGATTTCCACCGACAATGACGGCGTTGACGACCATTCCGGCGAAACGATGTTCTTCAGCATCGGTGCGGTTGCAAAATAAAAAATCGCTCAAAGACAAAGCATTCAACGGCGTTCTGCGCGACATGCGTGGGACGCCGTTAAACTTTGCGTGACAGGCGTGTCTCGGGGCCGTTAATCTTTTGTCAGAGAATCGCAGAGGCGGGGGACGCTATGAAGCACGAGACGATTTCCGAAAGCAAAATGTCGCGTAATGTGATGGGTCTCGACGATGGCGAAATCGCTCCGTTTGTGCGTAAATGTGTGAAAGAGCGCTCGCTGAGCCGGGTGGTCACGAGCCTCAACAACGATCTGCTTTTTGGCACGCAGACCGAGCGTGATGACGCGAGAATCGCCCTTCAACGCATCGGCTTCTCCGATATCTGAGCTGGACGCTCGGCGCCGCGTGAGTGCGACAAGAATGCTCCGGCACAATCTGTAGGGGACGTGGCTTGCGAGGGCCCAAAAGCGCTAGCGACCCCGTGTTTTATTGGTCCACAGGCTGTCATAAAACCTTGTGATTTCTGTCATGCATGGTTCATGACCAATCCGTAAGCACCCCTCAACGTCGGGGGATACGATGCTTAAGATTGATAATCTGACCAAGACATTCGGGCAGAACACGGCCGTGGACGCGGCCAGTATCGAAGTCACAAAACCATCCATGATCGGCATCATCGGGCGGTCTGGCGCAGGTAAGTCGACCCTGCTGCGCATGGTCAACCGGTTGACCGATGCCAGCGATGGCAAGATCCTGTTCAACGGGCGTGACGTGACCTCTCTGCGCGGATCTGCCAAGCGCGCGTGGCAGTCCGAATGCGCCATGATTTTCCAGCAGTTCAATCTGGTGCTGCGGATGGATGTGGTCTCGAATGTGCTGCACGGCACGCTGAACAGACGCTCCACTCTGGCGACGATGTTCAACCTCTTTCCGGACGCAGATATCACCCAGGCGATTGCCATTTTGGACCGTCTGGGCATTGCCGAGCATGCGGCCAAGCGGGCCGAAGACTTGTCCGGTGGACAGCAGCAGCGTGTCGCCATTGCGCGGGCGCTGATGCAGGACCCCAAGATCATCCTTGCAGATGAGCCCATTGCCTCGCTGGACCCGATGAACGCGCAGGTCGTCATGCGGGCCCTGCGCCGTATCCACGAAGAAGATGGGCGCACCGTCATCGCCAACCTGCACACACTGGACACCGCGCGGCGCTACTGTGACCGGGTCATCGGGATGCGCGATGGCCGGATCGTCTTTGACGGCACCCCGGGCCAGCTGAGCACCGCCGCGGCGCGCGATATCTACGGCGCCGATGCGGATTTTTCAGAAAGCGCCACCTCGACCGAGATCGAGCAGCTTGATCGTTCCGACGCGTTCGAAGCCGCGCAGCTGCGCGCACTCGCCGACGTCTGACCCCCTCCACTTCAACGGCCCAGCCCGTCCGGGCGGGCGACAACCAAGAGAGACCAGCACAATGAAACAAGTGATCTGCGCCCTGGTGGCGACAACAGCTCTGACATCCGGGGCATTTGCACAGGAGATCAGCGAATTCCGGATCGGTATCCTCGGCGGCGAAAACGCCCAGGATCGTCTGAATTCCAATGAATGCCTGCGCGCCTATACCGAAGAAGCGCTGGGCGTGCCGACAAAGCTCTTTGCACCTGCCGACTATAACGGCGTCATTCAGGGCCTGCTCGGCGGCACGCTGGATATGGCGTGGCTCGGTGCGTCGTCCTACGCTGCCGTCCACATTCAAGACCCGCAAGCGGTGGAGCCTGTGCTGGTGAAAATCAATCTGGACGGCTCGTACGGCTATCACTCCATCGGGTTCGCGCGCAAAGACAGTGGCATTGCCTCGCTGGACGACATGCAGGGCAAGGTCTTTGGCTTCGGCGATCCGAACTCCACCTCGGGCTACTTGATCCCCTCCATCGAAATTCCGCAGGAAACCGGCAAGACCATGAACTCCGGCGACTATTTCGGGGAAGTGAAATTTACTGGTGGTCATGAACAGACCATCGTCGCCGTCAACAACGGGGACGTGAACGCCGGTGTGACCTGGGCCGACGGTCAGGGCAATTGGGAAGACGGCTATAACTCTGGCGCCCTGCGCAAGGCTGTGGATGCCGGTCTCGTGGATATGAACGATCTGGTCGAAATCTGGCGCTCGAACCCCATCCCGGAAGGCCCGATTGTGCTGCGCAGCAGCATGCCGGCAGAGGTCAAGGCCACGATGACGGCGTTGGTCGACGGTTTGCATGAAGCGGATGCGGATTGCGCCTACGGTGTTGCTGCAGGCGAGAGCCTTGGCTTCGACCCCATCACGCATGACGCCTACGTTTCCATCGTGGAAGCCCGCAAGGCAAAGGCAAACTAATTCGATTTTTTTCATGACGACAAAGCGGGCCCTTTTTCCCGAGGGCCCGCTTTACTTCATGCGGGGGAAAGATGGCGGATACAACCTTTCAGGCAGGCAGCCTGTCCGAGATGCAGACAGGCTATGCGCGCCTGATCCGCACGCGGCGGATGTGGAATGGCGCAATGCTGGCGTTGTTTGTCGCCTTGCTGATCGCAGGGTTCATGACCGCAGATGCGCGCAATGCGGGCGGATTCTGGAACGGCATCGACAATGTCTTTGATTTTCCGGTGGAGGTGATCGGCGAGGCCTGGGAGAAATCTCATCTGCTGCCCGGCCATTTCGCCAAGTACTTTCCATCACTGGTAGAAACGATCAACATCGCCGCCGCTGCCACGCTGGTGGGGGTAATGGCGGGCGCGATTCTGTCGCTTTTGTCCACACGCGGGTTGGCGCGCTGGCCCTCTCTGGTCGGGCTCTTTCGCCGGGTCAGCGATATTCTCCGCGCCATCCCTGAAATCGTGATCGCGCTGGTTCTGATCTTCGTGCTGGGGGCGGGACCCGTGCCCGCGATGATCGCCATTGCGCTGCACACCGCCGGGGCGATTGGCAAGCTCTACTCCGAAGTCAACGAGAACGCCTCCCTGAAACCGGTCGAAGGGCTGGCCTCCGTCGGGGCCAATTGGTCGCAGCGGATGATGCTGGGCATCGTCCCGCAAGTGGCCCCCAACTACCTCAGCTATGCTTTGCTGCGCTTCGAGATCAACATCCGCGCCTCCGCCATCCTCGGCTTCGTGGGGGCGGGCGGCATCGGCTATGACCTCAAGAACGCGATGAGCTGGGGGCAGGGCAAGTTCGACGAAGCGGCGGCAATCTTCATCCTGCTTTTCGCCGCCATCGTTCTTTTTGACCAGCTGTCGTCTTACGCGCGCCACCGGCTTACCACGGGAGCCCGGACATGAGCAACGCTGCAATCCTGACCGAAACGCGGGGCCTCTTCCGGCGCAAACGCCTTGTGGCGGCAGCGATCCCGGCGATGGTCCTGGCCTATCTGGTCTATATCTTCTTCGCCTTCGGTGTGCCCGAGATGATCCGCACGGCGGATACGAAAAATGCCCGCATTCTTGTGTCTGACAGCTACAGCTACAAAACCCATGTGACGCGCGACAACCGCAGTGGCGACATTCAGATCGCCATCGAAGGCGAACGCAAGGGGCGTTATGACGCCGGTACCGGCCCCTCCTGGGTGACCCTTGGCGAGACAACCGAGATCCTGTTGGACGAGGGCCACATAGTCCTCTTTGGACCCGAAGAGATCCGCTATGACATTCCGGGTTACGGTCTGGTCACGGCAAACCCCGGGCGCGGCGGCGTAAACGCGCGGCTGCCGGGCGGGGACGTGCCGGACTGGATCAACGCCTCCAAGAACCGGTTGACCATCACGACCGCGGCCGGGCGCCTGACGATCACCCGCAATCGGTCGGAAGTCTTTCGCTATTTCACCGGGTGGGAGCTTTTCTTCTTCACCCTCGACAGCCCCTACCACGGGATGGGTCTGGGCGAGGTGCTGGGCCATGCGGTCTCCGGCGAGGCCGGGGCGATCTGGCAGGATTTCTGGACCAACAAGATGTGGCGCCATTCCGATGTCGCCTGGGCGATCTTTGAGACCATCCTGATGGCCTTTCTGGGAACGGTCGGTGCAGCCCTGATTGCCCTGCCACTGGCTTTTCTGGCCGCGCGCAATTTCACCCCACTGGGGGCGGCGCGTTTTGCTGCGCGCAGGCTCTTTGACTTTCTGCGCGGTGTGGATGGGCTGATCTGGACGGTGGTGCTCAGCCGCGCCTTTGGGCCCGGGCCACTGACCGGTGCGCTGGCCATTCTCATCACCGATTCCGGTACCTTCGGCAAGATTTTCTCCGAGGCGTTGGAAAACGTGGATGACAAGCAGATCGAAGGCATCCGGTCTACCGGGGCAAAACCGATGCAACGCTACCGGTTCGGTGTGATCCCGCAGGTTACCCCGATCCTGCTCAGCCAGATCCTCTACTATCTGGAATCCAACGTGCGGTCGGCCACGATCATCGGGGCCATCACCGGCGGCGGCATCGGCTTGCTGCTGACGCAGGCGATCATCACGCAGAAGGATTGGGAAGAGGTGACCTATTACATCGTTCTGATCGTGCTGATGGTCATGGTGATGGACACGCTCTCCGGCTGGCTGCGCCGCCGCCTGATCCACGGGAAACCTGCGTGAAACTGACGGCTGCGAAACCGGTCATCCACGATGGATGTGATCTCGTCGATGTCGAGATGGGCCGCTACATCGAGATCGGTCAGGGCAGCCGCGTGGCCTACACGACCTTCGGGGATTATTCCTACTGCGACCGCCTCTGTGACATCGCCAATGCGGAGATCGGCAAGTTTGCCAATATCGCCAGTTTCGTGCGCATCGGAGCCACGGATCACCCCTTGGATCGGGCGTCGCTGCATCACTTCATGTACCGGTCGGCGGATTATTGGGAGGACGCCGCGCAGGATGCCGATTGGTTCGCCAGACGTCGCGCGCGGCGGGCACGGATCGGGCATGATACCTGGATCGGGCATAACGCGCAGATCAAGCCGGAGGTGGAGATTGGCCACGGCGCGGTTGTCGCCTCTGGGGCGGTGGTCACGAAATCGGTGGCGCCTTACACGATTGTTGTAGGCGTGCCGGCGAAACCAATCCGCCGTCGTCAGCCTGAAGAGATTGCAGAGCGGTTGATTGCGTTGGCGTGGTGGGATTGGGACCATGCGGCGCTGAGGAATACGCTGGATGATTTCCGCACCCTGTCTGCCGAAGCATTCCTGGAGAAATACGAGACGTAGCAGCTATTCCGCCGCATGTGCGACAGTTGCCAGACCCGAGATAAAGCGCTGGCCTGTCTCACCGCTCAGATGTGCGAGGCGGCCACCCGAAATGGTGGCGGTGATGCGGTGCGTTTTCTTGTCCACGACAACCAGATCAGCACGCTTGCCAACCGTAAGCGTTCCCCTGTCGGATAGGCCCATGACAGCTGCAGGCGTCGCGGAAATCAGGGCCCAGGCTGCGGGCAGATCAAGCGTGCCTGTCTCAACAAGGGCAAAGGCCGACTGGGCCATTGACGGATAGTGGTAGTCAGACACCAGCACATCACAGAGCCCGGCACGAATCAGGTCCAGTGCTGCAACATTGCCCGATTGTGACCCACCGCGCACTATGTTGGGTGCTCCCATCAGGATCGGATTGTCGAGGCTGCGCGCCGCACGGGCGGCGGCCTGCGATGTGGGGAACTCGCAGATTTTCGCCCCGATCTCGTTGAAATAGACGCGGGTCTCCGCGCTGGCATCGTCGTGGCTTCCATAGCGGATGCCTTGTGCATCGAAGAAGGCGGCAAGATTGCACAGGTATCGTGGCACCTTGGGGTTTTGCAGAAAGGCGCCGTCCACGACCGCCATGTGTTCCTGCGGCGTGCGCCCGGCCTTTTTCGCCCAGCCCAGGATTTCCTCGGGGTTTGTGCGTGACTTCTGCCGTGCCTCGGGCAGGTGGTCGTTGAAGACGGCATAATCCACACCATGCGCGGCGATCACATCTTTCAGCGTATCGAGCGTGTCGATGGTGTGGGTCTCGATGCGCAGCTGCACACGCAGATCGACCAGCGCGGTCTGCCGGTAGATTTCCAGTGCGTCGAGCAGCCGCGCGGTTGCGTCCGGTCCGCGCAGCCCGCCTTCCCATGACCAGGACTGCGCCATCCACGCCGTGGTGACCCCATGGGCCGCCGCCTCGCAATCCGTCGCGCGCAGCGCCTGATCCAGCGGAAAGACGGCTGAGGGGCGCGGTGCAACCTGGCGCTCGAAGGCATCGCCATGCAGGTCGACAATCCCGGGCAGGACATATGTACCGCTGAGATCGATTGCACTGCCGCCCGCCTCCGAAATCCTCCCGTCCCGGATCGAAACCGGGCGTTTGGACAATCCATCCGGCCAGAGAACGGTCGCGCCCGTCAGGGTGAGAGGGGGAAGTGCCATCAGATTATCGCTGCTCAGTGAATCGTTTTTCCAATGCATGGCAGAAAAGGGCGACAGCTTTGTGACAGCCTAGTCCGGCGTGTCGAGCGTGAGCGTCACGCGGTCGCCGACAAACCAGGTCCGCCCATATTCCACGGGTGCGCCGTCCATATCCGCGTTCATGCCAACAGATCTCAGGATCGGTGCGCCCTCTTCGATGCGCAGAAGTCCGGCTTGCGTTGCGGTCGCGCGTTTGGCGGTCAGGCGGGTCCACTCCCGCGTGTAGTCAGTGACCCCATGCGCCTGCAGCGCGGCTGTGACGGAGGATTTGTCAGTGAGAAATCTGGGCAGGTTTTCGAACCGGTCCGCTGGAAAGACGCTCTGAAACAGCGCCAAAGGCATGCTGTCGGCCAGCGACAGACCCTCGTAGCAATGCACCAGTGCATCCGCCGGAAGTGACAGCGCCTCGACCTCCCTGGCGGTCGCGCGCCGCGTGATCACGTCGAGCACGTTCTTTGCCGGTGTGCGCCCGGCGGCAGTGATGTTCTGGTGAAAGCGCACCCGCTTGCCGATGGGATAGTCGGTCGGGGTGCCGGTCACGAAAACACCGGCCCCGCGCCGCGGTACCACCAGTCCTTCGGTCGCCATGCGAGAAAGCGCGTGACGTACCGTGTGACGGTTGACCCCGAACCGGCGGGACAGGGCCGCCTCTGTCGGGAGCTTGTCACCCGTTGCGTAAATACCCTCGGCAATCTCATTGGTCAGCGTTGTGCAGATCGCGCGCCAGATGGGCGTTTTGCTCGAAGGGGTATCGGTGGTCATGTCACGAAACATTCACAGGGTTCGGGATTGTGTTTAGCGGCGTAGCGCGGTATATTTGTCTAGTTGTATAGTAAAGGCGAAGAGTTGTCTAGCATGAACGACACAGCCCGCAAAAACGACCGCAAGACCTGGATGAGCCTTCTGGCCAAGGCCCCGTCAGACCGTCTCGCAGCACTTTGGTCCGAAGCCGGATACGCGCCCGAGCACAGTTTTCTGCGCGCACCCGAACAGGGGGCGGTCATGGTGCAGGGGCGTACGGGCGCAACCGGTGCCCCCTTCAATCTGGGTGAGATGACCGTGACCCGTTGTGCTGCAAAGTTGGCGGATGGCACCGTCGGGCATGGCTATGTGCAGGGGCGCGATAAGGCCAAGGCGGTCACCGCCGCGCTGATCGATGCGCTGATGCAGACTGATCGGGCGTCGGAGGTGCGGGCCGCTATTCTGACGCCACTGGCGTGCGAGGCGCAGCGCGCGGCAGAGGTAAAGGCTGCCAAGGCTGCCGCGACAAAGGTGGAGTTCTTCACACTGGTGCGAGGAGAGGATTGATGCAGGCACAAATGCTTGAGGGCGGATTTGCCGAAGCGCCACGAGACGCGGCCATCGCGTTTCGCGCCGCGATGCGCACCATGGCGATGCCCGGCACAATCGAAACGCTGACCGGTGCGGCGGGGCCTGCACCGCTATCCCCTGCCGCGTCCGTATTGTTGCTGACCCTCTGCGATCCGGACACACCGATCCACTTGGCGGGGGCGCATGACGCTCAAGACGTGCGGGAGTGGATCACCTTCCATACCGGCGCACCCTTTGTCGCCGCTGATCAGGCAATGTTCGCACTGGGGTCTTGGGAGGCATTGGCGCCGCATCAAGACTACGCCATCGGCACGGCGGAATACCCGGACCGGGCCGCCACGCTGATCGTGGAAATGCCCGTACTGGCGCCGCAGGGCGCGTATCTCTCAGGGCCCGGTATCGAGGCGGAGGTACATCTCACCGTGCCCGATATCGCGTTTTCGCAGGCCAATGCGCGGCTCTATCCGCTTGGCGTGGACATGTTTCTCACCCATGGCAACCGCGTCGCGGCGCTGCCCAGATCGACACAGGTGCGCTGATGTATGTTGCGGTAAAAGGGGGCGAGCGGGCGATTGACAACGCGCATGCGCTGCTGGCGGAAAAGCGGCGTGGTGATACGTCCGTTGCTGAGTTGAGCGTGGCACAAATCCGCGAGCAACTGAGCCTCGCGGTCAATCGCGTGATGGCAGAAGGTTCGCTCTTTGATCCCGATCTTGCAGCGCTTGCGATCAAACAGGCGCAGGGGGACCTGATTGAGGCGATTTTCCTCATCCGTGCTTACCGGACGACCTTGCCAAGGTTCGGGTCTTCGCGCCCCATTGATACAGGGCAGATGTCTTGCGTGCGACGGGTCTCCGCCACGTTCAAGGACGCGCCGGGCGGGCAGGTGCTGGGGCCAACTTTTGACTACACACACCGTCTGCTTGATTTCAAACTGATGGCGGATGGTGAAGTGCCAGAGGCCGAAACAGCACCCCCGCGCACTGAGCCCACGCCCCACATCATGGATTTTCTCAACACCGAAGGGCTGATCGAAGAGGAAGAGGCGCATGATGAGATCCCGCCCGATCTGACTCGCGCGCCGCTGGAATTGCCTGCCGACCGGCCCTTGCGGTTGCAATCGCTGACGCGAGGTGACGAGGGGTTCATCCTCGGCATGGCCTATTCGACGCAGCGGGGATACGCGCGCAACCACGCCTTTGTCGGGGAATTGCGCATCGGCACCGTGCCGGTCGAGATGGAGATCCCCGAACTCGGATTTGCCATCGAGATCGGAGAGATCGAGGTCAGCGAGTGCGAGACAGTGAACCAGTTCAAAGGCTCAAAGACAGAACCCCCGCAGTTCACACGCGGCTATGGTCTGATCTTTGGACAGTCGGAACGCAAAGCCATTTCCATGGCGCTGGTGGACCGGGCGTTGCGGTGGAAGGAGTTGGGCGAAGACGATGTCGGCGCGCCCGCGCAGAACGAGGAATTCGTCCTCTATCATGCGGATAACATCCAGGCGACGGGGTTTCTGGAGCACATCAAGCTGCCCCATTACGTCGATTTTCAGGCCGAGCTGGAACTGGTGCGCAAGATGCGCGCAGAAGCTCAGACCGGTTTGCAGGAGGCTGCGGAATGACGTCAGTCGCCGCCATCTCCGCCATCGCCTGCGTCGGAACCATCGGACATTGTGGGGCCGTCATCGACGAAATCGAATGTGTTTTCGCACCAGGTGGCGAACTCGCTGCCGGGCCAGAAAATAATCACCGCAGAGCGCAGCATCAACAGTGCGAGAATGCCGCCGATCACGATGCCGCCGATCATGTCGCCTTCCATATCGTCTCCTTCGATTTCTATCGACGCGTATCTTCGCGTCCAAAAGAGGCAGCACTATGACCGACTACAATTTTGCCTATCTGGACGAGCAGACCAAGCGGATGATCCGGCGGGCGATCCTCAAGGGGCTGGCCGTGCCCGGCTATCAGGTGCCTTTTGCCAGCCGCGAAATGCCGATGCCCTACGGGTGGGGCACCGGTGGTGTGCAGGTTTCTGCGGCGGTGATGACGCCGGAAGACAGGTTCAAGGTCATCGATCAGGGATCGGATGACACCACCAACGCGGTCTCGATCCGGCGGTTTTTCGAACGCACCGCCGGGGTGGCGGTCACCGAAGAGACGCGGGAGGCGACCGTGATCCAGACCCGGCACCGCATCCCGGAGACGCCGCTGGAGGCGGGGCAGATCCTTGTCTACCAGGTGCCGATCCCGGAACCGCTGCGGTTTTTGGAGCCGTCTGAGGTGGAGACCCGCAAGATGCACAGCCTTGAGGAATACGGGCTGATGCACGTCAAGCTTTATGAAGACATCAGCCAGCACGGTGCGATTGCCACGGCCTACGCCTACCCGGTGATGGTTCAGGATCGCTATGTCATGGACCCGTCGCCCATTCCCAAGTTCGACAACCCGAAACTGCACAGCCCGGCGATCCAGCTGTTCGGCGCCGGACGCGAGCAACGCATCTACGCGGTACCGCCCTTTACCAAGGTCGTGAGCCTGGATTTCGAGGATTTTCCCTTTGAGGCCAGCAAGGCGGATGGGGCCTGCGCGCTCTGCGGAGTGGACAACAGCTATCTGGACGAGGTCATCATGGATGATGCGGGCAACCGGATGTTCGTCTGTTCGGACACTGATTTTTGCACCACGCGCCGCGCGCAGGGGCATGTGGGGGCGGAAGGAGTGCCGTCATGAAGGACATGATGCAGGATACCGACGTGCTGCTGTCGGTCCGGGGGCTGTCGAAATTCTACGGCGTCCGCATCGGCTGCGCAGAGGTCAGTTTCGATCTGTTCCCGGGCGAGGTGATGGGGATCGTCGGGGAAAGCGGATCGGGCAAATCGACCTTGCTGAACTGCATGGCCGGGCATCTGACACCGGACCGTGGCGAGGTACTTTTTGCAGGTCGCGACGGCGGCTTGCGGGATACCCTCAGAATGTCGGAGCCAGAGCGCCGCATGTTGGGGCGGACCGATTGGGCCTTTGTGCATCAACACGCGCGCGATGGGCTGCGGATGAATGTCTCTGCTGGCGGTAATGTCGGCGAACGGCTGATGGCCGTGGGCGCGCGGCACTACGGGGCGATCCGGGACAGCGCGGTGGACTGGCTGGGCCGGGTCGAGATTGCCGAGGACCGTATCGATGATCGCCCCACAGCTTTTTCCGGCGGTATGCAGCAGCGGCTGCAGATCGCGCGCAACCTGATCACCGGCCCGCGTCTGGTCTTTATGGACGAGCCCACGGGCGGGCTCGATGTCTCCGTGCAAGCGCGGCTGCTGGATTTGCTGCGCGGGCTGGTCCGCGAAATGGGGCTGTCGGCGGTGATCGTGACCCATGATATGGCCGTCGTACGGTTGCTGGCGGACAGGCTGATGGTGATGAAAGACGGGTATGTGGTGGAAAGCGGGCTGACCGATCAGGTGCTGGATGATCCGCAACATGGCTACACCCAGCTGCTGGTCAGCTCGGTTTTGCAGGTATGAGGGCAAGATGATCGAACTCAGAGACGTCTCAAAGCAATTCGTTCTGCACAATCAGGGCAGTACCGTCATTCCCGTGCTCCAGGGGGCGGCGTTGCAGGTTTCACCGGGTGAATGTGTGGCGCTGACGGGCAATTCGGGCGCGGGCAAATCCACGCTGATGCGCATGGTCTACGGCAACTATCTGGCGGATCGGGGCGCGATTGTGGTGGATGGGGTCGATCTGGCCACCGCCGCCCCGCGCGACATCCTCGCGCTGCGCCGTCAGTCGCTGGGATATGTCAGCCAGTTCCTGCGTGTGGTCCCAAGGGTGCCGACATTGGAAGTTGTGGCTGAACCGCTGCTGATGCTCCGGGTGGAACGGGAGGCGGCGATGGCACGGGCGGAACAGCTGCTGGGGTTGCTCAATATCCCAGAACGCCTCTGGGCGCTCAGCCCCACCACATTTTCGGGGGGCGAGCAGCAGCGGGTCAATATTGCCCGTGGATTTGCCTATAACTACCCGGCGCTTTTGCTGGATGAACCCACGGCCAGCCTTGATCCGATCAACCGCGCGGTTGTCCTGTCACTGATCGAAGAGGCCAAGGCGCGTGGGGCCGCGATCCTGGGAATTTTCCACGACGCCGAGGCACGGGCGCGCGTCTGCGATCGCAGTATCGATGTCTCCGATTTCACGCCAAAGGCGGCTTGAGGTGGCGGGGCGTCTCATCGCCGTCGTTGGCCCGTCGGGCGTCGGCAAGGATTCCGTAATGGACGGGCTCTGCGCGGCGCACCCCGACCTGCACCGCGTCAAACGCACCATTACCCGACCGGCCGAGGCCGGGGGTGAAGATTTTCAAGCCGTTTCATCGGGGCAGTTTGACCAGATGCAGCATGCGGGCGCGTTCATCCTGTCGTGGGGGGCGCATGGCTTGCACTACGGCATTCCGGCAACGGTGCGCGATGTCCTGGCTGCTGGACGGGATGCGATTGTGAACCTGTCGCGCGGCGTTCTGGTCGAGGCCAATAGGGAATTCGAGCACCTGCATGTGATCTCTCTGGTTGCCGATCCCAGAGTTCTCGCGGATCGTCTGGCCAGCAGGGGCCGCGAGACTGCGGCGGATATCGACAAGCGTCTTGCCCGCGAAGGGGCTACGCTGCCGGAAGGTTTGAGCATCACTCAGGTCCGCAATGACCGCCCATTGGATGACACAATAGCGGAGATCGAAGCGCTCTATTTTCCGGTCAGCGTGTAGCGATGAATCTCATGGAACATCTCTCCGTCACGCTCCCCGACCAGGGTCAGGCTGTCGATGACAAAGGGGCGTGGCGGCAGATCACCAAAATGGGTATTTGCGTCCGCCATGACCTTTCCCACCTGATCCCGCGCCAACGGGCCGGTCAGCGTCATATGGAATTTGAAAGCCTCCATCACGTAAGGATAGCCCCAGTTGCGCAGGTTTTCCTCCTGCAAGGGTGTCAGGTTGGATTGCCTGCGCCGGGCCAGTTCACCGTCGGTTGGAGGTGCGCGAAAGACGTCGAGGTCGCGCACGGCGTGCCCTGCAAGTTCTGCAAGATCTCGGACGTCTCCGACAGGGGTGAGGGCCAGAAACGACCCGATCCGCGACAACGTGAGCCCGTCCAGCGCCACCGGCGCGAGGCGCCGCGACAGCGCCTCCAGCGCCTCCTTCAATCCTTCGGTGGTTGTGTCTTGGGCCAACCGGAACGGCGGCTTGATGGTCCCGTGAAATCCGTATTTGCGGGGCCGGGCCGTAACCGCATCATCGGCCGTGCCAACCGCCCGTCCGGCAGCCAGATCCCACCCCAGCCACGCGGCGCCCGCATCGGCAAATGCGCCGGGGCGCGGTGTGAAATAGACACCGTATCGGGTAAAGCGCATCGGTTTGTATCCCCCAATTCCCCACAGTTTTTCAGGTCAGGTTAACACGCTCATGACATCACAAACCATCTTCGCCAATGCCAAAGTCGTGCTGCCCAACGAAGTTGTGACGGGATCGGTCTGTATCACCGATGACCGGATCACCAGCATCGACAGCGGAGCGTCCGTGCCCGCCGGTGCCATCGACTGCGAAGGCGACTACCTCTGTCCCGGACTGATCGAATTGCATACCGACAACCTCGAACGTCACATGATGCCGCGCCCCAAGGTCGACTGGCCCCATGACGCCGCCATCGTTGCCCATGACGCGGAACTGGCAGGCGTTGGGATCACCACGGTTTTCGATGCCATACGGGTGGGCTCGATTGTCGATGACACGCCCAGCCGCTTCCCCCGCTATGCGCGCAATCTCGCAAGCGAGATCGAGAACATGCGCCGTCATGGCGCGCTGCGGATCAGTCACCACCTGCATCTGCGGGCCGAGGTCTGCTCGGAAACCTTGCCGGAGGAGTTGGAGGAGTTCGGCCCTGACGACCGGGTGGGCATCGTGTCCTTGATGGATCATACGCCGGGTCAGCGACAGTTTCGCAATATGGCGCAGTTCGAGGCGTACGTGCGCGGCAAAAGGGGGCTGAGCGCCGAGGAATTCGAAGCCCATGTGGTCCGGCTGACCGACCTTCGGGCGCGGCTTGGCGACGCACATGAAACCGCAACGGTCGCGGCGACGAAACGGCTGGGAGCCACCTTGGCAAGCCACGATGACACGACACCGGATCAGGTTGCGGCTTCTGCCGATCACGGGGTTCACGTCGCCGAGTTTCCGACCACCATGGAGGCTGCCGAAGCCTGCCAGGCAAAGGGCATCGGGATCATCATGGGCGCGCCTAACCTGGTGCGCGGTGGGTCACATTCGGGCAACGTGGCGGCTAAGACGCTGGCCGAAAAAGGTTTACTGGATATCCTGTCCTCAGACTACGTGCCGGCGGCCTTGTTAAAAGGCGCCGTACAACTGGGCGCGCTTTGGGGGGACATGGCGCGCGGGTTGGCGACGGTGACAGCGAACCCCGCTGCGGGGGTCGAATTGCACGACCGTGGGCGGATCGCGCCGGGTTTGCGGGCAGATCTGACACGGTTCCGGGTGGTGGGCGAGGCCCCCATCGTGTGTGGTGTGTGGTCGAACGGTCGTCGGGTCAGCTAGAATCCCCTCTTGTCAATCGGCGCCCGCTCTGGCCTGATCCGCCGCAATACGACCCTAACAAGGACACGCTTTTCATGCGCGCGATGCAAGTCACCGACCTCGGCCAACCGCTGAGCCTTCAGGATATCCCCGTGCCAGCGGCAGGCTCCGGTCAGGTGCAGGTCAAGGTCCATACCTGTGGCCTGAACTTCGGTGATTTGCTGATCATCAAGGGGACCTATCAGGAAAAACCGGAGCTGCCTTTTACCCTCGGCATGGAACTCTGCGGCACCATCACAGAGGTGGGCGCGGGCGTCGAAGGGCTGGCCGTTGGTCAGCGGGTGGCGGCCTATTGCGGGTTCGATGCGCTGGCCGACCATGCCGCGATCCCCGCCAATATCTGTGTGCCGATCCCGGATGAGATGAGTGACGAAGACGCCGCCGCCTTTCTGATCGCCTATGGCACCAGCCATGTGGCGCTGGACTACAAGGCCCATCTACAACCGGGAGAACGCCTGCTGGTTCTGGGGGCCTCCGGCGGTGTCGGGCTGACGGCGGTGGAACTGGGCAAGCTGATGGGCGCAGAGGTGATTGCCGTGGCGCGCGGCAAGGACAAGCTGGAGGTGGCGCGGTCCATGGGGGCGGATCACCTTATCGATTCAGAGACGGATGATATTCGCAGCGTGGTAAAGGGCCTGGGCGGGGCGGACGTGGTCTATGACCCGATCGGTGGTGACCAGTTCAAGGCTGCACTGCGGGCGTGCAACGCCGAAGCGCGGCTCATTCCTTTGGGGTTTGCCAGCGGTGACGTGCCACAGATCCCGGCCAACCATCTTCTGGTCAAGAACCTCACGGTCATCGGTTTCTATTGGGGCGGATACACCCGCGTGAACCCCAAGGTGCTGACGGACAGCTTCAAGGTGCTGATAAACTGGTACGTGCAGGGCAAAATCAAACCGCATGTCAGCAATGTGCTGCCTCTGGAAGAGGCAAACGCCGCGCTCGATCTGCTGCGCACGCGGAAGGCCACCGGCAAGGTTGTGGTCAAGATCGGTTAGGGCGCGCGCGGAGAGCGTGTTGGGGGTCCCGATCTTACAGTGTTTGCACGCCCACGGGGCCGCTGTTTGGTGCATCTAAAGGTAGCGCCACCGCAGCATGCGGTCCGGGTCGTCAATATGTGATCAACGGACTGGCCGTCCCCCAAACAGCATTTCTCCTGGTCAACAGAACATAGGCACACCACCTTATGTTGCGCGAAAAACTGGCCGTCGTAGACTGATCCGATCAAGCGATACGCACAATCAGCGTCAGCGGCTTTCGACCGGCCAGTTGCATATCGAAACACCCGCAACCTTTCTTGCTGATACACCAAAACCCACAGACGCAGCGTCCAGAGAGCGCGTGAAAAGCAGCCGATTAACATGAATTGTGCCTATTGATTAGGCGTTCTGGCGCGGCCCGTCTCAGAACGCGCCCGACCGCTTGCTTGTCTGCAAACACTTCGGTTCGCTCAAAGGTGCAGGATGTCTAGGGTTCCGCCGTCATTCACGGGTCTGGTCCGAGAGATATCGCTGTTCGGTCAATCCCGGACAGTACACGGCGGGGCAAAATCCCGGGAGGCTACTGCGCTGGTTTGACCCGCGCTCCGTTTTGCCACCCACGCGGTCATTCCATTCGAAAAAAACAGATGGGGACCGAAGATGAAAAAACTGACAGTGACCGCGATGGCGCTCTGCCTGAGCACGAGCGCCTTTGCGCAGGAAAAGACCGAGTTCAAAGTGGCGTGGTCGATCTATGTGGGGTGGATGCCCTGGGGCTATCTCGAAGACAGCGGCATCATGGACAAATGGGCCGACAAATATGGGATCGATGTCGAGATCGTGCAGATCAACGATTATGTCGAGTCGATCAATCAGTATACTGCGGGCCAATTCGATGGCGTGTCAGCAACCAATATGGACACGCTGTCGATCCCTTCGGGCGGTGGCGTCGATACCACGGCGCTGATCGTCGGAGACTATTCCAACGGCAATGACGCGGTGATCCTGAAGGGCGATGGCGATCTGACCAGCCTGAAGGGCATGCCGGTGAACCTGGTTGAACTCTCCGTGTCGCACTACCTGCTGGCGCGTGGGCTCGACAGCGTTGGGCTCTCAGAAGCGGATCTGGGCGGTGTCATAAACACCTCCGATGCTGATATGATCGCCGCCTTCGCCACCGATGATGTGCAAGCGGTGGTGACGTGGAACCCGCTTGTCTCCTCCATCCTTGAGGACCCGAAGGCGACGAAGCTTTTTGACAGTTCGGACATCGCCGGCGAGATTATCGACCTGATGGTGGTGAACACCGAAACGCTGGAGGCCAACCCTGATTTCGGCAAGGCGATGGTGGGCGCCTGGTACGAGCTCATGGGCCTGATGGCGGCAGGCGACGAAGGCGTGCTGAGCGCCATGGCCGACGCGTCGGGAACCGATCTGGCGGGCTATCAGGCACAGCTGGCCTCCACCGAGATGTTCTATGATCCTGAAGCGGCCGTCGCGTTCACCGAAAGCGATGCGTTGCCCGAGACGATGGAAAACGTCGCGGGATTCCTTTTTGACAAGGGTATCCTGGGCGAGGGCGCACCTTCGGCCGATTTTGTGGGTGTTGCCTACCCCGATGGATCGATCACGGGTGACGTCAACAACGTGCAGTTCCGCTTCGACACGACCTATATGCAGATGGCCGCCGACGGCAGCCTGTGATGGAAAGGAGCCGCCGCACCCCGGTGTGGCGGCACGTGTCATGCGCCTGATCAATCTCAAACCTGGCCCTGCCCTCACGGCCTTTTTGACGCTGCTGCCGTTTCTGGCCGTGTTCATCGCTTATGCAATCGGTTCGGAAATCCGCCTGGCCGAGAACCCCTCGGACAAGCTGCTGCCCGCGCCGGGTAAAATCTGGGACACGATGGTGAGCCTGACCACGCAAGGTGATCGCCGGACCGGGCGCATCCTGTTCTGGCATGATACATGGGCCAGTCTGAAGCGGCTTGGTCTAGGGATCGTGATCTCATCGCTTTTCGGCCTTGTCATTGGCCTGATGATTGGACTTTTACCACTGGTCCGCAGTGCGCTTGCGCAGTTTGTCGCCATCCTGTCGATGATCCCACCGTTGGCGTTACTGCCCATCCTGTTCATTGTGTTTGGCCTTGGGGAGCTGTCCAAGGTGGTGCTGATTGTCGTCGGCACCTTGCCGTTCATGATCCGCGACCTCAGCCAGCGGACCCTGGAGATCCCCGAAGAGCTGCTGGTCAAGGCGCAAACGCTGGGCGCATCCAGTTGGGTCATCGCGATACGTGTCGCTCTTCCGCAGGTGATGCCACGTCTGATACAGGCTGTGCGGCTGTCGCTCGGCCCGGCATGGCTGTTTCTGATCGCGGCAGAAGCGATCGCCTCCGACCTCGGCCTCGGCTACCGGATTTTCCTCGTGCGCCGCTACCTCGCGATGGATGTGATCCTGACCTATGTCCTCTGGATCACGCTGCTGGCCTTTGTCATCGATTGGAGCCTGCGTTGGGCCTCCCGCCGTTTCTTCCCCTGGGCGAAGGAGGGGTTATGAGCTTTGTGACGGTCGAGGATGTGTTCCAGAGCTATGATGACCGACCCATTCTGGAACGGGTGAATGTCGAGGTCGATGAGGGCGAGTTTGCGGCCATTGTCGGTGCCTCCGGCTGCGGCAAGTCCACCTTCCTGCGGCTGCTGCTGGCGCAAGAGCGGCCCAGCCGGGGTAGGGTGCGCATTGCCGATGCGCCCCCGGCCAAAGAACCGGGCCTGGACCGCGGGATCGTCTTTCAGAAGTATTCGGTCTTTCCCCATATGACCGTCCGCGACAACATCGTGGCGGGGGAAAGCCTGCGGTTGGGATGGGGGCGGTTTTTTGGCCAGAAATCAAAGGCCGCCAGGGTACGCGCGGATGAAACGCTGGCCCGGACCGGGCTGGATCATGTGGCCCACCACTATCCCGCGACGCTGTCGGGTGGGATGCAACAACGCCTCGCCATTGGGCAGGCGCTGGCAGCCAAGCCGCGCGTGCTGCTGCTCGATGAACCCTTTGGCGCGCTTGATCCCGGCACGCGCCTGTCGATGCACGATTTCCTGCAAGAGCTGCGGGCGGAGACGGGCATGACCGTGTTCATGGTGACCCATGATCTGGAAGAAGCCTTCAAGCTCGGCGACCGCGTGCTTGTCTTCGACAAACCCCGCTGGGACCCGCACGACCCGTCCCGCTATGGCGCGACAATCACTTACGACTTTGATGCCCGCGATGGCGGCATCCCATTCCAAAAACTTCAGGAGGATACGCATGTTTTGCAGGCCAGCAGATAGGTCTCGTTCACACCACCCCGGTGACCACCGCCGCACCGAGGCGCGGCATCATCACCCCGACCTGACCAAGCTGCGGGGCTGGAAGGCCATGCAGGCCGAGGGCGATCTGCCCGAGACCGGCTGGGAGCAGGAGAAGAAATGGGCCCTGCGCATGGGGCTCACAGGGGCCGACAGCATCGAGGACAAATCCATCCCCACCTTCGCGCGCGGCGAACTGCCGCATTACGCAGGCATCAACACCTTCCTCAAGGCGCCTTACGCCGAGGACGTGACCGAGGTGAAGGACTACGACGCCACCGTACTGGGCATCCCCTTTGACGGCGGCACCACCTACCGGGCGGGCACGCGGTTTGGCCCGCAAGGCGTCCGCAAGATCTCCGCGCTCTATACGCCCTACAACTACGAGATGGGCGTGGATCTGCGCGAGCAGATGACGCTCTGCGATGCGGGGGACGTCTTCACGATCCCCGCCAACATCGAAAAGACATTCGACCAGATCAGCCGGGCGGTCAGCCATGTGGCCTCCTCCGGCTCGCTGCCAATCATGATTGGCGGGGATCATTCCATCGGCTTTCCCTGCGTGCGCGGGATCGCGGAGTGCACGTCGAAGAAAATCGGCATCGTGCACTTTGACCGCCATGCGGACATTCAGGAAAAAGATCTGGACGAGCGCATGCACACCACGCCGTGGTTCCACTCAACGCTGCTGCCGAATGTGCCCGCCAAGAACCTCGTGCAGGTGGGCATCGGCGGCTGGCAGGTCCCGCGCGAGGCGGTAAAGGTGGCCCGCGAGCGGGAGACCAATATCATCACCATGGGTGACATGGAAAAGATGGGCGTCGACAAGACCGCCGAGATGGCGCTGGAGATGGCCTGGGACGGGGTCGATATGGTCTATATGTCCTTCGACATCGACAGCATCGATTGCGGCTTCGTGCCCGGCACCGGATGGCCGGAACCGGGGGGGTTCCTGCCGCGCGAGGCACTGGCGCTGGCCTCAAAAGTCGCCGCCGAAGGCATCTGCGGCATGGAGCTGGTCGAGGTCGCTCCGCCCTATGACCAGTCGGAGATTACCGCACTCATGGGCACGCGGGTGATCGTGGATGTGCTGGGCTCGCTCGTGGCCTCCGGCAATATGGGCAAGCACAAGCGGCACATCGACAAGCCCGTGGAAATCCCCCACGGCGACTTCACAGGAAAGCGGTGGTCCAATGCCACATGATATCGTGAACGGCCACATCGGCCACAACCATGACCACCCCGACCACCTGCACAGCCATATGAATGAGGCCGATGGTGCGGCGGAATTGCAAGTGCTGACGGAGCAGTTCATCGATGGGTTCATCGCCGCCAAGGACAAGATGTCCTATCTGCGCATCGCGGGCGTGCCGCTGGAAATCGACGCGCCCGGGGGTGGGCCGTCGATGAAGCTGGTGGATGTGAAGCTGACCACCGAATGGCAGGTGGGCACGGCCTCCCCGTCCTTTGGATCGCGCGAGCTGAGCTATCTGCCCTATCCCGGCGAAATGGTCACCGAACGCACCAATATGGGGCTGATCTACGTATCGCTTGACGCGAAACATGTCACCGATCTGCGCAGCTTTCTGCAGGAGCATCCTGCGGTCTCGGAGGTGTCATGAGACGTTTGAGCGTATTGGTCATGCCGTGCGCAACACCCGCCTATGCCCATCATGAGGTGGTTGTCGCGACGTCCATGCTGCCCCTGGCCGGGGGTCTTGCCGCAATCGCGGCGGCGGGTCTGATTGCCCTGCGGCGGTGGTTGCGCAATCGGTGATGGTCGGCGTACTTTGGAGCCCAAGCCCCACCTACCAATCCTTGTCGGTCAGGCCCAGCTTTTGCAGCCGTGAATAAAGTGTCGTCGGTCGCACACCCAGCAGTGCGGCCGCGCCACCGTTGCCTGACACGCGACCCCCCGCCTCTTTCATGCAGGCAATCGTATTGGCGACCCGAATTTGTTCGATGTCGGCCTCTGTCAGCAGTGTTGAGGAGTTGCGCACAACCGGGGCCGTGGGATTTTGGATGTCCACGACCAGTTTGCCCGCCCGCGAGACAATCGCCCCCCGTTCAATCACATTCGCCAGCTCCCGCACGTTTCCCGGCCAGTCGTATTTCTGCAGTTTCTGCATCATTCCTTCAGTCACAACCGGGACCGCGCGACCCAGCCGCTTGCTGGCAAGTTTCAGGAAATGCGCCACCAGCGGCGGGATGTCCTCCACGCGCTCGCGCAGGGGGCGGCAATGGATCGGGAACACATTCAGAAACAGAACGAGATCCTGCCGTAAGCGACCGGCCTGAACCTCTCGCTCCACATTGCGGCTGGTCGAGGCCAGAACACGCAGTTCAATCGCGCGCATCCGGTCTTCGCCAAGCCGGACAACGGCGCGGCGCTGCAACGCTTCGAGCAGACGGCCCTGATGCTCCAACGGGATGTCCGCGACTTCATCGATGAACAAGGTGCCGCCATGGGCCAGTTCGATTTTGCCCGGCTTATCGCGCAGGGCCCCGTTGAAGGCCCCGCGCACATGGCCAAAGAGCTCGCTTTCGATCATTTCGGGGGCGACGGCCCCGCCTTTGAAGTGGATCATGGGCCGGCGCTTGCGACTGCTGTCATTGTGTATCGCGGAGGCGACAAGCGATTTGCCCGAGCCGCTCTCACCGGTGATCAGCACATTGGCCTCTGTGCGCGACACCAGCTCGATCTGGGTGATGACCTGACGGATCGCGGGTGATTGCCCGATGATGTCGTGGTGCGCCCGCTCGATGTTGATCGCTTCCTGAAGATAGGCGTTCTCCTGCTCCAGCCGGTCGCGCAGGGCGGCAATTTCATCCATGGCCGCATGCAGCTTACGCTCGTTTTCCGACCTCTCCGTAATGTCGCGAAAGATCACCACGGCCCCCACCAGGATCTGGCCTTCGTAAATCGGGGTAGAGACATATTCGACGCGGATCGGCTTGTTGTCCTTGCGCCAGAACACCTCGTCCTCGATGCGGTTGACCTGCTCGAACCGGAACGACTGGTAGATCGGACATTCATGTGACGGGTAGACCTCCCCGTTCAGACGGTGATGGTGGATCATCTGGTGAATGTCGCGGCCAATCAGGTCTTCGGTTGTCCATCCCAGCATTTCCTGTGCTGCGCGATTGACGAAGGTTGTCTTGCCTTCGGCGTTCACGCCATAGATGCCTTCGCCCGCGGCATTGAGGATCAGCTGGTTCTGCCGCTCAAGCTCTGAAAAGAACGCCTGCACCCGTTGCCATTCCAAAATGCCGCTTCTGTACATTTGGGCGGTGGCGGTTTCTTCGGCACGTTGGTCCATCGTCGTCAGGTCCGTGATGTTCAGCAAAAGGGCATCTCCCCTTTCGGTCGTCACGATGCGCCCGTTCAATTCGCAAATCAGCGGTGCTTCTTCTCGCGCGGTCAGCGCGATCTTGCGCGTCCAGGCGCTCCCCCGGTGCAGCACCTCATCGATGAAAACGACGAAGTCGGCGAGGTCGCTTTTTACCCGCCCTGCAAAATGCGTGCCGACCAGAGCGCTGTTTCCGAAGGTGCGGACCGCCTCGGAGGTGGCGGCGAGGATGACGTCCGTTTGCAGATCAATCAAAAGCGTTGGGCCAAAGGCGCCAGCCAGGAAAGAATCGAAAGAGTGATCAGTGTGAAGCATCCAAGAAGTCAGCAGCCTTTGCACCACTCGCGCAACACGACATTTCGTAATTTACGAAAAACCGTAAAATCAATCACACTCGAACCGGCAGTATCGCCCTGATTTTAAGCGTAAATTGCGAAAACGCTTTTTCTGACAGCACCTATTCTTTTGCATTCTTCCTTCCGTCAGCATGGAGAAAACCAGCGACGGAGAGAGTGCCATGACAGTGAAATCCCTAAGCAACCCGTATTCCTCCGAAACCGATTTGCGGCACGGGCGCGGATGCTCTTGTGACAGCTGCACGGGGTTAGAGGATCTGGCGACATCCGGCATGTCCGCCGACGACATGCTCGAACAGGCCGTTGAAAGCGCCATCGTGCGGTCCGTCTTTGGCCAGAGTGATGTCAGCCGCCGGTCCTTCATGGGCATGGTAGGCGGTGCGACAGCCGCCGCTGCGCTGGCGTCGGTCTTTCCGCTGAACGAAGCAAAGGCCGCCATCCTCGATAATCTCGGCCCGCCGGAGAAAACCGACCTGAACATCGGTTTCGTGCCGATCACCTGCGCCACGCCGATCATCATGGCGCAGCCTCTGGGATTCTACGAACGCTACGGCCTGAACGCGCAGGTCATCAAGACAGCTGGCTGGGCCGTTGCCCGCGACAAGTCGCTATCGGGGGAATATGACGCAAGCCACATGCTGACGCCGATGCCCCTGGCGATGACACTGGGGGCGGGGTCTGTCGCTGAACCCTACATCATGCCCGCCGTCGAGAACATCAACGGTCAGGCCATCGTGCTGTCGAACGAACATCTCGACAAACGGGACCCGAAGCAATGGAAAGGCTTCACCTTCGGGGTGCCGTTTGAATACTCCATGCACAACTTCCTGCTGCGCTACTACGTGGCGGAATTCGGGCTGGACCCCGACGTCGACATTCAGATCCGCGTGGTGCCACCCCCTGAGATGGTCGCAAACCTGCGGGCCGGGAACCTCGATGGCTACCTGTCTCCGGACCCCTTCAACCAGCGTGCCGTCTTTGAAGGCATCGGGTTCATCCACATCCTGACCAAGGAGATTTGGGAAGGACATCCATGCTGTGCCTTCGCCGCGCCTCTGTCTTTTGCGACTGAACTGCCGAATACCTATGGTGCCCTGCTGAAATCGATCATCGACGCGACCCAATATGCGTCAAACCCGGACAATCGCGTTGAGATATCGGAGGCGATTGCCCCGACGAACTACCTCAACCAGCCGGTTACCGTCATCCAGCAGGTGCTGACAGGCACCTATGCCGATGGCCTGGGCGAAGTGCAGCGGGTGCCGGACCGGATCGATTTCGATCCATTCCCCTGGCATTCGATGGGGGTCTGGATCCTGACGCAGATGAAGCGGTGGGGCTATATTGAGGGCGATGTCGATTACAAGGGCGTGGCCGAACAGGTCTACCTCGCCGCGGACGCGAAGAAGGTGATGGAAGACTTGGGATACGACGCTCCGGACGTCACCTACAAATCGCATACGATCATGGGCAAGACCTTTGATCCCGCCACACCAGAGGCCTACGTCGACAGCTTCGCAATCAAGACAAACTGATGGAGAAGCTGTCGGAGAACAAACGGGCGGCGTTGCTGTCGGTCCTCCTGTTGCTGGTTGGGCTTTTTGTATGGGAACTGTCGATCCCTGCACAAAAAGCCGTGGGCGAGTTGACCGAATACGAACTGCTCACAGGTGGAGGGCAGCCCAAGGCGGGGGTGCCGCCACCCAGCCAGGTGCTGGCCAAGGCATGGGAACAGCTGTCGAACCCGTTCTATGATGCGGGCCCCAATGACAAGGGTATCGGTATCCAGATCGGTTATTCGATCTACCGCGTTCTCACGGGCTATTTTCTGGCCGCGCTGATTGCCATTCCGCTTGGGTTCCTCATCGGGATGTCGCGGGTGGCCTACAAGGCACTGAACCCGTTCATTCAGGTCCTGCGCCCGATATCGCCGCTCGCCTGGATGCCCCTGGCGCTGTTCATCATTCAGGACAGCGAGGCCTCGGCGATCTTCGTGATCTTCATCTGCTCGATCTGGCCGATGCTGATCAACACCGCCTTTGGCGTGGCCGCTGTGCGCGAAGACTGGGTCAATGTGGCCCGGACCCATGAATTGGGAGCGGTCAAGACGGCCTTTACCGTGATCCTGCCCGCCGCCGCCCCCACCATCGTGACGGGGATGCGCATATCCATCGGCATCGCCTGGCTGGTGATCGTGGCGGCAGAGATGTTGGTCGGGGGCACGGGCATTGGCTACTACGTCTGGAACGAGTGGAACAATCTCGATCTCACCTCGGTCATCTTTTCCATCCTCATGATTGGTGTCGTGGGCATGTTGCTGGACGCTATGTTCGGCTTCCTGCAGCGCCGCGTCACCTACATCGAATAAAGAGAAACCCTATGAAACCGTTCCTGAGCATCGACAACCTGACACAGCGCTTTCCCGATGGCACTGGCGGAGAGTTGACCGTCTTCGAAAACGCCAGTTTTGGGGTTGAGAAAGGCGAATTTGTCGTGATCCTCGGTCATTCGGGCTGTGGCAAATCGACGATCATGAACATCCTCGCGGGTCTTGCAGAGCCGACAAGCGGCGTGGTCACCATGGACGGCTACGAGGTGCGCGGGCCCAGTCTTGATCGCGGTGTGGTGTTTCAGAACTACTCCCTGCTGCCGTGGCTCTCGACTCTGAAGAACGTGACCTTCGGCGTGGCTGCCCGACACCCCGAATGGTCCAGGGCGGAGGTCGCGGCGCATGCCACCAAGTTTCTGGCGATGGTCGGACTTGAGGGCGATGTCATCCACCGCAAGCCAAGCCAATTGTCGGGCGGCATGCGGCAACGTGTGTCGATTGCGCGCGCCTTTGCCAATCACCCCAAGCTCTTGCTGCTGGACGAGCCCTTTGGCGCGCTCGACGCGCTGACGCGCGGGACCATCCAGGACGAGCTGCTCAAGATCTGGGGGCAGATGGAGCAGACCGTCTTCATGATCACCCACGACATCGATGAGGCGATCCTGCTGGCGGACCGCATCCTGCTGATGACAAACGGCCCCTTTGCGCGCGTGGCGGAAAGCGTGGAGATCACCATCCCCCGTCCTCGCAACCGGACCGAGATCATCGAGCATCCCAACTACTACGCGATCCGCAACCATCTGGTGCAGTTCCTGGGCAAGCGCTCCAAGGAGATGTCCGGACAACCGACGGAGGCGGGCAAGACAAACAGGCCAGTGCCCGTGCGGATCGACAAGTCCGAGCCCGCAGACGATCCCGAAGACAGACGACCTGCCTTGAGCGCAGTGAATGGTTAAGACGACTATGAAAGGCCCCGGAATGACCGAGATGATGACGAAAGAAGACGTAACCGCGATGATCCTCTCCGCCAAAAGGCAGGCTGGTCTGACGTGGGAAGACATCGCCGCCAAAATCGGCATGTCCCCGGTCTGGACCCATTCCGCCGCCATGGGCATGAACGCTTTTCCGGCGGATAAGGCAAAGCTGATGGTCAGCGTGATGGGGCTGCCGCAGGAGGCCGAGAGCGTGCTGGCCGAAAGCCCGACCAAGATCTGGGAGCAGGCGGTGCCAACCGATCCTTGTATCTACCGGTTTTATGAAATCGTAGGGGTCTACGGACCGACGTTGAAAGCGCTGATCCAGGAGAAATTTGGCGATGGCATCATGTCCGCCATCGACTTTGACATGTCCGTGACGCGGATCGAAAACCCGAAGGGCGACCGTGTGAAGGTCGAGATGTCGGGCAAGTATCTTGGGTACAACAGCTGGTAGGGGATCGCGATGACACGCATGCCAGTCCCGCCGTTTTCCTATGACGATGCGGTCACAAAGGTCCGCATGGCGGAAGACGCCTGGAACAGTCGCGACCCGGACAAGGTGGCGCTGGCCTATACGCCCGACACACGATGGCGCAATCGCTCCCAATTCATCAACGGACGCGATGAGGTCCGGCAATTCCTCGCAGCGAAATGGGAAGCCGAACAGGAGTACCGTCTGATCAAGGAGATCTGGGCGCAGGGTGACAATCGCATCGCCGTGCGGTTTTGCTATGAATACCGCGATGCAACCGGGCAGTGGTTTCGCGCCCATGGCAATGAGAACTGGGAGTTCGACACGGGCGGCTACATGGCTGCACGGCATGCCTCGATCAACGACGTGGCGATCCGTGAATCTGAGCGACTGTTCCGCTGGGATCAGGGACCGCGTCCCGCCGCGCATCCGGGATTGTCTGACTTGGGCCTCTGAGCGTCAGGGTGTCGTCTCAGCGCCGCCGCACCGGTGCCCGCGCCACGATGCGGGCCTTTTGCTGTTCGCGCAGAAAGACGAAGAGGCCGGAGCCGAGGATCAGCGCGATGCCGGCCCAGACCTCCCAGACCGGCAATTCGGCAAAGATGAGCCAGCCCCAGAAGACCGCGAGCGGCAGGCCCACGTATTCGAACGGAGCGACCGTGGCGGCATCGGCCATGCGGTAGGCCTGGCTGAGGCAATAGCCGACCACGGCGGCATTGGCTCCCATGCCCAGCATCACCCACCAGTCCGCGTTGGACGGCCAGACCCAGGCGCGCAGCAAGAACTGCGTCGACGGGTTATCGATACCTTCTGCAAACCGCCCGTCCCCCGCGACCACGTAAAACCCGACAGAGACCACGATGAAGGTGGCCTGGATATAGACCGAGAGCGCGGAGGCCTTGCTTTCCACGCCAAGCTTGCGGGTCATCAGCTGGTTGAGCGCATAGGTCAGCGCAGCAAGGACCGGCATCAGCAGCACAAGTCGGGAGGCCTGCAGGCTGTCCGCATCCGCCCAAGGGCGCTGCATGATGATCACGCCTGAAAAGCCGATCAGCACCGCGCTCATCCGGAACAGGCCGACCTTTTCACCCAGAATGGGGATGGACAACAAGGTGATGAACAGAGGGGCCGCAAAGAACAACGCCGTTGCATCGGCCAGCGGAATGGCGGCGAGGGCGACGAAGTAGCTCATATTCGCAACCACGATGAGCAGCCCGCGGATGAGGTGCAAAAACGGCCTGCGGGTCTTGAGGATGTGCCAGCCGCCTTCCATCTGCACCATGATCATGGAGAACATCAGCCCGATGGCCGAGCGCAGAAAAACGATCTCGTGCAGCGGATAGCCCCCTGACAGCTGTTTGATCAGCATGTCATTGATAGAAATTGCAAAAACACCTGCGAGCACGAAAAGGATGCCGAGGCCTGCGCGGTTTTGGGGAAGATTGGCCATGCCGCAGACCTATCAGCCTAGAGAGCGCTGTCGAGCCCGGAAGCGACATGGCCCAATTCAGATTGGCGCATCGGCGCGGGCTGCGTTAGGTTCGTGAAACCCGAGCCAGAAGGAGCCCACCGATGCAGATGTCAGATACCCGCCAGATTGCCGCAAGCCCTGCAGAGGTCTATGCCGCCTTGCTCAGTCCCGAGGTGCTGGAGGCCTGCGTGCCCGGCGCGCAGGATGTGACCGGTTCTCCCGAAGAGGGGTTTGAGGCCACCGTGGTGCAAAAGGTCGGGCCGGTAAAAGCGACATTCAAAGGGGCGGTGATACTGTCGGACATGGTGCCCGACGAATCCCTGACCATCAGCGGTGAAGGGAAGGGCGGTGCGGCAGGTTTTGCAAAAGGGGGCGCAGAGGTGCGCATGACCGCCAAGGATGGTGGCACGGAGCTCTCCTACGATGTTGAGGCCAAGGTCGGCGGTAAGCTGGCACAGTTGGGCAGCCGCATCATCGACGGGTTTGCCAAGAAGATGGCGGATCAGTTTTTCACCAATTTACAGACTGCTCTGGAGGGGCCTGCACCGGCGGCGGATGCGCCGGAAGAGGAAAAGAAAAGCTGGCTTAAACGCATTACTGGCAAAAACTGACCGCCCGCGGGTTTACGGTTCTGCGCACAGTGGATTGCGGTTTTTTGCACAGATCTCTGCCGGAATTCGTGTCATTCGACACTGTTGTTTCGCCCGCGCGCGCCCTAGTTTCAATGAACTTGGCAAAGGAAAAGACCGGTATGCAGCCCATTCTCGACATCGCAGACCTGCGCAAATCCTACGGTGACGGGTTCGAGGCGCTGAAAGGTGTCAGCCTGCGGATCGAGCCGGGGGAGATCATCGCGCTTTTGGGGCCGAACGGGGCGGGCAAGACGACGCTGATTTCGACCGTCTGTGGGATCACGACCGCGACCTCCGGGACGGTCGCCGTAGGGGGGCACGACATCATCCGGGATTTCAGGGCGGCCCGGTCGATGATCGGCCTGGTGCCGCAGGAGATCAATCTGGAGCCCTTCGAGCGTGTGATCAACACCGTGCGCTTTTCGCGCGGGCTGTTCGGCAAATCACCTGATGAGGCCGCGATTGAGAAGATCCTGCGGCAGCTGTCGCTTTGGGACAAGCGCAACAACCAGATCCGCGAATTGTCCGGCGGCATGAAACGCCGGGTGCTGATCGCCAAGGCGCTCAGCCATGAGCCGCGCCTGCTGTTCCTCGATGAACCCACGGCGGGTGTGGATGTGGAGCTGCGCAAAGACATGTGGGAGATCGTCGAGGGGTTGAAGGCGGATGGCGTGACCATCGTGCTGACGACCCACTACATCGAAGAGGCCGAGGCGATTGCCGACCGGGTGGGGGTGATCGCCAAGGGCGAGTTGCTGCTGGTGGAGGACAAGGCGGACCTGATGGCGCGCATGGGGCAAAAACAGCTTGATGTGCAGCTCTCCGCGCCGCTGGAGGATGTGCCGGAAGCACTCGCAAAATATGATCTGACGCTCTGTGATGATGGACGCACGCTGACCTACAGCTATGACACGCGGGCGGAGCGTACGGGGATCACCAAGCTGCTGCGCGATGTGTCGGAGGCGGGGTTGGTGCTGCGCGACGTGGTTACCCGGCAAAGCAGTCTGGAAGACATATTTGTCGGTCTCGTACATGAAGAAGAGGAAGCCGCATCATGAATTGGACCGCGATCAGGGCGATTTATCTCTTTGAGATGGCACGTTTTTTCCGAACGCTGGCGCAGAGCCTCATCTCTCCGGTACTCTCCACCTCCCTCTATTTCGTGGTCTTTGGCGCGGCCATTGGCAGCCGGATTCAGGAGATCGAGGGGGTCAGCTATGGCGCCTTCATCGTGCCGGGGCTGATCATGCTCTCGGTGATCACGCAGGCGATTTCCAATGCGTCTTTCGGCATCTATTTCCCGAAATTTATCGGCACGATCTACGAATTGCTGTCCGCCCCGGTGAATTTTCTGGAAATCGTCGCAGGCTATGTGGGGGCGGCGGCGACCAAGGCGTTGTTCATCGGGATCATCATCCTGATCACCGCGTTTTTCTTTGTGGATGTGACCATCGCGCACCCGCTGGCCATGGTGGCCTTCCTGTTGCTGACCTGCCTGAGCTTTGCGCTTCTGGGCTTCATCATCGGCATCTGGGCAGGAAACTTCGAACAGCTGCAACTGGTGCCCCTGCTGGTGGTCACACCGCTGGTTTTCCTTGGCGGTGCCTTTTATTCCATCTCCATGCTGCCCCCGGTCTGGCAGACGATTTCCTATTTCAACCCTGTCGTTTACCTGATTTCCGGCTTCCGCTGGGCGTTTTTCGGCAGTGCGGATGTGCCGATTGCCCTGTCCCTGATGGCGATTGCGGGGTTCACCGCCGCCTGCCTGCTGGTCATCGGTTGGATTTTCAAAACCGGGTGGCGTATCCGACAATAAAGGCGCAGGATAAAACTCTCCGTCCTCCCCTCCTTGTTTGCAGGGGGTCGCCATTCTACATGGGGTCACATGAAACGCTGGATACCCTTTGTAAAATCGGACCCTACGGTCGCGATCATTCGTTTATCGGGCATGATCAGCGCCTCCGGGCGCGGCACCCTGAATGATGCAAGCCTTGGCCCTGTCATCGAAAAAGCCTTCTCACGCGGCAAACCGGAAGCGGTGGTGCTGGAGGTGAACTCGCCCGGTGGCAGCCCCGTGCAATCCTCGCTCATCGGCAGCCGTATCAGGCGGCTGGCCGAAGAGAAAGACGTCCCGGTGATCGCCTTTGTCGAGGACGTCGCAGCATCCGGGGGCTATTGGCTGGCTGCGGCAGCGGATGAAATCTATGCCGATGACAGCTCTGTTGTGGGCTCCATCGGGGTGATTTCCGCCTCTTTCGGCGCGCATGAGTTTCTGGTGAAACAGGGGATCGAGCGGCGCGTTTACACGGCGGGTAAGTCGAAATCCATGCTCGACCCGTTCCGTCCGGAAAACCCCGAGGATGTTGCCCGGTTGAAAGAGCTGCTGGAAGACATCCACGTCAATTTCAAGGATCACGTCACCGCGCGCCGTAAAGGCAAACTACCGGAAGACCGAGACCTTTTCACCGGTGAGATCTGGCTGGCCCGCAAGGCGGTTGACCTGGGGCTGATCGACGGGATCGGGCATCTGAAACCGATGATGCAAGAGCGGTTCGGTGAGAAAGTAAAATTCCGCCGCTACGGCGTGCGCAAACCCTTCCTCGCCCGCTTTGGCGCCCAGATCATGGGTGACGCGCTACACGGGATCGAAGAGCGCAGCGCCTTTGCGCAGTTCGGACTATAGGTTTTATGATTTTCAAGATTGTCACCCTCTTCCTGGTCGTCATGGGCGTGCTCGCGATGTTCGGCAAAATGCACTGGCTGGGGGGAAAACGTCTTGGGAATGCCAAATGCCGCCACTGTGGGCGGTATCAGATCGGGCGTGGTCCCTGCTCCTGCGGTAAAGGCGGGACTGCATGATCATGCCTTGGCTCCTGTGTGGCTTCGGCCTTGTGCTGCTGCTGCTGGCCGGGGACGCGCTGGTCAAGGGCGCGGTGAACATGTCGCTGCGTCTGGGTGTGCCCGCCCTGATCGTCAGTCTGACCATCGTGGCGTTCGGGACATCGGCCCCGGAGCTGTTGATCTCGGTGCAGGCCATCCGGGATAACGCGCCGGGGCTGGCCCTGGGCAATGTGGTGGGCTCGAACACGGCAAACATCCTGCTGGTGCTGGGCGTGCCCGCGCTGTTGGCAACCATGCACACATCCGAGTGCAACACGCGCAAGACCTACAACATCATGATCGCGGCAAGCCTGCTGTTCATTGCGCTGGCGTTTCGCGGGGTGTTCGACTGGATCGCGGGCACGGTATTGCTCCTGGGGCTCGCCCTGATGCTCGGCGATGCATTCCGGGACGCGCACCTGCACCGTCAGGCCTGCAAGGGCGCACCGGAAGACGAGCCTGAGGGTGCTGATCCTGACATGCCGTGGTGGCGTATCGTCGTCTTTCTGGTGCTGGGTTTGATCGGCCTGCCTCTGGGGGCCGATCTTCTCGTGGACAATGCAACCATCATCGCCAAGCAGTATGGCGTTTCAGATACCGTGATCGGACTGACGCTGGTGGCGATCGGGACCTCGCTGCCGGAACTGGCCACGACGGTGATGGCGGCTTTGCGTCGGCAGGCGGATGTTGCACTGGGCAATGTCATCGGGTCCAACATGTTCAACCTGCTGGCCATCATCGGGATCGCCAGTTTCGTGGGCCCGATCCCTGTCGATCCTGGGTTCCTGGCTTTCGATCTCTGGGTCATGCTGGGGGCCTCTGTCCTTTTGCTGCCTTTCGTCTATCTAAGCTGGAACATCACGCGGTTCTGGGGCGTGATCCTGAGTGGGCTTTACGTGTCCTATCTGGTGATCGTGCTCAGCTAGGAGGGAGTGAGCATGGCAACAGCATTGGTAACCGGTGCGGGGCACCGGATCGGACGCGCAATCGCGCTTTATCTGTCAGGGCGGGGGTTTGATGTGGCGGTGCACTATGCCTCCTCCCATCAGGGCGCGCAGGAGACGGTATCCAGTATCGAGGCTGCCGGAGGCCGCGCCGTGGCCTTGCAGGCGAACCTTTTGGAAGATGCGGAGACGGAGGCGTTGTTTGACGCGGCTGTCGAGGCGTTCGGTGGACCTGTGACCTGCCAGGTGAACAACGCCTCGATCTTTGAGTATGACACGGTGGCAACGGCGACGCGGGACACCTGGGACAGGCATATGCAGAGTAATCTGCGGGCGCCGTTTCTGCTAACCCAGAAGATGGCAGGGCAGGGGATCGAAGCGACCCTGGATGAGGCAGGCGAGCCGCGGGCGACAGGTCTCATCGTGAATATGGTCGATCAACGCGTCCGCAAACTGACCCCGGAGTTCATGACGTATACGCTGGCCAAGATGGGCCTTTGGGCGCTGACGCGCACCTCGGCGCAGGCGCTGGCGCCCGCGATCCGGGTGAACGCCATCGGCCCTGGTCCCACGCTGCAGGGCGGGCGTCAATCGGCGGAGCATTTTGCAAAACAGCGCGCGGCCACGACGCTGGAACGTGGCTCGAACCCGGCCGATATGACGGCGGCGCTGGGATACTTTCTGGATGCCCCTGCCGTGACCGGGCAGTTGCTCTGCGTGGACGGTGGACAGCATTTGGGGTGGCAGACCCCGGACGTTCTCGGGGTCGAATAAGCTCTGCGGAATGAGAGTTTTGCACGGGCTTAATGAGTGTTACAAATTCGTTACTAAAATGTCTTTGTTTTCAAAAACTTGCACTGTGCATAAGAAAATATCAATTAAAAACATAAGGTTATGTAAGTGCCTAATTTTTGTGCAAATCGCTGAAATACCCCAATTGCAAAGGAAAAATCCGAATGCCTGGAAGTTATCGGCAGAGTTATCCACATGATCCGTGGACAGGTTAGTCCTTGCAGTTGCTTCAACTCCATTGCAGGCCGGGGTAAGAATCACACCCATGGATATATCGGACACAAATGAGACTCATCCAAAGGATGTGCCGACCGGCCCGGACGTGATCCAAGGGTACCTGAAAACGCTGGACACATCGCCCGGCGTTTACCGGATGCTGGACGCGGAAAGCCGTGTTCTCTACGTGGGCAAGGCGCGGAACCTGCGCGCGCGGGTAAGCAATTATGCGCGGCCTACCGGGCACAGCCCGCGGATTGCGCGGATGATCGCGATGACCGCGTCGATGATGTTCCTGACCACGCGGACCGAGACCGAGGCGCTGCTGCTGGAGCAGAACCTGATCAAGCAGCTCAAGCCCAAGTTCAACGTCCTGCTGCGCGACGACAAGAGCTTTCCGAATATCCTGGTGACGGCGGATCATGATTTCCCGCAGATCAAGAAACACCGGGGCGCAAAGAAGGAGAAAGGGGCGTATTACGGTCCCTTTGCCAGCGCGGGCGCGGTGAACCGGACGCTGAACCAGTTGCAGCGGGTGTTCCTGCTGCGCGACTGTTCCAATGCCATGTTCGAGAGCCGGACGCGGCCCTGTCTGCAATTTCAGATCAAGCGGTGCAGCGCGCCTTGTGTGGGCAAGATCAGCGCCGAGGACTATGGCCAGACGGTGCGTGATGCGGAGAAGTTCCTGACTGGCAAGACAACGGATATTCAGGCGCGGCTGGCGGCCGAGATGAGCGCGGCGTCGGAGGCGATGGCGTTCGAACGGGCAGCCGCGTTGCGCGACCGGATCAAGGCGCTGACGCAGGTGCAGACGGCGCAGGGGATCAATCCGCAGAGCGTGGCGGAGGCGGATATCATCGCGCTGCACATGGATGGCGGTCAGGCCTGCGTGCAGGTGTTTTTCATCCGCGCCAACCAGAACTGGGGCAACAAGGATTACTACCCGCGTGTAGGGCCGGATGTGGAGGCGGCGGAGGTGCTGGAGGCCTTTATCGGGCAGTTTTACGATACACGTGAGCCGCCGCGACAGTTGATCCTCAGCAATGAGATCGAGAACCCGGACCTGATGGGCGAAGCCTTGACCGGCAAGCTTGGGCGCAAGGTTGAGTTGCTGGTGCCGCAGCGGGGAGAGAAGGCGGAGCTGATTGAGTCCGCGCTCAGGAACGCGCGCGAGAGCCTGGCGCGCAAGATGGCAGAGACGGCGACGCAGGCGCGGCTGATGAAAGGCGTGGCGGAGGCGTTTGGGCTGGAGGGGCCGCCCGCGCGCATCGAGGTCTATGACAACAGCCACATTCAGGGGGCCTTTGCGGTGGGCGCGATGATTGTCGCGGGACCCGAGGGGTTCATGAAGAACCAGTACCGCAAGTTCAACATCCGCGGTGAGGAGCTGGCCCCCGGGGATGATTTCGGGATGATGAAAGAGGTGCTGACACGGCGGTTCAAGCGGCTGATCAAGGAGGATCCGGAGCGCAAGGAAGGGCATTGGCCGGATCTGTTGTTGATCGATGGGGGCGCCGGGCAGGTGAGTGCGGTGCGCGAGATCATGGAGGCGCATGGGGTGGGGGACATCCCGATGGTCGGCGTGGCCAAGGGGGTCGACCGGGACGCGGGCAAGGAAGAGTTCTACCGGACCGGCAAGCAGCCCTTTGCGCTGCGGCACAATGATCCTGTGCTTTATTTCATTCAGCGCATGCGGGACGAGGCGCACCGCTTTGCCATCGGAACCCATCGCGCAAAACGGGCAAAATCGGTTGGCGCAACGCCGCTTGATGATGTTCCGGGCGTGGGAGCCGCGCGCAAGCGGGCGCTTCTGGCGCATTTCGGCTCAGCCAAGGCGGTGGCGCGGGCGAACCTGAGTGATCTCAAGGCCGTGGAGGGCGTGTCGGGCGCGCTGGCGGAAAAGATCTACGATTTTTTCCACGAGCGCGGGTAGCCGGATTTGGCTTTTCCAAGAAAACCCAATGCCTCCGGCGGGGATATTTTTGGCCAGAAGAAACGGACTTGCGGCGTTTCATGCTGCGGTGGGGCCTTCACAACGGTGGCTGGGCTTCGGTTGCCGCTTTCGCCCGGTTTTACCCCGTTGTAGGGTGAGACCATGACACTGACCTTGCCGAATATTCTGACCATTGTCAGGCTGGTGGCCGCGCCCATGGTAGCGGTGATGTTTCTGTACTTCACGCGGCCCTATGCGGACTGGTTTGCGCTGGTGCTGTTTGTATCCGCCGCTGTCACCGATTGGTTTGACGGCTATCTGGCGCGGGCGTGGAAGCAGGAGACGAAGCTCGGCGCGATGCTGGACCCGATTGCCGACAAGGCGATGGTGGTCATTGCGCTGATGGTGATTGTCGGGTTTTCCGATGTCTATTGGACACCTTGGCTGGTGCTACCTGCCACCGTCATCCTGTTCCGAGAGGTCTTTGTATCCGGTCTGCGGGAGTTTCTGGGCGATACTGCGGGTACGCTGAAGGTGACGTCTTTGGCGAAGTGGAAGACCACCGCACAGATGGTCGCGATTGCGGTGCTGTTCTCCCGTGGGATTTTCGAGCATCATCTGGTGATGAACAGCTATGGGATGGATACAGCGCTGATTGAGCAGGTGATGCGGGGCGAGGTCGAGGATACAAATGGTCTGCGCGGGTTTTATCATGCGATGGTGTGGTCAGGACGGGTGGGGCTTTGGATGCTGTGGATTGCCGCAGCGCTGACGCTGATCTCCGGGTTCGACTACTTCCGAAAATCGGCTCCCTATCTGAGAGGATGAAAGCTCATGAATGTGTTGTATTTTGCCTGGGTGCGTGAACGGATCGGGCTGCCGCGCGAGGAAGTGGACAGCACCGCCGAGACCGTGTCGGACCTGGTGGATGAGTTGGTTGCACGCGAGGACCGCTATGCGGCGGCCTTTGCGGATCGTTCTGCACTGCGTGTGGCCATCGATCAGGAGTTGAGCGATTTCGATGCGCCGCTCAAGGGCGCGCGCGAGGTGGCCTTCTTTCCGCCGATGACCGGGGGCTGAGCCTGATGCGGATTTCGGTGCAGGAGGCGCCCTTTGATCTGGGTGTGGAGACCAAGGAGTTCACTGCAGGTCACACGGACATCGGCGCGGTGGTGACCTTTACCGGCGTGGTGCGTGACAGCGACAAGGCCCCGCTGGAGGTCATGGAAATCGAACACTATCCCGGCATGACCGAATCCGCGCTGACCGAAATCGCGCAGGAGGCGCAAACCCGGTGGTCCCTGGGCGATGTGCTGGTCATTCACCGCCATGGCGCCCTGCAGCCGGGAGAGATGATCATGATGGTTGCCACCGCCGCCCGGCACCGCAAGGATGCCTTTGAGGCGGCTGAATTCCTGATGGACTATCTGAAATCGCGCGCGCCCTTCTGGAAACGCGAGGTGACGGCGGCTGGTACAGAATGGGTGGCCGCAAAAGAGGAAGACGAAGACGCGCTCAACCGCTGGTGAGCCAATTGACGTGCATCAAAGCGGGGTGTGATCACAGGCCCTAGTCTCCTGTCGAACCTGACAAAGAGGAGACAGGAGCGATGTTCAACAAAATCACAGTAGGGTTCGACGGATCGGCACCGTCGGAAAACGCACTGCGGCTGGCCTGCGACCTGGCTGGGAAATACGGATCAGAGCTCCATATTTCACACACCCCCAAACCGGAAACGGTCGCCTTTGCGATGGGTGCCGTCGCAGGCTATCATGTGGCCACCACAATGCCGTCCGCAGAAGAAGTGGCCGAAGCGGCGCAGAAAGTGCTGACCCGGGCGCGTGGCATTGCCGAAAGCGCGGGTTGTCCAAATCCGGTCGCACATGTCGGCGATGGAGAGCCTGCACAGTCGCTTATCAATCATGCTGACGAGGTTGGCTGTGATCTCATCGTGACCGGGCGTCGGGGTCTGGGCAATCTCACCGGTATGGTTCTGGGCAGCACGTCCCAACGGGTGGGCCATCTCGCCAAATGTGCCCATCTGACCGTGGCCTGAGTTTACCCGATGCGTTCGTGATTGACCCGCGCCCGAAGCTCTTCGGCTTCGTGCCGGGCATCGCGCAGCCCGTCCATGGCGGCGCGCAGTTCCGCTTCGGTCTGTGCCAGTTGGTTGGTCAGTTCCGCCTCGCGCTGCTGCAGATAGGTGATCGCCTGATCGCGGGTTTCTTCCGCCTCATGAAGCTCCTGGCTCATCCGGTCAAGCTGTGCCACGTCATCGGCCGCCACACGGGTGAACCGGTGCACGATCCAATTGGCAAACCAGCCCAGACAAAAAGCCACAAAGAGAATGATGGCCGTCGCCACGACAAATTCCGTCCTACTCATCCCCGCTTCCTTCAACCTCCGGACCATCTATTGATGGCTCTGTATCGCTGGATTCTGCGACGCTTTCCAGTGTTGTTTCGCGTTCTGGTTGTGAAGGGGTGGGGCGAATGAGATGAAATTCGATGCGTCGGTTGGCTTCACGGCCTGCATCACTGTCGTTTTCAGCGATAGGTTGCGCTTCTCCGTAGCCTTTCGCGACGAAAGAGCCTGTCAGGACGCGGCGGGCGCGTAACTCGTTGAGCACCGATTCTGCCCGCGCCTGGCTGAGCGAGAGGTTCATTTCCTCGCGGCCCTGGCTGTCTGTGTGCCCCTGCACCTCAAGCCGGATATCGCCGCACTCCTTCAGGACCGATGCAATGTTGTCCATGGTTTCGAGCGCACTGGGGTCGATGGTGGCGCTGCCCGGTTCAAAGTTGATTTTTGCCGCGGATACGATTTCCGCGATATCCGCCTCGCATTCCTCCGGCGTCGGCAGGGCGGCGATGGGGTCCAGCGCTTCGACGTAGAGCACGTTGATGTCGAACGTGGCTTCCTGGCCCAGTTTACTGGCGAGGAACCGGGCAACGGTTGCACGCGCATTCTGATTGCCGGAGTTGCCGGTCAGCGTGATGGTATCCGGCGTTACGGTCACGGCACCATTGCTGAGATAGGCCAGCGCCTGAATACCGGTCAGGACACGCGCGGACCAGTCCGGGGGCATATCCGATACCACGCGGGCGGCGGTATAGACGTTGTCAGACCCGAATTTCGCCCGCGCAAAGCTGTCGGCAACCTGGCGCATGTTCTCGTCCGACAGGCGCCCGCGCAGCTGAACCTGCCCTTCCGGGCTCAGCGTGGCGACGAATTCCGCCGGGCCGGAGGACGGATCCGGTGTTTCCGGCAACACCGGGTAAAGCGCGAAGACGTCCGGCAGGGCGTTTTCCAATTCGCCCGTGACCCGGTCAAAGAGCCGCTGGTCCGTTCCTTCGGCGGCCACCAGCGTTACATCGGCATTGGAAAAGGTGACGCTGCCCGCGCCCAGTTCTGCCAGCGCCGCAATTGCGGTCTCGGCGGCATCTGCCCATGTCGGAGAGGGCACGCCCATCCCGATGGTGCAATGCCCCGGTCCGCTCAGCCCCGCAGCAAAGGCGGCGGCCACGATGCGTTGTTGCGTGGCTTCGGTATCGGCGGAGCAGGCGTCGAACCGTGCGCCATCGCCGTCCATGACGAAACGCAGGGTGAAGGGTGTGATCACCGGGCGCGGCGCGGTGATGTTGAGGGAGAGGCGCAAGGCGGGCGGTGCCGCGCGGGTCAGGCGCGCTTCCATGTCTGATTTCGCCTCGGCACTGTCGGCAATTGCGGTGATCTCTACCCGCCCGGCGGTCACGGATACCTTGGCGCGGGGCAAGTCCTCAACGGCCGAGATGGCAAAGGCCAGCGCGTCCTCCCATCCGCTCGGGGCGGGGTAGTCTGCCGTCTCCAGAAGATCGGTCACCGGCAGGTCGCTCATCGCGTTGAAGCCGGTAATCATCTCGTCGCGATCCGTCGTCTCCGGGATCAGGCCAATGATCGACAAGCCGGCTGTGTTGCGCAGGACTTCGGCAGAAAAGCGCGGCGGTGCGATGTTGGCGACCGCTGCAACCTCCATCTGGTCGATGACGCGGGCTGCGTCCACGACGGACCCTGCAACGCTGAGCGCTTGGAACCGGAGGGCCTCCGTTGGTGCGGTCCCGGCGAGCACCAGTCGCAGACCGTCTGCCTCGACTTCGGCCCATGTCAGTTCGTTTTCATCCAGTGCCGTGCGTACACCGATTTCAGAGGCATCTTCGACCAGTTGTACGGAAGAGTTTGCCGCGATCAGGGCAGCCGTCGCGGCAGCGACAAAGGCAGATGCAGTCAGGGTGTAAGATGACAGGCCCATGATCCCCTGGTGTCCGGTTACGAGTCGTCTAGGTGATACGCCCCCGGGGCGGTGGATTCAATCACGCCAGCAGGGCGGCTGCAAAAAAGAGCAGCGGGATCATGCCGGTATCCCGGTTGGCGCGAAAGAGCCGGAGCAGTTTCGCGCTGTCCTCGATGTCAAGCTGGCGCAATTGCCATGCCATGTGCCACCCCATCGCCCAGGGACCCGCCAGTGCCAGCACCATCGCGAGGACATTTGCCTGCGGCAGGGCACTGAAAACCACGGCGAGGCCCATCAGCCCCACCGTTGCCACCAGGAAGCGTCGCAGCCAGGTGGCGGTCTTGTCGCCGAAGAGGCGTGCGGTGGATTTGACGCCGATCAGCGCGTCATCCTCGGTGTCCTGATGTGCGTAGATCGTATCGTAAAACAGGGTCCAGGCGATGCCGGCAAGGTAGAGCAGCACAGCCGGAGCATGCAGTGTGCCGCTATGTGCCGCCCAGGCCAGCAGCGCGCCCCAGTTGAAGGCAAGTCCGAGGAAGACCTGCGGCCACCATGTGAATCTTTTGGCAAAGGGGTAGACGGCCACGGGCAGCAGGGCCAGCACGCCCAGAGCGATGGCTGTCATGTTGAAAGTCAACAGGATGCAGAATGCCAGCAGCGATTGTGCGCACATCCAGACAACGGCTCCTCTGACGGTGACCTGCCCTGACGGAATGGGGCGCGAGCGGGTGCGTTCGACGCTGTTATCGAAATCCCTGTCGGTGATGTCGTTCCAGGTGCAACCCGCGCCGCGCATCAGCCACGCCCCCAGGGCGCATCCCACGGCGATCCAGAGGTCCTCAAAGCCTGCACGCTGATCATGGATCATCGCCAGTGCCAGGCCCAACCAGCAGGGCAGGAGCAACAGCCATGTGCCGATGGGTCGATCCGCCCGGCTGAGCCGCAGGTAGGGGCGTGACCACACAGGCGCCATTGTGTCGACCCAATTGCCTTTTACCGCATCGGCCACTTGGCCATCTGGCGCAGCGGGTGGGCTTTGCATATGTATCTCCCCATGGACGGACAGGTGACAGCCAAGATCAGGCTTTTTGTAGAACACTCCCTGGGGCCGGGGCAATCGGTCCCTGTGTCGCGGGAGCAGGCGCATTACCTTTTTGGGGTGATGCGGCTTGGCGTGGGCCCGCAGGTCTTGCTCTTCGATGGGCAGAACGGTGAATGGCTGGCCGAGGTGGCCGAGGCGGGCAAACGCGGCGGCGTTCTGCAGGTGATCTCACAGACACGCCCCCAGCAAATGCCACCGGACCTGTGGCTGCTTTTTGCGCCGATCAAGAAAGCCCGAACAGATTTCATTGTGGAAAAGGCGGTGGAGCTTGGGGCTGCACGCATCCTTCCGGTCCAGACGCAGTACACAAATGCCGGGCGCATCCAGAGGGCGCGCCTGCAGGCGCATGCTGTGGAAGCGGCGGAGCAATGCGGCGCCACCTACGTGCCGGAGGTGGCGGAGATGGTCCGGATGGACCGGCTGCTGGCGGGGTGGGACACCGACCGGCGGATCATGTTCTGCGATGAAGCGCAGGTGGCCTTAAAGCCCACCCTACCTGCCACCCCAGGGCCTTGGGCGATCCTGATTGGGCCGGAGGGAGGCTTCTCGCCGTCCGAGCGAGAGAAGTTACACGCGCTTGACCACGCACATGCGGTGTCTCTGGGGCCGCGTATTCTGCGCGCAGACACGGCGGCGGTGGCGGCAATCACCCTGTGGCAGCAGGCGTTGGGAGACTGGACATGATCCGCGAGGCACGCCCGGAAGAGACAGCTGCACTCGAAGCATTTCTGCACCCTCACTCGGCAACCTCCATGTTCTTGCGTGGCAATCTTGCGGCGCATGGGGTCGGCAATACGGATCACGCCAATGGAACGACCTTCTATGTGCGCACACGCGACGGCGACATCACCGGTGTCTTGGGCCGCACGAACGGTGGCTTTCTGATGTGTCAGGCGCCGGATCAAGGGGCCGCATTCTGGTCGGCGTGTGACGAAGTATTGAGAGGACAGCGCATCGTCGGCATGACCGGCGTCCCCGATCAGATCGGCGCGTTGACCACGGCGCTTGGCTTGCGCGATGTAGATTTTCGTTTGCAGCACAATGAACCGCTGTACGCATTGCGATTGTCAGATCTATCTGAAATTTCAGATCAAAACATACACTTGCGCAGGCCCGCGGCTGACCATGCCGATTGGCTCGCAGACTGGTTTAACGGCTATCATCAAGATACCGGCAAGGGGACGCTCGATGGTAACGATGGCATGCGTGCTGCGCTGAGGTTCGTCGAAAAACCGGACGGACGTGTGATGGAGGCAGATGGTGTGCCCTGTGCGATGTCGGCGCTGAACGCGCGGACGGCGGATATGGTGCAGGTCGGAGGCGTTTATGTGCCGCCGCTTCATCGCGGGCGGGGCCATGGCGCCCGCATTGTGGCGTTGCATCTGGCAGAAATGCGAGACGACGGCATCACCAGCGCCATTCTATTTGCTGCCAGCCCGGTTGCGGCACGCGCTTATGAGAGCATCGGATTTCGGCGTATCGGGGACTACCGCATTGCCTTGCTGGAGACCCCTATGACCGCAGGCAAGACGCCATGACATTTTTCCGACCCGAAGCAAGGGCTGCGTTGTGGCGTTGGCGGGAAGTGCTGGCGGGGGGCGCCATTGCGCTCCTCGGGCTGTGGTGGCTGGTTGGACCGGGGCAACTGCTGGTGTTGCCGGCCATTGCCTTGCTGGTCGCCGGGATAGCCCTCATCTGGGTCGGGGTGCAGCGCGCACGTTTTCGCAGCGCCGGGCAGGGGCCCGGGGCGGTCAGCGTCGACGAGGGGCAAATTACCTACTATGGTCCGCTGACCGGTGGCGCCATCGCCCTGCGCGAGATGACCGAACTGACCCTGGATAAAACCCTTTTCCCCGCGCATTGGCACTTGCGGCAGCCGGGACAGCCAGCGCTGCTGATCCCCGTGAATGCAGAAGGTGCGGAAGCCTTGTTCGACGCTTTCGCCACCCTGTCCGGCCTGAGGACAGAGCGCATGCTGCACGCGCTGCAGGGCGCCGAGAAACACGCCATCGTGATCTGGCAACGCAGGCCCGGCGAAACTGCACAGATTAGTCTGCATTGACAGCCTGATCAAATCGTCCCATCCCTGATGTCTTGAATGCATTTACCGAACGAACGGAGCCTCCTTCATGTCCATTCCTCAATCCGGTGGCGGCCCGATCACCTCTCATGACCAGTTGGCGCAATATCTCTCGGACGGGTGCAAGCCGAAAGAGGATTGGCGCATTGGTACCGAGCATGAGAAATTCGGCTACTGCAAGGACACGCTGAAGCCGCTCCCTTATGAGGGCGACAGGTCGATCCGGGTGATGCTGGAAGGGCTGCGGGATACGCACGGCTGGTCGCCGGTCGAAGAGGGCGGGGTGCTGATCGGGTTGGAAAAAGACGGCGCCAACATCAGCCTTGAACCGGGCGGGCAGCTGGAACTCAGCGGCGCGCCGCTGGAGACAATCCACGAGACCTGTGACGAGGTGAATACCCATCTGCGTGAAGTGCAGGATGTGGCGGACCGGATCGGCGCGGGCTTTATCGGGCTTGGTGCGGCCCCGCATTGGACCCATGACGACATGGATCTGATGCCCAAGGGCCGCTACAAACTGATGAACGACTATATGGCGCGCGTGGGCACCATGGGGCGCGTGATGATGCGGCGGACCTGCACGGTGCAGGTCAATCTCGACTTCGGCTCCGAAGCGGACATGGTGCAGAAGATGCGCGTGGCGCTGGCCCTGCAGCCGGTGGCCACGGCGCTTTTTGCCAACTCACCGTTTTTCGAAGGCCGCCCGAACGGGCACAAGTCCTGGCGCAGCGTCGCGTGGCGTAACCTTGATGCGGCGCGCACGGGGATGTTGCCCTTTGTGTTCGAAGACGGCTTCGGATTTGAACGCTGGGTGGACTATGCGCTCGATGTGCCGATGTATTTTGTCTATCGCGACGGGCAGTATGTTGATGCGCTCGGGCAGTCCTTTCGCGATTTCCTCAAGGGCGAATTGCCTGCTTTGCCGGGCGAAATCCCGACACTGAGCGATTGGGCCGACCATTTGACCACCGCCTTCCCGGAAGCGCGGATGAAGCGGTTTATCGAAATGCGTGGGGCCGACGGCGGCCCCTGGCGCAGGCTTTGCGCGCTGCCGGCCTTCTGGGTCGGGCTGATGTATGACCAGACCGCGCTCGATGCGGCCTGGGACCTGGTGAAAGACTGGGATATGGGCACCCGTGACCTGATGCGGGTCGCGGCCTCCGTTGACGGGCTGCAGGCCGAGGTGCATGGCCACAAGCTGCACGACATTGCCCGCGAGGCGGTGGCGATCAGTATAAGCGGCCTCAAGGCGCGCGCGCGGGCGGGCGCAGGCGGCATGGTTCCGGACGAAACTCATTTCCTGAACGCGCTGCACGAGAGCGTCGAAAGCGGTAAGGTGCCAGCCGACGAACTGCTGGAACAGTACAACGGCGCGTGGGGCGGGGATCTGAACCGGATTTATGCCGAATACTCGTACTGAAAGACAGCGCTGGAACGCGCTACTCCGGTCTGACGCGTGCGGGACAAAACGGCAGATCGGCGCGTTCGCGCTCGGACATGCGTGCAATGTCCGGATGCGACAAGGGATCCCGTTCAAATTGGGTTTCGTCGGACAGGCGCGGTGAGGTCGGCAGGATTTTTATCCAGAAGCATTTGAGCCTTATGGTGAGGGCATGTGTCATGGGACCAAGATGGCGTCTCAAAGGTCAATTCTGAATCGACTTTGAGACAGGGCGCGTTTAGTTTTTCTAAATGCGAAACCTCAATGCAATCCCACTCGCCTCTCTCAGAACGATTGAGGTGATCGCACGCAACGGCACGTTGCGCGGTGCTGCCGATGAGTTGGGTGTTACCCCCGGTGCCCTAAGCCAGCGGCTCGCCAAGGCAGAGGCTGCCCTGGGACAGGTCTTGTTCGCGCGCACCTCGACAGGTCTGCAGCCAACAGAGATCTGCGCGCAGATATCACCGCGCCTGACGGCCGCGATTGGTGAGCTGTCCTCGGTTGTGTCCGACGTGCAGGCGATTGGACAGAACACGCTGACCGTCACCGTGGCACCGATCTTTGCAAGCCGTTGGCTGATCTGGCGCATAAAGAACTTCAACGATCTCAATCCGGAGATCAGCCTGCGGGTCTTGCCCGCTGTCGATGTCGCCGATCTGGATCATTCCGAGGTCGATATCGGCATCCGTGTCGGGGAAGACCCCGCCTTGGGTGCCGGGGCCACGAAACTGCTCGATCAACGGGTCTTTCCGGTTTGCTCGCCTGAGATTGCAGCGCATATCACCACCCCGGAAGATGTCTTCAACGTCCCGATTATTCGGGAGAATGAGCTGCTTTACGGCTGGCGACCCTGGCTCGCAGAGATGGGGCTGACGGGGCGCGATCTGAGCCTAGGGCCAACATATGCGGACGCCTCCCTGTGCTTGGATGCGGCGATGACCGGGCAGGGCCTGTTCATGGCTTGGGAGACGCTTGCCTGCGACGCTCTGGAACGCGGGCAGATCGTTGCCCCGTTCGACGTCAGGTCTTTGACCGGCGCAACCTACTGGTTTGCCGTCCGCACGCGCTCCCAGCGGAACCCGAGTGTCAGGAAGTTCAAATCCTGGCTGGAAACCGAATTGGCGTGCTCTGTCAGGTATTGGAACAAACACCCGGAGAACGGTGCGTAGCTTCGCAGAGAACGGCTCTGGGCCACTTTGCGTCTTCAAGCTGTTCGCAGGCCGTTAGATGCAAAAAAAGGCCCCGGATCACTCCGAGGCCCTTGTCGTTTCTTTCTTGGCTCAGCTTATTGTGGAATTTCGCCGGTCAGACCTTCGACGTAGAAGTTCATGCCCGCAAGCGTGCCGTCATCGGCCACCTCGCCATCTGCCAGCCAGTCGCTGCCGTCCTGCTTTTTCAGCGGACCGGTGAACGGGTGGTAGGAGCCATCGGCAATGGCAGCCTTCATCGCCAGCGCTTCTTCCTTCACATCCGCAGGCACCGCGTCGGAAATCTCGCCAATGCCGACCATGCCCGGGCCAATACCATCCCATGTGTCGGTGCTTTCCCATGTGCCGTCGATCACCGCCTTGGTGCGCGCGATGTAGTAAGGCGCCCAATCGTCAATGATCGAGGAGACACGCGGGAAGGGCGCGTATTGCCCCATGTCGGAAGCCTGCCCAAAGGTCACCACATTGCCCGCTTCCTGAGCGGCGGCCTGTGGCGCGGTGGAATCTGTGTGCTGCAGGACCACGTCGGCACCTTGTTCGATCAACGCGCGGGCCGCATCCGCCTCTTTGGCCGGATCAAACCACGTATAGGCCCAGATGATCTTGAACTCGACATCCGGGTTCACCTTGGCCGCGTGGATATAGGCGGCGTTGATCCCCCGGATCACTTCCGGGATCGGGTAGGAGGCGATGTAGCCGATGATGTTGGACTTGGTCATCTTGCCCGCGATGTGGCCCTGGATGGCGCGGCCTTCATAAAAGCGTGCGGAATAGGTCGAGACGTTGTCTGCTCGTTTGTAGCCCGTCGCATGTTCGAATTTCACATCCGGGAACTTCGCCGCGATGTTGATCGTGGGATCCATGTAGCCGAAGGAGGTGGTGAAGATCAGATCGGCACCATCCAGCGCCATCTGCGTCATCACCCGCTCGCTGTCCGGGCCTTCGGCGACGTTTTCCACGTAAACGGTCTCGACAGCATCCCCGAGCGCTTCTTCGACCGCAAGCCGGCCCTTGTTGTGTTCATAGGTCCAGCCGCCGTCGCCGATTGGTCCGACAAAGACAAAGCCGACCTTGGTCTTTTCATGGCCGTCGGCATAGGCGCCGCCAGCCAGACCAAGCGCCACCGCGGCACTGGCCAGAAGGGTTATGAGTTTCATTTCAGATCTTCCCCATGTTGAACCGCCCCTTGGTCGAGGCGTTGATTGGCCCCTAGTGAGAGGCGTGGAATGTCCGGCCCAGAGAACCGGGCGCCGCGCTTTTATCCGCAGAGAGGATGACCAGCACGACGATGGTGATGATGTAGGGCGACATTGCCAGATATTCGACGGGAATGGCAACGCCCGCGCCCTGCAGATTGAGTTGCAATTGCGTGATCCCGCCAAAAAGATAGGCACCCAGCAACACGCGCCAGGGCTTCCAACTGGCAAAGACAACCAGGGCGAGCGCAATCCACCCCACACCGGCCGTCATGCCCTCGGTCCATTGTGGTACGCGGATCAGGCTGATGTAGGCACCCCCCATGCCTGCGCAGGCGCCCCCGAACATGATCGCCAGCGTGCGGATGCGCACGACCTTATAGCCAAGCGCGTGGGCGGCATCGTGATTTTCCCCCACCGCGCGCAAGATCAGGCCCACACGGGTGTATTTCAGCGTGGCCCAGACGGCGGCAACCAGGGCAATGCCGAGGTAGAGGATCGGGTCATGCGAGAAGAGGATCGGCCCGAGGACCGGGATGTCGGCAAGCGGGCCGAAGTTCATATCACCCATCCGGGGCGGTTTGACGCCCACATAGCGCTGGCCCAGCAGCGCCGAGAGCCCCAGCCCGAAGAGTGTCAGCGCGAGCCCTGACGCCACCTGATTGGCCAGTGCCACCTGGGTCAGCAGCGCAAAGAGCAGGCTGAGCATCGCTCCCCCAATCGCGGCGGCCACAAAGCCCGTCAGAGGTGATCCCGTCTCGACTGCGATGGCGAACCCGCAGATGGCACCGAGGATCATCATGCCTTCGACGCCGAGGTTCAACACACCCGCACGTTCCACCACCAACTCACCCGTGGCGGCCAGCAGGATAGGGGTCGCCGCACTCATCAGCGCGGCAATTAGAAGGATCGGATTGATCACAGAAAGATCCATTATGCCGTCTCCGCCCGGCCAAGGCGCAGCCGGTAGTTGGTGAAAAGGTCCAGCGCGAGCAGGAAGAACAGGAGCATCCCCTGAAACACCTGAATGGCCGCAGCAGGCAGACCCAGCTGGCTCTGCGCGATGTCCCCGCCGATATAGGTGAGCGCCATCAACAGCCCCGCCAGCACAATCCCGATGGGATGCAACCGACCAAGGAAAGCCACGATGATCGCCGTGAACCCGTAGCCCACGTTGAAATCGATGCTGACCTGACCCGCCGGTCCCGCAACCTCGAACAGTCCCGCCAGCCCCGCCAGCATGCCCGAGGTGCCAAGGCAGAACAGCACAAGACGGCCGGGGTTCACGCCCGCAAACCGCGCGGCACGCGGCGCTTCCCCGGTGACCCGCACGGCAAAGCCAAGCCGGTGCCGGGCCAGCAGCACATAAGCAAAGATCACCGCGATCAGGGCCGCCACCACCCCCCAATGCATGCCGGTTCCGGCAATGATCTCAGCGTTATGAGCACTGTCGTATTGTTGCAGGTTGCGGCTGCCGGGAAAACCGAACCCTTCGGGATTTTTCAGCAACCCCAGGGACATGGAGGCCAAAAACTGTTCGGCCACATAGACCAGCATCAAAGACACAAGAATTTCATTGGTGCCAAAACGCACCTTCAGAAAAGCGGGGATCATCGCCCAAAGCCAGCCACCCAAAGCCCCCGCCATAACCATGGCGGGAAAGATCAGAACGCTTTCTGCGGGATAGAAAGCCAGCCCCACGCCAGCGCCAAACAGCGCCCCCATGATGTACTGCCCTTCCGCACCGATGTTCCAGATGCCGGCCTTGAACCCGAGGCTCAGACCAATGGCAATCAACACCAGGGGCGCCCCTTTGATCAGCAGCTGCGGTCGATAGTAAAAGGCGAACTCGCCAAAGAGCGGTTCCCAGAAAATCGTTATAATCGACTGGACCGGGTCCTTGCCGAGCGCCGCAAAGAGCAGCCCGCCAAACAAAAATGTCGCCAATACCGCCAGCAGGGGGGTGATATAAGCAAAAAACCGGCTCGGCTGTGGCCGCTTCTCCAACCAGATCATGAGGGTGCCCCATGTTTCTTCTGGCTGTAAATATCTTCGCCGAAGGCAAGAAATCTCTTTTGGTGCAACAGGCTACACATGCGCCACCTCCATACCATGGGCGCCGCCCATCATCAGCCCGATCTGCTCCACACTCAGCCCGCTGGTGGGTTGTGGCGCAGACAACCGCCCCTCGTTCAGCGCGGCAAAGCGGTCCGCAATCTCCATCAACTCATCCAGATCCTGACTGATCACGATCACCGCTGCGCCCCCGGTTGCGAGATCAAGCAGCGCTTGCCGGATGGATGCCGCAGCAGAGGCGTCTACGCCCCACGTCGGCTGGTTCACCACCAATACGTCGGGACGTTGCAGCACCTCCCGTCCGATCACGAATTTCTGCAAATTCCCGCCTGAGAGGGATCGTGCCGCATTCCCGGGCCCCGGGGTGCGCACGTCAAAGGCCTCGATGATCCGTTCGGCAAGGCCCCGCGCGGCAGACCAATCCAGAAACCCGTGCTTTTCCAGGCCCTCGCGGGCCGCACCGGTCAGCATGGCGTTTTCGGTCAGGGACATATCGGGAACTGCGGCGTGGCCCAACCGTTCCTCTGGAGCGGTCAGCAGCCCGCGGGTACGCCGGGCATTCGGGCCAAGGGTGCCGATGTCTTCGCCCTTGAAGCTGATCATGCCGGCTGGTGCGCGCATTTCACCGGAGAGCGCTGCGAGCAGTTCGTCCTGCCCGTTCCCCGCCACGCCGCCAATGCCCAGAACTTCACCCTTGCGCAAAGTGACGGATACGTCGCGCAACGGCATCCCGAACGCCGAAGGTGAGGGGCGAGACAAGCCATTCAGCGTCAGCACGACTTCTTCCTGCGCACCGGCGGTTCGCGTCGGCGTGCCCAGCACCTTGCCCACCATCATCTCGGCCATGTCCCGCGCTGTTGTCTCGCGGGGGATGCACTCTCCCACGACTTTCCCCAGACGCAGGATCGTTGCCGCGTCACAGAGGGCGCGAATTTCTTCAAGCTTATGAGATATATAGAGAATTGCCGTTCCCTCAGCGCTGAGTTTGCGCAGGGTCTCAAAGAGGATATCGACCTCTTGCGGGGTCAGAACGGATGTGGGTTCATCCATGATCAGCAGTTTGGGCTCCTGCAAGAGGCAGCGGATGATCTCTACCCTTTGCCGTTCCCCAGCTGACAGGTCGCCCACCACCCGATCAGGGGAAAGCGGCAAGCCATAAGTGTCGGAAACCTCTCTGATCCGCTGCGCAAGATCTCTCAATCTCGGTGCGGTCTCCATCCCAAGTGCGATGTTTTCGGCCACGGTCAACGCATCAAAAAGAGAGAAATGCTGGAACACCATACCAACACCTGCCGCGCGGGCGGCGCGCGGCTCAGAGGGTGTAAAGGGGCGCCCATGCATCTGCATGTCTCCCTGATCCGGTTTCACGAGCCCGTAGATCATTTTCACAAGGGTGGATTTGCCAGCCCCGTTTTCACCCAGCAACGCATGGACTTCTCCCGGTTGGATGTGCAGTGACACATCGTCATTGGCGACAACGCCGGGATAGGCCTTGGTCAGACCGGTCAAAGATAGAAGAGGGGTCATACAGGAGCCTTGAGGTGTGACAGGAGCATACCCACGGTGCCACTGGCGATGGCGTCGGGGCGTTTGCCGAGGGATTTGTCGCCGATGGGGCAGATGATTGGAGTGGGATCAAGCCCTGCCACCCTGAGGCGTTTTTGGAACCGCGCCCATTTGGTGGTTGAGCCGATTAACCCGCAGGACACAAATCCGCGTTTGAGCAGGGCGGCGCAAAGCGCAAGGTCTATGTCATGTGCGTAGGTAAAGATCAGGTGGTGCGCGTGGATCGGCGCACGTGCCGCAAGCATCGGCATGTCCCTCACAGGTGTGACGGCTACGGTTTTGGGAACGCGCGTCGGAAAGCGGTCAGCATGGCTATCAATCCAGGTGATGTTGAAGGCGTGGGCGGGGCAGGCCCTGACAACCGCCCGGCCCACGTGCCCCGCCCCCCAAATCCACAGAGGGGCCGGATGCGATGGGGCCTGGCAGATTGGCTGCCGCACCGTGTCTATCTGGTCTGTCGGACGGGGCGTACGTGTAAACCGCAAGGTCACCGAGCCACCACAGCATTGCCCGAGGTTTGGACCAAGGGGTAGGGTCTGTGTCTCCTCCGGTCCCCGTGCCGCGAGGATGGCGCGTGCACGGGCGATGGCGTCATACTCCAGTGCGCCCCCACCGATCGTGCCGAACGCCTCGGTTTTCGTCACCTTCATCGCCGTGCCCGCATCGCGCGGTGTCGAGCCCTTGGTTGCGAGAACTTCGACGTAGAGCGCGCTCACGGTTGGGTCCTTTGCACAGCCGTCAATACGGCTTCGGCTGTGGCGGGGGTCTGCAGGTTGGCATAGCCGGGCCCGCAGGCCTGCACCGCATCGCAGAGCGCGGCATAGGCCGAAATGCCCAGCATCAGTGGCGGCTCCCCCACAGCCTTGGAGCGATAAACCGTCTCCTCCCGGTTTTCGCCCTCCCAGAGCCCGACGTTGAAGACATCCGGTCGGTCTGAACAGGCGGGGATCTTGTAGGTCGAAGGTGCATGTGTGCGCAAATGGCCCTTATCATCCCAAATCAGTTCTTCCGTGGTCAGCCAGCCCGCGCCCTGCACATAGCCGCCTTCAATCTGTCCAATGTCGAGGCTTGGGTTCAGCGAGCTTCCCACATCATGCAGAATGTCCGCCCGCAGGATGCGGTTTTCGCCAGTTAACGTGTCGATCACGACTTCCGTGACGGCCGCGCCATACGCAAAGTAGAAAAACGGACGGCCCTCGCCCTTGATCCGGTCCCATTTTACTTTCGGTGTCTTGTAGAAGCCTGTCGCCGACAGGCTGACGCGGGCGAAATAGGCCATCTGCGCGACCTCTGCAAAGCTGTAGCACGCGCCCGCGACCTCAACCGTGCCCTCCTGAAAAACAACCTCGGCAGCGGAACACTGATGTCGTTCGGCCAACAAAACTGCCATGCGCTTTCGTATGGTATCGCAAGCCGCCTGAACCGCCATGCCGTTCAGATCGCTGCCGGAGGAGGCGGCGGTTGCGGAGGTGTTCGGTACCTTGCCGGTATCGGTCGCGGTGATCTTAACCTGCGACACGTCAACGCCAAATCTGGCCGCTGCCACCTGCGCCACCTTCTGGAACAGACCCTGCCCCATCTCGGTGCCGCCATGGTTCAGGTGGATCGAGCCATCCTGATAGACATGCACCAGCGCGCCTGCCTGATTGAGATGGGTCAGCGTGAAGGAGATGCCGAATTTCACCGGCGTCAGCGCGATCCCCTTCTTGAGGATCGGGTTTTGCGCATTCCATGCGACCACCGATGCTCGACGTGTTTCATAGTCGCTGGAAGCCACCAGCGCGTCCGTCATGTCATGCAGGATAAAATCTTCAACCGCTTGGCCATAGGGCGTCATGTTGCGCTTCTTCTGGCCGGAAGTATCCCCGCCGGAGGCATAAAAGTTCTTGCGTCGCACGCTGAGTGGTTCGCGCCCGAGATGGCTGGCGATATGATCCATCACCCGTTCGATGCCCAGCATACCCTGCGGCCCGCCGAACCCCCGAAAAGCCGTCGCGCTCTGCGTGTTGGTTTTCAGTCGGTGACTGGTGATGCGCACGGCGGGCAGGAAATAGGCGTTATCGGCGTGCAACATGGCCCGATCCGCCACCGGCAGGGACAAGTCCTGCGCCCATCCACAGCGGGCATAATGGGTGAAATCGATCCCCAACACGCCGCCGTCGTCATCGAAACCGACAGTATAGTCGATGCGGAAATCATGGCGCTTGCCGGTGATGATCATATCGTCATCGCGGTCGTACCGCATGCGGCAAGGGCGTCCGGTGGCCTGCGCGACAACGGCACAAGCCACGGCCAGCGCATTGCCCTGACTTTCCTTGCCGCCAAAGCCGCCGCCCATGCGTCGGGTTTCCACCCGGACGGCATGCATCGGCTTGCCAAGCGCCTCGGCCACCTTGTGCTGGATTTCGGTGGGGTGCTGGGTGGAACTCATCACCACCATGTCACCACCTTCCTGCGGTAGCGCGAGGGCGGCTTGCCCTTCGAGATAGAAATGCTCCTGTCCGCCAACTTCAAGCTGGCCACTGATGTTATGCGGCGCGGCCTGCAGCGCCCGATCCACGTCCCCGCGTCCGTAAATGCGCGGCCCGTCTTCAAACCGGCTGTTACGCGCGAGCGCGTCCTCGATGCTCAGAATTGGGTCGCTGGGCGTGATGTCCACATCGCCTAGTCGGGCGGCGTGACGCGCGGCCAAATGCGAGGTGGCCGCAACGACAAACAAGGGTTGGCCGACGTACTGCACAGACCCTGTGGCCAGCAGTGGTTCGTCATGGTTGGAGGGGGAGACGTCATTCTCGAACGGTAAATCCCGCGCCGTCAGAACCGCAACAACCCCCGGCGCGGCGCGTACGCGGGACAGATCCATACCGGTCAGATCACCCGCAGCAACCGTGGACAAACCAAAGGCCAGATGCAACGCATCCCTGGGCACCGGAATGTCATCCACATAGCGCGCCGCGCCGGTGACGTGCAGCAACGCGGCATCATGGGGCAGCGATTTGGCGACGCTCATGGGGTCACCTCCAGCGGGTTGACCATGGTGCCCTGATCCGCATGCCAGTACCGCAACAGCATGTTCTGCGCGGTTTTCAGGCGATAGGCCGCGCTGGCCCGCATGTCCGAGAGGGGCTGAAAATCCTCTGCCAGCGCCTGCATCGCAGACCGCACAGTATCTTCGGACCACGGGGCGCCAGCCAAGGCGGCTTCTGCCGCCACCGCGCGTTTCGGGATGCCCGCCATGCCGCCAAAGGCAAGACGCGCGCGGGTGACCTGACCGCTGTCCACGGTGACCGACAGGCAGGCGCAGAGGGCGGAAATGTCCTGATCAAACCGTTTTGACAGTTTGTAGCACCGCAACCTGTCCGGCTGATGCGGAATGGTGATGGCTTCGATAAATTCACCGGGGTTCCGGTCCTGTTTGCCATAGTCAAGAAAGAAATCCTCCAGAGGCAGGCTGCGCCGTGTCTGGCCCTGGCGCAAATGTAATGTCGCCCCCAGCGCGATTAGCGCAGGCGGGCCGTCCCCGATGGGCGAGCCATTGGCGATATTGCCACCGATGGTCGCAGCATTGCGCACCTGCACGGAGCCGTATCGCCGGATCATCGCCGCAAAAGACGGGTAGAGCGGTTCAATCGGCGTTTCCATGTCCGTCAGGGTGGTCATGGCCCCGATCCGTAGGCCCTCTGCGCTCTCTTCGATCCCCGTAAGATCGGCGCATCCGTTCAGAAAGGCGACGGGCCCCAGATTGCGAAACTGCTTGGTGACCCAGAGACCGACATCCGTGGCCCCGGCAATCAGCGTGGCCTCCGGGTGGTTCAGATACCATGCCGCCAACTCATCCGCAGAGCGGGGCTGCACGGAGAGCCCGCCTGGATCAGACGCCGCTTTCTCCACCGTCTCGTCGTGCATATGCGCTGGAACAGGGGCGTCTTCGGCGGCAACGGCGGCGCGGATGATCGGCGCATAGCCTGTGCAGCGGCAGAGATTGCCGGCCAATTGCGTGTCATGATCCGTCTTGCCCTGCAGATGGGCTGTGGCCATCGAGACAATGAACCCCGGTGTGCAAAATCCGCACTGACTGCCGTGATGATCTACCATCGCCTGTTGCACCGGGTGCAAACTGCCATCCGGCGCTGCAATCCCCTCCACCGTGCGCACCGCCTTGCCATTGAGCTGGGGCAGGAACAGAATGCAGGCATTGAGCGCCTGCGCGCTGGTGTCATCCGTAACCATCACGGAACAGGCGCCGCAATCGCCCTCATTACACCCCTCCTTGGTGCCGGTCAGGCCGCGGTCCTCGCGCAACCAGTCCAGCAGGGTGGTGGTGGGGGCTACATCCTGCAGCGCCACTGTTTCTCCGTTCAGGCGAAACGCAATGTCCATTCCGTCAGATCCGCCGCGGTACCAAAGGGCTCCTTATGCCAGTCGTTCGATGCGGCGTAGAACGAGGGGCGAGCAGTAACGGACCAGAGGCTAAGCGGTGGCTGCCTGGATTTGCAAGGAGAAAGGCGAGGTGACGTCTCGGCGGTTGGCTGGCGCGCTCAAAAAATGACATCGCGGGGTGTTCCTGCTGGCGGCGGTGCGCCTGCTGAATTAGGGTCAGAGCATGAGTAAACCCCCCCGATTCATTCACCTGCGCAGCCACTCCGAGTATTCACTGCTGGAGGGGGCGCTGCGGCTGAAAAAACTGCCTGGTCTGTGCCGTGACGCGGAGATGCCAGCGCTGGCGTTGACCGATACCAACAATATGTTTGCCGCACTGGAATTTTCCGTGGCGATGTCGGGAGCGGGGGTGCAGCCCATCCTCGGCTGTCAGGTGGACGTGACCTATGTCGAGACACGCCCGGGCGAAAAGCCGCGTCTGCCCGCGCCGGTGGTGCTGCTGGCCCAGAGCGAGGCGGGGTATGAAAACCTGATGAAGCTCAACTCCTGTCTGTACATCGACAAGGGCGGGGCGCTGCCGCAGGTGACGCTGGATCAACTGGGACAGTATGCGGCGGATGTGATCTGTCTGACCGGTGGCCCGGAGGGGCCGGTTGGCATGCTTTTGCAGGCGGGGCAGAAACCCGCAGCCCAAGAGATCATGGACCGGCTCAAATCGGATTTCGGGGATCGGCTGTATGTCGAACTGCAACGTCATCCCACGGAAGCCGGGCAGCCCGAAGCCGAGCGTCTGACCGAGCGCGGCTTTGTCGAGATGGCCTACGCCATGGACCTGCCGCTGGTGGCGACCAATGACGTCTATTTCCCCAAATCGGACATGTACGAGGCGCATGACGCCCTGATCTGCATTGCCGAAGGGGCCTATGTCGACCAGCAGGATGCGCGGCGCCGTCTGACCGCGCAGCATTACTTCAAGTCTCAATCCGAGATGGTCACGCTCTTTGCCGATCTTCCGGAGGCGATTGAAAACACGGTGGAAATCGCAAGGCGCTGCGCGTTTCAGGCCTACAGGCGCGATCCCATTCTGCCCAAATTCGCCGATGACGAGATCGAAGAGCTGCGGCGGCAATCGCACGCGGGGCTGAAGGACCGGCTGGCCGTCATTCCCCACGCGACCAGCGTCGAGGAATATGAAAAACGGCTGGATTTCGAGCTTGGCATTATCGAAGGGATGGGGTTTCCCGGCTACTTTCTGATCGTTGCGGATTTTATCAAATGGGCCAAGGACAACGACATCCCCGTGGGGCCGGGCCGGGGCTCGGGCGCGGGCTCGCTTGTGGCCTATGCGCTGACCATCACCGACCTTGATCCCCTGCGCTACAACCTGCTGTTTGAACGTTTCCTGAACCCCGAACGGGTGTCGATGCCGGATTTCGACATCGACTTTTGCATGGACCGGCGCGAGGAAGTCATCCGCTACGTTCAGGAAAAATATGGCCGCGACAAGGTCGGGCAGATCATCACCTTTGGTGCGCTCTTATCCAAGGCGGCGGTGCGCGACATTGGGCGGGTGCTGCAGATGCCTTACGGGCAGGTGGACCGTCTGTCCAAGATGATCCCGGTGGAAGGGGTGAAACCCGTCAGCATCGAAAAGGCCTTGGCGGATGAGCCGCGCCTGCGCGAAGAGGCCCGCAACGAGGAAGTGGTCGCCCGGCTGCTGGAATACGGCCAGCAGGTCGAGGGGCTTTTGCGCAACGCCTCCACCCACGCGGCGGGCGTGGTGATCGGGGATAGGCCGCTTGATGCGCTGGTGCCGCTCTACCAGGATCCGCGCTCGGACATGCCGGCAACCCAGTTCAACATGAAATGGGTAGAGCAGGCCGGTCTGGTCAAGTTTGATTTTCTGGGCCTGAAAACGCTGACCGTGATCCAAAACGCGGTGGATCAGATCAAGGCGTCGGGGCGGCATCTGCACATCGCCGCAGATGGGACCGAGCTTTTTGCGCCCCCCGATGGGTTGGAAGATGACATCGGCACCATCCCTCTGGATGACGAGGCCTCCTACAAGCTTTACGCCTCCGCCAAGACCGTGGCCGTGTTCCAGGTGGAAAGCTCGGGCATGATGGACGCGCTCAAGCGCATGAAGCCCACCTGCATCGAGGACATCGTGGCGCTTGTGGCACTCTATCGTCCTGGCCCGATGGAGAACATCCCGACCTATTGCGAGGTCAAAAACGGGCAGCGCGAATTGGAATCCATTCACCCGCTGATCGACGATATTCTCAAGGAAACGCAAGGCATTATCGTCTATCAGGAACAGGTGATGCAGATCGCGCAGGTCATGGCGGGCTACAGCCTTGGCGGCGCCGACCTGCTGCGCCGTGCGATGGGCAAGAAGATCGCCGAGGAGATGGCCAAGGAGCGCCCGAAGTTCGAAAAGGGCGCGCAGGAAAACGGGGTGGACAAGAAAAAGGCCACCGAGGTTTTCGACCTTCTGGAGAAATTCGCCAACTACGGGTTCAACAAATCCCACGCGGCGGCCTATGCGGTGGTCAGCTACCAGACCGCCTGGCTCAAGGCGAACCACCCGGTGGAATTCATGGCCGGGGTGATGAACTGCGATATCCATCTGACCGACAAGCTGGCGGTCTATTTCGAAGAGGTGCGCAAGCAGCTGCAACTGCCCTGGGTGCCGCCTTGCGTGAACCGCTCGGACGCGACGTTCAAGGTGGTGGATGGCGCGCTGGTCTACGCCCTGGGCGCGTTGAAGAACGTCGGCTTGGAGGCGATGAAGCTGATCACCGACGGGCGTCGCGCGGACCCGAGCGCAGAGAACAGCCCCGACAAACCCTTTGCCACGCTCTTTGACCTCGCCCGCCGGGTGGATTTGAAACGTGTGGGCAAGCGCCCGCTGGAGATGCTGGCGCGCTCGGGCGCGTTTGACCAGCTGGATGCGAACCGGCACCGGGTCTTCGACGCCTTGGATGCGTTGGTGAGCTATTCCGCCGCCATCCACGAGCAGAAGGCGTCCAACCAGGTCTCGCTCTTTGGCGAGGCCGGAGAAGACCTGCCAGAGCCACGGCTGCACCCGGTTCAGGACTGGTTGCCCGCCGAACGGTTGGGCGAAGAGTTCAAAGCCGTGGGCTTCTACCTCTCTGGCCATCCGCTCGACGACTACATGGCCCCGCTGAAACGCAAAACGTCGAACGATCGCGGTGTGCCTTTCCTGACGCTGGATGAGCTGACGGCCAAGGTCACCGATCACGGTGCCATGAATGCGCGTCTTGCCGGGATTGTCGCGGGCCGACAGGAACGGAAATCAGCACGCGGCAATCGCTTTGCCTTTGCGCAGATGTCCGACCCTACGGGAGCCTATGAGGTCACGCTTTTCTCTGACACGCTGGAGGCGGCGCGCGAGCATCTGGAAACCGGCTCCAAGGTGATTGTCACGGTCGAGGCGACGATGGAGGCGGATCAGCTTAAACTGCTGGGCCGCTCTGTGGGGCCTGCGGATGCGGTGGTGGCCGATGCGGGCGGCGGTGGGCTCAAGATCTTCATCGACGCGCCGGAGGCAATCTCCGCTGTGGCCAGCGTGCTGGAAGGGGCCGCGGCCTCAGCCAAAAGGGCGGGGCGCGGCCCCATCGAGTTTTGCCTGATGGACCCGGGCCTGCCCGGCGAGGTGGAAGTCGAGCTTGGGCAGGAGTTCGTCGTGAACCCGCAGATCAAGGGCGCCATCAAATCGCTGACCGGCGTGCTTGAGGTCGAGGATATCTGACCCTCTGCGTCCGTGTCAGTAGTGCGGCGGGCGTTCGTCACCGACCACAACACCGCCCGAGGCCTGCGCCTCGCGTTCGCCTTCGCGCTGCATCAGCATGAAGACCCGGCGCGTCAGCGTGGCAATCTCCGTCTCCTGACGGGCCACCACATCGGACAGTTCCTCAACCGTGCGCGTCAGATGCGCAATCTGTTCTTCCAGTTTTTCCATGGCCTGCGCCTAGCACGCGCGGGCGATCTGATAAAGACCGCGCCTTGCCCCCCTTGGCCCCTTGGGCTAGACCGCGCGCGACACCGACAAGCCAGAGGGCGAACCATGGCCAAACCCAAAAAGACCCCGCGGCCCAAGGCGGAAACGCCAAAGGGCTTTCGTGACTATTTCGGCGCTGAGGTCACCCAGCGCACCGAAATGCTGCGCAAGATCGCGGCGGTCTATCATCGGTACGGCTTTGACGCGCTGGAAAGCTCCGGCGTGGAAACCGTCGAGGCCCTGGGGAAATTCCTGCCGGATGTGGACCGTCCGAACGAGGGCGTCTTTGCCTGGCAGGAGGATGCGGATGCCGACAAGCCGGGCGACTGGCTGGCGCTGCGCTATGACCTGACGGCCCCCTTGGCGCGCGTCTACGCGCAGCATCAGAACGACCTGCCCAAACCCTATCGTCGCTATGCGATGGGACCCGTCTGGCGCAACGAAAAGCCCGGACCGGGGCGGTTCCGCCAGTTCTATCAATGCGACGCGGACACCGTCGGAGCGCCGTCTGTTGCGGCGGATGCCGAAATCTGCGCGATGCTCGCCGATTGCCTCGAAGAGGTCGGCATCCCGCGCGGCGACTACGTGATCCGCGTGAACAACCGCAAGGTGTTGAACGGCGTGCTCGAAGTTGCAGGCCTCGCAGGCGACGACAAAGAACGCGAACGTGGCATTGTGCTGCGGGCCATCGACAAGCTGGATCGGTTGGGTCCCGAAGGCGTGCATGCCCTTCTTGGTGAGGGGCGCAAGGACGAGAGTGGAGACTTCACAGAAGGCGCAGGACTTAGCGAGTTTCAAGTCAAGCTTTTGGTCGATTTTCTAGGTGTGGCCAAAAAGCTGGGATCAGTCGGCGAACCGCACACAGTGGAAGACGAGGCAGAGTTCAAGAAGAACAACGATAACTTACTAATTTATACTCAAGCTGAGTGGAACGGCTTTATCTGCGAGAGCCTTCGGTCGATTGTGCGGGATAGCACGGTGGGCAATCAGGGTGTAGATGAGTTGGAAACTATTGCTCGTCTGCTAGACGCAGGTGGCTATGGCCCTGACCGCATCGTCGTCGACCCCTCCGTTGTCCGCGGCCTTGGCTACTACACCGGCCCGGTCTATGAGGCCGAACTGACCTTCGACATTCAGGACGAGAAGGGGCGTACGCGCAACTTTGGTTCGGTCGCGGGTGGCGGGCGCTATGACGATCTGGTCAAGCGCTTCACCGGGCAGGAGGTGCCTGCCACGGGTGTCTCCATCGGCGTTGACCGGCTCCTCGCCGCCCTGCAGGCCAAGGGGCGGATGCACTCCAGCGAAGCGGGCCCTGTCGTTGTGACCGTCATGGATCGGGACCGCATGGCCGACTATCAGAAAATGGTTGCCGAGCTGCGTCAGGCAGGCATCCGGGCGGAGGTCTATCTGGGCAACCCCAAGAACTTCGGCAACCAGCTCAAGTACGCTGACAAACGCGGCAGCCCCGTGGCCGTGATCGAAGGCGGCGATGAGAAAGAGCGCGGCGTCATCCAGATCAAGGACCTGATCCTGGGCGCGCAGATCGCCGAAAGTGCCACGCTGGAGGAATGGAAAGACCGGCCCAGCCAGTTCGAAGTGCCGCGCGATGACCTGGTCGCCAAGGTGCGGGACATCCTCGCGCAACATGATCTGCCGGGCGGTGGCGCTGACAAATGATCACGCGCGCCCAAACGCTGGCGCGGGCGGCAGAGTTGCGCGCGCGCTTTGAAGCAGCCGGGGCCCTGCCGGTGGAGACGCCCATTCTGCAATCGGCGGAAACTCTGCTCGATCTTTACGGCGAGGAAATCCGCGCGCGCGCCTATGTGACGTCCGATGCGCTGCGCGGCGAACAGATGCTGCGCCCGGATTTCACCGTTGCGGTGGTGCAGATGCACATGGCCAACGGGGCGGAGCCTGCGCGCTATACCTATTCCGGCGAGGTGTTTCGCCGTCAGGAGCACGACCCGGACCGCGCCAATGAATATGTTCAGGTCGGTTATGAGGTGTTTGATCGCGCCAATCCTGCCGCCTCCGATGCAGAGGTGTTTGCCCTGATCGCGCAGGCCGTGGCGCCGTTGAACCTGCGCGCCACAACGGGGGATATCGGGCTTTTGACCGCCGCCGTGCGGGGGCTGAAAACCACCGAGCCGCGCAAGGCCGCCCTTTTACGCCACATCTGGCGACCGCGCCGGTTTCGGGCGCTTTTGGACCGGTTCTCGGGGCGCACGCCTGTGTCCGCCCGTCGCGAACAACTGCTGGCAGGCGATGTCGCCTGCGACGCGCCGCTGGTGGGTAAACGCACACAGACAGAGATCGACCGCCGCATCCAGACGCTGCGCGACGATGCCAAGGCACCGCCGGTGAGCGCCGCCGAGGTGGATCTGCTGGATGCGCTGCTGGGGGTGCGGGAGACACTGCCCTTCGCACTGGAGCAGCTGCGCGACATCGCGGTTGATCTGCCATCAATCTCTTCGGCGGTGGATGGCATATCGAGGCGGGCGGAGGCTTTGGCGGCGCGGGGCGTCGACGTGGAAAACCTGCCGTTCGAGACCAGTTTCGGGCGCACATCGATGGAATATTATGACGGTTTCGTTTTTGGCTTCTTCAGCCCGAACCGTGCCGATCTACCGGCCCTTGCGACCGGTGGCCGCTATGACGCGCTGACGCGCCGGTTGGGGCAGGGCGCAGAAATCCCGGCGGTGGGCGGGGTATTGCGCCCTGGTCTGATGCTGGAGTTGGAGGCGCAGGCATGAGCGTGAAACTGGGCGTGCCCTCCAAGGGCCGGTTGATGGAAAAGACCTTCGACTGGTTCAGCCAGCGCGGTGTGCGCCTGACCCGTACCGGGTCGGAGCGTGAGTATGCCGGTGCCGTGGGGGGCATTCAGGGGGTGTCGTTGGTGCTGCTCTCTGCGGGGGAAGTACCTCGCGAACTGGCAACGGGTCGGCTGCATTTCGGCGTGACGGGTACCGATCTGGTGCAGGAAAAACTGCCGCTCTGGGAACAGCAGATCGAACCGGTACAGGAGTTGGGCTTTGGCCACGCCGATCTGGTGCTGGCAGTGCCAAAAGCCTGGGTGGATGTGGATACGCTGGATGATCTGGATGCGGCGGCAACGGCGTTCCGGGCCGCGCATGATATGCGCCTGCGCATTGCCACCAAGTATCACCGGCTGGTGCGCGAGCACCTGCGCCAGGGGGGCGTTGCCGATTACGCGCTGGTCGACAGCCAGGGCGCAACCGAAGGTACGGTGGCCAATGAAACGGCGGAGGCCATTGCCGACATCACCTCCAGCGGCGAGACCCTGCGCGCGAACCACCTGAAAGTCCTGGGCGACGACCCTATTTTGCGCTCGCAAGCCACGCTGTGGCGCAGCCGCCTCGCGCCGGCATCGGAGGCGGATCGCAAGGTCATTGATGCATTGACGAAGCAGCTGGCGGGTTAAGGCTCAGAGCACCCCGATCTCCGCCAGCGCGCGGTTCAGCTCGACCGGCAGCGGGTCTTCGGATGCACGTCCCTTGGGCAGGTCAGGTGGGGCGTCGCTGACCGGAAGGTAACGCCAACCCTGGAACGGGCGTTTGAGGCTGCTTTGGGTGCGGATAACTTCCGGGTCGAGCACGATGGCGCAACGGCGGATACCGTCTTCGCCGATCATCTCGTCTAGGCGGATGATCCGCTGGCGACACTGCAGCGTGCCCTTGACCACCCAGTAGATGGAGCCGCCGTTCAGGATTTCAGCCTCGCGTTTGGGCCACATGCGAGTGATGTGGCGGGGCAATCCGTCCGGCCCCTGTGCCCGCTTGGTCGCCTGCCATGCGATCAGGGTGTCCACGCTTTCCGAGCCCACGGAGAGCTTGATCAGATTGACTGATTTATCCACAGGTTTTCCCACTGACATAACCCCAGAATCTCTTCCACCCTACACTATATATATTAGTTTGACCGTTCCCGCCTTCAACTTCTTGTGGAAAACAGCGCGAATCTGCGGTAGTTTACCGACCTGCTTCCCACAGAGGATATCGTCGATGACCCGCTTTTCCGCCCCGATTGCCGAACAGATCTGGGATATGAAGTACCGTTTCAAGGAGGCCGACGGCACGCCAAAGGATGTGACTATCGAAGACACCTGGCGGCGGATCGCCAAGGATCTGGCGCGGGTCGAGAGAAAGCCCGATCATTGGGAAGAGAAGTTCTACGACGCGCTTGAGGATTTCAAGTATCTGCCGGCGGGCCGGATCACGGCGGGGGCGGGGACCGCACGGTCTGTGACCCTCTTCAACTGCTTTGTCATGGGGACGGTGCCCGACAGCATGGGGGGTATCTTCGACATGCTGAAAGAGGCCGCGCTGACCATGCAGCAGGGCGGTGGAATCGGTTATGATTTCTCGACGATCCGGCCCAAAGGCGCGGACGTGAAGGGGGTGGCCGCGGATGCCTCTGGCCCGTTGAGTTTCATGGACGTCTGGGACGCCATGTGCCGCACGATCATGTCCGCGGGGTCCCGTCGCGGCGCGATGATGGCGACGATGCGCTGTGACCACCCGGACATCGAGGACTTCATTGCGGCCAAGTCAGATCCGGCGCGGCTGCGGATGTTCAACATGTCTGTGCTGGTCACGGATCCCTTCATGGATGCGGTGAAGGCGGATGCGGATTGGGAGCTATCCTTTGACGGCAAGACGTACCGGACCGTGCGCGCGCTGGATCTGTGGAACCGGATCATGCAGGCGACGTATGATTATGCGGAGCCAGGCGTTATCTTCATTGATCGGATCAACGCCGCCAACAACCTGAATTATTGTGAGACCATTGCCGCGACCAATCCCTGCGGCGAGCAGCCCTTGCCGCCTTACGGTGCCTGCCTGCTCGGGTCCATCAACCTGTCGCGCCTTGTCAAAGATGCCTTTGAAGGGACCGCGGCACTTGATGTAGACGCCTTGGATGAGCTGGTCTCCACAGCCGTTCGGATGATGGACAATGTGGTGGATGCCTCCAAGTTCCCTCTAGAGGCACAGGCGGCGGAAGCGCAGGCAAAACGGCGTATCGGGCTGGGGGTGACGGGTCTGGCCGATGCATTGCTGATGGTTGGCCTGCGCTACGGGTCCGACGCGGCGGCGCGTCAGACGGAGGACTGGCTGCACCGGATCGCCCGCGCCGCGTATCTGGCGTCGGTGGATTTGGCAAAGGAGAAGGGGGCCTTTCCGCTTTTTGATGCGGAGGGGTATCTTGCGTCCGGCACCATGCAAATGATGGATGAAGACGTGCGTGACGCGGTCCGTGCCCATGGTATTCGCAACGCGCTGCTGACCTCAATCGCGCCCACGGGCACCATCAGTCTTTATGCCGGGAATGTGTCGTCGGGGATCGAACCTGTGTTTGCCTATGCCTACACCCGCAAGGTCCTACAAAAGGACGGCTCGCGCACGGAGGAAGAGGTGGTGGATTATGCTGTCCAGCTCTGGCGTGAGAAATTCGGTGACGCGGCGTTGCCGGAGTACTTCGTCAACGCGCAGACACTGGCGCCATCCGATCATGTGAAAATGCAGGCCGCGGCGCAAAAATGGGTGGATTCGTCGATTTCGAAGACAATCAACTGCCCGGAGGACATCAGTTTTGACGCCTTCAAGGACGTCTATATGCAGGCCTGGGATACAGGGTGCAAAGGGTGCACAACGTATCGGCCGAATGCTGTGACGGGATCCGTTTTGAGTGTTTCGGAAGAAAAGCCGGCTCAAGACGCGCCCGAAGTGATCACCTCGTCGGATACTGAACCGCAACTGCCTCATGGTGACGTGATCTACATGTCCGAACCGCTGGACCGGCCCAATGAGCTGGAAGGTAACACGTATAAGGTGAAGTGGCCCGACAGCGAGCATGCGCTTTACATCACCATCAATGACATTGTGCTGAATGGGCACAGGCGCCCCTTTGAGGTCTTCATCAACTCCAAGAATATGGAGCATTTTGCCTGGACCGTTGCGCTGACGCGGATGATTTCGGCGGTTTTCCGGCGTGGCGGCGATGTATCCTTTGTCGTTGAAGAGCTAAAGGCTGTCTTCGACCCGCGCGGGGGAGCGTGGATGCAGGGTAAATACATCCCGTCCATTCTTGCCGCTATCGGCGGTGTGATTGAGCAGCACATGATCGCGACAGGGTTCATCGCGGGCGAGGGCATGGGGCTGAAATCCGATCCACAAGCGCAGGTTGTCGGGCTGGATACGCCGCGTGGACAGGCCTGCAGCAGCTGTGGTCAATATGATCTGCGGATGGTGGAAGGCTGTATGACGTGCGGGAATTGTGGGTACTCTAAGTGTAGTTGATTTGGAAGAAACGCATGTGGACTGTGGAACGACAAATAAGGTGACATTTATTGACGCCGAGTTGCCAGTTCTCGGCGTCTAACCTGCAACCTTCAAAGCAGCCTTTTGCGTACACCATTATTTGTGTTGGCGGGGAGTAGTCATTCGTTGTACCTGCACGACCACCTTTTTTGACGTCTTGCCAATAGTATCTTGCAGCTTTGTTCAGACGACCAGTCTTGCCAGGTTTGATTTCAAAGTACTTTTTGCTTGTACGGTGTCCATGCGCCAAATGTCAGAGAGCCCACGGGTTGCCTTGCTCAATGATGAAAGAATATCGTTGGTTGCAAACGGTGCGTCGGTTTCTGTCAAAACACGCTCTCGTGGCATCAAAGATACCGCAGCTTTGCCTTTCGCACTTCGCAACATTGGAGCACCAACGGAGAACCAACATCCAAGCTTGATCGCTCGTTCCAGTTCGGAGCGGTTCCCCGTAAACCAATGTAAGACCGGAATACCACATCCAGGGTGCTCTTCGATCTTATCAAGCACTGCGTCCGCAGCGTGTCGACTGTGAATAGAGATGATCTTGGATCCGTCATTCCTGCAAAATGAAAGAATTCTGCCGAAAATCTTGGCCTGAGCTTCTTTCGAACTCTCAAAATCTTTTCCACCATCTAAGCCGACTTCACCAACATATCGGGTTTCACCGAGCATTCTTTCAAACAGCGGCAACTCGTTGGGTCGTTCGCCAATAAGCTGTGGATGGTAACCGAGAGCAGTTCTAATACGACCATCCTTTTCTACTAGCCGTGATGTCTTTGGAAATGCCCTAGGAACGGTCGTCACCGACAGCACGTATACTTGCGCAGCTTCCAGTTCCCGCACGGTGCGGGTTCGGTCTTTCATCAAGTCGAGGTGACAATGGAAATCAATCACATTAGATGCCTTGGCTTTTAAGGAAATCTCTTAGTTCCTTGAGACCACGATCGTAGACGGAAAGCCACTTTTCTCGCTCGACGACATCGATAGGTAGAGGGCCAGACTTTAATGCATTTATGAGCCTCTGCTTTCTTGTTTTTGGCTGAACAGCCCGAACCACGGCCATCAGGTCATCTTTTTTTGTACCATCAAGTTCAGCGAAGTTTTGGGGTATTGAATAAGTATACGCTGTGTTGTCAGAGATACCCGCTTTGTGGAAAGAAGCTCTGCGAATCAAGCAAGGCAGGCAGCGGCCACATTGCTCACTCTTTCGTTTCCATTTACCGCAGGACACAGTTTGGCTGGCGTATCTTTGATCACTCGCGTTTAGCGCTGCATCGATCATCATTTCGCCTTTGGTCATGGTCCAGAAAGGATTTTCTATGATTGCTTTGATGCCGACGCGTGAAAACAATTCTTGCATCTGGGACAAGTAATTTGGATGGGCTGTACGAGTGCTGTGCGACCCTATTCGTCGTGGCGTTAGCGGCGCGTTCAAAGCAATAAAGCCATTTTCCGGTATGTATAGTGGCACGTGGCTTAGCCCGTTGAGCTCGGCGACTGCATCAGCACAGACTGCTGCCATTGCCAGAAAATTGAAGCTTCGTCCTCGCATCGTCGTGTCGTTTGAACTTCCAGATTGTCTTGGGCTTGCATTGAAAGCAAATCGTTGAAGAGCTTGCCCCAAGCGATCGTACAGATAGTTCTGCCGTTGCGCGTCTTGCGGATAGGAGTGGCTGACTAAGATTGGGTTATTGCCCTTTGCGATAAGGTGCTTTGCACCAAGCCAGCTGTCCAAACCTCCCGAGTACAAACAGACACTATCAACGCCTAACAGGTTCGACTTCTTTCGAAGGCGGCCACCAATCGCGTTTGGTTTGGATGGACCATCCTGCAGGAATGTAAACTGCCAGTGATCTCCCGTCAGGAAGTTCAGTAGTCTCTGTAGCAACGGTTTTGCGGCTGTCCATTTGGCTGGTTGTACAACAGGTACATGCAGTTCGAAATCTCGCGCCCAACCATTATCCGACACATCTTCTCTACGAAAAAAAGTGTCCGCAGCAGTGACCGCCATCGAAATCGTAAGAAAATCGAACGCGGCAGTGCTCGTCGGCGCCCCCAGACGTTCGACTCTGTCCGATAGGGTTTTGCCAATGAAGCCTGCCTTATCAATATGGTGGCAAGTTCCATAAAGTCTGACTATGCGAGAGTTGTCCGCAATGGTCACAGTTGGGGAGATTTCTTCGGTTTGGAAGTGCACAATGCATTTAGTCATCGAAGCGCTCCCAAGTTTGCCAAACGTGTTGTGCTGCTGTGCGCATATATCTTTCGACCGCATCTGAACCTAGTTTGATGCCCGTTTGCTGCACCTGTGACGCAAAGGACTGCTCAACGTGTTCTCTCGTCAGGTCCAAAATTTCTGTCTCACATTTAGCGTTTGTCACTACATCATCAGACCGGTTCCAAGAATTTCCGGCTTCATTTACAACGATCTGAAAAATCGACTGAGCGAGGTACTCAATCATTATTTGCGAAATGTTATCGTCAGTCAGTGAGTTCGGATCAAAATCAGCGTCAATGTCAAGCACCTGCTCAATTGCCTCTTGAACAGCAACATTGATAATGTCCGTATCGGGGCTGTCGCCACCTACATGTTCGGCGATCGCTTGGGCAAACTGATCTACTGTTTTTCCTGTATAGCGCCCAGCATCTAACCCCTCGACATCATTGCCATCGGCAATACTTTTCAGCGTTTCGCCGAATGTACCGCCGGACGAGATTACTCGGCCCAAGCGTCTCGGGCCGATATTTGCTCCTCCCGAAGCTTGTCGCGCAAATCTGCCTAGTGACTTCTGGAGAGGTGCCTTACCGCCTCCACCTGAAACGTAATCACCAAAACTCTTGCGAAAAGACCTATATCGATTTGGGTCGGATGCCGGTAGCGGAGCTCCGGGCTGGTCATCCGCCCATTCAGGAACCAAAGGGTTACGGCCACGTCCACCTTTGGATGAAGCAGAGGTTCCCATTACTGGCTACCTTTCCGCAGTGTTTCGATCAGACTCTTCAGCCAAGCGGCGGGCTGCTGGACGCCTGACAAGAAGCGCAAAAGTTCATCTCTAGTTTCAGCGTGTTTAGTCGCTAGTGCTACAGCGCCATTGATATCTGGACGTTTGCGAGACCAGTCGCCATCTTGGCGCAGTGTATTGATCAATTCACTCATCGCAGATGATCGTTCATCTGGCGGAATAAGATCAATAGCGGTTTCCGCAGCCTTTGAAGCTCGTGTGGGAACCTTTAGGAGCGCTTCAATCGCCTTGACCGTATCGGCGGAAAGCGCAGTGTTTTTGATCTGCAGGGGTAGAGTTTCCCTTGCCAGGTAAACAGCAGCCCGTAAGTCTATGTTTGAAAGATCAGGCGGCAACTGTCCCCACTCGGCGATGAAGTCCCTATGGTCATGCCAGCTCTCCGGAAATCCAGATGTAGAGTTTTCGATTTTCTCCAAGCTGCTAGAAGATAACCCCTTAGCCTTTCCTTTCGGAGAAGCGTTCACAAGCTTGAGCAGATCGCCGAAAGCTCTGTCGCTTGTGCACCTTTCAAACAGAGAAACCTTCGCAATGACGGCTTCGTCCAGGTTCATCTTTCTCCTAGTGGCAAGGCCATGCCGCATTCGTACGGTGTTCATCATTCTCTTAATTATGCGCGGGTTCCCCAAAACTGCCTTTGATTGCGCAAGCGTGGGCGCAATTCTGAGGACATTCTCGATTTGGGTTTTCAGGTCCGCATTGGCAGAAACTAACTTAGAAAGTTCATCCAACGAGAACTCTCCGTTTTCTGACCAAGAATTTTGAATTGTTTCCAACAGGTAATTTCGGGCGCTTTCCAAAGCCATCGCATCTACAGTCGAAGAGCGAGACAACACCAACATACAAAGGAACGCTCGTACTTCCTGCATGCCTAGCCTCGGAACTGCCACAGGGAATTGCACCAGCTTATCCAGATAGTCTTCGACATGCTTCTTCGAGGCGCCCGAAAAATGAGTGGCAACAGCGTGACGAACCATATCGACATCTGCTGCAACGACAAATGCGGTGTTCGGCAGGGAAAGAAACAATCGCATTGCTTCGAGGTTTTCGATTGCGGTCTTCGGAAGGCAGCGGTCAAGGTTATCGACGAAGACAACCATGCGTTTATCTAGGCCATCCAACAGAGCCGAGAACTCCGCTTTAAACGCAGCGATTTCTTCTGGCGGAGATTGAACCTCTTTTGGATCAATTAGTCCTTTCAATTTACTGGTCGCAGTGTGCGCACCATCCTGAATGGCTGTTAAGTCTTCGGCGTCTCCTTCGCCGGAAAGTGCATCTCTGCCAGATTCGATGGCTCGGGACACAAAACCGAACGTGGGTAATCCGAACGCGGCCATCCCGGCCTCAGCGCCAAGGCCTAGGAGTCTGAGTTTGTTCACCCGACGAAACAGACCTTTTGCTTGCTCTTTTAGGTTTTCGGGCGCCTCCGTTATGAGAGTTTGAGAAATGACGGTCATAAGGGCCGATTTTGCTTCGTCAAAACCTTGATACAGCCAAGCATCGAACTCAATTACGATAGTATTCCCACCGTCAGCGAGCCGTTTGTTTACCAGTTGTAGGATGCTGGATTTTCCAACACCCCATCCACCATAGACCCCCACTGATAGTGGTAATAACGTATCATCTGAGATCATGTCGCAGATCATTTCAGCAACTTCAGAATGGTTGAGATAATCAATGTCAGTTTCGTTGTCGGACCACATAGAAATTTCCTAATAAAGATGCCCGCAGGTTCGCTTAAAAAGTGTGGAGATGAAAGTAGAAAGGTTGCGACCCGCATTGGATTTGGGCTTGCACCATTACCGGGATCGTCAAAGCAAATGTTACGTTGCCCGCCGATACGCCGTGGCTTTCGGTAAAAGGATCGGGAAGAGAGTGCTCCACGAATGGCGGTGCTGGCAGATTGGGCTGGCAGCAGAACTTCGCAGCACATCGTGCGAAAGTCCGATATGAGGAGGACTCGATAAACGACTCGCCGACCTGGGTAAGTCAAACGTGAAGAAAGCTAACTGGCCAGGTGAAGGCCAAATCTGCTTATTTTAGTGTTCTCTCCTTCACTAGGTCGAACATTGCAGCAGTGGAAGGAATGCCAAGTATCATAGCTTTGCTCCGCTGGTCAGCCTTGCCGAGTTGACGCACGATGAAGCCGTGATAGTCCGCCACCCGCCCTGAGACAAAAATGTCGAGGTCCTCGAAAGGCTGACGTCGATTGCAGAAAGCGAAGGACTTTTGCCACCCATAGATGCGCCGACCAAGTGAATCCAAAGTGGCACTCTGCGAGTGCCTGGAATTCAAGGAGGCACCCTTGCTGAGAGCCTCCTTGATCGCGGATTTGGAGGCTGCGAGCGTCTCACGAACACCCTCTTTCATATTATCGATAGATTTCGCGCTCGGAACGCACCGCCCGGGCTGAAGCGTGCAGCCGAGAAAGTTGATAGCCTTGCTGCACTCTCCTTGCGCGGCTTTGTCGGGGCCATCTGCGGGTGTGTAAAGGCCAAAGCCGAAGTCTGTGAGGGTTCTCTCTGCATATTCTTTTGCTGCGTCAATGGATGCCAGATCCTCTCCAACCATGAGAATGTCGTCGATGTACCTCACGGCAGTCACGCCCATAGAATTTAACTTCTGGTCCATTTCGTAGAGCAACACGTTTCCGGCAAAAGCCGACAGCGAAGATCCTTGAGCAACGCCAATACCGCCTTTTGGAAACAGGTGCATGTAGCCAACAAGCTCATCTTTGTTCCCTAAATGAACCTCAAGGGCCTTCGCGAATAATTCAGTAAACGCTTCGTCCGCAGTTTCGCGCCGAACGAAATCGACCACCTTTTCCGTCGGAATTTTGGTGAAGAAGGCCCGGATGTCAGATTGGAAGTAGAACATTGCGCCGCTGTCGATGGCTGACATGATTGTTTCGATGGCGGGGCGGACGCCGCCATGTGGGTAGATCAGGCCGCCGACACCATACTTGGAGCAGTTTACATCATTGATGCACCCAAGCCTATCATCGCGAACGGTCTCGTAGCGTGTGTCTGGGTCACGCAAATTGCGAGCGTGCCTCGGCTGTAATACTTGTAGAATAGCCCTCTGAACAACCCGGTTCTGAATTGTTGAGATTGCTATGGGCCGTGGGTCCTTTCCTGCTGCAAGACGTTTTCGCTTCTCCTTTAAGACGCCCTCAACGGGATCAAAGGAAAGCTTGTCCGTGCGTAGCTGAGTGATAATGCGCTTAAGGTGGCGCTGATGGGCATGCTCGAATTCAGAGGCCTTACCCCGAATGTCAGAATTACCCGAGCTCAAAGCGCTCCGTTTCACGTGTCGCCAAGCTGAAAAGATATTCTGTTCGCTTCTAACTTCTTCAAATAGTGATTTCGTCATATTCTTCGCTCGGGTCCTCCGCTCATACAATCCCGACCGTTGACGGACACCCATCCTCCGCGCACGGCATGGCCGCTACGACAGACACCTCAGCGGCAACAGCCACCTTGGCGAGGTCTCCGTGGCGCACGATCCGCATGGACAGGTCCAGCTTCACGTCGGACGCCATGGGGACCATGGACGCTACGGCGAGCGCGAACAGAATTCCACGCATGCCGGTAATCCAGCTCAGGCGAGCCGGTTTTTCGGAGCAAATTCACACATTTCGTCACCTTTCACCTTAACAGGTTTTTAGCAATGTCAAGCGCGTTTCGCCCCGGCCAGGCCCGCCGCTTTGAATGCTTATCTGCTGCTTGGAGGCCGTCAGAAGACGGAGCATTCACAGCTTCAAAGCCAACGGTCAGGCTCAGCCCATCCTCCGCGCACGGCATGGCCGCTACGACAGACACCTCAGCGGCAACAGCCACCTTGGCGAGGTCTCCGTGGCGCACGATCCGCATGGACAGGTCCAGCTTCACGTCGGACGCCATGGGGACCCATGGACATACCAGATATAGTGGTACTTTGGCGTACTGACTTCAAGGGAAGCTCGGAAATATTAGCTCCATGGGATTATGAAAGTGGCGGACTGGAGGCCCACCTCTGGATCGGGTGGGGTGACCTGAGGGCAATCTGTGGTTACCTTTCGTAGCCGAACAAAGCGTGCTGCTACGCGAGCACGAATGCCCGCTGAGGAAGGTGTGGCAGTCATTCACGCGGCGTGGCGCGAAAGGCAGCTCAGGGCCGGTCCAGACCAGTTTGCTCCAGTCGACCCTAAAGAGCGACTGTCAAAAACTCAGCCCTTCACTCTCGGCCCCACGACGCGCGTTGGCAAATCCCTATCTGTTGATCGTCCACGCTTGTGCGCTCGAACCCTTACTACTTTTCCGTTCGAATACCGTCTTTCATGTTCGGCCACCCAATGTTCTGTGGGCGCGGCTCGGCTTGCAGCTTGCGCCTCTTCAAAACGAAGCCTTGCCCGTTGCTCAGTCATATGCCGTTCAGCTGCAGGTCCAATTCGAATGGTGACGTGAGATTTTAGAACTTCGGTCATCCAAGCTTTGCCAAATTTCCGTGCTGATTTGGCCTGAGATGTCGATAGGCTCGAAACCTCTTGCGACAGAAGATCGTCTTCACGCGCTGCAAGAGCTGCAAAGAGCATAAACCCGATCACCATCTCGTAGGTGAGTTGCCCTTTATGTTCCCCGAAATATTCTCTCAACGAAGCTTCATCGCGTAATAGTCCCGCTCTCATAAATCCCGCAATTACGGTCCTTTTGAGTTGCCAACTCGCTCCGTTAAAGTCAGGCCGACCATCTTGTGATTTTGATATCTCCAGAACAAAGGGCGCATCAAAAAAAACGGTGTCTGTCATTGCTGAAAAAAGGCGCACGGTCAGCTTGTCCGAAGACCGGTTATCAAAGAGGAACCCTCGTTGATGCCGGTTGCTCAGTTCTTCTTCACTTAGGGTCGTTATTCCTCTCGCAACACGATTTTCCCACAGCTTGCGGTCGTCGTATTCGATCCAAATGAGGTCACGTGGCAGGTCGACGTCACGGACATAGCCTTGAATGTCGGACTCTGGCCGGTTCTCCCATGGCATCCCTTGGACATCCATCCTCAAGGAATCGAGATAATTCGCTGCATTGTGGTCTAGCAAATAGATCCTTGCCGAAGAGAGATCGCTAAGAACCCTTTGCCAGTGCTGACGGATTTCCTCAGACTGGACTAACTTCCCATCGGGGCCACGTATGTCCACGGGTTGCTCGTTCTCGAGATGGTGACCGAACTTTAGCGCGATTGTCTTGTAAAGGATCATTGCATTTTCTCAAAAACTACGAAGCCAATGTGAGTTGGCTCGAACAGCTGTCACACTTATACGCATGATATTTGAAGCCAATTGGCAGAGCACTAGCTGATCCAGCTTCCACCGAATTTGGCATTAAGTACAACCGGAAAAAACAGACATCAGGCAGATCGAAGACCTGTTGATGGTGCATTCCGAAAGTCAACATTGTCGACGTCCAAAGACGTCCGCTTCGGGGAAGCCGCGTTGCAGAAAACCCAAAGGTATGAACGGCAGCTGCTGGCCGTTCCCAAAAATCGGTCTCCCTCATCCAAAATATGGGCTCTACACTGGCTCCGATGACCGCAAAGATTTCAAACATGTTGCGCACTATGCGAGTTTGGATATTCCTTACGTTGCAATTCAGTGAACTGAATTCTTGAGAAGATAAAGCTTGATCAATGGCCAGTATATTTCCTAAGAGGTTGAGCCGGCATAAGAGGCAGCAAAAAAGTTTGTTTGTGCTTAACATGAGTAGAGAGAGCAAATTTCTAAGTCTGGTGCTTCGGCACAAACCTGAAGAAATTGATCTTCAGCTCGATACGCATGGATGGGCTCGCGTTGACGAGTTGCTGCGAAAGCTTAAGAAATCCGGTCGGAAACTCAGTCACGACGAGCTCATTGAGATTGTTGAAATGAGCGACAAGAAACGCTTTACACTGTCTGAGGACGGAAGGCGTATCAGAGCGGCACAAGGCCATTCGATTGAAGTCGATCTTGGCTTGAAGCCGCGACAGCCTCCATGCGAGTTGTATCATGGAACGGCCAGCGCGAACTTGGATGCGATCTTTTCAAATGGTCTGGTGCCGGGGAAGCGTCAACAGGTTCATCTGTCTCTTGATCCGGATACCGCTGAACGTGTCGGGCAGCGCCATGGTCGGCCAGTTGTGTTGCGCGTTGAAGCTCAGCGGATGTTTGACGACGGTTTTGAGTTTTTCCGCGCCGACAACGGTGTTTGGCTTACCGATGCGGTGCCTGCACGCTATTTGGGCTTTGGTCAGATTTCAGAACAGTAGAACCAGGCGGTTTTACGAGAGGTCGCAGAAGCCACATGCGCAGATGCAATAAGTTAATAATCGTTTTGATTATTAACTAACCATTTGAAATAACGATATTAATTGGGAATTTTGCACCTGATTTATCTTGTGCGCCTCACCTGGGTTTGTATTGTGTACACGAGGTGACACCAGATCTGATGTACCGAGAAGACGGCTGATTTCTGAGGCAAACAATTCAATGGATGAACAGCGCACGGATGCAGAAACTCTGAAGTACCAGCTCAAGATGGCTGGACTTGCGCTGGCTGATGTGGCCGAGAGCGTCGGTGTCTCACGTAGCCTCGTAAGCAAAGTGATCCATCGCAGCCGGAGTTCAGAACCGGTTCAAGAATTCATTGCGAAACAGCTCGGGACGTCGGTCGAAGAACTGTTTGGCACGGATAAACCAAAAAAGGAGAACCCGGATGAATAAATAAGCAACCCCCGGGAAGACGAAAACCCTCTTTCGTCAATGACGATCGAGGGCTCTCAGTAGGTAGATTTCTAGGCCACCTCTGACGAACTTCCCTTCTCATACGCCAAAAGTCAAGCTGCGACGCCGCTCTGCGGCGGCGCTGGCTATTGTTTTTACGTAAAATGAAGGAGGCGCATGATGTCGTCACCAGAATCTGGCCCTGTGGCCGACGATCAACAACAATCTAGCCCGAAATCGGAACTTGAAGCACGGCAATCCTATGTCGATTGCTCCCAAGGAATCGTGAGGGTTCCAATGGGCAGTGCCGGAACCAGAAAGCTCAGCAAGAGATCGCGTCAAAGTAGCCGGGGAGGTATCCCATACTTTAGCCCAAAGTTGAAAAAATATGTGACTCTGAAAACTGAAAGCCATCTGGAGGGGGCTTGTCACTATGTCGCAATGGCGGATCCGAATGTTGTGCACATCTGGGATCAGCCCAAATCGGTGAAATACTATGAATGGGATGGTCGCAAAGCAGAATACACCGCAGATGCACTGATCGAATACCGATCCGGCTTCAAAGTACTGGTTGAAACAAAGCCTTCTGCGATCGCGATTAAACGCCAAACGGAACTCAAGCTAACGCGGATTGCGGAATTTGTGCCGGCTGACTTTGCCAATCAGGTTACGTTGTTCACGGAAAAGAGCTGCCCAAAGTGGCTCGTCGCCGATGCGCGCCGCCTGCATGAGTTTCAAAAGCATCCTGACCCTGAAGCGGATGACGCGATCCGCGAAGTAATCGATCGCCTGAGTGGTACGACCACTTTGGGAGCACTGGCGGGGAAGATTGACCTGGCTGGCCGAGGCTTCAGGGCAGCATTTCGTGCCGTTTTTCGGGGTGAAATCCAACGGGCAAAGGCGGGATCGCTAACCGCTAGCAGCTCTGTTTTCAAAGCGGAGGCAGCAGCATGAAGGTTGCACCCATTTTCCGCATCTATCCGCATGACAAGGTGGACTACAACGGAGCAACGTGGCGAGCGTTCGCGCACGGTCCTAACGGCGTCACACTTCGCTGCAGTGACAATCCCGAGGTGTTTGACACCATATCCCACGAAAAGTTGCGGCGCCTGTTAAAGGCTCCGCATTTTAAGATTTGGCCGGGGCACTATTCCCAGAGTTCGGCCCGTCTTCGGGCACTGGGAACAGAGGAGTTGATCGCTGATCAGCCTCTCTGGCAGCAGCAAAAAATCCGGGACCGGCTGTTTTGTATTCAAAGATGGTTCACCGAAGAAGATGCGGGGAGAGTGAAGCGCACTCCGCTCAACGCTAAACCATTCATCACTGCACTAGATATCGAAATGATGAAAAGATGTATTGGAAGGACGCTTCAGCACAAGAAACGGCAAACCGGACAAATTGTAGAGGTAACCTTTGGCCCGTCCTTTGATACCCTGATGAGGTGGGTCAGGAAGTATGAGAAGTCGGGCTACAACCCTCTCAGTCTCAAGGATGGCAGATGCAATTCAGGCAATCACAACCGAAAGTTCTGTGATGAAACATATGCGTTCATAGACACCCAGATTCTGGCATATGCGTCTCCGGAAAGGCGTTATGCAAATGAAGTCGCCTTTGAGACGCAGCTTGCAATCGATGACATGAACGAAGCTCGTCTTGAGGCGGGCCAAAACCAACTCGGTCGGCCCTGCGCCAGGCAGATCGAGCGGTATATTTCCGAGCTTCCACCCTTCCTTGTAAAATGCGAACGCGAAGGCATAGATCGCGCACGAGGCATTTTCAACTGCTCGTCGACTGGTCTTGAAACACTCTTGCCATGTGAGCGTTTCGAGATGGACGGCTGGAAAGGCGACGTAATGCTTCTGCTTCATGATGCAGGAATATCAAGTACACTGCCGCCCGAAGTTTTACAGAGAATGCCCAGAAGCCGAGTCTGGGTCTATGTCGTCATCGATCATGCCACACGCTGTGTTGTCGGGCTTCGTGTTGTGCTGAAAGGCAGTGCAGATGAAACAGTCCGTGCCCTCGAGATGGCAACCCGCGACAAGACGGCGATATCTGATGCCGTCGGCACGACTTCTAATTGGGTTGAAGGAGGCGGATTCTCAACCGTCGTTTCCGATCAGGGCAGTGAATTTGCAAATGAGCAATTCGAGACGGCAGCAATTTCAGCGCTCGGTGCGTACGAAAGAAACCCTGCTGCCGCCCCATCTCTTAGGGGTGTCAATGAAAGGCTCTTTGGGATTTTTTCAACCAAGATCACCCCGATGATGAGTGGCCGCACCTTTGGAAATATCTTTGAGCGGGGCGACATTGATCCGGCTTCGACCGCCGCCTTAACGCCGGAACAACTTCTGCGGATTCTGATTTGGTATGTTGTCGATATTTATCACCGGACCCCTCACGCAGGTATCGGGTACGTTGCTCCCTCAGTCAAATGGGCCGAGCTTACCAAGGAGGTAGGGACATCTGCGCCGCCGGACGGCTACCGGATGCGTGCGGCATTTGGAGAGATGATCACCCGTCAGGTTGACGGTACCGGTGTCCTTGTGAATGGGATTCGGTACACAAGTCCGAAGCTAAGAAAATTCTTCATCGACAACTATATGTGTGACGTCGATATTCGTGTTGATCCTTACGACATTAGTTGGGTTGTTGTTCGCGTCGATGACAACTGGATTGCGGCATATTCTACCATTCCTGATCTTGAAGGGGTGACATCCGAGGAATGGGCTGAGGCCAATCTCGCGAAAAAACGAAAGGGGCAGGTGCAGTTTGAACGCGACCTGCCAGCCATTCGAAAAGCAATTGCAGCCATCAGAAAGATCAACGGGGATGCTGCAGCTCTGGTGGGTCTAACTCCTAAGAGGTTGACTGCGGATTACATAAACCAGTTGGAAGAGGAGCTCTTCAATGGTGAAGAAGTCATCCCATGGCGCGATCCGGAGCCAGTTCCTGATGTTGGTCAGGTTTTCACTGGCGGTATGCCAACCGGTCAACCCAAACAGGGTGAGAATGACCTAGAGTCTCCGATCGTCGAAGCTCCAAAGCCGTCAGGCCTGAAACCCAAATGGACTCTGGAGGGCGGAGAATGAGCGACTTGAGCAGAGAGGAAACTCTGGCAAACAGCGCTGATCGCATGGTTCAGCTCGGCAAATTGTTTGTGCGCCATGATCGGTTTGTTGATCTTGAACATCGTATTGCTGCCTTGGCCAGGCAGCGGCGTGCTGAACTCAAATTTGGGGAGATCAGGAGGCAGAAGGGGCTCTCAGTGATCGGCGAGTCTGGTGCGGGAAAATCAGAAGCACTTAAGAAAATTCGTCAAAACTACTGTGTACCGCGCAAAAACGCGCCCGATGAACGCGTCGGTGAGTTTGTGACGGTCGAAACACCTTCACCGGCAACTCTGAAGTCAACCGGCATCGCAACACTGGAAGCCCTGCAGTTTGAAATTGTGGGAAAACTAAGTGCGCCTGAACTTTGGAAGTTGGTGCGCCATCATCTCGCCGAGCACAAGGTGTTCTTTTTGCATTTTGACGAGGCTCAGGACTTCATTCTAAACCAGTCTGGCCGTGAAGCGAGCAGCGTGATCAACACGATCAAGAGCCTGACCCAATCTGAGACCTGGCCGGTTTCGGTTATATTGTCAGGTAATACCGTTCTGGCCGATATTCTGGACAGTGACTTTCAGCTTGGACGGCGGCTTCCACCCGTCCATTTTGAAAATCTGGCACCAGAAGCCGACCTGGATGATGTTCAACACATCCTGTCACAATATCTTAGTGCTGCGAAGCTGGAGTTTAAGCCGCCCACGGAGATGAGCGATTTCTTGGCAAGGCTGATAGTCTCTGCTTCGGGGCAGCTTGGTCTGGTTTTCGAGTTTATTCTGGAAGCAATACAGCTTGTCTTCGACGCCGGTAGAACAACCCTGGAGACAGGTGATTTCAAAGAGGTCTATCAACATCGTACCGGAGCCGTGGATGGCGCTAACCCGTTTGTTGCGACCGATTTCAAAAGCATCAATACGCGGGTCGTTCTGGAAGGGAAGCTGGTCAGGAAAGGGGGGCACAATAAGCCCTGGGCATTGTCATGAGGCGAGCAAGACTAGGGTTAACTCTTCCAATCGGGCGAAATGAACCAGCAGTGGCTTACGCCTCTCGGTTGGCTGCCTTAAATGGCTGCTCCAGTCTCTGGGCGTTCTGCAGTCTGGTGGGTCTTTCCGCTTTGAAGCTCTCACGCGCTGACCCAGAGGAACTGAGCCGCCTTTCAGATCTTTCGGGTATAGTCGTCGCGGATTTGGCGCGGTTCTCTATTCGGACAAATACACGCGCCACACGTACTCTTAGAGGTCAAATATTTCCGAACAAAGATATCAAGATTCAAACCCAGTACATCTGCCCAAAATGCGTTCTGGAAGCCGCCGATGATCGCGAATGGTATCATGTTCCCCCCGATGTGTTTTGGTATCTTGATTTTGTGCGAACCTGCCCGAAACACGGATTGTTGCTGATCCCAATGCCAGAGCAGCAGGTCGGCTGGTTTCCATATGATTTTACGGCTCGTTTGTCGCAGGCTCAGATTGGGAGAGAGACGCTGGTTGGTCTGATGACACATGCTCCAACCAGAGTGGATGAATTCTCTATCGCTTCATTCTCCGGGAACACTGACAGTACCTGGCTGGCGGGCAGCAGTGCCTATGCAGTGTCCCGTGCGAGCGAAAGACTGGGTTGCATAATTGAGGGATTCAGATCTGCCAGGCAGTTAAGTCGTCAAGAACTAGCCCGGCTGGCAGATGTTGGCTTTGCAGTGATTTCAAATGGGCCGGAATCTCTGCGACGCGTGTTGGAAGAACTCATAGAGCAACGCGGTCGATCCAGCCTGCGCAAAACTTTCGGCGTGTTCTTTCATCTTATGGATGGGAAAATGGGTGACGCAATCCCAATGGTCCGGGCTGTTCTCAGAGACGTGATTCTTGAGAATTTCGTAATACACCCGGTTGACAAACTACTTGGCGAGGTGTGTACGACACGAAGGTTTCACACCCTTACGTCCGCCTCCGATCTGACCGGTGTACATCCTGTGAAGCTTGCAAATGTGCTGAGGTCGGCAGGTCTTATGGCTGAGATATCTGCGTCAGATCCCATTATGATCGAAGCAGAACCAGCGGAAGAGATGCTTCGAAAGCTATCATCCTCGGTACTCACAAAGGATGCGTTGAGTTTCCTCGGGCTGCCCTGGCGGCACTTGATGAGCCTTCAGGATTCCGGATTGATTGCGCCAGTTAACCCAGCCTGTAGAGGGCAATACATGTATTGTCTTCATGAACTGAAACACCTGCGGGACGCGATGTGTAAAAACGCTCGCGTATTATCGGGAGAAAGCGCGGATCTTGTGCCGGTCTATAAGGCAGCAAATCAATCTGTTTGCAGTATCAGTGAAGTCGTAACACTACTGACTTCCGGGAAACTTCACGACGTCGGTCTTGTTGGAGGCGTGCGAGGTTTTGATGCTATACGTGTCGATCCCGCCGAGGTTTTTGAGGCACTGCCAGCTTACCGGGAAGTTACCGATGCAATGACACGGGAAGAGCTTCTGAAGCATTTCGGTGTCTGTGGGAAAACACTGGCCTTCCTGCTGCGTGAAGGTCACTTTGATGAGTTCCGAACCCGATGCAGGCAGTCTCGAAAGGTGCGCTCATATATAACTATTTCCAGCGTTGAACGGTTTTCTGAAACCTACGTCAGCCTCAGAAACCTGGCCCAGGAAATGCAAATTTCAGCACGCAATCTCAGCTATCTGATCAAAGGGGCTGGCTTGTATGAATTGCCAGTGCCGGAAAAGTGCCGAGGGAGATTTTTTCGGCGTGAAGACGTGCTACCTGGAAACAAGTTAATGGGCTTGGATGGCTCAAATAATAATACAGGAGGCAGCCTTTGAAACTGCTTTTCCTTTCAGACCTGCACGATGACTTCTGGGTGGATGCCGACCGTGATCCTTTTGAAGGCATCGAGGATCAAATTGGCGGGCTCGACCACCTTCTGATCGCGGGCGATCTTACCAACAAGCCAAAGGTGCGGTGGAAGTACGCGTTTGAGAGATTGTCGAAGCTGCTGCCGCTTGAAAGAGTTTCGATTTTCCCAGGCAACCACGGCTTCTATGATTTTCGCCTCGATGGCGAGGACCGTCTGGAACAAATCGCCTCCGCATTTGGGGTCGGGTATGTGCAAAAGAAGCAGCTTGTGTTTGGCGATACACGTGTTCTTTGTGCAACACTTTGTACCGACTTTGAGTTGGGAGCAGGTAGAACCATCAACGAAAGTCACGCCTCCGCACGAATGAATGACTTTAGGCACATTCGCGTTGCTTCCAAGGGATATCGAAAGCTGAGGCCGTCCGACCTTGTTTTAGCCCATCGCAATCAACTCGATTGGCTGAGCGGCGCTCTCGGCGAGGATTTTGACGGACAAACCTTCGTGGCAACCCATCACGCCCCTCATCCTTCCGTGCTTGAGAACCAGGACGGCAACATCGCTGCTGCATATGCCAGCGATCTGAGTGAGATTATTCTGAAGCATCGACCTGAACGCTGGTTCTTCGGCCATTGTCACGGGGTTAGAAATTCAAGTGTTGGCGATACGCAGCTGATCAATGTGTCCCTCGGATATCCCGACGAAATTGTGGACCCTGCAGCGCGGATCAGAGATCTGATTTTTGAGATCTGAATGGCTGAACTCAACCTGAAGTCGGTTTACATAACACCCGTTCAACGACGTTCCCGGTTCGTTACGATGTAGTGCTTCAACCAAAAGCTGTCTGCGCACGCCCACCAAAAGAAGCGCGCGCAGACTGATTGATGTCGCTTCGCCGGGCGTCTGGCCCGGCATGATGGGCCCCGACGGGTCCGCCGTCCTTCCCATCGCCGCACTCGATCCGCCCCACAGTGCGGCGTCTCCTGCGGTCCCCGCGCTTGATGGGTCCGGGTCCCCAATAGCCGTTTCAATCAGCCGCGAGAGATCATGATGTGAAGGCTTCGTTCTCGGTGATCTTTTCAAATGCGGGTAAGAACGCGTCATGGTGCAGCGATATGTAACGTGTGATCCGCTCGCAGCGCATCAATTTCGCGATGTAACCACGGGTCAGGACTAAATTGAGATGATCGGCTCCGTAGCTATCTTCGACAAGGCGGACCTCGCGTTCCAGATTGGCAGACTCGCGCTCCATAAGCTCCAGTTGCTCGCGCGAAATACCTTTGATCTTTTTCGGCGTTGCTGCCGACACCAACTGGTTTTCGGGCGTCGCGGCCAGAAGCGATCGGGCGTAGTTGATCGTGAACTTGTTCATGGCGACCATGAGTTGCGCCGCTTCAATCTGGCGAATTGGCTTCATTTTCTTCAGAATCTGAAACCCAGTCAAAGCCACTTGTTTATCTTTCAACAGTTCCGCCGCCTCGTCGCAGATACCATCCAGAAGCTGGCGTTTCTGTTTCAGGGTCTTGATGTTGACATTGAGCGCGCTCGCCAGACGGGCCTCCGGCACGCCAAGAGAGAGGGCTCTCAGGATCATCTTGTGCTCTTGAATGGTCGCGAGACGAGAGATGCGTTTGTTGTAGGTGAAGGCTTCATCGTCGGTGGAGACAAGACATCGCGCATGTGTCTGACCCTGGTCCTTCAAAACCTCAAGGCGCAGATGCCCATCAAGCAATGTATATTGACCAGCGTTGTAAGGGTCGCGGGACACGACAATAGGTTCAACAAGGCCAATTTCCAGAACAGATGCCGCGATCTGTTTGAACTTAATGCTGGCCTTCTTTTGCGGGGTGACCACGTAGAGTGGCGCGATCTCCTCGAATGGAAGCGTTACCAGCTCCTGTTCAAAAGCAGCTGCAACCGTCCGTTCTTCCCGGGTCACCGACATGCGGACGCCTCCTCGGACTGAGTTAGGCGGTCTGCAACTTGTTTTGGCAGACTGGCCAACCCTTCGGCGCGAAGCAATGTGACGAAGTTTTCGTCAGCCATCAGCGTCTTGAGCGCTTGTGTCAGAAAAAGCAATTCGCTCCGCGTTGCGCCTGCCTTTCTCAGCAGCACCTTCTTTTTCTCGACATCGTTTTCATAGGTCTTAAGCAGTGTCTCGACAGATAGACTCTTGCGTGGCCGTTCGACACTGTTCGCGCGACCCTTGCCGTGTTTCTGGCGCGCTTCAACAAGACGCTTGGCTGCAAGGAGTCTTCCGCCGCGCAGGAGCTTTTTCTCATAAGCCTGCCGGAGAACACGTTGCACGCCGACGTCATCCGCGTCCGCAATGTCAACGGCAACACTGACCGGAATCTTACCGCTCTCCACTGCACGCAGCAGGCGATGTTCATGACTTTCCAGAAGCTTAATAACGCCGTGGACATACTTCTTGGACAGCTGGGTCTTGGCGGCGATTTCAGCTTCAGAGTATCCCTTTTCCTTGAGGCGCCCAATATCTCGGAGCAAATCCAGCGAATGGTGCTGCCTGCGCGCCAGATTTTCTACCAGGCTCATTACAAGGCAGTCTTCGCTGCTGGCATTGATGACGATTGCCGGGATTTCAGATTGGCCAAGAACCTTGAATGCTTCCAGTCGGCCCTGGCCGCAGACCAATTCGTATACCGGCTTGTCTCCGTCTTCAGTCTCACGCGCCGCAACCGTAATGGGTCTTTTCAACCCAAGCTCTGCAATGTTCGCAGTGATCTCATCGAACACCTTTTTGTTCCTGAGCCTTGGGTTGACCACAGTGATTGCATCGACGGGAACAAGAACAGTGTGCTCGACTGGGGCGTAGTTCATCACGCTACCTCCAGTATCGGCGCACGTGCAGCCATGTCGAAGAAATGCGCCAGGTTGTCGAAGCGGAATGCATCCAGGGACAAGCCGTTGTTTTCCGCCAAGCGTAGCTTTGATTTGGTCATGTCAAAGGTGGGCAGCAAGTAGTAGTCGAGGGGCGCGGTATTGGCCTGTCCCATCCTGACGACGATGGACAAGTCCGGAAGTTGGCCGGTGCTCAGGCGAATGTTCCAGCGATACGCGCCCGCGTCTGTTTGCATGCAGCGTGCGATGACAATGGAAACGGTGAACTCGTCATTGATGATGAGAGTATCTGCATTGTGGCTTTGAGCGACGTTTCCGCCAACGGCTTCGACCCCGGCGATGATGTCCCGGACGATGTCGGAATGCAGGCTGCGCAATCGTCTGTTGATCTCAATGTAACGGTAATCTCTGTCAGGTTTGAAGCCGACGAGGCTGTAAGCGCGCAACAGGCTACCAAATCTGTTCTGGTAGGCGCCGCTTGATGGAAGCTTTGGCGCTTCATTGATGACAAAGCCTGAGAGGTAGCCGTTTTCTTCCAGTACCTCCTTTAGCCGATCCAGCATTTCATCGTCGGACAACACATGTGAACGAGCTGCAATGATTGCTCCGGCAGCGTTGAACAGGTTGGCGTCAACAATTGCTTCAAAGGCACCAACGGCGCGGACCCAGTTTTCCGGATCGTTCTGGACATGGCGTTTCTTGAGTTTGAAGGAGTGGCGGTTCCAGAGATTGTTCCCGATGTATTTTTCGTTGGTCAGAATTTGACGTACAACCGCTGGTGACCAGTCCCGATCCAGATCAGTTCGGATGCCGCGTCGGTTCAGGTCTGACGCAATCTCAGCTTCAGACCAACCATCATTCACAAACCTCAAGAAGATCTGGTTTACTATAGCGACTTCATCAGCCGGACCCGGAACAAGCGTAACCCGGTCGGTTTGAATACTCTTGTGCTCTCCTCGCGACAGGATGCCCTTGGTAAGACCCGCTTCATCGATCAACATGCGTCGCAGCCCGAACCCAGGCGCGCCGCCTTGTCGATAGCCCAACTCAATCAGTCGGCGCTGTCCTGCAAAGACCTTTTGCGACAGCTCGCGACTGTATTCGCCAGCCATCGCGCGCTTGACGCCTTTCACAATGGTGGAAACGGGACTTCCGTCGTTTTCGAATTGCTCGGCGCAATACTCGACAGAAATGCCAGCGCGCTTGCAGATATACTCATAATAGGCGCTTTCATCCGCATCCTGAAAACGGCCCCAGCGACTGACATCATAGACCAGGACTGTTTTGAAATCGGTCTCACCTGCTTCGATGTCGTAAATGAGTTGCGAAAGACCGGCTCGGCCTTGAATGCTCAATCCGCTTTTGCCAGCATCAGAATAGGTTTGGATTATCTTGTAACCGCGTTCCTCCGCATATCGCTGGATGGCGTCGGCTTGGTTTTCGGTTGAGTATCGCTGGTGCTCGGTCGACATACGAACGTACTGGGCTGCGTTCCGGCGTTTGTCTCCGTCTGATTTGTTAATTGGCCAACTCAATGACGTGGCCCTCCATATTCAAATTCGTAATTTTGAGCAGCAGTTCTGCGATTCCTTTCACGAACTTATCGGAAGGGAGACGGAAACATGTTTCATAAAAAGGGCAACATCTTTCATGGAGGCAGCCAGGATCTGGTTTCGGCTGTAGAATATCGAGAGGCCGTTAGGTCTGCGCTGACCTATGAACTGGGAGGCGCGGGCCGGGCAGCGAAAGCGACGATAAAGTGGACAGGAGTAAGCGAAAGGACCGCAAAGAACTGGATAGCCGGTTCATACGGCCCAAGTGGTGAGCATTTGATTGGTTTGATGAAACACTCGGATAGTGTGATGGACGTGGTTTTGGAGCTAGCTGGACGTCATGAGACTTTGGCAATGCAACGCGTTGAGATCGTGAGACGGGAACTCAGAGAGGTATTGAACGCGATCTGTGCTGCTGACGATGCTTCGATTGAAACCTAGCGACAAACAAAGCTCATTTCGGTCTGTATGCCTTGTAGCAAGTGACCGAATTTTCTCATCTATCGATCAAAAGGGTTTGGATTCTACACCCAGTCAGTGTCGGGCAATGCCGAGGGGAATTTTCAGGCGCGAAGACCTGTCATTTGGTTGAGATTTATTGAGAATTGCCGTGGGTTGGGGGTTGCAGCACTTATTTGTTCGATGAGTTGCAAGTTACGTGTCGGGAAATGGCAAGTTAGATGTCGGCGCTATCAGGAAGCCCTACAAAACAAGGGGGGGCAGTCGCAAAAAGTGTCACCTTATGTGTCGTTCCAGATGGACGCACCCATAGTATTGCCATTTTGGCCCTAGGGATTGCCATTTTGAACTCATAAGTTTGCCATTATCCCAAACGGAGGACCGCAGCTACAAAAGCCCAATACATGGGACGTTGACGAAGTCAATTTGCTCGAAAGGTTAGACGGGTGCGGTCTTTAGCTACAGCACGCAATTAAGTGCGTTGCTTCTCAAAAGCTGACATTCATAAATCTAGGAGATTGTATATTTGACAAACCCAAGGCGGATACCTATATATAACTAAACAAGTTAGAGATTTCCGCAATGTCCGTTCTGTCCGCCAAATACATGCATGATGAAGCCGCCGCTTTTGCGCACGTGGAGGCGATGCTTTGGGCAGATGGTCCAGTTTGCCCACACTGTGGCGTTGTTGATCGTGCGTATCGTCTTGAGGGTGTTCGCACAAAGCCCAGCAAGAAAAACCCAGAAGGCAAAGAGCGCCACGGCCTATGGAAGTGTCGCGAATGCCGCAAACAATTCACGGTTCGTAAAGGCACGATCTTCGAGGAAAGCCACCTGCCGCTGCACCTCTGGCTGCAAGCCATTCACCTGATGGTGTCCAGCAAAAAGGGCATCAGCAGCCACCAGCTTCACCGCGTTCTGGGCATCACGTACAAATCAGCATGGTTCCTGACGCACCGCATCCGTGAGTGCATGCGTGACGGTGCGTTGGCTGGCTTTGGTGGCAATGGCGGCATTGTAGACGTCGATGAAACATTCATTGGCAAAGAACCGGGTGTCACGAAGGCGAAAAACGCCCGTGGCGGCTCCCACAAAATGAAAATGCTAACGCTGGTAGACCGCGACACCAAACGCGCCAAGAGCATCGTTGTGGATGAACTCAGGAAGTCCACGCTGATCCCCATCTTGCAAGAGAACATCGCCCGCGAAGCCTATGTCATGACCGACGAAGCCCGTCAGTATCAGGGCATTGGCGCTGGCAGGGTATTCGAGGCCCACGGCTGGACCAATCACAGCGCGGGCGAATATGTTAACCTTGAGGATCGCGAAATGCACACCAACACCGTCGAAGGCTTTTACAGCATCTTCAAGCGCGGCATGAAGGGCGTGTATCAGCACTGCGGGAAACAGCATCTGCACCGCTATGCTGCTGAATTCGACTTCCGCTATAACAACCGGATTGCAAATGGTGTGGACGATGCTGAACGTAGCTAAGTTGCGCTACGCGGCGCTGCTGGCAAGCGGTTGACCTACGCAAGACCTAACACGCAGTAGTAAGAAAGGCGTGATCTCATAAGCCCTCACCAGAAGAGCGCAGTGAGATTTTGAAAAAGACTGCAAAGGTGCGGTAGAGAGATATCGACTAGTTTACCAGCATCCTAAATACTGCTATTTGCTTTTCGAGTAAATTCAGACCGTCTGCGTCTAGGACTGCTGTTATCTTGATCTTGCCTTTGCCCGCTTTTTGAAAGTCGATGTCATTCAATTCAGGATCGACTGGAGATGGTGCGGCCCTTGTTGGCTGTTCTGCTGTTGAGGCCTGCATGTTCGGCACCTCCGACTCTGGTTCATTGTCACCAGATTTTAGCGCGTCAGGAGTGAAAATGTCTACAGTTTCATTAGCCGTTTCGATGTCAACTATGCTCTTGATCGTCACGTCATACACAGCCAGAAAGCGCCTCGCTGCGTCGCTAGTAAAGTTCAGGTCGAACCTGAGGGAACTTTCAGCGATGTTGTCACTTGGCCTGTTGCTGCCCCATTGAGGCATGTCGTCTTCGCCAAAATATACACCCCGCACCATCTTCGGCAAAAGCGCGGCCTCCGAGCAAAGAGATTCACGGACACCCGGACGGTTGTCTTCAAGAATCCTGCGACCGTTTGCACTAACCTTAATGCGCTTTTTGTCACCAATTCCACTTGAATCAACCAGCCCATATTGGCCCATTGCAGCATGTCTTAGCCCCGTAGAACTGTGCCACTATTTTGGTGTCACAGGAGGGATGATGGATGGCGCGGAAGCGGTATTCGGATGAAGATGCGTTGAAGCTTTTGCGTGAGATTGACGTGCATTTGCACGATGGGTTGGATGTTGTGAGTGCGTGTCGGAAAGCAGGCATCTCGGACAAGACGTATTACTACTGGCGCAAGAAGTTTGGCGGGATGGGCAGACCTCAGTTGTCGGAGATGCGGGCGCTGCAAAAAGAGAACGAACGGCTGAAGAAGATTGTCGCTGATCTTCAGCTCGACAAGTTGATCCTGAAGGAGAGCCTGGATCATTTAAAGCCGAAGGCCTGACGCGGGAGCAACTTCGTCAGGCGGTTGTTCACACTCGCCAAAAACTGAACACATCCGAGCGCCGCACCTGCGCCGTGTTGGGTGTGGCACGGTCCAGTCTTCGCTATCGGTCCAAGCCTGCGAATGACGATGCCCTGCGCCTGGCGATGATCCGGCTGGCCAAGCAGTATGGACGATATGGCTACCGGAAAGTGACAGCGCTTTTGCGGATGGAAGGTTGGCAGGTCAATCACAAGAAGGTTGAACGTTTATGGGGCGAAGAAGGTCTGCAACTGCCGCATCGACATAAGAAACGACGGCGGCTCGCCGCGGTGCAACTTTCGCATTGTAGCCGTTCATGCACTGTTCGGCATTCAGGACTGTAGATATGGGCGGACCGGGGATATGTCGGCGAGGAGCAGCTCTCCGCGCCGACACTTCCGAAGATGGCGTTCAGCCTGTGGCGATCGGCAAGTCATCCGCCGATCCCCATTCCGCCCAGGAGCGGTGGTAAACCCGCACGCGCGGCACGTCGAGCAGGCGCAACGCAACGTAGCTGTGGGACGATGCAAGCCCGTTCTGGCAATGCATGATCACGTCGCTTTTTTGCGCAATACCATGACGCTCGAAATGTGCGGCCAGTTCGTCTTCCGACCGAAAGCGGCCGCCCTCGTCGAGGTTCTGGGACCACGGCACGTTGATCGCCCAGGGAATATGGCCCGCCGCGAAAAGTTTCGGAGGGCGGACGTCAATCAGCACGGCGTCAGGCTGGCCCTTGTGGGCAAGCACATCCTGCGCGCTGGCATACCGGCGGGGCGTCAGCGTGGCCTCAAAGCGGGCGGGTTTGACGCGTCCAAGATCGCGCGTGACCGTCCCGCCCGCTTCCAGCCAGCCTGACCACCCGCCGTTCAGAACCGAGACGTTTCGATGGCCAAAGTATTCCAGAAGCCAGAGCATCCGCGCGGCGTGGAATCCGCCGCGATCATCGTAGAAGATCACACGCTCGCCTTGGGCGATGCCCAACGCGCCAAGCATCGCCTCAATGTCTGCCACGGGGCGCAGCGCGCCCGCAACCGCGCCATGTTCAGCGGCGACGGCGTCAGGCGGTAGATGCCGCGCCCCGGGGATGTGCCCTGCGGCAAACTCCGCTTCGGGGCGCAGGTCGATCACGGTGCTCTGGCGCACGACAGCGCCCATGGCCTTGATCGTCATGTCCGACATCAAGCTTTGCGGCTCTTTCAGGAGCTGCGGATTCTGATAGTCGCCCGACAATGCAAGGCTGACACTCGGTATGCAGGTTGCCGCGACGCCGAGCGCAAGCGTCAGAATGGAACGGCGCGAGAGGTTCGTATTCATTTGATTTCTCCTTTCGTTCACGCTGGCATCTCAACGAGCCGCAGGTAGGGAACCGGCGCGTCCCAGCCGTCCGGAAAACGTTCGCGCGCCTCTTCGTCTGAGACGGAAGAAGCGATCACCACGTTCTCGCCGTGTTTCCAGTTCGCCGGTGTCGCAAGCTGTTGCCGTGCTGTGAGTTGTAGGCTGTCGATGGCGCGCAGGACCTCGTTGAAATCGCGGCCCGTCGTCATCGGATAGGACAGCGTGAGCTTGATCTTCTTGTCCGGCCCAATGACGAACAGCGTCCGCGCCGTTGCGTTGTCCATGGCGGTGCGCGCTTCGGTGTCATCCGCATCCGCAGGCAACATGTCATAGAGCTTGGCCACCCGCAGGTCGACATCGCCGATCAAGGGGTAATTGAGCGCGTGCCCCGTGGCAGTGCGTATGTCCTCGGACCAGCGGTTATGATCTTCGACCTTGTCGAGGGACAACCCGATGATCTTCACCCCCCGTCGCTCGAACTCGGGCTTCATCCGCGCCATCACACCCATTTCCGTCGTGCAGACCGGGGTGAAATCCTTGGGGTGCGAGAAGAGAACGCACCAGGCGTCCCCTATCCAGTTGTGAAACCAGATCATACCGTGCGTGCTATGCGCCTTAAAATCGGGGGCGGCGCTGTTGATGGCTAATGGCATCTCAAATCCTTTTGTTGAATGCTACTTGGCACACCACCGGCCTTGGCAAGGGGCGGTGCATGAAGCGGTCTACACCGCGTCAGCCGGGCGATCCTGAACGTCTTGTGAAACAGTTCTGAAAACCGCGTCAGGCGGATAGGAGCTCGGCGTGAAGACGCCTGAAACGGGCATCCGTCTGGGCCGCGCGGAAGCCTTCGTCGGCGTTGATGCTGAAATAGCCGCGCCAGCCGTGCGACGACAGGAAGGTGATCCGCTCCAGTGCCGCAGTGACATCACCGATACGGGAGAATCCGACCGCGCGGTAGTATTCCAGCGGGCTGTTGTGATGCGGCACCGCCTCAAGCGCTGCGCGCGCTGCATGCGCATCACCAAGCTGTGCCAGAAGCGGACCGAGTGCATAAAGCGCGCGCAGCGCGTTGGGGTCGATCTCCAGCTCGGTACGCACCTTGCGCAATGCACGCTCCGCATGAACGCGGGCACGGTCAGGTTCATCCCGTTCCAGATAGCGGGCGGCCAGCTGGTCACCGCGGAACCCGGTTGGCGCCAGTTCGGCCGCGCGGAGCGCCAATGCCGCTGCGCTCCGCCGGTCACCGGCAGCCATCACCCGCATGGCGGCCTCCAGATGCAATCCGGCATCGCTTCGCGCCAGCGACAGCGCCCTGGCGATCGCACGAAGACCGGCGTCTTTCATGCCGGCCTCGATGCGCGCAGCACCATCCGCGAGCAACGTCTCGGCATTGTCTGGGTTCACTGTGACGGCTTTTTCCGCTTCAGTTAGCGCCGCGTCCAACAAAGTGGCCCCCTCGGACCAATAGATATGCTGTTTGAGCAACGCTGTTGCGTAAAATGCTCTGATCTCCGCATCCCCAGGGGCCCGTGCGACGGCCTCGGCTGCCAGTGCGGTAAAGGTACGCAGCGCGCCTTCATCGCCGCGCGCGAGACAAGAGCGCGCCTCAAGAAACAGCGCGTAGGCATCGATCGGAAGAGAGCCGTCCGGGCCATGGGTCGGCCCCGGTCCATTGGCAAGATCGCGCAAGATCGGCACGGTGAGCCGGTAGCCGCCACGTGGGATCGTGGCGATCAGATCCTTGCTTGCGAGCTTGCGCCGCAGTTCCGCCACCACCTGCGTCAGGCTTTCATCGCTGACCGTGACATCGGGCCAGACCCGGTCCAAGAGCGTTTCGCGCGGGATGGTATCTCCGGGTGCCTCAGCAAAGACCTTCAGGAACCGTATCGCGCGCGGCGAGAGCCGCACGCTCTGATCGCGGCGCTCCGCGCTCCGGGCGGGCACATCGATACGCCATCCATCCACGATCAAAATCATACTACGCGACCTGAAACTCGTAATCTACGTGCGACCTTACTACGCAACCTGCATGTCGCTGGCAAAGATCCACGCCGGAGTGCACGGAAAAGTGAGAGCAGAAAATGCCATCGACTGCGCGGCCGATGGCCTGCTCTTATGACAGGTTCAATCAAAAAAAGCAGCTTCCAGAATAACGATCCGTGAAGCTTGGCGGTGTCCATGTAGAGTTATGCATGTCCGTTTCTCTTTGTGATCAACCACAGTACATCAGGCCGGGTGCATGATCGGTCTGTGCGAGCACGCCTCCAAAGACCGTCCGGTGGCCTTGCCTGACGGTTCGTCGGTCCCCGCAGCGATCTTCCGGGCGAGGTGGCTCTTGCGCCGAGACAGGAATGCCATGAGCCGTTCCGGATAGTCAGCACCAACAGCCGCCGCCACCGAGGGACGCGCCGCCAGAGCCGCTCGCCACGCCGCGAGCTTCGGGCGCTCCGCGAGGATGCCGAATTCACCGATTTCATCGAACGTGTCAAAATACCGAAAGACCGGCCCGAATACGGCATCGACGAGGCTGAAGGTCTCGCCTGCAAAATAAGGTCCCTGCCGGAGTTCGCCCTCCAGCCGGTCGGCCTTGGCCGAGAGCGACGCAGTCTTTACATCAAAAGCCGCCGTATCGAGCTCGTTGTAGAATCCCGCGATGTCGTGCAGCATCGCCGATCCGAATTCTATCCACGCCCGGAGCTGTGCCCGCTCAAGCGGGCAAGCGGGATGCAGCGGATGTGGCTGCGTCTCTTCGAGGTATTCGAGTAGACGCCCACGCAAGTTACGGCCCTTTGCGGCCCTTCGACCTACCTTCACGATACCGCGGTGTGGCCCGTCAGATGAGACATTCGCTGCAACTGCAAATGCTGAGCCATGACGAACTAACGGATCGCGGGATGAAGCGCCGGTGGTCCAATGTCCGCTTCCGGTGGAGAGTTGTGCACACTGCTTGCGCACGAGGCAAACATTTGAAAACATTGGCTGGAGCAGAGCGTTCAGAAGTCGGGATTTTTGCTCACTCAACCAAACTTGGGGGACTGCAGAGCAGGGTATGTCAAGCTAAAGGGGGTGATCTGCATCTAGCACTATGATAAATGATCGCTCTTGTTATAGACTTGAGTATAGGAACGCGATGAACTGGTCCCCGGTAGTAGCCGCTTTGATCGCCCTATTGGGCGGACTTGCATTCTATAGATGGCAAAGAACTATTGAACGTGAGTCAGAGGCACTTAGAGAGAGGCGCAAGATATACCGCGACTACATTTCAGCGGCTGAGTCAATATCGGCTCATATAGCTGATACACGGGGAAACACGCAAAACGATAGAATAGGTGAATACAGAACGGCATTCTCATTTCTGCAAATAGTTTCTCCGGAGTTTGTATATTCTGCAGCATTGAAGCATCGCGGAGCTCTTCAAGAAATAATAGATCGCATGGAGAACTATGAAAATGGAGAAGAGCTAGATCAAATATTTCAAGAAGAAATTACAACATACGAGAAGCTGCTTGACGCAATGAGACGCGATAACGCGACCACAACGACGAGCAAATTTGGTATTAAATTATTTGGTCAAGTTGATGATTCAGAAAAATATAACCTAGAGGCTATGGAGGCCTTCGATGAGAGAACTCGATATGCCCAGAAACTTCGAACGGGCGATGATATAAAAAATGGGCAAGTTCCAAAAGATCGTGCATCTCGGGTGAAGCTTTTTAAGGCGGCGTCACAGTACAGAATTAGGATGGACATTGGGAGAAAGAAGTACCTTCCATTGAAGATGATGATTTCAAAATTACCGGAATCTGATAAAGAGTAATCATTCTTTGGGCGAGGATGCTTCAATACAACATAATCTCCAGGAGCCCTTAATCGGCGATACAGGATCTCTGTGGGCGATATCTTTTACTGCGCGGTGGCAGCCGTTGAGGGCTGGTTTGCCACTCTTCAGCGATGCGCGTGCGTAACTTGTGATTTATGCACGCTTGGTGCACCCCGAAACTTTCAAAAGCTTATGGCGTGCATCATTCGCGTGCAAAAAAGACTTCAGTTCGGAACATACATCTTTGCTTTTGCACAGATCTCGCATGACTAGGCGTTTGGTGAGACGCAAGTACTGTTCTGGGAACGTGCAGGCTCGGTGGCACGGGGTTTCCTTTCAGAGACGATACGGACTTTAAACGAGCATCGGAGCGGTTCCCGTCGCAGATTTGCTGGGGTTTCTGCCGATGCGGATATCCCAACAGGCGCAGCATCGGTCCAAATGGGCTCACCGCGGTCCTTGGATCGGCGGCAGCAGGTTCAATCGGTGCGGCGCGCTCTGCAACGGAGCGGCCCGTTCCTGCCGTTGGCCAGTGGGTCAAGATGCTACGCTAGCAGCCTGCATTCCTGCCTTTCGCCGCGCGTGCAATATCCGCAGCCACTTGAACCAACAAAATGCGCGACTTTATGACCTTTGCAAACAGTCCTCGACGGTTGGATTGATCCACCAAGCACTACCTTGATGCATCGCGCGGCGAAGGCCCCTGGAGTCAATTCGACCTTTGCATGTATAGACCAGACGGGATGGTTGCTTTGCGAGCCCTCCGAAAGGGTTCCATCCTCGTCGCCAGTTCTTGGCGATCTGGATAGGTTTGACCGCTAAAATATGTCTCCCGCCCAAAGGATGAACATGGTACGCACCAATGATCACGGACCGGAGCGAGGATACTCCGTCACCACGACCCTAAACGAAGGGCTCAGTCCGGTCGTTCTGTTCGGCTTTCTCTGTTGCGCGGTGTTTCTGTCGCTTTCTCAATCTGCGCGTGCCGACATGGCATGGATGGAAGCACGGATGGCGAATCCGAAGCTCGCATGCGACGACAGCGAGCGTTTCGCCCTCATTGTCCACGCCGGTGCCTATTGGGGTATGGACGACGACCCGAGCAGGACCCGTCTTCTTCGCGAGATCGCGCAAAGCGCCGGAGGCTGGCTGCGCCGAGGCGCGCCCGCCCTTTCGGTTGTCGAGGAAGCGGTTGTCCTCATGGAAGATGCGGGGATCTTCAACGCTGGCCGTGGCGCGATTGTGAACCGGGAAGGGTTCGTCGAACTCGACGCCGCCATCATGGACGGCCGCGACCTTAACGTGGGCGCGGTTGCGGGCGTCCGGCGAATGAAGAACCCCATTCGCGGGGCGAAGCTCGTTATGAGCTGGACGCCCCACGTTCTGTTGTCCGGGACTAGCGCCGACGACACGCTCGCCGCGCTCGGCGCGGAAACGGTCGACCCCGACTACTTCCCGTCCGTCACGCCGAAAGCCGATTTCGAACAGAAGGGCACCGTCGGGGCCGTGGCCCTGGACCGATGCGGCGATCTCGCGGCGGCGGGGTCTACCGGAGGTTTCGAGGACAAGATGGCTGGCCGCATCGGCGACACACCGGTTCCCGGCGCCGGCCTCTATGCGGAAAACGGCCTTGTCGCCGTCGCCTCCACCGGCCACGGTGAAAGCTTCCTCAAGACCGCTCTGGCGCACGAGGTTGCCGCGCGGATGCGGTGGGGCGGACAATCAGTCGAGGAGGCCGCGCGCGGTGCGGTTTTGGAGACGCTTGGAGGCATTGCGGGCGAAGGTGGGCTCATCGCACTCGATGCAAACGGCAACACCATCACGGTCTTTAATTCGACGGGACTGTTAAGCGAGGCAGCGACCTGGCGCGACGCTGCCGGGGAATGAAACTTGGCCATCCTGCGGTGCCGTCTTCTTCGCCAAGGGTCCCACGTGCCTCGCGGCCCGGAGAGTTCATAGTTCCGTCCATCGACGCCTCGGACCTTGGTCAAGCGTCCAGCCGCGTCTCTAGAACCACCGAACATGGATCACGAGCGATCGTGGTTGGGTCTGGTCTGGGCCCCTGCCAACCTCCGAGATGGCACAGCATCTGCAGTCGCGTGGCACCCAGGGCACATCAAGGACGGCCCACCGGACCTTCAGCCAAGCTCGTAGATGCTGCAGTGCGGCCCATAAGAGGAGACAATCGCTGCGTGTCTACTATCAATGCCACGGGTCTGGTTCGCATTGGCAGGGATGAGGCTGGCATCGACGCCAAAGCTCTCGCCACCGACGAGGCCCTCATCGATGCAACGCTTCAAAACTATCTCGAAAAGGTGTCGGAACAAACCGCTCTCCCGGAAGCGCCCATGTATTGCCCGGCAGGCGATGCTTGCATCGCCGAGAGGGCCGGTTCTTCGAAAAGGTCGAATGGTCCGGCACCGGGTCAGTCAGGTCGAGCCTGCAAAACCACCTGTACGCCAGATTGACGTGGACCTCCTCGCAGAGGCGGCGCTCGGATCGAATGCCTTGGCAGTAGCCCAACAACAGCATCCGGATCATCAGCTCGGGGTCAATCGAAGGACGACCATGCGAGCTATAAGACGGTGCCAGAAGAGGACGAACATCCGAAAGGTCGAGGAACCGATCAATGCCGCGTAACGGATGATCGCCAGGCACAAACTCTTCAATCGAGAACTCATAAAACAGCGCACCTTGCGCCACATGCCTTGGTCCCATCATCGCCTGACCCTCCACTCTCAAAACGAGTGAATCAGGGCCGAACCGACCAATCAACAGACTTTTTCAACATTATCTCCGCCCAGCTTGAGTTGGGCCATCCCGACTTTGCACTTAAAGCGAATGACGGCATTGCGGGTTGCGATCCACGGCATCACGATGCTGTGCAGAGGGTCCGGTTTGGGCCACACCTTTTTATCGGATTTCTTCTTGACCTAGAGTTACTCAAGGCCGGTATCTGCCAGTTTACAGGAGGTCTATTGTCATGCGCATCTCTGAGGCTGCGGCCCGATCGGGGCTCAACGTTGATACGATCCGGTACTACGAGGCAGAGGGGCTCGTCCCCAATGTCATGCGCGGCTCGGACGGGCAGCGGCGGTTTTCTCCTGAGAATGTCGATTGGCTGACACTGCTCTTCTGGCTTCGCGAAACCGGTATGCCGATGAAGGTGATGCAGCGGTTTGCGGCGCTCTATGCGCAGGGGGATGAGACAATCCCGGATCGCAAGGACATTCTGCTTGATCACTCCCGGCTTTTGGCCAAGCGCCGCGATGATCTGGATCGGTGTGACGAAATTCTTGCGAGAAAGCTCGAAATCTATGAGGAGTATCTGTGGTGAAAATCATTTTTGTTGGCGCCTCGGGCGATGTCGGGCAGGCCGCCTTTGCCGAGCTTTCACAGCGCCATGACGTCGTTTGTATTGGACGAAAGACAGGGGACGTGCGCGCCGATATCTCTGACCGCAGCGTAATCGAGACCATGTATGGTAAAGTCGGAGCCTTTGATGCTCTCGTCTCAGCCGCTGGCCACGTTCATTTCGCCCCGCTTGCGGAGCAGACGGACGCGTCACTGAAAATGGGGCTTGAGAACAAAGTGATGGGGCAAATCAACCTTGTTCTGGCAGGGTTGAAGCGGCTCGCGGGTAAAGGCTCTTTCACGTTGACCAGCGGCGTGCTGGACCGCGACCCGGTTGTCGCTGGCACCGACGCTGCACTGGCAAACGGTGCGCTGGCTGGTTTCGTAAAAGGCGCCGCGATCGAGGTGCCCCCTGGGCTGCGGACCAACATGGTGAGCCCGGGGCTGCTCGATGTGTCCGAACGTCGTTATGGCGCTTTGTTTCCGGGTCACGAGCGGGTGCCGTCGGAGCGGGTCGAACGGGCGTTTGCCAAATGCGTTGAGGGGGCGATCAACGGTCAAGTGGTGATCGTGGAGTGAGGGTCGCATATCTCATCGAGCCGCCCTTTAACTACGTTGATGACGCAGAAGCCGTTACCGGATGCGATGTCGAACTGGCGCGATTTGTCCTTCGTCAACTGGGCATCAATGACGTTGAGTTTGTTGAAACCGAATTCGCCCAGCTTCTGCCCGGTCTCGCGCGCGATGATTGGCAAATGACCACAGGTCTTTTCGCGTCTCCCGAACGGCGGCGCGTTGCTTTGTTCAGCAGGCCGATCTGGGCTTTGCCTGACGGTTTGCTGGTCCGGGCAGCGGATGCAGAGCTCATAGCCGGGTACCGCTGCCTTGCCACAGCAAGGGATCTGAAACTTGCGGTGATACGGGATCAGGTACAGCATGTGACCGCCCTTGAACTCGGCGTGGCGCCTGGCCAGTTCCGCGTGTTTGAAACCTATGCACACGCGGCGCAGGCGGTGCAAGACGGAACGGTCAGCGCCTTTGCCAGTGTCGCTCGAGCGCATAAAGGCTTCCTCCAAACGAGCGCTGCTCCTGGCCTAGCCGTCGTGAACGTCCCGCTCCGGGAAAGGGCTCCGGCTTTTGGATGCTTCGCTTTTGCACGGGCTGCGACTGATCTCAGATTTCGCGTTAATCACGTTCTGAATACGTTCATCGGCGGGACTGAGCATCGACGATTGATGAAAGCGTTCGGGTTTGCAGACGCCGATGTTGATCGCGTCCTTTGACTTCACGGAAGAAGGGATCGCCTGCGAATGTGGACCACAGTCACAGCCAACCGACTTCAGTCGACAACCTGATGAGCGCCGGAAGGTTCGGCCAATGTCTCACGCGGGTGAATGTCGGCGAAGATTTCAATGATGTTGTGCTCTGGGTCGTGAAAAAACAGTGTCCTGTGGGGCCAGTCCTGGTTTGTCGGAGGCTCGATGACGTCAATCCTGTCTTCGGTCAGCCTGTCATAAGCGAGATCAACGTCGGCTGGCGGCACACGGAAGCTGATCTGAATGGATGCGGATGGCGTAGGCATGCTTGGTCCGTCGTAAGGGCGGCCGCGTTTCCTTAGACCAAGAAACAGGGTGCCGACCCGAAAGAAGACCTTCCGTTCCGGAAAATCCTCTTCGACTTGGAACTCGAACAGCCGCTGGTAGAACGCTTTCATCTTCGCGAGGTCATCGCAAAGAAGGATCACATAGTCCAAGCTGCGAATGGCTTTGAAACCGTCATGTTTGTTCATAGCAGTCTAACCTCAGTATCTTGGTTCGTGAAAGCGGGCGTCGGGGATCACGGCAATGGGCGCGACCTCGACCAGAAGGTCAGGTGTGATCAGCCCGGCGGCCTGGATGAGAATGCTGACGGGGCCATGCGCCAGTTGGAGGCGTTCGGCCCTGACTTTCTGGATTGCAGGCATGTCTGCCGGATCAAGGTAGAAGACGGTCAAGGAAACGATGTCGTCCAAGCGCCCGCCGACGGCCTTCAGGATGTTTTCGACATTATCGAAGCATTGCCGGGCCTGTGCTTCACAGTCGCCTTTGCCGATGACGTTCCCGCCATTGTCCCAGGCGACTTGCCCCGTCATATGGAGAACGCGGCCCTTTGGTTCGACCACGCCATGATGGAAGGGGCGGCCAAGTTGCGGCCATCCGGTCGAGGGATTGTATCTGATCGTCATGAGGTCCTCTTTCTGTCTGTTGAGAGGATTTACGTGGATGGTCCTACATTATTCAAACGATAGAAATTGAGCGCGAGGCTTAGAAAATCTCGGTCTCTTGTGTCGGGCGCCCGTGTTAGAAGGCCATATGACTTATCGAATTCCTTCCCTGAACGGCCTCAAGGCGTTTGAAGCGGCCGCGCGACACTTGAGCTTCAAGGCAGCAGCCGCCGAGCTTGGGGTGACGGCCGGTGCCGTCAGCCAGCAAGTCAAGCGGTTAGAGATGTCTCTCGGCATTTCGCTCTTCCGACGGTTGCCACAGGGGTTGTTGTTGACCCGTGAGGGTGCGGACTATCTCCCGGAGATTTCGCGCGCCTTCGACGTTTTGACAGAGGCGACCGAAGCAGTTGCCCCTGCGCTCAACGGTCGCAAGTTGAGCATAGGTGTAGATCCCCTTGTCGCTGACCGTCTGCCAAACGGATGGCCCCGGCATTCAAAGGAGCTTGAGCCCTATGTCCGGGAGATGCGAGCGACGGATGATGTCGAACTGATCTGGGCCAACGAACTTGATGCGCTGCTGCTTGCCGCCAAAACACGACATGGAGCTCTTACAGAGCGCGCCGTTTGCCTGAGCGGCACCACGGCGTCTCTATATTTCGTAACCCGGCCTGGTCTGGCCGAGTGCCGTCAATCGCGCGCCATACTTGAAGCTTTGGAATCGTAGGAACCAATTAGCCTGCGACACTATGCAGGACTGGTTGCAAATTATTGCAGCCATGAAGGTCCTCAATGCGGGATGCGACTGCAGTTTTTATCCTAGGCTGAGAGTCTGTTATCCAGGTCACTGAACAAGACGGTATGGCAGCAGACGAATACAACGTGTCGCGTGGAATTACCGCTGCCGGTGCGCCTCTGGGCCTGCATGGCGTGGACCCGGTTGAGTTCATCGCAACTGCGAACCCTGTCGAGGGCTCCGCTGCTTACACAGCAGTGCATGACGGCGTTGCCTATTACTTCTCCAGCGAGAACAACATGAAGACTTTCGAAGCTGATCCGGCTGCATATCTGCCGCAGAACGGCGGCTACTGCACCTTCGGCGTGTCGGTTGGAAAGAAGTTCGACGGCGACCCAGAGTACCACGCTGTTATCGACGGTGCCCTTTATGTCTTCCTGAACCGCGCCATCTTTGACGAATTCAACAAAGACCGTACTGCCACGATCTCCAAGGCCGAAAACCAGTGGAAAGATATCCGCAGTACTGCGGTCGAAGACCTGTAAGTCTGGCAATCATCATCGAACTAGGTGGGACGGCATATCGTGTCGCCCCGCCGTTTTTTAAAAAGCGGCCATTGGTGCAGCCGCAGCGAAGGCACACTTTCGTCCGCGATCCGTTAGTTCACCAGCCCCCAAATTTTGCCGTTGCAGTGAATGGCTGGTTTGCGGGCTGCGACTGCAGCAGCCAGGCTGGGTGTCCAATGCCGGGAATGGGCCGAAGTCTGATTGACGCGCTCCTTCGACTTGGTCACTTCGCGACATGAATGCCCAGCATTATGTCCACGATAAGTGTTTTGGACTGGATCACGCAGCATAACGCAAGCAGACCCATTGCCAGTCGAAAATGTACAGGGTTACCCTCGCCCACCGGCATTGACAGCTTTACCACAACGCACAACCGTTGGAAGCGATGGAGCGACAAGGGCATCTTTGCGCGGATGCTCATCGGACTGGCGGCCAATCACGGTGGACAGAAGACGGTCATGATCGACGCAACATATCTCAAAGCCTATTGCATGGCGTCCAGCCTTGCGGTGAAAAAGGGGGATGTGGACGCCTGATTGGCCGTACAATGGGCGGTATGAGCACGAAACTGCATGCGATCTGCGACAGCCGAGGGCGTCCGCTCAACCTGTTCGTCACCGCTGGACAAGTGAGTGATTAGATCGGCGCACGGACGCTGCTGAGCAGTTTGCCGAAGGTTGATTGGTTGCTCGGGGATCTTGGCTATGACGCGGATTGATTCAGAGAAGCGTTGAAAGGCAAAGGAATACGCCCCTGCATACCGGGTCGAAAGCAAGGCAATACGACAATCCGATACGACAAGCGCCGATACTGGATCGAGATCATGTTCGCCAGGCTCAAAGACTGGAGGCGCGTGGCAACCCGATACGACCGATGCCCAAAAGTCTTCCTCTCAGCCATCGCCCACGCCGCAAACGTTATCTATTGGCTATGTGGCCTGAAACTAATCTGTGCTGACGGTGGGGTCTTTCTATCTGCTCTGGATCAATGACTTAGAAGTGCCAGAACCTTTCAACACAACCTGTGCGGTTCTGGCAGGTTTCCTCCATGATCCATGAAGAGTCAAAGGCTGTGCGTCGGCCCCCGGTCGATGTCCTTATCTTTCTAGATGGGACTGTTGCATCAATTGGCTGAGGGTATTTTGGTGCGCGGGCGTGACATTGATCATGCGGCGCCTTCAAGTAACGTCAGCTCGAAACGCGCAACGACCTGGTTCTCCATGAACTGGGCTGTGATCGCACGGCAGCATATCTCAGGAAGTTTGTCTTCGACGAAGCGGATGTCCTGAGAAATCTGGACGACACCGCGATCATCCAGAAGGCATGGCACAGGGGTGGAAACAGATGATCGTTTGCAGGAGCGCCGTTGGCGTTCTGGCGCCCATGGCCCGCTTGCTGCTGCTGCTTTGTCAGGCGGTGAGACCGTCAGCCTCGCGCCCTGGCGCGGTTACCCAGCTCTCTGGAAACAGGCAACTCAACGGATGCCCAAATGATCGTTTCTTCTAATTTGCTATAGTAACTGCTATCAAAAGAGGGTTATCAAACTGCGGTCGGCCCACACCTCGCCATTTCTGGCACCAAAGTGGGAGTGGGTGTTGGATGGAACCTTCTCAAGTCACACATTACGGTCTTACCACGGTTCTTGTCGCGGATATCTATGGCTTCTCAAGACTGATGAGCCGCGACGAGGAAGAGACCTCGGTACGCGTATCACGAGCCATCGACCTGATCCGACAGTTGGCAATCGACTACGGTGGAACAATCAAAAACATCGCCGGAGACGGCGTGCTCGCGTTGTTTGACAGCGTGTCGAACAGTGTGCAGTTTGCGGTCGCCATGCAGCAGGAATTTCTGAATGATGCCGTTTGGAACTCCAAATCCGATCCGATCTCTTTCCGTATCGGTATCAATATGGGCGAGGTGCGAGAAGGGCATTTCGGCATGCACGGTCATGCGATCAACGTGGCTGCGCGGCTTCAGAGCCTGGCAAAACCCGGTGGTATCTGCGTGTCAGAAGCCGTTTCGCGCGTCGCACGTGATCAAATCAAACTGCCTTTGAAATCGCTTGGCACGCCTGATCTGAAAAACATTGACGACGAGATCGAAGTCTTTGAGATCGAGCCCGAGGCACTTTTGATGCGCGCACCCGCCGAAGCGCCGACGATCATCGAGCGGATTGCGACACTGCAGGACCTACCGGACAATTCGGTTGCCGTGCTGCCGCTTGAAAATCTGTCTGGACAGCCTCAAAACGCGCATCTTTGCAACGGGGTAACCGGAGATATCATTTCCAACTTGACGCGGTTCAAGGCTTTGCATGTGATCGCACAGCAGTCGTCGAACCTTTTTGCAGGGCGGCACATGCCAATCGGTGATATTGGCCGGTTGCTGGGTGTCAGGTACCTGGCGACCGGGGGTTTTCAACGTTCCCACAACCAGTTGCGCGTTCAAATTCAACTTCTCGAGGCGGACTCGGGCCGTTCGGTCTGGGCCGAGACCTTCAATGGCAACATCGAGGATGTCTTTACTTTTCAGGATGAAATCACCGCGATCATCGCATCCTGCTTGTCGGTAAAGATCGACAAGGCCGAGCGGCAGAGACAGCAGCGGAAGGCGCCGTCAGACCTGCAGGCGTACGGACTCATTCTGCGCGGTCGCGATCTGTACACGCAGCCCCGGCGAGAGCTTAACCTGCACGCGCGTCGGCTGTTCGAGCAAGCCTCTGCCATTGATCCCGACTATGCGGCCTCCTACACCAGCATCTCACGCACGTCGAATGACGCCTGGAGGTTCAACTGGGTTGACCATCCCGACGGTGCTCTGGAGGATGCCATCTCAAATGCGGAGATGGCCTTGCGCCTGGACCCTGACGATGCGCGTGGCCATGCAGCGCTTGGCAACGCTTGCCTTTACAAACGCCGCCATGACGAGTCATTGGCAGCTTACGAACGTGCCATCCAATTCAACCCGAACGATGCTGATATTCTGGCCGAAATGGGCCATTCTGCAGGTGTTTACGGAGAGCCGGAGCGTGCCGTCGAATTGATCAAACGCGCCATGCAGCTCAATCCCTTTTATCCGGATTGGTACTTGTGGCATCTCGGCGAAGCCTATTTTGATATGAGTGACTACGAAGAAGCGATACGAACATTGACCCAGATGCGGGACAAGACCGATGCGTATCGCATGTTAACGGCCAGCAACGCCCTGCTTGGGCGCATGGATGTGGCCAAAGGGCATGCGGCGCAAATCCTCAAGACACATCCGGAATTCACGCTCGCGCATTGGGAAAATGTACCTCCTGACCGCAATCCTGGGCCTCGGGATCGATTGATCGAAGGGTTGAAGAAAGCAGGTCTGGAGTGAGTACGTCGAGCAACCCGGCATCGATATCAGGTGTTGAGCCTCCGGAATTCGAGCTGCGAGCCGCTCGAGCGGATGATTTCGGTTTTGCCCGGCGTCTCTATATGAACTCAATGAAGCCCTTGCTGATGGCGCTGGACGCATGGAACGCAGATGAAATGGAAATGGCGTTTCGCAGCTATTTCATCCCGGATGAGATCAAATTTGTAACGTTGGACGGTCGGGATGTCGGCTGGTTCCAGGTATCCGAAACTGACCACGACGTGTGTATTGATCAGCTTTACCTGATCAAAGACGTGCGTGGTCAGGGGATCGGCACAGCCTTGGTCAAGGCCATCATCTCGGAGGCCGCAGATCAAGACAAGAATGTCTGCTTGTCATTCGTTCATGGCAACCCGGCCCATACTTTATATCGCAGGTTAGGCTTTCGCCAAGTATCTGAGGACGATACAAAAATTCACATGCGATATGAAACCAGGCAGGCCGGGTAGTCATTTTAGATAGGGCTGGGGCAGCTCTTAGTCGCTGCCACCAAATGCCTTGCCACCACTGTAGGCTTTACCGCCGCTATAGGCCTTGCCACCGCTATAGGCCTTACCGCCGCTATACGCCTTGCCGCCGCTATGAACCGCACCGCCTTGGCTGAGTTCCGCGTCCAGCAAAATCTGATCCAACGGGCCAATCTCGGGATCCAAACGAATGGAAAAGTCGGACTTTTCATAAGCCCAGGCCCGGACATCATCAGCAAACAGGATATTGCGCTGTGCAAGACCGGCCTGATCAACGCTGCCACGGCCGCGATTTGCGACAGCATTGGCATCTTCCGCTGGGGCGCCACCGCCGTGAACAAGAAAAATCTGAGGTCGCGCCAGGTCATAGTAGTGACCTTCGAAGCTGAACCCGAAGATCCTGGCAAACCGCGCATTGTCGCCTGCCAATTGTGCGTCCAAAAAGCCGTTTCTGTCTTCTTGTATAGGTGTTTTCGTCTCTTCTCCGGTCTGCCCATCCGTTCCGCCCGCACCCTTTTGCGGCGCCGGAACCGAATTGTATTTAAAGTCATCCAATTCTCTGCCAAACAGAAAAATTTTCGAAAAATTGATTAATCTATCACCCACGTCTGTTCCCTCCTACAGCACCAGCGGCCAATTTCTTTGGCCGCACCTCTGTGTGCTTATGGCACATGGGCCTGCCGGATGTCAGCATTTTCTTTAAGGCGATCCTACCGTACCTGTGCAATTTCACGCAGCATTCTAAAGGGTAAGCGCCCTCCGCAGCGATGCGGGATGTCATCGGGAACATCTGTGCGACTGGAAAATGCGTGACTTGATTCATCAGGGGGCGCGAGGCGCGGGCCTGCGCTGATGACCCCGATGCCGCGACGCTCCATATTCAGGGCGATAATGCGGTGGTACTGCCCGCCCGTCATCGCATCATCGACCTCCAGAAAGGTCTCGTAGACATCCGCAAAATCCAGTGTTTCGATTGTGAGGCGGTCCCAGACACTTGCCATGGCGAACCCCATGTAGTCTCGCGACTCGACCAACGCATCTGCAAAGTATTTCGGATTTCGCGCGTATGCCTCGTCAAAGAGCGGCTGGATAATCTTGTGATAGTCTGGATCGCCTTCGAGACGGTCGGACAAGTCCTCCAGCTCTTCCGAGATCAGGTCGCCTCGTAGAAGGTTTTCGTGGAAAACATCAATCCAGATGTCAAAGAGCGCCCCAGTCAGCACTTGCGACAGATCGTGTTCATAGGCCCAGCCATCGGCAAACTCATAAAGGGTTCGGTCGTTGGAGGCGGATCGTAACTGGCTGCTGTTCGACACCTCACCAAAACGACTTAGCCTGTTGAAAGAATACAGATTTCCGCTTGTCGATTCGAGCAGGCCGACCACAGCGCTGTCGAAATGGAGCAGGGAGATCAGCGCAACCATGTCAGCGGCAGATTCGTGAAATCCGAAGTACTCCCCGTTCACCTCGACTTTGCCGGGAAGCCCGATCTCGTTGTAGATGATGAGATGTCCCAGCTCATGCGACAGGATATCGAAGCTGAGGCCGAATTCCACCAGCTCTCCGGTTTTAAGGGTGTAGGAGCCAATCTCGATGGAGCCGAACCCGGCGAAAGCATTGTCCAACCCGCGCAGAAACAGGATCTCAAGGCGCTCGTAGTGGTCCTGAAAATGCCACTCCAACCGCCGCTCGAAATAGTGCTCCCAGATATCCATCGTGAAGCGGATAGCGCCGAATGCATGGGCCTGCTCGAAGGCATAGGTGCCAATTTCCAGATGGTCGAAATGGCCCTCCGGGTCCGGGTGGGCTTCGGGCAGAACCGGTCCATCCCAGGGCGGGCGGTAGTGAAACGTCGCGCCGCTGGGTGTCGGGTAGTAGCCGTAGGCGCGTTCCTTACCCACAGGATCGATGACATACATGCGGTCATCTGCAGGACCGGGCAACAGCGACCCCGCAGGTGAAGAAACCCAGACTGTTTCGGGCTCTTGTTTCTGGTCCAGTGATGGCAACTGCGGAAACAGTCGAAAACGCGTGCCACCGGAATGTTCAGTTTCAACGTATCGCACGCGTTCTACCTTTCCATTGAGGGCGGTTGCGCCGGAGCATCGGGTTCATCATCTCGCCGTGCTTCATTTTGCCAAAGGACATATGCCCGGGCCATCATTTGTTCGAATTCGGAGCGATCTGCAAAGTCGTTTTGCTTAATGAATGCCGCGAGATCGTCCGGCACCGCTTGATCGCGGACCTGTTCAAAGTACCAGATCAAAAGCATGCCGGGGTTTATATCCAGATCGCTCGGCTCGGGGTGGGAGAGGCCAGCGCGATCAAGAGATACCGCCCTCCGCTTTGCTTCGGCCAATAGCTTTGCGTAGCTTCCGTCCGCTTTCAGCGTCTCGATCATTGCGCGGCGAAAGGCATCACGATGGGCGGCAATGGTTGCCGTCAGGCGCAGCTCATCCGCAATCTGGTCCTGAAGCGCGGATACGTCCAGATCATTGGCGGCCAGCCAGCTTTCCAGAGCCTGTCCGGTGTATAGTCGGTTTTCTGCGCGAAACCTGGTCATTGCGCGGCCTACATCTGCCTGCGCCACGTCCAAACTCTGTTCAGACAGTAGACTGCTTGCCGCGCGGCGGCGCAGGTCAGCATAGAAGTTCGGATCCAAGTGCAGTTGATCAAGCACGAGCAACACCTCACGGCTTGGGCCGGTCTGCTCAATCGACCGTGTCAGCGTTTCCCACATTGCGGTGTGTTGGAATTCAAAGTTTTGTGCGGGAGGGGAGGGTGCTTCTTTGCGCAAATACGCCATCGTCGATACCATGTCGAGCGCATCCAGGCGTTTTTGGTCTACAGCGCCGGTCGGCAGCCATGTTTGCAATTTCTCTAGGCTTAACGCGGGATGTTGTTCCTTGGCTTGCTTGACAAGGCTGTCCCATGACCGTTCGGGAAAGTGCATTTTCTTGGAGACATTTACTAGACAGCTTGCATCGGCACCCTCCAACACGCCCGCTGACACGGCGCGTTCGAGTGATGTGCGTATGTTGACCATCGGGACCGAGAGCGCCACATATCCCAGATCCGCAGGACCATGCTGCAGCGCAACCTCATCATCGTCTTCGAGCGTTCCATCGCGGAATGCCTCAAAAATCGCGCCGACACCTATCATCCCGAAACTGTGCAATTCGGCGGCCCGCAACGCGCCCATACTCGATGCGCCAAAGACTGGAATGCCTCGCGCAATCGCAAACAGGATTTCCTTGTGCCAAACCGACGGGACACCGTCAAAGTACCCATCGATGAGGCCAATTCCTGACGCCCCCTCCTGGCAGGCCGCATAAATGTCGCCTGCACGCGCCGGGGGGCGCACCTCAACGTCATTTAACACATCCCTGACGTCAGCTGCGTGGAGTGTCGGGCCGGTGAATACATGGATCATCGAGCGGCCTGCTCCAACACTCTGTGCGCACGCTCTCCGGGGCAATAGTCATCGTGATCATGCGGACCTTCCAGCCCGGGGATGACAATTCTATGCACCGGGATGTCAAAGGCGGGCTTGGTCAGATCCACATCTATGACCTCTGTGACACCCACTCCCATGAGGCGCTCCAGCACCCAGTCCAGATCTTCTTCCAAGGTGTCGAACGCATTTGAAGGGACGGCCTCGAACGGGGTCAGATTGGGCGACGGCGCGGACATCAGACGCTGTGCATATCGGTTCTTTTCGGCAATGCCCTTTGTTGTGTATTCATCATGCCGTAGGTCATCGCGGGCACCGGTGATATAGTTGGTCCGCACCTGCACCGCTTCGGTCAAGGCCCGTAGAAGAGCGATTTTGCTGCTGGGATGGGTGCCCGCCCCGCTGCCGGAGTGCCCGTTCTCGACAAGCATATCCGTGATCAGACAGTGAAACGTCGCAACCCCGACGTCCCCGGTCATATTCCAAACGCCCACGGACATGCCGGCCTTTTGCAGCGCCTCAAGCAGGGACCGACACGCCGCATCGGTTATGCTGTCCAAGTCCAACTTGGTTTCCGTCTTAGCGCCAAACGGCAGGATATGCCAAAGGGTATGCGCATCCCGTTCAATCACCTCGCATATGCCGTGCACCATCGCCTCCAGACGATGATTGCCAGAGGCCAGACCGTTTGTACTTGCAACAAAGCATCCTGAGTGAGGCCGCCTCGGCAGAGTGTAGTCCGTATGTACCAATTCCGATGGCAGCCAAACGCGGTCGCCCGAGATGAGGTCGCGACCTTCTGCCCAAAGGATCGACCGATCCGCGTGAAACGCGGTACCGTGCAAAAATGGCAGACGTTCAATGTCAATGACACGTCCGCGCGTGCTCATGTCGTCGTAACTGCCTTCGACCAGGGGCAGATCGATCTCTTCCGCATGAAACCCTTCTATTGCCTCCATGACCGCGGATGCCTTGGCCGCTGAAAGGTTCAAACCCTTACCCTGTGAAACGGACAAAGAGCGCGAATTTGGGCGATAGGCGTTGACGACCGGAATGCCGATCCGATCAAGCCCCGTGACATTGGCCACGCGCGTAATGCCCATGGCGGCCAAACGAGATCCTACGGTCTCAAGTGTCTGGGCCGGGCTGACAATGCGGTGCGTGCCATCAGCAAATGACTTGCGCGTGCTTTCCATGTCAGATGCCATCCCAACATGGAACCTGATCGCGGGGAAAGAAAAAGAGGCACAGTTGCATTATCGTTCCGGTGACCGGCTGATGAGGTCGTTCTCAAAAAGAGTTTCCAACGTCACAGGGCGCTCCTTTTTGGGGCACCATCGTTCCCCGCAAGAGGTGAGCCTGGCCGACAGGCATATCGCTTTCTCTGGGAGCGATATGCGCGGCAGCGCACAAGCGCGGTCATCGCGGCTGTCTCGACTTGGTTGAACATGTTGCGCAGTCGCATGCGTCGCTCGTACGCTACGCCAAGAGCCCAAAGGATGAGCGCTATAGCCCACATGCCAGCCATCCAGAGGGTTGCGCCGATCACACTGACGGTCTTCAGCAAAAGGTACATTCTTCTAATCGTTCCTGACCAATCGTTACCCTTGTAGTATGGCAGTTAACCGATTGGCGACCAAATTCTGCTGATCTGCAGTGACGAACTTGTATCAGGCACTACGCCTTGGTGAACCGGCCTGGCGGTGCCTGGATTGTCATCGCGTCGGCTCGGCGGACATCAAGCGTCCGACTAACGTCTATTCAGATGGCGCCAGCAAGGTCACATCTTTCATGTCACGCAGCAGATCCGTATCTTTGCGGTATAGCATGCGAAAATGATCACGCTCTTGCGGAGACCAGGGATCGTATCGGGGCCAGTCGGGGCCGCGCGGATACGTGTCCTGAATCTCCGCCCGCTTTGCCAAGGCAGCCGCGCCGCCGATGCGGGATGCCTCACTCAGCAAAACCTCGATGGCGCGATGGGAAGCGGAGGGTCGGTCATTAGACCTTTTGGGTAAGGCAAAATCGCTCACATCGACCTCCGATCCGCAGAGATTTCTGATAATGCGCGGAGAAAGAGCGCCGAAGTCTTCGTGTCGCCACAATATGATTTCCGCGGTGGGAAAGGACTTTTGAACCAGTTCGACGAGGTCCACCCAACTCGGCAAGCGGCTGAGAACGGCGCGCTTCATCTCAAGGTCTGACACAAGATGCTGCCCGCTGGCAGACCGCAGGAATTCGACATAGGCCGAGGCGAAGAAATCCGCGTATTCGCGAATTGCCAGATGCACTTCTTTCACGGGGAACGGTATGTTCGATGCGAAGATCGGCACCAATGTGTTGCGCAGGTTGTAGACATCGCCGGTGCGCACACAGTGGCCGCAATGACCGGACATGTTTTCGTCCGATAGGATGATCCGCTCCCCCGGCCCGGCGGGCACCGTGTCGAAGAATGCACGCGCCTGGTCAGCAAGTGCCGCGTCCGAAAACTTTCGCCGATAGTCCAGCCCCAACTTCTCATATCCGTTCAGCTGGCACGGATACGTGTAATCCTTTCGCGTATGACGATGGTGAATGTAGTGCACGCCACGCTTTCTGAGCTTGCCGGCATTCCGTTTCAGTATCGCTTGCACATAGCTCGTGGCTGTTTTGTTCACACCGCCATGGACGATCACATAAGGCTGACCTTCCTGTTGCACCGCCACGGCTCAACCCGTCTCAGCTTGGGTGGCGGCGTTGATGCGGGCAATCTTTTCGCGGAAGTCGGCCCAGGTATCGCGCTCTTTGAGTTCGCTGATCTTGTCGCGGTGCCAGATGACGGCATCGGCGTGCAGGCGCGCCAGTTCGGGATCCCTCATCAGCATCGCAAGTTCTTCGCGCAGTGGCGCCAGATACTTGTGGATCGACGTGTCTCTTTCCGAATTGACGTTCATGTTGGTCCAGTAGTCCTCGCCCTGATCGTCATGGATATGATTGGTGCGCCCCCGGTCACGTTTGACCAGAAAGTTGTCCACCGAGCGCACGGCGTAGTGGTGAAGACGGGCGTGATCATGCCTAAAGCCGGTGTGGGTTTTCCATCCGCCATCCAGGTAGAAGGACGGCATCGGCAATCCGCCCGCGTCTACCCATTTCACGTCACCGCGCCCCAGATTGAAGGCAGGCCGATGCACCCGCAGTTTGCGGAACAGCTCGTTGTTGCGCACCAGCGTTTTCATGCCCCGGGCGCGGAAGTTGCTGTATTCATCTTCCCCCGCACAACAGTCGAAGCGTTCCGTGATCAGCGCGTCCTCGAAGGCGACGTGCCCGCTGTTGCCAAAGAGCCGCCAGCACACCGATATGGCATCGGCATCTCCGACCGCCGCAAAGAGATCATCGAGCCTGCCACGTCCGGCGCGAATATTGAGAAATTCGTCACAGTCCGCACACATCAGCCAGTCGGCTGATGTGTATATCGCCTCATTCTGCGCCTGCGCCAGTGCCGCCCGTTGGGGGCTTTTGCCGTCTCGGAAACGGTTCTCGCGATGTTGTGCCAATCCCAGTGCCTGCAGACGGTCGGCGATCAGATCCGTCCCGTCGGCGCAATCATTTGTATAGATCAGAAAATCGGTAAACCCGATTACCCGGTTGTAGGCCACCCATTCCAACATGAACGGGCCTTCGTTCTTCATGGTGGTCACGATAAGGCGCGACCCCATCTCCGCGCGCGGGATTTCGGCAGGCGCGGTCTGTCCGCCGCCCGTCGGGGCCACGATCTTCGTGTCGTGCTTGGGCTGGCCTCTTATTTTTGAGCCCACATGCGCGATCTCGGCGGTATCCGTGCCGTCCCGCCCGGCATCGGTCTGCTTGTCCGCCTCTTTCGCCCGTGTCCGCAGCCGTGCACGAAAAAGCAGATCGAACCGCTTGGCGGTTTCTTCTCTGCCACTGTCCTTAAAGTAGGAGGAGACCGAGCCGCGAAACCACGGCAAATTACGTCTGGCGCGGTATAGCCTGTAGAATTCAGCGTCGGTCAATTCATCAAAGATACAGCGCTCCATCACCGTCTTATGCGCGCCTATCTTGCGCAGGAAAACGGCTGTCTTGTGTTGCGAGTAGCGGCACCTGTAGATGTGGATATTTTCGCCGCCCAGGCGGTCGACATGTTTCTGGTCAAGCGCGTGGTATGGGTCATAGAAGACATTGACCCGACCCAATGACCCGGTCAGCGCGGCAGCATCGCCCAGTGGCAGGGCCCAGTTCTGGCGGCGCCCGTTTTCATACCGTGTCTCCCACGGCACCAGAGCCTCGTCGAGCGTGGTCTGCGGGTTGATGGCCACGACATGCGCGCCTGGCACCAGCGATGCGAACGCAATGGCTGCATAGGCGCCCATGGAAACGCCTGCAAAAATGACCCGTTCGTATCCCTCGAAGAATCCGTCGGCAGCAAATGTCTCAAACCGCTCGATCAATTCGGCATCGCGATACCAGTCGCTCACATGTGCCATCACGCCAAGATGCGACACCCCCTGATCCAGCGCGAATTTATACGCCCAGGGTTCCCGCATTGGATCCGCATCGTTTACATTGGACAGGTTATCAAAAGTTACCAATAGCCGCGATGACGGACGTTTTGAGAACAACAGGCTATGGCGCAAGTTCTTTTCAAGAAAGCCTGCGCCGGTCGCCCCCGGGCGCAAGTCATCGAACCAGAAGGGAACGGCCTGCAACAACTCATTATCTTCGGTGTCGGTTGCCACTTTTGACTTTTCACTGCTCAGGGTTTTTGCCGGATCGCCCGACTTCCGTTCCGCTCACTATAGCCTTGCACCAAATTGCCTTACAACATCCGAACACAAACCTATGAAATCACCAAAGCTGTGGTTCACTGGCAAGCGGCGCACTATCGCTTGTGCACCACCAGAAGCTGGTCACGGCGTTTTTTCTGATAGCGCACAGGTTCGATGATACAGGCCGAGATATCCGGCACCAGGGCGTTGAAAGCCGCCTGCGTTTCGGGGTCGGAATGGGAAAATTGCAAGTTGTCTTGATAGCTGCGAAACAGCGCCGCCGTTTTGGTGGTCTCTTTTTCGTATGTCGGCGGCTGCCATCTTAAGTCTTCTATGACGTAGAGGCCGCCCGAGGGCATCAGAGGAAAGATTTCGAGAAAGGCGTTTTGCTGGTGGTGCGAGGCGTGACTGGCATCGTCGATCACGATATCCGGTCCGTTTTTGAAAGACCCGGCCGCTCGGGCGATATCCGCCCGGTCGTCCATGTCACAGCGGTGAAAGGTGAAACGGTCATGCTTGAACCACGAGAAATCCGACACATCCAACCCGTGTATTTCGGCCTTCGGGAAGTACTCCAGCCACATGCGGATGGAGGGGCAATCCCGGGTCTCCCGATCCGCGTCAATGCCCATTTCAGGGCCCCCGATCAGCAAACCCATTTCCAGAAAGACAATCTCGCGCTGCCGATAGGGCAGAAACAGCATGTGGTAGAGTTCTGTGTACCGGTGCTTGCGTGAGCCTTTGTCGGACCCGTAGCGATCCGCAAGATCTGTCAGGTTCACCGGCTTGCTCACTTTACCTGCCTCAGTCCCGGTCAAGAGCCTCTTCCCTTTCCTGCCGCTCGGCCAGCTTCCGTTTGATCTTGTCCGTGTGGGGTATTGGTGCAGCACCTGGATCAATTGCGTGCTTTTCCAACAACATATGCAAGAGCCCTCCGTCATCCGGCAGCCCGTTTGGATTGAGCGCCAGATACTCGCGCACCCGGCGACCATAAAAGTGAATGGACCGTGTTTCCTCGGTGATCATCGCCTGGACATCCCGCAGACGCCGCGCCTTGACCAGATGCCGCCGCTTCTCGAAAGCAACAGGATAAAGCGCGGCAGCGGAGAGGGCGTGTTTGTCCTCTTCTGTCCGTTGAAGCCAAGCGGTGACGGCATGGGGTCCCCAGACGCCCCAGGGCATATCGCTCACATGAACCGGGGTGCCCGCATCCGCCTGCCGCGTCAATCGGCGCGTGGCGCGTGGGCCGTACCAGAAGGGGATGCCGTATTCGTCTTTGGTCATTTCCAACAGGCCCTGCAGGGCGGGGCTGTCACGCGGCAATCCCAGCACGCCGCCATTGATATGATGATCACTTTCCCATGCAAAAAAGTGGCCGGTTTCTGTTGTGAAAGGCTTGGCGCAATAGGCATCGGTGTCTGCCCAGATGACATGATCGCGCTGGGACAGCATATGGTATCGAAAGACGTCGGAGAAAAGCGCCGTGCTGCCGGTGCGCGTGTTGGCGATGAATTCGTCACGGTCGAGAACGGCGCTCCCATGCACAAGCTCGACCCCCTCAGGGACGCCGGAGATCGGCGCATAGTGATACAGGGTGACCGGATGTCCCACGTCCAGAAAGGACTGGATGCACAGCTGTTCCAAATAGCTCAACGGGCCCGCGACCCAAAGCATTCCAATACGATGAAGATCCGCCAAGTCCGGTGACCCTTTCCCCTCCTGCACGCGCGATTTGCTGTTTTTGGTGGTCAAGACATCCGTTTCAGGACCGTGACGCGCGTTTGTCTGCCTCGTTTTCGGGTAGTATTTCGGATTTCCGGCCCTTTAGCTACAGGTTTTCGCCGATTGCGGTGTATGCGCGCCAATAGAGCACAACGCGGGTCCGATTGCGCGATTGCAGATGCAGCTTTCCTTTCCTTCGCAACCGGATGGGGCATCCGTTTCGCCGTTCCCTGCGAGGTCTGGGAAAAAAGGAGAGTTGAAATAAGTTTCATTGAATGCAATATATTCCAAATAATGGCAAGAATCGGGGGATTTGGTGCCCGCACGCAATCCGGATAACGAACTGAGCCTGGCGACCAGAGCCGCGTGGCTGCATTACGGGGGCGGGCTGTCCCAAACCGATGTGGCCAAGCGGTTGTCGGTCACCAAGGTCAAGGCGCACAGGCTGATCAGCCGCGCCAACCAGGAAGGTTTTGTCAAAATCAGCTTTGACGGCGAGATCGCGGAATGCGCATCACTGGAGATGGCGCTGAGCGAAAAATTCGGGCTGAACTACTGCGAGGTTGTGCCTGATCTTGAGGAAGCCGGGCTGCCCGTCCGTGCCCTCGGCATTGGCGGGGCGCGATGGCTGACCCGGGAGATCGCGAACCCGGCGAACAAAGTCATCGGCATCGGGAACGGCAGGACGCTACAATCCTGCATTCGCAACATGGCGTCGATGACCACCGAGACCGTCAAATTCGTGTCCCTGATGGGTGGGCTGACGCGTAATTTCGCAGCGAACCCGCATGATGTCATGCACAGGTTGGCCGAGAAGACGGGAGCCGAGGCCTATTTCATGCCGGTGCCGTTCTTTGCCAACAACGCTCAGGATCGTCAGGTCATGCTGGGGCAGCGCGGCGTGCCGGAGGTGATGTCGATGGCCGCGACCTCGAACCTGAAGTTCGTGGGCATCGGCACGGTCGGTCCTTCGGCGCAGACGGTCATGGCCGGCGTGCTGTCCGAAAGCACGATGGAGGACGTGCGCAACCGCGGCGGCGTCGGCGAACTCATCGGTCATTTTTTTGACAGCGAAGGCCAGCCGGTGAGAACAGAGCTGTCCGAGCGCACGTTGTCGGTTGGCCTCGATGATTTGCACAACAGCCGCATCGTGGCCGTTTCCGGAGGAGAGGAAAAGGTCAACGCAATTCAGGCGATTTTGAAGAGTGGTCTTCTGGACGGCCTGATTACCGACGAACGCACGGCAAAGGCCATCGTCGGTCACTAATCCAAGGGAGGAGAAAACCATGTACGATAAAGAAAAGAAACTGGTGCAATCATACCTGAGCGGCTCGATCAGCCGTCGCGGGATGCTGCGCGGGTTGGCGTCGATGGGTGTCACGGCTGCCACGGCGAGCGTGCTCGTTAATGCCGCCGCGACCGAGGCGCTGGCGCAGAACGGGTTCGACTGGAAGAAGCATTCCGGCAAGACCGTCAAGCTGCTGCTGAACCAGCATCCTTACGCGGATGCGATGATCGCGAACCTTGAGAATTTCAAGAACCTGACCGGGATGGACGTGCAATACGACATCTTCCCGGAGGATGTGTATTTCGACAAGGTGACTGCGGCTCTGTCCTCGGGGTCCAGCGAGTATGACGCTTTCATGACCGGAGCCTATATGACCTGGACTTACGGTCCGGCGGGCTGGATTGACGACATGAACGAGTACATCACCGATCCCGAAAAGACGAACCCGGACTACAATTGGGACGACATGCTGGAGGGCGTGCGCGACTCCTGTGCGTGGAACGGCCAGCCTGGCGGCGCGCTCGGCTCGGACGATGCCAAGCAATGGTGTATCCCGTGGGGGTATGAGCAGAACAACCTGTCTTACAATGGGCGGATGTTCAAGGAAGCGGGTCTTAGCGTCCCCACGAACATCGATGAGCTTGTGGCCACGGCGGCAGAGGCCAAGGCGAAGGTCGATGGCGCCTACGGCATCGGCGTGCGCGGGTCGCGGTCCTGGGCCACGATTCACCCCGGCTTCCTGTCCGGCTATGCCAACTTCGGCGAGAAGGACCTGACGGTCGGCGATGACGGCAAGCTGTCGGCAGCCATGAACACCGATGTGTCGCGGACGTTCCACGAGAAGTGGGTGCAGATGATCCAGGAAAGCGGGGCGCCGGACTGGTCCACGCATACCTGGTATCAGGCGGGGACCGATCTGGGCGCGGGCAAGTCCGCGATGATCTTCGACGCCGATATTCTGGGCTATTTCATGAACGGCGGCGACAATGCCGAGGCGGGCAATCTTGAGTTCGCGCCCTTCGCGGCAAACCCGGACGCAGACGCACCGACACCGAATATCTGGATCTGGTCGCTGGCCATGGCCAGCGCGGGCAAGCAGAAGGACGCGACCTGGTACTTCCTGCAATGGGCCTCGGGCCCGGAGCATGGGCTCTTTGGCGCAACGCAGATGGACTTCGTGAACCCGGTGCGGAAATCCGTCTGGGCCGATGCGGGCTTCCGCAGCCGCCTCGACAACAGCTATCCCGGCTATGTGGAGATGCATGACCTGTCGGCGCCGGGCGCCAAGATCCACTTCACCGCGCAGCCGCTGTTCTTTGACCTGACGACCGAATGGGCCGCGATGTTGCAGAAGATGGTCGCCAAGGAGGTCCCCGTCGATGAAGGCTTGGGCCAGTTGGAAGCCAGCGTGAACCGCCAGCTCAAGGAAGCCGGGCTCGGCTGATCCCGAAACCTGCTGTGCCCCATCCGAACACCGGGTGGGGCCCTATCCCAAAGGCTCGGCCACAGCGCCGAAACGGAAGGCTTGAGGAATGTCCGCCCACACGACCGACATGCCACCCAAACAGCGCTTCAAGATCAGCAAGCGGTATCTGCCCTACGTGCTGAGCTTGCCCGCGTTGCTGGTCTGCATCGGCATCCTGATCCCGTTCTTCACGGCGGTGGCCTATTCGCTGCAGCGCTACAGGCTGTCCCAGCCCTGGGCGCGGCAATACAACTGGGGTGAGAACTATCTGAATTTCATGACCGATCCGGCGTTCTGGAACACGCTGCAAGTGTCCCTGACCTATGCGTTCCTGACCGTGGGTATCGAGCTATTGCTGGGGCTCGGGATTGCGCTGCTGCTGCAAAAACGCACCCGGTTCAACAATTTCGTCTCAATCATGCTGCTGATGCCGCTGATGACGGCGCCCGCGCTGGCCTCGCTGATGTGGAAGCTGATGACCAACCCGGGTTTCGGGGTGCTGAGTTACTGGGCCACGCTGATCGGGATCGACGACATGCGGTGGGCCTCCGATCCCTCGACCGCGATGCTGACGGTCGTGCTGGTCGACGTCTGGGTCTATACGCCCTTCATCATGATCCTGCTGCTCGCCGGGCTGCGATCCTTGCCGCGCCAGCCGTTCGAGGCGGCGGAGCTGGACGGCGTGCCGCGGCTCTTCGTCTTCTGGAAGATTACGCTGCCGATGCTGACGCCGTTCCTGCTCACAGCTGTGCTTTTCCGGGTGATCGAGTCGATCCAGCAGTTCGATATCATCTATGCGATGACGCAAGGCGGCCCGGGCGACAAGCTGACGGTCTTCCAGGTCGAGGCCTATCTAAACTTCTTCCAGTCGACCAACGTGGGGCGGTCCGCCGCGCTGCTGATGATCCTGTGGGTGATCACCTATATCCTGTCGACGATCTTCATCAAGAACTGGCTGCGCCTGCGCGAACGCGCACGCGGCGAGGCGTAGGGAGGCGGTCATGCAATCAGTCAGCACACTGGAGCGGGTCTTGCGCGGCACAGCGCTGAGCCTTGTCATCTTCTTTTTCATGTTTCCGATCTTCTGGATCTTCCTGATGTCGTTCCAGACCAATGAAACCATCCTGCGCGTGCCGCCTTCGATGGTCTTTGAACCCACGCTCACCAACTATCGCTCGCTGATTTCCGGCACGCTGGAGGGCAGCACTGCGACGCTGGAAATCCGCTTCATGGGCAATCTCTACAACTCGCTGTTTCTGTCGGTCACCTCGGTGACGGTGGGTCTGCTGCTGGGGGTTCCGGCGGCCTATGCCTTTGCCAAGCTGAAGTTCCGGGGGTCCGAAGACATCGCCTTCACGCTTTTGTCGTTTCGCTTTGCCCCGCCGCTGCTGGTCCTGCTGCCGCTGACCATCTACTTTCAGAAAATCGGCCTGGCGGACACCTACGTCGGGCTGATCTGGGTGTACCAGCTCATCGTGCTGCCGCTGATCCTGTGGATCGTGCGCGGGTACTTTGAGGACATCCCGAGCGATATCGAATATGCCCACCGAATTGCCGGGCATGGGTTCTGGTCCACCTTCACCAAGATCGCACTGCCCTTGGCCGGGCCCGGGATTGCGGCCGCCGGGCTGCTGGCCTTCATCTTCGCCTGGAACAATTTCATCTTTGCGCTGGTGCTCGCCTCGGCTGACAAACAGCCTGTGACCGTCGGCGCGCTGGCGTTCATCACCGCCTCGGGGATCAACTACGGGCAGATTGCGGCGGGTATCATGCTGTCCATTGCGCCGACCTTTGCGCTGGCGCTTTATGCGCAGCGCTACCTCGTTGAAGGCCTGTCGCTCGGCGCGGTGAAAGGATAGCCCATGTCGCTCAGCCTCAAGGACGTCCACAAATCCTTTAAGAAAGACGTGGTGCTGGATGGTGTCTCGCTGGAGGTGCCGACGGGCAAAACCCTCGTCCTCTTTGGCCCATCGGGTGCGGGCAAGACGGTGCTGTTGCGGTTGATCGCGGGGGTGATCGAACCTGACGCGGGTGAGATCGCAATTGCCGGGCGCGACATGCACGGGGTCGAGCCCGAAGACCGCGGCATCGGCATGGCCTTTCAGAACTTCGCACTGTTTCCGCATTTGTCGGCGCATGAGAACATCGCCTCCCCCCTGACGGCCCAGCGACAAAGCAAATCGGCCATTGCCGATGGGGTGCAACGTCTCGCCAAACTGCTCAAGATCGACCATGTTCTGGGGCATAAGCCCAAGGAACTGTCGAACGGGCAAAAGCAACGCACGGCCCTGGCGCGGGCCTTGGCAGGGCAGCCGAATGTGCTCCTGCTGGATGATCCCTTGCGCAACGTGGATGCCAAGCTGCGCTTCGAGATGCGACTGGAACTGCCACGCCTGATCAAGGACCAGAACGCAACCGTCATTTACGTCACGCAGGACTACAAGGAGGCCATGGCCTTCGGCGACGAAATCGCTGTGATCAACGGCGGTCGGGTGCAGCAGGTGGGCAGCCCGGCGGAGATTTATCTGACACCCGCCAATACCGACATCGCGCGGCTTTTCGGCGATCCGGTCATCAACCTTCTGGAGGTGACGCCGCAAATGGGGCCGTCGGGTCCGTTTGTATCTGTCTCTGATCAGCACCTGGTGCTGCCGCCCAGCCACGTTGGCGATGTGGATCGCCCCTGCATTTTGGGACTGCGCCCCGAGGCCCTGCGCTTTGTCGAGGCAGGCGCGCCCGGGGCGATCCCGCTGACGGTGGAGACCGAGGCGCCGCTCAACGAAAAGACCGTGACCCTGGCCGTGACGGCGCGGGGGCGTGAAATCATGATGTCGCGCCCCGCCGGGACGCCGGGCCCCAGCACCGGCGCCGCGCATATGGGCATCAACGCCAGCGCCGCCTTGCTGTTTGATCGCGACACCGGCGCCCTGATCCCGTCGCAGGATGCGAAAACCAAGGGGAAGGTCGCATGAGCGAAGCCATGTTACAGATCAGCAACGTGGACAAGTTCTATGGCCCGCTCGATCTGGGCGTCCATGCGGTCAAGAACGTGTCTTTGGATGTGGCGCGCGGGGACATCATCGCGCTGCTGGGCTCTTCGGGGTGCGGCAAGACATCAACCCTGCGGATGATAGCGGGGTTTGAGGAGGTCAGCCGTGGCAGCATCTCGATTGCGGGGCGTGAGGTACAGACGCTGCCGCCAGTCAAACGCAATGTGGCCATGGCGTTCGAGGGCTACTCGCTCTACCCCACGGTCACGGTCCGCGACAATATCGCCTTTGCCCTGAAGAGCAGTGGTAGGCCCGCAGCCGAGATCGCGGAGAAGGTCGCGGAGATTGCCGAGATGCTGGAGATCACCGACATTCTGGAGCGCTTTCCCTCGTCCATCTCCGGCGGTCAACAACAGCGGGCTTCGCTGGCGCGGGCGCTGATCCGGGACGCGGATCTCTATTTGCTGGACGAGCCCATGGGTCAGTTGGAACCGCAGTTGCGCACGCTGCTGCGCGGGCGGATCAAATACTACATCAAGGAACGCGGCCTGACCGCGATCCTGGTGACCCATGACCAGACCGAGGCCAATGCGCTGGCCGACAAGATCGCCGTGATGGAAGACGGCGAGATGCAGCAATACGCCAGCCCGGAAGAGATCAAGGACGCGCCCGCGAACCTCTTTACCGGCACCTTCGTGGGGGAGCCGCCGATGAATGTCTTCCAGGCGCAGGCCACGGCGTCCGACAAGGCCCTTGTCTTTGCGCTGCAGGACGGGTCCGAGTTGAGTTTCCCGAAATCTTCCTTCGCGGCCGCGCTGCATGACCGGATCGTGGGGTTGGGCAAGGTCACCCTGGGCGTGCGACCCTACGCGGTGCATCGGAAGGAGACCGGAGCGGCGGCGCGGGTTCTGGCGAACCAATGGCTGGGAGACCAAAGCCATATCGCCGCCGAATTCGCGGGTGGTGCGCTGGTACTGGTTGAACATGACCGAGCCGCTCTGGCCGAAGGTGACCAGATTGCCGTCCAGCTAGACCCCGAGGATCTGCACATCTTCGATCCACGGACCGGGGCCGCGATTTCGCATGGGGCGTCACTGGTCGGATGAGCCGCGAGATCATCATAGGCATTGACGCAGGCACGTCGGTGATCAAATCGGTCGCCTTTGATCTGTCGGGCCGGCAGCTGGATGTGGCCTCGCGGCCCAACAGCTATGACACCGGTCCCGGCGGCGCGGTCACTCAACCTCTGGCGCGGACCTGGTCCGATTGCGCGGCCACCCTGCGTGCGCTGGCGGACAAGATGCCTGACCTGCCGTCCCGCGTGGCGGCCATCGCCGTGACAGGACAGGGCGATGGCACATGGCTGGTGGGCGCGGACAACACGCCCGTCGGTGACGGCTGGCTCTGGCTGGATGCGCGGGCAGGAGACCTCGCCGAAGAGATGCGCCGGCGTGATGGGGACACGGCCCGGTACATGGCAACGGGCACCGGTCTGAACGCCTGCCAGCAGGGCGCGCAGCTGGCCTATATGCAGACCCATATGCCGGAGGCGCTCGCGCAGGCGGAATGTGCGCTGCATTGCAAGGACTGGCTCTATCTGAAGCTGACGGGCGAACGGGTCACGGACCCCTCCGAGGGCAGCTTTACCTTCGGTGATTTTCGCACCCGGACCTATGACGATGGGGTGCTGGAGTTTCTGGGCCTGACGGCGCAGCGCCATCTGCTGCCGCCGATGTGTGATGGAACGGCCACCCAGCATGCCTTGACCCCTGAGGCAGCCGAGGCCACCGGTCTGCGGGCGGGCACGCCCGTTGCTCTGGGACATGTGGACGTCACCTGCACCACGCTGGGTGGCGGCGGTTATCTGCCCGGGCAGGACACAGGCTGCACGATTGTCGGCACCACCGGGGTCCATATCGGCTGCAAGCAGGACACGGACGTGCAGCTCAACCCGGCGGAACGCACCGGCTATGTCATGACCATGCCCGTCCCCGGAGTGGTCGCTCATCTGCAAACCAACATGGCAGGGACCATGAACATCGACTGGGTGCTGGGACTGGCCCGCGATGTCTGCACAGCCTTGGGGGTCGAGGTCACGCAAGAGCGGCTTCTGGAGCACGTGGAACGGTGGATGGCCGACAGCCCGCCCGGTCACCTGATCTATCACCCGCATATCTCTGAGGCGGGGGAACGCGGCCCCTTCATCGACCAGACCGCGCGGTCGAGCTTCATCGGTCTGTCGACGGCGCATGGGTTTGCCGATCTGGTGCGCGGCGCGGTGGAGGGGTTGGCGATGGCATCGCGCGATTGCTACAGCGCCATGGGTCCGATCCCCGCCAGTGTGACCCTGACCGGCGGGGCTGCCCGCTCCGACGCCCTGCGGGCGACGCTGGCCGCGACGTTGGGGGCCTCGGTGCGGCGGTCGTCCCGCGCGGAGGCAGGTGCGGCGGGTGCGGCCATGATCGCGGCGGTCGGAACCGGTGTCTACGCGGATATGACCGCCTGCATCCAGGATTGGGTGGTCCCGACGCTGACGGATCCGGAGGCACCGGACCCGTCGCTGAGCGCGATCTACGACCGGGTCTATCCGCAATACGTCGCTTCACGCGCAGCGGTCAGGCCCATCTGGCACGCCATGGCACAGCACAGGAGCACATTGGTATGACACGCGAGATCGCGATCATCGGCGATTATTTCATCCTGCCCGAAGTCTTCGAGCGGGAGCTGCGCAGGGCCTGCATCGGCACCGACCTGACCTGCCGGTTGGATCAGACCGATTGGCCCGACACGCCTGCTGTGCACGGCTATCACGGCGAAACGGACGTCACCGTCAAGGAGTACCTGGGCGATTTTGAGGAGGTGACCCAGTTCGTCGGCGATGCCGAGGTTCTTGTTACGCACCTGTCTCCGATCACGGCGGAGATGCTGGACCAACTGCCAAACCTGCGCCTGATCGCCTGTTCGCGCGGGGGGCCTGTGAACATCGATATCGAGGCCGCCCGCGCGCGGCAGGTGCGCGTGGTGCGCGCGCCGGGGCGCAATGCGACGGCAGTGGCGGAGTTCACCATCGGCGCCATCCTGACCGAGACGCGCAAGATCCGCACCGGCCATGAAGCCTTGCGGGCGGGCAACTGGCGTGGCGATCTCTACCGCGTGGACACCACGGGCCGGGAGTTGAACGAGATGACCGTTGGTGTGATTGGCTACGGCAAGATCGGCACGCGGGTGACCAAGCTGTTGCGCGCCTTTGGCACGCGGGTTCTGGTTTGCGACCCTTACGTGCAGCTTGATCCCGAAGACGTTGCTGCAGGCGTCGAGCAGGTATCGCTTGAGACGCTGCTGGAACAGAGTGACGTGGTCACCCTGCACCCGCGCGTCAGCGAAGAGACCACGCATATGATCAACAAGGACAGCCTGGCGCGCATGAAGCCCGACGCGCTGCTGGTCAACACCGCACGTGGGCCGCTCTGCAATTATGACGACCTCTATGAGGCCCTGCGCGACGGGGTCATCGGATCGGCCATGCTGGAGACATTCTCCGTTGAACCAGTCCCGCCAGACTGGCCGCTGCTGCAGTTGGACAATGTCACCCTGACACCCCACATCGCGGGCGCCTCGGTGCGCACCGCGACCTATGCCGCCGAAGTGCTTGCCGAAGACGTGCGCCGCTACTTCGCCGGTGAACCGCTTTTGAACCTATGCTGAGGGACCTTCCATGACCGAAAAAGAACTGCGCAAAGAGGTCGTTGCGGCCTATCAGGAATTGAGTGCCGAGGGCATGAACAAGGGGGCCTCGGGCAATGTCTCTGCCCGCTTGGGCGAGCATATGCTGATCACGCCCTCCGGCATTCCGTCCGCTCTGATGCAACCCGAACAGGTCGCAAAACTGCGCATCGACGATGACGCGGGCGGCTATGACGGCCCCTGCAAGCCGTCCTCAGAGTGGCGCTTTCACCGCGACATCCTGCGCAATCGTCAGGATGCGGGCGCGGTGGTGCATGCCCATGCGCCGTTCTCCACCATCCTGTCGATCCTGCGCAAACCGATCCCGGCGGTGCACTACATGATGGCGGCGTTTGGCACGACCGAAATCAAGGTGGCGGACTATTGCTGCTATGGCACGCCGGAGCTCTCCCAAGCGGTGATCAAGGCCATGGAAGGGGCCAATGGCTGTCTCATGGCCAATCACGGGATGGTCGTGGCCGGGCCGAACATGACCCGCACCATGTGGCTCGCCGGTGAGATCGAGCTGCTGGCCAGCCAGTATTACCACAGCCTGCTCGCGGGCACGCCGCATATCCTGAGCGATGCCGAAATCGCCGAAACCGCAAAATCCTTTGAATCCTACGGCCCCCAGGAGGTAGACAAGCACTGATGCCCGATCAGGTCGATCTTCTTGTGATTGGTGGCGGCGTCAATGGCGCCGGGATCGCACGGGATGCGGCCGGACGGGGGCTCTCCGTCGCCCTGTGCGAGAAGGATGATCTGGCGCAGGGCACGTCTTCGCGCTCGGGCAAACTGGTGCATGGCGGGCTGCGTTATCTGGAATACTACGAATTCCGCCTCGTGCGGGAAGCTCTGATCGAGCGGGAGGTCTTGCTGGAGGCCGCCCCGCATATCATCTGGCCGATGCGTTTCGTGCTGCCCCACAGCCCGATGGATCGCCCCGCGTGGTTGGTGCGGCTGGGGCTGTTTCTCTATGACCATCTGGGCGGGCGCCGGAAGCTGCCCGGGACGCGCGTTCTGGACCTGCGCCGCGACCCGGAAGGCGCACCTCTCCAGTCGAAATACACCAAGGGCTTTGAGTATTCCGACTGTTGGGTGGATGACGCGCGGCTGGTGGTCTTGAACGCCCTTGGCGCGCGTGAGAAGGGCGCTGAAATTCTGCCGCGGACAGCCTGCGTGTCCCTGCAGATCGACAATGGCGTCTGGCTGTCCACCTTGAAGGATGCGGAGACCGGCGTGGAACGTGTGGTCAGGGCCAAGGCGGTGGCCAATGCTGCAGGCCCCTGGGTCAATGACATCATTGGCCGGGTCGCAGGCGGCAACTCCCGCCGTGCGGTCCGTCTGGTCAAGGGTAGCCATATCATCGTGCCGAAGTTCTGGGAGGGTCAGCAGGCCTATCTGGTGCAGAACAACGACAAGCGGGTGATCTTCATCAACCCCTATGAGGGCGACAAGGCCCTCATTGGCACCACCGACATCGCCTATGAGGGAGCGCCGGATGCGGTTCAGGCGGACCCTGATGAAGTCGACTATCTGATTGCCGCCGTGAACCGGTACTTCAAGCAAAAGCTCAACCCTGACGACGTGATCGAGAAGTTCTCGGGCGTGCGGCCTCTCTTTGACGACGGGCAGGGCAACCCCAGTGCTGTGACCCGCGATTATGTGCTCGATCTGGATCAGGCGCGCGGCGCGCCCCTTCTGAACATCTTCGGCGGCAAGATCACGACCTACCGCAAGCTGGCTGAGCATGCCGTGGATCAGTTGAAGGGCGTCTTTCCCGAAATGCGCGCCTCATGGACCGCTAAGACCCCGCTCCCTGGGGGAGACATGCCGGACAAGGACTTTGAGACCTTCCTCGGGCAGGTGCGCGACGATCACCCCTGGCTGCCGCGCGCGCTCGCCAAGCACTACGCGCGGCTTTACGGGACACGGATCAGCCTGATCATCGCGCAAGCCACGACACTGACCGGTCTGGGTCAGCACTTCGGGGCGCTGCTCTATGAGGCCGAAGTCTCTTATCTGGCTGAACATGAATGGGCGCGCTGCGCAGAGGACGTCCTGACGCGGCGCACGAAACACGGGCTGCACTTGGAGCCCGCGGAAAAAGACAGATTGGAAAGCTGGTTCAATGACAGGTTCGCCAAGACAGCCTGACGCCCTGCAGGATCTCCGCGAGATATCTGTCAGGTTCGGCTCAGACCCCATGCACATCCAGGGCGCGGGCGGCAACGCCTCCGTCAAAGACGGGGCGGTCATGTGGATCAAGGCCTCCGGCACCCTGTTGGCGGAAGCCCTGACCAAGGAAATCTTCGTGGACACCGACTTGCCCGCGATGCGACGTGCGCTGGGCAGCAACGACCCGACAGCAGATCAACCGGCAACCTTTTGTCTGCCAGGCTGTCCATCGCTGCGCCCGTCGATCGAGACGAGCCTGCACGCGGTCTTCCCGCAGCGTGTCGTTCTGCACACCCATTGCATTCACACCCTCGCCCACGCTGTTCGGAAAGACGCACGCGCATGTCTTGCGGACAGGTTGCAGGAATTCGACTGGGCCTTTGTCGACTACAAAAAGCCCGGTGCCAATCTGGCACGCGGTGTGCAGGCGGTGCTCGGACCGGATACCAATGTCGTCGTGCTGGGCAACCACGGGCTGATCGTTGCCGGAGAGAGCGCGAGTGCGGTCGCCGATCTGCAGTCCCGGGTGCATGAGGCCCTGTCGCTGCCTGCGGCCGGGCTGAAACCGACCGACACCGTCGCGCTCAATGCTCTGGTAGGGGACGGCGCGTATGCCGCCGCCGAAGACCCTCACCTGCACCAACTGGCTCTTGATCCACATCGGGTGGCGCGGGTCACCAAAGGCAGCCTCTACCCGGACCACGTGATTTTCTGCGGCATTGCCGTGGCGGCGGTACAGGCCGGTGAGACACTCGATCAGGCGGTAGATCGCATAACGCAGACCGGTGCGCCTGCACCTGTCTGGCTCATCGTTCCGGGCGCGGGTGTTCTGCTGCGCAAGGACGCGGGCGTTCCGGCGCGCGTGATGATGCGCTGCCTCGCGGATGTCATGGCACGGGTGCCACAAGACGCCGCCCTCAATTACCTCAGCATCGAACAGAACCTGGAGCTGCTGGACTGGGATGCGGAAAAGTATCGGCAGGAACTCAATGCCTGCTGAGGTTTTCATCGGGCTCGACATCGGCACCTCCGGTGCACGCGCCTTGGCCATGTCAGCCGACGGCACGCCGCTGGGCTCGGCCCGGTCCGAGATGAGCGACCACGGCCCCGATCACCGCGATCCCAAAGTATGGCTGGGCGCTGCCAGGGCTGCCCTGACCGAGCTATGTTCCAGTATGGACCGAACCCGCGTCCGGGCGATTTGTGTCGATGGAACCTCGGGGACGATGCTGTCCGTTGACGCAGAGGGCAAACCGCTTGCATCGGGTCGGATGTACAACGACCCCTGCGAAGACCCGCGGCTTTTGGAGCGGATTGCAGCGCATGCGCCCACAACCAGCGCCGCCCATGGCGCCACCAGCGGCCTTGCCAAAGTGCTGATGCTGCAGGACACCTCTGGCGCCACGAAGATATTGCATCAGGCCGATTGGATCGCCGGACATCTCTGCGGCGTCTACGCCTCAGATGACAATAACGCCTTGAAGACCGGGTACGATTCAATCCATGCCTGCTGGCCGGACTGGATTGCCGAGACAGGCGCGCGTATCGGTCTGCTGCCCGAGGTTCACCGCCCCGGTACGCCATTGGGGCCCTTGCGCGCAGATGTCGCAGCCGAATTTGACCTGCCCAGGGAAACGCAAGTGTTGAGTGGAACAACAGATGGGTGCGCCGCCTTTCTGGCCACCGGCGCCGCCCAGCCCGGTGATGGCGTTACGTCGTTGGGCACGACCTTGGTTCTGAAACTGCTCTCCGACACGCCGATCTTTGCGCCAGAGAGCGGGATTTATTCGCATCATATCATGGGGCTCTGGCTGGCTGGCGGTGCCTCCAACACGGGCGGGGGTGTTCTGCTGGAGCATTTCTCCAACGCCGAAATCGAGACATTGACCCCCAAAATGGCCCCCGATAAGCCCTTGCAACTGGGCTACTACCCGCTGCGTCAGCCCGGTGAACGCTTTCCGATTGCCGACCCGCATCTGCCTGTGAGGATGACACCCCGACCCACGCAGGACGTCGATTTTCTTCAAGCCATGCTGGAAGGCATCGCGGATGTCGAAGCGCTTGGGTACCGCAAACTGCACGACCTCGGCGGGCCGCCGCTAAGGTCGGTTCGAACGGTCGGTGGCGGCGCTAAAAACGCCGCCTGGACCCGCATACGCAAACGCGTTCTCGCCGTCCCCATGCCAGCATCCCAAAATGGAGAGGCGGCCTACGGCGTCGCAGTTCTCGCACGTTATGGAATGCACCAGTGAGCCTGACGTATGACAGCCTGGAACATCTGTTCGATCAATATGACGCCTTTCTGATCGACCAGTTCGGTGTCTTGATGAGCGGTTCTGGTCCCTATCCGGGGGCCGATGTTGCATTGGCAGCGCTGGCCGCGCGGGGCAAGCCGGTGGTCGTCCTGTCCAATTCCGGTAAACGCAGCGCGCCAAACTGCGCGCGGTTGGTACGCAATGGCTTTGATCGTGCGCACTTCGACACCGTGCTGACCTCGGGTGAAATCGCCTATGAGCATCTTGCTGCCGAAATTGGCCACACAGTGCCACGTCGGGCGCGGGTTCTGGTCTTGATCAAGGATGGGGACACGCCGCCGCTTGCAGGTCTGAACGTCATCCGCACCGACACGCCCGACGCGGCGGACCTTGTGCTCATCGTCAGCCGCGATCCGGCCAAGCCCATCGAAAGCTATGAGCCGATCCTGGCCAGGCTTGCGGACCGCAACGTGCCCGGCATCTGTGTGAATCCAGACCTGAAAATGCTGACATCGCAGGGCCTGATCGCCTCCGCCGGACAGCTTGGTCAGATGTTTCAGAGCCTCGGTGGACGATTGCAGTGGTTCGGTAAACCTCATCCCCTGATCTACGACCGCGCCAAGGAACGGTTGGGCACCATCCGGTCCGAGAGCGTGCTCTGCATCGGCGACAGCCTGCAGCACGATATCATGGGCGGAGGCGCGGCAGGTTTCAGAACGGCGCTTGTTCGAACTGGGGTGAATGCGGAGGTCAGTGATCACGATCTGGAACGCATGATCAGGTCGTCAAAGCACAAGCCGGATCATTTCTTGTCGGAATTTGCGATATGACTGCCGCGCTATCACACAGCAACAGCTTGAGGAGCCCTGCGGTCCGGGAGCAGTCCGTCTGGATGCGATACACCCGGGGCACATCACCTGGCAGATCTACCATTGTCTGCGCAATACATTCGGCGACGTATGTTTTGTGGATCGAAGGGTTGTTAGCGATGGCCAAAAACCCATACCTCCGCAACTCCAAAGAGAAGGAAAATCTTTCTCGGATGATGGGCATGGCGTCGTGGCATGAACCGATCAGAAAGCACTCTTGGCGATCCCTCACGAGTGCTTGCAACCACTCTTTGACCCGATCAGACAACGGTCGTGAAAGAGCGGGCAAACCGGGCCGCTCATCCGGGACAGATCGGCGACGAACGTGGTCTCTCGAGAAGTTGGAAGGGTACAGATCTTTTGTCGACACAGGACGCCCGAAGGCCAGCTGCCGATGGAACCGACATGCGACAAGCCGTTGTTTTCCTTTATGTAAACCGCTGGGTTACTTCCCAATATCTCGGTGCGCAAAGCGGGGCACATTCCGTCCAGCTTTGAGTGGCCCACTGGTCCGGAAATCCAGTTGCGCGCGTCAGTTGTACAAAACTCCAATGCCTTGCAAAGAAACCAGAATCGGCTATCGTCAACCGATAAAAATTTTGACTGACGCCGGATTTCGGCGCGGATTTACGAAAATAATAATGGGCGAATAAGGCCCACCAACATCAAGTGGAGGAAATAGAATGATCAATTTAAAGAGGGCCATTGCCCCTTCGGCACTGGCGTTTGTGATGATGGCCGGCGCGGCCGTTGCAGCCCCCAATAAAGTGTCCGGGCCTGGGTTTGACGCGGGGTGTTTTGCGCCGTGGACTGACGACATCGGCTACTTCCAGTGGGACAAGCGCGAAGGCCCGCACAAGATCGCCATCGTGAATGGGTTTGTCGGCAACACCTGGCGGATCCAGATGATCCAGACGGCGAAGGCCTATGCAGCGCAGCCCGAGATTGCGTCACAGATCGAAGAATTCAAGGTTGTCTCAACCGGCACGGATGTGGCCGCGCAACTGGGTGCGATCGAGGACTTCATCAACCAAGGATACGATGCGATCGTGACCATCGCTGTGTCCCCCGAAGGATTTGACCGCGTCATTCGCCTTGCGGACCGCAACGACGTCGTGCTCGTACCATTCGATAACGTATTGGACACCGACAAGGTGATGCAGGTGAACAAAGACCAGCTTGAGATGGGCCGGATGTACGGGCGCTGGCTGCTTGAACAATTCGGGGACAAGTCCGAAGGCAAGATCCTTGAAGTGCGTGGCCTGCCGGGCAACTCGGTGGACCGCGACCGTAACATTGGTTTCCACGAGGTTATGGACGCATCGGGCGGCAACTGGGACATCGTCGAAGTGGTCGGCAACTGGGACGACGGCACTGCGCAGAAGGTGACCGCGGATGCCATTGCGGTGCATAGCCAGTTCGATGGCGTCGTTGTCCAGGGCGGCACCACCGGTGCCGTACGCGCCATGCTGGACGCAGGCCACCCCATGGTCCCGCTGGCAGGCGAAGCCGAGAACGGGTTCCGCAAGATCCTGGCGGAAGAGGCTGACAATGGGCTGAAAGCGATTTCCATCGGACAGTCGCCCGGCATGGTGTCGGTCGCGATGAAGGCCGCACTCGCGGCCCTTGACGGTCAGGTCATGCCGCAGCTGATCTCCATTCCGATCCCGGCGACACGGTATGATGAGCTTGAAGCGGGCAAGAACTACTGGCCCGATCTGACGGACAACTTCTTTACCGTCAACGAATTCCCGGCCTGCGGTGTCAACATCACCGCACGGGAGATCATGACCAACGACGCCGAAAACCTCGAATAGCACGATAGATAATGACGCCGGGCTTCTGGTCCGGCGTCGCATTTTCAGCCTTTTGAGTGTTTCGGGAATTCCATGTCCACAGCCCAACGCGATCCTATACAAGCGCACGTCCAACTGACCGGCGTCACCAAACGCTACGGCGGCGTGACGGCGCTCGACAACGTCGATTTCGAATGTGAGCTGGGATCGGTGCATGCCGTGCTGGGTGAGAACGGCGCGGGCAAGTCGACGCTGATCAAGATCATGTCCGGCGTGGTGCAGCCCGACGAAGGCGAGATCCGTCTGAACGGCACGCCCGTCAGTTTCTCGCACCCGGCCGCCGCGAATGCGCAGGGCATTGTTTGCATTTTTCAGGAGCTGTCACTGCTGTCGGACCTTTCCGTGGCGGACAACATCTCAATCGCCGATCCACCGCGTCGGTTCGGTCTGATTGATGGCAAAGCCCAACGCAGGCGGGCAGAAGAACTGCTGGCACGCATCGGTTGCGAGGACGTCAATCCGATGTCGCGGGTGCGCGATTTGCCGCTGTCCCGCCGGCAGATGGTCGAGATTGCGAAAGCATTGGCCAAGAACCCGAACGTGCTGATCCTCGATGAGGCGACTTCGGCGTTGACCGCCGCCGACGTGGAGACTGTCTTCGATATCCTGCGCCGTCTGCGCGATGATGGGATCTCGATCCTGACGATTTCTCACCGGATGCATGAAATCGAAGCGATTGCCGACAAGTGCTCCGTGTTCCGCAATGGTCGGCACATCGAGACCTTCCAGCAGGGCGCGCGGTCCGAAGGGGAGATCGTGCAGATGATGATCGGCCGGGAAATCACCGCGCATTTTCCACCCAAACCGCCGCCGCCCGATGCGCCCAAACCCATGCTGCAGCTTGAAAAATACTCCTGGGAGGACAAGCTCAAATCTATTGACCTCTCGGTGGGTGCTGGCGAAATCGTCGGTCTCGGCGGCTTGGACGGTCAGGGGCAGAAAGAGCTGCTGCTGGGGCTTTTTGGCGTGCTCAAGGGCACCAGCGGACAGGTGACCGTTCAGGGCAAAGCGGTCGATATCAACTCCCCACAGGACGCAAAGAGGGCAGGGGTCGATCTGGCTCTGATCCCCGAGGATCGCAAGACCGAAGGTCTGATGCTGCCCATGTCCATCGCGGACAATCTCACCATCGCATCGTTGAAACGCCTGTCGCGCGGGATATTCGTTGACGGCGACGCGCTGACCGCGGCGGTCGAGGATGGCATTCAGCGGATGCAGATCAAGGTCGGATCGAATTCGGATCCGGTCTCCACCCTGTCGGGCGGCAACCAGCAGAAGGTGGTGATTGCCAAATGGCTGATGACCGACCCCAAGATCATTCTGCTGAATGATCCGACACGGGGCATCGATGTGGGCACCAAGCAGGAGATTTATCGCCTGCTGCGCAACCTCGCCGAAACCGGGGCGTCGATCATCTACTACTCGACCGACTACGAAGAGCTGATCGGCTGCTGCGACCGGGTGGCTGTCATGTATGACGGCGAGATCGTGCGCGAATTGCAGGGCGACGAGATTAACGAGCGCAACATCATCGCATCCGCGCTCAAGATGGATGAGGCCGCCGAATGAATGACATAAGAGTGCGGCTGTCGCAAAACGCGGCCTTGCTGACCGCCATCGCGATCTTCATCCTGTCCTATGTTTTCTACAACATGAACCATCCGCGCGGTTTTTCGGTGGCGGTGCTCATTCAGAACTCCAACGAAGTGTTCACCCTCGCCATGGTGGCAATGGCGCAGACCGTGCCGGTGCTGATGGGCGGGCTTGACCTGTCGGTGGGCGCGATCATGACGCTGGTCAACACCATCGCGAGCCACCTGCTGAACGGCAGCCCTTTGCAGATTGCGTTGGGTATGGTGATCAGTCTTGCCGCCGGGGCCGCCTGCGGCTTCGTCAACGGCTGTATTGTCGTTTACGGGCGCATCCAGCCGATCATCGCCACGCTGGCCACCGGCGCGATCTTTCTCGGGCTCGCGCTGTTTCTGCGCCCGTCACCGGGCGGCAATGTGGACGATGATCTGTCTTGGGCGGCCACCAATGATCTCTACGAGATCGCCGCAACATACGGTTACGCACAGAATGGCGAGGCGGCGTGGTTCCAGCCCATTTCGTGGATTCCCGTGCCGCTTGTGCTGTTGGTCCTGGTGGCGGTTCTGGTCTGGCTTCCGTTCGCCCGGTCGGTCACCGGGCGTACGGTCTATGCGGTAGGATCGGGCGAGGGCGCGGCCTATATGTCGGGCCTGCCGATTGATCGCGCCAAGATCGCGGCCTTCACACTTGGCGGTTTCTTTGCGGGCATCGGCGGGCTTTACCTCACACTGCAGACCTCTTCGGGGAACGCCGACATCCCGCAAGCGGGGGCCTACACCCTGAATTCCATCGCCGCTGTCGTTATTGGCGGCACCTCGCTTCTGGGCGGGGTGGGCACGGCCATCGGGTCGATTTTCGGCGCGCTGATCCTGCGCACCATTTCATTCAACTTCCGGATTTTCGAGATCGACCCGTTGATGCAACCGCTTTTTGAAGGCGTCGTTCTGCTGGCCGCGGTGAGCCTTGGGGCGTTCCGGGTCTTGCGGGTCAAGAACACGCTGGAGCTTTTCCGATGACCTCCCTGCCGCAAGATCCCGCGTCCTCCCGCTTCAAGCTCGGCGAGGATGACAAGCCCATCGTGATGTCCGCCGGGTTCATCCTGGTGATCCTCGCCGTGGGGACGATCTACACGCTTTATACGCAGGGCACGGCAACGCTGCTGTCGCCGGAGTACCTGTTGCAGCAACTCCAGGTCGGCGCCTTCCTCGGGATCGTCGCGGCAGGCATGATGCTGGTCATTCTGCTGGGGCATATCGATCTGTCGATCCCCTGGACGATTGCCGCCGGGGCGATGATGGCGACGACCGTGGGCGGGCCCATGGCGATCCCGGTGGGTCTTGGGGTCGGGCTTATTGTGGGCCTGGTGAACGGGCTCGGGGTCGCTTACCTGCGGATCCCGTCGATGATCTTCACGCTGGGGGTCAACGCGGTCATGCGTGGCCTGATGGTCGCCCATACCGGTGGCTTTGCGCCCCAGACCGCCGCCACCGATCTGATGCAATATCTCGCGGTGGGCAAGATCCTGGGGATCCCGGTCGCCTTGATGGTCTGGGCGGTGGTCTCCATCGCGGTCATGCTTCTGTTGCAGCGGACAGCGGTGGGCAAGAGCATCTATGCCATCGGAAACAAGGAAGCCGCCGCCTATCTTGCCGGTGTGCCGACCAAGCGTGTGATCGTCACGGCGTTTTGTCTCTGCGGGATGCTGGCGGGTCTCTCCGGCACCCTGCTGGCCGGATATTCGACCAAGGCATACCAAGGCATGGGCGACGCCTACCTGCTGCCCGCCATCGCCGCGGTGGTCATCGGCGGAACCCATATCCTGGGCGGTCGCGGGCGCTATCTCGGCACGCTGATCGGCGTGATCCTGATCGTCTTGCTGAACTCGGTACTGTCGATCATGCAGATGCCGGAATCCGGTCGCCAGATCATTTACGGTACCGTGATCATCGTCATGCTGCTGGTCTATGGACGCGGGCGAAAGGTCACAAGTTAGGGAGAAACGGAGATGCTCACCGATGCCTTTGAAGTGATCGACAAGAGGTTCACGCGCTATGCGATGGGCAACGTTCACCTCGAAACCCTCTATGAAGGGACACGTTGGTCGGAGGGCCCCGCCTATTTCCCGGCGGGCAAGTATCTGATCTGGTCGGACATTCCGAACGACCGCCTGCTGCGCTACGATGAGACGAACGGCGTGGTGTCGGAATTCCTCAAACCCTGCCGCAATCACAACGGCCACACTGTCGACCGCGAAGGCCGTCTGGTGGCCTGCGAGCATCGGGGGCGCTGTGTCAGCCGCATCGAAGTGGATGGCTCCACCACCATTCTCGCAGACCGCTACGACGGCAAGCGCCTCAATTCGCCGAACGACGTGGTGGTGAAATCCGACGGGTCGATCTGGTTCACCGACCCCACATACGGGATCGACGGCGAGTATGAAGGCGACAAGGCCGAGGCGGAACAAGACGGCTCGCATGTCTACCGCATTGATCCAGACACCGGTGCGGTATCCGCTGTGATCACCGATATGGTCAAGCCAAACGGCCTGGCGTTCTCTCCCGATGAAAGCCTGCTCTACGTGGCCGATACCGGCGCCACGCATGTCGAAAACGGCCCCCGGCACATCCGAACCTTTGCGGTCAGTGACAGTGGCGCCCTGTCTGGCGGCGACATCTTTGCGACGACGGATGTTGGCCTCTTTGACGGGTTTCGGGTGGATGTTCATGGCAATATCTGGACGTCCGCGGGGGATGGTGTGCACTGCTACACGCCCGAGGGTGACCTCATCGGAAAGATCCTGACCGGTGAAGTTGTGGCCAATGTCGAATTCGGCGGCATCAAGCGCAACCGGCTGTTCATCTGCGCGACCACAACGCTGCGCGCCGTCTATCTGAACACGCAGGGCGCGCCGCGGCCTTAGTCTGAACAGCAAATCAGGGGACAGCATTATGCAAACGGAAAGCTACACCTCCAAGCCAGAAGGCAAGATCCCGAACAGCCGATTTCCGCTCCTGATCCACCGGAGGGCCATCCCCGGTGGTGGCGTCGATGCGGTCAAGGCCCGGTTCCGCAAAAACGGCTGGGGCAACAATTGGGAATACCCGGGCATCTACGAATACGCGCATTTCCATTCGACGTCGCATGAGTGTCTGGGTTGCGCGGCGGGCTGGATGGAGTTCAACCTCTCTGTCGAAGGCTGGACCAGGGTGCGGCTCGAGGTGGGCGACGTCATCGTCATGCCTGCAGGCGTCAGCCACGAGATGACTGGGCATGCCGATGATATTATGATGTGCGGGGGCTATGCCGGTGGCCGGGACTGGGACAACATCCAGGAGGCTTTCCTGACGCCCGACCTCTACCGCGAGGCCTGCAAGCGGATCATGATGCTGCCCATTCCCGACCGCGACCCGGTGACAGGCGAGGTGCTGCACCAATGGCATGATGCGCCATCGTCTGTAGATGGCGGCTGGAACGATTTCCGCGATGGGTTGGACGCCAGCAATTGACCTCCCGCGCCCGTCCGGGCTTTGGCAGGTTCTGATGGCGCCTTCCTGATGCATGACGATGTCAGGTTCAGGTTCTCAAGATCGGGACTTCACACCCGCATGTCTCCGTCGGGCATAACCAATCTCTTCCACACCAAAGGCCACGAAAGACACGCGATGCGGCACTTGCATCGCGGCAAGTAAGCGCCCCAATCCATCACAAGCGTTGCATCTGACCCTTTAGGTACCTTCTGATCAGCCTGCGCATGCCAGCCGATGCGTGTTCGAACAGCCGGATTGCTCTGAAGCATGGCGCCACCGAGGTGACGTTGCCCAAGGACCAACCGCTCAAGCAGTGCGCAGCTGATCTGCGCTCTTGATGGCAAAACATGATCTCACCTGCTGGCAGCTTCAAATTCCATGTCGCCGCCAAGCCGGTCGACTTCCGCAAGGGGATGGATGGCTCGGCATCACTTGTCATGAACGAATTTGGGCTCGATCTCTTTTGAGGCGCGAATTTCATCTTTCGCTCCAAGCGCCCGGATCGTTGGAAAGTGATCGTCTGGGACAGAACCGGCCTTGCACTGGTCTGCTGCCTGACGTCGTTTAACAGCCTTCCCGGGTCCGATATCGCCGGTTATGTCTCGTCTTCCAGATCAAAGATCGGATCCAAGACCAGAACCAACCGCGTCTCGCCAGACCCCTCAATCGGAGGCGACCGGTGCAGCAGACCGGCATGCGGCTGCTCTGGCCAGAGTGTTCCGCGCAGCAGGATCGGGGCGCCCGTTGGCACGGTGAAGATGCGTCCAGGCGCTGCACCATCGGTCGAGACTCCATATTGCGTGCCGGTTCCCCGATACGTGCAGACCAGCCGAGCCCGCACCGCATCGATGTGGAATCTACGGCACGCATTCGTGGTCACGCGATCAAGCCGCAGACGGATAAAGGGTGCGCCCATCACGCCGCAAAAGACATCTGTCAATGCCGCAATATCCTCAATCAGGTGCTCGCGCTCTGGCCCGCGCGGCGTGCCCGCTTTGTCGCAGAAGTCCCGCAGGGCAGTCTTCACGCTTTGAGGCCGCAGGATCACGCGCGCTGAGGGGAGATGCTCAGGGTCCAGCGCGTCAATCCACCTTTGGAAAACCGGATTGGGGGGCCGCTGCCACAGCGCAGCGGCACATCCTGGCGTCTTGATGATACTCAGGTTCTCTGGGGTCTGGGCGACGCCAACCCCGATGGCGGCGCTTTGCAGCACGTCTTGCACCATGTTCATGCCGCCTGCTCCGCACGGCGCCACAGTGGGAAAGGGTCGGGGAAATCGGGCAGGGCGTCGGGCGTCGGGGCCAGATATGCGGGTACAAGTGCGGCATCCAGCCGGGCCTTGATGTCGGACCACTCAATACCGGACCCGACAAAGACGATTTCCTGCCGCCGGTCGCCCCAAGGCTCTTGCCAATGCGAGGCCATGTAGGCGCGTATGCCCTCATGATCAGGCCAGCGATCCTCCGGAACGGACGCCCACCATGTGCCCATTGGCTTGACGGAGGATAGCGCCCCTGCCAGCGAAAACTCTGCCACCCACTCCGGCCGCGTCGCGATCCAGAAATGTCCTTTGGCGCGGATGACACCCGGCAGGTCGCCGTTCAAGACCGACATTATTTTCTCCGGCTCGAACGGCCTGCGCGCGCGGTAGACGAATGAGGCGACGCCGTATTCCTCTGTTTCCGGCACGTGATCGGCAAAGCCGTAAAGCTCCTTGGCCCACATTGGATGGTCGTGCGCCTTGTCAAAGTCGAACAGCCCGGTGTCGAGGATCGCATCTGCCGGCACATCCGAATGGGTGGTCTCGATGATTTCTGCGTCTGCGTTCAGACTTCGGATGATCTGGCGTGCGGCCTGTACCTTATGGGGCTCGGCATCCGCGACCTTGTTCAACACAACCACATCCGCGAATTCGATCTGTTCGACCAGCAGGTCAACCAAGGTGCGTTCGTCGTCTTCGCCGAGTGTCTCGCCACGGTCGCTTAGGAAGTCATGGCTGGAGTAGTCATGCAGCAGGTTTACCGCATCCACCACGGTGACCATTGTGTCAAGACGCGCAACGTCGGACAGGCTCTCGCCATCTTCGTCGCGAAATTCAAACGTGGCAGCGACGGGCAGCGGTTCGGAAATCCCGGTCGACTCGATCAGCAGATAGTCAAAACGCCCCTCGGCCGACAACCGTCGCACCTCAGCCAACAGGTCGTCGCGCAACGTACAGCAGATGCACCCGTTCGACATCTCGACCAGCGTTTCATCGGTCCGGCTGAGTTCGGTCTCTGCGCGCACGAGGTCGGCATCAATGTTCACCTCGGACATGTCATTGACGATGACCGCAACGCGGCGCCCCTCACGGTTGTTGAGGACACGGTTGAGAAGTGTGGTTTTTCCGGCGCCAAGGAAGCCGGACAGAGCGGTGACAGGGAGTTTTTGGGTCATGCGGCGCGTATCCTCAAACGGGTTGGGCGTTGTTTTCTTCGGAAGGTTGGCGGGCGCGCAGCATGTCGAGGCTGTGGACCAGCTCTGAGCGCGTCATGTCGCGGGCAATGATGACGATGCGGGATGTGCGATCTCCGCCCGGCCAGTCATGCAGGGGCACGGGCGGATCAAAGAGGTGCTGTACCCCATGGAACACAAAGGGCGTCTCAATCCCCTCAAGATGCACGATGCCTTTCACCCGCAGGATATCGGGACCACGCAGCAGGATGAGGGTGTCGAGCCAAAGATCGAAAGCAGCATGAGGAATGGGGTCATCCAAGACAATGGAGGCGGACCCGATCCGTTCATCGTGAGGACGCGGGGGCGGTGCGAGGGAGGGGGCCGGCGCAATGCCAGACAGGTTGCCAAGCGGATCAGCGTCAGCCGCTGGCGTCAACCACGCCTGTGCCTGTTCTGGTCTTGCCTGATGGCGCAGGCCGCTCAGGTCCCAGAGGGCCTTGGTTGGCACCACACCACGGTCTGCCCGCAGAATGTCCGCTGTCGGGTTAAGGGAGCGCAGCCGCGCGTCAAAGGCCTGCGAGGCGCTCTCGGGCACCAGGTCGGTCTTGCTCAGCACAAGCAAATCGGCCATTGCGACCTGCGACACCGCTTCGAACTGGCGGTTGAGCGTGTCCGGGCCGGTGGCGGCATCGACCACCGTGACGACCCCGTCCATGCGGAAATTCTCGGCCAGATAAGGGTCGATCAGGAAAGTCTGGAGAACGGGAACGGGGTCTGCCAGGCCTGTTGTCTCGATCACGATGCGGTCAAACGTGACGCGGCCCTCGTGTTTGCGCGTGACCAGGTCCTGCAGAGTACGCGACAGGTCCCCCCGCATGGAGCAACACAGGCAGCCTGATTGCATCAGAATGATGTCCTCATCCACTGCCTCAATCAGGTCATGGTCCAGCCCGGCCTCGCCGAACTCATTCACGATGACGGCGATCTTTGGTGCGGGACCCTTGGAGAGTATCGCATTGAGCAGCGTGGTTTTTCCCGCGCCTAGAAATCCCGTCAATAAGGTGACCGGGAATCGGGTGTCCGTGGCGTGCATGGATATCGGTCACTCTGTATCAGTTCGTTGATTTGTAATGTTATGACATAACACTTACAAGGAAAACAAGATGCTCATGTCAGATAAGGCAGCAACATGCCTGTGCTGAGCGCAATGATCAGAATACCCCCCGTCACGTGCAGTGTGGCCGAGATGGCCTGAACGCCTTCGTGGCCCCGCGCACCAAGCCCGGCCAGCCGTCGCGCGGCGACGCCTGAGGTCGCAACGGTGAGGTTGAAGGCGGCGGTCCCAAGGCCCATCGTGATCACCGCGAGACAGCCCACCGCAAAGGCGTCGAAGCGGGCCGCGATCACCAGAACAAACAATGCGCCCGTGCAAGGTCTCAACGCGATGCTGGCAATCAGAGCCACTGCATCGCGCGAGGAGGTCAGTGTCATCACGTCATTGACGTCAGGGGAATGCGCGTGACCGCAGCAGCCCTGCGTTGCCTGCTTCGCCTCTCCAATTCTGCGCCAGCTTCTTGCGCCGCGAAACACCAGCACAGCGCCTATCGCGGCGATTGCGGCGTAACTTGCGGGGGCGAGCCAAGCCTCGGTTATGTCCGCCAGATCACCCGACCGCATTTGCAAAAGAAAATAGAGGCTGCCGACTAAAAAGATCGCAGTCGCGGCCTGTGCCAGGCTGGACAGAACCGTCAATACGCTTAGACGCCTCAGGGTTGCGCCACTGGCAAGGGCGGCCCCGCCGATCAGCACCTTGCCATGCCCCGGCCCAAGGGCGTGGAAGAAACCATAAGCGGCCGTCGCGCTGCACAAGGTCCAGATGGCCAGCAGATCGCCCGTCTGAATGGCGCGGAGCGCGCCGGCCATTGCGTTTTGAAACATACGCTGTTGCCCTGCGGCCCATTGCTGGATCTCATACCACGGCACCACGCTCCAGGCAGCGGCACCCGCGATCAGGATGCCCAGGACGATGACGCCGAGTTTCAACCACATGCCAGCACGACCTCATCCGAAAAGAGACGCCCCACGTTTGGCTGATCCGGCGTATCCTCACGCGACAAGGCCGCGAGCTGTTCCTGCAATGCACTGGCGGCGGCGTCCGGCTCAAAGGAAATCAGGTCGGCCTGACAGCCCGGCGGCAGGCCCCGCTTTTCGGCATCGGCAAGGATCGTATAGGCATAGTAAAAAAACGGATCGTATAGACGCAGGACCGCCGTGCGCCCGGCAAGACCTGCAGGCTGGGACAGCGGCAGGTCAAACGCGACCGTGATCTGATCGTTTTCCAAGCTGGCGGTTGCATTCTTTGGCCGCCCCATTGGCCGCTCCTGACCCTCCACCTCCAGATAGACATCGCCATTGTACTCCGCAGACCAATTGGTCTCACCGGCGATGATCTCCGCGCGATCGGCGGCGCTGAGGCGTCCGTCCAGGTCTCGGTCCAGATCAAGCGATTCAAAGAGGATCAGTGTTGTGAACTGGTCATAGGTCCATGAGATCCGCACCGCCTCCAGATAGCCGTCATTGTTGAAGATGAAACCCGTGCGCGCATCGACGAAGACATGCGGATGTGCCTTGGCCGTCGATACCAGGCACATCGCAGCAAAAAGCATACTCCAGAAAATGCGTGACACGCGGCCTCCACGCCCAAGATCAGGTTTCAGGGTCTCCCGAAGACCTAAGCGATTACAAACAACCTGCAAGGGCCGCCGAAAGATTCCGGATCAATTGGGGGTAAAGCGCCGATCCCGGCTCCAGGCTGGACCCAAGCGGATCAAGGATGCCGGTCTTGGCTTCAGTGCCATCCAGAACCGTGGCAACGAGACCCGGGTTGAACTGTGGTTCCGCCAAAACGCAGTCGATGCCTTGCTCTGCGATCCGTGCTTGAATCTCGGCAATCCGGGCCGGGCTTGGATCCGACGCGTCACCAATCGAAATCGCGCCGGACGCGGGGAAATCGAAGTCCTCTTCAAAGTACTGGTAGGCGTCATGAAAAACGATGAACTGTCCAGCACGCACCGGGTCGAGCGTTGCCTTCACTTCACCAATCAGCGTTTCGATCTCTGCACGGCCTGCGGCGGCATTGGCAAAATACGCACCTGCGTTCTCCGGGTCGGCGGCAGACAGCTGACCGGCAATCACATTCAGCCATGTCATGGCGTTTTGCGGCGACAACCAGGCGTGTGGATCATGAGCGCCGTGGCCATGCCCCTCATGTCCGGCGTGTTCATCTTCGTGGTCCTCATGACCATGCTCGTCATGCCCGGCTTCTTCGTGACCATGATCGTCGTGGCCGTGATCCTCGTGGCCAGCTTCTTCGTGGTCGTGGTCGTCATGCGCCTTTTCGGCGTGATCCTCATGGTCTTTGTGATCATCGCCATGTTCTGCATGATCTTCATCCCCGTGCGCGCCATGATCTCCGTGGTCATGTGCCTCAAACAGGGCGCTTTCCCGAAACTCCAGTTCGATCGTGCCGTCGGCTTCGAGCAAGGCGGTCACCGCAGCATCCGAGGCCAGCGTTTCAATTGTTTCTGTCAGCCATGGTGTCAGATCGGCGCCAATCCAAAACACCAGATCAGCGTCCTGCAGTGCCTTCGCTTCAGACGGGCGCAAGCTGTATTCATGCGGGCTGGCACCTTGTTGAACGATCAGATCAGGCGTGCCCACCCCGTCCATCACCCGTGCGACCAAAGAGTGCACAGGCGCAATATCAACCGCGACCTGAGGCACTTCTGCAAAAGCGGCTCCTCCCATCAATGTGGCCGTCAATGAGAGGGCAAGACGCTTTCTGGACATCGGAGTCTCCATGTGATTGTATAACATTACGCATTGGATAGACAAAATGTGATAACATGACAAGTGACTCCAAAAATGGTGATACTGGCGATGGTCCGCTTGGGTTTGCGCACCATGATCATGCGGCATGTGTGAGCGATACGCTTGCCGCGGCCGAGGCACGCTGCGCCGCTGACGGGCTTCGCTTTACGCCGGTGCGTCGTAAGGTGCTGGAGATTTTGCTGCAGGAGCACCGTGCCCTTGGCGCCTATGCCATCCTCGACCGGCTCCGTGAGGATGGGTTCGGATCGCAACCGCCCGTTGCTTATCGGGCGCTCGATTTTCTTGTGTTGAACGGGCTGGCCCACAAGATTGAACGGCTCAATGCGTTTATCGCCTGCGCTCATCCAAGTCATTCTCATGCCCCTGCGTTCATGATCTGCCGGTTGTGCGATGCCGTTGCCGAAACGCAATCATCGCCTGCGCGCGGGGCTTTGGGAGATGCCGCCCGCGCCACTGGCTTTCGGATAGAGCGTACCGTCGTTGAAGCAGAGGGTGTTTGCCCCGCATGCGCCGACAAGGCGGACGCATGAGCCTCGTCCAGGTTGACGGCCTGAGCGTCCGCTATGGCGCAAGGACCGTATTGTCGCATGTTTCCTTAAGCGTCTCGGCAGGCGAAATCGTCACCATTGTCGGCCCTAACGGTTCAGGAAAAACCAGCCTGTTGCGCGCCATCATCGGAGCGGTGAAACCGTTCCGGGGCCGCGTCGTGCACGGCAGTGGCGTGAAAATCGGATATGTGCCGCAAAAGCTGCACATTGATGAAACCCTGCCCATCACGGTGTCCAGGTTTTTGAAGTTGCCGGGGGGCGTCGCAGCCGCAGACATCAATCAGGCGCTGACACAGGCAGGCGTGCCGGATTTATCCGGGGCGCAGCTGTCGCAGCTGTCGGGCGGGCAGTTTCAACGGGTCTTGCTGGCGCGTGCATTGATCGGGAAACCTGATCTGCTGCTGCTGGACGAAGCCACACAAGGGCTGGATCAACGCGGTTCGGCCTCATTTTACCAACAAATCGAAAGGGTGCGGCAGGACACGGGCTGTGCCGTTCTCATGATCAGCCATGAGTTGCACGTGGTGATGAGCGCCTCTGACCGCGTGATTTGCCTCAACGGTCATGTCTGCTGCGAAGGCACGCCAGCGGTTGTCGCATCCGCGCCGGAGTATCGAGCGCTCTTCGGGACAGGGACGGGCGGTGCACTGGCGCTTTACCGGCATGAGCACGACCACGGGCATGATCATGGCGACCACAACCACGACCACAATACAGAGGCCGCTGAGTAATGCTTGATGACTTTATGGTGCGTGCCGCGCTGGCCGGTATTGGCGTAGCCATCGCGGCGGCGCCCCTGGGGTGTTTCGTGGTCTGGCGACGCATGGCGTATTTCGGGGATGCGACGGCGCATGCCGCGATTCTCGGCGTGGCTCTGTCGCTTGCGTTCTCGATGTCGATTTTCATCGGGACCATGGCGGTGGCCCTGCTGATGGCGCTGACGGTCAGCGTATTGTCTGGTCGGGGCTATGCCATGGACACGCTGCTCGGGGTGCTCGCGCATTCAGCGCTGGCCTTCGGGCTGGTTGCCGTGTCCTTCATCTCGGGCGTGCGGATTGACCTGATGGCCTATCTCTTCGGCGATATCCTGGCCGTCTCACGCGGGGATCTTGCGGTCATCTGGGGCGGTGCTGCCCTTGTCGTTGCGTTGATCGGCTGGCGTTGGTCGGCCCTGCTGACCTCAACGCTGAACGAAGATCTGGCGCACGCCAGCGGGATCGATCCAAAAGGCGAACAACTCGTATTGACCTTGGCCCTGGCCATCACCGTCGCGGTCGCGATCAAGGTCGTCGGGGTTCTGCTGATCGCCGCCATGCTGATCATTCCCGCGGCTGCGGCCCGACCACTTTCAAGAACGCCCGAGGGTATGGCCATCGCGGCGGGTACCATCGGGACGCTCTCGGCTGTCGTTGGTCTGCGCGCGGCATATGTGTTTGATACACCGGCGGGCCCATCAATCGTCTGCGTCGCAGCCCTGATTTTCCTCGCATCCAGCATGATCAGAAATTTCAAATCCGTGCGGTAAGGCCGGGTCGTTTGCTCAATATCACCAATTGAAACCGGCGAGTGCCTGGTCGATGCTGGAGCACGCTCATGATCTCGGGATTGCCAAAAACGACCGCTGTGAACACCTTTCTGACGGTCTGCTTTGCGTTCAAAACCCGCTTTGCAAAGAGTGGTAAAATTTCCATCGTTTTTTCCAGCCTCCTGCTGGATCGTCTTTTGCGCTGGCTGACTGAGACAGGCGACAGAACCAACAGTCTTCGGACAGGTCGTGATATCCCGGCTGTCTTTACGCCCAAGGCCAAGTGCGCTTCGCCGGACCAGACGTTGTGGGGGACAAGGCCGTGGTCATGATGCAGCTCGAAGCACCCTTCTGGATTGTGACACAATTGCATCGGCAAGGTAGCGCGAGTCTTCGTCAATCCCCAGAAATCGACCCGATCCCCAGGTGTTGAGCCAGCCCAGACCGATAAAATAGAAGCCGTCTTCTTTGCAAATGCCTCTGGTAAACTGGGGGCGGCCCTGCGCGTCGAAGACATCAACATCGACCCAGCTGTAGTTCGGACGAAACCCGATGGCCCAGAGGATCGAAGTGATCCCCGCCTTCTCGCAATCAATCTCGGTGATCTCCTGCTCGGGGCGCCAGAGTTTTTCAAACGGCGGCTCCTGTGGTGCGTCGATGTCGTTTTTCTCGATGAAGGCGTCAATGGCCGTGCGGATGCCAAGATAGCTTGCATCGGCGTCATCAAGATTGGTCTCAAGATCGGGCAGGAATTCGATTTTGGTGCCGTTCATTCCGCTGACCGACCCGTAGAGCGACACGCCTTGAGTGGCGAACCGGCGCAGGTCAATCTCATGCCCCCCGTCGCGCCCGGTCATGTAGTGGTTTGTCTTGGTCAGCGCGTGCTGGGGGTTGGGGTGTTTGTCGATGGTGATCTCATAGTGCCCCATGTCGTAGAGCCAGTCGATGGCGTCGCGCCCGCGATACTTGCGCGGGGAACGTGGTGCTGGCCCGACAGCCAGATGTACGTCGCGCCCGTCCAGATGTAGATCCTCCATCAGCTGCACGCCCGACTGGCCGGTGCCGACGATCAGGGTGGCGCCCTCGGGCATCTGGCTGGGACGGCGGTAGTCCACCGAGTGCATCTGCAGGATCGACGGGTCGAGCTGATCGGCATAGGGCGGCACGATGGGGTTGTCGTACCCGCCGGTTGCGATCACGACCTGATCGGTCGAATAGTTGCCCTGGCTTGTATCGACCAGATAGCCGCCACCGGGGCGTTTGGTGATCCGGGTGACCTCACAGTGTTCGACAAGCGGCGGCGCGAAGGTTTCGGCGAAGGCATCCAGGTAATCGGTGATCTCCTCCTTGACCATGAACCCATCGGGGTTGTTGCCATTGTAGGGGAACCCCGGCAGGCGGCACTGCCAGTTCGGGGTCACAAGGCAGAAGCTATCCCACCGGTTCACGCGCCAGGAGTGGAATTTCTCATGGCGTTCCAGCACGACATGATCGAGCCCCTTCTGGGCAAGGTAGTAGCTGACGGACAGGCCAGCCTGACCGCCGCCGACGATAACAACTGGGATATGTTCACGATGGGTCATGGGAATGGTCCTTATGAGATCGAGAGGCAGACGACATCTGCGGGCGCGGAGAAAGTGCTGACGGTGCGCTCGATGTCGGCCAGCTGAGCGTCGGCACTGGTGCAGCGGTAACCGTATTTCGCCTCGACCCGCATGCTGGCCTGTTCCAAGGCGATGCGGCAGCGTTGCGTAAAGTCCTCCAGTGGATAGGTCGTGCCTGCGGCCAGATACTCCCGCACCACGGTGGACGGAGAATATAGCTGCTCCGTCTGACCATCGGGCCAGCGGACGGTGAAACGGGTCTCAGGCATGGCGCGCCTCCTGCGATGAAAGATTGAGATAGGGAGTCCGGGCATAGTCCCAGAACAGAGCCGATCCTTCGCGGCTGGTCAGATTTACGGCGGAGCCATCTGTGACATCGCCGCAGATGCTGGCCGAGACGCCGTGGTCGTCGAAAGCGTGGCAAATCGCGTCTGCATCCTTTGCCGACGCCGTCAGCAGGAAGCCAAAGCTGGGGAAACTGCGCAGCCAGCGGCCCATCTCGACGCCTTCAGGGCGCGGCAGCGCCTCCAACTGGATATCGATGCCGACACCCGACGCCTCGGCCAGCATCAGCGCCGTGCCCACGATGCCGCCCTGGCTGATGTCCTTGCCGCCAGTCGCAAGACCAGCCTCCGCGATCTCGGGCAGGATCGACAGGGCCGCGCGCAAGGCCGCAGGCGGTGTCGTCAGTGCGGCGTTCCAGTTGTCGAACGGTTCGCGGTAGCTGCCGCGCAGATCCACGGCGCAGATCAGCACATCGCCCGGCTGCGCGGTAAAGCTTGAGATGACGGAGCGCGCATGCCCGAGGATCGAGACCGAGAGTTGCAGCCCTTCAGCCCGCAGGTTGGTATGCCCACCGACGATAGGTACACCGTAGGCCTGTGCCGCCGCTTTCATCCCGGCCAGAACCGGTTGCGCCAGGTCCGCACAGGGGGCCCAGATGGCGTTGGTCACACAGCGCGCCCGCCCGCCCATCGACAGGATGTCAGAGATGTTGACCATCACACCGCACCAGCCGGCAAACCACGGGTCCGCTTCGACAAACGCGTTAATGAAGCCTTCGCAGGCGAAAAGGTCATAGCCGTCTTTGGCGGGCAGCACTGCGCAGTCGTCCCCCGGCTGCCCGGTGCTGTCGGCAGTCAGGCCCAGCGTCGCGGTGCTGTGCGCGATATCGAGTTTGCCGCGCACCGACGGGTGATCCCGCAAATCGCGCACCATTTGGCGCAGGGGGATGTGCGGTTTCATCACCGCTGCCCTCGCTTATTGGAGAGCGTTTTCCACCCCACGAAGGGGTCGGGAATGGGCGGATAGGCCGCAAGATCGGCCTGCATTTCCATGTGCGGGACGCCGTGCACCTCAATCTCACGCAGCGAAACCCAATGCAGGCGTTCGAAGAGTTTCACATTCTGCATCTGCACCTGCGCCAGAAACCGGTCACACCCTCGGCCATGGGCAGTGCAGACCGCCAGCCGGATCAGCTCAGCGCCAAGTCGCCCCATGCGCCGGTGGGTTTTAGTGACGGCGAGCCGCGAGCCGCGCCAGATGCGCGGGCCGTCCTCATGGATGCGGACGGTGCCCACAACCTGATCCGCCTCGGAGGCCAGCGTGCTGATCGCGGCCAGCGGCAGGGCGATGGCATCTATCTCGTCCTTGTCGTCTGCGGCAAAGATCTTTTGCTCTTCCACAAAGACCCGGTGGCGCAGATCGCGTACACCCGCCAGCTCCCAAGCCTGCGACGCGGCACGGATGATGAAATCCGGCGACAGAAAAACGCGGGCGTTCTGAAAACTCATGACACCCTCAGCTTTTCATAGACCGAGAGGGCCGAGCACGCGCCGCATTTAGCGCAGCCCGCCTTAGCGCTTTCGGCGCTCATGCCCGCGCGCAGAATCATGCCCGCAAGCGGCCTGAGGATCCGCGCCATGAAGTCCGCGTCAGGGGCCGGATGACTTTCCAAGGGCGTGCCGGAGACCGGGACGAAGGGCACCACGAAAGGGTAGACCCCGATCTTGCAAAGCTCTTGTGAAGTCTGAAGGATCGCCCCGGGCGTATCGCCCAGCCCGGCGAGGATGTAGGTCGAGACCTGACCGCGCCCAAAGACCTTCACGGCGGCTTCGAAGCTGCTGAAGTATTTTTCAAGGCTTACCTGCGCCTTGCCTGGCATGATCCGCGCGCGCACCTCCGGTGTGACAGCCTCCAGATGCATGCCAAGGGCGTCGACACCGGCTTCGGCCATGCGGGCGTGCCAGTCATCATCCTCGGGCGGTTCGCATTGCGCCTGAAGCGGCAGGTCGACGGCAGCTTTGATGGCCGCTGCACTGTCGGTCATGACGGCAGCACCCCGGTCCTTGCCTGCGGGCGTTCCGGTGGTCATGACCATATGTTTGACGCCGTCCAGCTCCACCGCTGCCCTGGCGACCTCGGCCAGTTGCGCGGGCGTCTTGTGGGCGATCGTGCGCCCCGCCGCGAGCGATTGGCCGATGGAGCAGAACTTGCAGGTTTTCTTGCGGCTCTCATAGCGGATGCAGGTCTGCAGAACGGTGGTGGCCAGCACGTCCTCGGAATGCAGCGTCGCGATCTTCCAGTAGTCCACACCATCGGCAGTCTTGAGGTCATAGAACCGGGGCCGCGTCGGGAACCGAACCTGTCCCAGAGACACACCGGATTTGGTCACTTCGGCAAGGCCATCCGCACCCGGCGCCTCCACCAGATAGGGGCTGTCAAAGGCCGGGGCCGTATGTACCGGCACCATCACCGTGGTGCCGCCCACCGTGATGGCCTTGTGGTCAGTCGGGCCCGCGCCCCCGCGACGACTTTCCATCCCCGCAGAAGGGTCGACCAGCCGCATGCCGCGCGTCTGCAGTTCGTTGATCAGGTCAGCTTCAGACATCTTCGACCTCCGGTTCTGGGGTTCCCAACAGGTCGGCGGGGGTCTCGATCCGGTGCACAGGCTGCGCGGGGCGTGCGTCATGCACCAGATGCAGCAGTTCGGGGCGGGCGTAGTGGCCCACACTGTCCATCATCCGTTTGCGCTTGGTCACCAGCGCCATGTCCAGATCAGCGATGAGTAAGCCTTCTCCTTCGGTCAGCGGAGGGACTACGTGGCGACCCTCGGGCGAGATGATGCAGGTCATGCAGCCATCACGGAGCCCTTTTTGTAGCTTGGGATCAGGCGAGATACTCTCGATCTGTTCGTCGGTCAGCCATCCGGTGGCGTTGACCACAAAGGCCCCGGCTTCCAGCGCGTGGTGGCGCATGGTGACCTCAATCTGCTCGCCGAAGATCGGGCCGACAAGGCTGCCGGGGAAGTGGCTCACGTGGATCTCTTCGTGCTGCGCCATCAAAGCATAGCGGGCGAGCGGGTTGTAATGCTCCCAACAGGCCAGCGCGCCAATGCGGCCCAGCCTGGTCTCGACCACCTTCAGCCCGGCACCATCCCCTTGCCCCCAGATCATGCGTTCATGATAGGTGGGGGTGATCTTGCGCCGTTTGAGCGCCAGAGACCCATCCGCATCGAAAATGAGCTGCGTGTTAAAGAGGGAGCCGTTGTCACGCTCGTTGATCCCCAGAACGATGACCACACCGCGTTTGAGCGCAGCATCGGCCACCGCCTGTGTTTCGGGTGAGGGGACGACCACCGCCTCCTCATAGAGCCGCAGATGCTCGGGCCCCTGCTGGATCGGGGGCAGGATAAACGAGAAATAGGGGTAGTAGGGCACGAAGGTCTCTGGAAAGACGATCAGGTCGGCGCCCTTTTCGGCGGCGTCGGCGATGGCGTTCAAAACACGTTCGATGGTGCCAGCGCGGCTTGTCAGATCCGGCGCGATCTGGACGGCGGCGGCGCGCACGATCTGGCGGGTCTCGGCATCAGACATGATGGGTGTCCTTTCGGGCGCGGGAGGCGACGCCGTTGCCGCCAAGGTGAGGGATGTGGCTAGGCCGGGGCGACGCCATTGCGACCCCGGCCCGGCTGGTGGTTCAGAGGGTCCAGGTGTCGAGGATCAGTGCGTTGTCGCGCACGTGCAGCAGCTTCAGATCCAGCACGTCCTGCGGGGCAATCGGCGTGATCCCGGGCAGCAGCGATGGCTCGCCATGGCCCATCAGCATCTGCAGGGCAAAACGGCAGGCATAGACCTTGCCGCCCTCTTTCATGAACTTCGTGAGGTTCGCGGCGTAGTTCTGCGCACCGGGGAAGGCTTCATCGCCAAGGGTCGGGAAACCACGCTGCACGCCCAGGGACACGCCTGGGCCATAGAGCAGAACGGAGGTTTCAAACCCCTTGCGCTGCAGGCGAATGGCTTGAAGGATGTTGACCAAGCCGATGGAGCCTTCGAAAGCCACCGTGTGGAAGGTCACCAGAGCCTTCTGGCCTTCTTCCGCCTGAACGTCCTCAAAGACCTTGTCTTCGTAGTTTACAAAAAAATCGCCATCTTTGTGGGCGGGTGTGGTGACTTCGGGCATTGCGTTCTCCTGTCGTGCGCATTTGCTGTTGCCTCCAGCTAGGTGCAAAACGCGGGTGCAGGCTATTAGTGCATACAATTTTGCGATCAATGTAATTGTATTGATTGTATGACTATGCCTATGGAGTAGGCTCGAACGTTCAAAAATGACCGAATTATGGGCGATTACTGTTCAAAATTGGCACTTCAGCCTTCCAAATACGTTCCATAAATTGTCTGCATAGTATGCATACAATATGAGTGTTTATCGTTAGATCTGAGGATATACGATGCAAAACTGGCCCCAGCGAATCAAGCAATCCGGTCGACCGCGCTATTTGGCAATCGTGGATTGCATTGCGCAGGACATGAAAGACCGTGTGCTTTTACCCGGGGACCAGCTGCCCCCACAACGGCAGCTGGCGGATATCATCGGGGCGAATTTCACAACCGTCTCACGCGGCTATACCGAAGCGATCAAACGCGGTTTGATCGCGTCCCATGTGGGGCGTGGAACCTTCGTGCTGCCGCAGAAAAGCATCAGCAGCGGCGACGAACGGCGTGCTCTGGCAAACGATCTGACCATGAACGCGCCGCCGGAGCCCACCGACCCGGAGTTGCTGGAAAGGATGCGGGCAGGTCTGTCTGCGGTATCTGACGATCTGGTCCACCTGCTGCGGTATCAGGATCCGATTGGCGGCAGCGTCGACAAGGAGGCGGCGTCGATCTGGCTGTCCATGCGCGGGCTGGTCCCCAATCTGGACCGTGTCGCGGTCACGCCCGGTGCGCATGCGACGATGCTGGCCATCCTGAGCGTGCTGGCGCGACCGGGTGACTGTATCCTGTGCGAAGAGATTACCTATTCCGGTTTCAAGAAGATCTGTGCGCAGCTCGGCTTGAAACTCGTCGGCTTGCCGATGGACGCATACGGCGTCCTTCCCGATGCGCTGGACGCCGCGATCCAAACCCATTCACCGCGCGCGCTGTACCTCAACCCGACGCTTCACAATCCGACAACCATGATCGTGCCCCAGAACAGAAGGTTAGAGATTGCCGACGTTATGAAGCGGCATAGACTTCCGCTGATCGAAGATGACGCCTATGGCTTTGTTTTACCGGATGCGCCTCCGCCCATGGCGGCCAGTGCGCCCGACCTGACGTGGTACATCGGCGGCCTTGCAAAATGCATCGGCGCGGGGCTGCGTCTGGCTTATTCGGTCGCCCCCAATGCACGTGCCGGCTTTGCATTGGAAAACGGTATTCGCGCGGCTTCCGTCATGTCGTCACCGGTTTCCATGGCGCTTGCGACCCGCTGGGTGCTCGACGGGACAGCCGACCAGATCCGGCGCTTCATTCGCAAAGAGACCGAAATCCGTCAGAACATCGCTGCGGAGATCGTCACCGAGGCGGAGTTTGTTGCCAACCCGCATGCCTTCAACATCTGGCTGCGGCTACCCCAGGGAGTGACATGCGCTTCCCTGATGGCGAATATGTCGAACCATGAAATTGGCATTGCCCCCGAAAGCGCTTTTCACACGTCAGCGAGCAAAGATCAGTTTGTGCGCATTTGCCTTGGCGGGCGCATTCCGAGAGAAACGCTGCCACAAACGCTGTCGCATTTGAACAATCAGATTTGGCAATTGTCGCATTAGCCGACAATGGCTGTCCGGTCTTGAACGTCATTGCGCGCTCTGTCCAAAGGCAAATAGCGACTCTCTGGACGGCGCAAGCCGAATATCCGGACGGACGCGTCACGACCGGTGCGGGTGCACACAAAGTGTGTAGCGACCCAAGTGCGCCTGTCTTCGGGGCGTTGGGCGGGAAGGTTGTTTGGCGAGGTAGATGCAAATTGATGATGATTGGTCGAGGAACGTCGGGACATCGCTTTCATTGCAAACTTCCGAAAGGGCAGTCCTTCTTGGACAAGAGCAGAAATCAAACCTACCGATAAAAGAGAAACCATCGTCTGGGCGCGGTGCTGGACAAGAGGCTCGGACGGGTTTCAGTGGCCGCACATGGCAAGGGTTTCGCAAGATGCGCTCGCCTCAGGTATCGCCCGTTCGCGCATGAGCCGGTCCCTTGGAGAAAAGCGCCTCTACGGCATTTGCGGATGTAACAGACACGATCTCTTTCGGCGCGCGGCGACGGCCAAGCTGTTCTTCGAGCGACAGGATAAGACGCACGCGCGAAAGGCTTGACCTAGCTTCGCTGGCGCTGGGCGACGGGAAAACCGTTGCCGGATGCGCGTCCTTGCGGATCCGGGGCTTGGCCCAACCGGCCAGCATTCTTGAGTCCGCATCGGCACCGTCAGCCAAAAATACGGCAACCGCCAGTTTTCGCCGCTGACTGTGTCGTCTTGCGTGAAGACGTCGTTGGTCAGCGCCGGGTTGTTCAGATAGGCCCGCATCAGTGTTGGTGTCTGCACCACAATCTCGCCTTGCCCGGTCCCGTGAAGACTGCCGCCATCGGATAGCACCGCGGCACGTTCGCCCCAGAGCCGACCGATCAGGCCGTCCTGAGGCGCTGCGTCACGGGACGAAGCCCCGCCGACCCAATTCGCGGTCTCCTTACATGTTGACCACATCGGCGCCCCCGCTCCAGTCGATTACCTCATGCCAGAGTTTGGCCGATAGCGGTGCCGACCCGATGTGAATTCCTTTGAGGCACGCCTTCGGCTCCGGGCTGGTTCCACGGGTGGCCAGTCGCCAGAAGGCGGGGACCGAGCTCATGAAATCGATCCGATGCTTGGCAAGGACATGATCGAGGTTGAGCGCCAGCGCTGCACCCAGATGGGCGCCTAGATAGACCGTGCCCCTCGCGAAAAACGGCGTCAGGCAATTGCTGATCAGATCGTGGCCGAAACGGGTGGGCAGGGTGCTGTGTAAGGCGTCATCGCCGATATGGGCGCGCAGCGTGTGGGCGACGTCCGTTGGCGTGCTGGTCGCTCCCGAGGTGAAGAGGATCAGCGCGGCATCGTCCAGAGCGGTCGCGCGAAAGGTCCGCGGGCAGGTTTTGTTCCGAAAGGTCATGCACGGGGACGCCGAAGCACATTTTCTGACCGCCCGTCAGCAGCGCCACGGCGTCTGACAAAGCGATCAGGTGGGCAAACTCCGCGCGCGTCAGCCTCGGGTTCAGACAGGCCGACGTCGCCCCCACCGACCAGATCGCAAATAGGTCTGCGAAGAAAGCCGGTGAGTTGGAATGCGCAATGGCCACACAGTCCTTCCGGCGAATGCCTATCCAGAGCAGGATGCCAGCGCGACGGTGGACTTCGGCGTCAAGCTCCGGGCCAGACAGTCGGCTGCCTGTCGCAAGATCGTGGATTGTACCGGACCAGTTGAACATTTAAACCTTCATGTCCGCAGTGCGCCTGTCTTGCAAATGAACTTCTATCGCGGTGCCGATGGCAATCTGATCGAGTTTTTGCAAACCGTCCGCCGCAAGCGCCAACCCCGGCGCAAGGGACAGCGCCGTCTCAAAGGCGAAGCGCGCCTCGCTCAAGTGGTTTGGACCGAGCAAGGCAAACCCGCGCCGGGCGTGAACCTTGGGCTGCTGTTGAGCGCCTCTGAGCGCGCTTTGAAAACAGGACAGCGCCTGCGTATATCTCTTGTGGTACAGATGGACGGTGCCGAGATCGCCCAGAGCCAGTGTCGATACGCTGTCGATGCTCAGGGCCCGTTCAAAGCTGCGGCCGGCCGCGTCATGGGCGTTGAGGCACATCTGCGCCCAGCCGATTGAGGTGCGCTGTCGGCTGCCCTCTGCGGTCTTTGCTGTCTTTCGTGCGGCACGTGTAAAATCGGCGGTTGCGGCATACTCTGCTCGCCCCAGAGCAATACTGCATTGCGCTGTCAGGATATGGGCGGTGATGTTGCCCGGCGCGAGGGCCGGCAGCGTTGGCGCCACGTCCGTTTGCAGCGCCCCGAACACCGGACGATCCTCGGGAATGCCGGGACCTGCCGTTCAAAGTATGCAGGGGTCGCGGTACGCCAGATTCACCTTGCCGCCGCGTATCTCTGCCGGGCGTTTGCGCAGTGCATCCCCCAGATGGCAGTGATCGGAGGGAATGACGACCCGCGTGCCGTCGCCTGCAAGCTCCAGATAGCGGGCCAGCATCATGTGGGACATCCGGTACGCCTCCTCGACCACACTGGCAAATCGCATGATTGGTCTGGGTGACATGGCCCATGCGCGAGGCGCGGTATTGCAGGAAGGTGGCGGACAGAAAGTCAACCAGATCGACATTCACCGCTAGGAAGTCCGGCCTGCTGTGCTCGGCGATCCAGGTGGCCGCGCCTTGCAGGGTCAGCGTGCGCGCCAGGGTTCGGGCGAGCAGGTCGAGCCGTTCGTCGCTGCCGCTATCGATGGTCCCGGGTTTGTCGAGAAACGGCAGCATCGTCTCGGCGCTGACGTCGCCGGGATGTAGGCGCAGGTCGGAAAAAACAGTATGCAGGTTGGGATGGGAAACCGTCCGCGGGTCAAAGGGCCATGTCTCAAACGCATCCCCGCTGGCGTCGACAAAGTTGTTGCTGACCACCAGCAGATTGTCCGCCCCGGTGGCCGGATGGGTGATCGGCCAGACGACCGCGGTGCAGGAGACACCGGCGGCAGCGACGTGTTCCCAGACGGGCGGCACAAGTAGATCACGACGCTCCACTCGGCGTGCAACCAATCGGGCCGGACGCCTCCTCGATTAGCGGGGTTACGACCATGCGGCAAAGCGGCTGTTGGAAACCGCAGCGACTGTCCGGCAAAGAGCTTGCCGATGCCGCCAGCCTCAATCGGGGCTGGGTGATGATAGTGTCCAACTCTACCTTGGTCAGCAGCCACAAGAGCCGCATTTGCATAGAACAGTTTAATGGGCGAACCCGGTGCGCGAGGATCCCTGGTTCGCCGGCGTGATCGGGGAAAACCCCTCAGATCCGGGGGCTACGCCGCTTGGGCGCCGCGACGACGTCGGAGCGCCAGCAGACCGCCCGCACCGGCCAACAGCAGCGGCACAGGCTTGCAGGGAGCGGCACGGTGGCGGGATCCTCGCCACCACTCGGGATTTCAGCCGCCGTGTTGGCGTTGGTCTGGAACCCGATGCGCAGCAGGGACAGACTGTCTTCGCAACCGCGTTCCAGCTCGGCCCAACCGAAATGTGTGTGCGCGACCCCATCTTCGTCCAAAAGCGATAGGATAAGACCGATAAAACCGGTGTCCCCGACCGTCGCGAAGGGACCCTGGTCATTGACAAAGGCGCTGGCGAAACGGTGGGCGTCGCCGCCACCATCGGCATCAAGCGCATCACCTTCTTCGAAGAGGAGAGCCAGACGAAAACGGTTCAGCTTGCCATCAGTGAGCACGGTCCCCGCCGGGTCGTCGAAATTGCTTTCGGCGAGGCTGGTGATAGCTCCAAAGGCGCCTTTTCCCCGGTTAACCGCGGTAACGCTATAGTCGTCCACCCCATCCCCGTGAGATCAAAACTGAAGGCACAGTTATCCGCCGTCTCATTGATATCGACGATCCTCAAACGGTTGGCATCCACGGTCGCGGCGCCAGCTGTTGTGGCCCATGCTCTCGACCGTCAGCTACAGCAAGCCAGTGTTTGGCTAAAGCCTTGTGACCTGCGCAAAGCATTGTATTTGCATTGTAACGACGGGAGCGACCTCGCGGTTTTGCCACGCTACCGCACCGAACCGGACCAAGAGCCGCGACGTGTGCGCATGCAAGGCGACGGCTAAGGACAAATCACAGACCCGGAATCGTGGTCCGGAAATGACCGACCATGCCCGGTTCCCATGGCGGCCAGAATGATTTCTGCCTCTTGGACCACCAGTTACCGTGGCAAAGGACGAGCAATGAAAACGCCAATCGGCTTTTGCAACAATACTCCCCGCGCTGCCCGGATATGTCGACCAATGGCCAGACCAACCTCAGCGCCGTTGCGAGACAGATGAATAAGTGACCCAGAAAGACGTGCCGCCTGAGACGCCAGCCAAGAAATTTGGCCGATGTGTTGCGGCGATCAGTTGAATGCTTGTCCACGGTGCAGATCTTCGGTTGATCGGGTTTGATGACAGCTGTGCAAGTCATTTCTAACGTCCACCACTCGCCAATATGCGTTGTTCGCGGTCTGCAGCCAAGCGCGGCATAGCTGACATTGGCCATGGTGGAACGCAGTTATGCTGGCACGATTGACGTGGATTTTGGACCACCTGTGCCTTCGTTCTCGATTTTGAGCTGAGCGACTTTCCTGAAAACTCTTGTCCGACTGTCTTGTCCAAACCTGCAGGAACGGGCGACTTTCTGGCAGCTGGGACACAGCGTTGCGATACCCACGATGCTTGGTGGGTCTTGCCTTCAGCTGAACAGGAAGATCGACACAATGAACCGACGTACATTCACTGCGACCAGTTTGGCAGCGGCTCTGGCACCACTGCCGCGTCCGTCATTTGCGCAACAGACAACGACCGATTTGCCCGGCTATCAGGTCGCCGAAATCAATGGTGGACGCTTAACTGCGGGACACGGGGGGATGGCAACCCCGCACGCCGTTGTTGATGATGACACGCTGTTTCAAGTGGCCTCGTGTTCCAAAACCGTAACCGCGTTGGCAGTTCTGACATTGGTTCGGGATGGCCGTATTGAGCTTGACCAAGCCGCAAACAGGTATCTTCGGCAGTGGCAATTGCCAGGTCCCAGAGGTGCCACTGCGACAATCGCGGAATTGCTGTCGCATACCGCAGGCACCACAGTTCATGGGTTTGAGGGGTATGGGCCGGGCATCGAAATTCCGAACCTGCCGGATATCCTTTCTGGTCGCCATCCCGCCAATTCAAATCCTGTGCGGACACGTCGCCGTCTGTTTCGCCAATTCAGGTACAGCGGCGGCGGCACAATGGTTCTGCAAGCATTGATTGAAGACATTACCGGAATGGGTTTCGCGACATACACCACTACGGAGGTCCTGACCCCGATTGGCGCCCCTCGCGCAACCTTTGCTCTAAAGCCAGAACCAGCCTTCGCACATGGGTTTTATGCAGATGGGTGGCCGCTGGTCGGCGGGTTCAGAAGGCACCCGGAAAGCGCTGCGGCCGGGCTCTGGGCAACTGCATCGGACCTCGCAAAGGTCCTGCAAGCGGTACTTCACTCCCTGAGTGGCGCACGCGATGCCCTTATTCCCGTGGCACTGGCGCAGCGGATGGTCACGCCAGTGAGCTGGCGCTCAGGCCTGGGCGTATTTGTGACACCCTCCGCCACGATTTTGCACGAAGGGCGCAATTTTGGATTTGACTCCGTAATGGCTGCTGAGCTTGCGACCGGAAGGGTTCGCGCCGCGGTCACGAACCGAAACGGGGCGCTTGAGACCTATGCCCGGCAGTTGGTGCCGGATTGATCCTGTCGCAGTTTTAGGTCACTTGTACCGCGTTGGTCGGCAGTTCCAAATTCTGGGCTGTCCATCCTCACAGGGAAGGACAGATTGAGGGGCCTTGAGTGCGTTTGCATTCTGGTCTCCCTGCGGTGTTCGGGACAATTTGTGGTATGGACTTAATCATCGTTGAAATGGCCAGCACGGCCACTATCGCAATCACGTTGTTCGGCATCGCATTTTGTCTCACGCAGACAGAGCACTCCTGCGTGAGTAGAAGTTTTGCGGCGTTCCTTGCCGCTGTGGCAGTGAACAACGTCCCGGATGCATTCAATCGCATGATTGAGACACTGCCGGATGCCTACATCCAACCGGCCGAGTCTATCATATGGCTGCCCAGTTCGCTTTTACTTGCACCGCTGTTTTGGATGTACGTGTTTACACTGACATCACCCGAACAACGGCGGCCCGCGCATCTCTTTCGCCATATTCTCTTGCCGGTTCTTGCGGTGCTGTCTGGGGTGATAATCCTCTTGTCTCCGCAAGAGGTATCGGGAACGCTCTATTCTAATGGGCCTCTACCGTCTTCGCCTTGGCTGGTGGCGCTTGTTCTTGTTGTCTTACTCTTGCAGCTCGCGGTTTATCCGCAAATGGCCGTCTACCTTTTCCTGATCATACGCCGTCTGATGCGCTATCGACTGATGCTGCGCGATGTCTATGCCAGTACCGAAGAACACGAACTGCGTTGGATTTACGTGATTGGCGGTTTGGGGGTGCTTTTCTGGGTGGCTCAAGCGCTTGTCCTGTTCATCGCCTTTGACCCGAAGCCAACGGGCGCGACACCTGCGTTCATCAGTGTTGCCGGTTTTGCTGGCCTCGCTCTGGTTGCGACGACAACACATTGGGGCCTGCGACAACGCCCGGCTCTGGTGCCCGACGTCGAAGCCGAACAAACGCCGACAATACCCATTGATCAGCCACAGGAAAAGTCGAGTGAGAAATATGAAAAATCTGCGCTGACGGCAGAGGCAACGACACGTATCACCCGCAAACTGCGTGCCGCGATGGAAACAGATCACCTGCACCGTGACCCCAATCTTTCGCTGTGGATCTTGGCCCGACATATCGGTGCATCGCCAAACTATATTTCGCAGACGCTGAACGAGGTGATTGGCGAGAACTTCTTTGATTTCGTCAACGGGTACCGCATCGCCGAGGCCATGACGCTGTTGTCCACGACCGATGAAACTGTTCTCAACATCACCTACGATGTGGGCTTCAATGCGCGGTCTTCCTTTTACAACGCCTTCAAGCGTGTCACCGGCCAAACCCCCACCAGTTATCGAAAAACAGTGTCTCGCCCTGTTGGGATGGATGACAGCAAAGGGTGATCACGCGACATCCGGTCCAGTCATTGCGGATCAGGAGACAGCCAAAACCACTTCACTCACTTGCCCTCAAACTACGGAAAACCGAGATTTAGCTCACCGCCCACCACGCCCGTGGGTTCGATGCGGCGCATCGACTTCGGCGCTGTCGAAATGTGAAAAGATTGAGAAAGACACTTTTATGAAACGATACCTAATCCTGGCTCTCTTTGCCCTCTGTGCTTGCGAAACGCCCGCTGAGATTTCCGCACGCAAGCAGGTTGATGCCGCCTGCGTGGCCGGAGACATTCAAGCCTGCGCCGCTGTTCAGCAAAGAGTTGCGGCAGAAAATCAGGCTCTTGCGATAACCGTTTTGGGGTTGTGAACAATGTGGACGGTTCTGCTTCAATAGAGTGACACCGGTTCAAGAGGGATTGGGCCAATACGCGCGGGTTCTCCAACGCCAAGATTTTCCGCTGCTGATTGTGCCACATCAATTGCCGGCTGCGTAACTTTGACGCCTGTCGCGGCCCATCCCTGTTTTGCAAGCCAGATCGTATCATCCCACGTGCGCAACCAAGATCATGCACCCGCCCAGGGGCAGTCCATCGCTCTTGAGCGCGGGTCGGGGCAGTGGCAAAAGTGAAAGCAATCAGTTTGAATTTTGTTGGAATTCAGCGATCAGGCGGTCGAACGTGTCAGGCTCGGTCCAATGGCAGATTTAATCGATGAGGATCCGCAACATTCGTGGTTGAGCGCTTTTTGTCCAGATATGTGCGGCGGGAGAAGTCTTGCTTATATCATCCAGTGAGCCGCCCTTCACACCGAGTGTGTCCGACACTCCCAGGAAAGCGTGATAGATGCGGGTGCCACATGTCGAACAGGGAGTGCAGACCTCTTCACTCTCGCTGTCGCCTGTTGTTTTCCACGTCGAAAGTACTCCGGACGTCGCTTGGAATGCATCCGCAGGGAACCAAACAGACATACCACAAGCGCTGCTGGACTGTTGTTGGCAGTCAGCTCAATGGCAGCAAGAGGCAACGACAGGTTTGTTGTCTGTTTCGTATAGAATGGCGCCGCATTGACAGCCCCCGTAGTGGTTCATCGCGGTATGACCCTGCGTCAAAAATGGTGCTGATGTGCTGATCCTAAGCAATCAGCGACCAGATGCTGTTGTAAAACCGCAAGGGTGGCTTTGCGTGCTTTTCGATTGGCGCCATGTCTTCTCAGTGATTAAACGGAGCCACGCGTACATTCGGCCAACGCCATTTGCATAAAACGGGCAGGAGCTAGGTCGCTCGATTGCCAGTCACATCCGCGAGTTCAGAGAATAGCCATGCGCCGAACTTGTCGGCAATCCGGTCACCTCTCATGTCCGGATGCGCTGACAGCCAATAGTCGTCACGCCCGGGGCGCAATGTATCTCCGACCTTTGTCAGATCGCCACATTTCAGAGCGTCGGCACAGAGGATGTCGTCGCCGATGACGATGCCCAGCCCATTCATGGCAGCCCGTATGGATAGTCCGCCATTGCCCAACACGATCCCCTGATCAAACCTGACCTGCTCGCCTTAGAGACCGCGTTTATGGGTAAGCTCTGTTCAGGTTTTGGTCTTCCCTCGACCGGTTAGCATATTCGTGTGGCGTCAGGCCAGCGAGGCTGGAGTGAGGCCGGGTGTAGTTGTCGTCTCTGCGCCATGCCGCGATCATGCGGCAGGCATGGCGCAGAGATGGGAACAGGTGTTCGTTCAGGCACTTCTCGCGCATCCTTCCGTTGAAGCTTTCCTCGAAACCGTTCTGCATGGGTTTGCCGGGCGCGATGTAGTGCCAGCCGACGTTGCGATCCTCTCGCCACTTGAGCATCGCGTTGCTGGTCAGCTCAGTCCCGTTGTCTGAGACCACTATGCAGGGATAGCCGCGCAGTTCGGCGATGCGATCCAGTTCGCGAGCGACACGCGCGCCGCCAATGGATGTGTCGACCACTGCGGCCAGGCACTCACGGCTGAAGTCGTCGATGAAGTTCAAGACCCGGAGCCTGCGCCCGTCTTCCAACGCGTCAGATATGAAGTTGAGCGACGCTACTTTATACAAGTGGCGGTCCAAGTGTGGCCGCATTGAGGTGAGTTCAACGATGCTTGGATTATGCATTCGCTGCGAAAGTCCGGTCTGGTGAAGCTGTGCTGCGCGCTTGACTAGAGGTCGAACGCCCGGAATGGGCCGTGGACGGCATTAATGGCGTTTTGGCTAGGGGCTTTTCACCGAAAATTTCAAAAAACCGTGTTAGGCTACTGAGCCCCTGAAAATCAGCAAAGATGCTTAATGTGACGTTCTTACCCGACAAAAGTTGTAAGTCTCGCCGGACAAGTTGCGGTTCATGCCGGACGACACAACAAGAAGTGTTTGGCTGGGATGGTAGGATTCGAACCTACGGTACACTGTACCAAAAACAGTTGCCTTACCACTTGGCTACATCCCAACGTGGGCCGGTAATTAAGCCTCTCTGGCCAGACGCGCAAGACCTGATTTCGAGAAAAAGCCTGCAATTTCCAATCCAAGCGTTTCCTATGGAACGCCTTGGTGGCTTGGCGCTCTCGCAACGCCCATCGCCTCTCAACCTAAGCGCCTTGGTGCGCGCTGGCGGTCATCGGCGCAGGGTATCAGGCTGTGACGTCGATCAGGATGGCACCGGCGCGCCCGCCCGCTTCAACGGCTTCATGCGCTAGTGCTGTGTCTTTAAGGTCAAAGATATCCTGCACCGGGCATTTCAGAGCACCGTCGACGAGGGCATCATGCAGCCTGTCGATGGCATGTATCCGCTCGGCCTTGCCCAGAAGATAAATCAACACGATATCGAGTGTCACGGCTTTGAAAAGAAGAGGATAGAAGGGAAGCGTGGGGGTCATGTTCAGCGCTGAGCCATAGGCTGCGATCGTCCCATTGGGCGCGATGACCGCCGTATCGGTTGCGATGTTCTGGCCGAACTCCACTTCGATGATCCGAGGTATCAGGTTTCCATCGTTGGCCGCCAGAATCTGATCGGGCAGATCGTCTGCCTTGTAGTCCAGAACGACGTCCGCTCCTGCGGCCTCGCAACGCGCCACTCCGGCACCATGGGCCGTGGCTATGATCGTGGCGCCGCCCCATTTCGCAAGCTGGATGGCGAGATATCCAACCGTGCCAGCGCCACCGTGAATAACGACGGTCTGCCCGGCAATCTCACCGCCGCCAAACACCGTATGTGCCGCTGTCAGGCCCGGAATGCCAAGGATTGCGCCGGTCTCCAAACTGACTTTGTCCGGCAAGGTCACAGCCTGGTCGGCAGGCAGGACGATGTGGCTCGCGGCAGTGCCGAAGGCGCGTTGCCACTGCCCGTTCCATATCCACACCCGCTCGCCGATCCGGGCGGTATCTACGCCCGGACCCACCGCAGAGATGATGCCTGCGCCGTCACTATGGGGTACGATCCTGGGAAACGGCGGCGTGGTGACGCCGGGGCGGGATCCGGCGCGGGCCTTGACGTCCGACGGATTCACGCCCGAGTAAGCCAGCTCGACGCAGACCTCGCCGACCTGAGGTGTCGGCAGTTCCTGTTCCGACAAGTGCAAGACATCGGAGGCGTTTCCGAAACTCTCATAGCTGATGATACGCATTGTGCGGGCTCCAAACGGTCCGGTTCTGGCCACCCTAGCTGCGCGCGCGTCAGGCACAAGCCATGCGATGTGAAATCAGACTACGTCCTCAGTCCCGAACCTCATCGGGCTTCACGCCCCAGAGGCGCGATTTGGGGGCCCAGCCACGGTAGCCGCCTGATTTGAGCTGGCACCATTCGAGGTCGCATTTGCCCAGCCGCGCGATGACACCCGCTTCCAGGGCCGCGGTCACGGGCGTTTCCACATCCGGGCGCATGTGCAGAGACAGCATATCCTTTTCCACGATCACCGTGCGCACCCCGGACAGCAGCGAATAGTGAACCCATCCGCCCTGACCTTCACGATCTTCAACCCGCCGCCAATGGCCGTGCTCGGCGGTGATCTGCAGGGGCATGTCGCGCTGCTTGAACACCCAGTCGATGCGGTGGGTCAGGGACGGACCGCGTCGCGCATTCCCTTCGGACGCCTTCATCGAGACAAATCGCGGCAGCGGCAGGTTGGTCACGGGCCCCGTGTCGCGCGCTATGCCCGGGGTGCCCATGCAGGCAAGGGACAAGGCCCCGACAAGGGCTGCGAGAAGGTATTTGGTCATGACACTGCCTGTTATTCGTAAATTGCCCGTTTGCTGGCCCGAGGTTCTTGTGCCCCGTCGCCATCTCGGCCACCATGGCACAAAACAGGCTGATGCGCCAAGTCCGGGGAGGCTCGAAATGTCAAAGCCAAAGCTGAGTGTTGTCGTTACGCGACGGTTGCCGGAGGTGGTGGAAACCCGCCTGTCAGAGCTTTTCGATGTGACCCTGCGTGATGATGATGCCCCGATGAGCCGGGCGGATCTCGCCAAGGCGATGAAGGCGGCGGACGTGTTGGTGCCCACGGTGACGGATGAGATCGATTCCGCCCTGATCACGCAGGCCGGTGACCGGCTGAAGCTGATTGCGAATTACGGGGCAGGGGTGGACCATATCGACGTGGCAACGGCCCGCCAGCGTGGTGTTCTGGTGTCCAACACGCCCGGGGTGCTGACCGATGACACGGCCGATATGACCATGGCGCTGATGCTGGCGGTATTGCGCCGGATGCCCGAGGGGTTGAGCGTGATGCAGTCGGGCGACTGGGAGGGCTGGGCCCCCACCGCCTATCTTGGCGGGCGCGTTGCGGGGCGCCGGTTGGGCATCCTCGGCATGGGGCGCATCGGGCAGGCCGTGGCCCGCCGGGCCGCCGCCTTTGGCATGCAGGTACACTACCACAATCGCCGCCGCCTGCGCCCTGAGGTGGAGCAGGCGTTGGAGGCGACCTATTGGGAAAGCCTCGACCAGATGGTGGCGCGTATGGATGTGATCTCCATCAATTGCCCGGCGACGCCCTCCACCTTTCATCTGATGAACGCGCGGCGGCTGAAACTGATGAAGCCGGAGGCGGTGATTGTGAATACCTCGCGCGGCGAGGTGATCGACGAAAGCGCGCTGACCCGCATGTTGCGCGCGGGCGAGATCGCCGGCGCCGGTCTCGACGTTTATGAACGCGGCACCCACGTGAACCCCCGTCTTCGGCAATTGGGCAATGTTGTGCTGCTGCCGCATATGGGGTCCGCCACGCGCGAGGGCCGCATCGAGATGGGCGAGAAAGTCATCATCAATATCAAGACCTTCGACGATGGCCACCGGCCACCGGATCAGGTCATTCCGTCAATGCTTTGACATCCCAGCCACCAGATTGGAGAGACCATGCGACACATTCTGACAGGACTTGCCTTTCTTGCTGCCACGGCGGCGCAGGCCCAGCAAGCGGCTGACGCGGTACAGCCCGAAGCCGCCACGCAGGGCGCCTTTCAGGCGATCTCGCCCGAGGTTGCCGCAGCGCTGGAGGCGAAATTCGCGGGCACGCCGGTGACGGCCGAAAACTGGATGGTGGCCGCCGCCAACCCCTGGGCGGTCAAGGCCGGGGCGGATGTGCTGGCCAAGGGCGGCACGGCAGCAGATGCTCTGGTGGCGGTGCAGGCCATGCTCGGGCTGGTGGAGCCGCAATCCTCCGGGTTGGGAGGCGGTGCCTTTCTGGTCTATTTCGATGCAGAAACCGGGACACTGACCACCCTTGATGGCCGCGAAACAGCCCCGCTGGCGGCGACGCCGCGCTTGTTTCAGGATGGCGAGGGGGAGCCGCTTGGCTTTTTTGATGCCGTCGTTGGCGGGCTTTCCGTCGGCACCCCCGGCACCCCTGCCTTGATGGAAGAGGTGCACTTGCGCTGGGGCGCCCTTGAGTGGGCGGAGCTTCTGGCCCCGGCCATTGAGCGCGCCAAAGAGGGGTTCGAGGTGTCCCCGCGTCTGGCCGGTCTGGTTGAGGGCGATGCGGAACGTCTGGGACGGTTCGGCACCACTGCCGACTATTTCCTGCCGGGTGGAACCCCTCTGGCAGCGGGTGATCTGCTGAAGAACCCGGCCTACGCCGAGACCTTGCAAGCCATGGCCGACGATGGCGCGCGCGCGTTTTACACCGGTGATATCGCTGCCGATATCGTGTCGACCGTGCAGCAGGCCGAAGGCAATCCGGGCGTCCTGTCCACGGTTGATCTGAGCATCTATGCGGTGAAGGAACGCGCGCCCGTCTGCGTGAGCTACCGCGCGCATGATGTCTGCGGTATGGGGCCGCCGTCGTCGGGGGCGCTGACCGTCGGTCAGATTCTGGGCATGCTCGATACCTATGACCTCTCTGCCGGGCCGGATGATGTGGAGGTGCGCCGTCTGATGGGCGATGCGGCGCGGCTCGCCTTTGCGGATCGCGGGCGGTACATGGCCGACAGCGATTTTGTGCCGGTGCCGACCGAGGGTCTGGTGGATCAGACCTATCTGGCCGGGCGCGCTGCCTTGCTGGCGGGCGATGATGCCCTGCCGGAAGTGGCCCCCGGTACGCCGGAATTTGATCATGCGTTGAACTGGGCAGATGATGCCTCCATCGAACTGCCCTCGACCTCGCATTTCGTGATCGTGGATGCGGCGGGGAACGTGGCTTCCATGACCACGACGATTGAGAATGGTTTTGGCAGCCGTCTGATGGTGCGGGGCTTTCTGTTGAATAACGAGCTGACGGATTTCTCCTTCCGCAGCCATGTGGATGGCGTGCCCGTGGCCAACCGGGTGGAGCCGGGCAAGCGCCCGCGGTCTTCCATGGCACCGACCATCGTGATGAAGGACGGCGCGCCGGCATTGGCGATTGGCAGCCCCGGTGGTAGCCGGATCATCGGTTATGTCGCGCAGAGCATCATCGCCTATCTGGATTGGGGATTGGATGTGCAACAGGCTCTTGCGGTGCCGCATGCCGTCAACCGATTTGGCAAATATGACGTGGAAGAAGGCACCTCGGCAGAGGCCTTGGCAGAGCCTTTGACCGCCTTGGGATATGAAGTCGGCAGCCGGGCGCTGACCTCCGGCCTGCATGCGATTGCGATTGGTGACGGGTTGCAGGGTGGAGCAGACCCGCGCCGCGAAGGCATCGCGCTCGGGCAGTAACCCGGGCGGAGAGGGGAGGCTGATCATGGTCAAACACGCGAGTTTGCCGCGCAACGAAACCGGGATCGAGACGGCTTTGGGCGTGCTCAAGCAGCAATTTGGCGAGCGGTTTCAAACCGGTGCCGCGATCCGGGAGCAGCACGGCCACACCACGACATGGATCGAGAACCAGCCCCCCGATGCGGTTGTCTTCCCCGCTTCGACACAAGAGGTGTCGGAGATCGTCAAGACCTGTGCGCAGCACCGCGTGCCGGTGATCCCCTATGGCACCGGCACCTCGCTGGAGGGGCATGTGAACGCACCGGCGGGCGGCATCTGCGTCGATCTCAGCCAGATGGACAGGGTGCTGGAGGTCAATTCCGGTGATCTGGACTGCCGGGTGCAGCCCGGGGTGACACGCGAGGCGCTGAACACGCATCTGCGCGATCAGGGGCTGTTCTTTCCAATCGATCCGGGGGCCAATGCGTCGCTTGGCGGGATGGCCGCAACGAATGCTTCCGGGACCAATGCGGTGCGCTACGGCACCATGAAAGACAATGTGCTCGCGGTCGAGGCGGTGATGGCAGACGGTCGGATCATTCGAACGGGCACGCGCGCGCGCAAATCCTCTGCCGGCTATGACCTGACGCGATTGCTGGTGGGGTCAGAAGGGACCCTGTGCCTGATCACCGAGATCACCCTGCAATTGCAGGGCATCCCGGAGGCGATCAGCTCCGCAAGCTGCTCCTTTCCAACCGTCGACGCCGCCTGCCAGACCGTGATGTCGGTGATCCAATACGGGCTGCCCGTTGCCCGGATTGAGCTGTTGGACGACACGACGGTCAAGGCGGTGAACGCCTATTCAAAGCTCGACCTGCCCGAAACGCCTCTGCTGCTGTTGGAATTTCACGGGACGGAGGCAAGTGTTGTCGAGCAGGCGGAGATATTCGGCGCGCTGGCAGAGGAGCATGGCGGCGTCGGCTATCAGGCCACCACCACGACAGAGGAACGCAACAGGCTCTGGCAGGCGCGGCACGACGCCTATTGGGCAATGCTGCAATACCGGCCGGGGGCGCAGGGGATTGCCACGGATGTCTGCGTGCCGATTTCACGCCTGGCCGATTGCGTGGGCGAGGCGCAGCGGCGCGTTTCGGAGCTTGGCCTGATTGCGCCGATCCTGGGACACGCAGGGGATGGTAATTTTCATGTGTCGCTGCTGGTGGACATGTCCGATGCCGATGAGTTGGAAAAGGCCGCAGGCTTCGTCAGCTGGCTCAACGACCTGGCAATTTCGATGGACGGCACCTGCACGGGCGAACACGGTATCGGGCAGGGCAAGCGGCCTTATCTCGTCAAGGAACTTGGAGAGGCCACTGTTGTGATGGGCGCGATCAAACAGGCGCTGGACCCTCTCAACCTCATGAACCCCGGCAAAATCCTCTAGCGCAGTGCTGGCGAAAACGGTGGCCTGAAAGCCCACCTTACCTGCTTGCCACCCAGGTTTCATCCGGCAGGTAGGGTGGGCTTTCAGGCCACCTGTGCCACGATGTCGCTTTCCCACCATGACCGGTCGGGCGCAGTTTGTTCCATTGCGCCGCACGCGCTAATGCTATCGAAACAGCAGTGTCACGGAGCGCGAGCCATGAAAACCCAAGTCAAAGCCCTTGTTGTTGGCGGCGGCGCCGTCGGGACGTCGATTGCCTATCACCTTGCCCGCGCGGGGTGGGAAGATGTGATGCTGCTGGAACGCGACGAACTCACGTCGGGCTCCACCTGGCACGCAGCGGGTCTGCTGCCCTATTTCAACATGTCCTACGCCACGACCCATATCCACGACTACTCGATCCGCTTTTACAAGACGCTGGAAGAAGAGACCGGGCTGAACGCCGGGTTTGCCGTTGTGGGTAACCTGCGTATGGCGCAGACGCAGGCGCGCATGGATGAATACATGCTTTACGCCTCCACGGCGGAGACCTGCGGCGTGCCCTACCAGTGGATGACGCCCGACGAGATCAAGGCAAAATGGCCGCTGATCAATACCTCTGACCTCAAAGGTGCGCTCTACCACCACACGGACGGCTACATTAATCCTGCGGATGTGACCATGGCGATGGCCAAGGGTGCCCGTCAACGCGGCGTGATGATCGAGCGCAAATGGCAGGCGGATGCGTTTCAGTGGAACGGTACGCATTGGGAAGTCACGGCCACGAAAATGGTGGAGAAGGGCGGCAACCTGGTGCCGTCGGAAGAGCAGATCGTGATCACGGCCGAGCACGTTGTGACGGCCTCAGGCAACCACGCGCAGCGCACGGCAAAGATGCTGGGCATCAAGATCCCGGCGATCCCGGTGGAGCATCAGTTCATCGTCATGGATCAGGACCCGGATCTGGTCAAATTCCGTGCCGATGGCCATGTGGAGCACCCCGTGGTGCGCGATGCCGATGCGCAATCCTATGTGCGCGAAGAACGAGGTGGCTGGATTCTCGGAGTTTACGAGAAGAACGCGCCCGCCTGCTTTGAATATGGCGTACCCGACAGTTTCCGGGCCGATCTCTTCCAGCTTGATCTGGAGCGGATCGAGGAGCAGTACCTTGCCATGATCCACCGCATTCCGTCCTGCGAGGACAGCGGTTTGAAGGACGATTTCAACGGTCCGATCTGCTATACGCCCGATGGCAATCCGCTGGTGGGGCCGGCACCGGGGTTGGACAATATGTGGCTCGCGGAAGGGTTCTCCTTTGGGATCACCGCGGCGGGCGGGACCGGTTACTATCTCGCGCAGATGATGGTGGACGGCGAGGCCGAGATCGACATGGCGTCGCTTGACCCCAAACGGTATGGGCCGTGGATGACAACCGAATACGCCGCGCGCAAAAACGAAGAATGCTATGAGCACGTCTACATCCTGCACCACCCGGATGAGGAACGCCCGGCCTGCCGGCCCCTGCGGACATCGCCAGCCTATGACCGTCAGGCCGCACGCGGGGCACAATTCGGGCAGGTCAACGGATGGGAACGCCCGAACTACTATGCACCGCAGGGTTTCAACGATCACGATGCACGGTCTTTCCGGCGCGGCGGTTGGTGGCAATACGCCGTCGAGGAAGCTAAAGCCATCCGCGAAGGCGTCGGGCTGATCGACGCCACCGCCTTCACCAAGCACCGGATCAGCGGGCCGGGCGCCACGGCGTTTCTGGAATGGTTCACCACCAACAAACTGCCGAAAGTGGGGCGGATCAACCTGACCTACGCCCTGACGGCAGCAGGAACCACGCGCACGGAATATACCATCGTGCGGTTGGCCGAGGACGATTACTACCTCGTCTCTGCGGGCGCCTGGCACGCCTACGATCAGGATTACCTCTACAAGGCGATCATGGAGAAGGAAGCCGAATTCGGGCGCATCAATGAACAGGACGTAACCACGCAGTGGGGTGTCTTTGCCATTGCAGGGCCGAAATCGCGCGATGTGCTGAACGCGTTGGTCAAGGATGCGGACCCGGCGACTGTGCTCTCGAACAAGCGCTTCCCATGGCTTTCCTATCGCGACATTGAGTTGGGCATGTGCCCGGTGCGGGCAATCCGCGTGGCCTATACCGGGGAGCTGGGCTGGGAGCTGCATCACCCCATCGAAATGCAGAATTACCTCTTCGACCAGCTTGACAAAGCGGGTGAAAAGCACGGGATGAAGCTGGTGGGCGCGCGGGCGCAAAACTGGCTGCGGCAGGAAAAATCTTACCGCGCCTTTGGCACCGAATTGGGCCGTGATGCCACCCCGCTGGAGGCCGATCTGCCGCGCTTTGTCGACCTGTCAAAAGAGTTTCACGGCAAGGCGAAGATGGAAGAGATCGGCGTGCGGTCCAAATGTGTAACGCTGCTGATTGACGGACCCGAAGATGCCGATCCTTGGGGCCGCGAGGTGCTGTACCATGGCGACACGCGGGTCGGACGTTTGACCTCCGGCGGGTATTCCGTGGCCTTCGGCAAGAGCATCGGCATGGGCTATGTCACCCCCGATCTGGCGGTGCCGGGCACCAAGCTGAAGGTCAAGATGTTCGATCAGCTCTGGGACGCCGAGATCGTGGAAGACAGCCCCTATGATCCGACAAACGCGCGCATTCGCGTCGACGGCTAGCCGCTAGGTTTTGGTGGCAATGAAGGCCAGATTGTTGGCGGGCATGTCGATTTGTCGAACGGACGACGCGCCCGCCGTTTCAAGCTGGCGTGTGATGTCGCGATCATCCTTGTACCCGATCGCAGGATCCGCCCCGCGAAGGTCTGCGTCGAAACGGGTGTCTCCGGCGCTGGTCAGGACACCCGCGCGTTTGAACGGACCATAGAGGATGAAACGCCCTGATGGGCGTAGCGCTGCCATGGCTTCACGCAACAGTACCTCTGCCGCTGCATCGCTGATCAAATGCAGCAGATTGACCAGAAGAACCAGATCGAGCGGCGTTTGCGCTGCATGCCACCCGGGGGCTGTGGCATTCAAGGTGCGGGCGGGGCGCAGGTTCGGCAGTTTTGCATCTGCGGCGTAGGCGTCGATGCTGGTCCGCCGTGGGGCATCCACTTCGGTCGGCTGCCATGTCAGGCCGGGCAGGGCCTCTGCGAATGCCACGATGTGTTGACCGGTGCCACTGGCAATCTCCAACGCATCGCCTGACAGTGGCGCGTGTTCTCGCAGCAGGTCACACAGAAAACCGACATTCCGCGCGGCTGCTGGCGCGTGCAGTTTCGCACCTTCTGCCGCGGTCGCGACACTTGCGGTTTTGGGCAGGCGTGCGGTCATTGAAACCGCCGGGGTGACAGCGCGGCCACGATCTCCGGGTCGAGCGCCGTCGGGCGGCCCAAAACCTCATCCGCCAGTAGCTGTGCGGCTGCGGGGGCCGTCTGGAACCCATAGCCGCCCTGGCCCGCACACCAAACGAATGCCGGTTGCATTGTATCGCATCCCAGCACCAGCGTGCGGTCGGGTGCGAAACTGCGCAGCCCCGCCCAGCTCGATTGCAGACGGGTCACAGGTTCGGTCACCATCTCCTCGTAGAGGGCCAGGCCCTGCGCCAGCGTCATGTCCTCTGCCCAGGCGTCATGGGGTTCGACCGGGTCTTCATCGGCGGGCGAAACCAGCAAAAACCCCGCATCCGGCTTCGCATACCAGCTTTCGCCCACGCCAAAGAACATGGGCCAGTGGCGCACCTCATGCCCGCCGGGGGCCGGAATGCGCGCCATGGACCGCCGATGCGGCACGATCCCCAAGGGCGCAATGCCTGCCATCCCGGCCACCTGATCCGCCCAGGCACCTGCCGCATTGATCAGTGTGGCAGCGTGAAAGCTCTTGTCACCGCATCTGACGGTCCACATGCCTTGATCGAACCGGATACTTTCCACCCGGCAGCCGGTTTCAACCGCACCGCCGTTCTGGCGCAGCGTGCGGGCAAAATCCTGCAACATCCGGTCGGTGTCGATGTCCTGTGCGTCCGCGTGATAGGCTGCAAAGGCGAGCTTTGCGGGGTCCAGCACGGGCACAAAGTCACGCGCCTCGGCGAGGCTGATGGGTGTGGTGCCCAGCGTGGCGATATCGCTCTCATAGGCCTCGCGTTCATGCGCCTGGGCGACGATCATCAGACCGCGCGGGCTGAGATACCCGCCCTGTGCCAGCGTTTCCACACTGGCCCGATTGAGCGCCTGAACGCTGGGCGCGCCGTAGTTCTGCTCGATCAGCGCCGCCGACCGGCCAGAGGCGTGATAGCCAATGGAGGTCTCCGCCTCCAGCACGGTGACATTCGCAGAACCGGACAATGCGGCGGCGGCACTCAGACCGGCCACCCCACCGCCGATCAACAGGATATCGGTCATTCCTGCTCTTCGATGCGGTCCGTTGCCGGGGGTGGCGTCGGGCTCAATGCGGCCAGCCGGGCATAGAGCTCAGGGCTCATCTCATAGGTCATGGCGGCCAGTGACGGTTGAAGCTGTTCGACGGACCGGGCAGAGATGATCGGCGTTGGCCCCATCGGATGGGCCGCCGCCCAGGCAACGGCGAGGGTCGCGGCATCGACGCCCACATCGGCGGCAACCTCACTCAAACCGACGGCCGCCTGATGCATCCAGTCCAGCCCATAACGCGCGGCATATCGGTCGTCTTCGGTCAATCGTCCGGCACCGCCTGCGCCGTATTTGCCGGTCAGCAACCCGCCGCCCAGCGGCGAATAAGGCGCACAAGCCACACCCTGATCGGCGCACATCGGCAGGATTTCCACCTCCGCCTGACGCTTCACCAGATTGTACATCGGCTGCAGGATATCGATGGTCAGATCGAACTTCGCGGCAATCCCAATCGCCTTGACCACTTGCCAGGCCGCAAAGTTCGACACACCGACATAGCGGATCAACCCCTGCGATTTCAGCTCGGCCATGGCCTCCATGCTTTCATGCAGGTCCGTGTCGGGATCAAACCGGTGCATGTAGAGGATATCGACCATGTCCATGTTCAGGCGCTGGCGGGAAATGGCAAAACTGTCCTGAATGTTCTTTTTCGACCCGCCCCCGGTATAGGCGGCTTTGGTTGCGATGATCAGGCGGTCGCGTTGCGCCCCCAGCATCGCGCCCAGCAACTCCTCCGAGGCGCCGTCGTTGTAGACATAGGCTGTGTCGAAATGGGTGATGCCCGCGGCGATGGAGGCATCGAACAGCGCGCGGGAGGCTGCGGCGTCTGCGCGACCTCCGAATTGCATGGTGCCAAAAGCGAGGCGGCTGGCAGGGGTGCCGTCGGGGCTGGTGAGGTGTTTTGTCATGGCATCAGAAGTGGCACGACCAGTGACGCCGTGCAATAATCAATCCGGTAGAACACACGCAGGAGTTTCCGAAATGATCGTCACGGAAAAATCGCATCTCATCGGGACGATGCGGGATGCCTCCGGTCCGGGGTGGAACAGCCTGCGGCTTTTGGTGAAATCCGACGGCATGGGGTTTTCGATGACGGACACGAAGGTCCTGCCGGGGGCCGTTCTCACGTTGCAGTACAAAAACCATATCGAGGCCTGCTATTGCGTTGGCGGTGCGGGCACCGTGACGGAGCTTGAGACCGGCGAGAAGCATCCGCTCACACCGGGTGTTCTCTACGCACCCAACGCACACGAGCGTCACGAGGTGCGGGTGGATGGGTCCGAGCCCTTGCATCTGATCTGCGTTTTCTCGCCCGCGCTGCAAGGCGATGAAGTGCATGGCCCGGACGGCAGCTACGCCGCGTCCTGATCTGGACGGAGCGTCGTCATAAAATCGAAAATCTTGCGCGTGCTCATTTCGCAGGGGAACAGACGCGCGCCACTCTGCAGACGATAAAAATTCAGGCTGATGTAGTCGGTGCCGCCCAGTTCTTCCGCGACCAGTTTGACAGACTTTCCGCCGCAGAATGTGGTTTTTGTCACGATGTATCGGCGGTGTTGAGACCGTCCCGTGAAGGTGCCGCTTGGCAGTCTCTCAAGGGCTGTCTCAAAGGCGTCGAGAGAGTGTTGCTCAGGTTTTCTGGCCAATGGTCGGTTCGGTTCCTGCGCGAATGCGGGAGATGTTTGCCCGGTGTCGCCAGAAGATGATCAGCGTCAGCGCAATGCCCAGAAACAGACCGTCCGGCAGGCCGGTGAAGATCATCAAAGGCGTGCTCGCCGCCGCAGCAAAAAGGGCCCCCATCGACGAGATACGTGAAATCAATGCACCTGCGAGCCATGCCAGACAGCACCCGACGCCGACCGGCCAACTGAGTGCGAGCAAAATGCCGAGGAAAGTGGCAACACCCTTGCCACCTGCAAAGCGGAGCCAGACCGGGTAGCAATGCCCGATCATGGCCATCAACCCCGCGATCTGCGCGGTATCCTCTCCGCCGAAGGCGCGGGCCAACAGCACAGCCGCCAGCCCCTTGCCTCCATCGAGCAGCACCGTCAGGGCGGCGGCGGTTTTGTTCCCGGTGCGCAGCACGTTGGTGGCACCGATGTTGCCGGACCCGATGTTGCGCAGGTTGCCCAAGCCCATGAGGCGGGTCAGGACCATGCCAAAGGGGATTGACCCCATCAGATACCCAATGAGCCCCCAGAGCAGGAGAACTGCGGCGGAATGTTCGATAATGGGCATCAGGTCCTCTCGTACACGCAGGTGCCAGCCACATAGGTGGAGAGGACCTTACCCTGCATCCGCGCGCCGTCAAACGGTGTGTTGCGGGATTTCGAGCGCAGCGTGGCGCGGTCCATCAGGAACGGGGCGTTGGGATCGAAAAGGACAAGATCCGCCGGAGCGCCAATGGCGAGCCGACCGCTCTCCAGCCCGAGGCGTTTCGCAGGGTTCAGCGACATCGCGCGCCATAGGGTCGGCAAATCGATCAGTCCTGCATGGTATAGCCGCATCGCTGCCGGTAACAGCGTCTCAAGCGCCACGGCGCCAGAGGCCGCCTCCTCGAAGGGCAGGCGCTTGCTTTCCTCATCCTGCGGCGTGTGCATGGAGGAGATCACGTCAATCAGCCCGGATTTCACCGCCTCGGCCACGGCCAGCCGGTCCTGCTCGTCCCGCAAGGGCGGTTTCAGTTTGAAAAAGGTTCGGTAGTCGGCGACATCCAGCGCGTTCAGCGTCAGATGGTGGATCGACGTGCCCGCCGTGATATCGAGGCCATTGGCCTTGGCGCGGGCAAGCGCGGGCAGGGCGCGGGCGCAGGTGATCTGGTCGGCGTGGTACCGGGCCCCGGTCATTTCGATCAACGCGATGTCGCGGTCCAGCCCCATGCGCTCGGCCATCGGAGAGACCGCGGGTAGGCCCCGCAGCGATGCAAACTTGCCTGACGTCGCGGCCGCCCCTTTGCTCAACCCTGGGTCCTGCGGATGCGCGACGACCAATGCGCCCAGACCGCTGGCATAGGTGAGCGCGCGGGAAAACACCTTGGTGTCGGTGACAACCCGGTCGCAGTCGGTGAAGGCCACCGCCCCGGCATCCATCAGGAAACCGATCTCTGTCATCTCGCGGCCCGCGCGTCCCTTGGTCAGCGCTGCCATCGGCAAGACGTTCACCGGAGAGACCTCATTGGCGCGCCGCGTGACAAACTCCAGCGTTTCCGGGTTGTCGATGGCCGGATCTGTATCGGGGCGTGTGATCATCGTGGTCACGCCGCCAGCCGCTGCTGCCAGCCCGGCGGAGCGGTAGCTTTCCTTGTGCCGGTCTCCCGGTTCACAGACTTTCACGCCCAGATCGACGATGCCGGGGGCGAGGTATTTCAGATCGCAATCAATGACGCGACCAGATGTCAGGCGCGGCGCATCCTTGGGCAGATGTCTGGTGATACGACCGTCTTCGACCACAAGGCCGCCAGTGATGATCTCGTCTTTCTCAGGATCGACGAGGCGCGCATTCAGGAAGGTCAGCTTGGTCATCCGGGCATCCTTTGCACAGGCGTCTCGGGGACGGTCCTCTGATGGTGGAGGTTCATGTCCCCACCCAGAACATCAGCCCGACAATACCGAAGGCGACCAGCAGGGCCATCATAGCAATGCGCCCGGACATCTTGGGGTCTTTGGGTTCCTTCACGTCTTCCGCGCCTCCTGTCTCACGTAAAAAGCCACCAGAGGCCGAGGCCCAAAAGCACGGCCAGCGCGATCACGATGAGCGCGCTGCCAGCGGGTCCGCGCGGTGGCGTGGGCGGGGTCATGCCGGGTGTGCCGCTGTAAGGTCGGGCACTCTCCGTTGTGATCGGCGGTGCGGTGCCGGAGGGGGCATATTCCGCATAAGTCCCGATGAGTGTGAGCTCGGCACCGGGTGTCAGCGTCATCTCAAGCCCTTCAAAACTGTCGGAAAAGAGCAGCAGAACATAACCTTCCAGCGCATCGAGCCTGCTTTTGTCGGCGCCGATTTCAGCCTCCTCGACCGCATACCCCTCGCTGAGGTAAGTGCTCAACCCCATGCCGGTCAGGTCGGAGATCGGGAAAATCTCGGCGCTGGCGGTGTTCAGGTGCGGGCTGCCCAGCAGCTGTCGCGCAAAATCCGGCTTGGGGAGCGTTTTGAGTGTCTCGGTGACTTCCGCAGGTGCGAGGTTGATGGCAAAGACGCGGATCGCGCCACGCTCGTTTTTCTGGATCTCGATGGGTGTGTTCATGCCGTCTCCGCCCGGGTCAGTACAAGGTTTTGGGCAAGCAGATCCATCGCGGCCATGCGGACGGCCACGCCCATCTCCACCTGATCTTGAATAACGCTGCGGTTGATGTCATCAGCCAGTGTCCCGTCGATTTCCACTCCGCGGTTCATCGGTCCGGGGTGCATCACGATCGCATCCGGCTTGGCATGGGATAACTTCTCCGCATCCAGGCCAAACCTGTGGTAATACTCGCGCTCGCTGGGGATAAACCCGCCATCCATGCGCTCTTTCTGCAAGCGCAACATCATCACCACGTCCACATCGCGCAGCCCCTCCGCCATGTCCGAGAAGACCTCGACACCGAATTCCGCGATGCCCGAGGGCATCAGCGTCGGCGGCCCGATCAGGCGCAGGCGGTTCTCCATCTTGCCGAGCAGCATGATGTTCGACCGGGCCACGCGGGAATGGGCGATGTCCCCGCAGATGGCAATCGACAGGCGGTGCAGGCGCCCTTTGGCGCGACGGATGGTCAGCGCGTCGAGCAGAGCCTGCGTCGGATGTTCATGCCGACCGTCACCTGCGTTCAGCACTGCGCAATTCACCTTTTGCGCCAACAGATCCACGGCGCCGGAATGCGGATGGCGCACCACCAGCAGATCGGGGTGCATCGCGTTCAGTGTCAGCGCGGTGTCAATCAGCGTTTCACCCTTTTTCACCGAACTGGCCTGCATCGCCATGTTCATCACATCCGCGCCCAGGCGCTTGCCTGCAATCTCGAAACTCGCCTGCGTGCGTGTCGAGTTCTCAAAGAACATGTTGATTTGTGTCAGACCTGCCAGAGCATCGGCGTGTTTGTCGGGCTGTCGGTTCAGGGTGGCATATCGATCTGCCAGATCAAGCAGCGTGGTGATCTCTTCCGGACGCAGAGCTTCGATACCAAGAAGGTGGCGGTGCGGGAATGTCATGTGCGGCAGCCTATCGTGATTTCACACCTTATAGGGAGGGTGCGCGGGACGGGCAAGCGACGCTTATGCCTGTTCAGTTCGATGCCGTGACGCCTTAGAGTGGCCACATGGAATCATCTCAGTTTCATCATGCGTTGGCGCTTTTGGATTGGCAGGTTGAGCTTGGCGCAACCGAGGCGATCTGTGACGCGCCCGTCAATTGTTATGAATTGCCCGATACGCTGGCGAAACCGAAGGCGGCGACCGGCCCGCAGGCCATCTCGCAGGCACCGAAAGCCGCCACCGAGGTTGACCCGGTGGCCGAAGCGAAACGTGCAGCCGCCGCAGCGCAGGACCTTGATGCGCTCCGGGACGCGCTGGCCGGTTTCGAGCATTGCGCACTGAAGCGTGGTGCGCGCAGTCTGGTCTTTTCTGATGGCATCGCGGGTGCGCCGGTGATGATCATCGGCGAAGCACCAGGGCGCGATGAAGACCGCGAAGGGCGCCCCTTTGTCGGGCGGGCCGGACAGCTGCTCGACAAAATGCTGGCAGCCATCGGTCGCGGACGGGGGGATGAGAACGCGCCCGTCTACATCACCAATGTCCTGCCCTGGCGGCCACCGCAAAACCGGGATCCGCAGCCTGATGAAATTGCGATGATGCGGCCCTTTCTGGAGCGCCACATTGAACTGGCGAAGCCGCAGGCCCTTGTGATCATGGGGAATATCAGTGCGCAGGCGCTACTGGGCAAACGCGGGATCACCCGGCTGCGCGGCAATTGGACCGACTGCTTTGGTCTGCCAGCCCTGCCGATGTTCCACCCCGCCTATCTGCTGCGCCAGCCTGCCGCGAAACGCGAGGCCTGGGCCGACTTGCTCAGCCTCAAGGCCCGGCTTAACGATGGTTGATCCGGTGATCCTCGCAGCCTTCGTGCCGGCGGCGCTTGCGCTGAACCTCACGCCCGGGGCCGACATGATGTTCTGTCTGGGGCAGGGCGCGAGGGGCGGCGCACGCGCGGCGTGGCTGTCCAGCGCGGGCATTGCGACAGGCGGTATGATCCATGTGCTGCTTGCAGGTCTTGGGCTCAGTGCTCTGGTCGCCTCGGTCCCTTTTGCCTTTGACGTGATCCGCTGGATTGGCGTTGGTTATCTTCTGTGGCTTGCGGTGCAGGCCCTGCGTCGCAGACCCGACTTGGATCATGGCGTGGTCACGCCGCGCGGGCAGGCCTTTCTGTCCGGTCTGCTGGTCAACCTGACAAACCCAAAGGTCATCCTCTTCGTCCTGGCGTTCGTGCCACAATTCGTTGTGCCCTCCGCCGGGTCGGTCCTGGTGCAGTTCATGGTTTTCGGCGCGGTCATCGGTGTGGGCGGCTTTGTCGTGAACGGGCTGGTCGGTGTCTTCGCGGGCTCGGTCGGGCGGCGCCTTGCACAGGGCAGCAGGGTGCTGGACTGGCTGACCGCTGGCATTTTCACTGCCCTTGCCGGGCGTCTCGCCCTTTTGGAGAAAAGCTGAGATGAGCAAAATCGATGAGACCAAGGATTTCGTGCCGGTGCGGATCGCGGTCCTGACGGTTTCCGATACGCGCGGTCTCTCCGAGGACCGATCGGGGGATGTGCTGGTGCAGCGGCTTACCGAGGCCGGGCATGAGCTGGCGGACCGCCGCATCCTGCCCGACGAGCGGGACCAGATCGCAGGCCAGCTGCGCGCCTGGTGCAAGGACAGCGGGGTGGATGTCGTGATTTCCACCGGCGGTACCGGCCTGACCGGGCGTGATGTCACCGTCGAGGCGCACAGGGATGTCTATGAAAAGGAAATCGACGCCTTCGGCACCGTCTTTACCATCGTATCGATGAAAAAGATCGGGACCAGCGCCGTGCAGAGCCGCGCAACCGGCGGTGTGGCCAATGGAACCTATCTTTTTGCGCTGCCTGGCAGCCCCGGGGCGTGCAAGGACGCATGGGATGAAATTCTGGCGCTGCAGCTGGATTATCGGCACCGGCCCTGCAATTTTGTCGAAATTTTTCCGCGGTTGGACGAACATCACCGACGGAAGTAATCTGGCGGTACGTAACACTATTGTGGGTTGGTATTCTTCTCGGCCAGTCTGAGGTATAAGGTCATTGAGTTAAGGTATTAGGATCACGACGAAATGCGGTTTTTGCGGCAAAGCATGATCGGCCTTTTTCTGGCGGCGGTGAGCCTTGGGCTGCTGGTCTATGCAGGCCATGTGGTCAGTGTCGCCGTGCAGGATCGCTTGAATGCCGAGGCCGTCGTGCCACCCGCACAGGAGCGGGTGTTTGCCGTGAACCTGCAGCGCGCGCAGAGCGAAACCATTACGCCGGTGCTGGAGACCTTTGGCGAGGTGTCGTCGCGCCGGACACTTGAATTGCGCGCCGCCGTGGCTGGACGGGTAACGGTGCTGCACGAGAATTTTGAGGATGCGGGCAACGTGCGGCGCGGCGATGTGCTGGTGCGCATTGATCCTGCGAACATGCAGTCCGCCGTGGACCGGTTGACCGCCGATCTTGCCGATGCCGAAGCCGAGGCGCGCGATGCCGCACGGGGGCTGGATCTGGCCCGCGCCGAACAGGTGGCTGCCGAAGAGCAGGTGGTCCTGCGCCAGAAAGCCTATCAGCGGCAGTTTGATCTGGCGGAACGTGGTGTGGGTACGGCGGCGGCGATTGAAACCGCTGAACTGGCTGCCGCCGCCGCGCGCGCCACCGTTTTGGCGCGCCGTCAGGTGGTGGCGCAGGCCGAAGCACGCATCGATCAGGCCGCCACACGCCTGTCGCGCGAGAGGATTGCGCTGGCGGAGGCGCAGCGCAATCTGGCGGACACGGCGCTCGAGGCGCCGTTCACCGGCACGCTCAGCGATACGACGGTTGTCGAAGGCCGTCTCGTCGCGACCAATGAAAAGCTCGCAGACCTGATTGATCCGCGTGATCTCGAGGTCGCGTTCCGCGTCTCCACGGCGCAATACGTGCGTCTGCTGGAGGCCGACGGGTCGTTGATTTCCACGCCGGTTTACGCGACGCTCGATGTCACCGGCGTCGACATGCAGGCCACCGGCGTGCTCAGCCGTGTCAGTGCCGCCGCAGGCGAAGGCCAATCCGGACGTCAGGTTTTTGCGCGGCTGGAACGTGCGCCGGGGTTTCGTCCGGGGGATTTTGTCACCGTCCGAATTCAGGAAAAGCCGCTGGATAATGTCGTGCGCCTGCCCGCGTCGGCCTTGGATGCCAGCGGTGAGGTGTTGGTGCTGGAGGGCGAAAACCGTCTTGCGGCATTGCCGGTCACGCTCGTGCGGCGTCAGGGGGATGATGTCTTGGTGCGTGGCGAAGGTCTGGAAGGGCGCGACGTTGTGAAGGCGCGGACACCCTTGCTGGGCCCGGGCGTCGCCGTGCGTCCGCTGCAGCAAAACTCTGGCCTGTCCACGGTTTTGCCGGACATGCTGGAGCTCAGCGAGGAGCGTCGTGCGCGGCTTATGGCGTTTGTGCAGGACAGTGACCGCATGCCGGCAGAGACCAAGGAGCGGGTGTTGGCGCAGCTGGCCGAGCGCGAGGTACCGGCACGGATGGTGGCACGCATCGAAAGCCGTATGGGAGGGTAACGCATGGTGCGGCAGATCCCTCCGGCCGCAGGCGGCATCCTATCCTATTTCACGCGGCATCGGACGCTCGCCAATCTGCTCTTCGTCGTGATGATGGTTGCCGGGCTTTTCGCGCTGCCCAATATGCGGGCGCAGTTTTTCCCCGATGTCAGCCTGGACAGGATAACGGTGGCCACCGACTGGGACCAGGCCAGCGCCGATGACGTCGACGGCGCCATCATCCAGGTGCTTGAACCGGCGCTGATGCGCGTGGCGGGCGTGATGAAATCCCGCGCCTCGGCGCGCGCGGGGCGCGGCACCGTCACGCTCGAATTTGAACCCGAATGGGATATGTCGCGGGCGGTCAGCGATGTGCAGGACGCCGTGGATGCGATCACGGAGTTGCCCGATGACGCCGAGGAGCCCCGTGTGCGGCGATCCGTGCGCAGTGATCGCGTCACGGATGTGATTATAGCGGGCCCTGTTTCGCCTGCGCAACTGGGTGTTTACGGTGACGAGCTGGTGAAACGCCTCTTTGCCGCTGGCGTCACGCGGACGACCTTCCGCGGCTTTGCAGCGCCTCAGATTGCCGTGGAGGTTCCATCGGTCCAGCTGATTGCCAATGACCTGAGCATGGCACAGATTTCAGCAGCGATTGCGGCAGAAGTGGACACCGACCCCGCCGGCAGCGTCACCGGGGTGAACGCGCGGGTGCGCACGGGCACCGAAAAACGCGCGCCGGAACAGATTGCCCAGATCGTACTGCGCTCCAACCCGGACGGGTCCAAACTTCGGGTCGGCGATATCGCTCGCGTGGTGCGGGAGCGGGCGGACCGCAACCGGGCCTACTTCGTTGGCGAAGATCCTGCGATTTCGATCCGGGTGAACCGCTCGGACGGCGGCGATTCCATCGCCATTCAGCGGGCCGTCGAAGAGGTCGTGGCAGAGATGAAGGCCACGGTCCAAGGCTCCATGACCATAGAGTTGATCCGCACCCGGGCAGAGGCGATCACCTCGCGTCTGGACTCGCTGGTCAACAGCGGTCTGACCGGGCTCGGGCTGGTTGTCTGCCTGCTGTTCATGTTCCTGAATGCGCGGACCGCCTTCTGGGTGGCAGCGGGCATCCCTGCCGCGATGATGGCCGCCATTGGTCTGATGTATGCGGGCGGTCTCACGCTCAACATGATCTCGCTCTTTGGATTGATCATCACGCTGGGGATCGTGGTGGACGATGCGATCGTGGTGGCCGAACATGCCGATCACCGGGCGCGGCATTTTGGCGAACCCCCTTTTGTTGCGGCAGAGCGGGCCGCGGCGCGTATGGCGCTGCCGGTGTTTGCCGCCACGATCACGACCGTGATTGCCTTCATGGGGCTGTTTTTGCTGGGCGGGTGGTTTGGCGGCATCGTTCAGGATATCCCGATGACCGTGATCGCCGTGCTGATTGCCTCGCTGGTCGAATGCTTCCTGATCCTGCCCAACCATATGGCGCACGCCCTTGCCGCGCGGGCCAAGGAACGCTGGTACGACTGGCCCAGCCGCCAGGTCAATCACGGCTTTTCCTGGGTTCGGGAAAACCTCTTTAGACCGATGATGGCGGGCGTCATCGCGGCGCGCTATGTGCTGCTGGCCGGTTTGGTGCTGATCCTCGCGCTGCAGGCGGCGCATTTCCTGCGCGGCGATGTCAAATGGCGGTTCTTCCACGCACCGGAACGCAATTCGGTCACGGCAAACTTCGCCATGGTCGAGGGCGCCACGCGCGACGATACGCGCGCCATGATGGCCGAATTGCAGCGCGCGACCGAAACCCTGGCCCGCGACTACGAGGCGCGCTATGGCGTGAACCCGGTCGACTACGCCATTGCGGAGGTGGGGGGCACGTCAGGCAGGGGGCTGTCGGGCGTCGGCACCAAGGACAGCGATCTTCTGGGCGCGATTGCCATTTCGCTGATCGGCTCGGATGAGAGGCCGTATTCCAGCGCCGCTTTCGCCGGGGACTTGCGCGACAGCGTCGTCAACCATCCCCTGACCGAGGTCGTGGCCTTTCGGGGGGCGCGGGGCGGGCAAAGCGGCGATTCGATCAGTGTGGAGTTTTCCGGTCCGGGCACGGATACGCTGAAGGCCGCCAGTCTGGATCTGCAAACGGCCCTGCTACGTTATCCGGAAGTGCTCGCGATGGAGGACAACCTGGCCTACGACAAGGAAGAACTGATCCTCGATCTCACGGCCCGGGGGCAGGCGCTGGGCTTTACCATCGATCAACTGGGCCAGATGTTGCGCAACCGGTTGGGCGGCATCGAGGCGGCGAAGTTTCCCGATGGCCCGCGTAGCGCGACCATCCTGGTGCGCCTGCCCGAGGGCGAGCTGACGGCTGACTTCATGGAGCGTACGCAGATGCGGACGCCGGAGGGGGTCTATGTGCCCCTGTCCGATATCGTCACCGTGCAAAGCCGCATCGGGTTCAGCACCGTGAACCGGGTGAATGGCGTGCGCGTGATCTCCGTGACCGGCGACATCTCGGAAGACGATCCCGAGAGGGCGGTCGAGATCCAAAAGGCGCTGGAAGAAGAAATTCTTCCGACGATTGCAAGCGCGCATCAGGTCGACTGGGAATTGTCCGGGCTGGCCGAACAGGAAAACCGGTTTCTGGCAGAGGCATCCAACGGCCTGACCCTGTGCCTTTTGGGCATCTATCTGGTGCTGGCCTGGGTCTTTGGCAGCTGGACGCGGCCCTTGCTGGTCATGGCCATCGTGCCCTTCGGGTTGGTGGGGGCCATCTACGGGCACATGGTCTGGGACATCCCGCTGAATATTTTCTCGGTTGTGGGGCTGTTGGGGATGACGGGGATCATCATCAACGATTCCATCGTGTTGATCACGACCATCGATGACTATGCGGAAGAGCGGGGGTTGATCCCCTCCATCATTGACGGGGCCGCCGACCGGCTGCGCCCGGTGATGCTGACCACGATGACAACCGTGCTGGGCATGCTGCCGCTGCTCTACGAGCCAAGCAGGCAGGCGCAGTTTCTCAAGCCCACGGTGGTCACGCTGGTCTACGGGTTGGGGTTCGGCATGGTCATCGTGCTGTTGTTGGTGCCCGCCCTTGTCGCCGTTCAGCATGACGTCTCCCGCCAGATCAACGCCATGCGCCGCGGGTTGGCGGCGCCGGTTGCCGCGGTGCGCTATGGGTTTGCAGCACTCTGGGCGCTGGTTCTGGGCTGGGGCGGGCTGACGCTGGGATGGGCCATCTTCCACGGCGCGTTGATGCCGGCGCTGGCGGCATGGGTGCCCGCTGTCGCAGGCTGGCCGGTGATGTCAGCGGCGCTGTTTCTCTTTGCGGCGGGGGCGGCTGCGCTCGTTCTGCTTGCCTATGTGCTCGCGGCAGTCACCGTTTTGCTCAACCGGCGGGACAGCGCGGTCTAGCCCGGTGTGCAACCCTTCACGTCAACGGCGTGATTGCTGCCCAGAATGGTCATTCGAATGGCGGATCGGTCCAGGGCAATCGGCCCGCCGTTCACATGGATCATTTCGGAGACGGCAATGACCTCGCTGCCGGACCGGTGCGTCTCGGCTTCGCTGACCCAGACATCGCCCAGACCGGGCTCGATCACCATGACCTCCGGACCGCCCGCCGAGGGCACACGCACCCGCGCCTCGATCCGCAGGCCGTCCGACGTTGGCTCAATCCGGCACTCGGCCGCTGTCACACCCGCCTCGCGTTCCGAGTAGGGGCTCTGCGCCAAAGCCGCCGCAATTGCGGGGGTCGGGCGCGTGTCGGTGCTGGCGATTGTTTCGTCAAAGGTCAGCTGGTGCGGGATGCAGATATCGGAGCAGACCCCAATGTCCATCGTCAGGCGGACGCGGACGGGATCACCGGCGTTCGTCGGGGCCAGGGTCAGCGGGATCACAAGATCATCGGCATAACCGATGGAGCGCATGCCGTTGTCGTCAAAAACCTTGGGTGTGGGCCAAGAGACGGAGACAGCATGCAGATTGCGCGATCCCGACCAGTCAAAGCTGGGTGGAATGCCGGCATCGCCCGGCGCGCGCCAATAGGTTTTCCAGCCCGGCTCCAGCGACAGATGGACCGCCGCCATGCGCGTGCCGTCGGGCTGCACCCATCCGGGCAGAACCTGCGCGGTCACGGGCATGTCAAAACGGTCCTGTGCGGATAGGGGCAAGGCGGTCAGGCCCGCCAGGGTCAGGGCAATCATCGGTGTTTTCATGCTTTCGATATGGTCGAGCCGCGCTGAAATGCCAAGTCACGATCCAGTTAGCCATGTTTCGCCACCTGCGGGTCTATTGCCCTTGCACCGAACCGGGGTGCGGGTCATTCTTGGATCATGGGATCACCGGATATCCAGACCGAAACGCTTGATCTGACGGGCTCACTGCTGGTGGCCATGCCGTCCATGAGCGATGTGCGTTTTGAACGGGCGGTGATTTTGCTCTGCGCCTATTCCGACAAGGGGGCCATGGGGTTGATCATCAACAAGCCCAGCAGCGATGTCGGCATGAGCGATGTGTTGGATCAGTTGGACATTGACCCCTCGCCCCGCGCGGCGGCGATGCCGGTTCATTTTGGCGGACCGGTGGAAACCGGGCGCGGGTTTGTGCTGCATTCGGATGACTATCAGTCCAGCCTGCATACCCTGCGCGTCGGGGGTGGGTTCGGGATGACCGCAACTTTGGACATCCTTGAAGAGATCGCCCGTGATCGCGGCCCGGGCAACGCCCTGATGATGCTTGGATATGCCGGGTGGGGGCCCGGGCAGCTGGAAGCGGAAATCTCGCGTAACGGGTGGCTGACAGCCGATGCAAGCCCACGGCTAATTTTTGACACGCCCGCTGCCGAGAAGTGGGCGAAGACAGTGGAAAGTCTGGGGATCGACCCACTTGGTCTCTCCTCCGCTGCCGGGCGCGCCTAGGTCGGCCCGGGGTCGTTCGGGCGCGGGGCGGCAGCGCGTGCCAGACGGTCATTGATCGCACGTCCCAACCCATGTGTCGGCACCGGTGCCACGGCAATCGGCTGTCCTCTTGCGTCCAGCTTGTGCAACAGATCGAAGAGCCGCGCCGCAGCCTCGTGCAGATCGCCACTCTCTGACAGGGTTTCGTCGCAGGCCATGGGGCCGAAGCCCAGAAACACTTCGCCGGGTCGCGGGGCGTCGGCATTCATCCTCAGTGGCGCTTTGGGCGCGTAATGCGATTGCAGCTGGCCCGGTGCCGTGATGTCCGTGCTGCCGTCCGGGGTGGTTTTCAGCGCCAGCGGCGCGCCAAGCGCGGCTTCGAGGGCCTCCAAAGGCAACCCACCGGCCCGCAGCAGCGCGGGCGCACCATCCAGACCGACGATGGTGCTTTCAACGCCCACCGAACAGGGTCCATCATCCAGCACGGCCGCGATCTTGTTCCCCAGACCATCCAGAACATGTCGCGCAGTCGTTGGGCTGATCTTGCCGGATGGGTTTGCGGACGGGGCTGCCACCGGCGCCCCAAACGCCTCCAGCAAAGCCTGCGCAGAGGCTTTTTCCGGCACGCGCAGGGCCAGCGTCGACAGCCCAGCCGTCACGAGGCTGGACAGACCATGCCCCTCGCGCAGCGGTAAAACCAGCGTCAGGGGGCCGGGCCAAAAGGCCTGCGCAAGCCGGTCCGCGTCATCTGTCCAGACCACGTAACGCTGCGCGGCCTGCACGGATGGGAGGTGCACGATCAGGGGGTTGAAGCTCGGGCGCCCCTTTGCGGCATAGATGGCGGCCACGGCTTCACCGTTGCAGGCGTCTGCACCCAGCCCGTAGACCGTCTCCGTCGGGAAGGCGACCAGCTGTCCCGCGCGCAAAAGGGCTGCTGCCTGTGCAATGCCCTCTGCATCAGGGTATAACGTGGGGGAGGGAGATGTTGTCATTGCGCTCCGTGACGCCGCGTTTCGGTTGCCGGGCGCGGCGATGCGGCTCATCTTTGATGGCAAAGACCCTTATAGGGTAGTATGCCCGTTGCCAAGACGGGTGCCTGCCCGCATGGAGACGAAGAAATGCCCTATCACGCCCCGGTCGATGACTTTTCCTTTCTGTTTGATCACGTGGTGGATTTTGCGCAGGTTCAGGCCACTGAACGGTTCAGTGAGGCGACATCGGATGTCACGCAGGCCATCCTGACCGAAGCGGGCAAGCTCTGTGACGAGGTGCTTGCGCCGCTGCAACGCCCCGGTGATCTGCATCCGGCACGATTGGAGAACGGTGTGGTGCGCACATCGCCGGGCTACGCCGAGGGCTGGAAGGCCATTGCCGAAGGTGGCTGGGTCGGCATCGCGGCAGATCCCGAATTTGGCGGCATGGGCCTGCCGATGACGCTGACCTCTGCGGTGAACGAGATGATGAGCGGTGCCTGCCTGTCGCTGCAGCTTGCCCCCCTGATGAGTCAGGGCCAGATCGAGGCGCTGGAGCATCACGCAAGCGATGAGATCAAGGCGCTTTACCTGCCCAAGCTGATTGCCGGGGAGTGGACCGGCACCATGAACCTGACCGAACCGCAGGCCGGGTCGGACGTCGGTGCGCTGTCGACCAAGGCAGAGGACCAGGGGGACGGGACCTATGCGATCACCGGGCAGAAAATCTATATCAGCTGGGGGGATCATGACGTGGCAGAAAACGTCTGCCATCTGGTGCTGGCCCGGTTGCCCGGCGCACCTGCTGGCACCCGCGGGATCAGCCTCTTTCTGGTGCCAAAGTTCATTCCCGATGCAGAGGGTAACCCCGGTCAGCGCAATGGTGTGAGCGTCGTAAGCCTTGAGCACAAGATCGGTCTGCACGGATCGCCCACTGCCGTGATGCAATATGACGGGGCCACCGGCTGGCTGGTCGGGCCCGAACAGGGCGGCATGGCCGCGATGTTCACAATGATGAACAACGCGCGGCTGGGCGTTGGCGGGCAGGGCATCGGCGTGGCCGAAGGTGCCTATCAACACGCGCTGGCCTATGCGCAGGAGCGCAAGCAGGGCAAGACGGCCGTCGATGGCGGCACCGGTACGATACTTGATCATGCCGATGTGCGGCGCATGCTGATGACGATGAAGGCTGATATCTTCGCCGCCCGTGCCATTGCACTCAGCTGTGCCATGGCCATCGACATGGCCCATGCCACCGGTGCGGCGGAATGGGACGCGCGCGCCGCTTTCCTGACGCCGATTGCCAAGGCCTTTGGCACGGAGACGGGCATGGATGTGGCCGAGACCGGCGTGCAGGTGCACGGCGGCATGGGCTTCATTGAGGAAACCGGGGCGGCGCAGTTCAGCCGGGATGTGCGTGTGACGGCCATCTACGAAGGCACCAACGGCATTCAGGCGATGGATCTCGTGGCACGCAAGATGATGGATGGCGGCGAGGCGGCGGCGCGGTTGCTCGACGAGATCGAAGCCTGCGCGGAAGAGGCGCGCAGCCATTTGCCGGACCTGGCGGAGCCTGTCTGGCAGGCATCGGAAAGCCTGCGCGAGGTCACGGAATGGCTGGTCGCGCAGCAGGATATGACGACCCGTTTCGCCGGTGCCGTGCCGTTTCTGCGCGCCTTTGCACGTGTGTTGGGCGGCTATCTGCACCTCAAGGCAGCGCTGGCCGATCAGGGCGGTGCGCGCGAAGCACTCGCGCGGTTCTACATCAAACGGTTGCTGCCGGAACATGTCGGCCTGCTGGCACATGCGCAGGCCGGGGCGGAGGGGCTTTACAGTCTGAGCCCTGATGAGCTGGCCGCCTGATGAAAGATCAACCGCCAGAGGGCCTGCGCTATCCATGGGACACGCCACCGGCGGAAGGTGAAGCAATAGAAGTGGCCGCAGGCATGTTGTGGATGCGCCTGCCGCTGCCGATGAAGCTTGATCATGTGAATGTCTATGCGCTGGATGACGGTGACAGTTGGACCGTGATCGACACCGGGTTCGCCTCGAAACGCAGCAAGGCGATCTGGGAGAGGCTGATGGCGGGCCCACTGGGCGGCAAACCGATAAGCCGCGTGGTGGTGACCCATCACCACCCAGATCATATCGGGCTGGCCGGGTGGCTACAGTCAGATCACGGCGCGGAGTTGGTCACCACGCGCACCGCGTGGTTGATGGCGCGCATGCTGACGCTGGACGAGCAGCCCGTGCCCTCACCTGAAACGCTGAAATTTTACCGCGACGCGGGTATGGCGCCGGATATTCTGGCTGAGCGCGCCTCCGAACGGCCCTTCAACTTTGCCGATATCGTGGCGCCGCTGCCCCTCGGGTACACCCGCATCCAGCAGGGTGACACGATCAGGATGGGCGGGCGCATGTGGGACATCCACATCGGCAACGGGCACGCGCCCGAACACGCAACTTTCTGGAGCCGTGACGACAATCTTGTGCTGGCGGGCGATCAGATATTGCCTTCGATCAGCCCGAACATCGGCGTCTATGCAACAGAGCCGATGGCCGATCCGATTGCTGACTGGCTGGAGGCCTGCGAACGTTTGGCCGGGCTTGCCCGCGCGGATCACTTGGTGCTGGGCGGGCACAAGCTGCCCTTTACCGGCCTGCCAACCCGCATGCGGCAGTTGATCGACAACCACCACGGGGCCCTGAAGCGTCTTCTGGAGTACCTCGACACGCCCAAATCCGCCGGGGAATGCTTTGCCCCGCTGTTTAAACGCAAGATCGGGTCGGCTGAATACGGCCTGGCGCTGGTCGAGGCGGTCGCGCATCTCAGCCATCTCTATCAGGATGGGCTTGCCACGCGCAGCCGGGGCGCGGATGATGCATGGGTCTACGAGCGTAAAGGGTAAAGCATGGGTGAGAACATCGAAACCTCGGCAGAGGTGGCCGAAGCCGCGGCATTGCCGCGCCGCCACGACGTGCATTGTGATCCGGAAACTCCGGCACCAACAAAGGCGGATGTGCCCGAGGCCATCGCCAACAAGCCCACCGGCCAGAAATCGCCCGCGCAATGGGCCTATGAACGCATCATCATCTATCTCAAGAATTTCGAGGAACAGCTGGACAGCACGCAGGAAGTCGCCATGGGGTTCACCGGCGGCGACGCGGGCGTGCTGCGGATTGAAGGCATGGGGTATTTCGACCCCGATATCGTGACTTTCTATGGCACGGACGGGGCAGGGGGCCGCACGCAAATGGTGCAGCATGTCAGCCAGTTGAACGTCATGCTGCGTGCCCTGCCAAAACCCGCCGAGAAGACCGAGGCGCGCCGGATCGGGTTTCGCCTGGCGCAAGACATTGCGGCAGACAGTTGAGCCCTGCGGTAAATCCGCAACCGCAATGCGCGCATTGAACGCGCGGATGGGTGACATCGCGTGACGAATCCATTAGGGCTGATGCCAATTATTCAAAGAAGGGCTGCGGCAATGGCAGATCACAACCACGGTGATATGGACGTCACCACCCAGGAAAAGACATTCGACGGCTTCATGCGTTGGACCACGCGGATCGTGATTGCGATCATCGTGCTGATTGTCTGGATGGCGATTTTCATTACCTGAGCGTGCCTCCCGCAGGAGCTTTTCATGCGTGTATTGATGTTACTGGCCGTTCTGGCGACCCTGACCGGCTGCGCGGTGTCTTCACCCTTTGAAGCATCCCCGGAAGAAATTGCAGCAAAAGCTTACGTTCCGAACGGGCCGCCCAAACTGACGATTTTCACCATGGTAAACAATGAGACCGGCCACGGGGGTCACACCGCCTTGATGGTCTCGGGCTCGCAACAGGTCATTTTCGACCCGGCAGGATCGTTTCAACATGAATTGATCGCCGAGCGTGGCGATGTGCTCTACGGTATTTCGCCCTCCTGGGTGCAATCCTACAAGAGCGCGCACGCGCGCAGCACACATCACGTGGTCAGCCAGGAAATCGTCGTGACGCCGGAGCAGGCCGAAACGGCATTGCAACTGGTGCGTCAAAACGGGGCGGTGCCGGGCGCGTTCTGCACCAATTCCACGTCATCTATTCTGCGGCGGGTGCCGGGGTTCGAGGACATTCAGGTCACCTTTTACCCGGTCAAACTCATGAAGCAGATCGAAGCGCGGCCCGGTGTGGTCACCGACCGGTACTTTGAGAACGACGCGGGTGATGTGCGTGCCGGCATCGAGGCGGCGCAGGGCTGATTCCGGATCAGAGGGCAAAGAGCCAGAGCATGCCAAAGAGCGTGGCGGCACCCGAAAAAATCGCGGCCAGTACGTTCTTGGTGAGCAACCCGACCACAAGTGTGACCAGGGCCGCAGACATGCGCGGCAGATCCGCCTGTCCATCCGTTGCAGCAGGCCATACGACCTGTGGCGCGACCAGCGCGGGCAACATCGCCACCGCCGTGTAGCGCAGATGGCGCAGGAGCCAGGCAGGCATTGGCCTGTCGCCCACAATCCCCAGGAAGGCAAACCGCAGCGTGTAGCTGCCGATGCCAAGCCCGATAATCACGATCCAGAGGGTGCCGGTGTCAATCATGGCGCAGCTTTCTGCGTTCCAGCAGCACTTCGGCCTGCGCACCGGCCATCATGCCCAAGGTGCCCGCGATCATCAGGCCCAGCGAATAGGGTACTGCGGCGGTCAGCAGGCTGGTGATGATGGCCACAAGGGCGGCAATCACATGGGCGGCAGTGCGTAGCATCGGGGCCACCAGCGCCAGAAAGGTGATGGGCAGCGCGAAATCCAGTGCCCAGCTGTCGGGCACCTGCGTGCCAACGAGGGCGCCGAGAATGCTGCTGGCGTACCAGAACGGCACAATCGGGCTGAGCACGCCGGTGAAATAGGCCATGCGCTGCGGCACGGTCATCTGAGGCTCGTTCTCGAACTGCACAACGGAACAGGCATAGGACTGATCGACGGTGAAATAGGCGGCGATCGCGCGCTGCCAAAGGGGCGCGGCACCGATCCAGGGGGTGAGGGAGGCGGAATACATCGCCACGCGCAGGTTCACGGCAAGGGCTGAGGCCAGCACAATCACCGTAGGCGCGTTTTCCTGCATCAGCTGCAGGGCGGTGAACTGTGCAGCCCCGGCAAAGACCACGGCGGAAAAAGACAGCGTTTCGAGCACGTTAAGGCCCGCTTCCGTCGCCAATACGCCAAAGAGCATCGCGAAAGGGATCACGACCAGCAGGAAGGGAGCACCGTCAGCAAAGCCTTTCCAATAGGCAGAGGCACGTGTGCGCGTTTTGGGAGTGGTGGAGGGCATAAGATGCTTCTAAAGTTACGGCCAAGGCGTAGCTCAGCCCTGCGGAGGATGCAATTGGCCAAATTGGACGACACCAGCGATTACCTGATCGCGCCCGATCCCAAGGCGGTGCGGCTGACCCGCGCCGTTGCCGGGACGGATCATGAGGGGGCCGCCGTTGTCGCCACTGTGGTGGAGGAGCGCCCGCTCACGATCTTCCTCAATGGGCAGGAGATCGTGACGGCAATGACCATCGGGGACTACCCTGACTATCTGGCGCTGGGGTTTTTGCGCAATCAGGGTATGTTGCGCGCGTCTGACGAGATCACCGGCGTGGACTACGACGAAGAGTTGGAAACGGTGGTTGTGCGGACCGCGCGCAAGACCGATTACGAAGAGAAGATCCGCAAGAAGACCCGCACGAGCGGCTGTGCCGTGGGTACGGTGTTTGGTGACATGATGGCCGGGCTGGAGGACGTCAGCCTGCCGGAAACAGCGGTGCGGACCTCGTGGCTCTATGCACTCAGTGCACGTATCAATCGGACGCCATCGCTGTACCTGGAGGCGGGGGCGATACATGGCACGGTGCTGTGCCATGAAGATAAGCCTTTGGTTTATATGGAAGATGTCGGGCGTCACAACGCGGTAGACAAGATCGCCGGCTGGATGTTGTCGGAGGGTGTCAGTGCTGATGACAAGATCCTCTACACCACCGGGCGGCTGACCTCAGAGATGGTGATCAAGACCGCGATGATGGGCATTCCGGTGCTGGCATCGCGGTCCGGTTTCACCGCCTGGGGGGTGGAGATCGCGCAACAGGTGGGCCTGACGCTGATCGGCCGCATGAAGGGACAGCGGTTCGTCTGTCTGTCGGGCGAGGCGCGCCTGATCCGCGACACCGATCCCGCAACCGTGCCGTTGGAGCCGCGCCGCGCCGGACGAAAGAGCGCGGAATGAAGCAACCCCTGGGCGTTATTCTTGCGGGCGGGCAGGCCACGCGCATGGGCGGCGGCGACAAGGGGCTGTTGCGCCTTGGGGGCCAAAGCCTGCTGACCCGGGTGATCGACAGGCTGGAGCCGCAGGTGGCGGGGCTTGCGCTGAATGCCAATGGCGATCCGAGCCGCTTTGACGGGTACCGCCTGCCGGTTCTGCCCGATAGCATCGAAGGGTTTGCGGGGCCGCTGGCCGGTGTGTTGGCCGGTCTGGACTGGGCGGCAAAGCGGGGCGCGGAAACCATCGTTACCGCCGCGGCGGACACGCCCTTCTTCCCGGCCGATCTGGTGCCGCAGCTGCTGCTGGCCAGCGACGGGATGGAGCATCCGCTGGTCCTGTCTGCGACACCTGATCCCGCGCGGGGGCGGGTGCGGCACCCCACCTTTGGCCTCTGGCCGGTGGCACTGCGCGATGACCTGCGCGCGGCATTGCAAGACGGGTTGCGCAAGGTGGTGCTGTGGACGGACGCGCACCAAGGCCGCGAGGCCCTCTTTCCCGTCACGACGTTCGATCCGTTTTTCAATGTGAACACGCCCGAGGATCTGGCCCGGGCAGAGGCGCTTTTATGAAGTTGTACGGTGTTGTCGGATGGAAAAACGCAGGCAAGACCGGCCTGATGGAACGTCTCGTCACGGAGATTTCGGGGCGCGGCTTCAGCGTGTCGACCGTCAAGCACGCCCACCACGTTTTCGACGTGGATCAGCCGGGCAAGGACAGTTACCGGCATCGGAAGGCGGGTGCCACGGAAGTGCTGCTCGCCTCACGCAAACGCTTTGCTTTGATGCATGAATTGCGCGACGTGTCCGAGCCGACATTGGACGACTTGCTGGGCAAGCTCAGCCCGGTCGATCTGGTGCTGATCGAAGGTTACAAACGCGACACGCACCCCAAGGTCGAGGCGCATCGGGCCGAGACCAGCAACCCGCTCATCGCCCCCGATGACCCGACAATCCGCGCCGTGGCCAGCGATACGATGCTGAGCTTGGATCGCCCGGTTTTTGACCTTAATGATACCGCCGCAATTGCCGATTTCATCCTCTCCGAGGTCGGGTTGTGACCGGCTTCGACACCGTTGTGATGGTGGATTGGTCCGGGGGGAACGATACCGGAAAATCCCCACGGAGGGATGCGATCTGGGCCTGTGTCGCCCGTCTGGGCCGGGCCGAGGCACCGCAATATCTGCGCAATCGCAGTGTCGCCGAAGATTGGTTGGCCCGGCTGTTCGAGGCCGAAATCGCGGCGGGGCGGCGTGTTCTGACGGGCTTTGATTTCCCTTTTGGCTATCCGGCGGGATTCGCGACGGCATTGACGGGCAAAAGCGATCCCTTCGCCGTCTGGCACTGGCTGGAGGACCGGATCGAAGACAGCCCGCAGGCCAACAACCGCTTTGATCTGGCCGGAGAAATCAACCGGCGGTTCGGAGGGCGCGGTCCGTTCTGGTTCAACGGGTTGAAGCGCGACATCGACGGGTTGCCGCGCAAGAAAACCGGCTATGAAAACCCGTTCCCGGACAGACGTCTGGCAGAAGAGCAGGCCAAAGGGGCCTTTTCCTGCTGGCAGTTGGGCGGGACGGGGGCCGTTGGTTCTCAGGTCATGATGGGTCTGCCGGTGCTTGCGCGGTTGCGGCGGCGTTTTGAGGTCGCCGTCTGGCCGTTTGAACAGTTAGACAAACAAATCGCCCTCGTGGAAATCTGGCCGTCCCTGACGCTGGGCGCTGCACCGGAGGACCAGATCAAGGATGCGTGGCAGGTCCGCGAGGTTGCGCGCACCGTCTCGACGCTGGAGCCCGACGCCTTGGCGGAGATGCTGGCCGTGGATGCTCCGGAAGAGGGGTGGATATTCGGTCTGGGCCACGAGGACCGTCTGCGGCAGGCCAGCGCCCAGCCCCCGCGTCTGACCAATGATTGCTTTGCCTTGCCGCCGGGGGTGCATTGGACGCCGGTGCAGGAGGCGCTGGCGCTTTTGCAGGAACGGTTGAGCCCGGTGACAGGGGTTGAGCATCTGCCTGTTGCCGCGGCCACCGGTCGGGTTCTGGCTGAAGATGTGACGGCTGTCCGGTCCAATCCGCCCCTGCCGAACACCGCCGTTGATGGCTATGGGTTCTCCGGCGGAAAAGCGGCAGGCGTGCACCGCATGCCCTTGGCGGAAGGGCGCGCCGCCGCTGGTGACCGCCCCGGAGTGGTGCCATCCGGCACCGCCGTGCGCATCCTGACGGGCGCGGCCTTGCCCGAGGGGGTCGATACGGTGATCCTGCAGGAGGACGTTACCGTGAGTGACGGTCATATCGCCTTTCACGGCCCGATCAAGGCGGGCGCGAACACGCGTCGCGCGGGAGAGGACGTGGCGCAAAGTGACATCGCACTGACGCAGGGGACGCGGATTGGCCCCGCGCAGGCCGCCTTGCTGGCCGCCGTTGGTCTTGCCGAGGTGCCGGTCCGCAAACCTCTGCGCGTGGCTGTGCTCTCTACCGGTGCCGAGCTGGTTGAGGCCGGGGAGGCGGCAGCCCCTGGACAGATATTCGATGCGAATCGCCCGATGCTGCTGGAGATGGTACGGCGCTTTGGACACGAACCGGTGGACATGGGGCGCGTCCCGGATGACCGCAAGGTCCTCGCAGAGCGGTTGCACGCGGCCTCGAAAACCGCCGATCTGATCCTGACCAGCGGCGGCGCATCCGCGGGCGATGAGGACCACGTCTCGGCCCTGCTGACAGAAGCCGGGGCCATGACCCTATGGCGCATCGCGGTGAAACCGGGCAGGCCACTGGCTCTGGGCATGTGGGCGGGCGTGCCGGTGTTCGGGCTGCCGGGCAACCCGGTGGCTGCGATGACATGCGCGTTGATCTTCGGACACCCGGCGATGGTCCGACTGGCCGGGGGCGCGTGGCGGGCCCCGCAGGGATTTGAGGTTCCCGCCGCCTTTCAGAAAAACAAGAAACACGGGCGCACGGAATACCTGCGCGCGCGGATCAGGGAGGGAAGGGCGGAAGTCTTCGCCTCCGAAGGGTCAGGGCGCATTTCCGGGCTGAGCTGGGCCGAGGGGCTGGTCGAACTGCCGCATGAGGCGGCGGAGATCGTGCCGGGGACACTGGTGCGCTACATTCCGTTCGCCAGCTTTGGGCTGTGAAAACTACTGTCCTCTTGGTCACATGGAGCTATGTTTCAACGCAGATCGGCCGACAGGCCAAGTTACCGAGGAAAACAGATGCCCAAAGTCATGCCACTAACCGCCGCTGTGCTTACTGTCTTCGCAGTGGGCGCGCAGGCAGAGTGTACGCAGGCGCTCACCGTGAAATTCGTGGAAAGCGCGCCGCGTGACCGCTTTGACATCATTCATACCGCGACGGGTGTTTTCGTGACCGGCGTGGCGATTGATCTGGCGGGCTCGCAGGGGGCTTTGGTCTTTGACACGGCGGCTGGCGGTTCCGGCACACAAGTGTTTCAGCCTTTTGAGCCGGGTGAGGGGATGCAGGGCGTCGATGTCGCCGATGGCGCGCAGCGCCTCGATATCCGTTTGACCGAGTTATCGGCAGGCCAGCGTACGGGGTTCACAATTGACGTGGACGATCAGCAGGCGCAGTCCGATCTGGGCCAGATCAGAGTGACGGGTGGGGAGCTTTCAGGTGCGCGCGCCCTCTTCAGCCTGACGGATGGTTCGGAGCTGGAAGCGGTTTTTGACGCCAACAACCGCGCCAAGGTCTGTACCTGACACTTTAGTCGAAGGTGCCCGCCACGCGCCCCAACAACATGAAAGCGCGTGCCGTGCGGGTTTCCGCGAGAGCAGAGATTTCGCCATCCGTCGCCGTTGTTTCAAACTCGGCAAAAGTCTTGTCGAACCGCCGCAGGAAATGGTGGGCGGCGTCGCGGAAAATCGGGTCTTGCTTCATCCGACCCGCCGTCAGCGCGAGCGACGACCGGTCCCGTACACCGCCCAGGGCGGCGATAGGCCTGCCGCGTGCGCCCTGGCCAAACTGGCGCCAGACCTCGGGGCGGGCGCGATCCGGCAGCAGGTCATCCATGTAGATGCCATCCTGGCTGAGCAGGGTCAGCACGTCTTGTGCTGCCTGGATCAATTGCGCAGCGGAGCGATCTTTCAACGCCCGCCGCAGGGCTGAGAACCCGGCTTCATCTTCCGCTGTTTCGGGGAAGTTCAAGGCACGGATGAAATCTTCCACCGCAAGCGGCGGGGCCATATCGACCGCCTGCGTTCCGAGTGCGAGCGCGGGTTGGTCTTCGCGGGGGGGCTCTGCGGCGGGGGCGACCGTGCCGCCTGTTTGGCGTTCCTGCTCCCGGCGCGACGTGAAAGTGGCCAACGCGGATTCGGTCTTGCGGGCTGCTTCCGTGAGTTCATCGAGTTTCCGCGCAACCGAACCGGGTTCCGGGCCCGTCACGCCACTTTGGTTCTGCGCGATATAGGCGTGGCGAATGGCATCGATGGCCGCCTGCAGGCGCTGGCTTTCCTCCCGCATGATCCGGCTCGAGCGCGCTGCGGTGGCCGCGACCCAGATCATGCCAACCGGCATGAAAACGGCCAGCATGATCATGACAAATCGAAGCGCGCCAAGACCTTCGCCCGCGACGTTGTCACTGGGCATGAAGAGGAAAAAGAGCGCTGACGCCAGAAGCCAAAGCCCCGACAGGACCAGCGCCGCGATTTCTATGCTGCTGATGCCCTCGGTGCCCGGCCGGTCATAAATACCAAGCGGCGTGGGGCGTGCCCGCGCTTCGGTGGTTTCCGGGGTTTCGGTTGTGTCGGCCATCGTCGCAATTCCCGTCAGGCGTAGACGATCTTGAGCACCTCATAGGACTTCTCGCCGCCCGGCGTGCGCACTTCTACGCTGTCCCCTTCGTCCTTGCCAATCAGAGCGCGCGCAATCGGCGATTTTATGTTCAGCAGGCCCTTTTCGATACTGGCCTCATGTTCGCCGACGATCTGCCAGGTCTTTTCTTCATCGGTGTCCTCGTCGACCAGCGTCACCGTGGCGCCGAACTTGATGGTGCCGGACATCTTGGCCGGGTCGATCACCTCGGCCAGCCCCAGAACGCCCTCCAACTCCTTGATCCGGCCTTCGATGAAGGACTGCTTTTCGCGCGCCGAATGGTATTCCGCGTTCTCGGACAAATCGCCATGCTCGCGCGCTTCGGCAATGGCCTTGATGATGGCCGGGCGCTCCACTGATTTCAGCTGCTTGAGTTCCGCTTCCAGATCAGCGTGGCCCTTGCGGGTCATGGGAATTTTATCCATCAGTAGCGTCCACGAAATGACGCGGCCCGCCGGGCTATCCGGGGGCCGCTGGTGAGAGTTGGCAACTACCTGACCCAAAGGTGAAGGAAATTGCAAGAGGTCTGGCTGAGATTACCCGCGCGGGGTCAGTCGTATTGCACCACCTCATATTCGATGTCGTCGTGATCGTGGAAGTAAAACCGCCGGCCCGGTTCATAATCCGCATGATTGCCGGTGGTGAAACCCGCCTTTTTCACAGCCTCCTCCATCGCGTCGATATCGTCTACCACCACGGCGATGTGGTTGAGCCCACCGCGGGTGGTGTAGCTGTCTGCCTTCTCGCTGGTGTTCTGAGCGGGCGTATAAAGCGCCAGGTACTGCGTGTCCGAACCCACATGGATGGATTGGCCGCCGCTGGTCGCATCGCCTTTCCAACGAATGTGCCAGCCAAAAAGCTCCTGCATCCAAGCCGCAGTCGCCTCGCCATCAGAAACGGTGTAGTTCGCGTGTTCAAGCCGTACGGTCATCGATCTTCTCCTTGAGATTTGCCTTGATGACACTCACCGTAATTTCTAAACCTAACTTTAGGTCAAGGAGAATTTTATGGCAGTCAGTGACGGGCTTTCGATCGGGGCATTGGCGGCGCGCACCGGGCTGGCCGTCTCGGCGATCCGCTATTACGAGGCGCAGGGATTGATCCGGCCGTGGCGCAACGCCGGCGGGCAGCGCCGGTTTGAGCGCTCCGACCTGCGCAGGCTCAGTTTCGTGATGATCGCCCAGCAGTTCGGGTTCACCTTGCCGCAGATCCGGGCGGAGCTTGACCGGCTCCCAGGCGGGCGTACGCCGACCAAGGCTGATTGGGCACGGATCAGCGCGGGCTTCCGGGCTCGGCTGGACGAGAAAATCGAGACATTGACGCGGCTGAGGGACAGTTTGGATGGATGTATCGGCTGTGGCTGTCTCAGCCTGCCGAACTGTGCGCTGTACAATCCGACGGACCGGATCGCGGAAAAAGGACCGGGTCCGCGATTCCTGATGGGCGATCTGCCGGAGATGTGATCAAAATCATCCGTCCCGGTCAGGAAATCGACGATTTGTGCCACTTATGACGCCCAGTTGCGATTGCATTGGGGGGTGACGTGGTTTAGCCAATCGCGAAAGATTGTTGCGCGGCAGAGGTCGCGCCCCGTTGGATTGTAAGGGAGCCGGGACATGTCGGAGACGGAACGCGAAGCAATGGAATACGATGTGGTCATCGTGGGCGCAGGTCCGGCGGGCCTGTCTGCGGCGATCCGTTTGAAACAGCTGGATGCCGACTGCAATGTCGTTGTGCTGGAGAAGGGCTCCGAAGTGGGCGCGCATATTCTGTCGGGGGCCGTTCTGGATCCGGTCGGTCTGGATGAGCTGATCCCGGACTGGAAGGAGAAGGGTGCCCCGCTCAATGTGCCGGTGAAAGACGACAACTTTTTCATGCTGGGTGAGGCGGGCAAGCTGCGCATCCCTAATTTCCCGATGCCACCGCTGATGAACAACCACGGCAACTACATCGTCTCCATGGGCAATGTGTGTCGCTGGATGGCGGAGCAGGCGGAAGAGCTGGGCGTGGAAATCTTTCCTGGTATGTCGTGTTCTGAGCTGGTTTTTGACGAAAACAACGGGGTAAAAGGGGTCGTTGCGGGTGAATTCGGCAAGAACCCGGATGGCAGCAAGGGCGACGGTTACGAGCCGGGCATGGAACTGCATGGCAAATATGTCTTCCTGAGCGAAGGCGTTCGGGGATCGCTCTCCAAGCAGGTGATTGCCAAATACAATCTCTCGGACGGGCATGAGCCGCAGAAATACGGTCTTGGCATGAAGGAAATCTGGGAGATCGACCCGGCCAAGCACCGCGAAGGATCTGTCACCCACACCATGGGCTGGCCCCTGGGGGGCAACGCGGGCGGCGGTTCCTTTATCTACCACCTTGAGAACAATCAGGTTTACGTGGGCTTTGTTGTGCACCTGAACTACAAGAACCCGCATCTTTTCCCCTACATGGAATTCCAACGCTTCAAACATCATCCGATGGTCGCGGATTTGCTGAAGGGCGGCAAAAGGGTCGCCTACGGTGCGCGGGCGATCTCGGAGGGCGGGTTCCAATCCATGCCCAAGATGGTCGCGCCCGGTGTCGCGCTGCTGGGCTGCTCCGTAGGCATGGTCAACGTGCCGCGCATCAAGGGCAATCACAACGCGATGCTGTCGGGCAAAGCCGCGGCAGAGGCCGCCATGGCCGCGATCGCAGACGATCGCAGCGGTGACGAGCTGTCCGACTACGAGGCCGAAGTACGCAATGGCAAGATCGGTCAGGACCTGCGCAAGGTGCGCAATGTCAAACCGCTGTGGTCAAAATACGGGCTGACGGCGAGCCTGGTGATGGGCGGGGTCGACATGTGGACCAACACCTTGGGTTTTTCGCTGCTGGGCACGCTGGGACACGGTAAATCGGATGCTGACGCGACCGAAGAGGCCTCCAAACACCAGACCATCGACTACCCGAAGCCCGATGGCAAACTCTCCTTTGATCGCCTGACGAATGTCGCGTTCTCCTTCACCAATCACGAGGAAAGCCAGCCTGCGCACCTTACGCTGAAAGATGCGGAGGTCCCGGTGAACAGCAACCTGCCAAAATACGCAGGCCCATCGGCACGCTACTGCCCGGCAGGGGTCTACGAGTTCGTCGAAGAGGCAGGCAAGGATACCCGGTTTGTCATCAACTTCCAGAACTGCGTGCATTGCAAGACCTGTGACATCAAGGATCCGGCGCAGAACATCGTGTGGACGACGCCGCAGGGCGGGGATGGGCCGAACTATCCCAACATGTGATGCCTGCGGCCTGGGTTTGACACTGCGAGGGGGCGATTAACGCGCGTGCGCTATGGTGATTTTATGCCGCCCGGCAGGGCCGCAGGATTGCGCTTGGGCCGTAACCTGATAGCCTGCCGCTCACCCCGCGTTTCATGAGAGAGCAACCGTGCTTCACAGATTGATGACCTCCGCCGCAGTACTTGCACTATCGCTGACGATTGCAGCGCCGGTCTCTGCGCAATCCAACGCCGGCGCATATCTGGCGGCGCGATCCGCCGCAATGCAAAGCGATTTCGAGCAGGCCGCCTCCTATTTTACGCAAGCGCTGGCGCGTGATCCTCGCAACACTGCCATAATGGAAAGCGTTGTCGTGTCACAACTGGCCCTGGGGCGCGTAGATCGCGCCCTGCCCGTGGCCGAAGCCTTGCTGAACCTCGGCCAGCCCAGCCAGATCGCGCAGCTGGTGCTGACGGCGAACATGATCCTCGAGGAGGATTACGAGGGGCTGTTGGCGACGACGCCCGAGGGTGAAGGTGTCGGCCCCCTTGTGGACGGGTTGATCAAGGCCTGGGCCCTCATGGGGGCGGGGCGGGCGAATGACGCGCTGGCCGCCTTTGACAGCATCTCTGAAGAACCGGGGCTGCAGGGGTTTGCGCTCTATCATAAGGCGATGGCGCTGGCCTCTGTCGGGGATTTCGAAGGAGCCGAAGAGATATTCAGCGCCGATACGGCAGGTGCCGTGGTGCAGACACGCCGTGGGGTTCTGGCGCGTGCGGAAATCCTGTCGCAACTGGACAGGGATGCCGAGGCGCTGGAATTGCTGCAGCGGATGTTCAACGGCGCCACCGATCCCGAAATCGAACAGGTGATCGAGGCGTTGAACGGGGATACGCCGGTTCCTTTCCGGCACATCACCTCCGTGCGGGATGGCTTTGCAGAGGTCTTTTTCTCTGTGGCGGCTGCCCTGCGCAGCGAGGCGGGCCCGGAATACACGATCCTCTATGCCCAGGTTGCCTTGACCTTGCGGCCTGATCACGTGGACGGGCTGCTTCTGACCGCGGATCTCTTTGAAACGCTTGAGCAATACGCTCAGGCCATTGCTGTCTACAAGCGGGTTCCGGCAAACGATCCCGCCTACCACGCTGCCGAGCTTGGCCGGGCCGAAGCATTGCGCCGCTCGGACAGACCCGAAGCCTCGATCGAGGTACTGGAACAGCTGGCGCGCAGCCACGGGCATCTGGCGACCGTTCATTCGGCACTGGGCGACGCGCAGCGCCAGCAGGACCGTTTTGCCGAGGCCGTTGTTGCCTATGACAAGGCGGCGGCCCTGGTCGAAGATCGGGGCGGACCAAGCTGGTTCCTCTACTACGCCCGTGCGATTTGCCATGAACGGCTGGGCAACTGGGAGGCTGCCGAAGCGGATTTTCGCGCGGCCCTGGAGATCAACCCGGGCCAGCCGCAAGTGCTCAACTACCTCGGCTATTCGCTGGTCGAGAAACAGATCAAGTTGGATGAAGCGCTGGAGATGATCGAGCGCGCGGCCGCGGCGAGCCCGGACAGCGGATACATCATCGATTCATTGGGCTGGGCGCTCTACCGTCTGGGCCGCTACGATGAGGCGCTGCCGCACATGGAACGGGCGGTCGAGCTGATGGCCGTCGATCCGGTGGTGAACGATCACCTTGGCGATGTCTATTGGGCCGTTGGCCGCAAACGCGAGGCGGAATTCCAGTGGGCGCGCGCGCTGTCTTTTGTCGATGAGACTGATCCGATGAGCGAAGCCAAGCCCGAGCGGATTCGACGCAAGCTTGAAGTCGGTCTCGACGCCGTGCTGGCCGAAGAGGGCGCGGAGCCGCTGCAAGTTGCCAGGGACTGAGGCCCGCCTGCCACATTCTGTGGACGTCTTTGCACCTGCCAAGATCAATCTGACATTGCATGTCGTCGGCCAGCGGGCCGACGGGTACCATTTGCTGGACAGCCTTGTCGCCTTTGCAACGGTGGGTGACCAGTTGGGCGTGCAGATGGACAATGGGTTTTCCCTGAAAATGCAGGGTTCAGAGGCCGCGACACTGCCCGAGGACGCCTCAAATCTCATCTTGCAGGTTGCGGACCTCTTTGATCACCTTCCGGGTGCGGCGTTTCACCTGACCAAGGAGTTGCCGGTGTCTTCGGGGATTGGCGGCGGGTCTGCAGATGCTGCCGCCGCGTATCGCGCCCTGTCCGCCGTCGCCAGAGAGGCGGACATTCAGATCCCCACGCCCGAGACACTGCTGAAGCTGGGCGCGGATGTTCCGATGTGTCTGACCAGCAGGGCTGCGCGTATTGGCGGCATTGGCGAACAGATCACACCCGTTGCGTTACTGCCAGCGCTGCCTGCGGTGCTGGTGAACCCGCGCCGCGAAGTTGCCACGCCGGCTGTCTTCAAGGCGATGACGACGCGGCAAAACGCGCCCATGCCCCGAGATCTTCCCACGTTCAACGGCACCCGCGATCTGGCCAACTGGTTGCGCGGACAGCGGAACGATCTTGAGCCTGCAGCGTCGCAGCTTGAACCGATGATTGATGTCGTGAAAGCAGCGATTTCCACGCAGCCGGACTGCCTGCTCTCCCGGATGTCCGGGTCGGGTGCTACCTGTTTCGGTCTTTTCCCGACACTGGCGGCAGCGCAAAAGGCGGCAGCCGCCATCGCGCGCCATCAACCGGAGTGGTGGGTCAAACCGACGGAGCTGGGCTCGCAGAATGAGCGGGCACAGCCCCGGCTCAGTTGATCCGTTCGACCACGTAATCCGCCAGATCGCTCAGCATTTCCTTGATCTCATGGTCGGGCAGAGGCGCAATGGCAGCTTTTGCCTTGGACGCCCAGCTTCGTGCCGCCTCTGCTGTCTCGGTGAGCGCATCATGCTTGTCCAGTAAGGCCCTGGCCGTGCCGAGGTCGTCATCGGTCTGCTTGCCCTTTTCGATGGTGCGCTCCCAAAAGGCGCGCTCCTCGGCATCCGCTTTTGCGACCGCCTTGATGAGCGGCATGGTCAGCTTGCGCTCGCGGAAGTCATCTCCGATGTTCTTGCCGATGGCCCCTGCATCACCCTGAAAATCGAGAAGATCGTCGACGATCTGGAAGGCCACGCCCAGAGCATCGCCATATTCGTAGAGCGCGCGCACCTGCGCATCCGGCGCGTCTGCGATCACACCGCCAACTTCGGTTGCCGCCGAGAACAGGGCCGCTGTCTTGCCACGGACCACCTGAAGATAGACCGCTTCGGTGGTAGCAAGATCCTGACTGGCCGTCAGTTGCAGCACTTCCCCTTCCGCGATGGTCGCAGACGCGTTGGAGAGAATGTCGAGCACGCGCAGCGATCCGGTTTCCACCATCAGCTGAAAGCTGCGGGAGAAGAGATAGTCGCCCACCAGCACCGATGATTTATTGTCCCACAGCAGGTTGGCGGTTGGCCGCCCGCGCCGCTGGCCGCTCTCATCGACCACGTCATCGTGCAGCAGGGTCGCGGTGTGAATGAACTCCACCGTTGCCGCCAGATTGATGTGGTACGGCCCGTCGTAGCCGCAAAGGTGGGCCGCCGCCAGCGTCAGCATGGGGCGCAGCCGCTTGCCGCCCGCCTCGACCAGATGGGCGGTGACTTCGGGAATGCGCGGCGCATGTTCAGAGGCCATTCTGGCGCGGATCAGTGCGTTCACCGCCTCAAGGTCAGCAGCCAGAAAGGCGGCCATTCGATCATGCGGTTTCTGCGAATTCTCGGTCTTCGGCATCAACTTCCCAACTGCAGGCTCGACATCACCGCCAGCTTGCCCTTACATCCCTGATATGAAGGAACTTTTGCGCAGCACAGACCCGACGATCATCGCCTTTGCCACGGCCCTTCTCCAAGGCGAGGATATAGACTGCTTTGAGTTGGACGTAAATATGAGCGTGCTCGAAGGTGGCATCGGAATCTTCCCCCGCAGGCTCATGGTACGCACCGACGATCACGATGTCGCGACACGGGTCATGCACGACAACGACATCCCACTGGGCAAATGACGCCGGACCTGACCCGGGATGCATTTCTGGGCGGGCGGCTGCACTTATATCAGCCTCGATTGGGCTATCGCGCCGGGGTGGATCCGGTATTGCTGGCCGCCAGTGTGCCAGCTCGGGCGGGGCAATCGGTGCTCGATCTGGGCTGCGGTGTGGGGGCTGCGGCTTTATGCCTCGCCGCGCGTGTGCCCGGTTTGGCGCTGACGGGTGTGGAAATGCAACCGGAGTACGCAGCCCTTGCGCGGCGAAACGGAGGGGGCGACCTGGAAGTTGTCACTGCCGATATCAACGCGCTACCGCTTGAGCTGCGGCAGCGGCAATTCGATCATGTGATCACGAACCCCCCGTATTTTGACCGGAGCGCCAGCGGCAGCGCCCGCAACGCCGGGCGCGAGGCGGCCCTTGGCGAAACGACACCCTTGGCGGATTGGGTGAAGGCCGCGGCCAAACGGCTGAAACCGAAGGGATACGTGCATATCATTCATCGCGCAGAACGTCTTCCGGACACCCTCGGTGCGCTGCCGAACGGGATGGGCAGCATCGAGGTTTTGCCGCTGAGCCCGCGCGTGGGGCGGCTGGCGGAGCTGGTCATCGTGCGTGCGCGTAAGAACGGGCGCGGGGCATTCAAACTGCATCCGCCCTTGATTCTTCACAAGGGCGCGCGTCACGAAAGCGACGCTGACAGCTACGTCCCACGGGTCAAATCGGTCCTGCGGGATGGCGCCGCACTTGATTTTTAAGCACATTAATACAATCTTAACGGGTATCATGCGCATGCTGCCTATGCGGCGTGACTTGATTCACAAGGTGTGGTCAACTGAACGCCATACCGTTGCACACAGGAGGAATGAATGAGCGTTACTGCACATGTCGATCAGCTGAAGAAGAAGCATCAGTCCCTGAGCGAAGCCGTAGAAGAAGCCCAACGCGCCCCCGGCATCGATGATCTTGCAATCGCAGACCTGAAAAAGCAGAAACTCCGTCTCAAAGAAGAAATCACGCGCCTGTCGAGCTAGCATTTTTACGCAGACTGGCGCGCGCCGCGATCATTGCGCCGCCAGTCACGAGAATCGCCGCGATGCCCAATGTCGCCGACAACGGGGCAACGCCAGCCATGACAAGCACCAAGGTCGATAACAAGGGGGCCGCGTAGGACGCAGCGCCCAAGAGTTGTATATCGCCCTGTTTGACGCCGATGTCCCAGACGAAAAAGGCCAGCCCCACGGGGCCGAGGCCAAGCAGAAGCGTTGCACTCCAGCCCAGAGCGGACTGTGGGAAAACCGTGTCTTCGAATATCAGGTGCAGCGGCAGGGACAGGGCGGCTGCCCCTAAGCAGAACACGGTGACGGACTGTGTCGGCGCGTCGCCCACCAAACGGGAAAGCACCGAGTAGCTCGACCAGGTGAGTGCGCAGATCAGCGCCAGCCCATAGCCGGGCAGATAGTCGATGCGGAAACCACTGCCGCCGCCCGAGATGATCAGCGCTGCGCCTGTGAAGCCGATGGCCGCGCCGATGAGATGACCTCTGCGCACTTCTTCGCCGGGCAGCAGACCGGACAGGATGACGATCAACAAAGGCCAAAGGTAGGCGATGAGCCCTGCCTCGGCAGCCGGTGCGAGACGCAGGGCAGAGAAATAGAGCGCGTGGTAGCCAAAAAGCCCAAGCGTACCAGAGATATAGACGCGTAAGGGCACAGATCGCAGCATCGCAAACCCGCCCGAATGATATGTCCAGATCAAGCCGCAGGTGCCACCGATGGTGAAACATATGGTGTTGAGCAACAGCGGTGGCGTCGGCGCGGACCCGACGGTCAGCAGCGCAAGCAGGGCCCAAAGGATCACCGCGACAAATCCGATCAGCGTTGCGCGCATTCTCGTCATGGAAGGGGGTCTTCTACAGTCACGACGCGCAGGCTGTCGGTGATATAGGTCGTCTTGCTGATTTCGCGCAGCATCCACTCGCGGAACGCTTTGACCTGCGGACGATTTTCAGTGCCTTTCGGACAAAGAAAGCGAAACCTGGCGCCGGTGGACAGGGCCATGCCGTAAGGGGTGACCAAACGGCCTTCGTCGATATCCTTGACCACCAGAGCGCGCCGTCCCAGCACCACACCGACCCCGGCAAGGGCCGCATCCACGGCGTGATCCGCCTGGCTGAAATGGGGCCCGTGCGTTGGATCAAAATCGATACCCATCTCGGCAAACCATGCCTTCCAGTCACACCGCGGGTATAGAAAGTTGATCGAATCGTCAAAGATCAGCGGCGCCTCGACCAGGCTTTGTGCGTCCGGAAACCTTTCGGCGAGAGCAGGCGTCATAACCGGCGCAACCCATTCCTCCGCCAAGGGCACGCTGTAGAGATCCTCATCCTTGTCACGCCCAAACCGAATGGCCACGTCAATGGCATCACGTCCGAAGTCCATGATCTTGAGAGAGGCTGAGAAGCGCAATTCGATTTCTGGATGCGCCTGGGCAAACTCGTAGAGCCGTGGGGCCAGCCACTTTGCGGTGAATGCCGGCCCGGCGGTGATCGTGAGGGACTGGCTGTCCTGTAGGCGTTGTGCTGCGCGCCAGGCATTCGCCAGTGTCTGAAACCCATCCTGGGCCCCTGGTGCCAGCGCCACGCCTGCTTCGGTGAGTTCCACGGCGCGATTCAAACGCCTGAAGAGGGGCGCGCCAAGGTGTTCCTCAAGGGACTTGATCTGAAAGCTCAGCGCAGCCGGTGTCACGGAGAGTTCTTCTGCCGCCTTGGCAAAGGACATGTGCCGTGCTGCCGCGTCGAAGGCACGCAAAGCAGTCAGAGGTGGCAGGCGGTCGATCATATTCAGTTAAGTACAGCTTAAGTGAGTGGATGGAAAGTCTCGTTTGTCGGCTTCGTTAGCGCATGCCATATATGTCTCAGATCAATTGAGTTTATGCACGCAAGGAGCAACGCCATGTTCGAAGCTACCACAAACAGCGACACCCGCAACGCCATGCAGCGCGCTCACGAAGAGCGGGCACAAGCGATGAAAGATGCCTGGAACTGGCTGTTTCACTCTTCCCGCTGATCGACTGCAGCGATCTTACGGGATGTGAAAAGGGCCGGTGATCATCACCGGCCCTTTCTTCATTCTGGATGTGAAGACGTCAGACGAAGAACTGTGCTCCATTCGCGGAAATGGTCGAGCCATTGATGAAACCCGCATCATCCGAGGCGAGGAACACAACGCAGCGCGCAATTTCTTCAGGTTCGCCCAGCCGTCCGGCGGGAATTTGCCCGATGATGGATTCGCGTACCTTCTCTGGCACCGCCATAACCATTTCCGTTGCGATGTAGCCCGGGCAGATTGCGTTGGCGGTGATGCCTGCGCGCGCGCCCTCTTGCGCCAATGACTTTACGATCCCCAGATCGCCGGCTTTGGTCGCGGCATAGTTCACTTGCGCAAACTGGCCTTTCTGACCGTTGATCGAGCTGATCACGATCACCCGACCGAACTTGCGCTCGCGCATGCCGGGCCAGATCGGATGCACCGTGTTGAAGACGCCCGTCAGGTTGGTGTCGATGACTTCCTGCCACTGCTGCGGCGTCATCTTGTGGAATGGCGCGTCCCGGGTGATCCCGGCATTTGCCACGACGACATCGATGGGGCCAAGGTCGGCTTCGACGCCCGCGATGCCCTCTTTGCACGCGTCATAGTCGGCCACGTTCCATTTGTAGGTCTTGATGCCTGTTTCATCGGTGAACTTGGCGGCTGCCTCGTCATTGCCTGCATAGGTGGCAGCGACGGTGTAGCCGGCATCTTTCAGGGCGTTGGAAATAGAGGCACCGATGCCTCGGCTGCCTCCAGTGACAAGTGCGACGCGGGACATGTGGGATTCTCCTTCGTGTTTCTGATAATCTTGTTACGGATTGATTTCAGGTTGCGCAACAATATTGCGCAAGTAAATCCAGCAAGCAGGTGTTTTTGGAGTGTTTAGGCGGCGCGATGCTGCGCCGCCTTGATCTGAATCAGGGGCGCTCAAGGCACATGGCAACGCCCATGCCGCCGCCGATGCACAGGGTCGCAAGGCCTTTCTTGGCATCGCGGCGCTTCATTTCGAACAGCAGCGTGTTCAGAATACGCGCGCCTGATGCGCCGATCGGGTGACCGATGGCAATGGCGCCGCCGTTCACGTTCACCACATCCGGGTTCCAGCCCATGTCCTTGTTGACGGCACAAGCCTGCGCCGCGAAGGCCTCGTTTGCTTCGACCAGATCGAGGTCTTCGGCCTTCCACCCGGCTTTTTCCAGCGCTTTCCGGCTGGCAAAGATGGGACCCGCGCCCATGATGGCCGGGTCGAGACCAACGGTGGCATAGCTCGCAATGCGCGCCAGGGGCTCAATGCCGCGTTTTTCGGCTTCATCCGCTGTCATCATCAGCGCGGCCGCTGCGCCATCGTTCAAGCCAGAAGCATTTGCTGCCGTGACCGAACCGTCCTTGGTGAAGGCGGGGCGCAGTTTTTGCATAGCTTCCACCGTTGCGCCGTGGCGGATGTATTCGTCCTGATCGACCACGGTATCGCCTTTGCGGCCCTTGACCGTGAAGGCCATGATCTCATCCGCAAACTTGCCGGCTTTCTGGGCCGCTTCGGCCTTGTTCTGCGAAGCAACGGCGAATTCGTCCTGCTGCTCGCGGCCGATCTGCCATTTTTCGGCAACATTTTCCGCAGTTTGCCCCATGTGATAGCCGTTGAAAGCATCCCAGAGACCATCACGGATCATCGTGTCGATGTATTTCATATCGCCCATTTTGTGGCCAGCGCGCAGCGAGGCAGCGTGAGGGGACAGTGTCATGTTTTCCTGACCCCCCGCGGCGACGATCGATGCATCACCCAACTGGATGTGCTGTGCTGCCAGGGCAACGGCGCGCAGACCGGAGCCACAGACCTGATTGATGGTCCAGGCCGCACTTTCCTGTGGCAGGCCGGCATTGATATGCGCTTGTCGCGCCGGGTTCTGGCCCTGCGCTGCGGTCAGCACCTGACCCAGAATGGTTTCGGAAACTTCGGAAGCATCGACGCCTGCACGTGCCACGACTTCTTTCAAAACTGCGGCACCAAGGTCATGGGCGGGCGTGGTTGCGAAAGATCCGCCAAAACTGCCAACGGCGGTGCGTGCTGCGGATGCGATAACGACATTCGTCATATGGATTGGTCCTTTGCCAGTTCTGGAAAAGGGGCGTTCTCGCCGGGCCTTGGTTTTCAGGGCCCTGACCCCTCACCTTCAATGGTTCGGTCCATAGACTATTCACGTAAGGGCAGCAACCAAATGGCGCGTCGCAGCAGGTCTGGCCCTCGGATGGCCTGCATCTCAGACGGCTTTTTGTTTTTCGACGTTGCGCAGCCAATGAGGACGCGTTGACGCAGCGGCAAAGTAATGACCCTGCAGGCAGTCCACACCGAGCCCGATGAGTGTTTCCGCATCTTCCTTGTTTTCGACGAACTCGGCGACGGTCAACATGTCGAAGTGGCGTGCAATGGAGACCAGCGCCGCCGTCAGCGCCTGATTGTCAGGGTCGGATGCGATCCCCTGGATGAACTGACCGTCAATTTTGAGAATGTCGAAATAGAAGTCCTTGAAGTAGCGCAACGCTGTATAACCCGCGCCAAAGTCATCCATGGCAAAGCTGATCCCCTCGATCTGCAACCGGTCCATGAAATCCACCACCAGCTCCGGCACCAGCATGGCCGAGCTTTCCGTGATCTCCAGGATCAGCCGCTCGGCAATCATGGCGTTGCGGCTCAGCCAGCGATCCAGCGTGCGGTTCCACTGGCGGTACCCGATGGAGCGCGCGGACATATTGATTGCAAGCCTCAGCCCCGGGTTGTCGTTCAGGGCCCGCAGCCCCAAACCCAAGGCCAGCGTATCAAGTTGACGGCCCAGTTCTGTATTCTCGATTGTGTCCATGAAGTCGCTGGCCGGAATGACACGGCCCGTTGAATCCAGAACACGGATCAGGCCCTCGTAAAAGGCCACCTTGTCGGGCGCGCGGGCTTGCATGACCGGTTGGAAGGCCAGAAGAACCTGTTTGTGCTTGATGGCCTCTGCAACCATGTCCACGGTGTTCCTGTCGCGCTGGGACAGGGCGAACTGCAGAGGGTTTTCCGCGCCTGGCGGCACGTCCGCAAATCGCTTTTTTCTCGGTCCGGCCATCATGCCCTCGCATTGAAGTGGTTGCGTCACTCTATGACCACACATCCTAAAATCGCGTAAATATTCTCATTTTGTTCTAATTTGATTTGTGCTTTAATCGATTGAAAACTAACGTAAACAAAAGGAAAACCCGATGGAGCGGTGCGGTTGGGCAGGGCCAGAAGAAATCTATCTTGAATACCACGATACGGATTGGGGCGTGCCCGAGTATGACAGTCGTGCGCTGTGGGAAAAACTGGTTCTGGATGGATTTCAGGCCGGGTTGAGCTGGCTTACCATTTTGAAAAAGCGGGAGAATTTTCGCGCTGCCTTCGCGGGGTTCAATCCAGATGTGATTGCAGGCTGGGGCGAAGGTGAGATCGAGACCTTGCTCGCGGACCCCGGTATCATACGCCACCGGGGCAAGATCGAGGCGACGATCAGCAATGCTCGTGTCTGGCAGGAGATCGAAGCGCGTGAGGGGTTCGACAGATTTTTGTGGACCTATGTGGATGGCGCGCCGCTGCAGAACCAATGGCGGACACTGGAAGAGGTCCCGGCCTTCACGCCGCTTTCCACGCAAATCTCCAAGGACCTCAAGAAGGCAGGCTTTCGATTCTGCGGGCCGACAATCGTCTACGCCTTCATGCAGGCGGTCGGTATGGTCAATGATCATCTGGTGACCTGCCCGCGTCACAGGGCCGTTACGGATATGGCGGTAAAGGGGCGTTGACTCTGCCTTTTTGCAAAGTATAAGCGCGGTTTCATTGGTGTTGGTGGCCCCCGCAAGGGACAGCCTGTCAGGCGCAAGCCAGAGGACAACGCCCTTCACGCCCGTCTGGGCATCTTTAGAAGGAGATCAGCCGTGACCAAACGCACGTCTGCCAAGTACAAAATCGACCGCCGTATGGGCGAAAACATCTGGGGCCGTCCGAAATCCCCGGTGAACCGCCGCGAATATGGCCCCGGCCAGCACGGTCAGCGCCGCAAGGGCAAACTCAGCGATTTCGGCATTCAGCTGCGCGCCAAGCAGAAGCTCAAGGGCTACTACGGCGACCTGACCGAAAAGCAGTTCCGCCGCATCTACGCCGAAGCCGAGCGTGTCAAAGGCGACACCGGTGAAAACCTGATCGGTCTGCTGGAGCGTCGCCTGGACGCCGTCGTCTATCGCTCCAAATTCGTTGCAACCGTTTTCGCGGCACGCCAGTTCGTGAACCACGGCCACGTGAAAGTGAACGGCAAGAAGGTCAACATCCCGTCCTACCGCGTGCAGGAAGGTGACGTGATCGAAGTCCGCGACCGCTCCAAACAGATCGCCGTCGTGCTCGAAGCGACACAATTGCCTGAGCGTGACGTGCCGGATTACATCGAGGCCGATCATTCCAAAATGACCGCGAAATTCGTGCGCACACCGGCCTTGGGCGACGTGCCCTACCCGGTGATGATGGAACCGAACCTCGTCGTCGAATTCTACGCGAAAAACTAAGGTTTTTCCCAAGCCGTTTCAGAAAGCCGCGTCGCACGTCCGACGCGGCTTTCTTTTTGCTCAGACTGCCCGTGCAACAACGCCGAAACTGGTCCTCGACGGCGGTCCGGCGGGAAAGCTGTAATGCGCCTCGACGGCGAAACCCGCAGCCCGCAACAGCTCGTCGATTTCCCGCGGTCGAAATGTCCGGTGCCGCCATTGCAGCCAGATGATCACGTTGCACCAATGGGGCTTGGAGACGGACATCCACAGCCGCGCCCCGGGGCGCGCCATCGACCGCATCGCCTTAAGTGCGCTGAGCGGATCGTCGAAATGTTCGATGACATGGGCGGCAAGCAGCACGTCAAACGAACCCAGCCGGGCCTCTTCAAGACCGATATCGCAGGTTTCGGAGTTGACCCCGCGCTGCGCCAATGCGCCTTTGGCAAATTTCAGCATCGCCGGCGAGCGATCCAGCAGCACCATCCGGTCAGGCGCGCCGTGCAGGGCTGTCCAGGCCTCGGCCATGGCGCCGGTCCCGGTCCCGATGTCGATCACCTCGATGCGCGCGGGCAGGTCGGGTCTGCGATCCGACAGAAACCCCAGATAGCCGTCGTAATAGCCCAAAACCCGCATCTTGTCGGACCAATTTGGCGCAACAGCTTCGTAAGGATCTTCAGGGCCCGAACCAACATGTTCCATGGCATGTTTCTCGCATGGATGAGGTGGGGTGAAAAGGGCGCCGTCCAAGGGAGGTCAGCCGGGCAAATCGATCAAGTTACGTTACGTTGGAAACAGTCTGTTGAGCGGTTCTCCGCTTGACCGAAAGGCAGCGGGAACATAACTGGAACTTTGAAAATACAGTAAAAATTTTATGGAGTGCGTAATGAGTATCAACAAGGTGGCTCTTGCAGCCGTTCTAACCCTGGCCAGCACCTTTGGTGCCAGTGCCGCGACAATCACAGTCTCGACCTTCGATACGGCAACCTACAACGGTGGCTTCGGGGCGCCGGGCAATGTCGGAGAAGATTTCGAGCGGCTGGGTGGGTCCAAAGGCGAGGGCGAGGTTGGTCCCGCACTTTCCACCTCCGTGGGCACATTCAAGACGCTGGGCGGCACAGGCTCGGGCGGGTCCGTGATCGGCACCGGTACAGAGCTCGCGCTGCGGGACGGCAAGGTCTTTGGCCGCAAGAACACGGTCCCGCAGGGCGGATCGTGGTTCCTGGACAGCAACGACACCTGGGGCATGAACTGGGCGGTCAGCACGGGCGGATTGTTCAACCGGTTGTCCTTTGTCCTGAACGACGGCAGTGACCAGGGCGCCTTCCTGCGCATCGTCGCTGGCGGTATCTCCAAGGAGTTGCGCACTGGCGGCAGGCTGCCTAACGGCAACGCACGCACGGTAGAGATCGATTTCGGTCAGGCGGTGTCCTCTGCGGAAATCGTTCTGGGCAATTTCTTCACGTCCGGCGGCGACAGATACAAGCTGAACGATGGCTTCTCCATCGATGGCATTGCGGTCACTTCCGTTGACGATAACAACCAGCCTGACCCGGTGCCGCTGCCTGCATCTGCTCTACTGCTGGGGGCCGCAGTGGGCGGGCTTGGCTGGGCTGGCCGCCGCAAGGCCAAAGCGCGCAAGGCCTGACCACCGAGACGCTGCCGTCAGGTAGGGTTCCTGTACAGACCCGACACCTCTCGAGGTGCGGGGTGATCGCCAGAATATGAAGAGGGGTCCGCACAGTCGGGCCCCTTTTTGTTGCCATGCGGAGCGGATGGGGCGCTTATGCGGAGGGCGGTAACTTTGACGGTGGCACAGCGTGCGGCACATCGCTAATGTCCGCCGGACAGGAGATGACCCCATGACGACTGCAATCCGCGTACAACCCGGCATAATGGATATCGCCCTTTACCAGGGCGGTGCTTCCCAGATTGACGGGCAGGCCGATCCGCTCAAGCTGAGCTCCAACGAGAACCCTTTTGGCGCCAGCCCCAAGGCTGCGGAGGCGGTCGCGGACGCTGCCCTGAAGCTGCATCGTTACCCCTCGACCGACCATGCGCGTTTGCGCCAGTCCATCGCGGAGGTGCATGGGTTAGCGCCGGAGCGGATCATCTGTGGTGTGGGTTCTGATGAAATCCTGACGCTGCTTGCCATGGCCTTTGCCGGGCCGGGGGATGAGGTGCTCTACACAGAGCACGGGTTTTCGCTCTACCGCATCTTCGCGCTTTCCGCCGGAGCGACGCCCGTGGTGGCCCCTGAAACAGACCGCCGCGTCGACGTGGATGCGCTGATTGCGAAGATCACACAAGCGACACGCCTGATCTACATTGCGAACCCGGCGAATCCCACGGGCACGGCGCTGGATAGGGTAGAGCTTACCCGACTGGCGGACGCGGTGCCCGAGAATTGCCTCTTGGTTCTGGATGGTGCCTATGCGGAGTTCTTCGACGGCTATGATGGTGGCGCTTCCCTTGTCACAGCGCGCGCCAATGTGGTGATGACCCGCACGTTCTCCAAGCTCTATGGGCTTGGGGGGCTGCGCGTCGGGTGGGGCTATGCATCCCGGGACATCATTGACGTGCTCAACCGTATTCGGGGGCCCTTCAACATGTCGAGCGTCGCGCTATCCGGGGCGGAGGCGGCGGTAAACGACCGCCGTTTTGTAGAGACCTGCCTGACAGAGAACGCGGAACAGCGCGCCCGGCTTGTCGGCGGGCTGCGCCAGCTTGGTATTGCCTGCGATGACAGTCAGGCCAACTTCGTGATGGCTCGTTTTGCCGATGAGGATGAGGCACTGGCCGCAGATGCGCATCTAAAGTCGGTGGGCATTCTCGTGCGTCTCGTGAAAGGCTACGGCTTTCCCGAGGCGCTACGGATCACCGTGGGCCGGGCCGAAGACGTCACGCGCGTGCTCGACGCGCTTGCGAACTTCAAGGGCGCGGCATGAGCGTGATCTATGATCGGGTGGCCCTCATCGGGCTCGGGTTGATCGCCTCCTCAATGTTCTGGGCCATGAAGCGGGGCGGGCTTGCGGGCGAGGTGACGGGCTATGCCCGTAGCGTCGAGACCCGCGACACTGCCCGCCGCATCGGTCTATGTGACCGCGTGTGCGACAGTGCCGCCGATGCCGTGGAAGGTGCCGATCTCGTAATCCTCTGCGTGCCGGTGGGCGTCATGGGTGCGATTGCAGCCGAAATTGCAGACAGCCTGAAACCCGGCGCGACCGTTACCGATGTCGGCTCCGTCAAGCGGGATGTGATCGAGAATGTCGCACCACATCTGCCCGACACCGTTCATTTCATCCCCGGCCATCCCCTTGCCGGAACCGAGCATTCAGGCCCCGAATCCGGCTTCGCGGAGCTTTTTGACAACCGCTGGTGCCTATTGGTGCCGGTGCCCGGCTCAGACCCGGCGGCCGTTGCGCGACTGCGCGCGCTCTGGGAAGGCCTGGGCAGCAACGTCGAAGAGATGGAGGCGGATCACCACGATCTGGTGCTCGCCGTGACCAGCCATGCGCCGCACCTGATTGCCTACACGATGGTGGGCGTGGCGGACGACCTGCGCCGCGTGACCGACAGCGAGGTCATCCAGTATTCCGCCGCCGGATTTCGCGACTTTACCCGCATCGCCGCCAGTGACCCGACCATGTGGCGCGATGTGTTCCTGACCAACAAGGATGCGACACTGGAAATTCTGGGGCGCTTTACGGAGGAATTGTTCGCGTTACAGCGCGCCATTCGCACCGGCGACGGCGATCATCTGCACGATTACTTCACTCGCACCCGTGCGATCCGCAGGGGCATCATCGAGGCGGGGCAGGACACGGACGCGCCCGATTTCGGACGGGCAAAGAAATCCTCGTGAAAGCCTGGGTGCTTCTTTTCACGGTCATTGCCGGTGTTGCGCTTGCTGAGGTGCCCGATACCTCCAAACGGCCTGTGGGCCGCCCGGGGTCAACCGCAGGCGGGGCACTTCCCGTCAATCTGGACCCTTCCGGGGCCATCACCTCTCCCGCCCGTTCGCCTGAGGCACAGGTCACGATGGTGCGGGGCAATGCTCCCAGAACATCGCTGAGACCCCAGAAACGCACCCGGGCCGTCCGTAGACTCATACGTCAGCACCAGAAATTGCGCGCAAGAGGCGCGGTGTGTGGTGATCCCGATATTCAGGGCGACGTTATCGGTCGCGTGCCGGGCAGGATTTCCGGCTGCGGGGTGACGCAGGCCGTGCGGGTGAAATCGGTGTCTGACGTGACGCTCAGCCAGCGGGCGATCATGGACTGTGGCACGGCGCAGGCGTTGAAGACGTGGATCGAAGGGTCGGTGAAACCCACGCTCCGCACATCCGGTGGCGGGGTCGCGGGCCTGCGGGTGGCGGCGCATTACGCCTGTCGGACACGGAACAACAAGAAAGGCGCGCGGATTTCCGAGCACGGCAAGGGGCGCGCCATCGATATCTCGGGGTTTCGGCTGCGAGATGGCTCGACCATCTCCGTTCTCAAGGGTTGGACCGCGCGGGGCAGCAGCCAGGCCCTGCGCCGGATGCACCGCGATGCCTGCGGGCCGTTCGGGACGGTTCTGGGGCCGAATGCCGATAGGTTTCACCGCGACCACTTTCACTTCGATACGGCGCGGTACCGCAGCGGTACCTACTGCCGTTAACGCAAAACCAGCTGCGGCGCTTGGCCCAGTGGCACAAACCCCAATAAAATCAGACCTTTCCTGAGCGTTAGGTCCACATTAATGGACCGTGGATCGCCCGTGGCCTGAGCGAGAGCGGACAGCACGCTTTCGGCTTGAGGCCGCACGGCAGACGGTAGCACGCCGGCGGCTTCGGCCAGGGTGAGCATCTCCCGCCAGTTGCGGGCCTGCAGGGACAGGGTGCCCTCCGGTGTGCCCTGCGCATCGATGGTCAGATCTGCGGCGGCACGCAGCTGCAGATCCCCCCACGCGGCCTCGGCCAGGTCGATCCGGAGGCTACGGGGTTGCGGGCGCGCAACCTCGATGGCGCGACGGTCCCAAACCCGGTCGAAGGCAACCTGCATGTCCAGCGCAAACTTGTCGAATGTCAGTGGCCAGTTTGTCGGAACGCGCAAGGCCGTACGCGGCACCGTGCCGGGTTGCAGACCGGCGGCGTTCAGGGCAACGGTATAGCTGGCCTGGCCCGCCGCGACCTGCTGCACGGAGACGTTCAGATCGGCGGCGGAAAGAACATCCCCCATATGCGCGCTCAGCGACCATGCACCGGAGGTGACCTGCGCCGCTTCGAGGTCCAATGCGCTGCCGGGTTTCAGGCGCAAATGTGCCACGGCCTGATCCATGTCCAGGGTGGCGCGGCCCTCCGGGCTGGCGAAGGTGACCGGATCCTGCGGCAGTCGCACCGTCACGTCACCGGGCCACCATGCGGGAGCGGAGAAGGTGACGCCGCTGGTGGTCACCGCCACGCCGGTCTCGGGGTCCACAAGTGCCGGCAGCGTCATCACGGCGTCGAACCGCAGCGGAAAGCCGGAGACATCCAAACCGCCGAAATCGGCCTGCCAGCCTTCCGCGCGGCGATCTGCGAACCACTGCTCTGTTGCCTGTCGCGCGGCCTGCGCCGCCCAGATCCACCAGCCACCCCAGATCAGTGCCAAAACCAAGGCCGCCCAAATCACCCGACGCATCGCAGACCTCTTTGCGTTTTCCGTTGATTTGAGGTTTACGCAATGCAGCCAAGGAGAACCAGTAAGATGACGATGTGGGTATTCGGCTACGGCAGCCTGTTGTGGAACCCCGGATTTGACGTGGCCGAGCAGGTGGTGGCCAAGCTGCCCGGCTATTCGCGATCCTTCTGCATGTGGTCCATTCACCATCGCGGCACCGAAGACGATCCGGGTCTTGTGCTGGCCCTGGATGAGGAACCCGCCCATGCCTGTGAGGGTGTGGCCCTCGCCGTGCGGGCGGGTGCAGAGGAGGCCACACTGACCTACCTGCGTGAGCGCGAGTTGATCTCTTCGGCTTACCTTGAACGGGAACTGGACGTCGATCTGGTGGACGGACGTCGGGTACAGGCGCTGGCCTACATCATCAACCGCGAGCACCGCCAGTATTGTGGGGGCATGCCGCTGGAAGAGCAGGCGCAGATCATCGCCCGCGCGGCCGGTGGCATGGGGCCGAACACCGAATATCTCTACAATACGGCAAGCCATCTGACAGAGATCGGTCTGCATGATCCCGACCTTGAATGGCTGAGCCAGCGGGTGCGCCATCTGAGCGCATAAATCCTTGGCGCTTGCGCTGGTTTTCAGTGTAAGCTGCCGCCAGAGCAGAAGAATAAAGCGCGGGGAGCAATTGCGCATGGCGTGGCCCAACCAAGAGGCGAGACCGGTCTTTTCGCAACCGGTGCGGCAAATCTCGCTGATGCTGATCGTGCTGGCCCTTTCCGGCTTTGGCGGTTTTCTGGCCTTGCCCCGCGTGCTGCCGGTTTTCGAGGCGAACCCCTATCTGAACGGCTTCATCATTTTCGTCTTTTTCATCGGGGTGCTGGCCTGCTTCTATCAGGTGTTTCAACTGATCGGTTCGGTGCGCTGGATCGAACGATTTGCCTCCGACACCCAGGACACGAGTATTCAGGCACCGCAGCTTCTGGCGCCGCTCGCTTCGCTGTTGCGGTCGCGCGGGGCGCGCATGCAGGTCAGCGCAACCTCGACCCGGTCGATCCTCGATTCAGTGGCAACCCGTATCGATGAAGCACGCGAAATCACGCGATACATCGTCAACATGTTGATTTTCCTGGGCCTTTTGGGAACCTTCTACGGCCTTGCCACGACGGTTCCGGCGGTCGTGGACACCATCCGCAGCCTCGCACCGCAGGATGGCGAAGGCGGGGTGCAGGTCTTCAACCGTCTGATGACCGGGCTTGAGGCGCAGCTCGGCGGGATGGGCGTCGCCTTTGCCTCCTCGCTCCTTGGTCTTGCAGGGTCTCTGATCGTGGGGCTGCTGGAGCTCTTTGCCGGGCATGGTCAAAACCGGTTTTACCGCGAACTGGAAGAGTGGTTGAGTTCCATCACCCGCGTCGGCTTTACCTCGGGCGACGAGGCGGCAGGAGATCAGGGTGTGCTTGCCAGTGTGGTTGAGCACATGGTGGAACAGATGGAGCGCCTGCAGGAGATGTTCCAGCATTCCGATGTCAGCCGGTCCGAGATCAACGAAAACCTCGGCACCCTGGCGGGATCCATTGAGCGTATGACACAGAAGATGGACGGCATGGATCCGGCCAGCGCGGCCCTTGAACGGGTCGCTGCGGGGCAGGAACGGCTGATTTCCGCGCTTGAAAATCAGGGGCAGGGCGACGGGATTGATGCAGAGAGCCGCATGCGCCTGCGGTCCATCGACGTTCAGATGCTGCGCATTCTCGAAGAAATCTCCGCCGGGCGTCAGGAAAGCATGGCCGAACTGCGCATGGACATCTCCCGGTTGGCGGAAGCGATGCGCGGGAAACGGCCCCGCAGCGGTAACACGACCCTCGCAGGGGATGGATAACCATGGCGCTGTCGCGACGCACTGGCACACGTTTTCAGGCGTCCATCTGGCCGGGTTTTGTCGATGCGATGACCGGTCTTTTGCTGGTGCTGATGTTCGTGTTGACCATCTTCATGGTGGTGCAATTCGTCCTGACAGAGCGGATTACGGGTCAGGAAACCGAACTCGACCAACTCGCAGGTGAAGTCGCCGCCCTGGCGCAGGCGCTGGGTCTGGAGCGGCAGACCTCGGCAGATCTGGAAGGCCGGATGGGAGAGTTGCGCACCTCTTTGACGGACGCGGAGGCGCGGATCGCGACCCTGACTGCGACGCGCGACGCTCAGGCCGCAGCCCTTGATGAGGCCGCCGCGCGGATCACGGGTTTCGAGGCGCAGGTGGCCGCATTGATTGCGCAGCGTGACACGGCATTGGGCGATGTCAGTGCTCTGGAAGCAGAGCAAGCCGAGCTTTTGAGCGCGCAGGAAGCGCTTAACCTGGCCCTATCCTCCGCGCGCAGTGAGATTGATGCGCAGGAGGAGGCCGCCCGGCTGGCGGCCGCGCGACGGGATGCTTTGAACGCTTTGGTTGCCGATCTGCGCGCCCGCAACGCCGAGGCGCAGGGGCAGGTTGATACGTTAGGTGCGGAACTGGACGACGCACGTGAGGCGCTCAGCGCCGAGGAGGCGGCGCGCCTTGCCGAAGCCGCGGCCGCCGAGGCGCTGCGGGATCGGCTGCGGAATGCTGATGCAGAGTTGACAGCAATGACGCTCGCGCTCGAAGCGCAGCGCAAGGAGGCAGAGGATACGCTGACACTGCTGGCCGCCGCGCGGGCGGCGGAGCGCGATCTCGACACGCAATTGGCGGCAGCACTGCTTCGGATCGAAGGGCTGGAGGAAACGGCGGATACGGCGGGTGAGGAAATCGACAGCCTGCGTGCCGCAGAACGCGCGCTCCAGGCTGAACTGGATGCAGCTGCCGAGCAATCCTTAGCGGAGCGTGAAGATCTGCGGGCGCGTCTGGCCGAAGCGCTCGCTGCAAAACTGGCGGCGGAAACCTTGGCCGCAGACAACAGCACCGATGCCGAACGCCGCGCGGCGCTTTTGGCACAGGCCCGTGCGGCGCTTACCAAAGAGGAAGAGATCAGCGCCGAAGCGCAGCGACAGACAGAGCTGCTCAACCAGCAGGTTGCAGCGCTGCGCGCGCAGCTTGGCGATTTGCAGGCCTTGCTGGACGATGCAGTGGCACGGGATGCTGCGTCGCAGGTTCGCTTGCAGTCGCTGGGGTCGGATTTGAACACCGCCCTTGCCCGCGTGGCTGCCGAGGAGCGCCGCCGTGCCGAACTGGAGGAGGCGGAGCGCAAGCGGCTGGCCGAAGAAGCCGCGCGCCTGGCAGCAGAGACAAAGGATCTGGAGCAGTACCGGTCCGAGTTCTTTGGCCGTTTGCGCGATGTGCTCGGCCGCCAGGAAGGGGTGCGGATCGAGGGCGACCGCTTTGTATTTTCGTCAGAGGTGCTTTTTGCCCCTGCCAGCGCGACCTTGTCGCCGGAAGGACGTGAAGAGGTGGCCAAAGTCGCGGAGATTATCTCCAGCGTTGCAGACGACATCCCGCCGGAGATCAACTGGGTCCTGCGGGTCGATGGGCATACAGACGACGTCCCATTACTGGGCACCGGGCGCTATGCGGATAACTGGGAGCTCAGCCAGGGGCGGGCGCTGTCGGTGGTGAAATACATGGTGGAGGCTTTGGGCATTCCTCCCGAGCGCCTTGCCGCCAATGGTTTTGGGCAGTATCAGCCGGTGGCTTCGGGGAGCAGCGAGGCGGCCCGCGCCCAGAACCGACGGATCGAGTTGAAATTCACCGAACGTTGATTGGCGTGCCCCGCGCGAAACCCCGAGGGTTGTTGGCGGGCCTTGGGGTCTCACGTTGTGGATCAACGGGTGGCAGTTTCGGTCTTGGCCCTGTTGGGGCGCTGCTAGAACAGCGTATTACATTGTTCTTCTGATCCAAACAAAAACGCCCCCGCCGGTTGATCCGGCGGGGGCGCAAATCTCATCAGACAGGTTTACTCCGCAGTCAGCAGCGGCGGCTTGTTGCCGGAGAGACGGGGCTTGTCCGGGCCTTCGATCTTCAGATCAATCTCGCCAGCCTTTATGCCAACCTTCACGATGCCGCCTTTGGCGAGCTTGCCAAAGAGCAGGTCCTCCGCCAGTGGCTTCTTGATGTGCTCCTGAATGACCCGACCCAGTGGGCGCGCGCCCATCTTGCTGTCATAGCCCTTGTCTGCCAGCCATTCTGCAGCTGGTTTGGTGAGCTCGATGGTCACATTGCGATCCATCAACTGGGCTTCCAGTTGCAGTACGAACTTTTCGACAACCCGCAGGATGACCTCTTTCGGCAGCGGTGCGAAGCTGATGACGGCATCCAAGCGGTTGCGGAATTCCGGTGTGAAAGTCCGCTCAATGGCTGCCGTATCCTCGCCCTCGCGGCGATCACGCCCAAAGCCGATGGCCTCCTTGGCCTGCTCAGCTGCGCCAGCGTTCGAGGTCATGATCAGCACCACGTTACGGAAATCTACCGTGCGCCCGTTGTGATCGGTCAGCTTGCCGTGATCCATCACCTGCAGCAGGATGTTGTAGACATCCGGGTGTGCCTTCTCCATCTCGTCGAGCAGCAGCACGCAGTGCGGGTGCTGGTCCACACCATCCGTCAGCATGCCGCCCTGGTCGAAGCCGACATAACCAGGAGGCGCGCCGATCAGGCGGGAAACCGCGTGTTTCTCCATGTACTCAGACATATCGAAGCGCAACAATTCCACGCCAAGCGTATCCGCCAGCTGTTTGGCCACTTCCGTCTTGCCCACACCCGTGGGTCCAGCAAAGAGATAGTTCCCAATCGGCTTCTCAGGTTCCCGCAGACCCGCGCGCGCCAGCTTGATCGCCGACGACAGTGCTTCGATTGCGTTGTCCTGGCCGAAAACGACGCGTTTTAGCGAGGCTTCGAGGTCTTTCAGCACCTCCGCATCGTCCTTGGAGACGTTCTTCGGCGGAATGCGGGCGATCTTGGCCACTACATTCTCGATCTCCTTGGTGCCGATGGTCTTGCGGCGCTTCGCAGCGACCACCAGATGCTGAGCGGCACCCGCCTCATCGATCACATCGATGGCCGAATCTGGTAGCTTGCGATCATTGATGTACCGCGACGCCAGCTCCACCGACGTCTTGATCGCATCAGCCGTGTATTTCACCGAGTGGTGATCCTCGAAATAGGGTTTCAACCCGCGCAGGATCTTCACTGCATCCTCGACTGACGGTTCGTTCACGTCGATTTTCTGGAACCGGCGGCTCAGCGCGCGGTCCTTCTCGAAGTGTTGGCGGAACTCCTTGTACGTGGTCGAGCCCATGGTGCGCAGCTTGCCGCCCGCGAGCGCGGGTTTCAGCAGGTTCGACGCATCCATCGCACCGCCTGAGGTGGCGCCTGCGCCGATCACCGTATGAATCTCGTCGATGAAGAGCACCGCATCCTCATGCTGCTCCAGCTCCGCCACCACGGCCTTCAGCCGTTCCTCGAAATCCCCGCGATAGCGTGTACCCGCTAACAAAGCACCCATATCGAGCGAGTAGATCGTCGTATTCTCCAACACTTCCGGCGTCTCTCCAGCAACGATCTTGCGCGCCAGACCTTCCGCAATAGCGGTTTTGCCCACACCCGGATCACCCACCAGCAGCGGGTTGTTCTTGCGGCGGCGGCAAAGCACCTGAATGCAACGCTCCACTTCCGCATCGCGGCCAATCAGCGGGTCAATATCGCCCTCGCGGGACTTGGCATTCAAATCCACGCAGTATTTCTCAAGCGCGCTCTCTTTCTTTTCGCCCTCGGTGACGCCCTGCGCCTCTTCCTCATGCTCTGGCGCACCGGAAACGGGGCGTTGTTCGCCATAAGCGGGATCTTTCGCGACCCCATGGGCAATAAAATTCACCGCGTCATAGCGGGTCATATCCTGCTCCTGCAGGAAGTAGGCGGCATTGCTCTCGCGCTCGGCAAAGATCGCGACCAGCACATTGGCACCGGTAACCTCTGTGCGCCCGGAGGACTGCACGTGAATGGCGGCGCGTTGAATGACCCGCTGGAAAGCGGCGGTGGGCACGGCCTCGGAGCCGTCCACATCCGTGACCAGATTGCTGAGGTCCTCATCAACAAATTCCACCAGCGTGGCCCGTAAATCGTCGATATCGACGCTGCAGGCCTTCATGACGCGGGTCGCGTCCGGTTCGTCGATCAGGGCCAGCAAAAGGTGCTCAAGCGTGGCGAATTCATGGCGCCGGGCATTGGCCAGCGCCAGCGCGGAATGTATTGCCTGTTCCAGTGTGGTCGAAAATGAAGGCACGGGCTGTGCTCCTTCTGATCGGGGTCGGTTGAGGATCTGATTGATGCCGATCCGTAAGCCGACCATGGCCTCATAGTATTAGAGTTTGGTTGATCGCAGCGCCGCTTCAAGTTTTTTCTTCACTTTTGCGGTCACAAATTGTGTGAACCGGACATGAAAGACTGCGATTTCGGCGTTAGAAGGCGTCCTTGCGGGCGCGTATTTCGGCGAAGACCTCGACATCACGTGCGTCTGTCATGCCCAGGCGGGCGCGAATATCAGGGTCAGATGCGCGCAGAAACGGGTTTGTTGCCATCTCAAGCGCCAAGGTTGAAGGAACTGTCGCCTTGTCAGCAGCACGAGCTGCAGCAATTGCGTCGCTCCGAGATATAAGCTCGGTATTATGAGGATCAATAGTTAAGGCGAACTTAGCATTGGACGCGGTGTATTCATGACCGGAACACACGATTGTGTCCGCCGGTAGCGCCATCAGGCGGCTCAACGATCCCCACATCTGTTCTGCCGAGCCTTCGAAGAGCCGCCCGCACCCGAGCGCCATCAGGCTGTCTGCCGTGAAAACCGCGCCTGCGGCCGCCACGTAATACGCGATGTGACCGATTGTGTGGCCGGGGACATCAAGGACCTGCACCTTGTGCCCAGCGAATTCGAATTGATCTTCCCCGTCGTGGGCCACATCGAGCGGGGGCAGGCGATGCTTGTCTTTGGCTGCCCCGCGCACGGTGGCCTTGTGCGCGTTCAGGATGTCGCCAAGCCCCTGAACATGGTCATCATGGTGATGGGTGATCCAGACCTCGCTGATCTTCCAACCCCGTTCTTGCGCGGCCTGCAGGATCGGGGCGGATTCCGGCACATCGATAAGGGCGGTTTCGCCGGTCTCGCTGTCGTGCAGCAAAAATGCGTAATTATCCGACAGGCAGGGGATGGTTGCGATTTCAAGAGCCATGGCCATTCTCCGACAGGTTTGCGACACTGTCTGCAACAGTGACCGATGAAGAGACCGGCTGCAATGCATCTGGACGTGCAAGACCTGCGTAATTTCTACTACCGCTCCGCGCTTGGCCGCGCGGCGCAGGCGAGCCTGCGGGGGCGCATGCTGGAGCTCTGGCCCGAGGCCAAGGGGCAGACGGTGGTGGGATACGGGTTTGCAGCACCCCTGTTGCGCCCGTACCTAAAGGAGGCGCGACGGGTCATGGCGCTGATGCCGGGGCCGCAGGGGGTGATGCCCTGGCCTGCCAATATGCCGAATGTTTCGGTGCTGACCGAAGAAACCTGCTGGCCGCTGGAAACGGGCCATGTCGACAAGCTGGTGGTCCTGCACGGGTTAGAAACCTCTGAGCGCGCTTTTGATCTGCTGGAAGAATGCTGGCGGGTGCTGGGGCCGGGGGGCAGGGCGCTCTTCATCGTGCCCAACCGCGCAGGCCTCTGGGCCAGACGGGACCGTACGCCCTTTGGCTTCGGGCGGCCCTATTCGCCGGGACAACTGGAAACCCAGCTGCGCAAACACCAGTTCCTGCCGGAACGTCACCTTGGCGCGCTCTATCAGGTGCCCTCGACCAAACGGTGGTGGATGAAATCCGGCACTGCATTCGAGAAGATGGGGCGCAGGCTGCCGACGATGATGGCGGGGGGCGCCTTCATGGTCGAAGCCACGAAACTGGTCTACCCGCCGAAGGGAAAAGTCGAACCCGCGCGGAAATTGCGTGCGCCCGGTGTGCTGGAACCAACGGCCAAGCCGGTTTAGTGATTAAACGATCCACGCCGTGCGCTGTCTATCAGGCCGTTTGCCAAAATTCGGGGCGTGGGAATCGCAAAACGCCGCAATAATTGCGCCATTTCGCAAACTTTCTGAGAGGCCAAACGGTCGCACCCGGGCCAAACGCCTGAAATCATGGGAAAAGAGCCAAAAACGCTCTACACTATCTCATGTTGCGGGGTGTGAGCCTCTCTGCTACATCACCGCTGATTTCGACGTCTTGAGTTAATTCAAGCCGCGCCAACACTCTCGGTGACGCGATTTTTTCGCATATCCGGGGCCAGAACATCGGAAGGGTGGACGTGTCAGAACCAGCTTCGATTTCCACAAGTATTGCCGAGCGCTATGCCACGGCAGTCTACGAGATTGCCAAGGACGGCAAAGCTCTAAAATCTCTCGAAACTGATCTTGATGCGCTGCAGTCTGCCCTGGCAGACAGCGATGATTTCCGTGCCTTGATCCATTCGCCGATCTATTCGCGCGACGAGCAGGGCACTGCCATTGCCGCCATCGCGAAGAAGATGGATCTCTCGGACACGCTGGCCAATACGCTGGCGCTGATGGCGCAGAAGCGGCGTCTCTTCGTGCTGCCGCAACTGGTCAAAACCCTGCGGGACATCATTGCCGCCGAGAAGGGCGAGGTGACCGCCGAGGTGGTTTCCGCCAAGGCGCTGACGAAAACGCAGGCTGAAAAGCTGGCCAAGACACTGAAAGCCTCCACAGGCAAAACCGTAACACTCAATGCGACCGTGGATGAAAGCCTCATCGGCGGTCTTATTGTCAAAGTTGGTTCGCGCATGGTTGATACCTCGATCCGCGCGAAACTGAATTCTCTCCAGAATGCAATGAAAGAGGTCGGATAAATGGGTATCCAAGCAGCAGAGATTTCTGCGATCCTGAAGGACCAGATCAAGAACTTCGGCCAGGAAGCCGAAGTGGCCGAAGTGGGCCGTGTGCTTTCCGTCGGTGACGGCATCGCGCGCGTCTATGGTCTGGACAATGTTCAAGCCGGTGAGATGGTCGAATTCCCCGGCGGTATTCAGGGCATGGCGCTGAACCTCGAATCCGACAACGTGGGCGTCGTGATCTTCGGCTCCGACCGCGACATTAAAGAAGGCGACACCGTCAAGCGCACCAACTCCATCGTGTCCGTCCCGACAGGGGACGAACTGCTGGGCCGTGTTGTGGACGGTCTGGGCAACCCGATTGACGGCAAAGGCCCGATCAACGCCAAGACCTCCTCCGTGGCGGACGTGAAAGCGCCGGGCATCATCCCGCGTAAATCAGTCCACGAACCGATGGCGACTGGCCTTAAAGCGGTCGACTCGATGATCCCAATTGGCCGTGGCCAGCGGGAGCTGATCATCGGGGACCGTCAGACTGGCAAGACCGCCGTGGCGCTGGACGCGATCCTGAACCAGAAATCCTACAACGATGGTGCGGGCGACGATGAGAGCAAGAAGCTCTACTGCGTCTACGTTGCTGTGGGTCAGAAACGCTCCACCGTGGCGCAGCTGGTGAAAAAGCTCGAAGAGACCGGTGCGATCGACTATTCCATCGTTGTGGCCGCGACAGCCTCCGAGCCTGCACCGATGCAGTTCCTCGCACCTTATGCCGCGACGGCGATGGCCGAGCACTTCCGCGACAACGGTCGCCACGCGCTGATCATCTATGATGACCTCTCCAAGCAGGCTGTGTCCTACCGCCAGATGTCCCTGCTGCTGCGCCGTCCGCCCGGTCGTGAAGCCTATCCGGGTGACGTTTTCTACCTCCACTCCCGCCTTCTGGAACGCTCCGCGAAGCTGGGCGATGACGCGGGCAACGGCTCGCTGACGGCCCTGCCGATCATCGAGACGCAAGGCGGCGACGTGTCGGCCTTTATTCCGACCAACGTGATTTCCATCACCGACGGCCAGATTTTCCTCGAAACCGAACTGTTCTATCAGGGCATCCGTCCCGCCGTGAACACAGGTCTGTCGGTCTCCCGCGTGGGCTCCTCGGCCCAGACCAAGGCGATGTCCTCGGTCGCCGGCCCGGTGAAACTGTCCCTCGCGCAGTATCGCGAAATGGCGGCCTTTGCGCAGTTCGGCTCCGACCTCGACGCCTCCACCCAGCAGCTGCTGGCCCGGGGCGCACGTCTGACCGAGCTGATGAAACAGCCGCAATATTCGCCACTGACCAACGCCGAGATTGTCTGCGTGATCTTTGCAGGCACCAACGGCTACCTCGACAAGGTCGACGTGAAAGAGGTAGGTCGTTTCGAGGCCGGCATGCTGGCGCATCTGCGCTCCAAGCATCAGGCGCTGCTCGACGACATCACCAACAACGACCGTAAGGTGAAAGACGATCTGGCAGACAGCATCAAATCGGCACTCGACGAATTCGCCGCTGATTTCGCTTAAGAGGTAGGCCCATGCCCAGTCTTAAGGACCTTAAAAACAGGATCGAGTCGGTCAAATCGACCCGCAAGATCACCAAGGCGATGCAGATGGTGGCAGCTGCAAAGCTGCGCCGTGCGCAGGAGGCTGCCGAACAGTCGCGCCCCTACACGGAACGGTTCAACGCCGTGATGGCGGGGTTGGCGGCATCGGTGGGCGGGTCGGATTCCGCACCCAAATTGCTGTCGGGCACCGGCAGCGACAAAGTGCAGCTGCTGATCGTCATGACCTCCGAGCGCGGCCTGTGTGGTGGCTTCAACTCGAACATCGCCAAACTGGCCCGCAGCCACGCGCAAAAACTGCAAGCCGAAGGCAAGGACGTCAAAATCCTGACCGTCGGCAAGAAAGGCCGCGACCAGCTCAAGCGCGACTTCGGATCGCTGTTCATCGACCACGTGGACCTCACCGAGGTCAAACGCGTGGGATATGTGGATGCGCAGGCCATCGCCAAGGATGTGCTAGCGCGTTTCGACGCGGGTGAATTTGACGTGGCCACGCTCTTTTATTCGAAGTTCGTGAACGTCGTCAGCCAGATCCCGACTGCCCAGCAGATCATCCCGGCCACATTCGAGGAAGAGGAAGGGTCTGAGCCTTCCACCTTGTTCGATTATGAACCGTCGGAAGAGGCCATTCTGGCCGACCTGCTGCCGCGCGGCGTGGCCACGCAAATCTTTGCAGGGCTCTTGGAAAATGGTGCGTCCGAGCAAGGCGCGCGGATGTCCGCGATGGACAACGCGACACGGAACGCGGGCGAGATGATCGACAAGCTGACCATCGAATTCAACCGCTCGCGTCAGGCCGTCATCACCAACGAGCTGATCGAAATCATTTCCGGCGCGGAAGCGCTGTAAGAACAAACCGGAGAAACGACATGGCAAATGCAGTCGGAAAAGTAACCCAGGTCATCGGCGCGGTCGTTGACGTTCAATTTGAGGATCACCTGCCGGAGATCCTCAACGCGCTGGAAACGGACAACAACGGTAACCGCCTCGTGCTCGAAGTGGCGCAGCACCTAGGTGAGAACACCGTGCGCGCCATCGCGATGGACGCCACCGAAGGTCTTGTACGTGGTCAGAAGGTAACCGACACGGGCGGGCCGATCTCTATCCCTGTGGGTAACGCCACGCTGGGCCGGATCATGAACGTTGTGGGCGAGCCTGTGGACGAGCAAGGCCCGGTGAATGCGGATGAGACCCGCTCCATCCACCAGGATGCGCCGGAATTCGCGGCCCAGTCGACCACCTCGGAAGTGCTGGAAACCGGCATCAAGGTGATCGACCTGCTGGCCCCTTACGCGAAGGGCGGCAAGATCGGTCTCTTCGGCGGTGCGGGCGTGGGTAAGACCGTTCTCATCATGGAACTGATCAACAACATCGCCAAGGTGCACTCGGGCTACTCCGTGTTCGCCGGTGTGGGGGAGCGGACCCGCGAGGGCAACGACCTTTACCACGAGATGATCGAATCCAACGTGATCGACCCCGAGAACCTGGAGAATTCCCAGGTGGCCCTGGTCTATGGCCAGATGAACGAGCCTCCCGGAGCGCGGATGCGTGTGGCTCTGACCGGCCTCACCCTGGCCGAGCAGTTCCGCGACCAGTCGGGGACAGACGTTCTGTTCTTCGTCGACAACATCTTCCGCTTTACACAGGCCGGTTCCGAAGTGTCCGCCCTTCTGGGTCGGATCCCCTCTGCCGTGGGCTACCAGCCGACACTGGCCACCGACATGGGCGCGATGCAGGAACGCATCACCTCGACCAAAGCGGGCTCGATTACTTCGGTGCAAGCGGTCTACGTGCCTGCGGACGACCTGACCGACCCGGCACCTGCGACCTCATTCGCGCACCTCGATGCGACGACGGTTCTGTCCCGTGCGATCTCCGAGCTGGGCATCTACCCAGCGGTGGACCCGCTTGATTCCACATCGCGTCTGATGGACCCGGCTGTGGTGGGTGAAGAGCACTATCAGGTGGCGCGTGACGTGCAGGGCATCCTGCAGCGCTACAAGTCGCTGCAGGACATCATCGCGATCCTCGGCATGGACGAGCTGTCGGAAGAAGACAAGCTGACCGTGGCCCGTGCCCGGAAAATCCAGCGCTTCCTCAGCCAACCCTTCGACGTGGCCAAGGTCTTCACCGGCTCGGACGGTGTGCAGGTCCCGCTGACCGAGACCATCGAGAGCTTCAAGGCGGTTGTGGCCGGTGAATACGACCACCTGCCCGAAGGTGCGTTCTACATGGTGGGCGGCATCGAGGAAGTGAAAGCCAAAGCCGAAAAAATGGCGGCCGACGCCGCCTAAGGAGGCCTCTGATGGCAGATACAACGCAATTCGATCTGGTGTCGCCCGAGCGGCGGTTGGCCTCGGCTGCCGTCACTGCGGTGCAGATTCCCGGCGCTGACGGTGACATGACGGCAATGGCGGGGCATGCCCCCACGATCACCACCCTGCGTCCCGGCGTGCTCAGCACCGAAGGCCCTGACGGCACTTCCGAATATGTGGTCACCGGCGGTTTCGCCGAGATCACGGCGGCGGGCGTCACGGTGCTGGCCGAACGCGCCATGCCCAAGGCCGAGGTGACAGCGGACGATATGGCCGCGCTGGTCAAAGAGGCCGAAGAGGCGCTGGCACATGCCAAGGAGACCTTTGTCAACGAGCCGGGCCCCGTCGATGACGCCGCCAAACTGCTCGCCGATATGGTGGCCGTGGGCGATCACATCCGCGTCTGATCCCGCGTCTTCAGGATTTACAGGAAGCCCCCGCAGCGCCGGGGGCTTTTTTCATTTCGTGGTCCTGTTCCTGTCGGGCCACTTTGCGCAGCCACGCCATGAAGGTCCGCAGGTGGGGCGTGCTGCGCCCCGGCACCGTGACCATGTGATAGCCCAGCCCGTTGTCCTTCAGCTCAAAGAGCTTCACCAGCTGCCCACTGCGCACATCCCGCTCGACAATCGAGCTGGGTTGCACGGTCACCCCAAGCCCCGCCAGCGCCGCAGAGAGCGCGAGATCATTGGTGCTCAGCAAGGTGACATCGAGCCCCGCCAGATCAATCCCTTCGCCCTCCAGCACCCGGTGCTGCTCGCGCTCATAGCTGTCCATGACCCAGGGCAGGTCGGCCAGGTCGTGCAAGCTGCGCACCTTGCGCCCGGTGATCAGATCGGGATGCGCCACCGCGCAATAGGCCGCTGCGGTCAGCATTTCCGCCTCCAGCTTCGGCCAGTCGCCCGCGCCATAGCGCACGCCCATATCAAACCCCTCCTGCCGCAGGTCCATGACCGAGCAACTGGGGTTGATGTTCACCTGGATCTCTGGGTGCTTTGACCAGAACTCCCCGATGCGCGGCATCAACCAGCTGCCCGCAAACCCGGGCGTGACGGTGATGTTGATGGGCCGGTCTGCGTTGCGGTCGCGCAGATCGCCCACGGCCTCGGCGATGGTCTGAAACCCGTCGCCCAGCCGCTCGGCCAGTGCACGCCCCGCTGCTGTCGCCGCCACACCGCGCCCCTGTCGCACAAGCAGGCTGTCCGAGAATTCCTGTTCCAGCGCGCGCACATGCTGCGCGATGGCTGCGTGGGTCACATTCAACTCGCGCGCCGCAGCACTCAGACTCTGGTGCCGGGCGGCGGCTTCAAAGGCCCGCAGGGCCGCAAGTGACGGGATGTAGTGCCAATCCATACTGTTAGTTCAACTCACATATTGAAAGCCATATTACTTTGCAGATAACTACATCAGGAACCTATGTTGATCCCAGACAGCAAGGTTGGGAGATCAACATGTTCGCCATACTTTCAGATACGATCAGAATTGCAACCCTGCAAGACGCCTGGAGTAGCCGCCGCGACTACCCGGAAGTCAACGGGTTGATGTCCGAGATGGAGCGCCGGGCAGGCAGCAGAACGGGCCGATGGGCGCATTCTGACAAGCGCGTTCAGCGCTGAAACGCGAGCTGTTTCACGGACTGACGGGGCAGTGACGTGCTACTCGACCGTGTCGATGTAAAGCTTCACCGCCGCATACCAATCGGCATAGGCGCGAATTTCTGCGTTGGTCAGATCGGCAGCGACCTCGGTCATCACCTCATGGGTGCGCTGCCCGGATCGAAACGCCTTGAGCTGTGTGTCGATATAGATGTTGGTCTCACCGGCGAGGTTCGGCACATCATCTGCCAGATGCATGCCATCGGCACCGTGACAGGCCACGCAGAGCTCAGGAGCGCCGGACGGGTCTTCGGTCAACTCCGCCCGCGCCCCATGGCCGCCGTACCACGCCGCGAGGTCCGCGATCTGTTGGTCGCTGAGGTTCGCAGCGACGATGGTCATCATCTCATGCTCGCGCGTGCCATCGCGAAAGGCGGTGAGCTGCGCGCGCAGATAGCTCTCGGGTTCGCCACCGATATGCGGGGCAATGGGGATCGTCGCGAAGCCATCCGCTCCGTGGCAGGTGCGGCACTGACCGGATATCTTGCGCCCCGCGTCGCGGTCGCCCACGAGCTCGGCGGCCAAGGGCCCGGCGCACAACAGCGCGCCGGACAGGATCATCAAAAGCCTCACCGCGTGTACGCGATGCGCCAGATGGCACCCGCGAAGTCATCCGAGACCAGCATCGAGCCATCTTTCAGGAAGGCGATGTCCATGGGCCGCCCACGGTACTCGCCCGTCTCTTCATTCAGCCAGCCATCGGCAAAGACCTGCGCCTCGACTGCATCGCCGGTTTCGGGATCAAGGGCCGTGAACATCACACGCGCGCCCACCGGCGTTGTGCGGTTCCACGAGCCGTGCTGCGCCCAGAAAATCCCGCCATCGTAGGTGTCCGGGAAGCTCGACCCCTCATAGAACTTCATGCCGAGATCTGCCGCATGCGCGGTCAGCTCCAGCTGCGGCTCAACGAATTCCACGCCTTCGGGACGCGGGTGCTCACTTTCGGACATGATCTCCACGCGGCTGTTGGTCCAGGGGAAGCCAAAGTGCTGACCCGCCGCCGTCTGACGATTCAGCTCGCCTGACGGAATGTCATCCCCCATGCCGTCCACCTGGTTGTCGGTCCACCACAGATCACCCGTCTCGGGATGGAAGTCCTGACCGACCGAATTGCGGACCCCGCGGGTGAAGACCTCGCGGCCCGTGCCATCGGTGTTGATGCGGATGATGCCGCCGATGCCGATCTTGTCGTACATCTCGACCTTTGCCGCGGGCTGCACGTTGTGCGGCTGACCCAGCGAGATATAGAGTTTGCCGTCCGGGCCCACGTCACAGACCCGTGCGGTGTGGTTGAAGCTCTCTTCTTCTACCGGCACCAACTCCCCCTGGGGGACCACAACGGCGACCGCCGGGTCGGGCCCTTCAAAGAAGAATTCCGCGGCGGGAAAATTCAGCACACGGTTGCGTTCGGCAATGAAGAGGAAGCCATCCTTGGAGAAACACGGCCCATTGGGCACGTCGAAGGTCACGGAAGGCGCGAAATCCATGACTTCATCAGCCACTCGATCCCGGTCGCGGTCGACGACGGACCAGACCTTGTCCTTGCGGGTGCCCACGAAGGTCACGGTGCCCTGTGGGGCCACGGCCATCGATCGCGCGTCGGGCACAACAGCATAGAGGCTGACCTCAAACCCGTCCGGAACCTTGATATGCGGGATAATCTTCTTCAATGCCTCGGCTCGCTCGCCGGACTGATCGATCATCGTGAAGGTTGCGTCGGTGCGCTGCATATTGGACAGTTTGTCCATATTGTCCTGCGCAACAGCACCCCCTGCCATCGCGACGCTGAGAACAGCGCCCGTGGCGAATTGCATTACTGTCATGAAATTCCTCCCAGATTTCTTGTGTCAGAGTTCCTGCTCGGTCAGGCTTGGCCTCCCTTGTTTGACTGCCATCGCAAAGTATCGGCGCCAAAGGTTAACGCTGTCAACAACCGCCGCGTATGGCTTTTGGTCGTTTGGTGCAGACTTTGGTCGCAATAAAGGCGGCGCCGACGCCAGCCGGTGAGGGAGGTCGCAGCCTGGTCACAGAGCGGACAAAGGCTAGAGGGCTACTCGGCGGCGTAGGTCCCGTCATAGATCGGGCTGAGGGTGTCTGCCTCGAAGAGCGAGGAGACGGACGTGCCGCTCCAGATGTTCAGGATCGCCTGCGCAAAGACAGGCGCGGTGGGCACGACGCGGATGTTCGGAGCCTTCTGGATGGCCTCGGTGGGGGCAATTGAATCCGTGATGACCAGCGATTTCATCACCGAGTTGGTCACCCGCTCCACCGCCGGGCCGGACATAATGCCGTGGGTAATGTAGGAGTGCACTTCCTTGGCCCCGTTTTCGATCAGAACTTCGGCCGCCTTGCAGAGCGTGCCAGCCGTGTCGCACATATCATCCACAATCAGGCAGGTTTTCCCCTTCACGTTCCCGATCACTGTCATTTCTGCGACCTCACCGGGTTTCTCACGACGCTTATCCACAATTGCGAGGGGGGAGTTGATCCGCTTGGCCAACTCGCGCGCACGCGCGACACCGCCGACATCGGGTGAGACGATCATCAGCTCGTTCATGCGCTTTTTGAACGCCGTTCGGATGTCCAGTGCAAAGATCGGCGAGGCATAGAGGTTGTCCACCGGAATGTCGAAAAACCCTTGAATCTGAGCGGCATGCAGGTCCATCGTCAGCACCCGCTCGATGCCGGTACCGACCAGCATATTGGCCACCAGCTTGGCGGTAATCGGGGTGCGCGCCTTGGTGCGGCGATCCTGCCGGGCGTAACCGAAATAGGGCAGCACCGCCGTGACCCGTGCCGCGGACGACCGGCGCAGCGCATCCGCCATGATCAGCAATTCCATCAGGTTATCATTTGCCGGATTCGAGGTCGACTGCAGGATGAACATGTCTTCGCCGCGCACATTCTCGAAGACTTCCACAAAAATCTCACCATCGTTGAACCGCTCGACCCGCGCGTCCACCAATCCGACCTGCTTGCCCCGGTGCATCGACATCCGCCGCGCGATGGCATTGGCCAAGGGCATATTGGCATTGCCAGCGATCAGTTTTGGTTCTTGGAGTTGGGGCATGTGGAACACTTCCTGAAGAGCAGCGGGGGGAGGTTTGTGACAGATTCGTGATGTTGACTTCACCTAACACGGCCTTACCAATCGGCAAAGAACCTCACACCTGTCAGGAGCCTCAAAATGGCGCATATCGATCTCTTTTTCTCTACGCTCTCGCCCTATGCCTACCTGGCCGGGAATCGGGCCGAGGAAGTTGCCGCAAAGCATGGGGCAACGCTGACGTACAAGCCTTTCGATATCCTGGCGCTGTTTCCGCGGACAGGGGGAACGCCGCCCAAGGACCGGCATATCAGCCGGGTGGAGTACCGCGCACAGGAACTGGTGCGTCAGGCCAAGAAACTGGGTCTGCCATTCAACCTGAAGCCCGCGCATTGGCCGACGAACGGTGCGCCGTCGTCTTATGCATTCATTGCCGCGCAAAACGCCGGAGGGGGCGATCTGGGCAAGCTGATGTTCGCGATCTGCCGTGCGGTCTGGGCGGAAGAAAAAGACATCGCCGAAGATGCAGTCGTACGGGCCTGCCTGGAAGAGGCTGGCTTTGATCCGACGCTTGCCGACAGCGGGTTGCTGGAAGGCGCGGAGACCTATGCGGCCAATCTGGAAGAAGCTGTTGAGCGCGGCGTCTTCGGATCCCCGTTCTATATCACGGACAGCGGTCAGCGGTTCTGGGGGCAGGACCGGATCGACGACCTGGACGCGCATCTCGCCGGAGAGCTATGACCTCGACGCCCAGGGCCCACGTCCGGAGGTTCGGGCATGGGAAAAGGGCGGCGCTGACAATCCACTGCACGCTTGCGCATTCTGGTGCCTGGCGTGGCTTGGGTGCAGCATTGGAAGACCACTTTACGCTCACCGCGATTGACCTGCCCGGTCATGGCAAAAGCGAGGACTGGGACCGGCGGCGCGATCTACACGCAGAATGCAGAGATGCCGCCCTGGCGCATCTTGCGACACCGATGGATGTTATCGGCCATTCCTTCGGCGCGACAGTCGCGTTGAGGATTGCCGTCGAGCATCCGCATTTGGTGCGCAGCCTGACGCTGATCGAACCGGTTTTCTTCGCGGCGGCTATCGCAGATGCGCCGGAAGCGATGACAGCGCATGAGATCGAGGCGCAACCGTATTTCGCTGCGCTGGCCGAGGGGGATACCATGGCAGCGGCGCGGCTTTTCAATCGCTTCTGGGGCGACGGCACCAAATGGGATGAGATTCCTGACGGGACGCGCCGCTATATGGCGGACCGGATGCACATCGTGCCAGCGCAGTCCGATGCCATTATTGAGGACAATGCACATATCATGGCCCCCGGTGCTCTGGCCAAGGCCGCGATGCCGACCCTGCTGATCCAGGGGGATCAGACGGCTGACATTATCGATGTGGTTAACAGAAGCCTTGCTGCGCGGATGCCGAATGTCCGGCGGGCCTGGATCGCCGGGGCGGGACATATGGCGCCCCTTACCCATCCAGAGGCGGTGGCGGATGAACTCCTAAGACTGGTCGAAATGGCTTAGGAACAGATCGATCTGCTCCGCGCTGATCGACCAGTCGCAGACCAGACGTGCGGCCAGCATTTCCTCCGGGTCGTCTCCCGCCAGCGACCCTTCCCAGATGTAGTAATGCGCCCCCGCATCCTGCAGCCGTTGGTGGATGCGCCGCGGAAACCGCGCAAAGATCATGTTGGCTTGCGGTTCGTGCAAAAATTCCGCCCCACGGGTGCGGAGACCCTGCGCCAGACGCGCGCAGTTCTCATTGGCGGCCCGGGCGGCCGTCAGCCAGGTGTCATCCTCCAGATAGCCCGCCATCTGCGCCGAGAGATACCGGTGCTTCGAGAAAAGATGCGCGCCGCGTTTGCGTCTCAGCTCGAACTCCCATGCCTTGGATGGATCGAAAAAGACAACGGCTTCCACGCCGAGGCAGCCGTTCTTGGTGCCGCCGAAACTGACGACATCGACACCGGCCTTCCATGTCATCTCGGCCGCCGTACAGCCCAGAGCGACCAGCGCATTGGCAAACCGCGCGCCGTCCAGATGTACCGGCAGATCGAAGGATTTCGCCACGGCTGTCAGGGCGCGCAACTCCTCCAGCGTGTAAACACCGCCGCGTTCGGTCACCTGCGTGAGGGAGACGGGCCCGCGTTGTGGTCCGTGCACGCCGCGCACTTCTTCGGCTGCAATCCGCGCCTGCAGCGCCTCGGGGGTCATCTTGTCGCCGCCCGGCACAAGGCTCAGCTTGGCGCCACCGCTGTAGAATTCGGGCGCGTTGCACTCGTCTTCCTGGATATGCGCCACGTCCGTGCAGAAAACCGTCTGCCAGGGTTGGCTGTAGCAGGCCAGAGCGAGGGCATTCGCCGCCGTGCCGGTTGCGACAAGATAGACCGCTGCCTCCGGCGCTTCGAAAAGGGTGCGGATGCCGGTGCGCACGTCATCCATGAGCACATCGGCCCCGTAGGGCATGGCGTATCCCTCGTTGGCCGCGAGGACACGTTGCATCACCTTCGGATGGGCGGGGCCTGCGTTGTCGGAAGCGAAAAACATCAGACAGGTTCCTCTATGATGTGCTCTTCCCATTCGTCTTCGGGGACATCGAACTCGCTCAGTGTCCATCCCTGAACCGACACGCCCGCGTCATGCACCGATTGCGCGGTGCCACTGATCAGCGGGTGCCAGTCGGGCAGGGGATCGCCCTGCCATAGCAAGCGATAAGCGCAGGTTTCGGGCATCCAATAGGCGTGTGTATCCAGGTTGTCGGGCTTCAGAACGATGCAGTCGGGCACGAACTGATGGCGATTTCCATAGTGGGCGCAGCGACAGGTTGAATCATCCAGCAGACGGCAAGCGATGCGGGTCAGGGCCACCGCGCCACTCTCCTCATCCTCAAGCTTGTTCAGACAGCATTTCCCGCAGCCATCACAAAGCGATTCCCACTCCTTCTGGGTCATCTTCGCAAGCGGTTTGCGTTCCCAGAACCGGTCTTTCAATCCGCTGCGGTCAATCGGGTCGCTCACAGCGCGCTCAATATGTTGCGCGCCGCTGCGCTGTCGGCATCCATCTGGGCGATCAGCGCCTCTAGACCGTCAAACTTTTCTTCCGGGCGCAGATGCTCGACCAGGCCGACGGAGAGGGGGGTGCCGTAAAGATCCCCCTTGAAGTCGAAAATGAAGGTCTCCAGATTGGGTCGGTTTTCGCCGAACATCGGCCGCACGCCCATGGAGGCGACACCATGATAGCTGCCCTGATGCGGTCCTTCGAGCACGTCCACAAGTACCGCGTAGACGCCGAAGGCAGGCGGGTGAAGCCCGTCGATCGACATATTGGCGGTTGGATATCCCAGTTCCCTCCCGCGCTGTTCACCGCCGATCACCGGCCCCTCGATCCGGTGCCAGTGCCCCAGCATCTTTGCCGCCAGCCGAGGATTTCCATCGCTCAGCGCCGTTCGGATCGCGGTGGAGGAAACCGTATGATCCGAATGCGCAATCAGGGGGGCGATGGTGACGCCGAACCCCATTTCCTTCCCAAACGCTTGCAGATGCTCAGCCGTCCCGGCACGCCCTTTGCCAAAGCAGAAATCGGCGCCCACGATCACATGGCGCAGGCCAAACCCATCGGAAATGACCTTGCGGGCGAACTCCTCCGGCGAGAGGGCCGCAAGGGCGGCGTTGAAATTCAGCTCATAGAGCCGTTCCACGCCGAGCTTTTCCAATCGGCTTGCGCGCGCTTCAGGGCCCATGAGCCGGAAGGGCGGCGCGTCGGGTGCAAAGAAACTGCGCGGATGCGGCTCAAAAGTGACGATGCCCAACGGTGCGGCGGGCTCCGCACTGCGTGCCAGATCAATCACCGACTGGTGCCCCAGATGCACGCCGTCAAAGTTGCCAATCGCGGCACTGGCCCCACGGTTTTCGGGAGCGACAAACTGGTAATCTCGGATGATCTTCATCCGTCTTGCCTAGCCGTCACGCGCAGGACACGCAAGCGCGCGCTTACGATCCGAGCGGGTCAGACGGGCGCAAGGAAATCAGTCGAATTTGCGGGAGGGGGCCATGACCGTGGCTTCGCCGATCAGAACCTTCTTGCCGTCCACTTCGCAATGGCATTCCAGCTTCACGCGGCGCTTCGACACCTCGATGTCGATCACCTTAACCTCGGCATGTACGAGATCACCGGGGCGCACGGGCGCGAGAAACTTCAAAGATTGCCCCATGTAGACTGTGCCGTGCCCGGGGAGCTGTTCGCCAATTACCGCCGAGATCAACCCGGCGGTCAGCATCCCGTGGGCGATCCGCCCCTGAAAGATCGTGTCGCGGGCATAGTCATCATCCAGATGCACCGGGTTCCGGTCTGTCGAGATCTGCGCGAACATCTCGATGTCTTCGTCGGTCACCACCTTCTGCAGGTAGCGTGACATCCCCATTTCAATGTCTTCGATGCAGATCGTGCCGCGGGGCAAATTGTCCAACATGATGGCCCTTCCGGTAATTTTCTAATCATTACGTCGTAATTGTTGAAACTTAATTACTTCGCAATTGCAGAAAAGCAAGCGAAAAATAGGTCAGCGAAGGTACCCTATTGTGTAGGTCGGATTGGACATTTCTTTTTGTAGATAAGCGGTTAGCGCGTCCGGGTCCGGTTGGGTTTCTGTTCTGGTCTCCGCGGCTGCAAGGCCGCCAGAGATGAAGAGCGAATCGATATCTTCGCCCATGGCACCTGCGATGTCCGTCAGAACGCCATCGCCGATAGCCAAGATGCGGCTGTCGGGGATATCCGTGCCAAGCGCGGAAAGCCTGCGCCGCGCCAGATCGTAGATCGGCGGATGCGGTTTTCCGAAGTACAGGCTTTCACCACCCATCTCGGCATATAGCTGCGCAAGCGCACCCGCACACCATTCGCGTTGTTCGCCCCGGTCGACGACAATATCCGGGTTGGCGCAGAGCAGTTTGAGCCCGCTTTGCTTGGCCATCAGGAACTCCGGGCGCATCACCGACGGGTCGGCCAGTGGATCACGCGGACCGGTGCAGACGATGCCCTCCGCCTCTTCCAAAGGCACCATGCGAATGTCCACCGGATCTTCGACCACACCGATGGGTTCAAAGAATTTCTCTTCACCCGGATAGCCGATATGCCAGACCTTCTCGCCGACGATGCCGCGGTACATGGCAGAGCGGGCGCTGTCCCCCGACGTGGCAATCGTGTCCCAACTGTTATCCGGCACCCCAAAGGTGATCAGTTGCTTTTCCACACCTGCCCGTGGACGGGGCGAGTTGGTGACCAGCACGACCTTGCCCCCCTGCGCGCGGTAGTTTTGCAGGGCGCTTACGGCCTCGGGCAGGGCGTTGACACCGTTGTGCACGCAGCCCCAGAGGTCCACGAAAAGCGCATCATATTGCGCGGAGATCTCGCTCAGTTGAGTGACAATTCGGCTCATGGACGGTCTGCTCCTATGATGTGAGACAGGCGCAGCGGCCCGGCAAGGCCCGGCGCGAAGACGCCGGGCGCTGAGGTTATACCTTGAGGTTGGGAATGATCTGCTTCTTGCGGCTCATGATGCCGGGCAGAACGACCGTGTCACCGGAAACCGTAGCGTCAAAGCTCTTCTCCGCCACGGTTTTCACCAGATCGTTGGGCACCAGCAGGGTTGCCTCTTCTTCCAGAATATCGACCACGAACAACAGTACCTGATCGGCGCCATCTTCTTCGGCCACACCGGGCATCGCGGCCATCAGCGCGTCTTTGCGGTCCAGCACCATCTGCGGCGAGGTGGTTTCCAGCACGGAGACGCGGAACTGTTTGCCGTCCACTTCATATTCCTTGCTGTCCATCCGCAGCAATTCCGCCTCGGAGAAAGCGGAGACATCGGATTTCGCGGCGAACATCTCGGCCGCATAGGCCTTGATATCGACGCCGAGGTCTTCGGCCAGTTCCCAGGCGATGGCCTTGTCCTCATTGGTGGTTGTCGGGCTGCGAAACTCCAGCGTATCGCTTAGGATGCACGACAACATCGCCCCTTTGATCTCCGTTGGCATCTGCGCCAGGTTCTTGCCGATCATCTTCCACATGATCGTCGCGGTGCAGGCCAGCGGCTCGATACGGATATCGATCGGGCCCTTTGTTTCCAGCCCGCCAACCAGCTTGTGGTGGTCAATGATGCCCTGAATATCCGCATCGTTGATGTTGTCCGGCAATTCGGCGGGGTTGTTGGTATCGACAATCACAACGGGCGTGTCCGCCGCCAGTTCCGTGATGATCTCCGGCTTGTCCAGCGACCAGCGATCCAGCATGAAAAGCGCTTCGGTGTTCGGTTCGCCCAGCAGCACGGGCTTGGCGGCGACACCTTTGATCTGGTTGAGGTACCACGCCCAGATGATGGGGGATCCGGTGCTGTCCGTGTCTGGAGATTTATGGCCAAAAACAAGCGTGCTCATCAGAGATTCCTAGCATTTCAAGGGTCATTTTGCGCGCCTTATAGGAGGCGTGGTCAGCGATGTCACGCCCTGCCGACATCGGCCTTAATGCGGCTTGTCGCTTGGCCTGTGATTTCGATTGGTGATAGGTCTTGCGTATGTCGAAGCCACGCGAAACCGATCTCTATCCGCCAATCAAATCCTTCCTGGAAGAACAGGGGTATGTGGTCAAATCGGAAGTCGGTGCGGTGGACGTCATGGCGGTGCGTGGTGGGGAGGCGCCGGTGGTGGTCGAGTTGAAGCTCGGGTTCTCGCTGTCGCTCTTCCATCAATGCGTGGCCCGTCAATCGTTGACGGAAGACGTCTATCTGGCGGTGCCGCGTCAGACCGGCAAGCGATTTGCCAAGTCTGTCAAAGACAATCTGAAACTTGCGCGCCGCTTGGGGCTTGGCATGATCACCGTGCGTCTGTCGGATGGATTGGTTCAGGTGCATTGCGACCCGGGTCTTTACCAGCCTCGTAAATCCAAGCAGCGCGAAGGCGCTTTGCTGCGCGAATTTGCCCGGCGACGGGGCGATCCCAACGATGGGGGGCAGACGCGCAGTGGGCTTGTAACGGCGTACAGGCAGGACACGCTGAAGATCGCGCTCTACTTGTATGAGGCCGGTGCAAGCAAGGGGGCCGATGTGGCCCGCGAGACCGGTGTTCCACGCGCCACGCGCATGATGGCCGATGACCATTATGGTTGGTTTGAACGGGTGGAGACCGGGATATACGGTTTGACACCGGCTGGTGCTGCAGCAGTTGCCGAGAGCGCCAAGGTGCTGGGCGCGGACTGAGCTATTGCTGCGATGCAGCAGGCAAAAACCGGCAAATGGCATGAATTTTCACAAACCGATTGGTTGACAGGCCGATGGCACATGCCTAGCTATGCGCCGTTAGCACTCAGATGAGTTGAGTGCTAACGACCCGGGTGCAAGGCAATGTCGTTCGGGTCAACTGGGAGAAACTTTGAGCCTTAAGGAGCTGCAAAGATGGCATTGAAACCGCTTCATGACCGCGTGCTGGTACGCCGCACGGAAAGCGAAGAGAAAACTGCTGGCGGGCTGATCATCCCCGATAGTGCAAAAGAGAAACCATCCGAGGGCGAAGTTGTCGCCGTGGGTGCCGGTGCACGCAAAGACAGCGGCGAGCTGATCGAGATGGCCGTCAAAGCCGGTGACAAGATCCTGTTCGGCAAATGGTCCGGTACGGAAGTCACGCTCGACGGTGAAGAACTGCTGATGATGAAGGAAAGCGACATCATGGGGATCATCGAGTAAGCCGTCGCGCTGCTCTGATTTTCAATCGCTGAACTCGAAATAGATATTCTCAAGAGGAGAAAACAACATGGCTGCTAAGGACGTCAAATTCGACACCGATGCCCGTAACCGTATGCTCAAGGGTGTGAACATCCTTGCAGACGCGGTCAAAGTCACGCTGGGTCCAAAAGGCCGCAACGTGGTTCTGGACAAATCCTTCGGCGCACCGCGCATCACCAAGGACGGTGTTTCCGTTGCCAAAGAGATCGAACTGGAAGACAAGTTCGAGAACATGGGCGCGCAGATGGTCAAGGAAGTTGCATCGCGCACCAATGACGAAGCGGGTGACGGTACAACAACGGCAACCGTTCTGGCGCAAGCCATCGTCAAAGAGGGCATGAAGTCGGTTGCTGCCGGTATGAACCCGATGGACCTCAAGCGCGGCATTGATCTGGCGACAACCAAAGTCGTCGAATCGATCAAAGCGGCATCGCGTCCTGTTTCCGACAGCGATGAGGTTGCTCAGGTCGGTACGATCTCTGCCAATGGCGAAGCGGAAATCGGTCAACAAATCGCGGATGCGATGCAGAAAGTTGGCAACGAGGGTGTGATCACCGTCGAGGAAAACAAAGGTCTGGAAACAGAAACAGACGTCGTCGAGGGTATGCAATTCGACCGCGGCTACCTGTCCCCCTACTTTGTCACCAACGCCGACAAGATGACCACCGAGCTGGAAGACTGCATCGTGTTGCTGCACGAGAAGAAACTGTCTTCGCTGCAGCCCATGGTGCCGCTGCTGGAGCAAGTGATCCAGTCGCAAAAACCGCTTCTGATTGTTGCAGAAGACGTCGAAGGTGAAGCGCTGGCAACTCTGGTTGTGAACAAGCTACGCGGTGGTCTGAAAATTGCGGCTGTGAAAGCCCCTGGTTTCGGTGATCGTCGCAAAGCGATGTTGCAGGACCTTGCGATTCTCACAGGCGGTCAGGTCATTTCCGAAGATCTGGGCATGAAGCTTGAGTCGGTGACAATGGACATGCTGGGCTCCGCCAAGAAAGTTCAGATCACCAAGGATGAGACAACCATCGTCGATGGCGCGGGCGAGAAGGCCGAGATCGAAGCACGCGTTGCTCAGATCCGCACGCAGATCGAAGAGACCACATCGGACTACGACCGTGAAAAGCTGCAAGAGCGCGTTGCCAAACTGGCAGGTGGTGTTGCGGTGATCCGCGTCGGCGGCATGACCGAAGTGGAAGTGAAAGAGCGCAAAGACCGTGTCGATGACGCGCTGAACGCGACCCGCGCTGCCGTTCAGGAAGGTATCGTTGTCGGCGGTGGTGTTGCGCTGGTTCAGGCCGGTAAAACGCTTGAAGGCCTGAAGGGCGACAACAACGATCAGAACGTCGGTGTCTCCATCGTGCGCAAGGCGCTTGAATCACCTCTGCGTCAGATCGCTGAAAACGCAGGCGTGGACGGCTCCGTCGTGGCTGGCAAAATTCGCGAGAGCGATGACCTGAAGTTCGGCTTCAACGCGCAGACCGAAGAATATGGCGACATGTTCAAGTTCGGTGTGATCGATCCTGCCAAAGTTGTGCGTACTGCGCTGCAAGATGCAGCTTCGATCGCCGGCCTTCTGATCACGACAGAAGCCATGGTTGCAGACAAGCCGGCCAAAGAGGGCGCAGCCCCCGCAGGCGGCATGCCCGACATGGGCGGCATGGGCGGCATGATGTAAGCCACGCCACCAGGCAAAAATGGAGGGCTCGCCGCAAGGCGGGCCCTTTTTTGTCTGGAAGGCGCTGTTTTGAGAGCAAACAGGCCCATCTGGGGGAAAACCCTTGCGCGAGTGTCGAGAGAGACGGGACCAGAATCGCGTGATCCCGCTTTCATCAGTTGTCAGGTCGGCAACTCGACAATCCTCGAATAACTGCCCAGCATCTCCAACGCTTCCGAGAATGTTTCACTCGGGTTTTCCTTGACCAGATAACCGGCAACGTTTTTGCTGTAAGCCGATTGGATGTCATGCGGCATGTCGGAGGTGGTGAACACGAATACGACTGTTCGTTGAAGAGCCGGATCCGCGCGGATAGACTCCAGAAACTCCAACCCATTCATACGCGGCATGTTGAGATCCAATGTCACGATGAATGGGGGCAATCCACTCGGCCCCTCCCGTGCGGCGGCCTGCAGAATGTCCAGAGCTTCCTGTCCGTCTTTCGCAACCAGTGTTTTGTTCACAATCTTCAGTTTTTTTAACGCCCGTTTCATCGCCATGATGCTGATGAGATCGTCATCCACCAGAAGGAACGTGGCTTCTTTTGTTCTATCCTGCATCGTCAAAACCTCTTGTTAAGGTGTCACTTCTTATGCCGCATCAGCCTGTGTTGCTTGTGAGGTTTCAGCGCATTCCTCAGCAGGGAAGCTGAAACGGAAACGAGCGCCGCGTCCCTTTTCCGGATTGGAGTCCAGCACGATGTCAGCCTTGTAGCGGTCCAGTAGTTTACGAATGATTGCGAGGCCCAATCCGCTGCCCTCTACCTCGTCGCGCGGGCGCAGGGTCTGAAACAGCTGATAAATCCGCTCCTGATACTCCTGTGGAATGCCGGGACCATCATCCGCGACCTCGACAAAGAACTGGTCGCCCTCAAAGTGTGCCGAAACCGTGATGTTGCCAGTGGTGCAATCATGATGCTTTATCGCGTTTGAAATCAGGTTGATCAGAATTTGTGTCAAAGGCGTTGTATGTGTTCGAATTTCGCCGACCTCTCCGGTGTACTTGATCCTGAAGCCGTCCTTGGGATTCAACATGGTGGAAATCTGATCGATCAGTCGCGCCATGTCCAAATCGGCGAGACCATCGTTCTCTTGCCCGGCGCGCGCATAGTCCAGAAGGTCGGTTAGCAGCCTGTCCAGTCTCTTTGCCCGGCTCTGCATCATTTCGAGATAGCTGCGGCTGTCGGTCGACAGTGCGTTTTCCTCATCCTCCAGCGTCCATTCTGCCAGATCATACACAGCGCGGAGTGGCGAGCGCAAATCGTGGGCTGCAACATATGCGAAGCGTTCAAGATCCACATTGGAGCGCTTCAACTCCTCGGCATTCTGTTTGAAAATCGACAGCGCGCGTGCCAGATCGCCCAGTTCATCTTGCCCCCCGACGTCGATCTTATGATCAAGGTTGCCCTCTGCAATCTCGCGCACTGCATGATGCAGGCGACCCATTCTGCTGTTGATTTGCTTTTCGATGATGATCGAGTTGCCGACCAGCGTGGTCATGGCGGCCAGAAGCAGGGATACCGCCAGAACCAGCGATAACAGCTGTGTTGCAGTGTTCAAAAGCTGAGATTTCTCGGCAACCGATGCGACCGACTGCTCTGTCAACACTTCAACGAATTGCGATATCTCGCTTGCAAGTGCCACTCGCGCCTGCCGCAGCGCAATTAGCTTTTCCTTGTGAGCGAGCCGCGCTTCCCCGATCGCGATCAAACCCGCGTCGCCGAGCAGCCCGGAATTCAGTCTGATCGTCAGCCCTGCGAGTTCCGTTCGCTGTGCGCTCGGATTGATCTGCGCAAGAATAGAAGCGATACGCCTCAGCTTGCGCTCCAAAGTGGTGCGCAGTTGAAAAAAAGTTTTTGCAGTTTCATTACCTTGATCGAACCTTGCCAGGTCGATTACGGTTTCAATATCCATAGAGAGGCTGTTGAGGTTGAGAGAGGCCAGAAACAGATCGGAGAACAACTGGTCAATGATGTCGACAGATTCGATGCTCCCCTCGCGTGCTTGGCTCAGTAGGGCTTCAATCTCTACGGTGATTTGATAGTTCAGGCTTTCAAGCGCCTTACGTGCATCGGTCCTGACGCCGGTGAGTTCTCGCTTGAGAGCCTCAAGCTGAGCTTCTGTCCGGAAAAGCGTTTTTTTCTGTTCAAAAAGCTCTTCAGTTGAGCTTTCCAAACGATCGAGCCTGGCAATCAGGCGGTCGGTCAGGTCAGAGTGTTCACGCGCCTCCGCAACATCTAAGACCTGGTCACGAAAGCCCTGAATCTTCAACAGCAATTCGTCTTGCGCTTTGCTCAGTTGACTTGCGTTCTCGGCAAGGGTTGCGCGTTCCAACGACATGAACATGTTGCTTAATTCGCGCTCAACCGCTTGCGTTTGAATCAGAACCGGCAGGGCGCCCTGGGTCAAAGCCCTATGTGCGGACGAGATATCCCGGAGTTGCACAAAACCGGCAAGGCAGGCCGCAACGGTGACGAGGCCCCCCACCAACAGAAGCAACCGCAATCGGGTGACAATTCCGGAGAACAGGCCGCGTTTCATGGGCTGGAGTGTCTTTGGCGTTTTCACACCGGAGGGAATACACAGGATGGTTTAAACTTATCTTAAGTGCAGAAAACTAGGTTCATGGCACCGCCGGGAGGATTGCGCGCATGTCGAACCTGAAAATAACCTCTAGGGCGTCTTTATCGCGCCGATCGCTTTTGCAGTCAGCTGCGGCGCTTGGTGTCTCGGGTGTACTGCCGGTAGGCGCGATGGGCCAATCCAGTCTGCCGTTGCATGCGCAGGTCGCCGCATGGGTGAAGGATGTTGTCGGTGCCAAACCGGGTGTTTTGTCCGTGTTGTGTCCTGATGGCTCTCAAAAGAATCTCGAACCGATCGCGCGGGCATTCACGGAGATGACGGGCGTGGAAATCAAACTCCGCATCGTCCCATCCGAGAGCTTGAATACACAGATCGCGCTGGAAGTGATCGCGGGTGAGAGCCAGTTCGACGTCGCCTTGCCGGCGACCTTTGGGGTTGCTGATCTGGTCGCATCGGATGTCGTGTTGCCGCTCGATACATTCGTTTCGGAGTATGAGCCGGCGTCGTTCCGCGATGACGCCCTCTATCGTATCGGCGACAGTTTTGATCACAAAACATATGGATTTCAGGCGGATGGTGACGCCTATCTCATGTTCTATCACAAGGACATGCTTGAAAATCCGACGGAGGCGGCTGGGTACGAAGACAGGTTCGGCACCTCTCTGGATGTACCGCAAAGCTGGGCGGAACTGGACCGTCAGATGGAGTGGTTTCACCGTCCCGAAGACAATCAATGGGGCGGCATGCTTCTGCGGGCCTCCGGATATCTTGCTTGGGAGTGGTGGGTGCGCTTTCACGCATATGGTGTATGGCCGTTTTCGGAAGATATGGTCTCTCAGATCGACTCGGTGGAAGGTCAGGCCGCTCTGGACGACATGATCCGGTCAGCTGAATTTCTTCATCCAGATGCAAAAAATTCAACGTTTTCAGAAACATGGAGGACGTTTGCTGAGGGGAGATCCTATTGCAATATCGGCTGGGGTGGGTCGCAGAAATACTACAATCGGTCTGGCTCTGCCGTGAAAAACCGATTGAGCTATGGCCCGACACCGGGTGGGGCGATTGGCCCCGGCGGCGCCGTCGTGCCGATTCCCTATTTCAACTGGGGATGGAGTTACGTGATCAACCGGGCCTCGACGCAACCTCGCGTCGGATATCTGTTTTCGCTTTTTGCCTCGAGTCCGGAAATGTCGACAAGGGCGGTGCGCGAAAGTGGCGGCTTTTTCGATCCGACCCGGCCTGAGCATTACAATGACCCTGTTATTCAGGACGTGTATTCCAAGCCGTTTCTGGATGTGCACAAGGACAGCTTACAACAGGCGATTCCCGATCTCTACCTGATGGGCCAGGCCGAGTACTTCCGTGTTCTGAACGAAGCGCTGGCCGATGCGATCAATGGAAATGTCACGTCAAAGAACGCGCTGAAACGCGCCTCGCAGCTTTGGGAAATGATTACCAGCCGCATCGGGAGGGCTGCGCAAATCAACAGATGGCAACAACTGAGAGCGAAATACCCCCCTGCCGTCTCCCAATACTTGCGAGACAAAAATGAAGCGTGAAATTCACTCCCGTTAATAGTGTATTCAGCGCTCTTTCCTATGCTGCAGCGGACAAGAAATCTCAGGGCCCTTTTTTCCATGACACGACATGTTTCTTCGTATGGTGCAACTGCGAAATCCACACCGGTGATGACATCTCCTTCATCGAAGGATTTTGAGGATTTTATCTATCTCATCAGTCATGATGTGCGCAATTCCGTGCGCGCACTGATCGAATTGCCACAATGGATCGCGGAAGACCTGACGGAGGCGGGGGTGCGTGTAGAGGGCTCTGTTGCTGAGAGCATCGATCTGATGAACAGGCACACTGGTCGGCTGGATCGCATGCTGGTTGACCTGCTGACATTCTCACGGGTGGGACGCATGCAGTCCGTTGAAGAGGTCGATCTCAACCAAGCGCTGAATGATGTGCTGGAGGAGATGCATATCCCGTCTGGCTTCAAAGTCGTGCGCGCCTTGGATTGTGATCGGATCAGCATCGGGGACAGGGACATCCTGACCCTGCTCACAGCGCTCATTTCCAATGCGATCAAGCATCATGACCGAACCGTTGGAAAAGTGATTGTTTCCTCGTACCGCGACAATGACCAAATCGTCGTTTCGGTCCGTGACAACGGCCCTGGCATTCCGGCAGGATTTCACGAGAAGGTTTTCGGCGCAATGACAACGCTGCGGCCGCGCGATGAGATTGAGGGCAGCGGTATGGGCTTGGCCGTCACGCGCAAGATAGCGCAATACTATGATGGGGACGTCCGCATTATCGAAAATCCCGAAGGCCGCGGGGCCACAATTGAAGTGCGCCTCGCCGCTTAGGCACAACCCGTCCCAAAGCATATACAAAAACCGATAGCTAACTTTACTTCTAGTGAAGATGTCGCCCGTGAATGCCTCTTGTCTGGGCATGTCGACGAAAGAGTTCTAGCCTATTTGAGACCTGTCAGCATTTCCGGTTTGTACGACGGATTTCTCACGCGGGTCGCCTTCTGGTTTCGCCGCATCGATCCATCCTGCCTCCACACTGGTCTAGAAAACGTCCAAGACGGAAGCGTGTCGCGAACGTATAGTGGCATGTGGTCCAAACTCCGGTGCCTCTCTTTTCCCCCGTTTCGCGGCGGCAGCAATCAACAGGGCAGGATAAGAATTGGAAGCACTCGAATTGCTCGCCAAAGCAACCAAAGTTCGCCGGATTTGACCTTCAATGCGAGGAGGCGCTCATGCTGCTTCGCTTAGCGTAGTACAGCAAAAGCCCCCACCGGAGCGGAACCTATGATGGTCCCCGCAAAGAGGGTCGGCTGGTATGGTTGAGGTGCCTATGCTGACCGATTGCACCTCGCGAAAAAGCGGGACGGTCGGAAGAATAAACGCAGTCGAAAGGGCTGTGTGAAAAAGAGTGGGAAGGTCAAACAAGCAAACTGAGAAGGGATGTATTGAAGGCAAGAAGACTCCGCCTCTACCTAAGTACAGCGGGCTTCTGCCAACTTCATTCGCGACGCCGAGCCAGTACCAGCTGCAAAATTCAATGATGAGAATGGGTTGGCGACTGGGAATGGAACGTCTATTGCGGTGTGATGCGCTTGTTTCTTTTGACGTCCCTTACGATGATCGCCTTTGCGGCCAATTCTGTCCTAACGCGGATGGCAGTTGATGGCGGGCACATCGATCCAAACAGTTTTGCCATTATCCGCGTCCTCGGCGGCGTGGTCGTGCTGTGCGCTATCACGACTTTGAAGGGCGGCAAGCTTCAGCTGCTGCAGCGCGGCCGCGTGGCTGGAGCCATCAGTCTCGCAGCCTATATGGCCGGGTTTTCCCTTGCTTACCTGACCCTTGACGCGGGCCTTGGGGCGTTGATCCTCTTTGGGGTCGTGCAAATCTCAATGTTTGCCCACGCCGCGATGACGGGCGCGCACCCGAATAGTCGGCAACTGTTTGGCGCGGGGATTGCCTTTCTGGGGCTGCTTCTTGCCTTGTGGCCAGGCCCGGGCGGCCAGTCGGATGTCATTGGCGCCGCATTCATGATCGTCGCTGGGCTCGGCTGGGCGGTCTACACAATCTCCGGACGGGGGGCGGCCAACCCGCTAGCGGCCACAACGGCAAACTTTATCCTCTGCCTGCCCATTGTCACGATGGCCTTGGTTGGGTTTGCGGCGCAGACAACCGCTATCGGCTGGGGATTGGCGATCCTGTGCGGCGGGGTCACATCGGGTCTCGGCTACGCGCTTTGGTACAGCGTGTTGCCTCAGCTTCCACAGAACCTCGCGCCCGTGGTGCAACTGAGTGTTCCGGTCATCGCCCTGATCGGTGGCGCGATTTTGCTGGGCGAGCCTGTCACCATCATTGTGGCCATCGCCGCTGTGATGGTGATCTGCGGCATTGCACTGGCCATCACATCACGATCCGTTCAAGAGGGTCGTAGCTGATCTGTGGGGTGCGCGCAAAGGCGACGCCAACCAGGCTATCGGGTTTGATGTGCAACCCAGAGGCTTCGGTTTCCCTGGCCCATACATGCCGGTCGACAATCCTTTCCGGATCCTGCCAAGTCTGGGGGATGACCGGGCTACCTTTTATACTGCATCGAAAGAATATCTCGACCTGATGAAAGCCACTGCTCGGATCGTGAAACTCATTGACCAGACAGGGCGCGCCCACCTTAACAGTGAGCCCCGTCTCTTCCTCAACCTCACGGGCCAGATTTTCCGTCAGCGATGCCCCCACTTCGACACCGCCGCCCGGGGCGCAGAGCAAAGTGCTGCGCCCGTTTGCCCAGGCATTGACCAAAAGAAGGCGTTTCTCGTGAACAATCACTGCCCGTGCTGCCAAACGCACCGCTTTTGATGACATAAACCCTCTTTCGTCAAATACGCGTGACGTTACACTGTTTTCATGGCCACATTCGCATTATCTCCGTAGTCATGACCAGAACTGCAAAAATTCTGCTGACCGCCTGTGCCTTCGTCGTCGCGGCAACGACGGCCCAGGCAAGATGTGCCATCCTGTTGCATGGATTGGCGCGTACCGAGCTTTCCTTCGCGGTCATGGAAGCGGCGCTGAATGCCGAAGGCTACACGGTCGTGCGCCCCGGCTACCCGTCAACCGAAGCGCCCGTTGCAGAGCTCGTTGCGCAGACGCTGCCCGATGCGATGGCAAACTGCGGCCCGCGCGGAAAGGTCGACTTCGTGACCCACTCCATGGGCGGTATCCTGTTGCGGCAATGGGTGGCGAGCACGGACGCCGCTCGGATTGGTCGCGTCGTGATGCTGGCCCCGCCCAACCAAGGGAGCGAAGTCGTGGATGCACTGGACGATATCGAAGCCTTTGACTGGATCAGCGGTCCGGCGGGCGCGCAGCTGGGCACGGGGCCAGAGGATCTTCCGCGTCGCTTGCCGCCGGTCACGTTTGATCTGGGCGTGATCGCCGGGGACCAGTCGCTGAACCCCTACTTTTCCTCCCTCCTGCCGGGACGTGACGATGGTAAGGTGTCGGTGGCGTCAACCCGCGTGGCGGGCATGAACGATCACATCGTCCTGCCGGTGACCCATACTTTCATGATGAACAACCCGCGGGTGATTGCGCAGACGGTGGCCTTTCTGAACACCGGGCGTTTTGATCGCTCGCTGACCTGGTTTGATGCGGTCCTGTCTCAGCTTGGCTGCCCGAATGGCAATTGTGTGCCGAGTGTGGGGGAAATGATTGGCCGACCTTAGGTTTCAGGGCGGACAGGTGTTGCGGAGGGAAGGGTTGTGCGTCGATGACCTGTCCCTTTCGGATGGTGTTCTTGTTGACGGGGTGGCTGGAAGGTCGGTGAACCTTGACGGTTATCTTGTCCTGCCGGGCATTGTTGATCTGCACGGCGATGGGTTTGAACGTCACCTCGCGCCGCGCCGGGGCGCCATGAAGCAAATGGCCGAAGGCCTTGTCGCTGCCGAGGCGGAACTGGCCGCGAATGGCGTCACCACCGCCGTGCTGGCACAGTTTGTCAGCTGGGAAGGCGGGTTGCGCGGCCTCGCGTTTGCAGATCAGGTTTTTGGCGCGATCCGTGACGTCCGCCCGTCGCTGGTGACGGACCTGCGGGCGCAATTGCGGTTCGAAACCCACCTTCTCGACCTCTATGACAGCCTGCCTTCACGCGTGGATGCGTGGGGTGTGGACTACGTGGTTTTTAACGATCACTTGCCCCATCAGCGGCTCTCCGAGGGGCGTAAACCGCCGCGTATGGTGGGCCAGGCGCTCAAGGCCGGGCGCAATCCGGATGATCATTTCGCGATGATGCAAAAGCTGCATGCGCAGACAGACATGGTTCCGGAGGCGCTGGATGCGCTCTGCGCGCGACTGCGTGCGCAGGGCAAGCAGATGGGCAGCCATGACGACGCGAGCCGGGAGCAGCGCAAAATCTGGCATGACCGGGGCGTGCTGATTGCCGAGTTTCCCGAAACGCTGGAGGCGGCGGAGGCGGCAAAAGCGTCGGGTGATCCCGTGGTGCTGGGTGCGCCCAACGTGGTGCGCGGCGGATCGCACAACGGCAACGTCTCTGCGTTGGAGCTGATCAGCATGGAGCTGTGTGACGCGCTCGCCTCTGACTACCACTATCCCAGCCCGCGCCGCGCGGCGCTGATATTGCAGAAATCGGGGGTCGCCAGCTTGGCCGAGAGTTGGCGATTGATTTCGGAGGGGCCTGCACAGGTGCTCGGCCTGACCGACCGGGGGACCCTGACGCCGGGCAAGCGTGCGGATATCGTGATCCTTGATGCCGCAACACAACGCGTTGCCGCGACACTTGTCGCAGGCCGCTTCAGTCACTTGTCAGGTGAGATCGCCGATCGCTTTTTTGCCGCCTGAGTGCCGCTTTACTTCACAACACGGTTCACGTGGCCCATCTTGCGTCCCGGCTTTGTGTCGGCCTTGCCGTAAAGATGCAGCGCCGTATCCGCCTGCCGGGAATACCCAGCCACACGGTCTATATCGTCGCCGATCAGGTTTTCCATGACCACATCTGCATATCGCGTACCGTCCCCAAGGGGCCAACCTGCAATGGCGCGGATGTGTTGCTCGAACTGATCGACAACGCAGCCATTCTGCGTCCAATGGCCGGAGTTGTGCACGCGCGGTGCGATTTCATTTACGATCAATCCTTGGCCCGTGACGAAAAGTTCGACGCCAAGGACCCCAACGTAGTCGAGCGCGTTCAGGATTTTAGCGGCGATCAGCACAGCATCGGTTCGATGCGACGCGCTCAGGCGCGCGGGCACGGTTGTGGTGTGCAGAATACCGTCACGGTGCACGTTTTCGCCTGGGTCATAGCAGGCGACGTCGCCCCGTGGGCTGCGCGCCGCGATCACTGAAACCTCGTGGGTGAAATCGACGAAACCTTCCAGAATGGCCGGTTGATCCGCCATATCCGCCCATGCCGTCTCCATGTCTTCGGCGGCCTTCAAGCGGGCTTGCCCCTTGCCATCATAGCCAAAGCGCCGGGTTTTCAGGATCGATGGCGTCCCGATTTTCGAGACAGCCGCGCGCAGGGCTTCCGCATCTGCAACATCCGCAAAAGGGGCCACATTCAGCCCGAGATCTTGCAGGAACGTCTTTTCCGTCAGCCTGTCCTGGCTGATGCGCAGCGCCTCACGCCCCGGCCTGATCGGTTTGAGCGCTTCGAGGATGTCCAGCGCAGCCGTGGGAATGTTCTCAAATTCGTACGTCACCACATCGACGCCACGCGCAAAGCGTTGCAGTGCCGCAGCGTCATCATACGCAGCCGTTGTCAGCTGGTGGCAGACATGTCCGGCAGGCGGTTCCGCCCCGGGTTCAAAGACATGCGTGCGAAACCCAAGCCGTGCCGCGGCCACTGACAGCATACGGCCCAACTGTCCACCGCCCAGAATGCCGATTGTTGCGCCGGTGGGCAGCGGATCAGTCATCAGTCGGAACCTCGGGGATGGAGGCGGAAAGTGCGGCGCGCCATGCGTCCAGCCGCCCCGCCAATGCCGCATCCTGCAAAGCGAGAATGCCCGCCGCCATCAGCCCGGCGTTTGCGGCACCTGACGCGCCGATGGCCATCGTGGCGACCGGGTAGCCACGCGGCATCTGCAGAATGGAGTAGAGCGAATCCACACCCGACAGCGCCTTGGTCTGCACCGGCACGCCGATCACCGGCACCCGTGTTTTCGACGCCATCATGCCGGGCAGATGGGCCGCCCCACCGGCGCCTGCGATGATCACCTGCACCCCGCGTTCAACGGCCGTGCGCCCATAGTCCCACAGCCGATCAGGGGTGCGGTGCGCCGAGACGATGCGTTTCTCAAAGGCGACGCCCAACGTGTCGAGCAGGTCGGCAGCTTCGCGCATTGTGGGCCAATCCGACTGGCTGCCCATGATGATGCCCACAGCGGGTCCGGTCATGTGAAAGCCTCCCTCGGCCCAGGTTCAGGAAGCGGCACTATAGCCAAAGAAAAAGCGGAGGCAATGCGCAGTCATCGGTGTTTTTTTGGGGCCGCTCAGGCGATGATGTCGGGTGTCAGGCGATCTTCGATCTGGGCGATCAGATCCTTCAGCCGCAGTTTGCGTTTCTTGAGCCGCTGCAGGGTCAGCTGATCCCCCATGCCCTTCTCGGAAAGCGCATGAATGGCTTCGTCCAGATCGCGGTGCTCACGCTGGAATACCGCAAGCTCAACGCGCAACACGTCATCGGTTTTCATCGACAGGTCAGTGGGTGCGTTCATAAATCCGTGATTCCGTTGAGCGGGTGGCTCTCATCATACGCGTTCACCAACTCTCCGCATAGCCCTTGCGTCAGGGCCTGTTGCTCCCCATATTTAGGCTACGGGCCGCCGAAACGGGACCCGAAACTGACTGTCGCTTGACTGATAAGGACGTGTCGCATGACGAAAATGACCCTGGGTTCCTACCCCCATATGTTGGGGTTCGAGCAACTTGAAAGACTGCTGGAGCGTACTGCGAAATCCGGTAACGAAGGCTACCCGCCGTTCAATATCGAACAGACGTCGGATTACTCCTACCGCATCACGCTTGCCGTGGCAGGCTTTGCCGAAGACGATCTTTCGATCACCGTTGAGGACCGGCAACTGGTCATCCGGGGACGACAGAGCGAGGACACGGACAACCGGGTTTTCCTGCATCGTGGCATTGCCGCGCGGCAATTCCAGCGCAGCTTTGTGCTCGCCGATGGCGTCGATGTGGGGGAAGCGATCATGGAGAACGGTCTGCTGCACGTGGACCTGACCCGTGCGAAACCACAGACCGTCGTGCAGACCATCAACATCAAGAAAGGGTGACAACATGCAAGAACCATTTGAAACAGCGCCCGTTGAGAACCGCATCGTCTATGTGAAAGCCGTCGATGTGACCGATTTGCCAAGCGAGGTGCGCGATCAGGCAGGCGATCTGGATCAGCTCTACGCGGTCCATGACAGCGATGGCCAGCAACTGGCCCTGGTCGCTGACCGCAAGCTGGCCTTCAAGCTGGCACGTCAGAACGATTACGAGGCTGTCGCGGTGCATTGACGCCCCGCCCACGGCGTGAAAATGATCGACAAGGCCGCAGGGTGCTGCGGCCTTTTCTGTTTCAAGGGGGCGCCGGTGCAGTTTGACTTTGATTGGGTGGATGCGTTTTCAAAGGTCGCCTTTGGCGGAAACGGCTGTGCTGTTGTCCATGACGCCGCAGGTGTCCCAGACGACGTCTGCATGGCCTACGTCCGCGAAACATCTTTGGTGGAGTGCACGTTCACCGGCCCGTCGGAGGTGGCGGATATCCGGGTGCGATACTTCCTGGCCAGCCGGGAGATACCCTTTGCCGGACATCCGACCATTGCCACCGTCGCCGCGCTGCGGGCGCGCGGGATTGTGCAGGATGGGTCGCTGACGCTTGAGACGCAGGCCGGGCTCATTCCCGTTGAGGTGTCGGGCACAGAGGTCAAGATGACCCAGATTGCGCCTGAGTTTGGTCCCGAGGCTCCCGCCGACCTCGTTGCGGCCGTTGGTGGGATCCGGGCGGAAGACATCGTCGCGCCGCCCCAGATCGTCTCCACCGGGTTGCCGTTCTGCGTGACCGTTCTCAAGGATCGCACAACAGTTGAAAACCTGCAGTTCGATGGCGCGGCCCTGCAGGCGCTCTGCGCCCATATGGGGCAATCTGACAGCAACATGATGGAGCCGTTCTGGGTCGCACGGTCAGGCGCCACGCCATCCGGTGATACCTTCAGCAGGCTGCTGCTGGCGCCGCCAAGCCCTGCTGAAGACGCCTTTACCGGCTCTGCCACCGGGGCGATGGCGTCGTATCTTTGGGCGCGCGGGTTGATCGACAGCCCTGACTTCACCGCCGAACAAGGCCATGGCATGGGGCGCCCGGGCAGCGCTCAGGTGCGTGTTCTCGGACCCAGGGATGCGATCACTGGCGTCGAGGTCTCAGGGCACGGTGCCATCGTCATGTCGGGCACGGTCCACTTGCCACGCAGTCTTTAGACGCAAAAAGCCGCCGATCCATCCGGATGGCGGCTTTCACTTCGGGCATCAAAACCGATCAGCTACGACCGGCGATCAGCCCCATGCTTTCCAGTTTCAAAAGCACCTGATGGGCGCAGCTGTCCACATCGACGTTCTCCGTTTCCACACGAAGTTCTGGATCGGCAGGCACGTCATAGGGATCTGAAATCCCTGTGAATTCCTTGATCTTCCCTTCACGCGCCAGCTTATAAAGCCCCTTGCGGTCACGGCGCTCGCATTCCTCGATCGAGGTGGCGACATGCACCTCCACAAAGGCACCGAAGGATTCGATGTCTTCGCGCACGGCCCGGCGGGTGGTGGCGTAAGGCGCGATGGGCGCGCAGATGGCGATGCCACCGTTCTTGGTGATCTCGGATGCCACATAGCCGATACGGCGGATGTTCAGATCACGGTGCTCCTTGGAGAAGCCCAGTTCGGAGCTGAGGTTCTTGCGGACAATATCACCGTCGAGCAGGGTCACCGGACGCCCGCCCATTTCCATCAGCTTGACCATCAGCGCGTTGGCGATGGTGGATTTGCCGGAGCCGGAGAAACCGGTGAAGAAAACGGTAAAACCCTGCTGGCTGCGCGGCGGACGCGTGCGGCGCAGCTCGGTGACGACCTCCGGGAAAGAGAACCATTCCGGAATTTCCAGCCCTTCGGCCAGACGGCGGCGCAGCTCGGTGCCCGAGATGTTGAGGATCGTGACCTTGTCTTTGTCCTTGATCTCATCTGCCGGTTCATATTGCGCGCGTTCCTGGACCCAAACCATGTGTTTGAAGTCGACCATTTCGATGCCCATCTCTTCCTGATGCTCGCGGAAGAGGTCTTGTGCATCGTAGGGCCCGTAAAAGTCTTCGCCGGCGGAATTCTTGCCGGGGCCTGCGTGGTCGCGACCTACGATGAAATGCGTGCAGCCGTGGTTCTTGCGGATCAGACCGTGCCAGACCGCTTCACGCGGGCCTGCCATGCGCATGGCGAGGTTGAGCAGGGACATGGATGTCGTCGCCGCCGGGTATTTGTCCAGAACGGCCTCGTAGCAGCGCACGCGGGTAAAGTGATCCACGTCACCCGGTTTTGTCATCCCGACAACCGGATGGATCAGCAGGTTGGCCTGTGCTTCGCGGGCGGCGCGGAAGGTCAGTTCCTGATGCGCGCGGTGCAGCGGGTTGCGGGTCTGGAACGCCACGACGCGTTTCCACCCCACCTTGCGGAAAAAGGCTCGCATTTCGTTCGGCGTGTCGCGACGGGCGCGGAAATCATAGTGCACAGGCTGTTGGATGCCGGTCACGGGACCACCGAGGTAAATCTTGCCTGCGTGATTGTGCAGGTAGTTCACGGCAGGATGGGCTTCGTCATCGGCGCCAAACACTTTTTCAGCTTCGAGCGCCTTGTTCGGTGTCCAGCGGTCCGTAACGGTCATGGTGGCCAGAATCACGCCTTCCTGATCGCGCAGCGCGATGTCCTGACCGACCTCAAGCTGGTCCGCGAAGGCGTCATTCACGTCCAGCGTGATCGGCATGGGCCACAGCGTGCCATCGGCCAGACGCATCTTATCCACGACGCTGTCGTAGTCAGCCTCCGACAGGAACCCTTTGAGCGGATTGAAACCGCCGTTCATCAGGAGTTCCAGATCGCAGATCTGGCGGGGTGTCAGATCCCAACTCAGCAGGTCGCCGGCCTCAAGCTTCAGCTTTTGGGCGGATTCGTAGGACACATAGAGTTCGGAAATCGGAGAGAGGGGCGCTGTAGTCATCAATTCACTCGCTTACAAATTCAGTGGCATTTCCCCCCAAAAATGCCTTCCGCTGGCCCTTAGCGCGTCAAGCGAGGTGTTTTCAAGCAAAGAATGGATCAGCTCAGCGCAATTCCCCTATCCGAGACATGCATACCGCAGGACGACGGCGGGTCCTGATCAGGCAGGTGAGAGAAGGATAGGCAATCCACCTTTCGGTTTCGGGATCGGCATGCGCTGCCATTCCGGTGCAGCGGCGGCCAGTTGCACGCGGCGTTTGCGCAGCAGGGTGGCCACGAAGAGCTTCACCTGCAGCGTGGAAAAATGCATGCCGATGCATTTATGTGCGCCCCCACCGAAAGGTGTCCAGGCGAACTTGTGGCTCTGGTCTTCTGCGCGCTCAGGGGTAAATCGATCCGGGTCAAAGGTGGTCGGGCTGGTGAAGTGCTCAGGCGAGAGCATCGTCACGCCCGGGTTCAGCGCCAGCGAGGTCCCCGCCGGGATATCGAACCCGCGCCAGTGAAAATCGCGCGTGGCTTGCCGGGGAATGAAGGGTACGGGCGGCACCAGGCGCAGTGCCTCGCGGAAGACATTGTTCGTCTGGGTCATCTTGGCCAGCGCGTCTTCGTCCAGGGGGCCGTCCCCAAGCCCCGCAACTTCGTCAGCCAGCCGGTCTTGCCAATCCGGGTGAGAGGCCAGTGCTTCGATCATCACGGTCAGGGCGGTGGCGGTGGTGTCATGGGCGGCCATGATCAGCAGGTTGAACTGATCTAGGATCTGGTCCTCATCCCATCCGCGCCCGTCTTCATCCCGTGCAAGGCACATCTGGGAGAAGAAATCATCGCCCCCTTGTGCCCGGCGTTCGGGGATCAGCTTGCGGAAGGTTTCGCGCAGGAAGTGCCGCCCGCGCACGCCGCGCCACATTGGCGTTAAGGGGATGGGGTGGCGGATCACGGCCAGAGAGGCGCGGATTTCATCCTGAATGGCTCGGTTGACCTGACGGGCCAGCGGGCCATCCAGCGGCAGGCCCATGAAAACGGCGCCACCCAGCCGCAGGGTCAAATCCTTGACCGCCTTGTAAAAACAAAATGGTTCGCCGTTGGGCCAGCTTTCCAGCAGATCCGCCATCGCGCCGGTCATCCGCAGCCGGTAGTCGCGAATGGCCGAGGCCCGGAACGCCGCCTGCATGATCCGGCGGTTTGCCCGATGATGGTCAAAGTCCTGCAGCAGCAATCCACCGGGGTAAATCCGTTTGAGCGCGTCCCAGCCGCCTTCGGAAGAGAACAGCTCCTTGCGGTCGAGCAGCACCAATTCCATGGCATCCGCGCCGCAGAGGTTCACGCGCCAGACCCCCAGCATGTTGGTTTTATACACCGGGCCGTAGCGGCGGATGTAGTCCTGCTGTGTACCATAGCTGTCCTTCACAATGGTCAGCGTGTGGCCGATGAGCGGCAGGGCAGGCGGGCCGGGAATATGCGCAAGGGCGGCTTTGGTGGGCATGAGTGAACCTCGCTGAGCAGGAAAATCGGGATGCGCCACAAGAGGCACAAACCGACTTATCCCGTCAGGAGATGTGAGGGCTCTTAACCCACCGCGCGCACGCAACACCCCGGCACAACCGGGGTGCCGGTACGTGCAGCATTCTCGGAGAGACGTGGTTACTCTGCGGCGCTTTCGGCCACTTCGGCGCCGTAGCCCAATGGCAATGAGATCTCGGCCCCTTCATTTTCGGCGAGGAACCGTTCCGCCTCCAGTGCGGCCATGCAGCCCATGCCGGCCGAAGTCACCGCCTGACGGTATTTGTGATCGGTCAGATCGCCTGCGGCAAAAACGCCCGGAATGGAGGTTTCCGTGCTGTCGGGCTTCGTGACCACGTAGCCACCCATGTGGGTGTCCAGAACGTCCTTGACCAATTCGTTGGCGGGCGCATGGCCGATGGCGACAAAAACGCCTTTGGCCGGGATCTCTGTAACTGCACCGGTCTTGGTGTGCTTGACGCGCACGGCCTCAACCCCCAGCGGATTTTCCGTGCCGACGACTTCATCCAGCTCGTGGAACCACAGCGGCTCGATCTTGGGGTTCTTCATCAGCCGGTCGATCAGGATTTTCTCGGCCCGCAGCTCATCGCGGCGGTGCACAAGCGTCACCTTGGAGGCAAAGTTGGTCAGGAACAGCGCCTCTTCTACGGCGGTATTGCCACCACCGATGACGACAATTTCCTGCCCGCGATAGAAAAAACCATCGCAGGTGGCACAGGCGGACACACCAAAGCCCTTGAATTTCTCCTCAGACGGCAGACCCAGCCATTTGGCGCGTGCGCCTGTTGCCAGAATGACCGCTTCGGCGATGTAGGTGGTACCGCTGTCGCCCTTGGCCACAAACGGGCGTTGGGACAGATCAAGATCGGTGATGATATCGCCAATGATTTCGGTGCCCATGGCCTTGGCGTGCTCCTGCATCCGGATCATCAGATCCGGGCCCTGCACTTCGCTGTCACCGGGCCAGTTCTCAACCTCGGTGGTGGTGGTCAGCTGGCCGCCGGGTTCGATCCCCTGCACCAGAATGGGGTTCAGCATCGCGCGGCTCGCATAGACACCTGCGGTATACCCGGCAGGTCCCGATCCGATGATCAGCACGCGTGTTTGTCTTGTCTCAGCCATAGGAGTCCCCAATCGATGTCATAACAGCCCTCCGGATATATAGCGGGCGGGGCCGCTCTTAAACCCCCGCCGTGCTTGCCGTGGCTGCAAGTCCGGGTTGCAGGTTTCGGGGGTGGCGGAAAGAATCTTGCGCGTTTACGAAATATTATTGCGCGTGCTGGGCGCGGTGGTATAACAACCGAAAAATCCGGGGGCGATATGGCTGTAACACGACTGGATCCGATTGATCGAAAGATTCTCGCCGAATTGCAGGCAGATGGTCGTATGACCAATGTGGAATTGGCCAAGCGTGTGGGTATCTCCGCGCCGCCCTGTTTGCGCCGGGTGCGCACGCTGGAGGAAGCGGGATACATCAAGGGCTATCATGCCGAGGTGGACGCGCGTGCGTTGGGGTTCGAGGTGCAGGTTTTCGCGATGGTCGGGCTGGCGAGCCAGGCGGAGGCGGACCTGACAGCCTTCGAGAATCGCTGCCGGGCCTGGCCGCTTGTCCGGGAGTGTCACATGCTGAACGGTGAGGTGGATTTCATCCTCAAATGTGCCGCCCCTGATCTATCCAGTTTCCAGCGGTTCCTGACGGGTGAATTGCTCACGACCCCGAATGTGGCGAGCGTGAAGACATCCCTCGTTATTCGCGGGGCCAAGGACGAGCCGGGCGTCCCGTTTGACGTGTTGGAAGAGCGGTTGAGCACCTCCGCCTAGGAACGGCTCACACCGGGGTAGGATCACCTTCTTCATCGGTGCGGTCATAGGCCATTGGCCCGAACGCGCTGATGTCCGTCAGATGCGGAAAGAGCGACAGAAAGACGGACTGCAGCGTGTGAGAGAGCGGGCGCATCGGATCGACGCCGGGGTGATATGTCTCGACTTCCAGCCCCCCCGCGATCACGGCGGTGTGGCGATCAAGGCTGAGATGGAACATCCGAACCGGTGTTGGCGGCGTGACCTCGATGATGTTGACACCATCCACAAAGCCGCTGGCCAGGGTCATGCGTTGCTTGCCACCCGTTTCAGCCCGCAAATGCGGTGGTGTTTGCAGCAGACGCGCCGCAGGGCCAAGGCTGAGAAAACTGTCTGGTCGGTTGATCCCGAAGCAATCCGCCATCAAGCGGGTTACGACGTGGCGACGCGACCGGTCCGAGGGCGCAAAACAGGCGGAGCCGATCCACGCTACCTGTCGGGCGCTGCCGTCCACGGTTAGGACGCGATCCCCCGGTTGCAGGTCTTCGATGGCGACGAATCCTGCGCTGGTCTGCAACGGTGTGCCGCGCGCGAATGCCGAGAATGCATTTTCGAAAATCGGAAGCGTCGGGATCTTGTGTTGACTGGTGATGATATTGCCATCGCCCTGCAGTGCTTTGACATCAACGATTCTGACGTCAAGCGTGCCCGCTGTGGCAAGAGGCTGCGACGAGGCGTGTGCCTGACCCGAACGATCGCGATGGAAGGTCGGCGTTGCGGCGGACGGCGGGGTGGTCATGCAGATCCCTTTTCAGGTTGGTCACATTCCATGTCGACCCCACCGGCGATCAAGGAAAAGACATCGAATGTACTTTCGAACGGGTTGATCTCCAAGATGCCCGCCTCGGCCGGAGCCTGTCAAAAACGCCGTGCCATTGGCGTCCCGTTACGGATAAATGCACCCTGAGGTGCGATTTGTTTCCTGCCGCACGAACCCGTTGCCACAATCGGACAAGAAAAACCCCCGAACGAATCGTCATCCGAGGGGCGCGTTCTTTGGAGGGAACGAATGGGGTGCTGGATTTCCGCCCTTAGCTGGCGGCGCCTACACTCTTCACCGCGTCGGTGGATTTGGCATGGCAGGCGGTCGGGCACTTGGCACATGCCCACGGCATGACCGCGTCCGATTGCGCCGCGGTGTCGGTGATCGATTTGATAAAGCGTATGTTTGTTTTCATGGTTGTTCCTGCTCGATTTGGGTCTGAAGGCTTGCCCTTGGTTAACCATGAAAGTGGCGGCTCATTCGGGCCGCATTAGGGCAATTTGAAAGATTTTCGCCAAGAATTCTTGCCTGAGTTCTGTCAAATGCGCAGGTTTTGCCGCAATTCGCTGGGCCCCTTGTTTTTCGGACGGAAACGAGGTGTGATTTGCTTGAACTCGTACCTAATCCACGAGCCATGCCCGGATTGTTCACAGATATTGCGGCATCCGCGTGGCAGGAGGTGCCAAGGTTTCGCCTCTATTCAAAAGCTCTCACAAGGCGATGGCGGCGATGAGGCGACCGTAGTCAGCTTCCTTTGCATGCGTGGTGCGGCGATAGGAATAAAAGCGATCAGGGTCGGAGTAGGTGCAGTGTCGTGTCCATTCCGCATCGCCCACACCCGCCTTGCGCAGCCGGTGCAACCCAAAGCCCGGCAGGTCAAAAAACATCCGGTCGTCGTGACCATTGGCAAAAAACCGGGCGTTGTCGGCATCTTCCGCCAGAAAGGTATCGAAAAACTCGGGCCCGACCTCATAGGCGCGCTGCGATATAGAGGGCCCGATGGCCGCGTGGATGGCGCCGCGGTCTGCGCCGAGATCGCACATCGCATCCACAGTGGCCTCCAGCACACCGTCCAATGCTCCGCGCCATCCTGCATGCGCAGCACCGATGACCCCGGCGGTTGCATCGGCAAAAAGCACCGGTTGGCAATCCGCCGTCAGCACCGAGAGAGCCAGGCCCGGTTTGTCGGTCACCAGCGCATCGGCACGCGGCTTGTCCCGGAAAGGACCGTCAACCGTCACCGCGTCGGCGGAATGCACCTGATGCACGCTGACCAGATTTTCATGCGCCACGCCCATGGCATCCGCCACGCGGGCCCGGTTGATGGCGACGATTTCCGATTGGTCCGAGCTGCCCTGACCGCAGTTCAACCCGGCGAAAACGCCGGAGGACGCGCCACCCCGCCGTGTGAAAAACCCGTGACGCACGGGGGCAAGGCTGTCTGAAGTCAATATTTCGAGCGTCATTGATCCAACCCCGGCGGCGGACTGCACCCGGCTGGAAACAGACCCATCACCTTGAACAGGTTTCCCATTTCGTCGGGGTGCGTCAAGCGCCGATGTGCCGCGATGTGTGCTTCAAGCGCTGATCCGCGAAGCCCGGTGGCGAGCGATTGTGCACGTTGGGTGATCCCGAGCCTTTCGAGGAAAACGCCCTGGGGTGTCAGGCGGGTGATTTCACAGGGTGCCGCTGTGGCCAGCGCTTCGAAATCCACATGCGCGGTCAGATCGGCTGTGCCCGGATCGACAAGTGGATCCACCGGCTGATGATCCTTGAGCGCCTGAAACGTGTCTCCAAGGCTGCGCCAGTCGCCGTAGTCAATGATCAGCCCAATCCCGCCGTGGCGGGCAATCCTGCCCCCGATGGCATCCATGATGGGGCCAACCGCCGGGGCATACTCAACCATGTCGCCGTCCCTTGTGTCTTGCAGGCGATCTTTCAGAGCGGGTTGCGGCAGTGCGGGTCCTTGCCCCAGCACCAGATCCTCTCCCGACAGGCCGATCTGGGTCTCCCGCCACCGCTGACCGGCCCGGATGAACTGCCTGATCGGCAGGGCGTCGAAAAACTCATTGGCAATCAGGAACAGCGGCTGGTCGGCCATCTCGTCCGCGCTTGCGACGTGGGTGATGTCGAAACCGGCCAATAGTTCCCGTTGTTGCCGCGCCAGCTGAGAGGAGGCTTCCACCAGTGTCACGGTGGCCGCCTCGTGAAACGCCGGAACCCCGCGCGTGGCCCGCAGGACATCCGCCATCAATGTGCCGCGTCCGGGGCCGAGTTCTGCCAGGGTAAAGGGTTTGGGTGCGCCCTGATCCATCCACGCCTGGGCGAGGCACAACCCGACCAGCTCGCCAAACATCTGGCTGATCTCAGGGGCGGTGATGAAATCGCCGGCTGCCCCAAAGGGAACGCGTGTTGTGTAGTATCCGTGTTCCGGGTGCAGCAGGCATTCGGCCATGTAGTCAGCGAGCGAGATTGGCCCGTTTTGCGCAACGCGTGCACGGATCAGGGCACGCAGACTCATGCAGCGCGGCGCGCTCGTGCGGCAAGCCAGAGCCCCAGGGCAATCATCGGCAGCGACAGGATCTGTCCCATCGTCAGACCCCACCCCCCGATGTGCCAGGCCAGACCCAGCGGATTTCCGTCAGAGATGAACTGCGCATCCGGTTGGCGGACGAATTCAACCAGAAAACGCGCCAGACCATAGCCCGCGAAAAAGACACCTGCCACAAGGCCCGGGGTTTTCAACGCGCCAGATCGCCAGACCAACCAGATCAGGACCGCCCCCAGCAGCAGGCCCTCAAGCCCCGCTTCGTAGAGCTGTGACGGGTGTCGCGCGCAAATGCCGATGACATCGGGGCAGTTTTGCGCCGCCTCGGTCGGAAAGGCTACGCCCCAGGGCAGGTCGGTCGGTCGGCCCCAAAGCTCGGCGTTGATGAAATTTGCCAGACGCCCGAGCAAAAGACCGGGCGGCACCCCCAGCGCCATGATGTCTGCCGCGCTGAGCCGCGCGATACTGTGCCGCCACGTGTAGATGAGCCCTGCGACGATGACCCCCAGCAGCCCGCCGTGAAACGCCATGCCGCCCTGCCAGACGGCGAGAATTTCGGCGGGGTGCTGCAGATAGTAGGTGGGCTGGTAGAATGCGACGTAGCCAAGCCGCCCGCCGAGGATAACGCCGATGATCACCCAGGTGAGCAGGTCTTCGATCTGCGCCTTGGTCATGACCGGCGTCTCATGGCGCCAGAGCCGCGGTGTCTGTACGGCGCGCACTACCAGCTGCCAGCCGAGCAGGATACCGACGATATAGGCCAGCGCATACCAGCGCAGTGCAAATTCAAAGCCGAAAACGGAGATCGAAAAGATCTCGGGCGAGATGTCGGGGAAAGGCAGCATCGCAGGCATGGCGCATCCTTTCCTTGGGCGGGCAGGAGAAGTCAACCTTGCAGGTTGCCCTCTTTGGCACCATATACTCATTGTGAACAGCCGGAGGCGACAGATGCAAACGCGCAACAAGATTTTCGACGATATCTCGCAACTGATGACCAACGCGATGGGCGTGGCCCAGGGTGCGCGCGATGAAGCCGAGACCGCGATGAAAGGCATGATGGACCGATGGCTGGCCGATCGTGATTTCGTCACCCGTGAAGAATTCGATGCGGTCCGTGCCATGGCGCAAAAAGCGCGGGAAGAGAACGAAGCGCTCAAGGCGCGGCTGGACGCGCTTGAGTCGAAAGACTGATATCCTGAATTCCCCTGATTTTCGGGCGCGCAACGTCGATTGCGCGCTCGTTTTTTATTAACATCTGGTTAATCACGATCACCAATCGTTACGATTGGTGACATTTTGCGGCGTATCTCCTCTCATCCACAACTTATTGCGGTTACCCACAAGAATAGGGGTTGCCAGAGCGCACTTCACGCCGCACCATATCTGGTATGGACACGGGGGCTCGCCCCGGTCTGTAGAGCAGGCACCTAGTGTTGGGGGCCCTCCCGGGCCCTAAGCGCTAGCGCGATAAAAAGAGGTGGCACCATGGCCCTGTCCGAGCAGTATCTGGAAGACGACATTCACCCCATCGACATCGTTGAGCATCTTGCAGCCCACCACGAGTGGGATTTCGACCGTATTTCGGACGAACAGATCGCGATGGCCGTGGAAGGTCAGTGGCGCACCTACTCGCTGACGCTGGCATGGTCGGCCTTTGACGAAACGCTGCGCATGATCTGCACCTTTGACATGGACCCGCCCGAGGAAAAGCTGCCCGAGCTTTATGAGCTTTTGAACCATGTGAACGATCAATGCTGGGCCGGGGCTTTCACCTACTGGGCAGAACAAAAGCTGATGGTCTATCGCTACGGCCTTGTCCTGGCCGGAGGCCATGTGGCCAGCGCGGATCAGATCGACACGATGATCGGCGCGGCCGTCATGAGTGCAGAGCGCTACTACCCCGCGATGCAGCTGATGGCCTGGGGCAACCAGACCCCGACACAGGCGCTGCAGGTGGCCATTGCAGAGGCTTACGGTCGCGCGTAAACCTACGCCCCTGAGATCAATCGTTTCGGGGGCATTCACATGCAAGACAGTCGCATCGCACGCCACGGGCTGGTTCTGCTGGGCTGCGGCAAGATGGGATCGGCAATGCTGGCCGGATGGCTGGCAAAGGGGCTGCCGCCTAGCGCTGTCTGGGTCGTTGATCCGCATCCCTCCGACTGGCTGCGCACCACGGGGGTGCACCTGAACGGGGACCTGCCCGAAACACCGGCAATTGTGCTGGTGGCCGTCAAACCGCAGATGATGGCCGATGCGTTGCCCACGCTGGCGGCCATGGGCAACGGCGAAACCGTTTTTGTCAGCGTGGCCGCCGGAATAACCATCGCACGTTTCGAAGAGATACTCGGGGACCGGACCCCGATTATTCGGGCCATGCCGAACACGCCCTCCGCGATCTCGCAGGGAATCACCGCCATTGTCGGCAATGCTCACGCGAGCGCCGACGCGCTGGACGAAGCGGAAACCTTGCTCAAGGCGGTTGGTGAGGTGGTCCGGCTGTCGGCGGAGGTGCAGATCGACGCGGTCACCGGGGTCAGCGGGTCGGGGCCGGCCTACGTGTTCCATATGATCGAAACCATGGCCGCCGCCGGGGCGGAGCAGGGCCTGCCTGCCGATCTGGCCCTGCAACTTGCCAAGGCCACCGTGGCGGGGGCCGGGGCGCTGGCCTGTGCGGCAGAGGAAGACCCGAGCCAGCTGCGCATCAATGTGACCTCGCCCAATGGCACGACCCAGGCCGCGCTGGAGGTTCTCATGGATGAAACACACGGCTTTCCCGCTTTGCTCAGCCGCGCGGTGAAGGCGGCCACAGACAGATCGCGGGAGTTGGCCAATGGATAACATCAGTTTCGACGATTTTCTGAAGGTCGACATCCGCTGTGGCACGGTGCTGCGGGCCGAAGTTTTTCCTGAAGCGCGTAAACCGGCCATCAAGATGTGGATTGATTTCGGCGATGAGATCGGCGAGCGCAAAACCTCGGCACAGGTCACAGCGCATTACGAACCCGAAGCACTGGTGGGCAAACAGGTGCTTGCCGTGGTGAATTTCCCACCCCGCCAGATTGGCCCCTTCATGTCCGAGGTTCTGGTGCTGGGGCTGCCCGATGAGACCGGAGAGATCGTGCTGATCACGCCGGACAGTGAGGTGCCGCAGGGAGGGCGGATGCATTGACTAAAATATGGATGACACGGCCCCTGCCGGAAAAGGTGCAAGCCGCGGCTGAGGCGCTTTTCGATGTTACGGTCCGCCCGATGACCTCGCCCCTGACGGTGGAGGAAATGCGCACGGCGCTGAGCGAATATGATGCAGTTGTTCCGACGCTGGGCGATCTCTTCTCGGAGGAGATTTTCAAGGCGCAGGACACTTGGCGCTGCCGGATTCTGGCGAACTTCGGGGTCGGCTATAATCACATCGATGTCGCCGCCGCCAAAGCGGCCGGGATCACCGTGACCAACACGCCGGGGGCGGTGACGGATGCCACGGCGGATACGGCCATGACGCTCATGTTGATGAGCGCGCGGCGCGCCGGAGAAGGCGAGCGCATGGTGCGCGCCGGGCAGTGGGACGGCTGGCACCCTACGCAGCTCTTGGGCATGCATCTGGGCGGCAAAACGGTGGGTATCGTCGGCATGGGGCGCATCGGGCAGGCGATTGCCCGGCGCTGCCATTTTGGGTTTGGCATGCAGGTGGCCTATCACAGCCGTTCGCCCAAGGATCTGGACTTCCCGGCTCTGCCGAAAGAGAGCCTGCTGGCCCTGGCCGCTTCCGCGGACGTGCTGGTGATTGCGGTGCCCGGTGGCGATGAAACCCATCACCTGATCAACGCGGAAGTGCTGCAGGCCATGCAAAGCCACGCGCATCTGATCAACATCGCGCGCGGCAATGTGGTCGAGGAAAGCGCCCTGATCCAAGCGCTGCAGAACGGCCAGATCGGCGGCGCCGGGCTGGATGTCTACGAATTCGAGCCCGCGGTGCCCGATGCGTTGAAGCGGATTGAAAATGTGATTCTGCTGCCGCATATCGGGACGGCGGCGCTGGAAGTCCGCGAGGATATGGGGCTGATGACGGTGGCAAATCTCGAAGCGTTCTTTGCCGGGGAGACGCCGCCAAATCTGGTGTGACGGCTCAGCTGTCACCCACAGCTTCGCGCCAATGCCTGCGGCAGAGCGAGACATAGGCTTCATTGCCACCGATCTGAACCTGCGCGCCATCCAGCAGCGCGCGGCCTTCACTGTCTTGTCGCACCACCATCGTGGCCTTCTTGCCGCAATGGCAGATGGTGCGCACTTCCCGCATCTCGTCAGCCAGCGCCAAGAGCGTGGCCGAACCGGGAAAGAGCTGCCCCCGAAAATCCACGCGCAGCCCAAAACACATGACCGGAACGTGCAGGTCGTCGACGGCCCTCGCCAGTTGCCAGACCTGCGCGGGCGTCAGAAACTGGGCTTCGTCCACGAACACACAGGCGATCGGTTCCTTCTCCTGACGGTCGGCGATGCGGGCAAAAAGATCGTCTTTTTCACCAAAAGTGTCGGCCTCTTCGCCGATCCCGATGCGCGATGCGATCCGCCCGTCACCGGCGCGATTGTCGAACTGCGCGGTCAGCAGATAGGGCACCATGCCGCGTTCACGGTAGTTGTGTGCCGCCTGGAGGAGTGCCGTCGATTTGCCGGCGTTCATGGTCGAATAGTGAAAGTAGAGCTTGGCCATGGCCGCTTGATAGGATGCACAGGAAGGGGCTGCAAGCGGTAGGACCCATTGTCAGAGCCCTTGCGTGACTGCTGGCGCGCACGCCAACCTGCCGGTCCCAAAATCGGCAGAACGCAATAGGGCTCCTAACCGAAACCGGCGCTGGGATTGCCGGCCACTCACTAGACTCCCGAACAATGGGAGTGCTTTTATAAATGACATTTCCCTGACATCCGATTAATGGAAATGCCAAATCGGTTTTTCCCGCCAAGGAAAAGCGGCACGTTTTGTTGAGAAGGACGATTATGACGGCGATCGGCAGGTATCTGAAAAAACACACCGAAGCGCTGGTGAAAGACGTGGGTGTTGAACAGGCCTGCAAACTGACCGGCAAGTCAAAGGCCACGCTGGGCCGGTACTATTCCGACCATGATGAACACGCCGACCGGTTCATGCCTGTCGAGGCGGTGGCCCTGTTGGAGCAGGCGGCGAAGTATCCGCATGTCACCGGCGCGCTGGCCGAGCTGTCGGGCACCTCTTTGCAATACGACGAACGCCGCCCGAATGCCGAACGACCCGGCGGCGTGAATGCAGACGTGATCGCGCTGAGCCAGCGCTTTGCCATGCTGATGGGCGAGTATCAGCAATCCATGGAAGACGGAAAGATCACCGTGAACGAAGCCAAGCGGCTGTTGCGGGAAACCGGGCTACTGCAGCAGGTGCTGATCGATATGAAGCTGCATCTGGAAAATGATCACGGCGCCGTCTAACGGCTAGACGTGGCGTTCCACCAGCACGGAGCCCACGGAGTAACCGGCACCGAAGGAACAGATCAACCCTTTGTCCCCGTCTTCCAGATCACTGGAGTATTTGGAAAACGCGATGATCGACCCCGCGGAGGAAGTGTTGGCATAGTCCTGCAGAATGTTGGGCTGCTCTGATGGGGCCGGGGTGCGGCCCAGGACTTTCTTGCCGATGAAGTCATTCATGGTCTTGTTGGCCTGATGCAGCCAAAGGCGCTTCAGGTCGGCGGCCTGCACACCCTCGCGGGCCATATGCGCGGCGATGTGTTCGCTGACCATCGGTAACACCTCCTTGAAGACCTTGCGCCCGTTCTGCATGAATTGCATGTCGCGACGGTCCAGCATCCCATCGGGGCGTGACCGCCGCAGATACCCGTTGTTGTTGCGGATGTTGTTCGAGAATTCCGTGGCGCAGCGGGTGGATTTGATCTCGAAATAGGGGCCGGTGGCAGCCTCTGCCGTTTCGATCAGGGTCGCGGTTGCCACATCGCCGAAAATGAAATGGCAATCCCGGTCGCGCCATTCCAGATGGGCTGAACAGATCTCCGGGTTGATCACCAGCGCGCCGCCAATGCTGCCGGAGCGCACCATGTCTGCCGCCGCCTGAATGCCGAAGGTGGCCGACGAGCAGGCAACGTTCATGTCAAAGGCAAAGCCGTCGATCCCAAGCTGCTGCTGAATCTCGATGGCGACCGCGGGGTAGGCACGTTCCATGTTGGAGGCTGCACAAATCACCAGGTCCACATCCTTTGCCGATTTCCCGGCTTGTGCCAGAGCGTCCTGTGCGGCCTTCACGCCCATCTCGGCCATCAGCGAGGGTTCATCGTCGCTGCGCTGGCGGAGCAGCGGATGCATGACCTTCGGGTCGAGAACGCCCTTCTTGTCGATCACATAGCGCTGCTGAATACCGGAGGCTTTGAAGATGAAGTCATCCGAGGAATACTCCTTTGCCGCCACTGTGCCTGCCGCGATCTCATCGGCGTTCTCAGCGTTGAAGAGATCGACATAGGCATTGAAGGCGGCAACCAGTTCCGCATTCGTGATGACCTCAGACGGGGTGAAAACACCGGTACCGGTGATGGCGGGGGTATTCATAACAGGCTCTCCAAAAGGTTAACCAATGTGGCCCATTTCCCCCGCTGAGGTCAAGGTGGCGGACGTGGCGTTACAGCCGTGCAGGGCGTGTGCGCAAGGCGTTGAGCGGTGCGGCCGTGGTCAGCGCACAGGCACGGAGTAAAGCACGTAGCCATCCCGCCGCGCCACCTCGACTGCCCCGGTGTCGATCACGAAAACGCCGAGGTTCTCAGCGTCCTCCGGGCAGCCCACAAGGTCGGCGGCGTCGTCGAGGAACTGGTTGGTGAAATCATCCTCGCCTACCCGGCGGCAGATATCGCCCTTGAACCTGTAGCCGTCGCCGAAGAAGGGCAGCGAGCCGGTGACAGGTTCCGGCGTCGGCGCGCAGGCGGCCAGTACCAGCGCGGGTGTCAGGAGAAAGAAACGCATTTGAAAAACCTCCGGATGAGTATGGTTCCTGCATCATGGCATGTCCCGACCTGATTGGCGACCGCCGCGACATCAGATCAGCGGGCGGGCTCTGAGCGGTTCGAGCTCCATCTCCGCCACGGCGGCCAATTCCGCCACATCGTGGATCTTCAGCTCGCCGTCATCCCAGACAACGAGTTGGCGCTCGCGCAGACGGGCGAGGGTTTTGTTGGTGTGAACCAGCGACAGCCCCATGGCATCCGCTATATCCTGCTGCTTGTAGGGAAAGGGCATCGTGCCGCTCCGCACCATACCCAAGGCATCCGCCCGCTGGAAAATCCGGACAAGAGCCCAGGAAATCGCCGAGATCGCATCACGCTGCCCCAGCGTTGTCAGCGTATCCCCCAGAAAGTGCTCTTCGGTGGCCGCAAGCCAGGTAATGTCAAATGCCCGTGCGGTGGAATTACGGAAAAATTGGAAGAAATCGCCTCGGTCGAAGACACAGAACGTCATATGTGTCGTCGCCTCGACCGAATGGCCCATCTCTCCAAGAATCCCTGCTTGCAGGCCGATGAAATCACCCGGGAAGATCAGGTTTATGACCTGCCGGCTGCCGTCAGGCAATGTCTTGTACCGCAGCCCCATGCCGCGCAGCGCCGTGTAGAGCTGCGGTGCATTGCTGCCCTCCATCAGAATGGGCGTTCCAGGGTCCACCGATAGCTCACCGGATTTAAACCGCTGCGTCTTGTCCACTTCGTCCTGTGTCATGTCCTGAAAGAACGAATGTTTTCGCAGCGGACATGACTCGCAGTGGGTGACCATAGGTAATGCTCCTTACTATGTCATAGTTTAATGCGAACCATCCAAAAGGGTTCCATACTATTGGCTGGAATCGGAGAATATCTCTTTGCAACAAACACTTTTCGTCGGGATCGTCGTATCAGACCCACTCATATCTCAGGACGTGTCGGGAATCTTTGCGTTTTGGCAGGCTGGATGCATCTGCAAAACCTTCGGTTCCGTAGCGCAGGTCCGCGCGGCGGCGGACAAAAACTTTGATCCCGGGCTGGTCTTTATTGCAGCGCAGAACGGTGTTCTTGATCTCGACAGCGAGGATCTGTCATGGCTTGAGGGCCGCGCGGTTATCACGCTGGACCTGGCCGACAGGACACAATTCCCACAGTGGCAGCATCTGAGTCGCCCGTTTACGCAAGAGCAGGTCATCCAGGCGGCATACAACCTAATGTGTGGCCGCGATCTGGATCAGATCGAAGCCGGATAGGGAAATCTGATCCGGTGTGACGGCTTTGCGAAAAGACCGCGCCGTCTGATCCGTTTCTTAGAAATCCCGGTGCCCAGAAGTCAGTCCAGCGCTGGTGTATGTGTGCTCGCCTTGAAATGCGCGCGATCTGATGGCGCCCGGCAAGGTTGGATGCCCTTTTCGAAGTCTGTTTTTCCACGTCCGTGGTGCTCGGGAATTTCAATGTGGCCTGCGTTCGGTTGGACCTCAACCGTTTCTCAGACCCTCCGCCGTTGATCAGCCCCTTACCCTTGCAATGCTTTTACACCGACGTCTCCATCCGCCTGCGCACGGATCGCCAACGCTGCGGCATGGCTGCCTGCGGCGGTGGTAAAATAGGGGATCTTGTCATAGAGAGCGATGGAGCGGATGGATTTGGAATCCTCCACCGCCTGTGCGCCTTCGGTGGTGTTCATGACGAGGTGGATCGCTTCGTCCTTCATCATGTCCGTCACGTCAGGGCGGCCTTCGTAGACCTTGTTCACGACGCCTGCGCTCAACCCCTGCGCGTTGAGCCACTGGGCAGTGCCGCGGGTGGCCACGAGCGTAAAGCCTTGATCTAGCAGGATTGCCGCGGCTTCACGCATGTCGTCTGTCTTGTCCGCATCCTTGATCGACAGGAAGGCACAGCCTTTGGTAGGCAGGATCGTGCCCGCGCCCATCTGCGCCTTGAGGAAGGCGCGGGGGAAGTCGCGGTCCCAGCCCATGACCTCACCGGTGGAGCGCATTTCGGGGCCAAGCAGGGTGTCCACGCCGGGGAAACGGGCGAAGGGCAGCACCGCCTCTTTCACGGAGAACCACGGCATGTTGGGGTCGGCGAGCGTCATCGGATCGCCCAGGGGCAGCGTGGCCTCATAAGCGGCATCCGCGTCATAGGGTGGGCGTTGCGGGAAGGTGCTGAGCGGTTCGCCGGCCATCACGCGGGCGGCGATGGAAGCGATCGCTGAATCGGTCGCCTTGGCCACGAAGGGCACGGTGCGCGAGGCGCGGGGGTTGACCTCGATGAGGTAGATCTCACCGTCCTTGATCGCAAACTGGATGTTCATCAGGCCGACCACGTTGAGGGCCTTCGCGAGCGCGTGGGTCTGGGTTTCGATCTGGGTGATGATGTCGCGCGGCAGGGAGTAGGGCGGCAGGGAGCAGGCGCTGTCGCCGGAATGGACGCCCGCCTCTTCGATGTGCTGCATGATGCCTGCCACATGTACGTCGGTGCCGTCGCAGAGTGCGTCCACGTCCAGCTCCACCGCGCCCGCGAGGTAGCTGTCGAGCAGCACCGGGCTGTCGCCCGAGACCACCACGGCGGAGGTGATGTAGCGTTCGAGAGAGGCCTGATCGCGCACGATCTCCATGGCGCGACCACCGAGCACGTAAGACGGGCGGATCACCAGCGGGAAGCCGATATCTGATGCTATTTCAAGGGCTTCGGCGTCGGAATGGGCGATGCCGTTTTTCGGCTGCTTGAGGCCGAGGGATTGCACGAGCTGCTGGAAACGCTCGCGGTCTTCGGCCAGATCGATGGCATCGGGCGTGGTGCCGAGGATCGGAATGCCCTCGGCGTGCAAGGCCTGCGCGATCTTGAGCGGCGTCTGGCCGCCGAACTGCACGATCACGCCGTGCAGCGTGCCGTTCTCCTGCTCCACCCGAAGAATTTCCATCACGTGCTCGAAGGTCAGCGGCTCGAAATAGAGCCGGTCGGAGGTATCATAATCGGTGCTGACCGTCTCGGGGTTGCAGTTGACCATGATCGTCTCATAGCCCGCGTCGGTGAGCGCATAGCAGGCGTGGCAGCAGCAATAGTCGAACTCGATCCCTTGCCCGATCCGGTTCGGGCCGCCGCCGAGGATCACAACCTTCTTGCGGTCGGAGGGGCGCGCTTCGCATTCCACCTCGCCGAAGACCGGGCTTTCGTAGGTGGAGTACATGTAAGGCGTCTGGGCTTCGAATTCGGCAGCACAGGTGTCGATGCGCTTGAAGACGGCGGTGACGCCTTCCGCATGGCGGGCGCGGCGCACATCGGCTTCCTGTTGGCCGGTCAACTCAGCCAGGCGGGCGTCGGTGAAGCCCATCATCTTCAGCTGCCGCAGCGCCGTGGCATCGCGGGGCAACCCGTTCATATGCACTTCCGCTTCGGCTTGGATGATCTCGCGGATGCGGGCGAGGAACCACGGGTCGAACATGGTCACGGCATGGATCTCGTCATCGCTCATGCCGTGGCGCATGGCCTGGGCGATGGTGCGCAGCCGGTCCGGCGTCTGCTGGCTGATGGCTTTCACGATGGCGGCTTTGTCCGGCGCGCCGGGGATGTCGATCTCGTTGAAGCCGGTGAGGCCCTCTTCCATGCTAGCCAGAGCCTTCTGCATGGACTCGTGGATGGTCCGCCCGATGGACATGGCCTCGCCCACGGATTTCATCGCGGTTGTGAGGTCGGGCGTGGAGCCGGGGAATTTCTCGAAGGCGAACTTCGGGATTTTGGTGACCACATAGTCGATGGTCGGCTCGAAGCTCGCGGGCGTGACCTTGGTGATGTCATTGTCGAGCTCATCAAGGGTGAAGCCCACCGCGAGCTTTGCGGCGATCTTGGCGATGGGAAACCCCGTGGCCTTGGACGCCAGCGCCGAGGAGCGCGAAACCCGCGGGTTCATCTCGATCACCACCATGCGGCCATCAGCGGGGTTCACCGCCCATTGCACGTTGGAGCCGCCCGTCTCCACCCCGATCTCGCGCAGCACCGCGATGGAGTGGTTGCGCATGATCTGGTATTCCTTGTCGGTCAACGTCAGCGCTGGCGCCACGGTGATGGAATCGCCCGTGTGCACGCCCATCGGGTCCACGTTTTCGATGGAGCAGACGATGATGGCGTTGTCGGCGGTGTCGCGGACCACCTCCATCTCGAATTCCTTCCAGCCGAGCAGCGACTCGTCCACGAGGATCTGGCCCACGGGAGAGGCGTCCATACCGGAGCGGCAGATCGCCTCGTAGTCATCACGGTTGTAGGCCACACCGCCCCCGGTGCCGCCCATGGTAAAGGCGGGGCGGATGATTGCGGGCAAGCCGACCTCTTCCAGCGTGTCCAGCGCCAGGCGCACACCTTCGGCGAGGTCCTTCTTGCCGTTGGCATCCTTGGGCGCGGTCACAATCGCGGCCTTTGGGTTCTCGATGCCCAGCCGGTCCATCGCCTCGCGGAAGAGCTTGCGGTCTTCGGCCATCTCGATGGCGGCACGCTTGGCGCCGATCATCTCGACGTTGAATTCATCCAGCACACCCATCTCTTCCAGCGCCAGCGAGGTGTTCAGCCCTGTCTGCCCGCCCATGGTGGGCAGCAGCGCATCGGGGCGTTCCTTTTCGATGATCTTGGCGACCATCTCGGGCGTAATGGGCTCGATGTAGGTGGCGTCCGCCAGCCCCGGATCGGTCATGATCGTTGCCGGGTTGGAATTGACTAGGATGACCCGGTAGCCTTCCTCCTTCAGCGCCTTGCAGGCTTGCGCGCCGGAGTAGTCAAATTCGCAGGCCTGCCCGATCACGATAGGCCCCGCGCCGATGATCATGATCGATTTGATATCGGTTCTTTTTGGCATGGCGCGACCCCTGGGCAGACGGGCACGCAGGTGTGCCCAAATTGTCCTGCGTTATAGGCATCAAGGGGCCGTGCGCAAGGGCCGAATGTCAGCGAGCCAGGTGAATCCGGGGGCATTGCCGTGAGATATGCAAAAGGCGCTCGCGAAAGGATGGCTTTTGCCCAAATGACCAGGCGAGACCCGGACCTGCTAGGCTGCAAATAGACGCGGGGTCCGGGAGAGCAAGAGCCGGTGAAGAGTGCTAAAATGCCAAAGGAGCCAGTCCCAAAGGGACGCGCGCCTATTGCCCGGTCGCGAGACCGCCGTCATGCACTGTGGCTGCGACAGCACGTGCATGTGAATGCAGAGCACAGGCAACGGGGCGCCGCTCAGGGATGTTGCAGAAAGGCGCGTACGGTGGCCTCGAACTCCCGAGGCTTGTCCGCATGCAGCCAATGACCCGCATCCGGCAGTTTGGCAAACCGCGCTTTGGGAAAGAGCGATTTGATCCTGGGGCGGTGTTCGGGCGTGACATAGTCGGAGTCCGCCCCTGAAAGAAACAGCGTCCGACCGTCGAAAGCCCCGTTCAGGTCTGGAAAGCTCAGGATTTTATCCATCTCCTCCGCCAGCACATCCAGGTTCAACCGCCAGCGTTTTTTGGTCAGATCAAGAGATTGGGTAAAGAAACTCTGCAATGCGGGCTCGACACCCAGATCTGCCAGTTGGGTTTCGGCGTCCGAGCGGCGGGACAAGGTGCTCAGGTCGACCTGACGCATTGCTTCGATGAATTGCATCTGGCTGTGGCTGTAGGTAACCGGTGCGATGTCGGCCACGATCAGACGGCTGACCAGATCGGGGTTCTCCACGGCCAGGACCATCGAGGCCTTGCCTCCCATGGAATGGCCGACAACGTGGCAGGGGGCCCCGATGTGCTGGATCAATTCGGCAAGGTCCCGCGCCATATCCGGATAGCTGTGCGTATCGGTCCAGTCGCTGTGACCGTGATTGCGCAGATCCACGGTGATGACGCGCAGCTCATTGCTGAGACGTTTGGCGATGACACCCCAATTGCGACCTGAGCCATAAAGGCCATGTACGATAAGGACGGCAGGGGCATCCGGGGCACCGAATTCGGAATAGCTGAGCATGCAGCTAGGGCTAACGGATTTGCAGATGTGGTGCCAGTGCTATTGCGCCACCTGCGCACTGGTGATTAGGGTCCGGTCATGATCGATATCGAGGCGAAATCAGAGGCATTGAGCAGCGCGCTGGAGCGGCATTTGGGCGTCAAGGGCAAGTCTTTGGCGCAGCAGGTGAAGCGCGCGGGGCACAGGCTGCCGCGTCGCCTCCGGGCGCAGGCACAGCTGGTGGCGGAGGCGGATGCCCTGCGCGGCAATCCGCGGCTTTTGCGGCAGTTGGGTCATGAAAGGGTCGTGCAGGCCTTTTCGGACGTTTCGGCGCATTTGGCAGGTATCGACCGGGCAGAGGCCCGACGTGGCCGCATCCTGTCGATTCTGGCTGCGATTGCCTTCAACCTGATCCTGTTGTTCACGGCTCTTGTGGTCATTGGGCGCCTGCGCGGCGCTATCTGATCCGGGTGATGTCCGTCCCGTAAAGGCACCGGGGAAAGAAAGGGTAGGTGTCCGTGGCAACGTAGACGTAGCGGCCATCGATCATCCCGCCGTTGCAGTCATCAAGGTTGCCCGCGCCGGCGATGTAGGCCCAGTCTTCGTTATAGGTGCCATCATGCGCGCCACCGGGCGCCGTCTCGCGTGCACCAGGCAGCAGCAGATAGCTGGAGCGTCCCTGATCCCCGAGGTAGTGGATTTCAAACCCATCCGCAGCCCAGCCGATCCGTGTGTCTTCGCTGGCGCCGGCGAGGGCAGGGGCGACGCCGTGATAGTGGTAGGTTCCGCGCGGACCCACATGGGCGTTCTAGTTATCCAGCCCCAACAGGGCTCGCGCGCCCATCCCGTCGAGGTTCCACCCGGAGCTGCGGTCCCGGGAATGGCCGCGCGGGCTGCTGGCGTCGTAGTAATCTGCCGTACCGGGCCGGATGATCACACCGTTTTCGGCAATGCCTGTGACGCGCACGGGTTGGGCGCGTGTGCCACGCTCGGGCTTGGTGGTTACGCAGAAGCTGATCGACTGGGCTTTGATCCGGTTGGGATTGCCGCTGTTGGGAAAGGTCCCTGTGGCATGGTCCGGCAGGCTGTCGGTTTGAACACAGCGTTTGTCTTCCGATGTTTCCATCTCCACCCGCGCGGATGTGGTGGAGGCCAGGATGCCCAGAAAGACAATCGCCGCTGTCAGGGCAAGAGGGGCTGGCCATGGGGAGCGCATGAGGGTTCTCCTATCTGTTGGATAGGAGTGATACGGAGCACGTGCCGATTTCCGTCGCGGGTTTTCAGCCCTCGGCCGGGGGTTGAGCGTAGTCTTCGTCGCTGACCTGTTCGAGCCAGACGACGGCTTTCCCGTCCAGGGCTTCCTGAAATGCCAGATGTGTCATGGCTGTTTCGGGCGCCGCGCCATGCCAGTGCTTCTCGTCAGGTGCAAACCAGACCACGTCGCCAGGGCGCAAGGTCCGTATCGGACCCCCCTGGGTCTGCGCACGCCCCAGCCCCGACGTAATCATCAGTGTCTGACCAAGCGGATGCGTGTGCCACGCCGTGCGTGCACCGGGTTCGAACGTGACATGGTTGCCTGTCAGCCGGGCAGGCGGATCGGTTGCAATCACCGGATCGATGCGCACGGCACCGGTGAAGTATTCCGCGGCGCCTTTGCTCGAGGCTTGGCTACCTGCTCTGGTAATGCGCATCTGCTTTCTCCTTCCAGCGCCCTGGGTAAGGTGGCCTGAAGCCCACCCTACCTGTCAATTACAAAGATTGCGCTCAAAAGCGACCGGTGCTTAAAGCAGGTAAGGTGGGCTTCAGGCCACCTTGGCTTTTACGCTCAGAGGTTGGGGTAGAGCGGGAAGCGTGCGCAAAGCTCGGCGACCTCCGCCTTCACCTTTTCCTCTACTGCGGCATTGCCCTCTTCGCCGTTGGCGGCAAGCCCATCAACCACTTCGATGATCCAATCCGCGATCTGTCGGAACTCCGGCTCGCCAAAGCCGCGTGTCGTGCCCGCAGGAGAGCCGAGACGAATGCCCGATGTCACCGTTGGTTTTTCCGGATCGAAGGGCACGCCGTTCTTGTTGCAGGTGATATGCGCGCGGCCCAGAGCCTTCTCGGTCGCATTGCCTTTCACGCCTTTCGGGCGCAGATCGACCAGCAGCACATGCGTATCGGTGCCATGGGTCACCGTGTCGAGCCCACCTTTGATCAGCTGATCCGACAGCGCCTGAGCGTTTGCGATCACCTGTTTGATGTAATCCTTGAACTCGGGACGCAGCGCTTCGCCGAAGGCCACGGCCTTGCCCGCAATCACGTGCATGAGCGGGCCGCCCTGAATGCCCGGGAAAATCGCCGAGTTGAACTTCTTCGCCAGCGCTTCATCGTTGGTCAGGATCATGCCTCCCCGCGGACCGCGCAGGGTTTTATGTGTGGTCGTGGTGGCCACATGTGCGTGCGGGAAAGGCGACGGGTGCTCTCCCGCCGCCACAAGGCCGGCGAAATGCGCCATGTCCACGTGCAGATAAGCGCCCACCATATCGGCGATCTCGCGCATGCGAGCAAAGTCGATCTGACGCGGAATGGCCGATCCCCCTGCGATGATCATCTTGGGTTGATGCTCTTTCGCCAGCGCCTCAACCTGATCGTAGTCCAGCAGATTGTCTTCCTTGCGCACGCCGTATTGCACCGCATTGAACCACTTGCCAGACTGGTTGGGTTTTGCGCCGTGGGTCAGGTGACCGCCCGCATCCAGCGACATGCCGAGGATGGTGTCGCCCGGCTGCAGCAGGGCCTGAAAAACCCCCTGATTGGCCTGTGAGCCGGAGTTGGGTTGCACATTGGCAAACCCGCAATCAAAGAGCTTGCAGGCCCGCTCGATTGCCAGATCTTCGGCCACGTCGACAAACTGGCAGCCGCCATAATAGCGCCGCCCCGGATAGCCTTCGGCATATTTGTTGGTCATGACGCTACCCTGCGCTTCGAGCACGGCGGCAGAGACGATGTTTTCAGATGCGATCAGTTCGATCTCGTCGCGCTGGCGGCCCAGCTCATCAGTGATCGAGGCAAAGATTTCCGGATCGCTGTCGGCCAGCGACTTGGTGAAAAATCCGGGGGCGCGGTGCGGAGCGTTCATGAGCGGTTTCCCTGATAAATGAGCAAAGATGCAGTTTCCTATCGGAAACCTGCAAGACGGAAAAGAGTGTAATGCGACCTTTGTCAGGCTCTGTGCGGCGTTCATAAGGCCTGCGTTGCATTCACGCAATCCGGCATGCCGTGGCATCTCAGCGCAATACTGGCCTCCGCAGCGGATATGTGCTTGTTTCGGATCACAAAGTCCCGGATCGGAAACAAGATGTCCCAAAAGATCGCCTTCACGGCCAGCCGTGCAGAAGTCGCGCAAACCGCGCGGGCCGCGCTGATAACCCGGTATGGCAATGCCAAACCGGAGGAGGCGGACGTGATCGTCGCACTGGGCGGGGATGGGTTCATGCTGCAGACACTGCACGACATGCAACATCTCGCGGCCCCCGTTTACGGTATGAATCGCGGCACCATCGGGTTTCTGATGAATGCCTATTCGGAGATCGATCTGCAGGACCGGCTGGTCGCGGCGGAGGAGGCGGACCTGAACCCGCTGAGCATGACGGCGACCAAGGCCGACGGCAGCACCGCAAAGGCGCTGGCCATCAACGAGGTATCTCTCCTGCGGGCCGGGCCCCAGGCGGCCAAGCTGAAGATCACCGTTGACGGGCGGCTGCGCATGGCGGAACTGGTCTGCGACGGCGCGCTGGTCAGCACGCCCGCCGGGTCCACCGCCTATAACTACTCCGCCCATGGGCCGATCATCCCCATCGGCTCCGAGGTCTTGGCCCTGACCGCCATGAGCGCCTTCCGCCCCCGGCGCTGGCGCGGGGCGCTTCTGCCGAAAAAGGCAGTGGTCCAGATCGACGTGCTTGAGCCCGAAAAACGCCCGGTGATGGCAGAGGCCGATGCCAATTCCGTCATGGGTGTGGTGAGCGTTGAAATCCGCTCTGAACCAAGCGTCGTGCACCGCATCCTCTTTGATCCCGGCCACGGGCTGGAAGAACGGCTGATCAACGAGCAATTCACGTGACGCTGACGCCGCAGATCGGTCCGGCGGCCCCCCGCGGGCTCTGTACCGATTGCGGCGTTTCCCGCATGCAGAATGACAAGGCCTGCGGGCGGGCCTGCCAGTTCATCGCGCCGGACTACCCCGGGCTGGAACGGCAGGTGCACGGGCGCTCCCGGCAAGACGGGGATGAACACTTCTTTGGTCCCTTCCAGGCAATGTGCCGCGCGGAGATGGCATCGCCAAAGGCAGGGGCGCAGTGGACGGGGATCACCACGTCACTGGCCGCCGCCTTGCTGGAGCGCGATCAGGTGCAGGCGGTGCTGACCATGGTGCCGGACCCGGCGGATGTCTGGCGTCCGAAACCTGCCCTGATCACGGACCCGCAGGATATGGCAGAAGCGCGGGGCATACGCATGGGGTACGCGCCGTTGCTGGCTTTGCTGGAGACCGCGCAGGACCTGGGGTTCAAGCGGCTGGCGGTGATCGGCATCCCTTGTCAGATCTACGCGCTCCGCTGTCTGGAGGAGGAATTGGGACTGGACCGGCTCTACGTCATTGGTACGCCCTGCTCCGACAACACAACCACCGAGAATTTTCACCATTTTCTCAGCTTGCTGGATGAAGACCCCGCCAGCATCACCTATCTGGAGTTCCGCGCTGATTTCAAAGTGGAACTGCGCTATGCGGACGGGCGCCAACGGCTGATCCCGTTTCTCTCCCTGCCGATCTCGGATCTGCCTGCAGATTTCTTTCCGCTGACCTGTCGCACTTGCGTGGACTACACCAACAGTCTTGCCGACATCACCGTGGGCTACATGGGCGGGCAGGGCGCGCAATGGCTGCTCGTGCGCAACGCCCGTGGCGCGGAAATGCTCGACAGTCTTGGCGATCAGATCCGCCTCAGCACCCCGGGCAGCGCAGGAAAAAGAGCAAGCGCGGTAAAGGGATTTGTCTCCAACACCGAACGTGCCGCCGGCGGTCTGCCACTGCGGCGGATGCCAAATTGGCTACGCCCCATCGTCAGCTGGCTGCAACCGCGCATCGGACCCAGAGGGCTCGAGTTTGCCCGCGCACGGGTGGAGATGAAAGCGGCGGAAACTATCCTGCACCTGCGCCGCGAAGCGCCTGCCAAGATGAAAAACATGGTACCCGAACATGTCTGGGACATCGCCGCGCCCTACGGCTTGCAGCCAGGGCCAGAGGAAACACCGGCTTCTTCTGGCAAGAAATATCCCGGGGGAGACTGAGCCAAAGGCTCAGGCGGGGGCTGGCCCCCTTACCCGCGGGGGGGCAGATACCCGCGTATAATGTCGGTGGTGCGCGCGGCATCCAGAATGGGCGGCAGAAGGGTCAACAGCTCCCCGGATCCATCCAGCAAATGCACAAAGCTGCCGTGCGCATAGATCCAGCCATATTCGGGGTCCTGAAACAGCGGCTCGACCTCTACGGAAAACGCATCATAGGCCGTCTGTAGCGCCATCTTATCGCCCGTCAGCCCGATAAAGTCCTGATGGATTTCGGCCAGCGGCGCGCCCATCGTCTCCACCTGATCCTGATCCGGGGCGACGGTGATCATCACCGGGGTCACAGCAAACCCCTCATCGGCCAGCGCGTCCACCACATCGGCCATCAGCGGCAGTGCCGCGGAGCAGATGTTCAGGCAATTGGCATATCCGAAAAACAACAGCTGCGCGCGTCCGTCCGGGTCGGCCTGCGTCCGGGTCTCGCCATATTGATTGGTCAGCGCAAATGGCCCGCCGAGGTCAAACGGCAGCGGTGGGGCCTCTGCCATGGCGCCGGTGGCCAGGCAGGTCGTGACCCAAAACGCCGCGCGCATCAGAAGTTTTCTTCGGCGTAGGTGTCATCCGCCTCAAGACCCAGGCCCAGATACCCCTCGGAGGCGATCACATCCTTCACCCGAGGATCGCGGCGGAACCAGGGGCCCTTGCCCTTGGCTTCAGGATATTTCTGAGCCCATTTCTTGGTCCAGGTGTTGGCCTTGATCCAATCGGCATCCCCGGCTTTGATGCGCTGCACCAGATAGATGTTGCTGGCGCCCAGATCCTCATCCTCGATCATCAGGCCATCGACCTCTATCACCTGATTGCAGAACGGGGCCAGCTCTTCGGCGGCACCTGTGAACGCGGGCTGCGAGTTCTTCATGGGCAGAACCATGACATTGTCAACGGACCGCACAAGCCCCAGTTGGCGCGCCCCCGCACCGCAGTCATCCGTGCAATCGCCGGTCAATTCACAGAGCACATCCACCACCTTGGCCTCGAACCGGGCGGGCACTTCGGCATAGAGGTTCCAGGTCTTGGCCTCCGATCCTTCGGAGAAATTCTGCGCCGTCAGCGGGCTGGCGGTCAGGGCGAAAATTAAAATCAGGTTGCGCATCACTTCGGCTCCGGGAATGAGAAGGGCGGCACGGTGCCGTAATCTTCGTGGGTCGGGTTCACGATATCCATATCGCTGACCACCTCGCTGACGACGAGATACTTCAACCCGTCGCGTTCATAGAGCATCCCGTCGGCTGTCACCGTGTGGGCCGCAAGGCTGAGCTGGGTGTCACCACTCGCCGATCCTGCATCCTGTGCAATCTTCAAAACCGTATAGACAGTGCCATCCTCGGCCAGCAGACCCACGGGGATACCCCCAGCCGAACACCACAGCGCGCAGGTATGATGCGCCGACCCCACAACCGCGTCAGGCCCGCCCATCACGCCGGAATAATAGCACCAGGTGTCTATGATCTCTCCGGTTACCTGAATGCGGGTGCCCTCCGCGGCCCAACCGGGCAGTGCGAGGCTGGATAAGAGCAGGGATAACATTAGGCGCATGCGGCAATTCCTCCGGTTCTTGTGCCGGAAGCCTACGAGCAGGCTCTTTTTCGATCAACGGCGGAAATCCACCACATCGATCACTTTTTTGGGGAACCAATTGCAAAGACGTGTGTTGGCTTGGCAAGAGCATGTGATGCGCATGTGCTTGGTTCAACGATTTCGACAGATAAAGGAGAGACCAATGAACTGGGACATTATCAAAGGCAACTGGAAACAGATGAAGGGTCAGGTTCAGTCCAAGTGGGGCGAGTTGACCGACGATGAGATCGATCAGGCCGAGGGCGACCGCACGCGCCTTGCCGGGCTCATTCAGGAGCGCTACGGCGTGGCCAAGGATGAAGCCGAGCGCCAGATCGACGCCTTCATCGCAGAGCATAAGTCAGCCGCGTAATTTACCTCGTCGCGACTGATTTTTTAAAGGGCGGCTCCCATAAGGGGGTCGCCTTTTTACATCCGGTATCAGACGGAGCGGGTAACGCCGCCATCCACCCGGATGTTCTGCCGGGCATGCCGCTGCCGCTCGCCGTTGCCAGAGCCCCTTTCGTTTCTGCCGTCGCTTTTGCCCGCTCGTTGATGAGCTTTGTGGGCTCTAGCGCTCGTCACCGCTTTTGCGCGCGGTTTCGATCCTTGCGATGTCGGCCTCGCTCATACCGTAGGCATCTCGCGCCGTTTCGGGCGAGATATAGCCGCGCAGCAGATCCCGGCGGACCAGCGATTTGTCCCGCGCCTGTGGGTCGCCATAGCCCGCGCCGCCCGGAAACGCCATTTGCACGCGGCGGTCGTGGGGTATGAATTGTTTGCCCTTGCCGCGCATGGGCGTGCCGTCATCCTGCGCAATGGTCGTCGGGGCACCTGCCGTGCCACCGCGTCTGCCGCGGGCGGGGTGATCCACGCGGTCGAACATGGCTGAGATGTCGAACTCGTGTCCGTCACGCGCGCCGACCTCCATCACCTGACCAAGCCCGCCGCGATAGGTGCCAAGGCCGCCTGAATCGGGGCGCAACTCCTTGCGCCAGATGATCACCGGCCCCGCGTGTTCCGTGGCCTCGATCGGCATGGTCATCACGCCCGAGGGAAAGGCGGTCGCGTTCAGCCCGTCATGCGCTGGCCGCGCGCCGGACCCGCCCGAATTGAACGTCAGCACTTCGGAGCGGACGGCATCCGCCGGGGCAGGCGCATCGCTGCGCGGGCGCAGGGAGACCTGAAAGTTGCACAGGCACCCGGCCCCTTCGGCGGGCACCACGCCGGGCAGGATCTGGTCAAGTGCTGCATAGACCACATCCGGCACGAAATGCCCCACGATATGGCGCAGGGCGACGGGCGCGGGGTGCAGCGCATGCACGATGCTGTTTTCCGGTGCGGTGACCTCAAAGGGCGCAAGCGAGGCCGCGTTGTTGGGAATTTCCGGCGCGATGGCACATTTCAGCGCGTAGCAGGCATAGGCCTTGGTATAGACCAGCGGGCAGTTGATGCCTTTCTTGTCGAGGCCTGTGGTGCCGTCGAAATCCGACAGGATGCGGTCTTTCTCGATGCTCAGCTGAACGCGCAGTGTGATCGGCGTGTCAAACCCGTCTACCGTCATTTCGCCGCTGGCCTCGGCATGGGGCAGGGCGTTGATGCGTTCCAGCGTCGCGCGGCGGGAGTTCTCCAGAATGTACCCGGCGATGCCATCCAGATTGTCGAGGCCAAACTCCGCCATCATCGCCGTCAGGCGGCGGTGCCCGATCTCGTTGCAACTGGCCAGCGCGTAGATGTCACCAACCAGCTGATCGGGCTCGCGCACATTGCCGCGAATGATGCGGATCATGGTCTCGTCCACGGTGCCCCTTTCGGCGAATTTCATAATCGGCAGATAGAGACCTTCCTCGTAGACGCTGTTGGCATCTGCGCCAAAGCCGCGCCCGCCGATATCCACCACGTGGGCGGTGCAGGCAAAGAAACCCACCAGCACGTCGTTGTGAAAGGAGGGGGTGACCATGGTGATGTCATGCAGGTGCCCGGTGCCCTCCCAGGGGTCATTGGTGATATAGACATCGCCTGGGAAAATATTCTGCCGCCCGATGCGCCGGATGAAATGCGCCACCGCGTCGGCCATGGCGTTCACATGGCCGGGGGTGCCGGTGACGGCCTGCGCCAGCATCCGGCCCTGCGTGTCATAGACCCCGGCAGAGAGATCACCGGCCTCGCGCACAGAAGTGGAAAAGGCCGTGCGTACCAAAGCCTGCGCCTGTTCCTCCACCGCCGAAATCAACCGGTTCCACATGACCTGATAGGCGACATTCGAAGGCTGTGTCATGCGTTCATCCTTTCCGGATCACGTCAATGCAGCCGTCAGGCTGGCGGATCGCGCGCCGGCTTTCGGGCACGATGATGGTGGTCTCGTCTTCGGTGATGGCGGCGGGGCCTGCAACCTCTGCGCCCACGGTCATTGCGGCACGCTGAACCACCGACGTGGTCAAGAAGGCAGCCTGTGCCGGATCAAACATCTGGCGCTCCGCGTCGACAGGCGCTTGCAGGGTGCCGGATGTGGTCTCTTCGCGTAGAACAGGGTCGGGCGGTGTTGTGGCATTCACCGACCAGACGGTGATTTCGATGTCGAGGCCTGCGACGGTGCGGCCAAAAAGCTTGGTATAGTCCTGCTCAAACAGTGTCTTGAAGGTTTCCGCCTCCGGGGCCATGGCCTGTGCGGCGCTGAGAACGATGGGGATTTCCCAGCCTTGGCCTGTGTAGCGCATGTAGACCTTGAATTCGCAAAGAATGTCGCTCCGGGCATCGCAGCTGCGCACAAACCCTTCGGACTCAGCCTTGAGGTCAGACAGCAGCCCCTTGATTTTGGCGGCGTCGAAATCCGAGAGTTTCATATAGACGGAACGGTTCGCCTCGAAGCTGAAGGGCGCGCGCAGGAAGCCGATGGCGGAGCCGACACCCGCCCCGGGCGGAACCAGCAACCGATCTACGCCCAGCTTTTCGCAGAGCCTGCCTGCGTGCAAAGGGGCCGCGCCGCCAAAGGCGATCATGGTGTATTCGCTGAGATCCTCGCCGTTTTCCACCGCATGCACGCGGGCGGCGTTGGCCATGTTTTCATCGACCACTTCGGCCAGCCCGAAGGCGGCGGTGGGGGCATCCATTTCAAGGTCCGCGCCAAGATGGGTGCGCAAGGCCGCTTCGGCGCGGTCGGCGTGAAGCTGGATCGCGCCTCCGGCGAATGTGTCCGGGTCGAGCCTGCCCAACACCAGATCGGCATCCGTCACCGCAGGTTTCTCACCGCCGCGCCCGTAACAGGCCGGGCCCGGTTCCGACCCCGCGCTTTCGGGGCCGACACGGATTTGGCGCAGCGCATCCACATGCGCAAGGGAACCGCCGCCCGCGCCGATCTCCACCATGTCGATCACCGGGATGGAAATCGGCATGCCGGAGCCTTTCTTGAACCGGTAGGTGCGGGCCACCTCAAAGACGCGCGAGGTTTTCGGGGTCTGGTTCTTGATCAGGCAAATCTTGGCGGTTGTTCCGCCCATGTCAAAGCTCAGCACCTTCTCAAGCCCGTAGCGCGCGGCGATATGGGCGGCAAAGACAGCACCACCTGCCGGCCCGGATTCCACCAGCCGCACCGGAAATTCAGCCGCACTTTCCAGCGAGATGATGCCGCCGCCCGAATGCATCAAAAAGACATCACAATCTGCGCCTTCATCGCGCAGGCGGCCTTTGAGACGGCCAAGGTAGGATTTCATCAGCGGCTTGATATAGGCATTGGCGACGGTGGTGTTGAAACGCTCGTACTCCCGCATCTGCGGGCTGACTTCGCAGGAGAGCGACACCATTACGTCGGGCAGTTTTTCGGCCAGAACCTCGCGGATCATACGTTCGTGGGCGTCGTTGAGATAGGAATGGATCAGGCCCACAGCAACGCTGTCATAGCCCGCCTCACCGATCTGATCCGCCAGGGTTTCCACCTGGGATCGGTCCAGCGGGATCAGCACGCCGCCACGCGCATCCACCCGTTCCAACAGCGTATAGCGGCGCTGGCGTGGCAGCAGCGGTTCAGGCAGCGTGAGGTTTAGGTCATATTGCTCGAACCGGGATTCGGTGCGCATTTCAATGACATCGCGGAACCCTTCGGTGGTGATCAGCGCGGTCTTTGCCCCACGCCTTTCGATCAGCGCATTGGTGGCCAGCGTGGTGCCGTGGATGATCTGATCGATCTGGTCGGGGGAGATGCCCGCCTTGGCACAGACCTGATGCATGCCCGCGATAATCGCGTTTTCGGGGGCGGCATAAGTTGTCAGGACCTTGGTGGAAAAGGACTGATCCGCGACTTCCAGCACCACATCCGTAAAAGTCCCGCCGATATCGACGCCCAGCCTGACGGAGGTCTTTGACATGTGGGGGTCCTTTTCACGATTGATCTGTGTCCTCGGCCAGCGGGCCTGGTGGCGTCGGCATTATCCCTTGGCATATCCGATGGTCTGCAGGGCCGTGCGGATTTCATCCAGAATGGCCGGATCATCGATTGTCGCGGGCATCTTGAACTCTTGATTGTCCGCGATTTTCACAACCGTGGCCCGCAGGATCTTGCCGGACCGTGTCTTGGGCAGGCGGTCCACGACCAGGGCGTTCTTGAAAGCAGCCACCGGGCCGATCTTTTCGCGTACCAGTTTGACGCATTCGCCCGTGATCTCACCGTGCGGGCGGTTCACGCCGTTGGTCAGGCACAACAGACCCAAGGGTGATTGCCCCTTGAGAGGATCGGAGACGCCGACCACGGCACATTCCGCCACATCCGGGTGCCCTGCAAGGACTTCTTCCATCGCGCCAGTGCTGAGCCGGTGGCCCGCGACATTGATCACGTCATCGGTGCGCGCCATGATGTAGAGATAACCATCCGCGTCCATCATGCCCGCGTCGCCGGTTTCATAGTAGCCGGGGAAGGTGGTCAGATAGCTTTTGCGGAACCGGTCCGTCGCGTTCCAGAGCGTGGGCAGCGTGCCGGGGGGCAGCGGCAGCTTGATTGCGATGGCGCCAAGCTCGCCTGGTTCTTGCGGATGTCCGGCTTCGTCAAGGATTTGCACGTCATAGCCCGGCATGGCGACCGTGGGAGAGCCCACCTTGACAGGCAATGCCTCCAGCCCTGCGGGATTGCCCGCGATGGTATAGCCGGTTTCCGTCTGCCACCAGTGATCGTAAACCGGGACACCCAGCAGGTCCTGCGCCCATTCGATGGTATCGGGATCGGCACGTTCCCCCGCAAGATAGAGCGCACGCAGGCCCGAGAGGTCGTATTTCGCCTTGTATTCGCCCTTGGGGTCTTCGCGTTTCACGGCGCGAATGGCCGTGGGGGCGGTGAAAAAGCTGCGCACCTTGTGCTCTTCGATCACGCGCCAGAAGGTGCCCGCATCCGGTGTGCCCACGGGCTTGCCCTCAAAGACGATGGTGGTGTTGCCGTGGATCAGGGGGCCGTAGCAGATGTAGCTGTGGCCCACGACCCAGCCCACATCGGAGGCGGCCCAGAACACATCGCCCGGGTCGACGTTGTAGATATTCTTCATCGTCCAGTGCAGTGCCACCAGATGCCCGCCGGTGGCCCGCACCACGCCCTTGGGCGCGCCGGTCGTGCCGGAGGTGTAGAGGATATAGGCGGGATGGTTGCCCTCCACCGGGACGCAATCGGCGGGCGCAACGCCGTTCTGCGCGGCATGCCAGTCAAGATCACGCCCCTCGATCAGCGTGGCGCGTTCCTGCTCCCGTTGCAGGATAAGGCAGACGTCCGGCTTGTGCGCGGCGATCTCGATCGCGCCGTCCAGCAGGGGTTTGTAGTGGATCACACGCCCCGGCTCCAACCCGCAGGAGGCGGCGAGGATGGCCTTGGGCTGGCAATCGTCGATCCGCACGGCCAGTTCGTTTGCCGCAAACCCGCCGAAAACCACCGAATGGATGGCACCGATGCGCGCGCAGGCCAGCATCGCCTCCAATGCCTCGGGCACCATCGGCATGTAGATGATGACGCGGTCGCCTTTGGTCACGCCCTGGGCCGCCAGCGCACCGGCCAGGGATGCGACACGGGTCTGCAGCTCCGCGTAGGTGAGGGTGGATTTCGTGCCGGTGATCGGGCTGTCGTGGATGATTGCGGGTTGATCGCCACGGCCGTTTTCGACATGGCGGTCCACCGCGTTGTAGCAGCCATTGGTCATCCCGTCGGCGAACCATTCATAAAGATGGTCTCCGCGATCAAACAAGGCTTTGCTGGGCGGTTTCATCCAGTCAATGGCATCCGCCGCCTGCATCCAGAAACCTTCGGGATCTGCCATGCTGGCGTCATAGGTGGCGCGGTATGTCATCGATTAGTCTCCCCCTGAACCGTATCGGCGCCATGGTTACGCCCAAGGTGCGGGGGAGAGCAAGTATGTGAGGGCTAACGCTTTCCGATTATTTCACGGATCGGGCTGGCGTTGACCCCGCCATTGGTGCTGATCGAGTCGGCGTTGAGGACGCGCTGCACCACATCTTCACAATCGCCGGGCGCGAGCGGGTTGCACCCCCAGCTGCGATTATAGACGCGCACCTCGCCGGTCAGCACGGTGCCGCCGCGCTGCTGGAATTCGCGAATGATGGTTTCATAGTCACGACCGTGAACGGTCACCGTGCTGGATTGTGTGGCCGCAAAGGCGGTCGAGGCGCTGAGCGCGACTGCCGCACCGAGGATGACAGCGGGTAAGGGGAAGTGTTTCATGGAATTCTCCTGTATCAATGGCGGCGCGGCCTCTGGGGGATGCCGGGCCTTACCGTATCGATCTAGGAAGATGCGCGCGCCGCTGCGCGAATTGTTGCAGGATCTGGAAGGCTAGTGATCGCGCGTGACAGGCGCGTGGCACGATGGCCCGCCGGTTGGGATCAGAATTAGTCCCGGTCGAAGATATTGGATTCCTTGCCGCGCCGCACGGCAGCTTCGCAGTCGCCGGGGCTGTCGATCTTGCAGATGAAATACTTGCCTCGGACACGGGCGCTTGTCGTTTCGAAGGAGCCGTTTTCGGTTTCGATCACCCGGGTGCGCAGGACATAGCTCTCGTCGTCAACGACAATCGAGCTGAGCCGCTCTTCGGCAACGGTGGCACAGGCCCCAACGGCGAGCACGGAGAGGGCGGGTGAAAAACGCAATTTGCGAGACACCGGATAATTTCCTTCTGAACTAAAATACCGGCACTTTCTGCACCGACGTGAAAATGAGATGTGACTTCGCGGTCGGAATTCAACCCATGCGCGTCCTCGTGACCCAAGCGTGGGGATACGTGACTGGCGCAGAGCGCGCGCCTTTCACGCGGGCTCTTTGAGCGCAAGGTTCTGGCCAAGAGCGGGTCGCCACCGATGGTCGCCACGGCTTAGATCGCGCAAACATCCAGCGCCCAGAGTGCATCACTCTGGGTGCAGTTTTCGGTCCGCTTCAAAAGCGCGCGACTGTACGCCCGCTGACGCATTCCTTGCAGAATTACCTGTCTCCGAAAGCCCGCCGCGTCGACAGGGGTCAGCCGTAGTGAGCCACAGGCGTGCCCGCGATTGCCGACATGTTCAGCAATCCCCGCGCCGTGATCGAGGGCGAGACGATATGGGCCCGGTTGCCCATGCCCATCAGGATCGGTCCAACCTCGAGCCCGCCGCCTTTCATTTTCAAGATGTTACGCACGCCCGAGGCCGCATCGGCATGGGCGAAGACCAACACATTGGCTGCCCCCTCCGGCATGCGATTGCCGGGCAGGATGCGCGCGCGCAGCTCCGGATCGAGCGCGGTGTCGATGTTCATCTCGCCTTCGTAGCAGAAGTCGTGACCTTGGGAATCCAGCAGCCTGATGGCCGCCCGCAGGCGCCCGCCGGTGCCGTCGCCGCGGTTGCCGAATTGCGATTGTGAGCAGAAGGCGATCCGCGGCTCGATGCCAAAGCGGCGCACGTGGCGCGCGGCCCCGATGGCGATCTCGGCGATCTGCTCGGGGTCAGGATGCAGGTGCACCTGCGTGTCGGCGACAAAGAGAGGCCCATCTTCGAGGATCATCATCGACAGCGCCCCGACAGGGCGCAGATCGTCCCGGCCAAGGATCTGGGTCAGGTAGTTCAGATGCCAGCTGAACTCGCCGAAGGTGCCGCAGATCAGGCTGTCGGCCTCTTCGCGGTGCACCATCACCGCGCCAATGGCGGTGGTATTGGTGCGCATGATCGCGCGGGCGATGTCCGGCGTGCCACCGCGCCGGGACATGAGCTCGTGGTAGGTCTCCCAGTAGTCCCGGTAGCGCGGGTCGTTTTCGGGGTTCACCAGATCGACGTCCTTGCCCAGCCGGATGGTCAGGCCGGCGCGGTCCAGTCGCGTCTCGATGACCTCCGGGCGCCCGATGAGAATGGGGCGTTCGGTGGTTTCCTCCAGCATCGCCTGGGCGCAGCGCAGCACGCGTTCATCCTCGCCTTCGGCAAAGACGATGCGGCGCGGTGTGCTGCGGGCCGCCTGAAACACCGGGCGCATCAGCAGGGCGGATTTGAACACGGAGCCGTCGAGTTTCTGCCGGTAGGCATCCAGGTCTTCGATGGGCCGCGTGGCCACCCCGGTTTCCATCGCCGCCCGCGCCACGGCAGAGGAGACAACGCTGACCAGTCGCGGATCGAAGGGCTTGGGGATCAGGTAGTCGGCCCCGAAGGTCAGTTCTTCACCCTGATAAGCAGCGGCGGCCTCGGCAGAGGTGGTGGCGCGCGCAAGCTCGGCAATCCCGTCGATACAGGCCAGTTCCATTTCGTCATTGATCGTGGTGGCGCCTACATCCAGCGCGCCCCGGAAGATGAAGGGAAAACACAGCACGTTGTTGACCTGATTGGGAAAATCGCTTCGGCCCGTGGCAATGATCGCATCGGGCGCAACCTCGCGGGCCAGATCGGGCAGGATTTCCGGCGTCGGATTGGCAAGGGCAAAGATGATCGGCCGGTCGGTCATCTGCTTGACCATCTCAGGCGTCAGCACGCCCGGCCCGGAGAGACCCAGAAAGAGATCGGCGCCGGGGATGACGTCTTCTAGGGTGCGCAGATCGGAGCTTTGCGCAAATTCAGACTTGGAGGGATTCATATCCACCTCGCGCCCGTCATAGACGAGCCCGTGGATATCGCAGAGCCAGATGTTTTCACGTTTCACGCCAAGTTTCAGCAGCATGTTCAGGCAGGCGATGCCTGCCGCGCCGCCGCCGGTCGAGACGATCTTGATGTCCTCAAAGGACTTGCCCGATACATGCAGGGCATTTTTCACAGCCGCGCCAACGACGATGGCGGTGCCATGCTGATCGTCATGAAAGACGGGAATGTTCATGCGTTCGCGGCAAATGCGTTCGACCGTGAAACAGTCGGGCGCCTTGATGTCTTCGAGATTAATCGCCCCGAAAGAAGGCTCCAGCGCGCAGACGATATCGGCGAGTTTTTCCGGGTCTGTTTCGTCGACCTCGATATCAAAGCAATCGATGGAGGCGAATTTCTTGAAGAGCACCGCCTTGCCTTCCATCACCGGCTTGGAGGCCAGCGCACCGATGTTGCCAAGCCCCAGCACCGCGGTACCGTTGCTGACCACCGCCACCAGATTGCCGCGTGCGGTGTAGCGGGCGGCGGTTGAGGGATCGGCCTTGATCTCAAGGCAGGCTTCGGCCACCCCGGGAGAATAGGCGCGGGCCAGATCGCGACCGTTCGCCAGCGGCTTGGTGGCGCGGATTTCGAGTTTTCCCGGTTTGGGGTGTTCGTGGTAGTCCAGCGCCGCCTGGCGCAAGTTGGTGGTGTCGCTCATGATCTGCCTGCCTTCTCCCCGGGATAGTTTAGTGTTAAACCAGTTGGCCGCAGGGGCCAAGGTGCTGATTTAACGAGGGGCGTTGCCCCTCGAGCTCCCCGGATATTTTTGGCCAGAAGAAGGTGGGGTGGCTTGTCAAATCAAGGCACCGGGCGCAGGTTGCCGCGACGATTGTGAGGATGAGATGAGCGAGACAAGGGCTGAAGTATTGCTGCCGACACATGAATTGCGCGAGGATATTCCCTTTTTCACCAAGGTGTTGGGGATGCGCATGGAGATGATCTATCCGGCAGATGATCCAACCGTCGCCGTCTTTTGCGGCCACGGGCTGCGCGTCCGGGTGCAAAAGGATGCTGACGTCTCGCCCGGCGTGTTGCGCATTCTGACAGATGATCCGAAAGACTTTGCCGAGGGTCGGACGAACCTGACGGCGCCGAATGGCACGCGCATCGAAATCCGCCCGCTGAAGGAGCCTTTGGTGATGCCGGACACCGTGCACAGCTTTGTCGTGCGCCGATTGGCGGATCAGGCGCCCTGGGTGATCGGGCGCGCGGGTATGCACTACCGCGATCTGATCCCCAACCGGCTCGGCGGGTCTATTATCGCCAGCCACATCCGCATTCCGGACGGTGGACCGGTGCCGGACATGGTGCATTATCACACGGTCGGGTTTCAGCTGATCTTCTGTTACCGGGGTTGGGTTGATCTGGTTTACGAAGACCAGGGGGAGCCGTTTCGCCTGCATGCGGGCAATTGCGTGATCCAACCACCGGAAATCCGCCACCGGGTGCTTTATGCCTCCGACAACATCGAGGTCATCGAGATCGGGGTACCAGCCGAACATGTCACGACCATTGATCACGAGATGGAGTTGCCGAACGGGCCTGCGAACCCGGACCGGGTGTTTCAGGGTCAGCGGTTTGTGCACCACAAGGCGGAGCATGCCCGGTGGCAGCCGTTCCGCGTGCCGGGCTTCCAGAGCCGGGACACGACCATCGCCGAGCACACGGAAAACGTCGCCGGGGTACATGTGGTGCGCAAGGCGGGCGGTGACGGCGCGTGGACGCGGCACGATAGCGATATCCTTTTCACCTTTGTCATGGAGGGGCGCATGGTGCTGGAAGGTGACGGGCGCGCGCCTCACGCGCTGGAAGCAGGTGATGCATTCGTGATCCCGCCGGGGATGAAAACACGCTATGCCGACCCCTCCGACGACGTGGAACTGCTCGAAGTCTCCCTGCCGGGCGTGTTTCGGACGACGGTGGGATAGCATAGAAAACCACGCTGAGCCCTTGCAAACCTGTGCAACTGAGGACACCCTGCGGGCCGAACGATGGTGAGGAGAGCTTTGTCGATGTCCCTCAAAGAGGCAGCAAACGCGGTGCGCGAGAACGCGCATGCGCCTTACTCGAATTTCAAGGTCGGTGCGGCGATCCGGGCGCAGTCGGGCACCATTTACGTCGGCTGCAATGTGGAGAATGTCGCCTATCCCGAAGGGACCTGTGCGGAGGCTGGCGCCATTGCTGCAATGGTTGCTGCGGGCGAGACGGCGCTGACCGAAGCCTATGTGATTGCGGGATCGCCGATGCCCGTGACCCCCTGTGGCGGCTGCCGTCAGAAACTGGCGGAATTCGCTCAGGGCACCACCCGCGTCACCATGGCGACCACCAGCGGCGTGGAGCAGGTCACGACGGTTGCAGAGCTTTTGCCGGGCGTGTTCAACGCGGCGCATATGGAGACATGAGCCTGCTGACCGCGCGCAACATCCTGACCCGATTGCGGCATGGCGAGGCCTTGCAGAAGGAACACCTGGTCTGGCTCGCTGATGGTCTGGCCGATGGATCGGTGAGTGACGCGCAGGCCGGGGCCTTTGCCATGGGTGTTTGCGTGCGTGGGCTCAGTGACGCGGCGCGGGTCGCGTTGACATTGGCCATGCGCGACAGTGGGCGCGTGCTGGCGTGGCAACTCGACGGGCCGGTGGTCGATAAACACTCCACCGGCGGTGTCGGGGACTGCGTGTCCCTGGTTCTGGCGCCCGCGCTGGCCGCCTGTGGCGCCTTTGTGCCGATGATCTCGGGCCGGGGTCTGGGCCACACCGGCGGAACGCTGGATAAACTCGACGCGATCCCCGGCGTCACCACGCAACTGGACGAGGCGCGCTTTCGGGATGTCGTCGGCGAGGCCGGATGCGCGATCGTCGGGGCCAGCGCGGATATCGCGCCCGCAGACAAGCGGCTTTATGCGGTGCGGGATGTCACATCGACCGTGGACAGCCTTGATCTGATCACTGCGTCCATCCTCTCCAAAAAACTGGCAGGCGGGTTGGAAGGTCTTGTGCTGGATGTGAAAACCGGCAGCGGCGCCTTCATGAAGGACATGGACGCGGCCCGTGCGCTTGCAAATGCGCTGGTGGAAACCGCCAATGCCGCCGGATGCAAGACCACGGCTGTCATCAGCGACATGAACCAACCGCTGGCTGCGAGCCTTGGCAACGCGCTGGAAGTGGCGGAGGTGATGCGGGTTCTGACCGTCGACCCAAGCGGCCCCCTCGTGGAGATTTCCGCAGCACTTGGCGGTGTTTTGCTGGCCAATGCCGGGCTGGCAAAGGACGTGCAGGCGGGCACGGATGCTATCACGGCGGCGTTGCAGGACGGGCGCGCGGCAGAGCGCTTTGGGCGGATGATTGCGGCCATGGGCGGGCCTGTTCGATTTGTCGAGAACTGGGCGCGTTTCCTGCCCGAAGCGACGGTGATCCGCGAGGTCAAAGCCCCCGCATCGGGCTATGTCACGGCCATAGACGGCGAAGCATTGGGCATGGTTGTGGTCGATCTGGGCGGCGGACGCGTGGTGGAAAGCGACACGATTGACCCTGCTGTCGGTTTGGGGCAGGTGGTGCGCCTGGGCGACAAGATTGCGCAGGGCCAGCCATTGGCGGTTGTCCACGCGGCACGGCCTGATGCGGCGGACAGGGCGGCGGCGGCGGTGCGGGCGGCGATCATGATCGGCCCATCCGCCGCAGCGGCCCTGCCGTTGATCAAAGAGAGAGTAGGTTGATGGCACGCGCATTCCTGATTGTGATGGATTCCGTTGGGATCGGTGGGGCGCCTGACGCGGCGCTCTATTACAACGGCGTCGTTCCGGATGAGGGCGCAAATACGGTTGCCCACATCGCGCGCGCCTGTGCGCAGGGCGCGGCAGCCGAGGGGCGCCTTGGCCCCTTGCGGATGCGCAATCTGGACGCCTTGGGCCTGGGGCGGGCCGTACAACTGGCCAGCGGGCAGATCGCCTTGGGTCTTGGGCAGGAGCCCACGGGAACCTGGGGGGTCGCAACCGAAGTCTCGAAGGGCAAGGACACACCGTCCGGCCATTGGGAACTGGCCGGTGTGCCGGTGCCTTGGGACTGGCACTATTTCCCGGATAAAGAGCCTGCGTTTCCGGCGGATCTGGTCGAAAGGACCATCGCGCTGGCCGAGGCAGATGGTATTTTGGGCAATTGCCATGCATCGGGCACCGCCATCATCGAGATACACGGCGCGGAGCATATCAAGACGGGCCGCCCGATTTGCTACACCTCCGCGGACTCCGTGTTCCAGATCGCAGCCCATGAAGAGGCCTTCGGGTTGGACAAGCTGCTGACGCTCTGCGAAGCGCTCGCACCGACGCTACATGAGATGCGCGTGGGCCGCGTGATTTCGCGCCCCTTCGTTGGCAGTCCGCAAACCGGGTTTCGCCGCACTGCAAACCGGCGTGATTTTGCAATCGCACCTCCGAAACCCGTGCTGACCAATTGGGTGCAGGACGCTGGGCACAAGGTCTATGGCGTCGGCAAGATCGGCGATATCTTTTCGATGCAGGGCATCGACCGCGTGCGGAAAGGGCCGGACAAGGCGCTGATGCAGCATCTTGCCGGTCTGATGGCGACGGCGGAGCCGGGCAGCCTTGTCTTTGCCAATTTTGTCGAGTTCGACAGCCTCTATGGACATCGGCGCGATGTATCCGGGTACGCGCGGGCACTGGAGTGGTTCGATGCCGAGGTCGGCAAGCTGCTGGGCCAGTTGCGGGAGGGGGACATCATGGTTTTCACGGCGGATCATGGAAACGATCCCACCTGGGTTGGCACGGATCACACCCGCGAACGGGTACCGGTGCTGATCGCCGGCATGGGGACCGAGGCTCTGGGGCACATCGGGTTCAGCGACGTCGCCACCCTTGTTGCGCAGCATCTGGGTGTGCCGGTGCCTGCCACCTGATCTGATGCGGGATCGGGCCAGCAATTTTGCCTCGCCTGCTTGCAGCCCGACAGCCTTCGGGTCTAAACGGAAGCAGGTTCAAAAAGAGGTGCCCCATGACCGACCATCTGACCGTTGTTGACCATCCGCTGGTGCAACACAAGCTGACGATCATGCGCGACAGGGGCACGCCGACCGCCGTTTTCCGCCAGTTGCTGCGCGAGATCAGCCAGCTCTTGGCCTATGAGGTGACGCGCGGCCTGCCGATGACCACCAAGCAGATCGAAACACCGATGCAGGTGATGGATGCGCCGACGCTGGATGGCAAGAAGCTCGCGCTGATCTCGATCCTGCGCGCAGGCAACGGGTTGCTTGACGGGGTGTTGGAACTGATCCCTTCCGCTCGCGTAGGGTTTGTCGGCCTCTACCGCGATGAAGAGACGCTGCAGCCCGTGCAATACTACTTCAAGGTGCCCGAAGGGCTGGATGATCGTCTGGTCATTGCTGTTGACCCGATGCTGGCCACCGGCAATTCATCCGTGGCCGCGGTCGATTTGCTGAAAAAAGCCGGTGCGACCAACATTCGCTTCCTGTGCCTGCTGGCAGCGCCCGAAGGGATTGCCCGCATGAAGGAGGCGCATCCGGATGTTCCCATCGTGACCGCCGCAGTGGACGAGAAACTGAACGACATCGGCTATATCGTGCCGGGTCTGGGCGACGCCGGTGACCGGATGTTCGGCACCAAGTAAAGATCACAGATGCCACAGCTGCCGTGGAAACGGCTGCGGCGAGCCTTGCTTTGAATTTGCTCTTCGGGCATCGTCCCCCGGTATCTTGTGGGAGCAATGATGAGACTTACCAGACTTGTCGCGATTCTAGCGGCCGCCGCATCCTTGGCGACCGGGGATCTGAGTGTTCAGGCGCAGACAACCGTCGCGCCCAAGGAATTTCCCCCAGCCGGTTATACGGGCCGTCAATACGTGGACAGCGCAGGCTGTGCCTTCATTCGGGCCGGTGTCGACAACGCCGTGCAATGGGTGCCGCGTGTCACCCGGGAGCGTCGTCTGATCTGTGGCCAAAAACCCACCTTCACCGTGCGCGCCCCGGCGCCGCAGGCGCCAGCCGAAGGGTCCAGCAGAGTGCTGGTCCTCAATCCCGCATCTGCCCCGGTCGTCACGCGCCCGGGCGTACCGAACCGAACACCCTCGGCCCGAAGAGCGCCTGAGCCGAGCCTGGTGGGCACGGTTGTCACGCCATCGACTGCGGCCTCCAAAGGCGTTACGCCGACCACGCGCGTGCTGCCGCGCCATGTCTTTGAGGCACGGCGGAACACGCAGAATGTCAAAGTACCCAAAGGCTATCGATCGGTCTGGGAGGATGATCGTCTGAACCCGCGCCGGGCCGAGCAATCGCTGGCAGGGCATGAAGACATGCATCGGATCTGGACCAAATCTTCGCCCAGTAGGCTGATTGACTAGCCACCACAGATGTTTTGCAGGCGCAGCCAGTCTGCGTCGCTGAGAAGGGCCTTGGGCTCTTTGCCGGCCATCGGGTCGGCTTCGATCAGGGGCAGCACGGTCTCGCCGGTGATATCGCGGGCATAGGCGTAGGGGGCGCTGCGCAGGTTTGCCGCGGCAAAGACAGGCAGGAGGCTTTCGGGCGAAGGAACGGGTCTGTCGCGGGTCAGCAGGGTTTCGGCATAGCTGTCCAGAATTTCGCTTTTCAGCTGTCCGGTGGTGAGCAATTGAAAGCTGGCCCAGGTCCCGCTGACGTCCAGCAGGTCGTGCAGGGGATCGCGCGCGCGGGACAGGCTTTGCTCGACCAGCGCAAACCCGCCCGCCACATCCGGTTCCTCGAAGTCTTCCACCAGCGCGCGGTTCAACAGGATGTGCCGCCCGGGCAGATGCAGGCTGGTCTGAACGGTGCCGGGCAGGATGCTGATCCGGTCCGCCCCAAGCCGCGCCCGGAAGGTCGCCAGCGCTCGCAGCCCCGCGGGTTCGGCACAGGCGGGGCCGGTCATCCGCTCGATCCGACGCAACAAGGCATCGCCGATCTCAACGCGTTTGACCTCCGGCACAACCGCCAGCGTGTGGTCGATCAGAGCGCGGGGCACCCAGAACACCCCCACCGCGACAACCGCCGCAATCGACAGCGACATGCCCAGCCAGCGCAGCCGTCCGGGCCGGGGGCGCGTCCGCTCCACCGCGCGGCGCAGCTTTTCGATGGCATCGATCATATGGTGTTCGTCTTCGCCCAACTCCAGGGTTTCGCCGGTGTCGCCATCAGGGTGGTAGAGCGCGGGGCGCTTTCCCGGATTGGCCCGTTGGATGGCGGCCAAGGACCAATGCGTGATGGCCCGATCCTGCAGATCCGAGATCATCAGGGTGGCGTCACCGATGGAGATGATCACCTCGCGCCGCTGATCCTCCGGCGACGCACGCCAGAGGCCGCTGGCTTCCAGCCGGGCGTATTTCTTGAGGGCGGTCATTTCGGTGATCTGCTGCTCGTTGGTGCTTTGCCACAGCTTACCATCTGGCTGTCGCCGGGCAAAGGGGCAGGTAGGGTGGGCTTCAGGCCACCTTTGGCATGTCGATCAGGACATATCCCGGGCGCGCTTGCGTAATTCGAACTTCTGGATCTTGCCGGTGGAGGTTTTGGGCAGCTCTTCGAACACCACATGTTTGGGCGTCTTGAACCCGGCAAGTCTTTCCCGCGTGAAAGCAATCAGACCCGCCGCATCGACGGTTGCTCCGGATTTGAGCTCGACAAAGGCGCAGGGGACTTCGCCCCATTTCTCATCCGGCTTGGCCACGACGGCAGCCAGCATGACGTCTTCGTGTCCCATCAGCACGCCCTCGACTTCGACGGACGAGATGTTCTCCCCGCCGGAAATGATGATGTCCTTGGCCCGGTCGGCGATCTGCATATAGCCATCTTCATGCTGCACCGCGATATCCCCGGAATGAAAATACCCGCCCGCAAAGGCTTCTTCGGTCGCCTGCATATTCTTGTAATAGCCTTTCATGACGGCGTTGCCGCGGATCATGATCTCGCCCTGGGCTTTGCCGTCCATTGCCACCTGCTGCATATTTTCGTCCAGCACGGTGATGTCCTCCATAATTGGAAAGGCCACCCCCTGACGCGCTTTCACTGCCGCCCGGTCGGGCTTTGCCAACCCATCCCAATCCGCGCCGCGCCACAGGCATTCGGTCACATGGCCATAGGTCTCTGTGAGCCCATAGACCTGCGTGACGTTGAAGCCGAGGGTTTCGATCTTGCTGAGCGTGGCGGGGGCAGGGGGCGCGCCCGCCGTAAAAACCTGCACCGCGTGATCGAAGCTGCGCCGCTCCTCTGCAGGGGCATTCACCAGCATGTTCAGCACGATGGGCGCTCCGCCCAGATGGGTCACGCCTTCATCCGCAATTGCGCCGAAAATGGCGGGTGCGGTGATGTCTCGGCAGCAGACAATCGTGCCGCCCAGCAGCGGCATCATCCAGGTGTGGTTCCAGCCATTGCAATGAAAAAGAGGCACAATCGTCAGGTACACCGGGTGCAGCACCATGCGCCAGCTCACCACCGTGCCCATCGTCATCAGATAGGCACCGCGATGGTGATAGACCACCCCCTTGGGCCGCCCGGTGGTGCCGGAGGTGTAGTTCAGCGCGAGGCTCTCCCACTCGTCCTGCGGCAGGATCCAGTCAAACGCCGGGTCCGCGCCCGCAATCATCTCCTCATAGGTCTCGTGGCGGCCCGACGCAGGGTACCCAGCGTCCGTATCGGGCACTTCGATCAGGGCGGGCGCGGTGCCATCCATCTGCGCGCAAGCGGCTTCTGCCAATCCCAGAAACTGGCTGTCCACCAGCACGATCTTTGCTTCGCCGTGGCTAAAAATATACGCTACCGTATCGACATCCAGCCGCGTGTTGATCGTGTTCAGCACCGCGCCGCAGGCGGGCACCCCAAAACTCGCTTCGACCTGTGCGGGCACATTGGGCAACAGCGTTGCCACCACGTCGCCGGACACCACCCCGCGTGCGGCCAGCGCCGACGCAAGCCGCGTGCAGCGGTCGTGATATTGCGCATAGCTCACCCGATGCGCGCCATGGATCACCGCCGGGTGGTTGGCAAAAACGTGCGCCGCGCGCTTCAAATGTGACAGCGGGGTCAGCGGCACATAGTTGGCCGCACATTTGTCCAGCCCGGTTTCGTCACTCATCCAGCCCATTTGGTCGTCCTCCCCGATTGCCGTTGGCAGTTTACGTGCCGCAAGGCTAGTAGGATATTGTTCTTGTGGCGTTTGGAAAGTCAATTGTCTTACATTTGGAGCGCGCGCCGGTTTCGATATCACCTTAGGAGGCTGGTGTGATCATTTCCCGGGGCCGGAACTACATCTTCGTGCATATTCCCAAAACCGGGGGCACTGCGCTGGCACTGGCCCTCGAAGCGCGGGCGATGAAAGACGATATCCTGATCGGAGACACGCCAAAGGCGCGTCGCCGCAAGGGGCGGCTCAAGACCCTCACGCCGCGTGGGCGGCTGTGGAAGCATGCGACGCTGGCCGATATCGACGGGGTGCTGTCTCCGCCGGAGATCGCGCGGATGTTCACCTTCACCCTGGTCCGCAATCCCTGGGACCGGATGGTGAGCTACTATTCCTGGCTCCAGGTCCAAAGCTTCGATCACCCTGCGGTTGGTCTGGCACAGTCCCGCAGCTTTGCCGCGTTTCTCGCGGAGCCCTTTATTCAGGACAGCCTGCGCCACTCTCCGGCGCGCAGCTACATGCAGGATGTCGCGGGGGTTGAGCGCTGTGAGCTCTATATCCGGCTTGAGCACTTCGAGGCCGACGCTGCAACGCTTGTTGCCAATCTGGGGTTTCCTCTGGTCCTGCCCCACGCGAATGCCTCCAAACGGCCACATGACTACCGGTCGCTCTATGACGCAGAAACACGGGCACGTGTCGAAGACTTCTGCGCTGAGGACATAGCGCGGTTCGGCTATCGCTTTGATCCCGGGCCCAGTCATCCCTTGGAAGGCCAGGCGCGTGGGGGTGATCCCGGGGTGGCCTGAAGCCCACCCTACCTGCCAGAACCAACGGACGAGACCAACAGGTAAGGTGGGCTTTAGGCCACCGCTTGGGCGCGCCAGGTCGATATCTCTGGCGCGCGGCGACGGGGGTGCTAGGCCGCTGCTGCAGTCTTGCTGAACCGTCCGTAGAACGTCTGGTTCTTTGCGGCCATCTCCCGCAACAGATCCGGGCAGGCGAAGCGATCCCCAAAGGCCTCTGTCAGCGCGTCGCACCGCTCAGCGGCATAGGGCGCGCCGATCATGTCGAGCCAGCTCAGCGGGCCACCGGACCAGGGCGCAAAGCCCCAGCCGAGGATGGCGCCCACGTCACCTTCGCGGATGTCCATGAGCACGCCTTCTTCCAGCGCACGGACTGCTTCCAGCGACTGGGCAAAGAGCAGGCGGTGCTGCACATCCGTCAGCTCCGGCTGCTCCTCCGCCGGCGGGTACTTCTCGCCAAGACCCTCCCACAGTCCCTGACGTTTGCCTTTGTCGTCATAGGCATAGAAGCCTGCGGCGGACTTGCGTCCCAACCGGCCTTCGCTCTCCATCCAGAAGATTACCTCGTCCACGACGCCGTCGGGATAGGCGTCGCCCATCGCGGATTTCGTGGCGCGGGCGATCTTGGCGCCGAGGTCGATGGAGGTCTCATCCACCAGTTGCAGCGGCCCCAGAGGCATCCCCACCAGACGTGCCGCATTCTCGATGAGCGCGGGTTCAACGCCTTCCGCGACCATGCGGATACCTTCGTTGATGTAAGGAATGATGCAGCGGTTGGCGTAGAAGAACCGCGCATCGTTTACGACAATCGGCGTCTTGCGGATCTGGCGCACGTAGTCGAGCGCCTTGGCCACGGCGCGGTCGCCGGTGCCCTTGCCCTTGATGATCTCCACCAGCAGCATCTTCTCGACGGGCGAGAAGAAGTGGATGCCGATGAACTGCTCAGGCCTTGAAGACGCCTTGGCCAACTCCGTGATCGGCAGAGTGGAGGTGTTGGAGGCAAAGATACAGTCCTCGGGGATCACCGCCTCGACCTTTTGCGTCATCTCGGCCTTGACCTTGGGGTCCTCAAAGACCGCCTCGATGATCAGATCGCAGCCCTTGAGCGCGTCCAGATCGGTGGTGGCGGTGATCAGGCTGAGCAGCTGTTCTTTCTTCTCCGGCGTGGTTTTCTTGCGCTGAATACCCTTGTCGGCGAAGTTGGCTGTATAGGCCTTGCCCTTGTCGGCGGCTTCCTGCGTCTGGTCGATCAGGACCACCTCGATACCGGCCTGGGCGGAGACCAGCGAAATGCCCGCGCCCATCATGCCCGCGCCGAGAACGCCCAGTTTTTTCACTCTCTGGTCGGCCACGTCCTGAGGGCGCACGGCGCCTTTCTCGAGCGCTTCCTTGTTGATGAAAAGCGAGCGGATCATCGCCTCAGAGGAGGGGTTCATCAAAACGCTCGTGAACCAGCGCGCCTCGATCTTCAGCGCGGTGTCGAAGGGCACCAGCGCGCCTTCATAGACCGCGGAAAGCAGTGCCTTGGCCGCCGGATAAACCCCTTGGGTCTTGCCGTTGACCATCGCCGAAGCCCCCACGAAGGTCATGAAGCCCGCCGGATGATAGGGCGCGCCGCCGGGCATCTTGTAGCCCTTGGCGTCCCAAGGCTTCACCAGATCGGCGTCCTTGGCGTTCAGCACCCAGTCGCGGGCTGCGGCCATGGGGTCGTCGGAAACCTCGTCGATCAGACCGGCTGCCTTGGCCTTGACCGGGTCCACCAGCTTGCCTTCCAGCAGGAAGGGGGAGGCGGCCATTGCCCCCATCTTGCGCACCAGCCGTGTAGTGCCACCGGCACCGGGGAAGATGCCCACCATGATCTCGGGCAAGCCGATCTTGGCCTTGGGGTTGTTCGCGGCAAAGATGCGATGGCACGACAGTGGCAGTTCCAGACCAATCCCCAACGCCGTACCGGGCAGCACGCAGGCCACGGGCTTGCCGCCTTTCTGCGTCCTGGGGTCCATGCCCGCCAGTTCGATCTTGCGCAGCAGGCGGTGCATGTCCATGACACCGTCAAAAAGGCCTTTGGCCGGGTTCTCGCCCGCATCCGCCTTCATCTTGGCAATCAGGTTCAGGTCCATCCCACCGGCAAAAGAACCCTCCTTGCCGGAGGTCAGGATGATGCCCTTCACGGCCTCATCGGCCAGCGCCTCATCCATGAGTTTGTCGACCTGCGTAAGCCCCTCATAGGACATCACGTTCATGGATTTTCCGGGCACATCCCAGGTGATCGTGGCGATGCCGTCGCCATCGGTCTTGCTTGTAAACTCGGTCATGTCCGGGTCCTTTCTTGGATGGTTCTGAGGGTCACCAAGGCGTTCGACGGCTTGGGGACGTTATACGGGAAATTAGAGTTGGAAAGCGAATTGGTTACCGATTTCAGGTACCAGCTGGTGTTCTCGCGCTTGAGCACCATGCGCGATTTGATGGGACCAAAGACGCAGGTCTCGCCCGCGCAGAATTCAGTGGCATGGTAGCCGCAGATCAGATCGCTGGAGATGAACTCCGCCTTCTCCGCGCGCCGCACCAGCCGGTCGCAGGATTTCTCCTCCAGCAGGTCGCGCAGCATGTCAAAAAAGGGTCGCACCTCCTCTGGCGTCGAAATGATCGTATCGGTGGATTCGGTGTGCGAGGTATAGGGGAAGAGCAGGTAGCTACAGTAAAGCGTCAGATCGTCCCGATTGTTGGCATCGGAAAGCTCGTTGATGAAATTCTGGTAGATGGTGAGCGGCGCGACCGACAGCCGGCGCGCGTCGTTTTCCGGCGACCGCGGCGCCAGCAATCCGTCCCCGTGCTTTTGCACACGGGGGACGTAGATCGGCCAATGGGGATTATCCAACATGCTATCCAGTTCCAGCATCTTCCAGACGTCGTCCTCGCGGATCAAAACCATGCGGTTTGCGTAGCTTTCAATCACCGGGACCGCGTCGCGCAACGTGTGGGTGACGTGGTGCCCGGTGATGTAGTTCTCGCTGAGAAACTCAGCATCTGTGGCCAGACGCACCAGGTTGGTCGCGCCCAGCCCCTTGATGGCCTGACCAAAGGTCACCATCCCATCGATCAGGTCTTCCCGCGTCTCCACGATGACTTCGTGGCTCAGCGTGCGCCACATGTGGGGCAGCTTGACGCGTTCCAGTAACGTCACCGCATCTTCCGTCATGATCGCGTTGGATATTGCGTCCAACGTGTCCTGATAGATTGCGATGGCGTCGGCGGGGGTCACAAATCAGACCCGCTCGATGATCGTGGCGGCTCCCATTCCTGATGCAATACACAAGGTGGCAAGGCCGGTTTCCTTATCCGCCCGCTCCATCTCATCCAGCAGGGTGCCGATGATCATCGCGCCGGTGGCCCCCAGCGGGTGGCCCATAGCGATCGATCCGCCGTTGACGTTGACCTTTTCACTTTCCACATCAAAGGCTTGCATGAAGCGCAAGACGACGGCGGCAAAGGCTTCGTTCACTTCGAAAAGGTCGATATCCTTGATGTTCATGCCATTGTCGGCAAGGATTTTCTCGGTCACGGGAACGGGACCGGTCAGCATGATTGTCGGGTCGGTGCCGATTTTCGCCGTGGCGCGGATGCGAGCGCGGGGCTTCAGCCCATGCTTTTCACCGAAGGCCTTGGAACCGATCAGGACCGCAGCGGCCCCATCCACGATGCCGGACGAATTGCCCGCATGGTGGATGTGGTTGATCTTCTCCAGATGCGGGTATTTCATCAGCGCGACCTTGTCGAAACCGGGCATGACCTCGCCCATCGCCTGAAACGCCGGGTTCAGCCCGCCAAGGGACTGCATATCCGTCTGCGGGCGCATGTATTCGTCATGATCGAGGATGGGCAGGCCGTTCTGGTCCTTGATTTCAATGACCGATTTGGCAAAGCGTTTGTCATCCCATGCCGCTTTGGCCCGACGTTGGGATTCCACCGCCAATTGGTCGGCATCGTCGCGGGTAAAGCCGTACTCCGTGGCAATGATATCCGCACTGATGCCTTGAGGGACAAAGTATTTCTCCATGGCCAGCGTCGGGTCCACGGCGATTGCCGCGCCGTCAGAGCCCATCGCCACACGACCCATCATCTCGACACCGCCCGCGATGTAACCATCGCCTGCGCCACCCTTAACCTGATTGGCCGCCAAATTCACCGCCTCCATGCCGGAGGCGCAGAAGCGATTGATCGCGAGGCCGGGGATGCGCTCGTCCAGATCGGAGGCCAGCACGGCCGAGCGCGCGAGGCACCCACCTTGCTCCATCACCTGGGTGACATTGCCCCAGATCACGTCCTCGACGGCATGACCTTCGAGGTTGTTGCGCTCTTTCACGGCGTTCAGCGTCTGGGCCGAGAGGCGCAGCGAGGTCACCTCGTGCAGGCTGCCGTCCTTGCGGCCCTTGCCGCGCGGTGTGCGCAATGCGTCATAGATGTAAGCTTCGGTCATATGTGTCTCCTTCTCGCACGGGTTCCGCGCGGTATCTTGATCAAGCGCGGTGCCGCGCAGCGTGTCAGTCAGGCGCGGTCAGCGGGGCTGCCGGGCATCAGATCGTAGGGGGCCTTCCAGCCCGGTGTGTCGGAAATACGCGTGAGCCACGCATCGATATGGGGCCAATCTGCCCGCTCAAATCCAAATTTCTCGGGATAATACAGGTACCCGCAGCAGCTGATGTCGGCATTGGTGATACTGTCACCCACAATCCAGTCGCGGCCTGCAAGGTGGTCGTTCAAAACTGAATAGGCGGCCTTGAGGCGCCCCTGGTTGAAAGCAATCACTTCCGCCGGGCGTTTGTCTTCGGGCAGAAAATGCATCAGGAACCGGGTGGGACCGGCCGTTGAGCTGAGCTTGTGGTTGTCCCAGAGCACCCAGCGCAGGATCTCGCGCCGCTCAGTTGCATCCTTGCCGCCGAACTTGCCGGATTTTTCGGAGACGTAGTCCTGGATCACCCCCGATTGCGTGAGGCGCAGATCACCGTCCACCAGCACCGGAACTTCCCCCATGATGTTCACACTTGTGCGGTACTCCGGCGTGCGGGCCTCGCCGCCGAAAAAATCGACCTGCACCGGCTCCCAGTCGAGGCCCGACAATTGCAGCGCGAGGGCGGCTTTATAGGCGTTTCCGCTTTCCCCGAAACAGTAGAGTTGGATGGTCATAGGGTCCTCGCAATCAGTTCTTTCATGATCTCATTCGTGCCGCCGTAAATGCGCTGCACACGCGCATCTGCCCACATTTCCGCGACGGCGTATTCCTGCATGAATCCGTAGCCGCCGTGCAGTTGCACGCAGTCGTCCAGCACCGCGCATTGGGTATCGGTCAGCCAGTATTTCGCCATGGCCGCCTTCTCGACGGTGAGTGCCCCGCGCAGATGCTCCTCGATGCATTGATCGAGAAAGGCGCGCGCCACCGCCGTGCGTGTCTTGCATTCCGCAAGCTTGAAGCGGGTGTTCTGGAACTGCGTCAGCGGACCGCCAAAGGCCTCGCGTTCCTTGCAATAGGCGATGGTGCGCTCCACTGCGCCTTCCATCGCGCCTACGGCGCCGCAGCCGATGATCAGCCGCTCCTGCGGCAGTTGCTGCATCATCTGGTAAAAGCCCTGACCTTCTTCACCGCCCAGAATATTCTCCGGCGGGATCGCGACATCATCGAAGAAGAGCTCCGAGGTGTCATTGGCATGCAGCCCCACCTTCTCAAGATTGCGCCCGCGGGAGAATCCCTGCGCGTCATCGGTTTCCAGCATCACCAGCGACACCCCTTTCGAGCCCTCCGACGGGTCCGTCTTGGCGGCCACGATGATCAGATTGGCGTGCTGCCCGTTGGTGATGAATGTCTTCTGCCCCGACAGACGGTAGAGGTTACCGTCTTTTACCGCGCGCGTTTTGATCGCCTGCACGTCCGAACCCGTGGAGGGTTCGGTCATCGCCAGCGCGCCCACCAGTTCTCCGGAAATCATCTGCGGCAACCAGCGTGTTTTCTGGTCTTCGGTACCATAGGCCAGCACGTAGTGGGCGACGATCCCTGAGTGGATGCCATGCCCCCAGCTGGCCAGATTGGCTCGCGCGGCTTCGATCAGGATTGCAGCCTCGTGACCGAAATCGCCGCCCGGTCCGCCGTATTCCTCCGGCACCGACGGGCAGAGCAGGCCAAGTGCGCCGGCTTCGGCCCAGGTCTCACGATCCATCTGGCCCTGCTTGCGCCAGGCCTCGAACTTTGGCGCCCACTCGGTGGTGATGAACTGCGCCGTCATCTCCGCGATCATACGGTGTTCGTCGGTCATCCACCCGGATGTTTCGGTCGTTTCGTCTTTCATGCCGCACCCTCCCCAAAAGCGCTCACTTCTTGCGGTCGTCCAACTCCGCATTGAAAAGCCGCAGCCTATGGCCGAACGTCTCCTCGTCCATCACACTATCGAAGTTCTCGAAAAGAAAAGACAGCGCCTCGCCTTCGTCCAACCCTGCATCTGCGGCAAACCGTTTCAGCCTGCGGTATCCGTCTTCGGTCATCGCAACTGGAAAGCGGCGGGTCAGGCGAAACCGTTTCGGCATCAGCAGGTCCTCTCAGTTGGCAGGTAGGGTGGGCTTTAGGCCACCCTTACCCAGGTCAGAAGTTGGCCGCATCCAGCGCCATCACGGTGTCTGCACCGGTTTCGATCCGGCTCAGGTGCAGCGCCGTCGCGGGCAATTGCCGTGCCATGTAGTAGCGTCCGGTGTGCAGCTTGCTTTCAAAGAAATCGACATCCGAGGCGCCTTTCGCAAGGGCTTCCTGCGCTGCCTTGCCCATCTTCGCCCACATCAGGCCGAGGCAGACATGTCCGAACATATGCATGAAGTCATAAGACCCCGAGAGCGCATTGTTGGGGTTCTTCATGCCGTTCTGCATGAAATACATGCCCGCCGCCTGCAGATCCTTCGATGCCGCTTTCAACGGTTCCAGGAATTGCGCGTCGAACGCGGCGTCCTGACCGGCGTTCTCCTTGATGAAGCTCTTCACCAGATCAAAGAAAGCCATCACATGCTTGCCGCCGTCCTGCGCCAGCTTGCGGCCCACGAGATCCAGCGCCTGCACGCCGTTGGCGCCTTCGTAGATCATCGCGATCCGGGCATCGCGTGCGAACTGCGACATGCCCCATTCCTCGATATAGCCGTGGCCGCCGTAAACCTGCTGCGCCTTGACGGTCATGTCATAACCCTGATCGGTCAGGAAACCCTTGATCACGGGCGTCAGCAGCGACACCAGGCCATCCGCGTCCTTGTCCTGCCCCCGATGCGCCGCATCAATCAGTGTGGAGCCCCAGAGGATGAACGCCCGCGCGCCTTCGGCAAAGCTCTTCTGATCCATCAGCGAGCGGCGGATATCCGGGTGCACGATCAGCGGATCGGCGGGGCCTTCGGGGTTTTTCACACCGGTCACGTCGCGGCCCTGCAGCCGGTCCTTGGCGTAGTCCAGCGCGTTCTGATAGGCGACCTCGGCCTGGCTCATACCTTGCATGCCCACGCCCAGACGCGCTTCGTTCATCATGGTGAACATGGCGCGCATGCCCTTATGCGCGTCGCCCAGCAGGTAACCCGTTGCGCCGTCGTAGTTCATCACGCAGGTGGAGTTGCCGTGGATGCCCATCTTTTCTTCGATCTTGCCAACCGCGACACCGTTACGGGCACCCAGGCTGCTATCGTCGTTCACGCATATTTTGGGAACAATGAAGAGGGAGACGCCCTTGATCCCCTCCGGCGCGCCGGTGATCTTGGCCAGCACAAGGTGGATGATGTTGTCGGACATGTCATGCTCACCGGCGGAGATGAAAATCTTCTGCCCGGTGATTTTGTAGCTGCCGTCATCCTGCGGCTCGGCCTTGGTGCGCATGAGGCCGAGGTCGGTGCCGCAGTGCGGTTCGGTCAGGTTCATCGTGCCGGTCCAGTCGCAGGACACCATTTTCGGCAGGTACATGTCTTTTTGTGCGTCGGTCCCGTGTGCCAGAATGGCAGAGGCGGCGCCGTGGGTCAGGCCCTGATACATCGTGAAGGCCATATTGGCCGAAGAGAACATCTCACCCACAGCTGTGCCGATCACATAGGGCATGTTCTGCCCGCCGTATTCTTCGGGCATGTCGAGCCCGGGCCAGCCGCCTTCCTTGACCTGCTCAAAAGCCTCTTTGAAGCCCGCGGGGGTGCGGACCACGCCGTTTTCCAGTTTGCAGCCCTCGGTGTCGCCCACCACGTTCAGCGGGGCCAGCACCTCGGAGGTCAGCTTGCCCGCTTCTTCCAGAATGGCAGATGTGAAGTCGGCCTCCAGCTCGTCATAGCCGGGGATGTCCTGCGCGGTCACGTTCAGCACATCATGCAGCACGAATTGCAGGTCTTTGGTGGGGGCGGTGTAGCGGGGCATCTTGTCTCTCTCCCTGAAAACGTGATGTCGGGTTCGTTATTCGGCGGCGCTGCGCGGGGCGCGCATGGAGGTCAGCATCTCTTCCCCCCACTTCAACTGTTCTGTCAGTTCGGCGATGGCCTCGTTCAGCGCATCGCGTTGGCTGACAAGGTCGGCCAGGCGCTGACGGGCCACATCATAGGTGCGCGCAAGCTGTGTCTGCTGCTGATCTCCCATGTCGTAAAGGTCCAGCAGCTGGCGGATTTCCTCAAGACTGAAACCAAACTTCTTGCCACGCAGGATCAGCTTGAGGCGGGCGCGATCGCGCCGTGTGAACAGGCGTTTCTGACCTTCCCGGATCGGAAACAGCAATTCCTTGGATTCGTAGAAGCGCAGCGTGCGCGGGGTCACATCGAACTGATCGCACATCTGGCGAATGGTCATGATTTCGTCGGTCATCGGCTTCACTCTTTCAACAGCGGAACGCGGCACAAATATGAACTGGGTGTTCAGCTACAACACAAGATGACGTTTACGTAACCTGAACGTCACGTCACTTTGACAGCTGCCATCGCGGAAGCCCAGCAGCACGTCGCGTCACAAAGGCTGTCCGTGCCAAAAGACGCGGATTGATGTGCGGAAACTTGCGTATATTCACGCCAGTGCGTGCTTTTGGGCGGTTTCAGGTCAGGACTTCGTGATCTCTTTGGCAACAGAATCGCGCAGGTCCTGAAGCTCCTGCATGGCCTCGTCCAATTGCCTGCGTTGATCCGCCAGTTCCTTGAGCTGTCCATCGGCAAGTGTCACCCAGGCCTCCATCTGCGCGGAGGTGCCCTCGTTTTCGTAGATCAGCAGCCATTGGCGGATGTCTTCGAGCTGGAAGCCGAATTTGCGCCCCCGCAGGATGAGCTTCATGCGGGCCCGTTCGCGGGGGCCGTAGAATCGGGCGCGGCCTTCGCGGTCCGGTTCGAGCAGTTCGATGTACTCGTAGTAGCGCAATGTGCGTGGGGTTACGTCGAATTCGGCGCACATTTCTTTGAATGTCAGGCGGTGGTCTGCCATGCAACTTCTCTCCCTGAACCACAGGCTAGGCCGGGCGCTGCCCGAGCGCAACCGTCGCTCTTGCTCTTGGCGGGCGGATGCGTTGATAAAGGAGCAAGAAGAATCCGGGCAATGCCCATCGGAGCAGACTTCCATGGCCACAAAAACCGACATCGCGCGACAGTTTATCGAAGCGATTCCGCACAGCAAGGCGCTGGGCATGCGACTGACGGACATGGGGGAGGGCACATCGACCATCGAGATGCCTTATGATGAAAAGCTCGTGGGGGATCCGGAAACGGGCGTGATTCACGGCGGTGCGGTCTCGGCCCTGATGGACACCTGCTGTGGGGCTGCGGTGATGAGCCATCCGGCCAGCCCGGGCGGAACAGCGACGATTGATCTGCGCATCGATTACATGCGCGCCGCCACGCCGGGCCAGTCGATCACGGCCACCGCGATCTGTTATCACGTGACCCGCACGGTGGCATTCGTGCGTGCGACGGCGACGGATGAGGATACGGATAATCCTGTCGCGGCCGCGACCGGTGCTTTTACGGTGGAGACTGCACGATGAAGGCGCCGCGCCGCCCGCCCGAGCCGGTCCAGGTCATCAAGCAACGTCGCGATGCCACGCTGCGCGCGCTGGTCGAGGGGGTGCCCTACATCCAGTATCTGGGCATGCAGTTTGAGCGTAAGGGCGATGAGCTGACCGGGGTTCTGCCCTTTGACCAGAAGCTGATCGGCAACCCGATGCTGCCTGCCATTCATGGCGGCGTGACGGCGGCCTTCCTGGAGGTCACGGCGATCATCACCCTCAGCTGGACCTATCTTTGGGAAGACGTGGAGTCCGGCGCCATCGATACGGCCACGCTGGAGGCGGGCGGTCTGCCGCGTCTGCCGAAGACAATTGATATTTCAACGGATTATCTGCGGTCCGGCCTGCCGCGCGATGCCTATGCGCGGGCGCGGATCAACCGGTCTGGCCGCCGCTACGCCTCTGTGCATGTGGAGGCCTGGCAGGACAATCGCAACCGGCTTTTTGCGCAGGCCACGGGGCATTTCCTGATGCCCCAACGGCGTGAGTGACACTGTCCCGGGCGCACCGGCTGGCGTGACCCACCGCCGCGTTCTGAAGATTGCGCTGCCCATCGTCCTCTCCAATGCAACGGTGCCTATTCTGGGCGCGGTCGACGTGGGCGTCGTGGGGCAGATGGGAGAGGCGGCCCCTATTGGTGCGGTGGCGCTCGGTGCGATCATCCTCTCCACGGTCTATTGGATTTTCGGGTTTCTGCGCATGGGCACTGTCGGCCTCGTCGGACAGGCCGAAGGGGCAGGGGACAGCGCCGAGGTCTCCGCCTGGTTGACCCGCGCGCTGCTGGTGGCGCTGGCGGGCGGACTGGCGTTGATCGTGCTGCAGCCTTTGATCTTTTGGGGTGCGCTGAGCCTCGCTCCCGCCAGTGACGAGGTGGAAAGCCTGGCCTGGACCTACCTCAGCATCCGGATCTGGACCGCGCCTGCGGCGATTGCCGTCTATGCGCTGACCGGGTGGCTCGTGGCGATGGAGCGCACGGGCGGTGTGTTCTGGGTTCAACTGGTGATGAACGGCGTCAACATCCTGCTCGATCTGCTCTTCGTGCTGGTCTTCGACTGGGGTGTTCAGGGCGTGGCTGTGGCGACTGTCATTGCCGAGCTGACGGGCGCGGCCTTGGGGCTGTGGTTCTGTCGCGGGGCTTTTGCGCGGCCCGACTGGCGCGACTGGCCGCGCATTTTTGACCGGGCCAAGCTCATTCGCATGGCGCTTTTAAACACCGATATCCTGTTGCGCTCGGCGATGCTGATGATCATCTTCTCTTCCTTTGTCTTCATCGGCGCACGGTTCGGGGATGTGACGCTGGCGGCGAATGAGGTGCTGATCCAGTTCATGTATATCACTGCCTACGCCATGGACGGCTTTGCCTTTGCCGCCGAGACCCTGATTGCGCGGGCCTTTGGGCGCGGCGACAGGGCCTATGTGCGCCGTGCGGCGCTGGTCACCTCCGGCTGGGGCATGGTGATCTGCATTGCAACCGCTGCGGCCTTTGCGCTTTCCGGCGGATGGATCATCGATCTGATGGCCAAGAACGCCGATGTGCAGGAGACCGCGCGGGTGTTTCTGCCGTACATGGTCATCGCGCCGCTGTTGGGCTGCGCGGCATGGATGTTCGACGGGATCTTCATCGGCGCGACCCGCAGCAAGGACATGCGCAACATGATGGCGGTCAGCTTTGCGATTTACTGGGGTGCGATTGCTGTGTTGTTGCCGCTCTTGGGCAACCACGGGCTGTGGCTGGCGCTGCTGATTTCCTTCATCGCGCGCGGGGTCACACTGGGGCTGCGCTATCCTGCGCTGGAAGCCTCTGCCGGAAAGGCGTGACTACAGCCAATCCGCCTTGCGGCTCCCAACGGCCTCCTGCACGGAGGCGAAACCATCGCGCTTAAGCAATCGATCAAGCCCGAGGGCGATGTCCTGCACAAGTGAAAGCCCGCCATAGACCAGCGCCGTGTAGAGCTGCACCGCAGAGGCACCTGCACAGATTTTGGCATAGGCCTGTTCAGCGGACCCAACACCGCCCACCCCGATCAGCGGGATGTCGGTTTGCTCGGAAAGCTGTGCAAGGACACGTGTGGAGCGATCAAAGAGCGGCTGACCGGACAGGCCGCCCGCCTGATGCGCATGGCGGCTTTGTAGCCCGTCGCGTGACAGCGTTGTGTTGGTTGCGATGATCGCGTCAACCTTTGCTTCCCGCGCCACGGCGGCGATATCCGCGATTTCAGACGCGTTGAGATCAGGAGCGATTTTCAGGAAAACCGGGGTGTTGCCGCGCACCTGCATGACGCCGTCCAGAAGGGCTGCCAGCGCCGCAGGACCCTGCAAGTCGCGCAGCTTTTCGGTGTTGGGGGAGGAGACATTGACGGTCGCAAAATCCACATGTCCCCGCAGATGCGCCATGACTTGGGCAAAATCAGCCGCCCGATCCTGGCTGGTCTTGTTGGCGCCCAGGTTGATGCCCAGAGGGATGGATGCGTGGGCCGCTGCAAGGCGCCGACCAATCGCCTCCATCCCGTCGTTGTTAAAGCCGAACCGGTTGATGGCGGCGGCATCTTCGCGCAACCGGAAAAGACGCGGTTTCGGGTTGCCGGGTTGCGGCAGGGGCGTCGCGGCGCCGACCTCCAGAAATCCGAAACCTGCACGCGAGAGCGGCGCAATGGCTTCGGCATTCTTGTCAAACCCTGCAGCCAGCCCGATGGGGTTCGGCACATCCAGCCCGGCGATTTGTGTTCTCAGACGCGGTGTGCTGATCGGCCCAGCCGATGCTGCCAATCCGCTGCGCAAGGCGCGCAGGGCCAAGCCATGGGCCTTTTCGGGGTCGATCTGACGCAGCGCCCGCAGGCCCAGCTGTTCCAACGCGCGTTTCATCGGTGATGCCCGGTCACGCGCTGGCTTCTTCCAGACCGGCAGGGAACTGGTGAACGCCATCTTTGAGCGGCAGGGGCTGCGCCCAGACCACATCCTCCAGGCGCAGGTCCCGATAGAGATGCGGGAAAAGCTGATCGCCGCGCGAGATCTCCCATTTCAGATCGTCTCCCAGGCGGTCGGCGTCCACCGCAAGAAGCATCAGACCGTCGGCACCGGCAAAATGCTTGGCAGCTGTTTCAGCAGCCTGTGTCGCGGTTGAGAAATGCACATATCCATCGGACACATCGATTGGCGCCCCGGCAGTTGCGCCTTTGGCCCGCAAATCCGACCATTCGTCGCTTCGAAAAATCTTGAATATCATCATGCGCGCGGTGATGCCTTTTGCGGCAGGTCGGGTCAAGGGTTCGCGGCGCGGATGATTACCACGGGTCAGGGCGTCCTGCACGGACCACACAGTCTTTGACACCTGCCGCCTCAGCCGCCACCATTACAGCAGTTTCCAACCGAGGGGATAACCATGAAACGATTCTTGACAGCGACCGCTGCGCTTGCCCTGACAAGCGGTATGGCGTCGGCTGAGTACAGCCTGACGATCCTGCACACCAATGATTTCCACGCCCGCTTTGAGCCGATCAACAAGTATGACAGCAGCTGTTCCGCCGAGGACGATGCCGAAGGCGAATGCTTTGGCGGCTCTGCCCGGCTGATCACGGCGATTGAAGAGGCCCGCGCGCGCTCGAACAACGCGATCCTTGTCGATGGCGGCGATCAGTTCCAGGGCACGCTCTTCTACACCTATTACAAAGGCGCGCTGGCCGCCGAGATGATGAACAAGATGGGCTATGACGCGATGACCGTGGGCAACCACGAATTCGACGATGGCCCCGAGGTGTTGCGCGGGTTCATGGACGCGGTGAACTTCCCCGTTCTGATGTCCAACGCGGATGTCTCCGCCGAACCGCTGCTGGCGGATACGCTGGCCAAATCCACGGTGATTGAGCGCGGTGGCGAAAAGCTGGGCCTGATCGGTCTGACGCCGGAGGATACGGATGAGCTGGCCTCGCCCGGAGACAACATCACCTTCTCCGATCCCGTGGCCGCGGTGCAGGGAGAGGTTGACCGGCTGACGGCGGAAGGCGTGAACAAGATCATCGTGCTCAGCCATTCGGGCTACGGCGTTGACCAGCGCGTGGCGGCTGAGACCACCGGTGTCGATGTGATCGTCGGCGGGCATTCCAACTCACTGCTGTCGAACACATCCGATCGCGCGGATGGGCCCTACCCGACCATGGTGGGCGATACTGCCATCGTACAGGCCTATGCCTATGGCAAGTTCCTGGGCGAGCTGAACCTGACCTTCGACGATGCGGGTAATATCACCGAAGCCCGGGGCGAGCCGCTGTTGATCGATGCCTCCGTGAGCAAAGACAGCGCCACTGCAGACCGTATCGCCGAGGCGGCCCAACCGCTGGAGGAAATCCGCAACAAGGTCGTGGCGGAAACGGCCTCGGAAATCATCGGTGTGCGCGAAGATTGCCGGGCGCGGGAATGCGCCATGGGCAACCTGATCGCCGATGCAATGCTGGACCGGGTCAAGGATCAGGGGGTTGAGATCGCGATCCAGAACGGCGGCGGTATCCGCGCCAGCATCGATGCGGGCAAGGTGACCATGGGCGAAGTGCTGACGGTGCTGCCGTTCCAGAACACGCTGAGCACCTTTGACGTGACCGGCGCCAAGATCATCGAGGCGCTGGAAAACGGTGTCAGCCAGCACGAAGAGGGCGCAGGCCGTTTCCCGCAGGTGGCGGGCATGAGCTATGCCTTTGACGTGTCCCAACCCGCAGGCAGCCGGATCAGCGATGTGATGGTGGGCGGTGCGCCGATTGACCCGGCCAAGGTCTATTCGGTCGTGTCGAACAACTATGTCCGCAACGGCGGGGACGGCTACGACATGTTCAAGGATGCGGAAAACGCCTATGACTTCGGGCCGGATGTAGCCGACGTCACGGCGGATTTCCTGGCGGCGCAAGGACCCTATACGCCTTACACCGATGGCCGTATCACGGCGAAGTAACCGGACTTTCACGCATTGGATTAACGCGCGCGATGCATTTCGCGCGCGTTTTCTACATAAGCTGCATACCCGCTGGTGGTGACCGCGCAGAGCCACTATTCTGCGCACCATGTGCGGACGCTTTGTCATAACCCTGCCTGTCGATGACATGGCGCAAGTGTTCGAGGCGCTGCCGGACAACGATCTGCCAGATGTACCGAACTACAACGTTTGCCCCACCACCCGAGTGCATGTGGTGCAGGGGGGCGGCGAAGGATCACGGCGTCTGACCTCCATGCGCTGGGGATTTCTGCCGCATTGGTACAAAAGCCCGACAGCTGGTCCACTGCTGATCAATGCGCGTGCTGAAACCATCGCGGAAAAGCCTGCCTTTCGCGAGGCCGCGCGTCAGCGGCGGGCGCTTGTGGTGGCCAGCGGCTTCTACGAATGGACCAAAACGCCGGAGGGCGCGCGCGATCCGTGGTACATCACACCAGCCGACGGCGGGGCGCTGGTCATGGCGGCTGTCTGGCAGGACTGGATCAGCCCGGAGGGCGAGCGGCTGCGATGCTGTGCGCTTGTCACGACTGCCGCCAATCGCGGCATGTCTCAAATCCACCACCGCATGCCCGTGGTCCTGCAACCCGCCGACTGGCCACTCTGGCTGGGCGAAGCGGGCCACGGGGCGGCCCGTCTGATGCGTGCCACGCCAGAAGACACGCTGCGGTGGCACCGCGTGGATCGCGCGGTGAACTCCAACAAGGCCGTCGGCCCTGAATTGACGGTGCCGCTACAGGACATTGCCGGGGCTTGAGGTCGCGACATCGGGTGTTTTTATGTAGATCAGGGCGCGAGTGATCGGCGTGCCAGATCCAGACGCCCTTCGATCAGACGCTGGGACTTGCCGTGAAACCGTCCGGCCATGGTGGCATCGATCTCCAACGTGACCTCCTCGCCATGCGCAATGGTTCCGGTTGTCCAACCGCCGCCGGAACTGCTGACCCGATGCGCCCGCCCGCTGACGTTGACGAAGCGCAGCGTGTCGCCGGGCGTAAACGCGGTGCGATTTGGGAAATAGGTGGTCTGCAGGATCATGATCACGCGCTCTTCGGCCAGCGCGCGCGCGCCCGTGAATGGGACCGATCCAAGGAATACCAAGGCAACTAACGAAACAGATTTGAACACCAAACAAACACCCTTGAACCGACCCCACCCAATCGGCTGATGCGTTTTGATTAAAATTGAAATGGGGCTGAAAAGGGCCGGGCCGGTGTCGCCGCAGCGGCAATCGACCCGTGCACAGAGTGTTTCTGAACCCGGTACAGTATATTGAAATATCAGGATTTTCTCGTTAGGAGTGTATCGGGAATAATAAAAAACTATACTCTCTAGGGGGTTAGCCTTTGGGCGGCCAACCAATCACGAAAAGAGACAAGTGCGGGTGGCCCGGCACGGTCTTTCGGCCAGACAAGATAATAGGTCCCAATGGTTTGTGATGTCTGCTCCGAGGCGAGAACGAGTTGGCCATCGGCCAGATAGGGTTCCGCAAAGAACGTGGGCAGGAGCGCGATGCCCAACCCGTGAATGGCCGCCTGTGCCATGGTGGAGAACTGATCGAAAACCATGCCGGGAGGCGGCTCCTCTGCGTGCCCCAGCGCGCGCAACCATCGCGCCCATCCGCGCGGTCGGGTGTCCAGATGCAGCAGATCGTACCGCAGGATCTCCTCCGGATCGGTCAGCGCAGCGTCGATAAGGGACGGGGCACAGACCGGCACGACGGTCTCTGATAGCAGCGGCAGGTATGCCACGCCGGGCCAGTCCTCGCGCCCGAAATGAATAGCCGCATCAAAAGAAGAGGTGCGGAAATCGAAAGGCGCCAGCCGGGTGGACAGGTTCACCGTCACCTCCGGGTGCCTGCGCGCGAAATCGCGCAGACGCGGTGCCAGCCAATGCATCCCGAAGGCGGGTAGAATGGCGAGGTTCAGCGGCCCGCCCTCGACATTCGTTTGCGCCGAGACAGCGGCCTGGGCCAGGTGCTGCAGGACAGTGCGCACCTCTCTCACATAATCTTGTCCTTTGGGGGTCAGGACCAGCCCGCGTCCCTCGCGGGCCAGCAACGCCACGCCCAGCTGGTCCTCCAGTGCTTTCAACTGACGGCTGATCGCACTTTGCGTCAGCGACAGTTCCGCCGCCGCCTGCGTCGCACTGCCCAGTCGTGCGACCGCTTCAAAAGCGATCAGCGCGGAAATGGAGGGCAGGTAGCGGCGCGGCACCGACATATGAGTTTTTCTCATGGATCGCAGGATAAAGCATCGTTAGTCATTTGCCCGTGCTTTTGCAATAATGCGGCAAAGCCCGGCCCGGGCGCATTGCTGCGAGGATATGACATGAATGTTGAGACCCCCGTTCTGAAAGCCAAGGATGCCCCTGATCTGGGTGCGTTTGACTGGTCCGATCCGTTTCGTCTGGCCGACCAGCTCGAAGAGGACGAGCGGATGATCGAGGAATCCGCCCGCGCCTATGCGCAGGAAAAGCTGCAGCCGCGCATCATTGACGCCTTCGCAAATGAGACAACCGAGCCTGCGATTTTCCGCGAAATGGGGGAGATGGGTCTGCTGGGCGTGACCTGTCCGGAAGAATACGGCGGGCTGGGCGGGTCCAATGTCTCCTACGGCGTGGTCGCGCGCGAAGTGGAGCGGGTCGATTCCGGCTATCGGTCAATGATGTCGGTCCAGTCGAGCCTGGTGATCTATCCGATCTATGCCTATGGCTCCGAGGCGCAACGCAAGAAGTACCTGCCCAAGCTCTGCGCCGGCGAATGGATCGGCTGTTTTGGGTTGACCGAACCGGATGCGGGGTCCGATCCGGCAGGTATGAAAACCCGGGCGGAAAAGACGGCGACCGGCTACAAGCTGACCGGATCCAAGATGTGGATTTCAAATGCGCCGATTGCGGATGTCTTCGTGGTCTGGGCGAAATCCGAAGAGCATGGTGGAAAGATCCGCGGGTTTATCCTGGAAAAGGGCATGACCGGGCTCAGCACACCAAAGGTGGGCAACAAGCTGTCCTTGCGGGCTTCTGTTACCGGTGAGATTGTCATGGACGGCGTCGAAGTGGGCGACGACGCGCTGCTGCCCAACGTGCAGGGTCTGAAAGGCCCGTTCGGATGTCTGAACCGGGCGCGCTATGGCATCAGCTGGGGCGCGATGGGGGCGGCTGAATTCTGCTGGCACGCGGCGCGGCAATACGGGCTGGACCGCCATCAGTTTGGTAAGCCTCTTGCGGGCACGCAGCTTTTCCAGAAAAAGCTTGCGGATATGATGACGGAGATTTCACTGGGCCTGCAGGGTGCGCTGCGTGTGGGACGCCTGTTGGATCAGGCCAATGCCGCCCCTGAGATGGTCTCCATCGTGAAGCGGAACAACTGCGGCAAGGCGCTCGATATCGCGCGCATGTCGCGCGATATGCACGGCGGCAATGGAATCAGCGGTGAATTCCAGGTGATCCGGCACATGATGAACCTTGAAACGGTGAACACCTATGAGGGCACGCATGATGTGCACGCGCTGATCCTTGGCCGGGCGCAAACCGGTATCCAGGCATTTTTCTGAGCGGCGCGCCCCGGGGGCTGTCGGCCCCCGGACCCCCGAGCATATTGCGCGAACAATGAAGCGGGGCGTCTGGTCAGCCGATGTGCTGTACCATAAAAACGCGGAACAACTTGATTTTGGGGGCGGTATGGACCGCGTGAAGATTGTGCATGAAGCCCTGGTGCGGCGGCTTGCGGTTGGTGATTTTCCGGGTGGTGCGGCTCCGGCTGGCCCGCTTGAGCCGGCCATGGCGCTGGCGCTTTACCAGGCGCAGGTGTTGAGCCGGGTGCTGGATATCCAGAGCCGCGCAATGCAGAAGATGGGGCAGGGGTTCTACACCATTGGTTCGTCCGGGCATGAGGGCATGGCGGCTGTGGCGCAGGCCTTGCGCCCCGATGATATCGCCTTTTTGCATTACCGCGATGCCGCGTTTCAGATCGCGCGTGCGCAGCAGGTTGGACAATCGGGCATGATGCGGGACATGCTGTTGAGTTTCGCCTGTTCCGCCGAGGATCCGATCAGTGGCGGGCGGCACAAGGTTTTGGGCAGCAGGCCACTGATGATCCCGCCCCAGACCTCGACCATCGCCAGCCATCTGCCGAAAGCGCTCGGGGCAGCCTATAGCATTGGCCTCGCCCGTCGTCGCGCGCCCGAACATCGCTGCCTTGCGCGCGATGGCCTTGCGATGGTTTCTTTCGGCGATGCCTCGGCCAATCATTCGACGGCGCAGGGCGCGATCAATGCGGCGGGCTGGACGGCGGTGCAGGGTGTGCCTCTGCCGTTGCTAATGGTTTGCGAAGACAACGGTATCGGGATTTCAACCAAGACACCTGCGGGATGGATCAAGGCCTCTTTCCAGCATCGTCCAGGCATCCGCTATTTCGAGGCGGACGGGCTGGATATCTTTGACACCTTTGCTGTCGCATCCGAGGCGGCCCATTTCGTGCGCACCAGACGGCAGCCCGCGTTTCTGCACGTGCGGATGGTGCGGCTCTACGGTCACGCCGGGGCTGATGTCGCGACCAGCTACTTGCCGCGTGCAGAGGTCGAAGCGGATGAGGCGAATGATCCCTTGCTGCATTCGGCGCGTCTGCTGACAGAGGCGCAGCTGGCGTCTGCGGAGACACTGTCCGGAATGTATCTTGAGACCCTGGAGGCTGTGGCGGCAGAAGCGGAGAAGGTTGTCAAACGCCCGCATCTTGAAACCGCGCAGGATGTGATGGAGACCCTGATCCCGCCGGCGCGAAACTGCGCGCCGACAAACGGCCCCGATCCGCAGCAGCGCTTGCATCTCTTCGGCGGCGATGCCCCGCAAATGGATGCGCCGCAACCGATGTCGCGGATCATCAACTGGGCGCTGCATGATCTGATGCTCGCACATCCCGAGACCTTGGTCATGGGCGAAGATGTGGGGCGAAAGGGGGGCGTCTACGGCGTCACGCAAAAGCTGCAGGCGCGGTTCGGTCCTGATCGGGTGATCGACACGCTGCTGGATGAGCAGTCCATTCTCGGGCTGGCCATTGGCACGGCGCACAACGGTTTCATCCCGATGCCGGAAATTCAGTTCCTCGCCTACCTGCATAATGCCGAGGATCAGCTGCGCGGCGAAGCGGCAACCTTGCCGTTCTTCAGCCGGGGTCAGTGGACCAACCCGATGGTGCTGCGCATTGCCGGGCTGGGGTACCAGAAGGGGTTCGGTGGGCATTTCCACAATGACAACTCTCTGGCCGTGCTGCGCGATATCCCCGGGATTGTTATTGCCTGCCCGTCGACCGGCGCTGATGCCGCGCGGGTGTTACGGGAATGTCACCGTCTGGCACGTGAAGAGCAGCGGGTTTGCGTTTTTGTCGAACCTATCGCGCTTTACCCGATGCGGGACCTGCATGACACAGGCGATGGTGCGTGGATGACGCGCTACCCCGACCCTGATGAGCGCATTGCATGGGATCAGATCGGAGTGCACGGCGACGGCACGGATGTGGCAATTGTGACCTACGGCAATGGCCATTATCTGTCGCGTCGGGCACAGGGTGTTCTGGCGGGAGAAGGGATCCGGGTGCGTGTCATCGACCTGCGCTGGCTGGCGCCCTTGCCTGAAGAGGCGTTGATGGCGGCCGTTCAGGCGTGTGATCATGTGCTTGTGGTGGATGAGTGCCGGCGGACCGGCGGGCAGGCCGAGGCGCTGATGACGCTCTTTGCCGAACGCGGGTTTGGTAAGGTTGCGCGCCTGACGGCAGAGGACAGTTTCATTGCGACGGGTCCCGCCTATGCGGCGACGCTTCCGTCTCGGGATAGCATCGTCGCCGCCGCAAAGGCATTGCTGGCCTGACATTGTTTTGAACCGCAGGGCTGGGTCCACACTCATCTGGTGCATGTAATTGAGCAGCGCACAGTCTTTGGCAATTTTGTCATTGGCGCAGCGATAAGAAACCATGATCCGCAACGTCGACGCCCGGCCTGTTGATGGAACGCCCAAGTAGGGATGCTGATAAGTCATTGTCATCGACGGGTAACCCGGGACAGCCGGGTAATTGCCATCCCCGATCCGGCAGCCGCAATTAGCGCCTTTGCGGTTCGGGAAAGCTGCCGGAATGGGGGCGCGGTGATCCGTTACGAACCCCTCTCCTCTGTCCATTGGAGCCGCCGATTGACGGGTCATAAAAAGTCAAATCGCCCGGCAACGTTTCGACCAGATCCGCGTTTTGGGCGCTCTGATTGCTGTCGGGCAACAGTCCCTCGTGGGCCGATGGACCTAAGGAAAATGTTTCTAACTCCCGTTTCCCTCCGAAGGGATCACGCCCGGCCTGTCGCATCAGATGGGGAAGACCAAGGATGATTCGTGCTTGGATTATCTGGCCACTTTCGACCTTGCAGAACCTCCCGACGCCTAAAAATGCCAACCGTTTGGAGGGGTAAATGCCAAAAATACGGGCGTCGGACGTGCCTGCGTAATGGGTGGCAGAGGCAATTCGGGCGTCGCCTTCCGCGCATCGGTTTGCCCCAGCGATGAATATATCGTCTCTTCAATGTACGTGCTGCAGTGCGGCGCGAAGCGGTTTGAAGACCCCTTCGACCATCACGTCAGTACCTGGCAGAGAACCACATGTAGGCGACATATCGAAGCTGCAGCAGGGGTGCAGAAGCCGATCACACCTGCGCCGCAGCGCAGCGCCATCCAAGCTTTGCAGGCTGTTTAAAAAAACGCGAATTGTCAGCTTTGTGCTCCGCATCGAAGCAAGTGCCGCGCGCTTTGGTTGAGCTTTGCACACGTGTGCAAAAATCTCTTGCCAAGCGCCAAGTTGAATGTCTAGCGTTAATACATCCTGCAAAAGGCAGGGCGCGACAGCGGGGGCGGCATGGCTGAGATTCAACTGCGGAACATCAACAAACGGTGGGGCAGCTTTGTCGGGGTTGATGACTTCGACCTCACGATTGCCGACCAGGAGTTTCTTGTGCTGCTGGGGCCATCGGGCTGTGGCAAGACAACGACGATGCGCATGATTGCCGGGCTGGAAGACGCTACGGACGGTGAAATCATCATCGACGGGCGCGTCGTGAATGACCTTGATCCCAAGGATCGAGACGTGGCCATGGTGTTTCAGTCCTACGGCCTCTACCCGAACATGAACGTCTACGAAAACATTCGCTTCCCGCTCAAGGTGCGCAAGGTGCCGGAGGGCGAGCATGACGAACGGGTGCGCCGTGCCTCCGCCATGGTGGAGCTGGACGATTTCCTGCACCGCAAACCGGCCGAGTTGTCGGGCGGCCAGCGCCAGCGCGTGGCGCTTGCCCGCGCCATCGTGCGCGAACCCAACGTCTTCCTGATGGACGAGCCGCTCTCGAACCTTGACGCCAAGCTGCGCGTCTCGACCCGGGCGCAGATCAAGAACCTCAGCCACGAACTCAAGGTCACCACCGTCTACGTGACCCACGACCAGATCGAGGCGATGACGCTGGCCGACCGCGTTGTGGTGATGAAACAGGGCAAGGTGCAGCAGGTCGGCACGCCCACGGACATCTACGACCAGCCCGCCAACACCTTCGTGGCCAGCTTTATCGGCAGCCCGGCGATGAACCTGATGGATGGCGAGATGCGCGGTGGCACCTTCTCTGGCAACAACGTCTCGATCTCCGGCCTGACGGGTTCGGACGGACCCGTGACACTGGGGTTCCGGGCCGAGGATGCGACCTTGGCTCAAGGGACCAGCGGCCAGATCACCGCGCCCATCTACACCATCGAACTCTTGGGCGATGCCACTATGCTGACCGTCCGGGCCGGGGGGCAGTTGGTTTCGGTCAAGGCACACAAGGAATTCCGCGCCGAGATCGGTGACATGGTGTCTTTCTCGGTACCGGTCGCGATCTGTCACCTCTTCGACACGAGTACCGGACAGCGCATCGATACAGCGGGTTCGGACACAAGCGCGCAGGTCGGCGTCGCTGGATGACACATGCCCTTCGGGGCCAATCACGAGTGCAGCCTTGCAAGATGCACTCTGCAAAACTGCAAAAGGGAGTTTGCATATGTTCTTGAAGAAAATCGCACTGGCGGGGGTTGTCTCGCTCTTGGGGAGCGCGGCGATGGCCTGCTCCTATCAAAACGAGGTGCCGGTCAAGTCGCTCTCCGCCGGGTTCGAGGCGTGGAAAGCCGTGACCGATGCAATGGCCGAATGCGGGAATTTCCAGGCCGAGTTGGATCAGGAATTCCGCACCAAGCAGCCCGCGGCCTTTGAGGCCAACCCCTCGCTCTACCAGATCGGCGGCGTGTCAAATGGCACGATCACACCGCTGTTGAATGCCGGCACCATTCGCCCCCTCGACGACCTGGTCGAGAAATATGGCCAGAACCTCAGCCCCAACCAGCTCATTCGCATCAATGGCCAGATCATGGCCGTGGCAATGATGGTGAATACACAGCACCTGATGTACCGTTCCGATATCCTTGCCGATCTGGGGATCGACACCCCCACCACATGGGATGAGGTCTACGCCGCAGCCGAGAAGATCAAAGAGGCTGGGGTGGTTGACTATCCACTGGGTGCCACGATGAAATCCGGTTGGAATATCGCGCAGGAATTCGTGAACATGTACCCCGGCCACGGCGGCAAGTTCTTCAACGATGACAACACAACCGCCGTGAATTCCGATGCGGGGCTCGCATCGCTGGAGACCATGAAAAAAGCACTCGACTACACCGATCCAGAAGTGCTGGTCAGTGATTCCACCTACGTGCAGCAGCAGTTTCAGCAGGGTAAGATTGCCATGGCGAATCTCTGGGCAAGCCGCGCGGGCGCGATGAATGATGAGGCCGAAAGCCAGGTTGTGGGCAAGGTGGCGATGGCTGCCGCCCCCAAGGCAGTTGCCGATGGCGCACCCGCCACAACGCTTTGGTGGGATGGCATCGTGATTGCGAAAAACATCTCGGATGAAGAGGCGGATGCCGCTTTCCGTCTGGCCATGGAAGGCCTCGACACAGAAATGGTGCAGGGTGCGAATGACGCGGCGATCTGGCTGGTTGGAGGCTATGAGCCCACCGATATCGCGACAGGCGCGATTGAGACGGCAACGGCCAATCCGGCCCCGCCTGCCTATCCCTCAACCACGCAAATGGGCTTGCTGCACACTGCCCTCGGCAATGAGCTTCCTGCCTTCCTGACCGGCGAGCGCGACGCAGCCGCAACGCTTATCGCCATCGAAGAGGCCTATACGACCTCTGCCAAGGAAGCGGGCGTCCTGAAGTAAGGATGCGCTGGCCGGGGGCTTCCCGGCCAGCGTCCCACGCCACTCCGGGGGGAGTGCCAAGCGCAAGAGCTGTGCGTTTTGCAAACCCTTCCCGGCCTCTTTGCAAACATGTTTGCCACTAGGAGAACACCATGAAGTTCAAGACATTTGCAGCCTTTGTCGGGCCTTCCGTCTTCATGATGCTTCTGTTCATTGCTGCCCCGCTTGTCAGTGTGTTCATCCAGAGCTTCCAGGTCACCCAACCAATCCTGGAACAGATCGAGGTCGAGACCTGCACCCCCGGGTTCCTGACCCAGACCTGTACCACCGAGATCAAGACCGTGCCCGTGCTCGACGAGGCCGGCAAGACGGTCACGGCAACCCGCTGGGTCGGTTTGCAAAGCTATCGCAACGTGTTGCAAATGGATAAATTCTGGTCTGCTGTCGGCAATGGCAGCTGGAACCAGATCATGCAGATAGATTTCTGGAAAGCGCTGCGCTTCACGCTTTCCTTTACGCTGCTGACCCTGCCGCTGGTGATTGGCGTGGGCCTTGCCATCGCGCTCGCGGTCAACAACGCCACCCGCTCCATCCGCGGCCCGATCATCTTCATCTCGCTCCTGCCCTTCATCATTACCCCTGTGATCGGTTCGCTCTCGATCTACTGGCTCTTTGTGGGCGACGGTATCCTCACAGCGATGATGGAGCGCTGGTCAGGCCAGAACATCTCCATGTTCGCGCAGGCCTGGACCATCGAGCTTCTGATGTATTTCTACCGCGTCTGGCACGTGGCGCCCTTCGCCTTCGTAATCTTCTACGCCGGCCTGCAAACCGTGAACATGGATACGCTGGAATCCGCCGTGATCGATGGGGCCAGCCGCTGGGAGCGTCTGCGCCACGTGATCGTGCCGCACCTGATGCCGCTGATCATCTTCATCGCGCTCATCCACCTGATGGACTGCTACCGCGTCTTTGATGAAATCGTGGGCTTCCGCAGCCAGGCGCATGTGATTTCACTGCAATGGCTGACCTTCGACTTCATGACGCCGGATGATGCAGGCAACCGCGCGATGTCGCGTGCCTCGGCCTCCTCCATGCTCACCATGATCGGGATCGTGCTGCTGCTGATCATGCCCCTGCGCCGCACGTGGCGCGACCACAAGGGGAGCGCACACTGATGGCACGTCAATCCGACGCCAGACCACTGCCCCAAAGGGAGGCTTTCTGAATGTCTACACCCAGAGCCATGCGGCAGTCCTTTGCACTGCGGTTTTCGTCCGGTGCTTTCCTGGCCTTTTGGTGCCTGCTTGCCGCCTTCCCGATCTTCTGGATCGCGGTGATGAGCTTCAAATCTCCCGTCGACGCCTTCGCCGATAGCGCCTGGGACGTGATCACGGGGCCCGCCACCCGGGCTAATGGCGACGGGCTTTCGATCATCGACATCGCTCTGGGTGTCGTTGTGCTGTTCTTCGCCATCCGCTGGGCTTTCACCAAACTGCCCGCACTGGTGCGGCAGTATTGCCCGCCCGGCCTCATCGTGCTGGGCTGGATCGTTGGCGCGCTGGTCTACGCCATAACCTTTGTGCTGATCTTCTTTGGCCTGCTGCCGCTTATCCTCGGTGTGCTCAACAGCCTCCTCGGCCCGCTTGGCACGCCTGTTTTGGGCATGACCACCCAACACTACATCGCCGTCTGGGGTGAGAACGAATTTTATCGCAACTTCCTCAACTCCATGCTGGTCACCGCAGGCGTTGTGACCATCTCCCTGACCGTCGGCACCCTCGCAGGTTACGGGCTCGCGCGCTCCGGGTCTGATCTCGCCTTTTGGTTGCTCATCCTCGCCCTGATCTTCCGCGCCCTGCCGCATTCCGTGCTGGTGGCCGGCTACCTGCCGGTCTTCATCAACTCCTCTGAAATCCTGGCTCCGATCTTCGGCGAAGGGGCGCCGACGCTCTATGGCCAGCCCTGGGCAGTGATCGCCGTGCTGGTCTCGATCAACCAGCCCTTCACCATCTGGATGCTGCGCAGCTTCTTCCAGAACATCCCCGCCGAACTGGACGAGGCCGCGCGCGTTGACGGCTGCAGCCACTTCCAGGCCTTCCGCCGCGTGATCATGCCGGTGATGTGGCCAGGTGTGATCACCACCGGTCTCTTCAGTTTCCTTCTGGGCTACAACGACTTCCTCGTCACCGCCCTGCTGCTCGATGCACAGAACCAGACGATGGTCCCGGCCATCGCGGGCTACTTCAACCGTGAAACCACCACCACGGATCAGGTCGAAGCGGTCGCTGCTGCCGTTTCCATCACAGCGCCCCTTTTCCTGCTGGTCATGGTTTTCCAGCGCCAGATCGTCTCAGGTCTTACCGCGGGGGCGGTGAAGGGATGATGGTTTTCATTGTTCTCCAAATATGCCCGCCGGAGGCGTCTTCCCAATGAAAGGATCCCGCCCCGAACAAGCGTCCCTCAGCCGCGATACGGATATGTCCAAAACGGAAGACACCCGCGCGGTGATCGAAGGCATGGTGGACGGTCTGAACGATCACCGGATCGACGATATCGGCTCTTTCTTCGCGCAAAACTTCCGCTGGATGGGCAACCAGGGCTGCGGCACCAAAAACGGATTGCGGGAATTTCAGGACAACTGGCAGCGCCCGTTTCAGGCCGCCTTCTCCGACAAAACCTGCATCGACGAAGCCCGGCTCTACATGGGCGAATGGGCCGCCGCCTTCGGACGGCAGGAGGCAACCCATTCCGGGGTGTTCATGGGCGTGGCCCCCACCGGCAAACGGGTGGACATCCGCTATATGGATTTCTGGAAAGTGGAAAACGGCAAGATCACCGACAACTGGGTGATGGTCGATTTCCCGCATGTTCTGGCCCAGCTCGGCGTCGATGTGTTCGACGGCGAAGGCTGGGAAGCTTTTGACCGGGGCGAGAAGACGCCGCCCCAGCCTGATCAGTGAGGTAAGAGATGGCAATCGAGGTTCTGAAACGCGGCAAACCAGAGGCCGAGCGCGCCGAGGACGATGCGAAGACGCGGGCGGCTGTCGAGGCGACGCTGGCCGATATCGAGGCGCGCGGCGATCTGGCGGTGCGCGAGCTTAGTGAGAAATTCGACAACTACAGCCCGGCCTCGTTCAAGCTGAGCCAACAGGAGATCGACGACCTGATTGCCCAGCTGAGCCCCCGCGAGCTCCAAGACATCAAATTTGCACAAGAGCAGGTGCGCAACTTCGCCCAAGCCCAGCGAGATTCGATGCTGGACATCGAGGTCGAGACGATGCCCGGCGTGATCCTCGGGCATAAGAACATCCCTGTGCAGTCGGTGGGCTGCTATGTGCCCGGTGGGAAGTTCCCTATGGTGGCCTCGGCGCACATGTCCGTGGCCACGGCAAGCGTTGCGAAAGTGCCGCGCATCATCGCCTGCACGCCGCCCTTCAAGGGCAAACCGAACCCCGGGGTGATTGCGGCGATGCATCTGGGCGGGGCGCATGAGATCTATGTGATGGGCGGCATCCAGGCGGTGGGCGCGATGGCGCTGGGGACGGAGACCATCGATCCGGTGCATATGATCGTCGGCCCAGGCAATGCCTTTGTCGCCGAGGCCAAGCGCCAGCTGTTCGGCCGCGTCGGAATTGATCTCTTCGCGGGCCCGACCGAGACGATGGTGATCGCCGATGAGACCGTGGATGCGGAGATGTGCGCGACCGATCTGCTGGGGCAGGCAGAGCATGGCTACAATTCGCCCGCAGTTCTTCTCACCAATTCACGAAAGCTGGCGGAGGAGACGCTCTCTGAAATCGACCGTATCCTAGAAATCCTGCCTACAGCCGAGACCGCGCGGGTGAGCTGGGAGGAGTATGGCGAGGCCATCCTCTGCGACACCTATGACGAGATGCTGCAGGTGGCCGATGATGTGGCCTCCGAGCACGTGCAGGTGATGACCGACCGCGACGACTGGTTCCTGGAACACATGACCTGCTATGGCGCGCTGTTCCTGGGTCCGCGCACCAATGTGGCTAATGGGGACAAGGTGATCGGCACCAACCACACGCTGCCAACCAAGAAGGCGGGGCGCTATACAGGCGGGCTTTGGGTCGGCAAGTTCCTGAAAACACACAGCTATCAGAAGGTGACAACGGATGCGGCGGCGGCGGAGATCGGCGCCTATGGCTCGCGCCTCTGCATGCTGGAGGGGTTTGTCGGGCATGCTGAACAGTGCAACCTGCGGGTCCGGCGCTATGGTGGGGTCAATGTGCCCTACGGTGAAGGGGCCCCCGCGCAGCAAGCCGCCGAGTAGGAGGTACGCCGCCCCGGGGGCGCTGCCCCCGGACCCCCGGGATACTTTTGGCCAGAAGAAGACATGGACACACATTCCTCTCACAAAGCGCTTTTTGCGCCGTTGCGCGCGGCGATGTATGATTTCGACCTCGCGGAGGTGCGGGCGATTCTACAGGGTATCTGCGCGCCGGATGTGGTCTTTCGCCTCGCCTTCCCTTTCGAGACTGTCCAGGGCGTCGATGCCTATGTGGACGCGGTTTACGGGCCGCTTGTTCGTGCTGTGCCAGATCTGGAGCGGCGCGACCACATCGTGATGGCGGGCCCCACGCCCGAGGGGGCCGATTGGATCGGCTGTGGTGGGTTCTACACCGGTACTTTCCGGGCGTCGTGGCTCGATATCCCGCCGACGGGGCACCTCACGCATATGCGGTTCCATGAGTTCTATCGTTTCGAGAATGGTAAGATCACCGAGATGCAGGCGCTGTGGGATCTGCCGGAGGTGATGATGCAGGCGGGCGCCTGGCCGATGAGCCCGTCGCTGGGGCGGGAGTGGCACATCCCGGGACCCGCGACCTGTGATGGACTGTTGCCGGGCCCTTACGATGCGGAGGCCGCTGAAGCGAGCCGTGTTCATATTGTCGATATGCTGGAGCATCTCAAGCGCCATCCCTCCGAAGGCGGGCCGGAGGTCATGGAAATGGCGCGTTTCTGGCATCCGCGCATGACGTGGTATGGGCCATCTGGTATCGGCACGGGCCGGGGGATCGAAGGCTTTCGCAAATGGCACCAGATCCCGTTTCTCAACGGCATGCCAGACCGGGGACAGTATCTTGATGAAGTCGAGTATCACTTCTTCGGGGATCGGAATTACGCCGCCGTGACCGGCTGGCCGGACATGGTGCAGTCGATCACCCATGGCGGTTGGCTTGGCATCGCGCCAACGGCCGCAAAGATCGAGATGCGGTCCCTGGATTTCTGGCGCATCGAAAACGGGCTGATCCGGGAAAACTGGGTGATGGTGGACCTGCTGCACATGTACGACCAGATCGGTGTCGATGTGCTGGCGCGGATGCGCGAATTCAACAAAGCGCGTGTGGGTTTTGACCCGGAGACGGGGGTCGCGCTGTGAGTGATCTGCCGCGCACGCCGTCCTTTGACCTGACAGGCAAACGCGCGCTGGTGACCGGCGCGTCGTCGGGCATTGGGTTGGGCTGTGCTGTGGCGCTGGCGGAGGCCGGTGCGCATGTGGTTTGCGCCGCGCGGCGCGCGGATGTGCTGCAGGATGCCGTAAATGCGATGGCCGGGCAGGGCTGGTCGGCGGAGGCGATGCCGCTGGATCAGAGCGATGTGACAGCACTTGCTGGGGCTTTTGACACGCCCTTCGATGTCGTGGTGAACTCGGCCGGGCTGGCCCGCCATGCGCCCGCAACCGAGACCACGCCAGAGGATTACGATGCGGTGATGGATATCAACCTGCGCGGCGCCTATTTTCTCTCGGCCCAGGCCGCCAAGGCGCTGATTGAAGAGGGAAAATCGGGTTCGATCATCCATATCTCCAGCCAGATGGGCCATGTGGGCGGGGTCGACCGGGCGGTCTATTGCACCTCGAAACACGGGCTCGAAGGCATGGTGAAAGCCATGGCCATCGAATGGGGCAAAGCGGGCATCCGCATCAACACGATCTGCCCGACCTTCATCCGCACGCCGCTGAGCCAGGTCACCTTCGACAAACCCGACCGCCTCGCTTGGATTCTCGACAAGATCAAGCTGCCCCGCGTCGGCGAGGTGGAGGATATCATGGGCGCAGTGCTGTTCCTTGCGTCTGACGCCTCGGCAATGGTCACCGGCACCTCGATGCTGATCGACGGCGGCTGGACCGCAGGCTGATGTCCAAGGTGACCTCTCTTGATGTGGCCGAAAAGGCCGGGGTCAGCCGCTCTGCGGTGAGCCGCGTTTTCACGCCCGGGGCCTCCGTCAGCAAGGGCACGGCTGAGAAGGTGCGCAAGGCGGCTGCCGCATTGGGCTACCGTCCAAACGTGCTCGCGCGCTCGCTGATCACCGGGCGCAGCCGGATCATCGGGCTGGTTGTGGCCTACCTCGAAAACCAGTTTTACCCTGAGGCCATCGAACGGCTCAGCAAGGCGCTGCAGGCCGAAGGCTATCACGTGCTCGTCTTCATGGCCTCGAACGATCATGCCGCCACGCAGAAGGTGATCGATGAGCTGCTGGACTACCAGGTGGATGCGATCATCGCCGCTTCCGTGGGCCTCTCGAACGACCTGACGAAGCGCTGCGAGGGGTTGGGCATCCCCATCGTGCTCTTTAACCGGCATCAGTATGACGACCGGCTGACCTCGGTCACCTCGGACAACGTCGCGGGCGGGCGCAAGCTGGCCGAATTCCTGATTGCGGGCGGGCACAGCCGCATTGCCCATATCGCGGGCTGGGAAGACGCCTCGACCCAGATCGACCGGGAAGCGGGTTTCATGGCCGGGCTGGAGGCGTCGGGCATGGCCCTGCACGCGCGCGGGGTTGGCAATTTCCACTTCGAGACCGCGCAGGCGGCGGCGCGCGAGATGTTCCACGCCACCTCGCCGCCTGATGCGGTTTTTGTGGCCAATGATCACATGGCCTTTGCCGTCATGGATGTGCTGCGCTATGAGCTGGGCTTGCGGGTGCCGCAGGACGTTTCGGTCGTGGGCTATGACGACGTGACGCTCTCGCATTGGCCCAGCTACAACCTCACCACCGTGCGCCAACCAGCCAATGCGATGGTTGCCGCCACGGTCGAGGCGTTGATGGCGCGGCTCAACGAAGATGATGAGGCGCCGCGCCGGATCACGCTCGATGGTCCTTTGATTGTCCGCGGCTCTGCCCGCAAACCTGAAGGTATGACCCTATGAAAGGCTTCGATCCGAAGTTCGCGGATTTCCCCGATTATATCATCGGCATCACCAAGGAGATATGGGAGGATCGCGGTATCGCGACCCTGCACCAGTATTACGCTGACGATATCGTCGTGCGCTCGCCCGCCTCGGTGGTGGTGGGCAATCAAAACGTGATCGGGGCCACCATGGCGACGCTGGCCGAATTCCCGGATCGCACGCTGCTGGGCGAAGACGTGATCTGGTCCGGCACGCCGGAGGAGGGGATGTTGTCCTCGCACCGGCTGCTGAGCACCGCAACCCACGCGCATGACGGCGTTTACGGCAAGGCTACGGGCAAGAAGCTGACCTACCGCATTCTGGCGGACTGTCACGCGATCAACAACCAGATCAACGATGAATGGCTGATCCGCGATCAGGGCGCCATCGTGCGTCAGCTGGGCTGGGACCCGAAAGACTACGCCGCTGATCTGATTGCGCGCGAAGGGGGGCCGGAGGCCTGTGTGCCGCCGCTGACGCCTGCGACGGATCAGCCCGGGCCCTACAAGGGCCGCGGCAATGACAACGAGTGGGGCGAAAAATACGCCGACATCCTGACCCGCATCATGGGGGCGGATATGGCGGTAATCCCCGCCGCTTATGACCGCGCGGTGCACGTCGAATACCCCGGCGGGAAGACTGGCCACAGCCACGGCGATGTCGATCAGTTCTGGATGGGCCTGCGCGCGTCTTTTCCCGATGCGACGTTCCAGATCGACCACCAGATCGGTCGCGATGACGCGTTGATGCCGCCCCGCGCCGCTCTGCGCTGGTCTTTGCACGGGAAACACAGCGGCTGGGGCCGCTTCGGCGCGCCCACCGGGGCCGAGGTCTACCTTTTGGGCATCAGCCATGCGGAATTTGGCCCTTGGGGGCTGCGCCGCGAATATGTGATTTTTGACGAAACCACGATCTGGAAGCAGATCCTGCTGGCCACAGGTTAACAGGCTAAGAGGTTACGAACATGCATATTTATGGAACAATGAAGGAGCGGGTCATGCGCCCGGTGGTTAGATGGTAACACCTGCTGAGATGGAAACCCGCATTGTGCGGTATGGCGATCTGATGCCCTGCAAGACCGCCTTCATTGATGCGCATACGCCTGGATCGGACCAGAAGGAGAACTTTACGATCATCGGCGGTGGTGTTTCGGAGAGCCCGGATCAGCACGTGCATATCTCCATCCCGCATGGCTTCAACATCGGGGCTGCGGGTCAGCCGCCGAAATGCCGTAACTCGCTGCACAGCCACCGCACGGCAGAGGTCTTCTTTGTGCTCAAGGGCCGTTGGCGTTTCTTCTGGGGCCGCTGGGGTGATGCGGGGGAGGTCACGCTTGAGGAGGGTGATATCTTCAACATCCCAACGGGCATTTTCCGTGGGTTTGAGAATATCGGCAATGACTACGGGATGATCATGGCGATCCTGGGCGGTGATGATGCGGGCGGCGGCGTGATCTGGGCGCCGCAGGTGATTGAGGATGCGGCAGATCACGGGTTGGTGCTGTCTGAGGAGGGCAAACTCTACGACACCAAGAAAGGTGAGGTCCTGCCCGAGGGTGTGAGCCCAATGCCGCTGCTCACCGAGCAGGAGTTGCACGCCTTCCCCGAGCCCACGACAGCGGAGGTGATCCCGGGGTATGTGGCGCGCTACTGGGACATGGTCGCACTGGCGGATCGGCACCCGGCCAAGGTCATCGGTGCGGGGGCCATGCTGCGTGACAAGCCGGGTTTCGAGGTTGCGCTCCTCACCCGCGGTTCGGCCAGCGCAGAGATGCACCGTCATGACAAACCATCGGTGCTGATGCCGGTTACCGGCCACTGGCGGGTCACCTGGGAGGGCGGTGCCACCACGCTTGCGCCGGGCGATACCATGTCGGTGCCGGAGAATGTGATGCACAGCGCCGTTCCGTCGATGACTGGTGAGGCGGCGCTTTATCATGTCGTCGGCACAGATGATCCCGCTGGCCCGACGTGGCAAGGATGAGCGCAGATCCGAAGGGCATCCGCGACGTCTACGAGAGTCAGGCCGCGGTCTATGACGCGCAGCGCTCGCGTGCGCTCTTTGAGGCGCGCTGGCTGGCGCGCTTTGCCGCCTGCCTGCCGCCGGGCGGGCGGGTGCTTGATCTCGGCTGTGGCGCAGGTGAGCCTATTGCACGCTGGTTCATCGCCGAAGGTTTCCGCGTGACGGGTGTGGATTTCGCCGATGCGATGCTGGAGATCGCCCGCAGCCGCTGGCCGGAGGGTGACTGGCGGCAGGGGGACATGCGTCGCTTCGATCTGGGCGAGACTTTTGACGGGATCATCGCCTGGAACAGCTTTTTCCACCTGACGCCCGAGGAGCAGCGCGGCTGCATTATACGCATGGCCGCCCATCTTGAACCGGGCGCCTCGCTGCTGATGACCGTGGGGCCCGACGCGGGGGAGGCCAGCGGCACCGTGGGCGGGCAGCCTGTTTATCACGCCTCGCTGTCCCCCGCCCAATACGCCACATGCCTTGAGCAAAACGATCTGCGTCTGACCGGTTATCTGGCTGAGGATCCGGAGACCAACCAACACAGCGTGCTCATGGCGCGCAAGATCTGAGGAGACCCGCCATGCCTATCCTGACAACCCACGCAGGTTCGCTGCCCCGCACCCAGAAGGTGGTGGATTTCATCTTTGCCCGTGAACATGGCACCCCCTATGACCCTGCAGAGTTCGACGCGGCGATGACCGAAGCCGTCTCTGCCACGGTGGCCAAACAGGTGGCTGCGGGCGTGGGCGTGGTGAGCGACGGCGAGACCTCCAAGATTTCCTACGCCACCTACGTCAAGGACCGCTACACCGGGTTTTCCGGCGACAGCCCGCGCAACGCGCCTGCCGATCTCAAGAAATTTCCCAGCTTTCTCAAGCGCCTGGCGGAGGATGGCGGGACGCCGAAATATGCGCGTCCCATGTGTACCGGCGAGGTGACGTCAAAAGGGCAGGGCGAGTTGCAAAAGGACATCGCCAACCTCAAATCCGCGATGGCCGAGCATGGCGCGACGCGCGGGTTCATGAATGCGGCCTCACCGGGGGTGATTTCTCTTTTCCTGCAAAACGATCACTACAAGACACGCGACGCCTACCTTGCAGCCCTCGCGGATGCCATGCGTGAGGAATACCGCACCATCGTAGACGCGGGTCTCGATCTGCAACTCGATTGTCCCGACCTCGCGCTGTCGCGGCACATGCTTTTTAACGATCTCTCCGATGATGAATTCCTCAAGATCGCGGGCGCCCATGTGGAGGCGCTGAACCACGCGCTCGACGGCATCCCGCAAGACCGGGTGCGCGTGCATATCTGCTGGGGCAACTACGAGGGTCCGCATGTTTGCGACATCGGGATGGAAAAGGTGTTTGACACGCTGATGTCGACCAAGGTGTCCTATTTGCTCTTTGAAACCTCGAACCCGCGCCACGCGCATGAATGGACGGTTTTCCGTGATCGCAAAGGGGACATCCCGGACGACAAGATACTGGTGCCTGGCGTTGTCGATACGACGACCAATTTTGTTGAACATCCCGAACTGGTGGCCCAGCGACTTGACAAATTCACACAAATTGTGGGCGCAGATCGCGTTGTGGCGGGATCAGATTGTGGTTTTGGAACATTTGCCGGTTTTGGGGCCATTGATCCCGAAATCGCCTATGCCAAGCTTGAAGCCTTGCGCGATGGGGTAAAGCTGGCGGAGGGACGGTAATGGATGCAGCCCTTCTCAAGCTTTTGCAGAGGGTCGATACGCCGACCGTGTGCAATGCGATTGAGGTTGCGCAAGGCACGCGCGGGTTCAACGACTTCACCCGCGGCACGATGCAATGCTCTGCCCCCGGTGAGGCGATGGTGGGCTATGCCCGCACCGCGCGCATCCGTGCCGTGACCGCCCCCGACGAGGCGCCCGAGGTGATCAAGGCGCGGCGCATGACTTACTACAAGTATATGGCCGAAGGCCCGCGCCCCGGCGTTGCCGTGGTACAGGACATGGATGGGGAAATGGCCATCGGGGCCTATTGGGGTGAGGTGAACACCAATATCCACAAGGCCTTTGGCCTTTCAGGTGCGCTGACCAATGGCGTGATGCGCGATCTGGGCGATTTGCCCGAAGGGTTCCCGGTGGTGGCCGGGTCTATCGGCCCGAGTCACGGGTTTGTGCATGTGATCGACTTTGACCAATCGGTTGAGGTTTTCGGTATGACCATTGCACCCGGTGCCCTTGTGCACGCGGACCGACATGGGGCGGTGGTCATTCCAGATGATGTGATCCCGCAGCTTTCTGATGCGATCGCAACACTGATGCGGTCTGAGAAGATCGTTTTCGATGCGGTCAAAGGCAAGCAGATTGATTTCGAGGGGTTTGAGGCAGTGTGGGCTGCTTTTGAGGCTGCGCGCACGTGATTGCGCGGGCCGTGATGCTGGCCTGCGTATGGGCGGCGACGGCCTTCGCAGAGGAGACACATATGGAGCTGTCACCGCAATGGGAGTACGTCGCCGACGGCGTGATGGGCGGTGTTTCAACCGGTCAGGCCGTGCATATGACAGTTGAAAGCCGGGAGGCGGTGCGGCTGACGGGTGAGGTGTCGACGGAAAACAACGGCGGCTTTATCCAGGTCGCTTTTGACGTGCGGATGGATGTGAGCGGCTGGACCGGGCTCGAGATCGACGTGATGGGCAATGGTGAGCGCTATGATCTGCGCCTGCGCACGGATCAGATGACGCGACCCTGGCAATCCTTCCGAACGTCCTTTGTGGCGCCCGAGAGCTGGCGCAGCATCAGGGTGCCTTTCGCGACGCTTGAAGCCAATAAAATCGATGCGCAGTTCGATCCCGCTCGGTTGCGTCGTGTTGGCGTGCTGGCAGTGGGGCGCGCGTTTTCGGCTGATCTGGCTATCGCCGGGATACGCCTTTATCGCTAGCTTTTTGGTGCTGGCGCGCCACCTTCAAACGCGTTGCCATTCACATAGTCGCAGGGCTCATCCCGCATTTCCAAATGCAACCCGCTACCGGTGTAGGGATGCGCGCGGGCAAGCTCTTCGTCCACCTCGATGCCCAGCCCAGGCGTTTCCGGCGGGGTGATGAACCCCTCCTGCACACGGATGCCGCCTTTGATGAGCGCGTCGTGGAACGGCGTCTCAATGGTTTCCGCCATCAGCAGATTGGGGATCGAGGCCGCAAAGTGAATGTTCGCGGCCCATTCGATGGGACCGGCGTAAAGGTGAGGCGCCATTTGCGCGTTGTAGACTTCGGCCATGGCCGCGACTTTCTTCATTTCCCAGATGCCGCCTGCGCGTCCCAATGCGGGCTGCAGGATCGTGGCGGCGCCAGCGCGCAGGACCGGCGCGAATTCGGCCTTGGTGGTCAACCGCTCACCGGTGGCCAAGGGGATGCGCACGGCGCGCGCGACTTTTGCCATTTCTTCAACGGCATCTGGCGGAATGGGCTCCTCGAACCAAAGCGGGGAATAGGGTTCCAGCGCTTGACCAAGCCGGATTGCGCCTGCGGTAGTGAACTGGCCGTGAGTGCCAAAGAGCAGATCGGCTTTGTCGCCGACAGCTTCCCGGATCGCTTTGCAGAAGGCCACGGATTGAGAGATGTCGCGCATCGCGGGCATATGGCCGCCGCGCAGGGTGTAGGGGCCTGCCGGGTCGAATTTCACCGCTGTGTACCCGCGCGCGACGCAGTCAGCGGCGCTTTCTGCAGCCATTTCAGGGGAGGTCCAGAAGGCGTTAAGGTCGTGGTGCGGCAGGGGGTATAGGTAGGTATAGGCGCGGATGCGGTCGTTCATGCGCCCGCCCAGAAGGGCCCAGGCCGGCCTGTCGCGGGCTTTGCCGAGGATGTCCCAGCAGGCGATTTCGAGGCCGGAAAACGCCCCCATGACCGTGAGATCGGGCCGTTGCGTGAAGCCGGAGGAATAGGCGCGTCGGAACATTTTTTCGATGTTTTCGGGGCTTTCGCCCTGCATATGGCGGGTGAAGACGTCTGTGATCACACCGCGCATCGCGGCCGGACCGATGGAAGAGGCGTAGCATTCGCCCCAGCCGGTGATGCCGGTGTCGGTGGTGAGCTTGACGAGGATCCAATACCGCCCGCCCCAGCCGGGCGCTGGGGGGGCCGTTACGATGATGTCGAGGTCCTGCAGTTTCATCGCGGTGTCCTTTTGCCCAAAGGTGGCCTGAAGCCCACCTTACCTGCCTATTGCGCCTGTCGGTCGAAGAGGATGACGTTGCGCCGTGCAGCCCCGGTTTTGGTGTCTGCGATGGCTTCGTTGATCTGGTCCAATCGCCAGCGGCCCGAGATCAGCTCATCGAGTTTCAGCCGCCCCTGGGCGTAGAGATCGACCATCCAGGGGATGTCCCGCTGGATCACCACGTCGCCCATTTTCGACCCCACCATGCCCTGGCCGACTGCGGCCAAAATGACGGGTTCATAGGTCGAACTTGCCCCGGAATGCGGCATGCCCACCATGATGACCTTGCCGCCGGAGCCCAAATAGCGCGGGGCCTGATCATAGGCCGGGATGGCGCCGACCGTGACGATGACCGCATCGGCGCCACGCCCGCCGAGCGCCTTGAACGCGGCTTTCCAGGGTTTATCAGATGTGGCGAGTACGCCGTTGGTGGCCCCGAATGCTTTGGCGACCTCCAGCTTGTCGGCGCTCATGTCCACGGCGACGATGCGGCGCGCCCCGGCGATGCGCGCGCCTTGGATGGCGTTAAGCCCGACCCCCCCGGCGCCGATCACCACGACATCTTGTCCGGTGCGCAGACCGGCGGCGTTGACGACTGCGCCCACCCCGGTGATGACACCGCAGGCGATCAGGCTGGCGACGTCCTTGGGGATGTCCGGGTCGATGCGGACCACCTGATTTTGCGCGACCACGACCTTCTCGGCAAAGGCGCCGCAGGCCATGGCCTGATGTAATTTCCCGCCTGTCGCGGTGGTGATTGGCCCCTTGTCACCGTCATAAGGCGTTTCACAGAGCGTTGGTTTGCCGCCTGCGCAATTGCCGCAGGACCCGCAGGCGCGGATCAGGGTGACAACCACGCTGTCGCCGACGGACAATCCTTGCACTCCGGCCCCACAGGCGGTGATCACACCCGCGGCCTCGTGCCCGTAGACAGCAGGCAGTGAGCCACCCCAAGCGCCTTCGGCGTAGGAGATGTCAGAATGGCAGATCGCCACCGCGTCCAGCGTGACCTCCACCTCGCCCAGTTCGGGTGCGCGCAGTTGGATGTCTTCGATTTCGAGGGGGGCACCAAAGGCGTGGCACACGGCGGCTTTGATCGTTTGCATCTGTCGGCGTCTTCCTTTCAGGCGCGATGTCGCGCGGGTCCCGAAGGGCAGGGTGACCCGATGTCGTGTGCCAAAGCAAGGCGCAAACCGACATGAAAGGTCGCTGTTATCCCGCGTCACGGGCAAGGGCGTGTTTGGGCGGGAAGGCGATAAACACGACAAGCCCGACAATGATCAGGGCGGCCGAGAGCAAAAACGGCGCGCCGGGCAGGTAAAACGCGGCGTCGGTCTCGGTGAAGGCGGCGAAGGTGCCGGTCATCACCATCGGTGAGAGGATCATTGCCAGGGCCATGGCCGAGGTGAGCGCGCCTTGCAGCTCTCCCTGGGCGTCCGCGCTGACGGCCTTGGACATGATGCCTTGAAGTGCGGGCGTGATGACCGCTGCCAGAGCCGCGAGCGGGGTCAGGATCAGCGCCACCGTGCCATTGGTCACGAAGGCCAGCGCCACGAAGGCGCCCACGTCGAAGACATGGCCATAGACAACTGTGCCGCGTTCGCCGAGAAGGCGCAGGACCCAGCGGATCAGACCGCCTTGCACCACGGCCATCATGATCCCGAAAAGCGCGAGGCTGAGCCCGATGGTCGCGGGCTCCCACCCGAAACGCTCCTTGCCGAAGTAAGACCAGATCGCGGGGTAGACCATGAACGCCACCTGATAGAGGAAGAAGACGATCAGCAAGGGACCGACGCCCGGCACGCGGCCCAACTGCCGGATGCTGCCGAGCGGGTTTGCGCGTGCCCAGCGAAAGGGCCGCCGGATGTCATCTGTCACGGTTTCGCGCAGGACGAAGTAGCCGAAGATCGCGTTCAACGCGGCCAGTCCCGCCGCGGCGTAAAAGGGCGCTCGGGTGCCGTATTCGGCCAGGACGCCGCCCAGCAGGGGGCCCAGCACAAATCCCACGCCAAAGGCTGCGCCGATCAGGCCGAAATTCGCGGCCCGGTCATCGGGGCCGGAGATGTCGGCCATATAGGCGTTGGCGGTGGATTGTGTGGCGGCGGTGATCCCGCCGACGACGCGCCCCAGCAGCAACAGGAAAATACTGCCCGCGACGGCCATAACCAGATAGTCGAGCGCCATCACCACCAGCGAGAGCAGCAGCACAGGCCGTCTGCCAAAACGGTCCGACAGCCCACCGATGACCGGGCCAAAGAGGAACTGCATCACGGCGAAGGTGGTCGAGAGCACGCCACCCCAGAGGGCCGCAGTGCTCAACCCTGTGCCTTGTACCTCCTGAATGAGGTCCGGCATCACCGGGATGATCAGCCCGATGCCCATGGAATCGAGCATGACGGTGATGAGAATGAAAAGAACGGCTGGACGCATTCCCTAAAGCGCGCGGGCGCGGGCCACGAAGGCGCGCGCCTCGGCCGGGGCCTGCCCGAGCTGCGCGTCGGGGCGGAACAGATCGGCGGACAGATCTGGGTGCCGCGCGCGGGCGAGGGGCTCCAGCGGCTCGCCGGATTGCATAGCTGCGCGGCAGAGCGCCTTGGTTTCTGCCTGCGCCTCCGGGCGGGGCATTTTGGTGGCCAGCGCAAAGCTCAAGGCCTCCGCGTGGATGAGGCCAAGCCCGTTCCTCAAGCCACCCGCCATTCGCGCCGGGTTTGGTTGCAGCTTCTCTGTGATCTGTTTGGCGTGCTGCAGGGCGCTGGCACCGCCGAGCATGATTTGCGGCATAACCATCCATTCGGTAAACCACGCCGCCCCATCGCGCTGATGCTGATGCGCGGCGGCAGCCTGTAGCGCGGCCTGCAAGCCGCCCATTTGATGCGAGAGGGCCACCAGCACAGAGGCAGCAACCGGGTTTTGCTTTTGCGGCATGGTCGAGGAGGCACCGGCATCCTCAAAGGTGACCTCGCGCAGTTCCGTGGCAGCGAGGGCGATCAGGCTTTGACCCATGGCGGCGAGTGTTGCGGTGATTTGCGCCATCCAGCCCGCGATGCGCAGGACGGGGCCACGATCCGTGTGCCAGCTGCGGCCCGGGTCCTTTAACGCCAGCCCCTCGGCAAGGGCCGCGCGCAGGGCAGGGGCGCTTTCCCCCAATGCCGCGCTTGTTCCGGCGGCACCTGACAGGGAGACCCAGAGACTGTTTTCACGCAGGTCAGGCAAGGCCTCCAGCGCGTCCATCAAGGGCATGCCCCATCCGGCCAGTACCGCCCCCCAGCTTGTCGGCGTCGCCTGTTGGCCATAGGTGCGCGCGGCCATTGGAAGCTCTGCATGTTGCTCTGCCTGGTCCGCCAGGGCCTGCGTGATCTGGCGTAGATCCGCCTCCGCCAAGGCAAGCGATTGGCGCAGGCGCAGCATCAACCCGGTGTCGATGATATCCTGAGAGGTGGCCCCCCAGTGCAGATATTGCGCATGTTCAGGTGCATTCATCTCTGCCCGGAAGGCGGCAACCATGCCCGGTACGCTGACCCCGTTTGCACCGGTTGATTGCGCCAGGGCGCCCGGGTCAATCTGGATCTCCAAGGTGGCGCGATGGATCGCGGCGGCGCTGATTTCGGGGATGATGCCCAGAGTGCCCTGCGCCTTGGCCAGCGCCCCTTCGACCAGCAGCATGGCCCGCAGCGCGGCGCTGTCGGAAAACAGGCGGCCCGCCTCGCCGGTGGGAAAGAGACCTGCAAAAAGCGGGCTGTCGAAAACGCTTGCCGCCATGGATCAGGCGACCTCGACGGCCCGGACGTCAGACATGACCCACCTCTTTGAGGAACCGCGTCAGGTGGGCTGCGTATTCTTCTGGCTGTTCGACGCAGGGCAGGTGGCCCGCCTTGCGGATCACATGACATTGGCTGCCGGGGATCAGACCGGTGGTTTCGCGCACCAGATCGGGCGGGGTTGAGCCATCCTCCGATCCCGCGATGCCCAGCGTGGGCAGGCGCAGGCTGGCCGTGGTTGTGTAGAAATCCGTGCCGGAAATAGCGGCGGAGCATCCCATGTAACCTTCGTCCTCTTGCCGCGTCAGCATGTTGCGCCACAGTTCCAGCTCCGGCGTCGCACGGAACCCGGCAGAGAACCAGCGCTCCATTACCGCATCGGCAAGGCTTTCGATCCCGCCCTGGCGGACACTCTCGATCCGCTCTGACCACATGTCCGGCGTGCCGATCTTGGCGCCGGTGTTGGAAAGGACCATCGCGCGGATCATATCGAGGCGTTTCACTGCGAGCCCCTGCGCGATCATGCCGCCGATGGAAAGGCCCACGAAGACGCCGTCGCGCACCTGCAGGTGATCGAGCAACTGTTCCGTATCGGTGATCAGCGCGCCCATCGTGTAAGGGCCGGGGGGACAGCTGGAGAGCCCGTGCCCGCGCTTGTCAAACCGGATGATCCGCAGGCCCTCCGGCAGATGCGGCAGGATTGGATCCCAGAGGCGCAGATCGGTACCAAGGGAGTTGGCAAAGACCACCGGCGCACCTTCGGCCGGGCCATCGACCCGGTAGTGGAGCCTGACATCGCCAAGGTCGAGTATCTTCATGCCGCATCTCCCTGTCTGTCCTGTGCCGCCGCAAGGGTGAGCGCTTGCTGGAAGACCTCGGGATCCACGTTGCCCCCCGAAATAGTGACGATCACATCCTCACCCGAAATCCGGTCGCCATGGTACAAGGCCGCGGCCAGGGCCACGGCACCGCCGGGTTCGGCCACCACCTTCAGACGGTTGAACGCGTGGGCAACGGCCAGCAGCGCCTGGTCTTCGGTCACGGCAAACCCCGGCCCGGCCAGACGTTTCAGAATTGGAAAGGTCAGATTGCCGGGCTGCGGCGTAACGATTGCGTCGCAGAGGCTGCCGGTCAATACCGCGTTGCGCTCGACCGCGCCGGACCTCAACGACCGGGCGACGTCATCGAAATTCTCGGGTTCTGCCGTGCGGACCCGCAGCCCCGGCGCCTCAGCCTCAAGCGCCAGTGCGATGCCGGAGGAAAACCCGCCGCCGCCGCAGCAGACGATGACGTCTGCCATTGTCACACCAACCTCTGCCGCCTGCGCGGCAATCTCCAGACCGGTGGTGCCCTGGCCTGCGATGACCTGCGGCTCATCATAGGGTTTGATCAGGGTCAGGCCCCGCTCGTCCACCAGCCTGGCCCCCAGCGCATCGCGATCCTCGCCCGCGGCCCGGTCATAGAGCACCACCTCAGCCCCCAACCGGCGGGTGTTTTCGATCTTTACCCGGGGGGCGTCGCGCGGCATGACAATGACGGCCTGCACCCCATGGGCCTGGGCCGCCAGCGCGACACCCTGCGCATGGTTGCCGCTGGAAAAGGCGACAACCCCGCGGGCACGCGTCTCCTCCGCAAGGGCGGAAACCGCAGACCAGGCCCCGCGAAACTTGAAGCTGCCCGTGTGTTGCAGGCACTCCGCCTTGATCCAGAGGCGGCGACCGGCAATCGCATCCAGAAACGGCGAGGACAGAAGCGGCGTGCGCCGCGCGTGCCCCTCAAGCCGCTCAGCCGCAGCCCTGATCATGTCGATATTCATCGCAGGCTCCTCATCTCAGCGCATTGATCCAGGTTTGCAGCGCGGCCACGGATTCAGGCTCATCCAGAAACGGAATATGGCCGCGGCCCGCCACTGTGACACCAATCATATCCGGGCGACGGCGCTGCATCTCTGCAAAGGTTTCATGGCTGAGCAGATCGGAGTTTTCGCCGCGAATGCAGGCCAGCGGGAGGTCTTCCATCGCATCGAAACAGGGCCAGAGATCGGGCGCCTCCTGTGCGCCCGCTGCGTCGAAGGCGTCGCGCAGGCGTGGATCATAGGTGATGGTCAGCCCATTGTCCGTCTGCCGAAAATGCTTGTGCGCCTCCTCGATCCAGCGCGATTGCGGCACATCCTTGAAGCCGGTGTAGGTGCTGCCCATGCCGTGGGCCGCGTCCGCAAGGGTTTTCGCAGCGGGCGGGCGCCCGAGATAGGTTGAGATGAACTCGAGCCCTTCCGGCTCAATAACCGGGCCAATGTCATTCAGGGCCACGCCGGTCAGGCGGTCCTTTGCCCCCATGGCAAGGCCCATCGCATTGAGGCCGCCGCGCGAGGTGCCGAGGATCGCCACTTTATCCAGCCCCAGATGGTCCAGCAGCTCGATCACGTCACGGCATTCGACCGGGAGCGAATAGTTTTGCCAGGTCTTGTCCCAATCCGATTGTCCACGGCCCCGGTAGTCCATCTTGATCAGACGCACGCCGTTGAGATGGGGGGTGACATAGTCGAAATCCGCCGTCGTCCGGGTCAGCCCGGCAAGGCAGAGTATGGGCGGGCCCGTACCCTCGTCGGTGTAGTAGAGCGATAGCTTGTCGGATGTTCGGAAAAACGCCATCAGAGCCCCGCCAATGCCGGAATGCCGGTGAGATCGGACAGGATGTGCGCCGGTGTCCATGGCAGACGATCCACCGGATCACCCGCACGGTTGACCCAGGCGGTCGTGAACCCGTAGCCCGTGGCACAGCCCGCGTCCCACCCGTTGGAGGAAACGAAGAGCACCTCTTTCTTGTCACACCCGAACCGCTTGGCGACCAGGTCGTAGACCCGCGCATCGGGCTTGAACACCCCGACACTTTGGACCGACAGCGTGTCATCCAGCAAGGCATCGATGCCAGCAGAAGTGACCGCCCCGCGCAGCATATCGGGGGACCCGTTCGACAGAATCGCCGTGGCCATGCCCCCGGCCTTGAGCTGACGCAGCATGTCCGGCACCTCCGGATAGCTCTGCAATTCCCAGTAGAGCGCAAGCAGCCGTTCACGCAGCGCGGCATCGCCCGCCAGACCGGTTTTCTCCAGCGCCCAATCGAGCCCCTGCTGCGTGACCTCCCAGAAGTCGCAGTGGTCATCGGTGACGGCCCGCAGCCATGTGTACTGCAACTGTTTCAGACGCCAATGCTCCGCGAGCGCCGGCCAGGTGCTTTCCAGTTTCGAGAAATCCGGCTCGGACGCTGCTTGTCGTGCTGCCGCGGCAACATCAAACAAGGTGCCGTATGCGTCAAAGACGCAGGTCGTAATCGACATGGGCGCACCCCTTCACAAATGCTCTTGCGCAGAGTGTCACGGCTCAGCTTATGCGAAAAGGCCCAAATGCAGGGTTTTTCGCCTTTACTCATCTGGATTGGACAGGCAGGCTGAGGTCATCTCAGGAGAACCCGCGCAGATACGTGGCCTCCCACACTCTTTCCCAGACATGATCGGAGCATCAATGACCCAGGTGAAAACGGGCGACACGGTTGGCATTCACTACACAGGAACCTTGCTGGATGGCACAAAATTCGACAGTTCAGAAGGGCGTGATCCGCTGGAGTTCGAAGTGGGGTCCGGCCAGATCATTCCCGGGCTGGACGAAGCGTTGCCCGGCATGAGCGTGGGCGACAAGAAAACGGTCGAGGTTCCTTGCACCGAGGCCTACGGTCCGATCAATCCCGAGATGCGGCAGGCGGTGCCGCGCGAGGGCATTCCGGACGATGTTCCGCTCGATATTGGCACGCAACTGAATGTGCAGACACCCGAGGGGCAGGCGATGCAGGTGATGGTTGTCGCGGTGGACGACGCCACGGTGACGATCGATGCCAATCATCCGCTGGCGGGGCAGGACCTTAAGTTCGATATCGAGTTGATGTCGATCTCCTGAGGCGGCAGATCAGCCCTCTTCCCCGGCAGCGGGCAAGGGGCGGTTCACCGGCGTTCGTGCAATCGGAAGGCCCGCGATTTTCGCGTTCAGCTCAGCGGCCTTTTGAGCCGCTGCCTCTTGCAGCTCGCGGGCTTCATCGGTCGGGAATTCGCCCTGCATCACGGCGGCAAGGAGGGGTTTGACCTCATCCAATCCGCTTTGCAGCTTGGGTTGCAGCGCCGGATCCGACCAGAGCGCGGCCGAAAACACGGCGGCCGTGACCGGCATCAACAGCCACGCATAAAGGCGCGCGCGGCTGGATCGCCGGATGTAACGCGCCTGTCGCAGGGTCCGTGAATTGGCATAGGTGAGCATGCCCTTTCCATAGACATGGAATATGGCATCAGTTGGGCTTAATCGCGGCCTGTGCGGTACTTGGTTTAGATGTTCTCGCCCTGCGGCATGCCCAGCACGTGGTATCCGCCATCCACCCGAATGACCTCTCCGGTGGTGCAGGCGCCTGCATCGGAGGCCAGATAAACCGCCGTACCGCCCACCGCTTCAAGCGTCGCGTTCGAGCGCAGCGGCGCGTTCTGATCGGTGAATTTGTAGGTCTTGCGGGCCCCACCAATGGCGGCCCCGGCCAGCGTTTTCATCGGCCCCGGCGAGATGGCGTTCACGCGGATACCTTCCGGGCCGAGATCATTTGCCAGATAGCGCGTGGCGCTTTCCAGCGCGGCCTTGGCAACCCCCATCACGTTGTAATTCGGCACAACGGTGTTGCTGCCCTGATAGGTCAGGGTCATCAGCGTGCCGCCGTTTTCGACCATTAACGGGTGCGCTCGGCGGGCAACCTCGATCAGGGAATAGGCGCTGATGTCCATGGTCTGTTTGAAGTTGGCACGGGTGGTGTTGAGGAACCGCCCCGTCAGCTCATTCTTGTCGGAAAAGGCGATGGCATGCACCACAAAATCCACTGTCGGCCAGCGCGCGGCCAGCTGATCAAAGGCTGCGTCCAGCGAGGCATCGTCGGTGACATCCACGTCGACCATGAAATCCGACCCAACCGAGGCGGCGAGAGGCGCCAGCCGGGAGCCAAAGGCCTCGCCCTGATAGGTGAAGGCAAGTTCCGCTCCGGCCTCCGACATAGCCTTGGCAATACCCCAAGCGATGGAGCGTTCATTCGCCACGCCCATGATCAGGCCGCGTTTTCCGTTCAATAGACCAGACATAACTGTACCTTACCCGCGATATTTGGACAGGATCATCGATCCGTTTGTGCCGCCGAACCCGAAGGAGTTTGTCATCACCGAATCGAGCCCGGCATTCTCGACAAGTTCTGTGGCGATCTCCGAGGGCTCAAAGGCGGGGTCCAGCGTTTCGACGTTGATCGATGGGGCGATGAAATCGTCCTTGAGCATCAGCAGACAATAGATGGCTTCCTGCGCGCCCGCAGCCCCCTGGCTGTGCCCGGTCATCGATTTCGTCGAACTCACAGGCGGTTGGGTCAACCCCTCGAAGGCGCGGCGCACGGCCTCGATCTCGGGCTGATCGCCCGCAGGCGTGCTGGTGCCATGGGCGTTGATGTAGCTGACGCTGCGCCCGTGGGGCAGCGTTTCCAGGGCCAGTTGCATCGCGCGTCCACCGCCTTCGCCGGAGGGCGCGACCATGTCGTGCCCGTCGGAGGTGGCCGCGTAACCGGTGACTTCGGCGTAGATATGCGCGCCGCGGGCCAGCGCATGCTCCAGCTCTTCCAGCACCACCATGCCGCCGCCGCCGGAGATCACGAAACCATCGCGGTTCGCATCGAAGGCGCGCGAGGCCTTGTCGGGGGTGTCGTTGTACTTGCTGCTCATCGCGCCCATGGCGTCAAAGAGGCAGGACAGCGTCCAGTCGAGCTCTTCCCCGCCGCCCGCAAACATCACGTCTTGCTTGCCGAGCATAATCTGTTCGGCCGCGTTGCCAATGCAATGCAAAGAGGTCGAACAGGCCGAGGTGATCGAATAATTGATACCTTTGATCTTATAAGCTGTGGATAAGTTGGCACTGACGGTCGAGGACATACATTTCGGCACGGCGAAGGGACCGATGCGTTTCGTGGCACCTGTGTCCTTGACGACCGTGTGGGCCGTCAACATAGCGCTGGTTGAGGGCCCACCCGACCCGGCAACAAGGCCGGTGCGCGGATGGGAGACGACGTCCTCACCGAGACCTGCATCCTGAATCGCCTGATCCATCGCGATATAGGCATAGGCCGCACCCGGCCCCATGAACCGCAGCGTGCGTTTGTCGATGTGTTCCGCCACATCGAGCTTGAGCGTGCCCGCGACCCGGCTGCGGAACCCATGCTCTGCCATCTCGTCACTGGCGACGATGCCGCTGGTGCCGGATTTGAGCGAGGATGTGACCTCTTCGGCATTGTTTCCGATGGATGAGACGATCCCCAACCCTGTCACGACGACGCGGCGCATGGCGTTCTCCTTTGTATCTTCAACGTCAGCTTTCAGACAGGGCCACGCGCATGCCGGTGACCTGATAGATGGTTTCCCCATCTGCCTCCACACGGCCATTGGCGACACCCATTGTCAAGCGCCGGGTCTGAAGGGCTTTTGTAAAATCAACGTAATAGGTCAGCATTTTTCGATCCGGTCGGACCATGCCGGTGAGCCTGACTTCGCCGACGCCAACCGCCATGCCCCGGCCTGTCCAGCCGCGCCAGCCAAGATTGAACCCGGTCAGCTGCCAAAGCCCATCCAGACCCAGACAACCAGGCATGATGGGATTGCCGGGAAAGTGACAGTCGAAAAACCACAACTCCGGTTTGATATCGAATTCGGCGACCACATGCCCCTTGCCGTGTTCACCACCATCTGCAGAAATATCCGTGATCCTGTCCATCATCAGCATCGGCGGTTCGGGAAGCTGTGCGTTGCCGGGGCCAAAAAGCTCCCCGCGCGCGCATTTAAGCAGGTCGTCCTTGGTGAAGCTGGTCGGGTATTGGGCCATTTTGGCGCGTCTCCTGCTCGGTATTCTTTTTCGTCAGTCCCGTCTAGCATCGCGTTTGCGGCCTCTGCAAGGGCGGGTGCGGTCGCTGCGTATCTGTCCGCGTTGGCCGTGGCTGCGTCAATTGCGACGGGTTAAATCGCGTGAATCCAATTGAAAATGACTCGCATTGACCCTTATATGAATGAAATGAGGCCACGAGAGGGTGCCATGACGCCTGCGCAACAGACAATCGGGACAAGCTGGCTGGCCAAAGCCGGGCTGCGGCCCACCCGTCAGCGGGTGGCCCTCGCGACCTTGCTGATCGGCGATGGGCAGCACCGCCACGTGACCGCGGAAAGCCTGTTCGATGCGGCCAAGGATCAGGGCGAGGCGGTGTCGCTGGCCACGGTCTACAATACCCTGCGCGCCTTTTGCGATGCCGGATTGATGCAGGAAGTCACCGTCGACGGCTCCAAGAGCTATTTCGACACCAACACGCATGATCATCCGCATTTTTTCTGGGAAGACGAGGCGAAGCTCACGGATGCGCCGTCCGACCAGTTGGTGATTGCGCAACTGCCCGACGCGCCGGAAGGGGCGGAGATTGCATCTGTGGATGTGGTAATCCGCCTGCGCCGTAAATCCTGATTTTCTCCCGGCGCTGGCTTTAGAAAGCGCTCAGAGGCAACCCGCCGTGCCACACACCTTGATCACGCAACAAGACATCGAGACCTACGCCCGCGATGGTGTGGTGTTGATCCGTGGGCTTTTTGCGGATCATGTGGAGACGCTCCGGGCAGGGGTGGCGCACAACATGGCGCATCCTGGACCTTATGCAGCCGAAAACCTGCACAAACACGAAACCGGCCGCTTTTTCGACGACTATTGCAATTGGGATCGGATTGCCGAATTTGGCGAGATTATTGGCAATTCTGCCGTCGCCGAGGTTGCCGCCGATCTGATGCAAAGCGACCGGGTGCAGCTCTTCCATGATCACGTGCTGGTGAAAGAGCCGGGCACGTCGAAACCAACCCCGTGGCATCAGGACGCGCCCTATTATTTTGTCGAGGGAGAGCAGACGATCAGTTTCTGGTCGCCACTTGACCCGGTGAAAGAGGCGACGCTGCGCTGTGTTGCCGGGTCACATCGCTGGCCGAAACCGGTGCTGCCCACGCGCTGGCTGGCCGAAACGGATTTCTATCCGGAGAGCGATGCCTACATCCCCGTTCCCGACCCTGACGCAGAAGGCATGGACATCCGGGAATTCCAGATGGAACCCGGGGATGCCGTCGCCTTTCACTACCGCGTGCTGCACGGCGCACGCGGCAACACCGCAGACACGCGCCGCCGGGCGTTTTCGCTGCGTCTTCTCGGGGAGGATGCGCGTTACGTGGCGCGTCCCGGTCCAACCTCGCCCCCCTTTCCGGGCCATGCCATGCAGCCGGGTGAGCGGTTGCGGACGGACTGGTTCCCGATTTTGCTGGATCGCAACGCAGGCGCTTGAGACGCCTGTCGCGACGACGGCCTCAGAACCACTGACCGGGCTCCATCAGCCCCAGATCAAGCAACTGCCGCGAATGCCACTCAAAGGGCGCTGAGTTGTGCCATTTGAACGTGTGAATGTCATAGGTGCTGCCGGGATTGCGCTTCAGCGCCTTGGCCGTGCGGAAGGAACAGATGGCGGCGGTGATGTTGTGATGCCACGGGCAGGCGTAGGTGTTGTATTCCTCATCCGAGAAGGTGTGATCGTCGCGCAGTTCCAGCCCCGGCTTTGCCCGGAAAAGAGAGATACGGTCGATTTTGCGCCGCGTGTGGGGCACGTGCTCCTCGAACCGCCAGCGCAGCCCGCCGAAGAAATCCAACTGCCGTTCCTTGGGATGATCGTTCCTGGCGACATCCTTGCGCGCCAGCGCATAATACCCGGATCGGTCCAGATGCGCCCGGTCCAGCGACACGGCATCGGGGTGTTCGGCCAGATCGTCCGCATAGAGATCGACGACATAGGTCAGCATCGCATCGCGTCGCTCTTCGCTGTGAAACGCCAGCATCTCACCGACGGTCCGGGTCTCGCAGAAGGGGAAAAAGAGATACTCCGCGTTGAAACAGTAATACATCCAGGCGCCGGGGGCCGCTGCCGCGATGCTGTTCACGGCCCGTTCCACCGTGCCGTCGGCGGTGGCGTCATAATCGATCCGGTGCACGATGTCCTGCAGGTCGTCGGGCAGATCGAAAGCGGCCGGCATCAGCGCAATGACACAGGCAAACCCCATGTGATCATGGTGGCGCAACGTGGTCGCCACCTCGATGTCATCTTCGACAAAAACCATTGCCACCGGCCCCTTGCGCAATGCGTCGGGCGGAGAGGTCAAAAAGTCTTTCAGGTTCTTGTAGTGCATCATCGCTCCGGGTGGCTGCATGGCGCAGAATCAGTTAATTCAGCGTTCATTGCAAGCCGGTGCTGCGGCTGGTAAGCAGCGCGCCAACCCACCGTGATTTGGATCCCACCCATGACCGCGCCCAAAAAGCTCTTCGTCAAGACCTATGGCTGCCAGATGAATGTCTATGACAGCGAACGCATGGCCGAAGTGCTGGGCGAGCAGGGATATCAGCCCACCGACACCGCCGAAGACGCGGATATGATCTTGTTGAACACCTGTCACATTCGGGAAAAGGCGGCTGAAAAAGTCTATTCCGAGCTGGGGCGTCTGAAGGGGCTGAAGGCGGAGAACCCGGATCTGAAGATCGGCGTCACCGGATGTGTGGCGCAGGCTGAGGGCGAGGAGATCATGCGCCGCCAGCCCGCCGTCGATCTGGTGGTGGGGCCGCAGTCCTATCACCGCCTGCCTCAGATGGAGGCGCGGGTGCGGGAGGGCGGCAAAGCGCTCGATACCGATTTTCCCGAAGAGGATAAGTTCGACACGCTGAAACGGCGACCCAAGGCGGCGCGCGCACCGTCGGCGTTTCTGACAGTGCAGGAAGGCTGTGACAAGTTCTGTGCCTTCTGCGTGGTGCCCTATACCCGCGGTGCCGAAACCAGCCGCCCGGTGGCCCGCATTCTCGAAGAGGCACGCGATCTGGTGGAGCGTGGTGTGCGGGAAGTCACCCTGCTGGGACAGAATGTGAACGCCTATCATGGGCTGGGCGCTGATGGTCGGGAGCAGAGCCTCGCTGCGTTGATCTGGGCACTTAACGATATCGACGGGCTGGAGCGCATTCGCTTTACCACCTCGCATCCCAACGACATGACCGATGATCTGATTGAGGCCCATGGTGCTTGTGAAAAACTGATGCCATACCTGCATTTGCCGGTGCAGTCTGGGTCGGACAAGATCCTCAAACGCATGAACCGCAGCCACACGTCGGAGAGCTATCTGCGGGTGATCGAACGTATTCGGGCCGCGCGTCCTGATATCCTGATGTCAGGGGATTTCATCGTGGGCTTCCCGGAAGAGACCGAAGAGGATTTTCAGGCAACGCTCGATCTGATCGAAGAGGTTAAATACGGCTACGCCTATTCCTTCAAATACTCCACGCGCCCTGGGACCCCGGCGGCGGAACGGACGCAGGTGGATGCAGCGGAGGCCGACGAGCGGTTGCAGCGCATTCAGGCGCTGATCACCCGCCAGCAGCAGGACATTCAGAAGGCGATGGTTGGCCGGAGTGCCCGGGTTCTTGTGGAGAAACCGGGGCGCGAAGCGGGGCAGATGGTGGGGAAATCGGAATACCTGCACGCGGTTCATATTGAGAATTCCGACGCGGCTGTCGGTGACATCGTGCCGGTCAGAATCATCGGGGCGAAACGCAACTCCCTGGCCGCAATAAGGCAGGAATAAAGGTTAACCTTTCACGATGCAGTCGGAATGTGGCATTTATGCGCGCTGTGTTGCTGCAGTGGCGACAATGCGTGCAATTCCTTGCCTCATTACCCTTTAGAATTTACATAAACTCTTAGTTTGTTTTTGTGTCTCGCGTGTTTTGGCACCGGGGTTTGGGTGTGATCAGTAAAGGAATAGGCCGTGAAATTTGCTTTTTCGGATGTCGGACGTGGTCTGGCCGGGGTGGTTTTGGGCGTTGTCGTTGCGCTTCAGGGGAGTGTCGCAGGGGCGCAAACAGCCTCGCAGAGCGGTTTGGATCGGGGGCAATACATCCCCAGCATCTGGGTCGACCCGGATGGGTGCGAGCACTGGGTGATGGACGATGGCGCCGAAGGCTTCATGACCCCGCATGTGAACCGTCAGGGCATTCCGGTCTGCCGCGAGGCCGATGTCTGCGCCGTGATGAGTTCGGATCAGTTTTTTGCCACCGATAGTTTCCGGATCAGCCAGGCCGGGCGGGACAGCCTTGGGGATTTCTTCCGCAGATCAACCGCCAATGCCTTCATCATCACAGGCCACACCGACAGCAGCGCGTCCGATGCCTACAACATGCAGTTGTCGCTGAACCGCGCCAACACGGTGGCGGACATTGCACGCGCACAAGGTGCGGTGGTGTCGGATGTCCGCGGCTTGGGCGAACGCCAGCCTGCCGCGTCAAACGCGACACCTGAAGGCCGGTCAAAGAACCGTCGCGTCGAAATCATCTGTATTCAGTAACGAGGGCCGCGCATGACACGTTTCAATCTTTATTTGGTGGGCCTTGCCGCGCTTGCGGTGGCCGGGTGCAGTGAACTTGGTTCTGATAAGGCTTTTGATCGCGGGCCCGATTCCAAGGACCTGCTGGATCTGCAGGCAGGCATCTGGGTCGATCCCAACGGCTGTGATCACTGGATCATCGACGACGGGATCGAAGGCTATCTCTCCGCCCGGCTTGATCGTAACACCGGCAAACCCGTGTGCTCCGGCGTTGCTGCCCCAACCCAGACCGTGGGCGATTTCAAACGCGGCGGCACAGAGATCATCGGCGATCCCTTCTAAGGCCGGATTGGTTTTCACATTGCGGGCATGGGCGGTATTTCCCCGCGCATGTCCTTTTTTGTTTCAAACATGTGAATTCCATGTAGTTGCGCTTGCACCTGCCGCGCGGAATTGGCACCGTCAGGCATAGTTTAATCCTGAGGAACAGCGATTGGCCGCCAGCGACCAGAGCCCGACAGACACAACAACCGCAGCGCCCGGTGGCACGGTTGAATTCCCGGACAACAGACTTCTGATCGATCTATGTGGTGCCTATGACGCCAATCTGGCGTTGATCGAGAAGGCGCTCGGGGTTCAGATCGTGCGGCGCGGCAATCAATTGGCCGTCGTCGGTGAGGCGGACGCCCAAACCGATGCGATGCGGGTCTTGCATGCGCTCTATGCGCGGCTGGAGAGTGGGCGCGCGGTGGAGCCGGGCGATGTGGACCGCGAATTGCGCATGGGCCCCTTTGAGGAGGCAACCGGCGTTCAGGACGGCGATCAGATGGAAATGCCCATCGGCAGCCGTGTCGAGATCCAGACCCGCAAAAAGCGTGTCGAACCCCGCACGGATGCGCAGAAAGCCTATGTGCAATCGCTGTTCGACAATGAGCTGGCCTTTGGCATCGGCCCTGCAGGCACCGGTAAAACCTATCTGGCAGTGGCGGTCGGCGTGTCGATGTTCATCTCCGGCCATGTGGACAAGATCATCCTGTCCCGTCCGGCCGTGGAAGCGGGCGAGCGTCTGGGCTTTCTGCCGGGGGACATGAAAGACAAGGTCGATCCCTATATGCAGCCGCTCTACGATGCGCTGGGGGATTTCCTGCCGGGCAAGCAACTGGCCAAGCTGATCGAGGAAAAGCAGATCGAGATCGCGCCGCTGGCCTTTATGCGGGGGCGCACGCTCAGCAACGCTTTTGTCGTGCTGGACGAGGCGCAGAATGCGACGTCGATGCAGATGAAGATGTTCCTCACCCGTCTCGGCGAAGGCTCGCGCATGGTGATCACCGGTGACCGGACCCAGATCGACCTGCCGCGCGGTGTTTCGTCAGGGCTGGCAGATGCGGAACGGCTGCTGAAAACCATTCCCAAGATCAGCTTCAACTATTTCACCTCCAAGGACGTGGTACGCCACCCGCTGGTCGCCGCCATCATCGAAGCCTACGAGGCGGAGACACCGCCCGCGTGAGGGCCGGGTGGATGGCTGGGAGCCGAGGGGCGTGGTCCGGAACGGCGATGATCCGATGATCGATATTCTGATCGATGACCCGCAATGGCAGGAGGTCCCGCTGGCGGACCTGGCCGAGCGTGCGATGGCGGAAACACTCCGCCACCTCGGGGTGCCGCCGGACCCCGTGAGCGTTTCGCTCCTGGCCTGCGATGATGCGCGCATCGCCGAATTGAACGGCGCATTCCGCGACAAACCGGGGCCTACAAATGTGCTGAGCTGGCCCACCGAGGACCTCACTGCCGAGGCCGCAGGCAAATCCCCGCTGATGCCCACACCTGATTTTGACGGCTCCATGGCGCTTGGCGATGTCGCGATTGCCTATGAAACCTGCGGCCGCGAGGCCCGCGAATTCGGTAAATCACTGGACGATCACGTCACCCATCTGCTTGTTCACGGAATTTTGCATCTTTTCGGCTATGACCATATCCGTGACCCGGATGCTACGCTGATGCAGGGGTTGGAAACCGAAATACTTGGCAAACTGGGTCTGGATGACCCATATAGGAGCTGATCGGTCCACGTGCCGAGCCATTCTAGAACAGGACCCAATGGGCGACAACGACGGACAATCTGACGCAGCGCACCGCGCGCATGTCGAAACAGACACCTCTCCAGAACCGGAACCTTCCAGGCAAGGCGGCTTTTTCAGCCGCGTGATCGAAGCGCTGAGCCCGACGGACGACGCCGAGGCGGTCCCTGTCCTGCAGGCACCTCAGGCACGGCCACAGACCCACGGCATGATGAACCTGCGGCGGATGCGGGTGGAAGACGTTTCGGTCCCCAAGGCCGATATCACTGCCATTCCAACAACCGCCACGCTGGATGAGGTGGTGGCGATCTTCAAGGACAGCGGGTTGACCCGTCTGCCCGCCTATGAGGGCACGCTGGATACGCCCATCGGCCTGTTGCACCTCAAGGATCTCGCCCTGACGCATGGGTTCAACGGCGACAGCCACAATTTCGACCTGCGCGCCATGTTGCGCCCGTTGCTCTTTGTGCCGCCCTCCATGACCATCGGCGTGCTGCTGACCAAGATGCAGGCAGAGCGGCGCCATATGGCGCTTGTGATCGATGAATATGGCGGTGTCGACGGGCTGGTGACCATCGAGGATTTGATCGAGCAGGTGATCGGCGAGATCGAAGACGAACACGATGTCGACGAAGGGCTGTACTGGACCAAGGAAAAGCCCGGGTGCTATCTGGCTCTGGCCAAAACACCGCTGGAGGATTTCGAGGCGGAGATCGGGCAATCGCTGACCGATCACGATGAGGTCGACGAAGAAGAGATCGATACGCTCGGCGGGCTGGTCTTTATGCTGTCTGGCCGCGTGCCTGCACGAGGCGAGGTTGTCATCCACCCCGATGGGCCTGAATTCGAGGTGATCGATGCCGATCCGCGGCGCATCAAACGCCTGCGGGTACGCGCAGATACACGTGGACACTGATGACGCGGGCTGGCTCCCGGCCCGGTAAACCCTGGGGGTGGTACACGCGGCTGCCGCGCGTGGCGCGCGCTGCGATTGCTGGTTTTGTGGGGGCCTTGGGGGCTCTCGGGCAGGCGCCCTATGATCAGCCGCTGATCATGCTGCTGGCTTTCTCATTGGCATTCTTGATGCTCCGGCGGCAAAAGCGTGCCCGTGACGCAGCGCTCGTGGGGTGGTGCTTCGGGATCGGCTATTTCTGCGTTGCGTTGATCTGGATATTGCAGCCGTTTCAGATCGACCCCGACAAGCACGCCTGGATGGCGCCTTTTGCCCTGCTCTTCATGAGCACCGGGCTTGCGCTCTTTTGGGGTGCGGCGTTCTGGGCGGCCCGCCTTTTGTCCAATCGGACATGGCCCCTGATCCTCACGTGGACGGCTGCGGAAGTGTTGCGCGCCTATGTGCTCACGGGGTTTCCCTGGGCCAATCCGGCACAGGCCCTGGTGAATGGGGCCGCCGGGCAGGGTCTGGCCTGGGTCGGTCCGCATGGGATCACACTGTGGTTGATGTCGCTGGCCTGGGCCTTGTCCTTTCCCGCCATCTATCGTCGTCGTCACGTCATGCGCCTGGGACAGGCCGCTCTGTTGGTCAGCGTTGCGGCCCTGTTCTATCTAAGGCCCTCGGCGCCGGAGGCACCGCTGACACCTCATTGGGTTCGGCTGGTGCAGCCCAATGCGGAACAGCACCTCAAATGGCATCCCGATCATGCGCGCGGGTTCTTTGATCGGCAACTGGCGCTGACTGCGGCGCCGCCGGAAACGGCTGCTGCGGCACCCGATCTTACGATCTGGCCGGAAACGGCAATCCCCTGGGTGCATCCGGATGCGGAGGCCGCGCTTGAGATGATCTCCACCGCTGCGCAGGGCAAGCCGGTCGCGCTTGGTCTGTTGCGTCGGCAGGGTGGGGGGCTGCTCAACAGCATGGTGGTTCTCGACGCTACCGGACAAGCAACGCAGATCTATGACAAGCACCACCTTGTCCCTTTCGGTGAATATATTCCGCTGTCCAGCGTCGCGGAACGGTTCGGGTTGACCGGAATGGCGCAGATCTCCGCAACCGGATTTGCGCGCGGACCGGGGGCGCAGACGCTGGATTTTGGCGCGCTTGGGCGCGGTCTGCCATTGATCTGCTACGAGGCCGTGTTTGCCCATGATGTGAACGCCGCCCCCGAACGCCCCGATTTCATCATACAGATCACCAATGATGCGTGGTTTGGCCGGGATGTCGGGCCGCAACAGCATCTTGCACAGGCGCGCATGCGGGCGATCGAACAGGGGCTGCCGCTGATGCGCGCGGCCAATACCGGGATCTCGGCCATGATCGACCCCCACGGCCGCGTTCTTGCCAGCTTGCCGATGGGGGTTTCGGGCTTTCTTGATGTGCAACTGCCGGCACCGCTGGAGCCCACACTTTACAGTCGCACAGGCGATGGCCCGCTTGCCCTTCTGTTGCTCATTGGGCTCGTCGGCGCCGCCATCCGCCGTGCTGCGTCGAAATAGCAATTGACGGTGCTTATCAGGCCACGTAAGCACGCGCGACGCATGCCACAACGGCTTCCTGACGTGGCGTGAAATTTTCAGTGGAGCACTACATGTCCCGTAAAAATTATGTTTTCACTTCGGAATCCGTTTCCGAGGGTCACCCCGATAAAGTCTGCGACCGGATTTCCGATGCTGTTCTGGACGCCTTTCTCGCCGCCGAGCCAGAAGCACGCGTTGCCGCCGAGACATTTGCCACCACGAACCGCGTTGTGATCGGTGGCGAAGTCGGGTTGTCAGACAAGGACGCGTTGAAAGACTACATGGGCCGGATCGAGGAGATCGCGCGTGCCTGTATCAAGGATATCGGGTACGAGCAGGACAAGTTTCACCACGCAACCTGCGAAGTGACCAATCTGCTGCATGAGCAATCCGCCCATATTGCGCAGGGTGTTGATGCCAGCGGCAACAAGGATGAGGGCGCAGGCGACCAGGGTATCATGTTCGGTTTCGCCACCAATGAGACGCCGGAGTTGATGCCCGCACCGATCCACTACGCCCATGCCGTTTTGCGTCGCCTGGCCGAAGTGCGCAAGGACGGCACCGAACCAACTCTGCGTCCGGATGCCAAGAGCCAGCTGTCAGTGCGCTATGAAGACGGTCGCCCGGTGGGGGTGACCTCTATCGTGCTCTCCACGCAGCATGCGGATGAAAGCCAGACCTCCGAGGATATCCGCGCGATTGTTGAACCCTATATCCGTGAGGTTCTGCCGCAGGGGTGGATCACCGACGCAACCGAATGGTGGGTGAACCCCACCGGCACCTTCGTGATCGGCGGCCCGGACGGGGACGCGGGCCTGACGGGCCGCAAGATCATCGTGGACACCTACGGCGGCGCAGCGCCACATGGCGGCGGCGCGTTTTCGGGCAAGGATCCGACCAAGGTGGACCGCTCGGCGGCCTATGTCGCGCGCTATCTGGCAAAGAACGTCGTCGCTTCCGGCATGGCCGAGAAATGCACGATCCAGCTGAGCTATGCGATCGGGGTCAGCAAGCCGCTGTCGATCTACTGCGATACCTTCGGCACGGGGCAAGTGGATGACGCGGCGATTGAAACCGCAATTGGGCAGACCATCGATCTGACGCCGCGTGGCATTCGCGAACATCTGCAGCTCAACCGTCCGATCTACGCGCGCACCGCGGCTTATGGTCACTTTGGCCGAACGCCAGACGCGGATGGTGGGTTCAGCTGGGAAAAGACCGACCTGGTGGACGCGCTGAAGGCAGCGGTCTAAACGCCGCGTTTGTGTTAATCGTATCCCGTGTCTCGTCCGTCAGGTGAGGCACGCAGCGCCCGTGGTCTGACTGAAATCCGGGCAGATGCAGGCGCTCAATGCTTGCCGAACAGGCTCGGGCGCGGTTTCTTCCCGGGTATGTTTGCTCCGGTGTCTCCCGCCTTTATACGTCGTGGTTGTGTTGCGGGCGATGCAGTCTCTGCGGTGGCTTGATCCGGGAAGTCATTGACGATCACGGGCGGTTGTGCCGTGCTGGGGTTGACCGGGATCGACAGGGGCGCGTCCGACAGATCGGTGCCTTGATATTGCTCCAGGTCATCGAGGAATTCCCACAGCCGCATGCAGGAGTTTTCGATCCGGCCAAACCGCTCGCTTGCCTGTTCTTCGCTGAGACTGGGGGCTTCGCGCAGGTCCCGCAGTTGACGCATCAGACGGCTTAGAACCGGTTTGATCTCACTTGCGCATTCGGTCGAAAACCGCTCCAGCACCGCTTCGATCTGCTGACGTCTTACATCCTGGGTTTCGATCCCCACCGACAGGGATGATTTTTGCAGCGCATTGATCGTGGCCTTCTTGAAGGACGCAGGCGACAGGTCATCCTTGATGATGTAGTCGCTGCACCCGCGTTTCAAAGCCTCGATCGCGACATCCGTCTGGCCGTCACCGGCCACCATGATCGTCGCGGCGTGACGGTTTTTGGTATCAAGGCGAATGGCGTCCAGCGCCATCAGACCGTTCCCGTCCGGCAGATTGTAATCGACAAGGATCAGGTCGAATTTGTCACGCTGGAGCATCGTGCCCATGGATTCCAGCCGGTCGGCTTCCACCACATGGGTCTCGAATTCCAAGCCGCTGATCAGACGCTTGAGCCGGGCGCGGTCAAATCTTTGGTCATCCACAACCAGAATGCTGGCCAGTTTGGGCAGTTTTGTGGTTTCAGGACGCACTCTGGCGTGAACTCTTCCAACCTTGGCCACGTACGTTCTCCTGCTGAGCAGAGGGAATGTAGCAGGGCTGTCTTAATTCTTGATGAAACCGTTAAAGCGCCGGGTCAGAGCGTTGCAGCCGTGCCCGGTCCGGGGTAGACGCCGCGCATGACGCACCAAAACCGACCCCGCAGAAACTTCTATGGCCGCCTCAAGGGGAAATCCCTCAAGCAGTCGCAAAAGGGCTATCTGGAAGAAGATCTCGCCGCCTTGTCACCCGGTGCGATAAGTTGGGAGGACAATCCGGATCGGACGCCGATTGATCTGCAGCAGCTGTTTGACGGCAAGCCGGTCTGGCTGGAGATTGGGTTTGGCGGGGGTGAGCACATGGTGCATCAGGCCGCTCAAAATCCGCAGATCGGGCTGATCGGGGCAGAACCCTATATCAACGGTGTTGCCATGCTGTTGGGTAAAATCCGGCGGGCTGGCGTGTCAAACCTCGCCGTGCACCCTGGTGACGTGCGGGATCTCTTCGATGTGCTGCCGGATCAATCCATCGAGCGCGCCTTCCTGCTCTATCCCGACCCCTGGCCGAAAACCCGGCACCACCGCCGCCGCTTTGTCACGCAGGAGCATTTGGCGCCATTGGCGCGGGTGCTCAAGCCCGGGTCGATTTTCCGCGTTGCGACGGACATCGAGGACTACGTGCGCCAGACCCTGGAAGAGGTGCCGCGCCACGGCTTTGACTGGCTGGCCGAGCGCCCGCAGGATTGGCAGCAGCCTTGGGGGGATTGGCTCTCCACGCGCTATGAACAGAAAGCCCTGCGCGAAGGCCGTACGCCGCACTACCTGACTTTCCGCAAGCGCTAACAGTCCGGGCGGCTAAAGGGCTGGACCCGGACAGAGACAGCGGCTAAGTCTCGCGGAACCTCTGACCGATACGAGAAGTCCCATGTCCAGCCACGGCGCCTCCATCCCCATGACATCCCGCCCCTGCGGCCCGCTGAAGGGCGAAGCGCGGGTGCCGGGCGACAAGTCGATCTCGCACCGGTCGCTGATCCTCGGGGCGCTTTGCGTGGGCGAAACCGAGATCACCGGCCTGCTCGAAGGGCAGGACGTGCTGGACACGGCGAAGGCGATGCGGGCCTTTGGCGCCGAGGTCACCGATCACGGTGGCGGCAACTGGAGCGTCCATGGTGTCGGCGTCGGTGGCTTTGCCGAGCCTGAGCAGGTGATTGATTGCGGGAACTCCGGCACCGGTGTGCGGCTGATCATGGGGGCCATGGCCACCTCGCCGATTGCTGCGACCTTTACCGGTGATGCGTCCCTGAACGGACGGCCGATGGCGCGGGTGACCGACCCGCTGGCGCTTTTCGGCACGCAGGCCTTTGGCCGGGCAGGGGGGCGGTTGCCGATGACCATTCTGGGGGCTGCTGACCCGGTGCCTGTCACCTATACGGTGCCGGTTCCTTCGGCGCAGGTGAAATCGGCAGTGCTGCTGGCGGGGTTGAACGCGCCGGGTAAAACCGTGGTGATCGAAGCTGAAGCCACGCGGGACCACACCGAACGTATGCTGAAAGGTTTCGGCGCCGAGATCACAGTAGAAGAGACCGACGAAGGCCGGGTGATCACCCTGACCGGCCAGCCGGAGCTCAAACCGCAAAAGATCGACGTGCCACGTGATCCATCCTCTGCCGCATTCCCTGTTTGCGCCGCACTCATCGTGCCGGGGTCGGATGTGCTGGTGCCCGGCATCGGGCTCAACCCGACGCGCGCAGGTCTCTATAACACGCTGCGCGAGATGGGCGCCGATCTGACCTATGAGAATGAACGCACCGAAGGCGGCGAACCCGTCGCCGATCTGCGCGCGCGTTTCTCGCCTGAGATGAAAGGCATCGAGGTGCCACCCGAGCGCGCGGCCAGCATGATCGACGAATACCCGGTCCTCTCTGTGGTGGCGGCTTTTGCGCAAGGCGAAACGGTGATGCGCGGCGTGAAAGAGCTGCGCGTCAAGGAAAGCGACCGGATTGATGCCATGGCCGTGGGGCTGCGCGCCAATGGGATCACCGTGGACGAAGGGCCGGACTGGTGGACCGTGACGGGGCTTGGGCATGGCAATGTACCGGGCGGGGCCACCAGCGCCAGCCATCTCGATCACCGGATCGCGATGTCCTTCCTGATCCTCGGCATGGCCGCACAGAAACCGGTGAGCGTGGATGACGGCGGCCCGATTGCCACCTCCTTCCCGATTTTCGAGCCGTTGATGTCCGAGCTGGGCGCGCATCTGGTGCGCGACAATGCATGAGCGCGCCCTTCACCATAGCGATTGACGGGCCGGCAGCGGCGGGTAAGGGCACGATTTCCAAGGCTGTTGCCGCACATTTCGGTTTTGCGCATCTGGACACCGGGCTGCTCTACCGGGCCGTCGGGGCCAAGCTGTTGCTGGGTATGGACCCGGTGGTCGCGGCGCGAACATTGACGGCAGAAGATCTGCAAGGCGGTGATCTGCGCAGCCCGGAGGTGGCGCAGGCCGCCAGCAAGGTTGCGGTGATCGGCGAGGTGCGCGCGGCCCTGCTGGATTTCCAACGCAGCTTTGCCCGCCGGGCCGGCGGGGCGGTGCTGGATGGGCGCGACATCGGTACGGTGATTTGCCCCAATGCAGAGGCCAAACTCTTTGTCACCGCGCGCGCCGAGGTCCGTGCCGACAGGCGCTTTGCCGAATTGAACGCAGCAGGTGCCGCTGTCAGCCGCGCACAGGTGCTGGCAGATGTGAAAGAACGTGACGCACGGGATCGGGAACGCGCGGCGGCACCGCTGATCCCGGCGCAGGACGCCGTGGAAATCGATACCTCCGATATGAGCATTGAGGACGCGATTGCGGCGGCAATCGCTGCCATCGAGGCGCGCAGATCCTGACCCCATACTGATTATTGCAGGGCGATCACCAAAGGGTGCTTGGTGTTTGAAGCGATCCGGGGCTAGCTTTGGCGATACAGATATCGCGAAAGGGCATTTTCATGGCACGATTTCCTCTGACTCTGGCGCTGATCCTTTGCGGCACGCTCAGCTTTGCCCAGCAAGACGAGACGCCCGCCCCGGAGCCCCTTTCGGAACCGCCGATGACGCTGGAGCGGCTGGCCAATATCATTCTGAACATCGACGAAGATGCGCAGCTGCGCGGCTCTGCCATCGAGTTCACCATTCAGGATATCCCGGTGATCGTCGTGGCCGATCCGCGCGCCGACCGGATGCGGGCCATGGTGCCGATCCGTTCGTCCGATGGGTTGGACCCCGAAGAGTTGATGCGCCTCATGCAGGCCAATTTCGACAGCGCGCTGGACGCCCGGTATGCCGTGGCGCGTGGCAGACTCTGGGGGGTCTTTATCCATCCGCTCTCCCCGCTGGAGCAGGACCAGTTTCTGTCGGCGCTGGTGCAGACCGTGAACGTGGCCCGCACCTACGGGCAAACCTATTCCGGCGGCGCCCAGGTCTTTGGCGGTGGCGACAGCAATGGCATCTACCAGGACCTGCTGGATGACTTGCGCAAGGGCCAGGCACTCTAGTCTGCACCGCCCACGGGACCCCGCAAAACGCGATCAACCCAGCTTATATCGAAGCCTTTCCTTTTGTTGGTAAGGTTTCACTAACTATTGCATGCTGAGCGCGCTGCGCAGGGTTAAAGTCGCGCGGTCATCTATCTCAGGACATTTCAGGCCGTCCCTCAGTGGCTGCGCCTGAAACTGGACGAACCAAACATACGGGCCACGGTATTTTTCCTGTTTTTCCGCCGTGGCACGCATGATGCGCATGGCAATTGGCCTGCAACGGATACTCTGGTGATGATGGTCGCGGACGACCCTGTGCGGCGCATTTGTCGTAGTTCAGCATGAGTACTTCTATGAAACATTTTCTTGCACCATCCCTTCTCTCCGCAGCCCTGATCGCGTTTTGCGCCCCTGTCTCCGCCAAATCGATCAGCTTCACCGGCATTCTCGATTTCGAAAACTACATCGGATCGGAACAACCGTTCTCCGAACAACCCGCAACGCTTGATGTCACCATTGGAATTGATACTTCGGCACCCGTGGACTCCTCGGTCGACTCCGGTGGTCTCGGTCAGTCCGCGAGCTACCTGACAGCCGTGACCTCCGCGCAATACGAGGCCTTTGGTGTCGGCGGCAATTCGATTGGCAGCTGGTCAGCATCGGATTTCGAATTGACGATCGTCGACTTTGTGTTCGGTGACAGCTTTCACTTTTTCTCCGGCAATGCGACGGGCCCGGCACCCCTGAACAATCTGCTGATATTCTTCGACAGCCCCGCCGACACCTTTTCGGGCACCGACCTCGACCTGTTGACGGAGGAAAACCTAAAGGCGCTGTCCACCGGGGTGATCGGCATTTCCAGCTTCCTCGGCGATGGCGCAATCGGGGCGTCCTACCTGATCGACGGCGATAGTATCGTCGTCACGGACGATGATCCGCGCCCCTCTGTCGTGCCGCTGCCTGCGGGTCTGCCGCTGTTGCTGGCGGGATGGGGTGCATTGGGACTGGTTCGGCACCGCAAGCGTCTGTTCGGCCTCGGCCCGCGCCTTAAGGCCGTGGCATGACCGGCGGTCTCAAAGCCACGGCTGCGGCGGTTGCATGGGCGGTGGTCCTTGCCAATCCGGTGGACGCCAAGACCATCAGCTTTACCGGTCTCTTCGAGGCGGAAAACTTCGTCGGTTTCGAGTACCCGCTGGCCGAGCAGCCCGCCACACTTGAGGTCATCATCGATCTCGATGAAACCTCTGCGCCGGATGTGGTGGCAGACATTGGAGCAGGCGAAACAATTGCCCAGTATTTTTCTGCGGTAACGTCCTTTTCCTATGAAGCATTTGGTGTCGGTGGCAATACGCTTGGGTCGTGGACGGCATCGGATACTCTGTTGCTGGTCAGCAGTCTCAACACCATGGACATGGTGCTGTTCACATCAGAGGCTGCAACAGGCCCCGGACCGCTTGACCGCATCCTTCTGACGTTTGAGGGAGACGCAAATGTTCTGTCCGGCAGCGATCTGGAGATGCTGGCGACGGGCACTTTGGGGGCGATGACAACCGGAGAATTCATCGTCCTGCAGGATCAGGACAACGCCCCCGCGATTGGCATGCAGTTTCTGATCGATTTCGACAGCGTCCAGGTGTTCGATGATCCGTCTTCCGGTGGTGGAACCCCGGCGGCAGTGCCCCTGCCTGCAAGTCTTCCACTGCTTTTGGCGGGGTTCTGGGCGCTCGGCCTGGTAAAACGCGGCAGATACCGGGCTTAAGCACTTGCGATAGACGCCGTTTGCGCCTATACGCGGCCTCGTTAAAGCGGGGAAAACACCGCAGTGGCGAGCAGGGCCGGTTCTTCCGGCCCTTTCTCGTTTTTCGCTTTGACCAATTGAAACCTCAAAGACCGGCGGAGACAACCGCACGGCCAGACACAAAACCAAGTTAGGAAAACGACGCCACATGGCAAATATGATGGATGAGTTTGAAGCACTCTTAGAAGAAAGCTTCGAAATGGACACACCCGAAGAAGGGTCTGTCGTCAAAGGCAAGGTGATCGCGATTGAAGCGGGCCAGGCCATCATCGACGTAGGCTACAAGATGGAAGGCCGCGTCGAGCTCAAAGAATTCGCAGATCCCGGCGAAGCGCCCAAAATCGAAGTTGGCGATGAAGTAGAAGTCTTCCTGCGTCAGGTCGAAAGCTCCCGTGGCGAAGCCGTCATTTCCCGCGAAATGGCCCGCCGCGAAGAAGCCTGGGATCGTCTGGAAAAAGCCTACGCCGATGAAGAGCGCGTCGAAGGCGCCATCTTCGGCCGTGTCAAAGGTGGCTTCACCGTCGATCTCGGCGGCGCCGTGGCCTTCCTGCCCGGCTCTCAGGTTGATGTACGTCCCGTGCGGGACGCAGGCCCTCTGATGGGTCTGAAGCAGCCGTTCCAGATCCTGAAAATGGACCGCCGCCGGGGCAACATCGTGGTATCGCGTCGTGCGATCCTCGAAGAATCCCGTGCCGAACAGCGCGCCGAAGTCATCGGCAATCTGACCGAAGGTCAGACCGTCGACGGCGTGGTCAAGAACATCACCGAATACGGGGCCTTCGTGGACCTCGGCGGTGTCGACGGCCTGCTGCACGTCACCGATATGGCATGGCGCCGGGTCAACCACCCGTCCGAGATCCTGTCGATCGGCGAGACCATCAAGGTGCAGGTCATCAAGATCAACAAAGAGACACACCGCATCAGCCTTGGCATGAAGCAGCTGCAGGAAGATCCATGGGATCTGGTGGCCGCGAAGTATCCGCTGGATTCCACGCACACTGGCCGCGTGACCAACATCACCGACTACGGTGCCTTTGTTGAGCTCGAAGCCGGTGTTGAAGGTCTGGTACACGTCTCCGAGATGTCCTGGACCAAGAAGAACGTGCACCCGGGCAAGATCGTCTCGACCTCTCAGGAAGTCGAAGTCATGGTGCTGGAAATCGACGGTGCCAAGCGCCGTGTGTCTCTGGGCCTGAAACAGACCATGCGCAACCCATGGGAAGTGTTTGCAGAAACACACCCCGAGGGCACGGAAGTCGAAGGCGAAGTCAAGAACATCACCGAGTTTGGTCTGTTCGTCGGCCTCGACGGCGACATCGACGGCATGGTGCACCTCTCCGACCTCAGCTGGGACCAGCGTGGCGAAGAGGCGATCCAGGACTACCGCAAAGGCGACATGGTGCAGGCCGTTGTCTCCGAAGTGGACGTCGAGAAAGAACGCATCTCTCTGTCGATCAAGGCCGTGGGCGGGGACAAGTTCGCCGAAGCCGTGGGCGGCGTGAAGCGTGGCTCCATCGTGACCGTGACCGTGACCGCCATCGAAGACGGTGGTGTCGAGGTGGAATACGAAGGTATGAAGTCCTTCATCCGCCGCTCTGACCTGTCGCGTGACCGTGCCGAGCAGCGCCCCGAGCGTTTCTCCGTGGGGGACAAGGTCGACGTGCGCATCACCAATGTGGACAACAAGTCCCGCCGTTTGGGTGTGTCCATCAAGGCGCGCGAGATCGCGGAAGAAAAAGAGGCCGTGGAACAGTACGGCTCCTCGGACTCCGGTGCATCGCTTGGCGATATCCTGGGTGCCGCGCTCAACAAGGGCGACGACTGACCCGCAACCGGTCCTTAAATTGCCACAAAAGCCCCGCAGACGTTATTCTGCGGGGCTTTTTATTGGGAGAACGACAATGCGGAAACTGGCGGTAGGCCTTTGTCTCTGCCTTGCGGCAAGCGCTGCGCAGGCTGGCGGCAAGGACAATTTCTTTTCGTTCAAAACGAAGGTTGTGCAGGGGCAATTGCAGATGCACGGACACTACGGAAAAAACTGGAGCGCAGAGGAGGTCCGGGCGTCTCTGGGCCGTGATTGTGCGGGGGCCGGGAAGACGCTGGTCGCGCTGCAACTGGGAGACGTACATAGGCGCAAGGGACAGTCTTTCGTCGCCGTCTGCGGCTGATCTGGCGAGCCGTCTTTGACACAGATTTTTGCGTCCGGCTGGGCGCAGGCCAGCATGTCCGGCAAACTGGTTGACTTGATACCATTTAGTATCATATTAAAGGATACCAAATGGTATTATGAGGTTGATCATGACGAATATGCTAAACACACTTGCCTTCACCTTATCCGCTGCCGCAACGGTTGCTTCGGGTGAGGGCATCGAACTGACGGCTGCGGGCAGTTTCGACTGGGAAACAACGGCGGAAGGGGTGGCTTTTGCGCCGCTGCAAGGGGACCGTTTCAGCGAATCCTATCAGGCCATGGTGCGGCTGCCCGCAGGCCTTGTCAGCCCGCCGCATGTGAAATCGGCCAATATGTTCGGCGTCATGCTGCAGGGAGAGATGATCCACTACGTGCAGGGTGCTGATCCGGCGCAGGCCCAGCCCATCGGAGCCGGTTCCTTCTACCGGATTCCGCGCGGGCTGCCGCATGTGTCGGCTTGTGTGTCAGCGGATCCCTGCATCGCCTACCTTTATCAGGACGGCGCCTTTGACTTTCTGCCGGTGCAGTAATTCGGTAGCGCAGTGTTTCAGGTTCAAAGCCGACGAGATTACGAAAAGACCCTCGCCGCGCTGCGCGGTGAGGGTCGCCATTGGGTATAATGGGCCGGAGGTTCCTTCGCCGCGCTACTCCGCCGCCGTCCGTTTGCCGCGGGCTTCGCCAATCCCCTGCTGTTCCAGAAAGCTGCTGATCTGACGATGGGCGACCTCGGACGGGGGCAGGGCGTCGCCCGCATCCTTGAAGGTCATCCGCAGCACCGTCGCGGCATTTGCGTCCCGCTCCGCCCGCGGGCGCCAATCGGCGTCCAGATGATCGGCCAGATGCACCTCCCCAATTTGCGCGCCGGAGCGGATATGCCGGATGACCGGGTGAATGAAGGCATCGGGCGTGTCCCCAAAGATATTGTGCTCGCGTTTCACATGCATCGTATCTGCGCCGAAATCGCCGTATTCGAGGGTCACCATCAGATACTCCCGACCGGCGAAACTCTTGGCGTCCTGCACCCATTCCACGGGTACATCATGATAACTGCGTCCCGCGTCCTCCTGATCGAGCAGGATGACGTCGCACAAAAACCCCGGCTGCAGAAACACCCCGGCGCAGGTGCTGATCCGGTCGATGATCGCGCGCGTCAATCCATCGGGGGCGAGTTCGGTTTGCGTGCTCGGATAGGCGGTGCCCGTCACGCGCCCGGCCACGAATTCGGACAGGCATTTCACGTTATGCCGAAAGCCGTGCACAAAACCTGACATGGTCTTGCGATAGTCGCGCGACTGCATGATCGTGCCTGCAAAAAACAGCCCCTCGACGTTTTCGCTTTCCCACTCCGACGTCATCGCCGGGAACTTGTCGAAGTGACGCAGCGCGGGCCGGATATCTTCGGCAAAGATATCGGCATCAAAGCGGAAGCCGGTGCAGGCGATGACACGGTCATAGGTCAGGGTAATCTCATGATCCTCTGCGGCCCGCATCTGCGCGGTGACGGTGTAGAGCCCGTCCTTGCGCTCGATCTTCACCGCTTTGGCATCGATCACCGCGTTCTGTGATTTCAACTGATAGGTGTCGAGGAAGTTGTTGTTTACGGCGCGCAGATGCCCGACGAAATGCGTTTGCCAGGCAAAGCGCACCGGGTTCGGGCTCATCACGTGTATCGAAGCCGCGTGTTCCACCAGCGAATCAGCCGTTTCGAAGGCAGAATTGCCTTTGCCCAGGATCAGCACACGTTCGTTCTCAAACTGCTCCGGCGTGGGGTCAAAATCGAAGTAATTATCGACCAGATCGAACCCCTCGATCCCCGGATCCCAGGGCTGCGACACGCCGGTGGCAACAATCACATTCCGCGCGTGATGTGTCGCGCCGTCCGAGCACCGCAGGGCAAAGATGCCATCGGTTTTCGAAATCTCGACCACGTTGCTGTCGCACAGGATGCGGTCCTGCATCTGGGCGGCAAAGGCCTCGGCGTAATCAACGAAGTCTTCGGCAGAGGGGAAGTATTTCCGGCTCCAGTCCTTGAAAAGCATGCCTTCGTCGTTCAGCAGTGAGTTCCAATCGTAGCGCAGGCGCGTTTCAGGGTTCGAGAGGCCCGTATGCACCTTGTTGATCGAAATGAACTGACGGTGTCGCGGAAAGGTGCGGAAGAAACTACACACCTCCGAGCCGCGCTCGAGGATGACAAAATCCATACCCTTTTTCTGGAAGTAGTATCCGGCCTGAAGCCCTGCCGGACCCGATCCGATCACGCAGACATCGCGTGGCCCATCCTTTTGCGTCATTCCCGTCCTATCCCTCGCCGTGGTGCTATCGTTTCTAGGCCCATTTCTCTCGATGGAAATTTGCGGGCAACCCCGTCGCCAGCTAAGCAGAAACGGGGTTTTCACGCAATGCGCGCGCTCGTCCGGCGGCCCTTACCTGGGCGTGCAGGTACAAGGTGCCAAACGGCTGGGCAGGGGCTGTGTGTTTTTGCCGGGTGGCGATGCCAAACGTCTCGTGTCGGGACACCTGGCAAACCCTCTCTCGGTGGTTCCGAATCATAAGCTGACGCTGCGCTGCGGCATTTGGCATACATCCGCCTGCAAGCGCGGACAGCCGCGCAGGGATCGGAAAAAGCGCTATAATACAGCGTGTTCTGCGTCAAAAAAAGTGATAACGTGGCCACGGGCTCACTTTCCGTAAGCCGGGTTTCTTTCTATAGTTCCGGCATAGGCGCGGCAAAAGTGCCAACAACCAACAAGGGGACGCTGCCATGATCCGTTCGGAGCTGATTCAAAAGATCGCCGATGAAAATCCACATCTGTATCAGCGCGACGTGGAGCGTATCGTCAACACCATCTTTGAAGAGGTGACCGGTGCGATGGCCCGGGGCGACCGGGTTGAGCTGCGCGGCTTCGGCGCGTTCTCGGTCAAGAAACGCGATTCCCGCGTGGGCCGGAACCCCCGCACCGGCGAAACCGTGCATGTAGAAGAAAAACACGTGCCGTTTTTCAAGACCGGCAAGCTGCTGCGTGATCGTCTGAACGGGAAATCCTGATGCGCTACATCCGCTACGCCTGCATCGCGACATTCGGGATCGCGCTGATTGCAGTGGCCATTGCCAACCGCGGCATGGTGTCCTTGCAGTTGATCCCGTCGGAAGTTGCGGGCTGGTTTTCGGTCACGCCCCAGATCGAACTGCCGCTCTTTCTCGTGATTTTTGGCGGCATCGTTTCGGGCCTGCTGATCGGCTTTGTCTGGGAGTGGATCCGCGAGCATGGGCAGCGGGCCGAAGCGGCGCGTCAGGCCCGCGAGATGCGCCGGCTGGAACGCGAGATCGCCAAGCTCAAGGGTGAGAAGCACGCAGGCAAAGATGAAGTTCTGGCGCTGCTGGACGAAGCCAGCTGATCCTGCGCTCTTGTATCTGCGCCGGTGCCGTGCTCAAACGCGCCCATGCCTGACGATATATCTGTAAAAATCTGCGGTCTGCGCACGCCCGAAGATGTCGCGGCGGTGGCCGGGGCCGGCGCGTCTTATTGTGGGTTTACCTTCTTCACCAAATCCCCGCGCAGCATCGGCTTTGAGGACGCGCGGGCGCTGGCGATAGCGGCACCGCCGGGCCTTGCCAAGGTTGCGCTGACGGTCGATGCAGATGATGCCTTTCTGGATGATCTCACCCGACAGGTCCCGCTCGACATGCTGCAATTGCATGGGCATGAAACGCCTGAGCGTGTCGCGGCGATCAAGGCACGGTACGGATTGCCGGCGATGAAGGCGGTGGGGATTGCTGACGCGGACGATCTTGCAGAGCTTGATCGGTATCTGACCGTGGCGGACCAGATTCTGGTCGATGCGAAGCCGCCCAAGACATCTGAGCTGCCGGGCGGGAATGGGCTCACCTTTGACTGGCGGCTTGTCGCGGGGCGCCGGTGGCCGGTGCCGTGGATGCTGGCGGGGGGGCTGACCCCGGACAATGTTGCCGAAGCCATTGCCTTGACCGGCGCGAAACAGGTGGATGTGGCGTCCGGCGTCGAGCTCGCGCCGGGGGTCAAGGATCACGATGTGGTCCGCAGCTTCGTGCACGCGGCCAAGGCATGATGGTCACCTTCCGCCCGGCGGAGCGTCACGAGGTCGCGGCCATTGTCGCGTTACTGCAGGACGATATGCTGGGATCTGCCCGGGAAGGCAGCGACCTTGAAACCTATCTTGCGGCCTTCGACTGGATGACGACCGAGGGCGGCAACCAGCTTATCGTAGGTGCACACGGCACTCGGGTTGTGGCCACCTATCAGCTGACCTTCATCTCGGGCCTTTCGCTGCGCGCCGCACGCCGCGCACAGATTGAAAGCGTGCGGGTGTCCAGCGATCTGCGCGGGCAGGGGATCGGCCACCGGATGATTGAGGACGCGGTGCAGCGCGCCAGGGAAGCTGGATGCAGTCTGATCCAGCTCACCATGAACAAAAGCCGCACCGACAGCGCGCGGTTCTACGGCGACCTTGGCTTTACCCCTTCGCACATCGGGTATAAACGCAATCTGATCTGACAGGAGTGCGCGGGATGGCAAACGATCTTTTCAATTCCTTCATGACCGGCCCGGATGAAAACGGACGGTTCGGCGATTTTGGCGGGCGGTTCGTATCCGAGACGCTGATGCCGCTGATCCTTGAGCTGGAAGCGCAATACGAAAAAGCCAAGACTGACGATAGCTTCTGGGCTGAGATGAACCACCTCTGGACCCATTACGTGGGTCGGCCCAGCCCGCTTTACCTCGCCGAGCGCCTGACCGCGCATCTGGGCGGCGCCAAGGTCTACATGAAGCGGGACGAGCTCAACCACACTGGCGCGCATAAGATCAACAACGTGCTGGGCCAGATCATCCTGGCGCGCCGCATGGGCAAGACCCGGATCATCGCCGAAACCGGCGCGGGCCAGCACGGCGTGGCCACCGCCACCGTCTGCGCCAAATTCGGGCTGAAGTGCGTGGTCTACATGGGCGCGCATGACGTCGAGCGTCAGGCACCGAACGTCTTCCGCATGCGCCTTTTGGGCGCCGAAGTGGTGCCCGTGACCTCCGGGCGTGGCACGCTCAAGGATGCGATGAACGATGCGCTGCGCGATTGGGTGACCAATGTGCGCGACACCTTCTATTGCATTGGCACCGTCGCTGGTCCGCACCCCTATCCGGCGATGGTCCGTGATTTCCAGTCGATCATCGGTAAGGAGGTCCGCGAACAGATGACCGCCGCCGAGGGTCGTTTTCCCGATACGGTGATTGCTGCCATCGGGGGCGGGTCGAACGCGATGGGTCTTTTTTACCCGTTCCTTGACGACAAGGAGGTTGGCATCATTGGTGTTGAGGCGGGCGGCAAGGGCGTGAATGCCAAGATGGAGCATTGCGCGTCGCTGACCGGTGGCCGCCCTGGCGTGCTGCACGGCAACCGCACTTATCTGCTGCAGGACGATGACGGCCAGATCCTCGAAGGGTTTTCGATCTCCGCCGGGCTCGACTATCCCGGCATCGGTCCGGAGCACGCCTGGCTGCACGAGATCGGGCGCGCGGAGTATGTCGCGATCACGGACAAAGAGGCGCTGGAGGCCTTCCAGCTCTGCTGCGAACTCGAAGGCATCATCCCGGCGCTGGAACCCTCTCACGCGCTCGCCCATGTCACGAAGATCGCGCCTGAGCTGCCTAAGGATCACATTATCTGCATGAACATGTGTGGCCGTGGCGACAAGGATATCTTCACCGTCGCCAAGGCGCTCGGTTTTGAGATGGGTGAATTCGCCTGACCCACGCCTGATCTCGATCCTGACCTTGATTGCTTTCGCGGCAAGAGGGGTGAGGATGAAACGGATTGTCGGCAATTGCGCTGTTTGGGCCTCTGCGCTGGCGGCTGCGGCGCAAATCCCGAAAGATATTGTGTACCGGATCTCTACGTCCTTGGCCAACCCAGTACCACCGTCCCAGTTGGGTCTCGACTAGCTTTCGGCGCTCGCGGCGCGCCGGTTTCTTTTGCGCCGCATGGTGGCCTTCAACGAGCTCAACGACAGCTACGGCGATGATCTTGGGCAGGGCTGTGTCGGTTTCGGCTTCGCGATTCCGGGAAACGACCATGATGCCTTGCGGCTTGAGCTTTCAGAAGGTGATGCCGCCCAGATCGAAATCTCGAGTTGGCAGGTCAGCGGTCACAGTCGTCACACACGAATGGCAGAAGGATCGGGTTGACGGCTGGACTTCCCGGGCACCGGTGGCTGCAAGCTGTAGCGCATGGCGGCGTGCAGGTGGCCGACCCGGATCGGGCCTGCAAAGCCAGCATGTGCGGTTCTGAACGGCCTGAGTTTTCCCGCAGCCGCCAGATTGACCGTGCGGCACGGCAGTCTCAGATCAGATAACGCCTCAGACGGTCAAAGCATGGGTTTCGAGAACTTCCAGCGGAACGATTTCCAACGCGCGCTTGTGCGTTGCGGCCAGATGCACTTGTGGCGCGCAACCCTCGTCGTGGGCCTGCAGGAATCGTCCCGCGCAGAGGCACCAGCTATCGCCCGCCTTCAGGCCCTGAAAGCCGAATTCCGGGCGCGGGGTGCTGAGGTCGTTGCCGACGTATTTCGAATAGGCAAGAAATTCCTCCGTCATCACCGCACAGACGGTGTGGCTGCCCTGATCCGCCGCGCAGGTGTTGCAGTGGCCATCGCGGAAGAACCCTGTCACCGGGTCTGACCCGCAGAGGGCCAGCGATCCTCCCAGTACATTGAGGCTGTCGTCTTTCTCCATCCTCTCCTCCTTACGTTTTGTCGGCGATGGCGCGGAACATCTCGATGTTGCTGCGTTGCACAGCCTTGTCACGAAACTGCGGATCGACTGCGGTCAGCGCGATCACGATACCCTGTTCCTCATTGATGTAGAGGTATTGGCCGTAAATGCCACGCCCCATGTACTCGCGGGGACGCGCATCGCGGGGCATCCACCACTGATATCCATAGCCGTATTGATCCGTGGCTGTCGGTGCCGATGCGGTTGTCGAGGCGATCACCCATGCCTCCGGCACCACCTGCCGACCGTGCCACCGCCCGTGCTGCAGGAACATCTGGCCAAAGCGCGCGTAGTCGCGGGTCGTGCCGTTGAACCCGCCCAGTACAAAGGCCACACCGGTGCCATCGGTCAGGTAGTAGGGTTCCTGCTCCACGCCCAGCGGCGCGACGATCTTCTCACTCATCAGGTCGATGACCGAACGCCCCGTGGCGCCGCGCAGCACCATGCCCAGCACATGGGTGTCGATCGAGACATATTGCCATTCGGAGCCGGGTGCCGCGAAAGTCTCGCTCAGCCCGGCGGCAAAGGCGTCCATCTCCGCACCCAGCGCCAGGACGCGGCCCATCCGGTTAATGTCCGAGTTCTTGTCGGTGTAATCCTCGTCGAATGTCACGCCGGTGGCCATGTTGAGGACATGCCGGATCGTGGTGCCATCATAGGCGCCGCCCTTCAGCGCGGGCGCATATCCGGTGACCGGATCGTCGAGCGAGACAATGACACCTTCATCCAGCAGAATACCGGTCAGCGCGGAGAGATAGCTTTTCGCCATGGACCAGCTGATGCGCAGATCGTCGGGGCGGGTGTCGAGGTAGTAGTTTTCATGGACCAGCTTGCCATCCTTCAGGACAACTACCGACGTCACCCGCCGATCACGAACAAACTGCTCAAAATCATCCGGCAGTGCGATGGCCGGTCCGGTGGGCAGTGTCGCGACCGGTCCTGTCCCCCGGCTGATCGGGCTGTGCAGGAACGCCTGGTCCATATGGCTGAAGTTCTGGGCGATCCGGTCCGGCAGAAACAGGCTGTTCACCGCCATCAGGCGCGAAATCTCATCCCGTTTCCAGGCCCCGACCACCAGGGCGGCGAGGGCGAGCGCAAGCATCAGCCGCAGCGCCCATTTCAAAAGTTTGCGCATGTCTCAGCCTGTATCCCGTGCCCCGTCCCAGCGTATCCAGCGACCATGGAAATCGGCACGTCCCAGATGCAGGGTGATATCGCCGGGCCAGAGCCGGAGCACCAGTGCGGCGCCGATACCGCCGGTGGTGTCCCCATCGCTTTCCATCGAGAGCCAAGCCAGCGGGCGGGTCGGTGTCGCCGTCGCCCCGGCGGTCTCGATCATTTCCTGGCCGCGGGCCTGAACGTCAGCGGGAAAATACTGCCAGGCAACCGTGTGCTGGATCAGATGCAGATGACCTTCGGGCGCCGATGCCAGACGGGTTGCCAACCAATCGATCGCATCGCCTCGGTGAACCGGCGCATCGGTCACCGCAGCAGCGGCGCGGGTGAGCGCCAGACGCTCCGGTTGGTCGGGCCAGAGATAGGCGGTCAGGCGCAACAGATCCTGTGGGTCACTGGGATCAAGCGGGTTCAGATCGACGCCCGCGCGCTCTGCAACGACGGGGCGGATGTGCGGAGGCAGGGGACCGGTCCAGTCGGGGGTGAGGGTGATCACCGGGTCGGGTGGTGTCATCTCCACGCCCGGCAGAGACAGCCCATAGCGGTCCCACATCAGGTTCAGCCCCGCACTGGCGCCCAACTCCGAGACCATGAAGGGCAGGTCAAAGTGGTCCGCCGTCACGGCCGCCCCCGCGATCAGCGCAGCGGAGCGGCGCACTTCGTTGGTTTGAGGCGGGCTTTCCACCCAGTCGAGCATGAAGGCTTCGTGTTGGTCGAGCGCCTCCAGAACGCCCTCGCGCAATGCCTCATCGCTGACCTGTGCCGGGGGGTAGAGGGCCGCCAGCTCCGGCGCGCGCGCGGTGAGGACCAGCGCATGCAGTCCCCCCGCAGTGCGCAGGGGCAGGGAGGCGCCCGCAGGCCCGATGTCTCCGTCAAATTGTGCCAAGCGCTGTGCCAGAGCGCTGTCCGTCGGCCAGTGTTCCGCCAGGATCCGCAGCAACCGCCCCATGAAAGGGGACCCCATGCGTTCGCAACTGATGGCCTGATGCTGAAAGGCCTCTGCCAGCATCACCGGAAACGCTCGATGAGTTTTTGCAGCGGTGATGCTGTTTCTTTCTTAGGGTTCGGCTCCGGGGGGGGCACTGGCTGCGGCTTTGCCGCCTTGGGGTTTTTTTGACCGGTGCCGGACCGTTGGGGCGAGACGCGCAATCCGACCGCATTCATGAATTTCGCCGCATCGCCGGTCGCCAGATCAGGCGCGCCGTCGCTGACACCGCGCAGCACGTCATCCAGCCAGTCCTCGTCCGCCTTTGCGAAATCGCGCAGCACATACCCCGGCACTGCGTCTTTGTGCCCCGGATGACCCACACCCAGACGCACCCGCGCATAGTCGGGCCCGATGTGTGCATGCACGGAGCGTAAACCGTTGTGCCCTGCATGCCCGCCGCCGACCTTATGCTTGACCTTACCGGGGGCGAGATCGATCTCGTCGTGCAGGACAACGACATCTTCCGGCTCCAGCTTGTAAAACCGCATCGCGGCCTGCACCGACTGGCCGGAATTGTTCATGAAGGTCTCGGGTTTCAGCAGCACCGCCCGGTCAGCGCCAAAGCGCCCCTCGCTGATTGTGCCCTGATGCTTGCCCTTCCACGCCGGAAAGCCATGGTCCGCCGCGATCCGGTCCAGCGCCATGAACCCGATATTGTGCCGGTTTTTGCTGTATTTTGCACCCGGATTGCCCAGACCCACGATCAGCTTCATGACAATGCTCCTTCATATTGCAGTGCAGCATAGCAAAGCAGGGGCGCAAACGAAATACGGGGCCGCAAAGGGCCCCGTACTTGTTTCAACCCACCAGGTGGAGGATCAATCGTCGGCTTGCTCGCCGTCGGGTGCATCCATCTCCGTTGTGGGCACTTCATCCGCATCCACATCGGCATCCTCGTCTTCATCGTCCGCAGACGCCAGACCCGCAGGCGCGGAAAGCTGGGCAATCACAAAGTCACGGTCGATGGTCGGCTTGGCGCCTTCCGGCAGCGTGACCGAAGAAATCGTGACGTTGTCGCCAATCTCCATCTCCGAGACGTCGATGGTGATGTGATCGGGGATATCGCCCGCGGTCACGATCAGCTCAACCTCGGGACGCACCAGCGTCAGCACGCCGCCTTTTTTCAGGCCGGGCGAGACGTCTTCGCCTTCCACTTCAACCGCGATGAAGAGGTTGATCTTGGTGGTGCGGCGCAGGCGCATGAAATCGATGTGTGTCGGCAGGTCCTTGACCACGTGACGCTGCACGTCGCGGCAGATCACACGCACGTCGTCGTGGCCTTCTACCTTCATGTTGAACAGGGTCGACTTGAACCGGCCCGCGCGCAGCTTCTTGATCAGCACGTTGAACGGAATGTTGATCGGCAGCGGGTCAACGTCGCCACCAAATACAATCCCAGGAACCATGCCATCGCGGCGTGCCTGACGAGCGGCGCCCTTGCCTGTCCCCGTCCGTTCCTGAGCTTCAAGATCCGGAATTGCTCCAGCCATCTTTTGTCTCCAATATGTTAAGGGCGGGCCTCCTCCAAGGCTGTAGACCCGCGTGAAGCCGCGCGTATAGACCGGTTTGTGGCCCGTGAAAAGAGGTTTTTCGCAGATGCTCTCTTGCAGGCGTCGCGCGCCCGTGTCACCGCTGGCACATGCGTTTGGTGAGCGATCTCTGGCTGTCCCGAAAATCAGTTGCTGGCTTCGTCATCGTTGGCGCGGCCTGGTCCAGCTATTTCGCCCAGATGCCGGTGATCAAGGCGGCCATCGGTGCCTCTGACGGGGTCTACGGCGCGGTCATGCTGCTGGCCTCTCTGGGCGCGCTTGCCGCCATGTGGCTGGCACCGCTGGCGCACCGGATCGCAGGTCGCTGGGCCTTGCCGCTGGGGGCAATGATCATGTCGGGCGGCATGCTGGGCGCGGGCATGTCCGCCGAGATCGTGGCCTTTGGAATCGCGATGACCTGTGCCTCTGTCGGGGCCGGGATCACGGATGTTTTGGCCAACGTGCGGGTCTCCGAGATCGAGGAGACCAGTGGCCGCCACCTAATGAACCTCAATCACGCGATGTTCTCCTTCACCTACGCGGGCTGTGCGCTGGCCACGGGCATCATGCGGGAGCTGGGTTGGTCGCCTGCGCAGGTCTTCACTGTCCTGATCGGGCTGACCGCGCTGGCAGGCTGGGTCATGCTGGAAAGACGTGCTCCCCCCATGCCAACGGACGAAACCCCGGACGATGCGCCGCTGCCGCATTTGCTGGTCTGGGGCGTCGGGGCGATCGTGATGGTCGCCTTCTTGACGGAGGCCGCGTCTGAGGGATGGTCGGCACTGCACCTGGAACGCACGCTGGGCGGCGGTCCGGCCGAAGGCGCGCTGGGGCCCGCGCTATTGGGGCTGAGCATGGGGATCGGGCGGCTTTCGGGGCACTTCCTGTCAGACCGGGTGCCGACCTTGCCCTTCATCACGGTGGCCTCCGTCGTCGCGGCGGCGGGGCTGATCCTGGTCGGGGGGGCACCGACGCTCTTTATGGCCTACATCGGTTTTGCCCTCACCGGTCTCGGCATTTCGGTGGTCGCCCCGCTGGCGCTTGCGCTGATCGGGCGGTTGGTTCCACCCAAGGCGCGCCTTGCCGCCATCAGCCGCGCCTCGGCGCTCGGCTACGCTGCGTTTTTCGTGAGCCCACCGCTGATGGGCTTCACCTCAGAAGCGCTTGGCCTGCGCGCGGGTTTCTGGGTGGTCGCTGCCCTGCTGTTGATCTGCATTGCCGCGCTGGTGCCGGTGCTGGCCGCCCGTATCGCGGCCCGCGCGCAGCAGGCCTACTGATCCAGCCAGCGCCCCTCGAAATCTTCCGGAATGAGCAGATTGTGCCGGCCAAGATCCTTCACACTGGTCTCGCCACAGAGCGCCATGGTCGTGTCCAGCTCCTTGTGGATTACTTCCAGTGCCCGCGTCACACCGGCCTGACCCATCGCGCCCAGACCATGCACAAAGGCACGCCCGATGTAGGTCCCCTTGGCCCCCAGGGCCAGCGCCTTGAGCACGTCCTGACCAGAGCGGATGCCGCTGTCCAGATGCACCTCGACCTTGTCACCGACCGCGTCCATGATGGAGGGCAGAACGCGGATCGAACTGAGCGCGCCATCGAGCTGCCGCCCGCCGTGGTTGGACACGATGATCGCATCCGCGCCGACCTGCAGCGCCATCCTGGCGTCTTCCGCATCCAGAATACCCTTGAGGATCAGCGGGCCGCCCCACATTTTCTTGATCTCCTTGACCTCCTCCCAATTCAGCTGGGGATCAAAGCTCTCAGCCGCCCAGACGGAGAGAGAAGACAGATCGCTGATGCCATCGATGTGGCCGACGATATTGCCGAACTGGTGCCGTTTCGTCTTGGCCATGCCCGCAATCCAGCGCCACTTGGTGGCCAGGTTGGCGATATTGCCAATTGTCGGTCTGATCGGGATGGATAGCCCGTTCTTGATGTCCTTGTGGCGTTGTCCGAGGATCTGCAGGTCGAGCGTGACCACAAGCGCCGAACACTTCGCATCCTTGGCCCGCTGGATGATGTTCTTGATGAAGGTCTTGTCGCGCATGGCATAAAGCTGGAACCAGAAGGGTTTGCTGGTGTTCGCAGCCACATCTTCGATCGAACAAATTGACATGGTGGAGAGCGTGAAGGGCACGCCAAAAGCCTCCGCTGCCTTGGCCGCGAGGATCTCACCATCCGCGTGTTGCATGCCGGTTGATCCGACCGGGGCCAGGGCCACCGGCATCGCCACATCCTCGCCGATCATCTGGCTGGCGGTCGAGCGGCCCGTCATGTCCACGGCCACGCGCTGGCGTAGCCTGATCTTCTCAAAGTCGGTGGTGTTCTCGCGAAAGGTCTGTTCCGTCCAACTGCCTGATTCCGCGTAGTCGTAGAACATACGGGGCACACGACGTTGGTGAAGCTTCTTGAGATCCTGGATCGTGGTGATTGTTGGCATGGCACCCTCATATTGGTCAGTTTTGATTACCAATTCACCACAGAAAGATCAATCGACAAAAAGATGCGCGGGCTGACTTGATTAGTGCGATATCGAACTATATGTAGTTCGATATCGCACTATAAACAGAGAACACCATGAACCTGTCTCGCCGCAAAGCCTTGTCCCTAATCGGTGGGGGCGCCGTTCTGGCTGCATCCGCGTCTGCCGCCGGGTTTCTCGCCAGCCGAACCCCACGCGCCACTCTGGCACCGTGGGACCTTGCCGGGAGCTATGATGATCCCCGCCTCAACGCGCTCAGCTTTGCATTGCTGGCGCCGAACCCTCACAATCTGCAGCCTTGGCAGGTTGCACTTGAAGGGCAGCACAGCCTGTCCATCTATCTGGACCCGGCCCGTCGCTTGCCGGAAACTGACCCCTATGACCGGCAGATTACCATCGGTTTGGGATGTTTTCTGGAGCAGATGGTTTTGGCCGCGGGCGCTGCGGGACACACGGTCCACTTGTCCCTCTATCCCGACGGCGCCGATGACCCGGTTGCGCGTGCAACGTTTTCCTCCGGCGGAGCGCCTGATCCGCTCAGCACGCAGATCCTCGCGCGCAGGTCCTGCAAGGAGCCATTCGAGGCGCGGCCAGTTGATGGTGTGCAAGCAAATGAATTGGAGCTCTTCGCCGACATCTACACTGATGAGACGATGGTCAGTGCGCTGAAATCGCTCACCTGGAATGCGTGGGAAACCGAGGCGCAGACACGCCGGACGATGATGGAATCCGTTGATCTGATGCGCTTTGGCAAGGCCGAGATCAATGCGAACCCGGATGGCATAGACCTCGGCGGGCCCTTCTTGGAGAGCCTGATGTTGGTCGGCATGTTGAGCCGGGATGCACAGTCTGATCCGGAGAGCGCGAGTTTCAAGCAGGGTGTCGAGATCTACCGCGAGATGCTCGCGGCAACACCGGCTTACGCCGCGCTGACCAGCGATGGCAACACACGCAGGGATCAGATCGAGGCCGGGCGACGCTGGCTCCGACTGAACCTCAAATGCACGGCCCTTGGTCTGGCACTGCATCCCGTGAGCCAGTGTCTGCAGGAATACCCCGAAATGTCACCGCACTTTGACACGGCGCATGATCTTCTGGCGGCGCCGGGACAGACGGTTCAAATGCTGGGTCGATTGGGCTACGGTCCGCAAACGCCCCGCACGCCGCGCTGGCCTCTGGAGACAAAGCTGCTGAATGCCTGACGACGCTCGCGCCACCTATTTCGATGTCTTCAACGAGATCGGAATCATCGAACAGCTCAGCCGCACATTGCTTGAAGCGCGCTTGCCGGATGGCCTGATCGCACCGCATTTCGCTGTTTTGAACCACTTGATCCGATTGGGCGACGGGCGCGCACCAATCGATATGGCGCGCGCTTTTCAGGTGCCCAAGACCTCAATGACCCACACGGTAAAGGGCCTGGAGGCGCATGGGCTTGTCGATGTGCGCCCCAATCCGGAAGACGGTCGGTCGAAACTGGTCTGGATCACGCAGAAGGGCCGCGCCGCCCGGGATCAGGCCATTGCAGATCTCACCCCAGATTTTGAGCGGCTTGCGTCGGGGTTTGACACGCATCGTCTGGACGCGATCCTGCCGGTGCTGCGGGATCTTCGCATCTTTCTGGATGAGGACAGAAATCCGTCGGGCTGAACCTAGGCGCTATGCGCCCCGTCCGAGAGGGTTTTCACGAAGGCCAAAACATCCGCAACAGGTTCGCCCGCGCCGATCTTGCCGACAATCGCCGAGCCTACGACAACGCCGTCCGCCACATCGGCAATCGCGCGTGACTTCTCCGGTGTGTTCACGCCAAAACCGACGATGACGGGCAGGCCGCTTGCCGACTTGATCCGCGCCACCTCGGGGCCGACATCCCCGGCTTGCGCTTCGGCAGCGCCGGTGATCCCGGTGATGGAGACGTAATATACAAAGCCCGAAGTGTTCTGCAGCACCCGTGGCAGCCGTTTCGCATCCGTCGTGGGGGTCGCCAGACGGATGAAGTTGAGCCCGGCCTCTTGCGCGGGCAGGCACAATTCGCTGTCTTCTTCCGGTGGCAGGTCCACGACGATCAATCCGTCGATACCCGCGTCGATAGCCTCGGCGAGAAACCGGTCGACGCCCCGGCTGTAAATGGGATTGTAGTAGCCCATCAGGACAATCGGTGTCGTCTGGTCCTCTTTCCGAAAGGCGCGCGCCAGATCCAGCGTCCGCTGCAACGTCATTCCACCTTCCAGGGCGCGCTGCCCGGCCAGCTGGATCGTGGGGCCATCGGCCATCGGATCGGTGAAGGGCAATCCCAGTTCGATCACATCCACCCCCGCCGCCGGCAGGCCGCGCACCACCTCCAGCGATGTGTCAAAATCCGGATCTCCGGCCATGACATAGGCAACAAAGGCCTTCTTTCCGGCTTTGGAAAGCTCTGCAAACTTGGCGTCAATTCGGGTCATCAGGCTGGCCTTTCGTGGTATCGCCCCGCAATGCCGAAAACCAAACGGAAAATCAATGCATCAACGGCCACTCTGTGCCACTTGTCGGAAATGGCGCGGCCTATCAGGATTTCCCCCTTTAGATTTTCCAAAGACCGCCTACCTATCAGCCATGAATTACTTGCTCGCCATTCTGCTGCCACCGCTGTCGATCCTGCTGACCGGCCGGGTGATCCTCGCCATTCTGGTATTTCTCATCTGGATCCCCGCACTCATCTTTTCCGGTGGTCTGACCCATCCGATGTTCATCCTTCTGGCGTGGTTTCTGATCTTCCACGCCCGCGAAGATCGGCGTCACCGCTAGGTCTTGTCTTGGCCTGTCAGACCCCCTAGGACAAGCGCCACCACAACAAGGACGTCGATATGGGTTTCAAGATGGGTATCGTGGGGTTGCCAAATGTAGGCAAATCCACTCTTTTCAATGCGTTGACCCGCACCGCTGCAGCGCAGGCGGCGAATTTTCCATTTTGCACCATCGAACCGAATGTCGGCGACGTTGCGGTGCCGGACGCGCGTCTCGACCGTCTGGCGGAGATCGCGCAGTCGAAGCAGATCATTCCTACCCGCATGACATTTGTCGATATCGCCGGTCTGGTGAAAGGGGCCTCAAAAGGCGAGGGGTTGGGCAACCAGTTTCTGGCCAACATCCGTGAAGTTGATGCGATTGCGCATGTGCTGCGCTGTTTCGAGGACGGGGATGTCACCCATGTTGAGGGCCGGGTCGATCCGGTTGCTGACGCAGAGACCATCGAAACAGAGTTGATGCTGGCCGATATCGAGAGCATTGAAAAACGCTTGCAGAACATTGTCCGTAAAGTGCGGGGGGGCGATAAGGAGGCGGTACAACAGGAACGCTTGATGCGTGCCGCGCTGGAAGCTCTGGAGCAAGGTAAGCCCGCGCGCGTGGTTGAGGTCGACGCCGAAGATCTGCGCGCCTGGAAGCTGCTGCAGCTTCTGACGACCAAACCTGTGCTCTACGTGTGCAACGTGGGCGAGGCGGAGGCCGCGGAAGGCAACGCGCATGCGGCCAAAGTTGCCGAAATGGCGGCTGCCGAAGGCAATGCCCATGTCGTGATCTCTGCGCAGATCGAAGAAGAGATTAGCCAGCTGGAGCCCGAAGAGGCGACGATGTTTCTGGAGGAAATGGGTCTGTCGGAAGCGGGTCTGGATCGCTTGATCCAAGCGGGATACGCGCTGCTGCACCTCGAAACGTATTTTACCGTTGGCCCGAAGGAAGCCCGCGCCTGGACCATTCGGCATGGTACCAGCGCACCGAAAGCCGCCGGGGTCATTCACGGAGATTTCGAGAAGGGGTTCATCCGGGCAGAGACGATTAGCTACAATGATTTTGTGTCGCTGGGCGGTGAGCAGCCCGCAAAAGAAGCGGGTAAAATGCGCGCAGAAGGCAAATCATACGTCGTCAAGGACGGTGATGTGCTCCATTTCCTCTTCAACACCTGAAAGATCTTAAGTTTCTGGAATTATGCGGACCGGTTCTTCCAACGTCGCGATCTAGCGGGGACCGAAATCACCCTTTCTAGGTTGTCGATGCAGGGGCCTGTCCGCGCGACTGAATTCTGGGACATCGCCTGGCACCACCGCATCCCGACCAGCAGACTCAGGCGGATTTCACCTCTTTTTCCTGCATCGCCCCTGTTTCTTCGCCGTCGGAGTTGACCTCTTTCTGATCGACGACAAATCCCGCGACGAGTTTCGCAAGTTTTCCAGCTTCGCCGGTAAGGGCCTGGCTGGCGGCTGTTGTGGTCTCGAACATCGCGGCGTTTTGCTGGGTCGATCTGTCGAGTTGTTCCACTGCGGTGTTGATCTCGGTGATACCGGTCGATTGTTCGTTGGCAGAGTTGGCGATTTCGGACACGTTCTGAGATACGTTCGTGATGCCCTTGAGAATGGTCTCAAGCGCCTCGCTGGTTTGATCGATCAACGCGACGCCGCTTTCAACATGTCCCGCAGACTCCGAGATCAACCCATTGATTTGCAAAGCGGCTTCCGAACAACGATGCGCGAGGATGCGCACTTCTGACGCGACAACGGCAAAACCGCGTCCGGCTTCACCCGCGCGGGCAGCCTCGACACCCGCGTTCAGGGCCAACAGATTCGTCTGAAAGGCAATGGAATCGATGACCTCGACTATTTTGGAGATTTTCGAAGAGGACGTCTCGATCTCGCTCATCGCGTTCACCGCGTCGTGCATCACCTGCTGACTGGTTTCGGCGTCTTTTTTGACCGTCTCGACGGTCGTGGTCGCGTCTGATGCGCCCCGTGCAGCCGACGAAACGCTGCTTGTCAACTCACTCAAGGCAGCGGCGGTTTCCTCTAGTGTCGCGGCTGCATTCTCCGTTCTGCGCGACAGATCAAGCGACGAAGAAGCGATCTCGGCGCTGCTGGCGTCAATCATACCTGAACTGTCACCGATTCTGCGGATGAGGTCCGCCAGGTTTGCCACCGCATCATTGAAATCCTGACGCAAGGCCTCGTATGCGCCGGGAAACTCGGTGTCGATTGTGCGGCTAAGGTCCCCTGCAGAAAGACGCTGCAAGCTGCGGGCGAGCTCTGAAACCACGGCCTCTTGCTCATCTGCATGTGCCTTGCGCTCCGCCTCGGCTGCGGCGCGGGCTTGTTCATTGCGCGCTTGTTCAGCGGCCTCTCGCTCGCGCTCTTCGCGCTCCCGTTTGGCTTCTGCGTCGCGGTCCCGCTGCTCAGCCTCCTGCTTGGCTTTCTCGGCTGCGCGTTCGGCCTCCAGCATCTCTTTTTGCCGCCGCTGGTCTTCCTCCTGCAGGTGAATGCGTTCAAGCGCGCCATCCCGGAAGACCTCAAGTGCATGGGCGAGGCGTCCAATCTCGCCTTTCTTGCTGCCCAATCCTTCGATCTCTGACAGATCACCCGATGCCAGGCGCTCCGTCACAGACGTCACCTTGTTCAAAGGTTGCGTCACCATCTTCCAGATCAGCAAGGGGGCCAGCAGCACAAGTGCAAGGCTTGCCCAGGCGATTTGCTGCATCCGTCCGCGTGCCTGAGCAACCTCGAGGTTCAGCGCCTCAGAGGTTGCGTCAATCTTGTCCTGGGCAGCGCCCGCGACGGCACTGATTTCTGAACCGATCTCCTGAACGGCACGGGCGGCACTCTGCGCGGAAACCACGGCTTTTTGCTGCGCATCAAAGGCGGCTGACCTTGTCGCGCCAATTCCCGTCTCCGCATCAGCAATTTCGAGAATGGCCTCGAGGTTTTGCGTGATCTCCTGAGAGGCATTCTCCATGGCGTCCCGCAGTTTTGCAGCATTCACATTCAGTGCGTCCTGGAGACGCGCGAGTTCCTGTGGATCGCGCGCCAGGGCTGTTTGCATGGCGGCGGCAAAGAAGGACTTGGTTGCCGCGTCAAGCGCAGCCTGTCGCCGGATGCGGGTTACTTGGTCGTCCATCAGACCACGAATGGAATCGTCGTTTGTGGTCTTTGCGTCATCGCTGTTGATCACCAGTTCAAAGTAGATGTCATCAAGTGCCGTCGCCAGCGCGGCATCGATCTCCTGGCGCAACGACAGTATTTCTTCAGGTTTGAGTGACGTACGGCCAGAGGAGAAAATGGTCTGGAAATCGGCTTCGGCCTTTTGCACGAGCGCATAGAGGTCCGACGACCCACCGGCTTCCTCGATCACCGGCAGCAATGTGTTCAATTGATCCTGGGCTGCGTCGGACAGATCTGTCAGGATCGAAATCAGAGCTGGATCGCGTGTGTTCAGAGTGCTCAGCGCAATTCCGGACAGCAGATTAATCTCCGCGCGCACCTGTAGCGTGGCCTGATAGACGGCGAAGTCCTTTTCGATCAATTGCGCCAGAGTTTGATCGATGTTTGCAATCGTATCGTCCGCCCCGATGACCAGGTCGAAATAGGCGTCATCAGAGGCCTGATCGAGCAATGCGCTTGCGGTGGTTGAGAGTATCAGCGCGTTTTCAACATCTGCCGCAAGACTGTCGGCGCGGGCGAATGCTTCAGACCGGGCGTTGCTAAGCGCTGTCAGGGCGCTTTCCACCTGGGTTATGTCATCGGTAAGGACGCTGGCCTGCTCGGGGTCAAGGTTTTGGACGGCGTCGCTGATGTCTGCGATCACCAGTTGTGTCCGACCTGACAAGTTGCTCAGTTCTTCTTCGTTGCGGGCGATCAGGATGTTGGAGAGGACATCGCGCACCCGATCAGCGGCGGCCACAACCTGGGCGCTGTTGCGCAGGACGGGCAGGCGTTCCTCCGAGAGCACCGCCATGTTCGTGGCAATTGACTGAAACACCATCCAGCCGATGATGATGGCCGCGGCGGTCATCGCGGCCAGCGCGCCAAAAATCAGCGCAAGGCGCATCAGGACGGATCCAAAGAGGTTAGAAACGATGGAACCCATAGTGGTGCCCTTCCCATTCAGTCGATGCGGGCGGTGCCGCGGTGTATTCATCGCTGGAAGGGACCCGGATAATCACCCGGGCCCCGATCTTGTATCAGCTGCCCGGATGCATGGCCTCAAAAGTGCCGTCGGACAGAATACGTGTCAGGAAGACATCGTCGGACCCTTGGTTGTCGCCTGGGCCGAACGTCAGCGTCATGCCATCCAGATCGATGGTGCCGAGCGTGTTCATCGCCGTCATGAAGCTGTCGCGCGTCAGATCGGCCCCGGCCTTGCGGAGACCTTCGACAACCAACCGGCCGGCGACATAGCCTTCCAGCGACACGAAACCGGGCTCGGCGCTTGCGTCAAGCGCGCTGAGGGCGGCCTGATACTCTGCCACGATGGCCAGATTAGTGTCCCAGGGCTGTGGGACGACCTGGCTGACGATCACGCCGTCGCCATCGGGCCCTAGCTCAGCGGCCAGTGCTTTTGATCCGACAAAGGAGATGGTGACGAATGTCGGGTCCATTTTCATCTTGCGCGACAGTTTGATGAATTCGGCCAGTGGCTTGTAGGCACCAACCATAACGATCGCCTGGGGCTTTGCCTTACGGATATCCAGCAGCGCGGATTTTACCGCGACCGTGTTGCGGGTGTAGCTGCCTTGCGCCACCAGCGACATGCCGCGCGCGTCCAGCGCTTTCTCAACGCCTGCCAGACCGACGCGACCGAAACCGTCATCCTGGAACAGGATCGCGATGTCTGTCAGACCAAGGTCATCCACCAGATAGTCCACCCACGCCTGCGTTTCTGCATCATAGGTCGCGCGCACGTTGACGACGTTCTGAAGCGCGGAGTCGCGCAAGAAACCGGCACCGGTGAAAGGTGCAATCATCGGCATATTCGCTTCCGTGGCAATGGGTTGCGTGGCCTTCGTTGTGGGGGTGCCCACCGGGCCGACCAGCGCGAGATAGTCACCGCTGTCGATGACCGAGCGGGTCTGCGTGACGGAGCGGTCGGGCTCGTAGCCATCATCCATGCTGGTCAGGCTGATGCTGCGCCCGTTGATCCCGCCTGCGCGGTTGGCTTCTTCGAAGGCCGCCAGAAGACCCTGGCGCATGCCGGTCCCAAGGGCGGCAGCCGGGCCTTCGAGGGCGGCGACTTGGGCAAATTGAATACTGTCGTCGGTGACGCCTTGCTCAGCGGCAAGCGGCCCGGCGGCCAGTGCAATCGTGGCAAAGGCGGCGGCGCGCGAAAAGTGAAACATGATAATATCCCGAAAGCTGTTGTCAGTCTGCGACAATAAGGCGCGCAGAACTCAACAAACATTTAATGCGTCATGGGAATGGTAAGGATTGCAGCGCCGCGCCACGGCCGATTTATGCGGAAGGTCACGCGGGTGACATGAGCGTCTGTTGAGAAAACCGTTTAAGATCAGGCCGCCCGCGACCTTTGGATCGGTTCTAACGGGGAGATTAATCTGTGTGGATTGCGCCCTGATCGAGGTTGTTAGAAATTGAATGATTTGCAGACTATGCGAAGGCTGATGCCGCCGGGACCCTCCGCGAGAGGGGACCGCGACTCAATCGTCACCCTTCATCAGCCGGTCTGCCTTCTTGCGCACCAACACCGATCTCAGATCATGCATTGCCAGCAGCAAGTCGTCAGTCACGGCCTCCAGCTGATCGGCTGTTGCCCGCGATTGGGCCCATTGTGTGGTCAGGTTCATGTGGTCCACCGCGCGGTGGATATCGTCGATGTCCCGCCTGGCAAGAAGTGCGGTGCGCTCGGCGATCCAGTCCTGAATGACCGTCAGATCGGCATCTGAAAGCGTTCGGTCGCCTTGCGGCTTGATATCGCCGTTGCGGATGTTCACAACGGCAATCTGATCCATCTCTATGCGCCGCTGCCGGTTTTCGGTGTCGACACGAAACACCGCGGCCCCGTTTTCTCGGACGCGAAAATAGTACTCCGGCAGCTCTCCTGACATAGCGTGTCCTTGTTCAAGTCAGCCCGGCACAGAAGGTCTGGATGCGGGTGCAAGCCTCTTTCAGGGCCTCATCCGAGGTAGCGTAACTGACGCGGAAGTTCGGTGAAAGCCCGAAGGCGGCCCCAAAGACCACGGCCACGCCCGTTTCTTCCAGCAGGGCTGTGGCGAAGGTCTCATCATCCACGATCTTGGTGCCTGCGGCAGAGGTCTTGCCAATGCAGCCGGCAATCGACGGGTAGACGTAAAATGCCCCATCCGGCACCGGGCAACGGATGCCCTCGGCGGCGTTCAGCATCTCCACCACCAAATCCCGCCTGCGCGCAAACATCTCGTTGTTGGGCGCGATGAAGTCCTGCGTGCCGTTTAGCGCTTCGACCGCTGCCCACTGGCTGATCGAGCAGGGGTTGGAAGTGGACTGCGACTGCACCTTGCGCATCGCCTTGATCAGCTCTTCGGGTCCCGCCGCATAGCCGATGCGCCAGCCGGTCATTGCGTAGGCTTTGGAAACGCCATTGACCGTCAGCGTGCGGTCATAAAGCCCCGGCTCCACCTGCGCAGGTGTGCAGAATGTGAAATCATCGTAGACGAGGTGCTCGTACATATCGTCGGTCATCACCCAGACATGGGGATGCCGCATCAGCACATCGGTCAGTTCTTTCAGCTCGTCCCAGGTATAGCCCGCACCGGTCGGATTCGAGGGCGAGTTGAAGATCAGCCACTTGGTCTTGTCCGTGATCGCCGCTTCCAACTGGTCTGCTGTCAGCTTGAAACCGGTCTGCAGCGAGGCCTCGGCGATCACGGGCGTACCCCCGGCCAGCAGCACCATATCCGGATAGCTCACCCAATAGGGCGCCGGGATCACCACCTCATCCCCTTCGTTCAGCGTCGCCATCAGCGCGTTGTAAAGGATTTGTTTACCACCTGTGCCCACACTGACCTGCGATGGCTCATAGCTCAGATCGTTGTCACGTTTCAGTTTATCGCAGATTGCGCGCTTCAGCTCTGGAATTCCGTCCACGGCGGTGTACTTTGTCTTTCCACCGGCGATGGCGGCCACGGCGGCGTCCTTGATGTTCTGAGGCGTGTCGAAATCCGGTTCACCTGCGCCAAGGCCAATGACGTCACGCCCCGCGGCCTTCAACTCAGCCGCTTTCGTGGTCACGGCAATGGTGGGAGACGGTTTGACGCGGGCAAGGGTCGTAGACAGGAATTCCATTCTGGCCTCAGTTTGATAAGACATTGGCCAACTCATAGGGGGCAGCTTGCCGCCGTTCAAGCGCGATCATCGCAAAGGAGATCAAAGCATGCACGATACTCAAGACTGGTACGGTCCCGAGACAGCGACATTTGGCGACCGCGTGGCTGCGGCCCGTGACATGGCCGATATGACGCAGGCTCAGCTGGCCCGCCGCCTTGGGGTGCGTGTCTCCACGCTCCGGGCTTGGGAAAACGATCTCAGCGAACCGCGTGCCAACCGCCTGTCGATGATGGCGGGGCTTTTGAACGTATCGATGATGTGGCTGATCAACGGTCAGGGCGAAGGCCTTGATGCGCCGATGGAAGAAGCCAGCCTGCCAGCCTCTGCGCATGATATCCTCAATGAGTTGCGTGACCTGCGCACCGATATGATTGCTCGTGTGGAACAGATGGGCCGGCTGGAGAAGAAATTGCGGGCGGCCCTGAAGGAAGATCTGCATGAAAGAGCCGCGTGAGACGCGCATCAAGCGTCTGAAAATGCGGTCGATGCGGCGCGGGATCAAAGAGATGGACGTGATCCTGCAGCCTTTCGCCGAAGCCAACCTCGAGGACATGGATGAGGCCGGGCTGCGTCTCTACGACGATATGCTCAGCGAGAACGACCATGATCTTTATCAATGGGTTAGCCGGCAGACGCCGGCTCCTGATCGCTATGCTGCGCTGATCGATCAGATCGTGGATCAGCTGCCGCGCGGCTCTGTCTGACGCACCACCGTACGCGCCATTTTCGCGTTTTTAACGAATTATTGGCGTTTCTCACGCAAATTCCGACCAAATTAGAACGAGTCGGAGCGCGTAAATGAGCATACAAGATCAAATTCCGTCGGACCCTGCCGCCATGAGCCGAACACAAGGCTTCATGGTCAGCTATCTGGAAGCGCTGTCGCTGGTGGAGCGTCTTCATCGACTGCTGCTGGACGTCATCAAAGACGAATTTGAGCGTGTCGGCGTGCTGGAGATCAATGCGGTACAGGCACTGCTGCTCTTCAACATCGGCGACAACGAGGTGACCGCAGGCGAATTGAAAAGCCGCGGGTACTATCAGGGCAGCAACGTCAGCTACAATCTGAAGAAACTGGTGGATATGGGCTACATGCACCACCAGCGTTGCGAGATTGACCGGCGTTCGGTGCGGGTGAAGCTGACGGACAAGGGGCAGAAAATCAGGGTTGTCGTTTCCGAGCTATTCTCCCGTCATGCAGATGGTCTGGAGGCCAAGGGCGTTTTGGGCCCGGATGGTATCGACGACATCACGCGGTCGCTGAAGCGCATGGAGCGGTATTGGTCCGACCAAATCCGCTATATCTACTGAAGTTTGCTGATCGTCAGACCATCAATCTCGCGTTTCAGCTTGGCGGTCATGGCTGCCGCATAATCCTCAAAGCCCAGGGCCGTTTGCACAAATGCATTCGGCCCTGTAATCACTTCAGCCCGGTAGTAGGAAGACAGCTCACCTATGTCGTCCTGTCCACGGTCACCTTTGGTCGCGGCATCCGCACCGATGACCAGCGCGTTGATGGTGATGCCGCGGGCGCCAATGGCATCGCGGAACTCGCGAGGCCGGGGACCAAGATTTGATTCGCCGTCCCCTGAGATATCGAGGGTTCGTTTGGTGCAGTCCTTTTGCTGATCGAGGTAGGCCGCGCCGACATTCATCGCGATCCCCAGCGCGGTTCCGGGGGTTGCAACCCGCCGTTTCGTGCCCGCCAGTGTGCCGCTGATGTCCGCCAGCGTGGCGCGATCCGTCAGCGTGGTCCAGGGGACCAGCACAACCTGATCCGACCGGCCGCTCCACTCGAACACCATCAGCGTGATCGGAGCACTGGGCACAGCCAATAGCGCCTGCACCACCTCAGGATCGTTCAGCGCAGTGACCAAACCATCGAGCTGCAGGCGGTACTCCCGCAAATCAACCGAGCCCGATACGTCTAGCGCAAGTGCCAGCGCCTGACGACACGCAGCTGTGGCCTCACCGACAAGCCCGGCAGCCAGCGATAAACTCAGGCAGAGGCCGCGCAGGCGGTTCATCCCTTCGGCTCCCCATCGGACCCTGCTGGCACCGCTCCGATCACCGGAGGCGAGAGCTCCCGCTCCAGCTTGCGCCGCATGGCGCGCTCGTAATCTTCAAACCCCTGCGCAATTTCAAGGAAAGCCCCGGGCCCGTGCAGCACCTGCGCCTGATAGAAAGCGATCAACCCGGTTTCGGCCTCGTAGTCCGCGCCATTGACCACCAGACCGTTGACCGTCACCCCATCAAACGGAAACTCGGCATAGGCCTGTGCCGGGCCAAAGCCCTCGTTGTTCTGCCCATCCCCGGCCATGTCGAGCGTCCGGTAGAGACAGCGCGGCCCGCGCGTGAGCAATCCCGCACCATATCCAAGCGCATAACCCATCGCGGTCGGAAAATCGTTGTGGCTGCGGCTGCTCGCCGCAATCGTCTCCGCCGCGTGCAATAGCGTGGCGCGGCTGTCGATCAGCGTCCACTCCAGCAGCATTTCCTGATTGTAGCGCCCGGACCACTCGTATGCGGCAAGTGCTACGTGGCTGTCCGCCGCGAAAAAGGCTGCCTCCACTTCGGGTGCGGTCAGAGCGGCCACAAGACCGCCCCGCTGCAACCTGTCCTCCGCGGCATCGACGGAGCTTGACACATCCAGCGCCAGAACCAGCGCCAGCCGACACTCCGCCGCCGCCGGACCCGCCAGCAGCAGACCTGCGCAGAGGCTCGCGCGGATCACCAGTGGCCTGTGTTTTCCATGCTCGCCCAAGGCTCGGCCGGGGCCAGATTGTCGCCTTCCTGCAGCAGTTCGATGGAGATGTTGTCGGGCGAGCGGACGAAGGCCATATGCCCGTCGCGCGGTGGCCGGTTGATCGTCACGCCGTTGTCCATCAGATGCTGACAGACCTCGTAGATATTGCCGACACGGTATGCCAGATGTCCAAAATGACGACTGTCATCGGGCAACCCCTCGTCCCCATCCCAGTTGTAGGTCAACTCCACCGGGCACTCTTCCTGTCCGGGCGGCGCCATGAACACCAGCGTGAAGCGCCCGCCCTCGCTGTCCATCCGTCGCGTTTCCTTCAACCCCAACAGCTCGTAAAACGCGATCGATTTCTCCAGATCCTTCACCCGGACCATCGTGTGCAAATACGTCAGGCTCATTGCGCCCCTCCATCACTTCACTCGTTCGACGCAACACTAGCACGCTCGCACCGGGATGCCAGTCACATCCCCCTGATCAACGGCCGTTCTAAAACAATACCGAAATACACCATATAGCTGTTCCGCGCGCGTGCGCGCCCAGATATAGTCGTATGCGACTCATGCCCTCGAAAGGATGTCCCCATGCCGCTTTCCGCCGAGCATCAAGCCGAAATCGACGCTCAACGCAGCCAGCCCACGCCGACCCTGCGCGCCACCGCCCCCGGCATGGAAAAGCACCTCTATACCGCGCAGCCCGTGCTCGATCACGGCTTTGTCCGCGTCATCGACTACATGGGCGACGACGCCGCCATCTGCCAGGCCGCCCGCGTCTCCTACGGCCGCGGCACCAAATCCGTGCAGAACGACGAGGGGCTCATCCGCTACCTCATGCGCCACTGGCACTCCACCCCCTTCGAGATGTGCGAAGTCAAGCTGCACGTGAAACTGCCCGTTTTTGTCGCCCGCCAGTGGATCCGCCACCGGACCGCCAACGTGAACGAATACTCCGCCCGCTACTCGATCCTCGACCGTGAATTCTACATTCCGGCACCGGACGACCTCGCCGCCCAATCCGTGGTGAACAACCAGGGCCGGGGTGAGGCCCTGACGGGCGAAGAGGCCGAACGCGTCCTGCGCTACCTGCAACAGGACGCCATGCAGTGCTATGACCACTACGAAGAGATGATCTCACAGGACGGCCAACAGGGCCTCGCGCGCGAGCTTGCCCGCATGAACCTGCCCGCCAATGTCTACACCCAATGGTACTGGAAGGTGGACCTGCACAACCTCTTCCACTTCCTGCGTCTGCGCGCCGACGCGCACGCGCAATACGAAATCCGCGTCTATGCGGATGCGGTCTGTGCCATGGTCAAGGATTGGGTCCCCGCCGCCTACGGCGCCTTCGAGGACTATCGTTTGGGCGGAGCCACGCTCTCAGGCCGGGCGCTCGAGTGCATCAAGAAGATGCTCGCCGGAGAGGAGGTCACGCAGGAGACCTCTGGGATGAGCAAGGGGGAGTGGCGGGAGTTCCGACAAGCCATTGCCTGACAACGTAGAGAGAACAATGGGAAGGTGACGTTGTGAAGTTTTTGGGAATAAATACGAAAAGTTGGTCCAATGGCTTCGTGCGAAGTCTTCGAGCATGGAATCGCAATCGTCTTGAGGAGCGAAGTCGTACTAGAGTCAGGGAAGAAGAAGCAGACACACTGTGCGTGTTGGGAATCTTCAAGAACGAGGAACTGGCTTTAGACGAATGGATACAACATTATATTTGGCTTGGCGCGGATAAGATTATTCTGATCGATAACGGTAGTACGGATGGGTCCGCAGATCGCATAAAGGCGTGGCGCAATGACGATCGCGTCTCCTGTATACGGCTCGACCAACCGCACCGGCAAACCGAGCACTACTGGACAGCAATCAAGCACTTTGAGGTTCGTCAGAAATGGAAGTGGTTGCTGATTGCTGATTTGGATGAGTTTTGGTTCGTAAAAAATGGACAGCCACTAAAGAACAAACTTGCCGAATATGAAACACTTGACGTTGTGTACTGCAATTGGAGCGTGTTTGGGTGCCCGAATGAAGGCGATCACCCGAAGAGCCTGAGAAAAGAGCTCTGTTTCAAACAAGCTGATCTTGGTGGCCATAGGCATCGAAAGTACCTCGTGCGGGCTAAAAAGCTGACCAAGTCGTCGATGATTGAAATACATACAATCAAGGGTTTGGATTCAGCACGGACGGTTTCCGACAATGCAACCATGCAGATCAACCACTATTACACGCAGAGCCAGATTTTCTGGAAAAAAGTGAAAATGACAAGGGGCGACGCCTTTGATCCAATGATGGACAGGTTTCGTGTTATGGAGGTGTTCAAGGACGTAAATTCAAGATGCACAGTTGAAGATACGGTGCTCGCAGACCTGATTAGAAAGCAGTGACCGCGATGCACGGTTTTGGTTCTGAGTAAACGTGAACACCGATAAGCTTCAACACATTTTGGGGTTGGGGGCAGGTTTTTCTATCTGGTGGGATCTTGTAGTGTGGACTTTTAGAAATAGTCGTGAGGTAAGAAAGCCACTTTTGGCGCCCGGGGTGTCGCCCTCATCTGCTATTGTGTCGGGAGAGAGGGGATATTGATCATGCGTCGGTGTTACGCTTAGCTGGTATGGATTTGCCCCAGCCAAGTAAGTATTGCTGGTTTTCTTAATGGTGCCGTAACCGTAGTCCTTCGTAGTCTTTTTGTTGGCACCGTCGGTCTGCGATCAACTCGCGTTGTCGGGTTGTGTGTACGCTTGGCCCGTCCATTGACAAGACATTTATGGTGCGCAGACTGCCCCCATGCTCACCCTCGCAGCGCCCCCGGCCGATTTCGTGGAAAATCCTTTTCCGTACTATGATGCCCTGCTGCGCGAGGCGCCTGTCTCCGCGCAGCCTGACGGCTCTTTCCTGCTCTCCCGCCACGCGGACCTCAGCGCCATTTACCGGGATGTAGACCTCTACAAATCGGACAAAAAGGCTGCCTTCGCCCCGAAGTTTGGCGCAGGCTCACCGCTCTTCGAGCACCACACGACATCGCTCGTGTTCAACGACCCGCCACTGCACACGCGCGTGCGGCGGATCATGACATCGGCACTCACGCCGAAAGCGCTGAGGCGCATGGAACCGGGACTGATTGCCACGGTCGATGCCTTGCTTGAGGCGCTGCCGCAAGCCCCTGACCTGATTGAGGACTTCGCCGCCTCGATTCCTATTCAGGTCATCGGCAACCTGCTCGACGTGCCTATGGCAGAGCGCGGCCCGCTGCGGGACTGGTCCCTGGCTATCCTCGGGGCCTTGGAGCCTACGCTGACCGAGGCACAGCTCTCCCGTGGCCATCAGGCGGTCACGGCATTCAAAGCATATTTGCAGGACCTTATCGACCGGAGACGCGCCGCGCCCGGTGACCCAGAGACCGATGTGTTGACCCGCCTCATTCAAGGCGATGACAGCGGGCAACTGTCAGAAATCGAACTCATTCAAAACTGCATCTTTATCCTGAACGCGGGACATGAGACGACCACGAACCTGATCGGCAATGGCCTTGCGCTGTTGCACGACCACCCGAGCCAGCGTGAAAAACTGATCTCTGACCCGACCCTTATTGATGGTGCCATCGAAGAGGTCCTCCGCTTCCGCTCCCCGAACCAGTTTGGCAACCGGGAGACCACGCAAGATGTATCGCTGGGCGGTCACAGCATCCCCAAGGGGACGAACCTGCATCTTTGTATTGGTGCTGCAAATCGCGACCCGGAGGTTTTTGAGGATCCGGCGCGATTTGACATCACGCGCCAGCCAAACCGTCATTTGGCTTTTGCCAGCGGGCCGCATGTCTGCGTCGGTCTGACCCTCGCGCGGATGGAGGGGCGCATTGCTGTGGCCCGCTTTCTGCGACGTTTTCCGGATTACGCGATCACAAGGCGCGTGCAGGGCGGTCGCATTCGGTTCCGCGGGTATGCGTCGCTGCACGCTCAGGTGTAGACGCGCGTTTCTGATCAGATTTTTATCCACAGCGCGTCGCAAAACTGTTACATTGGACATATGTTGTTTCGCGCTCTTGCTCTCCTCACACTGGCGGTCCCATCCGCAGCACAGGCCTCCCCGATCGGAGACGTTCTCTGCGCGCCGTCAGAGGAGTTGCGCGACAGGCTTACACTTCAGTACGGCAGTGCGCGGCAGGCCAGCGGGCTGCGCGGGCGGGAGCAGGTGATGGAGGTCTGGACGGATCAGCGCGGCGATTGGACGATGGTTGTGCGCTATGCGTCAGGCACGTCGTGCATCGTTGCGATGGGCGAACACTGGACGGATTTCGGTCCACATGATCCCGCTTAACCTGATGCCGCGCGGCGCAGGTCAGCGACGGTTTCGGCATTCCGGCGTTCCCACGCTTTGAAATTCTGATAGGCACTTTGGGGATGCGCTGCGCCATCCATCCCAGGTTCGGTGAAATACTCTTTGACGTCCTGGTAATGCGCCATGCATTCCATGACTTCTGAATGATCGAGCGCACGTGTCGCAGCAACTGCATCACAGCCGTAGTACAGCAGCAGAACCGAGAGGAATTCAGTCATTGTCTTCACCTTCGACGGCAAAGATACGCCATCCATGGCAAACAATGTGTAAACGGCGCGTTTGCCGACGGCCGACCTGCTGGCCGCCCGCTTGAAAAGGCCGCTTTATGTCAGAATGTTAGAGCAGCTTGAGATCACTCGCCATCTGCCGTCCATCGCGTCCTTCGGACAGCTCGAAGCTGACTTTTTGATCGTCGGCCAGGCCGGTCAACCCGGACCTTTCAACCGCTGAGATATGTACAAACACATCTGATCCACCGCCTTCTGGGGCGATGAAGCCATAACCTTTTGTGGTGTTAAACCACTTCACGGTGCCGTTTGGCATCAGTCCCGTGCCTCCTTTGTATTGCCTGACCGCCCCAGCGCTTCCGGAGCAGCTTGTTCGTGCGGCCAGTTTGATCGCAAAAATCAGACCAGCTACCCTTTAAGAGATTGCCCTTCGCGTGTAAAAATCAAGCGAAACGGGGCGAAACGCGACGATTTCACCCCCGAATTATCGGATTTGTGAGTAATTGATGCGACTATATGGATTGAAAAACTGCGACACCTGCCGTAAAGCGCTGAAAGCCTTGCCCAAAGCACAGCTCGTGGATGTCCGCGCAGAGGGTGTGCCGGAGGAGGTTTTGACGGCTGCTTTAGCGCATTTTGGCGACGCTTTGATCAACACGCGCTCGACGACCTGGCGCGGGATGGACGAGGCGGAAAGGAACAGGCCACCTCTGGAACAGCTACAGGCACATCCCAGCTTGATGAAGCGGCCCCTGATCGTGACGGGGGCCGATATGCATCTGGGATGGAGCAAGGACACGCAGGCGGCGCTGGGGGCCGCCTGAGCCGATCAGGCGGCGGGTGTGCGTTTGCGCAGGGCGTTGTCCAATGACAGGGGGCCGGCACCTTTGATGACCAGAACCAGCAGGACAAAGACCCAGAAACTGCGCTGATCGAGGATCACGCTGTCCGGGAAGCGATCAAACCACGCGCCGAAGGTTTCCTTGTGCTCCAACCCGCCGTGACCAAAAAGATCGGTGAGGGATTGCACGACGACAAAGCCGATCATCCCGAGGGCGGAAAGACGGGTGAGCAGGCCGATGACAATCAGCGCCGGCAGGATGAATTCAGCCCATGTGCCTGCGACAACGACGGCCCAATGGAACACTGACAGTTGAGAGGTGTCGTAGGTGACGGCCTCCATCACCTTGGGAAAAATCTGGGCGTAGGCCCCGACGGAGGGTTGAAATAGGCCCATGAACCCCTCTCCGAGTTTGGTGAGCCCGGACACCCAGAAATACATGAGCAAAGTGCCCGCAAAGACCAGCCGCGCCAATGTCGCAAGCAGCCAGTCCGCCTGCGACAGACGGTGTGTCACCGAAGCATAAAGAGAGATCATCTAGCTGTCCTTTGTCTTGTATTCAGTCAGGGCGCAGGTTTGCAAAGCCTGCGAAAGGGATGTGGCAAGGTCAAAGGCGGGGTGCGCCGCGAGCGCTGCCTCATGCGCATCGCCAAGCGTTCGACCGATTTGCAGGTTTTCCAGCCATACCGCCGCGCCATCTGAAAGCAGATGGGGGGCAGGGTCAAATCCCGGTCGCGTGATCAGCACGTCCTGCGCCACCGCGCGCGGTTTCGGCGCGCCGGCTTCGTTGTTGACCCGCCAGATATCGTAAAGCGGCCAGGCGGACCTGACGATCTGCGCGGCGGGCGCCAGTGACAGCCGTATCTGGACAAGCTCCTGCGGATCACACTGGAAAGTGTCCGCTGGTACGGGGGATGCATCCGCCGCGTGATAAGACCGTCTGAGCGCCAGATCCAACCGCGCGCAGTCGGGGAGGTAGCCAATGTGCTGGAGCGGGGCAAAGCTCTCCAGAAACGCGGGCAGCTTTTCCCCGTAGTGCATCATCAGCGGAGAGGCCGGTGGGTGCGCACGGACATAGACAGCGGCCAGCCTGTCGAAGGTCTGGGCCCCCAACAGTTTGTGCAGCAAGGGAAACGCCGTGCGGAGCGCCTCTGTCAGCGATACCACCACGTTATTTCGATAGACGGAAAAGCGGCGGCCCGCAGGGGCGGCATGGCCATCCAACAAGCCGTCGGGCACATCCTGCGCCGCATCGAGCAGGGCGCTTCGAAATGTGGTTTGTGAGACTGTCATTTGACCAGGGCAAGTGCCCGTGCTGCCCGCTCGGTTTCGCTGCGCAACACCGGCCAGTCGGGGACTTCATTGTCCCATTCTACCAGAACGGGGCGCGCGCCGGATTTGGCGAGTGTCAGGTCCAGCAGCGCCCAGACGGGATCATCTACCGGTTTGCCATGGCTGTCGATCAGCAAGGGGGCGCCGTGATCGTCGACTTCTTCGTCATGGCCGCCCACATGTATTTCGCCAACGGCCTGCAGCGGGAAGGCATCGATGTAGTCGGATGCTGACATCCCGAGATTAGTGGCGGAGATGAAAACGTTGTTGACGTCCAGCAAGAGACCACAGCCGGTGCGCCGCACCAATTCGGTCAGAAAATCGGTCTCCGACAAGGTGCTTTCGGCAAAGGCCAGATAGCTTGACGGGTTCTCCAGCAACATCTGGCACCCAAGCGTTGATTGCACCTGATCGATGTGATCGGCCACGCGGGTCAGCGTGTCGTTTGTGTAGGGCAGGGGCAGCAGGTCATTCAGGAACTCCGCGCCATGGGTGGACCACGCCAGATGCTCGGAAAAGCTTGCCGGTTTGGACCAACCGACAAGGGTCTTCAGCCGCGCCAGGTGCTCCGCGTCCAACTTGTCCTCCCCGCCAATGCTGAGGCCGACGCCATGCACAGACAGCGCAAACTGTTCGGACAGCGCCCGCAACTGCGCCAGGGGACGCCCGCCATCGCCCATGTAGTTTTCCGCGTGGATCTCGATCCATTCGACCGCACCGGGATCTGCGCGCAATTCCGCAAAATGCTGGGGTTTGTATCCGACGCCGGGCGCGGGCGGCAGGTGTTCAAAACGAGGGGAGTTGTCTAACATCTTGGCCCTCCGACGTCATGTGTCCCGAGGCGTTTTCAGGGGGACCCCACCCGGCGATCTGCATCACCGGGTGGGATCAATTTCGTGTGCATGCTTATGCAGGCAGATCGCGGCTCAGCTCTTCCAGCGAACCTTGGCGCGGTGTGCCGTCTGCCAGGTCGGGCAGTTCGATTTCAGCGCATGTGCCAGCATCGACCAGCGTCCAGGCGTTGCCTTGGTAATCAACGGTGGAGGTGCCCGCGCAGGTTGTGCCGGGGCCGGCCGCGCAGTCATTGGCACCTGCCAGCGAAACGCCGTAGCATTTTTCCTTCGCAGCCGCTTCGGCTGTTGTCACCTGTGCAGTCAGGGCAGCAGCGACAGCACCGGCAATTGCGACTGTTTTCATTGTGTTGGACATGATTTCATTCCCTTTTTGAGGACCATCGCGGTCAATGATAGGGCAAAATCTAGACGTTGGGAAACGGACTTTCCACTCACGAGGTCGTGCCTCACGCAGCCGTCAGAAGACGTTGGGTAGACAGTGGCAAAAACACGCCATTCTTCACGGAATGTTACAAAATCGGTCCCCGCGGGCAGCTGTGCGGCATGCGGGGGCCGGAATTGTTACAAAAGATCAGGCGGCGTTGCTTCGCGCGCCAGTGTTTGTGTCAGGCTGTCCAGCGCTTCGACGCTTGTGCGTTTTTCGCCCAGACGCCGGAGGGTCACAGTGCGTTCTTCGACCTCGCGGGCGCCGACGGCGAGGATAACCGGCACCTTGCCCACGGAGTGTTCGCGGACCTTGTAGTTGATCTTCTCGTTGCGCACATCGGCTTCGGCGCGGACACCGGCAGCCTTCAAAGTCGCAACAACCTCATGCACATAGTCATCGGCGTCGGAGATGATCGAGGCGACGACGACCTGACGCGGTGCGAGCCAGAACGGCAGTTTGCCCGCCGAATTCTCAATCAGGATGCCGATGAAGCGCTCGAACGACCCTAGGCAGGCGCGGTGCAGCATGTAGGGTCGATGTTTCGCGCCGTCTTCACCTACGTAGGTGGCGCTCAGACGCTCGGGCAGGTTGGGGTCCACCTGGAAGGTGCCGCACTGCCACTCCCGACCAATCGCGTCGGTCAGTTTGAAGTCCAGTTTCGGCCCGTAGAACGCGCCCTCTCCTTCGTCGAGGGTATAGGGATGTCCGGTTGCCTTGATCGCGTTTTCCAGCGCGGCCTCGACGTGATCCCAGCTCTCCTCGGACCCCACGCGCTTTTCAGGCCGGGTGGCGAACATGATCTCGAAGCTTTCGAACCCCAGATCCTTGTAGACCGACGACAGGTAGGTGATGAACGCCGCGCATTCCGCCTCGATCTGGTCTTCACGGCAGAAGATATGGCCATCGTCCTGGGTAAAACCGCGCACCCGCATGATCCCGTGCAGCGCGCCAGACGGCTCATAGCGATTGCATGAGCCGAATTCGGCCATGCGCAGCGGCAGATCGCGATAGGATTTCAGGCCCTGGTTGAAGATCTGCACGTGGCAGGGGCAGTTCATCGGTTTCAGCGCGTTGATCGCCTTTTCCCGCGCGTGCTCCTCGTCGACCTCGACGATGAACATATGCTCCTGATACTTGTCCCAGTGGCCAGACGCCTCCCAGAGCTTGCGGTCCACGACCTGTGGGGTGTTCACCTCCTGATAGCCTGCCGCGCGCTGTTTGCGGCGCATGTAGTCCTGCAGGGTGGTGTAGATCGACCAGCCGTTTGCGTGCCAGAAGACCTGTCCCGGCGCCTCTTCCTGCATGTGAAAGAGATCCATCTCGCGACCCAGCTTGCGGTGGTCACGCTTGGCGGCTTCCTCCAGCATGTTGAGATGCGCCCGCAGCTTTTCCTTGCCGGTGAAAGCCACGCCGTAGATACGTTGCAGCATCGCGCGGTCGCTGTCGCCGCGCCAGTAGGCCCCGGCGATGGACATCAGCTTGAAGGCGTCGCCGGGCACCTGCCCGGTATGCTGCAGGTGCGGCCCCCGGCAAAGATCCTGCCAGTCACCGTGCCAATACATGCGCAGCGGCTCGTCCCCCGGAATGGCGTCGATGAGTTCCACCTTGTAAGGCTCGCCCGCCTCTTCGTAATGCTTGATCGCGCGTGCGCGGTCCCAGACCTCGGTGCGGACGGGATCACGCTTGTTGATGATGTCCTTCATCTTCTTTTCGATGAGGCCCAGGTCTTCCGGTGTGAACGGTTCAGCCCGATCAAAATCATAGTACCAGCCATCCTTGATCACCGGGCCGATGGTGACCTGGGTGTCGGGCCAGATTTCCTGCACGGCGCGGGCCATGATATGCGCCAGATCGTGGCGCACCAGCTCGTTGGCCTGCTCTTCGTCCGCCATGGTGTGAATGGCGATCTCGGCGTCCTCTTCGATGGGCCAGGCGAGATCGTAGTGCACCCCGTTCACGGTGGCGGAGATCGCCTTTTTGCGCAGCGAGGTGGAGATGCTGGCGGCCACATCGCCTGCGGTGACGCCCGCCTCGAAGCTGCGCGCATTGCCATCGGGAAAGGTGAGAGAGATTGCGTTGTCTTTGGGAGCCATCTGCTGGCACTCCTCGTCGGTTTGGCGCCTACGAGACGCCCGGTTGCGGGTTATGTGAGCGTGCTGATGACGCCTGGGGGCAGATGTGTCAAGCAGCGCTATCCAATGTATACCCAAGAATACGTTGACTGCGACATCTCGTATGCTAAATCCGACATGTACCCAAATGGTAAAATGACCGGAAGGACCGTCATGCCGCGCTATAACCGCACATTCGAATTGAGCATCCATGATGTCGATCTGATCGAAGAATCTCTGCGGGCCCGTGGTCGGGAATTGTGCCGGATGCGCCGTGCTTTGTCGGAGGAAAATCCTGCGGATCTGCAGTCGATCACCGTCATCGAAGCGGATCAGCGGGAAAATGAAGAACTGCTTGGGCGTCTCCACAACCAGAAGATTTTTTACCGCCCCGGCGCCGCCCCCTACGTTAGTGGGTAACCGCGCCGAAGACGGTTGCAGTCAGGCCGTGTAGGCCGCGTATGCCATCAGCAGACAACAGATCCAGCCCGCGGTGAAGATGATGGGGCGCAGGGGAAGCCTTGCGAGACCTGAAATCATGCCCACCGCATGGGCGACCCGCAGCCAGAAGAACGCGATGGCTGTCCAGTAAGTCAGCGTCGAGTATCCGCCCAGACGGTCAATCACCAGCACCAGGATGGCAAAGGGCAGCAACTGCTCCAGCAGGTTCAGATGCGCGCGGTAAGCCCGGTGCACCCAGGGCCGCAATTGCGTCAGATCACCGGGGCGAGTGAAGTTATCCGCCGGATGCGGGTCCGTGTTCACGCCGACGATGTAAGGGATCCAGAGGGAGGCTGCGAAAATGCAGAGCATGATCAGCACGCCCATTTCAGTAGGAAGTGTTCCGGCCTGCATCGCTCACCCCTCCGCTTCTGCGTGCGAAAAGCGCACCGATTGCCCGGTCTCCAGCCATGTTTTCAGGCCAGCGAGGGTGCGGTGCCAGCCATCTGCCACGCCTTCCTGACCGGCGGGAATGTCATAATGCTCAAGCGTGAGCATGCAGTTTTCACCCTGCGGTTCAATCAGATAGACAAAACGCGAATGCTCCAGCGGCACATCCGGTCCGGCCCAATGCGGCTCAAACGTGCTCTCAATCCGGGTTTTGGGGGTCAGCTTGGTCTCCGTCAGGATCAGCATCGGCGTGCCGTCCTCGAATTTCAGGATCAGCTTGTTGCCCTCGCGCACGCAGCTGCCCGCCACGAAGTTATAGGCGGCATTGGCCTCGGCGTCCGTCAAAGCATGCCACAGCGCGTCCTGGGTGCAGTGAATATAGGTCTGCATCATGAAATCGGGTTTGGTCATTCTCGGTGTTCCTTCAAGTTGAGTTTTAAGATTTAGCACCGCTCGTGCCGCCGGTTGCTGGAGCAGGGGCTCCACCCAGCGGTCTATCGCTTCCTGCAGGGGCAGGGCGTTGAGGTAGTGGTATTTGAACCGGCCTTTCTTGTGGGTCACGATCAGCTTGGCCTCTTCCAGCACGCCCAGATGCTTCATCACGCCAAACCGCGACATGTCGAGCTGGCCTTGCAGATCAAGGAGGCTCTGTCCCGGTTTGGCACGCAGGCTGTCCAGCAGCATCCGGCGCGTGGGGTCGGCCAAGGCTTTGAAAATCGAATCCATATCCTCTTATAGGTTACTTACTAGTCACGTGACAATATAGTAACCTATAAAAAATATAAAATGGATTGCGGGCCAATGGGCTTGCGCACATGATCGCAGCCAAAAAGGACACTCCGAATGACCTCTCCAAGCTTCTTCGATAGCCCGCAGGGCCGACGGCTTGCCTATCATCGCACACCGGGCGCAGGCCCGTGGGTCGTGTTCCTGGGCGGGCTCAAATCCGATATGGAAGGCACCAAGGCGCTGCATCTTGAAGACTGGGCGCGGCGCGAGGGCCGTGCTTTCCTTCGGTTCGACTACTCCGGGCATGGCCAGTCGTCCGGGACCTTCGAAGAGGGCGCCATCGGGGACTGGGCAGAAGATACCGCGGCCATCGTCGCGGGTCTAACGGAGGGGCCAATCATCCCGGTCGGATCTTCCATGGGGGGCTGGCAGGCGCTCTTGCTGGCGCGACAGATACCGGACCGGCTGGCGGGGCTGGTCACCATTGCGGCCGCGCCTGACTTTACGGAAGACAGCTATTGGGCCGGGTTTTCCGAGGCCCAACAGCAGCAGGTGATGGCGCAGGGCCAGGTGGAGATCCCGTCCGACTACATGGAACCCTACATCGTGACGCGGCGGATGATCGAGGACGGGCGGCGCAATCTCGTCCTGCGCGCGCCGCTTGATCTGCCGTTCCCGGTGCGCTGCCTGCAGGGCACGGCAGATACCGCTGTCAGCACGGAAACCGCCCTCCGCCTGATGGAGCATGCGACCTGCCCCGACATGCGTCTCACGTTCGTCAAGGATGCAGACCACCGGTTTTCAGACGGCCCGTGTCTGGGGCTGATCGAGGACGCGATTGTCGATATTTTGGATGCAACAAAATAGGAGGATCACATGGACCAGCGGATCAGTCTCATCACGCTTGGCGCGCGCGACGTCGCGGCACTGGCGGCGTTCTACGACGCCTTGGGCTGGCAACGCACGCCGTCGCCGGACGGGGTGATCGCCTATGACCTGATTGGCCAGACCCTTGGGCTCTACCCGTTGGATAAGCTTGCGGAAGACATCGGTGTCCCGCTGACGGATCTTGGGTATGGCGCCAGTACCTTCGCCCACAACCTGCCCGACAAAGGCGACGTCGCCCCGCTTTTGGCGCAGGCAGAGGCTGCGGGCGCCAAAATCCTCAAGCCCGCACAGGATGTGTTCTGGGGCGGGCACCATGGCTATTTTGCCGACCCCGAGGGCCACATCTGGGAAATCGCACATAACCCCTTTTCACCCTTGAGAGAGGACGGCGCATTTCGGTGGTTGGGCTACGGGGACGGCTGATGCGCAGCCCCAAATCCATGTGGAGCCTTGAAACGCTGGGCCGGGTGCGTCTGTCAAAACACTTCTACATGCGCGATTTCCTCTATTCCGAAATCAGCAATATGCATGGGGTGCCCAACGTGCCGCCCGACCCGGAGCTGACCATCGAGAATGGGCGTATGCTGTGCACCGAACTGCTGGATCCGCTGGAAGAGACCTTTGGCCGCCTCGCCATCCGGTCGGGATACCGCTCGCCTACTTTGAACGGATACGGCAACGCGCACAAACTGAACTGCGCGGCCAACGACAACCCGATCGAATGTCACATCTGGGACATCGGCCGCGGTGACAAGGCGGTGGCGGGCACGTCGCTGGCCATCCCGTGGTTCACGGATCGCTATGAGGCGGGCCGCGACTGGCGCGATCTGGCATGGTGGATCCACGACCATCTGCCCTATTCCGAGGCGTGGTTCTTTCCAAAGCTCGCAGCCTTCAACCTTGTCTGGCGCCCGTCGCCGCTGCGCACGATTTCGAGCTACATCGCGCCAAGGGGGATGTTGCTGCGCGCCGGAGAGGAGCCGTCTGAGCCTTTGAAGGAAAGGCAGGCGCGCTATGCTGATTTTCCACCTTTTCGCAGCATAGATTTTCCCAATTGCCAGACCGAATGACCTCGCGGCGCCTCCAAAATCCCGATTGAGTGCGGATTGCCGATCAGCTTCCAGGTGCGCTGCGCTTTGCCGAGATCAGGTGAAAGGCCGGGATTTGCCGAACACTCCCCGGATGGCCTTGTGATTGCGCATATGGCGGGTAAGACTGCCGCAAAACGACCAGTTAACAGGGCAGGATATGATCAGCACCATCACCATTGCGGATAGTGGAATGTAGGATGGCTGAACCCCTGGTTCTACTGCCCGGCCTGATGTGTGACGCGCGGCTTTTTGGGCCGCAGATCGCGGCGTTGTCGTCGGATACGGCGGTGATGGTCGGCCCGATCACGCAAGGCGAACGTGTGGAAGAAATTGCCTCCGGCCTGCTGGATCAACTGCCCGGTCGGTTTGCTCTGGCGGGGCTGAGCATGGGCGGCATCGTCGCGATGGAGATCCTGCGCCGCGCGCCGGACCGGGTGACGCGCATCGCCTTGATGGACACCAACCCGCTGGCGGAAACGCCGCAGGTTGCCGCCGCGCGCGAGCCGCAGATCGTGGCCGCGCGTACGGGTCGGATGCTCGACGTGATGCGCGAGGAGATGAAGCCGAACTACCTGGCACCGGGGCCGCACCAGCAGGCGGTGCTCGATCTGGTCATGGATATGGCCGATGCGCTGGGCCCCGAGATTTTCGTGCGGCAATCGCGAGCGCTGCAGCGGCGGCGGGATCAGCAGAGCACGCTGCGCAAATGCAAGGTCCCGGCGCTGGTGCTGTGCGGCGCGCATGATGCGCTTTGCCCGGTCAAACGGCACGAGTTCATGTCCGAACTCATCCCCTATGCGACGCTGTGCGTTTTGCCGAATTCCGGCCATCTGCCGACGCTGGAACAGCCGGATGAGACAACGCAGGCGCTGCGCGATTGGATGGGGCTGCCATTGGTGCTGCGCTAGGACCAATCGACATTCAGGATTCACAAGGGATGTGATTGTGTGATTCATAGAGGACCAGATTGAGCAGTCTGGAGATGATCACATGACCAAGCGTTACGAACTCACCACGTCGCAATGGCT